>NZ_AXAU01000011.1 GCF_000472965.1 Bradyrhizobium murdochi | reverse complement strand
AAGCAGCACCTCGACATCCGCAAGTTCCTCGGCACCAGCGACAATGCGATCCGCCTGCAAGTCCTCGCCGCGATGATCGCTTACCTGTTGCTGCGCATGGCCGCGCACGCCAACTGCATCACCATGCTGCCGCTCAGGCTGGCCGAACTCGTCAGCCAGTTCCTGTTCNCCCGTCGATCCATCGCCACCATCGACAAGCCCCCACCCATCAATCCCAGCATTCGCAAACCTCCAACCTCCCCAAACCAGATGGAGTTCTGCTATGGCTGATCTTCCCCGGACAGCCCTGCCGCAAGGGGGGAGAGGGCTCAGTGTGCCCTGTGTTGATCGACGCGGATCAAAACTCCTAGCCCAACTTTTCCCTCGCCAGCTTCGCGCCCGCGCCGAGCGCCGCGAGCTTCGCCTCTGCGATATCTCTCCGCATCGGCGCCATGCCGCAATTGGTGGTCGCGACGATGTTGCTGAGCGGCACGAATTTGGACACCGCCTCGATCACCTGAACGACGTCCTCGGCCGTCTCCACCGTGTCGCTGGCGACGTCGATCACGCCGGCTTGCACCACCTTGCCGGGGAGCAGCGCGAGCAAATCCAGCGGCACTTTCGAATTGCGGCACTCGATCGCGACCTGCTGGATCGGGCTTTTGGCGATCGCCGGGAAAATATCCTCGTATTGCCGCCACTCGCTGCCCAGCGTCTGCTTCCAGTCGGTGTTGGCCTTGATGCCATAGCCGTAGCAGATGTGAACGGCGGTGGTGCAGGTCAGCCCTTCGGCCGCCCGCTCCAATGCCTTGATGCCCCAGTCGGAGACCTCGTCCATGAAGACGTTGAAGGCGGGCTCGTCAAACTGGATCACGTCGACGCCATCCGCCTGCAGCGCCTTCGCCTCGTTGTTGAGCAGTTCGGCAAAGGCGAACGCCATCTTGACCTTATCGCCGTAATACCGGTCGGCGACAGTGTCGGCGATGGTCATCGGGCCAGGCAGGGTGAATTTCAGTTTGCGCGTGGTATGGGTGCGCGCGACGCGGGCCTCGTCCGCATGGACACGCCCCTTGAGCGTCAGCGGTGCTGTCACCTGCGGCACCATCGCCTTGTAGCGGTCTTTGCGGATGCCCATCTCGACCTTGTGGGCGAAATCGATGCCCTCGACCTTCTCCAGAAAGCCGTGGACGAAATGCTGGCGGGCCTGCTCGCCCTCGGTGACGATATCGACGCCGGCATCCTCCTGCAGCTTCACCGCCAGCATGGTGGCGTCGCGCTTGGCGCGGGCGAGCTCGTCGCCCTTCGATTTCCAGGGTGCCCACAGCGTGTTGGGCTCGGCCAGCCATTCCGGCTTCGGCAGAGAGCCTGCGATCGTGGTTGGAAACAGCATGGGAGCCTCCCGATGGGTTCTGATTGAGCGCCTGTCTGCCATGTCTTATGGTCAAGGTACAGAACAACAAAAGTCGCCATTGCCTGGAAAATCTCGATCATACTGGAGAGGAACCGGGGCCTTCGGCAGGCCGAAGGAGCCGCGGGTGAAGTAGGCCAGTCCCCTCATGGTGAGGAGGCGCTTGCGCCGTCTCGAACCATGAGGCCACAGACGGGCCCTTCATCCTTCGAGACGCGCGAAGACGCGCTCCTCAGGATGAGGATCGAGAACCAACAAAAGGAAACCCCATGCTCGAATTCTTCTTCGATTGCTCCAGCCCCTGGACCTATCTCGCCTTTCATAACATCCAGCCGCTCGCCAAGGAGCTCGGCGTCGAGATCGCCTGGCGGCCGATCCTGGTCGGCGGCATCTTCAACACCGTCAATCCGAGCGTCTATGCCGCACGCGAGACGCCGGTGCCGCTGAAGGCGCGCTACATGAAGAAGGATCTCGCCGACTGGGCGCGCTCCGCAGGCCTTGCGATCAAGATGCCGCCGACGGTGTTTCCGGTGAACAGCGTCAAGGCGATGCGCGGCTGCATCTGGGTTGCACAGGAATCTGGCGAACGCATGGTGCCGTTCGCGCGCGCCGTGTTCGAGGCCTATTGGGGCGACGACAAGGACATCTCAAAGGATTCAGTGCTGTCGGATATCTGCCAGAAGATCGGCGTCGATCCCGTCAAATTCTTCGAGTGCATCGGCCAGCAGGCGATCAAGGACCAGCTCAAGGCCAACACGGACGAGGTGATGGCGCGCGGCGGATTCGGTTCGCCAACGATCTTCGTCGGCAGGACCGACATGTATTTCGGCAACGACCGGATGCCGCTGATCCGCGAGGCGTTGGAGCGGCTGAAAGCGCGGGCGGCCTGATGCCGAAAGCCGTCGTCTGCCGCGAACTCGGTCCGCCCGAGAAGCTGCGGCTGGAAACCTTTGCCTCCGCGCCGCTGGCGCCGGGGCAGGTGCGCGTCGCCATTCGTGCCGCCGGGATCAATTTCCCTGATATCCTAATGGCCGCGGGCGAGTATCAGCTCAAGCCGCCACTGCCGTTCACGCCGGGCGTCGAAGCCGCCGGCGATATCGTCGAGATCAACGGCGCTACGGGCGTCGCGGTGGGGGACCGGGTGATCGTGAAGATGCGGCACGGTGCTTATTCCGATGAAGCGATCGCCACGCCCTCGCAGCTCGTGCCGCTGCCATTGACGTTCGACTACGCCGAAGGCGCGACGTTCCTGGCCGGTCACGGCACGGCCTATCACGCGCTGATCGATCGCGGCCGGCTTCAACCGGACGAGGTACTGCTGGTGCACGGCGCCGGCGGCGGCGTTGGCCTTGCCGCCGTCGAAATCGGCAAGATGCTCGGCGCCACCGTGATTGCGACTGCGTCAAGCGACGAGAAACTCGCGATCGCCAAAGCGAGGGGCGCCGATCATCTCGTGCGCTACGACCAGGAGCCGTTCCGCGATGCCGTCAAGCGCATCACCGACGGGCAGGGCGCCGACGTGGTGTTCGATCCCGTCGGCGGCGAGGTGTTCGAAAGCTCGATGCGCTGCATTAACTGGGGCGCGCGGCTATTGGTCATAGGCTTCACCGGTGGCATCGGGCTTGCCAAGACCAATCTGTTGATGATCAAGGGCGCGAGTGTGCTCGGCGTCCGTGCCGGCGAAGCGGTGCGGCGAAATCCTGCGCTTGGCGAGATCAGGATCAAGGCGCTGACGGAATGGGCGGAGGCCGGAAAAATCCGCCCCAACGTCTCGCATCGGCTGCCGCTGGAGGATTACGCGAAAGCGATGCGACTGTTGATCGACCGCAAGGCGATCGGCAGGGTGGCGCTGGTGATAGAGTAGTTTCCCGTCATGCCCCGCGAAGGCGGGGCATCCAGTACGCCGCGGCTCATCGGTTCAATTACGCTGGTCTCGGATTACTGGGTCACCCGCCTTCGCGGGTGACGACAGCGTCAGGTGGGATGACCGCGCTTATTTGTACTCCCGCTCCGTCCACCACGGGAAATAGTCGGGCATGTCGCTCGATACCTTGTTCTTGAACTCTGCCGGGCGCTTTTCCAGGAACGACACCACGCCTTCCTTGACGTCTTCCGAGCGGCCGCGGGCGTAGATGCCGCGGCTGTCGACCTTGTGGGCTTCCATCGGATCGTCAGCGCCGAGCATCCGCCACATCATCTGCCGGATCAGAGCGACCGAAACCGGCGCGGTCTTGGCGGCGAATTCCTTGGCGAGTGCGCGGGCGGTCGGCAGCAGATCGTCCGGCGGCACGACCTTGCTGACGAGGCGGCCGGCGAGCGCTTCCTGCGCCGGGAACACGCGGCCCGAATAGCACCATTCCAGCGCCTGCGAGATACCGACGATGCGCGGCAGGAACCAGCTTGAGGCCGCCTCCGGCACGATGCCGCGTTGGGAGAACACGAAGCCGAAGCGCGCGGCCTCCGACGCGATGCGGATATCCATCGCAAGCTGCATGGTGACGCCGATGCCGACCGCTGGCCCGTTCACGGCCGCGATCACCGGTTTCAAGCATTTGAAGATGCGCAGCGTCACCTGGCCGCCGCCATCGCGCACCATGGGATCGCTGTAATCGACCGCGCCGCTCGCGCGCCGCTTCACCGGGCCACGCCGCGCGTCGCGGTCGAACGTATTGGCGCCGGAAGAAAGATCGGCACCGGCGCAGAAGCCGCGGCCTGCGCCGGTGACGATGATGGCGCGGACATTGTCGTCCTTGTCGGCGGCGTCGAAGGCGTCGATCAGTTCCTGCTGCATGGTGCCGTTGAAGGCGTTGAGCTTGTCGGGCCGGTTCAGCGTGATGGTGAGAATCTGATCGTCGACCTCGTACTTGATGGTCTCATACGCCATGGGTGTTCCCTCTGCTGTTCTGCATTTTTGATTGTTACGTCGTCATTCCGGGATGGTCCGAAAGGACCAGACCCGGAATCTCGAGATTCCGGGTTCGTCGCTACGCGCCGCCCCGGAATGACGATGACAATTACTTCGGCGGCGTCGGCCACGGCCGCTGGGCACCGCGCAGGCCCTCGAATGCCTTGGCCATGCCGAGCACGCCGAGATCGTCGAAGCGGCGGCCGATGATCTGCATGCCGATCGGAAATCCCTTGGCGTCATATCCGCCATTGATCGAGAGTGCCGGGTTTTCCGCCATATTCCACGGCACGGTATAGCAGATGTGCTCGAACGGCCTGTCGGGATCGTTGATGGGAGCAGCGAACTCGGCCGGGAAGTTCACCACCGGCGACACCGGGGAGATCACGTAGTCGAGTTCGTGGAACAGTTTTGCAGCCGCGGCGCGGATCGCCATGGTGGCGTTAAAACCCCTGACGACGTCGACACCCGAAAGTTTGGCGGCGGCTTCTGCCCATTTGTGGATGTAAGGCAGCGTCTTGCCGCGCTCCTCGGGCGAAAGCTTTGAGAGGTCGTCCCACAGCCGGGCCCGCCAGAAATTATCGAGCCCGTCGAGCATCTCGCGCGTCAGGATGCCGTTGACTTCGGTGACGATCGCGCCGGCGGATTCGAACGCCTTGGCGGCGTTGACGGCTACGTCACGCACTTCCTGCTCAAGCGGCTGGCCGGCGCCGGCATCCAGCATCAGGCCGATGCGCAGCTTGCGCGGCGACTTGTCGAGCGTCTTCCAGTGGATGCTGCTGTCAGCCGGCAGACTCATGCCGTCGCGGCGATCCGGCTTCGCCAGCACGCACATCATCAGCGCGGCGTCATCGACGGTGCGGGTGATGGGACCTGCGACCCGGCCGACATAGGGGGGATCGATCGGAACGCGTCCGAGGCTCGGCTTCAGCGCGACGAGACCGCACCAACAGGCCGGCAGCCGCACCGAGCCGCCAATGTCGGTGCCGAGATGCAGCGGACCGTAGCCGGCCGCGCCCGCCGCGCCCGCGCCGGAAGAAGAGCCGCCGGGGTTCTTGGCTAGATCCCAGGGGTTGCGGGTGAGCGGGTGGAAGCTGGAGAGGCCCGACGACAACATGCCGTAGTCCGGCATCGTCGTTTTGGAAAAGATGATCGCGCCGGCTTCGCGCAGCCGTGCGGCGGGCGGGGCGTCTTTCTCCGCCGGTACCAGCTTCATGCTGGCCGCGCCCAGCGGTATCGGCTGGCCTTTGGTGGCGATATTCTCCTTGATCGTCACCGGCACGCCGTCGAGCGTGCTCACTGGCTCACCCTTCTGCCAGCGGTCACTCGACCCCTTCGCGACCGCGCGTGCGCCATCGGGATCGAACAGATAGAGCGCCTTGATGTGCGGCTCCCAGGCCGCGACGTGCTCGATCACTTCCTCCAGCACTTCAGAGGGCGAGAACTGCTTGGCGCGATAGCCGACGATCAGGTCGGTGGCGGAGAGGTCATGCAGCGAGGTGACCTCTTCCTCGGGGGGTGGTTTATGCATGCTAACCTACCGGGAGCCGGGTTTCGATGATGCGGGCGAACATGCTGGCGCCGATCGGCAGGATCTTGTCGTCGAGGACGAAGCCGGAATTGTGCACGGGCACCGAGCCGTCGTGGCCGATCCAGAAATAGGCGCCGGGCACCAGCTGCATCATGTCGGCGAAATCCTCGCTCCCCATCTTCGGCTGCGAGCGCGTGAGCACGTTGGACGGATCAACCACGGTCTTCGCCACCGCTTCGACCACCCTGGACTGTTCTTCCTCGTTGACGAGGACGCTGAACGTGTCGCGGATGTCGATGGTGATCTCGCACTCGAACGTCGCGGCGACGCCGGCGCAGATCTTGCGCATGCGATCGCGGATCAGCGCGCGCACGCCGTCGTCGAAGGCGCGCACTGTGCCGCCGAGCTTCGCCTCGCCGGGGATCACGTTGTTGGCGGAGCCGGCGTGGATCTGCGTGACCGACAGCACCGCAGACTTCAAGGGATCGATGTTGCGGCTGACGATGGTCTGCAGGGCTTGGGCCAGCGTGGTCGCGATCACTACCGCATCCTTGGAGCGCTCCGGCATCGCGCCGTGCGCGCCATAGCCCTGGATCGTGATGTCGAAGAAATCGGCGCCTGCCATCGCTGGTCCGGGCAGGATCGCGATCTCGCCGTGATTGAGATCCGGCGCATTGTGCAGGCCATAGACCTCGTCGCAGGGAAATTTTTCGAACAGCCCATCCTTGATCATGGCGCGCGCGCCGCCGAGGCCTTCCTCGGCGGGCTGGAAGATGAAATGCACGGTGCCGTCAAAATTCTTCGTCTCGGCCAGATAGCGCGCGGTGCCGAGCAGTATCGTGGTATGACCGTCATGACCGCAGCCGTGGAAGCGGCCCGGAATGGTCGAGCGCCATTTCAGATTGGTATTTTCTTCCATCGGCAGCGCGTCCATGTCGGCGCGCAGGCCGATGCGCTTGCCGCCATCGCCCTTGCCCTTGAGCACGCCGATCACGCCGGTACCGCCGAGGCCGCGATGGACCTCGATGCCCCAACCCTTCAGCTTCTCGGCGACGATGCCGGAAGTACGCACCTCTTCGAAGCCGATCTCGGGATGGGCATGCAGATCGCGGCGGATGGCGGTGAGTTCCTCGGCATAGCCGCCGATGCGTTCGATGATGGGCATGTCTTTATTATCCCGTGACTGAGGATTTTGGGCGTGAGGGGGCGAATGGGGCAAAGGCCGGGCCGTTCGGCTTGAGGCGGATGCCCGGACGCAGCCGCGTCCAGGGCAGCGCTGCGGTATCGGCTGGCATCGCGCCTGGGGCGGCGCAGATCAGAAGCTTTTCGGCGATCGGCTCGAAGTCGGCACGGAAATGCACCGAGCTCTTGTTGACGAGGATTTTCTGTTCGGTCGGCTCGATGCCGACATAGCGATACATCGCTTGATCGGCGAGCTGCGCCTTGTAGGAGCCGACGACGACCCTGACATCGCCGATGCGCAGGCAGGCCGAGGGGCCCATGTCCATGTCGCGGCCGCCGTAATAGGGGCCTGGCGCCACGAATTTGCCGTCCGACAATTTTTCGACGACGAACGTTTCCTTGTATGGCGCATCGCCCGGGATGCCCGATTTGCCGCCGAGCGCCAGCGTCACGGTGGCGCCGACGCCCGCCGCATGCGCCGCCTTGGCCGACTCCGGATCGTAGATCACGCCGGTGGCGGCGCGGGACGCGTTGTTGCGCACCAGGGCGCGCAGCATGCCGGTGGTGTCGGAATCGCCGCCGGCGCCGGGATTGTCCTGGGTGTCGGCGATAATGATCGGCTTCTCCGCCGTTTTCGCAAGCTCTATGGCGAGGCGCACGCCATCATCGGGCGAATAGATGCGGCCATCGAAATCGTCTTCATGGCCCTCGATGAGCGCGACGATCTTGTCGGCGGCGGCGTCCGCGTCGGCCTGCGTCCTGCCATAGGCGAACACGCTCGGCCCGCAATGGGGAAAATCCGCCGCCGGGAAGCCCGGCGCAAAGGACACCGTCGGCACGGCGTCGCTTTGGAGGGCGGCGAGCTTCTCGTAAATACTCCTCGTCGGCTGGTCGGTGGTGCATTGCCAGGAGATCGGTATCAGGAACGGCAACTGCCGGAACGCTTTTGCAAGGCGCTGCCCGGTCTTCAGCAGCAGCGCGAGGTGTCTGGCACAGGCGCGGCCGGTGTCGGCCATATCGATGTGGGGATAGGTGCGGTAGGCGATCAGCGCATCGGCATGCGCGATCATCTCGGGCGAGACATTGGCATGGAGATCGAGGCTTGCGACCAGCGGCAGATCGGGGCCTACCACCTTGCGCACGCGCGCGAGGATTTCACCTTCGCCATCGTCATGCTGCTCGGTCACCATGGCGCCGTGCAGATCGAGATAGACGGCATCGATCGGCCCGGCATTGGCGATGCCGTCGACCATCTCCTTCATGACGCGTTCGAAGGCATCGGTCGTGACATGCGCAGACGGGCTGGCGGCTGCGGAGATGGTCGGGACCAGCTCCCAGCCATTGGCTTCGGCCGCCTCGACGAAGCCGGCAAGGCCGACATTGATCTTGCGCATGACCTTGAGGACGTCAGGCCCATGCGCCATCGCCGGCCAACCGCCGCCATGAACAAAATCAGCATAGGTCGCCTTGGTCGGCGCGAAAGTGTTGGTCTCGTGCAGGAAGCCGCCGACGGCGATACGGGTCATAGTGCCTCAGCCAGTGTTTTCGGTTGGGGGACGTTAAGCGGGACATCGTGGCAAGCGCAAGGAGTGAAGCAATTCCGTTTTGCATGCCGCGTGGTACGGAATAGCTACGCGAAGCAAGACGATGAATTTGAGAGTTCGTCATTCCGGGATGGTCCGAAGGACCAGACCCGGAATCTCGAGATTCTCAGGGGCACAAGGGCGCCCCGTAGTTCGCTTCGCGCCCCGGAATGACGGTGTGCTTGATTACTCCGCCGCCACTTCCACCGGCCGGAAATTGGCAAAATCCCAGCCACGCCCTGGGGCCGCATCGAGTAGCGCCTTGGTATAGGCCTGCTGCGGGTGGGTCAGCACCTGCGCGGCCGGGCCCTGTTCGACGATCCGGCCATGCTGCATCACAGCGACGTCGTCGCAGATTTGCGCCGCGACGCGAAGATCATGGGTGATGAACAACAACGCAATGCCCAGCCGCTTCTGGATTTCGTCGAGCAGTTCGAGCACCTGCGCCTGCACGGAGACGTCGAGCGCCGAGACCGCTTCGTCCGCAACCAGCACGTCGGGGTCGAGCGCGAGCGCGCGCGCAATCGCGATGCGTTGACGCTGGCCGCCGGAGAATTGATGCGGATAGCGCGACACTGCATCGGCCGGCAGATCGACCAATTCGAGCAGATCGCGCGCCTTTGCCAGCGCTTCCGCACGCGGCATACCGTAATTGATCGGACCCTCGGCAATGGTTTCGCCGACGGTCACGCGCGGATTGAGCGAGCGGTAGGGGTCCTGAAAGATGATCTGGATCTTTTTGCGGTGCGGCTGCAAGAGCCGCCGCGAGAGATCGGAGATCTCGCGGCCGGCGAGCCGCACGCCGCCGGAAGTCGGATCGATCAGGCGGACGATGCAGCGCGCCACCGTCGACTTGCCGGAGCCGCTTTCGCCGACGATGCCGAGCGTGCGGCCCTTGCGCAAAGTGAGGGTGACGTCCTTGGCGGCGGCGACTTCGCGCGTCTTTCCGAGGAACGAACGCTCGCGATAGACCTTGCCCAGTTCGTTGGCTTCCAGCACCACCGGCTCTTCGGTCTCCGCGCGCGGCGCCCGCGGCACCAGGCTCGGCACCGAGGAGAGCAGGTTGCGGGTATACTCCATGGTCGGCGTGCGCAAAATGCTGTCGAGCGTGCCAGTCTCGACGAGCCGGCCGTAGCGCATCACCGCGACGCGATCAGCGATCTCGGCGACCACACCCATGTCATGGGTGATGAACAGCACGGCGGTGCCGTGATCGCGCTGCAGGTCGCGGATGAGGGTCAGGATCTGCTTCTGCGTGGTGACATCGAGCGCCGTCGTGGGCTCGTCCGCAATCAGCAGTTTCGGTTCGAGCACCAGCGCCATCGCAATCATGATGCGCTGGCGCTGTCCGCCCGACAGCCGGTGCGGGTAGGAGGCAAAGATGCGCTCCACGTCCGGCAGCCGGACATGCTCCATCATTGCCAGAATCTTCTGGCGGCGGGCGCGGGCGTCGAGATCGGTGTGGGCGCGCAAGACTTCGTCGATCTGGCGGCCGACCGGCACCACCGGATTGAGCGCCGTCATCGGCTCCTGAAAGATCATCGCCATCCTCGTGGCGCGCAACTGCCGCAGGCGCTTGTCGGTGGCGGTGAGCAGTTCCTCGCCGACCAGCTTGACGCTGCCGCCCGAGGGCACCAGCGCGCCTTTCTGCAACAGCCCCATCACGGTCAGCGACGTCACCGATTTGCCGGAGCCGCTTTCGCCGACCACGCAAAGGGTTTCGCCTTCGCGCACCTGCAGCGAGACGCCGTCAATGATGCGCTGGCCGGAAGGATTTTTGCCGAGGCCGACGACGAGGTTGTCGATGTCGAGGACGATGTTTTTCATTTCTATTTCCCTGCACCGTCATTCCGGGATGGTGCGTTAGCACCAGACCCGGAATCTCGAGATTCTCCGATGTGCAACTGCACATCGTAGTTCGATGCTGCGCATCGCCCCGGAATGACGCCCTCGCTTCGTCGGTTCGCTCCTTGCAATGCTGTCACTTCCCGGCCTCCCGTTGTTTCATGCGCGGATCGAGCGCATCGCGGGCGGCGTCGCCGATCAAATTGACGCTGAGGATCGCGATCGACAGCAATAGCCCCGGCCAGAAGATCAGTGACGGCTTGACCTGGAAGTAGGCGCGGCCTTCGGCCATGATATTGCCCCAGGTCGGGGTTTCCGGGCTGATGCCGGCGCCGAGGAACGACAGGATCGCCTCCGTAAGGATGGCGGAGGCGGCGACGTAAGTGCCTTGCACGATCAGCGGCGCCACCGTGTTCGGCATCAAATGCCGCCACATGATCTTGGGCAGGCTGGTGCCGACCGAGATCGCGGCTTCCACATAAGGCTCTTCGCGCGCCGACAGCACGACCGAGCGCACCAGTCGCGCCACGCGCGGAATTTCGGGAATGGTGATCGCCACCAACACCGTCATCAGGCTGGCGCCGGACAGCGACACCACGGCAATCGCGAGCAGGATGGAAGGGATCGCCATCAAGCCGTCCATCACCCGCATCATCACGGCGTCGACCCATTTGAAGAAGCCGGAGACGAGGCCGATCACGAGCCCGATGCCGATCGAGAAGACCGCAGCACCCAGACCGATCAGGAGCGAAATCCGTCCGCCATAGATGATGCGCGAGAGCACGTCGCGGCCGTAGGCGTCGGTGCCGAGCAGGAACTGCGCGCTTGATGGTTTCAGCCGCTGTGCCGGCGCCAGCAATTGCGGATCGTGTGGCGCGAGCAGGGGTGCTGCGATCGCCATCGCGATGATGAGTGCGAGGCAGACGGTGGCGGTCGCGATGATCGGCGTCGCCGTGAGGAATCCAAGTCTCGGCCGGAATGGCGTGGTGACGGGGATTGACGGTTCGGGAAGGGTTTCGATCGCCATCAGTAGCGAGCCTCAATAACGAATTCTGGGATCAAGCAGGGTGTAGGCGACGTCGATCAGGAGATTGACGGTGACATAGATCAGCGACGTCAATAGGATCATCGCCTGGATGACGGGATAATCGCGCGCCAGCACCGCATCGACGGTGAGGCGGCCGATGCCGGGCAGGTTGAACACGCTCTCGGTGACGACGACGCCGGAAATCAGCAGCGCGAATCCCGTTCCGATCACGGTGATGACGGGCACGGCGGCGTTGCGTAGCGCATGGCGCAGCAGCACGCCGGTCTCGCTGATGCCTTTGGCACGCGCGGTGCGGACGTAATCCTCGCCGAGCACATCCAGCATCGCCGCGCGCGTCATGCGCGCGATCAGCGCGACATAGATAAAGGAAAGCGTGCAGGTCGGCAGGATGATGCGCTCGAAGAACGGACCGAAGCCCATTGTGATACTGCGGAAACCCTGCACCGGCACCCAGCGCAGCTCGATCGCAAAGATCTGGATCAGAACATAGCCGATCACGAATACCGGCACGGAGAACCCGACCACCGACAATCCCATTACGAAGCGGTCGATCCAGGTGCCGTGCTTCCACGCCGCAATCACGCCGAGCGGCACCGCAACGACAATAGCCAGAATGATCGTGGAAAGGGCAATCGAGATCGACGGCTCGACGCGCTGACTGATCATCTTCAAGACCGGCACGTTCGAGATCAAGGACACGCCGAGGTCGCCTTGCAGCAGCTTGCCGATCCAGGTGAAGAATTGGGTGTAGAGCGGCTCGTTGAGGCCGAGCGAGGTGCGGATGCGCTCGAGCTGCTCTGGTGTCGCGTTGTCGCCGGCAAGAATCGCGGCGGGATCGCCGGGCGTCAGCCGCAGCAGCAGAAACACAAACAGCGCCACCACGCCCATCACGGGAATGGCGGCGAGAATGCGGCGAAGCAGATATCCGAGCATCTTGATCCGTTAGTTGTGGGTGAATTGGGCAGCGCTGCCCTTAGACCTGGTTTCCGCGCCACCAGCGTAGCATTTCAGCAAGTCCCGTGCCATTGCGCCTGCGTTTTTTGCGATGCAGCTAATCGGTTCGGGGCGGATATGTCCCCCGCGTCATTGCGAGAAGCGAAGCGACGAAGCAATCCACTCTTCCTTTTGCGGTGGCATGGATTGCTTCGCTTCGCTCGCAATGACGGCGGAGGGACCGCCCTCATTCCAGTGTCGCGAGCAGCCCCACCATCAGGCGGCCGCGTTCGGCGAGGCTGTCTACTTCAATATGCTCGTTCAGCGTATGCGCATCGGCGCCGCGGACGCCCAGGCCATCCAGCGTCGGTATGCCCATGGCACCGGTGAAATTGCCGTCGGATCCGCCACCGGCGCTGCCATGGGGCAGTTCGAGTCCCAACTGCGCGGCAATCCCACGCGCTTTTTCGTATAACGCCATGGTGCCGGCATCTGGTTCCCACACCGGGCGGGTGACGCCGCGGGTTACCGTGAACGTGACGTCGTTGCTGGTGCCTGACAGTGCCAGCATGCGCTCGACACCGCGATCGAGATCGGCCTGGCGCTTGGCCATGCTCAGCGCTTCGCCGGTGCAGGTGGTGGCGACGCAATTGACCCACTGGCCGCCATGCACGATGCCGACCGAGAACGTACAATCTTCGGTCGTCATGCCGTCGATCGCGATAATCTGGCGTGCCATTTCGCGGATCGCGGAACGGCCGGAAGAAAGCGTGGCGCCGGCATGGCTCGGCTTGCCGATGGCCTCCAGATTGAAGCGCGCAATCGCATAGCGCCCAGTGACGACGCCATTGTTGGGCCGTCCGGGCTCCGGCACCAGCACGTATTTGTTGCGCGCGGCTTCTGCCTCGATGACGTCGCGGGTCGAGGGCGTGCCGACTTCCTCGTCGGGGGTGAACAGCACCGTAATCGGCAGCGGCGTCGTGAATGCGGCGCGGGCCAGTTGCCGGATCGCTTCCAGCGAAAGGTAATTGCCGCCCTTCATGTCAAAGATGCCGGGGCCGAAGCATTTGTTGCCCTCGCGCCGCCATCGCAGCTTTTCGATGGTGCCGACGGGGTGGACGGTATCCATGTGGCCGGCGATCAGAATGCCGGGCTCGCCTTGCTTCGGATGGGGAAAGCGGGCGCGGACACAGCCGGCAAATCCTTGCCGGCCGGCGATGCGCTCGATGGTCGCACCCATAATGGCCATGTCGCGCGCGGCGAGGTCGAGCATGCGGTCTACGGCAGCCTTGTCCCAGGTCGGGCTTTCGCACTCCACCCAGCCGCGCAACCCCTGCAGCATGGCCTCGGAATCAAAGGGAAGATTGGCTGGGTTCATGGGCTTCTCTTGGTTTTCTTAATTTTGGGTTTCGACCGATAGGGCACCGGCCCGCCGCGTACGAGAATGATCTCGCGCGGATTTGTAAAGCGAAACATGAACGCGCGTCCCGCGGTATCTGCAGCGCGGTAGCCGCTTCAAAGCGGATTGACGCGCCGCGCGCTTGATGCAAGTCTTCAAATAGTCAGGATTTACAGCGTGTTAGTTCGCCCAAATAACGAACCGCATGCATAATGAATCAGCGGACATTGAACAGTTTCACGTCAGGA
Source organism: Bradyrhizobium murdochi (assembly GCF_000472965.1). GTDB lineage: Bacteria > Pseudomonadota > Alphaproteobacteria > Rhizobiales > Xanthobacteraceae > Bradyrhizobium > Bradyrhizobium murdochi. The sequence continues at coordinate 226,480 of NZ_AXAU01000011.1, read as the reverse complement.
GAGATCGAATGTTCCACATCATGCGTTGGAAACGTCCCACGATAGCGACTGCTTTGTCGGTGCTTGCGCTGTCGGCGGCGCTGACGTCGCTAGGCCCGACTTCGCAGGCCACGGCCGCCAGCAAGAAGACCATCACCGCGGTGATGCACTCCGATCTGCGCGTTCTCGATCCCGGCTTCACCACCGCCTACATCACCCGCGACCATGGCTACATGATCTATGACACGCTGCTGGCGACCGATTCCAATTTCAAGGTCCAGCCGCAGATGGCGGACTGGAAAGTCAGTGATGACAAGCTGACTTATACGTTCACCCTGCGCGATGGCTTGAAGTGGCACGATGGTGCGCCGGTGACGGCGGAAGACTGCGTCGCCTCGCTGAAGCGCTGGGGCCGCAACGACAATATGGGCCAGAAGCTGATGGACTTCACCGCCAGCATCGAGCCGATCGACGCCAAGAGTTTTGCGTTGAAACTGAAGGAGCCCTACGGCCTGGTGCTGGAATCGATCGGCAAGCCGTCGTCCTACACTCCGTTCATGATGCCCAAGCGCCTTGCGGAAACGCCGGCCGGTCAGCAGATCAAGGAACATATCGGATCCGGCCCGTTCAAATTTGTGCAGTCGGAATTCCAGCCGGGCGTGAAGGCGGCCTATGAAAAGAACCCGGACTACGTGCCGCGCAAGGAGCCGCCGAGCTGGACCGCCGGCGGTAAGGTCGTGAAGGTCGATCGCGTCGAATGGATCACCATGCCGGATGCGCAGACCGCGGTGAACGCATTGCAGTCGGGCGATATCGACTTCATGGAAAATCCGTCGTTCGATCTGTTGCCGGTGGTGAAAGCCAACAAGGACATCAAGATCGAGATTTTGAACAAGCTCGGCTTCCAGACGCTCGGCCGGATGAACTTCCTCCTTCCGCCCTTCGATAACGTCAAGGTTCGCCGCGCCGCGCTGCTGGCGATGAACCAGAAGGACGTTCTGGACGCGCTGGTCGGCAACCCCGAATATTACAAGGTCTGCGGTGCCTACTTCGTCTGCGGCACGCCGCTGGCGACCGAAGAGGGCGCCGGAAATCTGACCAAGGCCGGCAGCATGGCGGAAGCCAAGAAGGCGCTCGCCGAGTCCGGTTACGACGGCACCCCGATCGTGATCATGGCGCCGGGCGACGTCGTCACGCTGAAGGCGCAGCCGATCGTGGCAGCGCAGTTGCTGCGCGAGGCCGGCTTCAAGGTCGACCTGCAGGCCACCGACTGGCAGACCGTCGTCACACGCCGCGCCAGCCAGAAGCCCACGAAGGAGGGCGGCTGGAACATGTTTTTCACCAACTGGGTCGGTGCCGACGTGATGAACCCGATCGCCAACGCGTCGATCGGCGGCCGCGGCACCAAGGGCGGCTGGTTCGGTTGGGCGGAAAGCGCCAAGATCGAGGAGTTGAAGGACAAGTTCGCGCGCGCTACCTCGCCGGACGAGCAGAAGAAAATTGCTGCCGAAATCCAGAAGGAAGCCTATGAGCAGGTGATTTACGTTCCGCTCGGCCAGTATCTCGCGCCGAGCGCATGGCGGAAGTCGCTTACCGGCGTGCTCGACGGCCCGGCGACGCCGGTCTTCTGGAACATTGACAAGAGCGAGTAGGGCGGTTCGCGTTAAGTCGAACGTCAAGCAATCGCGACGGAGGACTGTTCCTCCGTCGCGTTTTTGTTTTCATCGTCAGGTGTGGGTATCACGCACCAGTTCCGGGCCGTCATTCTCGAGCGGCGGAGAGACTTGCGGCGGTGGTGGCGACGGAGAGCGCTGATCCCGCGCTTGCTTGCGCTCGGCTGCAGCCTTTTCCCGATCTTTTTCACTGGTCATGTTGTCGTACTCCATTTTGTGCACGACAACATTTTTGCGGGCGTTGCGTTCCTCACGCAGGGTGTGCTGCCAGATGTTCCAGCAGCAATTCGCACACCCGTTCCGGCGCCTGATCCGCCGCAAAATGTCCGATGCCGGGCAGCACCACGAAACGATAGGGCGCGGCGATGAAATCCACCGTGCCTTCGGCGGCGGCGCGACCGACGGTGTCGTCAGCGTCGCCCCAGATGTAGAGCGTCGGCACGCGGATCGGACCGAGCGGGCCGCGGATCGCGCCGCGTGCGCGATACCAGGCGAGCGCCGCTTCCATCGCGTCCTTGTTGCCGAGCACGGCAAGATGCCTCTCGATCGCATCAGAGGGAACGCCATTGGCGGCGAGACGCTCGCGCAGCCATTTGGCATCGTTCGCGAGCACGACATCGGCGGCATCCGGCTCCAAAAACGCCTTGTGATGCTTTGAGCGCTGCGCTTGCTCGCTGTCGGCCGTCAGCGCGCGGTTGAATGCGTTCGGGTGCGGCCGCGAGAGAACGGTGAGCGACGCCAGCCGCTCGGGATGGCGGTCGGCGATGCCCCAGGCTATGCTGCCGCCCCAGTCATGGCCGACCAGATGAAACCGCGCGTCGCCATAGCCGGCAGCCGCCACAATCGCCATGGCGTCGTCCATCAGGCGGTCGATCAGGTAGTGCGAAAATTCCCGTGGATCGGGCCGTGCGCTCGGCGAGTAGCCGCGCTGGCCCGGCGCCACCGCGCGATAGCCCATGTCGCCGAGCGCCGTCACCTGCGCACGCCAGCAATGCATCGATTCCGCAAAACCGTGCAGCAGCAGCACCAGCGGCGCGCCGGGCGTTCCGGCGCTGATGGCATCGAAGGTGAGATGCGGGGCGATGGTGATTTGCTCTGACGCCAGCATGCGGCGAACCTAACGAGCCAATTCCGGCCGGCCGATGACGGAATTGTGCAATGGCCGAAAAGTGCTGTATTGGGAGGCGCGACCGGATGCCCAAGGGGACAATCGTTGCACTATTTGAGATCGATCATATTCGATACGGCGGTGGTAATCCTGACGCTCGCCGTGTCGCTGACGGTGCCGTTCATGTGGCTGTTCAATGCCAGCGGCGCGACGGTGCGCGCGGTTTCGCAGGTCTGGGTCAACGGCATCATGTTTCTGATGAAGCATGTCATAGGCCTCGATTACACGGTGCAGGGGCGCGAGAACGTGCCCGATGGTCCCTGCATCATCGCCTGTAATCATCAGTCGTTGTGGGAAACCGCGGCGCTCTGCGCGCTTTTCCCGGACGCCAGCATCGTCGCCAAGAAAGAGCTACGTAAGGTGCCGTTCGTCGGTTGGTTCCTGGAGCGCTATCCGATGATTTTGGTCGATCGCTCGGCGGGCCGCCACGCGCTGCGCCAGATGGTCGATGAAGCCAGGCGCGCGACCGGCGAGGGTCGTCAAGTCTTGCTGTTTCCGCAAGGCACCCGCCAGGCGATCGATGAACCGATGAGATTCCAGTCCGCTGGCATCTCGGCGCTCTACACCAACCTTGAAGTATCTGTCGTTCCCGCTGCGTGCAATTCCGGCCTGTTCTGGGGCAAGAAGACGCTGATCATGCACTCCGGCACCGTCACGCTGTCCTTCCTGCCGCCGATCACGCCGGGCCTGCCGCGCAAGGAATTTCAGGAAAAGATGGAGCGGATGATTGCGGAGGAGGCGAGCCGGCTGCTCACGCTGAGCGAGGCGAAGGTGCGCTAGGCGGAGCGACGCGCAGCAACCCAGCCCGCAAGCGGCGCGAGAAACGCCAGGCACCAGACATATTGCGCAACCCGCGGCTCGACAAAGGCCATCGCCGTGCCGAGCACGAACACACAGACCGGAAACAGCGCCGGCGCCAGCAATTGCGGATCGTGGCGGCCGCGCAGCGCCAGAACCCACAATACCGCGTTCAGCGCTGCGATCACCAGCAGGTGAAAGCCGTAGATTACCGCGACCACGCTATCGAGCCGATAGACGCCATAGAGGCCGTTGGTCACCGGCAGGATGATGATCGACAGCAGAAAAAACAGATTGAGGAACACCACGCCGCGTCCGGCTTCCGGGGCTACCGCCAGCCGCCGGTGATGGCTGAACCAGAACAGGCCGGCGACCACAAAACTGATCGTCAGCGCAATGACGGGCTGCGCATAGACGCGAAGCACGTCGTGCCAGTCGGGCGCTTGCGTGAAACTAGAGGCCTTCGGCAGGTCATAGGCAAGCAGGGTCATGGCAACGCCGAATATGGTGTTGCTCAGCATCTCCAGCCGGCGCATTTCGAACAGATGGATTTGCGGCAATGTGATCCCCCCAGTCTCCCCTGATCGGTCTACGCTTTCGCTTCGCTCGCCAGGGGCCCGACCAGTCCGTCTTCGCTTTCGCTTCGCTCAAGCTACGCCGGACACGCTTCGGCCTGGCGGCCTTCGCGTGGCTGCGCCACGCGTAGCCCGTCAGGGCGAAGCGTGGTGCGGGCGGCCGGACTCGAACCGGCACAGAGGTCACCCTCCGAGGGATTTTCTTACCAGCTACGGCTTTCGCCGCCTCGCCAGACATCCGCGCTGGCTCGTTTGTGGTCTGGACTATACCTTCACCATTGGCGCGTTCGTGCCTTTAGGTGCTGCCCGTCTAGTCTCTACACCTTCGCACTAACCGTTAGGTTCGGGCGCTTGGCTCGGGATTGCCATATGAAAGGTTTCCCCGAATTTGAGCAGTTCTACAGCTTGGGTTTCCCCAAGAGCACTCAAGCGTTTAAGTCCCTTGCGTCTACCATTTCGCCACGCCCGCTTTCGCCAGAAGATCAGATACTTAGCGCGTTTTCCGGAGAAGTGGAATTGGGATGATCTCCGGCCCCAACTCTCCCCACTTTTAAGTGAGCGTGGCGCAGAAGCAAAGCCTCAATGCGGACACTTGGGGTGTTTACCTGCGGCGAGCTTTAGGCAATCTCAAGGTAATCCACGTAACGAAGGTCCGATGCCCAACTCGCTGTCCCATCGCCGGTTATTCTCGCGCTGCCTTGCCGCTCTGGCGCTGGTTGCGCTCTGCGCCGGCGTGTCCGGCTGCGCCGGCATGAGCGACACCATTTCGCCGGCCTTTGCCGATCCTGCCAAATACGATCTCTACGATTGCAAGCAGCTCGACACCGAGCGCAAGAGCCTCGCGACGCGCACCGCCGAGTTGCAGGGGCTGATGACCAAGGCCGAAACTGGCGTCGCCGGTCCCGTGGTGGCGGAGCTCGCCTACCGCAACGACTACATCGCATTGCGCGGACAGTCGAAGCTGGCCGATGAAGCCTGGCAGAAGAACAGGTGCCAGGAACCGAAACCGGAAGCCAGGCCGGCGCCGGTCCCGCCATCGATCGCGCCGGCTCCCGTTGCCAAGGGTCGTACGAAGGCAAGCCGAGCGGCAAATTAGAACGTTGTCGGGTGCGGCCTCGAACTTCGCTCTACACCCGCCAGTCGTAAATCCAGTCCTGCCTCGCCAGCATGCGCTCCGGGCCCATGGCCTTGATCGCGAGGTCGCGCGCCAGCGCCAGCGGTCCGGTGAGATGATAGATGCGTCCCTGTTGTCGGGCCGCACGCTGCACCAGCAGCACGCGGCCGCGCCGCTGCCGGCCATAGCGCTTCAGTGCCGCCGGGATGCCCGCGATAGGATCGCCCGGATTTTCGCTCACGCATTTGGCGAGCACGGCGGCGTCCTCGATCGCCATTCCCGCGCCTTGCGCGGCAAACGGCAGCATCGCGTGCGCGGCGTCGCCGAGCAGCGCGATCGCGCCATCGGTCCATTCGCCGATATCGGGCAGCGTGAACAGCGCCCAGCGCCGCCACTCGTCGACGGCCCCGATCAGCATCCGCGCGGTCGCGGGCCAGCGCTGCGAGGCGAACGCGTTCTTCAGTTCGTTGGCATCGCCCGGTGCGCTCCAGCCCGGCCGGTTCCAGGTTCCCGGCACGATAGCGACCACGTTGATCTGCCGCGCGGCCGAGATCGGGTAGGCGACCAGATGCGCATCCGGCCCCATCCAGAGCTGCACGCGGGCAGCGGTATATTCGCGCGGCAGCGTGGTCGCATCAAGGGTTCCGCGCCAGGCGATCAGGCCGGAAAATTGCGGTTGCGCCTCCGGGAACAAATGGTTCCGCACCGCGGACCAGATGCCATCGGCACCGACCAGCGCCGCCGCCAACTCCTGTTGGCGTGCATTGCCGCGGCGTTGCACCACGGTCAGCCCCTTGGCGTGCGAGGTCACGTCTTCGAACTGGCAACCAAGCCTCAGGTCGATGTCCGGATGGTCGTTGACCGCGGCCTGCAGGGCGCCTTGCAGGTCGGCGCGGTGCATCACCCAATAAGGCGCGCCGGCGCGAAGGCCGGCGGCCTCGCCGAGCGGCAGGCGGGCGATCTCACCGCCCGCACGCGCGCTCACGATACTAATGGCCTCAGGTGTCACGGCACGTGGCGCAAGGCGCGGCCGCAGGCCAAGGTCGACCAGGATCCGGCTGGCGTTGGGCGAAAGCTGCAGGCCGGCGCCGGCTTCCTCCAGCCGTTCGGCCTTTTCCAGGATGATGACGCGAAAGCCCTTGGCTGCGAGCGAAAGCGCTGCCGTCAGTCCCCCGATCCCGGCACCAGCAACGATGATGGTGCGCGCGGCGACCACCGAAAGGTCAGGCGACCTTGTCCCTCAGGACGCATTCGGGCGGGCGGGCTTCGCCTGCGGCGAGGTCGGGGGCAAAGCGGTACAGCGTCGAGCAATAGGGGCAGATGATCTCGTTGTCGTTGCCAAGGTCGAGAAACACGTGGGGATGATCGAACGGCGGCTTGGCGCCCACGCACATGAATTCCTGCGAGCCGATCTCGATTACCGCGACTCCGGCGTCGTTATGGAAATGCGGGACGACATGGTCGGACATCAGCTTCACCTTGGATTTCAACGATGAGCGCACGCAATCAACGCGACGCGGCAGCTTCGAAATGCCGCGCACCATAGTGGGGGGTGCCGATGATTCCTAGAGCCGATTCGGGATGTCCCCGCCGCACATTTTGCTCATGCAAATTCGACACAATTCTGTCGTCGGAGAAAAGCCCTTCTTTCGTCGGGGCAGTTGTGTCTTAAAAACGGCATACCATCTTGAGAAAGACAAAAACATTGGACTTTTTTGGATGAGGCGATTGCGGTTCGGTTCGGCTCTGGCGGGGGCGCTAGGATGCCTGGCGCTCAGCGCGGCGGTGTGCGCGGCGCTGTGGCCGCATGCCCGCGAGGCCGGCGCCATTCTGGCCGCGCAGGACGATCCCGCGACACTGTCCGACATCCAGATCAACTCCGCGTTGCGGGCCAACCAGGCGCTGGTCGCCAGCCATATCGAGGCAGCGCTCGCGGAGGGCGATTCCGATCTCGCCAACAGCTTCGTCGAACTCGCCCGCGACAAAGGCATTGCCGTCAGCGACGAACTATCGAAGCGCGTCAGCGATGCCGTTACCGACGCAGGTTCGGCGTCGCATCTTGCCAAGCGCTTTGCCACGGGTTTCGTGGTCGGCAATGCCGACGATGTCGCAAGCCTGTCGGGTACGGTTGCCGGCGATCTCTTCGTCTACGGCGATATCAGGGACGTTGTTCGCGAAGGCAAGCACCTCGCGACGGGCGAGGACGTGGACCGGCTGGTGCTGGGCCTTGCGACGGTCGGGCTCGCGGTGACCGCCGCGACCTACGCCTCGGTCGGCGGCGTTGCTCCGCTGCGTGCCGGTCTTTCCATGGTCAAGGGTGCCCGCAAGGTCGGACGTCTCGGCGAGGGGCTGACGCAATGGGCAGGCCGCTCGGCGCGCGAGGTCGTCGATGCGCCGGTCCTGCAGCAGGCGGTCGCGAAGGGTTCGGTGCTGCGACCCGGCCAGACCATCAGTGCAATCAAGGCAGCATTCCGCGCCGAGAAAGCCGGCGCGCTGGTGCGGCTGGCGAAAGACGTCGGACGCGTCGGCGAAAAGGCCGGCACACGTGGCGCGCTCGACGCACTGCGCATCGCGCAAGGGCCGAAGGACATCGCCCGCGCCGCGCGGCTTGCCGAATCCAAGGGCGGGCAGACCCGCGCGATCTTGAAGGTGCTCGGCCGCGGCGCGCTGCTGCTGGCAACCGGCGCTTTCAATCTGACGATGTGGGTGTTCGGTGCACTGTTGGCGCTGTTCGGATTTTTGTCGTCGATCAAGGCGACCACCGAGCGGGCAACCGAAGCGTGGCTTCGCCGCAAGAAAGCGCGGCGCTTGAGAAAGGAGGCGGCGGCGGCATGCTTGCCGGCCGCCCCGGTGCTGGTGGGCGCTGCCGTACACGGCTAGACTTGCAGTCCTTGCAAGGCCCTCCATTTCCGATCCCCCCGAAAAATGGAACTGATGATGCCGAGTTTTCACAACGGCGCTGTCGAAATTGCTTATCTCGACGAAGGCGAGGGCGATCCGATCGTCCTCGTGCATGGCTTTGCCTCCAGCAAGAACGTGAACTGGATTTATCCGACCTGGGTTTCCGATTTGAGGAAAGACGGCCGCCGCGTGATCGCGCTCGACAATCGCGGCCATGGCGATTCCGAAAAGCTGTACGATTCCGCTGCTTACGAAATTGCGATCATGGCAAGCGACGTCATTGCGCTGCTGGATCACCTGGGCATCGAACGCGCCGACATCATGGGATATTCGTTGGGATCGCGAATGACGGCGATCCTGGCGCGCGAGCAGCCGCAGCGGGTGCGCTCGGCGATTCTCGGCGGCATCGGGATCGGACTGATCGAGGGCGGCGGTCCCGGCGAGAACGTGGCCATCGCGCTGGAAGCGCCGTCGCTGGAGGACGTCACCGATCCGGTCGGCCGCACCTTTCGCGCCTTCGCCGATCAGACGCGATCCGACCACCGCGCGCTTGCCGCCTGCCTGCGCGGTTCGCGGCGGCTGATGACATCGGATGAAGCCGCCGAGATCGGCGTGCCGGTTCTGATTGCGGTCGGCACCAGGGATGAAATCGCCGGCTCAGCCGCGGCGCTCGGACGGATCATTCCGGGCGCCGAGGTGCTCAACATTCCGAACCGCGATCACATGCGCGCCGTCGGCGACAAGGTCTACAAGGTCGGTGTCATCGATTTCCTGTCGCGACGGCAATGAGCGGTAGCGCGCGTCTTCACCGGCGAATTGCCTGATGGCCGCGATCAGCACCACCGTGGTCGCAAGCCATGCCAGCCGCGCGCCGTAGCGATCGTGGGGACCGGATATCACAGCGCAGACGAAAGCATTGCCGAGCAGCGCGAATGAGACCGTGCCGGCGAGCAAGGTGAGATCGTCGAACGGTCGGCGCAGCACGCCGCGGCCGAACAGGATCATGGCCAGCAGCATCGACGCCAGCGCAACGGGAATGTGAATCCGGTTGATCGCGGTGAAGTCGAAGTGCCAGCGCTGCTGTTGCGCCGCGCGCATCGGCTTCACCTGTGCGGGAAGAAAGCGCTCAATGATGCCGTAGGTATGGCCGAGCCAGCCGTCGGTGCCTTCGCCGGTCCCGACGTAGACGAGTTGTTGCGCAGTAGCGATAGCCGCCGCCTTGGCTTGCCAGGCCGGATATTCGGCCAGCGAATGCAGCACGATAAAGCTCATCTCGTCGCTCAGTCCCTGAAAGCGGCCAAGCGTGTTGAACATGCTGTTGCCCCACAGAAACTGGTCGGCGGTGGCCGGCAGCTTGTCTCGATAGGGGCAGAGCTTGAAATTCTGCTTCGGGCAATGATCGCGCAAATACTGCGCGACGATGCCATCCTGCAGCATCCGTCCGAAGGCCACGCCATAACCGCCCGGCGTCCACGCCAGCTTCCCGGATAATGCGAAATTGGTCGACAGCAACAGCGCGGCTCCCGCGACGACGGTCAGGCTGCCCTGCGTCAGTCCGGAAACGGAAATCCGCCCGCGCAGAAAGGGACGCGCGATCCAGCCGACGCAGCACAGTCCGAGCAGCACCGCGAGCGTCGCGCTGTGGGTCGCCGCGGCGAAAGCGGTGAGGCCGAACAGCAGGCATTTTTCCGGGATCGAAGTTCGCTCGCCAAGCACGACCAGGATGAACAGCGAAAGCACCGACAACCCGGCGAAAATGTCGGTCAGGAGCGTGCTCGCAAGAAAAGGCAACGAGGTGGTCAGGGCCAGCACGAAGCTCATGGCCAGGAGCCGCAACGGCTCGGAGATACCGAGCACGCGCAGCGTTAACTGCAGGATCCACAGCGTCGCCAGCGCGTTGATCCCGAGGTTGATCCAGAAGCTCGAATCCTCACCGAAGTGAAGATAGAGGCCGAACGTGGTGGAGCGGCTGGGGACCAGGTAGCCCTCATACCAGCGGGCCAGATAGCCGCCGGTGTCCCACTGGAGCAGGGGATAGCCATTCCACAGGGCAGGGGCCAGCAACATCAATGGGATGGCGATGGCGGCGATCCAGGCCGAGCGCGAATTCGCAGCGGTACGCGCCCGCAATATCTGCGTGCTGATGTGGCTTCCCCCCATTTGGGCAGCATCCGCCGAATGGCAGGTCCGCCGAAATTCATCAATAGTCGCAGGCCCGCCGGCTTGATTTCCTGATTTCGCTGACCATCTTGAACTGACCCCCACGGCATTCGGAGGCGGTTTACGCTGGCCTGCGCCTGCCCGGGACAGAAGTCCGCCCGCCGTGCTATAATAGCAACGTAATCAGTGAATTTGCGAGAGCAATCATGGCAGTGCATCAGGTCAATCCGCAAGCGTCGAAGCTCGCCGCACTCGATCCGATCTGGGACCGCATCCGGGGCGAGGCGGAGGATATCGTCCGCCGCGAGCCGGAGCTTGCTGCCTTCCTCTATTCGACCGTGCTGCATCACGAGCGGCTGGAGGAATCGGTGGTGCATCGTCTCGCCGAGCGGCTCGATCATTCGGCGCTATCGGGCGATTTGATCCGGCAGACCTATGACGAGGCGCTGCGTGACGAGCCCGATCTCGGCAATGCGTTCCGCGCCGATCTGGTCGCGGTCTACGACCGCGATCCCGCAACCTCGCGCTTCATTGATCCGTTGCTCTACTTCAAGGGCTTTCACGCGCTGCAGACCCACCGCCTGGCGCATTGGCTCCATCAAAAGGGCCGCAAGGATTTTGCCTATTATCTGCAGAGCCGCTCGTCGGCGGTGTTTCAGACCGATATCAACCCCGCCGCCAAAATCGGCCGCGGCATTTTCCTCGATCACGCGACCGGATTCGTCTGCGGCGAGACCGCAGTGATCGATGACGACGTTTCGATTCTGCATGGTGTCACGCTGGGGGGCACCGGCAAGGAGAACGAGGATCGTCATCCGAAGATCAGGCGCGGCGTGCTGATCGGGGCAGGCGCCAAAATTCTCGGCAATATCGAGATCGGCCATTGCGCGCGCATTGCCGCAGGCTCGGTGGTGGTCAAGCCCGTGCCGCACAATGTCACGGTGGCCGGCGTTCCCGCGAAGATCGTCGGCGAGGCGGGCTGCGCGGAGCCGTCGCGCACCATGGATCAGATGCTCGGCGCGATCGGGCTTTGATTTTCCACACATTCTGCGGCCGATCTTTGTGAAGTTGCGCGCATAGCGTTTTCAAGCGAAGCGTGAAGAAAACGCGTCAAAACAAGGAATAGAGCCTCGGTTCTGATCCAATCAGAACCGAAAAGGCTCTGGCGGTTGGCGCCGTCTCGTCCTAAAACCTCCCCGGAAATTTAAAGAATCCGATTGGAGACCGCCGTGGACGTTCAGGAAGTCAGGAAGCTCGACGCCTATCTCAAGCGCGTATTCGGCAATCCCAAGATCCGCGTTGTGCCGCGGCCGAAAAAGGACGACTCCGCCGAAGTCTATATCGGTGAGGAATTCATCGGCGTGCTGTTCGTCGATGACGAGGACGACGATCGCTCTTTCCAGTTTCAGATGGCGATCCTAGAAGAAGATCTCGCCGACGTCGGCTGAGGCGCCGCAGCGTCGTAGGGTGGGCCAAGCGAAAGCGTGCCCACCGACTCATCTCATGCATTGTGAACTGTTGTGGTGGGCACGGCGCAAAATGCACCTTTGCCCACCCTACAAGGCTACAAGATCCCGGCTAGTCCTTCGGCCCGCGCATTTGCGCCGTCAGGCGGTCCATCGCATTCGCAACGTCGCGCCATTGCGACAGCCAGCTCCGTGGAAAGCGGAACGTCAGGTCGGCGCCGTCGACGCGACGCTCGCTCAGGCACATGCCGGGAGTCAGGCCGTCGCGGGTGCAGCGCGTGTTGAGGCTCGGTGCGCCGGCGGAGAACAGGTCCTCGTTGGCGTAGGGCGAGCCGTCGCGGAAGGCGCGCATCGTCAATCCGTCGTCGATCGGTGTTGCCTTTTGTTCGAGGTAGCGCGGATAGATCGTACGCGCGCGCGTGTCCGGCGGCAGCGCGTCGTGATGGGCCGATATCGACAGGAATATCCGGTCGATCGGCTGCACCTTCTCATCGATCGTATCGGCGCTGACGTGCTTCGGTGCATCCGGCGGCTCAAGCGACGGGAAGACGAAACTGAGATCGACCCGCTCCTGCGGCCCGGAGTGGCGCTGGATCTTGCGGCGGATCGCTGCTGTCGGCACATTGAAGAGCGTGGCGCCGACGCTGACCGGCAACCGGCCCGGAGCGCCGGCGGGCCGCGCCACCCAGGTTGGCCACAGCAAATAAGCGACGAGGGCAATGGCGCCAACGGTGATGGTTACCGCGATCATGATGAGCATCATGTGCGAGCGCGGATCCCTGCGGGTGTCGCGGGCGAGGTGCTGGGCCGTCGAAAGCAGGGTCATGAACGAGGCATCGGTCGGGTCGAAGCTCGGGCACGGTCCCGAGAGCTAAGGCGAATCATCCCGCGAATATGCCATGGGCAGCGTGATTTCCGCATGATTTCGCGGGAGTTCCGGCCCTGCAGCCATGCGCAAACGAGGTCTCGGCGGTTCGTTGTTAACCCTTCCTTAAGGATACTGTGGCGACCACCGGCCAATTTTGCGAAAGCAGGGCACGGTTCGTCGAGTACGGAAGTTGTCATGTCGCCCGATGCGTTGAATTCCCTGTTCTCCCTGTGCATCGGCTTTGCGCTCGCAGGCGCGCTCGCCAGCGGCTATCAGGCAATGGCGGCGCGGCCGGCGGGATTCGGGCTGCTTGGGGAAGGCGTGGCGCCGAAGACATTTGCGGCCGTGCCGTTTCTGGTTTTCGCCGCACCGTTCATCATCATGCGCAACACGCTACGCGGTGCGAAGATCGAGCGCCGCCGCTTCGAATTCGTGATGATGGCGACCGTGCTTTCAGGCTTCTGGAGCATGATGTCCGGCACGTTCTTCCTGATGACGCTGCGAGCCGCGGGCGTGCTGGCCTGAGGCTGGTGGCCTGTTCGCTTGATCCGTTGCCTGGGGCTGTGCCAAGGTCTCCGCCAACGGAGATCTTTTGTTATGGCGATCTACGAACTCGACGGACAGGGGCCTGAACTCCCCGCAAGTGGAAACTATTTCATCGCAGACACTGCCGTCGTGATCGGCAAGGTGCGGCTTTTAAATTCGGCCAGCGTGTGGTTCGGCGCGGTGCTGCGCGGCGACAATGAGTGGATCGAGATCGGCGAGGGCTCCAACGTGCAGGACAATTCCACCTGCCATACCGACCGCGGCTTTCCGCTCACGATCGGCAAGAACTGCACCGTCGGTCACAATGTCATCCTGCATGGCTGCACGCTCGAAGACGACGCGCTGGTGGGCATGGGCTCGATCGTCATGAACGGCGCGAAGATACGCCGCGGCAGCATCGTCGGTGCTGGGTCGGTCATCACCGAAGGCAAGGAATATCCCGAATATTCCCTGATCATCGGCTCGCCCGCGCGCGTGGTCCGCACCTTGTCGCCCGAGCAGGTGACGGCGATGGGAAGTGCTGCGAAATTCTACGCGCTCAACGGGCCGCGTTTCAAAAACGGACTGAAGAAGATCGGCTGAAGGCGGCAAGCTTTTCTTCCGGTTCCATATGCTTCCCTGGCGGGGAGCATTCACGTTCGCATCTCGCTAGCAGTCAGTCCGGGGAACACGGGTTCCACGGCGGCATCCCGTATTACTACCGGTTGCAACCTTAAGCCTATGATAGTGCTGGCGGCTTAGACTCTGTCGGTCTGGAGCGATGGCCAACGGATGCACCAATCCTGAAGCCCGACCACGCAACTGCCGGAGGCCGGATCGATGAAAAGAATGCTGGCTGGGCTCGTCGGCTGGACGAGCGATCTCAGCGTTGTCCAGAAAATCTACGGCATCGCTGCCGGCTTGATAGTCGTCACCATCGTGCTGATGGTGATGTCGATCCAGTCGGTATGGCTGCAAACCGGATATCGGCACCTCCAGGCATCGTCAGCCCAGGCCGCTGCCAACGTCAGCCAGGCGAACGGCTTGATCTACGCCATCGTCATGGAATCGCGCGGCATCTATGTGTCCACCGAGCGAACGAAGGTGAAGCGGTATGCCGACGAACTCTTAAAGCGCAACCGCGAACTGGCCGGCGTGATGGAGCGGTGGCAGAGAACGGTCCGCGCTGACGACGTTGAGCAGTTCACCGCCTTCAAGCGACGCATCGACCAGTTCATCGACTTCCGCAAGGAACTCGCACGACGCGCGGTCGACGTCAGTCCGGCGGCAGCTCGCGAATGGGGCGACAACGACGCCAACCGCAGCCTGCGAACCCAGCTTAACAACGATCTCGAGGCGCTGGCGCGGATCTACAATGAACGCACCGTCGAGGCTGCGGAGCTCGGCGACCAGGGCCGCTATGCGGCCTGGTACCTGTTCGCACTCGGACTCGGCACCCTGATATTTGCCGCACTCAACGTACTCGTGATGCGACGCTCTGTCGTCCAGCCGTTGCAGGAAATTACCGAGGCGACCGACAGGATCGCCGCCGGCAACGTCAATAGCTATATTCCGCATTACGCCCGTGCCGACGAGATCGGGCGTCTGGCCTACGCCGTTCAGAATTTTCGTGACGTCGTGAGCCGCAACTTCGAGCTCGAGGAACTCAAAGCCGGTACCGCCAAGCAGCGCGATGCTGCCATGGATGAGCGCGACAAGTTCAACGACAAGTATCAGGCCACCAAATGGCAATTGACTGCGGCCATCAACAGCATGCCGCAGGGCCTGATCATGCTCGACGGCAAGGCGCAGGTCCTGGCGCTGAACGACCAATATCGAAAACTCTACAACCTGCCAGTGAAGATCAAGGCGGGATCGTCGCTGGAGGAAATACTGCAGCATCGGGTCGACAGCGGGCTGTTCGACGGCGACATCAAGCAATACCTCGCTGGGATCATCGATCGCATCGGAAAACGGCAGCCGACCTCTTATGAAATCAGCCTCACAGATGGCCGCGTGATCAAGATCCACGAGCGGCCGATGGACGGCGGTGGCTGGGTGTCGGTGCAGGAAGACGTTACCGCACAAAGAAAAGGTCAAGCCATTCTGGAGCGGACGGAAGAGTTTCTCGCTGCGATCGTCGAAAACATACCCGAGGGGATTCTCGTCAAGGACGCGCGCAATCTGCGGTACCTGTTCGTCAATAAGGCGGCCGAGGAAATGATCGGCATGTCGCGCGCGGAAATCATGGGGAAAACACCCCGCGAGCTGTTTCCGGAGTCGGCTGCCGATTTGATCGAGCGGCGCGATCGGCAGTTGCTGGAGCGCAAGCAGCAGCTCGAAGCGATCGTCGATACCGTCGATAACCCGGTCAAGGGCCGGCGCACCATTGCGGTGCGGCGGCTTCAGATCGGCGGGCCCGAACGCAAGTCCCATTTGTTCGTGAGCATGGTCGAGGACCGGACCGGCCAGACCGATGTTGCGGCCCCGACCGAAGCTGCGGCGTAACGATCAAAGCTTCCGGCGGCTCAGCCGCCTTCATTTTCGTTCGCCTCGCGAGGGGGGCCGGCGACCTTTTCATGGCCGGCGGCCCAGAGCGCATGCTCCTCGCTGCCATCCCGATATGGATTGGCTTCCGCCGGAATGTGCTGGCGCGCGGCGCGCTGGCCTTGCTCGAAAGGATCGGAGTCGGAATTCATGATGCCGCCTTTCGGGTTTTCGATCTGGTTCTTTTCGCCGTCGCTTCGTTGGAAGCGGCTGCGCTTTTCCGCAGCGCGTCCTTGAGGTCGATGGGGATGCCGTGCTTCTTCAAGAGGTCCGCAAAGGCTTCGTCAGCCAGTTCCTGAAAGGTCGCCATCCGGTCACGTGCAAGCTGCTTGAGCTTGTCGAATGTGTCGTCGTCGAAGGCGATCAATTTGCGCAAAGCCTGGCCACTCCGGCCGTCGAGCGGATGTGAATGAATGATCTGGCAGTAGAATCGTTCCGGCAGGAACTATGCCAGGGCGCTGTCGTTGCTTCCAAAAAGGAGATTTCCGATGAAGCTGGCGTCTGCAGCCGCTGCTGTCGCGGCAATCACACTCCTGATATCGCCGGTCACTTCATTTGCACAGGGCGTCGGCGGAACATCACCCGGCAGCCCCGGCACCACAGGCTCTCCGGGCGCAGGCTCGGCCGGTGTGGGTACGTCAGGTGTCACCGGCGTGTCGCCAAGTCCTACAACTCCAAGTCCCACGACTCCGGGTGGGGTGAACAATGCTGGCCAAGGTCCGAGCGGCGCGGCAAATCCGTCCGGACTCGCGCAGCCGCCTCCGCCTGGCACCAATACTGCCGGCACCGCCCAGTCGTCAGGCCGGGGCGTGACGACCGGCTCGGCCAGATCGGGCAGTACGAGCGAAGACGCTGCGATCAACGAAGAAAACAAGACGATCGAACGCAAGATAAAGGGCATTTGCCGCGGCTGCTAAAATCCATGCCCGAGCGACCTCCGGTCGCAGGGCAGCGAGCAAAATAGTACCAGCCAGCGCCGAGAACTCGTTCTAGATTTGACCCGGGATCCGCGAGGATCCGACGCCGAAAGCGTCGAGCACTTCGAAGGGCAAATCGCGGGGGCTATACGCTCGGGCGTTTTCCAGGACCGAAGCCGTATTTTGATCCATCCGCTGGTATGCCGCTGGCATCGTATCAGGGATGTTGAACATGCTCACAGTCCCGACATTGACGTTGTTATTCATTTGTATCGTGGTTGGTTTGGCTGCGGCCTTCATCTGGATGTTCTGGGAAATCGAACAGAGGATGTCCAAGCTGCATCAGATGTCCAAACCGTATCGCAAGAGCGGTCGGGTCGGTTAGCCGACTTCGACAGCCTCGTGCGCAGTCGCGTACTGCGCGCGATTTTTGCTGCCTGCCATCACACCGGCTGCACAGCCGGGGCTTGCAGCCGCGGTCGCTCAAGGGGGCGCAAAAGAACAAGGCCGTCGACGCAGTATACCGTCAACGACCTTGCCAGCCCCGGATATTGAAATCGGCTCACGCCATCCGGTGAACTGCAGGATGCCCGGGATTCACCCGGAGATATGTGATCCAGTTCACAAAAGCGCGGAAAAAAGTTGCGGCGCCGCATGCCGCAACGGTCGAAAATATCCCGTCGCCCGGCCGCATGATGCAATTCCCAATCCGGGATCAGGGATGAACATCGCTGGATTGCCCGAGCGGCGCCGCTGGTTGCAGCCGCGTTGGCCATACGCCCCCCATGCCCGACTTCGTCACCGAGCGCCCAGACCAACTAGCCGCGGCCCTTGGCGCGGCTGCGATTCACGCTCCGGGCCGAGCGGGGCTTTGCCTTGGCTGATCGCTTGCGCGGCGCGGGAGCGGCGGTGGGTTCGGAGGCCTGCGCGCTGGCAAAGGATTGTCGCAAGCCGTCGATTGCTTCCGTCAGCGTTCCGACCTGTTCGGAAAGCTTCCTAGTGTCGGCCTGCTGCGCAGCTAGCAGGCGGCGTACGGTGAGCAGTTGATCCTGCACCACCTGCAACTGGTCGATCGATTCCTGCTGGGTCGCTTCCAAGCCCTTGGCCTTCTCGACCAGTTGCTCGGACGCTTGCGCGGCGCGCGCCTGCAATTGGCGGGTCGCGGCCGCGCGATCGGTCTCGGGGGTGCTGCCCGTATAGGCGCGCCACAGGGCGATAGAGCTTACGCCAAGCACGACAATGACGAGAGCCGCAGCGGCGATCGCAATCGGCTGACCGCCGATACGCGCGACAGGGCTGGCACTCCGGGGGGCGAGTTCGAGCATGCGACTCCAAATCCGGACGTGATTTCAAAGTTCCCATTAGCACAGGCCGGACATCGCTAAAACCCAGGATTTGCCGGTGAGCCTGGGATTGCGGGCAAAACCGCTCTCGACCGAGGGTTTAGGCCGCAGGAATGGCCCCAAAAGGGCGTCCGGGGCTAACGGATATGCGTGCGGATGAACTGGCCGGCGAATGCGAGGGCGCGACGGCCGTCCGTGAGATTCGCATTCCAGACCGGCCATGCATGGATCATGTGCGGCCAGATTTGCAGCGTCACATCGACATCGGCCACCCCAGCCGCCAAAGCGAGCTGGGTCGCGTCTGCGAGCAACGTTTCGGCCGAGCCGACCTGAATCAGGGCCGGCGGAAAACCCCTGAGATCAGCGAACAGGGGTGAGATTAGCGGATCGCGGCGGTCGATGGATGGCGCCGCATAGGCGTCGGCGAGCTCATCAAGATACGCCTTATGGATCAGCGGATCGACGGCGTCCTTGGTCGCGAGCGTGCTGCCTGACATGGTCAGATCGGTCCACGGCGAGATCAGCCACGCACAGGCGGGCAGCGGCTCTCCTGCCGCGCGCAGCCGGTTGATCAGCCCAAGCGTCAGGTTACCGCCGGCGCTGTCGCCGCCGACCGCGATGCTCATTGCCGGAATGCCTTGCTTGCGCAGGAAACGCCATACCGTCAGCGCGTCTTCATGGGCGGCGGGGTAGGGATGTTCAGGGGAAAGCCGGTAGTCGATCGCCAGCGTCCGCATGCCCGTGGCGCGCCCGGCTTCCGTCACCAGTCGGCGGTGACTGGCAATCGAGCCGGAGCAGTATCCGCCGCCGTGGAAATACAGCAGCACCAGCGACTTCTCGCTGCCGGGCACGATCGACCACTCGCCGGCGACGCCGTTGCAGTCGACGGCCTCGCATTGAACGTCCGTGGCCACCGGCCAGGTCGATCCGACCTCGTCGAGCCGTTGCCGCCGCTCCGACCATCCGACCGGTCGCGGCTTCGAGCCTAGCAATGCGCGGATGGCGTCGATCTCGCTGTGAGCCAAGATGCGTTCTCCCGGGGGGCGCCGGCCATCATCGCACGCCGGTCCGGCACCGCAAAAGGCGATAGCCGAACGTGCCGCGCGTAAAACCCCGAAATGGCGGCGGCATCCCTATTTCATGCATAACACACGCAAGCGCTGTGATACGTTCCAAAACAACCTTCATCCAGCCGTTGTATCTGTATGCGATACCAGATGCACTAGAGGCGAATGACACAGTAGCCAATCCATGTAGCTGGATCGCAAGTCAGGCGAATTCCTTCAGCGCCAATTTGCTTCAATGGGGGCGGGAATGTCGGAGATCCATCTCAAAGTGTTTTCGAATGCCGATGACGTGCACCTTGTCTGGACGCACGCCGATGACATTCCGGGATGCCTGGGATTCGCCATCGAATGCCGGCGGGGCGACGCGGAGCCCAAATATCTGTCGAACCGCGTCGGCTTCGAAGACGACGTCGAAGTCGACGGCGACGGTAATCAGTTTACCTCACGCTCTTCTCAGATCTGGCCGTTTCAGCGCTATGATTGGACCGATCACGCAGCCGATCTGGGCGATGTGATCGCATATCGCGTGGTTGCCAGGGTGGTGGGCGCCGATGGCAAGCTGCATGACGGGCCGTCGAGTGAATGGTCGAGAACGCTGACCCTCAGCGCGGACTGCGGCGACGGCGTGAGCGTGCACTTCAACCGTGGTTACGTGCTGTCGCAATTCATGGCGCGCTACATGAAGCGCAAGGGCATCACCCTTGCGGAGCTGAAAGAGACGGCCGTCATTGTCAGCCAGGAGGTTGACCGCGAAGCCCGAGCCTTCCTTGGCGGAACGCTGCGCGAGACCATGCTGCAGATGATGGCCGAAGTGGCGGATGATGACGGGCTTGAACTCCATGCCGCATTATACGAGCTGAGCGACGAGGAACTGGTGGATGGTCTCGTTGCGATAGGCGAGCGCGCGCATGTCGTGCTGGCCAACGGCAGCGTTGAGGTGGAGGGAGAGGACGAGAATGAAGAGGCGCGAACCCGGCTGACCGACGCTGGCGTCGTGGTTCACGATCGTTTTCTCGCACCGAAAGCCCTCGCGCACAACAAGTTCGTGGTTCTGGGCCGCCGGACAGCGGGCGGGTTCAAGCCGGAAAAGGTCTGGACCGGCAGCACCAATTGGACGCCGACCGGTCTCTGTACTCAGCTCAACAACGGAATCATGCTGATTCACGAAGAGCTGGCGGAGCGATTCGAGGCTCAGTTCCAGCTCCTGGCAGAAGCGGGCGATGTCGTGTCCGACGAACTCCTAGCCTCAAACAACCGGCCGAAACGAGGAATTCCGCTCGGCGACGCCACAGTCGATAGCTGGTTCACCAAATTGAGCGGAGAGATCGATATCGAGGAACTCGTCGATCTCGTGACGAACGCAAAACAAGGTGTGCTCTTCGTGATGTTTCAGCCGGGCAATGAGCCTGTGCGTACCCTGCTTCGGATGCAGGAGGAAAAGGACTTGTACGTGCGTGGCGTGGCGACGCAATTTACCAGCACAGGCGCGGAAGAATTCAAACTCCTGAAACAGAACGCCGAGGATTTCTTTCTCGATTCCGCGCAGGCAACAGGAGTCAGGAAGACGGTTGGAGAATGGGCGGTGGAGGGCACGGCGGCAGAGTTCCGGGCAAATATCGGCCATGCCATTACACATTCAAAGATGATTGTGATCGACCCGTTCGGCGACGATCCCATCGTCGTCACGGGCTCGCACAATTTCTCAAAGTCTGCGAGCGGCAAGAACGATGAGAATTTTCTGGTCATTCGCGGCCATCGCGAGATCGCGATGCACTATACGATCAACGCGATGCAGACCTACAGTCACTATCGCTGGCGGGCCTATCTCGAAGAGGCCGCGAGAGAGCACAGGGACCCGTTTCAATTTCTCTCGCGCAACCCGAATTGGCAACGGCGCCGAAAGACCGGCGAAACCAAACGCATGCTCTCGTTCTGGATGCCGGAGGGCTAGGCCGGTGCAACGGGCGCTGGGCGGGACGGCCCGGCAGCTAGGCCGCCTAAAAAATTTTGTCGGCGGCCTTGAAACCAAATCGCGGTTTTCCAATTTTTTTGCTGCCGCCGATGGGCAGCGGTCCGGGCGCCTTTGGGGTCCGGTCCTGCGACGGGCACCGGTCGTGTCCGGTGCCGCTCGTAACCAACTTGCTCTTTGGAGGATTTGGCTATGCGCACATACGACTTCACACCCCTTTGGCGTTCGACCATTGGCTTCGACCGCCTTTTCGACCTCGTCGAAACCGCGCAACGCGCAGGCGAGGATAATTACCCTCCCTACAATATCGAACGTCTGGGCGAAGATCGCTACCAGATCTCGCTCGCCGTCGCCGGCTTTTCGACCGATGAGATTTCGGTCACCGCCGAGCAGAACACGGTGACGATCGAGGGCCGCAAGGCCGACAAGACCCAACGCGAATATCTCTACCAGGGCATCTCCGCACGTCCGTTCAAGCGCCAGTTCAGCCTTGCCGATCATGTGCAGGTGAAGAGCGCATCGTTTGAGGACGGTTTGCTTCGGATCGAGCTGTTCCGGGAGGTCCCGGAAGCGATGAAGCCACGTCGCATCGCCATCAATGGCGCGGCGCCGAGCAACATCCAGCAGATCGAGGCGAAGGCGGCCTAAGGCCGTCGCGCCCGGCGAAGGGAAAGGCTTCCGCCGAGCATTGCGGGCGCGAAGCGCCTTCTATCTTTAGGGAGGATGAACCGATGATCGATCAGACGGACAATGTCTTTGACCTGAATGCCGTTCTGCATCCGGCGACCGTGTTCGACCATCCGCGCGATGTGGTCGCCGACGCGACACTGTCGCTGAGCGAAAAGCGCGCTATCCTGGCGTCCTGGGCCTCAGATGCGGCGGCCGTGACTTCGAATCCCGCGCTGCGCGAGCTGGCGGGCGCGAGGCGCCTCGTGACCATCGATGAGGTTCTCGAAGCGCTTTCGATGCTCGACCGCAAACCGCCGGGATCGCCAGGCGGCAAGCCGATGCGGCGAAAATCGACCTCGCGCGTAGCGCTAGCGGCGTAGTCGTCAGATCAAAACACGATAACGCGCGGCGGCCCAGGGGCCGTCGCGGTTCATTTGCGCCTCATCGAAATCGCCGTCAGGCCGATTTGCGGTGGACCATCTCCATCAGGGCTCGATCAGCCACAGCCTTCAGGCCGCCGAGAGTGGTATTTCCCTTCCTGGCAGCTTGAATGAGTTTCGTGGCAATCTTTTTTCGGGTTTCGTGGTCGCCGCCGTGCTTCAATCCCCTGCAAGCTTCTTCCAGAACCACATCCAGAGTTGCCGCGGTACGGTCGTCCACATGGATCATCTTGGGCCTCCAGCCGACGAAAAATTGAGGACCAATTTGAGCGACAAGCCGGCGGTCCTGTCTGTCTGCTGGTGAGCATATAGGTGATTTAAATGCTCTCAACTTGCCTAAAGGTCATCCCTTATCGAAATACCACACAGCGCCGCTGCCGCGCTTGAGCCTCGGTTGAAACCAGTCAGCCTGCAGCAAATGCAAACCCTGCATGAGCTGGCGACCCGATCAGCACCGTGTACTTTCCGGACGGGCGAGTGAAAGGCCGCAAAAAAGTTGCGGCCAGGCTTTGGGGGAAGCCTGGCCGCGCGCGAACCGGTCTGGGACGGGGAGGGGTGGGGATGTGACCGGGTCGCGGGTCGGTAAATTCCTTCTCTCGTTATCGATCGCGTGACGAGGCAGTGGCGACCGCCGGGCGGCTGTCACCGAGCGAGACCCAGATGTTCGGGTCGCTCTGTGACTGACGCTTGACGAAGCGGTAGCCGGTCTCGGTCCAGGCCAGGACGTTTTCGTTCTGGTTATCGAGAACGAACTCGCCCTTGTCGGTCTTCACCGTCAGCACTGCGTGGCCTTCGCCCTTCTTGTCGCGCACCACCGTGATCAGCAGCGCCTCGCGCGGCCATCCGGCGTCGATCAACATCTTGCGCTTCAGAAGCACATAGTCCTCGCAGTCACCGTAACCGTCCGTCGGCAACGACCATTTCTCGATCACGCCCCAATGATCCATGTCGGTGATCGGCTTGATGGCCTCGTTGACCCACTTGTTGACCCGCAGCAGATCCCGCCAAGCCGTCTGCGACATCACGATGTCGCGCGGCTGTGAAGCTCCGCCGCGGCACTCGCCCGTGTTTTCGGCGCAGAATTCGACCCAGCCGATCGGCGAACGCGCAGTGTCGCCCAGGCTGGCATAGAGCGCGTCGCCGGCTTTCGCCGAGACGCTCATCGAAGCGTTCATCCCTATCAGGACGGCGATAACCGCCAGTCCCTTCCCCTGTCCCCTGAACAACATAGTGGCCCCTGTTTCTTGTTGGGACCACGTTTCGCACAAAGGATTTGCGCCGCCGCTAAGTCAGGCAAGTACATTTGACGTGAATACTAGTAAAGCTAGCGGCGAATTCGATCTATACTTGAATCGAATTCGAATAAAATTTGAAACAACTGCAATTGATTCAAACTTTACGGATTAACTCCTGTGGCGCTGCAATAGCAGGGGATGCGCCGGCAAAAGCGCTCCGCATTAACCGACCTTGGCGGGTGCCGGACGGTGAAAAGGCGGCATCCGGCAACCCGAATACCGCCTTGGAGGCTGAAAAATCAGGGAATTTTGGCGGCTGGCGCTTTACCGCGCGGTAACCGCGTCTTCGAGCGTCTCGGCGACTTGCTCGTGGATGAACTCGAGCGCAAAGCCTTCTTCGAGGTTTCGTACCACGCGGGACTGCACCTTGCCGAGCATGACCAGCGACTTCAGCGGCGGGCGGTTCTCCGCGGCGATCGCAGCACCCGACAGCGACAGGTCGATGATGCGGCAGGTCATCTTGCTGCCGTCCTCGAGGGTCAGTAGCGCGATCGGGTTGCGCGGCACGATACGGTCGTGGCGGCGGTCTTCGGGCAGATTGAGGATATCGCGGTTGGCGAGCCAGGTGAGCTGGGCGGCGAGCTTGTCGCGCTTGCGCGCGGTGGCGCCGACCGTCATGGCAAAACCATTGTCGATAATACGGGTGATTTTGCCCTCGACGCGGCCGATATGGTCGAGATAGGCGATCACGCGGTCGCCGACATTGCCGATGCCGGGCGCCAGCAGCGCCAGTCCCCCCGGCGACATGTTAATAATCTGGCAAGGAAATTCGCGGCGATCCGGCAGCATGTAGCGGCCGAGCAGGTGAACCTTGACGCGCTGGAAGCGCCGCCGCTCCTCCGCGGACGGCACAGTGGTAGTTTTCTTTTGCGCAAACGACATCTTCGCCACCAGACAGCCGGTCCTTCGGCGTCAGGAAGACCCTAAGGCCGACAGGGTTAACGATGTGTTAGCGCCGGTTACATGAGCGGTAGGCCTTCACGCGGCCTGTGGTCGCGGCGCAACAATCCGGTTGTATCCCCATAACAATACGGGACAGGCAAGCAGGGCCACCGTCGCGAAGTCGAATGCCGCCGCCGCGCTGCCGGTCCATTTGGCGATGGCGCCGGCAACCGCCGGGCCAAGCATCATCGCGGCGTAATAAAAGGTGTAAAAGATGCCCATCCCGATCGCACGCGTCTGGGGCTGCAACACGCGAGCCGGCAGGCTCATGATCGGGCCCGAGGCCAGGGCGCTGATCGAGCCGATCGCAATCACAACCGGAATCACCGGCGCGCTGCGAGGCAGCACCAGCATCAACAACGCGAACAGGGTGCATCCGACGACGAGCACCGATTGCGGCCGCTTGGTCCAATCGGCCAGAAATCCGCCGGCCGTTCCGCTCAGCGCCGCGAGCCACAGCACGATGCTGATTGCCGAGCCCGCCGCCGTGATCGACCAGCCGCGTTCGACCAGAAGCGTGGGGCCGAAACTGAAAATCATCGCGAAGCCGATGTTGAAGAGACCCCAGATAAGACCAGCGATGATCACGGCGAACAAGGTGTTGCGGTCGAGCCGTGAGGCGGCTGAAGGCGCGGCTGCTGAAGTTGACGGCGATCGATAGGCGACAACAAGAAGCAGGATAGCGAGGCCGATCAGCGCGGCAACCGAAAGATAGACCGCGCTGACGCCATAGCCGGTACCGATTGCGGGCAGGGTCAAAAGCGAGATGGCAACGCCGGCCGGCCACGAATTGATGAAGATCGCCATCGCGGTTGCGATTTCCTTGCCGGCGAACCAGTCGGTGACCATTTTCGCCATCAGGACATTGAGCAGGACGCCGCCACCGCCGGCGATCAGCCGTCCTGCAATTTGCCAGCTCCAGGAATCCGAGGCCACCATGGCGAATTGCCCGATCAACATCAGCAACAGTGCGCCTGACACGGTGGCCTTGTCGCCAAGCCTTTTTCCGATCGCGCCGCCTGGTAGCGACAGCGCGACTCCCGGCGTGAAATAGAGGCCGATCAGGAGTCCGATATCGGCAAGGCTGGCATCGAATTTGGTGCCGAGCAGTGGCGCAACTGCAGCGACGCTCTGAAACTGGAACGCCATGGAGAGCCGCACCGTGAACAGAACGGCTAGAATGCCCCAGCGATTGCTCAACGCTCGCTCCTCGACCGGGTAGACCAACACTGCGCCGATACTGGCGCAATGATTGCGGTGTCGCCTATTTCTGTACCAGTTGATTTAGGTCCTGCTTAATCGTGCTCAGCAGCGATTCCAGCCGTTCTTGCCGGAATGCCGGTTGCTCAGGCGCGGCTTCAGCTAGGCCACCGCCAGAAAAATTACGCAGAAAATACCGATCTCAAACATCGCTCACGTCCAATGGGCCAAGTATCGCTGGGAACAGAGATTTTGGTCAAGTCTGCACAAGGCGATTGTTGCGCGCGGTGGCATTAGGGTTACTCTCGCGCTCGGCCGGGCCCGGCCGAAATTGCTAGCGGACGGAGGAAGGGGATGCCCGGAGTGAAGCGAGAGCACGACGGCAACGTCGCCGTGCTGATACTGGACGAGCCCGACACCCTGAACGCAATGACGCCCGCTCTGCTGGGGGACCTTGCGGTTGCCATTGGTGAAGCTAATGCTGATCCGCAGGTGAGGGCGTTGGTGCTGACGGGCGCCGGGCGTGGCTTCTGCTCGGGCCAGAATCTCAAGGCGGCGCAAATCCTGGGCGACGACATCGCGGCCGGCGTGATGAAATATTACTGGCCGGCGTTCAAGGCACTACGCGAATGCCGCGTGCCGGTCGTGGTCGCGGTCAACGGCGTGGCGGCCGGCGGCGGATTCAGCCTTGCGATGGCGGGCGACATGATTGTTGCCGCGCGTTCGGCTCGCTTCATTCAGGTGTTCAGCCGCATCGCGCTGGTCCCCGATCTCGGCTCGACCTGGCTGTTGCCGCGCCTCGTCGGCCGGCAACGCGCGCTCGAATTGATGATGACCAACGAGCCGCTGTCTGCCGACCTGGCAAGGGAATGGGGATTGGTCCGCGAAGTGTTCGACGATGCGGCGCTTCGTGACGGGGCGCTTGAGCTGGCGCGCCGGCTCGCTGATGGCCCGACGCGGGCGCTGGTCGCGACGCGCCGTCTGATCGACGAGAGCGAACACGCCACCTATGCCGACCAGTTCCGCCGCGAGATCGAAACGCAGGCGGAAATTCGCCTGAGTGCGGACGCGGTGGAAGGGCGCAATGCCTTCCTCGAGAAACGTGCGGCGGTGTTTACCGGACGCTGAGGCCGAAACTCAACCGACCTGGCCGACGAACTGCTGCAGTTCCGGGGTTCGCGGGGCGGCGAAGACCTCTTTCGGCGCGCCTTCCTCATGCACCTTGCCGTGGTGCATGAAGACGAGCTTGGTGCCGACGTCGCGGGCGAAGCGCATCTCGTGCGTCACCAGAATGAGCGTCATACCCTCGCGCGCCAATTGCTCGACCACGCGCAGCACCTCGTTGACCAGTTCGGGGTCGAGAGCGGACGTGATCTCATCGCACAGCAACACCTTCGGCCGCATCGCCAGCGATCGCGCGATCGCGACGCGCTGCTGCTGGCCGCCGGAAAGCTCGCTCGGATAGGCGTCCATCTTTTCCGACAGACCCACCTTCGCCAGCACTTCGGCGGCGGTGGCGCGGGCCTCGGCCTTCGATACCTTATTGACGACGGTGGGCGCCAGCATCACGTTCTCGGCGGCCGTCAGGTGCGGAAACAGGTTGAACTGCTGGAACACCATGCCGACATGGCGGCGCAGTTCGCGCAGGTTGGTGTTGGCGCCGGCGACCTCGATGCCATCAGCGACGATGCTGCCGGATTGATAGGTCTCCAGGCCGTTGATGCAGCGGAGCAGGGTGCTCTTGCCGGAGCCGGAGCGGCCGATGATCGCCACCGCGTCGCCCTTGGCGATGTCGAGCGAGACGCCTTTCAGCACCTCATTCGGGCCAAAACTCTTCCTGACGTCACGGATGCTAACGAGCGACATTGAGGCGGCCTTCGATTTTCTTCGCCCACCAGGACAGCGGGAAACACAGACAGAAATAGATCAGCGCGACCAGCGAGTAGACCAGGAACGGGCGGAAGGTCGCGTTGTTGAGCATGGTGCCGGCCTTGGTCAGTTCGACGAAGCCGATGATCGAAGCGAGTGCGGTGCCCTTGATCACCTGGACCGAAAACCCCACCGTCGGCGCCACCGCGATGCGCGAGGCCTGTGGCAGGATGACGTAGCGCATCTGTTCGATGTAGCTGAGGGCGAGGCTGGAGGAGGCCTCCCATTGGCCCTTCGGGATCGCTTCGACGCAGCCGCGCCAGATCTCGGTCAGGAACGCGCTGGTCCAGAACGTCAGCGCCAGCGTCGCGGCCATCCACGGCGAAACCTCGACGCCAAACAGCGCGATGCCGAAGAAGAACAGGAACAACTGCATCAATAGCGGCGTGCCCTGGAAGAACTCGATATAGATCTTGGTGAACCATTCCAGCGGCGCGATCCGCGAGGTGCGCATGAACAGCAGCACCAGTCCGACGATGCCGCCGCAGAAGAAGGCGATCAGCGACAGCACGATGGTCCACTGCGTGGCGATCAAGAGGTTGGAGAGGATGTCCCAGAAGCTGAACTGCAGCATGGTTCACCTCGCCTTGAAGATGACGCGACCGAGCGCCCGCAAGAGCGAACGCGTCAGCATCGCCAGCAGGAGGTAGGCCAGCGCGACCAACAGGTAGACTTCGAAGTTGCGGAAGTTTCGTGAGGCGATGTAGTTCGCGGCATAGGTGAGGTCTTCCGCCGAAATCTGCGACACCACCGCCGAGCCCAGCATCACGATGATGATCTGTGACGACAGCGCCGGATAGATTTTTCGGAACGCCTGATTCAGCACGATGTGGCGCAGCACCTCCCATTTGCTCATCGCAAGGCTCAGGCCGGCCTCGATATGGCCCTTCGGAACCGCCTCGATGCCGGCGCGGATGATCTCGGTCGAGTAGGCGCCGAGATTGATCACCATGGCGAGGAAGGCGGCGGTGGTCTCGCTGAGTTTCAGCCCGAGCGCCGGCAGGCCGAAGAAGATGAAGAACAACTGCACGATGAACGGCGTGTTGCGGATCAATTCGACGTAAACAGCGACGATACGGCCCAGCCAGCCGGGTCCGAAGGTGCGCGCCGCGGCGCCCGCAGTGCCGACCGCGATGCCGACGACCGTCGACACGATCGTCAGCACGATCGTGAAGACCAGCCCATACAGCAGGACGTTCCAGTAGGGCAGCAGTTCGGCGAATTGCAGCTTGTAAGACACTGCGCGCCTCGGCGTTACGTCAGAAGCCGGGCGGTAGCGGTGCTTTCAGCCACTTCTCCGACAGTTTGCCGATCTCGCCAGATGCCTTCGCCTTGGTGATGATCTCGTTGACCTTGGCGAGCAGCGCCGGCTCGTTCTTGTTGAGCCCGACGTAGCAGGGGCTGTCCTTGATCACGAATTTCAAGGTCGGCGCGCGGGCCGGAACCTTCTCGGCGATCGCGGCCGCGACCGTGTTGCCGGTGGCGATCAGGTCGACCTGGCCGGACACGAAGGCCGCGATGGTCGCGTTGTTGTCCTCGAAACGCTTGATGGTCGCATCCGGCGGCGCCGAGGCGGTCAGCGCCTGCTCCTCGATCGCGCCGCGGGTGGCGCCGATGGTCTTGCCCTTGAGATCGGCCGCGCTTGTCACCGTGATCGCCTTGGTGCCGAACACGCCGGAGAAGAACGGTGCATAGGCGATCGAGAAGTCGATGACCTTTTCGCGCTCCTCGTTCTTGCCGAGGCTGGAAATCACCAGATCGGCCTTGTTGGTCTGCAAATAGGGAATGCGGTTGGCGCTGGTCACCGGAATGATTTCGGTCTTCACCCCGAGTTCCTTGCCGATCAGATTGGCCATGTCGATGTCGTAGCCCTGCGGCTTGAGATCGAGCCCGGCGGAGCCGAACGGCGCAAAATCCTGCGGCACGGCGATCTTGATCACCTTGGACTTCATGATCGAATCGAGGGCGTCGGCATGGGCCTGCGTCGCCACCGCGGCAGTGGCAATTGCGGCGGCAAGCACCAATCTCTTGAACAGCATACTTTTGGATCTCCGAGGTTACGGCAAATACGCGCCTCCGAGATTTTCTCTCGGTGCGTCTCATTCAGCGGATGTGGCCCGGCTCCACGTCGTGGTTCGACCCTGCCTGACGCCTCGCATTTAGGCAATGCTTGGCCGTGCTCTTTTTGAAGGCTTTCTCTGGGCCGTTTTTGAGCATGATTACGTGACCATGCGGTGGGCTGCAGCCTTCGACATGCCCGACGGTTCGTGACTACCGCAGGCCCTCATACACCATGAAGCCGCGCGCGATCGCGAGCTTGCGCAAGGCGCGCGGGACGAATTTTTGCGGCCGATGCAGATAGCGCCACGACGTCACCTTGAAATCCCTGATCGTGCCGAGATCGCTTTCGAATGGCGCCAGCAATCCGGTCAGGCTGATCGGCGCATGCGCGCGGTTGTTGAAAGGCAGCAGCAGCAACTCCAGATGCGCCGTTGTACCATCTTGCGAAGTCGCGGTGATGCCGGCAATCGCCGCCAGCATTTCTTCGGCGACGTAGCTGATGATGTCCTCGATTTCGCGGCGGCTGTCCGGAGTGAACAGCGCCGAGAAACTCGTGTCCTTCAGGTCGTGGCCGAGCAGGGCGCAGACCCGCGTTCCGGCGACACGAAACGGATAGCCGGCCTCGTTGTCGTAGGACAGCACGAAGATGTCGCCGAGCAGCTCGCGCACCGCGCCGGGTTCGATCTCGCTACGGTCCGGTGCTCGCGCGTCGCCGCGTTTCGCGTCCCAATAGGCGAAGAACTCGCGGCTCGATGGGTGTTTCATGCTGACCTTTCCCCGGCTTGCCTTGGCGGGACACATCTGTCCCGCTTTTGCGCAACACGCCTTCCCTTGTTCGTTGTGCAGGACAGGCTGTGCAGCGTCCATGCCGGGGACGCGATTCGGCCGCGTGGGGCGCGGCTTTGCGTTGTTAACGTTAAATTAACTATGAGGTTGGCGGTGGCGCCGCGGCGCGCTTAATGTGGAACGCATCAGGCAGCTCCGGCTTATCTGTCCGGCGCGGTTGGTACACAGGTGGCATCAAACAGTTTGGTCATCGCGCGGGGAGGGGGCGGGGATGTGATCCCGGCTCCGGGCGCGAAAAGGCCAGCAAGACAAGGGAGAGCTTTCTCAGAGCTCTCCCTTTTTCTTTTGCAGTCTGCTTTTGCAGTCTCGTGTTCCGGACGCGGCGCAGCGCCTCTTGGCGGTGCGACGCAGAGCCGGGACCCGCCGCAGCAGCCTGGGTCCCGGCTCTGCGTCGCGTCACTGCGTGCCGCGCCGCGTCCGGGACACGGGAATAGCTGCGATTGTGCACTTGCACAGGGCGGGCAAAGCCGCCTATCTGGGCCCATACGACTCGAAGCCGCCAGCTAAGGTCCTGGACCCCTTGGAATCCCAGTCTTACTCATCCCCGGTCGAGCCGCCGGACGCCCCGCACGAGCCGATCTTGACGTTACCGGGCGCGCTCACGGCCTATATCGCATTGATCGCTGCGATTCATTTGCGGGTGCTGCTGCCGGTTGATCTGGAGAACTGGACCATCGACGTCTTCGGCTTCATTCCGAAGCGCTACGACTCTAACTTACTCAACATCACCTTTCCCGGCGGGGAGGGCGCCAAGGTATGGACCTTCGTCACCTATTCGCTGCTGCATGCCAATCTCAGCCATATCGGTTTCAACCTGTTGTGGCTGTTGCCGTTCGGCAGCGCGCTGGCGCGCCGGTTCGGTGCCGTCAGGTTCTTCGTCTTCATGGCGGTGACAGCCGCGGCGGGCGCCATGGCGCATCTCGTCACCCATGAACACACGATCGCGCCAATGATCGGCGCTTCGGCCTCGGTATCCGGCGCCATGGCCGCCGCCATCCGGTTTGCCTTCGTGCGGGGAAGTTTTCTTTCGTTCCACCGGGGCGATGCGGATGCCGCCGCGAAGGTTCCGGCGCTGTCGCTTTCCCGGGCGTTGCGCAACGCGCGCGTGCTCGGATTTCTGGCGGTGTGGTTCGGCGTCAACATCATCTTCGGCCTCGGATCAATCTCGATCGGCGCGGAAGGCGCCAGTGTTGCCTGGCAGGCGCATATCGGCGGATTTCTCGCCGGCCTGATGCTGTTTTCGCTGTTCGATCCGGTACCGCGTGCGACGCCGCATGCCGCGGATGCTTCATCGCCGGACGAATCTGGCCGCGTCTGATCGCCGCTTGCGGCGAGGGGCGATTTCATTCATCATCCGCACTGGTTGTAACGCAAGCCAATGCCGCTGCCATGGATGACAGCCGCGCTTGTAGACCGCGCCTTGAGACGAAACCGGCGCGGAACTGTTGATTGAAGACTCACGAACAAGTCCGGCCCCTTGGGCACGAACGGATTCAGGGAGGCGACAATGACGGTACGTTCAATTCTCGACACCAAGGGCCATCAGATCACGAGCATCGAGCCGGACGCCAAGCTTTCGGCCGCGATCAAGATCCTTGGCGAACGCAAGATCGGCGCCGTGCTGGTGATGAACCAGGGACGCGTGGAGGGGATCCTTTCGGAGCGCGATATTGTCCGTGTGTTGGGCGAGCGCGGCGCCAGGGTGCTCGAGGAGCCGGTCAGCGAGGTCATGACGACCAAGGTCGTGAGTTGCCGACAGTCCGACACCGTCGCAGGGATCATGGAAATGATGACGCTCGGCAAGTTCAGGCATCTGCCCGTTATCGAGGAGGGCAAGGTGGTTGGCCTGATATCGATCGGCGACATCGTCAAGCGCCGTGTCCAGGAATATGAGGCCGAGCAGGAAGCGCTGCGCGACTACATCAAGACGGCGTGAGCTTGTTTTGGTGCGTTTTCTTGGCGTGAACTTCTTGGCGTGAACCGGTGACCCCCCTCGGATCACGTCCGAGGGCATGCTTGGTTTGAGAGCGCTACGCTATTCCTTGTCGGGCTTTTCGAGCGCCTTCTCGGCGTCGATCTGTGGCGGCGCCAGGATATGGATCGCCTCCTGGATCGAGTCGATCGCCCGCTCGGCCGCTTTCGCGCCGTGAGCGATCAGATCGTCAGCGCGATGAAAATCGAACCAGCCGATCTTGCCGACGCGGGGCGAGATCAGGAGGTCCGGCGGATCGCCGGCAAGGCGAGCGCGGGTGATGCGGTCCTGCATGATGTTGAAGGCATCGACCATGACCGACGAGATGCCTGGCCGCCCGCCGCCGCCGAAGAATTCACGCTTCATCGTGCGCTCGGCGGAGAAGAATTTTCCGATGCCGCGTTTGCGCGGCTCGGGTTCGGGCAGCGCTTCCGGCATAACTGTGACCGAGACGCCCGGCGTGGGGCCGTGGGAATAGACCGTTGTGGCGTGCGCGAAGACGTCGCTGGAAAGATTGGCAGCGATCACGATTTCCGCGCCGAGCGCGCGCGCCGCCGACACCGGCACCGGATTGACCAGGGCGCCGTCGACCAGCCAGCGGTCGCCAACCAGGATCGGCGAGAATATTCCCGGCAGCGCGTAAGAGGCGCGCATCGCGTCCACCATGGGGCCATGGGTCAGCCAGATTTCGTGGCCGGTGCGCACTTCGGTAGCGACGGTGGCGAATTTCACCGGCAGATCCTCGATCAGGCTTTGGCCGAGCGCCGCCTCCAGTTGGGCCGCAAGCTTCGCGCCGCCGATCAGGCCCGAACCGTTCAGGCGGATATCGAGATAGGAGAGGACCGTTCGCGGCTGCAGGCTGCGTGCCCATTCTTCCAGCGTGTCGAGATGTCCGGCAGCAAAAGCGCCGCCGACCACGGCACCGATCGACGTTCCCACCACGACGTTGGGCATGATTCCGTGAGCCACCAGCGTCCGGACGATGCCGATATGGGCAAAGCCGCGTGCGGCGCCGCCACCCAGCGCAAGTCCGATCACTGGCCGGCGGATACTGCCGAGCCCTACCTTGTCTTGGGCATCGGCGCTTTTCTGGCCGCGGCCCATCCAGCTATCCAACACGCATGCTCTCCGGCTTCAACGATAACCGCCGCGGCGCCGCCGCGCCAGAATTGTCCATTCCAATCCGGATGCATGGTTTATGCCCGGCGAATGCCGGCCTAGGCAGGGAATGTGACTGGACCACGACCGCTGGATTAACATTGGGTCTCGGTGCGGGTTCCGCCAGCTAGCGCCGCTCGCCAAACTTCGGCCACGAAGGCTTGAATTTGCCGCGTTTTAAGTGAAAAGCATGGCGATGATTTCGGGCGGCAACGGTATCGTAGGATGCGGGCGGGGCAGACGGCCTTTTCCGGCGCTGGCGGTCGCCTTCACGCTGGTTGCTTTGCTTCTTCCAGCCCCGGTCTCGGCCCAGTGGTTCTCGGACCGCCCGCCACCGGTGCCGCCCGCCGTGGTTCCGGACACTCAGACCGGGCCTGCCATGAATCTGGCGCCGCCATCGGGGACGGGGGCGATTCCACCGCTTCCCGCGCCGCTGAACCAGCCGACCATCGTTCAGCCACAAGTCACCGCCGTGCCGCCGGTGGTACCGCCGCCGGGTGCGGCCACTGCAGGTCAGGGGGTGCTATCGCTGACGGCGCGCTACGGCAAGGATCTGCCTGTCATCAACGGCGGACTGGTGTGGCGGGTATTTGCCGACAAGCCCGACGATACCGGCACGTTCAAGCTGATCCGCGAGGAGCGCGGCGCGACCCCGAACATCGTGCTCCCGCCCGGCAATTACGTCGTTCATGTGGCTCTCGGCCTGGTCAGCGCGGTGCGGGCGGTGAGCCTGAAAGCCGAGACGGACCGCGTGGCTTTCGTGCTTCCGGCCGGCGGACTGCGCATCGAAGGCCGCGTCGGCACCAGCAAGATTCCTCCTAACCAGATCTCGTTCGCGATCTACAAGGGCAGCCAATTCGAAGGCTCCGAACGCACCCCGCTGCTTCCGAACGTCGCCGCGGGCGACGTCGCGCTGCTACCGGAGGGTACCTACTACATCATCTCCAACTATGGCGATGCCAATTCGGTGGTGCGTTCCGACATCCGCGTCCAGGCCAGCAAGCTGACGGACGTGACCGTCTCCCACCGCGCGGCGGTGATTACGCTGAAGCTGGTCAGCGACAGGGGCGGCGAGGCGCTCGCCAACACCGCATGGTCGGTGATCACGCCGGGCGGCGACGTCATCAAGGAATCGATCGGCGCGTTTCCGCGTGTGGTGCTGTCCGAAGGCGAGTACCGGGCGATTGCCAAGAACGAAGGCAAGGTGTTCGAGCGCTCCTTCAACGTCGTCAACGGCGTCGACGGCGAGGTCGAGGTCGTGGCGCGCTGACCGTTTGCGCGTTTGACTGTCATAGTCTCTAATGCCGACTAACCATCGCGCAATTTAAAACTGTCATAATCGCCATATCGGCGTACCGCTGCTGCAATTTTTACACGGCCTTAAACCCGGCTGCATTGGATGCCGCGGGATTGAGTGCGCGTAGCAGGGCAGGTCATGGTTGCGGCCAACAAATCGTCGAAAAAAACGTCAGAGAAATTCAACACCGCGATGTTCGCCGACGTCCCGGTCCTGAAGCGCAAATGGCACGCCGCATTGCGTCCGGGCGACAGGCTGCCATGCTATGAAGATGTCATGCTCGGCAGCCTCGGCCGGCTGGCGGATCACATCGTGCTGCTGCGGAGCGACAACGACACGCTCGCTGTCTTGCATACCGGCCGTTACGTCCAGCAATGGCTGGCTGATGCTCGCTGGGACATTTCCTTAAGTGCATTGCCGCCCGATTGCGCGACCGCGCTCGGCGAGGCGGCATCCAACGCGCTGCAGAACGGTCGTCCGTACCTCGCCACGGCGCATTGCGTGCGCGATGGGCTGGTTCGGACCTATGACGTGCTGGCGCTGCCGACGTCGTCACGCTGGGGTACCACTCTGGTCGGCGCCTACGTCAACGAGCGCGACGCGCAAATCAACCTGCTGGACACGATCTTCTCCGCGACCGACGAGGGCGTGCTATCGCTGGCGGCTATTCGCGATGCGGACGGGCAGCCGTCCGATTTCCAGATCGTCCATCTCAATGAGGGCGCCGCGCGGCTGCTGCGGAAGTCGTCGACGGAATTGTTGTGGCGCAGGCTCGGTGCGGGCGGAAACCTGTTATGCGCGCCGGAGGTGACCGAGCGTCTGCGCGGCATCATCGCCAGCGGCAATGGTGGTCAGATCGAAATCAACAGTGAGGACCGCTGCCTGCGACTGGGCGTGACGGCATTCGGCGACATGCTGTCGCTAACGGTTTCCGACGTCACGGCGCTGAAGCGGAGCGAGGTTTCATTCCGCCTGCTGTTCGACAACAATCCGATGCCGATGTGGGTGTTTGATGCCGAAACGACCCAGTTCCTGAACGTCAACGACGCGGCCGTACGGCATTATGGTTATCCCCGCGAAACCTTCCTGCAGATGCAACTTCGTCAAATCTGGCCGGAGGACGAATGGGCAAGCCACAGCCAGGCGCTGCAGCAAGTCGGCGATGTCTACAATTCGAGCCGCGACTGGCGGCATCTCAAGGCCGACGGCAGCGAAATCCATGTGCTGACGTTTGGGCGGCGCGTCGCCTTCGACGGGCGTGACGGCTATCTGGTCGCTGTGGTCGATATCACCGAGCGCCGCGAGGTGGAGGCACGAATTGCCCACATGGCCCATCATGACGGCCTGACCAACCTGCCTAACCGCGACTTCTATCAAGAGCGCCTTTGCCAGGCCCTGGAGCGGGCGTCCGGCAACAAGCGCGTGGCGGTGCTGTGCGTCGATCTCGACCTGTTCAAGAACGTCAACGATTCATTCGGTCATCCGATGGGTGACCGCCTGCTGAAGCAGGTGGCCGAGCGGCTGAAATCCGAAGTGCGTGGCGACAATCTCGCCGCGCGGCTTGGCGGTGACGAATTCGCCATTGTGCTGGTCTCCGAGGTATCGCCGAACGACGTGAGCGATTTCGCCGACCGGCTGATCGGCGTGTTGAGCGCGCGCTATGACCTTGACGGCATCGAGGTGGTTGTCGGCGCCAGCGTCGGCATTGCGCTATCGCCCGGCGATGGCACGAGCTGCGAGGAATTGATACGCAACGCCGACATGGCGCTCTACCGGGCGAAGTCCGATGGCGGCGGCGTCCACCGCTTCTTCGAGCGCGAGATGGACCGGCAGGCGCAGAGGCGCCGCGATATGGAGCGCGACCTACGCCGTGCCTTCGCCAGTGGCGAATTCGAACTGCACTATCAGCCGCTGGTGGATATCTCGGCCAATCGGATCAGCGGGTTCGAATCGCTGTTGCGCTGGCGTCATCCGGGAAAGGGCATGATTTCTCCGGGCGATTTCATTCCGGTCGCCGAGGATATCGGATTGATCGTGGCGCTCGGCGAGTGGGTGCTTCGCGAAGCCTGTTCCGAAGCGGTGAACTGGCCGGAGGACGTCAAGGTCGCCGTCAATCTGTCGCCGGTCCAGTTTCGCAGCCGCAATCTGGTTCAGGCGGTGATTTCGGCGCTGGCGCATTCCGGCCTGTCGCCGCGCCGGCTCGAACTCGAGATCACCGAATCGGTCTTCCTGGCCGAAACCGAAGCCAATCTGGCGATCCTGCATCAGCTCCGCGAGCTCGGCGTCAGCATATCGATGGACGACTTCGGCACCGGCTATTCGAGCCTGAGCTATCTCAGGAGCTTTCCGTTCGACAAGATCAAGATTGACCGCTCGTTCGTGAAGGACCTCGTCGAGCGGACCGACTGTGTTGCGATCGTGCGCGCCATCTCCGGCCTCGGCCGCAGCCTGAACATCACCACGACGGCCGAAGGCGTCGAGACCGTGGACCAGCTCGACTGGCTGCGCGCCGAAGGCTGTAACGAGGTGCAGGGCTTCTTGTTCGGCGCAGCGAAGCCGGCATCCGAACTGAAGGCGTTGCTGTCCGGTTTTAGCGCCCGCGCTTCGAAGGCGGCGTGAGGTGATACCAACTCGTCATGCCCGGGCTTTGACCCGGGCATCCATCTTCTTCGCAAGAATCTTCTCACGAGCGATGGATTGCCGGGTCATCCCCGATCAGGTCGGGGACAGGCGCCCGGCAATGACAAGGGAGTCTTAAAACCGCGTCACGATATCGGACAACGCCGGGCGAGGGCGATCCTCTGCCGGCTTCGACGGCGTGCCGATATGAATGAAGCCGACGAGTTTTTCATCCACCTTCAGCCCGAGCCCGTCGAGCACGTCGCGGTCGAAGGCGAACCAGCCGGTCAGCCAGCAGGCGCCATAACCGAGCGCGGTGGCGGCGGTGACGATGTTCATCGCGCTGGCACCCGCGGACAGTTCCTGCTCCCACGCCGGCACCTTGGGATGCGGCTTTGTAAAGCTAACCACGGCGATCACCAGCGGCGCGTCCATCAGCCGGCGTTTCTCGACCTCGATGTCGGCGGTAGAAGCAGACGGATTCTTCTTCGCGAAGACCTTGGCAATGACGTCTCCGGCCCGCGCGCAGGCGTCGCCCTCGAACACGATGAAGCGCCACGGCGTCAGCTTGCCGTGGTCCGGCACCCGCGCGCCGATGGTCAGGATGGTCTCAAGTTCGCTTGGCGTCGGGCCGGGCCCCCTCATCTCGCGGGGCTTGACCGAGCGGCGGATTTTCAGGAGTTCGATGGCGTCGCGCACAAGGCTCTCTTTCGTAGATCTAGGAATTTCTACCACGCAGATAGGTGAGCGACGAAGCGTATGGAAGCCAATTTAGACCGATTGTGATAGTATGAACCGCACACTCATTGCCTTGAGCCTTCAATCGTGCACAGACCGATCAAATCTGACCGCGAGTATCGCCGAGCCCTCAAAGAGATTGAGGGACTGATTAATGCACGGGCTAATTCACCCGAGGGCAAACAACTCGATGTGTTGGTTGCTCGCGTGGAAGTATGGGAGCGGAAACATGATCCGCTCCACACGTTTTCTTCCTAAGACGCCCGCGCCCGCTTCACGTCCGGCGGTGTCGCTTCCTCGACGAGGGCGGCCAGCGCCTCGGCGGTCGGCATCACCTTCTGTCCGTCGCTGCCGAGCCGGCGGATCGAGACCGAATGGGTCTCGGCTTCCTTCTTGCCGACGACGAGCAGGGCAGGGATTTTCGCCAGCGAGTGCTCGCGGACCTTGTAGTTGATCTTCTCGTTGCGCAAGTCGATCTCGACACGCAGGCCGGCCCGCCGCGC
Organism: Bradyrhizobium murdochi; assembly: GCF_000472965.1. Classification (GTDB taxonomy): domain Bacteria; phylum Pseudomonadota; class Alphaproteobacteria; order Rhizobiales; family Xanthobacteraceae; genus Bradyrhizobium; species Bradyrhizobium murdochi. The sequence goes on along the minus strand of NZ_AXAU01000011.1, from coordinate 187,741 downwards.
GGCAGCCGCGACCACCTTGGCGTATTCGTCGCCTTCGGAGGTGATGGTCGTCACCACGACCTGGGTCGGCGCCAGCCAGAGCGGGAAATTGCCGGCAAAGTGCTCGATCAGGATGCCGATGAAACGCTCCATCGAGCCGCAGATCGCGCGATGGACCATCACCGGCGCCTTCTTCGAGCCGTCGGCATCGATATAGAACGCGCCGAACCGTTCCGGCAGGTTGAAGTCGACCTGCGTGGTGCCGCATTGCCAGTCGCGGCCGATGGCGTCGCGCAGCACATATTCGAACTTCGGCCCGTAGAACGCGCCTTCGCCGGGGTTGATCGCGGTCTTGATGCGGTTGCTGCCGCTGGCCTGGATTTCCGCCAGCACGGTGGCCATCACGCGCTCGGCATGATCCCACATCTCGTCGGTGCCGACGCGCTTCTCCGGCCGGGTCGAGAGTTTTACGGTGAGCTCGCCGTCGAAGCCGAAATCGGCGTAGGTCGACAGGATCAGCTCGTTGATCTTCAGACACTCGTCAGCAAGTTGCGCCTCAGTACAGAATACGTGTGCGTCGTCTTGTGTAAAACCGCGCACGCGCATCAGGCCGTGCATCGCGCCCGAAGGCTCGTAGCGATGCACCACACCGAACTCGGCGAGACGCAACGGCAGGTCGCGGTAGCTCTTCAGGCCGTGCTTGAAGATCTGCACATGGCCGGGGCAGTTCATCGGCTTCAGCGCAAACCAGCGCTTATCCTCCGCCTCGTCGCCGGCCGATTGCGCCGCAAACATGTTCTCGCGGTACCAGTCCCAATGGCCCGAGGTTTCCCACAGCGCCTTGTCGAGGATCTGCGGCGCGTTGACCTCGTCATAGTCGCCGGTCAACCGGCGGCGCATATAGGCAATCAGCGCCTGGAAGATGGTCCAGCCCTTCGGGTGCCAGAACACCACGCCGGGGCCTTCCTCCTGGAAGTGGAAGAGATCGAGCTCGCGGCCGAGCTTGCGGTGGTCGCGCTTCTCGGCTTCCTCGATCTGCTTGAGGTAGGCGTCGAGCTCTTCCTGCTTGGCGAACGCCGTGCCGTAGATGCGCGTCAGCATCGGGTTGTTGGCGTCGCCGCGCCAATAGGCGCCTGCCACCTTCATCAGCTTGAACGCGTTGCCGATCTTGCCGGTCGAGTTCATGTGCGGCCCGCGGCACAGATCGAACCAGTCGCCCTGGAAATAGATCTTGATCGGCTCGTCGCCGGGAATGGTGTCGACCAGCTCGACCTTGAAGGCCTCGCCTTTGTCGCGGAACACCTGCTTGGTCTTTTCGCGATCCCAGACTTCCTTCGTGAAGGGCTTGTCGCGCGCGATGATCTCGCGCATCCGCTTTTCGATCGCCGCGAAATCTTCCGGCGTGAACGGCTCGTTGCGGAAGAAGTCGTAATAGAAGCCGTTCTCGATCACCGGGCCGATCGTGACCTGCGTGCCCGGCCACAGCGACTGCACCGCTTCGGCCAGCACATGCGCGCAGTCGTGCCGGATCAGTTCGAGCGCGCGCGGGTCTTCACGGCTGATGAGTTCGATCTTCGCATCGCGCGAAATCGGATCGTTGAGATCGGCGAGCACGCCGTCCAGCGCCATCGCGACCGTGCGCTTGGCGAGCGAGGGCGATATGCCCTTGGCGACGTCGAGCCCGGTGATGTCCTTGGCGAAGTCGCGCTTCGCGCCGTCGGGGAAGGTAAGGGTGATTTTTTGCACGGGTTCGGCCGGTTTCAAATTCGCAAGGCCAAATTGGAACCCCGATGCGGGTGCATTGCTGTCAGGCATTGGCATCTCCTAAAGCTCACTCCTGCGAACGAGCGCAGGTAAGCGGGAAAGCAGCGGTATAGCAGGGGATTCGGCCCCTGCAATCGGGCAATTTCGCGAAATAGGCGGTGATGGCAGGGCCGCAGGGCAAACATTTGGCCCCATCGTCCGCGAAAGAATGCTTCTCCGTCACGGCGACGTGCGCAGAGCCGCTCGGCATCAGCGCCGTCAAATCAATGAAACTCATAACAAGCGATGACAAATAATCCGGTATCGCGTCCTTTTCTTGGCAGGGCTCACAGGCTACATGCATCTGCATGAAACATGTGCCCGGGCCCGTCCACGCCGAGCGCCGCTTTGCACCGACTGCGCTGATGCTCGGCAACGTCGTCACCGGCTGCTCGGTGCTGGCCCCGGCGGGCATGCTGGTCGAACTGTCTGCCGGTCTTGACGTCTCGATCCGCACCGCTGGTCTTCTGATCACCTTCGGCGCGATCATGCTGTGCGTCGGTTCGCCGATCACGGCGTGGCTGACTTCCAGGATTGAGCGCCGCACCCTGCTGACGGCCACCCTTGCCGTGCTGGCGCTTACCAACATTGCCTCCGCCTTTGCGCCTGACTATGCGAGCCTGCTCGCCATTCGCCTGGTCATGCTGGCTATCGGCGCGCTCTACACGCCGCAAGCGGCGGGAACGGCGGCACTGATCGTGCCTGAAGCAAGACGCGGCAGTACCATCGCCTATATCTTTCTCGGCTGGTCGCTGGCGGCGGCCGTCGGCCTGCCGGCGATCACCTTCATCGCCAGTCGCTATGGCTGGCAGGCGGTCTATGGCGCCATCGGTGCAATGAGCTGCCTGAGTTTCCTCCTGCTGGCGTGGCGCCTGCCGGGTGGGCTGATAGGCGCGCCGGTCGACCTGAAGACATGGGCGGCGATCGGCCGCAACCGGGTGATCCTGCTGTTGTTGTTGATTACGACCGCGCAGATGTCCGGCCAGTTCGTGGTGTTCACCTATATGGGCCCGTTGCTGGCGCGGCTGACGGGGGCAGGCCCGGACCCAATCGCCATGGTATTCGCCGTCTACGGCGTCTGCGGCGTCATCGGCACTGCGATTGGGACCCGAATCGTCGATTCCTGGGGCGCGTGGAAGACCTCGATGCTGTTCACGTCGATATTGCTGGCAGGCGTGACCGGATGGGCGCTCAGTGCCGGCATCTATTCGCTGATGGCTGTCTCCGTCGCGATCTGGGGTATTGGATTTGCTTCCACCAATTCTATGCAGCAGGTGAGGTTGGTCGGCGCCGCGCCTGCGTTGGCGTCTGCATCGGTGTCGCTCAATACATCCGTGCTCTACGTCGGGCAGGCCATTGGTTCAGCCATCGGCGGTTTTCTGTACGCGCGCGATCTCCTTTTCGCCAATGGCTATGTCGGGGCGGCCTTTGTCGCGTTGGCGTTGGTGACGGTGATCCTGACCATGCCGAAAAAGGGCCAGGGAAGCGCACCGCGCTGATGCTGGCCGAAGACTTTTGACATCCTTACGCGAGTTCCATAGATGTTATGTTATAACATTGCGCTAAGGGCCGTAAGTAATGGAAAAGATTGGCAATTGGTATGAAGTCGGGAGGCGGATCGGACGCCGAATCCGGTTCTTGGCAGTTCTGGCCGCAGCATCCTTTGCCGAGGGCGGTGGACGGCCCGCAATCGCTCAAACCACCCCTCAGGCTGTCCTGCCTGCGATTACCGTAGAAGGACGGCCAGCCACCAAGCAAAAGCAGCGAACGAGCAAGCGCTTGCAGATGCGGGCTGCGTCCGTCGCGCGCCAGGCGCAGACCGGCGCGGATCGAGCGCCGCAAGGCCCAATCGACGGATGGCCAGGTGGCTTGCCGCGCGACCACATCCGTTCGACGACCGATCTCAACGTGCCCAATACGACCGGATCGCGACTGCCGGGCACGGCTCGCGACATCCCCGGCAGCGTGGAGAGCGTCAATCAGGCGACGATGCAGGAGCGAGGCAAGACTAGTTGGGTGGACGCCCTTCAAGGCTTGACCGGCTTTACGTCCGCCGTCCGGCCAGGAGCTGCCGGCGTTGCATCGACGCGGGGGTTCACCGAGAACGGCATCGCAGTGCTCTATGATGGAGTCCGTGTCACCAACACCACGATCAGCACGCGCAACTACGACAGCTTCATTTTCGATAGGGTAGACGTGCTGCGCGGACCGGCGTCGGTCCTTTACGGTGAAGGTGCCATCGGCGGCGCCATCAATCTCGTTCGCAAGCAACCGAGCGGGGTCACCGAGCCGTGGGAAACAATCTCCTCGCTCACTACTCGCGAAGGCGTCCGCCAGGCCGTGGGAAAGGGAGGTCCGCTGGGGAACGGCTTCTCTTATCGACTCGACGGCGTCGTCAACGGATACAACGGCCCGGTCGACGACAACCAGGTCAGATACGGCAATGTCGCAGGCGCCTTGCGCTGGGACGTGACGCCGCAATTGTCATCGACCGTCGATTTTGACTACATGAAATCGAAAATCGAGAACGCGTATTGGGGCACGCCCCTGGTGCGAGGGCAAATCCGTCCCGATCTCCGCGAGGTCAACTACAACAACCTGCCGAACAACAAATACGATGACAGTGTGCTGTGGCTGCGCTGGAATACGACGTATGACACCGAGGAGTTAAAGATCCGCAATCGCTTCTGGTCCTATCAATCCGATCGCGATTGGATCAACACGTACCGCTTTGCCTATATTCCCGCAGGCGGCACCTGCTCTTTCCGCGGGCAGAACCTCCTCAACAACACCGGTACAGACCAAGTCTGCCGGCAAACATGGGAGAATCTCGGCTACGACCATCGCTTTATCGGCGATCGTTTCGACGTGAACTGGAACGGCAGCTTGGGAGCGATGCCGCTGTCGACTGTCATGGGCGTTGAGGTTGCAAGCACGCGATGGGACAGTCCGCGCAACGAGGTGACATCGCTTCAACTCGTCGATCCCTATAATCCGGCACCGACGGACTTCTTCACGCGAGGCACTGCACGGACACAAAACGTGCGCGCGGATCTGACGCAGAAGGCGGTTTTCGGCGAGGCGCGCCTGGAGGTGCTCAAAGGGGTCAAAATTGTTGGCGGGTTTCGGGTCGATCAAATGGAGGTGGACTACAATCGACGGCCGGCGAACCAGCTCTACAGCAAGACGTTCGAACCCAGCACGTATCGCATGGGTGCACTGTGGGACATTCGCGCCGATACGACGCTCTACGCGCAATATGCAACTGCGGTTGAGCCGCGCTTCGCTCTGTTCACATTGGGCGTCACCGATACTCCCTTCAGCCTCACCAATGCGCGCCAGGTGGAGGGCGGTATCAAACACGCCTTCGCGAATGGACGAGGTGAGCTGTTGGCGGCCGTCTATCAGATCGAAAAGACCGATATCCCCTCAACCGATCCTCTGACGGGATTCACGGTTCAGGTGGGCAAGCAGTTATCCAGCGGCTTTGAGATTTCCGGCAGTTATCGCCCGATGGAGACTTTGCGCCTTGAGGCGAACTTTGCCTACGTGAGTGCCCGGTATGACGAATATCGAACCAGTACGACCGCGAACTACACGGGTAATACGCCGCCGAATGTGCCGCAGGTCGTGGCGAACTTTGGTGCCACGTGGCAGCCGTTCACAAACTGGGCGGTCGGCGCGTGGATCAATCACAGGGCCTCCATCAAGGCTGACGATGCCAACGTCGTGACGTTGCCGTCTGCCACCATCGCGGATGTTTTTGCCACCTACCGTTTTGCGCGAAACGCCGACCTGACATTCCGCGTTCGCAATATCACCGACGCGGTCTATTCAGCATGGGCCACGGATGCGAACTACGTCATTCTCGGCGCGCCGCGGACCTTCGAGCTTTCTCTCCGTACGCGGTGGTAGGGATCCTGGAATGCTCGTTCGCAGCAGGCGTCGTCGTGCTCCGCCGGCTGCAACGCGCACGGTTTCCGAGGCCGGCAAAGCGTCCGTGTTCGGACACGGGACACGCGCAATCAAAATGACCATTCGATCCGGGATGATGGCAGGCACGCCGCGATACCGCGCCGAGGCTGTTAGCGATTGGCGTAGGGCGCACCGGCGAGGCGGGTCAAAGCCGGCGTTGCGGCCATTTTGACCAGCACGTCCTTGACCGGATGCTCGGTCCAGGCCTGCGTCACGTAATCGCGATGGGTGACGCCATCAGGCGTCTGCACGAACACGACGCTGCCGGGACGCAGCGGCTCGTCCATGCTCTCGGCGACGGTGATGCCTCGGTCGCGGAGCATCTGCATCAGCTCGAGGTCGTGCCGCTTGGTGTAGCGGGTATACGAAGAGACAAAGAAGCCGGTCCGGTTTTTCTCGATCCATGACGCGAACTTGTCGAGCTCGCCATAGACGGCGTCGAGCAGGAACACACCGCGGACCCGGTTCGGGAGGCCGCCGACTTCGAGACTCCACGCCGTCGGCAGGAAGCCGCCGCTATAACCGACGATCACGATCGGCATGTTGGCGAACGCCTGCGCCGACTTCGGATCGCCGTAGAGGCGGGCGAGGTGGCTTGCTGACTCCTCGATGAAGCGCTTGAAGCCGCCCGGCTGCCAGAACTTGCCGGCCGAGGAGTCGGCGGCGTTGACAGCCATTTGCGGGGCGAGCAGCACGGCGTTGACGCCTGAATCCGAGATTTGCTGCGGCACCAATTGGCGGTCGCGGACGTCGCGTTCCAGCGTCGCGCCGTTGCCGTGGAAGAACACCACGATCACGCCCGGCTTCCTGACATCGAACGTCTCGGGGACATGTACCAGGACGCGGCTGTCGTTGTAGGTCTCGTCCTGCCAATAAACCCGTCCACTAAAGGTCTTGTGGCCCTGGCGGTCACCCTTGGTGATGTTGAGGAAGGGCTCCTCGGAGCGTGGGTTGGTGCCGAAATAGGGGAAGGCTGAGGATTTCATGCTGACGAGCGTGGTCAGCTCTTCGCGCTCGGTGCGGGGCAGGGTCAGCGTCGGCGTCAGTGAGGCGACCCGCACCGGCTCGGTACGTACCGCGTGCGGCTCCGGTGCCGGCGCGAGCGCGGCCTGGTGCTGGATCTGCGGCAGGCTTTCACGGGAGGTCGGGAAACGATCGGCGAATTGCGGATTGGGGAAACGGTCTTCGAAGCCGTCGGCCGAGGCCTGGGACTTGGCTGCCCTAGATTTTGCGCCTTGTGCGTTCGCGGCCAGCGTGCCGGCGTCGGGCGCCTTGCCGCATTGAACGAGCACGAAGGACAGCGGCACGATCAGCGCCGTCAGCGCGAGCCACTGCCATCGACGAGGTAGGGCGCGCTGCGACACGGCCGATACCGCCGAGCGTATGGCGCGATCGATTGTCGGGAAATTCGGATCAGCTCCGACCATCCATCCCAATGCCCCAAGATCCACCGTCAACCGGCGTAAGCTCGCACGCGTTTAGGCGACGTTAAGCGTCCGGAAAAACTCCCCGCATCCGGAAGCCCAAGAAGACCATGCAATCGTGTCGCGATTGTGGGTCCGCCACGATGTCTTCGCAATCCAGTAGTGGCGCGGTGCGCTTGGAGGTATCATGCAACCTATTTTGTGTCTCAGTTTAAACCCTTGTTAACATTGCTTGAATTGAAGCGCGTCAGCCTGCACGATGAGCTCCTGGCTGGGCGCGCTGAAGGTACGATCCGAGATGGCGGCATCAGAAACGGGAAGCCCGGTCTGGCCTGGCTCGCGCTCCGGCAGCGGCTCGACCGTTTCGGTCCTGGTGGCGGTTGCCATCGTGGTTGCCGATATGGTCGGTGTCGGCGTCTTCACCAGCCTCGGCTTTCAGGTCAAGGACATCCCCTCGGGCTTTTCCATCCTGCTGCTGTGGACGGTCGGCGGCATCGTCGCGCTGTGCGGGGTGTTTTCCTACGGCGAGCTCGGCGCGATGTTTCCGCGCTCGAGCGGTGAGTACAATTTCCTCGGCCGGGCCTATCACCCGGCCTTCGGTTTCGTGGCGGGCTGGGTGTCGGCGACGGTCGGCTTTGCAGCGCCAGTGGCGCTCGCCGCCATGGCGTTTGGCGAGTACGGCAAGTCGGTGCTGCCCAACGCGCCGCCGCTGGCACTTGCGATCGGCGTGGTCTGGCTGGTGTCGCTGGTGCAACTCGCCGGCATTAGGCACTCCTCGACCTTTCAACTGGTCGCGACCATCCTGAAGGTGGTGCTCATCATGGCCTTCCTGGTCTGCGGCTTCGCGATCGGCACTGCGCAGCCGGTTTCGTTCGCGCCATCGGCGTCCGACTTCACCCATATCGTCAGCGCACCATTCGCGATCAGCCTTGTGTTCGTGATGTATTCGTTCTCAGGATGGAACGCGGCAACTTACATTATCGGCGAGGTGAGATTGCCGGAGCGCAACGTGCCGCGGGCGATGCTGGTCGGAACACTGATCGTGCTCGTGTTGTATGTCGCGCTCAACGCCGTGTTCCTGCACACCGCGCCGATCGACAAGCTTGCGGGCCAGCTCGATGTCGCCCGCATCTCCGGCAGCTACATCTTCGGCGAACTCGGCGGCCGCATCGTCGGCGCGATGATCTGCTTCGGGCTGATCTCCTCGATCAGCGCGATGATGTGGATCGGGCCGCGCGTCATGATGACGATGGGCGAGGACATTCCGGTGCTGCGGCCGTTCGCCAGCCGCTCGGCCGGCGGTGCGCCGGCCTACGCCATTCTGTTTCAGCTCACGGTCGCGAGCCTGTTGTTGCTTACGCGCAGCTTCGAGGCAGTGCTCGACTTCATCCAGTTCGCGCTACTGTTCTGCTCGTTCTTTACCGTGCTCGGGGTGATCAAGCTGCGCATCACGCAGCCGGACCTGCCGCGGCCCTACCGTGCCTGGGGATACCCGGTAACCCCTGTGGTTTTCCTGCTCGTGACCGGGTTCATGATGTACTACCTTCTGACCGAACGGCCGTTGCAGTCGCTGCTGGGTCTTTTGATCATGTTCTCAGGTCTCTTGATTTACGCCGTCTTCCGCAAGCGGCCAGATCAAGTCGCCGTGGCCGCAGCGGGTCGCGAATGAGCATGCTGCACTACCTGAGAACGGCGACGCTTGCTGCTGTCATGCTGCTGGCGGCCGCGGCTGCCGTCCGTGCCCAATCCGCAACGGTGGACGACACCGCGAAATTTCTCGCAGGCCTGATGCCCTCGGCGGACTCGCCGCTGGCGCCGCTCACCAAAGATCCCGCCTGGCAACGGCACGCCAAATTCTTCGACACCGCGTTCGGCCAACTCGAGCAGCGCCAAATATCGCGGATCCGCGCCTGGGCAGATACCAATCTGGCGGCGCCGAAGCCGACCATGTTCTACATGTTCTCAGGCCCGGATTTTCTCTATGCAAACGCTTTCTATCCCAAAGCCTCGACCTACGTGCTGAGTGCGCTCGAGCCGGTCGGCTCGGTGCCCGATCTGACGCGATTGCCGCGCGGCGGCATCGCGTCCGCGCTCTACAACGTCGAACGTTCGCTCAGTTCAATCCTGAGCTTCAGCTTCTTCATCACCAAGCAGATGAAGACCGATCTGCAGGCGGGCCAGATCAGCGGCACCTTGCCGATCCTCTATGTGTTTCTGGCGCGCTCGGGCATGGCCGTGAAGGACGTCAGTCCGATCTCGCTGGACGACAAGGGCGCGGCGCATTTCGCAGGCGAAAATCCCGGACCGAACGCCGTGCGTGGCGTGCGCATCATCTTCACCGGCAGCGACGGTCAGGAAAAGACCCTGTATTACTTCTCGACCGATCTCTCCAACTCCGGCGTGAAGGCGAGCGGATTCCTGAAATTCTGCGCAACGCTCGCGCCCGGCAACAGCCTGATCAAGAGCGCGTCGTACCTCCCGCATTCCGGCAACTTCACCACGGTGCGCGACTTCCTGCTCAACAACAGCGCCACCATCATCCAGGACGATTCCGGAATTCCGCTCGCTTACTACAGCACGAGGAAATGGCGTTTGTTCCCGTTCGGCCGCTATCTCGGACCGATCGACGAATTCCCGGGACGCTACCAGGCGTCATATGCGGCACTCTTTCAGCGCGCACAGCCTCTCGATTTCGGGATCGGCTATCGCTGGCGCACGCCAGAATCGAATTTGCTGTTGTCGGTAAGATTGCCCGACGATGGGTCGCCCGCCACGGACGCCGTGTCATCCGTCGAGACGCCGCCGCCACCGCCGCGTCCGCGAAGGCCGCGACCGCCGGCGGATATCGGATCTTGGCCAAGGGGCGATGGATTCTTCTTCTGGCGCTAAACTAGAAAGCTGATGCGCGCATCATGGGCCGTTGACGCCGCGCCACCGTCCGTAGCGCCACGGCAGATACCATCGCGCACCGGCGGGCGCCGTAAGCGGCACGTTGTCGATGCCGGACGTGCCCCAGGGATGGCAGCGCAACAGCCGCGCCAACGTCATCCAGCCGCCGCCCCACAAGCCGAAACGTTCGATCGCTTCGTCGCCATACACCGAGCATGTCGGCAGATGCCGGCAGTTGTAGCCGACCAGCAGCGACAGCGAATGCCGATAGATCCATATCAGCGCGCGTCCCGCATTGCGCGGCAGACGACGGGCGATGCTGGCACAATCCGTGCATTGTTTTTGCTGTGATGACGAAGGATCTGCAGATGCCATGCAGCACAATGTACGTAGTCTTACGGGAGTTCCCAAGCAAGGAACTCAATTCCTGCAGATATTTAGCCACACTTAGGAATTATCGCACTGCAATGCAGCGTACCAAGCCAAGGTATTATGGACGACACACGTCAGCACAGTTACCGTTTTCATACGGATCGATGACAGAATCATCTCGCGCTAAAACGGGGCCATCGCCACCAGTCGTAGACGGGGCTGCTTGGGGGAAGGAACCAAATTGAGGTTTGAGACGTCGCTGAAACTTCGCGGCTGGGCCCTTCTCGGTGCCACCGCCTTTTGCCTCGCATTGCCGGGCGCGATCACGATGCTGGGTAATTCGGCGTATGCCGGTGGTACCCTCGAAGAACGCAAACAGCCAATGCATTTCAAGTGGAATGCATGCCAGCCGGATTGCAAGGGCTGGGTCTCGGCCGTCGGCATCGTTACAGCGGATAGCCCGCGGGCGTTCGACGAATTCGCCAAGGGCCGCCAACTCGCCGGCGCGACCATCGTGCTGGATTCCAGCGGCGGCTCGGTCAACGACTCCATCGCGCTTGGCAGGCGGTTCCGCAGCCTCGGCGCGCTGACGACCGTCGGCACCACGGTGCGCACGAAGACTCCGCGTGGCGAACGCGTCAGCGTGGCGCCCGAAGCCTATTGCGAGTCGATGTGTGTATTCCTGCTGCTGTCGGGCAAGACGCGTTACGTGCCGCCCGCCGCACATGTCCGCGTGCACCAGATCTGGATGGGCGACCGCGCCGATGACGCCAAGGGCTCGAGCTACAGCGCGCAGGACCTGATGATCGTGCAACGCGATATCGGTCGCCTCACGAAATATACCTTCGACATGGGTGGCACCGGCGATTTGCTGTCGCTCGCGCTCAGTGTTCCGCCGTGGGAAGATTTGCACCAATTGTCGCGCGATGAATTGCGCCTAAGCAATCTCATCACGACCGAGGTGGTCGCCGATGTGTTCCCGCAGGACAACGCCTCGGTGCCAATGGCCGAGGCCAAGCCTTCCAAGCCGCAGGATCGCTTCGTCAGTTCCGTAATGGAGGGTGACGCGACGCAGCCGGGCAAGTCGACCAAGACTGCCGAAGCCGCGGTTCCGACCGGCGGGTCTGCGGCCGCGCCGGCCCAGCCGGCTCAGCCGCAACAGAATCAGCCGCAACAGAAATAGGCTGCATCCCGACAGACGTTGTCATCATCCGCAAAAGCGGATGATCCGGTACGCCGCGGCGCTTGTGATCAAACGAGAATTCCCGGCGTACTGGATGCCCGCCTTCGCGGGCATGACAGGATTGGGTAGGCGGGGGGCTTCGCTCACGCCTGCGCCGGCTGCTTTGCCTTGGCTTCGATCTGGCCGATGGCGTCGACCACGGCGTCGAAGGTCAGCATGGTCGAGGCGTGGCGGGCCTTGTAGTCGCGGACCGGCTCGAGCAGGGCGATGTCGGCCCATTTGCCCTGCGGGGGACCGCCGTTTTCCTTCAGCATCTTACGCACGGTTTCTCGCAATTCACGTAACTCGCTAGCCGTCGAGCCCACCACATGGCTTGCCATGATCGAGGAAGAGGCCTGTCCGAGCGCGCATGCCTTCACGTCATGGGCGAAGTCGCTGACCACGGGCCCGTCCATCTTAAGGTCGACCTTGACGGTCGAGCCGCACAGCTTGGAGTGGGCGGTGGCGCTGGCGTGGGGGTCGGGAAGGCGACCGAGGCGGGGGATGTTGCCCGCCAATTCAATGATCCGCTTGTTGTAGATGTCGTTCAGCATGAGAATCAGTGTCCCGGGCGACGATCCGAGCGCCCTTGGCGGCTGGGTTTCATCGTCCTATATATGGACAGGAACGGCGGAAAAACAGCCCGGCCGTTTGCCGTAGGCGGACGGACATGGACCAGACATGGAAACCAGTTCGGCCGTCCACGTGTTGTGGATGGGACTCAGGCGCCCGGCGGCAAAACCGCCCCGTCTGCCCGGTGACACTCCGGTCTCTGCAGGCCGGTCGAACGGAGAAGACATGGACGCATTGATCAAATCCCTCCGCCCTGGCAAGCCTTCCGATTTGAAGTCTTCCGATTTGAAGCCTTCCGAAGTGAAATCACCCGACGTGGCCCCGGAAGCCCGCCCCGCCGAACTCGATCCGGCCGAGTTCCTGGCCGCTGCCGTCCGCGCCGACCTGCCGCGCCCGTCGCGCGCCGAGGCCGAACACGCCGTACACACGCTGCTCAGCTATATCGGCGAAAATCCCGATCGCGAGGGTTTGCTGGATACGCCCCGCCGCGTGGTCGAAGCCTTCGACGAGCTCTATCAGGGCTATCATCAGTGCCCGGCCGAGGTGCTGGACCGCACCTTTGGCGAGACTGCCGGCTATGACGACTTTGTCCTGGTCCGCGATATCGAATTCACCTCGCAATGCGAGCATCACATGATGCCGTTCTACGGCAAGGCGCATATCGCCTATACGCCGGTAGAGCGGGTGGTCGGATTGTCGAAGCTGGCGCGGCTCACCGATATCTTCGCCCGCCGCCTGCAGACCCAGGAGCACCTGACGGCCCAGATCGCGGCTGCGATCGACGAGGTGTTGAAACCCCGCGGCGTTGCCGTGCTGATCGAGGCGGAGCATACCTGTATGTCGGTGCGCGGCGTCGCCAAGCATGGCGCGATGACGTTCACCAGCCGCTTCACCGGCATGTTCCGCGACAATCCGGCGGAGCAGCAGCGTTTCCTGTCCTTGGTGCGAGGGCCGAACCGGTAGCCTCGCCGAATTTCTCCGCGAGGCCCTGTCGTGTCCACATCCGTAACGACCAATGAACGCGAAGAGGGGCTGACCTTCCAGCCCAGGTTTGACGCGTCCGGCATCGTGACCTGCGTGGCGACCGATGCCGTGACCGGCGACGTGCTGATGGTCGCGCACATGAACGAGGAAGCGCTGCGCAAGACGATCGCGACAGGCGACGCCTGGTACTTCAGCCGGTCGCGCAATGCGTTGTGGCGAAAAGGTGAGACGTCAGGTCAGACCCAGCGCGTGGTCGAGATGCGCGTTGATTGCGATCAGGATGCCATCTGGATCCGCGTCGAGCAGCAGGGCGCTGCGTGTCACACTGGGCGGCATTCCTGCTTCTACCGCAGGATCGAGGCGGCCGCTGGCGGCACGCGCGTGTCGTTTGTCGATGCCGAGAGGCAATTCGATCCGGCGAAGGTGTATCGCAAGTGACTCTGTCATTCCGGGGCAGCCCGCAGGGCTGAACCCGGAATCTCGAGATTCCGGGTTCGCATCTTCGATGCGCCCCGGAATGACGGTGCGGCCCCTTAACCCCCTCTTAACCATAATTGCGGCAGTCTTGCCCTTGTAATAGGCACTGATTGCCAGTGCCTTGAAAGCCCGCGCGAGGTTTCGCGAGGAGCGGGGCACCACAGATATGGCGGTCGACACATCAAGCGCCACGGCTGCGGCAGGTGTCGATCCCGCGCGCGCGAGGATCGCGGGCTCGATCAAGCAGGCCGCATCGACGACCGGCGCCAGCTTCGAATATCTGCTTGCCACCGCGAAGATGGAATCCAATTTCAACCCGAAGGCCGCCGCAACTACCTCGTCGGCGCGCGGGCTGTTTCAATTCATCGACCAGACCTGGCTCGGCACGGTGAAGGAGGCGGGGGCCCATCTCGGCTACGGCAAGTATGCCGACGCCATCACCAAAAATCCGTCCGGCAGCTATTCGGTCGAGGATCCCGCGGCACGCGCCGCGATCATGCGGCTGCGCGACGATCCCGACGCTGCCTCATCGATGGCGGCGGTGCTGACGCAATCCAACAGTTTCAGGCTGACCGGCAAGATCGGGCGCCGCCCGACCGATGCCGAGCTCTACATGGCGCATTTCATGGGCGTCGGCGGCGCCGGCAAGCTGATCCAGAACGCCGAGGACAATCCGAACGCGTCGGCCGTGCGGATGTTTCCGAACGCTGCGGCGGCCAATCAATCGATCTTCTACGACCGTTCGGGGCAGCCGCGCAGCGTCTCACAGGTCTATTCGGTGCTGAGCACGCGCTATGCGGCGGCCGCCAGTTCGCCGGTGACGCGCACCGCGATGGCGGCGGCCGGCGGCGATCTGCCCCGGCGCGTCACGGTCGCAAGCGCCGCGGCGGCAGCGATGGCGATCGACAACGCCGCCTATCTCTCGAGCTTCCCGGATTCGCGCGCGGTGACGCCGGTGGCGGCAACGGCGCAGACCGCGTCGGCGTCAACGGAGCCGATCTTCCGCTCGCTGTTTCAGGCCGGCGAACGCACGCAGCCGATTTCGCCGGCGGTGCAGGAATTATGGGGCAGCAATTCGTCGTCGGTGTCTGTTGCCTCCGCGAGCACCGTATTGTCGGGACATGCGCCCGAAGTCCGCGCACCTGGAAGACTCGACCTCTTCAGCGACCGCAACGGCACGTTCAGTAGCTGATATTGCAGCGGCATGCTCGACCGCTGACCCTCATGGTGAGGAGGCGCGTTAGCGCCGTCTCGAACCACGCGGCCCCAGCCGGGCCTCCATCCTTCGAGACGCGCGTTCCGCGCTCCTCAGGATGAGGACGACGAAGTAGGCCATCCTCCCACCCTTAACAAAACGTCAATAAAACCAGCCGTTTATGGTGAACCCTTTGTTAAGCGTCATGGTTTATTTTTTCTAATAGTGGCACCGCGTCACGGTGTCGTTTCAGGTTGCGTAGCCAGGACCATGATCGTTCGGCAGTTCATCAGTTGGATTCGTACCGCTCCGGCAGGCGAGCGGGCAGAGGCGACGCGGGCATTGGCGCGGGCCTGGTTGATTTCAGATCTTTCCGAGGACGATCGCATCGCCGCCGAAGGCGCGCTGTTGATGCTGCTCGATGATCCCTCGCCACTGGTGCGCCAGGCGATGTCGGAAGTCTTCGCGCGCAGCTCCGATGCGCCCGCCGCGATCGTGCAGGCGCTCTCGCTCGACCAGCCCTCGATCGCGCTTCCCGTGCTCGAACATTCGCCGCTTCTGATCGACGCCGACCTGGTCGACATCGTCGCCACCGGCAACAGCGACACGCAATGCGCCATCGCCCGCCGCATCAACCTGCCGCCCTCGGTTTCCGCCGCGATTGCCGAAGTAGGTTCAGCCGCCGCGGCGCTCGAACTGATCGAGAATGCCTACGCGGAGCTCGCGCCGTTTTCCTGGGACCGTATCGTCGAACGTCACGGCCATCTCGCTGCGATCAGGGAAGCCATGCTGGTGCTGGAAGGCTTGCCGGCCGCCACCCGCGCGGCGCTGGTCGCGAAACTCTCCGAGACGCTGGCGCAATTCGTCGTCGCGCGGAATTGGCTGAGCGCCGACCGGGCAGGGCGGCTGGCGAGCGAAGCGCGCGAGCGCTCGGCCGTGAACATCGCGGCGCGTTCGCGCGGCGATGACATGCTGGGTCTGGTGCGGCACCTGCGCGCCACCGGGCAACTGACCG
This sequence comes from Bradyrhizobium murdochi, assembly GCF_000472965.1. Taxonomy (GTDB): domain Bacteria; phylum Pseudomonadota; class Alphaproteobacteria; order Rhizobiales; family Xanthobacteraceae; genus Bradyrhizobium; species Bradyrhizobium murdochi. Next base: position 171,833 of record NZ_AXAU01000011.1, on the reverse strand, counting down.
CCGGCCTGATCCTGCGCGCGCTATTGTCGGGCAATCTCGAACTGTTCGATGCGGCGCTTGCCGAACTGGCCGACTTGCCGCTGGCCCGCGTCACCGCGCTGCTGCACGACCGCGGCGGCGCCAGCCTGCAGGCGCTCCTGATCCGCGCGGGCCTTCCCGAATCCACGTTCGGAGCATTCCGTATCGCGCTTGAGGTCAGCCGTGAGACCGGCTTTGTCGACACGATCGGCGGCGCCGCGAGACTGCGCCGCCGCATGGTCGAGCGTGTGCTGACCCATTGCGAGACCGACCGCAAGGCCGCCGAGCCGCTCTTGATCCTGCTGCGGCGGTTCGCAACCGAATCCGCGCGCGAGGAAGCCCGCCTGTTCTGCGAGGAGCTGGTCGCCGACGAAGCGTTCGTACCAGCCGTGCGCGATCTCATCGCGGCGTAAATCCAGCTTTGTAGGGTGGGCAAAGCGAAGCGTGCCCACCATTCCAACCGCGCAAAAGATGGTGGGCACGGCGCAAGTGCGCCTTTGCCCACCCTACAATTTCTCGCAATGACTGGCGGCGCTACTCCGCCGGCACGATGCTCGGCGCCAGGATCGCTTCGAGATGTTCGGGGCGGTCGCGGTTGACCTTGAGCAGGAATTCATCCGCGACACCGCGGAGCTGCTTGCTGAGCGCGCTCGCCATCATGGCAGTGTCGAGCTTGGTGCGTTCGCGCACGATCGCCTGAATGGCGTTGATGTGATGGGTGATCAGCTCTGATGGGACCTGATCGAGGTCGGGGGCATGTTCGATGATACGGCACAGGCTTTCGGCGGCGGCGCCGGCGGAAGGGAAGCCGAACGTGGCGGCATCGCCCTTGATGTCATGGGCGGCGCGAAACAGCTCTTCGCGATTGTCGATGGTGAAGCCGTCGCGGAGAATGGCCTCGTGCGCGGCCGAGAGCCGGTCCGCCTCGATCGTCATCCAGTTCTTGAATTCACTGGATAGTCCTGCAAGCGCCTTTTCCGCGCGCCCGACAGGATCATCGAGATCGGATTCGGGAACGCGCAGCAACACCTTGCGCAACGGATTGGGCTGCGTGATCACGTGATGATCGGCAAACGATTTGACCTGTATCGTCCCCGGCTTTTCTTTCGCCATGATGGTCTCTCCAGGCTCGCGCTAAACGTTCGACCGCGCCTTGTCGAGCAGCGACGGCTGCTGCATCACTTCCATCTCGCCACCGACCCGGCGTTCGGGGCCGATATAGGCGTTGTTGGTGTTGCGCCGCCGGTCGGGACCGAAATAGGTCTTGGTCTTGATGAAGGGGCGCGGGTTGGCGACGACGTTAAGGATGCGCTGATAGAGTCCCTTGGCCGAGATCGGCTTGGCCAGGAACTCGGTGACGCCGGCGTCGCGCGCGACCGTGACGCGCCGCTTCTCCGAATGTCCGGTCAGCATGATGATCGGCGCGTAAGGGTTACCCTTCGATTCCGGCTGCCGGATCATCTGCGCCAGTTCGAGACCGTCGAAGATCGGCATCGCCCAGTCGGTGATGACGATGTCGGGTACGTAATGGCTGTACATTTCGAGCGCGGTGGCGCCGTCCTCGGCTTCATAGGCTTCGCGCGCGCCAAACGAATGCAGCAGCGTCCGCAGGATGCGGCGCATATGCGGATTGTCGTCGCAAATCAGAAATCGCAGCTTGTTGAAGTCAATGCGATACATGGTCCGGCCCGGCCCAGCAAAACGGTATACTGGCGTTAACCATATCGCGGCGCCGGTTAAGGAATGGTTGCAAAACCGGCCCCTGAACTCGTCGTCCCTGCGAAAGCAGCCTGTGTTTATGGGGCCTGGCTCAAGGCCGGGACGACAGTGTTAATACCCGAACTGCTCGCGCAGGATGCGTTCCTCGAGACTGTGGCCGGGATCGAACAGCATCCGCATCGAAATCGTCTTGTCGGACAACACCTCGACGCGGCGGACGTCGCGCACGTCGTCATGGTCGGCGGCGGCTGCAACCGGACGCTTCTCACCCTCGAGCACCTCGATCACCACAAAAGCGGAGTTCGGGAGGAGGGCGCCGCGCCAGCGGCGCGGGCGGAACGCGCTGATCGGGGTCAGCGCCAGAAGCGCGGCGTTGATCGGCAAAATCGGTCCCTGCGCCGACAGATTATAGGCAGTGGAGCCGGCCGGCGTCGCCACCAGGATGCCGTCGGCGATCAATTCCGCCATCCGCTCGTGCTCGTCTATCAGGATGCGCAGGTGCGCGGCCTGGTTGGTCTGGCGAAACAGCGCGACTTCGTTGATGGCGTGATGCAGATGCACTACGCCGTGCACGTCGGTTGCGCGCATCAAGAGCGGATTGATCAGGGATTCCCGCGCCGCCGCCAGCCGCGTATGCAAATCGTGCGTGGTGAACTCGTTCATCAGGAAGCCGACGGTGCCGCGATGCATGCCGTAGATCGGCTTGCCCGAGCGCATGTGGGCGTGCAGCGTCTGCAGCATCAATCCGTCGCCGCCGAGCGCCACCACGACGTCGGCGTCGTCGGCGTCATGATTGCCGTAGAGCTTGACGAGCTGCGCCAGCGCGGTCTGCGCCTCAGCGCCTGCGCTCGCGACGAAGGCGATCCGGTCATATCGCTTGGGGGTGGCCATCGGACGACGAACTCATACCTGGCGCCGGATTGCGCCGCGCTCGTCTATACACCCTGGACAGGCTTGTCGAGATGGCCGTCAGGCACTTTCGCGTCGGTAACCTAAACCGGCGGTCATCGGGCCGTCATTTTTCCTGCAACGTCCGGATCGGGTCCCAGTCCTCGCCCGGCGGGTTTTGGGCCAATTCCTGGGCCCGCGCGGCAAACAGCGATGCCGGCCGGTCGATATCGGCCGAACGGCCGAAGCACTCTGCGGCGCGCGCGAACTCGCGGGCCCGCCAGTGCGCCAGCCCGTCGGCGTAGTTGGCGATCACCGTCTGCTGCTGGGGCGCCAGCCCCGCCGATAGCGCCAGCAATTGGTAGATTTTGAGCGCCTGGGTTCGTCCCTTTACCCTGATGGCGTCCAGTTCGCGCCAGACGAAGCCTTGGCCGGCAAGCGCAACCGTCGTCTCGGAAGCGATCACGGTGGTGCCGTAGAATTTGTTGGCGCCCTCCAGCCGCGAGGCCAGGTTCACCGCGTCGCTCATCACAGAATAGTTGAAGCGCCGCCGCGATCCGAAATTGCCGACCAGCGCCTCGCCGGAATTGATGCCGATCCGCTGCGCCAGCTTGCAGTCGCGAAACACGGCGGAGGAGGCGTTGAGTTCCGCCAGTTGCGTGCAGCAGTCCAGCGCAGCGCGCGCTGCGTTCGCGGCATGGTCGGGGTCGTCGGCCGGGGCGCCGAACACGGCCACGATGGAGTCGCCGATATATTTGTCGACATATCCGCCATGGCTCTCGATGACGTCGGTCATCGCCGAAAGATATTCGTTCATTAGCTCCATCAGGCCGTCGGGCGACATCTTTTCCGCGATCAGCGAAAATCCTTCGATGTCGGAGAAGAACACCGTCACGTTGCGGGTTTCGCCGCCGAGCTCCGGCAATTTGCTCGACGACAGCATGCGGTTGATGACGTGCGGGGCAAGATAGAGCGCAAAGCTCTTCTGCAGCAGGCGGCGGTCCTTGTCGGCGATGACGAAGCGGTAGCCAATGGTTGCGGCCAGCGCGGTCAGGCTGGCCAGGAACGGCTCGACGATTGGGAGCGCCAGCGCGTAGTTGAAGGCGACCGTCGCGCCGGCCACGCCGGCTACGATCATGCCCGTCCAGGCAGCGAACGCGACGACGGGCCGGAACAGCCAGGCGGCGGCCGCTGCGAGCGCAGCAATCAGTGCCGCGATAAGCAAGCGGGGAAGCGGCCCAGGTTCGACAACGCCATTGCGCGCGATCAGGTTATTGACCGCGGTGGCATGGATATAGACGCCTGCAATCGTGCTGGTCCTTGATCTCGCGGTGACCGGCATGCTCTCGGCCGTGCAGCGTGGCGAACGTGCCCCTTCGATGCCGGTCGCAAAGCGCTTGGATGTCATTCGCCGATCTTCGATATCGAGAACGGTACCGAAGATCACGACCTTTCCGTCGAACCAGCGCCGGAAATACTCCTTGTCGTTCTTGACAGCACAGGCACGCAGGTCGGCAAACGAGAAGGTGGGGATGTCGTCTGCGCCACCTTCGAAATTCAGCGTCATCGTGTTCGGCACTCGGCCAGGAACCCGGTAGCCGGCGAGCGTCAGCCTGCCGCGCTCGTCGAATTCGGGCGCGGCGCCGAGCGCCCGCGAGGCCAGCTCGACCGCCATGGTAGGCACTTTCGCGCCGTTGATGGTAAAGCTTAGCGGCAGTCGGCGCACAATGTCGTCGCTGTCGGCATGGTCGTTGAGCGGACGGATGTTCTGGCGTACCGCGATGCGTTGTCCTGGCGACGGCAGGATCGGGCGGTCACCCAGAACTTCGCCCAGCACGACCTTGCCTTTGGCGGCCGCCCCGGCCAGCGCACGCAGGAAGTCGCGGTCGAAACCGCGAACTTTTTCGCCCAGCATGCCATCCCCAAGCGGTATCTCGGACTGTTCGAGCGAGTTCGGGATCACCACGTCGAAGCCGGCGACCTTCGCGCCGCCTTCGAGCGTCGCTGAAAGCACGCGGCCGATCTCGCCGGTCCAGGTCAGCATCGGCGCGCCCTTGAACGGGGCGGTGCGCAGGCTCTCCTCGTCCATCGCAACGACGACTGCGGGCGAAGCGGCCGGATCCTGTTTACGGCCGAACACCTCCCAGCGCAGCGCGGTGAGAATATCGAGCGAGAGCCCGCGGATCGGCCGGGCCGCAGGCGAAACCGAGGCGGCCGCGCAAACCAGCGCGATGGCGGCGATCACAAGCCTGTCGCGCGTGCTGCGTCTTATTCTCAAGCTGGATGGTCCGGCACGCCTATTGCAGCCGCAGCAGCCGGCCGACGATCGGTGTTGCGCCGGGCTTGGCCTGCTCATCCACCCGGAACACGATCTGCGATGACTTGAACGAAGCGGCGTAGAGGCCGCCGGGAGCCAGCGCGACGTTCTCGCTGGCAAAATCGACGAAGCGTCCCTTGAGCTGGGTGCCGCCGAGGTCGATCTGCTGTCGCTCGCCCGCCGCGTCGAGACGCCGGATGATCAGCTTGCCGCGTCCCTTGGCTTCCACCAGCGGCGAGGCGCCGTAAAGCGTGAGCTGCGGCTGCGGCAGGGAAGCCGCCTTGTTGCTGTCGACGCTGCGCAGCACGGTGGCGGCGACACCGCTGGTTTCTCGCGTGGTCACGTTGGCCTGGTTGGCATCGCAATTCGTTTTCTCGGCTTTGACCTCGGCGAGGTGAACGGCGCTCTCCTCGGTGCCGACGACAACGGTGCCGGTGCCGGTGATCGTCTCGCGCCGGCATGACTTCAGGTAGCTCAGAATGACAGAGCCGCCGTCGCCGATCTTGATGACCGCTTTGGGCGTCACATAGTCCATGAATTCCGCACCGGTGACCTTGCCCTGAACGTCTTCGACCACCGCGGCCGGCGAATCTGCGGCCGCCGGAGAAGCCAGCGCCAGCAGGCCGAGACAAACAGCAATCGAACGTTTCATTCTAAGACCCCATAAAAAAGCGCAGGTTCGTTAGTCGCGCCAGCGCCCGAATGGTTTCATGGATAGATCAAAATATCTGGCCGGTAGGCCAGCGGAACCGACCGATATCACCTAACGGCCGCCGAGGACAACCATCGGGCGCAGTGCAGGGCATTCCAACCTTCTCACGCGATGCTGTCGGGATTGTGATTTCCGCGGGTTTCCTGCCCTTGTGTACCAACAGCGCTGTCGCAGTCTCGGCGCGGATCGGCCTGACTGAACGCGAGCGCAGGAGTAAACGGTATGGCTTTTCGTTTTATGCCAACGCGTCCCATGCATCTGGCCGCCGCGATTCTGGTCCTGTGTTGCGCGACCGGCGTACGTGCCGAGGAGGCGAGTTCGCCGACTTCGCGGCAGCCCGCCACAGCGACGCCATCGCCGTCTCCGTCGGGCCAGAAGGGCGGAGCAGGGCGGGACCCCGCCGCGACGCCATCGCCGGCAGCCGAACAACGTCACCTGCCGCCGGATTCCACCACCCAGCAAACGCTGACACTGCCGGACCGCACGCTCAACTTCACCGCCATCGCCGGCTCGATCCGCATATTCGACGACAAGCGCGAGCCGCAGGCCGATATCGCCTATACCTCCTACCAGCTCGACGGCGCCGATCGCACAAGCCGGCCGGTGACGTTTCTGTTCAACGGCGGGCCAGGCGCGTCCTCGGCCTGGCTGCAATTGGGCGCCGCCGGGCCGTGGCGACTGCAGATCGGCGGCGATGGCGCGGTGTCGTCAGCCAATCCCGATCTGTTGCCCAATGCCGAGACGTGGCTCGACTTCACCGATCTCGTCTTCATCGATCCGGTCGGCACTGGCTACAGCCGGTTCGTCGCGTCCGGCGAGGACGTGCGCAAGCGATTCCTTTCCGTCGATGGCGATGTCAATTCGATTGCGCTCGTGATCCGGCGCTGGCTGGAGAAATACGATCGTCTAGCGTCGCCGAAATTCATCGCCGGCGAGAGCTATGGCGGCATTCGCGGGCCGAAGATCGTCCGCAATCTGCAGACGCAGCAGGGCGTCGGCGTGCGCGGGCTGATTCTGGTTTCACCCTTGCTTGATTTCCGTGATTTTTCTGGCTCCAGCCTGTTGCAATACAGTTATACCCTGCCGACCATGGCGGCCGTGGCGCGTGAGGTGAGGGAAGCCGGCAAGACGCCGCTGACGCGCGCCGATCTCGCCGACGTCGAACGCTACGCGCAGGGCGAATTTCTCACCGACCTGATTAAGGGGCAGGCGGACTCACAAGCCGCCACGCGGCTCGCCGACAAGGTGGCGGCGCTGACCGGCATCGACCAGGCCGTGAGCCGCAGGCTCGCGGGTCGTTTCGAAGTCGGCGAATTCCGCAGGGAATTCGACCGCCGCAACGGCAGGGTGACCGGACGCTATGACGGCTCGGTCATGGGCTTCGATCCCTATCCGGATTCGAATTCCGCGCACTTCGGCGATCCATCCGGCGATTCGCTGATGGCGCCGTTGACCAGTGCCGCGGTCGAACTCACCACCCGCAGACTCAACTGGCGGCCGGATGGTTCGTACCAGCTTCTCAGCGAGAGCGTGAACCGCTCGTGGGATTTCGGCCGCGGGCCGGCCGAGTCGATTTCACAGCTACGCCAGATTCTCGCGCTCGACCCGAAGATGAAACTGCTGGTCGGTCACGGACTGTTCGATCTTGCCACGCCCTATTTCGCGTCCAAGGTCCTTCTCGACCAGTTGCCAGCCTATGCCAGCCCAGATCGCGTCAAGCTCGTCGTCTATGCCGGCGGCCACATGTTCTATTCGCGCGACAGCGCCCGGAAGGCGTTCCGCTCGGAAGTCGAGGCGATAGTGAAGTAAGTTCAGCGCGACAAAAAACCGGCGCGGTGACTATGCACTGCGCCGGTTCTCATTGTTTTGTCGTTGCTGTGACGTGGAGAGATTAACGCCTCAGTACACCAATCCCGTCCCCGGCGGCTTTTCGAGCGCGGCGGCGAGCGAGCGATATTCCTCGCTTTTCGTGCCGGTGAGCTGCGCGATCCGGTTCAGGTGATATTGCGCCTGATCGCGGTTGCCCTGTTCGACCTGCCACAGGCCGTAATACTGCCAGGTCTTGACGTGGTTCGGATCGGCCTTCAGCGCGCGCTCGTACCAGATCTGCGAGACCTTGTAGTCGCCGAGCTTGCGATAGGAATAGCCGATTAGATTGGCGACGGCGGCCGAGTCGTCGCGGCCGAGCGCCTTCAGCTGCTCGATCGCCGACGCATAGTCGTGGCGCTCGTAGATCGCGGCGTAAGCAGCGCGATAGCCGTCGACGAATGCGGTTTGTTCAATGGCCGGGCGGGCTTCGCTGGATTTCTTTTTCTTCGTCGGCGGCGGAGGAGGCTCGCTGTCGGGATTTGCGTAGACGGCGGTGACGACAGGAGCTGCCGCGAGCGTAAGCGATAACATTGCGAGCGTCAAAAGCCTGATCGCTAGTTTGTTCATGCATCTCTCCTGATGGCCGGTTCCACAATCCTACACCGAAGGCCGTTGATGTGAACCCCCGGCAGTTGCGAACATTCCCGCCATCCGCCTTCGATTCTGCCGATTGTGGATTCTGCCGATTTGCCGGTCGCAGTTCGCGTTCAAAAGATGGCGAACCTGCCATGGAGATGAACGAAGTCCGCAGGTTCGATTCAGGACGGGTTCACTGCGCCGTGCCTAACGTCGCGCGCATGATCGGCGAGCCCGGCCATTCGGACCGGAGAGCCCGCAGGTCCCCATGGAAGAGGAGACAGCTATGCTCAAGACCTTTTCTGCAGCGCTCGTTGCCGTGTCCGTTCTTGCCGCGCCCGCGTTTGCCGGCACTGCGGGCAAGACCGCGCAAGCTCCGGTGAACAAGAGTGCGCAGGCCCCGGTCACCAAGGCCGAGCAGGGAAAATCGAAGGCGCTGAACGCGAATGCGAGCAGCCACAAGAAACAGCTCGGCCTCTCGAAGAAGCGTGTCACAGTCAAACCCGCCGCGCCGGCTGCCAAGCGCAGTTGAACCAGCGCGATCGAATCTGATCCGCCGGCGCGTTTCGCCCCCGCTTCGGCGGATATCGGACCAGCCCACGTGCCATTTGCTTCCCCCATGGCCGTGGGCTGGCGCTGCTTCGATCTGTTCGGGAGCAGTAACCGAGATACGAATTCCATTTCGCCGCCGGGCAGTCTAAGAGACGGCCAACGGGGGCGGGGGAAGCATTTCGCTTGCGAAGTTCAGTCAAAATTGCGGCGGTGGTACTGTTGCCGCTCGCGCTGTCGGCCTGCGCCAGCGACGAGAGCAAGCCGATCACGTTTACCGACGATCGCGGCGTCTCCAGCCAGCCTTTTCCGAAAAATTACCGCACGGAAGTGCTGGCGTTCCTGAAGACTTATCTTAACGATCCCGTCGGCATACGCGGCGCCGTGATGGCCGAGCCGATCGAGCGCGTCGTCGGCGGGCGGCTGCGCTATGTCGTCTGTCTCCGATTCAGCCCGCGCGAATCCGACGGCGGCTACCGCGAGCCGCGCGAACGCGCCATCCTTTTTGTCGACGGCCGGCTCGATCGCATCATCGAAAACGCCGCAGAGCCCTGTGCCGGGCTGGCCTACGCGCCATTTGCGGAACTGGAGAAACTGACGCGTTAGTTTCGCGCCCGTGCTGTGAACTCCACACGAGAGTGTGATGCTTCGCGCCTATACATAGCATGTCCAATCGTTTATTTCGCATACGACTTAATCGTATACGATACATAGCGGAGAAAGACATGTCCCATCCCATCACTCTTCACCGCCGCAGCTTCCTCGGCACCGCGGCAGCTACCCTTGCGGCCGCACCGTTCGCCATGAGCGGGGCACTGTTCGCGCAGTCCGGCGACGCCGGAGCAGGCGCGGGCAGGCCGGGCGCCCACGCGTCGTTTGCTGCGCTGAAACAGATCGAAGCCGGCGTTCTCAATATCGGTTACGCCGAAGTCGGGCTCGCCAATGGCCCCGTCGCCATCCTTCTGCACGGCTGGCCCTACGACATCTACGCCTTCGTCGACGTGGCACCAGTGCTGGCATCGGCAGGCTTCCGCGTCATCGTGCCGTATCTGCGCGGCTACGGCACGACGCGCTTCCTCTCAGGCGATACGCCGCGAAACGGCCAGCAGGGCGCACTTGCCACTGACGTCATCGCGCTGATGGATGCTCTGAAGATCGAAAAAGCGGTGGTGGCTGGCTTTGACTGGGGCGCCCGAACCGCCGGCATCGTTGCCGCGATCTGGCCGGAACGCGTCAAGGCGCTGGTTTCGGTCAGCGGCTACCTGATCGGCAGCCAGGAAGCCAACGCAAAACCGCTGCCGCCGTCGACCGAGCTGCAGTGGTGGTACCAGTATTATTTTGCGACCGACCGTGGCCGGTTGGGCTACGAAAAATACCGGCGCGAGTTTTCCAAGCTGATCTGGCAGCTTGCCTCGCCGAAATGGAATTTCGACGACGCGACCTTCGAACGCAGCGCGGCGTCCTTCGACAACCCGGATCATGTCGCCATCGTGATCCACAATTATCGCTGGCGGCTTGGTCTCGCCCCGGGCGAGACCAAATACGACGCGCTGGAAAAACGGCTGGCCGAATTTCCGGTCATTACCGTACCCACCATCACGCTCGAAGGCGACGCCAACGGCGCACCGCATCCGGACCCGAAGGCTTACGCCAAGAAGTTCTCCGGCAGATACGCCCACCGTCTCATCACCGGCGGGATCGGGCACAATCTGCCGCAGGAGGCGCCGCAGGCCTTTGCCGACGCCATCGTCGAAGCGGCTCGCTCTTGAAGACGGACGGTCTTGCAGCCGGCAGTCGCGACGACTGCCGGCACGGGGAGTATTCCCGGGAAGGAACCGTGAACGAAATCGGATCACTTTTCGGCGATGGTTGAACCTTGCCTTAGTCATCCCGGACACCAGCTAAGCGGGGAAATCACCTCTTAACCCGGGAAAAAGCCTGACGTGCGAGGGAACTAAACTGCTTTGTTGCTGTGCCATCACAGTGGCGCGCCATCCGGTCGCGGGCGTTTGCCGCAAAGCAACCTAAATGAAGTCACGTTGTTTGGATTGGTATCCGCGACGTTCGTAACGGGGAAATAGGATGAAGAAGATACTGCTCGGGGCTGCCGCGCTGGCCGTGATGGCGGCTCCAGCCTTTGCGGCCGACATGCCGCCCCGGCCGTACACCAAGGCGCCTGCCTATACGGCGCCTCAAGTCGTCTATAACTGGACCGGATTTTATATCGGCGGCCATGCCGGTGGCGCCTTCGCGGGCGACAACTCCCTGCAGGGTAGCGACGTCCGCTTCCTCGGCGGCGTGCAGGGTGGCTTCGACTACCAGTTCGCGCCGAACTGGGTGCTGGGCGCCGAAGCCCAGTATAGCTGGCTGCCCAGCAACAATAATAACGGCGTGCTGTTTCCGGGCGGGACGCTCGTCACCTCCAACACCGATCAGATCGGCTCGGTGACCGGCCGGCTCGGCTACACCTGGGGTCCGGCGCTGCTCTACGCCAAGGGCGGTTACGCCTGGCGTGACGGCAATAATCTCGGCGTATCGGTGGCCGGGGTGCCCACAGGCTTCACCACGAGCGGTAACCACCAGGACGGTTACACCGTGGGCGGCGGCCTCGAATACATGTTCGCCCCGAACTGGTCGGCCAAGGCCGAGTACCAGTATTACAATTTCGGCGACACCACCTTCACGTCTGGTCCTGCTGATATCAGCGGCCGCACTTTCCGCAACGACGAGCATACGGCCAAGGTGGGCGTGAACTACCGGTTCGGCTGGGGTGGTCCCGCTGCTCCCAAATATTGATACCGACTTCGGTATCGAGACGCGCAAGGGCCGGCTTCACGCCGGCCTTTTTGCTTGGCGGATGTCGAGGTGAGCGCGCGCCGCAATTTTTTGGCAGGCGCGAAAAAAATTTCGCGCTGCATGCAACTTTTCGTCACGATCCGATATTATGGTCCCGGCCGGCTGGTGGGACGACGAACATGCGTGCTTTTGCGTTAGGGCTGATCTTTTCCGCAGCGGCGTTTCCGTGCCTTGCTCAAACTGTCCTGAAATCCGAACCGCTTATCCTTGCTCCCTATGAAGTCGCCTTCGTGCAGGATCCCTCGTGCGGGGCCGGCAAGGTGCGCAAGGTAACCGGTGCGATCAGGGGACTGCAGCGGCGCAAGGCCTGTGTCACCCTTGCTTCGGAACAGGCATCGCTGATCTCGGCGACGCCATAGGATCCGACTTTCCGTCCCGGATATCGTCCCGGCGAATGGGACCCATTCGCCGAGGTCTGTCGTGTGTCGGCCGCGCTTGTCGGCCGACCTTACGACGCGAGCTGCAATTCCGTCTGCGCGTCGCGCTCGGCGTCGGCCTTGTTGCGGGCGGGGTCTTCGTGTGGCTCAAGCTGGCAGGGCTTGATCTCGTAGTCATGGTCCAGCACCGGACGGGGACCCTTGTTGTCTCGTCCGGAGATGACGTCGACGACGAGACCGCTCTTCTGGGCGATCTTCCAGACGTCGGCTGCGGTTGGATAGGCCTTGCTCAGCTTGGCATCCTTTGAGAACAGCGCGTAGGGCATTGTTAGCTCCGGTAAAAACGGTCAACGCGGAAGCGAGGGCCGGGTTCAGGCTTGGCTGCCATGCGGCCATTCCACAGGCTGTTTCGGGAGCAAATTGGCTCGTTTCGGCCCATTTTCGTGGAGTCTCTGAGTCTTTAACGAGCCGTAAATTCCCAGAAAAAGAATCCCCGAGACTCAGTCGCCAGAATCGCCGGATGTTTCCGGCCATGAGAACGAGCCTCCAGACCTCCTGCGAGCGTGTCCAACTCACGCTGACCGTTTGCCTGTTGGCTGCCTGCGCAGCCAACATGGCGCTGGTCTATGCCTGGCTCTGAACATCGGGGCAGGGGCGGAGAACGCAGCAAGATGTCTGGGGTCTACTTCGTCGGCCGCGCCGGCGGCTCGCCTTCTCGGAGCGCAGCGTGCACCTTTGCCATGGTCGCGGTGCAATAGGCCTCGCGCTCGCGGTTGAACCGTTCCTGATGGGCACGGAAATTCGCGACCCGCGCCTTGATCTCGGACTGCATCTCGTCCCGCAGGTCAGGACGCGCGAGAGGGGCCAGCCTCGCTATTTCCCTCGACGCTTCCTTTGGCGCCTGGGCAATAGGCATCGTCTCCGGCAGCAGGGCCTGGATGTCAGAAGCCTGGATGTCAGAAAGCGGCGCGGCTGCACGGGTGGGCTCGGATGCCTGGACGGAGAGGACGGTGACCAACGTCGTGGCCGTCTTCTCGGCCTCCGGCGGCTTGCCGGTCACCGATTGAACAAACGCCATCGTCTGCGCGATCAGGAGATCGCGTTCCCTCATCCATTTCATGAGACACCTCGGGCCAAGTCATTCCACCAAACGGCTTTTGTGGAATCAAGCGGGCGGGGACGTAACTGGGGATAACTGCCGCTCTTTTGCGCGCGAGGTGACAAAACGGTGACAGTTCGTGGCTGCCAACGCGCACATGGCGCGGGGCGCATCAGGTGATGGTATCCGTCGCGCGAAGCGGAGCACCTAGCGTTCGCGGGGATTGGTGTTCGGGACAAAGGGCGCGCCGATCATGCGCACCGGCGGCTGGTCGCCGACATAGATGATCCGCTGGTCGGCTGCCGGCGAACGCTCGACGCCAGCTGTTGTCCGCTGGGCGAACCGGAGCGGCTTGTCGTCGAATCCAAGCAACGTAGCGCCACCTGCAATCGCCACGCTGAAACACGCGACGATCGCGAGCAGCACCATGTTGCAGTTCTCTTCGCGAATTCTCATGCCGGGAGAACGCGACAGGTGGGGGTTGGTTTCCCCGATCAGCCTGAGAGTGAGTGTCCGATCCCACAACCGCTGATAGCGCATCGGCCGGTACATTTGAACGGCTACCTCGTCCAGCCAGAAGCTGCGGCTGGCAATGCGCCAGGCGGCGCTTTCAGCACCGTAGAACTACGGGAATCGCCGAAAAAAACAGCACGTTGCCACATAGATGGGGCCGACAAGCACTTTCCCCCAGTTCCGGCCAGTGCAATATACTTCCGAAGTGCCCTCAGGCGATGCCCGTACAGCCCGGCTATTGAGGCTGGAAGCCCGTTCGGTCGGGCTAACCATATCTGCGGCATGGGACGTTTGGGGGGCTTGCAGGATGTCGACCTCACGATTTAAGTTACAATTTATAACTAATTTAATCAGTTGAGGTTCACAGGTTTGCTTCCGGCATGAAGATTCATTTTGGTCCGGCGGGTTGGGTTCAATGGCCAGACAGCGAAGAGTTCTCAATCGAGTTCATGAGGCTGCTCGGCCTGGCTCAGGAAGGGGGCTCGCTGATCTCGGAATGCTTCCTTGTCGCAAGTCGGATTGACCCAAAGGATGGCGGCGATTCCTGGTATCGGGAATGGCTGAGGATGGCTGATATCAGCAACGAGCGCGCCAACGCTGCCTTCCAGCGCGGTCACGTGCTGACCGCACAAAGCAACTGGCTCCGTGCCATCAATTACTATCAGGCATCAGCGTTCGATTTCGACGCTGCCGACGAGAAACAGCAAGGCGTGCTCAGAACCATGCGGGCCTGCGCCCGCCGCTACATTGCGCATCTCACTCCCGCCGGCGAGGTCGTCGAGATTCCGTGGCAGCAAGATTATCCGCTGGAAGGCTACTTTTTACCGGCCCCAGGCGCTTCGCATCGAACGCCTGTCGTGGTGTGCATGGGCGATCCCGGAAATCGGAAGGAAGAATATCTCTTCAAGGTGGCGCGCTACGCCCGCGACAGGGGATTGTCGCTGCTGGCCGTGGATCTCCTTGGATCCCGCACCGGCGCCAAATTCGATGAGATCATAGGCCGCCCCGATCTCGAAATGTCGGTAAGCCACGTGATGGATTACCTCACGACGAGGGGCGACATCGACGAAAACAGGGTAGCGATTCTCGGCGACGGTCCGGGATCGTCCTTTGTGGCGCGTGGCGTCGCTCTCGACAATCGCTTCGCCGCCGCGGTTTGTGACGGCGGAATCTGGGATATGCACGAGCGCTCCTTCTTGATGGACCGCCTCTCGCTGGGTTCAGCGTGTAAAGGAAGCGAAGGCTGGCCGCGGCGAAAATTTCGCTGCCCGGTCCTGATCACCATGGGTGAGCAGGGCTGGCTCGAAAGCAACCATGTGACCGGTCTGTTCGAACGACTTAAGACCAGCCAGCCCGACATTTCACTAAGAATTTTCGAAAGCTCTGAAACTGCGGCCGCGCATGGGCATTGCGATAATCCCACGCTCGCCAACGAGTTCATTTTTGATTGGATGGCCGATCGCCTTGAGTCGGTACCGGCCTAGCTCGTTACCGTCAGAGAAATCATATACCCATCGCTATCTTCAGGCTCGCCTTCTCAAGACGGCCCTTCAGGGTCGCGAGTTTGCCGGTGAGCTCGCTGAGTTCACGGTCGCTGAATTCCGCGAAGACGAAGTTGTTGAGGGCCTCCTGCTCGGAGGCCAGGTTTGCAATGTGCTTATAAGTCTTGTCCGTCAACGACATCTGCACAACCCTTGCATCGTCTGCCGACGTCCTCCGGCGCATGAAACCCTTCTTCTCGAGCATTTTCGACTGAGTCGTGACGAACGACGGGTCTACGTGAAGCATCTTTGAGACGACCTTCACTGCGACGCCCTCACCTTGATCCAGATCGGCCAGAGCCATCAGGATCATCCATTGCGGGCCGCTGATGCCGAGGGCTTTTGCCCAGAAGTAGCGAATCTCCTGGAGGTGCACGTTGATGGCGGCGATCTCCCAGGCGAGTTGCCGGGCGATGTCCTGATTCTTTCCGCCGAACTCATTCGGCCCTCCGCGGCTGCCGCGGCTCGATGAGTCCGACCCCTTGCGGAGTTCCTGTGCCATAGTTTCTTAACTCCGAGTCAGCGCGTACTAACCTAACTGATTTACCTAACAATATCATCCGAGTGCACGCCTTTCTGGCGGTTCCCCGAACACGATTTTGCGAGCAGCCGGTGTTGCTACAGCGACACAGTCGAACAGGATAGATATGACTGAGTAGATAAACTATTTTGATTAAGTAAGTTGCGCATGCATAGTTCCGGAGACGGTCGAGGGGGGTCCTGGATCGTCCCGTTGCAGGTGCTTCGCTTAAGTCCCTCGCGTTCATGCGGGTGTGTCCGAAGACGCGAAACGACTGAGCGGTTTTTCAAAGGCGAGGGCGGATCTTCCCTGGGGGAACAGCCACAGGTCCGTCCTCGTCCTGACAGAGCAACTTGGAGGTTTAACATGACTATGATCAAGAGCCTTATTCTCGGCTCAGCGGCGGGGCTCATCGCCGTGAGTGGAGCGCAGGCTGCCGATCTTCCCGTCAAGGCCAAAGCGGTCGAGTACGTGAAGATCTGCTCCCTGTACGGCGCTGGTTTCTACTACATCCCCGGCACCGACACCTGCATGAAGATTGGTGGTTACCTGCGCGTCGACACCACATTCAACGGCGGCATCTTCGATCAGCCGGCGTGGAACGGTAATCTTGGTCAGCAGAATCGCTTGCGCGATTACTATGCTGCCCGTTCGCGTTTGGCGCTCAGCGTAGATACGCGCACTGCCACGGCGTATGGCGTCGTTCGTACCTTCGGTCAGGCCAACTTCAACTTGAACTCGTCTACCGGCGAAGGTCCGGCTGTCGCTGGCACGCAGACCCTTGGCGTGGACTTGGTGTTCATCCAGTTCGCTGGGTTCACCTTCGGTAAGTCTGCTTCGGCCTATGCGACGCCTTGGCACGGTTATCCGGGCAACAACTCCTCGCATCTGCTTGGCGGCCATGACGACGTCGTCGGCACGAACAACATCCAGTACACTGCGCAGTTCGGTAACGGCGTGTCGGCCAGCATCGGTCTCGACGATCCGTACTACGGCCGCACTCAGTTGTTGAACGTCGGTCTCGGCAACGCATCCACCGCCATCACGGCAGGCACGAACGCCTACACTGGTGCGCGTGCTCCGGACATCGTCGGCA
Source organism: Bradyrhizobium murdochi (assembly GCF_000472965.1). Taxonomy (GTDB): domain Bacteria; phylum Pseudomonadota; class Alphaproteobacteria; order Rhizobiales; family Xanthobacteraceae; genus Bradyrhizobium; species Bradyrhizobium murdochi. The sequence goes on along the minus strand of NZ_AXAU01000011.1, from coordinate 155,183 downwards.
ACATCCGCGTCGACCAGGCGTGGGGTCTGTTCCAGATTTCGGCCGCGGCGCATGAAGTCAGCGGTTCCTACAATATCCTGACACCCGGCAACCTGCAGGAAATCTCTGGCCACCCCGATTCCAAGTGGGGCGGTTCGGTGATGGCTGCGCTGCAGCTCAAGAACCTGCCCACCGGCCCCGGCGACGACATCAAGGTTGACGTCTCCTATGCCAAGGGTATGACGAAGAACGTGATCAACACCGCACCGAGCTTCGCGATGTTTGGCAGCACGGGCCGTGCGGACTCTTACCAGAGCATCGGCTTCGGCCAGACTGCCGACGGTGTCTACATGCCCGTTGCGTTGGGCGGCACCGGCGACATCAAGCTGGTTGATGCGTACGGCATTCGTGGTGCATTCAACCACAACTGGGATCCTTACTGGTCGACCAGCCTGTTCGGTTCCTGGGCTGCGGTGCGCTACGGTGGCAACTCCCTCGACCTCACCACGGCGAAAGGTCAGTGGTGTGCCAACTACAACGTCGGCAAGGGTCTGAGCGCAGACTATTCCTGCAACCCCGACTACAACATCTCGCAACTCGGTTTGATCACCCGTTGGACCCCCGTTGCGAACCTGACGTTCTCGGCGGAAGTGATGTGGTTCCACCTCGACCAGAAGTTCGGTGGTGCTGCCACTATGAGCGCGGCGAGCAACGTAGCGGCTCCGAAGCCGACCACAAGATACGAGTACAAGGATCAGGACGCCGTTTCGCTCAACGTTCGCGTCCAGCGCAACTTCTGATCCTGAACTGAACTATCGCAATGACCCCCCGGCGGTTTCACCGCCGGGGGTTTCTTTTTTGGCGAGCTCCACGCCAGCACACCGAAGTGGCGCGCAAGCTTATGGAAGCGCTCAAAGACTCGGAAATGCGTCCCGTCATCAGAATGTTCGCGGAATCTCCGTCGCGCCGTTTGAACTCTGCATCGAGCGACGAGCCTTCAGCGAAGCCTTGTCGCCCCGCACACCATCGAGCCTGAGCAAAGCGTCTCCGCCGGAGCGCTGTGTAACTAAAATATATGTTGTAATAACCTGAGTAACTCATGTAATATTCTAAGGCGTAGTCGCCAAATCGGTTGGCGGCCTCTCATGGAGAAGCGCACCAGCATCTTCAGAAATACCTCCGAAACCTCTGGCCATGCCCGGCCAGAGGTTTTTCGGCCTCTTGGGGCTATTTCTGATTCGCCGGTGGGTGCAGATTCGGATGGCACCAGATGGCCAAGACGGCGCGTCGCTCTCAATACGCCAGCACGGCTCAGCTTGAAAAATTCTTGAATCAGGCATTTCAAACCACCGATAGCCGTCAGGTTTGCCTGGCTCTCGGTGAAGCAGTCCGGACCCAAAATGTCACGACAATCGCCACCGCATCGGGAATAGAGCGGGCACACCTCTACGGGGCTTTTGCATCGGAGAGGGGGCCGCGGCTTTCCACAGTGACGAAGGTGATCACGGCACTACGCCTGAGGCTGGTTACAGTGCAGCCGTCCGCATCCACGGTCGAAAAATATAGTTCTCAACAGCCAGTGCATGGCCATTTACGTTACAGCACTCCGGCGGGAGTTGCCGAGCTTTTGAATCCTGCCCTTGCAACATCCAATCTTCGCGCCATTTGTTCTACCTTTGGTGAGATCATCCGAGCCCAGGAGAACGTCACTGAGTTCGCGCGACGAATACAGATTGGCCGAACACGTCTCTACCGCTCGTTCATGGGCGATCGTTCTCCCGAATTTACGACTGTCCTGACGATTCTCGTGGCGTTCGGATTGCAGTTGCGTGTAGAGCGGGTAAGCAAACGGAAAGCGTCGCTCGATCCCTATTCAACGCGGAGCCTTGGGAATTCGGCAGAGCTTGGGAAATCGGCAGAGATGGTGTTCCCCCAACAGCTTCCTGTGGAATTCCCAGCAATGGCGGAGGCCTGAACGAGTCTTGGCCCGGTCGGACGGTTTCGTCCGCCTGACGCTCTTAAGTGGTGCCGGTTGAGAGGATTGAACTCCCGACCTTCGGTTTACAAAACCGCTGCTCTACCGCTGAGCTAAACCGGCGAAATGAAGCGATCGGTGGACAACGAAAATGCCCGCCGCATGGGCCGCTCTTCGGCGGCTCGAATAGCAGACTTGGTCGCAAAGGACCAGAACCTCAAGAACCGCTCCAGCGCACCCGAGGCATGAAAAAGGCGGCCCCCAGGCGCCTTTTCTGGACTCGATTTGCACTGACCTACTGGCAAATGTGCCTGCGGCCGTCATCGCCGCGGAACCAGGTACCCGGGGTGCAGACAAAGCCGTTGCGCCGGCATATTCGTCGCCGCCGATCGGGGCCCTGGCGGCGGCAAACGGGCCTGTTCAATGAAGTCTTGACCTGACAAAGGCTTCGAAGTGGTATTTTATCAAACAGGCAAGCGAGCAGGGGGCGTATGTTCGGAATTCTGGGGCTGGGGTTTTTGCTGGGCATGCAGCATGCTCTTGAAGCCGATCATATCGCCGCCGTCTCCAGCATCGCCGCGCGCCGCAGCCATGTGGTCGATATCGTCAAGCACGGGCTGACCTGGGGGCTCGGCCATACGCTTACCTTATTCGTGTTTGCCGGCGTCGCCATTCTGCTCGGCCGCGCGATCCCGGACAGCGTTGCCCAGCCGCTCGAGACCGCCGTCGGCCTGATGCTGGTCGGTCTCGGGGCGCATGTGCTGTGGCGGCTGTGGCGCGACCGGGTGCATTTTCATCAACACGGTCATGGCGACGGCACGGTGCATTTCCACGCCCATAGCCATGCCGGCGAAATCGCGCCGCACGCCCGCGCCGCTCACATCCACGAACATGGTTTCCGTTGGCGGACCCTGCTGGTCGGCCTGATGCACGGCATGGCGGGCTCGGCCGCACTTCTCGTGCTCGCGGTCACGCAGGCCTCCAGCCCTGCCGTCGGGCTCGGCTATATCGCATTGTTCGGCGTCGGCTCGATGATCGGCATGGGCGCGCTGTCGACGGCGATCGCGGTGCCGCTTGTGGTCTCCGCCCGCTGGCTCACTTGGGCCAATCGCGGCCTGCAAGGGGCGGTCGGCCTTGCCACCGTCGCGATCGGAATTATGACGGTGGTCGAGACGGTGCTGGCCTGACCGCAGCATCGTCGCAGCGTTAGGGGCCGGTAACAATTATAAAGTGTTTGGAGGAAATAGAATGAAGCGCCGAGATTTTCTGGCCGGAAGCGCCGCGTGTTCGCTGGCGGCGATAACGGGCAAGGCATTCGCGCAGGCCGGGCCGCTGACCAAAATCATCTTTCCCTTTGCCGCCGGCGGCGGCGGTGATGCACTTTGCCGGCTGCTGGCGCAGCACATCGCTCCCTTGCTCGATCGCAACATCATCGTCGAAAACCGCACCGGCGGCGACGGGCTGATCGGCATCAAGGCGGTGAAGGGGGCTAATCCCGACGGCACGACCATCCTGGTGACTACGGGACCAACGATGTATTTGCTGCCGATGGTCGAGACCACGCCGAGCTTCGACGCGGCGAAGGATTTTGTTCCGGTCAGCCAGCTCGTGCGGTTCGAATTCTGCGTCTTTGTCGGCAAGGCCGTCCCGGCCGAGGTCAAGGACTTCAAGCAATTCGTCGCCTGGCTGAAAGCCAATCCGGATCAGGCCACGTTCGGCGTGCCGAGCAACGGTACCATTCCGCATTTTACCGGCTCGCGGCTCGAGCAGGCGCTGGGCGTCAAGCTGACCCGCGTGGCCTATCGCGGCAGTGCGCCGATCATCAACGACCTCGTCGGCGGCCACATGCCGTTCGCGATTTCCACGTTGACCGATGCCATCCCGCAGCATCGCGCGGGCAACGTCCGGATTCTCGCGGTCGGCAGCGCGCAGCGCTCGCCGTTCCTGCCCGATGCGCCGACGCTGAGAGAGAGCGGCGTCGATCTGGTGGCGGACGCCTGGTACGGCATGTGGCTGCCGGCAGGCGCCTCGCCGGATCTTGCGAAAAAGCTGAGCGAGGCAGTCGCCACCGCGCTCGCCAAGCCGGAGGTCAAGGAAAAGCTCGCAGCGATCGGCCTGATCCCGGTCGGCTCGACGCCCGAAGGCCTGACGAAGGAGCTCGCTGCGAATAACGCCTTCTGGCAGCCGATCGTGAAAGAGACGGGGTACAAGATCACGAACTAGCCGGTGCGGGAGTCCAAAAGTCTGCTTAAATCTGGAAGTTCAGGGAGCATTGACCGGGTAAACAAGGAGGGTTCCTTGGGCAGTGAGGGTAGAGTGACGCACAAGCCGCGTGAAAAACCTGCTGCATAGTTTGTCATGCGACCGATCTTCCATCCGAGCCTGGTCAATGGTCGCTATGGGGACCCGACGGTCTACGTGGAGACGCTGTTCAAGACGCACAGCGTGCTGTTCGATCTCGGGGAAATCGCTTCACTGTCACCGCGGAAGATACGACGCGTCGATCAGATCTTCGTCTCGCATGCGCATATCGATCATTTCGTTGGCTTCGATCATCTGCTCCGTTTGCACGTAGGACTGGAGAAAACTGTACATCTTTACGGCCCGGCCGGTTTTGCCGAGCGTGTCTTTCACAAGCTTCAGGCCTATCGATGGAATCTGGTCGAGAGCTACGGCGCCGATCTTATCTTCGTTGTCAGCGAACTTGAGACGCCGAACTCCATCTCGACCAGGCAGTTCCGGTTGAAGAACGCCTTTGCCGCGGAACCGCCGGTGTCGAAGACAATTCTTGACGGCGTCCTATCTGACGAGCGGACCCGCCGGGTTTCCGCCGCCATCCTCGAGCACGGCACGCCCTGCCTCGGCTTTGCCCTGCAGGAAGCGGCTCATGTCAACATTTGGAAAAATAGACTATCCGAGCGCGGGCTTCCGGTCGGTCCGTGGTTGCAGTGGCTCAAGCAGGCGGTTGTGGAAGGCCGGCCGGACGACCATTTGATACGGATCGATGGGGCTGCAGCTTCGGATGGTCGCCTCGAGCCGCTCGGCAATCTGCGTGACCTCCTGACGGTCACTGCCGGGCAGAAAATCGCCTATGTTACCGATGTTGTCGATACGCCGGCCAATCGCGCCGCCATCGTGGCGCTCGTTCGGAATGCGGACATCCTCTTCATCGATGCGGCATTCGCGAGGACGGATGCCGCATTGGCGAGGGAGCGGGGCCATCTTACAACGACGGCTGCCGGAGAAATTGCGCGGGAAGCTAATGTGCGCCGTGTCGAGCCGTTTCACTTCTCTCCGCGCTATGCGGGAGAGGAGGAGCGGATGCTGGCGGAGGTAATGACGGCGTTCAGAGGGCCTACATCTGACGCAACAACCTGAGCGGTATTTTCATGCTCGAGGAAAGACGTTTGGCGGCTGGGCATCGGAAATTAGTACGGCTCTTTCTCTGCGGAGATGTCATGTGCGGCCGCGGCATCGACCAGGTGCTGGCGCACCCTTGCAGCCCTGAGATTTACGAACATTACGTACGATCGGCGGAGGGGTACGTGCTGCTCGCCGAGCAGGCGAACGGACCCATTCCGCGGCAGAACGGGCCGTCCTACATTTGGGGCGCCGCGCTGGACCAGTTGGCGTGCATGCAGCCGGACGCGCGGATCATCAATCTCGAAACGGCCGTGACCCGCAGCAACGACCGCATGAACAAGGGCATCAACTACCGCATGAGTCCCGAGAATGCAGAATGTCTCGTGGCGGCTGAGATCAATTGCTGCGTATTGGCCAACAATCATGTGCTCGATTGGGGCCGCGCCGGCTTGCTGGAGACGCTGACTACTCTGCAAAAACTCAACGTCAAGACAACGGGCGCGGGGCGCAACGATCATGAAGCGCGCACACCCGCGGTGCTGAACCTTGGCAAAGCGCGGGTCTTGATCTTTTCGTTTGGATCGACATCGAGCGGCATCCCGCTCGAATGGGCTGCGACGGCAGACACTCCGGGCGTCAACTTGCTGCCTGACCTCTCCGAGGCGAGTGCGTCAGAGGTCGCCGACCAGGTCATGGCGCACAGGAGGCCGGGCGATCTCGTCGTCGTTTCGATCCATTGGGGATCCAATTGGGGATATCACATTCCCCAAGAGCAGAGAGTTCTGGCCCGGGCCCTCATCGACAAGGCAGGCGTATCGATCGTCCACGGGCATTCCTCGCATCATCCGCGAGCGATCGAGATTTATCGAGGCCGCCTCATTCTCTATGGCTGCGGTGATTTCCTGAACGACTATGAAGGCATCAGTGGTTACGAGCGCTACCGTGACGACCTTGCCTTGATGTATTTCGCCGACCTGGATCCGACCAGCGGAAGCCTCCATGCGCTCACACTGGCTCCCTTGCAGATCAAGAACTTTCGTCTCTCCATTCCAGCGCGGCAGGACGTCGAATGGATCCAGCAGACACTGGATAGGAGATGTCAGCAGTTCGGAACGAGGGTCATTCCTGATTCCGAACGGCAGCTTGTCGTTATCGGGCCTCGGGCAGGGACCTAACCCTGGTCACGCCCGCTTTCGGCGCGACGCGGACCATCCGCGAACCCCCGATGCTTCGTGCGTTGATGACGGACAGCGCGCTCTACCGCTGCGAGGAAAGAGGCGATCCAATGATCGAGGATCCAGCCGGCCTGGCCAAGTCCTCCCTGGTCAAGTCCTCCCTGGCCAAGTCCTCGATTGCCTTGTTTTGCTTGTAACGTCTGCGTCATGATCAGGCACCTTTGCCACCGGAGAGCAGGTGCTCCCGGTGGCGTAAGAAACGACAGCACGGTCAGTCTTATCGCCGCGCTTCGAGCACGATGTTGAACGGTGTCTCGGCCGCGATCCGGACACGGCTAAATCCGGCTTCGCGCAGAACCGCTTCCAACCGCTTTGGTCCTGCCTGCCCACCGAGGGCGAGCCCTACCTCCTGCGCCAGGGAAACTGGCGTGCAGATCATGGTGGAGCCGGCATAATAGAGACGGCCGACCGGATTGATATTGTCCTCCAGCCGGTCTCCTGCAAGCGGCTCCACGGCCATGAACGTGCCGTCGGGAGCGAGAGCCTGCAGAATGCGGCTCGCCGCGCCAACCGGATCACCAAGGTCGTGCAGCGCGTCGAAACAACAGATCAGGTCGAAATTGCCGCCAACAAAATTCTTGGCCGTGGCGACATCAAATTCCGTCCTGGCTGCTACGCCGTCTCGTTTCGCGGCGTCGCGGGCGCAGGCGATTGAATCTTCGTGGTTGTCGATCCCGAAGAATCTGGATCGTTCGAACGCTTTGGCCATCAGGATGGTCGAGATGCCATGGCCGCAGCCGATATCCGCGACCCGCGCGCCGCGCTCGAGCTTTTCGACCACGCCGTCCAGTGCGGGAAGCCATTCCTGCACCAGATGGGCCTTGTAGCTCACGCCGAAGAAGCGTGACATTCCGCTGAACAGGCAATTGCATCGCTCGTGGTAGCCGGAGCCACCGCCATTGCGGAAAGCCTTGCTCACCTTGGGCTGGTCAACCATCACCGCCTGGCAAACCTCGAACGAGCCCAGCATGTAGACCGGGCTGTCAGGATTGCCGAACACCATGGCCTGTTCGGGATTCATGGAGAAGCGCTTGGTCGCAGCGTCATAATCCAGATAGCCGGCGGCGGCGTGGGCGCTGAGCCATTCGCGCACAAGGCGCTCGACTGTTCCGGTCCGGCGCGCCAGTTCTTCCGGCGTCACCGGTCCCGACGCGGCGAGTGCGCTGTACAGTCCGAGTTCGTCACCAATGCGCACCAGCGGCGCAATCATGGCGGCGCCGAGATCGCCCAATATCCGCGTAACAAATACGTCCAGCTTCTGCTCGTTTAATTCTCTGACCAAAATGTTCATTGCTGCCTCCTTTGGCGCGATGGGGACATAGGTCCTCGCGAGGCTGCGGCAAATGACCAGGCTGCCGGATGGCTTGACTGAGCGTCTGAATCCTTCCTATTTTTGCTGTTCGTCCGAGAAGCGTGCCCGAGCGTCCGATTGGAGCTGCGACTATGGGGGCGGATGCCCTGTCCGATGTGTTGCGCGCCGTACGACTTTGCAGTGCGATGTTCTTCCATCTTGACGTTCGCGCACCATGGGTGGCTGCGGCGCCGCCATCGTCGGCCTGCGCTTCAGCCGTGTTGCCGGGAGCGCAGCATGTCATCGAATATCACGTCGTTGTCGATGGTTGTTGCTGGGGCGGGCTGATCGATGAGCCATCCGTGCGGCTCGACGCGGGCGATATCATCGCATTTCCGCAAGGTTCAGCGCATGTGCTTTCGAGTGCGCCGGGCATGCAGGCAGTCCCTGACCCGAGCTACTATCATCGGCCGACCGCCGACCAGCTTCCCCACAAGGTCCGCCTCGGCGACAGCGGACCCGCCGACGCGCGCATCCTGTGCGGATTTCTCGGCTGCGACGCGCGTCCTTTCAATCCACTCCTCGAATCGCTGCCTGCCGTCCTTCATCTGCGCGGAAGTTCATATCGGGAGAATTCGGGACTTGGTTACCTGATCAATGCCGCACGGGTTGAATCGGAGGGGCGCCGAACCGGCGGGGAGGGTGTGCTGGCCCGGCTGGGCGAACTGCTCTTTGTCGAGGCGATCAGATGCCATATCGAAGCGCTTGGCCCCGAACAGACCGGCTGGTTTGCCGGCTTGGCCGATCGACACGTCGGTCAAGCGCTGAATCTCTTGCATGGCGAGCCCGCGGCGGATTGGACATTGGATGATCTCGCGAAGGCCGTGGGGTTGTCACGATCAACGTTCGCGCAACGGTTCACCCATCTGATCGGGCAACCGCCGATGCAGTATCTGACGCGCTGGCGCATGCAACTCGCTGCCGGTCTGCTGGCATCTGGAAGCGATCCGATCGCCCGCGTAGCGGAGGCGGTTGGCTACGATTCCGAAGCGGCCTTCAATCGCGCGTTTCGCAGGACGGTAGGGACGCCACCGGCCGCCTGGCGGCAGACGCAGATGTCGCCGGAGTAGGCGCGATCGCTGTCGCTTAAGGATCATGGGGAAAGGTCTGACGAAACGATTGTGACAGGTTGGCTGAACGGCAACACTTGCCGGAAAATTATCGCTGCGCGCGGCGGTTCCTGAGACCCTGTGCGATGCTAATCGTCTGAATTACTGCATGATTTGTCAACATTGGCAGCAGGCTCGAGGGAGTGTCAAACGTGCCGCGTCCGCGTTTTGACTTGATGATGATTTACTAGTTTAACTAGCATTCTGTCTCTGATGGAAGTTGGGGCATCGAAGCGGGTGCGGCCGGGTTTTTGATTGACCCGTCTGGCCGCGTTTGCCGATAGCAGGGGGATAAGCACCGCATGAGTTCGTATTTTCGGCGGCAGCTTGCAGATTACGTCGAGTATCATCGTGACCCCTGGAACTGCGCAATGCATGTGTTCGGCATCGTGTTCCTGTTCCTGGCCGCTATCCTTCCGCTCAGCCTGTGGTCCATCACTGTATTCGGGTTCCAAACCAGCGCGGCAATCATCGCTGTCGTACCGGTGCTCGTCTATTGGTTCCTGCTAGATTTCGCGCTTGGCGCCGGAATCTTCGGAGCCGCGGTTGTGTTGCTCTCAGTCGCTGCCGTGATCGTTGATCAGACGACGACTGCCGGCATGTGGTCACTTACGGCCATCTTGATTGTCGTCGGCGTTGCATCGCAGATTATTGGGCACCGCGTGTTCGAGCGGCGGCAGCCGGCGCTGGTCGACAATCCGACTCACCTGTTGCTGGGCCCAATGTTTGTCATGGCAAAACTGTTTATCGCGCTGGGCTTTCGGCGCGATCTCGCCATCATCATCCAAGTGCATCCGCAAAGCGCTGCATCTTGATCTCAAATAGTTCAGCTTGAGTTCATCGGCGGCATGACTCACATACTGGTCACGGGCGGCAGCGGATTCATCGGAAAGCACCTGGTCTCGGCGCTGATAGCGCGAGGTCGGCAGGTGAGGGTGCTCGATCTTCAGCCACCCCCTCGCGCGTTGCCGCAGGTTCAGTATGTCAGTGGATCGGTGCTTGATCGGGACCTGGTTGACCGCGCGATGGACGGGGTCGACGAAGTCTATCACCTAGCCGGCTTGCCGGGGATGTGGCTGCCGCGGAAGGCCGATTTTCACACCGTCAATTTCGGCGGCACCGAGATCGTCATTGAGACAGCGCGCAGGCGCGGCATAAAACGCTTCCTGCACTGCTCGACGGAATCCATTCTGTTCCGTGCCTCGCCATCGGCGGTTCCTGTCGCCGACGATGCGCTCCTGCCGGACGACATGCCGGGTCCATATACACGCTCGAAAATGCTCGCCGACCGGTTCGCTATGCAGGCGGCCGCATCCGGATACCCGGTGGTTATCGGCTGTCCCACCATGCCCGTCGGGCCTTATGACCATAACGTTACCCCGCCGACGGCGATGCTCCGGTATTTTCTCAACCGGCGTCTCCAATTGCATCTTGATTTTGTCGTGAACCTGGTCGATGTGCGCGACGCCGCCGAAGGGCTGATCTTTGCCATGGAGCGCGGACAGGCTGGACATCGCTACGTGCTCGGTGGCGAAAGCATGCCGCTAAGACGGGTTCTCGAACTCCTGGCTGATATCAGCGGCCGTCGCATCCGGTGCATTCAAGTGAACGGCAGGGTCGCCGAAATGGTCACTGCAACACTGGAGTTCATCGCCGATCACGTGACGCGCCGGCCTCCGTCCGGAACGGCCGAAGGCGTTCGTATCGCATTGCGGGCGGGGGCGTTGTCGATCGAAAAAGCGCAACGGGAGCTGGGCTATGCGCCGGGCCCTGTCGAACCCGTTTTGCGTGAAACCATTGCGCATCTGCTTGATGCCGGCCACAACCAACCTGAATGGGACTCAATGCCGAGCACTCGTTTCACGTCGAGCGCCTGTTCGGCGGTTGATCCAATCGCTTAAGGTGTCCGCGACATGCTGAACGATCCTGGTCAATGGTTGGCTTTCGCCTTGAGTGGCTGGACCACTACCTGGCCCACACAGTTGCTCGCCATCATCTGGATTTTGTGGGTCATGAGCTGGGTTTTGGCGTCGTTCTGGTCCGGTCAAACGAAGAAACACGTGATGACCTGGGACTCGCTCAAATACCGTTTCCCGATTCTCGTAGGGGCCATTCTTTTCTTGCCATTGACCGGCAAGGTCCTTGGCGAAAAGCCGCTCTGGCAGTTTGGCAGCCTTGGCATCTATGTGCTCGCGTGCCTTGTCCTTGCGGGGATCTCATTCACATGGTGGGGGAGAATTCATCTCGGACGCTTCTGGTCGAACGCGATCACGCACAAGGAAGGCCATCAGGTCATCGATACCGGCCCTTACGGGCTGGTGCGCCACCCGATCTATACCGGGCTTATCGCTGGGATGCTGGTGACGGGTATAGCGGTCGGAACGGTGACCGCGATGCTGGGTGCGGCGCTGATCTCGCTCGGGATGGGGTTGAAGGCCCGCATGGAGGAGGGCTTCCTTACGGCAGAACTCGGTGCGGATGCCTATGGATCGTACTGCCGTCGCGTTCCCATGCTGATTCCGTTCCTGCCGCGCACCTGACGTCGCTTTTCCACCTACCGTTTCCGTCGCGACGCCGCTGGTGTCGCGACAGGTGGAGCAAGACGGCGCGGAACCAGGACGCGTTGGCCAACTGACAGCGGTGCACTGTCGGAATGCTGATTGGCCTGGGTAAGTGACCAGAGCGGTACATGGTTCAGTGCCGCTAGCTTCTGCAGGGTATCGCCCGAACGGGCGAGTTGCTGCGTGCCGCTGTCCCACAGCTCCAGCGGGGCATCAGGAGGAACGACGTAGCGCAGCGGCACCGCCTCTCCCTTGGCCGGCGTCGTCGCAAGTTGCGCAATTGCTGTCACCACTTGCTCGTGCATGGAATCCATCTTGTCGATGTTGATGTGGGTGACTTCCCCGTGCTGCTTCAAATCGAAGCTCGCGTAGTGACCCTGGTAACCCTGCTCCGCCACCACATCGCCGCCGCCCAGTATGCTGTCGGACAGGAAAATGTTGATGAAACGCTCGACGTTCAGCGGCACTTTCGGGCTTGCCTGGGCCGGATCAATGGTGACCACCAGGCTTACCTGTATGTTTTCAGACTTCAGTATGCCGGCGAACGTCAAGGCGCACAGTCCGCCCATCGAATGACCGATCAGCACAATCGGCGCAGGATCGTTCCGGAAGTCGCGGATCGCCTGATCCGCAATCAGCCGGCAAATCGTGAATTCGTAGACGTCAGCCCGGATACCGGCTTCCTGGAGACGATTGGTCAGGCGGTCCATCCCGCGCGAAAAGATCGGGCCGAGCGCGCCGCGGAACAGGTAAACGCGCGGCTGCGGCTGGGCCGCGGCTGGCGGCGTGTCGGGAGCGACGGTTGCGACAGCATTGGCCGTGCGTGCGACCGGGTCGGCGACCGCCAGATTGCAAGCGGCCGACAAGATGCAGACGGAAAGGGCTGCACGGATCACCACGGCTGCAACCAGCGTCGGACTTTTCATGTACATTCCGCTCGCGATCTGGGCGTAGAAGTGCCGAACCTTGAATGCCGGCGGGCTACGCCACCCGGCGCTTCTAGCGGGTGATCTATCGTAGAGGAATTGGCAGAATTTGCGGCGCTCGTCGCTGCGGCGACGGCGTTCGAACTACTAGAGCCTTTTCGGTTCTGATTAATCAGAACCGGGCTCTAGATTCTTGTTTTGACGCGTTTTCTTGACGCGAACCGGTGTCCACTTCGCTGGAAAACGCTCTAACGTACCGCCGCGGCGCTTGCCGTGCCGGACCTCGCCGCGCTTGCCTCTCCAGGTTGCCGCGGCTTCTGGGCCCCCAAAGCTGGTACGGATCGGCCGAAGACGACAGCGTCGATCTCGCTTATCACCTTCTGCTGCATGATCAGGTTCTTTTCGATGGACATGTGCCCGACGCCAGGCACGTTCTGCACGTTCACATTCTCGAGCTTGCCCTGGAATTGTCCGGTTTTCTGAACCGGCGTGCCGGCGCCGTTGGCGATGTAGAAGTTTATATAGCGGCCCACGCGTCCCGAGAGGCTGGTGCGAAACACAGAATCCAGGCCGATGGCGAGCTTAACGGGAGCGCCAAGCTGATCCAGCTTGGCGACCATGTCGGGAAGCGCGGTCGCGCCCGAGGAATGCCCGACCAGAATGATCGTCTTGATTCTGCCACTCTTGTATCCGGCGGCGGCTTCGTCGGCGAGCGACGACCAGGAGGCAAAGTTCGCGACAGTGACCGGGATGCCCTGCGCCCGCAGCTTTACCGCAATGTCATCGAGCCCCAGGGAAAAGATATTGAGCACGCCGCGGAGCAGATAGACATGAGCAGTCGAGGCTGCCGGCGCGGAACTCCTTGCCTGTGCCGGGCTTGCGCCGATCGCCAGGAGCAGCAAGACTGCGATAGCTATCGCATGCAGTCGACGCAACGATGCCAGACAGAGAAAGGATACCCAGCCGACAGTTCCGATATCGCCGCGATATGGCTTCATTGCGCTCCTCGAAGGGCTGCGAAGTGTTTCGCCGGGGCGACCGTAGCGCCCGCGCGCTCGGAACTGCAATAAACGTGGCGTGAGCGACTGCAATTTACCAACACGACGTGTCTCCGCCGCAACACTAGTTTCCAACCTCCTCAATGGTTTGCGCCAGGCGCCCAGAGCAGAATCACGATTGCGACGGTTCGACCACTTAGGTCTCGGACCAGCAGGTGCCGCGTCGCGTGGTGTGCACGCGATGGTGCGGTCGCGGTACCGAAGCGCAACAGACGACTACAATCAGATGTCAAAGGCAGAAATTGAAATGGGGGAACCCACCAGACTCAGTTAGATTCCGTGCAGCTTGAATTTGGCAGGGGGCACTGATGCCATACTTCAACTTTGATCTCGTCATCGGCGCGGAGTTCAAAAACCAGGGCGGCATGTATCTCGAAAACACAGAAAACGCGATCGATAAGGCCGAAAGCCTCGCGAGCGAGCTTTGCATCGTTCGCCCCGAGCTGCGTTCCACCGGGTGTGCTGTGCGTGTCACCGATGGAGACTGTAACGAGCTCTACCGTACTCCGGTCGACCTTATCGGCCGTGGATGAGATCGTCCGTCGCGCACGATGCGTCGTAAGCGCACGAGGTCGAATTGGTCTGAAGTGTAGACTACTGCAAGGGCAGTAGTTGAGTTGGTGGCGATTTGTTACCGAGGGGGCAGCTCGTTCGGTCCTTGGCGGACGGGCTCTCGGCCGTAGATTCGTTGGAATGGTTCGGATCAGATGCCGATGACTCGGTCGTGCTCGTAAACTCGGTCAGGTCGGCATTCGACGACGATTCCACGTAACTAACAACGGCGAACGTAAGGGCGAACAGGATGAAAAGCCCGACCACCGCTATGGTGCCCATTCCCTGCCAATCGATTTGGCTATTGAATAATGGCATGGCTCGTCTCCCGAAGCCGGGTTTGCGACGGCCTTAAATCAACTCGCGGTTCTCGAATGTGAACTGCCTCACGTCTCACGCTCACTTGATACCGAGACAGATCAGCACCCGTTCTGTATCTGCAGTTGCTGGTTGGCATAGGTGGCAATCTTTGCGTTTGGCATCGCGTGACGTGCATCTTCGGCTGCAGGACCCAGTCGAACAGCTCCGACCGCGGCCACGCCACGATATCGGCGCAGGCAGAATCGGCACCGCGGTCGATCGCTTCCCTGTTATTTCGTCGCCACGTGTCGGGTTGGCATCACAGTGCTGGTGGGCGCCATCGGCGAGATCGAAAATGTCAGCCACGTATTCCAGCCGGCCGGACGATTCTCCGCGGCAAACTCACCGTATCCTTTCAAGTTCAGATAGCCCTGCATGTCTCCTACAGGAAACAGGAAGCCGACCTGCGGACCGATGCCGAGCACCCGGGAGCGGAACCCGCCCAGAGCAGGGTGCTGGCCAAAATCATCGGTGATCTGCTGGTAGGCATAACCTACAAGGCCAACGAAAACCTGCTTGGAGAGAAACTGGGAGGCGCCCCAGTCCACGTGGAAGTCGATGCCGTTCTGATACTGCGTATCCTGATTCTTGAAATTGTAGGTGAAGCCCGCGACAGCCGAAAACTCGTGGCCGGCTTGCGGATTGAAGTACGTGTAGCCGCCGCCGGCGTCGATGGCGGCGTGACCGATACCGAGATTGGCGAGGCGGGTCGAACTGTAAGCCCCGACGGGAATATCTCCCGTCACGTAGGTCATGAAATTGTGCACGCCGGCGTTCCACTTGAGCGTCGCCTGCGGGTAGAGGTCGCCGACCGACGTGATCGAATCGCCGAAACTGCCCGTGCGCGTTATCGCCAGCGGGCCGACGGCCGCCGTCAGCGTTCCAGCCAGATCTGCGCTAGACCGCCCGAACAATCCGGTTACGCCGATGGCGAACTGTCCACCCAGCACCGGCGTTGCGAACGTGTAGATGGGATTGAGCAGCACGAGATCCGCCTGCGCATTCAGGCGCAGGTTCAGATCGACGTTTATCGTGGCGGGGATTCTGCCGACGTGGATTTCCCTGGCGGCCGCTGTACTGCCGAACGCGCTTACACTGGTGTGATAGTACACTGCGGCCATCGACCAGCCGGGGACCTGAGGGGTCGTCGCAAGGCTGCCGAAGCGGCCGGGGAGCCAGTATGAAACGCCGCCTTCATCGGCGTAGACTGTTGCAGACGAGATTGACGTCATCGCCATCGCAATGGCGATGACTGAATTTCTGAATGGGAGACGGATTCCGGGTTTTGACATACTTCGTCTATTGGGCCTTCCCTCTGTCCGACGGCACATCACACCCCTCCCTATGTTTTGAGCCTATCGCGCAACGATTCGTGCTGCCCGCCTGATCGTGCTGTTCGCGGCGGCACAGCGCAAGCGCCAACGCGCCCAGGCTCATGCCGACCCACCCCACGGGCCGGCATGAGACTCAAATTCTCAGGCGCCGACTTTCCTCGCGGCAGGAACGGTCCATGTGCCGTTGATGATCGACGGGTCCGTTTCCTGCGGCCAATACATGCGCAGCATCAGGATGAAATCTCCTGCAGGCGCGGGAAGCCAGTTTGCTTCCTTGTCCTTCCCCGGGGAGTCCTTCTGAATGTAGAGATCGACCGAGCCGTCCGGGTTTTCCTTCAAATCTTCACGCGCGCTGACCGAGTAGCGGTTGATCGGATTTTTCACAAAGAAGTAGCCGCTGTCGTACATCGTGAGCGACCAAAATCCCTCCACGGGAGGCAGGTGGCCTTTGGGAAACCGCATGACGTACTTGTTTGCGCCATTGTACTTGTGGCCATCTGCATCTTTTTGCGAGGTCGGATAGACCGCATCCTGCGGCCGGTTGGCGCCGAGGCCGATGGCGGTTACGAGGGCCCGCATCAGATAGTCGGTGCCATAGATGCCGGTCTTCGTTGTGAAGGCGAAGCCGTTCTCGTCCTTGATGGCCTTGTTGATCTTGAACTGGAGCATGATCCTGTCGAACGACAGTTCCGGCACGCGCTTCAGGAAGTCCGCCTTAAACTTGCTTTCATCAAAATCCTGCCCGGGAACGATGCCGATGCGCGCAAACTTGGCAAGCTGGGACGCGTCGGCAGCGTATGGCGGGTTAGTCTTCATGAGCTCACACAGCAGCTTGAAGTACGACGCCGCGTCCATGCGGTTCACCTGCTCGCGAACAGCCGTCTTCATGTCGATCGAGGGATCTACTTTTCCTGCAGGCGGTGTGTATGGCTTGCCGTAGGCGCTGAGCGGCACGAGCTTGCACTCGTCCTGCAGCTTATGGACGGCCGCGTAGTCCTCCGGCGTGCCCGTACAATAAATGCGACCGAGCAGCCAGACGATGTTGGTGGGCGACTTGTACTCCTTTACGCCATCCGGCAGCGTGCCTTTCCAGCCAGGTCCGGTGATCGCGTAGGTCTGTGCCCCGGTGCCGGTGGTGCGCTTGCCTGGGACCTGGAACACCGTCGTCCAGCCATCCAGCATCGGCATCAGGAAATAGCGTCCCTTCATGTCGGGGATGCTGAGAACCCACGGTTCTTTCCCGACATCGAAAAAGGAAGTCGTGTAGAGAGTGTCCGCGTTCGGCGCCGTGACATCCCTGAACGAGGCGTCGGGATATTGGCGCAGCTTGATGATGTGGCCCATCGGCCCTCGCGTGCCAACGGGTTCGGCGACGTTGGTGATGATCCGGCGGGTCATCTCCATCGTCACCAACGGATAGCCAAATATGTAGGCGTCGCTCGCGAGCCAGAAATCCTCCAGGCCCTGACCCACTCCAAAAAAAGAATCTTGGGCAAGGGCTGATCGCGTTGCGGCCGCACCTGCCAGCAGTCCCAATCCACCAAATGCGAGGGATCGACGGGTAATATTCATCGTACTTCCTTTCCTGAAACTCAATGAAGGGTAGCGATTTCAGATTTGGGCTCCCTGGAAAGCGGATTGTTTTCTTGTTCGGCGGACCCGCTGGCTTTTCCAAATCGGCCCGCGCACGTTGCGCGCTTTGTCGACAGAAAGGTAACTCCTTGGGAGCTTGGGAATTAATTTCAGCAAGCAGCTTCGCTAAACATTTTGCGCCATTCAGATCGCGCGTCTTGCCATTTCGCGCCAATCCTTCGGAAATAGTTCAACGGTGTGATGGCGCCTGCCGATGCTTACGAGAATGTTGCTGCCGTCTGTAAACAACGGGTTGAACTTTCATCAAACGCACGAAAGTGCGGCTGAAGCTGCTGGCGTTGGTATAACCGAGGAATTTAGCGATATCCGACAGGCGCTGGCTTGAATTCACGAGCAAACGGCAAGCCATGTCCAGGCGAACCTCTGCGAGCATTTCGCTGTGACTTGTGCCCATTCGACCGAGATGGCGCTGCAACGTGCGCACGCTGATCTTGAGTTCGCGAGCCGTACTATCGAGGGTTGCGTCACCATGTCGCAGCGACGCGACAATCGCCGCTCGGACCGCTTGGAGTGAAGGCAAACGGACAGCTCTCATTGGTTGGTGAGGCGTGAAGCCTGTGCTCCCTCCAGGAAAACAGCCGATTCTGTAATGCTAGAGTCGTTTCGGGGATTAATCTGGCCATCCGCTGCCAAAATTCTCGTCAAAAGCAATTAGTCGGCAGCCTCACCCAAACGTGCACGACAAAGACGAAGCAGGAAAATTGGCGGCCTGCTATCTTTGCGATCGCGACAAAGTTCTGGGGGTAAAATAATAATGACCGTCATTCCTTTGACTCGTTGCCAATTCCTCATGCCTTTCGCAGAGATTCACTCCGAGATAGGCGGACCAACTTCCGCGCTTCTGGCCAAATTTCAGCTTCCTACGTGCCTGGAAGAGAAAGCGGATCACTACGTGCCGCTGATGCCGGCCGTTCGCTTCGCGACGGCTGCCCAGGGAAAGCAAGGAATATCAGAGCTTGCTTTTCGGGCGTCTCAGCGTTTGTCTTTCGACCATCTGAGCGATGGTCTGCGCGCCAGAATCCGCCATTCGCCAACTCTATTGGTTGCTCTTCAGCAGGCGTGCAAGTGGGCGCCGATCGAAGATACAAATCTCCATCTATGGCTAGAGCGATGCGGCGAGAGCTTGAAAATCTGTAGCAAGCTACTCGGAACGGAGGGCATTTCACATCTTGAGATGTCCCAATGGCTTCAGAACATATTCGTCATACACATCGTCCGTCAGTTCGCTGGAGCGAACTGGACTCCTGCAGTAATCGCGTTTGAAGCAATCTATACCCCCAGCATTGAAGTTCAGTCGTATTGGCCGAGCACCCGCTTCTTGTCAGGTCAAACGGCCTCATGGATCGAAGTGCCACTGCAGCTCTTGAGCTTTCCAAATCTCGCCGATGCCACCCCGTCGAATGCACCTGAGAACGAGCCGCAGCCGTTCGGGAAGGACGTCGTCAGCGTCCTCAAGTTGAGCCTGCCTTCCTACCTTGATGAAGGTGGTCCTACGATAATTCAGGCGGCAGAGATGATTGGACTGAGTGTCAGGAGTCTACAGAGGAAACTTTCGCTAGCGGGACTTACATACTCGGGCCTGCTTGAGCAGGTGCGCTTCAACAATGCGACAAGACTCCTAAGCGATACTGAGAATAAGATCATCGACGTGGCGTTCTCGTCGGGCTACGCTGACCCTGCCCACTTTACTCGTGCTTTCCGTCGGATCGCCGGATGCACCCCGCGAAAGTTTCGCGATAGATGGAGGCACGCTAACGAGTCCGCGGCCTAGTTCTACTGCGTCATAGCTGCTCAAACCCCTCATCCTGAGGAGCCCGCGAGAAGCGGGCGTCTCGAAGGATGTAGGCCACAGATGGGGCCTCATGATTCTCCCGGCGATGCGAAGCATCGTCCGGAGACGCGCGGAGCCTGTCATCGGGCCGCGCTACGCGCGGACCCGTTGGCGCTCCTCACCATGAGGGGCTTATGACGCAGTAGAACTCGGTCGATAGAGACCGCTCCTTCTCAAGGCTTGATCCCGATCTTCTCCCTGATGGCGCCGAGCTCGGCCTCGTCCCAGATGCCGATCAGCACGCCGTTCTTGACCTGCAGTTGCTGGTTGGCATAGGCGGCTATTTTCGCGTTCGGCGTCGTGACGTGCATCTTTGGATGCAGCGCCCAGTCGAACAGCTCCGACTGCAGCCGCGCCACGATTTCGGCGCAGGCGGGGTCGGCGCCGCGATCGACAAATTCCTGCGGATCGGCTTCGAGGTCGTAGAGCATCGGGCGGAAGCCGGAGGCGTGAATGTATTTCCAGCGCCCGTCGAACACCATGAACAGCCGGCAACGCTCGATCGGCTGGTTCAGCATCACGCGGACGTCCTGCATGGCGTAGTCGTATTCGGAGAACACCACCTTGCGCCAATCGGCAGGCGGCGCGTCGTGCAGCAGCGGCACCAGCGAGCGTCCTTCCAGGATATGATCCGCCGGCGTGGCGCCGAAATAGTCGATGAAGGTCGGCGCCAGGTCGATCGCTTCGACCAGCGCATCGCTGACCGTGCCGCGTGTGGCGTCGGCGGCAGGCGAGGGGTCGATCACGATCAGCGGGATTTTGGCCGATTGCTCGTGAAACAGATCCTTCTCGCCCATCCAGTGATCGCCGAGATAGTCGCCATGATCCGATGTGAATACGATCATGGTGGTGTCGAGCAGGCCGCGGCTCTCAAGGAACTGCATCAACACGCCCATCTGGTCGTCGATCTGCTTGATCAGGCCCATATAGGTCGGGATGACTTTTTCGCGCGCCTCGTTGCGCGACATGTTGCGGGAATAGCGCATGTCCATATAGGCGGCGAACACCGGATGCGCGTTGGCGCGCTCTTCCTGCGAGCGGATCACCGGCTGCACGTCCTGCGGCCCATACATGCTGGCGTAGGGCTCCGGCGCGATATAGGGCCAGTGCGGCTTGATGTAGGACAGATGCAGGCACCATGGCCTTCCGTCGTCCTCGGCTTCCGCGATGAACTCCATCGCGCGCCGCGTCATGTAGGGCGTCTCGGAGTGCTCGTCGGGCACGCGGGCGGCCTTGTCGGCGTGAACCAGTAGCCAGCCGTTCTGCAGGCTACCGTCCTCGGCCGCGCCGGAATTGGCCCAGTGCTCCCACGGATTGGGCGCGTCATAGCCCTGCTGGCGCAGATAATTGTCGTAGGCCGGGCGCGGCCGGCCCGTCGGATGCAGGCCGTCGTCGCGCTCATAAGGCTCGAACCCGCATTCCGACACATGCACGCCGATGATCGAGTCGGCGGGGATGCCGAGGTTCTTCAGTCCCTCGAGGTCCGGCGCCATATGCGTCTTGCCGACCAGCACGTTGCGGACGCCGATCTTCTTTAAGTGATCGCCGAGCGTGGGCTCGCCGACGCGTAGCGGCCAGCCGTTCCAGTGCGAGCCGTGCGAGCGCATGTAGCGGCCGGTATAGAACGACATCCGTGACGGCCCGCAGATCGGCGACTGCACATAGGCGTTGGAGAACAACACGCCGCGTTTGGCCATCGCGTCGATGTTCGGCGTCTTCAGCACAGGGTGGCCGGTGCAGCCGAGATAATCGTAGCGAAGCTGGTCGCACATGATCCAGAGCACGTTCTTTGCAGGCGTTTTGGCTGTCATCTCAGGCATTTCGGCTGGCGTTGGGAGGGGCTGGATGGTGCGATATGTCAGCGCAAATGACAATCGAGCGGGCAGGCCCCCTAGGCGTTAACGTTTGGATAGCGCCATTTCTCGCAATTGAATGACGATCCACGGTTGCGTGTTAGCCTTACCGGCAATTTGGCCGAAGGCCTTAACCCCTGAACCGGCATGTTGGATTAAATTGGGACGTTATAAAAACCGGATCCCAAGCGATGCGCATTGGCGTCACACTGGCACTTTTCATCGCGACGAATTCGACCGCCTTTGCCGGCGGCGGCTTCGAGATCGTGATTCCGGGCCGTCCCGGCGTTCCCGTCATCATTAACGGCGTCGATGCATCCTATGCGATGGTCGAGGGTGACTGGGGTCTCGGCAAAGGCACCCATGTCGAGCCGACCATCTATGGTGGCCGCTATGTCGATCCGGTCCCGCGCGTCGGGCATTATTATCCGAGCGCCGGCCGCATGCCCGGTTACGGGCGCCTGGAAATCGAGCCGCCGGCGAACCGCCGCTTGCCGCAACCGGCCGAGAGCTACCATCAGTCCTGGTCGGCGCAGTCAGCGCCGCTGCCGGCGCAGTCCAACGTGCCCGTCGATCCGCCCGAAATCATCTACGCGCCGCGCGATGACAGGCGATGGCCGCATCACCTTCCACGTTAAGAAGACCAAGCAAATACGAACAGGAGAGAGTAATGCGTCAGATACTTAAAGGATTGATCGCGGCAGTGGCCGTCATGGCTGCAGCACCCGCGATGGCCTGCGGTTACGCCCCGTGCGCAGCGCCGGTCTATGTCGCCCCGGCCGTGACCTACGGCTATGCCGGATGCATCCCCTGCGGCGGCTGGGTCCGCGAGCGTCTGCCCGATCCGGAGCAGCAGTATTATTATATCAACCAGGGTCCGACCTATACCGGTCCGGGCAACTTCGCGCCGTATCCGGTCTACCGCGAGGGCACCATCTCCGGTTACGGCTATGGCTACAACCGCCGCTATTACCACCGCAACGGTTACCGTTACACGGGGCGTTATTACCACGGTCGGCCCGTGCTGCGCCGCTACTACTGATCCAACGGCAGTTCGAAAGCCTCAGCACCCGTTCGCTTCCCGCGAGCGGGCGTCTTCCATTTCATCAGGTCCAATCTATTTCATCAGGCCCAATCGGCTCGCGCCAATATAAAGCGCCAGCACCGCGGCATTCGAGACGTTCAGGCTCTTGATCTCGCCGGGCATGTCGAGCCGGGCCACGGCGCGGCAGGTTTCGCGGGTCAGTTGCCGCAGGCCCTTGCCCTCGGCGCCCAGCACCAGCGCCAGCGGCTGCTGCAAGGGCACGGCGGCGAGGTTCTCGGTCCCCTCGCTGTCGAGGCCGACCGTCAAGAAGCCGCGGTCGTTCAGTTCGGTGAGCGCGCGGGCGAGATTTTGCACGGTGACCAGCGGCACCAGCTCCAGCGCGCCGGAGGCGGATTTCGCCAGCACGCCGGTTGCTTCCGGGCTGTGGCGGGCGGTGGTAACGATCGCTTTCACCGCAAAGGCCGCCGCCGAGCGCATGATGGCGCCGACATTGTGCGGATCGGTGATCTGGTCGAGCACCAGCACGATGCCGTCCTGCGGCAGCGTATCGATATCGAGCGAGGGCAGGGGATCGGCCTCCGCCAACAGCCCCTGATGCACGGCGTCCGGGCCGAGCCGCTGGTCGATCGCGTTCGGCCGGACGATTTCCGGGGCAACGCGGGTATCGATGTTCTCGTCCGCCAGCCGCCGGGCGGCGTTTTCGGTCAGGAACAGCTTGCGGATCCGCCGTTCCGGGTTGGCTAGCGCAGCCGAGACCGTGTGCCAGCCATAGAGAATCGCCGGCCCGTCCGAGCTTGTTTCCCGGTCGCGCCGGCCCGGCGGACGGGCGAATTTCCGCCCTTTTTCGAAGGGTTTGCCGCCGCCGCGGCGGAACGGCGGTTTTCGGTCGCGATCGCTCATGGGGAGCTTGTGTCACGGGGGCCCGAATATGGCAATTTGGCCTGATCGAACCTATTTTTGGTGGTGCGCGTTGGTTGACTTTGCCATCCCGCTTCGCCCATAAACGCGCCGGTCGCAGCCGGTTCGAAACGGGCTTTCGGCCTCAGCGTCATCCTTGGGTCCGGTCCTCCGCCACTCGGGCGGTCGGTTTGGTGACGCTGTCGGACGGGGAAGTGTCCCGAGTGGCAAAGGGAGCTGACTGTAAATCAGCCGCCGTATGGCTTCGAAGGTTCGAGTCCTTCCTTCCCCACCAGCCTTCGCTCGCGAAGCGAGAGAAGGCTGCCACGCCGAAGCCCAACGGGCGCAGGCGGGCTGTGGCCGCGAGCTACGGCTAGGCAAGCCATCCTTCTCCGCCATCCACTTCCACGAATTATTTGCCTTCGCTCGCGAGGCGAGAGAAGGCTGCCACGCCGAAGCCCAACGGGCGTAGGCGGGCTGTGGCCGCGAGCTACGGCTTAGGCAAGCCACACCCCTGACGACTACGGTCCCTGCAGATCAGCCGGCAGCATGCCAAGACTCGAAATTCAAGGAGAGGTGCTCTGACGGGCTGGAAGCGCTGCTCGTTCGATATCATCGAACTCCGCAGCATACAGCTCCCGAACAGTTCGGTGACACTCGCACGCGCGGCGCTGCAGGAGATCCTGGTCCAGGATGCTTAGCTTGCCCCTGCTGTACGAGATCAGGCCCTCTTTTTGCAGGTGGCTGGCAACACCGGTGACGCTGGTTCGCCTCACCCCCATCATCTGCGCCAAAAATTCCTGCGTTACCGGGAGTTCGGTGCCTACCAGATCGCACATCCTGACCAGCCACTTACAGGTCCGCTGTTCAACGTTGTGAACCGCGTTGCAGGCAGCCGTCTGCTGCACCTGTCCGAGGAGGAATTGTTCGTACTTGATGAGCAGCGCGAGCAGGTCAGGAGAAGACAGGGCAACCGCTTTGAGGTGTTCCGCATCCACGACGCTCGCAAGGCCGGATACCTGGACCACCACTTTATGCAGCGACGCCTTACTATCGATCGCTTGTGCAGCCCCGAAAGCACCGTCGTTTCCGATCATGCCGCTTTCGATCGCCCAACCATCTTCCAGTTCAACAACGCACGAAAGTATACCGCCGTGCGGGAAGTACACCTGATTGACGCGCGCGCGGCTCTCCACAACGACCTTGCCGCGTTGCATTTCGACAATGCGAAGATGCGGCCGGAGGTCTTCGAGATCGACAGGGCTTGCTCGGGACAGAATACGATTGGCTGAATGAGGCATCGTATCTCCTTTCCTTTGCAGGCGGGAGCACAACACTCTCAGCCACCGACGCCTACGAGCACTGGCTGTGTCGGTGATGCATCCAATGTGGGGGTCGGTGGCCCCGATAGCGAGTCAATTATTGTCTCGTATTTTGGGGCCTTTGCAGCGCAGTATGCCGTGGCTTCGACGCGCAGTTACAATAGGCTGAGGTTCCAGCTTGAAACCGACGCCGCAAGTTCCTTGCCTGAAGTGTCAGCCCTGACCGGGTTCGCTCGAGGTTTCTGGCAACGCTTCGCCGGGAAGATAAAGCCTGATCGGGCGGATTTCGTAGACGGCGGACGGATTGGCGCGCCGCAGGTCGCGGGCAATCGCGATCGCTTCCTCCTCGTTGGCGCAATTCAACACGTACAGACCCAGCAACTGCTCCTTGGTCTCGGCAAATGGTCCGTCGATGATCATTCCCGCGCCCGGTCCGCGCAAGGTACGGGCTTCCGCCGTGCCGCCAAGCCGCGCCGCCGGCCCGAGCACCTTCTTGGCATTGAGCCGCTCATGCACGGCCAGCAGTTCGCTCATCAGGGCCGCATCCTCCTCCGCCGTCCAGGATGTGACCTCGGCTTCGACATGATAGGCCAGCATGGCGTAGAGCATCGCTTTCTCCTTTATGGCGGGCCGGACTGGCTGCCTTTCGAGGACGTTTAAGAAATAAGACGTTTAAGAAATAAGGCGTTTAAGAAATAAAAAGGCGCGGCGGGAGAACTCCCGTCGCGCCCCAACTGTTGTGCTCGCTGGTCCAGGGCTGAGAGCGCCCCGATGCCAGGCCAAAGACAAGCCTAGCGGGCGATCCCAGCGAGGTGACAGCGCTTGGTATAAGACACTGGATCACCTCCTTTCGTTGTTGATGGAAATCCGAATATAAGTGGCGAATCAGCCCCTGTTAAGGGGTGCGGATCGGTCGAAGGTCCGCACAGGACATGCGTACAGGGGCGGCAGGGCGGTTGAGGCCGCCTGCGCGTCGTGTTAGGTCAACGCCAACGCGGGTGTAGCTCAATGGTAGAGCAGCAGCCTTCCAAGCTGAATACGAGGGTTCGATTCCCTTCACCCGCTCCAGCCTTCGCTCGCAAAGCGAGGGAAGGCTGCCGCGCCGAAGCCCAGCGGGCGAAGGCGGGCTCGATCCATTCAACGGTACAACAGGGCAGGTAGCGATCCAACACGGTCGGCGATATGTCGGGATCGAACTGAACCCGGAATACGTCGCGCTAACACGCACGAGGTTGGATGGTGCCATGAGGGCCAAAGCCGCTGCCGTTATATCGTCGCCGCAGACGGGCCTGTTCGCCGCCTAGATGGTCGTGATGTCATCCTAAGAAGTATGAAAATCCTATTGATCAAATCTGAGCTTGCCGGCCGGCCGAGGACAAGATGCGTCGCATCCTCCAGTCGCACGTCGATGAGGCAAAAACGGAGGATGAGCGGAAGCGGGCGCGGAAGGCGTTGAGGGAGTTCACGCGGGTCGATCGAGGCGCCGGCTAGTAATCGACCTTCGTCTTCTCGGCGATGTCCATGTATGTGCGAAGAACATGGTCCGCGAGCTGTTGTGGCGTAAAATCACGCCCCTTCTCGTCTACACCAACCCACGCATGATAATCTGGTCGCACGAGTTGGTAGGAATAGCGCAACGATTTTAGCTTTATCGCCTTTTCCATCGATCCATAGAAGCCTGGCAAAGGTGGAAATCCCTTAAATACATCAAATAGCAAATGGGCATCTTGAAGGGAGTTCGCGTAGTACGGACGGAAACTGCAAATTGCGTTGCATGGCGACAGCCCGCTGAGTATCCGGAATTCTTGCGACCGCTTTGTTGCTATTCCGATTCCCGAATTGGAAATAGCCTCGCTATGCTGTTCTATGGCGCGCGAGAAATCTTCGTAGGCCTGAATCGCGCTCTTCACGCCGACTTCCGTTGATTGAAACAGTCGTTGCTTCTCTTTGAGATCCCGTGATCTGCGGAGACGATCTGCCCGCTCTGCGACGGTTTCTTCGTGTGGGTTACTGCCTCGCTCCGTAGCTCGCGATTCAATTGCCGCAGCGGCCCCTTCTATGCCCCAGCGCTGGAGTCCTACATAGAGCCGCGTCTTCGGTAGCCAAGGCGGCATTTGCGGGCGATCGACCGTGGGCACAAAGGTCGTGAAGTCCCAGCCATCATCCAGCGACCTATTTTTGATCGCGTCCCTTTCAACGCGAGTCCAAGGTGTCTCGCCCCATTCCGGTCGGAATAGCACCACAACCAAGCGGGCGGTTTTCCCATAAACTTGGCTAAAGCTTTCCTGCCCGTCCGTGCCGGCGATCTCTCGTTGCCTTTCGCTATAGATGAACGTTCTTAGGCGCGGGGATAGAAGGTCGTTTAGTTGCGTAGCCACGCCTTCATCGATAGCGCAAAAACTGAAAGCAACGTCGTATTCAAATTCTTCCATCGTCGTGCCCAAGCATCTAACTTTGCCATAGGATGCTGGTAGACCGCGATGGAAACAACCGTGGATGGCCTTTGTACCCAGATTTCGGGGCCCTCATGGGCGCATAATTCCCGTAACCGGGGTGATTTTTGGTGAATTGCGGTGATAACGGCAACTCGTTATGCTGCTGAAATTGTGCGCCTTTATGCCGTTTGGTGATGTTGGGTGAAATGTAAGGATGTGTTACGGACTTGACTTCCAAGCTGAATACGAGGGTTCGATTCCCTTCACCCGCTCCAGCCTTCGCTCGCAAAGCGAGGGAAGGCTGCCGCGCCGAAGCCCAGCGGGCGAAGGCGGGCTCGTGGCCGCGAGCTACGGCTAGGCAAGCCGTGGCATGAACGGGAAGCGAGCGGTCTTTGTTTGACGGGAAGGACAGGCGGCAGGTCTGATGCGCATCATCTACTTCAGCCTCGGTTGGGTGATGGTTGCGCTCGGCGTGATCGGCCTGGTGATGCCGCTGATGCCGGGGGCGGTTTTCCTGATCGTTGCAGTGGCGTGTTTTGCGCGGTCGTCGCCGCGGTTCGAGACATGGCTGCTGGATCATCCGAAACTTGGCAAACCGCTGCGGGATTGGCGCGCCGCCGGAGCCATTCCCCGGTCGGCCAAGGCCATGGCTTGCGCGGGAATGACGATCGGGTTTCTCGTGTTCTGGTACAGCGTCGAGCCGTCATTGCCGCTTGCCGTAGCTGTGGCGGTCATGTTCCTTGCTTGTGCCGTCTATGTCGTTTCGCGGCCGGCGATGGCCGATGGGAACGGCATCTAGCGCGTTGATACTCAAGGGGGCAGGGTGCTCGCTGCCCGGGTAGCCGGGACGGGGTTCAAACCACGGCAGCGGTCGCTGGCCCTGGCGAGCCGAGCCTAAGTCCCTTGCCTAGTCCGTTCCAGGAAGTCTTCGAGGCCGACCGGTACTTCGTCTAGGTCGGTACAACGCTCGCGGAGTTCGTCAGCGATATCACTCGTCACGTCGCGCGACCATCCTTCGCCGATGTTGAAGGCGACGATGCGCACCGGGTTAACGTACTGGCCCTCAAGCATTTCGCGGATCAGCATGGCCCGCCCGGTACTCTCCTCGCTGGTCTCGCGCCATACCCGTCCAATCCGACCCAGATCGTCGAGCACGAGGTAGACGTCGCGGTCTCCACCTTCCGGCACGATGGACGGCGTACTCATTTTGCGAAACTCGAACCAAATACACTCGATTCAAAGCGCGACTTCCTGAGTCGTTCCTCGATCGATGTGCTTCTGCAACCGGCGGACGGCGTGGGGAGGCTTTTTCGCTGGCTGGGGCGGAGACCGAAGTGCGGTGTTCGCTCTCTTTGCTTTAAGCATATTGAATGGCGCCGGAAGTTGGCGGCGGCAGCCAGCGCCCATGATTGGGAAGTGTTTCGCCGAGGCGAGCGCGCAGTGAGCTCCTGATCTCTTGTAGCGTAGCTCTCCCGCTCGCGGCTTGGCATCAATCAAGCCGTCCATGCTTCATTGATCCGTCCAGCGCGACCAAATCGACAGCCGGTCAGGAAGAGCACCCCCTGCAGATATCCGGGACAACTTCCTCGGCTCGGAACGGCGGGATCACCACGGTGGTTGCCCCGTTGGACCTTATATTCCGACCGGACACCGGCCGCTCCGGCGCTTCCGTCTGCACCGCGGCATTCGCACTGCCAGGCTGCTTCGGCTTTTTCCGCTGCGCACTGGCCGCTTCGATTGCACTGAACAGCATGGCGAATAGGACGAATACTGCGAGTAGACCGCGCACCGTTCTTCCCCAGCGTTAGCGCTTGCGAGGAGAGAGCCTGATGCGCCAGTTCCTGGATACCACCGCGATCCGATCGGCCAGCCGACGGACGATTGCCGTGCTCCAACGCAGCATCGACTGGGCGTGATCTGTCATCTTCATAACCACATCCTCCTGAAAGCAACGTGGACTCCCAAGCGCCTTCTCCATGCGGGATCCGGCGTGCCAGTCCTGCCCAGGCCCTGGCGGCAGGCGATTTAGGGAGGCGCCATGCGACGTCAAGAGGTGCGACGCTCGGACGCGGCGGCGTGCGCGGCGGTGGGTGCGCACCAGCCGAGCATCGTTTGAGACAGCCGCCACGACGGTGGCGCCGGCGTCATGAATGATTGCTCATGACGACCGGCTGCCGGAGCCGGCTCCTTGCTCACCGGCTCCTTGCTCAATTGTCCTTGCGCGCGGACGCCACGGAGGCTTCGGAGCCGTGCGCGTTGGCTGCGGCGGAAAGCGCAGCCATTGCCGAGAGTTCGAGTTGCGGCGCGGCGTGCTTGCGCAGCATCTTCTGATAGATCTTGACGTAATCGGCCGCCATTCGTGTGGCGGAGAAACGCTCCTCGAAGCGGACGCGGATCGCCTTGCGGTCCAGCGCCAGCAATTCCGGAACCGCGCGTACCGCCTCGTCGACGTCGGAGACGATCCGGCCGGTCAGCCCATCCTCGACGATTTCCGGGACCGATCCGCAACGGAACGCCAGCACCGGCGTGCCGCACGCCATCGCCTCGATCATCACCAGGCCAAATGGCTCGGGCCAGTCGATCGGGAACAGCAGCCCGGCGGCCTGGCCGAGAAATTCGCCTTTGGCGTTGTCATTGATCTCGCCGATGAATTCGATCCCGCCGCCGTCGAGCATCGGTGCAATGAAGTCGCGGAAATACGCGTCGTCCGCCTTGTCGACCTTGGCTGCGATCTTGAGCGGACGACCCGCCGCGCGGGCAATTGCGATGGCGCGGTCAGGCCGTTTCTCCGGTGAGATGCGGCCAAGAAAGGCGAGATAGCCGCCGTGCCGGTCGAGGCTGGGCATGTGCAGGCCGACCGGCAGCCCGTGATAGACGGTGTCGACGAAGTTTACGCCTGGGAGCGGCGCCCGCTGGGCGTTCGATATCGAGACCAGCGGCATGTCGGAAAAGCGCCGGTAGAACGGCATATGGTCGGCAAGGTCCTGTCTGCCGTGAAGGGTCGTCAGTGTCCGGCTGCGCTCGCACCGGAACAGCGGGAAATGCAGATAATCGACGTGGAAATGCAGAACATCGAACTCGTCGGCGCGCTCGCGCACCTTGTCGAGCATGATCATGTGGTGGGGCAGGGCATCGCGGACGTCGGGATCGAGGCGCAGGGCGCGGGGCGTGCAGGGAACGAGCTCGGCGGAAGTGATGGAATCCTCGCTCGCAAACAGCGTCACCTGATGCCCCTGCCGGACCAGCTCCTCGGTCAGGTAGGCAACGACCCGCTCGGTCCCGCCGTAGAGCCGCGGCGGCACGCTCTCGAACAGCGGGGCAATTTGCGCAATCCTCATTTGATCTCTCCGTTCGTGTAGCACAGGCCGGTCTTGCCACCGGGAGGGCCCGCGGCTGACCGCCTTATTGTTGATCACGTATTGCCTGCGCTGCCGCACGTGGCCGGCAGCGCGAGCCTATGAACTTGGGAGGGCCCCACTGGTTCCTAGGAAGCTGTCGGGGAGAGTGCGGTCGACGCTCCCCGTGCCCACCAGGCGCGGGGTCGTGCGGCTCGCCGGCAACGAGGCGATAGCCGGTCAGCCCCGCTAGGGTTTGCGTTCGGACGAACCGCGCGCTGCTCCGTCGGTCAAAATTTAATCAAAATTGTCCGTGACAGCGTGTCCGCAAGGTGTGATGCGCCGTAGGCATCTGTGGCTGCACACGGACACGCGCTGATTGCGCGTGTGGTGAGTTAGCGGCAATTCCGTGCATTTCTTGGGCGAAAATACGCGCTCGGTAACCATGCCTTACGGAACGCCTGGACTCGCCACAAAATCAATCGGATTGAGACACAATGTCGGCGAGTAGGGTTGAAACGGTGCCCGCTCGCATCACGCGATTATTATTTTGCAGAGTATGGGCTCACAGGGGGACTGTAATGGGAGCTACGATCGGCATCACTCGCTGGCGTATGGAACAATTGTCCTGGGCTTCGGCCCGCGACGCCATGCGCCGGTTCAACATCATCCCTCGGCGCAACGCGGCAGCGGCGCTGGTGCTGGCCGCGATGGCCGGCTCGATGATGAGCGATCAGGCGTACGCGGCGCCCCCGGGCAGCAATGAAATCCGGATCGGTAACACCGCTCCCTATACCGGTCCGGCTTCCGCCTACGGCGTCATCGCCAAGGTCATCTCGGCCTATCTGGACAAGGTCAACGCCGAGGGTGGCATCAATGGCCGCAAGGTCAATATGATCACCTATGACGACGCCTATGATCCCAACAAGACCATGGAGATGACCCGCAAGCTCGTCGAGGACGACCAGGTTCTCTTCACCTTGGGGACCATCGGCACCAACACCAACGCGGCGATCCAGCCCTATTTGAACTCAAAGAAAGTCCCGCAGCTTTTTGCCTTGTCGGGCGCAGCAGCCTGGGACCAGCCGCGCGAATTTCCCTGGACCATGGGCTTCCTGCCGACCTACACGGCTGAAGCGCAAATCTTTGCGCAGTACATCCTGGAGAACCATCCCCGCAGCCGGATCGCCGTCCTCTATCAGGAGGATGGCATGGGCAAGGAATACCTGAAAGGCCTGAAGGACGGCCTGGGCGGCAAGGTCGCAATCGTGGCCGAGGCTCCCTACAAGGTCAGCGACACCAATATCGATGCGCAGATGGCCAAGCTGAAGGCGTCCAATGCCGACGTCTTCATTGAGTTCACCACGCCTAAATTCGCCATCATGGCGATCCGGCGAAGCGTCGAACTCGGCTGGCGGCCGCACCATTTCGTGGCGTCCATCGCCAATTCGTACTCGGCCGTGATTCAGCCGGCGGGCCCGCAAAATGCGGAAGGCCTGTTGTCGGCGGCATACAGGCTGGAGGGCGAAGACGCGGTGGCGGCCGGTGACGTGGCGTTCCGCGAGTGGAGCGCCTTCATGCAGCGTTATGTCCCGAGCGTGAGCAAGACCAACGGCCAGGCCGTCCTCGGCTATCTCGTCAGCAGGACCCTCGTCGAGGTGCTCAAGAACTGCGGCGACGATCTCTCGCGCGAAAACATCATGAAGCAGGCCCGCGCGATCAAGGGTATCCAGCTTCCCATGATGGTGCAGGGCATCCTGATCAACACCAGCCCATCCGACCATGCGCCGATCGAGCAGATGCGGATGATGCGCTTTACCAATGGCAATTGGCAGCACTTCGGCCCGGTGCGAAGCGGCATCGATCCGGGCGCCGTCTCTGATTCGTTCAAGACGATCTTCAAGTACGGCACCGCCACCAAGCGCGATCTGGCCAACCAGCTCAACGCCAATACCGTGAGCCTGATGACGGGCTCGTTCGGCTCCACCTATGCTCAGGTGGGCGCCGATCTCGCCTCCGTGCTCGACAACGGCACGGCGCTGCGGATCCTGCCGGTCATGGGCCGCGGATCGGTGCAGGCGGTGGCGGACATTCTGCTGCTGCGGGGCGTCGACGCCGGCATCGTGCGCAAGGACACGCTGGCCTATCTTGACCGCAAGGACTTCGCGAAGGACATCCGCAACCAGTTCGTCTACGTGGCCAAGATGTTCAACGAGGAAATGCACGTCCTCGCGCCGCGGACGATCACCAATATGCGGGAACTCGACGGCAAGACCGTGGTGGTCGATTTGCCCGACAGCTCGACCTTCGTGACCGCGATCAACGTGTTCGAGCGGCTCGGGATCAGGCCGCATCTGATCTACCAGGAGCCGCGACTGGCGGTGGACATGCTGCGCAAGGGTGAGGTCGACGCGATCGTCGCGATCGAAGGCAAGCCGTTGCAATGGCTGAACCAGGTCAACGATCGCAACCTGCATCTGGTCCCGGTCGACTACGCCAAGACGCTGCAGGAAGAATATCTGCCTTCCAAGCTTTCTTCGACGGACTACCCTGGCCTTGTGCCGGATGGCGGCTACGTCGAGACGGTTGCGGCAGAGGCGGTGCTGGCGTCGTATAACTGGGCGCCGAACAGCGATCGCTACCGCCGCCTGTCGCTGCTGGTGGATACGATGTTCGACAAGGTCGCGCAGTTGCAGCGTCCGCCGTTCCATCCGAAGTGGAGGGAAATGGCGCCGCGGGCGACGGTGTCCGGCTGGACCCGCTTCAAGGCGGCGCAGGAATGGCTCGACCGCAACATGCCTCCGGGCGCGGCTGTATCGGCAGCATCGGGTGCCGTGCCGGCGCCGGTTGCCGCGCCAGCCGCCGCCGCGTTTTCCCCGCAGGAGCGCGATCCCCTGTACCGCGAATTCCTGGAATGGCGCGCCAGCCGCGCCAAGGCCGGCGCGAACAGGTAATTGCGGAAACCAAGGTTTGATGATGGGAACGGCCCGCCTCGGCGGGCCGTTCTATTTTTGGCAAGGTCCCCCGTTGCCGCCTGGATGCCGTGCGCTCCCTTCGAGGGACTCCAGCCTTGGATCGCTCCGGCTGCATTGCGCATCAGCGGGCGGTGAACGGATGGTGTCATGCCGACAATGCAGGGCTCAGCGTCACAAAATGGTGTATCGGCAAGCATCAAAGCGCCGGACCCGTTCCCGCGCCACCACGCTAAAAATTTCGGAGGAAGTTCATGTCGGCTCTGCCATTATCGGGCATCAAAATTCTCGACCTGACGCGGGTGCTCGCTGGTCCCCTGTCGGCGCAGATGCTCGCCGATCTCGGCGCCGAGGTGATCAAGATCGAACGTCCCGGCGGCGGCGACGATGCGCGCGCCTTCGGCCCGCCTTACCTCAGGGATCCAGAGGGCAAGCAGAACAACAACAACTCGTTCTATCTCTGCGCCAACCGCAATAAGAAATCCCTCACCGTCAATATCGCGGCCCCGGAGGGCCAGGAGATCATTCGCGAGCTCGCCAAGAGCTGCGACGTGATGATGGAGAATTACAAGGTCGGCGATCTCAAGCGCTACAGGCTCGATTACGAATCGATCAAGGCGATCAATCCCGGCATCATATATTGCTCGGTGACCGGCTTCGGCCAGACCGGCCCTTACGCGCCGCGTGCCGGTTACGACGCGATCCTGCAGGCAATGGGCGGCTTGATGAGCGTCACCGGCCACATCGACGGCGAGCCCGGCGCCGGTCCGATGAAGGTCGGCCCCTCGATCGTCGACTACATGACGGGCATGAACGCCTCGATCGGCATTCTGGCCGCGCTCTATCACCGCAAGGTCAATGGCGGGGAGGGGCAGCATGTCGACGTCTGCCTGTTCGATACCGTGATCGCGGCGCTGTCGCATTACGCGCAGATCTTTCTCGTCAACGGCCAGACCCCGCCGCGGCGCGGCACCTGGGGCAATGGCGGCATGCCGGCCGGCGTGTTCCGCTGCACCGATGGCGAATTGATGCTGGTGGTCGGCAATGATGGCCAGTTCCAGCGCACCTGCGCCGTGCTCGGCGCGCCCGAACTCGCGAGCGATCCGCGCTTTGTCAAGAACAACGACCGCGTCGTCCACGGCAAGGAGATCATGGCGATCTTCGCCGGGCTGTTTTTGAAGAAGCCGGTGGCCTATTGGCTGGAGGAGCTGGAGAAGGCCGGCGTCCCCTCGGGTCCGATCAACGATTTCTCGCAGGTGTTCTCCGATCCGCATGTCCGCTCGCGCGGCATGCAGGTCAAGGTCAACCATCCGCTGCAGCCCGACCTGTCGCTGATCCGCAACGCGATCACCTTCTCGGGCACCCCGGTGAAGGACTATCGCGCCCCGCCGCTGCTCGGCGCTGATACCAAGGACGTGCTGGCGACGATCGGCTACGACGAGGCGAAGGTGGAAGCGCTGAAGGAGAAGAAGATCGTCTGATCCGGAAACCGGCGCGAGTCTGCAAGGCCGCGCCGGCTCTCATTCGGCGACACGAAAGAAGCGGGATTCAGCGCAGGCCCTGCCGGTCGACCAGGATACGGTGGATCTGGATGAACTCGGGGAGTTCGATCAAGAATTCAGGATCGCGGTCGAGATGGTGCACCTTGGACGGCTCGCCCTTGGTGAAGGCGGTCATCGACTCGAAGTCGGGCCAATAGGAGATGGTCGTGAACCAGCTCTCGTGTTCGCGATCTTCCCGGAATAGCTGGACGCCGAGGGCGGTTTTCTCCAGCGGCGGAATTCCTTCGGCTTTGATATAGGCTTCATAGCCATCCGCAATTTCGGGCCGCGTTCGGCCGCGCCAGATGCGGGCGATGGTCGGCTGGATTGGCATCGGCATCTCCTTTGCTGGAATATGACAACCCCAAAGCCAGCCCGAGCGTTCCCGGTCGTTCGGATGCACTATCTCCGCTTCGCGCGCGCAATCCGCTTCGGCTGGATGTCCTCCACGACGGGCGCGACCGACTGAGCGAACAGTTTTGCGACCGGACTGAGCGACCGATCCTTCAGTGCGATCAGGCCGATCGCCCCGCGCGTGGTCGGCAGTCGCACATCGACGGCGGTCAATTGTGGGTATTCGTTCGGTGCGGTCAGCATCGCGCGGGGATGGATGCCGAGGAAATTGCCGTTGCCGACCAGCACGCT
Organism: Bradyrhizobium murdochi; assembly: GCF_000472965.1. GTDB lineage: Bacteria > Pseudomonadota > Alphaproteobacteria > Rhizobiales > Xanthobacteraceae > Bradyrhizobium > Bradyrhizobium murdochi. The sequence continues at coordinate 119,851 of NZ_AXAU01000011.1, read as the reverse complement.
CAGCGAATAGGTGCACGCCGTGGTGACCGTCGCGCGCGGAAATTCCAGGCCTTGATCTTCAAAGGCACCGCGCATGACTCCCGTGAGAAAGCCCGTAGGCGGTCGAAACACCCACGGCTCGTGGATGAGGTCGGCCAGGGCAACGTTGCGGCGCTTGGCCCATTTGCTGCGCTTGCTGCAGAGCACGACTAACTCGTCGTGAAACAGCGTCTCGACGGCGAGATCGTCATTGCCGACCATCGATGCCAGCCGGCTGATGACAATTTCGACGTCGCGCAACTGCCGCAGCAGTACGTCGGTCGGGCCGACGGTCAGTTCGAAGCTCATGCGCGGGCCGGTGATCAAGGCGTCTGGCTTCAAACCCGAGTAGGCGGTAGCTCCCGTCCAGGTGCTCTCCAGCTCCCTGAAGACCTGCGAATTGCTGCCCTACGACCTTCGGCGATTTGCGCCAGACAACGAGGCCGACTGAACTGCCGGCCTCGGTGTTACTCGATCAGCGTTTCTGCTGGGCATCGGCCACGGCGCCCAGCATCTGCGTGCCAAACGTCAGGTCACCAATCTTCTTTCCCATTTCTTTGCCGGCTTCGGTGGAGAAGCGGTAGTGAAAGCCGGCATAAATGCGCGCACTGGAAACCTCATCGCTATAGTCCTGCAGCCGCGTCCACTTGCGTGTAGCGCCGGCAGCCGTCGGGCTCGTCAGCGTGATCTCGCCGATTTCGTTGCCCACCACATGCTGCAGCACCGTCGAGATGGCGCTGGCGACGATGCAATGCGCGCAGGGATATTCCGGGTGCATCGGCGTCACGCCCAACGGCTGCCAGGATGCCTCGCGCGGGGTCGCGGAATTGGACGTGAGGTCGGCGTTGCGGATGGCTGTCACAGGACGCCAGAGATTGTAGGCATATTTCGCATCGAATACGGCGATGAAGGCATCAGCGCCGGCCATCGATGTCAGCGCATACAGGCGGGCGCAATCGACCAGGTCCATCTTCCGGATCGAGGCGACCTGGCGGACAATCGCATTGTAGGTTCTGGGCCCCGTGAAGAACCAGAAGCGGGCGATCGCCGTCTGCTCGGCCGAGCGCTTCGCGCTGGCATTGCTGCCGATCTCGCGGATTTCGTTCAAATCCCTGGTCCAGGTTTCGGATGTCAGCGCGGGAGGTGGGCCGGCGCGAAATTGCGACGCGCTAACCATCACGAAGGGCTTGATCTTCGAACTCTTGGACTCGATCGGTATCGTGGTCGGCACATAGACGCCGGCTGTGGTGGCGGGCCGGTAATCTTCCGGTGTATTGCTACCGTCATTGGCGCGCAAGGCGATGATCCCGGCGGCAGCCTTTTTGCCGAGCTCGACGCCCTTCGACTTCGCCTCGTCCTCAGCCATCCCGGCGAGGGAGCCGGCAAGCGCAGCATCGAGATCGGCCTTCTTGTCGGGATGGAGCGCCAGCAGTACGTCATACGCCGCAGCGGCCGCGGCGGCTTTCCTTGACGCGGCGCGGTCCGCGGGGAGGTTGAGCTTGTAAGACGCATAGCGCCTGTCGATGGCGTTGACCGCCTCGAACATCGCAACGTGAAGCATTGCCTGTCCGCGGGCATTCGGGGCATTTGCCATCTGCTTTTCGACCGCGATCGCGTCGGCCTTGGCGTTCCAGTCCATGATGACGTCGCCGCGGGCGGCGGTGGCAAACAGTGCGACCGCGAGGGTGCTGCCGATCTGAATGGCCGGTGAGAACCCTGATGTTGGCTTCATTGGAACTTCTCCATGCGTGTCGCCCCGAAAGAGGGCTTGCCCGAAGGTCCCACATTCGGGAGCGTGGCAGCCGTGAAGAACCAGTGAAATTGTGATGAAATGCGCTAGATTGTCCGCGGACGCCGGATAGGCCGCGTATTACAAAGATGTCGGAATTCAAGAGCTACCGATTTGGCCCGTTCCTGGTCGACCGTCGATCGGCATGTTTGCGCCGCGAGGGCGTCAACGTGCCGCTGCGGCCGAAGTCTTTCGATGTGCTGGTGTATCTCACGCAGCATCCCGGCCGGCTCGTTCCGAAAGCAGAATTGATCGACAACGTCTGGCAGAACCTCAACGTCACGCCGAATTCGTTGGTTCAGTGCATCAAGGAGATCCGGCAGGCCCTGCAAGACGACGCTCAGGCGATCATCGAAACCGTTTCAAAACGAGGTTATCTGTTTGCTTCGCCGGTAACAGCTATCTACGGCGACGAGCTTTCTTCGAGCGCACGCGCCGCGACGATGGATGCCGATGAACACCGCGCGCTGCCTTTGCCCGATCGTCCCTCCATTGCGGTGCTGCCATTCGACAATATGAGCGGCGATCCGGACCAGGATTATTTCGCTGACGGCATATCCGAGGACTTGATCACGGGCCTGTCCCGCGTCCGCTGGCTGTTCGTCATCGCGCGCAATTCGACGTTTGTTTACAAGGGCCGCGCCGTCGACGTCAGGCAAGTCGCGAGCCAACTCGGTGTCCGCTATGTGCTCGAAGGCAGTGTGCGCCGCGCCGGCCAGCGGCTGCGTGTCAGCGCGCAACTGATTGACGCGGTCACCGGCGGCCATCACTGGGCGGAACAATACGACCGCGAACTGGGCGACATCTTTGCGATACAGGATGAGATCACGAGCAGCGTCGTTGCCTCGATCCAGCCGCGCCTGTTGGCAGCAGAGGGCGTTCGCGCGTTTTCGCGCTCGTCAGGCGATCTCGGCGCCTGGGAGTTGGTGGCGCGCGCGCAAACGCATGTCTGGCGCCTGACCCGGTCGGACAACGAAGCCGCCATCGAAGCACTCAATCGCGCCGCCGAAGCCTATCCGGATTACGCCCCGGCCCGAAGCCTGCTTGGCTTCTGCCTGGTGTTTGCCGCGCACAATGGTTGGATCGAGCGTGATCAGGGTTTGCAGGCTGCCCGTCCACACATCATTAGGGCGATTGCGCTCGATGATTGCGATCCGTGGGCACAGATAGCGCTCGGCTATTGGTCGATGATGGAGCGGCGCACCGAGCAATCGATCGCGGCATTCCGGCGTGCCGTCAACCTCAATCCGAGTTCGGCGGCAGCGCATTGTTATCTCAGTCATGGGCTGGCGTTCTCGGGGCAGTGTTGCGAAGCGATTGCTCACGGCAGCGAAGCCATCCGCCTTAGCCCGTTGGATCCCGATACCGCGATGTTTCTCGGAGGCATTACCGTAGCCAACTATCTCGCGGGCCGATATCCGGAAGCCTTCGAAACCTCGGAGCAGCTATTGCGGCTGCGCCCGGGCTTTCACGGCGCCCAACGCCTGCGTTGCGCGAGCCTGGCCCAGATGGGGAGAATAGAGGAGGCCAAACAATCTCTCGCCGACGTGCGCCTCGAGCAACCCCAACTCTCGATCGAATGGATCAAATCGAGCGTGCCTTATCAGAGGCCGGAACTGATGGAGCGCTTCCTGGAGGGAATGCGCAAGGCCGGGCTGACATGAAATTGAGGTAGCGAATGGCAGGCATTCAGGCGCGGATATTGAAACGCTTGTTTTTTTCTTCTGCGCCCGTCGGGCAAATCACTTCTGATTTTCAGAAATCATGTCAAGCCCAGGAATCAAAAATATTCCGCTTAACTTCTCAGGCAAATCACCGGCATAACTCCGCCCGTCTCACGGCAGATGAGGGGCGTTGGCCATCGTCACGAACGTGCGGTGAGATGCGATGGACGCGGAATGCGCAAGACGTAGGCGCAGGAAGCGTACGGCGAAGTCGTGTGGTTCGGGCGCCGCGGTGCTGGCGCTAAGCCCTTAAGAAGCGAAGCTTCTCAGGGGCGACGGAGGCAAAAGAGCCGTTCTCCGGGGAGAGCACGAAGTAAGCCGTAAAGCCATTGCGCAGGGAAGGCCGGGATGCTCCCGCTGTACCTGTATGCTCGTGTGCGTGTTCTTCTGCGCACTTTGCACACGAGACCGCGGGTGCGGCGCGCACCCGGTCTTCCCTGCGCCCTCTAATTTCAGAGGAGGGCGAACGAAGATGCAAACCTCGGACGGATTACGCCGCGAGAATGCGAAACTGTATCCACCGTCATTGCGAGCGCAGCGAAGCAATCCATGTCCCGGCACATAGAAAGAATGGATTGCTTCGCTGCGCTCGCAATGACGCGGAGAGAGCCGCGTGACTCCCTTGGTTCATCCGGGTTGCAAGAATTCTGCCCGTTGCCGACCGGTTCACAAATCCTGCCGGGTCAGCCTGCCATGCAGCGCCGCCGGACGGACGGACGTTTTCTTCGCCGGCGTCTGGCCAGCCGTCAGCGCCATCACCGAGACCGAAACCACGCGGTCAACGATGGCATCGACGTCGTTGAGGTCGCATTGTCCTTCCGACAATCTGGACAGCCGTTCTTTTTCCCTGATGGTGTGATGGGACATTGCCAGCGCGAAATGCAGTCCCCAATAGAGCTCGGCATCGTCGCGGCCGGGCAGCGAGCGGCGCATCGCGGCGATGAATTTCCGCAGATGATCGACCTCGCGGTTCTTGATGCGGCGGATCGGCGGCACCGATTCAATCGAGGCGCGGATCATGAAGCGCGCCGCGGTCGAGCCTTCGCGGTCGGGCCCGAGGCAGCCGCGCAGGGGAGGGCCGACCAGCGCGTAGAAGATGGCGTCAATCGGCGCGCGGCCACCGCCTTTTTCCTCCGCAAGCTTCAACTCGTTGAGCCGCTCGCGGTTGGTGGCGAGGCTGCGGGTGACGAACAGTTCCGCGATCAACTCGTCCTTGGAACCGAAATGATAATTCACCGCGGCGAGATTGACGTTGGCTTCCGCGACGATGTCGCGCAGCGTCACGTCGCCGAAGCCGCGATCAGCGTAAAGCTTTTCCGCGGCGGCAAGGATGGCAGACCGGGTCCGATCGCTCGACATATCTGGCCCCCGTTTGGGGAGTTGCAATTCAAACAGTTGTATGAAACTATCGTTTGAAGGGCCGGAAATGTCAACAACGTTTGCGAACGTGTCGCATCTCCGGCCAACCGGACTGTCAGGTTCGCAAAACGGCTTGCCGGCCGTGAGTGGCGGGCAGACAGTGCGGCCAAACGCGATTTAGAAGCCGAGAGCCGAGGAGCGTCCCATGAATTTCGATATGTCAGACAAGCAAAAGGAATGGCTGAACCGCGTCCGCGCGTTCATGAACACGCATGTCCGTCCCGCGGTGCCGGTTTACAAGCAGCAGGACGCGCGGGGTGAGCGCTGGAAGGTGATTCCGATCCTGGAAGATCTGAAGAAGAAGGCGCGGGCTGAAGGCCTCTGGAACATGTTCATGCCGCCGTCCTCGCACGAGGACGATGAATTCCGTGGCGCAGGATTGACCAATCTGGAATACGCGCCGCTCTCCGAGGAGATGGGCCGCATCAGTTGGGCCTCCGAAGTCTTCAATTGCTCCGCGCCCGATACCGGCAACATGGAAGTGTTCATGCGCTATGCCACCAAGGAGCAGAAGCGCAAATGGCTGCGTCCCCTGATGGACGGCGAAATCCGCTCCGCCTTCCTGATGACCGAGCCTGCGGTGGCATCCTCGGACGCCACCAACATCGAAACCCGGATCGAGAAGGATGGCGATCATTATGTCGTCAACGGCCGCAAATGGTGGTCGTCGGGCGTCGGCGATCCCCGCTGCAAAGTTGCGATCCTGATGGGCAAGACCGATCCGAACGCGGCGCGTCACCAGCAGCAGTCGCAGATTATCGTTCCGCTCGACACGCCCGGCATCAAAGTGGAAAAAATGCTGCCGGTGTTCGGCTTCGACGACGCGCCGCACGGCCACGCCCAGGTGCTACTGGAGAACGTCCGTGTTCCCAAGGAGAACATCCTGCTCGGCGAGGGCAGGGGCTTTGAGATCGCGCAGGGCCGTCTCGGTCCGGGCCGTATCCATCACTGCATGCGCACCATCGGCAAGGCCGAGGAGGCGCTGGAGAAGATGGTGCGCCGGCTGTCGTCGCGCACCGCGTTCGGCAAGAAGATCATCGAGCATTCGGTCTGGGAGCAGCGCATCGCGGAAGCCCGCATCGACATCGAGATGAACCGCTTGCTGTGCCTCAAGGCTGCCGACATGATGGACAAGGTCGGCAACAAGACCGCGCAACTCGAGATCGCCATGATCAAGGTGGCGGCGCCGAACATGGCGTTGAAGATCATCGACAACGCGATCCAGGCGTTTGGCGGCGGCGGCGTCTCCGATGACGCCGGACTGGCGGTGGACTACGCGCATGTGCGCACGCTGCGGCTGGCGGACGGTCCGGACGAGGTGCATAACCGCGCCATTGCCAGACTTGAACTTCGGAAGTATGCAAACGCTACGAACTAACTAAAAAGTGGGAGCGAACGCAGCGCTCTCTCAGCCGTCATTCCGGGGCGCGCGAAGCGCGAACCCGGAATCTCGAGGTTCCGGGTCTGGTCCTTCGGACCATCCCGGAACGACGGATAAGAAAACTTAGGGGAGCGTCATCGTGGCGGACGGCGTCAGGAAAGACGAAGAGTTCTCGGGCACCAAGGAAGTCGAGGAGCGCCATCGCATCAACGAGGCGAGCCTCGATGGCTGGATGCGCGAGCATGTCGAGGGCTACCAGGGGCCGCTAAAGGTCCTGCAGTTCAAGGGCGGCCAGTCCAACCCGACCTACAAGCTCGAAACGCCGGCCCGATCCTACGTGATGCGCCGAAAACCGTTCGGCAAATTACTGCCGTCGGCGCATGCGGTCGACCGCGAGTTCCGCGTCATTGCAGCGCTCGGCAAGCAGGGCTTTCCGGTGGCAAAAGCCTACGCGCTGTGTACCGATGATGCCGTGATCGGAGCCGCCTTCTACATCATGTCAATGGAAGACGGCCGGGTGTTTTGGGACCCGACGCTGCCAAGCCAGACGCCGGACAACCGACGCAAAATCTTCACCAGCAAGATCGAGACGCTGGCGAACCTCCACGTCTTCAATCCGGAAGCGATCGGGCTTGGTGATTTCGGCAAGCCGGGCAATTATTTCGCGCGCCAGATCGACCGCTGGACCAAGCAGTATCGCGCCTCGGAAACCCAGCACATTCCGGAATTCGAAAAGGTGGCCGAATGGCTGCCGCGAACTGTACCTGAACAGAAGCGCGTCTCGATCGTCCACGGCGACTACCGCCTCGACAACATGATTTTCCACGCGACGGAACCGCGGGTGCAGGCGGTGCTGGATTGGGAGTTGTCGACGCTCGGCGATCCCATGGCCGACTTCACCTATCTGTTGATGCAGTGGACCATGCCGGGCTTGGAAAAAGCCGATCTCAAGGCGCTGAATATTCCGAGCCTGGAGGAGGCCGCGCAGATCTACTGCGACGTCACCGGCATGGAAGTGCCCGATCTCAACTGGTACTTCGCCTACAACATGTTCCGCCTCGCCGGCATCACGCAGGGTATCGCCGGCCGGATCCGCGACGGCACCGCGGCCAACGCCAAGGCGCTGGAGTCGGCGGCGCGCACCGTGCCGCTGTCGAAGTCCTCCTGGGAATACGCTCAGAAGGCCGGCGCGACGTAATCCTACTGCGTCATAGCTATTCAAAAACCCTCATCCTGAGGAGCCCGCGAGAAGCGGGCGTCTCGAAGGATGTAGGCCACAGATGGGGCCTCATGGTTCGAGACGCGCGTTCCGCGCTCCTCACCATGAGGGAATCCAGTTGGCACTCACACCGAATATCCGCGGCAGCCTGCTCATGGCGGTATCCATGGCGGCGTTCACGATGAACGACTCCATCACCAAGGCGGTGTCGTCGGAAATGAACTTCGGCCAGGTGATGCTGGTGCGCGGGCTGTTCGCGATTCTGCTGGTCGCGGTGTTCGCGTACTATCAGGGCGCGCTGCGTCCGCTGCGCACGCTGATGCTTAAGCCGGTGGCGCTCAGGGTGTTAGGCGAGATCGGCGGCACGATCTCGTTCATGGCGGCGCTCGTGCATCTGCCGCTCGCCAACACCTCGGCGATCTTCCAGGCGCTGCCGCTTGCGATCACGCTCGGCGCCGCTGTCATCTTCGGCGAGCCGGTCGGCTGGCGGCGCTGGTCGGCGATCGTCGCAGGCTTCGTCGGCGTGCTCATCATCGTGCGGCCGGGGTTTGCCGGCTTCAGCGAGTACTCGCTGTTCGCGCTGGTGTCGGTGGCGTTCTGCGCGCTGCGCGACCTCGCAACGCGGAAAATCCCGGCGAAGATTCCCTCGCTGTTCATTACCTTGTTGACAACCGTGACCGTCACGGCGGCCGGCGGGGCCATCCTCGTTCCGCTCGGCGGCTGGACGCCGCCATCCGCGAGCGCCCTTGGCTTGCAGGCGCTGGCCGCAGTGCTGCTCCTGATCGGCTATCAATGCATCATCTCGGCGCTGCGCTCGGGCGACATCTCGGCGGTGGCGCCGTTCCGCTACTCCGCGCTGCTGTGGGCGATGCTGGTCGGCTATCTGGCGTTCGGCGACGTGCCCGACGCAATGATGGTGCTGGGCGCCTCGATCATCGTGTTGTCAGGCCTCTACGCCTTCTACCGCGAGCGCATCCGCCACCGCGCGCTGGCGGCGGAGTCATCGGGCCTGCCGCCGGATGGGTTGTGAGCATGACGCAACGGAAATCAGATCGGCTTGCCCGTATACGGCATCGACGCGGTGAGGCCGCCGTCGACCGGGATCGCCTGGCCGTTGACGTAGGACGCCTCGTCGCTGGCAAGGAACAGGCCCATCGCCGCGAGTTCGTGTGGCTGACCGGCGCGCTTCAAGGGGTTGAGCTGGCCGATCTTGTCGGAGGTGCCGCGCTCCTTGGCGCGGTCGAATACGGGCTTGGTCATGCCGGTCTCGATCAGGCCGGGGCAGATCGCGTTGATCCGCACGCCGGTGCCGGACAGCGAGTAGGCGGTGGTCTGCACCAGGCTGATGACGCCGGCCTTGCTCGCGCCATAGGGATGACCGCTGGCGCCGGCCTTAAGCCCTGCAACGGAGGCGGTGCAGACGATCGAGCCGGACTGCTGCCGGATCATGTGCGGCATCGAATGCTTGATCGCGAGAAATGGCCCGATCAGATTGATGCGCAAAACTTCCTGCCAGTGTTCGACGGTCTGCTCGGCGAGCGGCACCAGCCCGCCGCTGACGCCGGCGTTGGCCCAGATCGCATCGAGCCGGCCGTATTTCGAAACCGCCTTGTCGATGAAGGCCTTCACATCGGCTTCCGAACCGGCATCGGCCATGACAGCCTCGACGGTGCCGCCGGCATCGCTGACAAGCTTGGCGGTCTCCTTCACGCCCTCAGCGCGGTCGACGATGACGAGCTTCGCGCCCTCCCTAGAGAACAGCAGCGACGCCGCGCGCCCAATCCCGCTGCCAGCGCCTGTGATGACGACGGATTTGCCTTCGAGGCGGCCCATGAGCTTCTCCCTTACGGTGTTATGCGCGCCGGCGTCTGCCGCCTCGCGGAATTCAAACAAGATTTCAAACGTCAGAGTGCTTGAGGCGATGCGTGCTCTGACGTACAGCGACAGCGAACAGTATTGAAGGGTATTGGCGATGTCCAATGCAGACAAACCGCGACTGGTTGTCACGCGCTGGTGGTGGGTACGCCACGCGCCGGTTCGCGAAGATAACGGCTGCATTTACGGGCAGGAGGATCTCGGCTGCGACTGCAGCGATCGCATCGTGTTCGAGGCGGTCGGAAAAATCCTGCCGCGCAACGCAGTCTGGTATGCGAGCAATCTGAAGCGCACGCATCAGACCGCACATGCGATCTGGGAAGCCGGCTTTCCCAAGCCGATGGAGATGCCGCACGTGCACGAGTTCGCCGAGCAGCATCTCGGCGAGTGGCAGGGCATGAACCGCGCGGCGTTCCTCGCAAGCCGGCCGATCGGCAGCCATTGGTTTGGTGCCGTCGACGAGCCTGCGCCCGGCGGCGAGAGTTTCCTGGACCTCTACAATCGCGTCTGCGCCGCAATCGAGCGCATCAATCTCGAACAAGCGGGTAAGGACGTGATCGTTGCGGCGCATGGCGGCACGATCAGGGCCGCCGTCGCCCTTGCGCTCGGCGGCCTGCCCGAAAAAGGCCTGGTCTTCGACATCGATAATTGCTCGGTGACGCGGCTCGACCATCTCGCGAGCGAAGGCCACAGCGGCTGGCGGCTGCAGATGATCAACCAGCAGCCGTGGATCGCGGATGCCTCGCACAACGCGATGCATCAGCCAGCCGGGCCGGAGATCGAGCCGCCGTCGACCAAACTCGCGTGAGCCTCAGATTGTCGAAGACCGCAAAGGCTGCTTAGTTCGAATTCAAGACGAAACCGGCATCGCGCTGGATCAACATCGGGAGAGAGACATGAGCTTGTTCGATATGACCGGGAAAGTCGCCGTCATCACCGGCTCGACGCGCGGCATCGGCCGCGCCATCGCCGAGCGGATGGCCGAGCACGGCGCGAAGGTCGTGATCTCCTCGCGCAAGCAGGATGTCTGCGACCAGGTCACCAAGGAAATCAACGACAAGTTCGGCAAGGGGACGGCGGTCGCGATCGCCGCGAACATTTCCAGCAAGGAAAACCTGCAAAACCTCGTCGACGAGTCCAATCGCGCCTTCGGCAAGATCGACGTGCTGGTCTGCAACGCTGCGTCCAATCCCTATTACGGCCCGCTCGGCGGCATCTCCGACGAACAGTTCCGCAAGATCCTGGACAACAACATCGTCGCCAACAACTGGCTGATCAACATGGTGGTGCCGCAGATGATCGAGCGCAAGGACGGCTCGATCATCATCGTCTCCTCGATTGGCGGGTTGAAGGGTTCGACCGTGCTCGGCGCCTACGCGATCTCGAAGGCTGCCGACATGCAGCTCGCGCGCAATCTCGCTTGCGAATACGGTAAGCACAATATCCGCGTGAATTGCATCGCGCCCGGCCTGATCAAGACCGATTTTGCGAAAGCGCTGTGGGACAATCCGGAGACGCTGAAGGCTTCCACCGCGCGCTCGCCGCTCTTGCGCATCGGCGTGCCGGACGAGATCGCGGGCGCTGCGGTGCTGATGGGATCGAAGGCCGGCGACTTCATGACCGGGCAGACCATCGTGATCGACGGCGGTGCTACGATCAGTTGAGGTTGGCTCGTGTCCGGGACGCGGTGCAGCGCCAGCGCTGCTCCGCCGAGCCGGGACCCATGCGAACCGCGGCGAAAGTGTAGGCCCCGGCTCAGCAACGCATCACGTCGTGCTGCGTCGCGTCCGGGGCACGAGAAATCACTCTACCGCCGCGTAGACCAGATCCCGCAGCAAGTTGCGGATGTATTCGCGTTGGCCGGGGCCCTGCATCATGAACACCGTGAACAGATCTTCCGCGGGATCGATGAAGAAGAACGTGCCGGCCATGCCGCTCCAGAAGAACTGGCCGAGCGATCCCGGGAATGGCGCGATGCCTCTGTGAGTGCGGACCGCGAAGCCGAGGCCAAAACCATGACCGGGCGGCATCAGCGGCGAAGAGACCTTCACGCCTGGGGCGAGATGATCCGATGCCATCAGCTCCAGCGTCTTGCGGCCGATGATCCTGTTGCCGTCGAGCGCGCCGCCGTTGAGCAGCATCTGGCAGAACCGCGCATAGTCCATAGTGGTCGAGACCAGCCCGCCGCCGCCGGATTCCATTGCGGGCTTCTCCAGCATATTGAAGAGCTGCACCTTGTCGCCGTTCCACGGATCGTTCGCGAACGGTTCGGCGAGGCGGCCGGCGTTGGCTTCTGAGGTATGGAAAGCGGTCTCGGCCATCTGCAGCGGCGCCAGGATGCGTTCCGTCAGTAACGCGCCGAGCGATTTGCCGGAGACCACTTCGATGATGCGGCCCAAGACGTCGGTCGAGCGGCTGTAGTTCCATTCCGCGCCGGGCTGGCAGATCAGCGGCATGCCGGCGATTATGGTGGCGTGCTCGGCGTTGGTGATCTTGCGGCTGCGCAGCCGCGACTGCTGATAGAGCTGCTGGACGAGGCCGTTACCGGTATGGTCGTAGGTCAGGCCGGACGTATGCCGCAGCAGGTCCTGAACCGTCATCTGCCGCTTCGCCGGCACCAGCTCGAGCTTGCCGTTGCTCTCGACGCCGACCTTCTGGTCGGCAAACTCCGGAATGAATTTGGCGACGGGATCGCCAAGGATGAAGTGGCCGTCCTCGACCAGCATCATGATGCCGACCGAGACGATCGGCTTGGTCATCGAGAAGATACGGAAGATGCTGTCATGCGCCATCGGCGCGCTGGCGGCCGGGCTCTGGCGGCCGATCGCATCGAACCAGCCGATCTGGCCGCGCCGGGCCACCATCACGATGGCGCCGGGCAGGGTTCCCTTGTCCACCTCGCGCTTGAAAGCGTCCGACATCCGCTGCAGGCGGACGCTCGAGAGGCCGATGGTTTCCGGCTTGGCCTGCGGGAGCGAAGGGGTCTGGGGGGCGGAAGTCTGCCGGGCGGCGGTCTGCGCGTTCATGGTCTCTCCCGTTGCGCTTGTTGTTATGGTGACCAAGTCTGGCGCAGAAGGCGTGCTTTGGATAGGGCGGTAGGCTGCTTCGCCCTTGCAATCGGGGCATGCCCTATGCTTGAAACGGCACGAACCGACGCATGCGGCGGTTCCCTGCAGGAGTGTAGCTCAATTGGTAGAGCACCGGTCTCCAAAACCGGGGGTCGCAGGTTCGAGCCCTGCCACTCCTGCCAGCTAAATCAAATACTTACGCTGATTTTCGGCCGGCGATCCTTCGCGGATCGATCCGCGGTGATTTCCTGGCGCTGTCTGGCAACTAGCCGAAGAACGCGGAGAGGACCACCATGTCCGAGGTGGCCGGCGTGTCGCCACGCAGGTCGGCATCGATCACCCGCCGGCAGGCATCGACCGTAACGATGTCGCCGAGGTCATGTGCCGCGTCGAGAATGGTCCACGCGGTTTCGCTCGAAGGTCTTTCGTGGTCTTGGCCCAACAGTGCCATGGTCGTCTCGCTCCCCAGTGGAGCAAACAGGATATCTAGGAGCTTTTAAAATCAGGATGGCGGCCTTGGGTGCATTTGAGCCGACCCGGTATCGGCGGGTTAACCAATGGCTCCGCCCCGTTCACCCAGCCGACAGGGGCCGCGGCACCCCGTACCTTGACCTTTTGCCCGGGCGGCAGTAGATACCCGCCACCTGCTGCCGGCCCGTTGAGATGCGGATATCCGGCGCGGCTTTGAATTCCCCCGAACAATCGAGCCCGCTTGGCGGCTCATCCTTCGAGAGAGGGCTGGGCACTAGAGGGCTGTTCGAATTCGCTTTAAATCGCAATCGTCTCACGAAGGACGCGGTAACCAACGATGGCTTTCAGCCCGTTCAAATTCCTGCAGGAAGTGCGCTCGGAAACCGCCAAGGTCACCTGGCCGACGCGCCGCGAGACAACGATCACCACGATCATGGTTTTCGTGATGGTTGCATTGGCTTCGATCTTTTTCTTCCTGTCGGATCTGATCATCCGCTACGTCGTCACCTTCCTGCTGGGCGTCCAATGATGAGCACCGGAACCCTTACGATGGACAAGCGCTGGTATATCGTTCACGCCTACTCGAACTTCGAGAAGAAGGTGGCGGAATCGATCCGCGAGCAGGCGAAGCAGCGCGGCCTCGAGGAACTGTTCGACCAGGTGCTGGTGCCGACCGAAAAGGTCACCGAGGTGCGCCGCGGCCGCAAGATCGACGCCGAGCGCAAATTCTTCCCGGGCTACGTGCTGGTGAAGATGAAACTGACCGACGAGGCGTTCCATCTCATCAAGAACACGCCGAAGGTGACGGGCTTCCTCGGCGCCGAAAACAAGCCGATGCCGATCTCCGAATCCGAGGCGATGCACATCCTGCAGCAGGTGCAGGAAGGTGTTGAGCGGCCGAAGGCCACGGTGTCGTTTGAAATCGGCGAGAACGTCCGCGTGGCCGATGGTCCGTTCGCGTCGTTCTCCGGCGTGGTCGAGGAAATTGACGAGGCGCGTTCGCGCGTGAAGGTCGCGGTGTCGATCTTCGGCCGCGCCACGCCGGTCGAACTGGAATTCGGTCAGGTCGAGAAGGTCTGATCGGAGCGGCGCGAAGCTTGTCTTCGCGTCAATTAAGGCCGTGGGAGGAAGAGGGCGGTCGCCAACCGCGCTTCAACCGAACCACGGACCCTGAAACCGCCGGCCCCGGTCGGCACAACAGGAGTGATACATGGCAAAGAAAGTGACCGGATACCTGAAGCTTCAGGTCCCGGCCGGTGCGGCCAATCCGTCGCCCCCGATCGGTCCCGCGCTTGGTCAGCGCGGCCTCAACATCATGGAATTCTGTAAGGCGTTCAACGCGCAGACGCAGAAGGAAGAAAAGAACACCCCGATCCCGGTGATCATCACCATCTATGCGGACCGTTCCTTCACCTTCGAGATGAAGACGCCGCCGATGTCCTACTTCCTCAAGCAAGCTGCCAAGATCCAGTCCGGCTCGAAAGCTCCGGGCCGCGACAAGGCGGGCCAGGTGACACGCGCGCAGGTGCGCGAGATCGCCGAGAAGAAGATGAAGGATCTCAATTGCGACTCAGTCGAATCGGCCATGAAGATGGTTGAGGGCTCCGCCCGTTCGATGGGTCTGGAAGTTGCGGGGTAACGGACCATGGCAATCGGAAAACGTTTGAAGAAGGTCCGTGAGGGCATCGACCGCGAGAAGCTCTATCCGCTCGCGGATGCCATCAAGATGGTCAAGGAACGCGCCACGTCGAAGTTCGACGAGACGATCGAGATCGCGATCAATCTCGGCGTCGACCCGCGCCACGCCGACCAGATGGTTCGTGGCGTCGTCAACCTGCCGAACGGCACCGGCCGCACGCTGCGCGTCGGTGTGTTCGCCCGTGGCGCCAAAGCGGACGAAGCCAAGGCTGCCGGTGCTGACGTCGTCGGCGCCGAAGACCTAGTCGAGAAGGTCCAGGCCGGCACGATCGACTTCGACCGTTGTATCGCAACTCCCGACATGATGCCGCTGGTTGGCCGCCTCGGTAAGGTGCTCGGCCCGCGCGGCATGATGCCGAACCCGAAGATCGGCACCGTGACGATGGACGTCACGTCAGCCGTGAAGGGCGCCAAGGGCGGCTCGGTCGAATTCCGCGTCGAGAAGGCCGGCATCGTGCAGGCCGGTGTCGGCAAGGCGTCGTTCTCCGAGGAAAAGCTGGTGCAGAACGTGAAAGCGCTTGCGGACGCGGTGGCGAAGGCAAAGCCGGCCGGCGCCAAGGGCACCTACATCCAGCGCGTGGCGGTCTCCTCCACCATGGGCCCGGGCGTCAAGGTCGAGCCGGGCACGCTGCTCGGCTAGTTCGTGGCGGTTTAAGTGAATTGCAAGGGCGGAATCGGGCGACCGATTCCGCCCTTTGCGTTTGATGTCGCTTTTGCCTAATCGTCGGCCCGTCGGACTTGGCAAGAAGGAAGAACAATGCCCGAGAAAGTCCTGATCTATTCGCGTTTTCCGAAAGCCCAGATGGAGCGCTTTGGCGAACGCTTCGAGTTGTTGAATGCCGCAGGCAAAGCGCCCAACGCGGTATTCTCAGCCGATCAGCTCGCCGACATCAGAGCGCTGATCACGGCAGGCGGCACGCCGCTGCGCGGTGACGCGATGGACATGATGCCGAAACTGGGCGCCATCATCTGCTACGGCACCGGCTATGACGGCGTCGATCTGGCAGCGGCGGCGAAGCGCAATATTGCTGTCGGTCACAGCCCCGGCGCCAATGCGGCGTCAGTCGCGGATATCGCTCTTACGCTGATGCTGGCGGCCACGCGGCGGCTGCTCGCGGCCGATGACTATGTGCGGGGCGGCAGTTGGGCGGCCGCAAAGCCTTCGCCGATGATGCGACCGCAGGCGGGCATGCTTGGCCGAAAAATCGGCGTCTACGGCATGGGCGAAATCGGCCGCAGGATTGCGGCGCGGGTTGCCGCGTTCGAGACTGAGGTCGGCTATTTCAGCCGCCGGCAGCACGATGTGCCGTATCGGTATTTTCCGAGCCTGGATGCGCTGGCCGAATGGTGCAGTGTCCTGATGATCGCGGTGCGGGCGGGCGCCGATACCCATCACGTTGTTGATGCCCATATTCTGCGCAAGCTCGGCAAGGATGGTTACGTCGTCAATATTTCGCGCGGCTCGGTGATCGACCAGCCTGCGCTGATTGCGGCGCTGACCGATCAGACCATCGCCGGCGCCGGCCTCGACGTCTACGCGAAGGAGCCGCATGCGCCGGACGCCCTGACGGCGCTGCCCAACGTCGTGCTCTCTCCGCATATCGGCGGCCATACGCTGGAGTCGCATGTGGCGATGCAGGATTGCGTGCTGGCCAATCTCGACGCGTTCTTCGTCGGCAAGCCGCTGCCGTACAAGGTGCCGCTCGGCTGACGGGCTCAGTGTGTCCCGGCAGGCGGGATGTGGCGCAGCTTGTCGGGATTGCGGACGACGTAGATCGCGGCGATTCTTTCGCCATCGATCGCCATGCTCAAAGTGAGGTCGAGTTCGCCATCGAGATAGAGTAGCGCGCCAATGGCGCCGTTGATGACAGCCGGCTCGATACGGACGTCCTGGCCGGCGGTTTTGCCGGCAATGCCGACGAAGAAGCGGGCGACCTTGTCTTTCCCAACAATCGGATTGCGCGCCGCGAATTTGCGGCCGCCGCCATCGGTGATCGCAACCGCGTCCTCGCGCAGCAATTGCGCCAGCCGACTGACGTCGCCGCTGGCGACCGCTTCGCTGAAAGCGCGCAGGAGACGCGCGTGATCGTCCGGCGCGGCCGCGGGTAGCGGGCGGTTGTCGCGCACCGCTCGGCGGGCGCGCGAGGCAAGTTGACGGCAGGCGGCCTCGCTATGGTCGAGCATCGCGGCGATTTCGGAAAACGGCGTGTCGAACACATCGTGCAGCAGGAAGGCCGCGCGCTCCATCGGAGAAAGCCGGTCCAACGCCAGCAACAAGGCAAACGATAGATCGTCGGCCAGTTCGGTGGCGGCTTCCGCCGACAGGCTTTCCGCGTCGCACACGGGCTCCGGAAGCCATGGCCCGATATAGATCTCCCGCTGCGCCTTCGCGCTCTTCAGGCGATCGAGACAAAGCCGGGTCACGATGGTGACGAGAAACGCTTCCGCGTTGCGGACATCCCGTGCGCTGGCAAAGCGGAGATAGGCGTCCTGCACGACGTCTTCGGCGTCGCTGCGGCTGCCGAGCATGCGATAGGCGAGCCCGAGCAGGCGCCCGCGATGGGGCGCCAGCGGGTCGCCGTCATGCAGCCTGTTTGACGACATCGACATTGTGCCCGTTCACCGAGACGCGGCGGCACTCCTTGGCATAGCCGAGCCCGGCTTTCACCATCGGGAACATGCGGCCAAGCTGGAGCGCCATCGTCAGGTCTATCACGCCTTTCGGGCCCCATTGGGCGCGGACGGCGTCGCGAAACTCATCGTCATTGGCGGAGCGGCGCACCACGGCGTCGGCAAACCGGAACCCGAGCATGGTCGCATCATTCATCGCGCGCGGATCGCGGCGAAGAACCGCCTCGATCTGGTCCTTGGCCATGCCCGCCTCCAGCGCCATGTCGACGACCAATTGCGTGCAGGGGCCGCAATCCTCCGCCAGCGCGCCGACGATTTTGGCAGCGAAGCTGGCATCGGTCGGGACCGCCTCAAGGTGCGCGGCCGCCTTCATGATGGGCGCGAACTTGAAAAAGGCGGCAGGCGATTCGTTCAGCATCATTTCGAGATAGCTGACGTCGTAACCATAGCGTTTGGCGAATGCGCGCAAACCACGGCGGGCGATCCAACTACGCATATTGTTCTCCTTTGTTGGGAAAGGCGGAATAGAGGGCGAGTGCGGAGGGCAGGACCACGGCAAGAAGATCGAACGCGGCGTTGTGGGAGTGCCCGGTAACGATCAGCACCAGGTGGATCAGACCGTGCGCGGCGAGGAAGCCGGCGCCCGCCACGGCCGCCGGCCAATAGCGCGGGCGCCATGCCCGCGCGGCCAACGCCAGACCGGCCACGAGAAACGCGGCACCGATGTCCTGAACAAAATGTGGATTGAACGGGCCGGTGTCCGGCACCCCGGGCACGGTTTGGTACCAGAGCGGTCCGGCCACGAGCATGGCCAGCCCGTTCAGAACCGCGGGTATCGCAAGAATGGCTGCCAACTGACGCCGCATGAGAAGCTCCTGCGGCCAAGACGAGGCGGGCGTCGCCGGTGTGACGGAACCGTCAAAGAAATTTCGAGATTCGGAACGAAAATTGTTGTCCGGCCGGTCTCCGTGAACTGGTGTGAATTTTGCTCTTGGCAAGCCGGGCAAGACTCGTTAAACAACGGCTTCCAGGCGTGCTGGCCGTAGCTGCTGGCACGTCTGTGCGCGCATTCCGAAAACCCGTTACGGTAGGAGATCATTCCTTTCAGGACATCCGCATGGATTGCTCGAAAGGAACGAAAACTCATCGTTTCGTGGAATGCGGCAGGGGTCCTTCGGCTTGCCGAATGGCCCCGATCCTGTCCGAGACTGCAGGCGCCCGCGAAGAAACGCAAGTTCCTCAACGGCTTAATCTTATAGCCTGCATAGACGGGTGAAGACCGGATTTCGCTTTAGCGTCGCCTTGGGCGGCGCCATCGCTGATTTGGTTCGAACCTCGACACCCCGCGCCATCTGGTTCGGGAGGGCAGGCTTTTCAAATGTCGTCTGCCCGGCGTGTCCTTGAGACTGGTGTCTAGAGGTCAGGTTTTGGGCGAGACGATGGGTGCAACCCGGCGGTCTCGCTCGTAAGCGAAGGCCGCCAACCGGAGAGAGCTTGCTGTGGAAAGAGCGGCAAAAAAGGACGCGGTTGAGGCGCTGAACGAGGTCTTCAAGACCACGAGCGTTGCAGTCGTCGCCCATTATTCCGGCCTCACCGTGGCCCAGATGCAGAAGCTGCGTACGCAGATGAAGCATGCGGGCGCGTCGGTGAAGGTCTCGAAGAACCGTCTCGCCAAAATTGCTCTTGAAGGCACGGACGTCGTTGCCATTGGCTCCCTTTTGAAGGGGCCGACCGTGATCGCGACTTCAAACGATCCGGTAGCGGCGCCGAAGGTTGCCATGGAGTTCGCCAAGACGAACGAGCGGTTCGTCATTCTCGGCGGCTCGATGGGTAAAACCGTCCTGGATGTGAACGGCGTGAGGGCACTTGCCTCGCTGCCGTCGCTGGACGAACTGCGCGGCAAGCTTGTCGGCCTCCTAGTGGCGCCGGCAACCAAGATCGCCCAGCTCTCCACCGCGCCCGCGGCCAAGCTCGCGCGCGTCATTCAGGCCCATGCCTCAAAGGGCGAAGCGGCCTGACCCTTCGCTAATCTCAAACCTGGTTCGAAACCAAACGTTTAAGGAAATAGATCAATGGCTGACTTGCAGAAAATCGTCGATGACCTCTCGAGCCTGACCGTGCTCGAAGCGGCCGAACTCGCCAAGCTCCTCGAAGAAAAGTGGGGCGTTTCCGCCGCTGCCGCCGTTGCGGTTGCCGGCCCGGCCGCTGGTGGCGCCGCTGCCGCTCCGGCTGAAGAGAAGACCGACTTCACCGTCGTTCTCGCCGCTGCTGGCGACAAGAAGATTGAGGTCATCAAGGAAGTCCGCGCCATCACCGGCCTCGGCCTCAAGGAAGCCAAGGACCTCGTCGAAGGCGCTCCGAAGCCGCTGAAGGAAGGCGTGAACAAGGAAGAAGCCGACAAGATCAAGGCCCAGCTCGAAAAGGCTGGCGCGAAGGTCGAGCTGAAGTAAGCGTACTACACAGAAAAGTGTGGGGATTCGTGGGGTTAGCCCCTCGAATCTCCACTATTCCGCCCCATATCGTGGCGGCAGCAGGAAAAGACGGTAGGCGGCGGGGAACGGCAGGGTTCCCGGCGTAACCCGTTGGGAGACAGTCAGATTTCGGGCTTTTTCAGTCCGTGAAACCACCAGTTATGACGGGCGGGTGCAGTCATGCGCCCGCGCGTCGTTTTGCGTTTTGAAGGTCTAAAGTGCGGGTTCAGGATTTAATTCCTGAAAGTGGGCTTTGTTCCTTTTGAGCGATTCGACAATTCAACCCGGGGGCGATGGCAGTCGCGCTTCGGAAGGTTCGCCTACTAAGGCGACGAAAATGAGAGGCCACGATGGCGCAGCAGACATTCACCGGTCGCAAACGGGTCCGCAAGTTCTTCGGACACATCAAGGAAGTCGCCGAGATGCCGAACCTGATTGAGGTTCAGAAGGCGTCTTACGACCAGTTCCTGATGGTCGATGAACCTCCGGGCGGCCGGCTGGACGAGGGCCTGCAGGCGGTGTTCCGCTCGGTGTTCCCGATCTCGGATTTCTCCGGCACCTCGATGCTGGAATTCGTCCGCTACGAATTCGAGCCGCCGAAATACGACGTCGATGAGTGCCGCCAGCGCGGCATGACCTATGCTGCGCCGCTGAAGGTGACGCTGCGCCTGATCGTGTTCGATATCGATGAGGAAACCGGCGCCAAGTCGGTCAAGGACATCAAGGAGCAGGACGTCTACATGGGCGACATCCCGCTCATGACCATGAACGGCACCTTCGTCGTCAACGGCACCGAGCGCGTCATCGTCTCGCAGATGCATCGGTCGCCCGGCGTGTTCTTCGACCACGACAAGGGCAAGACCCATTCGTCCGGCAAGCTGTTGTTTGCCGCGCGCGTGATTCCGTATCGCGGTTCCTGGCTCGACATCGAGTTCGACGCCAAGGACATCGTGTTCGCGCGCATCGACCGCCGCCGCAAGATCCCTGTGACCTCGCTGATGTACGCGCTCGGTCTCGACGGGGAACAGATCCTTTCGACCTTCTACAAGAAGATCAATTACAAGCGCGCCAAGGACGGCTGGCGCGTGCCGTTCGACGTCACCCGTTTCCGCGGCTACTCGACCATCAACGACCTGATCGACGCCGACACCGGCAAGGTGGTGCTCGAGGCCGGCAAGAAGCTGACCGTGCGCGCGGCGCGCCAGTTGCAGGAAAAGGGCCTGAAGGCCCTGCGCCTGTCGGATGAAGAGCTGATCGGCAATTATCTCGCCGAGGATCTCGTCAATCCGAAGACCGGTGAAATCTATGCCGAGGCCGGCGAGGAGCTCACCGAGAAGTCGCTGAAGGCGCTGAACGAGCAGGGCTACAAGGAATTGCCGCTGCTCGACATCGACCACGTCAATGTCGGTGCCTACATCCGCAACACGCTGCATGCCGACAAGAACATGACGCGTGAAGACGCGCTGTTCGACATCTACCGCGTGATGCGTCCGGGCGAGCCGCCGACGATCGATTCGGCCCAGACCATGTTCCAGTCGCTGTTCTTCGACGCCGAGCGTTACGACCTCTCCGCGGTCGGCCGCGTCAAGATGAACATGCGCCTCGAACTCGATGCGCCCGACACCCACCGCACGCTGCGCAAGGAAGACATCCTGGCGGTCATCAAGACGCTGGTCGACCTGCGCGACGGCAAGGGCGAGATCGACGACATCGACCATCTCGGTAACCGCCGTGTGCGTTCGGTCGGCGAGTTGATGGAGAACCAGTACCGCATCGGTCTCCTTCGTATGGAGCGTGCGATCAAGGAGCGCATGTCCAGCGTCGACATCGACACCGTAATGCCGCAGGACCTGATCAACGCCAAGCCGGCGGCTGCCGCGGTGCGCGAGTTCTTCGGCTCGTCGCAGCTCTCGCAGTTCATGGACCAGACCAACCCGCTGTCGGAGATCACCCACAAGCGTCGTCTCTCGGCGCTTGGACCGGGCGGTCTGACCCGCGAGCGCGCCGGCTTCGAGGTGCGCGACGTGCATCCGACGCATTACGGCCGCATCTGCCCGATCGAGACGCCGGAAGGCCCGAACATCGGCCTGATCAACTCGCTGGCGACGTTCGCGCGCGTCAACAAGTACGGCTTCGTCGAAACGCCCTACCGCAAGGTGAAGGACGGGCGCGTCACTGACGAGGTCGTGTATCTCTCGGCGATGGAGGAGGGCCGTTATCGCGTGGCGCAGGCCAACGTGCCGCTCGATGCCAAGGGTCGCTTCACCGAAGACCTGATCGTCTGCCGTCACGCCGGCGAAGTGCTGCCGATCACGCCGGACAAGGTCGACTATATGGACGTGTCGCCGAAGCAGCTCGTCTCTGTTGCCGCGGCGCTGATCCCGTTCCTCGAGAACGACGACGCCAACCGCGCGCTGATGGGTTCGAACATGCAGCGCCAGGCGGTGCCGCTGGTTCGCGCCGAGGCGCCGTTTGTCGGTACCGGCATGGAAGGTGTAGTGGCCCGTGACTCCGGTGCTGCGATCGCCGCCCGCCGTTCCGGCGTGGTCGACCAGATCGACGCCACCCGCGTCGTGATCCGCGCCACCGAAGATCTCGATCCGACCAAGTCGGGCGTCGATATCTACCGGCTGATGAAGTACCAGCGCTCCAACCAGTCGACCTGCATCAACCAGCGTCCGCTGGTGAAGGTCGGCGACATCGTCAAGAAGGGCGACATCATCGCTGATGGTCCCTCGACCGATCTTGGCGAGCTCGCGCTCGGCCGCAACGTGCTGGTCGCGTTCATGCCGTGGAATGGCTACAACTTCGAAGACTCGATCCTGCTCTCCGAGCGGATCGTGAAGGACGACGTCTTCACCTCGATCCACATCGAGGAGTTCGAGGTGATGGCCCGCGACACCAAGCTCGGACCTGAGGAAATCACCCGCGACATTCCGAACGTTTCGGAAGAAGCGCTGAAAAACCTCGACGAAGCCGGCATCGTCTATATCGGCGCCGAAGTCCGCGCCGGCGACATCCTGGTCGGTAAGATCACGCCGAAGGGCGAAAGCCCGATGACACCGGAAGAAAAGCTTTTGCGCGCCATCTTCGGCGAAAAGGCTTCCGACGTCCGCGACACCTCGCTGCGCGTGCCTCCGGGCGTGCAGGGCACGATCGTGGAAGTGCGTGTGTTCAACCGCCACGGCGTCGACAAGGACGAGCGCGCGCTGGCGATCGAGCGGGAAGAGATCGAGCGTCTGGCCAAGGACCGCGACGACGAGCAGGCGATCCTTGACCGTAACGTCTACGGCCGCCTCGCCGAGCTCCTTGAAAACCGCCAGGGCATCGCGGGTCCGAAGGGCTTCAAGAAGGACACCAAGATCACGCGCGCCGTGCTCGAGGAGTATCCGAAGTCGCAGTGGTGGATGTTTGCATCACCGAACGACAAGCTGATGGCCGAAATCGAGGCGATGCGGAAGCAGTACGACGAATCGAAGAAGGGCCTTGAACAGCGCTTCCTCGACAAGGTCGAAAAGCTGCAGCGTGGCGACGAGTTGCCGCCCGGCGTGATGAAGATGGTCAAGGTCTTCGTCGCGGTGAAGCGCAAAATCCAACCCGGCGACAAGATGGCCGGCCGCCACGGCAACAAGGGCGTGGTGTCCAAGATCGTTCCGATCGAGGACATGCCGTTCCTCGAGGACGGTACGCACGCGGATATCGTGCTCAATCCGCTCGGCGTGCCCTCGCGCATGAACGTCGGCCAGATCCTGGAGACGCATCTCGGTTGGGCCTGCGCCGGCCTCGGCAAACGCATCGGCCAGACCATCGACGGCTATTATCAGAAGCAGGATCTCAAGCCGCTGCGCGAGACCCTGAAGAAGATCTATGGCGACGATGAAACCATCAAGACGCTGAACGACAACGAGCTGATGGAGCTGGGTCGCAATCTGAGCCACGGCGTGCCGATCGCGACGCCGGTGTTCGACGGCGCCAAGGAAGCCGACATCGAGGAGATGCTGAAGCTCGCGGGCTTCGACGCCTCCGGCCAGTCGACCGTCTATGACGGCCGCACCGGCGATGCCTTCGATCGCAAGGTGACGGTGGGCTACATCTACATGCTCAAGCTGCACCATCTGGTCGACGACAAGATCCACGCGCGTTCGATCGGTCCGTACTCGCTCGTCACCCAGCAGCCGCTGGGCGGCAAGGCGCAGTTCGGCGGCCAGCGTTTCGGCGAAATGGAGGTGTGGGCGCTGGAAGCCTACGGCGCGGCCTACACGCTGCAGGAAATGCTGACCGTGAAATCGGACGACGTCGCCGGCCGTACCAAGGTGTACGAGGCGATCGTGCGCGGCGACGACACATTCGAGGCGGGTATCCCGGAATCGTTCAACGTGCTGGTTAAGGAAATGCGCTCGCTCGGCCTCAACGTCGACCTGCACAATTCCAAGATGGGACCGGCGCCGACGTCCGAGGCGGCTGAGTAACGCTTGAGATTCCATGTTCGGCCCAAAGCGCGAGGCAAGCTTCGCGCAAAAGGGCCGGACATTCGCGCTCCTCTCGGACGTTGAGTGGGGCGCGCACCAGATAAGAGTTTCGAATTTGCTGCCGGTGACGACCGGCACGCGAGGAGAAGACGATGAACCAAGAAATTATGAATCTCTTCAATCCGACGACCCCGGCCCAGGTCTTCGACCAGATCCGGATCTCGATTGCGTCCCCGGAGAAGATTCTGTCCTGGTCCTACGGCGAGATCAAAAAGCCGGAGACCATCAACTACCGGACCTTCAAGCCGGAGCGCGACGGCCTGTTCTGCGCCCGCATCTTCGGGCCGATCAAGGATTACGAGTGCTTGTGCGGCAAGTACAAGCGGATGAAGTACAAGGGCATCATCTGCGAAAAGTGCTCGGTCGAAGTGACGCTGTCGCGCGTCCGGCGCGAGCGCATGGGCCATATCGAACTGGCGGCACCTGTTGCCCACATCTGGTTCCTGAAGTCGCTGCCGTCGCGCATCGGCCTTCTGCTCGACATGACGCTGAAGGATCTCGAGCGGATCCTGTACTTCGAATACTACGTCGTGCTGGAGCCGGGCCTGACCGCGCTCAAGGACCGTCAGCTCCTGTCGGAAGACGAGTACCTGAAGGCGCAGGACGAATACGGCCAGGATTCGTTCACCGCCATGATCGGCGCGGAAGCGATCCGCGAGCTGTTGAAGGGTCTTGAGCTCGAAAAGCTCGAGCAGTCCCTGCGCGCGGAGATGCAGGAGACTGAATCCGACATCAAGCACAAGAAGCTCGCCAAGCGCCTGAAGATCGTCGAAGCGTTCCGCTATTCCGGCAACAAGCCGGAGTGGATGATCCTGACCGTGGTGCCGGTGATCCCGCCGGACCTGCGTCCGCTGGTGCCGCTCGACGGCGGCCGCTTCGCGACCTCGGACCTTAACGACCTCTACCGCCGCGTCATCAACCGCAACAACCGCTTGAAGCGGCTGATGGAGCTGCGCGCGCCCGACATCATCATCCGCAACGAAAAGCGCATGCTGCAGGAGGCCGTCGACGCGCTGTTCGACAACGGCCGCCGCGGCCGCGTCATCACCGGCGCCAATAAGCGCCCGCTGAAGTCGCTGGCCGACATGCTCAAGGGCAAGCAGGGCCGCTTCCGGCAGAACCTGCTCGGCAAGCGCGTCGACTATTCGGGCCGTTCGGTGATCGTGGTCGGTCCCGAGCTGCGGCTGCATCAGTGCGGCCTGCCGAAGAAGATGGCGCTCGAACTGTTCAAGCCGTTCATCTATTCGCGGCTCGACGCCAAGGGTCTGTCCACCACCGTGAAGCAGGCGAAGAAGCTGGTCGAAAAGGAGCGTCCCGAGGTCTGGGATATCCTCGACGAGGTGATCCGCGAGCATCCGGTGCTGCTCAACCGCGCGCCGACGCTGCACCGCCTCGGCATCCAGGCGTTCGAGCCGGTGTTGATCGAAGGCAAGGCGATCCAGCTCCACCCGCTGGTTTGCGCGGCGTTCAACGCCGACTTCGACGGCGACCAGATGGCCGTGCACGTTCCGCTGTCGCTGGAAGCGCAGTTGGAAGCGCGCGTCCTGATGATGTCGACCAACAACATCCTGCATCCGGCGAACGGTCAGCCGATCATCGTGCCGTCGCAGGACATCGTGCTCGGCCTCTATTATCTCTCGATCATGCGTGAAGGCCTGCCCGGCGAGGGCAAGATCTTCGGCGACATGGCCGAGCTCGAGCACGCCCTGCATTCGAAGGTCATCCACCTCCACACCAAGATCAAGTACCGGTGGGAGGGCACCGACGAGAGCGGCAAGACCACCAAGCGCTGGATCGAGACCACCGCGGGCCGCGTCATGCTCGGCAACGTGCTGCCGAAAAACCCGCGGATTTCGTACGACATCATCAACAAGCTGATGACCAAGCGCGAAATCTCCGGCGTGATCGACCAGGTCTACCGCCACTGCGGTCAGAAGGAGACCGTGATCTTCTGCGACCGCATCATGGCGCTCGGCTTCTACAATGCGTTCAAGGCCGGCATCTCCTTCGGCAAGGACGACATGGTCGTGCCGCACAGCAAGTGGAAGATCGTCGACACCACCCGTACGCTGGCGAAGGATTTCGAGCAGCAGTACAACGACGGCCTGATCACCCATGGCGAGAAGTACAACAAGGTGGTCGACGCCTGGTCGAAGGCGACCGAAGAAATCGCCAAGGAGATGATGAAGGAAATCTCCTCGACCAAGAAGACGCCGAAGGGCGCCGACGCCGACATCAACTCGATCTACATGATGGCGCATTCGGGCGCGCGCGGTTCGCCGGCCCAGATGCGTCAGCTCGCCGGTATGCGCGGCCTGATGGCGAAGCCGTCGGGTGAGATCATCGAGACGCCGATCATTTCCAACTTCAAGGAAGGTCTGTCGGTGCTCGAATACTTCAACTCGACCCACGGCGCCCGCAAGGGTCTTGCGGACACCGCGTTGAAGACCGCGAACTCCGGTTACCTGACCCGCCGCCTGGTCGACGTCGCGCAGGACTGCATCATCACGCAGGACGATTGCGGCACCAAGCTCGGCATCAAGATGCGCGCCATCGTCGATGCTGGCACGGTGGTCGCTTCGCTGGCCTCGCGTATTCTCGGCCGCGTCGCGGGCGAGGATCTGCGCGATCCCGCGACCAACAAGGTCGTGGTCAAGCGCGGTACGCTGATGGAAGAGTCGCATGTCGACGCCATCCAGCAGGCCGGCATCCAGGAGGTGAAGATCCGCTCGGCGCTGACCTGCGAACTCGTCAACGGCATCTGCGGCAAGTGCTACGGCCGCGATCTGGCCCGCGGCACGCCGGTCAACCACGGCGAGGCGGTCGGCGTTATCGCCGCCCAGTCGATCGGTGAACCGGGCACGCAGCTCACGATGCGCACGTTCCACATCGGCGGCGCGGCGCAGATCAACGAGCAGTCGTTCGTCGAATCGAACTTCGAGGGCAAGGTCACCATCAAGAACAAGTCCATCGCCCGAAACAGCGAAGGTCACTTGATCGCGATGGTTCGCAACATGGTCGTTGCGATCGTCGATGCCGACGGAACCGAGCGTGCGACCCACCGCATTCAGTACGGTGCGCGCATGCACGTCGACGAGGGCGACATGGTCAAGCGCGGCCAGCGCATCGCGGAGTGGGATCCGTACACCCGTCCGGTTCTTACCGAAGTCGAGGGCACCATCGGGTTCGAGGACCTCGTCGAGGGCCAGTCGATCTCGGAAACGCTCGACGAATCCACCGGTATCGCCAAGCGCGTCGTCATCGACTGGCGTGCGTCGCGCGGTGGTGCCGACCTGCGTCCGGCTATCGTGGTCAAGGGCAAGGACGGCAAGGTGCTCAAGCTGCCGCGCGGCGGCGATGCCCGCTACATGCTGTCGGTCGACGCCATCCTGTCGGTGGATACCGGCGCGAAGGTCAAGTCCGGCGACATCCTGGCGCGTATCTCGACCGAAAGCGCCAAGACCCGCGACATCACCGGCGGTCTGCCGCGGGTGGCCGAATTGTTCGAGGCCCGCAAGCCGAAGGACGCGGCGATCATCGCGGAAATCGCCGGCACGATCCGTTTCGGCCGCGACTACAAGAACAAGCGCCGCATCTCGATCGAGCCGATGGACAAGACCGAGGAGCCGCGCGAGTACCTGATCCCGAAGGGCAAGCACATCCATCTGCAGGACGGCGACATCGTCGAAAAGGGCGATTTCATCGTCGAAGGCAATCCGGCGCCGCACGACATCCTGGCGATCAAGGGCATCGAGGAACTCGCTGCCTATCTGGTCAACGAAATCCAGGAGGTCTACCGGCTGCAGGGCGTGCTCATCAACGACAAGCACATCGAGGTGATTGTCCGTCAGATGCTGCAGAAGGTCGAGATCACCGACCAGGGCGACACCGACATGATCTCGGGCGAGCAGGTCGACAAGATCGAGTTCGACGCGCTCAACCTGAAGGCAAAGGAAGAGGGCAAGAAGCCCGCCACGGGAACGCCGGTTCTGCTCGGCATCACCAAGGCGAGCCTGCAGACCCGCTCGTTCTTCTCGGCGGCCTCGTTCCAGGAAACCACCCGCGTGCTCACCGAAGCCGCCGTCAACGGCAAGGTGGATCCGCTGGAAGGCCTCAAGGAAAACGTCATTGTCGGCCGGCTGATCCCGGCGGGCACCGGCGCCTCGATGGCCAAGATCCGCGAAGTCGCCGTCAAGCGCGACAAGCTGATCCTGGACGAACGCGAGAAGCAGGCGGCCATCGTGCCGAGCGCTCCGGAAGCCGAACCGCTGGCGCTGCCGCCGGCGGAGTAAGGGTTCCGCAAGGGTCAGATCAACAAAAAGCCGGCTGTGAAGCCGGCTTTCTTTTTTCAGCGGCGTGACCCGTGCTTCACCCATAAGGGTGATACGTGCTACCAAGTCGCGGCGCGCTGTCCGGTCATGTTGACGGTCCTTTCGATTCCCCATGAACGCATCAATTGATCCAGAACGTCTAATCGACCGCATCTATGAGGCCGGGCTCATTCCCTCTCTTTGGCCAGCCCTGCTTGGTGAGCTCGGTGCGGCCATCGGCGGCAATGGCGGCTTTCTCTTTGGCGTGCGGGACGGATACACGAGCGCGGTCAATTCTGTCGAATATGACCAGCTCATGCCGGTTTTCTTGAAAGACGGATGGAGCGAACGCGATCCGACTCTGCCGCGCGCCATTGCCCTCAATCATGCAGGCTTCGTCACTGACTATGATCTCCTCTCGGAGGAGGAGATTGCGACCAACGACGTCTATTGCAACTTTTACCGCAAACACGGCCTTGGTTATCGCGCCGGGACGCTCATTCCGATGCCGAGCGGCGATTCAATCGCGATCGTGATGCCGCGGCATCAGGATCATGGCCCGGTGCCGCGCGAAGTCGTCGCCTTGCTGGATGGATTGCGGCCCCATCTGGCCCGGTCTTCGCTTGCGGCAAACCGCATCGGCTTCGAGCGCGCCCGAGCGCAGGCTGACGCGTTGCAGGTGCTTGGCCTGCCGGGCGCGGTGTTGCGCGGGCGCGGCCAGGTGTTCGCCGCAAACGGTCTGTTCGAAGCGCTGGTCCCTTCGCTGTTTCAGGATCGTATCGAGCGCGTCACGATGACGGATGTCACGGCGGACGCGCTGCTTGCGGAAGCGCTCGGTCCGCGGTCTCTTGCTGATGGTCGGACCGTCAAGTCGATACCGGTCGCTGCGACGGCAGACCGCGTGCCGATGGTGCTACATGTCATCCCCGTGCGCGGCGATGCGCGCGATATCTTCACCCAGGCCACCGCACTATTGGTGGTGACGCCGGTCGATCGCGCCGTGGTGCCGACGGCGGAAATCCTGCAAGGCTTGTTCGACCTGACGCCGGCGGAGGCGCGCGTGGCGCGTGGCATCGGCCAGGCTGTCACCATCGATGCGCTTGCGGACGCAACCGGCGTCAATCGGGAGACGGTGCGCAGCCAGCTCAAGGCCGTGCTATCGAAGACCGGTCTGTCACGCCAGCAGGAGCTTGTCAGCCTGCTCGCCGGCAAGGCGTTCCGTGGGAGTTAGACAACCGCGCCGTGTAGCTCCGGAGGCGTAACGGCCGGCTGTCCCGCGGGCAGAATGAGACCCCGCAAGAATACGGTGCGAAGACAAAAGGCCGGCGCAAGGCGGCCTTTTTGCTGCTTTCTTTCTTTGTTGCGGTGCGAGGACCTGCTTTGTTCATCTTCCCTTCAGAGTGAAAAGGGCCTTTGGTAATTCAGTTTAGACCGGCGCCTCCTGGGGAGGGGGCGGCGGAGGGGCGACGGAACTTACATGTTGGATCTTGCAATCGTTGGGGGCGGCCCAGGCGGCTTGATGAGCGCCTGGTACTTGAAGAAAAAGCTTGGCGATCTCTGCCGCGTCACGATTTACGAGGCTTCCGACCGGGTCGGGGGCAAGATCGTCTCGCGCAAATTCGATTCCGCGCCGGCGATGTATGAGGCGGGCGTCGCCGAAATCTACGATTATTCGATGACCGGCCCGGACCCTTTACGGGAGCTGATCCAGCATTTCGGATTGCAGACGATTCCGATGGACGCCGAGCAGGTGCACCTCGACGGCGTGCTGCTCAACGACGTGCCGGGCATGCGCCGCAAGTATGGCGAGAAGACCGCGGCTGCGATCGAGGCGTTCCGCAAGCGCTGCGCCGATTTGGTGTCGCCGATCGAATATTACGAGGGCGTCGGCGCCCACGACAACGAGCATCCCTGGGCCTACATGACCTGCGAGGAAGTGCTCGACAAGGAAGTCGACGATCCCACGGCGAAACGCTTCTTCAAGGTGATGGCACGCTCGGATATCGCAACCGAGGCCCACAACACCAACGGCCTCAATGCGCTGAAGAACTTCGTGATGGATATCGACGGCTATATCGGCCTGTACTCGATCCAGAACGGCAATGAGCAGTTGATCGAATGCCTGCGCTCGGAAGTCGACGCTGACATCCAGCTCAATCACCGCGTGCTGAAAGTCGGAAAAACTGCTTCGGGCCGCTATCAGCTCAACATGATGAACGGGAAGGGGCCCGAGACACGGGATTTCGATCTGGTCTTGATGTGTCTGCCGCATTCCTGGCTCGCCACCATGGGCTGGGACGGCGAGGAATTGCGCAAGTCGATGGTCAAGCACATCGCCTATTTCGACCGTCCGGCGCATTACTTGCGGATCTCGATCCTGTTCGACGAACCGTTCTGGGGCGAGAAGATCCCGGGCGCCTGGTTCATGTCGGAAGCGTTCGGCGGCTGCTGCGTCTACAACGAGGGCGCCCGCCACGACGTCGGCAGGCACGGCGTGCTCAACTGGCTGATCGCGGGCTCGGACGCACTGGCATTTGCCAATCTCAGCGACCAGGAACTGATCGATGCTGCCATCAAGTCGCTGCCGGCTTCGTTCGGCAACGCCCGCGATCATTTCCTGGAAGGCAAGATTCACCGCTGGCTATCGTCGGTGAACGCGCTGCCCGGCGGCTTGCCGGTGCGCGACGTCATGACCAACCATCGCCCGGAGCCGAAGCAGCATCCGGGAATCGTGGTGGTCGGCGACTATCTTTTCGATTCGACGCTGAACGGGCTGCTCGATTCCTCCGATGCCGCCACCGACATCATTCTAACTGAGATGATGCGGTTGCGCCGCGCGCGTGCGCAACAGGGCGAGGTATCGCCCGACAAGATCGACCGCAGCTATTTCGAGAATTACCGTGGGCTGGGCCCCTACAGCGAAGTCTGGAGCCAATTTACCGATCCGGCCTATCTGACGGACTTGATCAAGATCGTCTGGAGCAGGACCAAGGGTTACAAGCTCCTGGTCGCCGGCTCCGCCAGCGGGGAATTGGTCGGCGCGCTGCGCGAGCGCGGCATCGATGCCTGGGGTATCGAGAACAACCGGGCGATCCACGCCAAGACGCCGACGGCGCTGAAGAAGTTCAACAAGCTCGGCTCGATCGTCGACATGCCGTTCAAGGACGACGAGTTCGATTTCGTGTTCGAGACCAGTCTGTGTCATGTCGCCGAAAGGCAGGTCCCGCGCGCGGTGCGCGAACTGAACCGCGTCGTGAAGACCGGCCTGGTGTTCGGGTCGGTGACGTCGGACATGGCCCCTGCACTGATCGACCGTTACGATCTGTTGCGCGGCGTGAAGAAGCTCGGCACTTGGTGGGAATGGTCTGAATTATTCTTCGGCAACGGATTCGACCTCTCGATGCACCGGCGCGACTGCACCGATGCGGTATGGGCAGCGACGCTGGCTGCCAACAAGGGGCCGGGGCAGTGGTATGCCGACGCCGACAGCCTGCGCTATTCGTTTTTTGACAAGGTCGAATCAGACGATTGAGCATCGACTGGTTGTATTGAGCGTGGCCGTTCCGCTGAAGCAGGGCCGGGCACGCCAATGTTTGCCGAATTGATCCCGATCGCATAGAATCCGTGTGGTAGCGCCCGCCGCTGCCGCGTTCGATTTGCGGTCATGCCGGCCGTGCAGCATCGGTTGGTTTCATGGCGCCCAAGCCTCCGTCCTCGGATGATCAGAATCCCGCGCCGGCGGACGATCCCGAGCTCGTGAAGAAGCTCGCGGCCGGGGCTGCCGCTGCGGCCGTTGCCGGTGGTAAGGCGGCCGGCATCCCACCCGACGCTGACAAGGACGACGAAGAGGACGAGATCGAGCTCGACGACGATGATGATGACGAGGACCTCGTCGTTTTCACCGCCAAGGAAGCCGCCGGCGCGCTGGCGACCATCTACGGCTTCGTCAAGCCGTATCTGGGCAATTACAGGAAGCTGCTCGTCTTCGTGACTTTCGGCGTTCTCGTCGAGACACTGTTCAACGTCATCATGCCGTTGAGCCTGAAGTTCCTGATCGACGATGCGCTGGGCGAAGAGGATTTTCAGGCGCTCTACAAGATTCTCGGCGTGCTCGCGGTCGCCGGTATCATCACCTCGATCATCGCGGTCTGGTACGAGCGCTGGGATGCGCGGCTGGCAGCGTGCGTCATTGCCGATGTGCGGACGCGGCTGTTCGAGCACGTCCAGAACCTGCCGGCGTCGTATTTTGCCCGTACTAAGCGCGGCGAAATCCTCTCGCGCTTCTCGATCGACCTCGCGGCCTTTGAGGGCTCGGTTAAGACGTTCGCCAACAGTGCCGCTTTGCCGTTCCTGGAACTGGTCGCCGGCATCATCCTGATGCTGTTTTTGAACTGGCAGCTCGCGGCGGTCGCCCTCCTGGTATTCCCGATCACGCTGATCGGGCCGCGAATCCTGACGCCGAAGGCGGTGCAGGCGAATTACGAGCAGAAGCTCAATGAAGCGGCCCTGCTCGGCACGGTGCAGGAAAACGTGGCTGCGCAGGCCGTGATCAAGGCGTTCAGCCTGCAGCGCCGCACGCTCGGCTGGTTCACCATGCGCAACCAGGATGTGCGCATCAAGACGGCGTCCGCCGTGTTCCTGTCGACCATGGTGGAGCGCACCGTCACCATTTCGGTGCTGCTGCTGCATCTCGTGGTGCTGGCGATCGGCGCTTATCTCGCCACCAAGGGCCAGATCACCATCGGCACCTTCGTCACCTTCGAGAGCGCGTTCTGGGAGGTGTCCTACAACATCGCCCATTTGATGCATTTCATCCCGGTGTCGATCCAGTCGGCGGCGGCCGTGCGGCACATCCAGGAACTGCTGGATGAGCCGACCCGCGGCGCCGACCGGCCGGGCGCACCGGATTTGCCGCCGATCACCAACGACATCACCTTCGACCGCGTCACCTTTGCCTACGAAGGCAGCGAGACGCCGGTGCTCGACAATTTCAGCCTCAAGCTCGATGTCGGCAAGCGCATCGCGATCGTGGGGCCGAGCGGCTCGGGCAAGAGCACACTGCTCAACCTGATCCTGCGTCTGTACGCGCCGGACGAGGGGCGGGTGGCGATCGACGGCGTCGATATCCGCCGCGTGACCCGCGAGTCGCTGCGCGGAGGCATGGCCGTCGTGTTCCAGGAGAACATGCTGTTCAACATGTCGATCCGCGAGAACATCCGGCTTGGCAAGGAAGGCGCCACCGACAAGGAGGTTGAGGAAGCCGCGCGCAAGGCCGAGATTCACCGCTACATCATGAGCCTGCCGCAGAAATACGATACGCCGGTCGGCGAGCGCGGCGACACGCTATCCGGCGGCCAGCGCCAGCGCATCGCGATCGCGCGCGCCATCATCCGCAATCCCTCGCTGCTGCTGCTCGATGAAGCGACCTCGGCGCTCGACCAGACCACGGAAGCCGCGATCAACCGCACGCTGATGAAGGTGGCAGAGGGGCGCACCATGATCTGGTCGACCCACCGCCTGACGTCGGTGGTCGAGATGGACGAGATCATCGTGATTTCAGGCGGCAAGGCGATCGAGCGCGGCCCGCATGCGCAGTTGCTTGCGGCCAACGGCGTCTATCGCAAGCTGTGGGACGACCAGGGCCACACGCCGTATAACGCCGCCGCCCAGGCCGACGTCGACAACGAAGACGACGACGACGATGATGAGGACGACGACGAGGAGTGAGCAGGGCGGTTAGCCGAATCGCGCGATCCGGGTTTCGCCGTGATGGGTGGCCGAGCGCAGCACCGAATCGGCGATTCCGGTCTGGTAGAAGCGGCCGAGCGGTTCGTCGCCGCTGATTTTTTCGACGCGGAAGTCGAATGGATAGACCTGATGCCCCGCGCGCCCGAGCATGGCGGCCGCGGTCTAACCGGCGAGGCCGCCGCCGATGATCGCAATATCGGTGTGTCTCACGAAGAATTCCGAGCCTTGTTGCGCAAGTTTTGCACCCGGAAAGGCAAATAAAGGCTTGGCCGGGAAAAAATGGAACCGGGGAATCATGTTTCGGGCTGTATTTACCCGGGTAAAATATGCGACTCGATCCACTCCAAAGAGGGCAGGCATCGCCAATTCGGCTTTTCCGATTTCGCGGCAAACGCCGAATCCACAGGCCCCATAGGCGTTTCCAGCGTTCTCGTTTTGCTTGACTTAGCTATCCACCGCTTATAGAAGACGCCCACTTAACGACAGGCGGTGAGCTACGCCAGCGTCGGAACGGATCACCCTTTCAAGTCCTTATGGGCAATTCCTAAAGGTACTGGACGGGCACCACCCTCGACGAATGCCGCTCAAACGCTGTCGATCATATAGCTAGGCAATGCCAGGACGATTTTAGTTCTCTTGAGCACGTCCTCTTGAGAGTGAACTCGGGTGCATGATCTCGGTAGCGGGCCGGACAGCGAGCGCTGATCGGCCTTAATTCGCGATCCTCTGTGGCGTCGAAGCGCTTTCCGCTCAGCGATGGGTGGTTGGCGCGATTTCGTTTTGCGCGAATGTTTTTTTCGCGTGAGGCGGGCCGAACGGAACGGCTAGTTCCGAGAAGAATTTACGAAAGCCAGTCCAGGTTTTCGCGTGAACTAAAGGGTGAAGGCTGACATGCCGACGATCAACCAACTGATCGCAAATCCGCGTATGGTGCAGAAGTCGCGCAAGAAGGTGCCGGCGTTGCAGCAGTCGCCGCAGAAGCGCGGCGTTTGCACGCGCGTCTACACCACGACCCCGAAGAAGCCGAACTCGGCGCTTCGTAAGGTCGCCAAGGTGCGCCTGACCAACGGCTTCGAAGTGATCGGCTACATCCCGGGTGAGGGCCATAACCTTCAGGAGCACTCGGTGGTCATGATCCGCGGCGGTCGCGTCAAGGACTTGCCCGGCGTGCGCTACCACATCCTCCGCGGCGTCCTCGATACCCAGGGCGTCAAGAACCGTAAGCAGCGTCGTTCGAAGTACGGCGCGAAGCGTCCGAAATAAGCGGGAACAGACACGATGTCTCGTCGCCATTCTGCCGAAAAGCGTGAAGTCAACCCGGATCCGAAGTTCGGGAACATCATCATTACGAAGTTCATGAACTCGATCATGTACGACGGCAAGAAGTCCGCCGCCGAAAACATCGTCTATGGCGCGCTCGCCATGATCGAGGCCAAGACCAAGCAGGGGCCGCTCACGGTGTTCGAGCAGGCGCTGGAAAACGTCATGCCGACCATCGAAGTGCGGTCGCGCCGCGTCGGTGGCGCCACCTACCAAGTGCCGGTAGAAGTGCGTTCGGTCCGCCGCCAGGCGCTGGGCATTCGCTGGCTGATCACGGCCGCGCGCGAGCGCAACGAAAAGACGATGACGGAGCGGCTCTCGGCCGAGTTGCTCGACGCGTCGAACAACCGGGGAAACGCCGTCAAGAAGCGTGAAGACGTGCACCGGATGGCGGAAGCCAACCGCGCCTTCTCGCATTATCGCTGGTAACGGCGAAGAACGGATTTAAGGAACAGCCCATGCCCCGCCAACATGCCATCGAGGACTACCGTAACTTCGGTATCATGGCGCATATCGACGCCGGTAAGACGACAACCACCGAGCGCATCCTCTATTACACCGGCAAGAGCCACAAGATCGGCGAAGTGCACGAAGGTGCCGCGACGATGGACTGGATGGAGCAGGAGCAGGAGCGTGGTATCACGATCACCTCGGCTGCGACCACCGCGTTCTGGAACGGCAAGCGGCTGAACATCATCGACACCCCCGGCCACGTCGACTTCACCATTGAAGTCGAGCGTTCGCTGCGCGTGCTCGACGGCGCGGTATGCGTGCTCGATTCCAACCAGGGCGTCGAACCGCAGACCGAAACCGTCTGGCGCCAGGGCGACAAGTACAAGGTTCCGCGCATCGTCTTCGCCAACAAGATGGACAAGACCGGCGCCGACTTCTTCAAGTGTCTGGCCGACATCGTCGACCGCCTTGGCGCCAAGCCGATCGCGATCCAGCTCCCGATCGGCGCCGAGAACAACTTCAAGGGCCTCGTCGACCTCGTGAAGATGCAGGGCATCATCTGGAACGATGAATCGCTCGGCGCCAAGTTCGACTATGTCGACATCCCGGCTGACCTCGTCGACCAGGCCAAAGAATACCGCGAGAAGATGGTGGAAGCCGCCGTCGAGCTCGACGACGACGCCATGGCCGCTTACCTCGACGGCAAGGAGCCGGACGAGGCGACGCTGAAGCGCCTGATCCGTAAGGCGGTGCTGACCGGCGCATTCTATCCGGTGCTGTGCGGCTCGGCGTTCAAGAACAAGGGCGTGCAGCCGCTGCTCGACGCCGTCGTTGACTACCTGCCGTCGCCGATCGACGTGCCCGCGATCAAGGGTACCGACGATGACGGCAATGAAGTGGTGCGCAAG
This sequence comes from Bradyrhizobium murdochi, assembly GCF_000472965.1. Classification (GTDB taxonomy): domain Bacteria; phylum Pseudomonadota; class Alphaproteobacteria; order Rhizobiales; family Xanthobacteraceae; genus Bradyrhizobium; species Bradyrhizobium murdochi. The sequence goes on along the minus strand of NZ_AXAU01000011.1, from coordinate 82,819 downwards.
GCTGACGACAAGGAGCCGCTGGCTCTGCTCGCGTTCAAGATCATGGACGACCCGTTCGTCGGCACCATCACCTTCTGCCGCATCTATTCGGGCATCCTGCAGTCGGGCACGGGGGTCATCAATTCGACCCGCGAGAAGAAAGAGCGCATCGGCCGCATGCTGTTGATGCATGCGAACAACCGCGAAGACATCAAGGAAGCCTATGCTGGCGACATCGTCGCACTGGCGGGCCTGAAGGAAGCGCGCACCGGTGATACGCTGTGCGATTCCGACAAGCCGGTGATTCTGGAAAAGATGGAATTCCCGGAGCCGGTGATCGAAATCGCGATCGAGCCGAAGTCGAAGGCCGACCAGGAAAAGCTCGGCGTAGCACTGGCGAAGCTCGCTGCCGAAGATCCGTCGTTCCGCGTGTCGACCGACCAGGAGTCGGGCCAGACCATTTTGAAGGGCATGGGCGAACTCCATCTCGACATCAAGGTCGACATCCTCAAGCGCACCTACAAGGTCGACGCCAACATCGGCGCGCCGCAGGTGGCGTTCCGCGAGCGGGTCACCAAGCGCGCTGAAGTCAAGTACACGCACAAGAAGCAGACCGGCGGTACCGGCCAGTTCGCCGAAGTTTCGATTATCGTGGAGCCGAACGAGCCCGGCAAGGGTTACGAGTTCGAGTCCAAGATCGTCGGCGGCGCGGTGCCGAAGGAATACATCCCCGGCGTCGAAAAGGGCCTCAACAGCGTGATGGGCTCGGGCGTGGTAGCCGGCTTCCCGGTGGTCGACGTCAAGGTTCAACTCGTCGACGGCAAGTATCACGACGTCGACTCGTCGGCGCTGGCCTTCGAAATCGCATCGCGCGCGGCATTCCGCGAAGCGCTGCAGAAGGGCAAGTCTGTTCTGCTCGAGCCGATCATGAAGGTCGAAGTGGTGACCCCGGAAGACTATACCGGTTCTGTCATCGGCGACCTGAATTCTCGGCGCGGCCAGATCCAGGGCCAGGACATGCGGGGCAACGCCAACGTCATCAACGCGATGGTGCCGCTCATGAACATGTTCGGGTACGTGAATAACCTGCGCTCGATGAGCCAGGGGCGCGCGACCTTCACGATGCAATTCGATCACTACGCTGAAGCGCCGGCGAACGTGTCGGCAGAAGTCCAGAAGAAGTTTGCCTGATTGTCGTTGGTTGCAAGCTAACGACTGAACGGAGAGTCAAATGGCCAAAGCAAAGTTTGAACGTACTAAACCGCACTGCAACATCGGAACCATCGGTCACGTCGACCATGGCAAGACATCGCTGACCGCAGCGATCACCAAGGTGCTGGCTGAGACCGGCGGTGCGACGTTCACGGCGTACGACCAGATCGACAAGGCGCCGGAAGAGAAGGCGCGCGGCATCACCATCTCGACCGCTCACGTCGAGTATGAGACGAAGAACCGCCACTACGCCCACGTCGACTGCCCCGGCCACGCCGACTATGTGAAGAACATGATCACCGGCGCCGCCCAGATGGACGGTGCGATCCTGGTCGTGTCGGCCGCCGACGGCCCAATGCCGCAGACCCGCGAGCACATCCTGCTCGCCCGTCAGGTCGGCGTCCCCGCGCTCGTCGTGTTCCTGAACAAGTGCGACATGGTCGACGATCCGGAACTGCTCGAGCTCGTCGAGCTCGAAGTTCGCGAACTGCTTTCGAAGTATGAATTCCCGGGCGACAAGATCCCGATCATCAAGGGCTCGGCGCTCGCCGCCCTCGAAGACAAGGACAAGAAGCTCGGCCACGACGCCATCCTCGAGTTGATGCGCAATGTCGACGAATACATTCCGCAGCCGGAGCGTCCGGTCGACCAGCCGTTCCTGATGCCGGTGGAAGACGTGTTCTCGATCTCGGGCCGCGGCACCGTCGTCACCGGCCGTGTCGAGCGCGGCGTCATCAAGGTCGGCGAGGAAATCGAAATCGTAGGCCTGCGCGACACCCAGAAGACCATCGTCACGGGCGTCGAAATGTTCCGCAAGCTGCTCGATCAGGGCCAGGCCGGCGACAACATCGGCGCGCTGCTCCGCGGCACCAAGCGCGAGGAAGTCGAGCGTGGCCAGGTGCTGGCGAAGCCGGGTTCGGTCAAGCCGCACACCAAGTTCAAGGCTGAGGCCTACATCCTGACCAAGGAAGAGGGCGGTCGTCACACCCCGTTCTTCACCAACTACCGGCCCCAGTTCTACTTCCGCACCACCGACGTGACCGGCGTCGTGCACCTGCCCGAAGGCACCGAGATGGTGATGCCGGGCGACAACATCGCGATGGAAGTGCACCTGATCGTGCCGATCGCGATGGAAGAAAAGCTGCGCTTCGCGATCCGCGAAGGCGGCCGCACCGTCGGCGCCGGCGTCGTCGCCGCGATCATCGAGTAATAGCGAATAGCGAATGGCGAGTGGCGAATAGAGAAATCTATTCGCTATTCGCTACTCACTACTCGCCGGCCACAATCACTGTGTCGTCCGCATTTTGCGGTCGATGACTAGAAAGAGACAACGGCAATGAACGGCCAAAATATTCGCATCCGTCTCAAGGCGTTCGACCATCGAATCCTCGATACGTCGACCCGCGAGATCGTGAACACGGCGAAACGTACCGGTGCCCAGGTTCGCGGACCTATTCCGCTGCCCACCCGCATCGAGAAGTTCACCGTCAACCGTTCGCCACACGTCGACAAGAAGAGCCGCGAGCAATTCGAGATGCGCACCCACAAGCGCCTTCTCGACATTGTCGACCCGACCCCGCAGACCGTCGACGCTTTGATGAAGCTCGATCTGGCCGCCGGTGTCGACGTCGAGATCAAGCTCTAAGATTTTTTAGCTCGTCCGAATTTAGCGGACAGAAAGAACAGGAAGCACGCCGATGCGCTCCGGAGTGATCGCACAAAAGGTCGGGATGACGCGGGTCTTTACGGAGGCCGGCGAACATATCCCTGTGACCGTGCTGAAGCTGGGCAATTGCCAGGTGCTGGGCCACCGCACGACCGAAAAGAACGGTTACGTCGCGCTGCAGCTCGGTGCGGGCACCCGCAAGACCGTGTATCTGCCCAAGGCGGAGCGCGGTCAGTTTGCCGCGGCCAAGGTCGAGCCCAAGCGGAAAGTCGCCGAATTTCGCGTCTCGGAAGATGCGCTGATTCCGGTAGGCGCCGAGATCCAGGCAGACCATTTCGTGGTCGGCCAGTTCGTCGACGTCACCGGCACCTCGGTTGGTAAGGGGTTTGCCGGAGGCATGAAGCGCTGGAATTTCGGCGGCCTGCGCGCCACCCACGGTGTGTCGGTTTCGCACCGTTCGATCGGTTCGACCGGCGGACGTCAGGATCCCGGCAAGACCTTCAAGAACAAGAAGATGCCCGGTCACATGGGTGTCGATCGCATCACCACGCTCAATTTGCGTGTGGTGCAGACCGACGTCGAGCGCGGTCTGATCCTGGTCGAGGGTGCCGTTCCCGGCTCCAAGGGCGGCTGGATCTCGGTGCGCGACGCCGTGAAGAAGCCGTTGCCGAAGGAAGCTCCGAAGCCCGGCAAGTTTAGGGTTGCTGGCGGTGAGCAGGCTGCTGCTGCTGCGCCGGCCGAGCAGGAGGGCGCGTGAGATGGAACTGAAAGTCACGACGCTTGAAGGTAAGGAAGCCGGATCGGTCGAGCTCTCGGACGCGATCTTCGGTCTAGAGCCGCGCGCCGACATCATCCAGCGCTGCGTGCAATGGCAGCTCAACAAGCGTCAGGCCGGCACGCACAAGGCGAAGGGGCGCGCCGAAATCTGGCGCACCGGCAAGAAGATGTACAAGCAGAAGGGCACCGGCGGCGCCCGTCACGGCTCGGCCCGCGTGCCGCAGTTCCGCGGCGGTGGCCGTGCGTTCGGTCCGGTGGTTCGCTCCCACGCAACCGACCTGCCGAAGAAGGTGCGGGCGCTTGCGCTCAAGCATGCTTTGTCGGCGAAGGCCAAGGACGGCGGCCTGATCGTGATCGACAGCGCGCAGGTCAAGGAAGCCAAGACCAAGGCGCTGGTCGGCCATTTCAACGGCCTTGGGCTCACCAACGCGCTGATCATCGACGGCGCCGAGCTCAACAACGGTTTCGCGACCGCGGCCCGCAACATTCCGAACATCGACGTGCTGCCGATCCAGGGCATCAACGTCTACGACATTCTGCGCCGTCAGAAGCTCGTGCTGACGAAGGCGGCAGTCGATGCGCTGGAGGCGCGCTTCAAATGAAGAATATCGATCCGCGCCATTACGACGTGATCGTAGCTCCCGTCGTCACCGAAAAGGCGACGGTAGCGTCCGAGCACAACAAGGTCGTGTTCAAGGTCGCCAGCAAGGCGACCAAGCCGCAAATCAAGGAAGCCGTCGAGAAGCTGTTCGACGTCAAGGTGAAGAGCGTGAATACCCTGGTCCGCAAGGGCAAGACCAAGGTGTTCCGCGGCAATTTCGGTTCGCAGTCGGACGTCAAGCGGGCTGTCGTGACCCTCGAAGAGGGCCACCGCATCGACGTTACCACCGGACTATAAGGCGACACAGCGATGGCATTGAAAACATACAATCCGACGACGCCGGGCCAGCGCCAACTGGTGATGGTCGACCGTTCGGCGCTCTACAAGGGCAAGCCGGTGAAGGCGCTGACCGAGGGCAAGCTCGGCAATGGCGGCCGCAACAACACCGGCCGCATCACGGTGCGCTTCCGCGGCGGCGGCCACAAGAAGGCCTACCGCCTGGTGGACTTCAAGCGGAACAAGGTCGACGTTCCCGCCGTCGTCGAGCGGCTGGAATATGATCCGAACCGCACCGCGTTCATCGCGCTGATCAAGTATCAGGACGGCGAGCAGGCCTACATCCTGGCGCCGCAGCGGCTGGCCGTGGGCGACACGGTGGTTGCCGGCAACTATGTCGACGTGAAGCCCGGCAACGTCATGCCGCTCGGCAACATGCCGGTCGGCACCATCGTCCACAACATCGAGATGAAGATCGGGAAGGGCGGCCAGATCGCCCGTTCCGCCGGCACCTACGCCCAGATCGTCGGCCGCGACCAGGAATACGTCATTCTGCGCCTGAACTCGGGCGAACAGCGCCTGGTGCACGGCCGCTGCCGCGGCACCATCGGTGCGGTGTCGAACCCCGATCACATGAACATCTCGATCGGCAAGGCCGGCCGCACCCGCTGGCTGGGCTGGCGTCCGCATAACCGCGGCGTCGTCATGAACCCGATCGACCATCCGCACGGCGGCGGCGAAGGCCGCACCTCGGGCGGCCGCCACCCGGTCACGCCGTGGGGCAAGCCGACCAAGGGCAAGAAGACCCGTTCGAATAAGTCGACCAATCGATTCATCCTCCTAAGCCGCCACAAGCGGAAGAAGTAAGGAACGCCGGACATGGTTCGTTCAGTCTGGAAAGGCCCGTTCGTCGAAGCCTCTCTGCTCAAGAAGGCAGATGCTGCGCGCGCGTCCGGCCGTCACGACGTCATCAAGATCTGGAGCCGCCGCTCGACCATCCTGCCGCAGTTCGTCGGCCTGGTGTTCGGCGTCTACAACGGCCAGAAGCACGTGCCGGTCTCGGTCAACGAGGAAATGGTGGGTCACAAGTTCGGCGAGTTCTCGCCGACCCGTACCTTCCATGGCCACTCTGGCGACAAGAAAGCCAAGAAGGCTTGAGGAATAGACGATGAGCAAACCAAAGCGCGAACGTAGCCTCGCGGACAACGAGGCCAAGGCAGTCGCCCGGATGCTGCGCGTCAGCCCGCAGAAGCTCAATCTTGTCGCGCAGTTGATCCGCGGCCGGAAGGCGTCTGCTGCGCTCGCCGACCTGCAGTTCTCGCGCAAGCGGATCGCGGTCGACGTCAAGAAGTGCCTGGAATCGGCGATCGCGAACGCCGAGAACAACCATGACCTCGAGGTCGACGATCTCGTCGTCGCCGAGGCCCATGTCGGCAACGGCATCGTCATGAAGCGTTTCTCGCCCCGCGGCCGTGGCCGTTCGGGCCGTATCTATAAACCGTTCTCGCACCTGACCATCGTGGTTCGTCAGGTCGAGGCCGAGGCAAGCGCTTAAAGCGGCGCAGGAGAAAACGATGGGTCAAAAGATCAATCCAATCGGACTGCGTCTCGGCATCAACCGCACGTGGGATTCGCGTTGGTTCGCCGGCAAGAGCGAATACGGCAAGCTTCTGCATGAAGACGTCAAGATCCGCGAGATCCTGCACAAGGAGCTCAAGCAGGCGGCCGTCGCCCGCATCGTGATCGAGCGTCCGCACAAGAAGTGCCGCGTGACGATCCACTCGGCGCGTCCGGGCGTCGTGATCGGCAAGAAGGGCGCCGACATCGACAAGCTGCGCAAGCGGGTTGCCGACATCACGGCTTCCGACGTCGTCATCAACATCGTCGAAATCCGCAAGCCCGAACTCGATGCCACCCTGGTTGCCGAATCGATTGCGCAGCAGCTCGAGCGCCGCGTCGCTTTCCGCCGCGCCATGAAGCGGGCGGTGCAATCGGCGATGCGCCTTGGCGCCGAAGGCATCCGCATCAACTGCTCGGGCCGTCTCGGCGGCGCCGAAATCGCGCGCATGGAGTGGTATCGCGAGGGCCGCGTGCCGCTGCACACGCTGCGCGCCGACGTCGATTACGGCGTGGCGACGGCGTTCACCACGTTCGGCACCTGCGGCGTCAAGGTCTGGATCTTCAAGGGCGAAATCCTCGAGCACGATCCGATGGCCCAGGACAAGAAGATGGCCGAAGGCGATACCGCGCGTCCGCGCCGCGACGCCGCCGCAGCGTGAGACATTAGGAAGGTTTGAGGGCTCAAAGCCATGATGCAACCAAAGAAAACGAAGTTCCGGAAGGCGCATAAGGGCCGTATCCACGGCGTTGCGACTTCGGGTGCGACGTTGTCGTTCGGCCAGTTCGGCCTGAAGGCGATGGCGCCCGAGCGCGTCACCGCCCGCCAGATCGAAGCCGCGCGCCGCGCGCTGACCCGCCACATGAAGCGCGCCGGCCGCGTCTGGATCCGCGTGTTCCCGGACGTGCCGGTGTCGAAGAAGCCCGCCGAAGTCCGCATGGGCTCCGGCAAGGGAACGCCGGAATTGTGGGTGGCGCGGGTCAAGCCCGGCCGGGTGATTTTCGAGATCGACGGCGTCAACGTGCAGACCGCGAGGGAAGCGCTCACGCTCGCCGCCGCCAAGCTACCGATCAAGACGCGCTTCGTCGCGCGCATTGCGGAGTAACACTCATGGCCCCGATGAAAGTTGAAGACATCCGCGCGATGAGCGACGACCAGAGGGAGGATGCCGTCCTCAATCTGAAGAAGGAACGCTTCAACCTGCGTTTCCAGCGCGCCACCGGGCAGTTGGAAAACACCTCGCGGCTGCGCGAAGCCCGCCGCGATATCGCCCGCATCAAGACCATCGCAGCGCAGGTTCGCGCGAAGAAGAAGTAAGAGGCCATATTATGCCGAAACGTACCCTTCAGGGCGTGGTCGTGAGCGACAAGCAAGCCAAGACGGTGGTGGTGCGCGTCGATCGCCGCTTCACCCATCCGATCTACAAGAAGACGATCCGCCGCTCCAAGAACTACCACGCGCATGACGAGAACGGCGAGTTCAAGCCGGGCGACATGGTGTGGATCGAGGAGAGCAAGCCGATCTCGAAGTTGAAGCGCTGGACCGTGGTCCGGGGCGAACAGAAGAAAACCGCCTGAGATTTGTTCGGCCTGGCCGGATGAGTAATCAGGAAAATTTTAGGCGCTAATTCGAGCGCATCAGAAAGAGGACGAGGTGCATCAATGATTCAGATGCAGACCAACCTCGACGTGGCCGACAATTCAGGCGCACGCCGTGTCATGTGCATCAAGGTGCTGGGGGGCTCCAAGCGCCGCTATGCCACCGTGGGCGACGTTATCGTCGTGTCGATCAAGGAAGCGATTCCGCGCGGCAAGGTGAAGAAGGGCGACGTGATGAAGGCCGTCGTGGTGCGGGTCCGCAAGGACATCCGCCGCGCCGACGGTTCGGTCATCCGCTTCGACCGCAACGCCGCCGTCTTGATCAACAACCAGTCGGAGCCGGTCGGCACCCGTATCTTCGGGCCGGTGCCGCGCGAGCTTCGCGCCAAGAACCACATGAAAATCATTTCGCTTGCGCCGGAGGTGCTGTGATGGCTGCCAAGATCCGGAAAGGTGACAAGGTCATGGTGATGACCGGTCGCGACAAGGGTCGCACCGGCGAAGTATTCGAGGTCCGCCCCGCCGAGAACAAGGCGCTGGTGCGCGGCGTCAACCTGGTGAAGCGTCACCAGAAGCAGACCCAGAACCAGGAGGGCGGCATCATCTCCAAGGAGTCGCCGATCCACCTGTCCAACCTCGCCTATGTCGGCAAGGACGGAAAGCCGACCCGCATAGGCTTCAAGATTCAGGCTGATGGCAAGAAGGTACGCATTGCCAAGAGCTCGGGAGCAGAGATCGATGGCTGATACCGCTTACGTGCCGCGCCTGCGCGCGGAGTATGACAAGAGCATTCGCGGCAAGCTGACCGAACAGTTCGGCTATGCCAACGCCATGCAGGTGCCGCGGCTGGACAAGGTCGTGCTCAACATGGGCGTCGGCGATGCCGTCAACGACCGCAAAAAGGCCGAGACCGCGGCTGGCGAACTGACGCAGATCGCCGGCCAGAAGGCGATCGTGACCTATTCGCGGATCGCGATCGCGACCTTCAAGCTGCGCGAGAACCAGCCGATCGGCTGCAAGGTCACGCTGCGTAAGGCCAGGATGTACGAGTTCATCGATCGCCTGGTGAACGTGGCGCTGCCGCGCGTGCGCGACTTCCGTGGCCTCAATCCGAAGAGCTTCGACGGCCGCGGCAACTACTCGCTCGGCCTCAAGGAGCACATCATTTTCCCCGAAATCGATTTCGAGAAGGTTTCGGAAGCCCGCGGCATGGACATCACGGTCTGCACCACGGCGAAGACCGACGACGAGGCGCGCGCCTTGTTGACCGCATTCAATTTCCCGTTCCGGCAGTGAGACGCAGTTAAGCCTCTCAAACGCGGAAACCCAGGAGCCAAGCATGGCAAAGAAGAGTTCGATCGAGAAGAACAACCGGCGCAAGCGGATGGCCAAGAACGCCGCCCCGCAGCGTGCGAAGCTGAAGGCGATCATCGCCGACAAGACCAAGCCGATGGAAGAGCGGTTTGCGGCGACGCTGAAGCTTGCCCAGATGCCGCGCAACTCGTCGACCACGCGGATTCGCAACCGCTGCGAACTGACCGGCCGCCCGCGTTCGAACTACCGCAAGAACAAGCTTTCCCGCATCGCGCTGCGTGAACTCGGCTCCAAGGGCCTGGTTCCCGGGCTCGTGAAGTCGAGCTGGTAAGGAGGGTCGTCACGATGTCAACGCACGATCCGATCTCCGATCTCATCACCCGCATCCGCAACGCGCAGATGCGTTCGAAGTCCAAGGTCTCGACCCCGGGCTCGAAGATGCGCGCCAGCGTGCTCGAAGTGCTGAAGGCCGAGGGCTATATTCGCGGCTATGCCAGCGTGGAGCATGCCTCGGGCCGCAGCGAACTCGAGATCGAGTTGAAGTATTTCGATGGCGAGCCCGTCATTCGCGAGATCGAGCGGGTCTCGAAGCCGGGCCGCCGGGTTTACGCCTCGGTGAAGAACCTGCCGCGCGTGAACAACGGTCTCGGCATTTCGGTGTTGTCGACGCCGAAGGGAATCATGGCCGACCACGCCGCGCGAGACGCGAATGTGGGCGGCGAAGTTCTCTTCACGGTGTTCTGAGGAAGGATTTTTAGCCATGTCACGTGTTGGCAAACGGCCTGTGGCGATCCCGTCCGGTGTGACGGCGACCGTCGAGGGACAGACCGTCAAGGTGAAGGGGCCCAAGGGCCAGCTTCAGTTCGTCGTGCATGACGACGTCGAGGTGAAGTTCGAGAAGGGCGAGGTCAAGGTCGCGCCGAAGTTCAAGACCAACCGTGCGCAGGCCATGTATGGCACCGCGCGCGCGCAGGTGGCGAACCTGGTCGAGGGCGTCACCAAGGGCTTTGAGAAGAAGCTCGAGATCACCGGCGTCGGCTATCGCGCCGCGATGCAGGGCAAGAACCTGCAGCTCGCGCTCGGCTACAGCCACGACGTGGTCTATGCGATCCCGGAAGGCATCACCATCGCGGTGCCGAAGCCGACCGAGATCACGATTTCGGGCACCGATTCCCAGCGCGTCGGGCAGGTCGCCGCCGAGATCCGCGCCTACCGTCCGCCGGAGCCCTACAAGGGCAAGGGCGTGAAGTACGCCAACGAATTCATCTTCCGCAAGGAAGGCAAGAAGAAGTAACGGAGCCGGTCATGTCACTCAAGGTCACGAATGCCCGGCGCAAGCAGCGAGTGCGCAACTCGCTACGCCGGTCCGCCAATGGACGCCCGCGTCTGTCGGTGTTCCGTTCGTCGAAGCACATCTACGCCCAGGTCATCGACGACCTGAAGGGCGAGACGCTGGCTTCCGCCTCGTCGCTGGAAAAGACCATGCGCGAGGCCGGCAACACCGGCGCCAACATCGATGCGGCCAAGGCCGTCGGCAAGCTGCTGGCGGAACGCGCCGTGAAGAACGGCGTCAAGGAAGTGGTGTTCGATCGCGGCGCCTATCTCTACCACGGGCGCGTCAAGGCGCTCGCGGACGCCGCCCGCGAAAGCGGACTGAGCTTCTAACGAAAACGGTTTTGGATAATTACGAGGACAGGGGCTTTCTTCCCCTAAAGATTGGAAAACACCATGGCAGGTGAACGCGAACGCGGCGGACGCGAACGGAGCAGGGATCGCGAGGAGCGCGACAGCGAGTTCGTCGACAAGCTCGTCCACATCAATCGCGTGGCGAAGGTCGTCAAGGGCGGCAAGCGCTTCGGCTTCGCGGCGCTGGTCGTAATCGGCGACCAGAAGGGCCGGGTCGGTTTCGGCCACGGCAAGGCGCGCGAGGTGCCCGAGGCGATCCGCAAGGCGACCGAGTCGGCCAAGCGCAATCTGACGCGCGTGGCGCTGCGCGAAGGCCGCACGTTGCATCACGACATCGCCGGCCGTCACGGTGCCGGCCGCGTCTACCTGCGCGCCGCTCCGGCCGGTACCGGCATCATCGCCGGCGGCCCGATGCGCGCGGTGTTCGAGACGCTCGGCATCCAGGACGTGGTGGCGAAGTCGATCGGCTCGTCGAATCCCTACAACATGGTTCGCGCGACCTTCGACGCGCTGAAGCATCAGGATTCGCCGCGGTCGGTTGCGGCGCGCCGCAACATCAAGGTGTCCACGCTGCAATCGCGCCGCGTCGGCGGCGACGCCGAAGTGGTGGCTGAATAACCGGCGCGAATTTCAAGCGCTCTTTGGAGTTAAGACGATGGCCAAGGCCGCAAAGACGATCAAGGTCGAGCAGACCGGCAGCGCGATCCGCCGCCACCACTCGCAGCGTTCGACGCTGATCGGCCTCAAGCTCAACAAGATCGGCCGGGTTGCCGAGCTGCAGGACACCCCTGAAGTTCGCGGCATGATCAGCAAGGTTCAACATCTCGTCCGCATCGTCGGCGAGAAGTAAGTAAGGAGACAGGGCGATGAAGCTCAGCGATATCGCCGACAACGCCGGCTCGCGCAAAAAGCGCATGCGCGTCGGCCGTGGCATCGGTTCCGGCAAGGGCAAGACTTCGGGCCGCGGCGGCAAGGGCCAGACCGCGCGTTCGGGCGTGCGCATCAAGGGCTTCGAGGGCGGCCAGATGCCGCTGCATCGTCGCCTGCCGAAGCGCGGCTTCAACAACATCTTCCGGCTCGACTTTGCCGAGATCAATCTCGACCGGCTGCAGGAGGCGATCGACGCCAAGCTGGTCGACACCAAGGAAACCGTGACCGTCGAGTCGCTGGTGAAGGCCGGCGTGATCCGCCGTGCCAAGGACGGCCTGCGGCTGCTCGGCCGGGGCGAACTCAAGGCCAAGCTCGCGATCGAGGTGCACGGCGCGTCGAAGTCTGCGGTTGCGGCGGTCGAGAAGGCCGGCGGCACGGTGAAGATCCTGGCCCCGGCCAAGAAGGAAGGCGAGGCGGCGTAACATCTGCGTCATGCCCGCCCGATCGCGGGCATAGACCGGTGGACTTATCGAAGCCGCGCACCAGATAATGTCCGGCGTCTACCGATTGCCCGGGAAGGGGCGTCGGCCTGGGAGGCGGCGGGAGAAAGCCTGAACATGGTCTCAGCAGCAGAACAACTTGCGGCAAACCTCAATTTCGGCGCTTTGGCCAAAGCCGACGAACTGAAGAAGCGCATCTGGTTTACGCTGGGTGCGCTGCTTGTTTATCGGCTCGGTACCTATATCCCGCTGCCCGGCATCGATCCCGCGGCCTGGGAGCAGGTGTTCAAGTCGCAGGCCGGCGGCATTCTCGGCATGTTCAACATGTTCGCCGGCGGCGGCATCAACCGCATGGCGATCTTCGCGCTGAACATCATGCCGTACATCTCGGCATCGATCATCATCCAGCTCCTGACGACGGTCTCGCCCAAGCTCGAAGCCTTGAAGAAGGAAGGCGAGGCCGGCCGCAAGACGCTGAACCAGTATACCCGCTATCTCACGGTAATTCTGGCCACGTTCCAGGCCTACGGCATCGCCGTCGGCCTCCAGGGCGCCGGCAACGTCGTCAGCGAACCCGGGCTGTTCTTCCTGATTTCCACCACGGTCACGCTGACCGGCGGCACCATGTTCCTGATGTGGCTCGGCGAGCAGATCACCTCGCGCGGCATTGGCAACGGTATTTCGCTGATCATCCTGGCCGGCATCGTTGCCGAGCTGCCGTCTGCTCTCGCCAACATGCTGGAACTGGGACGCCAGGGCGCGCTCTCGACCGGCCTGATCCTGCTCGTGATCGTGATGGCGGTCGTCGTGATCGCCTTCATCGTGTTCATGGAGCGCGCGCAGCGCAGGCTTTTGATCCAGTATCCGAAGCGCCAGGTCGGCAACAAGATGTTCGAGGGCCAGTCCTCGCATCTGCCGCTCAAGCTCAACACCTCGGGCGTGATCCCGCCGATCTTCGCCTCGTCGCTGTTGCTACTGCCGGCGACGGTTGCAAACTTCAACGCCGGCCAGGGCCCGGAATGGTTCCAGTGGCTCAACACCCAGCTCAGCCACGGCCGTCCGCTGTTCCTGGTCCTCTATCTGGGCCTGATCGTGTTCTTCGCGTTCTTCTACACCGCGATCGTGTTCAACCCGACCGAGACCGCCGACAATCTGAAGAAGCACGGCGGCTTCATTCCCGGCATCCGTCCGGGCGAACGCACCGCCGAATACATCGACTACGTGCTGTCGCGCGTGACCGTGCTGGGCGCGATCTATCTGGCGATCGTGTGTCTGATTCCCGAAATCCTGATTTCCTACGCCTCGGTGCCGTTCTATTTCGGCGGAACCTCGCTTCTGATCGTGGTCAGCGTGACCATGGATACGGTGGCGCAGGTGCAGGGTTATCTGTTGGCCCATCAGTATGAGGGGCTGATCCGGAAATCCAAGCTGAGGGGCCGTCGCCGCTGATCAGCGGAGCGCTCTGAAATTCAAGACAAGGTGTGCGGTGTTTCGCTCACCAAGCCGGGGGGCGAGTAGTCATGAGATTGATCCTTTTGGGACCGCCGGGGTCGGGGAAGGGTACCCAGGCACAGCGGTTGGTGCAGCGCTATGGGATTGTGCAGCTCTCGACCGGCGAGATGCTGCGCGCGGCTGTGGCCGCCGAGACGCCGGTCGGGTTGAAGGCCAAGGACCTCATGGCAAACGGCCAGCTTGTGCCTGATGACATCGTAGTCGGAATCATTTCTGACAGAATTGATCAGCCGGACGCCGCCAAAGGCTTCGTCCTCGATGGGTTCCCGCGTACCGTACCGCAGGCCGAGGCGCTGGATGAGCTCTTAAAGAAGAAGCATCTCAGGCTCGACGCGGTGGTCGAACTGCGCGTCAATGAGAGCGCGTTGTTACAGCGCGTCGAAACCCGCGTCGCCGAGATGCTGGCGCGCGGCGAAGAGGTGCGTGTTGACGACACGCCGGAAGTGCTGACCAAACGGCTCGCTGCCTACCGTTCGCAGACCGAGCCGCTGATTCACTACTACTCCGAGCGGCGGAAGCTCGCGACCGTCGACGGGATGATGACCATCGAGCAGGTTACCCGGGAGGTTAACCGGATCCTCTCCGCTGTCGGCGCGCTGGAACCCAAGTTGGCACCGGCCCGGAAGGCCAAGGCAGCCGCACGGAAGACCGCCAGGCCAGCAGCCAAAAAGGCTGCCAAAACCGCCAAGAAGGCCGTCAAAACGGCGCGTAAGGCCGCCAAACCGGCCTCCAGGGGAGCCAAAACGGCTGGCAACAAGAAGGCTGCTCGGAAGGCCGTTTCGGCGGCCAGAGGGCGAGGGGGCGCAAGCGCCCAAAAGACCGTCCGGAAAGCGGCCAAAAAGGTCACGAAAAAGCGAGCTAAGCGATAGAGGCGGTTGACGAAACCGAGTTGAATCCTTTAATAAGCCCCGCATCCAAGTCGGATAGTTTTATGACGATGCCGGGCCCCGAAAGAGATGAGGGGAGGGCGTCGTGTTCGCGTTTGCGGACACCTGCCCGAGTTAGCAAGAACATAGCCCGATCCATGAGGGATCGGCGACAGGAGAGAAGTCCGTGGCCCGTATTGCCGGCGTGAATATCCCGACCAACAAGCGCGTTCTGATCGCGCTCCAGTACATCCATGGCATCGGCCAGAAGAACGCGTCCGAGATCATGGAGAAGGTCAAGATCCCGGCTGATCGTCGCGTCAGCCAGTTGAGCGACCAGGAAGTCCTGCAGATCCGCGAAGTCATCGACCGTGACTATCTCGTCGAAGGCGACCTTCGCCGCGAGACCGGCATCAACATCAAGCGTCTGATGGACCTCGGCTGCTATCGCGGTCTGCGTCATCGCCGCGGTCTTCCGGTGCGCGGTCAACGCACCCACACCAATGCGCGCACGCGCAAGGGCCCGGCCAAGTCGATCGCCGGCAAGAAAAAGTAATTGGCGAGTAGCGAATGGCGAATGGCGAGTAGGGTAGATCCTATTTGCTATTCGCCACTCACCATTCGCCCTTAACGGTGTAGCCGCTGGTAGTACGGCGGCGTTTGAGATCACAGGAAGGTTTTAAAGTAATGGGCAAGGAAGCCACCCGCGTCCGCCGTCGCGAACGCAAGAACATCGCCTCCGGCATTGCGCACGTGAATTCGTCCTTCAACAACACGACCATCACCATCACCGACGCGCAGGGCAACACCATTGCCTGGTCCTCGGCCGGCACGATGGGTTTCAAGGGCTCGCGTAAGTCGACCCCCTACGCCGCGCAGGTCGCGGCCGAAGACGTTTCCAAGAAGGCGCAGGAACACGGCATGCGCACGCTGGAAGTGGAAGTTGCCGGCCCCGGTTCGGGCCGCGAATCGGCGCTTCGCGCGCTGCAGGCCGCGGGCTTCACCGTCACGTCTATCCGCGACGTGACGACGATCCCGCACAATGGTTGCCGTCCGCGCAAGCGCCGGCGTGTTTGATATCTGGTCGCGGGCGGTTGTGCCGCTCGCGATTGCTTTTGGAATTTTCCGCGGACTGATCCGCGATCTCCAGCGCCGGTGATCTGAAGGCAGATCGACTGGCCGGTCCATTGACCCGAAGGGGTGACAAAGTGACGATCCAGAAAAATTGGCAAGAACTTATTCGACCGAACAAGCTGCAGGTAACGCCGGGCGGCGATGCGACCCGGTTTGCGACCGTCGTCGCCGAGCCGCTCGAGCGCGGTTTCGGCCAGACGCTCGGTAACGCGCTGCGCCGCATCCTGTTGTCGTCGCTGCAGGGCGCTGCCGTGCAGTCGGTGCACATCGACGGCGTGCTGCACGAGTTCTCCTCGATCGCGGGCGTTCGCGAGGACGTCACCGACATCGTGCTCAACATCAAGGACATCTCGATCAAGATGCAGGGCGAAGGCCCCAAGCGCATGGTCGTGAAGAAGTCGGGTCCGGGTGTCGTCACCGCCGGTGACATCCAGACCGTCGGCGACATCGTGGTGCTCAATCCCGAGCTGCAGATCTGCACGCTGGACGAGGGCGCTGAAATCCGCATGGAGTTCACGGTCGCCGCCGGCAAGGGCTACGTCGCCGCCGAGCGCAACCGGCCCGAGGATGCGCCGATCGGCCTGATCCCGGTCGACAGCCTGTTCTCGCCCGTGCGCAAGGTCTCCTACAAGGTCGAGAACACCCGCGAGGGCCAGATCCTCGACTACGACAAGCTGACCATGACGATCGAGACCAACGGCGCGATCTCGCCGGAGGACGCGGTGGCCTATGCCGCGCGCATCCTGCAGGATCAGCTCAACGTGTTCGTGAACTTCGAAGAGCCGCGCAAGGAAGTCGCGCAGGAGATCATCCCCGATCTCGCCTTCAACCCGGCGTTCCTCAAGAAAGTCGACGAGCTCGAGCTGTCGGTGCGTTCGGCAAACTGCCTGAAGAACGACAACATCGTCTATATCGGCGACCTCGTGCAGAAGTCGGAAGCGGAAATGCTCCGCACCCCGAACTTCGGCCGCAAGTCGCTGAACGAGATCAAGGAAGTGCTGGCCCAGATGGGTCTGCATCTCGGCATGGAAGTGCCGGGCTGGCCGCCGGAGAATATCGACGAGCTCGCCAAGCGCTTCGAGGATCACTACTGAGCGAATAGGGAGTGGCGAATAGCGAATAGGGGAGAAACTATTCGCTATTTGCCATTCGCTACTCGCCACACTGGGGCGAACGCAGGCAGCCCACCTGAGCAACATGTCCGACGAACCGTCGCGACGAAGACAAATCAAGGAATACATCCATGCGTCACGGCAAGGTTCATCGTAAGCTCAACCGCACCGCCGAGCATCGCCGCGCGATGTTCGCCAACATGTGCGCCGCGCTGATCAAGCACGAGCAGATCGTCACCACGCTGCCGAAGGCCAAGGAACTGCGCCCGATCGTCGAGAAGCTCGTCACCCTCGGCAAGAAGGGTGGTCTGGCCATGCGCCGCCAGGCGATCTCCGAGATGCGCGACGTCGACCAGGTCAAGAAGCTGTTCGACACGTTGGCACCCCGCTACAAGGACCGCCAGGGCGGTTACACCCGCATCATTAAGGCCGGTTTCCGCTACGGCGACAACGCGCCGATGGCCGTGATCGAATTCGTCGACCGCGACGTCGACGCCAAGGGCCAGGATTCCGGTCCGGTGGAGGAGAAGTCCGCCGAAGCGGCGTAACTCTTCCAAATCGCAGTTTTCAAAAGCGGCGCCAAAAGCGCCGCTTTTTTTGTTGCCCGGCGCGCCCGCGATCGCGGCCGGCGCATGACTTCACAGGAACGTCTCGGGCCGCCAAACGTTTGACTTGCATGAGTAGGGCGTTCGTCAAGGACACCGAGGAGGTCGAAGATCTGCCGGACCGGCCAATCTCCGAACTTCCGAACGACGTGACGGCTGAGGGTCTCCGCCGGATCGAGCAGGCGTTGGCCGCGGCCCAGGCTGCGGCGCAATCCGCCGGCGATCGCGCGGCGCTGGCCAGCGCTCGCCGTGACTTCCGCTATTGGAATGCTCGCCGCGCCACGGCAAGGGTCGCCCCCGAGCCATCAGACAATTCCGTCGTGCGCTTCGGCCACACCGTCACTATCGTGCGCGAGGACGACCGGCGACAGACGTATCGGATCGTCGGCGAAGACGAGGCCGAACCTGCGCACGGCACGATCTCGCACGGCTCGCCGCTGGCGCGCGCGCTGTTCGGCAAGGGTGTCGGCGATGTCGTCGCCATCGCCGGAGGCGAAGCGGAGATCGTCGAAATCCGGTGATCAATTCGTCGCCCGAGGTTCGCGATGTCAGCCTATGTTATTTCCGAAGTTGAGATGCGCGATGCGGAGGGCTTTGAGGCCTATCGCATCATCGCTGCGAAGACGATCGCGCAATATGGCGGGCGCTATTTAGTCCGTGGCGGCGCTGCAACTTTGATCGAAGGTAGCCCACCGCCGAAAACCATCATCGTCGTCGAATTTCCGACGATGGAGCGTTTGCGCGAATGGTACGCCTCGCCGGAATATGCCGAGGCGTTGAGAGTGCGGCAGACCGCGCTGGATCGCCGTCTGGTTTTCGTCGAAGGCGTCGCGCCGGATTAGCCTGCGTCATAGCCGCTCAAATCCTCATCCTGAGGAGCCCGCAGAGCGGGCGTCTCGAAGGATGTAGGCCACAGACGGGGCCTCATGGTTCGAGACGCGCTTCGCGCTCCTCACCATGAGGGACCTATGACTCAGCAAGGTTGGCAGCAACGATGTGAAGGCCGTCGTTCAGGCGGAACAAGGACGCTCAGAAACCGTTTTTCCTAATGCCGCGCTGACGCGGCTTGAGGAGGACCCGATGAAGAAGCTGCTTATTTTGGCGGCGGCAGCGTCGCTGGTTGCGACCATGGCCAACGCCCAAACCACGGTCATCACTCCCGACACGACCACCGGAACTGCGGGCGCAACGATTCGGATCGAGCCGGAGTATCGCACGAAGATCAAGAGCTACGTGACAGAGCGCAAGCTTCGTCCGGTGGAAATACGGGAAAAGATCGTGGTGGGCACCAAGGTGCCGACCGAGGTCGAACTCGAGGCAGTGCCTTCGGATTGGGGCCCGACGGTGACGAAGTATCGCTATGTCTACACGGACAATCGCGTGATGCTGGTCGACCCCGCCACGCGTACGGTGGTGCATGAGATCGACTGAGGTGTTCTCGTCGCTCCATGCAAAAGGGCCGCCATGCTGGCGGCCCTTTTCATTTCCAGATCACCAGTGATGCCAGTGCCGGCGGTGGTAAAACCGCGGGCCATAGAATCGCGGACCGCCATAGTAGGCGAACGCCGGGCGAACCACGCGACGATAGCGAACGACGGGATAGTAAGGCTCGTCGTAATAGCCACCATAGTAGGCCGGCGCATAACCGCCGTAATAGGCCGGGTACCCGCCGTAATATCCGGGACCATAGGCATAGGCGTTCGAAGCCAGTCCGCCGATCACCGCGCCCGCGATCAATCCGCCAGCCACGGCCGGGAAAAATCCTCCTCCGCGCCAGTGGGCCTCCGCCGGCGAGGGGGCCGTTACCGCGGTCAAGCCCAAGACCGCCGCTGCGGCTAAAGCCAAAGGTGCTTTTCTCATGGACCACTCCTTTCCGTAATTCAGACGCCCAATACTTTACATTCGAGCGAAGTTCGCTCTTTCGCAAAACAGGACACTCGCTAAACACATTCGAGTGAAGTTCGTTGCCCAAGTGCCGGCTTTCAGACCGCTCTGGCGTCAGATTTAACTTTGATGAACGAATGTTCAGGCAACGGCTTCGAATGGAGCGGATCAATCGAAATCCAGAAAACCGGGCCGGGAGGACATCGGAGGCTGCCGGCGCAGCCAGGCGAGGTCGGGGACGGGACGGGCTGTCTTCGGATTGGCCTCAAGCAGCGCCTCGATCTCGCGGGCCACTGAAAGCGTCGCGACGTCGCCGCCCCGCGGGCCGATGATCTGGATGCCGAACGGCAATCCGGCGCCGTCGCGGCCGGCCGGTATCGCCACCGCCGGGTGTCCGGCATTGGTTACGGCATAGGCCAGCGCCAGCCAGTGGAAGTAGCTTTTCGTCGGTGTGCCGTCGATGGTGGCCGGGTAAAGCTCGGACCAGGGCCGCGGGCTGATCGTGACTGTCGGCGCGACGATAAAATCGTGCTCGCCGAAAAATGTCTGCCAGCTCCGATAAAGCGCGGTCTGCAGCGAAAGCGCGCGTGCCACGTCGAGGGCGGAATAGCCGAGCCCCTCGGCTACGTTGTCGCGAATGTTGGGACCCACTTTGTCCGGATATTTCTCGGCAAGCTCCCGGTGCCGGCCCAGAAACGCGACGGCGCGCAAGATCCGGAACACCTCGTCGGCATGGCCGCAGTCCGGATGGGTCCACGCGACGCGGCGGAATGCCGATCCGAATGTCGCGAGCTTCGTTTTGAACGTCTCGGCGATGACGCGTTCCGTCGGCGCAAACCCGAAATCGCAGGTCGCCGCAATGCGCAAGCTGGCGAGATCGGTCCGTGGCGGATCGCGATAGGTCTCGCACACCGGCGTTCCGCCGGCGTGAAGGATGGCCGACAACGGATCGCGCGCGTCGCGACCCAGCATGCAGGAAAGCATCAGGCACGCGTCCGATACGTTTCTCGCCATCGGCCCGAGTTGCGAGATCTGCAGCCAGGCCATATTGCGGCTGTTGCTGGCGATCAGCCCGGGAGACGGGCGGAATCCGACGACACCGCAAAAGGCGGCGGGGTTCCTGACCGAGCCGCCGGTGTCCGAACCGGTCGCCAGCGGCACCATGCCGGTTGCAAGCGCTACCGCCGATCCGCCGGACGAGCCGGCGGCGGAGCGCTCGGGATCGAACGGATTGCCGGTGGCGCCATGAAGCGCATTGCGGGTGTTGCCGCCCGCGCCCCATTCGGGGACGTTGGTCTTGCCGATGACGATGGCGCCGGCGCGCTTGAGCATCGCGACGATCGCCTCATCCTCGGCCGCGATATTGTCCGCGAACAGCACGCTGCCAAAACTGGTCGGCAGGCCCTTGGCATCGATCAGGTCCTTGACGCCGAGCGGAAGCCCATGCAGCGGCCCGAGCGCATCGCCGCGCATTACGGTAGCCTCGCTTTCCCGCGCCGTCGCGCGCGCGGACTCGAACGAGCGTGCGATGATCGCATTGACCGCTGGATCGATTTCCTCGATGCGACGGATGCAACTGTCCATGAGTTCGACCGGCGAAAGCTTGCGCTCGCCGATCAGCGCTCGGGCCTTCACCGCGGGTAGATCGCACGGCTCGGTCATATCAGGGTTACTCTTCCTTGATCCCGCCCTTGCGGGCCAGTTCCTTCATCTCGGCGGTTTCCTTGGCGATGAATCCCGGCCAGTCCGGATAGCGCTTGAAGCCGGGTTCGTACCCGACCTTCTTAAAGCGCTCGATCACCGAAGGACTTGCGATTGCCTCTTCCAGCGCCGAGGCCAGCCGGTCGCGTATGGCCGGAGGGATTCTCTTGGGCGCCACCACGGTACCCCAGGAGACGAGGTCGATATTGGGATAACCGAGTTCGGCGAGAGTCGGAACGTCGGGAAGGAACTGCGAGCGCTTGGCGGAGAACACCGCCAGCGGGCGAACCGTGCCGGCTTCGAGCTGCGGCCTGATCGCTATCACGGTGTCCACGTGGTACTCGATGTGCTTGCCTATCAGGTCGTTCATCGCCGGCGCGCTGCCCTTGTAGGGCAGGTGCAGCATCTTGATGCCGGCGCTCGACTTGAACAGTTCGCCGGCGAAATGCGAAATGGTGGCTACGCCGAAGGACGCCAGCGACAGCTTGTCCGGATTGGCCTTCGCTGCCGCGACAAGCGCGGCAACGTCCTTGATCGGGCTGTCGCGATGCGTGACCAGCACCATGGTCAGGGTACCGGTCTGGGCGATCGGCTCGAAATCCCTACCGCTATCGTACGGCACGTTCTCCTTCACGGCGTGCTGCAAAGTGAAGGTCGAATTCGAACTGGTGAGCAGGGTGTAACCGTCGGGTGCCGCGTTGGCGACCTCTTTGGCGGCAATCGTCGTGCCGCCGCCGGGGCGATTGAGCACGATCACGGGCTTGCCCAGACGCGTCTCGAGCTCGCCGGCAATGATGCGCCCGACGACGTCGCCAGCTCCGCCCGCCGGATAGGGCACGATCAACTGCAGCGATTTTTCGGGGTAACTGCCTTGTGCCGTCGCGATCGACGCGCAACCCACCACGCAGGACGACGCCAGCGCGGCCGCCAGAAACATTCGTATCATGTCGAACAGGTCTCCTGTCTTCCGTGTTCCCCGGCAATTCGCGCCGGGGGTTTTGCGGCGACAGCCATCCCGGATCGATGGAACAGGCTCCCTTGAATCGACCTCCAGATCAACCCCGTTGTTGGGCCGCTACCAGCCCTCCAGCACGATCTTGCCGCGCGATTTGCCACTTTCCAAAAGCGCATGCGCGCGCTTCAGATTGGCCGCGTTGATGGTGCCAAAAGTCTGGTCGAGCGTGGTGCGCAGCACGCCCTTGTCGAGGAGATCGGAGACGTCGTTCAGGAGGTGATGCTGGGCGATCATGTCAGGCGTCTGGAATGACGAGCGCGTGAACATCGATTCCCAGTGGATCGAGACCGCCTTGCCTTTGAAGGCAGAGACGGTGAATTCCGGGGGATCGTCGATCAGGCCGAACTTGCCTTGCGGCGCGATGAAATCGGCGATCGCCTTGTAGTGCTGGTCGGTGAAGGTGAGGCTCGCGACCAGCGCGACCGGCGGCACCTTCAACTTTTCGATCTGCTCCTTCATCGGCTGGGAATGATCGATCACGGCATGCGCGCCGAGATCGCGGCACCATTTCTGCGACTCGGCGCGCGTGGCGGTAGCGACCACCGTCAACCCGGTGAGGCGGCGCGCGAGCTGGATCAGGATCGAGCCGACGCCGCCGGCGCCGCCGGTGATCAGCAACGTGCGCGGATCGAGGCTCTTGCCCGGTACGGCGCCAAGCCGGTCGAACAGCAATTCCCAGGCGGTGATCGAAGTCAGCGGCACCGCCGCAGCCTGCGCGAACGACAGCGATTTCGGCTTGCGGCCGACGATCCGCTCGTCGACCAGGTGAAATTCCGCGTTCGTGCCCTGGCGCAGGATCGAGCCCGCGTAAAATACTTCGTCACCTGCCTTGAACAGGGTGACGTCCGGGCCGACGGCATCGACGATGCCGGCAGCGTCGTAGCCCAGGATTTTCGTTTCGCCCTCGGGCGGGGCGGCGCGCTTGCGGACCTTGTAATCGACCGGGTTGGCCGAGATCGCCTTGACGACGACGCGGATGTCGCGGCCCGTCGGTTCCGGCTTGGCGGCCTCAAAATCAATCAGCGCATTCGCATCTTCGATGGGGAGCGATTTTTTGTATCCGACGGCCTTCATGTCCGTGCCTCCTCCGTGTTTGACAGATTGATTGCCTAACTGTCGCTCTAGCATCCGCTTGGCAAGTACTGTAAATTTGGGGAACTAGTCCCTGTTTGGATACTATTGGGGAAACTCCAGGAAAAACTCATGAAACGGCGGAATTTTGCCCGTCGGCCGGGTTGCGCGGTTGAAGCGACGCTCGATCTGATCGACGGCAAGTGGAAAGGCGTGATCCTGTTTCACCTGCAGGCCGGCACCCAGCGTTTTGGGGAGTTGCGGCGGCGGATGCCGGGGATTACCCAGCGCATGCTGACCAAGCAGCTTCGCGCGCTCGAGGACGACAAGCTCGTGATCCGCAAGGTCTACGCCGAGGTGCCGCCGCGGGTCGAATACACGCTGTCGGAGATCGGCGAGAGCCTGCGGCCGGTGATCGAGATGCTCAGGGCATGGGGCGAGGGCCATCAGGAAAGGCTGTCCTGTGCGCCGGCCTCCGACACCGCGAAAGTGCCCGATCGCGCGGCCTGACCGGCAGTATTGTGTACCGCCTTACCTTCTCTCGTTGCCGCCTCGCATCTATATCTGAGGCCATCAATTTTGGGATTCTTGCATGACGTTGACGATCCGCTCTTTCGCCTTGCTGCTGGTTTCCGCAGTCGTTGCAACGCCGGCGCTGGCGCAGGATCGGCGCGTGCCAACCTCGGGCGCCGAACTGCGGCTGTCGTACGCGCCGATCGTGCAGCGTGCGCAGCCGGCAGTGGTGAACGTCTATGCTGCCAAGACCGTACAGAATCGTAACCCGCTGCTGGATGACCCGATCTTCCGCCGCTTCTTCGGTGTCCCGGGCATGCAGCCCGAGCAGATGCAGCGCTCACTGGGATCGGGCGTGATGGTCGACGCATCGGGGCTCGTGGTCACCAACAACCACGTCATCGAGGGCGCTGATCAGGTCAAGATTTCGCTCGCCGACAAGCGCGAGTTCGAGGCCGAGATCGTGCTGAAGGACAGCCGCACGGATCTCGCCGTGCTGCGCGTGAAGGACGGACGAGAGAAATTTGCGACGCTGGACTTTGCCAATTCCGATGAATTGCTGGTCGGCGACGTCGTGCTCGCGATCGGCAACCCCTTTGGCGTCGGCCAGACCGTGACCCACGGCATCGTCTCGGCGCTGGCCCGCACCAAGGTCGGCGTCACCGACTACCAGTTCTTTATCCAGACCGATGCGGCGATCAATCCCGGCAATTCCGGCGGCGCGCTGGTCGATATGACCGGCAAGCTCGTCGGCATCAACACTGCGATCTTCTCGCGCTCCGGCGGCTCGCAGGGCATCGGCTTTGCGATCCCCACAAACATGGTGCGCGTGGTCGTGGCCTCCGCCAAGAGCGGCGGCAAGGCCGTCAAGCGGCCGTGGCTGGGCGCAAAACTGCAGGCGGTGACGCCTGAAATCGCCGAGACGCTGGGGCTGAAACTGCCGAACGGCGCCCTGGTCGCCAATGTCGCACCGAACGGTCCGGCCGCGCGCGCCGGTCTGAAACCGTCCGATCTGATCGTCGCCATCGAAGGGCAGCCGATCGACGAACCCAACGCGTTCGACTACCGCTTTGCCACAAGGCAACTCGGCGGCACCGCACAGATCGACGTGCAGCGTGGCGGAAAGACCGTCAAGGTCACAGTGCCGCTGGAGACCGCCCCCGACACCAACCGCGATGAAATCGTGCTCACCGCGCGCTCGCCGTTCCAGGGCGCCAAGGTCGCCAATATTTCGCCGGCGGTTGCCGACGAGCTGCATCTGGATTCCCAGGCCGAGGGCGTCGTGGTGATCGATCTCGCCGATGGTGGTACTGCGGCGAGCGTAGGCTTCCAGAAAGGCGACATCATCCTTGCGGTCAACAATCAGAAGATCAGCAAGACCAGCGACCTCGACAAGGCTTCGAAAACCTCGTCCAGGCTCTGGCGCATCGTCGTGGTGCGCGGCGGCCAGCAGATCAACGTGACGCTCGGCGGATGAGCCCGAAGAAACCCCGCGAGGCGACCAATCTCTTTGCTGCGGCAGGGATGGAGGAGGATGCGCCGCGTCCGCTTCCCGACCGGCTGCGCCCGCGCTCGCTCGCCGATGTCGTCGGGCAGGACCACATCCTCGGTCCCGACGGCGCGCTGACGCGGATGCTGGAGACGCGCACGCTGGGCTCGCTGGTGTTCTGGGGGCCGCCCGGAACCGGCAAGACCACGGTGGCGCGGCTGTTGGCGGATGCCACCGAACTGCATTTCGAGCAGATTTCGGCGGTGTTTTCCGGCGTCGCCGATTTGAAGAAAGTATTCGACGCCGCACGCGCCCGTCGCGAAATGGGCAAGGGCACGCTGTTGTTCGTCGACGAGGTGCATCGTTTCAACCGCGCGCAGCAGGACTCCTTTCTACCTGTCATGGAAGACGGCACCGTCGTGCTGGTCGGCGCCACCACGGAAAATCCGTCATTCGAGCTCAACGCCGCGCTGTTGTCGCGCGCGCGCGTGCTGGTGTTTCATTCGCTCGATGCTGCCGCGATCGAAAAGCTCTTTGCGCATGCCGAGAGGGTCGAGGGACGAAAATTGCCGCTCGATGCCGAGGCGCGCGCCGTGCTGGTGCGGATGGCCGACGGCGACGGCCGTGCTGCGCTGACATTGGTCGAAGAGGTCTGGCGCGCCGCGCGCAAGGACGAAATCTTCAATGCTGCGCAGTTGCAGGAGATCCTGCAGCGCCGCGCGCCGATCTACGACAAGTCGGCCGACGGTCATTACAACCTAATCTCGGCCCTGCATAAGTCCGTGCGCGGCTCGGACCCCGACGCCGCGCTGTATTACCTCGCGCGCATGCTGGACGCCGGCGAGGACCCGCTGTTTTTGGCGCGGCGCGTCGTGCGCATGGCGGTGGAGGACATCGGCCTGGCCGATCCGCAGGCGCTGGTGATCTGCAATGCTGCCAAGGACGCCTTCGATTTTCTTGGGTCTCCCGAGGGCGAGCTCGCGATCGCGCAGGCCGTGATCTATCTCGCCACCGCGCCGAAATCGAACGCCGCCTACAAGGCCTTTGGCGCGGCGACGCGCACGGCGAAGGAGGGCGGCTCGCTGCTGCCGCCAAAACATATTCTCAATTCGCCGACCAGGCTGATGAAGTCGGAAGGCTATGGCGCGGGCTATGAATACGACCACGACGCGCCGGACGCGTTCTCCGGGCAGGACTACTTTCCGGAAGCGCTGGGGCGGCAGACGTTTTACGATCCGCCCGATCGCGGCTTCGAGCGTGAGATTCGCAAGCGGCTGGATTACTGGGCCAAGCTGCGTAAGGAACGGGACAAGCGCGAATGAACAGTTTCGAGAATTATCTGAGGCAGGCTATTTGGGCCGCCGCATGTGTGGTGATGCTGGCGTCGCCGCTTGCTGCCGCGGCTGACAGCGTCGAGGTGGCGCCGGGCGTGCAGGTCACGAAGCGAAGCTATACAGCGCCGACCAACGAGCAGCCGTTTTTCGGATTTGCAGTCAAGAATTCGGAGGAGAAGGCCGCCGACGAGAAATTCGTAAGCGCCATCATCGGGGCGACAGGCTCTCGCGAAAAAGCCTTTGACGAAATAACCCTGCGTGGTTGGAGGGCCGTGAATACCGGCAAGATACGTGAGGCCGCTCTGCGATTTAACCAGGCGTTTCTCATTTCACCGGAACAGAGCGCCGTCTATCACGGCCTCGCGGTGGTCGCGCAATTTCGCTTCAATGATCTCGATGCCGCCGATGAACTGTTCAGGATCGCACTCAAACAGCCCAATCCGGTGAAGGCGCTCAGGGCCGACTATGGCCGCATGTTGCTGATCGCGAAGCGCCCGCGCGACGCGCAGCCCGTGCTGGAGCAGGCGGTCAAGGATGCGCCGGATTTCGGCGACGCCTGGACCAATCTCGCCATCGCGCGCTTCCAGAACGGTGACGCGGCGGCCTGCGCAGCGGTGGAGGAAGCCGCCAAGAAGCGTCCGTCCAACAATTCCGGGGCCGACCTGACCGCGGTGAGAAACGCCGCGCAGTGTAAGTAGCCGGAGCGATGCGGCCCCTCATGGTGAGGAGCGCGAAGCGCGTCTCGAACCATGAGGCCCCCGTCTATGGCCTACATCCTTCGAGACGCCCGCCCTGCGGGCTCCTCAGGAAGAGGGGTTGGGCCCTTCCGCGTCAGCCCGACCTTACTTCGTAGACTCGAATGCTCGAAATGAAAGGGTTGCCTTGCGCCATTTTCTCGGCGTCGTCGAGCGTTGCCGCGTTGACGATTGTGAAGCCCGTGATGGAATCGGGTCCGAGCGGAAGGTCCTTCGTTCCGCCTTTCGAGATTTCGCGACCATTGCCGAAGCCGCCCATGTCCACGGTATGCGGCTTGGTTGCCTCGAACCATTTGCCCCAGGCGGCCATGATTTCCGGAGTGGGTTTTTCAAATCCGTAGTGCAGCAGCACGAACTTCTTCATACTCGGCTCCTTTTCATCGACCGGGGCAATTGCTTTTTCTTTGGAGACGTCGCCTTCGGCGCGATTGCCTCGGCATAGTGCAGCGAAAGATCGATCCAGAATGCGCGCTTCTCCGCGTCGGCCAGTAGCTCCTCTGGCAACCGAACATATTCGCGCATCGGCCGACCTTTCATCGGTTCGAAGATCCGTTCACCAAATTCGGTGGTGAAACGGGCGCGATCTTTCTCCGAGAGCCGCATGACGAAGTCGTTCTGGTGCAGCCCGATAAACAGATTTCCGTTGGCGAAGGCCGCCGGGTAGCCGAACATCTTGCGGCGGGAGATATTTACGCCTGGCGGAACCGACTTGTCGAACAGGTCGATCAGCGACTGCGGTGATTTCGTCCAGGCCACCGGCCCCTCCGTCAGTTTGCAGCGGGCGCTATGCGCCGGCGTTCCGCAAGGTCGAACAGAAGGGGAAGCTTGCGGACGAGGGCCATCGAGCCGCTCACGCTGGCGCGCTTCGCATCGATAGCGTCCTGAAGGGACACGCTCGTCCCGACAATCTGGAGCACCGCGTCGAACGGAGCTTCCAGCGTTCCCCTGCAATCGGTGATGCCCCTCTCAATAGCCGTCCCGAAGCCGCCGCCGGCGACGGTGAAGCCGGCCGATTTCTTGCCATGGGTGACAGTAAGGCCGATTCTGATTTCCGGCACGGGTGAACGCTTTGCAATGGCGTCTAGGCCAAGCAGCACCCAATCCGGCTCGAACGTGTCGCCCGGCACCGGCGGGAACAGGAAGCGGCCGCCCCAGCGGATCAATTCCCGGATCGCGGGCTGAACTTCCCGGCCGATCTCGGTCAATTCGTATACCTGCGCATTGGCCGGTGGCGGCAAGGCGGTCCGCCGTACGACGTTGCACTCGATCAGGGCGGTGAGGCGTGTTG
Organism: Bradyrhizobium murdochi; assembly: GCF_000472965.1. Taxonomy (GTDB): domain Bacteria; phylum Pseudomonadota; class Alphaproteobacteria; order Rhizobiales; family Xanthobacteraceae; genus Bradyrhizobium; species Bradyrhizobium murdochi. The sequence goes on along the minus strand of NZ_AXAU01000011.1, from coordinate 54,443 downwards.
TCAGCAAGGTGGGGCTCATGCCGTCAAGATGATCCAGGAGATCGCCAAATCGCTTCGGCCCAAGAAGAAGCTCGCGGATGATCAGCAGAGTCCAACGCTCGCCGATGATCTCCGCCGCGCGGGCGAGTGCGCAAAATTGCGGATAGTGAAGATTGCTCATGCCGTCGAGCTTGGTTCCTCCGCATCATGTCGGTAGGCGAGGGCGATCAACGGGCCCACGACTGCGAATTGCAGGATCGTGAACGCGGTTTCGAGCAGCACGTAGTCCGGCACGGAGACCATCACATGCTTGGCTGCGACCGCCAGCGTGGTGAACGACCACGACAGCAGGCCAGCCCCAAGTCCGTACAAGAGCCCGTCCTTCAGGAACGAGCCGCTGCGTTGTGAAAACACGCGCGGGAACAACCACGAGAAAATCGCGCCCTGGATGATCATCGAACCCAGTCCGAACGCGATCACCGGCTCGTCGCGATAGATCTGGAGCGCGTGGTATTTCTGCTCGAACAGGACGAGGTGCCAGACATAGGCGATCGGAAACGAGGGAAGCAGGTAGGCGGCAAAGCCAAGCCAAAAGCCGCGGGCGCCAGTCGGACGGGCAACGTAAGATGCTGTCGGCATCGGAAAACCCCAAGCTTACTACATTTTTTATAGTACATGCTATAAAATCTGGAGTCAACTATTCGTGGCGGCAGCAGCTTCGCCGTGCGGCGTTCCGGGCGCGAGGTCGTAATGCGCCCTGAGCTCTGTCTCTATTTCCCTGTCTTCACGAAGTCCAGGAGCTGATCGGTCAGGCGCGTGTCGGCAGTGTTGATCGAATACACCTCCGACATGTGACTGTGCTGCGGCAGCAGGATAGCGCGTGCGCATCCGCTGGCTCGTTTGCAGCTTGCATCTTTCGCGAGATCGAATTGCAGCACGAAGCCTTCCGGGTCCAGTTCGGCGGCAGCCATCATCAGCGGTATATCCGTTGTTGCCAAACCGGACAGCGAGGATCGTTCGGCGTAGCGCGCGGGATCGGTGCCGAAATAGGCGCGCTGCGTCTCGGCGAGCGGCGTCGCAGTCAGGTCGTAGATGCCCGAGAGCATGATCGCGCCAGCCAGCCCGCCACCCTTCATCTTGTGAAATTCGGGATGCGAGACATAGGTTGCGACGTGGACCGCGCCTGCGGAGTGCCCCATCAGATAGATGCGCGTGGAATTGCCGCCGCGCTCGCCAATCGTGTCGGTGACCCACTTGACCGCGGTGGCGAGATCCTCGGCGCCTGCCGGCCAAGGTGCCAGTGGCGCGAGGCGATAGGTGACGTTGACGCCGATAAAGCCGTTCTTTGCCGCCCACAGCATGACGTTGTCATAGAAGGGGCTGGTCGGTGTTCTCCGCTTGTTGCCGCCGACGAAGGCGCCGCCATGGGCAAAGATTAACACCGGCCGGGCTGACGCCGCTGTCTCCGGCACAAAGATATCGAGCAGATTGCGATTGGCCGGACCGTATTTGATGTCCCGCTCGACCTTGACGCCTTGATACGGCTCTTTTTCCTGCAGCGGCGCGTAGAGCTCTGCGGTCTTCGGCGGGTCGATGACGCGGCCGAGTTCCAGGAGCTTCCACGCGATATCCTCCGGCATCGGGCTCCGCTGCGCTTCAGCCGCGTTCGCGAACATTGCGGCCACAACGACCAAAGCCAATCTTGATAGGGCCATCCGGGCTTCCCACGCATCGTCGAAATTAGCCTAGTTTGGCCGATCCGGCGCGGAATTGGCACCGAATTCACCGTGACGATTCGCTGCATTTGCGCTAGGCAACGATCTACCCCTTGGAGCGAAAACCAGATGAGCCGCCGCGACCGAAAACCGCTAGCCAAGTCGCGCACACCAGGCGACCGTCCCAAGGGAGCCACGCCCTTCCGCAGCAAGAAGCCTGGCGACCGGCCGCAGGGCAAGCGTCCAGGTGGCAAGCCTGCGCGGTTTGCCGAGCCGCGCCGGGAGAAGCCGGCTTTCGTGGTGGCAGAGCCCGAAAAGACCAAGGCCGAGGTGCCGCTGCCGACCAAGGTTCAGACCGTCGTCGTCACGGCGGACGAAAACAACATGCGCGTCGACCGCTTCCTTGAGGCGCGCTTTCCCGGCCTGTCGTTCTCCCACATCCAGCGCATCGTCCGGAAGGGCGAGTTGCGCGTCAACGGCAAGCGCGCCGACAGCAAGGACCGGCTGGAAGAGGGCCAGAGCGTTCGCATTCCCCCGCTGCGGCTTGATGCGCCGAAGGGCGCAGGTCCGCTCTCCGAAGCCGCGACCAAGACGCTGCAGGCGCTGAAGGAGATGACGCTGTTCGAAGACGCCGACGTCCTCGTGTTGAACAAGCCGGCGGGGCTGGCGGTGCAAGGCGGCTCCGGCATCACGCGCAACGTCGACTCCATGCTGGAAGTGATGCGCGACGCCAAGGGGCAGAAGCCGCGGCTGGTGCATCGGCTCGACAGGGAAACGTCGGGCTGTCTTCTGGTCGCCAAGACGCGCTTCGCTGCCACCGCACTGACCGGCTCGTTCCGCCACCGCTCCGCGCGCAAGATTTACTGGGCGCTGGTGGCGGGCGTGCCGAAGCCGAAGCAGGGCCGCATCTCGACCTATCTCGCCAAGGAGGAGAGCGAGGAGGACAGCATCATGCGGGTCGCAAAACATGGCGACGAGGGCGCGAGCCACGCGGTGACGTATTACGCCGTGGTCGAGACCTCGGCGCAGAAGCTCGCCTGGGTGTCGCTGAAGCCGGTCACAGGGCGAACCCACCAGTTGCGCGCCCACATGGCGCATATCGATCACGCCATCGTCGGCGATCCCAAATATTTCAACAAGGAGAACTGGAATCTGCCGGGTGGCCTGCAGAATCGGCTCCATCTTCTGGCGCGACGGCTCGTGATCCCGCACCCGCGCGGCGGCGTGATCGATGTCAGCGCGCCGCTGCCGCCACACATGCTGCAATCCTGGAATCTGCTCGGGCTGGAGCACGACCGGTTCGATCCGATCGAGAACGCACCGGAGGAGTAGCAGGTACGCAACGCACCGGCTGGCGCAATAACTGTCAAACGCAAAAACACGCTGATTTGATATTGTGCGATCCGGACGGTCCTAACATCAGGCCGTCAAGTGCAGGGGACCGCGCATGAACGGAAATCTGGTCCGGCTCGCGTTTTGCTTTTTCGCTGTGATAGGAGCGTGCGGCGCACCTGGTTCTGCCCGGGCGCAGATGCTCGCTCTCGTCGGCGGCAGTGTCTACGCTTCGCCCGACGCTGCGCCGCTTGCTGACGCCGTGGTTCTCACTGCTAATGGCGCCATCGGCGCGGTCGGAAACCGCAGCGAGGTGCAAATTCCCTCCGATGCACGTGTCATCGATTGCACCGGCAAGACCGTGGTCGCCGGTTTCTGGAATAGCCACGTCCATTTCACGGAAGAGGTGTGGAAGAACGCCGGCTCAGCTCCTGCCGCACCGCTGGCCGAGCACATGCAGGCGATGCTGACCCGGTGGGGGTTCACGACCGTCTGGGATATCGGCTCAGACGGGAGAGATACGCTGGCGCTGCGCCGCCGGGTCAATTCCGGCGAGGTGCCGGGCCCGGATATTTATACGGCTGGCAGCATCTTCCCCAGGGACGGCCACCCCGCCTATCTGCCCGCCGAGATCAAGCTGCCGGAAGCTTCCACGCCGGAAGAAGCCACGCAACGGGCGTACACCTATATGGGCTTCGGTCTCGATGGCGTGAAACTGTTCACCGGCTCCTTCAAGGGCACCGGCAAGCCGGTCGTGAACATGGACCCGGCGATCGCCAAGGCAGCCGTCGATGTAGCGCATGCCGCGGGCAAGCCGGTATTTGCCCATCCGCAAAACATGACGGGCGTCGACGCCGTCATCGCCGCCGGCGTCGACATCATGGCGCACACGGTGCCCGGCGAGGCGGTCTATTCGCCCGAGCAGCTCGCGCGATTCAAGCAGCAGGGCATTGCCCTGGTTCCGACGCTCTCGCTGTTTGCAAAACTTCCCGTTGCGCCCGATATCGCTGCGCGCCTCGTCGCGACGACCGTCGCTCAAGTCAAGGCGTTCTCCGACAATGGCGGCCCGGTCCTGTTCGGCACCGATGTCGGCTTCACCAAACTCTACGATACCACGCTCGAATTTGAGCTGATGCATCGCGCGCTGTCGGAACGCCAGATCCTGGCCACGCTGACCACCAATCCCGCGCAATATTTCAAGGCGGCGAAGAAGGGGCGGGTCGAGAAGGAATTCGACGCCGATCTCGTGGTGCTTGACGGCGATCCGCTCGCCGACGTCACCAACCTCGCCAAGGTCGCTTACACGATCAGGGCGGGAAAGATGATCTATCAGAAGCAGTGAGAGGACGTCGACGCCTCTCTCCGTCGCTGGTTCGATTGGGGACCCCGAATCGAGGTGGTTTTGATTCAACATGCTGGCTGCGGCGCTTCAGTTGCGCCGCAAAGTCATTTTAGTGTTCTTCCCTGCAAAAAATTCCGCTAAGAGATGGCCATGAAAAACGCTGACGGTCTCGATATTCCACAAACGCTTGAAGAAATCTGCACCCCCGCGCGACTGGCGCTGGTCGTCTATGACATGCAGATCGGGATTCTAAGCCAGCTCAAGAACGCCGACGAGATCGTTGCGCGGGTATCGAACGTCCTTGCGGCGGCGAGAGATGCCGGCGCCCGCATCTTCTTCATGCGGCACCTGTCGTTGCCAAAGGAATTGATGGGCGTCTTTCAATATCGCATGGCGATGGCTTGGCAACGGGTCGACGATCCGGCCAAGGTCAGCCCATGGTTTTTGCGCGACTCGCCGGGATTTGCGATCACGCCCGAAGTAGCTCCGCGTCCGAGTGAGGCGATCTTCGACAAAATCACGATGTCCGCATTTGAAGGCACGCCGCTGTCCATTGCATTGCGCGACTGCGGCATCTCGGCGGTCGCACTCGTCGGCGTTGCCATGGAAATCGGTATCGAGCCAACCGCGCGCCACGCCGCTGACCTCGGAATGATCCCTGTCGTCATTACCGACGCGTGCGGTGCCGGACACGCCGATGCGGCGCAGCGTTCGATCGACTCGCTGAAATTCGCAGGAGACGCGGTGTTGACCGATACGAGCGCGTTCTGCCAGGCGATCCTTTCACGTCGCTAGTCTAGATGTTGCGCACCGGCGATTCTGACGAGCGGAACCCGGCATAAGCAGGCTGGGACGACCAGCCGCCAGCGGAACCAGAATCACGAGTATTCGCCGCAACCCCCTCATCAGCTTTATTTGCATCCCCCGATATCGTATTGTCAGGGTTGGATTATCACTGACCACTGGGCTGCATGCGCGAACTATTCGATGAAGTCGCCGGACATTCTCCGCTCGATCCGGAGGAGGCGGTGCGACGCGCCACGCGCACGCCGCAGCGCAAGCGCATCTACAAGGAAGCAGGCGTCGCGCCGGCCGATGGCGGGTTTGCGGTGACGTTGGATGGCAAGCCGATCCGCACGCCTTCCGGCCGCCAGGTCGTAGCGCCGGCCAGCGGTATTGCCGAGCACATCGCCGCCGAATGGAATGCGCAAGGCGAGACTATCGATCCACTGACCATGCCGCTGACGCGCTTCGCCAATTCTGTCGCCGAAGTCGCCGATCGCGTCGATGTCGTGGCCGACGATGTCGAAAAATACCTCGGCTCCGACTTGCTGTTCTACCGCGCCGGCCATCCCGAGGCGCTGGTCGCCCGGGAAGCCGCGCATTGGGACCCGGTGCTGTCATGGGCCGCGAACGAGCTCGGGGCTCATTTCATCCTGTCCGAGGGGATCGTGCATGTGACTCAGCCGGAGCAGGCGATCAAGGCCGCCCGTAGCGTGTTTCCGGCCGACCCCTGGGCCGTGGCGGCACTGCATGTGGTGACGACGTTGACAGGCTCCGCGCTACTGGCGTTGGCGTTGCTGCGCGGGGCCCTCGATTCCGACCAGGTTTGGGCGGCCGCCCATGTCGATGATGACTGGAACGCCGAGAAATGGGGCGTGGACGAGGAGGTGGTGGCTCGCCGGGCTGCCCGGCAGGTCGATTTCCGGGCCGCGGTGACCATTCTGGACGCCCTGAAGGCCTGAGCGCCTGCTGCCGGTTAAGGAGAGGTTTACGGCGGCGGGGTAGCCTGCGGGCCTGGCCCTGGCCGAGACCTCACATTATGGCGAATTCGATCAATCCCGTTCTCCCGGTGCTATCAGCCCAAGAAGCTGGCGGCATTGCGCCCGAACTCGTGCTGCAGCCGGGTAGCGTGGTCAACGCCCAGGTTCTGAAAGTGCTGTCCGCCGATCTCGTCCGGATTGCGATCGCCAGCCTCTCGATCGACGTGGCCACGGAAATTCCGTTGCAGCAAGGCCAGAACCTGCAGCTTGCGGTATCGCAGACCAAGGACGGCATCCGCCTGGCCGTGGTCGGGCAGGGCAGTGATGCCGCCGGGGCATCCGCCGACGCCGTCACGTTGTCGCCCGATGCGCTGGCCGATGCGGCCGTCAATCGGCCGGCCATCGTGTCGGCGAAGAACGTGCTGACGCCGCTGGAGCGCGCGGCCGTCTCCGCCGCCGCCCAAGCTGCAGTTACCGAACAGGATAGCCTGGCGCCGTTGTTTGCCAATCTGGGCGCGGCGATTTCGTCCAGCAATCTGCCGCCGAAATTGCAGGCGGCGATCGCGCAGGTGCTGGCGCAACAAACCAGTCTCGATCAGAATCTCGACGGCGCCGACATCAAGACGGCGTTCCAGAAGTCCGGGATATTCCTCGAGGCGTCGCTGGCGTCGGGCTCAGTCCCCCCAAGCGGCGTACCCGATCTGAAGGCCGCGCTGATCGTGCTGCGTCAGACGTTGCAGTCGGCGCTCGGCGTCAATTCGGCGATGCCGGCGGCGACACCGGCCGGCGCACAACTAGCTGCGCCGCCACAGGCCGCCGCGAGCCTTGCGCCGTCTTTGTCGCCCAACGTCGATGTGCCGGAAGTCCTGCTGCCGCAAGCGCGATTGCTTGCAGCCGAAAATCTCGCGCTGCCGCTCCACGCCCGAAGCTCACTTGCGGCTCCGCCTGATGCCGGCGGAACGCTGAAGTTGCTGCAGGAAGCGCTGCAGGAACTCGGCATTCCAATCAGGAGTGCCACAGCCACGCCGAAAGACGTTCGGGGCGACGTCACCTTCCATACCAACACGCCGCCGCCGCCCATCCGCGGCGGACTGCCGGCCGCCCAGCCGATCGCTTCTCCCACCATTGCGCCGCATGCGCCGCTCGAGGCGGCCGCGCATCATTTGCTCGATGATACCGACGCTGCGATTGCGCGGCAGACGCTGTTGCAGGTCGCGTCCTTGCCTGATCGCGTCGATGCGGGGCCGAAAGCCGACGCCACGGCGCCACGCTGGAATTTCGAAATTCCCTTCGTGACGCCGCAGGGCACCGCGATGGCGCAGTTCGAGATTTCCCGCGATAGCGGCAGCGAGGCCGTCGAGGCGGTCAAGCGGGTGTGGCGCGCGCGATTTTCGCTCGACGTCGAGCCGGCCGGTCCGGTTCACGCGCTGATATCGCTGACCGGCGACAAGACTTCAGTGCGGATCTGGGCGGAGCGGCCCGCGACCGCAGAGCAACTGCGCGCCGGGACATCGCAACTGAGCGAGGCGCTCAGCCGGGCCGAATTGCGGCCTGGCGATATCGTGATCCGCGACGGCGCGCCGCCGCAGACCGCGCCCACCGCCCGTGCCGGTCATTTTCTGGATCGCGCGCTATGAGCGTCGAAACCAGAAGCAAGCTTGCGGTCGCGCTGCATTATGACAAGACCGGCGCCCCGCGGGTCGTGGCGAAGGGCAAGGGCGTCATCGGTGCCAAGATCATCGAGCTGGCTCGGGAACACGATATTCCGATCGAGGAGAACGAGGTGCTGGCGGGCGCCTTGTCGCATGTCGAGATCGGCGACGAGATTCCGCCGGAGCTCTACAAGGCGGTCGCCGAAGTGCTGATCTTCGTGCTGCGGCTGTCGGGGCGAATACGCTAGTCTTACTGTCATAGCCCCTCATGGTGAGGAGCGCGAAGCGCGTCTCGAACCATGAGGCCCGTCTGTGGCCTACATCCTTCGAGACGCCCGCGCTGTGGGCTCCTCAGGATGAGGGGACAGCCTTGCTGTGCCTTCGCGATTTGATGCTAGCCGGACCTGGCTGGCAGGCGGATTGTCATAGTTTTTCCACGATGCCATCCGCATCGTCGGCATTCCTCAACCAGTTCGGATATCCTCGTGATCAATCGTCGTTATGCGCTCGGTCTCCTTGCCGCGACCACGCTGTTTCCCGCGCGCGGCCTTGCCAACGTTTCCTATCAGCGCAGCGAGTTTCGCGACGATCTTTCCAAGCGGTTTTTCGATCTCGGCACCGTCGGCACCTTCGTCGGCTACAAGGTGGACGACTACCTCATCATCGCCAGCGACAAGGTGCGCTCGGGCGAGGGCAGGCCGCCGGCCTCGACCTTCAAGATTCCGAATTCGATCATCGCGCTGGAGACCGGTGTGGTCGAGGATCCGGACAAGGACGTCTTCAAGTGGGATGGCGTGACGCGCAGCATCGAGCCCTGGAACAAGGATCATACGCTGCGTTCGGCGATCGCGGCTTCAGTGGTGCCGGTGTATCAGGAGATCGCGCGCCGCATCGGGGCCGAGCGCATGCAGAAATATGTCGACCTGTTCGACTATGGCAACCGCGACATCGGCGGCGGCATCGATCAGTTCTGGCTGACGGGCAACCTGCGCATCGACCCGATCCAGCAGATCGATTTCGTCGACCGGCTGCGGCGCGGCGTGCTGCCGGTCGGAAAGCGCAGCCAGGAATTGACCCGCGACATCCTCCCAGTGACGAGGGTCGGTGACGCCACCATCCGCGCCAAGAGCGGCTTGCTGGGCGCGGAAGCGGGCAAGCCGTCCTTGGGCCGGATGGTCGGTTGGGCCGAGAAGGGCAGCCAGCAGACGGTGTTCGCCATGAACATGGACTGCAAGGAGCAAAGCCACATCGCCGCCCGCATGACGGTGGTGCAGCAATGCCTCGCCGATATCGTCGCGATCTAATTCTGCTGCGTCATAGCTGCGGACCCCTCATCCTGAGGAGCCCGCGGAGCGGGCGTCTCGAAGGATGTAGGCCACAGACGGGGCCTCATGGTTCGAGACGCGCTTCGCGCTCCTCACCATGAGGGGATGATGACGCAGTAAGGCTAACCGGCGGCTAGCGGCGGTTGAGCGCCAGCGAGACTGACGTGACGTTCGTGCCCTGGGGCTGGATCGACACCGTCTGCTTGCCGCCACGGGTCGTCAGCGACAGATGGGCCGAAAAATTGTCGCCTCGGGCGGCAGCCTCGACATGATCGCCGGCGGCGCGGCCGGTCAGCGTTCCGGAAGCGTTACGGCTCGCTTCGCTCCATGAGCCCGAAATCGCGCCGCCACGGTATTCGACTTCGCTTGCGAGATCGAAATTGTAACTCTGGCTGGCGCACCTCAGGTTGAGTTGAAGCTGATCGCCCCTTCCGGTGACGTCGTACGACGCGCGGCAGCGCAATTGCTCGCGTTGTCCGTCACTGGTGCTGAGCACGCCGCCGCCCGACCATGTACCCGCCATGGCGGTGAAGGGCGAGGCGGGTGCGGCCAGCGCGCTGCCGCTCAGGCATAACGATGTGGCCACTAACGCTGTTCGCGCAAAATGATATCCAGACATCTTGATGGCCTCCTTCGGTTTGGCAAATCAACGCCCCCAACGGGTTCACGGTTCCTCCACCGGCACAGTGCGCAGCGAGGTTCCGTGCCCGAGATTGCAGCGATGCTTCTCCGATATCCGGACAATGCATTGGCGACCGCGTCCGGTCGACTGGTGCGCGGGAGCAAGTTGTATTAGCTTGCCATGGCTACCAGGGGGATCGTGCATGCCGCATCGTCGCTCGGTGCTGTTAGGAGGCTTGGCGTTTTCGCTTTGGCCGGATTGGGGTTGGGCCCAGATGTCACCGGGGCAGGATGTTGCCGCCATCCTCAAGGAGAGGGTGGATGTCGGGCATGAGACGATGGGCCTCGTTGCCGCCTTCCTCGACGGGGACCGGCACAGCATCACGGCGTATGGTCAATCCGGCTCCCCCGACAATCGGCCGCTCGATGGCGACACCGTGTTCGAGATCGGCTCCATCACCAAGGTGTTCACCGCGCTGGTGTTTGCCGACATGGTGCTGCGCGGCGAGCTCGCACCTGATGACCCTGCGGCGAAATATCTGCCTGCCAGTGTCAGGATGCCCGATTTCGAGGGGGCGCCAATCACGTTGATGGACCTTGCGACGTATACGTCGGGCCTGCCGCGGATGCCGTCCAATTTCGCGCCGAAGGATTGGAGCAATCCCTATATCGACTACACAGCCGAGCGTCTCTACGACTTTCTCTCGACCCACAAGCTCGCACACAAGCCCGGCAGCCACTACGAATACGCCAATCTCGGTTTCGGCCTGCTCGGCCACATCCTCGAACGGCGCGCCGGCAAGAGCTACGAGGAGCTGGTGGTCTCGCGGATTTGCGCGCCGCTCGGCATGGAGGATACGCGCATCACGCTTTCGAGCTCGATGCAGCAACGGCTGGCGCGTGGCCACAGCGCCGCGCTGACACCCGTCGCGAATTGGGATTTTTCAGTGCTCGCCGGCGCCGGCGCGTTCCGTTCGACGGCGAACGATCTGATGAAATTCTTGCGGATGTGCATGAATCCCGACGGGTCGGTCGCTTCGGCGCTGAAGATGACACTTTCCAAGCGTCGTCCAATGATGGAGGAGAGTGACGTGGCGTTGGGTTGGTTCATTTCGTCGCGGTTCGGCGATGAATTGATTTGGAAAAGTGGAGGCACCGGCGGCTATGCAAGCTTCATCGGCTCCTCGACCAAAACCCGACGAAACTGCATCGTGCTCTCCAATGCGGCTGACTATAACCCGAATATCGCGCTTGGCATGCATCTCATCAATGCGGCATACCCGCTCGCAAAAATTCGCCGCGAGGTGCCGATCGATCCTGCCGTGCTTGCAACCTATGCCGGACGTTACGAGGTGTCACCGAACTTCATCCTGACGGTGCGTGCGGAAGGTGCGCGGCTGTTCGTGCGGGGGACAGGTCAGGAAGAGCTCGAGGCCTTCGCCGAGAGCGAGACCGAGTTTTTCAGTCGCGTGCCCGATGCCCAGATCACTTTCGCGTGGCCAGAGCGCGGCGTGGCGCCGTCGTTGACACTGCATCAGAACGGCAAGCATCTGCCGGGCAAGCGGCTGCCTTAGTGATCCAAATGCTGCCAATGTCAGTTCGAAGACTTCCCGATCCGCCCCAGATGCGTAAAGCCAAAGCCGCGGGTGTATTTCAGACCGTAGCCGAGCGCGCGGTCGAGGCCGATATGGGCCAGCCAGATCATGGCGATCGAGAGTGTGAGCGGCGCGGCGGTGGCAAAGCCGGTGGTCATGATCGCCATCGGCGCGAGGTAGCTGTGGGCGGCGTTGTAGACGAAGGCCCCGGTTCGCGGTCCTCCCAGATAGGCGGCAAAGCTGAGGTCCGGCACGAAGAACAGCAGGGCGTAGACCCACCACGATCCGTCCCAGATATAATAAAGCAGCGTCATACCGATAAAGAGCGCTAATCCCTCCAGCCGCAGCACCGTTCGCACACCCCCTGTAACGGCGCCCGAGGCGTCGGCGCTTGCGGTATCGGTCATTCCGGTCCCCATGGTCAGGATGCGCATATAGGGGCCGTGGGGCGGTGGTACCAGAGGGTTTCCGCTTCCGAAAAGGCCGTGTTAGAAGGCCTTCAAATCGTTACTCAAAAGGCGGGCGGAAGCACCATGAAGGATATCCTGGACACCCTCGAAGAACGGCGCGCCGGCGCCAAGCTCGGCGGCGGCGAGAAGCGCATCGAGGCGCAGCACGCTCGCGGAAAATTGACCGCCCGCGAGCGCATCGAGCTCCTGCTCGACAAGGGCTCGTTCGAGGAATTCGACATGTTCGTCGAGCACCGCTCGACCGAATTCGGCATGGAGAAGACAAAAGTGCCAGGCGACGGCGTCGTCACCGGCTGGGGCACCGTCAACGGCCGCAAGACTTTTGTGTTCGCCAAGGATTTTACTGTGTTCGGCGGCTCGCTGTCGGAAACCCACGCGCTGAAAATTACAAAACTGCAGGACATGGCGATGAAGGCGAGGGCGCCGATCATCGGCCTCTACGATGCCGGCGGCGCGCGCATCCAGGAGGGCGTGGCGGCACTGGCGGGCTATTCCTACGTGTTCCGACGCAACGTGATCGCGTCAGGCGTGATTCCGCAGATCTCGGTCATCATGGGCCCCTGCGCCGGCGGCGACGTCTATTCGCCGGCGATGACCGACTTCATCTTCATGGTGAAGAACACCAGCTATATGTTCGTCACCGGCCCCGACGTGGTGAAGACCGTCACCAACGAGGTGGTGACGGCGGAAGAACTCGGCGGCGCCTCGGTGCATGCGACGCGCTCCTCGATCGCCGACGGCGCGTTCGAGAACGACGTCGAGACGCTGTTGCAGATGCGCCGGCTGATCGACTTCCTGCCATCCAACAACGCCGACGGCGTGCCGGAATGGCCGAGCTTTGACGACATCGGCCGCGTGGACATGTCGCTGGATACGCTGATCCCGGACAATCCGAACAAGCCCTACGACATGAAGGAGTTGATCCTCAAGGTCGTGGACGAGGGCGACTTTTTCGAAATCTCGGAAGCGTTCGCGAAAAACATCGTCACCGGCTTCGGCCGCATCGCTGGCCGCACCGTCGGCTTCGTCGCCAACCAGCCGATGGTGCTGGCCGGCGTGCTCGACTCTGACGCCTCGCGGAAAGCCGCGCGCTTCGTCCGCTTTTGTGATGCCTTCAACATCCCGATCGTGACGTTTGTCGACGTGCCGGGCTTCCTGCCTGGCACAGCTCAAGAGTATGGCGGCCTGATCAAGCACGGCGCAAAACTGTTGTTTGCGTACTCGCAATGCACGGTGCCGCTCGTCACCGTCATCACCCGCAAGGCCTATGGCGGCGCCTTCGACGTGATGGCGTCCAAGGAAATCGGCGCCGACATGAACTACGCCTGGCCGACCGCGCAGATCGCGGTGATGGGCGCCAAGGGTGCGGTCGAAATCATCTTCCGCGCCGACATGAACGATCCCGAAGCGATCGCCAAGCGCACCAAGGAATACGAAGACCGCTTCCTCTCACCCTTCATCGCCGCCGAACGCGGCTACATCGACGACGTCATCATGCCGCACTCAACGAGGAAGCGCATCGCAAGGGCGCTGGCGATGCTGAAGGACAAGAAGGTCGAGATGCCCGCGAAGAAGCACGACAATCTGCCGTTGTGAGGGGGCCGGCATGCAGGAAGATGACAACAATTCGGTTGTTCCTGCCGCAGACTCTTCAATTGGCGATACGTCCGGAGCGGATATCACTGATGCCCAAATACTGGCAATCAAGGGATCCTATGAAAGTAACTTGACCCGCAACAGTGCTCTGCTTGACGAAGTCGTTTTTATATTGACGGAGCGTATCGCCGCGGCAGGTGTGAAAATTCATTCGATTGAGCATCGAGTCAAAGCGTGGCCGTCGGTAGCCAAGAAATGCCACCGCAAGGGAATAACCAATGTTGACGATTTGGTCGATGTCGTCGGCGCGCGCGTCGTTTCTTTATTCCGATCGGATATGTCGCGAATTGGAAAAATAATCACCGATAATTTCGAGGTGATACATGTTGATGATAAGCTGTCGAGGGAGCAGGGCCCGCTGGGCTATATGTCTGTTCACTATGTTTGCAAAATTCCTTCGCGTTACAGCGGCCCTCGATATGACAACACAGCCGGCATTAGGTTCGAAATACAGGTGCGCACCCTTTGCATGCATGCTTGGGCCGCAGTTTCTCACTACCTTGACTACAAAGGCGACTGGGATGTTCCAGTTGAGCTGAAGAGGTCGCTCAGCGCCCTGAGTGGCTTGTTTTACGTCGCTGATACCGAATTTGAGCAGTTCTACGCAGCTCGCGTTGACTCCAAGAAAGACGCCGAGCGGTCGATCCTGGCTTTAGACACGACTGAAATAAATCTGGATACGGTGACAGCATTTCTCAGGCGGAAATTTCCTGATCGGCGACAGACGCATGAAGATAGTTACTCAACCTTTGTGCGGGAGTTGAAGCGTGCGGGATTCCAATCTTTGGTTGACGTGGAACGGGAGATCGATCGTGCCCATGGAGCGTTCCTAGAGTACGAGAAACTTCATCCGCCAACAAAGCAAAGGCAATACGCCGACCTTGGTGTCGCGAGACTGTCGCTGGGATTGGCCTCGAAAAAATACTACTCGCAGATCAAGAAAGATCGAAAAACGCAACCTGACAAACTCTTGGAGTTTAGAGAGTTCATGGACTGATGCTTTGCGGGCCGGATTTGTGGACGCCTCAGTTTGCCGAAATTTTTCATGTGAGTTATGGCGTCTAGGCCCATCGGCGATACTATGCATATCGGGGATAGTGCGACTGCTCGACGCCGCTAGGTTGGCTGCACCGACGCCAGACCAGCGAGAGGCTCAACGGCGCAGCTTTGTCTACGGCAACACTCGGCTTGAAAACGAACTGATTACGCGCGAGTTGGTCGATCGAGTGGCTGAAGGTTTGGTGAAAGAGAGAGGCTGTTAGCGGCAGCGCGTAGGGCGGGTCAGGCGAAGCCGTAACCCGCCGCCTCCGTGACTGGCAGATTGGCGGAATCCGCCTACGAAGCTTACGCGTTTCGCCTACGCCGCCTTGTGCTGCTGCTTCATGAACTCCGTCGCGCGCTTCTTGAGTTCAGTCGGTGATACGTCCTCGATATGGGTGCCGATGTGCCAGCTATTGCCGGCCGCGTCCTTCACACTGCCGCTGCGGTCGCCATAAAATTGATCCGCGGGCTCCATCAACGATGTCGCGCCGGCCTTCAGCGCCTTCTGATAGACTGCATCGACGTTGGGTACGTACAGATGCAGCATGGTGGATGTTGCTTGTGCACGCTCCGAGGAGTCGGAAACCATCACGATGGAATCTCCGATCTTGAACTCCGCATGCATGATTTTGCCGTCGGGCCGCATCATCGGCTCGAATACCGGTTCGGCTCCGAAGGCCTCTTTCATGAAGCGAATGACCTTATCCGCCCCATCGACGACGAGATAAGGCGTGACGGTGTGAAATCCCTTGGGAACCGGCTTTACCTGTGTTGCCATGGCTGTCTCCTCTGGTTTGATGGACTTGATCCATGCAGAACGGCCCAGCCCGCTTATTGTTTTGCCCGGGATTTTCGATCCGGTCTTTGAGCAAAGTGTGGCGGCTGCGGTCCGCGCACTGGCGGTCGCGTCAACGTGTCCGCTGCCAAGTTCCCCTAGCCGACGAAGCTAACCCTGCAAGAGAGGAACAAAATCGTATTCGCCGACCCCTTGCAGAACCAGGAAGGTGAGCGACTTCGTACTCCCGTTGGTCACCAGATGCGGTCGCGTGGGCCTGACGACATAGACTTCGCCGGGGCTCAAATTCACTTCCTCTTTCGGATCCTGCAGGAACAGCCTCATCCGGCCTTCCAGAACGTAAAAAGTATCGGAGACATTGGTGTGGGTGTGCCACGGCACCTTCTGGGTTGCCGAGAGCTGCAACTCCATGATGCGAAAGCCGGGGCGCGCGGCGTGCTCGGCACGACGCTCGACTTCGTAAAGGTGACTGGCGTCCTTGATGGGCTGCGGCTGGTTCATGACGGCCTCGTTCGGATCATCCGCCCCCATCGCCCGGTGATGCCGCGCAAATGATAGCCTTGCTCTGCCGTTCGCGAAACCTGTCAGGGGAGGTCCGCCGCGGTTCGTAGGATGGGTATCGCGCAGCGAAACCCATCCTACGAAGCTGCTGTCGTTCACTCCTTGTCGTCCCTTATGCGCTGCTCCCCTTCGCGCAGCCGTTGCGCGATCGCCGTTCGTCTTGGGATCAGCGCGGCTTCGTCGGCGAGCCGTTGCGCAAGGTCGGAGTGATATTGCTGCACGACGTCGAGCACCGCTTCCTTGGCGAGTCTTCGGTGGTAGTCGGCTAGGAATCGGTGCAGGTCAGCAAGCTGTTCGTCATCCATCTCTATCGCGCCTCAGCCGCGATGGGCGGAATATACCGCAACCCGTTGATCTCGCACAGCTTGCATCACCCCAATCTCGGTGGGATTCACCACCCCGCCGAGCAAGGTGGCGGCCGCGGCACGCTCAAGCCGGCGCCTGGCCGCCCTTTAACAGTTTGTTAACCATAGGGCCCCTAACTTAAGGAAACTATCCGGTCATCATCAGACGATTCCAGTACGGTTCGTTCGAGGAGAACAGCCGATGTCCGTTGAGATTCTGACCTATGCAGCCCTGGGCGCCCGCCTCAACATCTCGGCAGCGGCCGCCCGTTCGCTTGCCAGGCGGCTCCGATTGCCGCGCTCGCTTTCCGAGGATGGGAAGGCCCTGGTGAGCGTTGATCTCGCTGAAATCAGGCATACGCCACACCCACCGAGTGGTCACCGGGCGGGCGAGGCCGCTCAGTTGAGGGCACTCGTCGCAACGCTGCAGGCGGAGGTCGCGCAGTTGGAGGCCAGGGCAGCCGGTCACCGCGCAGATTTCGAGTACGAACGCCAGCGCGCCGATCACCTGATCGCGGAACTGCTGCAGGCGGCTGCCGAGACCAAAGCCGCCAGGGAGGCGACGGCGCGGCTTGAGGGGGAGGTGGCAGCGCTTCGGACTGCTCTCCGAACTAGCAGTCCGAACGAGAATCACGGACATTCTGCGCGCCGGCTGGGGCATCTGGCTGCGAGCTTGGTGGAAGCAGACCGCAAGGCTGGTCGTGGATAACAAATCTCTTCCTATTCCGCGGTTTGGCGGAGCAACCGTGGGGCAAAAATGGGTGGCACCGATATTCGCGAGTTGAGGGCGCGCATTATCGTGTTCGGGGTGGGCGGTGCCGGCGGCAATGCCGTCAACAACATGATCGACGCGGGGCTTGAAGGCGTCGAATTCATCGTCGCCAATACCGACGCCCAGGCGCTCACCAGCTCAAGGGCCAGGCGCGTCATCCAGATGGGCACGCAGGTGACCGGAGGGCTTGGCGCCGGCGCCCAGCCCGATATCGGGCGCGCGGCGGCGGAAGAGGCCATCGACGAGATCCGCGATCATCTGACCGGCGCGCACATGGTGTTCATCACCGCCGGCATGGGCGGCGGAACCGGCACCGGAGCCGCGCCCGTCATTGCCAGGACCGCCCGTGAACTCGGCATCCTCACCATCGGCGTCGTCACCAAGCCGTTCCAGTTCGAGGGCCAGCGCCGCATGCGCTATGCCGAAGCCGGCATCGCGGAACTCTTGAAGGCGGTGGACACCCTCCTGATCATCCCGAACCAGAACCTGTTCCGGGTGGCCAACGAGAAGACCTCCTTTGCCGATGCCTTCGCGATGGCCGACCAGGTGCTCTATTCGGGCGTGGCCTGCATCAGCGACCTCATCGTCAAGGAAGGCCTGATCAATCTCGATTTCGCCGACGTCCTCTCGGTCATGCGCGAGAAGGGCAAGGCCATGATGGGCAGGGGCGAGGCTTCCGGCGACAAGCGCGTGCTCAACGCTGCGGTAGCTGCGATTTCCAACCCGTTGATCGAGAATCCCTCGATCAAGCGCGCCAGCGGCCTGATCGTTTCCATCACCGGCGGCAGGGATTTGACGCTGTTCGAGGTGGACGAAGCCGCCACCCGCATTCGCGACGAGGCCGATCCGGACGCCAACATCATCGTCGGCGCGACCTTCGATGCGACCCTCGAAGGCATCGTCCGCGTTTCGGTCGTGGCCACCGGCATCGACAATCTCGACGCGACCGGCCAGACGAAAGCCGCGGAAGGCCTGCTCACGGACCTCGCCGGTAGGCTGAGCAACGACCGGCGTCGCATCGCCGAGCGTGGCGTATCGCCGCCGCAATTCGCCAGCCCGCCGTCGCTGATCCCGCCGCCGCGCCACCTCGAAGCACGGCCGCCGATCGCCGAACAGGCGCGGCATGTGGCACCGCAGCGCCTCGATCCATACGGTCGCGCTTCTCCCGCGCGCAATCCGATCGAGGAAAAGGTTCTGGATATCCCGGCTTTCCTGGGCAGCAAGGCCAACTGACCCGTCATAGGAGCCTACTCGCCTCAAGGTTGTATACCGCCGCGATCCGACTTCAACAGGTCCCTCGTCGAGGCACCCGGGCGGTGCCTGAAGCTCTAATGCCCAAAATCGGTCCTATACTTTCCATCCTCCAGCCTTGCTTTGGTCAAAACGGCGGTAGGAAGTGTTTAAAATCCGACGACCGTCCATTCAGGTGATCGCAAACCGGGCAGGAGGCGCTCATGGATACCGCGGTGAATACCAGGCAAACCGATCCTCGCGACGTTAATCCGGGACTGTCCACGCAAGATATCGAACTGGTCGCGCGCGCCGATGAACGGCTCGCGCATGCTTATGAAAAGATCGCGCGCGCGGACGAACAGCTCGCGCTTGTCAATGAACAGATTGCCAGGCTGGAGAAAAAGCCCGTTAACAGGCTTCGTCAGCCATCGCGCGGCAGGCCGGCGCTGCGCGGCTTTGTCGGCCTGCTGTTGACAGCGGGCATCTGTATCGCTGCTTTCGCTTCGCAATCCTATGGCGAGGCGGCGAGGCTGATGATCGCCCCGTGGGTACCGCAGCTAGCTCCGGCTTCGTCGTTGCCATCGGAAGCACCGAAGCTCGCCGCCCAGCAGAGCGAGCCTATGGTTCAGGTAGCTGCGGCGGATGCTTCGGTTTCGCAACTTCCACCTCCGGCCCAGGCCGCACCGCAAGACGCAGTCGCTGCCCCGATCTCTCTCGAGGTGACACAGTTGCTTCAAACGATGGCGCGTGATCTCGCCAACATGCAGCAGGAGATCGAACAGCTCAAGGCTGGCCAGGAAGAATTGGTCCGCGAAAATGCCAGCACCGCCGAGCAGCTCAAGGCAAACCAGGAGCAAATGGCGCGCGTGATCGCGAACGCCTCCGCGCAACAGCCGCGGCCCAAGGCACCAGCGACGACATCAGCCAATCCGCCACCGCCGATTGCCGGCTCTTCGCGTAAGCCCGTGTCGACGCCTCCGCCGACACAAACCAGAGTGCAAGCGCGAGCGCCGGTGCAGTTGCAGTCCGGACAACAGTAGTTTTCGTCGGCGCTGGCCGAAGGCTTGTGCCGGCGAGAGGACAAACGACAGTTGGACTAGCCCTATTGGGTCACCAAATCCTCATGGTGAGGAGCGCGAAGCGCGTCTCGAACCATCTGGCCCCGTCTGTGGCCTACATCCTTCGAGACGCCCGCTTCTCGCGGGCTCCTCAGGATGAGGGGTTGAGACAACTTGTTCCACCGGGGCTTCGATCCTAGATAGCGGACGGTGCCTTCGATTTTGGATGGCCGCATGATCATGAAGATCTTGCTGCTGCTTGTTCTGTCCCTGGTTGTCGTCGCGCGGGAAGCGCCGGCACAGGAAGTACAATGCGACCGCGAACGCGCGGCCATGGTTGAGTCCATCAGAGCCTACGCCCGTCATTCCCACGCCAGTGTTTTGGGACAACAGGGCCTCTCCGAGAGAGTTCTTGAGGCCATGGGGCGAACGAAACGCCATCTGTTCATCCCTGAGCGGTCCTGCTCCATCGCATACGCGGACAGGCCGGCTTCGATCGGCCACGGCCAGACCATATCGCAGCCGTTCATCGTGGCCTTGATGACAGAGTTGGCCGGGGTCGCGCCCGATCATGTCGTGCTCGAAGTCGGTACGGGGTCGGGCTATCAAGCCGCCATCCTTGCGCATCTGGCACGGAAGGTCTGCACCATCGAGATCGTCCAGTCATTGGCCGAGGCCGCCGCGAAAACACTCAGAGAACTCGCATATGACAATGTGAGCGTCAGGCATGGCGATGGCTATGCTGGCTGGCCCGAATGCGGTCCATTTGACGGCATCGTCGTCACCGCGGCACTTGGCGAGGTGCCGCCGCCGCTGATCGAACAGCTTAAGGTGGGTGGCCGGATCGTGATGCCGGTGGGATCGGCCTATGCCAGTCAGCAACTCACGGTCGTCGAGAAAGTGG
The DNA here is from genome assembly GCF_000472965.1 of Bradyrhizobium murdochi. Taxonomy (GTDB): domain Bacteria; phylum Pseudomonadota; class Alphaproteobacteria; order Rhizobiales; family Xanthobacteraceae; genus Bradyrhizobium; species Bradyrhizobium murdochi. The sequence continues at coordinate 34,284 of NZ_AXAU01000011.1, read as the reverse complement.
CCCCCGACAAGACGACGACGCGTGCCGTCGCTCCGGTGCGCTTTGTGCCCTTTACGCGTTCAAAAGATTAGGAGCCGGTGCGACGGCTCCGATAGAAAAAAGCAGGGAGGAGGCCGTGAGCGGTGCAAGGCTAAAACATTACGGCTGGGGTCGCGAAGACGAAGGCATGACTGCCGAGGAGCAGGCTTTTGTGCTCGGCCGCTACAGCGAAAAATTTGCGCGCGATGCGTTTGAGACCAAAGTTGTCCCGCGCCTCGAGGACCTGGCATTGCGCGCGCCGCGCGTGGTACCACCAGCCTCACTTGCGGCTTTTTGCACGAGCGACCGATACGACCGCGTCGCGCACGCCTACGGCAAATCCTATCCAGACTACGTGCGAGCCATGCTCGGCGATTACGATAGCGCGCCCGACGTGGTCGCCTATCCCAGCAACGAAGCAGAGATTGCCGCTGTCATGGACTGGGCCGGCGGCGTCAGCGCGTCGCTTACGCCGTTCGGGGGCGGGTCGAGCGTTTGCGGTGGTGTCGAGCCGCGCGTTGACGGTATCAGATATAAAGCGGCCGTCACACTGGACTTGCGCAATCTCGGCAACGTCGTCGAGGTGGATCAGATATCGCGCGCCGCACTGATCGAGGGTGGTGCCTTTGGTCCATCGCTGGAGAACCAGCTTAAGCCGTATGGCGTCACGCTGCGTCATTTTCCGCAGAGTTTTGAGTATTCAACCCTTGGCGGCTGGATCGCGACGCGGTCGGGCGGTCATTTCGCCAGTCTCTACACGCATATCGACGATTTCGTTGAAAGCCTGCGCGTCGTGACGCCGCGCGGCATAATGGAAACGCGTCGCCTGCCGGGATCGGGTGCCGGACCGAGCCCCGACCGCATGTTCATAGGCTCCGAAGGAACGCTCGGGGTGATTTCGCGCGCCTGGATGCGATTGCAGCCGCGCCCGAAATTCCGTGCCGGCGCATCGGTTCGTTTCGATTCGTTCTTCGGTGCGGCCCGCGCGCTGCGCGCGATCGCACAGGCTGGCCTCTATCCGTCGAACTGCCGCATCCTTGATGCGCAAGAGGCATTCAACACCGGGGCTGCCGACGGCAGCGTCGCGATTATGGTGCTCGGCTTTGAATCGGGCGACCATTCGCCGGATGCCTGGATGGCCCGCGCGCTCGAATGCTGCGCCGACCATGGCGGGATACCGGAGGCGGCAAAGGTCAGCGATGCACATCTCGAAGGCGCGGCAGGAATCTGGCGCAACGCATTCATTCGCATGCCCTATGCGCGCGAGTTTCTGACCCCGGCCGGCATCATCAACGACACCTTCGAGACCGCCATCACCTGGGATCGGTTCGAAAGCTTCCACGACAAAGTGAAGGCGGCAACGGAGCGTGCGATTCTCGATGCGACTGGCGTAAAGGGCGAGGTCACATGCCGCTTCACCCATGTCTATCCTGACGGGCCCGCGCCATATTTTTCTTTCCATGCACTTGGCCGCCACGGTGCTCTTCTGGAACAGTGGCAGGCGATCAAGAATGCGGCCAGCGATGCGCTGATCGAGGCGGGCGGGACGATCACCCATCATCATGCCGTTGGCCGTGATCATCGTCCTTGGTACGATCGTCAACGCCCGGAGCTTTTCGCGACCGCGCTTCGGGCTGCAAAAAGAGAGCTCGATCCGCAAGGCATGCTCAACCCTGGAGTGCTCATCGACCCGTAAGGAAATTCCACTCAGCTTTGCGCCTTATGGTTTGCGGCCGATCACGGTGCCGTTCGCGGCGGGTGCGTCGAACCAGACCGTCTCGACGTGCCGAAATCCGGCTTCCTCAAGCCACGCCGAGTATTCGGCCGGCGCGTAGTTTCGTCCTTCCGTCTCGATCAGCATGTTGAGGCTCATCAGCGCGGCCGGCGCTGGTCCGGTCTTTTCGTCATTGACGAGAAGCTCGCTGATGACGACGGCGCCGCCGCTCGGCAAAGCCTCGAAGGACCGGCGCAGCAGGGCGCGATCCTTCGCCTCGTCCCAATCGTGCAGGATCATCGACAGGAGATGCACGTCGTGATCCCCGGGAAGCTGCTCGAAGAAGCTGCCGCCTGCGGTCTTGATCCGGTCGGTCAAGCCGGCCTCGGCAATCTTTCCCGCGGCAATCGCGGCCACATGCGGCAAGTCAAACACGGTCGCACGCAGCGCCCCATACTGTTTGCAAAGCTCGATGTCGTACGCGCCCGATCCGCCGCCGATGTCCAGGAGGCGGCGGAAATGTCCGAAATCCACGGCTTCGCCGAGCTTGCGCGCGGTCATCGTGGAAAGCGAATGCATCGCCTCCCAGAAGAGTGCCAGCATCGTCGGATCCTCGCCGTCGAACATGGAAGATTGCACTGCCGGGTCCCACGTGGTTGGCCGGTTCGTGCGCAGCGCCTCTGTAAGCCTTCCCCAGCCCGCGTAGAGCCGCTTGTCGGCCATCTGCACGAAGCCACCGAAGTAATACGGCTTCCCGCGCACGAGATAGGCTTCGCTTAACGGCGTATTGCGATAATGGCCGTCCGTCTTCTCCAGAAGCCCGAGTGAAGCGCAGCCGGTCAACAGCATCTCGGCCGGGCGTGGATGCAGACCGAGCGCTTCCGCCAGCCCGGCAACCGTGATGCCGGCGCCGCCCGCAAGGCGGCTGAAGAGGTCCAACTCGTGCGCAGCGGCCAGAGCCTTGAAGGCCCAGAAGCCGGTCGAAAGCGCCATCAGCGGGACGGCGGAAGGAAGCTCTGGCGTGGCGGCAATAGTTTTTGTTCGAGGCATTTCGGCCTCCCATGTTCCAGACTACGACCGTGGCTTGCACGACCGTGTTGGCGAACATTGCCATCGTCGTATCGTACGAAGTTACAGGAATGGTAGAAGTGCCAATTCATGGATTATCGGCCAGTCCAATTCTGCGGACATCTCTCGTCCTCATGTTCGTTCCAGCCTACCTCGGCCGAGCAATAAAGTTCCCTGCCAGCATCCACTCGGCCTCCTCATGAAGGAACTGGCTCTTTCGTCAAGCGTTGGATTGCTCGGTTGATCGAGTGGTTTCTCGCACCATCCCGCGCCAACAGTGACGAGTGCCGATAACGACCAATGCCAAGGGTGACAGGCGTCCGACGGGACCGACGTCTCAACGGCAAAGGGTCCAAAGGTCAGGGTCTAAACGGCCAGTGCAAAGCGAGCATCAACCCTGCGGCAGCCGCCAGTCTGTCCGCAGCTAACTGGCAACGTAAATGCAAGACGAAAGCCTCAAGGCTTTTAGGACCATCGGTTGTTCCGATGGTCCTTTTTTGCAAAGATTTTCCCAGGAAAGCTCAGCCGTCGCTCATAGCTGATGGATGCCTTGGCAGACAATAGTGACCAGTGTCCGAGGGTCTGTTGTCTAGGGCCAAGCGGACAAAAGCTTTGATGGCCGGTTGCGTCTGCAGATGACCCACGAGAGACATCAACCGAATCGCGAGATGGAACGAGCACCTCCGGGTGCGTTGATTTTTCTGGGCACTACGAAAGGCAAAACTGCACAGCGCCACGTATATGAACCTCTCATCCATCCAACCGAGACCCGACCCTAACTGGGCCTCGGCACGAAAGATCAATCCAATTTCTTAGGACCGAAGCGGATAGGCGAGGCACCGTCGCGACCGGTCGTTGCAAACCTCGGCAAGTCATCGAGCGCCTCGAACCAAGGTAGCTGTTCATCAACGAAGACGTGGCAGCTCGGCGACGCATAATTCGCATCGAGCAGCGACACCGCATATATGTGAATTTCTCCCTCTATCCGTTCATTTTCATATGTGAGGGGTGACCCACAATTCTCACAGAAACCACGCCGAACGCCCGGCGAAGAATGGAAATAGCGGGGCGCGCCCTTCGTGAACGCGAACGCGCTGCGTGGGACTGAAATCCATGTCGTCATTGGGGAAGAGGTTGCTCGTCGACAACTCTCGCAATGGCAATGCAACGTCCAGTTCGGTTCCCCGGTGTATTGGAAGACAATCGAGCCGCAAAAACATCTGCCAGACACTGAAGTAGCATCCATTGCCGCACCTTGTTCCTGTAAAGGACTGTTCGATTGTGCCGATTGACCATCGTGCGTCAACGATGTCGGCCTACTGGCCGATTTTGTTGCCCTTTACCGACCTCATCATTGCTTCGAGCGTCCGCTTTGCGCCAACAGCGGACCTCCCTACGAGGTCGCGTTTTGACCCAAAGCCGTGCTGCGCCGCATGTCGCGCTTGCGATCACCATGCGCACCCGCAGTGTGACCGCCATTTCCCCACTGCCGTCTTGTCTGGCCGAAGATGCGGTATTCGGACTTCCCTTTACTGATGTGGCCGCCGAATCGTGGCGCCTTCCTTTCCTGCGATACTAGCCTCGGGGCTAACGGGGCCCTTCTCGGCTGACATGCCGATCGACGGCACCCAGCGGCTTGCAATGATCACGATGGCGCAGACCGCATAAGAGCACACCCCCAACGCATAGGTCTTGGCGATGCCGAACTGGATCGACAACGCCACACCCAGCACCGACGCGAACATCGACGTAATTCCGTTGGTGCTCCAGAAGAACGGCAGCAGTTCATGATGACGGCGCCAGACACCGAGGCCGAGCGGAAACATCATCCCCATGCAGAATGCAGGAGGAGCCAGCAGCAGGACAGACACCAGAATACGCATGTCCGTTGACAGCGACCGCGCCCAGGTGGTGACCAGCGGCGTCAGCAGCCCTGCCACCACGAGCGTGGTGAGGAGGGCGGCAATCCTGAAGACGGTGACGCGTGATCGGGAGGAGGTATCCGCACCGACCGTGGCACTGCCAATCCCGCTAAAGAGAAGAATTGTGAATAGCACGACGCTCAGCCCGTAAACGGGATGTCCGAGAAAGACCATCAGGCGCTGCATCTGCGATATCTCGATCAGCATGAAGCCCATCCCGATCGCGCTGAAATAGACCACGGGCGGCGTCAGCGTCGCCATTGGCATCCGCGTCGCAAGACGGAGGAAGGGCAGCACGATGTAATATCCGCAAGCGCAGAGCGCTACGATGATGAGCAAACCGGTGATGCCGATCGCGACATTGTTGCTCATGATGTCCCAACTTTGCGTGCTCACGAAACTGCTGAAGCGGGACGTATAAAAGAAGAACGGATTGTCGTCCGTCGAAGCAGTGATGTTTTCGGGCAGCGAATCGAAGAAAGCCTGGTCCGCCTTGTCGGACAGCAATGTCGAGGTGACGGCATCGAAGGTGATGTCCGGCCCCAACAATATCTTGAAGCCCTGCGCCTGAAGTCTCTCACGCGCGCCTTGCCATTCTGCGTCGCTGAACGCGTCAGGCCGGGTAATCACCGTCACGATGCCGCCGACGTTGACCGCGACGACGTGATGCCGCAGCTCCCCGGCCGACACTCCCTTGCGCTGCAGCGCGCTCGCGGCAATAGCGATCAGGCGGTATAGCTCGTCACGGTGCTTCTCGGCATCGTACCAGCGCGATACCGACAACAGCCCGCCGGGCTTGAGCGCCCGGTAAAAATCATCCCACGCCTCCACGGTATAGAGACGATTTTCGGTGAGCGTCAGGCCACCGGCCGCCGTCGCCGCCCAGGTGTCGATGAGCGAAATCTGCACCAGGTCGTACCGCTCGGACGAGTGGTTGATGTAGCTTCGCGCTTCGGCATTGACCAAGGATACGCCGGGCTGACGATCGAGATGGCCGGAGAAATCGGCGAATTTTTCGGTGAGCACTTCGAAGATCGCCGGGTTGATTTCAATTCCGCGAATCCGGCTGGCGCCGAAGAGCAGACCGGAAAGGATGTCACGACCTCCGCCCACGCCAACGACAGCGACGTCGGCCGCCGGCTGCACGAGGTAGGCTGCATTGATGACATCATCTTTCAGGTAGGCGAGCTTTCCGATGTCGCCATCATACCTGGTGATGACCGTGCCTGCATCGGCATCGATGTCGAGATAGTGTTGGTCGACCCGGGCATCAGGAGTGCCAACCAGACCCCAGCCAAACGGGACCTTCTCGGCCAACTCGCGCACCCTTACCCGCGAATAGGTATTCCAGCGTTCGAACAGCGTGCCGGTCTGTTCAGCGCCCTTGGCCCAGAACACACCGAGATGGCTTCGACCGGTCAGGTCAAGGCCAGAGTGCACGGTGGCCGCGACGGCCAGCGTTAGCGCGACAGCCCCGCTCAAACGCACACTGCGGACATCATTGCTGGCTCGCACGACGATCCAGCCAATGCCGGCAGCAAAGGCTCCGATCCATAGCGTGGCGCTCACGGGGTCAATCACCAGCAGTATGAAGATCACCCCGAGACATCCAACTGCGGCGCCGAGGAGGTCGGCTGCATAGAGCCACCCGCCGCTATATGGCAGACGCGTCAGCAACAACGTTATGCAAACCCCGCCTTCCGTGAACGGAGCTACGAAGGCGATGATCGCCAGCGCCAGGGCGATGGGCACATTTGCCGCGGATACCAGCAACGGCACGCACAGGAAGACGATCATTGCGCCAACGCTGCTGAGTGCGAACCATGACGCGTGGCGCGCGAATTCGATTCCAACCCGCTCGGTGGCATAACGGGCGGGCTTGCCGTAGACCTGCATCGCTCCGCGGGTGAGTCCCAGCATGGCAAGTGAAATGGCCGCGAATGCGAAATGATAGTGGAGCATAACGCTGAAGAAGCGCGTTATCAGGATTTGGTAGGAAAGGGTCGCGAATGCCAGCACGAAGATTGCCAGATAATAGCGACCGGGAATCCTCGATATGGATTGCAATGAGCTACCCTCTTGGTGGAGCCTTGGTGGGCTCTGTTGGGTGCGCTTTGACCAACTCGCGCTGCGTCGCTGCTCAAGCATGTCATCGCGAGTATTTGTAGCGATCAACCAATCCAAATTCTACGAGCAAACAAGGCGGTGTTCATGAACAAGGATGCGCCGAAGAGTCCTATCACCCCTGCCAAAAGCCACTTTGCTCGCAATACTAAATCAGCCAACGTCACAAACAGGGGAAATGAAACGAGATTAAATCGACTCATGGAGACGAAGCCTGCTGGCCCACCGCTGAGTGTTAGATATGGCAGCAACAGGACAGCCATGGCGAACAGCGTCCAGCTTGAGCGCAGCCGAGACCAGCCCAAGACAATCAAGATAATGAACAATAACGTAAACCAGCTAGCTTGTCCCCAAGGATTCCAATCATTGAGCATCATTCGTGTGAACGGCTCAAGCTTTAGTGCTGCAATCAATCTTGTCGCTAGCGTCGTTCCTTGATGGAATGCCGCCTGCCCATCCGCAAAAGCAAACGGAGTTCCGAAAGCGCTCCAGAGGTAGATCATGAATAGCCAGATGCCCGACGTCGCAAGAAGGACGCATGGCACGAGGGCAAGAAGGAACTTCGTCTGATCGCGATTGGCCCACATCTCCCAAAGAAGGACAGGCAATAGGACAACGCCGGTCGATCGGGTAGAGACTGCCAAGCCTGCAAGCAGTGCTGCCGACAAGTAGTATTTTCGTTTCAAAGCAAGAAAAAACGAGACGATTAGCAGCAGTGCCAAGGGCTCGGTATACCCGGCCGACAGCAAGACCGAAGCGGGAAAAAAGCTGAGCAGCGCGGTTGTGGCGAGAGCCAGTTGATTACCAAATTCCTCGCGAACCAGCTTGAAAAGGACGACAATCGCGAGCAATCCCGCGACGTTCGATACCAACAGCAATGCATCCGCAGGCGTGAGACCGCTAATCGTCGCCAGGCCCCGTGCGAGCATCGGATACAGCGGGTAAAATACGATGTTCTGTTGAACAGTCGGATCGCCGTTATACTGATAGCCATCTGTGACGATCTTGAAATACCATTGCGAATCCCATTGCAACAATTGGTGGTACCAGATCGGTCCCGCAGACCAGACGTCAGCCCTCCCGATGGTCAGATATTTTTGAGAGAATACCAGTCCGAGCGCGACCACCACCCGCGAACAAAAAAATATCAAGATGGCCCAACAATAGGGAAGCCAGGAAGGATCTTTCCAGATCGGATAGCGCGTCTCCATGTCCATACTGTCGCTCCGTAAGAGCTCAAGATCAATCGCCCAGGTGTACCGCTTTGACATTTGGCAGGCATGACGCGGCAGACTTCCCGAACGTCCTGCGTTGAGATCGATCTCGGCCAGCCCTGAAGATCTGCATCGATTCTTGGAGGACGCGGGCTGTGGCAACCGTGATGTCTGCTTCTAGGGGAAGAGCGAACCTGGTAGGCCGTCTGAACGTCGCCTACTGGCCCTTTGTCGATCTCATCATTGCTCCGAGCGTCCGCTTTGCGCCAACAGCGGACCTCCTTCCGTTCACGAGCAACGATCGCGGTCTGCCGTCCATTGTTTGAGGCGCTTGCAACCTTGCATCGGCTGGGTCGACGCATTCAGGGATCTGGCCAGCAGCGGCGCCGTACCGGCGAAGCGACGCGTCGCGACTTCAAGCGCGCTCGGGCAAGACGTCATCTTGTTTGCGTGCGACGGCAGTCAGGCTGATCGGACCAGAGGATGAGCTTTCGTGACTGATACGAGGATATGGCCCGCAAGAAGTAAAGTCGGGCACTCTGCACACGAACTTAGGATTCTGCTCGGACGTCAAACAATCGTCCTCCGTCACGAGGCGCGAAACAGCCATACGATCTCCACAGTACATCAAATCAGGTGGGGTGGTGGAGGCCGAGGTATTCCGCAACACGAAAACGAGCAGCCAACCTATCCGCACTGCGGCTCTACGAAGAAGCAGTCCCGTCGGTGTAGTGTGGTCTTCATCGCCCTCGGCCGATGAGCCTTTCGAGATTTCCGGAACGGCCCGGCGGGAAACGGCGTGCATCGCATCGTACATGTAACGCTCCTGCTTCGTTGAGCGTGCGCACGATGGGGTCCGGATGTCGCAGAACTTTGCCGACCGCTGCCGGAAATTGTCGCGATCTGTCTCAGGAATACTGCATTGCATAGTTCGCGACAGTTGCGGCCAAGGTGATGGCCGCTCCTGTCATCCGCTCCTGAATGACCTTGCTCTCAATGCGGCTTCTTAAGTTGCATCAAGGCTGAACAGGCATACCGGTTTGCGACAAATTGCGACAAAGTTGGCTCACCGGGACAACGTTCTGCGACAGCTTGCGCCTAGATTGTTTCAGCCAGATCGGGGAATCATGCACCTGAGGCCGGTTCCCGCTCGGATCGGCCGGCATCGGGATCCTGCGATCCCGATGCCGCGACGCTGTCAGTGAAGCCAGCCACAAGCATTTGATTTCGCTCGATCATACGCGGCCGATACATTCTGTTACACTTTTTCGATGGGGTGGGTGCAGGACTTCAGTATGATCCGGGACGGAGCAAACTAGATGGACTCGGCACCTCACATCGCCGTAGTGGATGATCATCGCGATATTCGCGATCTGGTCGGCAAATACTTGATGCAGCATGGCTACCGCATCAGTCTTGCGGAGAGCGCTGTTGCACTCCGCCGCTTGCTCGAACGAAGTGCTCCGGACCTGGTGGTTCTTGACGTCATGATGCCGGGTGAGGACGGACTGTCCCTCTGCCGCCATCTGCGCAGCACCACGGACCTTCCCGTTATCCTGTTGACTGCGATGGCTGAAGAGACCGATCGAATCGTCGGCCTGGAAGTCGGTGCCGATGACTATGTGAGCAAGCCATTCAATCCACGCGAACTCCTCGCCCGCATCAAAGCAGTGCTTCGACGAGTCCAAAGCCTGCCGCCGCAAAAGGGCCGGCTTGCGACCAAGGTTGTACGTTTTGATCGATGGACCTTTGACGTCAACAGGCGCGAGTTGACGGGAGATGACGGCGTTGCTGTGCCGCTCAGCACGGCGGAGTTCCGCCTGTTGTGTGCATTTCTCGACCATCCCGGCCTGGTGCTCAGCCGCAATCAGCTCCTCGACCTGACGGTCGGCCGGGATGCCGATCCGTTCGACCGGAGCATCGACAATCAGGTCAGCCGCTTACGGAAGAAAATTGAGGCCGACCCGAAAGTACCAGCCTTGATCAAGACTCACTGGGGCGGAGGATACAGCCTCGCCGCGCAGGTCGAGCAGCCATGATGGGCTTGTGGAAGCGTAGTCTTGCGGCCCGTTTCATCTGTTTCACGCTGCTGTCTTTAGTGCTGTCGCAAGCCATCGTGTTCTTCATTTCCTGGGATGAGCACGGGCAGGCGATTCGGAAGGCCGCGAAAGGCGAGATATTGAGCCGGTGCGCCTCGCTCGCCCGGGTCCTGGAGGCGATGCCTCCGGCGCTGCAGAGCGATATCCTTAATGCCAGCAACACCAGTTCAGCGAGATATTGGATATCGACCAACGGTCTGAAGGATGCCTCCGCGTGGCGAGAGGAAGCATGGGAGCGTTTGGCGCAGCCATTGCCGCGCGTGACCTTTGCCGGCCACAGCGTGCCCGCCGAGGTGCGACCGGATTTCGCCCGAAACTCCGCCAGCAGTAGCAGCGCCACCTCCTCACATTGGATCGACCTGAGGCCGGAAGCCTGGCCGCTGTCCCGACCAGCGAAGTTTCTCTATCTCGATGATGCCACCGGCATGGGCTTGGCCGTTCAGTTGGCAAACGGCGCATGGCTGAACACAGCGTTTGCCAAACCCGCGCAAGACGGCTTCTGGACCTCCAAATCCACCTTGGCACTCGGCCTTTCCGCGTTGTCGTTGTCGATCATTGCCGTATTCGCCGCTCGAGGCATCGCGCAACCATTGCGCCGCCTGGCGGTAGCGGCCGAAGCCTTCGGCCGTGGTCAGGAGATCGTACCGCTGCCGGAAACCGGCCCCGACGATATCCGGCGTACTGCAGAGGCATTCAATCGCATGCAAGAGCGCCTGCACCGTTTCGTCGACGACCGCACCAAAATGCTGGCCGCCATCGGCCATGATTTGCGCACACCTCTGACCTCGCTCCGTTTGCGTGCGGAATTCGTGCCCGACGAGGACATTCGCGCGAAAATGCTCTCCACAATTGCCGAGATCCAGACGATGACGGAGGCGACTCTCGCATTTGCTCGCGAGGATGCAACCGCAGAAAGCACGCGGACTGTGGACCTCTCGGCCCTCGTGGAAAGTCTCTGCGATGATCTCGCCGAACTCGGTTATGACATCTCCTTTTCTGAAGGGCAGAAGATCAGCTATAGCTGCCGGCCAGACGCACTGCGCCGCGCGTGCCGCAACCTCGTCGAAAATGCCATCCGGTATGGCGAACGAGCGCGCGTCAGCGTGGAAAGGCAAGCCGATAGTGTCGAAATCACCGTCTCGGACGACGGCCCAGGTATTCCAGACGGTGCCAAAGAGCAGGTCTTTACGCCGTTTTTCCGGATGGAGAATTCGCGGAACCGCGAAACAGGGGGCGTAGGTCTCGGCCTTTCCATTGCCCGGACCATTGTCCGCCACCACGGCGGCGATATCGTCTTGACCAACAAGCAGAAGGGGCTGCAGGCGACCATTAGCCTGCCAGCCCTGGACGGCGGGCCGCCGCCTCCCATCAGCCGCCCGGTCGCAGGAGCGAAGGACGTTACCAGCGCGCTCGAAAAGGCGGAGCCTTCGCCGGTGGCCACGCCAACGGCGGCCATTCATTGATCAGAGGTTACGCAAAGATAACTGACTTGGAAGGTCACATTTGTGCAGCGCGTCGGGTGTGTTGCGGCAAGCGGGTGCAATAGGAACTCGCTACTCACGGATGAGTTTATGGGTTCACAGATCTTCAATCCGGAGGGAAGCCATGGAGCATCTCCGCTACCCGAACGAAACCGCCGAGTATCGTGCTGCCAGAAACGCGCTTCTAGACGAAGAGATCGCGCTGCGTGCCCACATTGAAGCTGTCGCAGCCAAGCGCCGCGCCTTGCCGCTCGGCGGCGAAGTACCGGAAGACTATGTATTCGAGCGGATCGGCAAGAATGCAGCGCCTGAGAAGGTCAAGATGTCCGAGCTGTTCGGTCCGCATGACACGCTCATTCTGTACAGCTTCATGTATGGACCCGAGCGGGAGCTGCCATGTCCCGGCTGCACGCACCTGCTCGATGGGATCGACGGCGCGGCAAGGCACATCGGCCAGCGAGCTGCACTTTACATCGTCGCGAAATCCCCAATCGCACGTCTTGCCGCGTGGGCTCACGAGCGCGGCTGGGACCATCTGCCGCTGGTGTCTACGGCGGGCAATAGCTACGACGCGGATTATTTTGGTGACACGTCGAAGTTTCCCAAGGGCTTGCGTGCACAGCATCGCGTTCCGGACGGCGAGAACTGGGACGAAACGATCTTCAACGTGTTCAAGAAAAGCGGCGAAGCAATCCGTCACTTCTGGGGTTCGGAGATGAGCTTCGCACCAACCGAACCCAATCAACATCATCGCGCCGGGGATCTGGTCGACCCCTTGTGGGGTCTGCTCGACATGACCCCCGAGGGGCGTGGAGACTTTTTCCCCAAGGTAAAGTACGATTGACCCTTGGATCGACGGTGAGTGACCGAGGGAGCGACACGATGTCGGCGGTGCCGGAAGTCATATCCGCAGACGCGAACAACCGGGCAAGCGCGATCAGCACCATTGTGCTCGGCTTTGCGGCCGACCCGATGGCGCGTTTTGCTTGGCCCGATCCGTCCGTATACCTCAGAATAATGCCGCGGATGGTCAATGCTTTCGGCGGCGGTGCTTTCGAGCACGGCACAGCCTACATCACCGAAGGGGCTCGCGCTGCCGCCCTATGGCTGCCACCAGGCGTCGAGCCGGACGAAGCGGAAATGAACGCAATCATGGAGGAGTCCCTGCGCCCGGAGATATCAGGGGATATCGGGGCCATCATGAAAGGAATGGCCGAACATCATCCGCATGAGCCGCACTGGTATCTGCCCCTTATCGCCGCTGATCCGAAATGGATCGGGCAGGGACTTGGCTCGTTGCTGATGAAACATGCGCTCCGACGATGCGACGAGGAGGGGATCGCGGCCTACCTCGAAAGCTCGAACCCGCGTAACATTTCGCTCTATGAACGCCACGGCTTCAAGATTGTTGGCAGAATCCAAAGCGGCTCTTCGCCAGTTGTGACGCCGATGCTGCGTCCGGCATCCTGAACTCGAGTTCACTCAACCGAGCATCACCGCACCACATTTTCCAGCTCTCGGAAAATTGCAGTTCCAGATGCTATCATCGAGCTGACACGCCCGCGAGTTGTGGCGAAAGATCCGGATTTTGTTAACTGCGCTAATCTGTCCCGGCTTTCTGTTATGGCAGAAGCCGGGTGATGGGATACCCTCTTTGAAAAACCAAGGAGGAAAGATGCCCTTAAAATTCAACCGCCGTCATTTCATCGCGGCTGGTACCGCCGCTGCCGCGATGCCTTTGCTGTCGCGTGGCGCCTCCGCGCAAGCAGCGTGGCCGTCGCGGAATATCCGTATGGTCTGCAGCTACCCGGCAGGCGGGCAGACGGATCTGCTCGCGCGCGCCTTCGGCGATTTCATCTCCAGGCAGGTGGGGCAGAACGTCGTCATCGAAAACAAGGCGGGCGCTTCCGGCTCGATCGGCGCGGCGGAAGTGGCGCGCGCGGCGCCGGATGGCCACACCATCCTGTGCTCGATTTCGACCACCTATGTGATGAACCGGGTGATGATGAAGAACCCCGGCTACGACATGGACAGAGACCTGACGCTCGTCAGCATCATTCCGGGCGCCGGGCTGCTGCTGGTCGCGAGCCTGGCGTCCGGCGTCAAGACGCTGGACGATTTCGTCGCGTTCGCGCGCAAGAAGGGCCAGGTGAATTTCGGCACCTATAGCGCGGGCTCGGCCCCGCATATGACGATCAACGAACTCAACAAGCAGTATGGCCTCAAGATAGAACCGATCCACTACCGCGGCGAAGCGCCGATGTGGACGGGCCTGATGGACGGCACGCTTGACGTCGCGATGGGCAGCTACACGGCCGCTCAACCCGTCCTGCAAGGCAACCACGGTGTGGTGTTTGCGGTGCATTCGAAGAAGGTCGCCGCGATCCCGAACGTCAAGACCCTTCCCGAGCAAGGCGCGACATCGAAATTCACGGGCTGGGCGGTACCGAAGGCGACGCCGCAACCGATCGTCGATCGGCTTTCGGAACTCTGCGTGGCCGCCAACAACGATCCGAAAGTGAAGGAAGTTCTCGCGACGTTCGTGCTGGAGCCGGCGCTTGGTTTCAAGGAAAGCAATGCTCTGTATCAGCGCGAATTGCCAACCTGGATCGAGACCGCGCAGGCCCTCGGCTTGGAGCCGGCGTAGGTGTTGGACCCTCATGGTGAGGAGGCGCTTTAGCGCCGTCTCGAACCATGGGGCCCCGCTGGTGCCATTCATCCTTCGAGACGCCGCTGTCGCGGCTCCTCAGGATGAGGTCTGGCAGTAGATGTAGGGGTGGGCAAAGCGCAAGCGTGCCCACCATCATCCAAATGAGATTGTGGATGAATGGTGGGCACGGCGCAAACGCGCCTTTGCCCACCCTACAAGCCTCACTTCATCCCCGTACAACTCGCGTAAAACGTTGTCGTCGCCGGCCAATCCGAGAACATGCCGCGGATGCCGACCTGTTTGGCGAGCACGTCCAGCACCGTCAGCGTATCGCCGTCACGGTCAACCGCCGATTTGATCGACTTGTGATAGAAGCCGCCGCCCTTGTTGAGCGGGCCGTCGCGTTCCAGCGACCAGCCGATCAGGTCGAGGCCGGCGGCCTTGGCGGCCTTGGCGTATTTGGACGGGACGATTTCTTGTCTGTCGTTCAGCGTCAGCATTGTCCAGATCGGCGGGCCGAGGATCGCGACGCCTTGCGCCTTTAAATCCGCCATCGACGGTTTCCACGTCTCCGGCTTGTTGGGATCGAGACCCTGCTTTTCGTAGCGGTCTTCGAGATAGACCGCCTGTTTCGCGAATTCCGGTTCGGTCTTCACCCAATAGAGCACGTCGGCGAGATTAAAGCTTTGCGCAAAGACATCGCTCGGCGGAATGCCGGCCTTCTTGTAGGCGTCCAGCATCTGCGATGCGTATTTCTCCTGGGTGTAATCGCCGTCGAACGGCATGGGCACCTCGGGCGCCTTGAGCTCAGGCGTGAACTTGGCGCCGAGACTTTTGATCAGCGCGATGCTCTCATCGTGCGTCATCAGCGTGCCGGAGTTCGCATAGAGGTCGGTGCGCCAGCGCGGCGTGCCGTTCTGATATTCCTCAGGCGTCTTCGCGTCGGGATTGAAGCCGTCCATCTTCGCGCGCAGCCGCCGGAATTCGGCGAGCGTGATATCTGACGTGCAGCACTTTGCGGAGGCTTTCTTACCGGCCGCGGAATCAGCCGGGCTGAAGGCTTGCGTGCATTTTGCGGCAAGCTCGGGCACGGTCAGAATGTTGGTGGTGGTGTGCAGGTCGCATTGCGAATGGCGGCAGACGAGCTGGCGGTCTTTTGTAAACGTCACGTCGCATTCGATGATGCCGGCGCCCATCTGGGCGGCGGCGATATAGGACTCCCTGGTATGCTCAGGAAATTCCAGCGCGGCGCCGCGGTGGCCGATGGAAAAATCGGTCTTGCGAAACGGTCCGGTGCACTGGCTGAGTTGTTGCTTCAGCGGGCCGTCTTTCATCTTGTCGACGAGATAGAACGGCCGCGGCCCGATCTGCGGCTCGCGGGGCAGCAGGATGTCCTCAGCCGCGGCAGGAAGGATCGCGGTCAGGCACAGGAGCGCGGATAACAGGGCGGAGCGATGGCGGACGGACATGGAAGACACCTCGGATAACGCATTGCGCGCGGCCTTGATATCACGGAGCATGTGACAGTTGCGTGTTGAAGGGATGTAGGGTGGGCAAAGCGCAGCGTGCCCACCATTCCCTCCAACAACGCTGAATGAAATGGTGGGCACGGCGCTGCGCGCCTTTGCCCACCCTACAAGAACTGAGGGAGAAGAAACATGCCCGCAGCCCTTTTCGTCGTCCGCGCCACTGTGACCGATCCGGCCAAGCGAGCGGCCTTCGACACCTGGTACTCGCGAGAGCATCTGCCGGACGCGATGAAATCGTTCGGCGCGTCGAAGGCATGGCGTTATTGGAGCGCGACCGATCCGTCGCTGCATGAGGCGATGTACCAATTCACCGATAAAGCTGCGCTCGATCGCGCGATCGAGGGACCGGAGATGAAACGCCTGGTCGCAGACTTCAACCGCGACTGGCCGGACGTGACGCGGACGCGCGAGGTGCTGGTGCTTGCCGAGGAGCGCGTGGCGTAAGACGCGAGACGACGTGTCCGCCGTAGAGAAGACGCGTGGTCACACATGCGCGCGACGCAGAAATACCGCAAAGACGACAAAAGTTCCGCTGCAAACAACAGCGCGCGAAAATAATTCTCGATCGACTCCGTTCGGAGCAAAGCTGAACACGCAGTTCACTGCGCGTTCATCTCAGCACATCGAAACTCTCTTTCTTGCACACAGCAAACGGAGGAAGGGATGTGATGGAACGCCGCCACTTTCTGAAGCTCGCCTTTGGATTTGCCGCGGGCGGTGTCGCGCTCGCAGCGAGCGCGGAGGCCGCGCCGCTGATGCCGGCACCGCTCGCCGATGACGCGAAGCTGCCCGCCAACAAGGATGCTCAACCTGCTGTCACGTCAGACAAAGAGGTCGATCGTCTCACGCCCGAAGAAGTGGGCTGGGGCCGCGGCCGACGTCGCGGTTGGGGCCGAAGGTACTGGGGCTGGCGCCGCCGCCGTTGGCGCCGCAGGCACTGGGGCTGGTATCGCCGCCGTCGTTGGCGCCGCCGCTACTGGCGCCGTCGCTACTGGTAAGACTTCGCCGCGGATTATTTAGAAGCAATAAAAAAAGCCCCGCGCGAGCGGGGCTTTGTCATGCTTGCGAATTCTCAGTAAGCACGGCAGCGTCCGTAGCGCCAAACGGTGCCGTAGGGGCACACGCGGCCGGGCCGCACCACGACGGTCCGAGCTGGAGGCCGCACCACGACGACCGGGGCTGGACGAACCACAACGGCCCGGCGTACGGGCTGGCAGCGGCCATAGGGGCCGCGAGCCCAGCCGGGGCCGCATCCTTGCGCGGCTTCCGCCGCGCTGAAGCTGGCAACGGTACCCAGGGCCAAAACTGCTGCGAAAAGGTACTTCATATTTTCTCCCGTTCTTGGCCGCAAGGCGGCACGTTCGCAACCTAGTAGCGAACACCTGAATGGAACATGAATGTCGTGATTTGTCATGTGGTGATTTGTCATGGGGCGACAGCGAGAAATCCGAGCAACAGTTCGTCGTATTTCGCCGGCGCTTCCAAAAAGACCAGATGTCCCGTGTTCGGAATCACCTCGGCCCGGCCGCGTGCCATCTTGGCGGCGAGCCCCTTGGCCAGCTCGGCGTTCTGCCCCATCTTCGGGCGCAGCGCGTCCGGCGCATTGGCTTTTCCCGGCGCGTTATGATCGTCGGCGCCCATCACGAACAGCGTCGGCTGCGTGATCAGCGGAATCTCGTGCGCGACAGGCTCGCGATAGATCATCTGTGCCGAGCTGACGAACGCGCGCAGCCAGCGGGGATACTCGGCGCTGCCCTTGATGTTGAAGCGCGCGTCGATGAAGGGCGTGATCTGTTCGGGCGGCAGTTTGAGGGCGTAGTTGGTTTCGAGCTGTTTACGATAGGCGTCCGCGGTGAGTTTATCTTCGTTCTCCAATATCTTCTGGGTCGGCGTCGGCGGCACGTAGAGCCGGTAATCCTCCAGCCCGATCGGAGCGGTCAGCACCAGATGCGCGATCCGGTCAGGGTAGGCGCGTGCGATCCGCACCCCGAGCATGCTGCCGAGCGAATGCGCCACGATGTCGGCCTTGGCGATTTGCAGATGATCGAGCAGCGCGATCGTGTTGCGCGCCAGCGTATCGAAATGCAAATCGCCTTGCGGCTTCGATGATTTTCCAAAGCCGATCTGGTCCGGCACGACCACGCGGTAACCAGCATCGCTCAAGGTCTTGATGACCGGCGCCCAGTAGCTCGATGGAAAATTGCGGCCGTGCAGCAGCACCACGGTGCGTCCATTCGCTTGCGCGGGAGCTATGTCCATATAGGCCATCCGCACCTGCTCGCCATCGTTGACCAGCGGCAGCATATGGACCGGGTAGGGATAGGCAAAACCTTCGAGACCAATGCCGTAGGGTTCGCGTTGCGCGGCTTCCGCGGCTCCGGCCGGCAGCAAGGGCTGAGTGCAAAGGGCGGCAGTGAGCACGCCGGCAAGAATTGGTCGCATCGCAAACTCCATCTCAAGATGAAGCTGAATTGATGCCGTCCTCGCGCGCTGTAAAGACTTTGCATTTCACGTTTTGGCGAGAGCGCGAGTTGATTAATCCTCATGGTGAGGAGGCGCGTAAGCGCCGTCTCGAACCATGAGGCCCGTGGCCCATCCTTCGAGACGCCGCTGGCGCGGCTCCTCAGGATGAGGGCGGAGGGGGGCAGCACAGCATCGCTTGGTTTGTGCGTACGTCCAAGAAGTTCAAGCCATCACGAATGAGCTTCGCTGCCGCCAAACAGCGCAGCGAACCGCTTTTCGCCGGTGCGCGTGAAGTTCACGACGCGGCTGCCGGGCGCGGGATCGCGCGCCGCCCAGTTCAATTCGGTGAAGCGGTTCATTACCGCTGCGCCCAGCGTGCCGGCGAGATGGTGCCGCCGTTCGCTCCAGTCGAGACAGGCCTTGCACACGGGCCGGCGCGGATGGGCGAGCATGTCTGCGTCGATCTGCAGCGCCTCGGCGATGAAGCGCTTGCCCTCGCCGGTGAGTTCGATCGCCTGTTTGGTTTGTCGGACCAGCTTTTGCTTTCGCATGCTGTCGAGCATCTGCACGCCGAGATCGCCGGCCAGATGATCGTAGCAGATCCGGGCGCGGCGCAGCGCCGGCTCCTTCGGCCCAGTGCGCACGCGCGTGTGCCCGGCGCGCTCGGCAAGGCCCGCCAGCCCTTCGAGCACGCCCGCAACATCGGGGCCGGTGAGACGGTAATAGCGATGGCGGCCCTGCTTCTCCGGCTCGATCAGGCCGCCGGTCTCAAGCTTGGAAAGATGCGAACTCGCGGTCTGCGGCGTGATGCCGGCCTGGTGCGCCAGCTCGCTCGCGGTCAGCGCGCGGCCGTCCATCAGCGCGGTCAGCATGTTGGCGCGGGCGGGATCGCCGACCAGGGAGGCGACCATAGCGATATCAGGACCTGCTTTCATAGTTCGATGATAGCCGAAGCATCGCGGTAGGGCAAGCGGGTAGTCTCGCCTCGAACGTCATTGCGAGGAGCGCAGCGACGAAGCAATCCATTCCTCCGCTTGTGGAGCGATGGATTGCTTCGCGGAGCCTGTCATCCGGCGGCGCTTTGCGCCGAACGGGTGGCTCGCAATGACGGGGAAACATTGGAGAGCATCATGACCGTCACCGTCTTCATCCGCTATCAACTCGACCCGTTCAAGCGCGCCTTGTTCGAAGAATATTCCAAAAACTGGCTCACCATCATTCCGAAATGCGGCGGCGACCTGATCGGCTACTGGATGCCGCACGAGGGCACCAACAACATCGCATTCGCGCTGATTTCGTTCGACAGCCTTGCATCTTACGAAAGCTACCGAACGCGGCTGCGCGCGGACAGCGAAGGCAAGGCCAATTTTGATTTCGCCGAGGAGAACAAGTTCATCCTCGCGGAGGAGCGGACGTTTCTGCGCAAGGTCGTGGCGTGAGACATCTGGCGGAGCAGACGCAGCGTTACTATGTAGGCGGCGCCAAGCAAACCGAGGGGAGCGACCCATGCTGACATCTGCTGACAAACGCGCCGCATTCAGGAAGTTGCACGAGAGCGGATGCTTCATCATCCCCAATCCGTTTGACGTCGGCAGCGCGAAAGCGTTGCAGCATCTCGGCTTCAAGGCGCTGGCGTCCACCAGCGCCGGCTTCGCCTGGACGCTGGGCAAGGCCGACAACCATGTCACCGTCGACGACGTCTGCGCCCATCTCGCCGCGATCTGCGCGGCGGTCGATATTCCTGTTAATGCCGATTTCGAGGATGGCTTTGCGCACGAGCCGGACAAGGTCGGCGCCAATGTCGCGCGCGCGGTTAAGACCGGCGTGGCCGGCCTGTCGATCGAGGATTTTACCGGCGACAACGCAAAGCCGCTGTTCGATCGCGCGTTGGCGATCGATCGCATCAAGGCAGCGCGCCAGGCAATCGATGCCGACAAGAGCGGGGTGCTGCTCACCGGCCGCTGCGAGGCGTTCCTGCGCGGGCAGAAGGATTTGAAGCTCGTGATCGACCGGCTCACCGCCTATGCCGACGCCGGCGCCGATTGCCTCTATGCGCCCGGCATCGCGACGCCGGAAGAGATTTCGGCGGTCGTGAAAGCGGTGCATCCAAAGCCGGTCAATCTCCTGGTCGGCGCGGCCGGCCCGTCGCTGCAGGCGGCGTCCGATCTCGGCGTGCGTCGCGTCAGCGTCGGCGCTTCGCTGGCGCGGATGGCATGGGCCGGCTTCATGAAGGCGTCAAAGGAGATGGCGGAGAAGGGCACCTTCGGCGAATTCGCCAACGGCTATCCCGGCGGCGACATCAACAAGATGTTCAGCTAGGTCCCAAAATGGCCGAAGGCGTCAGATGACTGCTGCTTCTCCCGCATAGCGGCCATCGATCTTTAAAGGTGGTAGTCAATCGCGAGCCGCCCGTGTCATGCGAGGCGGGCGGCTCGACTCTCAACGCGGTTCTGTCTTTCGCGCTGAGACCAGGAGCATCATCGGCCGCTCCAGCTCTTCGGCCAGTTCGGGCAAGCGCTCGATCTGTTCGCGCGTCGGGGCGAATTCCTCGACCCGGCGCAACTCGAAGCCCGCATCAATCAGCGTGTTGAGCGTCGTTCCGAGGGTCCGGTGATACTTAAGCACATCCTTGGCGAACCAGTCCGCGCGGCGCTCGCCCTCGACCGAGTAGCCGTTGACCGGCCAGGTCTTGCGGCCATCTTCATCGGCGATCCAATGCGGATGCGCCGCAGCCATGAAGATCGGATGCTCGATCGTGAAGACCAGATCTCCGCCGCCGGCCAGCGCCTTGTGGATCATGCGCGCGAGGCGCCGGAAATCCTCGACATAGTGGAAGGTCAGGGCGCTGTGGATGAGGTCGAAAGCCGCTTCGGGCAGCTCCAATGTCTCGAGATCGGCGAGCAGATATTCAATGGCCGGGTCCGAGGTATCGACCTTGGCGCGTGCGATCATGTTCTGCGACAGATCGAGGCCAAGCACCGAGACCGCGCCCTGCGCGCGCATCCAGCGCGAGGCCCAGCCGAAGCCGCAGCCCAGATCGGCCACGCGCTTGCCGGTTAGCGCGGGCAGCATAGCCCGGACAGCCGGCCATTCGGGCGCGCCGTCCAGCCCCTGCACCTGGCGAGGTAATCGGCTGTAGCCGGCGAAGAAATCGGGATTGTCGTATATATTCTGCGCCACGTTTATCTCCATAAGGAGGGCGAGGCACGTTTCGAGGGCCGAAAGACCTCGTCCGCGAGGAGCGAGGCCAGGGTTGGCCAGTGTGCATCGCGCAACCGTTATCCTCTGGCTTTGATCAATCGGTCCTGAGCCTGGACAACGCAAAAAAAACAGCGGGCCATTTTGCCCGCTGTACGTCATTTGGGATTGATCAACCGCTACTGCTTGGAGCGATCGACCTCGGTGCCGGTCGGTTCCTGCGATGGCGGCGTCGGGCGATTGGTCGCGGCACCGGTGGTCGTGCCGGGGTCAGTGTTGCTGCGCGGCGTTACGTCACGCATGCCCGGAGGCGCCGACGGGTTGGCCGGTTGCTGCTGCGCGGCCTGGTTGGTCGACGAGGTACCGGCCTGCTGCACGGTGGTGTTGTTCAGGCCATAGAACAGCGCGCCGAGTACGAGCGCGATGGCAACGGCGAACATCGCAACCTTGCCGCCACTCGGCGGACCCTCGGACAGCGCGGGATCGGGTTGCAGCTCATTGTCGAGACTGTTGAAGCGGGCCTGACGGCGGACTTCTTCATCGCTCAGGCCGGCGCGGTAAGGATCGTTCGGATCGGGTTGGTGTGCCATGAATGGGTTCCTCCGTTAGCATCCCGAAGTGAAGCGTGAGGACAATGGCTGGCGTGCGCGGATGTTCCGCGCCAATGTTGCAACCCCGTAATGTTGGAACCCGTGATTTCCCAGGAGTTCCTGAATGAGATTGCCTTGCGCTGGCCGACGTTCCCCGGAGCAGCGTTTCCGGACGATGCTTTGCATCGCCGTCACCAGTGGCGCGGCATTGCCCAGGCATTGCGGAAATAGTTCGTCACGTCGGCGATCGCTGAAGCGATAGTTGAACGGGCCAGCGCAGCTCTAGCGCACGCGGTGCGTTCGTGACCGGTGTCAGTGTCGCCAAATAGGCGTCGATTGCCAAAATGTCCTGCCGCGTCAGTTAAAATTCGGATAGGGGAAGGCGGGGCAGTAGCGCGATCCGTCGCGCGCCACGCCGAAGCGGAGCGCGCGGTAGAAATCGTCATCGCTCCATGCGCAGAGCGCCGGCGTCCGTCAGCGCCTTGCCGCGCGCGATGTCCTGGGCCATCGCCGGTTCGCCTTGGGCTGGGCATGACCTTCGCCGGCTGTGAACGCAGTGCACAAAAGCAGTGCCGGGAGAATCGCCCGCATGGTCGTCCCTGCACCGATTGACCTTCCGGAGCGTTATAGCGCGAAAGCGCACACAGCGGGGGCTCATGCCATTTCGCGCCGCGGCTTCCGGACGACACAAACCGAAATGCCGCGCCGATTTTCCCGGCACGAAATTGCGAAGTTTGAGAGCGCGGCCTTCTTGCCGAGATTTGTGGTGCGCGGCCCGGAAAATCCGACATAGACTGGTTCTAACGAGTTCAGATGCTTAGCTAAACGAGCGTCGTCACGATCAAGGCTTACCGCCAAAGAGGGCTGCAATGGGAATTAACCAGGGTCCGATCAGTCTCGATCAGAAGTACACGCAAGGCTCCGGCCACATCTTCCTGACCGGGATCCAGGCGCTGGTCCGCCTGCCGATGGCGCAAATTCGCCGCGACCGTGCCGCAGGGCTCAACACCGCGGGCTTCATCTCCGGTTACCGCGGCTCCCCCTTGGGTGGTTATGACCAGCAGCTCTTCGCAGCCCGAAAACATCTCGAACAGTACAACATCAAGTTCCAGCCCGGCGTGAACGAGGATCTCGCGGCCACCGCGATCTGGGGTTCGCAGCAACTCAATCTCTCGCCCGGCGCCAAGTACGACGGCGTGGTCGGCATCTGGTACGGCAAAGGCCCTGGCGTCGACCGCTGCGGCGACGTCTTCCGCCACGGCAATACGGCCGGCTCGGCTAAACATGGCGGCGTGCTGTGTCTCGCCGGCGACGATCACGGTGCGAAATCCTCCACCGTCCCGCATCAGTCGGACCACGCCTTCATCTCCGCGCTGATGCCGTATCTCTATCCCTCCAGCATCCATGAAATGATCGAGATGGGCCTGTTGGGTATCGCGATGTCGCGCTACTCCGGCTGCTGGGTCGGCATGAAGGTGATCACCGAGACGGTGGAAACCACCGCCGAGATCGACCTCACCGACGAGATGACGCCGTTCGCGATCCCGACCGATTTCGAGATGCCGCCGGGCGGTCTCAACCTGCGCTGGCCCGACGATCGCTATGCGCAGGACCTGCGCCTGCAGGACTACAAGGGCTATGCCGCGATCGCGTTTGCGCGCGCCAACAAGATCAACCGCATCACGATGGATTCGCCGAATGCCCGCTACGGCATCATGGCATCCGGCAAGAGCTACGAGGACATCCGACAGGCGCTGCGCGAACTCGGGATCACCGAGGAGGTCGCCGCCAAGATCGGCTTGCGGCTTTACAAGATCGGCATGCCCTGGCCGCTCGAGCCGGAAGGCGTGCGCAATTTCGCCATCGGCCTCGAGGAAATCTTCATCGTCGAGGAGCGCCGCGAGATCGTCGAGAACCAGGTCAAGCAGGAGCTGTTCAACTGGCGCGACGACGTCCGTCCTCGCATCGTCGGCAAGATGGACGATCACGACAAACGGTTTCTCACCTTCGCCGCGGAGCTTTCCGTTGCTTCGCTAGCGAGCTCGCTGACCGAACGCCTGCTTCGACTTAATCTCAACCCCGAAATCGCCGCGATGCTGCGCGCCAAGGCCGACTGGTTCAATGGCCGACAGGCCACCCAGATGCAGGCGGTGGCACCCGTCACCCGCACGCCGTATTTCTGCTCGGGCTGCCCGCACAACACCTCGACCAAGGTGCCGGAAGGCAGCCGCGCCTTTGCCGGCATCGGATGCCACTTCATGGCGCTGTGGATGGACCGCAACACCGAGACCTACACCCATATGGGAGGCGAGGGCGTGCCGTGGGTCGGCGTCGCACCCTTCACCAAGGAAGAGCACGTGTTCGCCAATCTCGGCGACGGCACCTACTTCCACTCCGGCAGCCTCGCGATCCGCCAGGCGATCGCCTCGGGCGCCAACATCACCTACAAGATCCTCTATAACGACGCGACCGCGATGACCGGCGGCCAGCATGTCGACGGCGAATTGTCGCCGCAGCAGATCACCTTCCAGCTTCATTCGGAAGGCATCCGCAACATCTACCTCGTCTCGGAAAGTCCCGACGCCTATCCAGCCTCCGAGATCGCGCCCGGCGTCAAGACCGCGCATCGCGACGAGCTTCAGGACGTCATGAAGATCTGTCGGGCGCTGAAGGGAACTTCGGCGATCGTGTTCGTGCAGACCTGCGCCGCCGAAAAGCGCCGCCGCCGCAAGCGCGGCCTGATGGAAGACCCGGCGCGCCGCGTCATGATCAATCCGGCCGTGTGCGAAGGCTGCGGCGATTGCTCGGTGCAGTCGAACTGCATCTCGGTCGAGCCGCTGGAAACCGAGATGGGCCGCAAGCGCACCATCAACCAGTCGACCTGCAACAAGGATTATTCCTGCCTCAAGGGCTTTTGCCCATCCTTCGTCACCATCGACGGCGGCAAGCCGCGCCGTCGCGCGCCGGCCAGCCTTGATGGTACAGGTCTTGGCGACATCGGCGATCTGCCGGAGCCGGCCTCGTTCCCGTCGTTGGAACGGCCCTACAACATTGCGGTCGGCGGCGTCGGCGGCACCGGCGTCTTGACGATCGGTGCGCTGCTCGGCATGGCTGCGCATATCGAGGGCAAGGCCAGCATGATCCTCGACATGTCGGGCCTGGCACAGAAGGGCGGGGCGGTGCTCAGCCACGTCCGTCTTTCCGAACACACCGCCGACGTCACCTGTTCGCGCATCGTCACCGGCACCGCCGATCTCGTGATGGCCGCCGACGAGGTGGTGGCCGCTGCCAAGGACACCATCACGCTTTGTGAAGCCAGCCGCACCGTTGGCGTCATCAATACCCACGTGATCCCGACTGCCGACTTCATCCTCAACCGCGATTTCAACTTCCAGAGCCGCAAGGTCAACCACGTGCTGGAGACCGAGCTGCGCAAGGATTCCTGGTTCTACGATTTCACCAAGCCGGCCGAAGCGCTGCTTGGAGACTCCATCGCCACCAACATCATGATGCTGGGCTATGCCTATCAGAAGGGTCTGCTGCCGCTGTCGGCAAAGGCGATTCTGCAGGCGATCGAGGTCAACGGCGTCGCGATCAAGATGAACACGCAGGCCTTCCAGCTCGGCCGTCTCGCCGCGGCCGATCCGGCGCGGCTCGAGGCCATGATGAAGGGCCAGGACGAGCCGGTGGTGGCGAAGACGCTGGAGACGATGACGCTGGACGAGATCATCGTCCATCGCAGCGCGCACCTCGCCGACTACCAAAATACCGCGCTCGCCGAGCGCTATCGGGCTCTCGTGAAGCGCGTGCGCGATGCGGCGATCGACGGCGGCTATGGCGAGGCGCTGCCGCGCGCGGTTGCGGTCAACTACGCCAAACTGCTCGCTTACAAGGATGAGTACGAAGTCGCGCGGCTGTTCACCGATGGCCGCTTCGAAAAGCAGCTCCGCGACCAGTTCGAAGGTGAGTTCAAGTTCAATTTCAATCTGGCGCCGCCGATCCTCGGCGGCGGCCTCGACGCGCTCGGTCGCCCGAAGAAGCGCGCCTTCGGCGCGTGGATGATGCCGGTGTTCCGAACGCTCGCAAAGCTGCGCTTCCTGCGCGGCACGCCGCTCGACATCTTCGGCTACAGCGCCGACCGCAAGCTCGAGCGCGACCTGATCGTTGCCTACGAGAAGGATGTCGAAACCGTGCTCGGCTTGCTGTCGCCGGTGACACACGACACCGCTGTCGAGTTGTTGTCCTTGCCCGACCGCATCCGCGGTTATGGCCCGGTCAAGGAGAAGGCGGTAGCGGACGCCAAAGCCCGCCACGCCCAACTCACCGCCGACCTCGCCAGCCCACCCCCCGCGCCAAGGCAGTTGGCGGCGGAGTAAGCCCCGTGTCCCGGACGCGGCGCAACGCATAGCGTTGCGCCGCAGAGCCGGGACCCATCTCACCGCATAGGCCCCGGCTCAGCAGCGCAGCACTGTCGCGCCGCGCTGCGTCCGGGGCACGAGAGCCGCGTAGGGCGGACAAAGGCGCTCTTCGCGCCGTGCCCACCATCCAACACTCCGCTCGTGAATGGTGGGCACGCTTCGCTCTGCCCACCCTACGATTCACTGCTCAGTTGAATCAGACCTTGTCTCTAGAGCTTTGATGGGGTGTAGTCGCCATCAGCTTGCCATTGCGTTGACGCATTGCCTGCTTCACACCAGCAACGGGTTAGCGGATGGATTAGGCCCTCGCCGACATCGGCATCATTTCTGCCTATCGCTTCGCGGGCGACGGCTCCGCGACGAAGCTCGATGTCGCCAACCTCGATGCGGAACTCGCTGATCCGCACGGCTGGCTGTGGTTGCATTTCAATCTGTCCAACCGTCGCTGCCACGACTGGCTCGCCGGGAGTGCTGCACTGTCCGATGTCGCGCGCGAGACCCTGCTCGATGCCGACGAGCACATTCGCCTCGATATTTTCGACGAGGAGATCGCCGGCGTTTTGCCTGACCTGCGCCAGGAGTTCATACAGGAGGGCGACGATCTCGTGCGGGTGCACTTTGCGATATCGTCAAAGCTGATGATCACGGCTCGGCGCAAGCCGCTGCGCGCGATCGAGCTGACGCGGCGTGCGCTCGATAGCGGCCGCAAGTTTCCAACCCCGGTGTCGCTGTTCGATGCGATCGTCGACCAGTTCGCCGATGTGATCGGACGCTATTCGGCCAGCCTCGGGGACGAGCTCGACATCGTTGAGAATCATGTCCTGCACGATGAGATCGACGATGAGCGGTTGCGGCTCGGCCGCGTGCGCTTGCGGGCGATCCGCACGCGGCGGCAGTTGTCGCAGATCCGTGCGCTGTTTCATCGCATGGAGACGCGCGAGGACGTCGAATCCGAAATCCTGCTGTCGGCGATGCGCTAGCTTGCGCAGAAGTTCGACGCGCTCGACTACGAGTTCAGCGCGATCTATGAGCGCGCCCGGCTGCTGCAGGACGAGATCGCCGGCCGCATGACGGCGATCACCAACCGCCGCCTGTTCACGCTGTCGGTCCTGACCGCGTGCATGCTGCCTTCGACGCTGGTCACCGGCTTCTTCGGCATGAACACCAAGGATATGCCGTTCCAGACCGGCGACGGCGGCACCTGGTACGCGCTTCTGCTGGTGATCGCCGCGGGAGCACTGACCTGGTGGCTGCTTAGGCGGACCAAGGCCCTGTAGGCCGATCATGGTGTGACAGGAGCTTCCGCCGGCATCCCCGCGAAGCAGGCATCGCCCAGCTATGGCGAACGTGGCCGCCTCCGCTCGTTATGGTGGGCACGCGGAGCCTGTCATCGGGCGCGCGTTCGCGCGACCCGTTGGCTTTGCCACTCCATGCGGAATTTCATGAATCCGAAGAGGCGGTCAAATGCCCGCTTTTGTGCACATTCCGGACCTTACTCTCCGCTCTTCCGGGGGCGTGGAAAGAGAGTTAGAGTTCAGTCGATCAGCGCCAGACAGACGTGCCGAAATCCTGTGATTGAGGGCAACGTCGGTGCCTTCAACGGCAAGCATTGCACATTCATTCAAAACGGTTGCAGGCGCAGTTTGCCGCGCAGTGGACCGGTGCGCGCAATGTCCGGGCACAGAGCAACAAACCGAGATTGGAGAATAAGGAGGGACAGAGAGAGGTATCTGATCACTGAACTTACGGACGATTACAAGGCTCAAAGGAGACTCACGATGAACGCGAAATCGGGACGAACCTTATTTGCCGCCGGCGTGATCACTGCGGCGCTCGCAAGCGGCGCAATCGGCCAGCAAGACGAAAAGCTCGGTAAGGTGAGCTTTCCTATCTCCTGCGACCCCAAAGTCCAGGTCGAGTTTGACCGCGGCGTCGCCATGCTTCATTCGTACTGGTTCTTGATTGCCCGCCGAAAATTCGAAGAGATCCTGCAGCAGGATCCCACTTGCGCCATGGCGTATTGGGGCGTGGCCATGGACTTTCTCGGTAACACCCTTGCAACTACTCCGTCACGAGCGGATGCGCAGGCAGCTTGGGAGGCACTCGAGAAGGCGCGAGCTGCCGGGCCGAAGACCCAGCGCGAGCGCGATTGGATCGAGGCGCTGAGCGCCTACTTCCGCGACCATGACAAGGTCGCCGTAAATGCCCGGCTGGCGGCCTACAATGCCGCGATGGCGCAGATGGCGCAAAACTATCCTGACGACTACGAAGTCCAGGCCTTTTATGCCTTGACGCTTCAAGCCGCGGCACCGAAGAGCGACCTCACATATGCCAATCAGATCAAGTCGGCGGCGCTTCTGGAAAAACTCCACGAGCAGAACCCGCAGCATCCGGGCGTGACGCACTACCTCATTCACGCCTACGATTTCCCGCCACTTGCCGAGAAGGGGATCGCATCGGCGCGGCGCTATGCCGGCATTGCGCCGGCCGTGCCACATGCGCGGCACATGCCGTCGCACATCTACTCAATGGTGGGGCTTTGGGAAGAATCCATCGCCTCCAACGCGTCGGCGCTTGAAATCCAGCCCGACTACTATCACGCGTCGGATTTTACGGTTTACGCACATCTGCAGCTCGCACAGGACGCCAAGGCCGAGGCGATGATCAAGAAGTCGCTTGCCACCGCCGACCGCGGCGATCGTCCGATCAACTTCGTGAATTTCACCGCCAAGGCGGCGATGCCGGCGCGCTACGTCCTGGAAAGAGCGGATTGGGCTGGCGCTGCTGAGCTGCCGATGACTGCCACCCAATATCCGATGGCGGATTCGTTGATCCGCTTCACGCGTGGCCTGGGCATGGCCCGCACGGGTGATCTTGCAGGCGCCAAAGCAGAGATCGAAGCGATGAAGGCGCTACGAACGACACTGCAGCGCGCCGACCAATCCTACTGGGCGGATCGGACCGAGGAGCAGATGCTTGCCATTTCGGCCTGGATCGCACTGAAGGAAGGTGCGACGGATCAGGCGCTGCGGTTCATGCAGGCCGCGGCCGATGGAGAGGACGGTAGCGTCAAGCACGTGGCGATGGAGAATCGTCTGTATCCGTTCCGCGAATTGCTGGCCGAATTACTTCTTGAGACGGGGCAGCCTGTTGCAGCCCTGAACGAGTTCGAGACTGCACTCAAGCAGACGCCCAACCGCTTCCGCGCGTTCTGGGGAGCCGCTCGCGCGGCTGACAGCGCAGGTGATCGCCAGAAGGCCGCCGATTACTTTGGCAAGCTGGTGAACTTGGCCAGCAACGCCGATACGGAGCGGCAGGAAATCCGTGTAGCCCAGGCATACGTGCGCCGGGACGAGACGATAGGTGGTGTACGAAAATAATTCCTGGTTGCCCGGGCCAGTGGCCTGAAGCCATCAGGTCGGGAAGGTGACGATGATCCGGTCGGTCGCATTGGCAATGATGCTCGGCGTGCTGGTGAGCGGCGTGGCCGCCTATTCGTTAAGCTCGCCGGGCTGGCGGACCGCGACGACAGCGCCGTTCGACGGGCTCGAAAGTCGGGCTGATGCGGCCACCACGGCAGAAGCCTGGCCGATCTGCACCACCATGGCAGCCGTTGAGTCAGACACCGACTGGGCGCAGCTCGATCCTGATTTCACGGCCGGCAAGAGGGCACTGCGCGCGGAGAATTGGAGTGGCGCAATCGCAGCGTTCGAACTTGCGGCACTGCGCGATCCGACCAATGCCGATATCCAGAATTATATCGGCTATGCCTATCGGCGGCTGCGTCAGATCGGGCCGGCGATTGGCCATTATCAAAAAGCTCTGATGCTGAACTCACGTCACCGCAGCGCCCATGGGCATCTCGGTGAGGCTTATCTGGTGCTGGGGGAGCCGGCCAAGGCACAGCAACTGCTGGCGGCGCTGGAAAATCTCTGCCTGCTTCCCTGTGAGGAGTACGACGACCTCAAGCGCGCCATTACGGCGTACAAGACACTGGCCAGGCACTGAGATCGATTCAGATCGCGTTCGCGGAATGGCGTTGAGTTCAGCTCAGATCGGGGGCGGAGCCGCGGCCCGCCAGCAGACGTCATCCATCCTCAACGACGCGGCATTAACGACGAGACCATCTCCTCGCTCGAGCAACGTGAGCAACGACTAGCCTGTCGCTCGCAGTCGATGTATAATGATCGCCATGGGTTGGGATGCGAAAGACGTAGCACTGCTCAAAAAGCTCTGGGCCGACGGCCACAGCGCCGGTCAGATCGCAAATCGGCTGGGCCTGAGCCGCAATGCCGTGAGCGCCAAGTTGCAGCGCATGGGCCAGAAGCGCGGTCGTAAGCCGCCTACCGCGAACCCCAGGATCGTGTCGGTGCCGAAGCGAAAGACGGCGCTGTCGGCCTGCACCCGCCCGGTGGACAAGGTCATGTCCCCGCGCAAGCCAGCGGCAACGCAGCCCAAGGAATTCACCAAGCGCCAGCTCTACGCGATGCTGGTTGATGCGGTCAGGAATACCGGCTGACGCTTGCTGGTTGGCCCGTCAGCAAATCAGCGGCCGCCGATCGTGCGGCACCCATCCAAAACCGCCCCCAAGCCCGCTGCCGTCACCCGGCATTCCCTGCGCCTCTCATAAAGGAGGGCAGGCGACCATGCAGAACTCGGGCGCGCCGCGCCGCCAGAACGCGGCGTCGTGAAACGTGAAGCCGAACGGCCGACGCACGCTCCGGCCTGATAAGATTTTCGCCGATAATCATCCCGACTTGAGTCTAGTCGCTACGCTCTCGCCCGGCGGAATATTTCCGCGCTTGCCAAGGGGGCGGCGACAGGCCAGAAAAACTTTCGGAAAGAAGAAACGCCAACGGAGAACGATTTGACCATCAAAGGCAAAGCCTACATTGCCGGGATCTACGAGCATCCCACCCGGCACGCACCCGATAAATCAACGGCACAGTTGCACGCCGAGGTCGCCAAGGGCGCGATCGAGGATGCCGGGCTCACCAAAGCCGATATCGATGGCTATTTCTGCGCCGGTGACGCTCCCGGCGGCGCCTGGCCGATGGTCGATTACCTCGGATTGAAGGTGCGCCACGTCGATTCTACCGAGACCGGCGGCTGTTCCTATTTGATCCATCTCGGCCACGCGGCCGAAGCGATTGCCGCGGGCAAATGCTCGATCGCGCTGGTCACGCTCGCGGGCAAGCCGCGCACCGGCCCGATGCCGCCGCGCGCAGCGGGCGCAGAGGCCGATTTCGAGGCGGCCTATGGCGCCACCACCCACAATGCTTATGGCATGTGTGCCATGCGCCATATGCACGACTACGGCACCACCAGCGAACAGCTCGCCTGGATCAAAGTCGCGGCCTCGCATCACGCACAGTACAACCCGCACGCCATGCTGAAGGAAGTCGTCACCGTCGAGGACGTCATCAACTCGCCGATGATCTCGGATCCGCTGCACCGCATGGACTGCTGCGTCGTCACCGATGGCGGCGGGGCGATGATCGTGACCACGCCGGAGATCGCCAAGAGCCTGAAGAAGCCGCTGGTGCGGCTGATCGGCCATGGCGAGGCGATGAAGGGTCCGCGCGGCGGCAAGGATCTCGATCTCACGTATTCCGCCGGCGTCTGGTCCGGCCCGCGCGCGTTCGAGGAAGCGGGCGTGACGCCGAAGGACATCAAATACGCCTCGATCTACGACAGCTTCACCATCACGGTGCTGATGCAGCTCGAAGACCTCGGCTTCTGCAAGAAAGGCGAGGGCGGCAAGTTCGTCGCTGACGGCAATCTCATTTCGGGCGTCGGCAAGCTGCCGTTCAACACCGATGGCGGCGGCCTCTGCAGCAATCACCCGGTCAACCGTGGCGGCATGACGAAAATTCTCGAGGCCGTTCGCCAATTGCGCGGCGAAGCGCATCCGAAGGTGCAGGTGCAAAATTGCGACCTCGCGATCGCCCATGGCACCGGCGGTCTTCTCGGCGTGCGTCACGCCGCCTCAACCTGCATTCTGGAGCGCGTGTGATGGCAGATAGCAAGAGATATCCGGCGCCGGCGACCAATCCCGAAACCGCCCCGTTCTGGGAAGCCGCCAAGGCCGGCAAGTTCATGATCAAGCGCTGCACGGCTTGCGGCGAGGCGCACTACTTCCCACGCTCGATCTGCCCGTTCTGTTTTTCGGACAAGACGGTGTGGGAGGAAAGTTCGGGTGAAGCGACGGTCTACACCTACAGCCTGATGCGGAAATCGCCGACCGGTCCATATGCGATCGCTTATGTGACGCTGAAGGAAGGCCCCTCGCTGCAGACCAACATCGTCGATTGCGATCTGGAGAAGATCAAGATCGGCCAGAAGGTGAAGCTGGTGTGGAAGCCAACCGACGGCGCCCCACTGCCGTTCTTCACCGCGGCCTAGTAAGTACCTTCTCCCCTTGTGGGAGAAGGTGGCGCGAAGCGCCGGATGAGGGGTTCTCTCCGCGAGGGACATGTGTCCGCGGAGCCAACCCCTCACCCAAAAGAGTTTGAGGCGCTGCCGGTGTAGCCCTCTCCCGCAAGGGGAGAGGGCGCTGTAACGGGCGCCAGCAAAAGAGGTTCGGGGAGAAGAAACGAAATGCCGATCAACTACGAACAGCTCATGGCCCTGAAAAATCTTGGCCAGAAATACGCCTATACCGATCGCGAGGTGATGCTCTACGCCTATGGCATCGGCATGGGCGCCGATCCGATGGATGAGAACGAACTCGCCTTCGTCAATGAGGGCACGCTGACGCCGCGTCCGCTCAAGGTCGTGCCGACCTTCGCCTCGGTGGCGGCCTGGGGCTCAAGCCCCGGCGAGATGAACCTCAACCGTGTCATGGTGGTCGATGGCGAGCGCGACATCACCTTCCACAAGCCGCTGCCAAGCGCGGCCAAGATCACGGCCGACTCCACCGTGCTCGACGTCTTCGACAAGGGCAAGGATAAGGGCGCGGTCATCCGGCACCAGACCGTGTTGAAGGATGAGAACGGCGACAAGCTGGCCACGCTCGTCGCTTCGCGTTTCGCACGCGGCGACGGCGGCTTTGGCGGCCCTTCCGAAGGCCAGCCCGAGCCGCACAAGGTGCCGAACCGGGCGCCGGACAAGATCGTCGACATCACGACGCGGCCGGACCAGGCGCTGGTCTACCGCCTCTGCGGCGACCGCAATCCGCTGCACTCAGATCCCGAGTTTGCGAAGAAGGCCGGCTTTCCGCGGCCGATCCTGCACGGCATGTGCACCTACGGCATCACTTGCCGCGGCGTGCTGCAGACCTACGCCGATTACGATCCGTCCGCGTTCAAGCAGCACGTCGCGCGCTTTTCCTCGCCGGTCTATCCCGGCGAAACCGTAACGATGGAGATGTGGAAGGACGGCAATATCGTCTCGTTCGAGGCGAAGGTGAAGTCGCGCGGCGTCACGGTGATCAAGAGCGGCAAGACGGTGCTGGGTTAGAGGCGAGGGCGGTGCGCTCCCTCGCCCCGCTCTTGCGCAGGGCTGTCCGGGGAATGATTCACTATGTCGCGGTGCATGCTCGGCGAGACCGAGGCAAATCGGCCTTTTCTGGTTGTCGAGACACAGAAGGCCGAGCATGCGATTTCGCGATAGCATTTTTGGAAGGCTCCTTGAACCGATCAATCGGCGGCAGTTTCAGACAGTTGTGGATCGTCTGGGCGGGGATGCCTACGACAAGTCATTCAAGAGCTGGGATCATCTGGTGGCGCTGATCTACGCGCAGCTGAGCAGGAACGACAGTCTGCGCGGGGTGGTGGCGGGCTTCAATGCCAATC
>NZ_AXAU01000010.1 GCF_000472965.1 Bradyrhizobium murdochi | reverse complement strand
GATTCAGAGGGCGCAGGGAAGACCGGGTGCTGGCTGCACCCGCGGTCTCGTGTGCGATTTGCGCAAAAGAAAATGCACACGAGCATACAGGTACAGCGGGAGCATCCCGGCCTTCCCTGCGCAATGGCTTTACGGCTTACTTCGTGCTCTTCCCGGAGAACGGCTCTTTTGCCTCCGTCGCTGCGCAAATAGTTTCACGCAGCTTAACGCCAGCACCGCGGCGCCCGAACCACACGACTTCGCCGTACGCTTCCTGCGCCTACGTCTAGCGCATTCCGCGTCCACCGCATCTCACCGCACGTTCGTGACGATCGCGAGCGCCCCTCAATGGGTGAGACGGGCGGAATATGTGACTGATTTGCCTCTCGCGTTAAGCGGAATATTTTTGATTCCTGGGCTTGACACGATTTCTGAAAATCAGAAGTGATTTGCCGGTCGTGCCAATTGGCCGCAGCCGCGAATTGAAATTTCGCTTGGGCGCGAGGCAAATCAGTTCGCAGTTTGTAGGGTGGGCAAAGCGCAAGCGTGCCCACCATCACGAAACGCGCTCGATGATGGATGGTGTGCACGGCGCATGCGCGCCTTTGCCCACCCTACATCATTGCGAGCCGCGGCTACGCCATCAGCCTACGACGACTTCGCTGATCTGGATCACCGGAGACTGATCGGTATAGTTCGGGATGTCTGCCATGATCTCCTTGGCATGCGGCCCGAAGCCGGTCTGGAACGCCTCGATTGAGTCGCAGAAGATGTGGCACATGCCGACATAGGTGGCGGGAGCGCCGGGCGCGCCGCCGGCCAGGCCCTTGTCAACCGTGTAGGACCTGCAGGCGTCGCCCATGCGCGCTTTCACGAGCGGCATATGCTTGTCGCGGTAGTAGTCGTGATCAAAGCGCCCGCCGGGCGTATTGGGATACATTACGCTTACCTTGATCATGGACGTGCCCTCCGATTCCTGCGTTCGCCGTTATGCTCCGGCAATGCCCGAAATCTGTGTCAGTTTTGCGGATCTTGCAACCGGAAGCCGGCGGCCTTCGCCTTATCCTACCACCGCCGCGCGTCTGTTCACGCCATCGCGCGTTTTCAAGCACGGCTTTTCAAATCGCGGTGAGAGCCGTCGCACGGCTATCCGCTTTTGCGGTGCGATACCCAATTGGGTGGAGTGATTTCACGATAAAAAGAGGATATCACCAATGACCAAGTCTATCCCAACACTCGCCGCCGCGTTGCTGATGACCGCGATCGCAACGCCCGTGTTCGCGCAAC
This sequence comes from Bradyrhizobium murdochi, assembly GCF_000472965.1. Lineage (GTDB taxonomy): Bacteria > Pseudomonadota > Alphaproteobacteria > Rhizobiales > Xanthobacteraceae > Bradyrhizobium > Bradyrhizobium murdochi. Next base: position 242,802 of record NZ_AXAU01000010.1, on the reverse strand, counting down.
CCGCGATCCAGGAGCCCGGCGCTTTTTCTTTCTATTATCCCAATGCCGACGTGCTCGGCGGCCGGCCGGCATACCGGTCGTTCGATCAATCGAACGCCTATTACAATTCCCGCGCGTACTACGGTGGAGCTGTGCCTGCGCCCGAACCGCGGCTGCGCCAGAGGTCGACGCGACATTATCGCAGGGCGCAGTAGGGTGAGCGTGCAGCCCGGATGGCCCGTTGGGCCATCTGCGCTGCTTCGTTAAGCAGCTATTTGCGCACATCCTCCAGGATCATCGTCGCACCTTTCTCCGCGATCATCGCCGTCGGCGTGTTGGTGTTGCCCGATGTGATCGTCGGCATCACCGACGCATCCGCGACGCGCAATCCGCCGATGCCGTAGAACCGCAACCGCTCGTCGACCACCGCCATCGGATCGTTGGCGGTGCCCATCTTCGCGGTGCCGACGGGATGGAAGATCGTGGTGCCGATATCGCCGGCGGCCTTTGCCAGTGACGCATCATCGTCGCCGACGCTCGGGCCGGGCAGGTATTCGACCGGATGATATCGCTCGAGCCGCTTCTGCTTCATCAGCCGCCGCGTGGTGCGGATAGCATCGGCCGCGACCTGGCGGTCGTCGTCGGTTGAGAGATAGTTCGGCGCGATCGACGGCGCTTCGTCAGCTCGTGCCGCGCGGATGCGCACGGTGCCGCGCGAGGTCGGCTGCAGATTGCAGGCGCTCACGGTAATCGCGGGGAAGCGGTGCAGGGGATCGCCGAACTTGTCGAGCGACAGCGGCTGCACATGAAACTGGATGTTGGCGCGCGCGCGGGTAGCGTCGGAGCGCGTGAAGATGCCGAGTTGCGAGGGCGCCATCGTCAGCGGCCCGCGGCGGCGGAAGGCATAGTCGAGCCCCATCATCCCGCGCCGGACCAGCGACCAGTAGGTCTCGTTCAGCGTGCGGACACCCTCGACCTTGTAGATCGCGCGCTGCTGCAGATGGTCCTGCAGATTGCGCCCCACACCCGGTCTGTCGAGCACCACATCGATGCCGAGCGGTGACAGCCAGTCGGCCGGTCCGATGCCGGAGCGGTGCAGCACCTGCGTCGAGCCGATCGATCCCGCGCACAACACGACTTCGCCTTTGGTGCGGGCCTCGACCACCTCGTTATTCTGGATGAAACGCACGCCGACGGCGCGGCCGTTTTCGATGATGAGCCGGTCGACCAGCACGTGCTTTTCCAGCCGCAGATTGGCGCGGTTGAGCGCCGGCTTGAGAAAACCGCGCGCGGACGACCAGCGCCGGCCGCGCTTCTGGTTGACGTGGAAATAGCTCACGCCCTCGTTGTCGCCGGTGTTGAAATCCGCAATGCGCTTGATGCCCATTTCCTCGGCGGCGTCGCCGACCGCGTCGAGAACCTCCCAGGACAACCGCGGCGCCTCGATGCGCCAGCCGCCGCCAATGCCGTGATGTTCGCTTTCGCCGAGGAAATGATCCTCCAGCCGCTTGAACAGCGGCTTTACGTCGTCATAGCCCCAGCCGGTGAGGCCGAGCTGGCGCCAGTGATCGTAATCGGCGGATTGGCCCCGCATCGAGATCATCGCATTGATGGCGGAGCAGCCGCCGATCACCTTGCCGCGCGGATAGGCGAGGGAGCGCCCATTGAGCCCAGGCTCCGGCTCGGTCCGAAACATCCAGTCAGAGCGGGGATTGCCGATCGCAAAGAGATAGCCGACGGGGATGTGAAACCAGATCCAGTTGTCGTTGCCGCCGGCCTCCAGGATCAGCACGCGGTTTTTGGGATCGGCCGACAGCCGGTTGGCCATGATGCAGCCGGCGGTGCCCGCGCCCACCACGATATAATCGAAATCGCCTTCAAGCCTTTTCGGCATGCTCAGTTTCCGCCCGTCACGCGCCCCTTATGCCTAATAGTCAGACGTGGATGGCCGGGACAAGTCCCGGCCATGACGTCCGGGAATGGGCGGCGTCCCCAGGGCTGTTGGGTGGACCGCCGCTTGCATGCTACAGAGGTCTAACGTTCCAACCTGAGGTTCGAGAATTCCCATGCCCATCGTCAACCGCGTCGCCGATCTGCAACCCGATATCCAGGCCTGGCGCCGCGTTATCCATCAAAATCCCGAGTTGCTGTACGACGTGCACCGCACTGCAGCATTCGTGGCCGATCGGTTGCGCGAATTCGGCTGCGACGAGGTCGCCACCGGCCTTGGCCGTACCGGCGTTGTTGGCGTCATCAAGGGCAAGCAGCCCGGCAAGGGCGAGATCAAGGTGATCGGGCTTCGCGCCGACATGGACGCGCTGCCGATCGAGGAGGCGACCAACCTTCCTCATGCTTCCAGGACGCCGGGCCTGATGCACGCCTGCGGCCATGATGGTCACACCGCGATGCTTTTGGGTGCAGCGCGGTACCTCGCCGAAACCAGGAATTTTGCTGGCGATGCGGTCGTGATTTTCCAGCCGGCCGAGGAGGGCGGCGCGGGCGCCGCCGCCATGATCCAGGACGGGCTGATGGACCGGTTCGGCATCGAGCAGGTCTACGGCATGCATAACGGTCCGGGTATTCCGGTCGGCTCGTTCGCCATCCGCTCCGGTCCGGTGATGGCGGCAACCGACTCGATCGACATCAAGATCGAGGGACTCGGCGGACACGCCGCACGCCCCAACAAATGCATCGATTCCGTCTTCGTCGGCTCACAGCTCATTACCGCCCTGCAGTCGATCGTCTCGCGGACCATTGATCCGCTGGAGTCGGCGGTGATCTCAATCTGCGAGTTCCACGCCGGCAACGCCCGCAACGTGATCCCGCACACCGCGGAACTCCGCGGCACTGTGCGGACACTAACGCCGGAAGTCCGCGAGATCGTCGAGAAGCGGGTGCGCGAGGTGTGTGAGGGCGTAGCCAGGATGACCGGGGCCAAGATCGACCTCGTCTATGAGCGCGGCTATCCCGTGACCAAGAACCACGCCGAGCAGACCGAGTTCGCCACGCAAGTGGCCAAGGAGGTGGCCGGTGCCCAGAACGTCCACGAGATGCCGCCGCTGATGGGCGCGGAAGACTTTTCCTACATGCTGGAGGCGCGGCCGGGCGCGTTCATCTTCTGCGGCAACGGCGACAGCGCGGGGCTTCATCACCCCGCCTACGATTTCAACGACGAGGCGATCGTGTACGGCACCTCGTACTGGATCAAGCTGGTCGAGAACAAGCTGGTGGCGTCGTAACGCGCGCGACGCCACTTCAACTTCGATCGCACATGACGTGCGAGAGAGCATCAAGGAAGGCCTGTATCTCCAATACAGGCCTTCATTATTTGCCGCTCAGCCGCAACTTGAAGTGCGGGGAGGGCTCTTCGCCTTCAGTATGAGGACGGTGGTCACGCGGCGCTCAATAGCGCTCCGGTACGTACATTTCGCGGGGAATCGGCCCGCGGCTATATTCCGGATGGCGAACCCGCGGCGGCAGTACCACCGGTTCTACCTTGATTTCATGGTAGGGAATTTGTTCGAGCAGATGCGCGATGCAGTTCAGCCGTGCCTTCTTCTTGTCGTCGGCTTCGACCAGCCACCAAGGAGCTTCCGGAATGTGGGTACGCTCCAGCATCGCTTCCTTGGCCTTGGTATATAGCTCCCAACGGCGGCGCGATTCCACATCCATCGGGCTGAGCTTCCACTGCTTGAGCGGATCGTGGATCCGCATCATGAAGCGCAAATGCTGCTCTTCGTCAGTGATGGAAAACCAGTACTTGATGAGGGTGATGCCAGAGCGCACGAGCATGCGCTCGAATTCCGGCACCGACCGGAAGAATTCCTCGACTTCGTCTTCAGTGCAGAAGCCCATCACACGCTCGACGCCGGCGCGGTTGTACCAGCTGCGGTCGAACAGTACGATTTCGCCGCCGGCAGGCAAGTGCGAAACGTAACGCTGGAAGTACCATTGGGTGCGCTCACGCTCATTCGGCGCCGGCAGCGCCGCGACGCGGCAGACCCGCGGATTGAGCCTCTGGGTGATGCGCTTGATGACGCCGCCCTTCCCGGCGGAATCGCGCCCCTCGAAAATCACCACCACCTTGAGCTGGTGGTGCTGCACCCAAGTCTGCAATTTTACCAATTCACCCTGCAGACGGAATAATTCCTTGAAGTACACGCGACGATCGATCGTCTCTTCTGCCGTATGGTCGGCAAATTCATTGGTCAGCGCATCGAGGCGATCGTCGTCGATCTCAAGTTCCAGTTCCTCATCGAAACTGTCCAGCATTTCCTCCCGAATCGGGTCGTGGATCAGCTTGGTGCCCTTCGGGGGCTTTTTGGTCATGGCGGGCTCCGGCTGCAGAGCTGTTGGGTTCGCGTGATGTGTGAATGTCGGTGTCCTATCATCCTCCGTCAGGTACTCTGCGGAAAGCAGAAGGCCGCAGTTTGGTTCCGGTCTCCCGCTATCCGTCGGGGCCTGCCACGGCAGCGTGCCGGCCGCATCATCGATGGGCGTCAGGTTCGAGAACGGTACGTAGAGGCTCGCCGACAGCAGATCGCGGCCAGCACCATGCCAGTAGGAGATTGCGACCGTTAATGACAGTTGGGCTATCCCGGCCGCATATGGCCAGGGACGCGCGCTGTCTGGGCCACAGGTGGTTCAAGGAAATTCCACAATATTTCTTCGCCCCTGTCGGAACGCCGCCTCCTCCATCCGTCCTTGTCACGGGAGCGGCAGCGCGCCGGCCAGTAACTGATAGAGAAAGGCAGCGTCGATGAGGGTCACACAGCATCTCTGGTTCGAAAAGGATATGGAGGCCGCGATCGGCTTCTACACCTCGCTGATCCGCGGCTCGTCAGTCCAGCGGGTTTCGTCGCTGCCGGCCGAGAGCCCAAGCGGCCCGCCCGGCAGCGTCAAGATCGCGGCCTTTACCCTGGGCGACCAGCGCTATATGGCGATCGAGGCGGGGCCCCTCGACCCTTTCAACCACAGTTTCTCGATCATGGTCGAATGCGAGACGCAGGCCGAGATCGATCGCTTGTGGGATGCCTTGAGGGAAGGCGGCAAGATCGAACAATGCGGCTGGTTGCAGGACCGCTGGGGCCTGTCCTGGCAGATCGCGCCCAAACGGCTCGGCGAATTGATGAATGATCCCGATCCCGCGAAAGCCAAGCGCGTTGCCGAGGCCATGCTGAAGATGGTCAAGTTCGATATTGCTGAACTGGAAGCCGTGGCGAGAGGCCAGAGCCTTTTCGGTTCTGATTGAATCAGAACCAGGCTTTCGCTGGAAAACGCTATGGCAAGAGGGTCGCGCGCTGCACGGCGCCGGGGCTGGAGGTGGGGAACCGCGCAGCGCGTCGACATGTGGGAGCATCATAGCGTGAGCAGACGTCCCACATTCCCTGCCACATTCCTTTGAGAATGCGATTGTGTCTTCTATCAATTAATAGTTGCAAGCGGGATTGTCAATTTTTCCCGTTATATTTCAACAGAAATTGCGACTATCGGATTGGCGGAATTCAGGCTGCATGTGCCGATTTTCGCAGCACGTCGGCGGCGATTTTGAGGTCGTGGACGAAGCGCCGGTATTCGCGCGCCTTGGCGTCGGCGTCCGGCAATCGCAGCAGATAGGACGGGTGCACCGTCACCAGCGCCCGGGTGCCGTCGTCGAGATCGATCGCGCGGCCGCGGTTCTTGTTGATCGGCGTAATTTTCCCGAACACGCTTTGCGCTGCGGTTGCGCCCATTGCCACCACCAGATCGGGCTTGATCGCGGCCAGCTCGCGCTCGTACCACTGCCGGCAGGCCTTGATCTCCGGCGTGTTCGGCTTCTGGTGCAGTCGGATCTTTCCGCGCGGCACGAACTTGAAATGCTTCACCGCATTGGTGACGTAGACCGTGCGGCGGTCGATGCCGGCTTCTTCCAGCGCGCGGTCGAGCATTTGCCCAGCGGGCCCGACGAACGGTTTGCCGGCGAGGTCTTCCTTGTCGCCGGGCTGCTCGCCGACCAGTATGATCCGCGCGGTTTGCCGGCCTTCGCCGAACACGGTCTGAGTAGCATTCTTGTAGAGATGACAGGCGCGGCAATCGGCGGCTTCTTCGCGCAGCGTCTCGAGATCATCGGCGTGTTTGCGGGGCATATCGCTTGCCTTATCGTTGCTTGCCAGGGGTTTAATCGATGAAGCCTCCGGCAGGTTCCGCCAGTTATTCCGGGACATCTCCTTTTGCATGGTCTGCGCTTTCAGCCGGGCGGGATTGAAAATGCTGGCGTAATAGCGCCGCCAGGTTTCCTCCAGCCGGTCCGCGCTAGGGGCTTCGCTTCTGTCGACGCCCGGCGTGAACGAGATGACGTGGCCGTCCCAATGCGCGCAAAGATCAGGCGTCAGGATCGACCAGGGCATGTCGGCGAAACGGCGCGCGAAGAACGGGGCGGCCAGTTCGACAATGTGGTGCTCCGGCTCGAACCAGGCGACGAAGTGCGATTTCTGCTCGCGGCCTATTTCGCGGAAGCGGACAAGGACATGCATCCTGTGCTCGTCTCGGCGCACGGCCTTGGCCATCGCGGTGATCTCGGCCACGTCAGGATCGGTCGCGAGTTCAAGCAGATCGTGATGCGTTCGCAACCGCCATAGCAGGCGATAGAGCAGGGCGAAGCGCTCGGGGTTGCGGTGCAAGATCGCAACCTCCGCCAGTTCAACGAATCTGGCCGGCACGTTGAAGGTGCCCCGTGGCGGCTCGAGCGGCGGCGCGGTCGGCGCGAACAGTTCGGGCGCATCATCAGCCACGCGCCAGCTCACGTCGGACGGTTTTACGTCATTCAGCGCCAGCGCCCGGGCCGCTTTACGCCAGCCATCGAAATCAGTTTGGTTGTCTAGGATGATGTGGTGCATGTGCTTACTCCACACTCTCTGCCGGCATCCCCGCGCAACGGCTTAGCCGTCGTCTGGAGGGGCCCGCGAATCCCTTTGATTCCGCTCATGAATCGCCAAAGCGTCGATCTCGATTGACTCTGCCGGCGCTGTTAGCTTTATATTAGAACATATCATGAACAAATGAGCCAGCCGCGCGTTCACTTAGGGAAGAAGCGGCAAAGGCCAATTTTCTGAAGGAACGGCGGATGAGCACCGCACGCACAAGCACGCTTGCGAGTTTGCGCGGAAGCATCGAGCGCCTGGAGGCGCATGGCGATGCGCATGACCTCAACAAGATTACGCTTGGCCATAAGGCGGCGGATGCTGTGCTGCACGGCGGGCTTGCGCTCGCGGCGGTGCATGAAGTGTTCGCCGAGGGGCACCAGAGCGTATCAGCAACCGGCTTCATCGCAGGGCTGGCGGGAAGGGTATCGCCGCGCCGGCCGCTGGTCTGGGTACGGCAGGATTTTTCGGAAATTGAATCGGGCGCGCTGTCGATGAGCGGGCTCGCCGAACTCGGGCTCGATCCGCGGCTGCTCGTTACCGTGCGCGCGACCGACACCGACGCTGCGCTGCAGACCGCCGCCGACGCGCTGGCCTGCGACGCGCTCGGCGCCGTCGTGTTGGAAGTCTGGGGGCAGGCGCGTCAGCTCGATCTCGTCGCCAGCCGCAAGCTCACGCTGGCCGCGCAAGCCTCCGGCGTCACCGCATTGCTGCTGCGGGTGGCGGCGGAGCCGCGCCCCTCGACAGCGGAGACAAGATGGATCGTGCGCGCGGCGCATTCGCCGCCGTCAGCTCCGTGGAGCGCCTGGGGCGCGCCGGTGTTCGACGCGCAGCTCGTTCGTAACCGTCATGGCCCGGTCGGCCGCTGGATCATGGAATGGAATTGTGATGAGTGCCTATTCAGTGAACCGTCGGCGTATACTCAGCCTCTGGCTGCCACGCCTGCCCATCGACCGCATCAAGCGCAAGCTTTCGCCGGCCAGCGCCGCGCAAGCTGAAAATTGCCAAGCGGTTTCGTGCAACGCTGTCTACGACACGACCGGTGCGCTCCCTCCCCCCTTGCGGGGGAGGGCGGGGGAGAGGGGTGGCGGCAACGGCAGTGCTCGTGGCTTACCCCTCTCCCTAGCCCTCCCCCGCAAGGGGGGAGGGAACGACAGCGGTGCGCAGGCTGACACCTCTCACCACACGACCGATGCACTCCCTCTCCCGCTTGCGGGGGAGGGTTGGAGTGGGGGTCTCGCCGCGAGTCCCACTCTCAAGATGACGCAAACCTATCCCTCTGTCGTCGTCACCAAGCAGCACAATGCCATCCTGATCCATTCGCTCGACGAGGCCGCCGTCCAGGCCGGCCTCTCGATCGGTCTGCCGCTCGCCAATGCGCGCGCGATCTGCCCTGAGCTGACGGTGTTCGACGCGGATGAGGTTGCTGATCGCAAAACGCTTGAAGACATCGCCGACTGGTGCGACCGCTTCACCCCGCTGGTTGCGCTCGATCCGCCGTACGGCTTGTTCCTCGACATCACCGGCTGCGCCCATCTGTTCGGCGGCGAGCGCGCGTTGCTGCAGATCGTCAGCAGCGCGCTGAGCCGCCGCGGCTTTGCCGTCAGCGCCGCGATCGCCTCCACCGCGATCTGCGCCCGCACGCTGACGCGCCAGACGTCCGGAAAGATCGTTGCCGAGGGCGAGGAGGCCGAAGCCGTCAGTCCGTTGCCGGTATCTGCGCTCGGCGCCGGTGATGGCATCACCGCCGGCCTGCGCCGCGCCGGGTTGAAGACCATCGGCGACGTCGCCTCGCGCGCGCCGCACGAAATCACGGCGCGGTTCGGTGCGCCCTTCACGACGCTGTTGCAGCAGGCACTCGGGCAGGGCGATGCGCCGATCAGCCCACGCAAACCGCCGCCGGATTACATCGTCGAGAAACGTTTTCCCGATCCGGTCGCCACCGACATCGTGATCGCGATGAACCTGTCCGCGCTCGCTCAAATGCTTGTCACGGCGATGGACAAGCAGGGCAAGGGCGCGCGGCGGCTGGAGGCGAGCTTCTTCCGCACCGACGGCGCGGTGCGCACGATCTCGGTCGATACCGGGCGTCCGGTGACAAAAGCTGAAGTGATCGACCGCCTGTTTCGCGAGCGGCTCGATGCGCTCAACGATCCCCTCGACCCCGGTTTCGGTTTCGATCTCATTCGTCTCTCCGCCAGCCGCACCGAAATCGTGGTGCAGCAGCAGCGCGATCTCGATGCCAATGTCCATGACAATGACGAGCTGTCCGCGCTGATCGACCGCATCGCCGCGCGCATCGGCGGAAAACGCGTCGTCGTGCATCTGCCGGAGGATACCCACATCCCCGAACGCGCGGTGCTGTCGGTGCCAGCGCAGCATCATCTGGCGGCCGCAGCGCAGGCGGGATGGCCCGAGCGTATCGAGGGCGAGCCGCCGCTGCGCCCGTTGCGCCTGCTCGAAAAGCCGGAGCCGATAAAAGTGCCGTTCGCAACCGTGCCCGACGGCCCGCCGCACCAGTTCACCTGGCGGCGCGTCACGCACGCGGTGGTGCGGGTGGAGGGGCCCGAACGCATCGCGATGGAATGGTGGAAACAAAACGGCAGTGGCCCGACGCGGGATTATTTCCGTATCGAGGATGAAGCGGGACTTCGTTTCTGGATTTTTCGCGACGGCCTCTATGAAAGCGAACCGGACGAGGAAGGCGAACCCGCTTCTATCAGATGGTTCGTGCATGGATTGTTTGCATGAAAAACCCTGTTTCCGACTATGCCGAAATCGGCATCACCACCAATTTCTCGTTCCTGCGCGGCGGTTCGGACCCGCGCGCCTATGTGCATCAGGCGAGCGAGCTTGGTATTCCCGTGATCGGCATCGCCGACCACAACACGCTGGCCGGCGTGGTGCGCGCCTGGAGCGAGCTCGACAACCCTGCCGTCACGCATAAGCCAAGGCTTCTGATCGGCGCGAGGCTCGTCTTCATCGACGGCACGCCGGACATTCTGGCCTATCCGCGCGACCGCGCGGCTTACGGCCGGCTCTGCCAGTTACTTACCCGCGGCAAGCGCGGCGACGACATCACGCGGATCGAAAAGGGCGAATGCCACCTGAAATTCGACGACCTCCTCGATTTCGCCGAGGGCCAGCTTCTGGTGCTGGCGCTGCCACATCGTTTTGACGTGGCGAGCGCGCAGGCAACGCTGGAGGGCCTGAAGAACTCTGATGCCGATGGCGTGTGGCTCGCCGCAAGCCTGCTTTACCGTGGTGACGACAGGCGCCGGCTGGCGCGGCTGCATCGCTTGGCGCTCGCGGCCAAAGTGCCGCTGCTGGCGACCAATGAGGTGCTGTACCACCATCCCGCCCGCCGACCGCTGCAGGATGTGCTGACCTGTATCCGGGAAAAGACCACGATTGATGCGATCGGCAGGCGGCTCGAGGCCAATGCCGAACGCTATCTCAAGCCTGTCCATGAAATGGCGCGGTTGTTTCGCGATCTGCCCGAGGCGATTGCGGAAACCATGCGCTTTGCCGATCGCATCAACTTCTCGCTCGACCAGCTCAAATACCAATATCCGGACGAACCGGTGCCGCCGGGCAAGACCGCGCAACAGCACCTGGAAGACCTGACCTGGGCCGGTGTCGACAAATATTTCGGTGGCGTAATCGACGACAAGCTGCGCGCCACCTTGCGCAAAGAGCTCGATCTGATCGCCGAGCTGAAATACGCGCATTATTTTCTCACCGTGCACGACATCGTCCGCTACGCGCGCAGCCAGAACATCCTGTGCCAGGGCCGGGGATCGGCGGCCAACTCTGCGGTCTGCTACGTGCTCGGCATCACCTCGGTCGATCCGACCAAGGTCGACCTGTTGTTCGAGCGTTTCATTTCCAAGGAGCGGCTGGAGCCGCCCGACATCGACGTCGATTTCGAGCATTCGCGGCGCGAGGAGGTGATGCAATATGTCTATCGCCGCTACGGCCGTCACCGCGCCGCGATCATTGCAACCGTCATCCACTACCGCCCGCGCAGCGCCATCCGCGATGTCGGCAAGGCGCTGGGGCTGACCGAGGACGTTACCGCAGCCCTCGCTGACACCGTGTGGGGAAGCTGGGGCAAGGGCCTCAACGAGATGCAGGTCCGCCAGGCCGGGCTGGATCCTGCGAATGCGATGGTCGAACTCGCGGTTGCGCTCGCTTCCGAGCTGATCGAATTCCCCCGCCATCTGTCGCAACATGTCGGTGGCTACGTGCTGACGCAGGATAGGCTCGACACCTATGTGCCGATCGGCAACGCCGCGATGGACGACCGCACCTTCATCGAATGGGACAAGGACGACGTCGACGCGCTTCATATGATGAAGGTCGACGTGCTGGCGCTGGGCATGCTGACCTGCATCCGCAAGAGCTTTGATCTGATCGCCGACCACAAGGGGCGGCGTTACGAGCTGGCCGATATCAAGTCGCAGGACGACGACGAAGTTTATCAAATGCTGCAGCGAGGCGAATCCCTCGGCGTGTTCCAGGTCGAGAGCCGCGCCCAGATGAACATGCTGCCGCGCCTGAAACCGCGCACCTTCTACGACCTCGTCATCGAAGTGGCGATCGTGCGGCCGGGCCCGATCCAGGGCGACATGGTGCATCCCTATTTGCGGCGGCGAAACGGCCAGGAAAAGGTGAGCTATCCTTCGCCGGCGCCCGAGCACGGCCCTTCGGACGAATTGTACCGCGTGCTGCACAAGACGCTCGGCGTGCCCTTGTTCCAGGAACAGGCGATGCGGATCGCGATCGAGGCTGCAAAATTCACGCCCGAAGAAGCCAACGGCTTGCGCCGCGCGATGGCGACGTTTCGTAACGTCGGCACCATCGGTAAATTCGAGGCCAAGCTGATCAACAACATGATCGCGCGCGGCTACGACCCGGAATTCGCCAAGAGCTGTTTTGACCAGATCAAGGGTTTTGGCTCTTACGGCTTTCCGGAAAGCCACGCCGCAAGTTTTGCGCAGCTCGTCTATGTCTCGTCATGGCTGAAGCACTATCATCCGGATGCGTTCTGCTGCGGCCTGCTCAATTCGCAGCCGATGGGCTTTTACGCTCCCGCACAGATCGTCGGCGACGCCCGCAAGAACGACGTCGAGGTCCGCGAGATCGACGTTTCCTACAGTTTTGCCCAGAACACGCTGGAGGAGGGGAGTGGGAAGTATTGCGCCGTACGGCTCGGCTTCCGTCAGATCGACGGGTTTCACTGGCTCGATGAAGACGAGGAGCGGCTGAAGCGAATGCAGTCGTCGTTCCGGGGCATATCAGAGGCAGAATCCGATGTGGTCAGCCGCACCGGGACTGTACTCCCTCTCCCGCTTGCGGGGGAGGGTTGGGGTGGGGGTGTCTCCGCGAGTCACACTGCCCGTATGGAGAGAGCTTCCCCCACCCGGATCGCATCTTGCGATGCGATCCGACCTCCCCCGCAAGCGGGAGAGGTGAAGCGTGCCCGCGGACCAGCCGCTCTGGAAACAGCAGACTGGGCCGACCGCATCGTCGCCGCCCGTCAACGCCGGCCCTTTACCTCGCTGGAGGAATTTGCCCGCGACACCGGCCTGCCGAAGCGCGCGCTAATCCTGCTCGCCGACGCCGATGCCTTCCGCTCGATCGGGCTCGATCGCCGCGCGGCGTTGTGGGCGGTGCGGCGGCTGCCTGACGATGTGCCGCTGCCGCTGTTTCAGGCCGCGATCGCCCGCGAGCAGCCTGACGAGAACGCCAAGCCGCTGCCCGAGATGCCGCTGCCGGAGCAGGTGGTCGCCGACTACCAGACGGTCCGGCTGTCGCTGAAGGGCCACCCGATGGAATTTTTGCGCGAGATGTTCACGAAAGAGCGTGTCGTCCCTTGCAAGGACGTCAACCATAGTAACGACCGCCGCCGTATCCGCTGCGCCGGCGTGGTACTGGTGCGGCAGCGGCCGGGCAGCGCCAAGGGCGTCGTCTTCATGACGCTGGAGGACGAGACCGGCATCGCCAATATCGTGGTGTGGCCCAAGGTGATGGAGCAGTACCGCAAAGAAGTGATGGGCGCCCGCCTGATCCTGGTCGAGGGCTACATCCAGAGCAGCCCGGAGCAGGTGACGCATCTGGTGGCGCAGCGGATGTTCGACCGCTCCCACGATTTGATCGGCCTCGCCAATGATGCGTTAAGCCGCAAGCCTCCGGTGCCCGCAGGGCCCGCGCTGGTCGAACCGCTCAACGACGACCGCCGCGATCACCCTGACGCGCCCGCGCAGAAAATCCGTCACCCCCGCGACGTCCGCATCCTGCCGCCGTCCCGCGATTTTCATTGAGCCGCTCTCTTCACGGCAGTGATCGCCGTGCTTCATTCAGGTGTTGCCGGCACATCGGGATGAAATCCGTCCCGGAGGCGTATGTTTGGGGAACCGGGATTTCGGATGTGCGTTCGTTTCACATGACCTGCGGAGCGCGCTTTGCGCATCAGGGCTTCAGATATGTCACGCCCGCCCGGCACCGGATCCTGCGCTCCAGCCGTAACAGTCAGGTTCACCTGCGGCCACCTGATTCTGACTGTTTCGTCGCGCAAGCCTTTGAGCGACTATCATGGTGCACTTTCTTTACAGGCTTTTTACCGTAGCATTGCTCGTACTTGGCTCCGGAGCAGCACTTGGACAAAGTAGCGAGCCGGCGAACGTCGCCATTCTGCTGGATGTGAATGGAGCGATTGGGCCGGCGACTTCTGAATATATCCGCGATGGACTTGAGGAGGCGCGTCGGCGACAGGCGAAGCTCATCGTGCTGAGGCTGAATACGCCTGGCGGTCTCGACGCCTCAATGCGCGAGATCATAGGAGAGATCCTCAAGTCCCCCATTCCGGTGATCTCCTACGTGACCCCGAGCGGTGCGCGAGCCGCCAGCGCCGGCACCTACATTGTGTATGCCAGCCACCTCGCCGCGATGGCGCCGAGTACGCATCTCGGTGCAGCCACGCCCGTCCAGCTTGGCGGTGGCTCCGGATGGCGCACCGATGACAAGAAAGATGATGACAAGAAAGACGGTGACAAGAAGGACGGTGACAAGAAAAGAGCCCCGTCGCCGGCCAATGCAGGCGAGGCGAAGGCGATCAACGATGCGGTTGCCTACATCAGGGGACTGGCAGAGCTGCGGGGACGAAATGTTTCCTGGGCGGAGAAAGCCGTCCGGGAAGCCGCCACTCTCACCGCGAGCGAGGCCCAGTCGCAGCGGGTCGTCGAGATCGTTGCGAAGGATTTATCCGATGTGTTGTCTCAGGCCGACGGCCGAACCGTAACGATCAATGATCAACAGGTCGCGCTGCATACCAGGAGCCTGGACACAACGGCAATCGAGGCCAATTGGCGCAACCGCATTCTGGCCACGATTACCAATCCGAACGTCGCATACATACTCATGCTGATCGGACTCTACGGGCTTCTATTCGAGTTCATCAGTCCAGGCGCTGTCTTCCCCGGGGTGATCGGCGGAATCGCTCTCCTGGTCGGCCTCTATGCCTTGAATCTCCTGCCGATCAGCTACGCCGGTGCCGGCCTGCTGCTGCTCGGCATTGCGCTGATGATTGGAGAAGCGTTTCTGCCCTCGTTTGGCGTGCTCGGAATTGGCGGCGTCATCTCGTTCGCCGTCGGCTCGCTGTTCCTGTTCCGCGGCGACGTGCCGGGTTTCCATCTCTCATGGGCGGTGGTCGCCACGGCGACCATTGCCAGCGCGGGATTCCTGGTGATTGCACTCGCGGCAGTCTGGCGGGCGCATCGCCGCGACGTGGTCACGGGCGAAGCGGCTCTGCTCCGCAGCGCGGGGCAGGTGCTGTGGTGGGCCGACGGCAAAGGCGAGGTCCTGGTCGGAGGAGAACGTTGGGCGGCGAAATCGGAAAGCGAGTTCACCCGGGGTGACCGCGTGCGTGTTCTCGAACGTCAAAACCTGAAGCTGCTCGTCGAGCCAGATCCTGACGTCCCACCGAAATCATGAGGAGTGAAACCATGCCAGCATTCATAACAGACACCCTCCCGTATATCGTGATCGGAGCCATAATCATTGCGGTATTCCTGTCGGCGATTCACATCATGCGAGAATACGAGCGTGCGGTAGTCTTCACATTGGGGCGCTTTTCCGGCGTGAAAGGTCCCGGGCTCATCATATTGGTGCCGATCGTCCAGCAATACGTTCGGGTAGATCTTCGTACGCTCGTGCTCGACGTTCCAAGCCAGGACGTGATTTCTCGCGACAACGTCTCGGTAAAGGTCAACGCGGTTATCTACTTCCGCGTGGTCGATGCGGACAAATCCGTTATCCAGGTGGAAAACTTCATGGCGGCCACCAGCCAGCTCGCACAGACCACCCTCAGGTCCGTGCTTGGCAAGCACGAGCTGGATGAAATGCTGGCAGAGCGGGACAAGCTCAATCGCGACATTCAGGAAATTCTCGACAGCCAAACCGATGCGTGGGGCATCAAGGTCGCGAATGTCGAAATCAAGCACGTCGATATAAACGAGAGCATGATTCGTGCCATTGCGCGTCAAGCCGAGGCCGAGCGGTACCGCCGCGCAAGAATCATAGGCGCCGAAGCAGAGCAGCAGGCCGCCGAGAAACTGGTAGAAGCAGGCGAGATGCTCGCAAGGAGGCCGGAGTCCATGCAATTGCGCTACCTGTCGACGCTGCAGGACATTGCGGGTGAGAAGAATTCGACGATCGTGTTCCCGGTGCCCGTGGAGTTTCTTCAAGCTCTGGCAGCGCCGGCGACAATCCAGCGGGAGACGGCAAGTCGCCGGCGGGGATCAGAAGCTGCCTAGCCGTGGCATGGCGGAAGTCTGCCGGGCTGACGCTGCTCTTCACTATGCACTCATCCATTGAGTTTTTCGGACTGCAGCGGCAAAGATCGCTTCGACGTTTTCCGGCGCAAAAAATTCCGTCGGCGATATCGTCCCGGCATTCAGGCGCGCAAAGCCATCCATGGCTGCCTGGTTGCCGTAAACCGCCTCAAGAATCTGCTGCAGCTCGGGTGGCGGAGGCTCAAGCCTTGCGAGTTCGCAAGTGAAGTCGTACATCGCCCCGGCCTGCGCATCGCGATTGTGCTGGTACTCACTCATGGCAAGCTCGAATGGCCGCAGACCCGACAGCGATCGGTCAAGAGCCGTGGCGCAGAGTTCGGCGTCTCGGAAAGCGTCGAGAATTCCCTGTGCTGTTATGAAGTCTTTGTTATAGCCGGCGTCCCCTACGAGTGCCCAGCCAGGGCCGTAAGGCTTGCGAAAATAATTCGGCACCGCCGCGCCGGCGAAGGGTGCTTCGCGTGTTGCGCTGCGTAGTGCCTGGCAAAGTCTGGCGCCAAGTCAATTGCTTTCAAGTAGTTGCCCTCGATGTCTTTCTTGTTGTCGGCAAACTCTGGGTAAGGCCATCCGGCAATTACGAGCGTCAGATCGTCGTGGGTCGGCACTGCCGCAAATCCGCGCTTGTCGCGGATATAGGTTTCAAAGCGGCCGTCCATGGGCAGCTCGCTCCAATAGCTGTAATAAGCTGCCAACAGGGGCGGCTTCTCGCGGTATTGCTCGGGGTGGACCGCCTCGCTCAGCATGGAGTGCCGGCCGTCAGCCCCCACGATAACGTCGGCATATTCCGTGACGGAGCCGCCATGCTTCGACCGACCCTTGATACCGACTACCCGCTCGCCGTCGATAATTATTTCCTCGACGATAAAACCCTGACGCACCTCCGCACCGGATTCGGCGGCGGCATCGACGAGCAGTTTGTCGAGGATTGTCCGCCGCGGGCAGTAGGCAACAGGATCATTATCCGTGCCCGGGGTGCCGGCAATTGTGAAAGCACCAAAATCGAAGGAGTAGGTATGGATCGGCGGACATCCGGTCGCCACCAGACGGTCGAGCAAACCCCATCGCGATAGCGCATTCACAGCGCGGGGATGCAGGAGATGAGTTGAGACGGTGTCGCTCGGGAATGAAGCGCGGTCGACCGCCAGCACCCGGTAACCCCTGCGCGCCAGCAACATCGCTGTTGGCGAACCGGCGCAGCGCGCGCCTAGGACAATCACGTCAAATGCCTTGCTCATCGAACCCTCTTAAAAAATGCTTGCGGGGCCGGGCTCACGGGGCCAGGCTGATCGTGTCGGCCTGAACACTCATAGCTTCAATTTAGCGGAAAACCGAAGTCCAAACTTTGCCGGAAGTCCTTGTTTCTTTGCAGCCCGTTCCGCGTTCATATCGTCGGAGCAAGTAAATGGATGCTTTATCGGAGGCGCTGACGTCCGTGCGCATGACCGGCGCCATCTTTTATCGTGCGGAGTGCACCGCTCCCTGGGGGTTCCGTGTACCGCACCTGCAGAACGTCGCCCACTTGCTTGCCCCCGGGACCGAGCGCCTGATCAGCTATCACCTGGTCACCCAAGGAAAAGCGGTCGTATGCTTCGCCGACGAAGAGAATATCGCCGTCACCGCCGGGGATATCCTGATCATTCCCCACGGCGATGCTCATACCGTTTCGAACGGCCCGCCATCGACTTTCGTTGACAGCGGAGCTTCACTCGGCAGTTTTCTGGCGGGCGATCTCACGACAATGCAATTGGGTGGCGGCGGCGAACTGACCACCTTTGTCTGCGGCTATTTCGGCTGCGAGCGACATGCGGAGCGGCTTTTCCTTGCTGGCCTGCCGCTGATGATCAAGATCAATCTCCGCGGCGATCCGGCCGGCGAATGGCTGGAGAGCTCGGTTCGCCATCTCGTTTGCCAGGCTGGATGTGCGCGGCCGGGACATTCGGTCCTTCTCTCCAAGATGGCGGAAGCGCTCTTCATCGAAGCCATCCGCCGCTATATGGAGGCGCTGCCGGCAGAGCAGACCGGCTGGCTTGCAGGTGCGCGGGATCCGGTCGTCGGCGGCGCACTGGCGCTCCTGCACCGCAAACCCTATCATCGTTGGACAGTGGAAGAACTTGCCGCCGAAACCGCGGTTTCGCGCTCGGTTCTTGCCGAGAGGTTTTCCCGGTTTCTTGGCGAGCCGCCACTGACCTATCTTGCCCGCTGGCGATTGCAGCTCGCCGCCAGAATGCTCCAAACGACCACGGAGTCGGTGGTCGAGGTGGCGTGCGAGGTCGGGTATGACTCAGAAGCCGCGTTCAATCGGGCATTCAAGCGCGAATTCGGCCTCCCTCCAGGACAATTCAGACGATCGCGCTCCCGACCGCAACTGGTTGGAGGTGCTGGGCCAACTCATAGCCCATCGCGTGCGGTATGAGGGGACGAGCTCGCCGATCCGCCAGTCCGTCTCTACCAGTAGATCAATCCCCTTCGTGTCGCCGCGGCTCCGTTTTTCGCAAATGCTGCTGCAAGTCTCTGCTTTTCGGCGCAATGTGCAGCAAGCTTTTCGTAGATCCTTGCCTCCACGAATGGGGCGTGTTCTCTGTTGCTGGACACCGCATTAGCAGTCGCCGATATCAGAGCACCGATTTGGCGTATCAGCAGATCGTCGGTCGATGGCTGCATATCCTCCTCCCTCGATCCTGGTTCCGACTGGATTCTTTGATGTCGGTTCACCGCGCGTCGCTAGCCGAACCGCAGATGCTGGCTGCGACAGATTGCTCGCGCTACTGGTGTTTAGTGCGAGAGATGAACCCTGCGCATGTCCCTTAACCGAGCCAGGCAATATTCCCGGTACAGTATGTTGATCAGGTTCCACATGATCGAACGCCCGGTTGATCATTCGTCACGCTACCAGCAGATTGTTTCCGGATTTCTTCGTCGGCCGGGAAAATGGCTTCGCCAGAAGGGCAGAATATTTAATACGGCCGCGGGCGACGAAACACCTTCACGACGTCGTGACTGCTATTCCCGGTACGTTGGCTGCCGCAGCCCATCGTCCGGACCTTCAATCCATCTTCGGATCGTGTTCGTCCTTGACCAGCGTCAGTAGCGTCAGCGTTAGGAACGTGAACACCGCGATCGTCACCGCAACATGGTAGCTGCCGAGGCCGACGGAAATCCCGATCGCGCCGGTGGCCCACAGGCTTGCCGCCGTCGCCGTGCCCTGCACGGTCGTGCCCTGCTTGAGGATCGCGCCGCCGCCGATGAAGCCGATGCCGGTGATCACCCCTTCGATCACCTTCGACATGCCATCGGGAGAATTCACCATCAACTGTTCGCTGGCTTGCACGAAACCGCAGCTTGCCAGCGCCACCAGCGGGAAGGTTCGCAGGCCTGCGCTGCGCGCCCGCTTCTCGCGATTCCATCCGATCGGTACGGCCAGCGCGAACGAGGCGGCCAGCGTCAGAAAATGGATGCCTATCTGAGTCCAGTCCAAAACACGCCCTTCTGAAATAGAAGTCGCGCAACCCGCGACGCAGGCGTGTAACGCCGCAAAGCGGCGCAGGTTTCAGCGCGGCGGCTGTTGTGTCACCGGGTGCTGCCGACGACGGTCGTGCTCGGCGCGGCGCTCGTGATCGCAGCCTCGGTCCGGTACTGCGGCAAATGATGTTCGAGCGAATAGAAGACGCACAGCGCAAGGCTGGACCAGACGGCCAGGCTGAAATAAAGCGACATCCAGGCAATCTCGTCTTTCCACTCGGCAAGGTCGTGCGTCACGACCCAGCGCGTGCTGACGTCGCGCAAGCCCTCGCGCGGCGTCAGGCGCTTGTCGCCATCGGCGTCTCCGGTCCGCCAGCGCTTCAGGTACATCGGGACGTCGATCGTCATCAGAAACGCCAGGAAGCCCACGATGCCCGCGATGGCGACGACGAGGCCTATGCGAACCGCACCATTGAATTCCGGAAGCAGGCGGCAAAGGCCGACGCCGACGGCGAAGAAGGCGACCGCCCAAAGCGAGTTTTCGATGGCGTTGCCGAGATAATTCCTGGTCAGCACCGCATACCATGAAAGGCATTCCGCGATCAGGATCAGCGGCACGATCACCCACGCGACATTTACGGTCGTTTCCGCGCCGGTCATGGTGCCGAGGTGGTGCAGGATAATCGCCCATTGCACCACGAAGCAGATCTCGGCCACGGTCGCCACCGAACGTCCAACCATGACGCTCGACAGCCAGGTGTCGACCAGGCAGATCCGCTGCACATCGGCGCGCGGTAGAATCGACCTGAAGGCGCAGCCGAACACATAGGCCGCGCAGAACAGCAGCATCATCCCGATGCCGGACGAGCCGCCGGCAGCGCCGGTCGGCTGGACGGGAAGCTCGCGATACAGCGCGAACCAGATGGCGATATTGACGCCGCTCACCAGCGTCAGCAGGCCCCACCACCAGGACACGGGATTCGACCAGGCCAGG
The DNA here is from genome assembly GCF_000472965.1 of Bradyrhizobium murdochi. GTDB lineage: Bacteria > Pseudomonadota > Alphaproteobacteria > Rhizobiales > Xanthobacteraceae > Bradyrhizobium > Bradyrhizobium murdochi. The sequence goes on along the minus strand of NZ_AXAU01000010.1, from coordinate 222,619 downwards.
GAACCTGACCGCGCCTGCCATTCCAAGCTCATTCGCCGCTCCGCCGTAATCGAACTGACATGTGAATGTAATAATACAGTCACATATCGAAGCCAATGGCGACGAGAGTAGGGCGGGGCGGGATGGGCACTCCGGCGGGGAGGATGGCCATGAGGCGGGCCTGCATCCTTCGAGACGCGGCAAAGATGCCCGCTCCTCATCAGGATGAGGTTCTATGCCGGTATCTGATGGGCAGATTTAACGCGCGGTTGCGGAATCTCCCCTCATGGTGAGGAGACGCCAAGCGCCGTCTCCGGACGATGCTTCGCATTGCCGGGAGAACCATGAAGCCCCTGCGGCGGAGACGCCGCTCCTCAAGACAGGAATTTCACGCCGTAGGTCTTGCCGCGACGCCAGACCACTTCGCATGACTGGCGCGTCGTATGGTCGGGCACCAGCGCCAGTTGAAAGCTGTCCCTGACGTCGAACGCGACATCGGTCACAATCTTGGCGCCGCCCGGTGAGACGTCCAGGACAAAGCATTCAATCCTCGTTGTCCCGTTGTCGGTCGTCATCCATGTCGGCCGCTTGCGGAGCTCGCGTCGCGGTTCGCGCTGCACCTTTGTCCTTTGCTCGTCGACAATCATCGTGGCCATCCGTCATTGGACCCAGTGGCTGGGGTCATCGAAGCAGGCGTCACAATGAGGGTAAGTTCGTAAAGTTCAGTTAGCTTATCGATTCAAATTGACCGGTTTGGTTTTCGAGTTGTAAGCCGAGCTCTCACAACCTTGCCAGTTCCGTCGAGATGTTAAGGCCTCCGCAATGTGCCCACCATCACTTGCACCGGACGCTGGAATGGTGGGCACGACGCAAGGGCGCCTTTGCCCACCCTACAACCCGTCGTCAAAAATTCACGCGGTTCGAGATCGCGCCGTCGACGACGAGGTTCGAGCCGGTGGTGAACGAGGAGGCGGGGCTCGCCAGGAACACGGCTGCATTGGCGATTTCCTGCGGCGTCGCCATGCGGCCGGTCGGGTTACGCGCCAGCGCATCCTGGTAGCGCTTCGGCATATTCTGCTCGACCATGTTCCAGATGCCGCCCTTGAAATAGACCGTGCCCGGCGACACCACGTTGACGCGGATTTTCTTGTCCGCGTATTGCCGCGCCAGTCCCTTGGCCATGTGGATCAGCGCCGCCTTGATCGGGCCGTAGGAGCTGGCGCTATCCGCCTGCGCCGCCGAGATCGACGATATGATGATGAAGGCCGCGTCGCCGGTCTTCTGCGCGCCCGCTTCGAGCAACGGCCGCGCAGCCTCGAATGCGTTGACGGCGCCGAGCACGTCGAGCCGGAAATTCTGCTCCCATGAGGCAGGATCGCCGCCTTGCGCCATGGCGCCGGCATTGGAAAACAGCATGTCGATGCTGCCCAGCTCGGCGGCCGCATCCGACAGCCATGATTTCAGCGCGGCCGCGTCGGTGACGTCAACCGGCGCGCCGGTCGCGCGCACGCCAAGTCCTTTCAGCTCGGCAACGGTGGCCGCGACCTGATCCGCATTGCGGGCGCAGACGGCGACGCCCGAGCCTTCGCCCGCCAGCGTTTCGGCAATTGCCCGTCCGATGCCGCGCGTGCCGCCGAGCACAACGGCGTTTCTGCCTTTCAAACCCAAGTCCATTTTGTTTTTCCTTAGTTGATTCCGCAGCATTGTAGCGGCGACGGCGGTTACGGCGAAAGCTCAAACCGAGAAAGCCTCTTCCTTTCCGTCATTCGGGAGCGTTCTCGATGAACTCGTAGCCGGATGTGCGCACTACTCCGGCGCCGCGCCCACCGGCGGGCCGCCGGGCGGACGGTGCAGGAAGGTGATCGTCGCGTAGGCACCGAGCCACGAACCGAGTGCGGCGAAGGCGACGTAAACCCAGTTCTCGGTGTAGCTGATGACCGCGAACGATGAGAGCAGATACCAGACGCTGCTCCAGGTTGCCGCCGGCACACGCTTGCGCGCCACCACCGCCGAGGTGAACATAACGTAGACCGCATCCGTTGCGGCGGTCGCAAGCAGAACGGCTCCCGCCGTCAGGGGATCGATGGCAGCCATTGCAACTCCTCTGGTGGTCGGGCAGAGCTTGAGAAAACTAGGGAAGAGACACGCCGATGCAAAGCCCCAGAGAAATCCTCTCCGATATCTGGACCTCCATTGGCGGCGATCCGTCCGCGCTTGGCGCGCTCATGTTGACCGGCGACGAACCGCAATTGCCGTCGTCGTTTCGCGTCGCCGCCGCGGCGCAGGTCAGCGTCGCGGCAACCGGGCTTGCAGCCGTCGAGATCTGGAAGATGCGCAGCGGCGAGGCGCAGGACGTCGCGGTGGATATGCGCCATGCCGTGGTCGAATGCCGGAGCGAACGTTATCTGCGCGTCGACGGCAAGCCGCCGCCGCCGGCCTGGGACGCCATCGCCGGTATCTACAAGATCCGCGACGGCTTCGTGCGCCTGCACACCAATTTTCCCCATCACCGCGACGCCGTCTGCAGAGTGCTGAACTGCAAGCCGGAGCGTGACGCGGTGCAGGCCGCGCTGTTGCAATGGGACGGCGAGGCGTTCGAGACCGCGGCCTATACGAGTGGTGGCGTCGTTGCCTTCATGCGCTCGCATGACGAATGGTTGGCGACACCACAGGCCGAGGCGCTCGCCAGATTGCCGCTGATCTCGATCACGAAGATTGGCGAGGCTCCGCCAAAGCCGTGGCCCAAGGGCGGGCGGCCGCTCGCAGGTATCCGTGTGCTTGATCTGTCGCGTGTCATCGCTGGTCCCGTTGCGGGGCGAACGCTCGCCGCGCATGGCGCCGACGTGCTGCTGATTTCGGGGCCAGATTTGCCGGCGATCCCCTGGCTCGTCATCGACACCGGCAGGGGCAAGCTGACGAGCTTTGTCGAACTCAAGAGCGAACACGGGCGTGGCGTGCTACGCGATCTGCTGGCGCAGGCGGATATCTTTTCGCAGGGCTATCGACCTAGCGCACTCGCCGCCCTCGGCTTCTCGCCGGAGGATGCTGCGCGCATCAGTCCCGGTATCATTTGCGTCTCGTTGTCGGCCTACGGTCATGCCGGGCAATGGGCGGAACGTCGCGGCTTCGACTCGCTGGTGCAGACGGCGACCGGGTTCAACCATGCCGAGGGGCAGGCCGCAGGTCTCGATGGACCGAAGGAATTGCCGGCGCAGATGCTTGACCACGCCACCGGTTACTTCATGGCGTTTGGCGCCATGATGGCCAAGGCGCGCCAGGCGCACGAGGGCGGCAGTTGGCAGGTCCAGGTCTCGCTGGCGCAGACAGGAGGCTGGCTGTGGAATCTCGGCCGGGTCGCCGACGGTCTTGCGATCGAGGATTTGAAGGGGGAGGTGGTGAAGCCGTTCATCGAGGAGGTGGGCTCCGGCTTCGGGCCACTGCGGTACGTGACGCACTCCGCACTGTTGTCGAGAACGCCAGCCTTCTAGGCTCGCCCGGCGATGCCACTCGGCAGCCACCCGCCGCAATGGCCGGTACGCGAATAGGAGGTCCCGCGCTCAGGGCTGCCTCTCCAAACTTTGATCGCGTCCGCTACGGCGATTCTCGTTTTTGGTGTGGGCACACGCCCATGTTTCCTGCCCACTCGGTTTGTGGTTGACGCGATCCGGCCGCCGTTCCTTGATATCAGAAGGGACAACCGCAGGAGCAAGCCATGCGGATCGAGGAAAGCCAAGGATCTAGCCAAGGATCCGCAGGGCAACAAAACGGCCACGCGCCGTCGGCGAAATCGGCGCCCACAGCGGAGCAGATCCTCGGAGAAATCCGCGACTATTGCCGCCAGACGCGCACCGCCGAATCGACCTTCGGGCGGCTGGTGGTCAATGACGGCAAGCTGGTGTCGCGCTTGCGCGACGGCGCCCGGATCACGACCGGCACGCTCGACAAGGTCCGCGCCTATCTCGCCGAGCACCGGCCGGAATCGGACGGCGCGCCGGCCAATTCGCTTTCGGCCAAACCGCTGAACGACACGGCCGCCGCCAATGCGGTCGCGCCGCCGGGCTTCCGGTTCTTCGACAACCGCCAAAAATACCTGCTGTTCGTCTCGACCTGCAGCGAGAAGACCGAGGTCGGCAACCGCATTTCGCTCGAGCTCGGCAATCTGCAGCCGGCGCCGCCGGCGCTTCGTATCTTCGATGCCGGCGTCGGCGACGGCACCGTGCTGTCGCGGGTGATGCGGGCGGTGCATGCGCGATTTCCCACCATGCCGCTCTATGTCGTGGCGAAGGAGATCTCTTACGAAGATGTCCGCCTGATGCTGGAGAAAATGGCGGACCGCCTGTTCGAGCATCCCGCCACCGTGCTGGTCGTGACCAACCTCTATTACGCCGAGGCGCCGTGGCTGACGCCGCGTTCGGTCACGTCAGCGCAGGGCCTGATCTGGAAAGACGTCACGCTATCAGGCAACACCGCACACGGTTTCGCCGAGCAGATTGGCGAGCTCGAAAGCTTTCTCGCCGAGAACTGGCGCGCCGGCATCAGCCCGACCACGGGCAATCCGGTCTATCAGCGCCCGGTGATCCTGACGCTGCGGCGTGAGGATCATTCCTTCCTGCTCGATCCGATCATGCCGCGGCCCGGCCGCGTGATGGCCGATTACGATCTGGTCATCGCCTCGCAGCCCTATCGGGCGCGGGCGAGCGTCGAGTTCAAGGCTTCGAAAGTGGTGACACCGCTGGTCAAGGCGCTGCGCCCGGGTGGGCGGCTGATCGGCATCCATTCGCATGGCAAGGATCCCGGCATCGAGATCATCGACCAGATTTGGCCTGACGACGATCCCTTCAAGACCGACCGCTACGCGATCCTGCGCCAGGTCAAACACGAGCTTGGCGCGGCCGCGCGCCACTACAATTTCAATGCGTCCTCGGATGCACGCTCGATCTTCCGCTATCACATGCACACGCTTCCGGACGAGGTCAGCGGCCCGATTGGCACCTCGACGCTGTTCGCGGCCTGGAACGCCGCGATCTATGTGGCACAGATCGAGGACAACAGGTTGTCGGAAGTGGTTCGCGATGGCCGCTATCTCGAAGCCACCGGCCGCGTGCTGAAGAAACATGGCGGCCTCTGGTTCAACGACGAAACCTATGTGATCTCGCGCCGCCGCGCGCCGGCATGATAAAGGAAGGCGCCATTGACCGTCTCCGATCAAGCATCCGCCAGATTAGCCGTACTACTACCGAAGGCCTCCGTCGAAATTTCCTCGCGCGGGCATCAGGTCGCGGAGCTGAGCGATCATTTCGCTGGAGGCACCGACGTCACGATTACGTTCCTGCCCGGCGACAATTACCGTCACAACATTGAGACGGCTGCCGCGCTGCGCCGCGCCGGCTACAATCCGGTGCCCCATATCGCGGCGCGCGAAATGGCCTCGCGGGAAGCATTCAACGATTTCCTGGCGCGTGCGCGCGGCGAAGCCGATGTCTCGCGCATTCTTCTGATCGCCGGCGATCTCGCCGCTGCGAGAGGCCCGTTCAAATCGACGCGCGATGTCGCTGCCAGCGGCTTGCTCGAGGCGCACGCGATTGCATCCGTCAGCGTGGCCGGTCATCCCGAGGGGCACCCCTATCTCGATCTGCCGGACGCGCTGAGCGGCCTCAAGGCATGGCGCGACTGGGGAAGGCGGACGGGAGCCCGGGTCGATGTCGTCACACAATTCTGCTTCGAGAGCACGCCGATCCTGGAATGGATCGGCGCCCTCGATCGCGCGGGCATCGATCTGCCTGTCATCGTCGGCCTGGCCGGTCCGGCAACACCGGCGACATTGACAAAGTTCGCGCTCCGCTGCGGCATCGGCAATTCCATGCGCGCGCTGCGGGCCCAGATCGGCCGGTTCGGCCGCCTGCTGACGGACACCGGACCTGACGACGTCGTCCGGGGATTGCGAGCGGCGCCTGCGGCGGCAACCGCGCCGATCGCCGGATTCCACCTGTTCCCGTTCGGCGGCCTGCGCAAGGCCGGTGACTGGCTGCGCAATTACGACCGCGATTCGTTCGGACACCAGCGGGCCGCGATGTCGAGTGCCGGGCTTCAGAACCCGTAAAGCTGTGCCGGATTGTCGACCAAAATCTTCTTGCGGGTCGCCGCATCCGGCGCCCACACCGGAAGCTGATTCAACAGCCGCCCGTCGTCGATCTGAAACAGCGGCGTGACGTCGGTAATCTTCTTGTCCGCAGGCGTGACCGAGTTCGGGTGCGGCCAGTCGGTGCCCCAGACGATGCGGTCGGGATTGGCAGATATCAGCGCCTTGGCGAGCGGGATGCAGTCGGTGTAATCGGGCGCGAGTTTGGAGGCGCGATAGGCGCCGGAAATCTTCACATAGGCCTTGCCCGATTTAACGAGATCCACGAGGTCGGCAAAGCCCGGCTGCTCGACGCCGAGGTCTGCCTTGGCGCCGCCGAAATGATCGAACACGACCGGCACCGGCGAGGCCATCACCAGATCCCTGATCGCGGTGATCATCGCCGGGTTGGTGTAAATCTGCACGTGCCAGCCGCGCGCTTTCATGCGCTCTACGGCGGCTGTGAAGCGTGGCCGGGCGACGCTCGGATCGTTGACGCCGCCGGTTGCAAGGTTGAGGCGGACACCGCGAATGCCGGCCTTGCCCATGACATCGAGATCGCTCTCCGACGTCTTGTCGTCGATCACCGCAACCCCGCGCGCGGTCGGCCCCCGTGCCGCCATGCCGAACAGCGTGGCCGAATTGTCGGTGCCGTAGATCGAGGGCGTGACGATCACCACACGCTCCATGTGCAGCGCCCTGTGCAGGGCGGTCATTTCCTCGGGCGAGGCCAGTTCGGGCGTATAGACGCGGCCGGAGAAGAACGGGAATTTTTCGGGATCGGGGTGGATATGGGTGTGGCAGTCGCAGGCGCCGGCGGGTACATCGAAATTCACCGGCGTTGCCGGCTGCGCCGCTTTGGCAGAGGCGGTTCTATTGTTCATGATCACTCCGGCTGCGATGGAGGCAAGCATCATACTGCGTCGCGTCAGCATTGGTGTTCTCTCACATGTATGCGGCAGCTCCGCAATTGTCCGCTCCGGCTTATCGCTTCGGTAACGCAACCGGTCTATCGAACCAGAAGCCGCCCAAATTTGACTAAAGATCGGCCCGCCCGGAATATCCCGCAATCCCCTGGAATCAGTTCATGCAGAAATTTTCGCAAAAGTTCAAAACCGGCGTCTCCGTGGCCGCCGTGGTCGTCGTGCTGCTCGGCGTTTACAGCTACCGCAAGCTTCAGGCGCTGGCCGCCGATCCTACCGGGGAAAAGGGTTGCGGCCCGGCGGTCGGCGGCGGCGAGCAGGCGAAAATCGATCTGGAGCGAATCAAGTCGATAGCGCCGCTCAAGGACGTGAAATGGTCGCAGCTTGGCGGCAGCATCAATGATGCGAGCTGTCTCAACAAGACCGAAATCTATGGCGTGGTCGCGGTGCGCAGCGTCGAGGATATTGCAAAGACGCTGGCCTTTGCGCGCGACAACAAGCTCTCCGTCACCACCGCCGGCGTCCGCCACAGCATGGGTGGACACGCCTTCCGCAAGGGCGGCATTGTGCTCGACATGCGCGGCTTTAACAGAATCGTGCTGAACGAGAGCGCGCGGTCCATCACTGTGCAGCCGGGCGCGACCTGGCATGACATCCAGAACGTCTTGCATCCGCGCTTTGCGGTGCGCGCCATGCAGTCGACCGACATCTTCACCGTCGGCGGCTCGATCTCGGTCAATGCCCATGGCATGGACCATCAGGCCGGCGCGCTTGCGAAATCGATCAAGTCGATGAAGGTGATGCTGGCGGACGGTTCGCTGCGCACGGTATCGTCGACTGAGAATGCGGATCTGTTCAACCTCGTGGTCGGCGGTTACGGCCTGTTCGGCGTGATCGTCGAGGCCGAGCTCGATATTGCCGACAACCTCGTCTACCAGACCGGCCGTCGCGTGATGGACTACCAGGAGTTTCCGGCGCTGTTCGCCGGCGAGATCGAGAAGGACAGCAATGTCGGCCTGATGTACGGCCATCTCTCGACCGCGCCGAGCACGTTCCTGAAGGAATTGCTGCTCTACACTTATACGAAGGTCGACGGCACCGATTTCAAGCGGCAGCCACTCGGCGAGGTCAGCGGCACCAAACTGCGGCGGCTGACCATCAACCTCTCCAAGCAAGGGCCGCTGTTTCAGGAGATAAAATGGCTGTCCGAGAAGCACATCGAGCATCGGATGGAAAACTGCACGGTGACGCGCGCGCAAGCGATCGGATCGGCGGAGGCCTGTCTCGTCAACCGCAATGACCCCATGCACGATTCCGTACCCTATTTGCGCAACTCGCTGCCGGACGATACCGACATCCTGCATGAATATTTCATCCCGCGCAGCCAGTTCGTCTCGTTTGTCGACGGCATGCGCAAGGTGCTGACCGACAACAAGACCAATCTGCTGAACGCGTCGGTGCGGGTCGTGCATCAGGAAAATAATTTCCTGACTTATTCGCCCGAGCCGGCATTCTCGCTGGTGCTCTACATTAACCAGACCACGGACGAAGAGGGCAACCGGCGGATGAAGAAGGCGACGGAAGAACTGATCGACCTCACCATCGCGCACAAGGGCCGGTTCTTCCTGCCTTACCAGCTCTACTATTCGAAGGACCAGTTGCAGCGCTCATACCCGGAGATCAGCGATTTCTTCGCAGCGAAGCGGAGGTATGATCCGGGCGAGTTGTTCACCAATACGTTTTACCAGAAGTACTCGTCGTGAAGCCTGTCTGCCATCCCGAGCATCATGCATCGCTCGGCAAAAGCGGGATGGCAAGCATGGACATCACAAGAAATCGCGCAGCCTCGCAAGTTCAACGACGAGTTCGGCGGAGATAGTCTTGGGGATCAAATCGCCCTGTGGGACGGTATGAATCTCGTAGAGATGACGTTGGCTGAGCGGTTGCTCCAGAAACTTGGTGATGCATTCGTCCAAGGTGCCATCAAGCACCGAGTACGGAGCCGACCAAGCAGTGCCTTTGACGCGTTCGTTGTTTTTCGAAGGCCATTTTTTTAGAACGGCAGGAGCATGAAAGTCCGTTTGAGCACCCCTTAAGGATTGGCTTCCCGGTTGGGAATGACAAAGGTCTGGCCGGGATAGATGAGGTTGGGATTGCGGATTTGCTCTCGGTTGGCCTTGTAAATCGTCGCGTAGCGCGTGCCCGCGCCGAGGGTGGCCTGGCTGATGCGCCACAGGCTGTCGCCGCGCGATACCGTGGTGGTCGTGATCTTCGGCACCACGACGATGGAGGAGTTCGTGACGTCCGGCAGGGTGGCAGCCGTGGCATCCGCCACCTGAGACTTCGGCAGGGCGACGGAGTCTGGTTTGGAAGGTGAGGTCTGCGGCGGTACCGAGGCGGTAACCACCGGGTCGGGCGCGTTGAACGGCACCTCGGCGCGTCCACGCACCACGCCGGACTTCGAATCCACCTCGTCCAGCCTTACGCGATAGTTCCCGGGGCCGATTCCTTTATTGATCGTGACGGCAAAGCGTCCGTCCGCCGCCGCCGTTACCGACGCAATGAAGCTGTCGTTGAGGTAGAGCCTCACCGGAGCGCCCGAGCGCGCGCGGCCGCTCACATGGAATTTGCCGCCGGCCTCGATCTCGACCGCCTCCACAACCACCGCAGCGGTGTCCGGCTTCGCCTGGGCCGGCTGTGACATCACGACGGTAGGCTTGTTTGGCGTTATCAGGGCTACTACCGGCTGTTCCTTCAGGTTCGGCTCAAGCGCCACCGTGACGCTCTGTTTGGACATGATCTCTCTGCCGTCGGGCTGCTTGGCGCGCAACGTCAGATCGTAGGTGCCTGGCGGAAGCGGGCGCGGGATCATCACGAATTGTCCGGATTGATCCGCGACCGCGCGATCATGCAGCTCGCCATTGCGCAGCAGTTCCACGGTGACGCCCGGCGCCGCGCGTCCCGCGATGACAGCTTCGCCGGTCGGCTCGATGCGGGCGACGTCGAACGCCGGTCCGCCGTCGCCGCTCTCGGGCGCGGCCGTCGATCCGGCCAGCGCGGCTGCCACGGCGTTTGCCTCCGCCTGTGCGCTTGCGAGCGTCGGTCCCTTGAGCCGCTCGTCAGTGGCCGGCTTCGGCGCGACGCTTGCGGCCTTGTCAGCAATCGGCTCGCGCCGGATGTACTGGACGGCAACCAGCGCTGCGACGCTAGTCGCCACAACAAGCCCTATCAGGGGCACGACCACTCGGTTCATTGGCGTCTTGATCATGGTCTCAGCCCATCGGCCGGAAGATCGGCCCACCTCCATTATACAGGGATTCCGACCGAAATGGATACTAAAGCCGGCAGACAGGCTGCAAGTACAGAGGATTAAACCGTTCGAGCCGGGCGGGCGAGGATGGCTGGAACCCTGGTCCCTCAAAGCTGCGCGGTGAACCGATTCGGCGGCAGGCCGCTGCAGCCGCCGGCCTGTTCGGCGTCGAGCACCAATAGCGCGCCGGCCGCGTAGAGCCGGCCGACGAAATCGGCGTCGTCGGAACGTGCGATGGTGACGTAGCTGTTCGACGCAAGAATGCGGCCGTTGGCCTTGGCGATCGCGGCCAGCGCCTGGGACGGCGGACCTATGACCGCCATTGACTTGCCGGGGGGTGAGCCGAAGGTCAACGCGGTGACAACGGCAAGCCAGCCGCACACGACGAGGGCAAGCGCGCCGGCAATCTGGCCCCAACGCCCACCGCCGCGCTGACGTCCGTCAATAGTCATAGAAGTGCTCAATACTTGCACCCCTGGCCTTGAGCTCGCGGTTGATATCGACGAGACGGTCGATCCTTGCCTTCAGGCCCACCCGGCGGAAGCCAGGCTTCGCATCCAGCTCCAGTGAAAACAGCTCCATCGTACCCTTGATATCGAGCTTGGCGGCGTCGGGCGCAATCACGGTGATAAGGATGTCGTGATTGCCCGCGATCTCTGCAACCCCATAACCCCGATCCAGCAGCCGCTGCAGGATGTCGGTGAACGCCTTGTAGCGCGGCGTCTGCACGAGCTGCCATTGTGCGTTGAGCGCGCGGATCGGCTTGATGCGCGGTTCTTTTACCAATACCTCCGGCGGCAGCGTCGCGACGGCAAACATGATGTCGCGTGGCTCGGTGTCATTGCTGGCGTCGAGCGCCTTCTGAATCAGCGCGGCGTAACCGATCTTGACGAAGTATTCCGCGCCGAGCGCGAAGTCGCGCTCCCGGCTACGCAAGCTGCTTGGCGTCGGCGCCGAAATTGCCATCAGGCCGTCGAGCTTCTCGCTGAACGGGTATTTGTACCAGGGGACGGTGTAGAGGAACGCGGCATAGTCCTGCAGCACGGCGCGGCCGAACTCATCCTGCGGGGTGCGCTTCTCGCCCCTGATCCATTCGAACACGCGGCCGATGGTATTCTCGTAGAATCCCTTGACGGCATATTCCACGGAATAGCTGACGCCGATCACGTAAATCATCGTCTTCACTTCGGCCAGCGATTCTCCCGTTGCGGGCACGGCGCGATTGATGGTGCAGAAGCTGCGCCAGAAACCGAAGATGTGGCCAAGATAGTTGAAACGGCTTTCGCTGGAGCGGTCGAGGAAGCGGCCGAAATCCTCGAACGAATAAACGATGTACCATTCGGGGAACGTGAAGAACGTGTTGTTCAGCTTGCGCCGGTAGCCCGGCTCATCGATGGCGGGCAGGGTGACGGCCGGCGCGGTCGAGGCCGATGTGCTGGCCGCGGGCCGGCACATGCCCTCGATATAGGCCAGTGGCAAAAGCACCGTCAGCGCAATCAGGATCGCGACGACAGCCAGGATGCGCCGCAGCCACCTAAGCATGAACGGCGGTCCGCGTCCGCGGCGCGAGCAGATAGCCGATCACGATCGCCACGCCGCCGAGGCCGAGATGCGGCGCGTTGGCGAAAAACCGGGTCGAGAGCGGCAGGTTGAGGACGCCGTTGATCAGAATGCCGAAATCGAGATAACCGCTGCCGGTGAGCAGGCCGAGCACGCCATCGGCGAAATAGAACACGCCGAACAATTGAAAAAACAATTCCGAGGCGCGACGCGAGGTCATCGCCGCAATTGCCGCCCATAGCGCCGACACCAGATGCAGTCCGTCGGCATACCAGGTGCGGCGAAACAGGCCGAAGATCATGTCATTGGCATCGATGAACGCCGGGATGTAGCCGCTGAGGATGACGAAGCCGAGCAGGGCGGCATAGCCCCAGGCGCACAATCTGATGATGTCCATGATGTCTCCGGCCGGTTCGAATCTCGGTCCAGTCTAGAGTTTTCCAATTGTCTTGAGCAGGGCGTCGTTGCTGGCGACTGAAAATACCGGACATGATCAGCGTCCGGTTAACACCGCATTTGTCGTCATTCCGGGATGGTCCGAAGGACCAGACCCGGAATCTCGAGATTCCGGGTTCGATGCTTCGCATCGCCCCGGAATAACCGGGGGATACAACCTACTGCCCGGATGGCGTTCGCAGGCCGTGCCAGGCGTCGCGCACCTGATGGTAGTGCACTTCCGGCAGATAGTCCGGCGTGTTGAGGCCGAGATTCTTGACGTCGAGGCGGCCGATTGCGCTCAAGAGCGTATAGGAGGCGATGACGCGATCGCGCTGCGCACCGATCAGCCGCGCCTTTGCCAAGATCAGATCCTGCTGCGCGTTCAGCACGTCGACCGTGGTGCGCTGGCCGCCCGCCGCCTCTCGCTGCACACCCTCCAGCGCGACGGTGGCAGCCCGCACTTCGGCTTCCGATGCCGTGACCGCAATCTTGGCGCCTTCATTAGCGACCCAGGCGCCGACCGCGGCGGTGCGGGCCTGATTGCGGACCTGGTCCAGCACCTGCCGGCTTTGCGCTGCGATTTCCTTGGCTTGTCGAGTCTGTGAGGCGGCCATGCCGCCATCATAGATCGGCTGCGTGAGCTGGCCGGTCACGGAAGCCTGGTCGGTCCCGCGGGTGCCAAGTGTGGGGTCTGAGTCCTTGCTGCGGCTGACGCTTCCCTGCAGCGTGATGGTCGGCATCAGGCTGCTTTCGGCGACGCGGATCGAGGTGGTGGCGACGTCGAAATCGAAGCTTGCCGCCATCACGGCGGGATGCGCGCGGAAGGCCATCCCGGTGGCGTCATCGCGGCTGCGCGGCAGCAGGCGGTCGACGGTGTCAGCGGGGCGAAGGAGGTTCGGCGCGTTGCCGATGACCTGAAGATAAGTCGCTTGGCTGACGGCCAGATTGACCTCAGCGGCATTCAAATCGGCGCGACCCCGGCTCAGACGCGCCTCGGCCTGCGCAGCGTCGGTGGGCGTGACGTCGCCGGCATTCAGACGCTTCTGGGTGATGCCGAGCGTTTCCTGCAGAAACGCGACGTTGGCGCGCTGGGCTTCGACCAGCGATTGGTTGGCGAGAACGTTGGTGTAGACCGTGACGGCATCCAGCAGCACGCCCTGACCGACATTGCGCAGCGCCTCGCGACCTGCCTGCACCTGCAATTCTGCCACGCGTACACTGTTGGCGGTCCTGAAGCCGTTGAACAACGTCTGGGACACGGTCAGGCCGATGGTCCAGGGCTTCAGGTTCGCCGACTGGACGGTATTGTCGGGCAAGAGGTTGCGCACCGCCTGAAAGCCGGCGGAGAGAGTAGCGACGATCTGCGGCCGATAACCCGAAAGCGCCTGCGGCACGTTCTCGTCGGTGGCGCGCTGGCGGGCGCGTTCGGCATTGAGCGCGGGATTGGTCTGGTAGGCCTTGGCCAGCGCCTCGGGGAGGCTTTCACCATGCGCGGCCGGCGCCGCAAACGCGAGGCAGGCCACAGCAAGGCAAATGCCCGATCGAAGTAACCGTTCAACGTAGCCAACCTTGGCGGCGCGCGTAGCCATTTGATTCCGTAGTCAACACGAGAACGTGATAACCCTGCTTCGAGCCATCCCGCTCAATCTTCTTGTTTGAGCATGATCACAGGGAATGACGGTTACCCGTCATTCCGGATCATGCACTGTCCGTCCGCCCCCGCCGACATCCTCGGTTCGTCTACCTGTTTAGGGGGCGCCATGGCCACAGGCAAACTGCCGCGCGACATCAGTACATTAATTCGGTGAAAGTCCGTGCTTGGCTGTTGCCGGTTCGTCACAGACGAATCTTGGGTGAAGATAGGCTATAGCTCTCGTGGCTGGCGTCCGATTCCAGGGCGGCTGCCTACTACGCCCTAGGTTCGCATTCGATGCCAAAGCTGTTTTCCGATCCCGAAGCGATCGCGGAGGATATCATCCGCGATATCGGAACCAATCTCGTGGTTGGATTGCCGCTCGGGCTCGGCAAGGCTAACCACATCGTCAACGCGCTCTATGCACGCGCACTGGCCGACCGTTCGATCAAGCTGACGTTATTTTCGGCACTGACGCTGGAAAAGCCGCGGCCCTCGAGCCTGCTCGAACAACGTTTCATCAGTCCGGTGATCGATCGTCTGTTTGGTGGTTATCCTGACCTCGCCTATGCCAATGCACTGCATGCCGGAGAACTGCCGCCCAACGTCAAGGTGATCGAGTTCTTCTTCCTGGCCGGCAAATGGCTGCACGTGCCATTCGCGCAGCAGCATTACATCTCCGCGAACTATACCCATGCTGCATCGTATTTGCTGGCGCGCGGGCTCAATGTCGTCACGCCATTGGTGGCCAAGCGCGTGGTCGATGGCGCGACGCGTTACAGCCTGAGCTGCAATACCGACACAGCGCTTGATCTGCTGCGTGCCCGCGCCGAGGGGCGCGCTTCGTTCAAAGTGTTCGCGCAAGTCAATTCAGAACTGCCGTTCATGCCGGGTGCAGGCGATCTGCCGGGGGACGAATTTTCCGCCGTGCTCGATAGCCCCGCGACGGAGTTCCCGCTGTTCGCCCCGCCGGCCGAGCCGGTCAGCGACACCAAATACGCGATTGGGCTTCACGCTGCGAGTCTCGTACCTGATGGCGGCACGCTGCAGATCGGCATCGGGCAAGTCGGCGATGCGCTGGCGCAGGGGCTGATCGTCCGTCATCGGGACAGTGCGCAGTTCCGCGCCATCATGAAGCGCCTCGCGCCCGGCGTGGAGCCGGTGGAGAGCGCGCCGTTCGCGAAGGGGCTGTATGGGGTCAGCGAAATGCTGATTGAGGCGTTTCTCAATCTGATCGAGGCCGATATTCTCAAGCGCAAGGTCGACGGCGTCGTGCTGCACGGCGCATTTTTCCTCGGGCCGAAATCGTTCTATCGCGCGTTGCGCGAGATGCCGTCCGACCAGCTCGCGCGCATCCAGATGATGCCGGTATCGTTCACCAACGAACTCTATGGCGACGAGGATGCCAAGCGCCGCGCGCGCACCGATGCCCGCTTCGTCAACAACGCGATGATGGCGACGCTGATGGGGGCAGCGGTCTCCGATGGTCTCGACAACGGCCAGGTCGTCAGCGGCGTCGGCGGCCAGTATAATTTCGTCGCGCAGGCGTTCGCGCTTCAAGGCGCGCGGTCGATTCTCGCGCTGGAAGCGACGCGGCAGGCGGGCAGCAGGACGCACTCCAACATCCGCTGGAACTACGGTCACGAGACCATCCCGCGGCATTTGCGCGACGTCTTCGTCACCGAATACGGTGTTGCCGATGTCAGGGGCAAATCGGACGCCGAGACCATCGCGGCGATGCTCGCGGTCACGGATTCCCGCTTCCAGGATGAACTGGTCAAGATCGCCAAGGATGCCGGCAAGCTGCCGAAGGAGTTCGAGATTTCGCGCGCGCATCGCGAGAACTTTCCGCAGCGGATCGCGGATGCCTTGAAGCCCGCGCGCGAGGCCGGGCTGCTGCCGCCGTTTCCATTCGGTAGCGATTTTACCGAGGTCGAGCAGCGGCTGATACCGGCCCTGCAGTTGCTGCGGGAAGCGCAGCGGATGCCGCTGCTTTTGCCGGGATTGCTGTGGCAGGGAATGACCCAGCCGCCGGATGCCTCGAACCGCGAATGCCTGGCGCGGCTAGGCCTCGATCAGCCGACGACGTTTGCCGAACGTGCCTATCGCGCGCTGGTCAACGCGGCGCTTGCGCGGGTCCCGTAGGGTGGGCAAAGCGTAGCGTGCCCACCATCACTTTGTGCGGAGCGCAAGAATGGTGGGCCCGGCGCTGCGCGCCTTTGCCCACCCTACAAAACTGGAACTCGGCGTTACCTGTTCTTGTTCACCGGCTTGCGCTTCTCAATAAACGCCGCCATGCCTTCGGCACGATCTTCCAGCGCGAACGTCGAGTGGAACAGGTTGCGCTCGACATTCATGCCCTCCGACAGCGGCGTCTCGAACGCGCGGTTGATGGCTTCCTTGGCCATCGCGGCCGCGGGCCGCGACATCGAGGCGATCTTTTCCGCGGCTGAGAGCGCTTCTTCCATCAATTTGTCGGCCGGCACGACGCGGCTGACGAGGCCGGAACGCTCCGCTTCGGCCGCATCCATCATGCGTCCGGTGAGGCAGAGGTCCATCGCCTTGGACTTGCCGATCGCACGCGTCAGCCGCTGGGTGCCGCCGATACCGGGGATGGTGCCGAGCGTGATTTCGGGCTGGCCGAATTTGGCGGTATCGGCGGCGATAATGATGTCGCACATCATGGCAAGCTCGCAGCCGCCGCCGAGCGCATAGCCGCTGACGGCCGCGATCGTCGGTTTCCGGCAGGTGGCGACGCGATCGCCGCCGATGGCGGTGAAATCGCTGGAGAACATGTCGATGAAGCTTTTCGGCTGCATCTCCTTGATGTCGGCGCCGGCGGCGAATGCCCTTTCGCTGCCGGTGAGCAGGATGCAGCCGATCTTGTCGTCGGCCTCGAGGTCATCGACCGCGGCAGCGATTTCACGAAACACGCCGAACGACAGCGCGTTGAGCATTTTCGGCCGGTTCAGCGTAATGATGCCGACCGCGCCCTTGCTCTCGACAATGATGTTCTCGAACGTTGCCATGATCCACCCCGGATGGTCCTTTTCGCGGGCAATGTGCCCGCTGCCGGGATGGGCTTCAAGTGGGCTGGAACGGATCCGGGATCCGGGGATGCCGCGTCCGGTATTCCGATAGCTACGCCATGAACATGCGCGCGGCCGATGCCACCGTCAGCAGGGCGCCGAAGGCGATGAAGATCTTTCCGATCAGCGAGGTCTTGTCCAGGGTGGAACTCTCGTTGCTGACGGCTTGATCGGAGGCTTCCGATGCAGGTTTGGTCGAGGCCATCGCGACCGTCTGCGTGGCGGAGCCCTCAGCCGGAGTCGCCTGCAGCGCCCGATCGACATCGTTGAGCTCGTCGGAGGCAACTACGGTAGCATCGGCCGGCGCCTCGGCGTCAGCCGGCTTGTCCGCCGCCGTTTGCAGGACGGTGTTGGCCTTCTCAGACATCGCCGCCGACATTCCCTTGGCGCTGTCGGCCGGCGCATCGGCTGCCGTCATTTGCGCGTTGGCGTTGGCGAGCCATTCGGGCATCCCGGGCGGAGTGCCGCCGCTCGCATCGGCGACCTGCTTTTCCTCAGGCTGCTTGTTCTCGACGGATTTCGATGCCGCACGCGTGGATTTGCGATGGTCGGAGCGCTTCTTCAGGGAACGCGAACCCTGCCTGGCGGACTTCTCGGACGTCGCGCTCTCCGGTTTCGACACCGCCGCGTCATCGGCGCCGGCCGCCGTCGCCGGCGATGGTGCTGCGAAACCCAACAAAAGCCCTGCAGCAAGAATGAAGGCCGACCCCGCGCTGGCTCGGATCGTCATGTCGAATCTCCCCATTGGCCGCCGCCCGGCGGCGAAATGAGACCCCCCAGGTGTCCACAGCACGGCGGAAAATGGGAATCTTCGGGCAACACCGGGCAAAAGCTGGGCAATGTCGGTCAGCCGACGTGCCGGCGGGCATTTTTGCCGGCGCGGAATTAGCGAGCTAGGCCGGATGCGAGCCTGCGCAATCGATGTTATGAGCCTGCCATCGCGCAGCCGGCTGTCCCCCCGATTCCCCGGATAGGAAGCCAGCCCAAGCTGCCCGCGGGACCTTCGATCACGAGTTCGTGATCGGATGGTCCTGATGTAACAAATTGAAAGATCGACCGAATTACAGGGTAGGAGCGCGGGTGCGCGAACGGGATGACGAATGGACCGGCCTGATGCGGTCGGCCATTGCAGGCGACAGCTCGGCGTATCATCGCCTGCTCAAGGCCGTCACGCCGGTGCTCCGGGCGGCGGCGCGCCGTGGTCTGGCGCGGGCAGGGCAACCGGTCGATCAATCCGAGGACATCGTGCAGGACATTTTGCTGGCGGTCCATCTGAAACGGCATACCTGGGATGTCACCGCCCCATTTGCCCCATGGCTGTTCGCGATCGCCCGCAACAAGCTGATCGACGCGCTGCGCCGCCGCGGCCGGCGCATTTTCGTCGATATTGACGATTTCGCCGAGACGCTGCCGGGCGAAACGCCGGCCGAAACGGCTTCGCCAAGCGAAGTCGCCGCCCAGCTCCAGACGCTGCCAGCGCGGCAGCGCGACGTGCTGCAGTCGATCGCGGTCGACAGCGCCTCGATCAAGGATACGGCGGCGAAATTTTCGATGAGCGAGGGCGCGGTGCGGGTGGCGCTGCACCGGGGGCTAACCAGCTTGACGGCGAAGTTGCGGGAAAATTGAGCATGGATACCGATCAGCTCATTCGAACGTTGGCGGCCGACAACGCGCACCGCGCGCGGCCGGTCGGCTTCGCGCTGATGCTGGCGCTGTTGGCCGCGGCACCGGTTTCGCTGTTGATGTTCTTCACTGAGCTCGGCGTCAGGCCCGACGTGATGGTTGCGATGCGCAATCCGTTCTTCGACCTAAAATTCGCAGTGACGCTGGCGCTCGCGATCTCGGCGATTGCCGTCAGCCTGCATCTGTCGCGGCCTGAAGCTTCCTTGCGCGGATTTGGTTGGCTGCTGCTGGCGCCGGTGGGAATTTTGACCGCCGGAATCGGCGGCGAAATGATGATGCCGCAACGGTTGCCGATGATGACGCGGCTGGTCGGCAAGAATTCGTGGGTCTGTCTGACGGCGATCGCGCTGCTGTCGTTGCCGATCCTGGCCGGCGCCCTGCTCGGATTGCGTCACGGTGCCCCGTCGCGGCCTGCATTGGCGGGCGCCAACGCCGGATTGTTGTCGGCGGGATTGGCGGCAACGCTCTATGCCTCGCATTGCACGGATGATTCACCGCTGTTCGTCGCGACCTGGTACACGATCGCGACCGCGCTGGTGGCAGCGATCGGCGCGCTCGCCGGAGCGAAGCTGCTCAGATATTGAAGCTGCTCTCTTATCCTCCCCTGGAGGGGAGGATCGGTTCGCATGAAATGCGAACCGAGGTGGGGTGACGGTCTCTCCACCTCCGACAGTGCCCGTGTGGAGAGATCACCCCACCCCGTCTCGCATTTCGCTGCGCTCAATGTGAGCCGACCCACGAGCGAACTTCGCTCGTCTCGGACCCCTCCAGGGGAGGGTAAGAAAGCTCATGCCGCCGGTACGTTCTGCTGCATGCGGTGGAAGCGCAGCACCTGCTGCGCCGTCGAAGGCCGCAACCGTTCATAGGTGTCCTTGCAGGCGCCAAGATCCGTCGGCTCCCCGCCGGACAGTTCGTCGCGCATCCTGATGATGGTCCTGACCGTCGACCATGACAGCCCTGCGACCTTCGCCAAAATCATCACGCCTTCGGCGCGGCTTTCGATCATCATGTTCTCGGCGATCGCGACCGGCACGTTGGCGAGCGCCGCAATCGAGGCGTTGACCTCGTCGAATTTTCCGGCATCGGCAAACGATGCCAGTTCGGATTCGTCGAGCCGGCCGTGCTCGTACAGCGACTTGATCAGCGCGTGCGCAATCTCCGTGTTCTTGGTGATATCAGAGGTCGCCGAACGCGCGCGCAGCGTTGCCTCCTTGACCACGTTTGGCACCTCGGCCGCCTGTTGCGGATTGGCGGCCTCCAGCCGTTGTCGCACCGTGTCGGAGGCCTTGGCGAGCAGTTTCAGGTAGAGATGCCGCGGCACGGGACGCATGCCGATGCAGGCGGTGAGATTGTCGTCGCCTTCGGCGCGACTGACGAGGCGGGTAAAGCCGCGCTCGGTGAATTCCGCGCCGGGATTGTTGACGGTCGACTGGATCACCTGATCGTTGCCGCGCTGGACCAGCACGTCGGTGACCGCGCCGCTCAGCGTCTTGCGGGTCGAGATCGCCATCAAATGCGCCTGGCTCTTGCTGCGCGCATTCTCGATCAGGGTCTTGTCGTCGAGCCGCATCGATTGCGACAGCACAGGACCAGCCACCTCGATGACGTCGTCGAATGCAAGCGCGCGAATGGTGAGCGGCGGGGCAGTGTCGATCGGAGCGAGACGGTTGGCCAGCAGCATCTTGGCCGAGGTTTCGATGTGGTCGATCAGGCACTGGAAGACATCGTCGAACAGGCCGACCTGCTCGTCCGAATAATCCACCGCGCCGTTGATGAAGAGATCGGTCACCCGGCGCAGCGTCTCTACCCGGCGAGCGACGGTTCCGTGCGCAAGCGTGGACTGCAGTTCGTCGAGCAGGTTTCCGGGAGAAGGAGAGGTAGCGGTCTTCGAAATCATGACTCTGTCCTGGAGCAAAAGCGGCGGAGCTTCTTCGCCGCCGGAGCTGAAATATGTCGGATCAGGCGCTGGTAATCCGGTTACGTCCCTGCGCCTTGGCTGCATAAAGCGCACTATCGGCGCGCGCGAGAAATGTGTCTGATGTTTCGTTCGGGTTCAGCGTTGCAACGCCTGCCGACATCGTCACCTTCATGCCCTGCGAGAATGCGCTCCAGTCGAGATCGGCAATAATGGCGCGCAACCGGTCGAGCGCGTGCATGGCTTGGTCGACGTCCATGTCGGGCAGCACCAGCAGGAATTCCTCGCCGCCATATCGGCCGAACCGGTCGATGCTGCGGATGTTGGCAAACATGGTGATCGAGAATGTCCGCAGCACCTCGTCGCCGATCGGGTGACCGTAGGCGTCGTTGATGCGCTTGAACCAGTCGAGGTCAATCAGTGCGATCGAGCAGGGCGATCCGCTGCGGCTCGCGCGGGCGATCTCCTCCTCCAGCATCCGCATGATGCTGCGGCGGTTGGACGACCCGGTCAGTTCGTCGAGTTCAGCAAGCTCCTCGATCCGCTTGTACGCCGCCTTCAGTTCGAAGCTGCGGTCATAGAGCATCTTGCGCATGGTAGAGCCGTACAGCCCCACGAAGGCGCATTGTCCGATGGTGAGGACAAAGGAAAGCATGGCCGCGACGCGTTCGGTCTGGGTGGTAATCGGCAGGCCGATCGGGGTACTGGCAAACAGGAAGATCGGCGCCAGGCCGACGATGGTCAGGGTCCAGGTGATGATGGCCTGCCAGGACGTCATCCGCAGCGCGCCGAATCCGAAGATGAGGAATACGACGCTCAGGAAGGCAAATCCGATCTGCGGCGCGGCCAGCAGAAAGCAGAGCTGGAGCGCGACGTGGCCGGCGACCTGGAAGATCGTGAGATAATGGTCCTCGAACCGGTCGTTGAAGTGGGCTTCCGACAACACGACAAACACCGACACCAACCCGATGCCGGAAAGGAAATAGGCCGATGGAATGATGATCGGGACGGTGCCGGCGTAGCAATAGACCAGCAGGACCGAGGTGATGAGCAAATAGCTGACGCCTTGCACGGCCAACATCTGGCGGCGCTGGCCGGCCCGGCGCTTCAATAACTCCTGCGGCAGGCGGGCGACGCGCGCGGTCGCATTGTGAGAGTCTTGCCCCTGAAGCAATGATGCCGCGCCGCTCATGTCCCGCCGCTGTTGGTGATGCCCGACGAAACTTTAGGGAATAAAGCCTTTAGGTTTGGTATCTTTTGAAGCCGAATCGGCTCCGTTAAAACCCGGCCATTGCTGATTTCGCAATGGAAATCTGCCGAATTCCGATAGCGCGGAACCTGGCTGTGCGGGAACCCTGGGCGTCACGCAAATGCTGCCCTGCCGGCGAAGCCTTGCTAAGGTTGTGGGCGCGTTTTCAGGAAAGCGTTTCCGTATTATGGTACCAATCCAAGGGTTTAGCTCCTTTCTCGCGGCAAAATGGGCGGGCAATGCCCATCTGTGGGGTAGATCACACATGCGATTTGGGCATTGCCGTAATGTGAAGAATCTCACTCTTCACATCGAACCGCCGGCCACCCCCGTCCGACCAACCTTGCGAGACGGCCATTGAGCGCGACACAGGCGGCTTCAGACGAAATTCTGATCGCTCGGATCGCTCAAGGCGACCGGCTCGCCATGCAGGTGCTTTACGGAAGGCACCATGTCAGGGTGTTCCGTTTCGGGCTTCGGCTCGTAAGGGACGAACAGGTCGCGGAAGACCTCATCAGCGAGGTTTTTCTCGATGTGTGGCGTCAGGCTGGCAAGTTCGAGGGCCGATCCGCCGTTACCACCTGGCTCTTGGCGATTACGCGGTTCAAGGCTCTTTCGGCACTCAGACGCCGCAAGGACGTTGGGCTGGACGAGGAAACCGCGAACGCGATCGAGGATACGTCCGACGATCCGGAAGTGGTGGTGCAGAAGAAGGATACGGGTGAAGCGCTGCGCAAGTGCCTGACGGCCCTTTCGGCAGAGCATCGGGAGATCGTCGATCTCGTCTACTACCACGAGAAGTCCGTGGAAGAGGTGGCCGAAATCGTCGGTATTCCGGAGAACACCGTTAAGACGCGCCTGTTTTATGCGCGCAAGAAATTGGCCGAGTTGCTCAAGGCAGCAGGCATAGAGCGAGGTTGGCCATGATGGCAGCGAGCAAAAAAATGCTGGATCACGAGCCCAGCGAAATCGAGATGCTGTTGCCCTTCCACGCGGCCGGCACCTTGAGCGCGCGCGATGCGCGCCGCGTCGAGGAAGCGCTTGCCGGGGATCCCGAGCTTGCCCGGCAGTATGCCGTCATCCGCGAAGAATACGCCGGGACGATCAGCCTCAACGAGAGCCTGGGTGCACCGTCCACGCGCGCCATGCAGAAGCTGTTTGCCGCAATCGACGCGGAGCCTGTGCGCGAGCCCTCTCGCTCGGTGAGCCTGTCCACGCGCGTATCGGAATTTTTCGCAAGCCTGTCGCCGCGTACGCTCGCCTGGTCGGCGAGCCTCGGTGCCGTAGCGCTCGTGCTGCAGGCCGGCGTGATCGGCGCCGTACTGATGAAAAACCAGACCGCGTTGTTCGAGACGGCGTCGCTAAGCCTGAACGAGCGGCCATCGGCGCCGATTACGCGCGATCTCGCAGGCAGCGTCGCGCCGCCGCGCGCGCTGGTGCGGTTCGCGCCTGAAGCGCGCATCGCCGACATCACGGCGCTGCTCGACAACTACCAGGCCTCGATCGATGGTGCCAAGGGCGGCATGTTCCGGCTGCAGTTTGGCAACAAGGCGATGAGCAAGGACGAGGTTGCTGGCCTGCTGAGCAGGCTGCAGCGCGAGAAAATCGTCAGCCTGGCGGTGGCAACGCCGTAAGGCC
The DNA here is from genome assembly GCF_000472965.1 of Bradyrhizobium murdochi. Lineage (GTDB taxonomy): Bacteria > Pseudomonadota > Alphaproteobacteria > Rhizobiales > Xanthobacteraceae > Bradyrhizobium > Bradyrhizobium murdochi. Next base: position 199,084 of record NZ_AXAU01000010.1, on the reverse strand, counting down.
GCCTGGCGCTGGCCGGGCAAGCTGAGGTCCCATGGTTCATGATGGCGTGAGTTGGTGGACAAGGACCCAGCGTGCGGCATGGGCGGTGTCGGCCGCGCTGTTGCCGTTAATCGCTTTCGGACCCTCGGCGGTGCATGCGCAAAGCATCATGCGCACCCCCAGTCTGAACGTTGGCTCGCGGGTACCAACCATCAGTCCGACAGTGACGCCGCGGATCAGTCCGACCGTTGCGGCGCGGCCGGCCATGCGCGCCGATACCGTCGCGCGGACACCGCCGTCCCGGATCGGCACCATGAGTTCGACCCTGAGAGTCCGTCCGGGGGCCGGTGTGCCGTCGACGCTGCCCCATGCGCGGTTTTCGCCCAACCTCTATCCGGCTTGTGCATATGCGCTTCGTGGTCCGGACGGCGAGTGCTTCGATCGTCCGGTGATGTCGGCCGGCGGCGGCAACGGCGCCTCGGCCAAGAAGGGCAAGGGCGGATCGGGCAACAACAACAACGCACAGGCGGCGGTCAATCTGCGCGCGGTCAAGAACGAGCTCGTCGCCGAAATCGACGGCGCGTTATCCACCGCCGAAGCCGACGAACTGGCGCGGCGTCACGGCCTGGAACGCATCGCGTCGCAGAACTTCCCGTTGCTCGGCGGCACCATCGGCCTGTTTCGCATCGTCGATAACCGGCCGGTGGACACCGTGCGCCGCGAACTCGCGGCCGATGCCAGCGTGCGTTCGGTGCAGCTCAATTTCCGTTACTTCCTGCAGGATCAGAAGAAGGCTTCGACCGCGGGCGACGCGCAATACGCCGTCGCCCAGCTTCGGCTGCCACAGGCGCACGCGCTCGTCCGCGGCATGAACGTCACCATTGCGGTGATCGATTCAGGCATCGACGCCAAGCATCCCGAACTCGCCAATTCGGTTGCCGACAGTTTCGATGCGCTCGGAAGCAAGGAAGGTCCGCATGTCCATGGCACGGGCATTGCCGGCGCGATCGTGGCGCATGCCAAGCTATTGGGGAGCGCACCGGAGGCGAGGTTGATCGCGATCCGCGCGTTCGGCGCGGGATCGAAGGGCGCGGAGAGCACGTCCTATGTAATCCTTCGGGGACTGGACTACGCGGCCGAGCACGGCGCGCAGATCGTCAATATGAGCTTTGCCGGCCCCAAGGATCCGCTGATCGAGCGGGGCATCGCCGCTACCGCAGCTCGTGGCATCCTGATGGTGGCTGCGGCCGGCAATGCCGGCGCGAAATCGCCGCCGCTCTATCCGGCCGCCAATCCCAATGTCATTGCGGTGAGTGGCACCGACGCACAGGAAAGACCGTTTGCGGCATCGAACCGGGGCAACCACATCGCGGTTGCTGCACCGGGCGCGGATATCTTCCTGCCGGCGCCCGATGAAAAATACCAGATCACGTCGGGCACCTCGTTCTCCGCCGCCTATATCAGCGGCGTCGCGGCGCTGATGATGGAGCGCAATCCTTCGTTGAAGCCGGGCGATGTTCGCGCAATTCTGACCAGGACCGCCCGCGATCTCGGCACCCCCGGCCGTGACGATCAGTTTGGGGCAGGCGAGGCCGATGCCTTTGCCGCCGTTACCGCCGCGGCCGCCGCACCTGCGGTTCCGCTTGCTTCGGTTTCCGGTAGGCCTGCGGGGGAGAAAGCGCCGGCGCATGACCCGGCCGCGGATAACACTTCCGTGAGCCGCGCATTGAACGACGCCTCGGCCTCGATCGCAGCGGACAAATCGGCCGCAAACGCCGCAAAATAGCCTGCCGCGCAGCGATTTTCCGACGATCGTCCCTGAAGACAAGGTTAAAAAAATCGTCCGGCGTTTTGAACGTCCGGGGAGGGTGTCGCGACTTATCTACGTGGGAGCGGTAATCCCTCCCCATAGGCTGTATTCGGCGCGAGCGCCCATCCACCCCAAGCGCCCATATAGCTTGACCCGTCCGGTTGTCCCCCCGGACGGGTCTTTCATTTTCAGCTCAGGTTTTTGGACGAAGCTGCGTTTCGTGCGGCACCGTGACGGCTTGCAACTGCAAGTTTTGCGACTCGTCTGGACGATGCGCAATTTCCCCGTGCATCTTCCAAAATGAAATGAGCGAGGCTCGCTGCGCAACGTGACCATGCTGCTGTGCGGCTTGATCGCGAATAGAGTGGATTAACCCGTATTTGTGCGGGTTTCTTCGATTGTTGCGTATTCCTGTAGCTTCACGCACTGGACAACGAAAAAGTTTTCCACAGAATATCCCCCGTCACATCCCACTGATTCGTCTCGGTTGCGTCTGCGTCCGTCTCTCTCTTACGGGCTGATTTATGGCACATCCTGCAGACGTGGCACGTGGCCGCAACATCGTTGCGCGCTGGTGCAGCCTTGCCGAGCAACGGTTGGAATACCTCACTGAACTGTTCGAGACCGGGCGCTGGCGCCGCTTCCACACCGAACGCGAATTCCTCGAAAACATCCAGGAAGCCAAGGCCGCCGTCGCAACCTGGCGTGACCTGTTGAGCCGCGAAGCTTCGCTCGACAACACGCAGATCGATATGGCCTGGCTGGGCCGCCGTCGAACGACGCCGCTGCTGCTGACGCCGCTGCCGCGCGACGAGGGCTATCGTCCGCCGGTCGTGCAGCTTCAGCCGCAACTGCAGTCGCCACCGATTGTCGCCGCGCCGCCGCCGATTGCGGCCACGCCGCCGCGCGACGTTCCCGCCGATGTTCTGGTCGCGCTGGAAAGCCAACTCGTCGTGGCGGACGAGGCGCCGTCCGTGCCGGATGTGCTGGCGCTGGATGAGATGCCGTTCCCGGCGATCGATCTCGACGCGATGAAGGAACGCTATCCGGCGTTGCGCAACGCGCTGTAGGCGGGGTGGGCGAGGAGAGCGAACTACCGCCTGACCGAGTTGCCTCTCACCACCACCTGCGCGTAACGCTGCGCGCCTTCGGCCGACAAATCGGTCGTGATGGTGCGGGCGTGATCGAGCCCGACCACGGCGCCGCGCGGGGTTTCCGAGATCATGTTGTTGTTGACCAGGGCCGTGCCGGCGCCTGGCAGCACCGATACGCCGACGCCGACGAAGGCGTTGCGGATCACGTTGCCTGATATCGCGACGTCGCGGAGATATTTGCCCCAGCCGGCGATGATGCCGAACGACGGCGCGTTCTCGATCACATTGCCTGTGACTGTGGAGTCCGCCTCGACATAGATGCCGATCCCGGCGTCGTCGTCGGGCGCGGTGCCGATCGGCCGCTTCGGCAGCAGATTGCGGATGATGTTGCCCTGGACGACGGCGATGCGTCCGCCCTCGTTGAAATTGCAGACGGAGACGCCGACGGCGGCGCCATCCACGGTATTGTTGGCGATCACGGCGCCTTCGAACGCAAATTCCGAATAGAGCGCGACCTCGCGGACATTGCTGACGCTGTTGTCCGTGATGTGAATATTGGACGCCGAATTGCCGCGCACGGCTGAATAGTCGCAATTCTTGATGCGGTTGCCGCGCACGATCACATTGCCGGCGCGGAAGGCGTTGATGGCGTTGCCATACTGCCCGGAGCCGCCGGGGCCGGCCTTGATATCCTCGATCCGGTTGTCGAGAACCAGCGTTCCGTCGTCGCCGATCGCGGTGCGCAGGATTTCGATGCCGTTGTCATTGGTATCGGTAATGGTGTTGCGCGCCACGATCAGGCCGAGCGCGTCGAAGGATACGATGGCGGTGGTCGCGATTTTCGTGAAGATATTGCCGGAAATATCGCCCGAGACCTGCTCGAGCCAGATGCCGTTGCCGCCGCTGCCTGATATTTCGCAGTCGGCGATCCGGACGTCGCGACCGCCGAGGCAGTGCACCAGGCCGCGGCGCGTCGGCAGCGGAATGCGACTGCCGTCGAAGGTGATGCCGGTCAGGCCGACGCTGTTGGCGCCTTCGCTCTGCAGCATCGAGGCGCCGCCGGTAAACACGAACTTGGTCGCGCCGCGGACGCCGACCAGTTGCGTGCCGTTCGAAAGCCGCAGCATGCCGGTGCGATAGATCCCCGGCGGCAGCGCCAGCGGCACCTGCGCGCGCGCCGCCTCGTCGATCGCGCGCTGCAGTTTCGCTGTCTGATCGTCCGGGCTGCCGGGGCGGACGCCATATTGCGTGACGTCGCGGCCGAGCGTGGAGGTGAGGGGCGCTGCGGGCGCAGCGTCAGGCGACATCGCCAGCGCACCGGCCATACCGGCGGCGGATGCTCCAATGAGATGGCGGCGGTTCATGTCCATGGCTGATGACCCTAGCGCGATGCAGGTCGCGGCATTCGCGTTTCATAGGTATCGCGAAAATGCAGTGCAGCATGGTGAAGACCGGGAAGAAGAGCAGCGATTGTTAGGGGTAGGGTTAATGTTGGGTACGGCCAAAATTCGTAGGGTGGGCAAAGGCGCGCTAGCGCCGTGCCCACCATTGGATCCGCGGGGAATAATGGTGGGCACGCTTCGCTTTGCCCACCCTACGCTCTCCGCGCCAGCCGCACCATTTCCAGCATCATCGCTTCGCCGGCATCGACCAGCTCCTCCAGCGTGATCCGCGGAAAACCTTTGCGTCTGACCACGCCGCTGCGCGCCAGCGGCGGGATGTGGATGAAGGTGGCAAGGCGGGGGCCGTTGCCGGCATCCACGGCTTCGATCGCGCGCCAGCTCAGATAGTTGCAGAGATAGCTACCGGCATCACGCGAGGCGCGGGCATCGATCGCGGTACCTCTGGCTGCGCGCAGCAGCTTGGCGGTGTGAGGGCCAAACATCTGCGCGTCCGCTCCGTCGGCAATGGAGCCTTTTCGGGCGCGGGTTTGCGCGGCGTCAGGCCACAGCATGGTGATGGCGTTGCGGGCGCGGGTTTCGATCCGCATATACGGTGTCCGCGAGGCGAGGCCGAACATCAACAGCGCATGCGGCTTGTGCCTTTGCAGAACGATTGGCAATTCGCGATCGACCGCGCTGTAGGTGACGGGAAAGATGTGGCTGGACAGTTCAACCTCGCTGAACGCGGGGCGTCGCAGCCGCGTCAGCCGCGCCACCAGCGGCTGCGTCGGATTGTAAGGCGCGCCGGGGAACGGACCGAAGCCGGTGATGAGAATGCGAAGCTTGTCGCTCACCGCAGCCACTCCGCGATCTGCTCGGCGGCGACCGCCGGCGTGATGCGGCCGTCGGCGACCTCGGCCTCGGTCTTCTTTACCTTGGCGCGGATCGCGGCATCGGAGCGCAGCCGCGCCATCGTCCGCTGCTCCAGCATCGACCACATCCATTTCACCTGCTGCTCGCGCCGCCGGCCGGCGAACTCGCCCGAGGCGTTCATGGCGGTGCGATGATCCAAAATCTTCTGCCACAGTGTGTCCATGCCGGTGCCGGTCAGCGCCGAATAGGTCACGACCGGCGGATGCCAATGCTCCGAGCGGGGACTGAGAATATGCAGCGCGCTGCGATACTCGGCCGCCGCCAGATTGGCGCGCTTGACGTTGTCGCCGTCGGCCTTGTTGATCGCGATCATGTCGGCGAGTTCGACCAGACCTTTCTTGATGCCCTGCAATTCGTCACCGGCGCCGGGCAGCATCAGGGCGAGAAAGAAATCGGTCATGTCGCAGACCGCGGTTTCGGATTGGCCGATGCCGACGGTCTCGACCAGCACCACGTCGAAGCCGGCCGCCTCGCACAGCAACATCGCCTCGCGGGTCTTGGCGGCGACGCCGCCGAGCGTACCGGACGAGGGCGAGGGTCGGACGAAGGCAGCGTCCGAATTCGCCAGCCGCGCCATCCGCGTCTTGTCGCCGAGAATCGAGCCGCCGGTGCGGGCCGAGGAGGGATCGACCGCGAGCACCGCGACCTTGTGGCCGCGCTCGATCAGGAACATGCCAAGCGCGTCGATGGTGGTGGATTTGCCGACCCCGGGCGAGCCGGTAATGCCGACGCGGACGGCCTTCCCGGTGTCTGATAACAGCGTCTGCACCAGATCGCGTGCCGCGGCCTGGTGATCGGCGCGCCTGCTCTCGATCAGGGTAATCGCACGCGCCAGCGCCGCGCGGTGGCCGGAGCGGAGTTCTTTGGCAAGTTTCCCGACATCGGGGGAAAGATTCTTCGGCAGGGTCATGGCTTGGTTTACAACGCCAGCGCCATGCAGGCGAGGGGGCCTTGCGCAGTCCTTCAGCGCGCCGACGCGGCGGGGACGGGCGCGCGTTTGAGCTTCCGCCATACCCAGACCAGCACCGGCCAGATCAGCGCGCCGATCGCCATGGCGGCAAGGATAGCGGCGATCGGCCGCTCGAAGAATGGCAACACACTGCCGTCAGACTTGATCAGCGAGGTCACAAAACTCTGCTCGATCATGGTGCCCATGACGATGCCGAGCACCATGGCGGCGACCGGGTAGCCGTTCTCCTCCATGACATAACCGATGACCCCGAAGGTCGCTACGATAACCACGCCGAATATGTTGTTGCCGATGGCGAAGGAGCCGACGGCGCAGCACAGCATGATCACAGGCATCACGGTGGAACGCGGCGCGCGCAGCACGTGGCTTGCGAGCCGGATCATGATGATGCCGAGCGGGATCATGATGATGTTGGCGATGATGAACATCAGGTAGATCGCATACATGCTCGACGCTTTTTCGGTGAACAGCGTCGGGCCGGGGTTGAGGCCCTTCATGTAGAGCACGCCGATGGCAATCGCCGCGATGGTGTCGCCGGGAATGCCGAACAGCAGCGAAGGCACCCAGCCCGAGGCGATGCTGGCATTGTTGCTGGCGCCGGCTTCGACCACGCCCTCGACATGGCCGGTTCCGAATTTCTCCGGTTCCTTCGAAAAGCGTTTGGACATGGCGTAGCTGACCCAGGCGGCCATGTCGGCGCCGGCGCCCGGCAGCACGCCGATGATGATGCCGATGATGTTCCCGCGCGTCATCTGCCAGTTGTACTTTTTGGTGAGCTTCCATTGGCCCGCCAAGATGCTTCCAAATCTACGCCGCGGGATTGGCGGCGGCTCGGGCGTCAGCATCGCCCGCATGACCTGCGCCACCGCGAATACGCCGACCAGCGCCGGGATCGGTTCGATGCCGCCGAACAGGTTGGTCATGCCGAAGGTGAAGCGCGGCACGCCGCCGGGGTTTTCGATGCCGATGCAGGCGACAAGTAGGCCGATGAACATGCTGGCGATCGCCTTCACCGGGGAAGACCGCGCGACCAGCGTGGCGCACATCAGGCCGAGGAAAGCGAGCCAGAAATATTCGAAGGTCGAGAACGACAGCGCGATTTCGGCTAGCGGCGGCGCGAGGATCATCAGCGACAGCGTGCCCGCGATGCCGCCCACGGCGGAGAACCAGACGCCGGCGCCGAGCGCGAGTTCGGCCTCGCCCTTGCGCGTCATTGCATAGGCTTCGTCGGCGTAAGCCGCCGAGGCAGGCGTGCCGGGAATGCGCAGCAGCGCGCCGGGGATGTCACCGGCGAATATCGCCATTGTGGATGCGGCGACGATGGTGGCGATTGCTGCGATCGGCGACAGATAGAAGGTGACAGGGACGAGTAGCGCGGTCGCCATCGTAGCCGAGAGCCCGGGCAGCGATCCGATGACGAGGCCATAGACCGATGCCGCGAACATCGCGACGATGACTTCCCAAGTGGTGATGAGCGCGAAGGCTTGCGTCAGGGTATTGAGCATCGATCACCAGGGCATCGGCAAAACGCCGGGCGGCAGCGGCACGCGCAGCAATTTTGAGAAAATCAAGTGGATGCCGATCGGCGCAAGCAGCGCGAGCGGCAACGCAACCTTCCAGCGGGCGCCGAGCGCGGTCGAGGTCACGTAGACGATCATTGCCGCCGTGAGGATGAAGCCGAGCCGGTCGGCGATAAACACGTAGAACAGCAACAGCGCCGGCGGGAGCAAAGCGCGCAGGCCATAGAGCTTTCCGGTTGGGGGCGGCGGCTGGCCGCCCTCGACCGGAATAAGGTGTTCTTCCTCTTCGAAGCTGCGGCCAATCCCGAACGCGATCGCGAGCCCGCACAGCGCGAGACCGGTGCCAATCACCAGCGGAAAGACGTTGGGCCCGACCGGCTGGCCGGGCACCGGCGGCAACTGCCAGCCGCCATAGGCAGCAGCCGCGCCGAGGCCAACGAGAAACAATCCCGTGACGCGATCGGGTAGACGCATGAACTGGCTCCGCGGCTATCGGGCGATGTCAGCCGATCAAGATCAGGCCTTGGAGAGACCGGCGGCCTTCATCGCAACGCCCATCTGGGCGTCGCCCTTCTCCATGAATGCGGCAAATTGGGCCGCATCGCCCCACACCGTTCCAAAGCCGCGATTGCTCATAAAGTCCTTGAACTCCTTGGAGTCGTAGACCTTCTTCAGCGACGCGGTGAGTTTCGTCGCTACATCAGCGGGCAGGCCCTTGGGACCGGCAATGCCGCGCCAGGCGCCGGTCGAATAGTCGATGCCCATGGCTTCCTTCAGCGTCGGGACGTCCGGGAATGCGGGATTGCGGGCCGTAGCCATGACGGCGAGGCTGCGCGCCTTGCCGGCCTCGATGATCGCGCGGGCTTCCGGCACCGAACAGGTGGTGAGGTCGAGACCTCCGGCAGCCAGATCCTGCATCGCGGGAGCGGCGCCGTTCGACGGCACCCAGGCCACGTGATTGGGGGCAAGTCCCATCGCCTGCATCCAGCCGACCAGTGCGAGATGCCAAATGCCGCCCTGGCCAGTACCGGAGGCCTTGAACTTGCCGGCGGGGGCGGCCTTGATCGCATCCGCCAGTTCCTTCACGGTCTTGTAGGGCGAGGTGGAACTGACCTGGATGCCGGGCGGATCCTCGTTCATCAGCGCCAGCGGCGTGTAGCTCTTGGGCGCCAGTTCAGTGAGCCCCTGCCAGTGCATCATCGAGATTTCTACCGTCAGCATGCCGATGGTGTAGCCGTCGGGCTGTGCGGTCGCGATCGCGGAATGGCCGACCACGCCGGAGCCGCCGGTGCGGTTGACCACGTTGAACGGCTGGCCGAGGTCTTTTTCCAACAGCGCCGCGACAATGCGCGCGGTCGCGTCGGTGCCGCCGCCGGCTCCCCATGGCACGATCACGGTCACCGGCCGGGACGGATAGGCCTGCGCTGAAGCCGGCTTGAAACCAAAGCCTGCGACAGCCGCAGCAGCAGCGGATGAAGCCGCGAAGGCGCGGCGCGTGATCTTTTTGGACATTTTGATGGTCCTCCCTGCGGCGTCCGTGATGCCGGGCGCTCTTGTGATGAGGCATTGTAGGCGGCTTTGCGTTGGGGTCGCAAGGCATTGGCGAATGATGGGGATCGCCGCCGGGTGGCATCTCGCCACATCCGGAAATCGGGTGGCGGCGATCGGGCCACCCGAAATAGGTATCGATGCGCGGCCCAGCATCGGGCCGCGATCGATTGCGGAGAGAGCCATGACGACAGCCTATTACAGCACCGTGCTGGACCATCCCATGGAAACCGTGTGGGCCCTGATCCGCGATTTCAACAATTATCCGGCCTATATCGAAGGGGTCAGTGAGAGCGTGATCGAGGATGACAAGGCCGGCGACGAAATCGGCGCGGTCAGGCGCTTTTGCTATTTCGGCAACTGGATCAGGCAGCGGCTGGCGGGCCACTCCGATGAAGCGCATTCGCTGACCTATGCGGGCATCGAGCCGTTTCCGTTTCCGTCCGGGTTGGCGCAGGACGCGACCGGGCCGACACGCTATGAGGGAACGATGCACTTGCTTCCGGTCGTCGAGGGCAACCGGACCTTCATCGAATGGTCGGTGAAGCTCGACACCGCACCGCAGGACGCCGATCGCTGGCAAGCATTGTTCCAGTCATGGATTCCGGATTGGACGCATTCGCTCGAACGGTCGCTCGCCCGCCTTGCTGCTTGATATCCATCATTGCCGCCGGTCTTCGTCTTCTTTCGGTCGCGCACCGCCGAAAATTCTGGCGCCCTCCGGCGTCAGATATGGCTTCAACGTCTCCCACGGCACGAAGGCGACATACTCGCCTTCGGCATAGGAGCCGACCGCGTAAGGTGGGTAGTAGAAGTTCAGGCCGGAGCTCTTGCCTTCATCAGTCGATGGCGCCAGTGCAATCGGGCCGATCTTGAGAAGCTTCGGTTCGATACCCTCGATGGCGCTGGCGTCCGTGTCTTCCGCGCCGCGTTTCTTTTTCTCGGCCGTGAGAGAGGCCATGACCCCTTGCCGCATCGCTTTCAGTGTCGGGCCGTTGTCAGCCGTTTCGGTGAAGAATGGACGGATGCTGATGCGCTTGCCCGCTGACTTGTCCCACAGGATCGTATCGGACGAGCTGTTGGGGTGCGCGCCGCCAGTATATTCGTAATCGGCCCTGACGATGCTGACATAGCGGCCATCGATCACCGAGCGCGTGTCGTATTTCCGTTCATACGACCACGCGTTGCGGAACAGGTCCGGATCCTGCTTGTGTTGCTTGTCGGCATCGGCGCGGTTCTTCTGCGCCCACGCTTTTCCCTCCGCAAGGCAGTTCGCCGCCAGCGCCGGATCGGCCTTGATCTTCGCGTCGAGAAAGACGCTGGCTTCGACCCATTTGGTCTTGATGGAAAAGTCCGGCTTGGGCTCGGCGGCAGACGCCGTGCCCGGCACCGCAGTGCCTGCGAGGGCGCCCGCCAAACCAATTGCCCGGGTGAGCGTGAGGAATGCAATGCCGCGCAAGGGCTATCCTTTGGAAGAGCCTGAACCCGGCGGAGGGCTACTCCGCCGCCTCGCTGCTATGGCCGAGCCGGGCGTTGAGCTTGTGGATCAGCTCTTCGGCGGCGTCCGAGATCACGGTGCCGGGCGGGAAGATCGCTTCGGCACCGGCCGCGTAAAGCGCCTCATAATCCTGCGGCGGGACGACGCCGCCGATAATGATCATGATGTCCTCGCGGCCATGCTTTTTCAGTGCGGCCTTGAGCTCCGGTACGGCGGTGAGATGCGCTGCAGCCAGCGAGGAGACGCCGAGGATATGGACGTCGTTCTCCACCGCCTGCCGCGCCGCTTCGTCGGCGGTAGCGAATAGCGGCCCGATATCGACGTCGAAGCCGACATCGGCAAAGGCGGATGCAATCACCTTCTGGCCGCGGTCGTGGCCGTCCTGTCCGATCTTGGCGACGAGGATGCGAGGCCGGCGGCCCTCGGCAGTTTCGAACGCATCGATCAGCGCCTGCACTTTTTCGACCCGGTTGGACATGGCGGACGCCTCCCGCTTGTAGACGCCGGTGATGGACTTGATCTCGGCGCGGTGCCGCCCGAACACCTTTTCCATCGCGTCCGAAATTTCGCCGACGGTGGCTTTTGCGCGCGCCGCGTCGATCGCGAGCGCCAGCAGATTGCCGTTACCTTCGCCGGCGCTGCGCGTCAGCGCAGCCAGCGCCTGATCGACGTCCTTCTGGTCGCGCTCGGAGCGCAGCCGCTTCAGCTTCTCGATCTGCAGCCGCCGCACGGTGGAGTTCTCCACCTTGAGCACGTCGATCGGTGCTTCGTTGACCGGCTTGTATTTGTTGACGCCGATCACGGCCTGCTTGCCGGCGTCGATCCGCGCCTGCGTCTTGGCGGAAGCTTCCTCGATCCGCAGTTTGGGCACACCGGCCTCGATCGCCTTCGCCATGCCGCCGAGCGCCTCGACCTCCTGGATATGGCCCCAGGCCTTCGCCGCGAGATCCCGCGTCAACCGCTCGACGTAATAGGAGCCGCCCCAGGGATCGATGATGCGGTTCGTGCCGCTCTCCTGCTGCAGGAACAATTGCGTGTTGCGGGCGATGCGGGCCGAAAAATCCGTCGGCAGCGCCAGCGCCTCGTCGAGCGCATTGGTGTGCAGCGACTGCGTGTGGCCTTGGGTGGCTGCCATTGCCTCGATGGTGGTGCGCATCACGTTGCTGAAGACGTCCTGCGCGGTCAGTGACCAGCCGGAAGTCTGGCAATGCGTGCGCAGCGAGAGCGAGCGCGGGTCCTTCGGGTCGAACTGCTTCAACAGTTTTGCCCACAGCAGCCGCGCGGCGCGCATCTTGGCGACTTCCATGAAAAAATTCATGCCGATCGCCCAGAAGAACGACAGCCGCGGCGCGAAGCGGTCGACGTCGAGGCCCGCCGCAAGCCCCGCGCGCAGATATTCGACGCCGTCGGCCAGCGTGTAAGCGAGCTCGAGATCCTGCGTAGCTCCAGCTTCCTGCATGTGATAGCCGGAGATCGAGATCGAATTGTACTTCGGCATCTTTTGCGACGTGTACGCAAAAATGTCCGAGATGATCCGCATCGAGGGCCCCGGCGGATAGATGTAGGTGTTGCGCACCATGAACTCTTTCAGAATGTCGTTCTGAATGGTGCCTGACAATTTCTCCGGCGGAACGCCCTGTTCCTCGGCAGCGGCTACAAACAGCGCGAGGATCGGCAGCACCGCGCCGTTCATGGTCATCGACACGCTCATCTGGTCGAGCGGAATGCCCGCAAACAGCGTGCGCATGTCGTAGATGGAATCGATCGCAACGCCCGCCATGCCGACGTCGCCGGACACGCGCGGATGGTCGGAATCGTAGCCGCGGTGGGTGGCGAGGTCGAACGCGACCGAAAGACCCTTCTGACCGGCGGCGAGGTTGCGGCGATAGAACGCGTTGGAATCCTCTGCCGTGGAGAAGCCGGCATACTGCCTGATGGTCCAGGGCTGGTTGACATACATGGTCGGGTAGGGGCCGCGCAGGTAGGGCGCGACGCCCGGCCACGTCTCCAGGAAATCAACGCCTTCGAGATCGGCCTCGCTGTAGGCCGGCTTTACCGGAATGCCCTCCGGCGTCAGCCACGGCTCGGCGCTGCCGGCGGGCTGCGCGGGCGCGGTGGGTTCAAAGGCGATATTCGCAAAGTTCGGTATGTGGCTCATGTTACCCATTATACCATATCTGGCTGGCCGAGATTGCCACTCCTAATCATGGTCCGGATGCTGGTGACTGACGATGGTCGCCATCTTTTCCGGCCCGTAATTCTGCTGCGTTGTCTGGCTCGGTAGGTTGGCGATGCCGACCACCCAGCCGAGCCGGGATTCGGTGCCATATTGCCGGGTTGGCACGACGAGGTCTGGGCGGTCGAACGTGCCGGTCATGATCTCGATCCGGGGGCCGCCGATCAACCGGTAGGTCAGCGGCGTGCCGCAGGCCGCGCAGAAATCACGCTCGGCAATAGAGGAGGATTGGAACGAGGCCGGCTTACCGCGCGTCCAGCTGAAATGCTCGTGCTCGATATCGGCGAGGGAGGCGAAGGGCGCGCCCGATGCCTTCTGGCACATCCGGCAATGGCAGATGCTGACCTTGGGCGGCACTTTCGACACCGCAAAGCGGATGGCGCCGCACTGGCAGCCGCCGGTCAGGACCGTCTTGTGGTTGCTTTCCGTCATGCTCACTCCATCCGCTGCCAGGCTTCCCGCAGCATCGCCAGCGCATCCCCGCCGGCAAAGATGAAATCGCCGACCCCGGCGGAACGCAGCGCGGCCTCCTGTGTGCCGGGCCGCCCTGCCAGATAGATATGCTTGGCGCCGGCCGCTTGAAGGGCCTTGGCGGCGGGTATCGCGTGTTCCGCATAGACCTTGTCGGACGAGCACAGGCAGGCAATTGCCGCACCGGACGCCGTGAATGCGGCAGCGAGTGCCGCGGGATCCGCAAAACCTTGCGTGTCGATCGCCTCGATGCCGCCGGTCTCGAAGAAGCTCTTGGCAAAGGTCGCACGCGCGGTGAAATCGGCCGGCGTGCCGAGATTGGCGAGGAAGATTTTCGGCCGTGCGCGCGAAGCCTTGAGCTTTTCGTCCGATTTGTCTCGCAGCGCCTCAAACGGCGCGGCCAGCCGTATTGGCGTGAGCGGATCGAACTTGTACTTCGCCTCGCCATACGGCGGCAGCACGATCGGCTTGGCATCGAGTACCGCGATATCGTCCTCGTGCAGATTCGGGAATTTGCTCGCGCCGGTCAGCACGTCCCTGCGCTTGGCAATATTGGCTTCACGTGCTGCCCGCGTCGCGGCGACCTTCTTCTGGATCAGGTTCTGCTCAAGCGCTGAGAAGATGCCACCGGCCTTTTCGATTTCCTGGAACAGCGACCATGCAGCTTCGCAGAGTTGCCGCGTCAGCGTTTCGATGCCGCCGGAGCCGGCTGCCGGATCGCTCACCTTGGCGAGATTGGACTCTTCCAAAAGCACCAGTTGCGTATTGCGCGCCACGCGTCGTGCGAAAGGATCGGGCAATCCCAGCGCCAGCGTGTGCGGCAGTACGGTGATGGCGTTGGCGCCGCCGAGGCCGGCGGAGAAGGTCGCCATCGTCGCGCGCAGCATGTTCACATAAGGGTCGCGCTGCGTCAGCATTCGCCAGGCGATATCGGCGGCGATGAACAGCGGTTTGGGCGTCAGGCCACAGGCCTGCTCGATCCGCGCCCACAACAGCCGCAGCGCGCGGAATTTTGCCAGCGTCAGAAACTGATCGGCATCGGCGGCAAGCCGTGCATAGACCACGCCCTGCGCATCTTCGAGCGCAATCCCGGCCCGTTCGATCGCGCGCAGGTAAGCGACGCTGGAGGCGAGCACGAATGCCAGTTCCTGCACTTCCGACCCGCCCGCGTCATGGATCACCCGTCCATCGGCCGCTGCGAACGGACCCTTAAAGCCCATGGCGGTGAGGCCCTGGATCGCACTGGTAACCGCGGGCACGATTTCGTCCCAACTATGGGGACTGGAGCCCGACACCGCACAGGATCCGAGCGGGTCGAGACCGAAACGGATATCGCAGGCCGCGGGATCAAGCCCTTTGCGTTTGATGTATTCGGCAACGTGAATGGCCGCCATGCGCGACTGCGGGCCGATCTGCAGCTCGATACCGATGCCGGCGTCGAGATAAATGCCGTCGAGAACCGCTTCGACGGCTTCGGCCGAAGGGTCCAACCCAAACCCGTGGGCGCCATTGGCGCCAGCGAACACCAGTGTCAGGCCGGTGGCGCCGTTTTCGAGATCGTGCAGCGCCTGCGCGTTGGCCGCTTTGGCGTCGGGATGATCGATCCGCTGCATGACCTGCCAGGGCGCGGCGGCGGCACGGCCGGCGACCGGCGTGGCGCCTTTCGCGCGGCGATAGATCGGATCGATTTTCAACCCGTCGGACGTCTTGCTGACCAGTTTCTCGAGCGGCGCGCCTTTCAGCACTCCGTCGACCAGCTTGCGCCAGTCCTCGTAGGTCGCCTGCGGAAACTCCGCGGCCAATGTCAGCTCATCGTTATCGGTCATCCGGCCCATTATTCCCTGGTCGTCTCTTTATTTGGCCGGAAATTGCCACGGGGCGGCCGCCAAGCCAAACGGTTGTTTTGGGTCTTTTGGGCTCAATCGAGGTCGGGTAAGCGCTCAATCCCCTCGGTCGACAATTGTGCCAGCGCATCCCGCACGCGGCGTCCCGCAATGACACGGTCGGGAACGATCTCGGCCAGCGGCACCAGCACAAAGGCGCGCTCGAAAGCCCGCGGGTGCGGCAGCGTCAGTTCCGGCTTGTCGAGGCTGACGTCATCATAGGCGATCAGGTCGAGGTCGAGGGTGCGCGGCCCCCAGCGCGTCTCATGGGCGCGGTCGCGGCCGAATTTCTTCTCGATCTTGTGCAGCGTGAACAGCAGCGCATGCGGATCGAGGCTGGTTTCGATCTCGATGCAGGCGTTGACGAAGGGCGCCTGGTGTTCCTTGCCCCAGGGCGGGGTGATGTAGTCAGAAGAACGCGCAAGCAGCGCAGCCTGGGTCATGCCGCAAATATTGGAGATGGCCTTTTTGAACGTCGCGCGGACATCGCCGACATTGCCGCCGAGCGCGATCAGCACGTCCGCCATGTCAGGGCGATGACCGTTTGCGCACGAGTACCACGCCGACATCCTCGAAAATCTCGGCGATCGGCGCATGCGGCTTGTGCACGGTGACCTTGATCCCATGGACGCGTGGGAACGCCGCGAAGATCGCGTCGGAAACGGCGCCGGCCGCACGCTCCAAAAGCTTGTAGTTGGTGTTCGTGAATGCGGCGGTCGCGGTCTCGACCACGCTGGCATAAGACACGGTGTCGGACAGCCGATCGGAGTGCGAGGATTCTGACAGGTCAACGGAGAGTTCGATATCGATCACGAACCGTTGCCCGACCTTGGTCTCATGCTCCATCACGCCGTGGCGGGCATGGATGACGACGCCGGTGATGAAAATCGTATCGCTCATTGCCGTTCCCTGATTGCCGCAGCCACCCGCAGCGCCTGTACGGTTTCGGCGACGTCATGCGCCCGGATGATCCGCGCCCCGTTTTGGGCCGCCAGCAGATGCGCGGCAATCGAGCCGCCGAGGCGCTGATGCGGTTCCGACGGCGTCACCGTGCTGATGAAACGCTTGCGCGAGGCGCCGACCAATACTGGAAGGCCAAGCGACTGCAACTCGCCGAGCCGCGCCAGCGCGGTCATGCTCTGCTCGGGCGTCTTGCCGAAGCCGATGCCAGGGTCGAGCACGATCTTGTCGGATGAAATTCCCGCCTTCGCGGCGATATCGAGCGAACGCGCAAAGAAAGCGGCGATATCCTGCATGATGTCTACAGCAGGATCGGCGCGCTCGCGGTTATGCATGACGATGACGGGCGCGCCACGCTCCGCGACCAGTCCGGCCATGCCGGAATCGCGCTGCAGCCCCCAGACATCGTTGGCGATTGTCGCGCCCTGATCGAGAGCCCAGGCGACGACGGCCGATTTCATGCTGTCGATCGACACGGGAATGCCGAGCGCGACGACATCGGACAGTATCGGCTGCAGGCGTTTCAATTCCTCTTCCGCCGAGATCGGTTCCGATCCGTAGGGCCGGGTCGATTCCGCGCCGATGTCGATGATGTCAGCGCCCTCGGCGATCATCCGCCGGGCTTGGGCCAGCGCCCGCTCCGGGGCGGCGAATTGACCACCGTCCGAGAATGAATCCGGCGTCAAATTCAGTACGCCCATCACCGCCGGATGGGGCCTGGACAGCAGCGCAGGCAGCACCGATTGACCGGCCGGACCGGTTGCGGCGGTTGATCTGGGCTTGGCTGCCATCATGCGGTCGCTTTGCGCGGTCCGCGCCGCCGAGTCAAGGCGCGAGGGCCGGCACCGCGGGACGGACTGGCGGTTCAGTCGCTGATCTTCAATAGCTAATTTTGGGCGGCAGCTTGCGCGCCTGCTCGATCAGTTGCTCGACCGATCGCTCAGAGGGCAAAACCTGGACGAGTTTGCACTTCGTGTTCACGTCTTTCATGTTCTGGGCGAGTCGCGCCGGGTTGCGATGGGCGAGTTCGCGTACCGTGGTGACGCCAGCGGCGCGTATCAGGCCTACCTTGGCCTTGCCCATCCCGGGAATGCGCATGTAGTCGGAAAAATTGGCCCATTCCAGCAGTTGCTGCTCGCTGATGCCGGTCTTCGCTGCGAGCGACTTGCGCCCTTTCACGGTGCGAGCAGCTTCCAGCAGCGCATCGGTCGTGCGAATGCCCAACGATTTCAGTTTCGAGGCAGAGTAGGCGGTCAAGCCGTCGATCTCGGAAAGGGGATAAGTCATGATACCAGATGAAAAAAGAATGTGCCCGGGCCGAATGTGCTCACCAAGACGACTACGCGAACTGGCTGAGACCCGGCGTCCCCGAAATGATTTCGCCCATTTGATCCGCTCCGATTTTGTCGCGACCGAACCTGAAAAGTTCACGCGCCACGCTTTGAATTTCGCTCATGCCCAGACCAAGCGCCATCAGCCTGGTGCCAACCGCCATCAAGCCTCCGCCCATCAGCCGCGCGAATCCGCCGTTGCTGCTGGAAGCCGCAATCGCAGCTTCGGCGCCCGGAATTTGGTCGATCAGAGCCTGAACCTTGTCGGCGGGGCCCTCGTTGCGGAGAAAACCCAGAACGATGCCGATGGTTTTTTCAGCGACAGCGCGATCGATACCGACCTTAGTGGCCAGTCGCCCTACCAGTTCGTCCATATTTGCCCCGTCCCCAAACCGGCTTTACCGGGTCGTCTATGCAAATTGATCTTGAGCGCCTGCGATCTGAAATACAAGCGATCCGCACGTGCGAAGGCCTAGATCGAGTCGCGAGTGTTGCAGCAATGCAAGAGTGAAGGCCGGATTCACGCTGACTTGTTGCGCTGCGCTCTCGATTTTTCTGCCGAAGGTTGGAAAAAAGTATGAGAAAGCATGAACGATGAGGCGGGCGAAGGCTCACGTATTTACCGCCGACGGTTTCAATCGGCGGGCAGGATGCGATATGATCGCCCACCAAATCCCCCGGCGCGCGAAGAGGCGATGCGATGGCGACTTCCGATAACAAGACAGCCGATACCGAAGAGAAGATCTTCATCGGAAAGGGCGAACAGACGGCCTGGCTGACGCTGGCGCTTGCCAATCGGCATGGCCTCGTCACCGGAGCGACCGGCACCGGCAAAACCGTGTCGCTGCAGGTGATGGCGGAGGGCTTTGCCCGCGCCGGTGTTCCCGTGTTCGCGGCCGATATCAAGGGCGATCTGTCCGGAATTGCTGAAGTCGGTGAAGCAAAAGACTTCATTCTTAAGCGCGCCGGCGAGATGGGCCTCAATTTCCAGCCCGATCAGTTCTCGACGGTATTTTGGGACGTGTTCGGCGAGCAGGGTCACCCGGTGCGCGCTACGGTTACAGAAATGGGACCGCTGTTGCTATCGCGAATGCTCGACCTGAACGACGTGCAGGAAGGCGTTCTCAACGTCGCATTCCGCGTGGCGGATGAAAACGGCCTGACGCTGATCGACATGAAGGATCTGCGGTCGCTGCTGGATGCGATCGCGCCCGCCGGCGGCAAAAGGGGGCCGGATGCCGAGGAGGACGAGCTGGCCGAAATCCGAAAGGCCGCGCAGAGTTACGGCAATGTCAGCAAGGCAACGATCGGCACCATTCAGCGCCAGCTTCTGGTGCTGGAAAACCAGGGCGGCACCAAGTTCTTCGGCGAGCCGGCGCTTTTGCTGAAAGACTTCATGAAGACCGACAGCGACGGCCGGGGAATGGTCAACATTCTGGTCGCCGACAAGCTGATGCAGAACCCAAGGCTCTACGCGACGTTTCTGCTGTGGATGCTGTCGGAGCTGTTCGAAGAGCTGCCGGAAGCCGGTGACCTGCCAAAGCCGAAACTGGTCTTCTTCTTCGATGAGGCGCATCTGTTGTTCAACGATGCGCCGAAGGCATTGCTCGACAAGATCGAGCAGGTGGTCCGCCTGATCCGCTCCAAGGGTGTCGGTGTCTATTTCGTCACGCAAAATCCGATCGACGTGCCGGACAAGGTGCTGGCGCAGTTGGGCAACCGCGTGCAGCACGCGTTGCGCGCCTTCACGCCGCGCGACCAGAAGGCGGTGAACGCGGCGGCGCAGACGTTCCGGCCGAACCCCAAGCTCGACACCGCTCGCGTCATCATGGAGCTCGGCAAGGGCGAGGCGCTGGTGTCGTTCCTTGAAGGTGGTGGTACGCCGACCATGGTCGAGCGCGTCATGATCCGGCCGCCGACGGCGCGGATCGGGCCGATCACGCCGGAAGAGCGCAACGCGATCATGGGCAAGAGCCCGGTCAAAGGCAAATACGACACCACGGTCGACGCCGAATCCGCCTACGAGATGCTGCAGAAGCGGGTAGCCACGACGGCGGCGCCTGCGGAAGGGCAGGATGGTGGCGGTGGCGGCATTCTCGGCCAGATTGGCTCGATCGTCGGCACGATCTTCGGCACCAACGTCAGGCGCGGCAGGCTGTCGACCGGGCAGGTGATTGCACGAGATGTCACGCGGTCCGTCACCAACAAGGTGGTCGGCGGCATCGTCGCCGATCTCGGCAAATCGGTTGGTGGATCGCTCGGCGGTTCAGTTGGTCGCGCGCTGGTGCGCGGCGCGCTCGGCGGCTTGCTGCGGCGCTAGGACTTTTTCGAGCGAAGGTGTTAGTCGGTTCGCGTGAAGAGCTGCGACGTAATCTCCTCTGAATCCGGAACGAGCGTGTGCTGAGATATCCGTCGCTACGAAGGCCGCTCGATATCCTGTTTCTGGTATGTTGCATCGCGCTGACGGCCGACGTGCTGGTCCCCGAAATCTGGGGCAACGGCAAGACCAAGGACTATCCGCTCTGGTTCTGGGCCGGTCAGCAGGTGTTGCACGGCAAGAATCTCTATCCTGACGACCTCGCCGCCTATTTCGAATTCATCTATCCGCCGCTGTCGGCGGTGCTGCTGGCGATTCCGAGCTGGTTCGGCAAGATCCCGCTCTATCTCTGCCTGTCGTTTCTCAACATCGTCGCGTGGTGGATGACGGCGCAATTCTCGCACGCGATGGCGGGATCAGGGCACAAGCCCGGGCCATGGCTGGAAGCACTGCCCGGCCTCGTCACTGTCACCTTCGTGTTCGACATGTTCGACCTTGGCCAGCCGAACCTGCTACTGCTGGCGCTGATGCTCTACGGATTCTGGCTGCTGCGCGATCAGCGCGGCTGGATGGCAGGAAGCATGTTTGCGCTCGCTACCGCGATCAAGGTGTTTCCGGTCGCGGTGTTGCCTTATCTGGTGTGGCGAAGACAGTGGGCGGCAGCCGCGAGCATGCTGGTTTTCATCGGCCTGTTTCTGTTCGTGCTGCCGGCGCCGTTTCGCGGCTTCCAGCACAATTTCACGGAACTGAGGACCTGGTACCAGGGCATGGTGGGTTCGAGTTCGGAGAAGGGGTTCGGGCAGCGCGATACGCAGAACTGGTCGTGGGTCAACCAGTCGATCATCGCGGTGACGCACCGGCTGACGCGGCCAGTCAACTACAACCAGGACAATCCGGCCAAACCCGTGCGCACGATGAACATCGTCGACGTCGATTTCAGGACGGCGAACTGGATCGTGGTGGCGATCTCGCTCGCGATCGGGCTCGGCTATCTCGCTGTTATGCCGCCGGCCCCGCGCCGCACGGAACGTTCGGATGCCGAAGAGATCGGCATCCTGTTTTGCCTGATCACGGTAGCTTCGCCGCTTGCCCGGCAATACTACTTCCTGTGGCTGTTCTTCCCGATCACTGTTTTGGTCCACCGTGCCGCTTACGATCCGCGCCCGGCGGTCAAAACCGGGACATGGACGTTGCTCGCCGTGGCGGGCGGGTTGCTGTGCCTGTCGCTGCCGCTGTTCCCGGTTGATGTGCAGGCCTATGGCAACAATCTCGCCGCCACCATCCTGCTCGCGGCGGGGCTGGTCTGGCACATATTGCATCCGCCTGCCGCGGATGTTGCCTTGCCTCAGGCCGCGGGCAAGCTACAACTTGACGCTAACAACAAGGCTCACAGCCAAGGATAACAAGCCATGTCCAACGCCAAGATCCAGCCGGTCCTCGATCACATCGACGCCGATTTCGACAACAGTCTCGAGCGGCTGTTCGCGCTGTTGCGGATCAAGTCGATCTCGGCCGATCCGGCTTTTGTCGGCGATTGCAAGGCGGCCGCCGATCATCTGGCGAAGGATATCGCCACACTCGGATTCAAGGCCGAGGTGAGGCCGACGGCTGGGCACCCGGCGATCGTTGCCAAGCTCAATGGCACCAGCGAAGGACGGCCGCACGTTCTGTTCTACGGCCATTATGATGTGCAGCCGGTCGATCCGCTCAATCTGTGGCACCGGCCGCCATTCGAGCCCGTTGTCACCGACCATGCCGACGGCCGCAAGATCATCGTCGCGCGCGGCGCGGAGGACGACAAGGGCCAGTTGATGACTTTCGTCGAGGCGTGCCGCGCCTGGAAGAAGGTCACAGGGTCGCTGCCGGTCGACATCACCATCATCATCGAGGGCGAGGAGGAAATCGGATCGAAGAATTTCGTGCCGTTCCTTGAGGCGAACAAGGCTGACCTGAAGGCCGATTTCGCGCTGGTCTGCGACACCGGCATGTGGGACCAGAACACGCCGGCGATCACGACCTCGCTGCGCGGGCTTGTCTATGACGAGGTCAAGATCAAGGCCGCCAATCGCGACCTGCATTCCGGCATTTTTGGCGGCGGCGCGCGCAATCCGATCCGGGTGCTGACCAACATTCTCGGCGGCCTGCATGACGAGAACGGCCACATCACCATTCCCGGATTCTACGATGGCGTAAAAGACCTGCCGCCGGACATCCTGGCGCAGTGGAAGAACCTCAACCTCACGCCGGAGTCATTCCTGAAGCCGATCGGCCTTTCGATTCCGGCCGGTGAAAAGGATCGCCTGCTGATCGAGCAGGTTTCCTCGCGCCCGACCTGCGATATCAACGGCATCATCGGCGGCTACACGGGGGAAGGCTCCAAGACCGTGATCCCGGCGGAAGCTTCCGCGAAAGTTTCGTTCCGCCTGGTGGAGGGACAAGACCCGGAAAAGATCCGAAAAGCGTTCCGAGATTACGTCCGCGCGCGCGTGCCTGCCGACTGCAAGGCCGAGTTCACCGACCATTCCAACGCGCCGGCGATTGCGCTCGACTGGAACATGAAGCCGCTGGCGGCCGCCAAGCGTGCGCTGACGGACGAGTGGGGCAAGGAAGCGCTCCTGATCGGCTCCGGCGCCTCGATCCCGATCGTGGCGGATTTCAAGCGCACGCTCGGCCTCGACACCGTGCTGGTCGGCTTCGGCCTCGACGACGACAACATCCATTCGCCGAACGAGAAGTACGATTTGAAGAGCTACCACAAGGGTATCCGCTCCTGGGCGCGGATCCTGGGCGCGTTCGCGGAGGGAGCAAAGTAGCGCGGGAGCGGTAGGGTGGGCAAAGGCGCTCTTGCGCCGTGCCCACCATTCTCTCCGCGGAATTGGTTTGAATGGTGGGCACGCTCCGCTTTGCCCACCCTACGATACGCCCAGATAAAAACGCCGCCCGGGATTGGACGGCGTTTGATTCCGAGACGTGTAGAGGGTGTATGGCAGCCAGTTTAGCGCATCCGCGCGGCTTGTCCACCGGATACTCTCGTCGCGCTCACTCGACCGGGTAGGGTCCCTCGCGAAAGACGCGGTCGTGATAGCCCTTGCTGCCAATCTGCCGCGCGAGTGGACTGCGGATGTCATCGCCGGCCTGCAGCCGCGCAATCAGCGCGCGGAAATCATGGCGCGGTCGCCAGCCGAGTTCGGCACGCGCGCGGTCGTTGACGTAGACGCGATCGATGCCTGGAATCATCGTCCAGCCGCGCCGCGCAAATTCGCCCTCAAACTCCGGCACATAGCGGCGGACCACACGCGGCGCGTCGTGGCGCAGTTCCGCCGTGTCGTTCCGTGAGAATGGCGTACTTGCGCTGATGATGTATTTCGCGAAGCCGATCGTTGGGGCGCGGTCGGCCGCCATCAGATGCGCGCTGACCACGTCTTCGATGTCGACGCGGCGATAGAGGAACTCGTTGGTCTTGATGTTGGCGTCGGTGTAGGCCTCGCGCGTCGCGCGATTGTCATCCTCTTCAGGGAAGAAACGCGAGGTGCGCAGCACGATGGTGCGAAGCGCGTGATTTCGCGCAAAGAGCTGGCACAGATCCTCCGCGGCAGCCTTGGTGACGCCATAGATATTTTTCGGCACGGCCGCGATATCTTCGGTGATCCAGGCCGCAGGCTCGCCCGGCGGTGGCACCAGCGCCTCGCCGAAGACGCTTGTGGTGCTGGTGTAGACGAACGCCGTGACGCCGGCTGCGGCGGCCTCTTCGAGCAGATTAAGCGTGCCTGATATGTTGACGTCGATAAATTCCTGGCGGCTGTGGGTCGCCACGTGCGGCTTGTGCAGCGTCGCGGCGTGCAGCACGGTCGTCACGCCCTTCATGCAACGGCGCGCGAAAGCGCGATCGGCGATCGAGCCCAAATGGTGCGTAAACGCGCCGGGCAGAACGTCAATACCGATGGCCTTGCGCCGATGCGCCTGCAACGTACGCATCAGCGCCTCGCCGAGATGGCCGGAACTGCCGGTCACCAGTGCCGTCACGCCGCAATAACCTTTCGCGCGCTCGAGAGTGGTTGATTTCGAGAGCGAACGTAGCCCTGCACCAGCTCAGCAGCAAGGCGCGGGCCGGGCGCGGCTGTTATGCGGGATCAGGGCGCCGGAATCGCCAACAGCGTCGAGATGGCGCGGCCGCGGATGTCGTAGACGCGGGCAAACACGACATCGTCGCGCTTGATTTCCACCATCACCGGCGCGGTGAGGCCCTTGCAGTAGAACTCGCCCAGCGTCATCGCGAAGTCGGCCGACTGGCTGTCCCAGCCGATCGTGAAGTCCGGGCCGAGCGCCACCTGCGCCGGACGCTGCGGGCCGCACACCGCGACCTTCCACTTGCGTCCCAGTGGAGGAAATTCCTGCCGTTCGACCAACTCCTCGCGCAGACCGTCGGAAGCCTGCTTCAGCGCCAACCCCCAGTAATCCAGCATAAACATCTTGTCGGCGCCGCGAACCGTGCCGGCAATGTGATTGAAATGGGTGTATTCATAAGGGTGCAGGCGGATCATCTCGCTGAGTGGCAGCAGCAAACCGAACGAGAACACCGCAAGCGCGGCGGGCTGCCAACTGCGGCGATTTTGCTTCAGCCATTTCATTCCCCAGGCGAACGCGACGCCCGCAAGCACCGTCATCGGCGGGATGACGAAGATGAAATGCCGGATACCGTTGTAGAGCGCCGGCCGCTTCACCATCGCGATCACCAGCGGCAGTGTCGCCGCCAGCGTCAGCATCAACAGGATGGTCTTGCGGCGGGCGGCTACGTCAGCGCGCGACAGCGACGTGAAAGTGCCGACGACACCGCCAATCAAGAGCGCGAGCAATATCTCGGGAAGCTGCAGCGCGAACAACGTCGGCAGATACGACCACGGCATGTCCGGCACCGAGACCAGCGCGCCGTCGAACATTTCTTTCCAGGGCTTTTCGAAGAAATGCGAGAAGTAGGTCAGCGCCTGGAACGGATGGCCGGGCTCCATGATCGACCACGGCCACACCAGGCCCATGATCAGGTATCCGAACACGAGCCCCGGGACCAGGACGTACACGACATGAGCGAAGCGGTGGATCGCCTCGCGCGG
This sequence comes from Bradyrhizobium murdochi, assembly GCF_000472965.1. GTDB lineage: Bacteria > Pseudomonadota > Alphaproteobacteria > Rhizobiales > Xanthobacteraceae > Bradyrhizobium > Bradyrhizobium murdochi. Next base: position 174,044 of record NZ_AXAU01000010.1, on the reverse strand, counting down.
ACCTTGCTTGCGAACGTCCTCGATCAACAGTGGGACGAAGCCCACCATCGCATAGACCACCGCCAGCCCGCCGAGAATTCGGCAGCCGATCGAGAGACCGGCGCCGAGGCCCACGATCAGGATCGTACGCGGCGAGGGCGCGGGATACTCCTCGGCGAGGCGCACCAGACCCAGGATCAGGATCACCATCGAGACGGCAAACGGCGCGTCCTTCGGGTTCATGAACATGTGCCCGTAGAAGGTCGGGCACAGCGCCAGCAGCAGCAGCGTCGCGAGCCCGGCAAGCGGGCCGCCGACGCGCCGCGCCAGCCGCCAGGTCACGGCAAGGCCGATCAGGCCGACGACGGCGCCGAGCAGCCGGCGCGTTTCGAACAATTCTAGCGGAATGACCTTGTGCAGCAGGGCGGCCGCCATGTCGAAGCCGCCGCCATACATGTAGAGATTGGCGAACGACAGCGCGCCGGTGTCCTTGAAGCCGGAACCGTACATCCGCAGCAGCAGATCGGCATATTCGGCGTGCGTGTAGTCGTCCCAGCCCAGCCCATAGTCGCGGAAGGTCAGGCCAGCAACGAGCGTGACAACGGCCAACGTGAAGATGGCGAGGTCGTCACAGGTCCGCTCCATCGAGCGCCGCGCAGGCGTATCGAGAGCAGAAGTCGTAATAGATGACATGGCGATTGGTAACCCAGCGTCCCCTATGGCCCAGCGTGGATATTCTTGAGCCTCATTCCCCGGGTACCCATATAGCGCAGTTCCATTACCAAGTAATTGGGAATTGTGGCGTAAATCCCTGATGCAATGCAACAAAAGGGAAGTAATTGGTAGGCGGTAAAGTTACGGGTGCCGGAGTGAACGGCACCTGAATGGCACGAAAGGATTCCTGCAACCGAACGACGCCATGCGGAACCTAGTGCGCAATTGGCGGGTGGCGATGCGCACAATATGACGGTATCGTGGCTTTGGGCGGCTTGCGAGCGTTTTGGGCGCGGCTGAGGGTTAGTTCAAATGATGGTTGTTATGTTGGTCGCCGGGATCGGCCTCGTTTTGGCGGGGCTGCTGGCGATCGGCTTCGGGATCCCGATCAAGGAATTCAGCACCGGCAACACGCTGATCATCGCCGGTGTGATCGGCGTCTGCACCGGCGCGATCATGCTCGCACTCTGGATAGCGGTCCGGGAGCTGAAAAACGTTGCGCGGCGGCTCGCCGCTAGTATGCCTGAAGCGCGCGGCGAGGCCGCGGTGCGGCCGGTACTTCCGGCTGGCGCGACGCGGGATTCCGCTTCCTTCGGCGGCGGTTTCCCAGCCGCCGAACAGCCCGCTGGTCCTGGATCATTCTCCCCAACGCCGCCGCCTTTCTCGCCAGCGGCGCCGCCCCCTTGGCAGAACGAGGCTGTCCTGCGGGATCACCCGATCCCGGAACCGACCCACCCCGAACCGCCACCATCGGCTCCGAAACCGAAGCGCAATTTGCTGTTTTCCTCGACGTCACGAAGAGAGCGCGAGCGCGCGCAGGGGCGCGCCGGTGAGCCGGTGCCGCCGGACCTTTTGTCATCGGACCTGCGTTCCAATCCACCCACCGTGCCGCCGGTCGAGCCGGCCGAAACGCCGCGGGCGTCGTTCGAGGATGCCTGGCCGAAAGCGGAGCGCGCAAAATCTGGCGAAACCCCGCCGCAGCGCCGCGGCGGCCGCACACCCCCGGCGCCCGTGGAAACCAATGGCGGACCGCCGCGCACGGAGGATCAGCCGGCGGTGACGGTGCTGAAGTCCGGCGTCGTCGATGGCATGGCCTATTCCCTCTACTCTGACGGTTCGATCGAGGCCCAGATGCCGGAGGGGATGATGCGCTTCGCCTCGATCGACGAACTGCGCGCGCATCTCGATCAGCGGTCCTGACCCGGCAATACTTGCCGCGAGAGCGGTTGTTGAAAATAAAGCGCCGCCGTTCTTGTCAGTTTCCCGGCACTTCGTTCATATACGCCAAGTTGTATAGGATGCCGCCGATGTATAGGCGCGGTTGGATACTGTCCGAACCGTGCGGATGCATCGTGATTCCAGAAGGTTGAGCCATGACCGATCCCGCCGGCAAGACGCCCGTCGAACTGACCGCCAATATCGTATCGGCCTATCTCAGCAACAACCCGACCCAGGCCTCGGAAATCCCGAACCTGATCAGCCAGGTCCACGCCGCGCTGATTCGGGTCTCGAGCGGCCGGCCCGAAACGCCGCTCGAGCCGGCCAAGCCGGCCGTGTCGGTGAAGAAGTCGATGACGCCGGAATATCTGGTCTGTCTGGAGGACGGCAAGCGCTTCAAGTCGCTGAAGCGCCATCTGCGCACGCAGTACAACATGACGCCGGAGCAATACCGCGACAAATGGGGGCTACCGCCGGATTATCCCATGGTGGCGCCGAACTACGCGGTGGCGCGTTCGCAACTCGCCAAGAAGATGGGACTCGGCCAGCAGGCACGGAAGCGGAAGTAAGCCAAAGCGTTTTCAAGCGAAGTGGGAACCGGTTCGCGTGAAGAAAACGCGTCAAAGAAAAGATAAGCCTATCTATTACGAAGCCGCGGCAAGCGCCTCGCGCGCGTCGGAGCGGATGCGCTCTACCATGGAGCGTAGGCCGTTGGAACGCTGCGGCGTCAGGTGCTCGCGAAATCCGAATTCGTCGAATACCGCGAGCGCATCCGTTGAAAGGATGTGCTGCGGCGTGCGGCCGGAATAGAGCGTGAGCAGGATTGCGATCAGACCGCGCACGATGTGAGCGTCACTGTCGCCCAGATATTTCAGCCTCGGTTCGCCGTTGCCGCTGCGGTCGATCTGCCTGGAAAGCCAGACCTGGCTGACGCAGCCATTGACCTTGTTCTCGGCGGAATGCTCGGCCTCCGGCATCGGGTCGAGGGTGCGGCCGAGTTCAATGACGTACCGGTAGCGGTCGTCCCACTCGTCCAGCAGTTCGAAATTGTCCCTGATTTCGTCGATCGTCATCTTGGCCCGCGTCCGTTTTCGTAAGTCTTATATAGGATGCGGATTGAACGAAAGCGACGGAAACGGAACCGGTTCCGCGGCCTTATTTTGAGGCCAACGGGGTCCGCGGCAGCCGCCATTCGATCGCCATGTCATCCTCCGTCAGCGCTTCCGTGGGCGAGGCGGCCGCGGTCACGGCCTCGGCGTCGCCGGCGGTGCCGATCGAGCTGGTATGGTCGGGCTTCTTGTCGGGGACGGCGGGCGGCTCGGGCTTCTTGTCGGTGATGATCTTGTACAATTGGCGGGCGCCCTCCTGGGCGCGCTGGCCGAGCGCGGTGGCGGCCTGGCCACCGACCTCGCAGGCCGCCGGCTGGCGCTTGCAGAACTGGCCCATGTCGGAGACGGCGGCGGTCGCAGCCGATACGGCCTCGGACGCGCCGATCTGCGGCACCTTGTCCGATTCAGGCGTCTTTTCTCTGGGCAACAGCACGAGCACGAGCCCGAGCCAGAATGCCATGCGAAGCAGAAAAAACATCTCGCGACCCCGGTCGTCTCTTATGGTTGTGTTGCGGTTAAGTCCGCTAGCTTTGTTTCTGACTAACAGCCCTCGATAAATCGCAAGTGTTTGCATTGAGGTAAAATCGCTGAAAATTTTCTGAAAACCGCAACGATTGGATTCGGCGTAAATTTTCGATTGACGACCACCGCCGCGCGAAAATTCGCGCCGCTCGCGCATCCACCATTTCGAAACCATAGATTGATCGCGCTGGAAACCTATCGTTCACCATCCGGGTCAAATGACCGTCGCGCGAGACGTCAAAACTCCGCGGATGCGCGTTGTTGGTCGGCCATGCGCCGGGCCTTAGCGTTCGCTTAAGTTCACTCTGACACGGTGACGCAAAGATAAGGGGGCGTTCCGGCGCGTCTGTCTGACGACCAAGCCGAAGCGCGGGAGCCGTGATTGTTTTGAGTATCATCCGCGATTGTCTCGATGCGCTGCTGCATCCCTCGGCACGATATGATGCGCTGACGCGTGCGCGTCATCGCGCTTTCATGGCGCCGCGGCTGCTCGGCAGCCTGGTGGCGCTTGCGGCCTTTCCGGTCTATCTGGCGATGCGCGGGGCGCCCTCGGCGCTCGAGGTCGCTGCCTTCGCCTGGCTGATCGCGCCCATCCTGTTGTCCTGGTTCCTGTCGCGCACCGGCCGCTACGAGGGCGCGCATATCCTGTCTGCGCTGGCGCTGGCAGGCCTTGTGATGATGGTCGCCGTGACCACCGGCGGTATCGAATCGTTCGCCGCGGTCTGGCTCATCGTCGTTCCCTTGGAAGCGGCGCTGTCGGCCTCGCGCCGCGTGGTCGTGTTTGCCTCTGCGCTTGCGCTGTCATGCGCCGCCTCGCTGATCGCGCTCGGGCATTTTCACCTGCTGCCGATGGCGGAGCCGAACGCGGCGCTGCGCGGCATCCTGATGGGTGCCGGCGTTGCTTCGGCAACGCTCTATGCGGCGGGACTGGCCGTTAGCGCGGAATCGCTGGCGCGCACTTCCGTATCGCTACTCTATCTCGAGGAAGACCGCTATCGTCTGCTTGCGCGAAACATGAGCGACGTGATTTCGCGTCACAACCGCAGCGGCGCCGTGGAGTTCATTTCGCCGGCGGCGGAAGCCATGCTCGGCACGCCCGGCGCCCGGCTCACCGGCCATGGATTGTTCGACCGCGTCCATGTCGCCGATCGTCCGGCCTATCTCACCGCCCTGTCGGATGCGGCGCGCGGCAGCGAGCAGCGCAGCGTCGAATTCCGCCTGCGCCGCGACGCGGTCCGCGGCCAGAACCCTTCCGCCGATTTCATCTGGGTCGAGATGCGTTGCCGGCCGCTCGAGCAGGTTTCGCCCGAGGCCGATGTCGTCGCCGTGATGCGCGACGTCACCGACCGCAAGATCCAGGAGCAGGCTCTTGAAATGGCGCGCACCGCCGCCGAGCAGGCGGATGCCTCCAAGACGCGGTTCCTGGCTACCATGAGCCATGAACTGCGCACGCCGCTGAACGCCATCATCGGCTTCTCCGAGATGATCGTGCACGAAGAGGCGATGATGCTCGACGCCGCGCGCCGCAGGGAATATGCGCAGTTGATCAACGATTCCGGCCAGCATCTGTTGTCGGTCGTCAACGGCATCCTCGACATGTCCAAGATGGAAACCGGCAATTTCGAAATTTCGCCGGAGCCGTTCGCGCCGCGCGCGGCACTGCTGCACTGCTGCAATTTGCTGGCGCTGAAGGCGCGCGACAACGGCGTCGACCTGATCACCCGCGCAGCGGAGGACTTGCCCATGATGAACGGCGATCCCCGCGCGTTCAAGCAGATCGCGCTGAACCTCATCACCAACGCCATCAAGTTCACCGAGCGCGGCGGCAGCGTGACGGTTTCCGCTGCGGTCGAGGGATCGCGGCTGATGCTGAGCGTCACCGATACCGGGGTCGGTATCGCCGCCGAGGATCTCGCGCGGATCGGCGATCCGTTCTTCCAGGCCGGCAAGACCTATCAGCGCAAGCACGAAGGCACTGGCCTCGGTCTGTCGATCGTCAAGGGTCTGGTTGGATTGCACAACGGCGAGATGAACGTGCAGAGCAGGGTCGGCGAGGGTACCACGGTGGCTGTTACCTTGCCGCTTGACTTTGCGCCTTCGCTGACCACTTCGAACAACGTCGCGACGCTGAAACCGGCGGAGCGACCCGAATCTCAGGATCCCGAATCTCAGGATGAAGTCCATCAGGTGAAGAAACGTGCCTAGGCGTATTGACGACGATGACGAGATGCCGCGCCGCCGCCGTCGCAGCGCGAAAGCGGTTGCGATCGAAGCGGAGGAAGGGCGCGGCCTCGTGATGCGCATTGTCCTGCACAGCCCGAAAGACATGATCGCGGGCCTGCTCGCGGCTGCCGCAATCTGCGCTATTGTCGCCAATGCGCTGTTCCTGCAGGCCGGCCGCCATCCCTCGCCGATGTTCGGCTCAGTCGTGACGCTGCCGGCGCCGCAAGCTGCGGTCGTCAGTCCGCTGCCGCGCCCGCGCCCGGTCGAGATAACAAGGCCGGTCGATTCTGATCCGCCGGAAATCAGGCCGGTCGAGGTGAGGGGCGCCGATCCCAAACACGTCGAGACCAAGAGCGCCGAGTCCAGGAACGATTCCAGGAACAACGATTCCAAGAACGCCGATCCGATGGCCAATCTCGTGGTCAAGTCGACCGGCGCGCCCACCGCGGCCCCTTCCAATGTGGCACGTCCGCCGGCGCCGATTCCGGCGAATGGGCAAAACGCCGGCGCGCGTCGCGTGGCGGCGGTGCAGCGCGCACTGACGCAATATGGCTACGGCCAGTTGAAGCCGACCGGCGCGGTCGGTGCGGACACCCAGGCCGCGATCTCGAAATTCGAGCGCGACCGCAAGCTGCCGGTGACCGGCCAGATGTCCGATCGCCTGGTGAAGGAGCTCACGGCGATGATCGGCCATCCGATCGACTAGGGGCGAAACGGACTGTTATTTGTAATGACAATGTCATTGCAAATCGGATATGGTTCCAGCAAAGGAGATTGGACCATGTCGGCGACTGCCCGTGACACCCTGAATATGCGCATCAAGCCCGAGGATCGGACCCTGTTCGATTGGGCGGCCAAGGCTCAAGGTAAGACGCGCACGGACTTCATTCTCGAGGCGGCTCGACGCGCTGCCGAAGAGGCGTTGCTCGATCGCGCGGTCATCCAGGTGAGTGCCAAAGCTTACGCGAAGTTTGTTGCGCGGCTCGAAGCGCCACCATCGCCGAACAAGCGCCTCAAGCGCACCATGCAGGCGAGGGCCCCCTGGAATGAAGCTTAGCCCTCCGTCACCGATCGAGGGCAGTTACGACGTTTCAGCGTTTTCGTGTGGTCATTCAGCTCTTGACGACTGGCTCAAGCGTCGCGCGCTAGCCAATCACAAGAGCGGTGCATCGCGACCGTTCGTCGTCTGCGAGGAAAATCGTGTCGTTGCCTACTACGCTCTCGCGGCAGGCGCGCTTGCCTGCGCGGAGGCGACCGGAAGATTCCGGCGCAATATGCCTGACCCGATTCCGGTAGCCATCCTCGCCCGACTTGCCATCGATACCGGCTTCCAGAAACGAGGCTTGGGACGTGCCCTGTTCCGCGACGCCGCGCTGCGCATATTGAGCGCGGCCGATGCCATCGGCATACGCGGACTTTTGGTGCACGCAATATCCGAGGAAGCTGCAAGTTTTTATCGCGCTATCGGCGTGGAATCCTCACCGGCAAACCCGCAGACGCTGATGGTTACTTTGGCCGATCTGCAGGCGTCTCTTTGAAACACTCGATCGTGCGAGGTAGATATGCCGCGAAGCGTCACGGATCGCAGGCTGGCGGCACTAGCTTCCGCCTGGTCGCTGGCCTATCGTCCGTCACATGCGATTGAAATCAAGCATCTGGGTGGCCGCATACCTGCGCCGCTGCCAGAACGAGGGAATTTTTGGCGCCGTGCGCAAGCGCGGGGCAGAGGAGGCGGGGGCGGTTTTCGTCAAGGTGGCGCTGCTCGACGGCAACGCCATGCTGTATGCGCCTGCGCCGCAGACCGTCTATGACGAGAGTCGTCCAGCCGAGCGGCTGTTCGCGCCGGCCTCGCCGCAGCCGGTGCCCGAGCAATCGGTGGAGGAGCGTCTCGCCAAGGAACTCCGTTTTGATCCCGACGCCTGGATCGTCGAGACCGAAGATCGCGCAGGGCGGCACTTTCTCGATTTGGCCAAAGCCTAGAAGCGGCGAAGGCCTAGCGCTTCGAGCCGTCGGTGCCGGTGCGTGTGGCCGGCGCGGTTCCAGGCTGCACCACGGGACGTATTTGCGAACCCGCCGCACGCGCGCGGTGACGTTCTTCGTCGTAAAGCGCGGCGCGATATTTGGCGCGGCTGACTGCCATGGTCGAGCCGCGCCATGCGGCCAGCATGACGAGCGCGGATCGCTCGCTCAAACGGTCGTAAAGTCGCGACAAGCGATAGACGTTGTGCACGGATGAGCCGAATTCCGGATTGAGGAACAGCAGCACGCGCTGGAAGACTGCACTCGGCATGTCGAGCGCCTTCGCTGCGCATGCCAGCGGCTCACAGCCGGGATCATTGACGACTTGCGTTGCGATCCGCGATGGCAGGATCAGCGCGTCGCCGAGTTCGAGTGCGAAGTTCTCGGCGTCCTCGGCGAACGCGGCCATTTCCAGGATATGAAGCGCTCGCGCGGCGCGGGCTGCGGGAATTCGCGCCGAGGCCTTCAGCGGCGTGTCGGCGAGATTGTGCAGGATCAGCGCGCGCTCGCTGGGACCGGCCATGAAGAACATATCGCTGATTTCGGCAGCATCGTTGGGCCGCATTGCCAGATTGGACGCCATCCGCAACTGCGCCTCGGTCGGCGCCTTCACCGTCGGCGCGTCGGTTGGGGGAGCGGTGATTGCGGCCGCGAGCGGCAGGGGCTGGTCGGGGTGCGGACGCCGCAGGCCGAGCCTGTGCACGATCTCGGCCGGTGTCGCCGGATAGATCGCGAGCCGCGCCCGCACCGCCGCGCGGGTGGCGTCGTCGACCTGGTCGATCAGGCGGGACGTCAGTTCGACGAACTGCCGCTCCTCGTCGGCGGAATGGGCGCTGGCCTGGACATAAAGGTCGGTCAGGACGCGCAGCAAGGTCGGGCGGATATCGACGCCCTCGCGGCGCGAGAGCGTCATCAGCCCGTCGAATCCCGGAAACAATGGAGCTGCAGTCATGTCAGGTGTACGCGACTTCGGTAATCCCTCGCGTCAGGCTACGCAGCGCGCTTTAATGGTTGGTTAAGGAAAACAGCCCGTGAAGGAATTCGATAAAATGCGAGCTTTTCGAACGGAGTGGAGCCGCCGAACCCGTAACTGTACCGGTCCCTCAAATTAAGATGCCGTTAACCACGTTCTGTTCTGAATGATGGCGTGTCGCCGGCCAAGTGGTGTCGGCGGCAACCAGAGAGAACGGAATATGGGCACCATCATTGAATTTCCGGCGGATGCGGCTTCGCGGCGGCCGGGCTCAACCATGGATGGCGCTCCACGCGATGGCTTGGGTACCGTGCTGATTCTTCCTGTTGTCCGTATCGAACGCGAAGCCGGCGGAACCGGTGATGGGCGCGGGCCGGAAGAGGGGACGGCGCCCGGTCGCCGTCGCCGGCGGCGCCCCTGAACGACGGACGTTTGCAATGCCGGAAAAGTGCCTCCCGATCCGGACCAGCGGGCTTCGGTCACTCCCGGCCTTCATGCTGCTTGTTGTAAGCGCAGCGCTCGGCGGTTGCAGCGGCGGCGATTTCGGCCGCACCCGCGCCGATATGCGTAACGACGACATGCACCGCTGGCTAGGGGCCGAGGCCACGGCCAGCGTCGGCCTCAAGCCTTCACACTTCCAACTCACCGAAAACGAACGCCAGCTTCGCGATCTCGCCTATCCCTTGATCGAACCGCCGCATTCGCGGCCCGCCTGGAAGAGCGTGTTCGGCGATTACCAGCCATTGCCTTCGCCATGGCGGCAGAAGGTGGTGTTCGATCGCACCACCTACGGACGCGCGCTGATCGACGAGCCGCACCGCTCGCACACCTCGCGTTATCAGCAGTTGATCGAGGACGTTCGCAACGACATCACGAGGTTCGAGCCGTTCTTTGCCTCCGCCATCCGCGTCATCGAACTCGACCGCAAGCGCAGCGCCAGCCTGAAGATGGTGTCGGAATTGTCGCCGCGCGAACAGGCGGATGCGATCGCGCGCATGGAAGAGAACACGCTGATCGTGCAATGGGTCCAGCAATGCCTGGAGCGGCGCATCTCGTCGTATCGCTGGGCGCTGGAGCGGCTGGTGATCCACGCGCCGGACGGTATCGCAGCCGACGCCGACCGCCTGATCGGCGAGCTCGCGGCGCAAACCGCCAATCCGCCAGTTGCGGCCCAGCCCGTGATCGGACGCGCGGTGACGGTGAAGGGCTAAACTAGGCGGCCTTACTCATAAGTCTGAAAGGAGCCATTTACTTGGCGATGTCCGGATTACGCGCTCAGAAGCGGACACTGGGCGAGTCTGCTTTGGGGCCATAAACGGAAGTCACCTCCACGCACTCGTCTTCAATGCGGTAGATCAAATTCAAATACTCGACCGTAGTTGGTAACTGATGCTCGCGTACCGGAGTGGCGCAAAGCGCTCCAAAACGCGACTTGGTTCGCAGTCAGAACTGGTCGATTAAGACTATCCTCAAGCGCCTTGATCACTCCAATGGCGCGAAAGCCGTTGCCGCCGACGAAAACGGCTTCGGCGCTCGCGGGCACGTGAGAACTGACCCAATCGTAGAGCTGTTCTGGCTGAATAGCTTGCTGATCTGATGGCAACCCGGCCCGTCCGCTGGAAACAACCTCAAACCCGCTGTCCTGAAAATAACGGGCACCCTGCCGATCCATTTTATCAGAGAACCACGGTGGACTTACTAGCGCGATCCGTTTCGCGCCGAGCGCAGTCAGCGCGGTAGAAGCCGCCGCACAGGGGACTACGACCGGTATGCCCCCGTGTGCGAGCCTCTAAACGGGACTTCAGCGCCGCGTCATCGGCAACGCCGCGAACAAAACTGCTGCTGGCGATGCCAAAGACAATCGCGTGCAATGGTGCCATCGCAAGCATTTCGGCGGCATCATCCACCGAAGGTGGATCGGCAATGGCGCGCACGGGATCGCTCGCAATGGTAGGGTCCATCACGCCGCCCGGCTTGTAACCACCAAAGGGGATGTGCGCGGCATGAATTGAAACTCCGTTAGGAGCCAGCGCGCTGAATTCGATTTCTGGGACTATGTCGGCGTGCGGCGTAAGGATACCGATCCTCGTTTGACCCCACCCGTCCGGTTGCCACATGACATTTCCCCCAGTCGTTTGGAAGAGAGCTAAGATTGGCATGTTGGTCGATGCACTATGTCGGTTTTGGGTCACGAGCATCGCCCACTGCGATAGATGGTGGGCTGTCGATTTCCGCATTGCCTTGTAAGCGACCAACGTCCTTTGGCGGTGCAAAATATGACGCGATGGGCCAATAGATGACATCGCGGGCCTCATCCAATATGAAAAGGACCGCCAACAGCGGCGGCCTGACGGGGTAAACGAAGTGGCTCAAAACCTTGGCGTGATGAACAATACAAAATGGGAAGAATTGCGCTTGGCAATGTATGCCATTGAGCCTGCACCAAGGTATCGATGCATGACGATTGCCGGCTACTATTCGGACGAGGACGCCGAGTGGTTTTATCACTTCCGAGCCGGCGGATATGACGACATTCGTTACGTCGATATATTCGTTGAAAGCCAATCTCATCGAGAACAAGTCCGACGCGCCCTGAAGAAAATTCATCTACCCGGAGAGGAAACGGTCGAAGCCTTTAGGGTGTACGGCTACGCGCTGCCGGGACAGAGCCTCGATTACTTGTAAGATGGAGGCCTCACCGGAACGTCTGCAATGGGGCACGAGCGTCGCCCTCTGCAATACTCGGTTGTCCGACAATTTCCGCTATGCCCTGTTAGCGACCGAGGTCTTGTGGCCGTGCAACAACTCGCTCAGGGCCAAGAGCAGTCTTCAAGGGACGAAAACTAGCTTGGTCGGGTACCCGACCCGATAATGAGTTCGAACTCGGTCTCGAAGCCGCCGCTGGTTTCGAGCTGCTTCAGGGATTCGTAAACCTCGTTCCAAGCGGTAGATTTCGCCGCGTCGCTAAGATCCGCCACCACCGCGCGGTATGCCCCGGCGGCCTCCCGCATCAGCTGCAGAGCGTCGGCCGCGCTCGGCAGGACGAGCCGTGCTCGAACGGCTTTCGTTTTCACATCTCCAAGACCACTGTCCTTCATCAGACGTTCCAAGACGCCTTCGCCTCCTAACGCGAATATTCCGGGTTGTCCGGGCACGGGAGGGGACTTGCCAGCATGGCGCAGAAGGATCGCCATCGGCGACGCCATAAAGGGATTGTTGGCTGGCGTCGTAAAGACCAGCGCCGCGAACCGCGCGCCTGGCTTCAGTACACATTGGACAGCTTCCAAAGCTTCATGCGGTGACGGGAAAAGCATCAATCCCAATCGGCAAATCGCCGCATCGAACGGCGCCTGCTTCTCATCCAATTCGTCCGCTGCACATTCAAGCGTTTCGATATTCGTAAGACCGGCGCGAGTGGCGTTTCGGCGCACATGTTCCAGCATGGTGCCCGATATGTCACTTGCTACCACTCTACCGCTGCCACCCACACGCATCGCCGCTTGGATGCTCTGGCTACCGGCGCCGCAGGCTATGTCAAGTACGCGCATTCCAGGCCGGATACCGGCCATATCGATCAGCGCATCAGGGGCATCGGATAGGCTGGCGGCGAACACATGCTCCCACCTCGCCCAGCCGGGTGCTGCCGACTCCCACGTATTGCGAAGTTCCGACTTCAATGTGTTGTCGGCCATCTACAGCCCTCAAGAGCTGCCGCCTCGACGAAACTGGAATAACGCTGGAGCGATGCGTGCGGAACTCCGGTTCTAGCTCATGTCGGATGTTCCGAGAAGCGTTCACCACTTCGGCGCACCACAGTTATCGACGTGCGCAATCCCCACGCTATTTCCCCCTCATCACTGGTCAAGGTCGCCAATGGGTCAAAACGCGAAATTCCGGAGTGACCAGCGCATGTCTGCTTTTGCCTCAAAAGCAGAGTCTCGTTTCATGAGTGCACGCCTAGCGCTCGGTCTTGCCCGCCGATTTGACGCGGCCCGTTTTAGGCCGCTGGCTCTGCAGTTTCGCGATAAAATTCTGCAGCACCTTCGACGGCGGCCGCGCCGCGCTGTAGGCGAGCCCGACCTCGCGCTTCACGTCGACATCGATCTCGCGCACGGCGACATCGGAATTGGCGCGCGCCACGCCTTCGGGAACGATGGCAATGCCGACGCCGGCCGCCACCAGCGCCATCGCCCAGTCTTCCGATTCGGCAATCGCCGCGGGCACGCGCGACGGCGATGCTGCGCGACTGAAGAATTCGCTCTGCTCGCAATGGCAGCGATCGACCATGGCGGCGCCGGCGAGATCGGAGGTGCGTAGCCGCTCCTTCAGCGTCAGCGGATGCGACGGCGGCAGGGCCGCGACGTAGCGCTCGACCCAGAGCGGAACGAAATGCTCATCAGCGCGCAGCAGATTTTTGGAGATGATCCGCGCATCGGCGGCATCATCGACGCCGACGAGCCGGAGCGCGATGTCGGAAGTCCCGGTCAGCGGCTTCAATAGCGCAATGGTTCGCGGGCGGTCGAGCGTGCGCATCAGGCCGAGCGTCAGCGCGTTCCGCGTCGCAGGTTTTCGGAACAGGTTTTTCGCGGCGTCTGCCTCGTCGATGATGCGGCGGGCAACGGCGTGGAATTGTTCGGCGGCTTCCGTCGGCGCCACGCCCTTCTTGTGCCGGATGAATAGCGCCGTGCCGAGCTCGGCTTCCAGATTGGTGATGGCCGCCGAGATCGAGGGCTGCGAGATGAAGCAGCGCTTGGCGGCTGCCGTCAGGTTGCGCTCCCTGAACACGGCGGCGAAGTAGCGGAGCTCGCGGATATCCATAGGTCGGTCCTATTGATGCTATCGGATATCAATATTTTACCTATGAGAGACCAGATGGCAAGCAAGGTGCCTCACCCCAAGGAGGCATCGTCAATGCGCGTCCATCATCTCAACACCGGCACCATGTGCCCGATCGGCCGGCGCCTGGTGAACGGCACCGGCAGCATTTTCCAGCGGGCGCGGATGGTCTGTCATTGCTTGCTGGTCGAGACCCATGACGGGCTGGCGCTGGTCGATACCGGCATCGGATTGGACGATATCGCGAACCCGCCGCGGCTCGGTCCCAAATGGGTTCGGCAGACGACGCCACGGCTCGATCCGGCCGAGACCGCCGTACGGCAGATCGAGACGCTCGGCTTTTCGCGCGACGACGTGCGGCATCTGCTGCTGACGCATCTCGACCGCGATCATGCCGGCGGCATTCCGGATTTCCCGAACGCAAAGGTGCATGTCCATCGCCGCGAATACGACATGGCGGTGGCGCGGACGGCGTCCGCGCCGAAGGGCCGCTACATCACCGATCAGTGGAAGCACGGTCCGGATTGGGCGTTCTACGGGGAGGGTGGCGAGGATTGGTTCGGCTTCAAGGGCGTGCGCGCGCTCGGCGACCGCGAACCCGATATCCTGATGATCCCGCTGCCGGGCCATACGCTCGGTCATTGCGGCATCGCCGTGCGGAGCGGGGACAAATGGCTGCTGCACGCGGGCGATGCCTATTTTTTCCATGGCCAGATGCAGGCTTCGCCGCGAATGCCGCTGGTGCTCGGCATGTTTCAGCGCCGCGCCGACATGGATCGTGCCACGCGCATCCAAAACCAGGAGCGGTTGCGGACGCTCAAGGCAAAGCACGGCAATGCCGTGACGATCTTCAACAGCCATGATCCCGTGGACTACGAGCGCTGCCGTTGCGGGCAGCACCAGGGACAAATCACGAAGTCGGCCTCCTGCTGAGAGTCAGAAGCGGACATTGGCTACGCGACCAATATGTTGGCTAAAAGCCAACACCGAGGAATGCGCTGCCTGTGTCACATTGTCGTCGCTCCCCTCGTCCTTGCCAAACAGCACTTGCACCACCATCCGCGTGGGGACCTCTATGCTGCCAGAAACGGTATCTCGACCGCCAGTGTGTAGCCGTTGACCATAAGCAGGCCACCCGCGGCACCGACGATGCCGCCGACGATCGCAAGCCAGGGCAGCGTCGCGACGATCGAGACCGAGATCAGCACGATGGCGATCTGCAGAAGAGCTTCGGCATAGTCGAAGTAGGGATCCTGCTTCAGCGCATGGTCGCGCCTGCTCTCGTAGTCCTTGGCCCGCGCCATCAATTCCTTCTTGCCCTCCTGCGTCTCGGGCTCGGACTCGTAGCGTGCCGCCGTCTTGCGATAGGCCTCCGCTTTTGCCTTCAGGGCCGTCCTGGCCTCGGCGTTGAGGCTTCCGTCCTGCAGGAACGCCAGTTCGATCGCGTCGGCCGCGAGGTTGTAGTCGGTCTGGCGGATGTTCTTGGCCTGGTAGAAGGCATAGTGGTTCGCGGCATAGATGTTGTTGTTGGTCGCCTCCTTGCCGGCGTTGGCGCCGCCAAGCCCGGTGATGGCCAGCAGCATCGCCAGAATGGCGATGCCGACCGCCGCGCGCTGCTTGAAGCGGTCGTTCTCCTTCTCCTGATCCATCATGTCCGCGGCGTCTTCGGCTTTCATCGATCGGCTCCTCCTCGCTCCTAAAGGGCAGGCACGATAAACAACGGCGTTATGTCAGCATCGCGACGCACGAGCACGTTGATTTGTTCCGCAGAATGCGGCAGGCGCGATCGGTCATACGAACGGACCGGCAATTCCCACGCAGCGATCAAGGTTTACGCAAACGTTGGGATGCTTCAGTTCAAGCGTCACAGGAACGGCGCGCCTTTACGGAGAGAGGTCACGGGAGAGAAGTCGACCAATATGAGGTCGAAACAGGCCAGCCACAAGGCCAATACAAACGGTCCGGGATTCCCTAGTCGTGGCAGCGTGTACGCATTACCCCGCCAAAGCGGACATCTCGGATTTATGAGTACACGTCCTAGGTAAGTGTCGGCCCCGACCAAGTCGTCATTCAGCGCTTGGATTTTGGCGCGGGCGCAGGGGCTGGCACGGGCGGTGCGGGCTCGGGCTGCCTGGCCGGCGTCGGCTCGGTCTCTACGGCGCAACGCGACGCCGCGAGCGCGGCTTGCGCCTGCGGCATCAGGCCGGGCTCCGGCGCCAAGGCCTTGAGCACGATCAGGCCTGTCGTGGTGGGAGAGTCGATGATCAGCCGGTCGGCGGCGGTGACTTCCTCATCCTCTGGCAATTCGCTGTGTTGCTCCTCCGTCATCAGATCGAGCTCGATCACCTTGCGGCCGGCCGAGCGGTCGTTGATGGCGTAGTAGGCGACCTCGTTGCGGGTATAGAACGACACCGACGTATAGGCCTGACTGACCGGCACTGTCAGCTTGAGCGGTCCCCCGGAGAGGTCGTAGCGGCAGATCGCGACCGCAAAGGCAGGGTCCATGAATGGCATCGGCGCGTTGTTCGGTTCGGCGAGCGGCAGCGCCGTGACGGCGTTCTCTTTGGTCATCGGTGTCAGCCGCGAATAGGCGTCTTGCGTCGCGATGCGCGGCAGCGCGAGCACGCTGACGAGATGCACCACGCCGCCCAGCAGCACGCCTGCGATGATGGTGAATGCCAGCCGGATCATGGGCAGTTCACCGTGGTAATGGCGGGCATCGGCGCGTCGCGCTGCGTGCGCGTCGCAACACCGACCGGCGTATCGTAAAGCCGCAGCATCAGCGCGTAGCGCTCGATGCCGCCGGTCGGCAGCCAGTTGCCGGCCCGCGAACGCGCCGCCACCCTGATCTCGAACCCGCCGTCGGAGCCGCGGACGATTTCCTGGCTGGTGAAGCCGTAGCGTTGCAGCGAATTGGCGACCAGATGGCCCTTGCGGTCGAACAGCGTCAGCGTCCAGAACCGGGCCGCCGGCGTCACACCGCTGACGATGACGTCGCAGCGCCCGTCGAGCGGCTTATTCTTGTCGTCGGTAGTGGCCGTGAAGGCGATGCCGTCGCCGGTGCCAACAGGCAATTCGCCGCTACGGGCAATCGAGGCACGCGAATAGGGATCGATTTCGGAACTGCCGGCCTTGGGCCGTGCGGTCCAGGCGCCGATCGTGAGCGTGCCGAGATCGGTGCCGCGCGTCGCCGTCAGGTAGGTCGAGCCGAGACCGACGGCCGTGGCAAGCGCCAATGCCAGCAAGGTGATGAAGATCAGCCGCACAGGCCACTGCTCCGAACTCTCACGGCATCAGATTCCGCTTGAACCGGCTTCATCCGAAACCTGAAGCGCTGCTCTTGTTTCGAACATGTCGGGGCGGACGCTTCGCATCTGTTCCGAGGAACGCCGGTTAAGATTCTGCCGGATCATGCCTTTTAATTCTTCCGCTCCGCCGGCGCGGCCCGCTCGCCAGCGGCTGCGACATAATTCTCGGGAAACGCCAGCGCGCCTGACGTGATCGGCTTGGAGGGCTGCTTCTGGTCGTTGGACGAGGTCTTGCCCGCGGCCCTCCCGGCCTCGTCGAGCAGTTTCTCGACGCGCACCAGAATATCCGCGCCGCGCTTGGTCAATACCGGCGGCGGCCCCGGCTTGGTCTCCGGCGCCCGTGCCGCGCCGTTGGCCGCGGCACTGGCGGATTGGGCGGGCTGGGGCTGCTTCGTGCCCATGCCGTAGCCTGGGATCTCCTTCACCTCGACGCCCTGATGCGCGACCACCATGATGTCGTGCCAGGTTTGCGCGGGAAGCGAACCGCCGGTCATGCGGTTGGTGGGCGAGTAGTCGTCGTTGCCGTACCAGACCGCACAGGTGAAGTTGCCGGTGAAACCGACGAACCAGGCGTCGCGGTAGGCGTTGGTGGTGCCGGTCTTGCCCGCGGTCGGGATGCCGTCGATCGCGGCGCGGCGGGCGGTGCCTTCGCTGACGACATGGCTCATCATTTCCGACATGTCGGCAGCCACGGAGGCGGGAATGGCTTGCACCGGCTTCTTGCCGTCGCGGTCGAAGCGCCAGACCAGGTCGCCGGCGCCGGTGCGCACTTCCAGCACCGCGTGAGGTTTCACCGCCTTGCCCTTGTTCGGGAAGGTCGCGTAGGCAACCGCGTGTTCGAGCACGGTGACTTCATCGGAGCCGATCGGCATCGACGGCGTGTCGGGCAGGGGGGCGGTCAGGCCGAACCGGCGTGCCACCTCGGTAATCTTGGCGCGCCCGGCCTTGGCCGGGTTCGCCACCTTGCCGCCGAGCGCAATCGACAGCTTCACCGGCACGACGTTGATCGAGCGGGTGATCGCCTGGGTCAGCGTCACGGAGCCGGAATAGTTGTGGCCATAGTTCTGCGGGCACCAGTTTCCGATGCAGACCGGGCCGTCGACCACGATCGAGGTCGGCTTGTAGCCGTTCATGAGCGCCGTGGCATAGACATAGGGCTTGAATGATGAGCCCGGCTGTCGATAGGCGTCGGTCGCGCGGTTGAATTGGCTCGCGCCATAGTCGCGTCCGCCCACCATGGCTCGGACGCCGCCGTCGAGGTCGGCAACCACGACGGATGCCTGCGTCGCGTGGTAGTCGCGGCCGAACTGGCGGAGCTGATTTTCGACCGTTTCCTCGGCGGCGCGCTGCACGTTCATGTCGATCGCGGTCCGGACCACGAAGACGCGCTCGGTGTAGGATTTCGGGAAGGTATCAACCAGCCTGCGCATTTCCTCAAAGGCGTAGTCGAGATAGTAGTTCGGCGAATTCTCGTCGCGGCGATCGACGGCGAAGGCCGGGTTGCGCCGGGCGCCGAACACCTGGCCTTCGGTCATGAAGCCGGCATCGACGAGGTTGTCGAGCACGATGTTGGCGCGGGCGCGGGCGGCGGGGAGGTTGATGTGCGGGGCGTATTTGGTCGGCGCCTTGAACAGCCCGGCCAGCATCGCCGATTCCGCCAGAGTGACGTCGCGCGCCGACTTGTTGAAGTAGAAATGCGCCGCGCCGTCGACGCCGAAGGTGCCGCCGCCCATATAGGCGCGGTCCAGATATAGTTTCAGGATTTCGTTCTTGGTCAGCCGCGTCTCGAGCCAAATCGCAAGGAAAGCTTCCTTCACCTTGCGCTCGATGGTGCGCTCATTGCTGAGGAACAGGTTCTTCGCCAATTGCTGCGTGATCGAAGAACCGCCCTGGCGCACGCCGCCGGCCTGCGCGTTGGTCACGAGCGCGCGCGCGGTACCGGGGAAGTCGATGCCGAAATGGTCGTAGAAGCGGCGGTCTTCGGTCGCCAGCGTCGCCTTGATCAGATTGTCCGGAAAATCTTCCAGAGGGATCGAGTCGTTATGTTTGATGCCGCGGTTGCCGATCGGGTTGCCGTAGCGGTCGAGGAACTGCACCGCGAGATCGGATTTCTTCAGCCAGTCGTCATCGGCGGTTTCGCGAAACGCAGGGATTGCCAGCGCCAGCATCACGATCAGCCCGCCAAGGCCGATGGTGGCGGCTTCCGAAAACGGCTCGATGAACACCCAGCGCTTCCAGCGGCCGACATAGAAGCGGTCCATGAAGGTGGAGTAGCGCTCGTACAGCTCGCGCAGGCCCTTGCCCGACGAGAACAGCGTCGAGTCGATACGCGCATCCAGATCCAGAAGGAAGTTCCGGATCTTCTGCTTCAACTCTGGAGGTAGGATCTGGCGCACCGGGACCCTTGATCTGTTCTGGTCGCGTCCGGCGGGGCCGGTCGAGACGTCTTGCTTGGATGTTGCGGCAAACCCAAGGCGCTTTTACGGCCTCGAGGACTCGCCATTGTTCTATCCGAGCGGGGGCTATAAACCAATGCTCTCGCTCACCATTTTGACGGTCAGGCCTAACGCTGCCGTTGGCTTTTGGCTCCGTAGTGAGACCCGCTTGCGCCCCCGTTGCCGGACCTCCTAGAAGAGCCGCAGCCGACCGACCCGAGAAAACGATTGATTGCATGACCGCGCCGCGCAAATCGCCTTCCGGCCAGGAGGGTTTCTTCTGGAAAACCAAGACGTTGGAGGAGATGTCCAGCGCCGAATGGGAAAGCCTGTGCGATGGTTGCGCGCGCTGCTGCCTGGAAAAGCTCGAAGACGAGGATACCGGGAAAATCTACTTTACCCATGTTTCCTGCAAGCTCCTCGATTCCGGCCTGTGCACCTGCAAGGATTACCAGAACCGTTCCGACAAGGTTCCGGATTGTGTCCGCCTGACGCCCGAGAACGTCCGCACCCTGAGCTGGCTACCGCCGAGCTGCGGCTACAAGCTGGTCGCTGAGGGACGCGATCTCTATTGGTGGCATCCGCTGATCTCGGGCGATCCCAATACCGTGCATGAAGCCGGCGTTTCGGTGCGCGGGCGGGTCCAGGGCACCGAGGATGAGATCCCCGACGAAGACCTCGAGGACCACATCGTGCAATGGCCGGCCTTGTTGCCGAAGCGGGCGCGGCTCAAGAAGCGGCCCAAAGCCTGAATCTCCCGCCCTGATCGATCACGGAAACGCGACGATATTCTCGCGGGATGCACCCATGCGCGCGAGGCGCTGCCCCGAGAGGAATTTGCCCTCTAAGGTGCTGGCTATATGGCGAATCCATCTCGGCGGCTTTGGTCGCGCAGAACAATATTACGTCCGACATGAACCAGCACCAGCGGCAG
The DNA here is from genome assembly GCF_000472965.1 of Bradyrhizobium murdochi. Classification (GTDB taxonomy): domain Bacteria; phylum Pseudomonadota; class Alphaproteobacteria; order Rhizobiales; family Xanthobacteraceae; genus Bradyrhizobium; species Bradyrhizobium murdochi. The sequence continues at coordinate 153,774 of NZ_AXAU01000010.1, read as the reverse complement.
GGCCGTGAACCTGCCGACCAGACGACATTGCCCGACGATATCGGCGACGAGCTCTCGCGCATCACGACAGAGGTCATTGAGGTCAGCGATGCGCCGCCGATTGCGCCGCCCGCGCCGCTGACCCCGGACGAGGTCCGCACCATCCTGATGAGCCTGCTGCTGACGATGTTCCTGGCAGCGCTCGACCAGACCATCGTGGCGACGGCGCTGCCGACCATCGGCCGCCAGTTCAACGACGTCAGCAATCTATCCTGGGTCATCACGGCCTATCTCCTGGCCTCGACCGCGGTCGCACCCGTATTCGGCACGCTGAGCGACATTTACGGCCGCCGCGTCATGATCACGGTTTCGCTTGCCCTGTTCACGGTCGGCTCGATTCTTTGCGCGGTGGCGCCCAACATGCCGGTATTGATCGTTGCGCGCGGCCTGCAGGGGCTTGGCGGCGGCGGCATCATGCCGGTCGTGCAGACCGTGATCTCCGACGTGGTTAGCCCACGCGAGCGCGGCAAGTATCAGGCCTATTTCAGCGGCGTCTGGATGGCGGCTGGGCTGATGGGCCCTGTGCTCGGCGGCGTGTTCGCCGAGCATCTGCACTGGTCGATGATTTTCTGGATCAACGTGCCGCTTGCGGTCGGCGCGATGTTTCTGCTGCTGCCGAAGATGGGCAAGATCCCGGTGTTCCACCGCCGCCGCAAGGTCGACTGGCTCGGCGGCGTGCTGCTGATGGCGTCTGCCGTCGTGGTCATGCTGGTGCTCACCTGGGGTGGCAACCGTTATGCCTGGCTGTCGCCCGCGATCATGGCGATGATCGGCGCCTCTATGGCGCTGGCGCTCGCCTTTGTCTGGCACGCGCGCAATGCCGAAGAGCCGTTCCTGCCGCTGCCGCTCCTCGGCGGGACAGTGGTACCCTACGCCATGGTGGCGGGCGCTTGCGCGCTGGGCGCCATCACCGGGCTGACCGTGCATCTGCCGCTGTATTACGAGGTCGTCTATCATCTGACCGCGAGCGAAGCGGGGCTTGCGCTGATTCCGCTCGCCGCGATCTCAACCTGTGGGGCCGCGATCGCCGGACGGACCATGGCGCGCGCCAAGCATTACAAGCGCGTGGCCATCGTGGGCACTTCGGCTGCGGCGATCTTCGGTATGGTGCTGACCGTGACGACGCTGCCGCTGTGGGCTTTGCTGATCGTCCTGTCGCTGTTCGCGCTCGGGCTCGGCACGACGTTCCCGGTCAGCGTGGTCTCGCTGCAGAACGCAGTGGCGCGCCCGCAGATCGGCACCGTCACCGGGGCGATGAACTTCTTCCGCGCGCTGATGTCGTCGTTCACGGTCGCTGCCTTCAGCGCGATCCTCTTGATGGCGCTCGGCGCCGGCATCTCGCTCGGCGAACACCGGGGACCGGCGAATGCGATCCCCGTCGCCGACATGATCACGGCGTTCCGCTATGTGTTCGGCGCCGCCGCGGTGCTGCTTGCCACTGCTGCGCTCTCCATCATCGCGATGGAAGAGCGGCCGCTGGCCGGTCCGTCGACGCCGGCGGAGTTGGCGGAGTAGGAGTTGCCGTCTCCGGCCTCTTCTACTTTGCATGGGGTTGTTTTCGCGATTTGTGGCTAGGATCCGTGGAGCTCGCGGTTCTTGGGGCTGACCAGCCCGGTTTTGATGATGGTGACGCGCGGCATCGGCGATGATCTGTGCGTTGAGCCTCAGGTGCCCGGCCTTGAAACCTCAGTCTCCTTGCTGGTGATGAATTCCAACAGCACCGGGACGCCTTCCTGTGTTTTCTGGATACCGCGCTTGATGGCGGGGATGATGTCTTCCGGTTTCGTCACCCGCTCGCCATAGCCGCCGAACGCGCGCGCCATCGCGGCGTAGTCGCCGGAAATGTCGGTGGAACGGTATTTCTCGGTCGAGATCGGCATCACCTTCAGTTCGATCGCCATGGAAAAATTGTTCAGCAGGATCGACATGATCGGGATGCGTTCGCGCACCGCGGTTTCGAAATCCATGCCGGTGAAGCCGATCGCGGCGTCGCCCCAGACGTTGATGCAGAGCTTGTCGGGTTTTGCCAGCTTGGCGCCCATCGCAAGGCCAAGGCCGTAGCCGAGCTGCGTGGTCTTGCCCCAGCCGACATAGGACAGAGGCTCGACCGATTTCCAGAACGGCGAGAGCTGGTCGCGCGGGCTGCCGGCGTCGTGAGTGATGATGGTGTTGTTGATGTCGACGGTGTGCTGCAGGTCCCACAATACGCGATAGGGGCTAAGCGGCGCCTCGTTATGCGTCAGCTTCGGCATCCATTTCGCCAGCCATTCCTTGTGAGAGGCGGCGATCTCGGCGGCGACCGCGCTTGCGTCCCGATCGGACGTAACGGTCTTGCCGATCTCTTCCAGCAAGGCATCGAGGACCAGGGCGGCATCGCCGACCAGACCGATTTTGGCTTCGACATCCTTGTTGAGATGATTGGGATCGAGCGTCGAATGAATGATGGTCTTGCCCTTCGGCATGGCGATGCCGAACGAGGTCTCGGTGAACGAGCAGCCGATGCCGAAGATCACGTCGGCGTCGCCCAAAAATTTCGGCACCGCGCGTGGCACGGCGAGGCCGCCCGAGCCCAGCGATAGCGGATGCGTCTCCGGAAACGACGACTTGCCGCCAAGGCTGGTCGTGACGGGAATGGCGAGGCGCTCGGCCAGCCGTCTGAGCTGCGGCCAGGCCTTTGCGTAATGCACGCCCTGGCCGGCATAGATCACCGGACGCTTGGCGGCGACGAGCACGGCCGCCGCTTCCTTTACGTGCACGGGATCCGCGCCGCAACGGGTGCGCAGCACCGGCGTATAGTTGAGAGGCTCCGGCACTTCCTCGTTCCACATGTCGGCCGGGATTTCGACAATGACGGGTCCCCCGCGGCCGTTCTTCAATTTGGTGAACGCTCTTCGGAAGATGTTGCAGACTTCCGCCGCGATGTTGATCGGCTCGGACGATTTCGAGAACGCCTTCATCGCCTGGCTGGAATTGAAGTTCGGCTCGATATTGGCGAGCCTGCGCGCATAACCCATCGGCAGCACCAGGACGGGGACGGATTCGCCGTAGCATTGCGCCACGCCGCCCATCGCGTTCTCGGCGCCGGGCCCGTGCTGCATGCAGAACGCGCCGATCGAACGGCCCGAGGTGACGCGCGAGATCGCATCCGCCATGTGAACGCCGATGCGTTCCTGTCGCACCATCACCGGGCGGATATCGGCATTGGCGGCATCTTCGATGAGATGATTGACCGGATAGCCGCAGAGGATTTCGATTCCCTCGCGCTTCATGATTTCTGCGATGGCGGCGCCGAGTTTCATGACGGTCTCTCCCCCTGGATGCAGGCCGGTTTTGGGTCCGGCCGATTTGCGACAGTTGGACAGGATTTTCCGGCCCGGTAAAGCGCGGACGGCGCGTACGTTCGGAAGTGCTGATATGCGTTTTGCCGCTCAGGCCAAAAGATGAGGCAACCGGGGGGAATATTCTTGCTGTGAGCGCCCGAGCTGCAGGCGAAAGTGGATCGTTTTGACTCGGCTTCGACGCTGCTGCGTTGCGAAAAAATCACATCCGCCGGCCAACTGAAGCGGTTTCACGGTCTTGTCATTCTCGCTGGAGATTTTTGCATTAGGTGTGTGCGCATGCATTTGCATGAAACGCGGGGCATCGCGGGACACAACTTGCATAGGTCGCGGGGCATCGCGAACAGGAGATATATAACAATGAAAACAGCGCGAACTTTAATTTTAAGCTCGGCGGCAGGCTTGATTGCCCTGAGCGGCGCACAAGCGGCCGACCTTCCGGTCAAAGCCAAGGCAGTCGAATATGTGAGGGTCTGCTCGCTCTACGGCGCCGGCTTCTTCTACATCCCGGGCTCGGACACCTGCATCAAGCTCGGCGGCTATCTGCGTGCGGACGTCACGTTCAACGGTGGCGCGCACGGCGCCCCCGCCTGGAACGGTGATATCGGTCAGCAGAACCGATATGCCAATTACTTCGTCGCCCGCTCCCGTATGGCGCTGACAGTCGACACCCGAACCGCTACCGAATACGGCGTCGTCCGCACCTTCGGCCAGGCTGACATTCAGTTCACCACGCTCGGCGGCAGCACGTTCAACCCCAACAACCTCGCGACCAACCTCGGCAACAACACGAACCTGCTTGACCAGGCCGGCGGCGGATATGTCGCGGTCGAATTCGTTTTCATCCAGTTCGCCGGCTTCACCTTCGGTAAGTCCGCATCAGCCTATGCCACGCCGTGGCAGGGCTTCCCGGGCAATATCAACTCCTCCTTGCTGGGCGGCCAGAATACCGACACCGGCGTCAACAACATCCAGTACACCGCCGAGTTCGGCAACGGCGTATCGGCCTCGATTGGTCTCGATGACCCAACCGTGTGGGACCGCACCGCCGTCTACAATCTGAGCATCCCGGGCGCGATCGGCGCCAACGAGACCGGATCGAACGCCTATGCCGGCGTGCACGCGCCCGACATCGTCGGCAGAATCCGGGTGGATCAGGCCTGGGGGCTGTTCCAGCTTTCGGCCGCCGCGCATGAAGTGAGCGGTTCGTACAACACGCTGGGCGCGGGCTCTGTCCCGACCGCTCTTTCCGAAATCAGCGGCCACCCCGAGAGCAAGTGGGGCGGCGCGGTGATGGCGGCGTTGCAGATCAAGAACATTCCGACCGGTGCAGGCGACGATATCAAGCTCGACGTATCCTACGCCAAGGGCGCCACCAAGTACGTCATCGCCACCAGCGGTTCCTCGCCCAACTTCGCGATGTTCGGCGATAGCGGCTTCGGCTATCAGAGCGTCGGCTTCGGCGCGACCACCGACGGCGTCTACTTCCCGGGCGCGGCCGGCACCGGCGGTATCGCTTTGACGACGGCCTGGGGCGTCCGCGGCGCATTCAACCACAACTGGAATCCGAACTGGTCGACCAGCCTGTTCGGCAGCTATTCCGCCGTCAGGTACGATGGTGGCGCGAACGACAATCTGCTGGGTGCGGGGACCTCGACGGCCAAGGGCGCCCTTTGCGCCGCCTTCGCCGCCAGCCACCCCGGTCAGGCGCTGGTCGGCAATGCTGCGGGCAACTACACCTGTAACCCCGACTTCAACGTCTCGCAGCTCGGCGTCGTTACCCGTTGGACCCCGGTCAAGAACCTGACGTTCTCGGGCGAAGTCCAGTGGTTCCATCTCGACCAGAAGATGTCGGGCTCCTCGGTGTTCACGGCGACCGCTCCGAAACCGAACGCGCTCTACGAGTTCAAGGATCAGGACACGGTCCTGCTCCAGTTCCGCGCCCAGCGTAACTTCTGAGAACGATGCTCGGACCAGGCCATTGCCCGGTCCCTTTTTCGACGCCGCGGCGGGTGGGGTGACTACCTCGCTTCGCTGCGGCGGCTGAACATCGCCGCAATCAGCTCGAGTACCTGATCAGGATAGGGTAGTTCGCGGCCGCCGAAATGTCGGCGATGCGCTGCTCCTCGGTCTCGTCGTGCAAGAGACCGATGTAATTCCTTCCCGCTTCGCGCTTCTGCGCAATCATGCGCGCTCACTCCGCAAGACGCCGATCAGGCGAGGGTGGCTGGTCGGCACACAATCGATGGTAAATTTTCCGTACCGTAGGATTCCGGGGCGGGACTCCTCGTCAGCCTTAATCAATCGTTCATTCTGTTCCGCAAGGCCTCTTCAACCGTTCCGACCTAGAGTTTAAGCAGTATGGCGCGGGAGAATTTCGGGGAGCGTCGACAGGAGTTTGTCTATGCGTCGATTATTGGAGCGATTTGTCGACGATGAATGCGGCGCTACCGCCATCGAATATTGCCTGATCGCGGCCGGCCTCAGCATCGTGATCGTCACTGCCGTCAACGGCATCGGCAGCGCGCTCAGCTCGAAATTCAGCGACGTCAGCACCTCGCTCAAATAGCGGCAAGGCCGCACAGACACATGCTGGAACTGCTATTGGGGCCGCTGTTGGTGTCCTGGGGGCCATCAATCCTGGCCTACGTCCAGCAAAATCCGTGGCGCGTGTTCTCCGTGATATTGGTCGCAGCCTTGTTGATCGATTGGATGGTCAACGACCGGTCGTTGCGACGGCGGGCTGGACTTTGGCAGCGGGGACGGGGACGGCGGCGGGGACTGAAACCGGCTATTTGTCTTTTGGCTCCGCATTGAGGGCCCGCAGCATCGCAATCCGCGCGAACATCAGCCACCCGCCGCCGGTCTCGGCCGCGTTGATCAGATTTTCCACCGCGACCTGCCAGTGCGCCTCGTGCTGCACTTCCTCCGGCAATGCCATGACATAGTCGGCGGCCTGCTGCAGCGTCGCGAGCTTACGGCCGCCGCAAAGCGGTATCGGATCATCGAACGGGGTAGACCACGGCATCGCGCGCTAGATGGTGCTATCTATCGCGCTCCTTGCCCGATCATCCGGCCTTCTTGGTGCGGGCGGCGGTACGCACCGGCTTTTCCGCCTTCTTCGGCGCTTCCTTCGCCGTCTCCTTGGCAGCGCGCTTTCCGCTACCGCTGATCGGCAACAGCATCTCGCGCTGGCCGGCGGCGGCCTTCTTCGGCTTCTTGCCCTTGGCCTTGGCGGCGGCAGGGGCGGCCTCTTTCTCGCTGGCGATGCTGCGCTTCAGCGCGTCCATCAGGTTGATGACGTTGCCGGTGGTCTTCGGCGCCGCCTTGGCCTTCGTACTCAGGCCGTTGCGCTTCTGGTTGATCAGATCGATCAGCGCCTGCTCGTAGCGATCCTCGAACTGCTCGGGCTCGAATGAGGCGGATTTCTGCTCGACGATATGTCTTGCCAGATCAAGCATATCCTTGGTGATCTTCACGTCCTGGATATCGTCGAAATATTCCTTCTCGTTGCGCACTTCATAGGGATAGCGCAGCAGCGTTCCCATCAGCCCATTCTCGAGCGGCTCCAGCGCGATAATATGCTCGCGGTTGGTCAGTACCACGCGGCCGATCGCGACCTTGTCCATGCTGCGGATGGTTTCACGGATCACCGCAAACGCATCGTGGCCGACCTTGCCGTCCGGCACGAGGTAATAGGGGCGGATCAGATAGCGGCCGTCGATATCGGATTTCGGAACGAATTCGTCGATCTCGATGGTGCGGGTCGATTCCAGCGCGATGTCGTCTAGCTCATCCTTCGACACTTCGATGTAGGTGTCGGTATCGATCTTGTAGCCCTTCATGATGTCTTCGCTGGCGACTTCCTCGCCGGTCTCGGCGTCGACCTTGGCGTATTTGATGCGGTGGCCGGTCTTGCGGTTGATCTGGTTGAACGAAACCTTCTCGGTATCCGAGGTCGCCGGATAGAGGGCGACAGGGCAGGTCACGAGCGACAAGCGCAGAAAACCCTTCCAATTGGCGCGGGGGGCCATGGGGCTACTCCGAAAATACGCAACAGACGACTGGGAAGGATACCACCGGATGACCCCGTCTCAAACATGCCGGGATACGGAATCTCCGAACGGCGTTAACCCTTGAGGAGGCCGTTCTGCGGCGGCGGGTCTGCGACCTTTTGAACTCGGCGGCCGCGTGACACGGCCCAATACCCGGAACATCACTTTCGATCATGCGTTGCTTTCACAGGCAATGTCGGAGCATTCGCTGACATTACAGGCACTTACTCGAAGAGGTCCCCATGGCAACGAAACGACATGGCCAGATCGTCGAAACCCCGACCGAGGCCCGCCAAGCCGAGCCCGGTCCGTCCGTGCTTGCACTCCTGACGGTATCCACCGGGCTTGCGATACTGATTCTTGGCATTGTCTGGTTCATATTCTTCCGCACGTAAGGGACTGACCGAGGCTGCGCGACCGGGATGCTTGCTTATCCGCGCGGCTGGGAAGAGGGTCCCGCTTTTTCGGGAGCCGTTGCCATAAGCAACCTGCCGGGGCCCCCTTGGGGCATCCGATCGGGCATGTTAGGCGTTGGGCCTGCGGTTTGCGGGCGCGCCCTGGCCCGCGGAAGTGTCATGACGAAAAAGTCGCACTACCCGGTGTGCCTCGTTCATGGCCCGTTCACCCCGCTGAGCCTCATCATGAGAACTGATATTGTAGGGCTCACTATTGGAGGCCAGCTTGCGCCTGCTTGTTGTTGAGGACGATCCGGATCTCAACCGTCAGCTTACGACGGCTTTGACGGATGCCGGCTATGTGGTTGATCGCGCGTTCGATGGCGAGGAGGGGCACTATCTGGGCGACAGCGAGCCTTATGACGCCGTCGTGCTCGACATCGGGCTGCCGAAGATGGACGGCATCTCGGTCCTGGAGGCGTGGCGCCGCAACGGCCGCGCCATGCCGGTCCTGATCCTCACCGCGCGCGACCGCTGGAGCGACAAGGTGCAGGGGTTTGATGCCGGCGCCGACGACTATGTCGCAAAGCCGTTTCACCTCGAAGAAGTGCTGGCGCGCATTCGCGCGCTGCTACGCCGCTCCACCGGCCATGCCCAGTCGGAACTGACCTGCGGCCCGGTCTCGCTGGATACCCGCACCGGGCGGGTCAGCGTCTCAGGCAATCCGGTCAAGATGACCTCGCACGAATACCGGCTGCTGGCCTATCTGATGCATCACACCGGGCGCGTGGTGTCGCGCACCGAACTGGTCGAGCATCTCTATGACCAGGACTTCGACCGCGACTCCAATACCATCGAGGTGTTCGTCGGCCGCATCCGCAAGAAGCTCGACGTCGACATCATCCAGACCGTGCGTGGGCTCGGCTATCTCTTGACGCCGCCGTCACCGGGCGCCTGATGAGCCTTGCTCTTTTATTCGAGCATGATCTTATCCGAAGGCCCGTCTCCATCCGCAGGATTGGAGCCTGGGGATATGCTTTTCGGGATCTTGTTCTGATGCGCGGAAGTTCGCTCGCCACGCGGTTGTTCCTGTCGGCGACCGCGTGGGTGGTCGTGATCCTGATCATCACCGGCGTGATCCTGTCGTCGGTCTATCGGAACGCGACCGAGCGCGCCTTCGACCGCCGCCTCAACCTCTACCTCCGCACCCTTATTGCCGAAGTCGCAACGCCGGACGAGCCGCCTGACCAACAGTTCCAGTCGCTCGGCGAACCCCTGTTCGAACTGCCCTTGTCCGGCTGGTACTGGCAGATCGTCCGGACCGACGAAAAGGCCGAAACAAAGGCCTCGCGTTCGCTATGGGACAAGAAGCTGCCGAAGCTCGAGGATATCGGCGCGGAGTTGACCCCGGCCGGGATCCGTCTCGGTTACGTCGACGGTCCGGAGGGCCAGGATCTGAGGGTGGTCGAACGGCCGGTCGACCTCGGCGCCGACGGCAAGTTTCTGGTCAGCGTTGCTGGCGACGCATCCGAGATTTTCGACGAAATCCGCGCCTTCGATTATTACCTCGGCGGCACCTTTGCAGCGCTCGGCATCGTGCTGCTCCTGACCACGATCTTCCAGGTCCGCTTCGGGTTGGCGCCGCTCAAGCGCATTTCGGAAGCGATCGCCGACATCCGCTCCGGACGCGCCGAGCGGCTTGAGGGCCAATTTCCGGTCGAGATCGCGCCGCTGGCGCGCGAGACCAACGCCCTGATCGACGCCAACCGCGAGATCGTCGAGCGCGCGCGCACCCATGTCGGCAACCTCGCCCATGCCATCAAGACGCCGCTGTCCGTGATCGTCAACGAGGCCACCGCCCACACGGTGGACCCCTTTGCGAACAAGGTTTTGGAGCAGGCTTTTGTGATGCGGGATCAGGTCGCGCATCACCTCGAGCGCGCACGTATCGCCGCGCGCGTCACCATCGTCGGCACCGTCACCGAGGTCGCGCCGGCCATCGAGGCGCTGCGGCGGACCATGGAAAAGATCCACCGGGATCGTGGCGTCAAGATCGTGGTCAAGGCGGACCCGCAGGCAAAGTTCCGCGGCGAGCGCCAGGATCTTGAGGAGATGGCCGGCAATCTGGTCGACAATGCCTGCAAATGGGCGGCCTCGCAGGTATTCATCGAGGTGCGCGCCGAATCGCCGGCCGAGCCCGGCACCGGGCCACGGCTGCGGCTCATTGTCGATGACGATGGCCGCGGATTATCCGCTGCCGAGCGCGCGCAGGTATCCCGGCGCGGCCAGCGCCTGGACGAATCCAAGCCGGGCTCCGGGCTTGGGCTTTCGATCGTGGTCGATCTCGCCGGCCTCTATGGCGGTAGCCTCGTCCTGGGCGATGCCCCGATCGGCGGGCTGCGGGCAGAGCTGGTGTTGCCGGGGATATGAACGCCTTATCGGGCTGAATTACCTGGGATTGAAGGGGCCGCTGTCCGGCGCTGCCCGGCCGCCGATTTCGTTATTCCTAAACGGGTTCTTAACACGCGCACTTCTAAAATCGGCGGTGGACGCGCTTTGCCGTCCGCGTGACCACAAACATATCCACACCAGGCGAATGAGTCAGACATCGACAGAGCGGCTGAGGGACTATCTCGCCCAGCTCCCGCCTCAATCGCAGGCGCTGCTGATGCGGGAGTTCGAGCGCGCCATCGAGCGCGGGGAAGACCTCGCAGTCGCCAATTTCGTGCTCGAGCAGTTGCGCAACGTCGTCCGCGGGGCCGAGGAAGACGACCAGGCGCGTCCGCGCACCGACGATCCGGCGCGGCTGTTGTACGGTCCGCTCGAGCCATTTCTCGTCGAGGGCAATTTTCCGGTGCGTGCCGGGCAGATCCGGCGCGCGTCGCTGCTGCCGGTCTGGCAATGGCTGGGCCGCGACGGCGCGCCCGAGGCCGTGCGCGCATTCGAAGCGACACTCAGCGAGATCAGGCTGAGCGGCTCCACCGCAGGCCTCGGAGCCGCGACTCGCAAATTCCAGCTCGCCACAGCCGAGGCGATCGTCAAAATCGCCACTCCGGTGCAGGGCGAGGACAGGCATCGTGCGCTCTCGCGCATTGGCTCGCCGAATGTAGTTGAGGATTTGTTGTCGATCGGCGCGGTGCTGCGGGCCCGTGAGGCGATGGAGACGCTCGGCAGCCGGCTTCCCGGCCAGGTTCGGGCGCTGACGCCCTCCCAGCTCGAGACGGTGACGTCGGCGCTCAACGTGCCGTCGTTGCAGACGCCGCAATTGCTGCCGTTCGCGCTGTCGCTGATCATGCAGCGATTGGCGGCGCCGTGGCAGATCATCCGCCTCGCGGTCAAGATGGCGGCCTCCGACGACGAGATACGCGTGGCGGCCACGCCCTACGGCATCGCCGTCACGATCGCGCTGCACGATCTCTCGTTTCTCACGGCCTGCCTGCGCACGGACATCAGGCGCGGCCATTTCGATAATGTCGGCGACCAACTGAAAATCCTGCACGATGGCGTGCGGGGCTTGCGCACCGAGCTCGATCTGCGCAACGATTCCGCGTGGGGCCGCCAGCTCACGTCGATCCGGGCCGATATTTCCAATTCGCTGCAGTCTGAGATCGAGAGCGTGCCCGGCCGGGTCCGCCGCATCCTGCGCCAGCGCGCCGACAAGGATATCGCTTCGGCGCCGAAGATCGACGCCGCGGAGGTCGAAGAGATCGCCGCCCTAATCGACTTCGTGGCGGTATGCCGCACCTATGCCAGCGAACTCGCCATCAACGAAGTCACCCTGCGGACCTATTCCGACCTGCAACATTACGTCGAGCATTCCACCGAGAGCCTGGTGCAGGCGCTGCGCGGCGCCGACACCAGAGCGCGCGCCTACCGGCAGATGCAGGCCAAGGCGGCGATCCGCTTCTGCGAAATCCTGTTCGGCCATGACTACGCGTCGCTGATGAGCCGGGCGGCCGAAAATGCCGTGACCGGCGAACGTAAAGCGACCAAAGCCGGCTAGCGCCCTCTCGATCTATCGCGTCATGCCTTGCGTCGATCCTTGGCGTCGCGAAGAAATTCGGCGAAGGCCTTCAGCGTCACATCGGAAACATGATGTTCGATGCCCTCGGCATCAGCCTCCGCGGCTTCCTGCGGAACGCCGAGCGCCAGCAAGACGTCGACCACCAGACGGTGACGGGCGCGGACGCGCTTGGCGAGGGTCTCACCCTTTTCGGTCAGGAACACCCCGCGATAGGGGCGGGCCGTAACCAGGTCTTCGCGCTTCAACCGCGCAATGGTGTCGATCGCCGTCGGGTGCGATACGCCCAGCCTGCGCGCGATGTCGGTCGGGCGTGCCTCGCCGGTCGTGCCGAGCAGATCAGAGATCAATTCGACATAGTCTTCCAGAACCGCGGTCGATCGCGCCGATCGCGCCTTTCCGAAGCGGCGCGCCTGCGTTTGTTCCGCGGGCAGCGGCGTCATCGGCTTGGCCCGATTTGTCGAGGGCTTACGCACCACTGCACCTTCCAGGCGAATCCATCCAGACGAGGCGCGACCATGGCGTGCTGCCGACCACATTGCAAGTTGGCGGCTTGTCGCCGATCTGCAACAGGCCGGCACCTGGAATTTGCGACTCGTTCGCAGCATCTTGACAGTTAATGGGTCAGCATTAACATGTAGCCTCACCTACGTTTGGTGTTTGCGGCTTATCAAGCAGGCTGTTGCTGAAGCGCGATCGGTTGGGGATGAATATGCGCGCGACGCGAATGGCCCTTGTGGGCACATCGGCACTGGCCGTGGTTTGGTTGAGTCACGCCGCGGCGCTCGCGCAAACCGCAGCGCCCGCGTCACCGACGCCCCAGGCGGCGCCGTCTGCCGAACCAGCCGTTCCGGCGCCGCCGACAGCGGGGCAGGCCCCGGCGGAGCCGGCTCCGTCGCAGACCGCGCCGGCCCCGGCGGCCGGACCGCAAGCCACGCCGAGCGCGCCGGCAGAAATCGAGATGCCGCAAGTGACGGTCGAGGGGCGTCAGCCTAAACCCGCGCGGCGGGCCGCGCGCAGCGAGCCTGGTCGGCGTTCGACGACCGTGGCGGCGCCGCTGCCGGGCCCGACGCCCGCGACCGTGCCGACGTCGCCCTTCAATCCGCCATTTGCGCCGCTGTCGACGATCGGGAGCAACCAGATCCAGACCGGCAGCAGCAACGGTGGATTCGGCAGCCTGTTCACCAATATGCCCGGCGCAACATCGGCCGGACTTGCCACGGAATCGTCGCGCCCGATCTTGCGTGGCCTGTCGGACGCAAAGGTCCGCATTCAGGAGAACGGCGTCGGTGCGGTCGACGTGTCTGACATCGCGCAGGACCACGCGGTGCCGATCGACCCTCTCGCCATCCAGAAGGTCGACGTCATTCGCGGACCGGGTGCGCTCCGCTTCGGCTCGCAAGCCGTCGGCGGCGTCGTCGACGTTAACAACAATCGGATTCCGACCGCTGCGCCCCTCGGGGGAGTGGCTGCGGAACTGAGGTCGGGCGTGACGAGCGTCAACAAGGGATGGGAGAGCGGCCTGTTGCTGGATGCCGGCGGCCGCAACGCCGCCGTTCATGCCGACATCTACGGTCGCTCCTCCGGCGACTACAGCGTCCCGAGTTATCCGTATCTCGTCCCGCCAATCCCTGCGCCTGCCTTCAACGGCACGCAGCCGAATTCCGCTTCGCAAAGCGCGGGCGCGGCGGTCGGCGGCTCCTGGCTTTTCGACGGCGGTTATGCCGGCATCGCCGTCTCCCGTTTCACCAGCGACTACCACGTCCCCGGTATTGCGACCGCGGAAGCCCGCCAGCACAACGACCTCGAGCAAACCAAGATCAGCTCCAAGGGCGAGTATCGCCCGGACGCAAGCGCGCTTGCCGCGATCAGGTACTGGACCGGATATTCGGAGTACTGGCACGACGAGACGGTGCTCGCCACCACGGGCTTCCAGGAGATTACCGCAACCTTCAAGAACCGGCAGACCGAAGGCAAGCTCGAGTTCGAACTAGCGCCGTTCGCCACGCCGATCGGTGCGCTGACCAGCATTATCGGCGCGCAAGGCGCTTACCAGCAACTGGATACGGCAGGGCAGGCGATCCTGCTTCCGGCCCAGACCAGAACGGCGGCGGCGTACTTCCTCAATGAAGTCAGGCACACGGGCACGCTGCGCACGCAATTGGCGGGTCGCATCGAGGGGGTCAATGTCGCGGGAACGGCGTTCACCTTTCCGCCGAACTTTCTCCCACCACCGGATGAGCCGGGCAGGGCTGCCGCCAAGCTCGACTTCATGCCGAAGAGCGTCAGCTTCGGCATCATCAAGGATCTTCCATCCTCGCTGGAAGCCAGCCTGACGCTGCAACGGATCGAACGTGCGCCGCGCGCTCTCGAACTGTTCGCCCAAGGTCCCGACGGTTCGGAGAAGACGTTCAAGATCGGCAACTCGAATCTCGGAATCGAAACCGCGCAGACGGCGGAAATCGGCTTGAAACGTACGGATGGCGATTTCAGGTTCGCCGCGAATGCCTACTACACGTCGTACGACAAGTTCATTTTCTCGCGCGCCACCGGCATCTTTTGTCAGGAAACGTTTGCTTCATGCGGCGCCGGCACCGACTACATCCAGGTCAACTACGATCAGCGTGACGCGACTTTCCGCGGCGGCGAACTGGCGTGGCAGTGGGACGCCGCACAGCTTGCCAATGGCACCCTTGGCCTCGATGGCCAGTATGATGTGGTGCGGGCGACCTTCACCGACGGCAGCAACGTGCCGCGCATTCCTCCGATGCGCCTCGGCGGCGGCGTCTACTGGCGCAACGACAATTGGTTCGCGCGCGTCGGCGTGTTGCACGCGTTTGCGCAGAACGACATTCCGCAATTCGACACGCCGACCGCCGGATATGATTTGGTGAAGGTGCAACTCGAGCACCGGAAATTCTGGAAGGATTCGCCATGGGGCGCGGTTGAGGTCGCGACCGGCGTGGTTGGCGACAATCTGCTCAACGCCAACATTCGCAACTCCGTTCAATTCCACAAGGACGAGATCTTGCAGCCGGGTCGTGGCTTCAAACTGTTTCTCAACGTCAAATACGGTGTCGACCGGCCAAGCGGCCCGCCCGGCACCTGGATCGGCACGGCGAGACGGCCGGCCGGCAACGGCTACTACAAGAGCCCCGCGCTCGAAGCGGCGGCCTGGAACTGGGCGGGCATCTATGCCGGCGGCAATGTTGGATATTTGAGGGGTGAGGGCGTTACCAACGCTGCGTTCAACGACGTTGCAACCGGAGCCTCGCTTGCCGGAGCCCGCCTGTCGTCCACGCACCACACCGCCAGTATTGGTGGACAAGCCGGCTATAACTGGACGTCGGGCCGGATGCTGGCAGGCATTGAAGGCGATTTTGAATACCGCAATCAGCGCGGAAGCAGCGCCACCGCTTGCCCCGGCAAGATCTGCAACCCGGCGCTCGCTCCGCTCGATGCCACCGTGACGGCGAGCGTGGACTATCGCTTGGGGTGGGTAGCCTCGGTTCGCGGCCGCGTCGGAACGCTTGTGACGCCGGACCTGCTTGCCTACGCCACCGCGGGCGTTCCGTTCGGCAAGATAACGACGTCAACGGCGGTTGCAGGTTTCGACAATGCGGGTGTCGCAACCACGGCGTCTCTGGATCGGCACTTGTATCGGTTCGGCTGGGCTGTCGGCGCCGGTTTCGAGACGCGGCTGACAGGCAACTGGACCGCAAAGCTCGAATATCTCCACATGGATTTCGGCTCGGTGCGTTCGACGCCGCCTGCGGCGCTCAACACCGCAGTTGCGTTCGACGCCAACACGCGGGTGACCAGTGATGGTGTGAGGATCGGGGCGAGCTACAAGTTCGGCGGCCCGATCGTCGCGGATTAGCCGCCAACTGAAGCCCGCGGTCAGACGACCAGGTGTTGCGGTCGTCGCTCTATTTGACCGTGAAGCGGATCGGCTGCCTCACGACAACGAATTCGCCGGGAAATGTTGCGGGCGGCGAAGGGAAGGGCTGCGCGCGCTTGAGGAGCGCGAGCGCTTCCTCATCAAGGGCGCCGGATCCCGAACTTTGAGTTACACGCGCGCTGACAACCATTCCCTTGCGATCAAGCGTAAACGACATCTGCGTCGTCCCTTGCTCGCGCCGCGACCGCGCGGTTTCCGGATATCGCTTGTTCTTCTCAACCAAAGCGAGGACCTGGGTTCGCCACGTCACGACGGCCTCCGAATTCTTGTCATTCGGCACACCCTGGGTCGGTGCCACGGCGACCGGTGCGATCCGCTCGTTGATTGCAGGCGGTGCCGATGTCGTGGCCGCCGCCTGCTGCTGCGGCGCCACGTCAGGCTGCGGCTTGCTCTGCAAAGCCACAGCCGCGTTCGGATTGGGAGCGGGCGGCAACTCGGGCGTTTCATCGGGCGGCGTCTTCTCGGGCTTCGCCACCGGCTGCGCCTCCGACATCACCTGCTCCGGACCGGGCGCAATGTCGGTCGGCGTCGTCGTTGGTGCTGCGGCCAACGGTGCTAGGTCGACCACGATCGCGCCCGAAGGTTCGGCAGCCACCGTGTCATCCACATCGCGCCAGGTGGCGAGCGTGGCAGTCAATCCGGCATAGACGCACAGCACCGCGAGGCTGCTGAACATCCATCGTCGAAGATCGGAACGGTCTTCGGCCGCAAGCTGCATCATGGCGATGAGGCTTGCTCCATTCCGACCAGGGCGACCTTAAGGTACCCGGCGGACCGCAACATGTTCATGACCTGCATCACCTCGCCATAGGGGACGAGCTTGTCGGCGCGCAGGAAAATGCGGGTGTCCTTCTGGCCGCTGGTGCTCGCATCGAGCGCGCCGGGCAGTGCGCTACGCCCCACAGTTTCGTTCCCGACGGAAAGCGACAGGTCCGGCTTCACCGTCAGATAGACCGGCTTGTCCGGCCGCGGCTGCGGCTGCGCGTTCGACGCCGGAAGATCGACGGCGATATCGACGGTCGCAAGCGGCGCGGCAACCATGAAGATGATGAGCAGAACGAGGATGACGTCGATGAACGGCGTCACATTGATCTCATGGACTTCGGCGAGATCGCCGTTGCCCTGGTTCAGACTGGCGGCCATGGCTGCTACTCCGCCGCTGCGAGGTGCCGCCGCACCAGCATGGCGCCGCTATCGAGGTCGCGGCCGACCAGTCGCGTGATCTCAGCGGATCCGTCCCCGAGCAGCGCCCGGTAGGAAGCGATCTGGCGTGCAAAGAGATTGTAGATCATGACGGCGGGAATCGCCGCCACCAGCCCGAGCGCCGTCGCCAGCAGCGCCTCGGCGATTCCAGGCGCGACCACGGCGAGGTTGGTGGTTTGCGACTTCGATATTCCGATGAAGCTGTTCATGATTCCCCAGACCGTGCCGAACAGTCCGACGAAGGGGCCGGTCGATCCAATGGTCGCAAGCACGCCAGTGCCTAGTCCGATGCGCCTGCTTGCCGCCGCCTCGATCTGCTGGAGCCGGGAAGCGATCCTTGCCTTGATTCCCTCCTTGTCCATTCGATCGGTGCTCAATCTCAATTCTGCCAGGGCAGCGTCGAGCAACTGCGCAACCGCGCCGTCGGGTACCTGCCGCACGGCGTCTTCCACGTTTCGGACGTTGGCGAGCTCGCGTAAGGCATGTCGGGCATTCCGTCGCGCCTTGATCAGCTCGATCGTCTTTGCGAGCCACACCGTCCAGGTGACCGCGGTGGCAAATACCAGACCGATCATCACCGCTTTGACGACGACGTCGGCCTGCATGAACATGCCCCAGGGGCTGAGATCGCGGGGCAGCACTGCAGCCGCGATCGCTGTCCTTTCCGTTGCGTCCTGGGCGGCTGCTGGAAATGGCAACAACAGCAGCGGAAGTGACAGAAGCGGAACGCTACGGCGGAGTTTCAAACCAAATGGAGTTTTGACAGGGGCGGACCGAACAGCGCCACGTCGAAATGCTTTCCAGGATCGCATCGATCTGCCTTCACGCAATTAATGCCTCAGCCCCATTGTGTAGCATCGCCTACGTCTTGGTGCAAACGCCAGAGGCCAAGGCACCAGGCTCGACGGTGCATGCAGGCAGGCTCCGCTGCAATTTAGGGTTAATGGATTTGCGAGCCGCGATCCGGCGGAGAAGCCTGGCCTAACTGCGCTGAGGAACTCCGGATCGCCGGCGGCCGTAGGCCGCCTCCCGGTTTTTCTGCCGCAATTGTCAATTGCCGGGCTTGCCGCCGGTAGTGTAAAGCGGCGTATCGGCGCTGGCTCGGAAAGCGCCGTTCCGCCCCCGGGAACTACTTGATGACGCTGTGGTTTGTGTTCGCGCTGATGACGGTCGCGGCAATTTTTGCCGTGCTCTGGCCGTTGAGCCGCGGCTCGTCCGCGCAGGCCGGCGGCAACGAGGCGGTCGTCTACAAGGATCAGCTCGCCGAGATCGACCGCGATGTCGCAGCCGGGTTGATCGGCTTGTCCGAAGCCGAGGCGGCGCGTGTCGAAATCGGCCGCCGCCTTCTCGCTGCCGCGGACGGGGAGCGCAACCTGCCGGCGCGCGCCAACCTTGGCCTGCGCCGCGCCTCGGCCGTCGTCGCGCTGGTGGGGTTGCCGATCGCGGCAGTGACGTTCTACCTCGCGCTCGGATCACCGCGTCTCGGTGACTTCCCGCTCGCCTCGCGCACCCGTATGGCGGACGCCAGCCAGTCGCTCGAAAACATGGTGGCGCAGGTCGAAGCGCATCTGGAGAAGAATCCGACCGACGGCCGCGGCTGGACGGTGCTGGCGCCGGTGCTGGCGCGGCTCGGTCGCTGGAATGACGCGGTCCGGGCCTATCGCAACGTGATTCAACATGCCGGCGACAGCGCCGAGCGCCGCTCCGATCTCGGTGAGGCGCTGGTCACCAGCGCGGGCGGCGTCGTCACGGCGGAGGCCAAGGGCGAATTCGAGCGCGCGGTGGCGCAAAACGCCGACGATCCCAGGGCCAGCTATTTCCTCGGGCTCGCTGCCGAGCAGGACGGCCGGAAGGCCGACGCTGCGGCGATCTGGCGGGCGATGCTGTCAAAGGCGCCAGCCGACGCGCCGTGGCGGCCGCTGATCGAGGCGGCGCTGACCCGGGTCGGCGCCCCCGTCGCGCCGGCGCTCTCCGATGATGTAATGGCCGCGGCTAGGGACATGAGCGAGGCCGACCGCGGGACGATGGTCCGTGGCATGGTCGATCGGCTGGCGGCGCGGCTGAAGCAGGACGGCAGCGATGTCGAGGGTTGGTTGCGGCTGGTGCGGGCCTATATGGTGATGGGCGAACGCGACAAGGCGGCGAGCACGCGCACCGAAGCGCGCCAGGCGGTCGCGGGCGATGCCGAACGCTTGCGCCAGCTCAATGAAGGCCTGAAAAATCTCGGGCTTGATGGATAGAGCCGGATGGCGGAACCCAAAGACGAAGGCAGGGGATATTGATGACGCGCAAGCAGCGGCGTTTGACCATGATCTGCAGTTCGCTCGCGGTGCTTGCGGTCGCGGCGGCGCTGGTGCTGAACGCGATGCGCGATTCCATCGTGTTCTTTTCCACGCCGACCATGGCGGCGGAAAAGCAGATCCCGCCCGGCAAGCGGTTCCGCCTCGGCGGCCTGGTGCAGCCGGGCTCGCTGGTGCGCGGCGACAACCTTGCCGTGAACTTCAGCATCGCCGACGGCAGCGCCACGCTGCCCGTCGCCTACAAGGGAATGTTGCCGGACCTGTTCCGCGAAGGGCAGGGCGTCGTCGCCGAGGGCGCGCTCGATGCGTCAGGCGTATTCAAGGCTGATACCGTGCTGGCCAAGCATGACGAGACCTATATGCCCAGGGACGTCGCCGACGCCCTGAAGAAGCAGGGGCACTGGAAGGACGACTATGGCGCAAAGCCCGGCGCCACGGCCGCATCTGCGCCGGTGCAGGGGACCGTGAAGTGATCGCGGAAGCCGGGCATTACGCGCTGGTGCTGGCGCTCGCGCTTGCGCTGATCCAGTCCACGGTGCCGATGCTGGGCGCGCGCTGGGGCGATCCTGCACTGATGAATGTCGCGCGCTCCACGGCGCTGGCACAATTGCTGTTCGTGGCGGCCTCGTTCACGGCCCTGGTGATGCTGCACGTCGCCTCGGATTTCTCCGTCGTCAACGTGTTCGAGAATTCGCATTCGATGAAGCCGTTGCTCTACAAGATCACCGGCGTGTGGGGCAATCACGAAGGATCGATGCTGCTATGGGTGGCGATCCTGGCGCTGTTCGGCGGCCTGGTTGCCGCCTTCGGCAACAATTTGCCGCTGTCGCTGCGCGCCCATGTGCTGGCCGTGCAGGGCTGGATCGCGGCTGCGTTCTATCTGTTCATCCTGGTCACGTCGAACCCGTTCCTGCGCATCGCGAGCCCACCGATCGAGGGCCGCGATCTCAATCCGGTGCTGCAGGACATTGGGCTGGCCGTGCATCCGCCGATGCTCTATCTCGGCTATGTCGGGTTTTCGATCTCGTTCTCGTTCGCGATCGCCGCCTTGATCGAAGGCCGGATCGACGCGGCATGGGCGCGCTGGGTGCGGCCGTGGACTCTCGTGGCCTGGATCTTCCTCACGCTCGGCATCGCCATGGGCTCGTACTGGGCCTATTACGAACTCGGCTGGGGCGGCTGGTGGTTCTGGGATCCGGTCGAGAACGCTTCGCTGATGCCCTGGCTCGCCGGCACCGCGCTGTTGCATTCCGCTGTCGTGATGGAAAAGCGCAACGCGCTCAAGGTCTGGACGATCCTGCTGTCGATCCTGGCGTTCTCGCTGTCGCTGCTTGGCACCTTCCTAGTGCGCTCGGGCGTGCTGACCTCGGTGCACGCGTTCGCGACCGATCCCTCGCGCGGCGTATTCATCCTGCTGATCCTGTGCCTGTTCATCGGCGGCAGTCTTACGCTGTACGCCTGGCGCGCCCCGGCACTGAAGCAGGGCGGGCTGTTCGCGCCGGTCTCGCGCGAGGGCGCGCTGGTGCTCAACAATCTCTTTCTCACCTCTGCCTGCGCCACCGTGTTCATCGGAACGCTCTATCCGCTGGCGCTGGAAGTGCTGACCGGCGACAAGATTTCGGTCGGCGCACCGTTCTTCAACCTGACCTTTGGGCCGCTGTTCGTGCCGCTCCTGGTCGCCATGCCGTTTGCGCCGCTGCTGGCCTGGAAGCGCGGCGATCTGCTCGGCGCGGCGCAGCGGCTGACTGCGGCCGGTATCGCGGCGCTGGTCGCGATTGCGGTGCTGTTTGCATGGACCCATGGCGGAGCCACGCTCGCGCCGCTGGCGATCGGGCTTGCGATATTCGTGATTGGCGGCGCCTTGAGTGATCTTGCCGAACGCATGGCGCTGTTCCGCGTTCCCTTGGCCACTGCGATGGCTCGTGCGCGTGGCCTACCGCGCGCGACCTGGGGCACGGCGTTCGCGCATGCTGGCATTGGCGTCGCGCTGATCGGCATCGTCTGCGAGACCACCTGGAATAGCGAATATATCGGCACGATGAAGCCGCGCGATGTCGCGAGCGTCGCCGGCTATCAGTTGAAGCTCGACGACATCACGCAACGGCAGGGACCGAACTTCCGGGAGATGATCGCGCAGTTTACGGTCAGCCACGACGGAGAAACGCTCCAGGTGATGACGCCGTCGAAGCGCAACTTCACCACGCGGGACTCCTCGACGACCGAGGCCGCGCTGCTGACCCGCGGCGCCAGCCAGGTCTACGTTTCGCTCGGCGACACTAATGCGGAGGGCGCCATCGCCGTGCGCATCTATCACAAGCCGCTGGTGCTCCTGATCTGGTGGGGCCCTGTCCTGATGGCGTTCGGCGGCCTGCTGTCGCTCTCGGACCGCCGCCTGCGCGTCGGCGCGCCGAAGCCGGCCAAGACTGCCCGCGCGCTGCAGCCGGCGGAGTAGGGCCTTGAAGCGCTTCATTGCAGCATGTGTACTTGTTGTCGCCGCGGCGCTCTGCGGGCCGGCTCACGCCGTGCAGCCCGACGAGATCATGGCCGATCCGGCAAAGGAGGCGCGAGCCCGCGACCTGTCGCGCGAGTTGCGCTGCATGGTGTGCCAGAACCAGTCGATCGACGATTCCGACGCCCCGCTGGCGCGCGATCTGCGCCTGTTGGTGCGCGAGCGGATCGCCTCCGGCGACAGCGACAGCCAGGTGATCGACTTTCTGGTCGCGCGCTATGGCGAGTTCGTGCTGCTGAAGCCGCGCTTCACGCCGCACACGGTGCTGCTCTGGCTGCTGCCGCCGCTCGCCTTGGCCGGAGGCGGGCTGGCGCTCTGGTTCTACAGCCGCCGCCGTTCGAATACCGGCAGCGCGACCGATCCTTCGCTGTTGCACCTGACGGAAGAGGAACAGGCGAGGCTGGAGCGCTTGCTCGCAGCCGATGCGCCGGACAAGAAGGCTTAAGCCCACCATTGCAAGCGGGCAGGCTTCAGCTATGACTCCCCTGTCAAAATAAACATAACCAGGGGAAACCGGACATGGCCTTCTCACTCTACGACGCCAGCGTGGCGAACTATCTGCAGACCCTTGGCGCGGTCAGCGGTTTCCTCGAGCGCGGCCTCGTTCATTTTCGCGACAACAACATCGATCCGGATCGCATGGTCGAGGCGCGGCTGGCGCCCGACATGCTGCCGCTGCGTTTCCAGATCATCTCCGTCGCCCAGCATTCGCGCGGCGCTATCGAGGGCGTGCAAAGCGGAGAGTTTCGTCCGCCCGCGTCCAACACGCCATACGATTATGCGGGATTGCAGGGATTGGTCGCGCAAACCCGCGAGGCTCTGGAGGGCTGGACTCCGGAGGCAGTCAACGCGCTCGGCGGCCGCGACGTCGTCTTTCACCTCGGCGATCACAAGCTGCCCTTCACCGCGGAAGGCTTCCTGATGTCGTTCTCGCTGCCCAATTTCTATTTCCACGCCACCACCGCCTACGACATCCTGCGCACCAACGGC
Organism: Bradyrhizobium murdochi; assembly: GCF_000472965.1. Taxonomy (GTDB): domain Bacteria; phylum Pseudomonadota; class Alphaproteobacteria; order Rhizobiales; family Xanthobacteraceae; genus Bradyrhizobium; species Bradyrhizobium murdochi. Next base: position 130,963 of record NZ_AXAU01000010.1, on the reverse strand, counting down.
GTACCGCTCGGCAAGCGAGATTTCATGGGCCGGCTGAAGATGAAGAAGTGATCTTCGGTGCCGGGTTGACGCAATTCAGCTCCGCAGAATGTTCCAGCCCGCCCAGGCGAGGATGCCGATGTTCAGATACATCGTGGCCGCCATGCCGAACGCCCGATACAGCGGGTGGATCCGGTAGCCGATCCAGAATGCAAACCGGGCGACGATGAACACTATGGTCGCCGCAGCGATGACTTTCATCTGGCTGGCCGGCAAACTGACGCTCAGAGCCAATGTGCCGATCACGAACAGCACATATTGCTGCAGCGTGTTATCGAGCACACGTCCGTTGATCAGTGTTGCCTGATCCTCCTTGTGCAGCGTCGGATCGATCGCTTCGCTGAGGAAGCGGTTGTTCGCGACGGTGATGGTGCCAACCATCAGCGGGATCGCGGCAAGGGCGTTTGCCTTCAGGGTATAGGCAAGCCGACCGGCGACATCGGTCAGGGCCGAGGTATCCGCCCAGATCTTCGAGATGCCGGCTATTGCCGCCACCATGCTCAACACGCCGCTGGCGGCGCCGATCGCAACGGTTTTCTGTTCACGGGTCATGGGGCGTCTCCACTATCGGTAGCCGGACGAAATCGGACCGGCGTGAACCGCAGCGCTGTCCGGCATCCGGGCCGAGGTCGCGGCAGACATCTGCAGCACGACGAACAGGCCATGCAGCGCCGTGGTGACGTAACCGACCAGCAGCATGTCGGACACAATGAAGAGCTGCCAGAATATCAGATTGGCGGTCCCCAGCAGAACATGAATGGCTGCAGCCGCGAGGTGCCAGCCGCGCGCTGGCTGAGCGCGCCACATCAGGATGCCCAGGATGAAGGCCAGGCCGTGCGCCTCGATAAAGCCAAGTCCGGCATAGGGCGCCTCGGCCACAACACGCGCGACCGGCCCAAGGCCGAAGAAGATTCCGCGCACGTCGCTTGCAAAGCCGCCCGCGGACGCTGCGAGGAGAAACGTTGCATTGGCGCTCAGGATGATGTGTCGGATGGCGATAGTCATTGGAGACCTCCATTGTGACGGTGCGTATGAAGATGAAGACCTGAGGTGAATCGGCAGGGAGGACACCGGTTTTCTGTCAATCTGCACGGCGCGGGTCACAGCAGCACCACGCCTTGAATCAGATAGACGGTGGACACCGCGCCGATCACGTAGCGCGACCAGGTCCGGAATCGTGTCTCGCTGATCGCCTCGATCACGAACCGCGAAAGGTATCCTCCGGTGATCGCAAGCGGAATCGCAACGATGACGGCGATCGGCGACAGGGTCTCATCGCCGGCAAGCAGGTGGCCGAAATAGGCGGCCTTCAGGAAGTGCCCGATCACTTGCGCGGCGGCCTTGGTGGCGATCAGTTGCCGGCTGTTGAGCTGCGAGCGCACGAAGAACACGTCGAGGATGGGACCGGAAACCCCGGCCAGGAGCTGCAGCACGGTGCACAGGGCTCCGCAGCCGTGACCATGGCTGGGCTTTCCAATGTCGGGCGCGAGCCGGCCGGGAAGCAGAAGTCCCAGGAAGGGGCTCACGCCAACGATAATTAGGGCTATCGCCTTGCTCGCCTCAATGGCCATGGCGCCGACCGCGGCTGCTGCGACGACGGCGCCGGCGGCATAATGGGCAACGATCCGCCAATCGATATGCGCGCGCCATTGCCAGGCCCGCCAGCCATTCGAGGCAACCTGCACCAGGCCGTGCAAAATCATGGCCGGCGCAAGAGGCATGAAAATCAGCAAAATTCCCATCAATATCATGCCGCCGGCCATCCCGAAGATGCCGGAGATGAAGGAGGTCGATACGATGGCGGCGGCGAAACCCGCCGCGAGCGGGAGGCTGAGCATGGGCGTCGTCCGGTTGAATTCGATGCCGTTTGATGCGCGTTTGACAGGGGCTTCGCAAACGCGTTTAGTTCAGCCATAGACCAAGGAAAAGTTAGTCTAAGAATTGGCTCCCCATGCGCCGTCTGCCTTCGCTGAATGGTTTGCGTGCCTTCGAGGCCGCGGCGCGCCATGGAAGCTTCGTGGGTGCGAGCCAGGAACTGAATGTCACCCAAGCGGCGGTGAGCCGCATGGTGCGGTTGCTCGAGGCCCGGCTCGGTCTCGCGCTGTTCGAGCGGCTTCCCAACGGCCTTGCGCTCACCGCGCAAGCAAAGGCGCTGCAGCCGAGCCTCACTGCGGCGTTCGATTCGATCGCTGCCAGCGTCGAGCAGGTTGCAGCGATGCGGACCACACCGGTCTTGACGATCGGCGTCGGACCTTCCTTCGCGGTACGCTGGATGATTCCGCGCCTTGCGAGCTTTTACGGCGCGCATCCCGAAATCGAGGTGCGGCTCGCGACCGGTGGCGCGATCAATCCCTTCAAGGACGACTGGACCTGCGGAATCCTGCTCGGCAATGGCGATTGGCCGGGGCTGGCGGCCGAGCCGTTGTTTTCGGCTGACCTCTTTCCCGTATGCACCGCCGCGACGGCACGGCGGCTTGGCAAGCCGTCGGATCTGGCCAACGAGAACTTGCTGCAGGTCGTGCATTCGCCGGAAGACTGGCCGTTATGGCTGGCCGCAGCGGGTGTCAAACTGCGCCGCAAAGCGCTCGGCCCAAGCTTTGCCAATTACGGAATGGCCTTGCAGGCTGCGCTCGATGGCGTCGGGGTTGCCATCGGCTTGCGACCGTATGTGGAAGACGACCTCGCGATGAGGCGCCTGGTTGCGCCATTTGCGATTTCTGTTCCCAAGGGACGCGCTTGGTACTTGGTGTATCGTCCGTTCCGCGAAACCGATCCGGGTCTGATCGCCTTTCGCGACTGGTTGCGAAGAAGCTTCCGGGCGTCGTCTTAACCGGCTGATTTGCCTGCGATATTCCGCCGCATCCATAAGCCGCCGCATTACAAAAGTTTAATCCCCAAGCCAGCGCGCGGTAAGGCGGCAGGCCCCATCTTCCGACGTGACAGGTGCCAACCCCCGCACCGTAGAAGTGAAGAATTCTCGCTCTGGAGATTTTACAGACATGACCGAACGTCCCGTCGATCTATCCTCGCTTCCGTCGCACGGCGCACCCCGCCGTTCGCTGTTCTCCGCCCGCAAATTCGCGCTGATGGCCTCCGTTGTCGCCGGTGTTGGCGCCGCCGTGTATGGCTTCTCACCGCAACAGGGCCCGGCTGATATCTTTGCCGGCGCGGCGCACGCGCAGGTCAACACCGAAGTCCGCAAGGTCGAGCGGCCGATCGGTTTCGCCGACATTGTCGAGCGCGTGAAGCCGTCGGTGATTTCGGTGAAGATCAACATCGCCGACAAGAGTTCCAAGGACGACAGCGCCAACAAGGACGATGACTCGCCGTTCCCGCCGGGCTCGCCGATGGAGCGCTTCTTCCGCCGCTTCGGTGGTCCGGATGGCTTGCCGCCCGGCCTGCGTGGCGGACCGCGTGCCCCCCGTGGCCCGGTAACGGGTCAGGGCTCTGGCTTCTTCATCTCGCCTGACGGCTACGCCGTGACCAACAACCACGTGGTCGACGGCGCCGACAAGGTTGAAATCACGATGGAGGACGGCAAGACCTACACCGCGAAGGTGATCGGCACTGATCAGCGCACTGATCTGGCGCTGATCAAGGTCGAGGGCCGCACGGATTTCCCGTTCGCCAAGCTTTCGGATTCCAAGCCGCGGATCGGCGACTGGGTGCTCGCGGTCGGTAACCCGTTCGGCCTCGGCGGCACTGTGACCGCCGGCATCGTCTCGGCCTCCGGCCGCGACATCGGCAACGGTCCGTACGACGATTTCATCCAGATCGATGCGCCCGTGAACAAGGGTAACTCCGGCGGTCCGGCGTTCGACACCAACGGCGAAGTGATGGGCGTCAACACCGCGATCTACTCGCCGTCCGGCGGCAGCGTTGGCATCGCGTTCTCGATCCCTGCCTCGACGGTGAAGTCGGTAGTCGCCCAGCTCAAGGACAAGGGCTCGGTCAGCCGCGGGTGGATCGGCGTCCAGATCCAGCCGGTGACCTCCGAAATCGCCGACAGTCTCGGCATGAAGAAGGCCCAAGGCGCGCTGGTGGCGGAACCGCAGCAGAATGGTCCGGCGGCCAAGGCCGGCATCCAGTCCGGTGACGTTATCACCGCCGTCAATGGCGAACCGGTCAAGGATGCCAGGGAACTCGCCCGCACCATCGGCGGTCTCGCACCCGGTACCGCGGTCAAGCTCAACGTGCTGCAAAAGGGCCAGGACAAGGTCGTCAACCTCACGCTCGGCCAGTTGCCGAACACGATCGAGACCAAGGCCGACATCGGCAAGGAAGACAAGGGCAGCGGGACCAAGGGAACCGACGTTCCGAAGCTCGGCCTGACGGTGGCGCCCGCTAACAGCGTGGCCGGCGCCGGCAGGGAAGGCGTCGTGGTTACCGAGGTGGACCCGAAGAGTGCGGCGGCCGAGCGCGGCTTTAAGGAAGGCGACGTCATTCTTGAGGTCGCCGGCAAGACCGTCGGCAGCCCGAGCGAAGTCCGTGAGGCAATCGACGCCGCGCGGACCGAGAACAAGAACAGCGTTCTCATGCGCGTGAAGAGCGGCGGTTCGTCGCGCTTCGTCGCGGTGCCGCTAGCGAAGGGCTAAACGAGGACTAGATACCAGATGGAGGGTCACGCCGGCATTCGTCGCCCCCGCCGACGTCTCCTTCCGGGGAGCGGGTGCAAAACTCGCTCCCTCTGGCAACCTTCCTTCGGAATACGCCCCCCTCCGTCGGAAGGGCCTAAGGGCGGTGAGGTCCCCCAGCCTCATCGCCCGCTCTTTTCACTTGATTGCGATACCGCGCGGTCGCCTTGCATGTGCAGGGCGGCCGCGCCATGGTGAGAGGAACCAAATCCTGTGAGCGCCCCCGCAGCAATCCCTACACCCGTCACTCAGATGCGCCTGTTGATCATAGAAGACGACCGCGAGTCCGCCGACTATCTGGTCAAGGCGTTCCGTGAAGTCGGCTATGTCGCCGATCTCGCCAGCGATGGCGAAGAGGGACTATCGATGGCCGAGAGCGGCGATTACGACGTGCTGGTGGTCGACCGCATGTTGCCCAAGCGCGACGGACTGTCGGTGATCGGGAGCTTGCGCGATAAGGGCATTCGCACGCCGGTTCTGATCCTCTCCGCGCTCGGCCAGGTCGACGACCGCATCAAGGGCCTGCGCGCCGGCGGCGACGACTATCTGCCAAAGCCCTATTCATTCGCCGAATTGCAGGCCCGCGTCGAAGTGCTGTCGCGCCGCAATGTCGGCCCGGCCGAGGAGACCACCTACCGCGTCGGCGATCTCGAGCTCGACCGTCTTTCCCATCGTGTCGCCCGCGGCAAGGACGAACTGACGCTGCAGCCGCGCGAGTTTCGCCTGCTCGAATATCTGATGAAACATGCCGGCCAGGTGGTGACCCGCACCATGCTTCTGGAAAACGTCTGGGATTATCATTTCGATCCGCAGACCAATGTCATCGACGTGCATATTTCGCGGCTGCGCTCCAAGATCGACAAGGGCTTTGATCGGCCCTTGCTGCACACGATCCGCGGCGCCGGATACATGATCCGTGACGGCCTTCGGTAAACTGATCCGCACCACGGCGTTCCGGCTGACGCTGGTCTATCTGTTTCTGTTCGCGCTATTTGCCGCGTCGCTGCTGGGTTATTTCGCCTGGAATACGCGGCGGATGATCAACGAGCAGATCACCACGATCGTCAATGCCGAGATCGCCGAGATCCAGACCATCTACACGCGCCGCGGCCTGCGCGGCCTTTTCAACACGCTCGGCTACCGCGCGCTGCGGCCTGGCGCCAATCTCTATCTTGTCACCACGCCTGAGGGGAAAGCGTTCGGCGGCAATGTCGAATCGCTGTCCCCGGGCGTGATGGCCTCCACAGGCTGGTCGGAGACGATGTATCGCAGGCTCGACGAGCAGGATACCACCAATCATCGCGCGCTGGTGCGTGTCACCGAACTTGACAACGGATTCAGGCTGCTGGTCGGCCGCGATCTTGAGGAACGGCGGCGGCTGTTCGGCATCGTCGCCAAGGCCGCGCAATGGTCGCTGCTGGTCGTCATCGTGCTTGGCATCGGCGGCGGCATCTTCGTGGCGCGGCGGGTGCTGCAACGGATCGACGCCATGACCGGCACCACAAGGCGCATCATGGCGGGCGACCTCTCGGAGCGGCTGCCAATCGGGCGCTCCGGCGACGAGCTCGACCGTCTCGCGGAAAACCTCAACGCCATGCTGGAGCGCATCGAGACCCTGATGATGGGGCTGAAGGAAGTCTCCGACAATATCGCCCATGACCTCAAGACGCCGCTAACGCGCTTGCGCAACCGTGCCGAGGAGGCGTTGGCGAGTTCGGGCAGCGAGGCCGAATACCGCGCGGCGCTGGAGCGAACCATCGAGGAATCCGACGGGCTGATCCGCACCTTCAACGCGCTGTTGATGATCGCGCGCGCCGAGTCCGGGCAGGCGCGCGGCAACATGGATGATTTTGACGCGGCCGACGTCGCCAAGGGCATCCACGAATTGTATGAGCCGCTGGCCGAAGACGACGGCATGACGCTCCGCGTCAAAACCGCGACCGCGCGGCTGCATGGCAACCGCGAACTGATCAGCCAGGCGCTTGCCAATCTGGTCGAGAACGCCATCAAATACGGCAAGCCCTCGCCGGTGGTTAAGCCGCTGGACCCTGCCGCCGCGGCGCGCACCCGGGAGATCCTGATCGAGGCGCGGCGCGAAGGCGACCACGTGCTGCTCAGCGTCACCGATCATGGACCCGGCATTCCCGAAGGCGATCGCAAGCACGCGGTCGAGCGATTCGTGCGGCTTGAGGCCAGCCGCACACTGCCGGGTTCCGGCCTCGGGCTCAGCCTGGCGTCCGCGGTGGCGACCTTGCATGGCGGCGAACTCAGGCTCGGCGATTCCCGTCCCGGCCTGACCGCGACGCTGGTTGTCCCGGCGCTATCTGCCACGGGCAACAGGCTTGCGGCTCAAACGCAGGATGTGCCACAGAAGGTGGCATGAATTCCTCCGCCTTGGCCGCGCGGTTCGTCAGCGGGCCGTATATCGCAGCCAGCAGTAACGCCGAACAACGCCTGGGAGACTGGCTCGCCGAACTGGAGCCGGAGCAATCGGCTGAGATCATGGCGTGGCTGGATCGCCCGCTTGCCAGGACCATCCTGCTTGGCATCGCCGAGTTCTCGCCATACCTGTTCGACCTGATCCGGGCTGACCCAGCGCGGCTGCTGCGCTTGCTGGCATGCGACCCGGAATCACATCTCTCCTCGCTGATCGAGAAAGGCACGCGCGACGTACTCGCTGCCGCGGGCGAGGCCGACGTGATGCATCTGCTTCGCCGCATGAAGTCGGAGGCCGCGTTGTTGATCGCGCTGTGCGATATCGGCGGGGTCTGGCCGGTGATGCGGGTGACGGCGGCGCTGACCGATCTTGCAACCGTGTCCGTGCAGACGGCGCTGCGCTTTCTGCTACGTCAGGAGGTCGCGCGCGGCCGCATGACGGCGCTCAATCATGACCGGCCGGAGGAGGACTGCGGATTGATCGTGCTCGCGATGGGCAAGATGGGCGCGGGCGAATTGAACTACTCCAGCGACATCGACCTGATCGTGTTTTTCGATCCCGCCCGCACCTCGCTGGTCGCAGACATCGAGCCTGCGCCGTTCTTCGTGCGGGTGACGCAGGCGCTCGCCCGCCTGCTGCAGCAACGCTCCGGCGAAGGTTACGTGTTCCGCGTCGATCTGCGCCTGCGCCCCGATCCGGCCTCGACGCAGGTGGCGATTTCGACCGAGGCGGCGCTGCACTATTACGAGCGGGAAGGGCGGACCTGGGAACGCGCCGCGATGATCAAGGCGCGCGTTTGCGCCGGCGACGCCAAAGCGGGCGAGGCGCTGATCGCGGAACTGTCGCCGTTCGTCTGGCGCAAGCATCTGGATTTTGCTGCGCTCGCCGACGTCCACGACATGAAGCGGCAGATGCAGACCTATCGCGGCCAGAGCGAGATCGCGGTCGAAGGTCATAACGTCAAGGTCGGCCGTGGCGGCATCCGCGAGATCGAGTTCTTCGCACAGACGCAGCAGCTCATTGCCGGCGGCCGCCATCCGGAACTGCGGGTGCGCCCCACGCTGCATGCGCTGCAGGTGCTGGCGACTAGCAACTGGATCAGCTTTCAGGCCCACGACGAGTTGACCGCGGCCTATGAGTTTCTGCGCCGCGTCGAGCACCGACTGCAAATGATCGCGGACGAGCAGACCCATGCGCTGCCCGAAGATGCCGAAGCCGTAGAGCGTTTTGCGAACTTCTTCGGTTATGAGAGCCGGGCGGCCTTTGCGAAGGACTTGCTCGGCCATCTCAACGTCGTGCAGGGACATTACGGCAAGCTGTTCGAGGGCGATCCAACCGGCACGGTGAAGCTGCCGCAGCTCAATTATGCCGGCGGACCTGAGGATGCGCGTCTGCTCGATCACCTGACGATGCTCGGCTTCAAGAAGCCGGTCGCGGTGGCTGGCACCCTGCAGCAGTGGATGCAGGGCAACTATCGCGCGCTCCGCAACGAGGCGACCAAGGCTGCCTTCATCGAATTCGTGCCCGGCCTGATCCACGGTCTCGCGCATGCCGAAGACCCCGACGACGCCGCGACCACGTTCGATCGCTTTCTCGGCGCATTGCAGCGCGGCGGCCGGCTGATTTCACTGTTGAACCAGAACCGCGATCTGGTCGCGCTGGTGGCCTTGATCCTCGGCGCCGCGCCGCGGCTCGGCGACATGCTGGCGCGTCAGCCGCAGATCATGGACGGCTTGATCGATCCCCGTTTCTTCGGCGCGATGCCGGACCGGAAGGAATTGTCGGCGCGGCTGGCGGCGACGCTGAAAGACGCGGACTCTTACGAGGACTTCCTCGACCGCCTGCGGCTGTTCGGGCAGGAGAGCCTGTTTTTGATCGGAACGCGGATCCTGTCCGGCACGGTTTCCGCCCAGCACGCTGGCGTCGCCTTTGCCGACGTCGCCGAGGGCATTGTGCATACCGTGCACGGCCTGGTGAGAGACCAGTTCGCGACCCAGTACGGCCGCATCAAGGGACAGGAGACCGCGATCCTCGCGATGGGCCGGCTCGGCAGCCGCGAGATGACGGCTTCTTCCGATCTCGACCTGATCCTGTTGTATGATTTCGATGCGGACAATCCCGATTCCGACGGCGAACGATCGCTGCACGGCGCGCAATATTTTACGCGGCTGACCCAGCGGCTGATCTCGGCGTTCACGACGCGGACCAATTACGGCGTACTCTATGAAGTCGATATGCGGCTGCGGCCGTCGGGCCGCGCCGGGCCGCTGGCGTCGCGGATCGATTCCTTTTCCGATTATCAGGAACGCGAAGCCTGGACCTGGGAGCACATGGCGCTGACGCGGGCGCGCGTGATCTCGGCTTCACCGGCGTTTCGGAAGGAGATCGAGGACGCGATCCGCAGCGTGCTGACGCGGCCGCGCGATGCGACCTCTACCGCCGGCGACGTCGCGGACATGCGCCGGGCGATTGCGCTGGAGAAGGGCGAGGACGAAATCTGGGACCTCAAGCAGGCTGCCGGCGGCCTGGTCGACATCGATTTCATCGCGCAGTATTTGCAACTCGTTCACGCCTCGGAAAAGCCCGAGATCCTCAGCGTCTCCACGCTGCAGGTGCTCGACAATGCCGCACGCCTCGGCGTGCTGCCGCCATCCGACGCCGAGATTTTGCGTTCGGCGGCGCGGCTCTATCACGATCTGACGCAGATCCTGAGGCTTTGCGTCGCCGGCAAATTCAAGCCGGAGACGTCGGGAGAGGACCTCTTGCGCGTGATGGCGCGCGCCGGCGACACGCCTGACTTCTCCACGCTGGAAGCGCGGGTACGTGAAACCCAGGCCGAGGTGAGGCGGGTTTTTCGGGCCATGGTGGGCGGGGACTAGAGCATGATCCGGAAAAGTGCCAAGCGGTTTTCCGAAAAGATCATGCTCAAACAAAGAGATGAGATCATGATGAGATTCTACGAAATCGCATCATGATAATAGGCATTGGCCCACCGATGGCGCGAAGGGCGCGTCAATCAAACCGCGCGGTTGCGGTCTTGCCGTCGGGCGCCGTGAACTGAACCGCTCCCTTGAGATGGGCCGGCAAGGCCGTAGCCGACGTTCCGCTTAGCACGTTTTTCTCCGAAGGAGCGAGTGTTATGCGCTCTGCCTTTTCTCCCAAATTGAAGATGGCGACGCCCTTGAAGCCTTTCGGGTCAATTGGTTTGTCGTCTTCACCTGTCAGGAAGATCTCAATCGTCTTATCCTTCACGACGAGTTCCGCATGGTAAGCGCCGGCATCGCCAACACGTCCTCCATGTGAACCTTTCGGCTCGTGTGCGTACGCCGGTATTCCGGCCAGCAGGATGGCGCTAAGCGTGAGGTATCTGAGTTTCATGGGCGATCTCCTTTCAAGACGTGAGCAATCAATAGGAATGTGAAGCGGCGTGATCCTGGAGAGACTCGTCGGACTGACGTTGCACTAGCCGCATCAGCGGCTTTCTGCCGAACATGAGAAATAGCACCGGCGTAATCAGCGCATCGAGCAAGGTCGCGCTGATAAGCCCGCCGAAGATCGTCACTGCGACGGGATGCAAGATTTCCTTGCCCGGCTCGTCCGCAGCGATAAGCAGTGGCAGCAGCGCAAGCCCCGCAGACAGCGCGGTCATCAGCACGGGCGTCATGCGCTCGAGGCTTCCGCGGACTACAAGCTCCGGCCCGAACGGCATCCGTTCGTGCAAGGCAAGATTGATGTAGTGGCTTATCTTCAGAATCCCGTTGCGTGTGGCGATTCCCGTCAGTGTGATGAATCCGACCATGCTGGCGACAGATAGCGGCTGGTCGGTCAGCGCCAGCGCCGCGACCGAACCGACCAGCGCCAGCGGGACGCCACCCATGATGATCAAGGCCAGCACGGTGGAGCGATAGCGGCTGTAGAGAATCGCAAAGATCAGCGCGAGAGAAATGGCTGAAAGAATGCCGATTCTGCGGCTGGCTTCCTCTTGGGCCTGGAATGTGCCTTCGAGGCTTGCAGTGACGCCCTGCGGCAGGTTCGTCGCCTGCAGCTCTGCGCGAATGCGGCGCACGATCTCCGCCATGTCGGTTTTGCCGTCGGAGTTCGCAAGCACGACGATGCGTCTGCGGCCGTTTTCTCGCAGGATTTGGTTCGGCCCATCCGTTTCTTTCACATCCGCGATCTGACGTGCCGGTATCCAGCCGGAGGGGGTCTTGATCAGGAGCTCGCCGAGCTTCTCGGTCGTGCGCAGCCGCTCGGGCAGCCGCATAACCACGTCGTAGCGCTTGTAGCCGTCGACCACGCGCGAGATGACGCGTCCGCTCGACAGCCGCGATAGTTGGTCCGTAACGGCGCCGGGCTGGACGCCGTACAAGGCAGCCCGCGTATAATCGACGCGGACTTCGAGCTGCGGAATACGCACCTGCTTTTCGACCTGGAGGTCCTGGATCCCGTCAATCTTCGCAAGCCGCACGCGGAGTTCTTCCGCGCTGTTGCGCAAGGTGTCGAGGTCGTCGCCGAACAGTTTGAGGGCAAGTTCGGCACGAACGCCCGAGAGCAGGTGATCGAGCCGGTGCGAGATTGGCTGCCCGACATTGATCGAGAGCGGCAGCACCGAAAGCCGGGAACGGATATCCGCGATGATCTCGGATTTTAGCCGCCGCGAGGACTTGAGATCGACGTCAAGTTCCGAGGAGTGAACGCCTTCCGCGTGCTCGTCCAGCTCGGCGCGTCCTGTCCGCCGCCCAACACTGATTACTTCCGGCACATCGAGCAGCAGGCGTTCCGCGATCGATCCAACCCGGCTGGATTCCGTAAGCGAAACTCCCGGGGCGAACGCAAGGTTGATCGTGAAAGTACCCTCGTTGAAAGCCGGCAGGAACGCGCGCTTCAAGGCGAATGCGCCCGCGCCGGCGCCCAACACGGCGAGCGCCGTCAGGCTAAGCAGCAATCCTTTGCGGGCGAAAGCGAACCGGAGCGCCGCATGGTTGGCGGACTTGAGCTTGCGAACAAGCCAGCTCTCCCGTTCCGCAAGCCGCTTCATCCCGGGCAGCAGGTAGTATGCCAACACGGGCGTCAGCGTGATCGAAACCAGCAGGCTTGCGAGGATCGAGATGATGTAGGCGTGGCCCAGCGGTGCGAACAGTCGTCCCTCGATGCCCGAGAGCGCAAACAGCGGCACGAACACAAGGACGATGATCATCGTGGCATAGACAATTCCCGATCGTACTTCATTGGATGCCGAAACCACCACGTCGAAAACTGAACGGGGATTACCTTGCTCCCTGTTCTCGCGGAGCCGGCGGAAGATGTTCTCGACATCGACGACGGCGTCGTCGACCAGTTCGCCGGTGGCGATAGCAAGTCCTCCCAGGGTCATCGTATTGATCGAGAGACCGAGCAGCGTGAAAATGATGGCTGTGGTCAGGATCGAGACCGGGATCGCCGTAAGCGAGATTGCCGTGGTGCGCCAGTTGAGGAGAAACGCGAACAGGATGGCCGCTACGACGAGCGCTGCTTCGATCAATACCCGTTCGAGGTTCTGGATCGAATTTTCGATGAAGTCAGCCTGCCTGAAGATGATTTCGTTGGCTTTCACGCCGGACGGCAGGCTGGGCTCCAGCTCGGCGAGCGCCTGCGTGATCTGTTGCGTCAGCCGCACTGTATCGACATTGGGCTGCTTCTCGACCGAGACGATCACAGCGGGCCTGCTCATATAACCTGCATCGCCGCGTTTGACCTTAGGCGCGAATTCGACGTTCGCCACCTGCCGCAGCAGGATAGGGCGTCCCTCGATGGTAGTAACGACGATGTTGCGCAGGTCTTCCAGGCTCGTGGTGCGCCCGATATTTCGGATCAGATATTCGCGGGCGTTCTGATCGGTGAATCCACCGCCGGTATTGGTGCCGAACTGCCTCAGCGCCAGCTCGACTTGCTCATAGCTCACACCGAGTGCGCGCAACGCAGAAGGCAGCGGCGCAATCCGGTACTGGCGGACCTCGCCGCCGATCGGGATCACCTGCGCGACGCCGGGTATGGCGAGCAACCGCGGCCTGATCGTGAAATCGGCGATCTCGCGCACCTCCATCGGGGAGGCAGTCTTCGAAGTCACCGCGACCAGCAGAATTTGACCCATAATCGAACTGATGGGCCCGATCTGCGAGGTGACGTTCAACGGCAGTTGGCTCTGTACTTGCGCGAGACGTTCCGCGACCAGTTGACGGTTGCGGTAGATATCGGTGCCCCAGTCGAACTCCACGTAGACGATCGAAAGGCCGATGCCCGAAACCGACCGCACGCGGCTGACGCCCGGTACGCCGTTCATCTGGGTTTCGATCGGGAAGCTGACGAGCTGCTCGACTTCCGGCGGGGCGTAGCCTTCCGATTCCGTCATGATCGTGACGGTCGGACGATTGAGGTCGGGGAATACGTCGACGGGCAACTGGCGCGCGGTATAGGCGCCGAGCACAACGAGGATGCCCGCGATCGCAAGAATGAGGAGGCGGTTGCGGAGGGAGGCGCTGACCAGGAATGTGAACATGAACGTGTTCCTTCAGCGAACGTGATCGAGAAGGTCTGCGCCTTGCGACACCACCCGCTTGCCCGGGGAGAAACCGGACACGATCAGCACCCGGTCGCCGTCGAGGGGCTCCGTGCGCACGCTCCTTGCCACGAACCGCTCAGGCGCGACGTGCTCGTACACGAAATCCTGGCCATTAGACCCGCGCACGACACTGCTGCGCGGCACCGCAAGACCTTCTTTTGTTTCGTCGGTGGCGGCCAGCACGGTCAGGAACTGGCCGGCCCTGAGCCCTGCCGTGTCGCCCGTTACGGCAAAATGCACCGGAACCGACTGACTGCGGTCGGCGAAGCCGGTACCGCGATAGATGAGGTCGTAATTTCTGCCCGTATAGGTCGACGCCCGTGCACCCTGCGATGGTTCGACGGTCTCGAAGCTGAGCGCTTCGACCCAAAGCCGCGCGGGATCGATGATGTTGAAGACCACGGAGCTTGGCTGGACGATTTGGCCGGCCACAGCGCTGCCTTCAGCGATGACGCCCGCGACCGGGGCAATCAGCGGTTCGGGTTCGCGGCGCGATTTTTCAATCGATGCGCGCCGCTCGCGCAGCCCTTCCAACTCCAACCGCGTGTCCTCGAGTTGGGTCCGGGAAATGGCGCCCGACGGCGCAAGTTGTTCGTAACGCGCGAACCTGCGTTCCACGATCGAGATTTGCTGATCGAGCTCGCCCTGGCGCTGCCGCATGTCGGAAATATCGATCGCCTGAATCGGCGGCGTGACATAGCCCAGGATATCGCCCTGTTTGACCCGTGTGCCCAGCCGAGGAAAACCCTCCGGCGGCGCGGAAAGCCGGCCGCCCACGGCTGATTGCACATACCCGCTGGCATTGGGATCGGGAATGATCCTGCCTGGAAGTTCGGTTACCTTCCTGTGCTTCGCCTGTTCGGCGACCAGCGTCCGCAGCGCAAATATTCGCTGCACTGTCTTGGGCACGAACACCGTCCCATCCGGCAGGCGCTGGGCGCGTTCTCCTGAAACGGCGCTGATCGCGACTTGCGCCTTGTCTTCCTCATGGCCGTGGCCTTCATGCGCTTTCGTCTCGCGGACCCCGGTCAGCGCAGCAAGGATGGCGATGGTGGCCGCCGCTGGTCGCCCACGGAGCGCCACGGCCGTTAGCAGCGCGCCCGCCACCAGGCCGCCCAGAGCGAGAAGGATCGAAGTCTGGCCAATGCGTTCGCCATGAGTAGCTTGACCTGGCAAGGCACTTTGCGCCGTCTCACGCGCAGTCTGGATCGTCATCGGCAAGATATCGGCGGCGCCTCCCGCTGTAACCGTGAAAATGAGTTCGGTACGTCCGTTCTTTGCCAGCCACGGCGCCGGCAGCCGGTATGTGCCGTCGGTATTCTCGGTGGCCTTTACGGAGCCGTCTGGAGTTTCAACCTCAAGCACTGCGCCGGTCACGGGCTCGTTCGTAGCGAACCGGTCAAGATGAATCTCAAGATGGTCGCCCCGTGCGACGGCAACGATCTCGAAAGCGTTGGAATCGGCCTCGCCACGTGGCAACGCGCCTGCCGAGACGGCAGGTTGCTCGCCATGGTCATGACCCTCATGGGCGGAAGCAGGAGCGATCGCAGCGCACAGAGCTGCGACTGCCGCGAGAGCACGCAGGGCGCGCCCGAAATAGGAAAGCATACCAAGAATCCTTCAGTCTGAATGACCGTCAGCCATCGGCCGTAACGCGGGCCGCGCGAAATTCACTGATTGTTTGCGTTCAGATGAAGTATTTGGGAGGGCGCCTGAGGGAATCAGGCGCGCGGTCTGGCCCTATCGGGGACGGGACAAATGCGACACGTGTTGCCGACCGGGGCAGGGAGACGAGTTGCACAAAGCTCGGCAACCCGGCCGCACAGCAAGCGGCGCATGTCAAGGTGCAGCAGGCGCCGACGCAATTCCGGTCAGAAGAGGCGGGTGTCTCGGTTTGTCCCTGCTGAGCCTGTTGCAACGCTACTTGCGTCACCGCCCGTTCGGATGGATTAAAAGCGGCATGATCAGGGGCGCCGTAGATATCAGCGGCAGCATGGTGCGCATGGCCGACATGGGCTTGGGCAACAGAGGGCGCGATTGAAAGCACGATCAGGACGATCGCGGCTCGCAATGCGCATATAACTAGCTGCTTCAGCATAATCCAATTATAGCACACTTGGGCAGCGCATTGGAACTCCTGGGGCCACTATGAATTGTCGCGGGAATAGGAGGCCGGGATGCATACCGAGATCAACATTTTCGACAAACCCATCGAGCGCATCAGGAAAGCCTGCGAGCTGATGGGCCTTGGCGCCGATTTCGACCGCAGGCTGCCGGAGCTCGAAACCTACCTTGAAAGGCTGGTGGCCGAAGGCGAAACCAGCGAGGAACGGCTGACCGTGAGCGGTCTGACCTTCGTCAAGCAGACACACGACGGATCTGCGTGAAGCCCTGGCAAGGCGGCGTCAGGAAATTTCGTCTGGAAGCCTCCAGGCGGGATCCGGCGCGCAACACTCTTCCCTGATTTCCTTCACGTGATAGCGGGTCAACAGAACCGCCCCGCCTGCTTTGTCGGGAACGGGAAGATCGGAAATCAGGGAAGCGTCGAGGGCTTGCTTCCAGACCTCTGCCTCGGTCGGCAGGCCAGGACCGATCTGCCTGTCGTCGGCGAACAGCGCGTAGGGCACAAGCCTCTCCCAATCAAAACCCCGCCAGCTATCTGAGATAACTGACGGGGCTTTTGAGCTGATAATTCCGGTGGATTTCTCCTTCCTGAACTACCTGCTCACCCCTGTAACGCCGGACGATGGATGTCGTTCCCAATTTTTTCGGTTGCGAGTGAAAGAAATGGCGCGGCCCCGCCCGATTTGAACGCTTTCGGAAGTCCGCCTCAATCGCGTGGAACTATTGCCGCTTTTTCCTGCTTGAGAGCGGCATCTTCAACCCCCGGAGCGGAATGGCCCATGCGTAAACTACTATTTGGAATCGCACTCACACTACCGATCGCCTTCATGTCCCCGGCAACGGCGATGCCCCGTGGCTACCCACTGATCCACGACTCTCTGGTCAAGGGAGATCTGATCGAAGTAAAGGGCGGGCACGGCCGCGGGCATGGTTGGGGCCGCGGGCACGGCTTTCGCCCGCATGGTTGGAGCCGCGGCCGGAAGGTCGGTTGGCGCGGCCGTGGCTGCCCGCCCGGTCACTGGAAGAAGGGCTGGTGCTGAAACTGGAAGGCCCAGCGGCGGGACGCTGGGCCTTCTTCAGAGTCCCTCGGATAGCGTTTTGAAGTATTGGCGCCTTCACGCCCGTGCTATTTGTGGCATGGGCGACCGCCCATACGGCCAAATTTCGTGGGATTTTCTCGGTGATCGACAAGCTTGAACTTCTGCTGGCGCTGGCAAAGGAGCGGCATTTTGGGCGGGCGGCGGAAGCCTGCGGCGTCACCCAGCCGACCATGTCGACCAGCCTCAAGCAGCTCGAGGAAATTCTCGGCGTCATGCTGGTGCAGCGCGGCTCCCGCTTTCAGGGTTTTACGCCGGAGGGCGAGCGCACGCTCGACTGGGCGCGGCGCATCGTCGGCGACGCCCGCGCGATGCGGCAGGAGATCAACAGCCTCAAGGACAAGCTCTCCGGCGAAATCAGGATCGCCGCGATCCCGACCGTGCTCGGCATGGTGGCGCAGCTTACGACCCCGTACCGCGCGCGATACCCGGACGTGCGCTTTCGCATCCAGTCCTGCACGTCGGCCGACGTGCTGGGTCTTCTCGAAAATCTCGAGGTCGATGCCGGGCTGACCTATATCGAGAACGAGCCGATCGGCAAGGTTCGCACTATTCCGCTTTACAACGAAAGCTATCGCCTGCTGACGGCGCCCGACGCCATGTTCGGCGATCGCAAGCAGGTCACCTGGAAGGAGGTCGGCCAGGTGCCGCTGTGCCTGCTCACGCCGGACATGCAGAACCGCCGCATCATCGATCGCGCGCTGGCATCCGTCGGGGCCGAGGCCACGCCGACGCTGACCTCGAACTCGCTCTTGGTGCTCTACACCCATGTTAAGACTGGGCGCTGGGCGAGCGTGATGCCGGCCAAGCTTGCGGAGACGCTGGGGCTGGCCGATTCCGTCCGCAGCATTCCGATCGTCGATCCCGTCGTCGACTACAGCATCGGCATGGTGATCCCGCAGCGCGATCCGATGACGCCCTTGATTGCGGCGCTGGTGCAGGTCGCCCGCGAGGTGGCGCCGACGCTGACGTAAGGTCAGGCCGCCTCGGCCTCGGTCCTTGCGATCGGCTTCGGCTGCTGCGGTTCGCGCGGCAGCACGATGCGGACGACGGTGCCGGTGCCGAGCTTGGAGCGTAGCCGCATCGTGCCGCCGTGCAGGCTGGTCAGCGACCGCGCGATGGCTAGTCCGAGGCCCGAGCCCTGGTAGGTCTTGGTGAGTTGGCTCTCGACCTGCTCGAACGGCTTGCCCAGCCGCTGCAGCGAAGCAGGCGCGATGCCGATACCAGTATCGGCGATCATCAGCACGATCGAGTTGGGCAGCACATGGCTGCGCACGGTGACCTTGCCGTTGTCAGGGGTGAATTTTACGGCATTGGACAGCAGGTTGACGAAGACCTGCTTGACTGCGCGGCGGTCGGCCACCACCGAGATGGTGCTTTCGATATCGGCGTCCAGCGTCAGGTTCTTGTCCTCGGCACGCCCGGACACCACGCGCAGCGACTCTGCCAGGATCTTCGACAGGTCGAGCTGCTCCATGTCGAGCTTCATGCGGCCGGCCTCGATCTTCGACATGTCGAGGATGTCGTTGATGACTTCGAGCAGGTATTTGCCGCTGGTCAGGATGTCGTGGCAGTACTCCTGATACTTGTCGGAGCCGAGCACGCCGAACATGCCGCTGCCCATGATCTCGGAGAAGCCGATGATGGCGTTCAGCGGGGTGCGCAGCTCGTGGCTCATATTGGCGAGGAATTTCGACTTCGCCTGGTTGGCTTCCTCGGCGCGGTTCTTCTCCTGCGAATATTTTTCCGCCAGATCGGCCAGTTCCGCCTTCGAGCGCTTCAGGTCGAGCACGTTGGCGCGCATGCGGGCATCGTTTTCGATCAGCTTCTGCTCGTGCTCCTTGATGCGGGTGATGTCGGTGCCGACCGAGACGTAGCCGCCGTCCTTGGTGCGGCGCTCGCTGATATGCAGCCAGCTTCCGTCGTCGAGCTGCGCCTCGAAGGTGCGGGCCCCCGGCGCTTGCGCGCCGGTCTCCTGCAGTCTGGTGCGAACCTCCGGCATGCTGCCGACCTCGATCACGGTCTCGTACGACGTGCCGGGGGTCACCGCCGTATCGGGCAATTTGTGCAGGCGCTGGAAATGCGAGTTGCAGAGCACGAGGCGATCTTCCGCGTCCCACAGCACGAAGGCTTCCGGAATGGTTTCGATCGCGTCGCGCAGCCTGAGGTCGGCTTCCACGGTCTTCTCGGCGAGGCTCTTCTGCTCGGTGATGTCGACCGCGATGCCGATCAGGTGCAGCCCGCCATCGGCCGAGGTGTGACTGAGCTCGCAGCGCACGCGCAGCCAGATCCAGTGGCCGCCGGTATGCTGCATGCGGAAGCTTTGGTCGATGTGGGTGATCTTGCCGGCGATCATCTGGTCGGCGATCGCGAACAGGTCGATGTCGTCGGATTTCACCAGCGCGTTGACTTCGCCGAAGGTGAGGAGATCGTTGCGGGAGTCGAGGCCTAGCATCGTGAACATTGATGCCGACCAGAAGATGCGGCCGCGCGAGAGGTCCCAGTCCCACAATCCGCAGCGGCCGCGGTTGAGCGCGGTATCGATCCGGCCGCGCACTGCGTCGTTGATCAGATCGCCCTCGCGGGCGCGGGTCGATTGCCAGTGGAAGGCGAAGCCGAGGATCAGCACGACGAAGCCGGTGGTGGCCGACAGCGTCACCGACAGAGCGGCATCCGAACCCCACAGCGGCTCGTTCCGTTCCTGGATGACGATGACCATGCCCGGCAGCGATTTGACCAACCGCGAGATCGCCATGGCGCCGTTGCCGTTCGGCAGCGTCATGTCGCTGACGACGCCCTGCTGGCCGGGCGTGGCGAGCAGTTGCGCCGTGCTGATGACGTCGAGGATGCGATCGCCGCCAAGGCTGCCTTCGACGGGAACGCGGGCCAGAATCCGGTGATCCGAGCCGGTGATGATGACGTGGCGGCCGCTCGCAGCGCCCCAGGCCGGGATCAGGTCGGGCAGCAGGCTCTGCAGCCGCTCGATATTGGCGGCGCGATCCTGCCGGACCGACGCGAAGCGGTCGAGGCGTTCGGCCAGGAGCTCGGTGAGCGCGGAGAGATCGCGCTTCATGGCGGCGCGCTTCTGCCGGCTCTGGTCGATCACCTGCACGAAGGCGCCGAGGCAGATGGTGATCAGGAAGGCGATGATGAGCGTGGGCACGGCGCGGCGAAGCGCCGGCTCTGCGGTGAGCAGCCGGTGATAGGCAGGTTTTGCGATCGATTGCGCCAATCCTTTGATCGAATCGGATTGGACACACGCGTTCGCCGCATTCGCCGCATGCGCGCGCGCCATGCTTTAGACCCCCGCCGAAGGCTCTTTGCACACCGTCCGGAAGCGCCTGACACAGCTTCCGAATCACAGCGATTTGAATCCACTTTTTTGGGGCTGTCGAGAGTCAACGATTCGTTAATTCGAAATAAATCCTGTCCAACGCGAATTAAGGCACGCTCGATGCGAGTCCGAAACGGGAACGGGCCCGCAAACTTACGCGCGCGGCGGTTCAGCATGGCTGATGACGCGCTTGATCGACGGGAACGCGCGGCGCAGCGCGCGCTCGATCTCGTCGACGTTCTCATGCACTTTGATCACGCTCATCGACGGCGCGGCGCGGCAATGGAAGTTGACGATTTCGCCCGCATCGGTGTCGCGGACCCGCACATTGTGAATGTCATGGATCGCGCTGTTGCCGCCGGCAAAGCGCGACAGCGCGGCCTTGATGGTTTCCACGCGCTCGGGCGCAGCGTCGGTGCCGTGCGGCAGCTCCGGCTCGAGCGGCTCGATATGGGTGTCGACCTCGACGTCCTCGCCAAATTCCTCGCGGATGCTGCGCTCCAGGTCGTGGGCGATGGCGTGCGCGGCGGTGAGTTCCATGTCGCCGTCGACTTCGAGGTCGATGCCGACAATCAGCCGGGCGCCGAGATCGTGCACGGTGACATGGTGAACGGCGAGGCCGGCATTGCGGGCGATCACCATGATGCGCTCGCGCACGCTTTCATTGTCGCGCGCGACCGGCACCGCGGTGAAGGTGAGGTCGGCGTCGCCGAGCGCTTGCGTGACCGCGACTTGCGCGGTCTTCTTGATCGCCTCGACGCGGTCGATCGGGTAGGTGCGCGGCACTTTCGCAATGGCGTCGATGAAATGCGTCGGCCCGACCATGCGCACGCGCACGCGTTCGACGCCGACGACACCGGGCACCGCGCGGATCGCGGCGGTCGCCTTTTCGGACGCGCCCGCCGGCGCGCGATCGAGCAGGGTTTCGACGGTGGAGCGCCCGAGCCGCAGGCCGAGGATCGATATCATGACGGCAACGGCGATGGCGGCAACCGAGTCACCCCAAGCAAAGCCGAGCCCGGTCAGCATCAGGCCGGTGATGACGGCGAGCGAGCCGAGCACGTCGGAAGCGAAATGCAGCGCATCCGCCGCCAGCGCCTGGCTCCGCGTCTGCCGCGCGGTGCGATGCAGCGCCCGCGCGCGCCAGAAATTGACCGCGATATCGATCACCAGTACGACGAAGGGGACAGCCGATATCGTCGGCGGCGGCGCACCGTCGCGCAGCCGGCTCCAGGATTCGACCAGGATGCCGCCGGCCAGCACGTAGAGCAGCGCGATGACGAACAGCGCCGACAGGCTCTCGAACTTGCCGTGGCCGTAGTGATGTTCCTCGTCGGCAGGCTGGTCGGATACCCGCACCACAAGCCAGGTGATCACAGTCGCGATCACGTCGACGGAGGAGTGCAGCGCCTCCGAGATCAGCGCGAGCGAGCCGATCGCGATACCAACCGCGAATTTCGCCGCAGCCATGCCGGCGCTGGCGAAGATCGAGATCGCGGCGACGTTGGTCTTTATGGTGGGGATAGTGGTCATGGCCGGCGGTTTAGCAGGGCGCTGTGTGGGATTAAAGCTGACAGTTGGATGCGCAATCGCCACTCACTTGCAGGAGCGATTTGTTGCGAATTGTTCTGAGTTTGTAGGATGGGTGCAGCGAAGCGATCCATTCGCCGCACAACGGATCGTCATACCCGCCACCGGGTCTCGCCTTCGGCGAGCCCGATGACATGCTCCGGCGGATATCCAGTACGCCGCGGCTTATCGGTTCAATCATTGCTGCCTCTGGAATACTGGGGCGCCCGGTCAAGCCGGGCGATGACAATTGGGTGTGTGTCCGCGCTCTCGCGGCGCGCTGCCCGAGCTTTGCAAATTCATTCGCCCTACAGAAAGAGGGCGCAGGGAATGCCGGGTGCTTGCTGCACCCGCGGTCTCGTGTGCAATAAGCGCAAAGAGATGCGCACACGAGCATACAGGTACAGCCGAGGCACTCCGGCATTCCCTGCGCAGTGGCTTTACGGCTTATACCGTGCTCTCCCTGGAGACGAATTCCTCTTGCCTCCATCGCTGCCGGATTAAAGGCTTGTCGAAACCCGGTTGGGCTCGACCCACCTCCGTCAGCTTGACACCAGCCACGGGTGCCAGGACCACACGGCTTTGCCGTACGCTTCAGCGCCGTACGTCCTGCGCGCCGTGTCCGCTCATGGCCGTAGCCGCCCTGCGAACAACTTCTCGCGCCGACGCTGCCGCGTCCACCGCATCCCGCCCCACGTTCGTGACGATGGCCAACGCCCCTCTTGTCGGGACGGGACGGCGGGATTTGTAAGCGTGATTTGGGTTGGCGGCGAAGCGGAATATTTTTGATGCGACGACTGGACAGGGCAAATCAGGTTGAAGTTGTTAGGGAAAATTGATTATTCAAGAAAAATCGATTTTTGGGCGCGCTGCCATTTTGAGATTCTTAGATCGCGTCAATAGCTGTTTGTAAGTGCTGGCTTACATTGGTGGTCACTTCGGGGCGCGGGTCCCACGTAAGTGCTGATGGCACAGAGGGGGCAGGCTGCTCCCGGCAGATCGGGTCCGTGCAGCCAATCTACATCAATGACTGGTGCCGAACGAAGGGCAAAAGGGTGGGTATAGCGACAGCGATACCCATCAATGCCTCCGTTCACACCTGCGCTAATCCGCCCTTGTAACGTGTGGTCGATCTGACATGGTCAACTCCAGACGTTGGACTCCGCCACTTTAGAATCCATAGAGGCGGAACATCTGGAGTTGTGACCGAGATCATACTGTTTCCTCGACTTCCGGAGCATTGTGCCGCCGCTACTGATATCCGTTGAGGTCCGGATGCAATGCACGAATTGCGCGGCCGAAGTCTCGGAGCAAAGCAAATTTTGTGGGCAGTGTGGAGCGGCGGTCGTGCGGCGCTGTCTGGCCTGCGGTGCGGCAAACCCAGCGCTGAACAAGTTCTGCCGCGATTGCGGGACCAGATTGGGCGCGGATTCTCCTACGGTGGTGCCATTGGCGCGGGACGCGCGCCCGATCGAGCGCCGACAGCTTACCGTACTGTTTTGTGACCTGGTCGGATCGACTGCGCTGTCCGCAAGGCTCGATCCCGAAGACTTCAGCGCAATCATCGCCGACTACCGGCGCTGCATTACTGAAACCATTGCCAGCTTCGACGGCTTTGTCGCGCGACATCATGGGGACGGCGCGATCGTATGCTTTGGCTATCCTCAGGCGCACGAAGACGACGCAGAGCGTGCTGTTCAAGCCAGCCTTGCACTGGTGCAGGCGATCGCCGCCTTGCCCGCGAAAGAGAAGTTGAGCGCGCGGGTCGGTATTGCAACGGGCGTGGCGATCGTCGGCGATATGTCCGATAGCGCGATTTCCGAGGAGCATGGTATCCTCGGCGACACCCCGAATCTTGCCGCCCGACTGCAATCGCTCGCACCGCCCGGTGGCGTTGTTATCTCGGGTCGCACAAAGACGATCGCGGGACCGCAATTCGAGTATCTCGATCTCGGTAAAGTCGAGATCAAGGGATTCGCAAAGCCGATCGCTGCCTGGCAAGTCGCCGGCAAGACAACAGTGACCAGCCGATCGCACGCTCTCCAAAGCTGTGATGTACTGCCTCTGATCGGCCGTGATGAAGAAATGGAACTAATTCTGAGCCGATGGAAGCGGGCCAAGGGTGGCGAAGGTCAGGTGGTGCTGCTCTCCGGTGAAGCGGGAATCGGCAAATCACGGCTCGCCGTCGCGCTGTTGGAACAGCTTGCTCGCGAACCGCACATTCGGCTGCAGTACTTCTGCTCGCCGCAGCATACCGACAGCACGCTCTATCCGGTGATCGGCGAGATGTCGCGCGCCGCCGGCTTTGCTCACGATGACAGCCAGCAAGCGAAAACGGACAAGCTTGACGCGCTGCTGGCGCAAAGCTCGACGCCTTCAGAGCATGCAGCGCTGTTTGCCGAAATGCTGTCGCTACCCAGCGATGGACGCTACCCTCCGGTTGAAGTTGAGCCGCAGCTCCGCCGAGAGAAAACGCTGAAGGCTCTTGGTTCGCACATCGAGGCGCTGGCGCGGATCCATCCCGTGCTGATGATCTTCGAAGACGCGCATTGGACCGATCCAACCAGCCTCGAATTTTTCGCGAGGGCGGTGGACCTGGCCGTGAATCACCGGTTGTTGATACTCGTTACCTTCAGGCCGGAATTCATGCCGTCCTGGATCGGACGGCCGCACGTGAGTCAGCTGACCCTCCATCGGCTGACGCCGTGCGACATCCATTCCCTCATCGAGGGCGTCGTCGGCAACCGATCGTTGCCGGCGGACATCCGCCAGGACATCATCGAGCGCACCGACGGCATTCCACTGTTCGCCGAGGAGATGACCAAGGCGGTGCTGGATGCAGAGGGTGAGAGTGACGTGCAGCGGGCCTGCGCAGCGGCACCGACGCCTGTCGTAGCAGTTCCGGCTAGCCTGCAGGCTTCGCTGATGTCGCGGCTCGACCGGCTCGGCCCAGCGAAAGACGTCGCGCAGGTTGGTGCGGCGATCGGCCGGGAATTTCCTCACATGTTGCTGGCGGCGGTCGCGCGAAAGCCGGAAGCAGAATTGGATGCCGACCTTCACCGGCTTATTGCAGCGGGCCTGTTGTTTCGACAGGGCATCCCGCCGCATGCGAGCTACCTGTTCAAGCATGCGCTTGTGCAGGACGCAGCCTACAGTACGCTGCTGCGAGAGCCGAGGCGCGCGTTGAACGCGCGCATCGCCGAAATCCTTGAAAGTCAGTTCCCGGAAATAGCCGAGAGCCAGCCCGAGTTGCTCGCGCGTCACTACACAAAGGCCGACCTTATCGCGAAGTCAGCGTATCTGTGGGGTAAGGCAGGACTGCGGTCACAGGAGCGCTCGGCGCTGATCGAAGCAGCAGAACAGCTTGGTCAGGCGCTGGCGCAACTAGCAACCTTGCCCAGCGCGCCCGACCTGCGGCGCGAGCAGATCATCCTGCAAGTCGCGCTCGTGAACACGCTGATGCATGTCAAAGGATATGGCGCTCCCGAAACCAAGACTGCTGTGGCGCAGGCGAGGGCGTTTATCGAACAAGCGGAACAGCTTGGAGAGTCTCCCGATGACCCTTCGCTGCTTCTCTCGGCCCTCTTTGGCCAGTGGATCGTCAATTTCATAAACTTCGACGGTGACGCGGCGCGCGAGCTCGCAAGCCGGTTTCTGGAGCTTGGTGAGAAGGAGGGAGCGGCGGTCCCGCTCTTGATCGGGCACCGTACCATGGCGAGTACGCTGGCGTTGAGGGGGGACCTGGTTGAAGCCAAGGCGCACTACGATGGAGCTCTCGCCCTCTATCGCCCCGTCGAACACCGGCGATTGATGACGCGATTTGGCCAGGACCTCCGGGTAACGTGCTTGGCCTTTCGTTCAATGGCCTCGTGGCTGCTCGGTTATCCCGAAGCTGCGATGAACGACGCAGACTGCGCGCTAATGGAAGCGCGCCAGATTGATCATGCTGCCACTTTGATGTTCACGCTGAATTTTCCGATTCTTGTTAATACCTACTGCGGGAATTATCACGCGGCAAATGAGCATCTAAAAGAGCTTGTCGCGTTAGCGGAGGAGAAAGGCGCCCCGTTCCGGAAAGCGGAAGGCGTGTTACGGCGGGGCTATATCCTAACCCTCACGGGAGCCGCGAAAGCCGTCGAGATGGTCACGGCGGGTATTGATTTATGGCGGTCGACCGGATCGACGATATTTACACCGGAGCAGGAGTTCATGTTGGCAATCGCCCATGCGGACTCGGGCCAGTTCGATGACGCCTGGCGCTGCATTGGCAACGCAATGACAGCGATGCAAGCAACCAAGGAAAGATGGTGCGAGGCTGAGACTCATCGCGTTGCCGGTGAAATCGCGCTCAAGTCGCCGCAGCGGGACGAGGCGAAGGCGCAAGCGTATTTCGAGCATTCCCTGGCCATTGCGCGAGCGCAGCATGCAAAGTCGTGGGAATTGCGCGCGGCAACCAGCTCGGCGTGGCTCTTGAGCCGTCAGGGCAAACGGAAAATGGCGCGTGACCTTCTCGCGCCGATCTACGATTGGTTCACCGAAGGATTTGACACAAGCGATCTGCGAAAGGCCAAGGCCTTGCTCGGTGAGCTTCGTTGATAGCGCCTTCCGTCGTCGCCAGCCTAAGATGCGGCGCGCTGATCCAGCACGCTGCCAGACGCATTGCAGCGCCGCATCCTTGGGATCTGGACGCGGGCCGGCCGCATGTCCAAAATGGCTCGCAACGAGGGGGGCGTCGATGGTGATTGTCGATTCCCAGGTTCATGCCTACGAGGCGAACAGTCCGAAGCGGCCCTGGCACAGTGTGCCGAGCCAGTGTTCTTTACATTGTGCCATCACCAGCGTTGCTCTGCGAAGTCTCGTACCGCAACTGAAGAAATCTCCAGCATAGACGGGTTGAAGCTCGGTGTTTCCGAACCGTACCGTCTCAATGGTGTGAACGCCGCAAATTCAGCACCGCACGGGCATCGTTGAGAGCTGCTAATTCTTGGCTCGCAGGATGCTGATTCGAGATTCGTCGACAAAATTCTTGCTGTCCTGATCGGACCGGCGGAAGAGGTTGCGTTCGACGACGAGTGAACGGCCACTGATCGTCTTGGTGCAGCGCTCCTTGAGATAGATGCCTCCCACTGGCTGGTCTCCTGCATCCGGCTGGCCCTCGGTACATGCCCAGCCGTCCGAGCCGTAGCGCGATCTAGCCTGCAGCCCCAGGAGAAACGCCTTCTTCCGGATATAGAGACGCGCCTTCGGATCGGTCTCGATCTGCAAGCCGGCAACGTGCGCGGTATCGTCGATCAGAAGGGTGAGGATCGCCGGATGACCCGCCACCATCGTGCCGTCGCGGCTGGTCGACGGATCGTAACTAAATCGGATCGACCGTGTCCCATTCGCGTCGGCAGGGCAGTCACGCCAGTTTTGCCAGCCGGCCAATGTGCGCTTCGGATCCGCCGCGCAGTAGAAATCGACGTAACCGGTCTCCGGCAACTCGGCCGCAGCCATTCCGAGGCGAATGTCCCGCAGATCGTTGCCGCTGAATTCTTCCGTCCGTGCCGGAGAGCTCGCGAACACGACGGCCTGCCAGGCAAGCAGGCCCGCAGCAAGAACGCCCGGCAGCTTCAGTCTGCGCATCACTGGCCCTTCCCGGTGCTGGCGGTCGCATCATCCGGCTTCTGCGTCTGGGTTTTGTAGACGTCGCATACCCGCGAGGTGTTTGAGAAGAAGGTGACGCATTCCGCGTAAGTGGGTTCGCCGGCCCCCTTGATGTGGGCGATTACGTAGTCGGCGACGGCTTCAATATCCTTCGGCCGCAGAAACGTTCCGCCCTCGGGCGGCATCTGTGCCCCCGCGTCCTGGCGGTTCATGCCGTGGCATTTCACCTCATCGTAGGCGCCGCGCATAAAGAATGGCATCCCGGTGCCCGGCCGACCGCAGCCGACGATTTCAATGATCTGATCGCGTGTCAGCTCGGTCTTGCGCAGCGACAGCGCGTCACCGCCGTAGCCGCCACCGCCATTGCCGTGCCATTTGTGGCAGCCCACGCAATTGGCCTTACTGAAAACGGCCTTGCCGGCATTGGTCGGATCCGAAGCTGGCGCTTGCGCCGACTGACCGAAAGCTGTGGTACCAATCGAGAAATTCAGGGCGACGACGCTCACGAGCAGCATGCTTGGTGCGGCCGGGAATCTGCTGAAGATCATCGTTGCGTCTCTTATCGAAGAAGTAGGAGGGCCCGCGGTTGGCGGACCCTCCGTTTCTTGGGATGTCAGAGTGCGAATACGTAGAGCATCGATCCCGGCTGTATCTTCTTCAGTTCGGGCGTCGAATCGATGAACCACTTGTCCCAGGCGCCGCCCAGGCCAACCAGAATGGCAACGTATTGTTTGCCGTCGACCGTAAAGGTCATCGGCGGTGCGTTGACGCCGCCGCCCGTGTTGAACTCCCAGAGCTTCTGCAATGACTTGGCGTCAAGCGCCATCACTTCGCCGGACGGCTGACCGGTGAAGACGAGGTCGGGAGTTGCAAGCATGCCGCCCAAATTGGGAAACGGCGTTTCCATTTTTTGGGCGATCTTCCCGGTCGTCACATCGATCGCAGTCACGCTGCCGGTGATCCTGAATGGCTGGCTCGGGCCGCCGCCGGTCCAGAACTCACGCGGTTTCAGTTTGTCCGGCGTCATCACTTCGACTTTGATGCGATTGCAGCTCTCGATCACCGGGATGTACCAGAGCTTCAAATCCGGATTGTAGGCCGTCGGCGGCCAGTTCTTGCCGCCCATGTTGCCGGGGCAGATGTCGGTTTCCATGTTGGTGCGGCTTGGCGTCACCGACGCGATATAGGTCTGCACGGCTTTGTTCGGGTCATACTCGATCGGCTTGCCGCTCTCCGGATCGAGCCCTTTGGTCCATGTGACTTTCTTGACGAACGGCAGGCCCCAGACGAACTTGCCGGTGGTGCGATCGATCGCATAGGCGAAGCCGTTGCGGTCCGCTTCGAGCGCGAGCTTCTGCGGACCACCGGGCCCGGGGATATCGACCAGCACGTTTTCCGCTACGCTGTCGTAGTCGTAGGGGTCGTTCGGGGTGTGCTGAAAGTGCCACTTGATCTTGCCAGTTGTGGCGTCAAGGGCCAGCGAGCTGTCGGTGTAGAGGTTGTCGCCCGGCCGATAGGCACTATCCCAGTCCGGCCCCGGATTGCCGATGCCCCAGATGATGGTGTCGGTCGCGGGGTCGTAGGTGCCGGTTACCCAGGTCGAGCCGCCGCCGGCGGCCGCCGCGTTGTTGCTGTCTTTCCAGGTCTCGATGCCGGGCTCGCCCTTGCCCGGGATTGTGTAAGTGCGCCAGACCTCCTTCTGGGTCGTGAGGTCGGTGGCGGCGATCCAGCCACGGATGCCGTACTCCGCGCCGGCGACGCCCGTGATCGCCATGTTCTTGACGATCAACGGCGCGCCGGTGATCGTCTCGCCCTTGTCCGGATCGGCCACAGTGCGCTGCCAGGCGACCTGGCCGGTTTCCTTGTTGGTCGCGATCAGCCGGCCATCGAGCGTATGGGAAATGACGAGATCACCCCACAATGCGACGCCGCGGTTGTCGACGCCGCAGCACGCCACGGCGCCAGCCCAGTCACGGTCGGTCTTGGGGTCCATCTTCCAGAGCAACACGCCGCGGCCACCATGCGCATCGATCTTGTAGACTGAACCCCATCCATCGGTGACGTAGAGAAAGCCGTTCTCGGCAATCGGAGTGCCTTCCAGCCCGCCATGGCTCCAGATGCCGCCGCCTTCGATGCCGCCGAGGTGCATGGTCCAGGCGACCTTCAGGTTCTTCACGTTATCGCGGTTGATCTCCTTCAGAGTGGAGAACCGGTGAGCCGAGTAATTCTGATGATGATGGAGCCAGTTGCCCGGCTCCTTCTCGACGTTGAGCAGCCGTTCCTGATTGACCTCGTCGGCGGCGGACGCCGGCAGTGCGGCCGTCATGCCCGCAACGACTGCAACAGCGAGCAGGCGCGCTCGCGTGGAGATTCTTGTGTGACCTGAAAATCGCTCCATGAGAAATGCCCTCCTTTGGCAGTCCACGTTAAATCGAGCGTCCGGCACATCCGGGCGTTTAGCTGAGAAGCCTCGTTCAGCGGGCTCACCGGTCCGCTGTCGCGATCAGGGCGTTCGCGAAACCTGCACCTCCGTTTCTTTGGTTCCGCCTTTCTGGAAAACGACGGCGCATGTAAACGTCTCGCCGTCGACAAGCTTCTGCCGTGTCTGCAGCAGCATCACGTGATGTCCGTCGTTTTTGAGTTCGGTCGTCTTGTTCTCCGGGATTGGAATGGACTTGATCTCGCGCATGGCTGGCGCGCCTTCGCCGCGATCGACCGTGTGCCTTACGGCGAAGTTCGCGAACGGACAGCGGACGCGCAACAGGGCGTCGGCTTCGGCCGCATCGTTCCTGATCGTCATCACAAGCGGGAGATCGATACCGATCTGATCGGACGCAGGCACCCGGGCGTTCGTCACTTGCAACGCTTCACCTGCCGCGGCGAACCCGCGCGTCAGCCAAAGAACAGCAACCAGTCCGAACACAAGAAATGCAATCCGGCCGCGATCAAGCCGTGCGCCATCAGCACCTGATGTCGCTGTCGCGGTCATCGGCTATGTCTCGGCCGAAGGGTAATCCTGCAAATGCGCGGTCAGTCGAGGTAAACAAGCGAGGGATGCCCAAACGAAACTCTTCGTTCTGCACATTGGCGTGCCTCCCAAGATCGATTTTTCTTGTTTCTTGGCGTCTCAAGTTACGCTTCAAAATAAGGCGACGAAAGGGCGCTGCGCATTTTTCCCAATCGATGACCGACGAAAAATGCGCTCGCCTTCACAGCCTCTACGCTGCTCGCTGATCAGGTGATCGAACAAACCGCGTCAGTTCCGCTGTTGGGACTCGCCTCTGGACACGAGCCTGCGACATTGTCCAAAATCTCTCGGTACAGAGGAACTGCCCGATGCCGATCATCGATTCCCAGGTCCATGCCTATGAGGCGAACAGTCCGAAGCGGCCTTGGCACAGTGTGCCGAACTGGCCCGATCACGTTACGGGCGACGAGATGGTGGCGGCGATGGACAAGGTTGGCGTCGACGGGGCGATCTTCATCTCGGCGTTTTCGTTGTACCGCTATGACGCCAGCTATGCCGTGGAAGTGCAGCGGGCCCATCAGGGCCGGGTCGCCATCGTCAAGCCGGTCGACCCCGATGACCCTGATGTGGCCGACGTCGTCGCCGAGTGGAAGAAGACGCCGGGCACGGTCGGGATCCGCATCATGCTGACGAAGGAGGCGCAGCGCGCGCCTGATCATCCCGGCCTCGACCGGATTGCGCGCGCGGCGGTTCGCCATGATTTTCCGGTCAACCTCCACTGCTGGGACAATCTGGACGCGGGCAGTGCGCTGATCGATCGCCACCCCGACACGCGGTTCATCATCGATCATCTCGGCCTCCTGCAGCCGCGCGTTCCGCCGGCGCCGCCCGAGCCTTGGGCGGAGCTGCCGAAGGTGCTGGAACTCGCCAAGCGACCGAACGCCGTGATCAAGGTCAGCGGCGCCTGCACGCTGTCGCGCGAGCCGTATCCTTATCCGGATATCTGGGACCCGCTCGCCCGCGTGTTCGATGCCTGGGGTTTTGAGCGCTGCCTGTGGGGCACGGACTGGACGCGGGCGTTCGCCGTCGTCAATTACGAGCAGGCCGTCGAGCCGTTCCTGAAGACGAGCCGCCTGAACGAGAGCGAGCGCGCCATGCTGATGGGCGGTGCCTGCATCAAGGCTTATGGCTGGTCGCCGAACAAAGGCTAGCGCGCAGCTCATCCACCTCAGGAGGAAACGCGATGGAATTTCGAACCTTTGGCCGCAGCGGGATGCGGCTCTCGATTCTCGGCTTCGGCTGCGGCGCCGTCGGCGGGTTGATGGTGCGCGGCGATGCGGCCGACCAGGAGCGGGCCATCGCACGGGCGATTGCGGCTGGCGTCAACTACTTCGACACCGCGGTGCAGTACGGCGATGGGGAATCGGAAAAGAACCTTGGCCGGGTTTTGCAGAAGCTGAAGCCGGCCGACGTCGTCGTCGGGACCAAGGTGCGGTTGCCGCCTGGCGATCGTGGCCGCATTGATGAGGCGGTGCGGCTATCGCTCGAAGGCAGTCTGGCGCGGCTGCAGCTCGAGCGGGTCGATATCTTTCATCTGCACAATCCCATCACCGAGCAGGGCGGCGGGCCGGCGCTGAGCGTCCGGCAGGTGCTGGACGAGGTGCTGCCGGCGTTCGAGCGGCTGCGGCGAGAGGGCAAGATCCGGTTTCTCGGGATCACGGCGCTCGGCGATACGGCGGCGCTGCATCAGGTGATCGATGCGCGCGTGTTCGACAGCGCGCAGGTCGTCTACAACATGCTCAATCCGTCTGCGGCCGGCGAATTGCCGGCGCGCTATCCGGCGCAGGATTACGGACGGCTGTTCGATCACACGGAAGGCGCCGGCGTAGGTGTCGTGGGCATCCGCGTGCTGGCCGGCGGGGCGCTATCGGGTTCGGCCGAGCGTCATCCGATTGCGGGTGCTGCGCCGGAACCGATCGGCTCTGCCATGAGCTATGATGCCGATGTCGATCGCGCGCGCCGGCTGATGCCGCTGGTGGAGGAGGGATTTGCCGCCAGCCTGACCGAGGCCGCGACGCGGTTTGCGATCTCTCATCCGGCGATGGGCACGATCCTGGTCGGCATGGCGACGCCGGGGCAGTTCGAGGATGCACTCGCCGCGGTGGAGAAGGGCCCGCTGCCGCAGGCGGCGCTCGACCGGCTGTCGGAACTGCGGCAGGCGTTTGCCGGCGAGGCGCGATGATCGAAAAACGACGGCCTCGGCTTCCCCTTATCGAAATTATTAACCAATCTGCATTAGGTTTAACGGATTATTAACCAATCTGGTTCGGGATTGGCGTCGCGACCAACCGGCACCAAGGGAGCACCTGATGGATACCCGAACGTCTGCCGCACCCGACGAAAAAACGCCTCCGTCGGAGGCTTTGGCGACGCAACTGAGCAAATCGGAAACGCAAGAGAAGTCGCAACCCTCTAGCGAGCTGGAGATCAGCGCCGAACGAATCAACTCCTCCGTCGCCCGGCTGACCTCAAATTCGATAGGCGAACTTCAGGGGTTGGCTTCGGAACTCCAAAAAATGCAGGACTTCCTGCAGGCCGAGGTCAACAACGTGCAGCGCCAGATCGACAGCGCGTTGGCTGGAATTAACATCATCGTCGAAACGATTAGTCCGTGGAAAAGTATCGCGGGCTCACAAACACTGCCATCCGGTAATCGCCATGTCCGCGCGGGGGGACCGGCGGCCAATATTGAGCAACGCAGTCGCGCCGGGTAGCAGCGGCGCGCGCGCCGCTCGCCGATCTTGTGGAGTCCCGACCGAACTGGCGTCGGTGCGGATACTCGGCCTCATCCATCCGATCGCTTCGGTTGAAGTGCACGGTGCGGGCAAGAGAGTGGTCGCCGGATCGCCACCGCCGCGTCACCAAATCGCCTAACGACTCAACGATGCTCGTTGCAACGGGCTGCGGGCGATGCGCATGGGTGCAGTGATGATGCGCTTTGGGTCCAATCTACATCTAACGCCCGCCCTGAGTGGGCTGGTTATGGTCGCGCTGCTAGTGCTTGGCGCGATCGTCGTTCAAAGTTTTGGACTGGCTGAGAAAGGTGGCCGTGTCACTGCTGTGTCCGAACACAGCAAGGTGAGCACGCGCACCGCCCCCGAGAACGGTGGCCGAGCAACCCTCGATATTGGTGTCGCAGACCTGAGAGGGTCGCTGCCGTAGGATAGCTTGCGGTTTGCGCTGTCTGGAAGAGCGGCGGTCTGCGTTCCCCGGATGCTGTGCGGCACGCCGTTTGCGGCGTGATGCACTGCTGATCCGGGGTCCACTGGTGCGTGGGTCCCGGCTCTGCGGTCAGCGCTCACGCGCTGCACCGCGTTCGGGATACGCAGCTAGTACGCCACCACGATCTTGCCGAGGTGCTTGTTGGCCTCCATGTGCTCGAACGCTTTGCCGATCTCGGCGAAGGGATAGACCTTGTCGATCGGCAGTTGCAGTTTTCGCGATTCCACCGCGCCCCAGATGTCTTTGCGGACCTCGTCAAAGATCTCGCGGATTTCTTCGATGCTGCGGGTGCGGAAGGTGACGCCGATATAGTTGATGCGGCGGGCGGCGTGGAGGTCGAAATTGAAATCGGCGTGGGTGCCGCCGAGCCGGCCGACATTGACGATGCGGCCCTTGACCTTGGTGGCGGCGAGGTTTTGGTTGGCGACCTTGCCGGAAACCTGATCGACGATCAGGTCGACGCCTTCGCCGTTGGTGGCGTTGAGCACCTGATCGACCCAGCCGGGGTCACTGGAATCGATCGCGAGATCGGCGCCGAATTCCTTCAGGCGGCCGCGGCGCATCGCGTCCGTCGAGGAGCCGATCACGAGTTTGGCGCCCTTCAGTTTTGCAATCTGCATCGCCATCAGGCCGACGCCGGAGCTGGCGCCCTGGATCAGGACGCTCTGGCCCGGCTGCAGCGCGCCGTTGGTGACGACGGCGTTGTGCATGGTGGCGAGCGCGACGGGGAGGGTGGCGGCTTCCTCGAAATTCATGTTCGAGGGTGCGCGGAACAGCCGGCCGTGGTCGGCCAGCGTATATTCGGCAAACGCGGCTGCACCCGAGCCCATGATCTTGTCGCCGACTTCAACGCCTTTTGCGTCAGGCCCGAGCTCGGCGACTTCGCCGGCCCATTCCATGCCGAGCACCGTGCCGACGCCGCCGGCTGCGCCGTGCACGTGGCCCTTGGTCATGCCGAGATCGGCGCGGTTGAGACCGCAGGCATGCACCTTGACCAGCACCTGTGTGCCTTTTGGAGAGGGTTTTGCGACCTCTGATATTTCGGCGCCGTTGGCGCCGTAGACATAGGCTTTCATGGGCTCTTCTCGTTGGTGGCGGAGACCGCTTTTATTCTGCCGCCTGACGCTGCGCGCCCGACAGCATGGCTTCGAACCGGCTGCGGATGATCGCTTCCGCGTCGCGCACGATGCGCGAGATCAGTTCGGCGCAGGTCGGAATGTCGTGGATCAGGCCCTGGACCTGGCCGGCCGACCAGATGCCTTCATCGGCATCGCCTGACGCGTAGACCATCTTGCCGCGGGCGCCGGCGACGAGCTCGCGCACGTCCTCGAATTTCGCGCCTTCTCTTTCCATCGCCACCACCTTGGTCGAGATCGCGTTCTTGGCGACGCGCGAGGTGTTGCGCATGGTGCGGAAGATCAATTCGGTCTCGCGCTCGTCATTGGCGACGATGCGCTCCTTCACGAGCTGGTGGATCGGGCTTTCCTTGGTGCACATGAAGCGCGTGCCCATGTTGATGCCATCGGCGCCGAGCGCCAGCGCCGCGACCAGGCCGCGGCCGTCGCCGAAACCGCCGGAGGCGATCATCGGTATCTTGACCTTGTCGGCAGCGACCGGGATCAGGATCAGCCCGGGCGTATCGTCCTCGCCGGGATGGCCGGCGCATTCAAAGCCGTCGATCGAGATCGCATCGACGCCCATCCGCTCCGCCGACAGCGCGTGGCGGACGCTGGTGCATTTATGGATGACCTTGATGCCGTGCTTCTTGAATTCGGTGACATGTTCCTGCGGCTTGTTGCCGGCGGTCTCGACGATCTTGATGCCGGCCTCGATGATGGCCTGGCGATACTCGGCGTAAGGCGGCGGCTTGATCGCGGGCAGAATGGTCAGGTTGACACCGAACGGTTTGTCGGTCAGGTCGCGGCAGCGCGCGATTTCTTTTGTCAGGTCCTCGGGCGTCGGCTGCGTCAGCGCGGTGATCAGCCCGAGCGCGCCGGCATTGGCCACGGCCGCGACCAGCTCGGCGCGCCCGACCCATTGCATGCCGCCCTGGACGATCGGGTGCTCGACGCCGACGAGCTCGGTGAATCGCGTCTTGATCATGTCCTGCCCTCTGGTTTCCCGGCGCGGGATGCCCGCGCACGTCTTCTTGTGAGAATTCGAGCGGCAGGATGCCGTCACCCCCCGCAAAAGTCTACCGGGGGCGGGCGGTGGTCAGGGCAACGCCATCATGCAAAAGCGCGGCTTGTTTCCGCAGTGCGAACAATTCCACATGGAGTCCGGCATTTCCGAGATCACCCGCAGGAGACGTTCTTGGGAGTTATCACTGTCACCCTATGACGCGCGGGCGAGAAAGATCGGCAGCCCTCGCTTATTGCCGTAGATGGGGCGGTAGCGCTCCGTGTTGTATGTGCTGGCGACGTCCAATTTGCGCGGCCCGAGCTTGGCGTCAGGGATGGGCACGAGGTCGTAGCGCCCCTCCACCAGCGCCGACATGCGGCCGGTCTTGCCTTCCAGGATGGCATCGTAGGCCATGTTACCGAAAGTCAGGGCCACGAGCTTGTCCATGAAGTCCGGATTGCCCGATCGCAGGTCGTAGGTGAGATCGGAGGTGATCGTCTCCTCGCCGACGCGTCGCTTGATCTCGTCGGCGAACGATTCCGCCACGCTCGCCTTCTTGCGATGACCGTAGGCATCAGGTTCACCGTATTCTGGCACCTCGTAGCCTTCCCACGCGGCGCCTTCGCTGAGCACGACCAGCGCGTAGTTGCTTGGGTTGGCGCGCTTCTCCTCGACGAGCAACCGGATCAGCTTGTCGAGATCGAACTTGTACTCCGGTATGACGCACCTTATCGAGGTGGCGTACGCGGTGTAGAGCGCCGTAAATCCGGCATCGCGGCCAAAGACGCGGAAAATGCCGATTCGCTCGTGCGATCCGACAGTGGTGCGCTGCCGCTGGATGGCGTCGCTGGCGCGGGTGATCGCGGTCGAGAAGCCGATGCAATACTCGGTGTTGCGGACGTCGTTGTCCATCGTCTTCGGGATGGCGATGATCTTGACGCCGAGGGCGCTGAGCTTGGCTGCGTAACTGAGCGTGTCGTCGCCGCCGATGGCGATCAGATGTTCGATGCCGAGCCCCGAGAGATTCGCCAGCACCTGGGCAGTAACGTCCCACGTCTTGGTTGCGATGCCGCTCTTGGTGCTGAGCGAGACCGGAAAGTCGTTGCCGACGAGATGATCCGGCAGCTTCTTCATCTTGGACGGATTGGTGCGGCTCGAGTGCAGCACGGTGCCGCCGCTCCGGTCTATGGTGCGCGTGTTGTCACGGTTCAGCGGGATGATGTAGTGGGACCTGCTGGCCGGGTCCTCGAGGTTTACGTGCGTGAGGGCCTCCCAACCACGGCGGAGGCCGACGACCTCGATGTCGTTCTCGCTGCCGCGATATGTCACGCTCTTGATGACGGCGTTCAGACCGGGAACGTCGCCGCCGCCCGTGAGAATGCCGATACGTCTTTTTGCCATGCCCACCTCGCAGGTGATGCCTTACTCGGCCGCTTCCGGCCTGCGCTCCTTGCGCACCTGAAAGCGCTTCAGCAGTGAGGACACGGTGTCGCGGAAGCCACCATACTCCAGCTCGGAATAGGGCAGCATCGCAGCACCGGACCAGCCCTGGCTGCGCATCTCGATTGCCTTGCGCTGGGCGCGCCGGCGGACCTCGTCCCACGCCGGGTTGTCGAAGAAATCGGTAAAGGACTCCGAAAAGCGGCCGTCCTTGTCAATCGAAAAGCCGGTGCAGGAAACGATCGGGAGGCAGTACATGCCTGTCACCGGTGTGTTAATTGGCACCGGCATCAGCGGCATCACGTGCGAGCCGCGCGCATCACCGCCTACGAAGTGCGCTTTCGCGAACGGCGAGACGATTTCTTCAGGCGCCGGGAAAATCCCCTGGTTCCTGACGATCGCGACCGGATCGTCCTTGCCGGTGTACTTGCCTGCGATCGCGTGAAGACGCTGCGCCGAAACGGCGACGGCGACTTCGCCATGGGTCCGGGAAACGATCCGATCAATGCCAAAGCGCTCGTTGTCGCGGAGCAGCGCGGCAATGTGGTAGCCGTCCGCGGGCGCGTCTAGTTCGATCATGCTGTCGCCGCCCGTGTGGTCCATGTCGATGACATGGAAACGGAATCCCTTGATCATCGGGGGCAGCATCAGCCCGGCGCAATACATGGGATCGGCAAAGGCGAGGTAGAGCGGCAGGTTGTAGGCGCCGGGGCCGCATTTGTCGGCGGCGAACACCATGAAGGACTCCGCGGGCCTCGAGCCGGAGAGGCTGTGGTCGAAGCTGAGCTCGGCGACGCCCGGGCCGGCGCCGCGGACGTTTCCGGACGGTGCGTCGACGAGAAGATCCTGGCCGGCGCCATAAAGCCCGGAGGTTTTCGCGACCGAGGTGGCCGCGAGGAACGCCTTCCAGGCAAGTTGATGCACCTCGGAGCTTCCTTCGCCCCGGGTGTGTGTCATGATGATCGCAATGTCGTCGCCGGTGTGGCAGACGAAACCGTCGATCAGCAAGCCATCGCAGATCGCCTTCGCGACCTCGCCTTCGACAGCCGCCATCATGCGTGTAGACGGTTTCGTATGACCGCCGACGGAGCCTATGTCAGCCTTGATGACCGAAAGAGTGAGTCTCATGAGCGTTTCCTCCGACCAGCGCAGCGCGACGCCTCGGCGTCTGCGCTTGCTGCGCCGGGGCGACGGCGCTGCTCATCCGCGAACCAGAACGTCCGAGGTTCCTTTAGGTTCCGCAAATGACCTTCTCGAAAAGCTCGGGCTCGTTCCGGTAGCGGGGATCATGATCACCGTAATGATCATGCCAGAAATGATAGGATAATCAGTCGGCGCCGACGAGCTCGGTGAGTCGCGTCTTGATCATGTCTGCCCTCTAATTCCCGGTACAATTCATTTCCGCGGAGGTGTCTAGATTCACGCAAGGCATGACCCATACCCGAACGGGTGTAACTGATGTCGTGTCTATCGCCCGAACGTTTGCGATCCGAATTGACGACTCGGCTTTTGGCTTGCCGAGGTGACATTCTCTCTTGAGTGCGGGAGGCGTCCGTCCGGTCGGCGCGAAACAATTTCGGTAGGGCAACAGTCATGAATCATCGGAGTGTACCGGACCCTGTTCACGGCGTTCCCCTGGACCGCAAGGCTCATCTCGGAAACGATCTGCCAGGCTCGTGGTGGCTGTCCGAGCATTCATGGCCACGCTTCCTGACCCACACGGGAGACAACAGCGCCGGCAATGGCGGCAAAGGTCATTTTGCCGGGAGCCTGATCCATAGCAGCTACGCTGGTTTCGAGCCGCTCAACGTGGCGTGGCCGGGCGTCCATGCGCCAGCCCTCGCCCATCAGACGAACGTCGCCCATTTTGATCAGTCCGCAAGCCAGATCGCGGGAGTTGGCGGCGATGGCGGCAATTGGAACGCCGCATCGGGTGGAAATGCCGGCGCCTTCGGGTCTTTCGGCTCTGCCGCGATCGGGACCGGCGGCAACAGTGCCGGCAATGGTGGCGATGGCTATTTTTTCGGGGCAATGGTGCATGCTCCTGTCGCGGTCTATAACCCGATCAATATTGCGGTGGCGGGTCCCCATGCGACGGCCGACGCTCATCAGACGAACAACGTGGTGTTCGATCAATCCGCGACCCAGATCGCGGGAGTTGGCGGCGATGGCGGCAACGGAAATGCCGCATCAGGCGGAAATGTCAGTGCGATCGGGTCTACCGGCTCTGGCGCGACGGGCACCGGCGACAACAGCTCCGGCAATGGTGGCGACGGATACGCCTACGGGGGCATCGTTCACGCGACCTTTGCGTTTTACTATCCGATCAACATCGCCGTGGCCGGATACAATTCCACCGCCAACGCCGATCAGACAAACAATGTGGTGTTCGATCAATCCGCTTTTCAGATGGCCGGCGTCGGTGGTGATGGTGGCAACGGTAATCACGCGGTTGGCGGAACTGCAGACATCTTCTCTTCCATCTTCGAGTTAATTGGCTCTGACGTAATAGCGACCGGCAACAACAGCGCCGGCAACGGCGGCAATGGCCACTTCTCGGGAAGCATGGTCGACATCGACGTGGCGATCTACGCCCCAATCAACATTGCGGTCGCCGGCTACAATTCAACAGCCGAGGCTCATCAGAGCAACAATGTCGTGTTCGACCAGAGCGTGATCCAGATTGCCGGAATCGGTGGCGACGGCGGCCACGGCAATGCTGCGCTTGGCGGCGATTTCGCTATGAATCTGTTGTCGGACCTTCACTTGCTGGATCATGCCTAGTCTTACTGCGTCATAAACCCTCATGGTGAGGAGCGCGAAGCGCGTCTCGAACCATGAGGTCCCGTCTGTGGCCTACATCCTTCGAGACGCCCGCTCTGCGGGCTCCTCAGGATGAGGGGTTGAGAAGTTATGTCGCAGTAGAAATAGAGCCCTTTCGTTTCGATAGAATCGAAACGCGATTCCAGGTTTTGATTTGACGCGTCTTCCTGGCGCGAACCTCTTCGCTTCACTCGAAAACGCTCGAGCAGCACTGGAGCTGCCCAGATCTCGGCGGCGCGACGGTAGCATTTCGGGCGTACACCGTTGCCACCGGGTGGCATCAGCTTTGGCGGCTAGACCGCTCCGGTGTCCAAATCCAAGATCGTTGCTGTCCACATTGGGACGCACAGTGCACAAACCAAGTCAGGGAGTCTCACATGGCAAAGGCATCATTTCCTTCCGACACGATCGTGTTCAAGGCGTCGACCGGCGGCAACAGCGCAGGGAACGGTGGAGACGGTTACAACGAGGGTAATATCATCAGCAACCCGAGTATCCACTTCAACCCGACCAACAAGGCCGAAGGCGCCGACGTCCACGTCAAGAACGGCGATGACGTTTATCAGAAGGCATACTGGGACGCCGGGGGCGCGAATGCGAAGGCGGAGAAGCATTCCAAGGCAGAGGGCGGCAAGGCCGTCTCGAATGGCGACCAGAAATCCGACAGCGGCCATAACAAATCCGACGTGGATGCCAACACGAAGGCCTATCAGGACAATTGGCTCGCTGCGGACCAGAGTC
The DNA here is from genome assembly GCF_000472965.1 of Bradyrhizobium murdochi. GTDB lineage: Bacteria > Pseudomonadota > Alphaproteobacteria > Rhizobiales > Xanthobacteraceae > Bradyrhizobium > Bradyrhizobium murdochi. The sequence continues at coordinate 90,110 of NZ_AXAU01000010.1, read as the reverse complement.
AGACCGTGATGGCCGGCGTCGGCGGCGACGGCGGAAACAACAACAAGGCCGAAGGCGGAGATATTTACTTCAAGGCCAGCATCGAATCCGCGAACCTGAACGACGTGCTCAACGATTCCAAGTACTTCCATATCGACGATTCAGGCATGTTCAACTGATCGATGCCTGTGTGGGGGTGAGACCGGCGGCGCAATGCCGCCGGTTCTCAATTCGCCGCGCAGTCGACGAGGAGTGAGCGGAAGGTTCGGACTTCAGATCTGGCGGGACCGCAATGCTGATGCCACCGCTCCGGCTGCAGACGATGTCACCACCGCGGACGCCGTTGAAGTCGGCGTTGCGGGCCTGCGCGGGGTCGTTCGGACTCGTTTTCGCGTATAGCTGCAGCTACAATCTCCTTCTTCTCGCGCCTTCCATTTATCTGCTTCAGATCTATGATCGCGTGCTGTCGAGCCGCAGCGGCGATACGCTCCTGATGCTGACGCTCATCGTCGCGTTTACCGTCGTGATCGGCGGGGTGCTTGATGCGCTGCGCCGCGCCGCATTGGGCCGGATGGGCGAGTGGCTTGAAGAAGAACTCCATCCGGCAGCGCTCTCCGCCTGCCTCAAATGCGCCCATGCTGATCGGGCGCGGGCATCGGAAGCCTATCGCGACCTTGCGGTCCTGCGTCAGTTCGCCCAGTCCGGAGCCTGCTCGACTCTGTTTGACGCGCTCTGGACGCCGCTCTTCCTCGGGGTTCTCTTCCTCGTGCATCCCTTGCTCGGAGTGATAGGTGTGCTCAGCGTGCTCTTCCTGCTTGGGCTCGGGCTTGCCGAAGACTGGTTCACGGAAGCACCGCGGGCGCGGTCGGCTGCCGCGGCGACGAGGAGCCAGGGATGGTTCGGCATGGCCGTCGGAAACCTCCAGGTGATCAGGGCCATGGGAATGCTCGACGGCACCGCGCGCCTGATCCGCCAGACTGCGCAGGATGCGAGGAGCGAGCAAGAGGTGGTCCAGCGCCGCCATGAAACCATCATGCTGATTTCCAAACCCGCGCGGGCGCTGGCGCAGGTCCTGATCATGGGTACTGCCGCCTGGCTCGTCCTGGAGCAAAGCCGAAGTCCCGGCATCATCTTTGCCACGACGCTTTTGTTCGGACGCGCTCTCGCGCCTGTTGAAGGGGCGGTTGCAGGCTGGAAGGCATTCGTGATGGCCTTGGCCGCGTACCGGCGGCTCAATGACGTCATGTCCGCTGTCACCACGGTTGCGAACGTCAGAGACCTGCCGGAGAGGCAGAAGGGCAGTCTCATTGTCAACAATGTTGGCGTCGCCGTCTCAGGATCGGACTGTTGGATGCTGAAGGACGTCTCATTCAGTCTCGCACCCGGTGAATGCCTGGGCATCATCGGTCCATCTGGCTCCGGCAAATCCACGCTCGGCAGGATCATCACCGGAATCTCCGCGCCGACGGCAGGTTCGGTCCTGCTCGACGGCATCGATATTCTATCCCTGCACGATTCGCGCGGCGGCGGGCGCCTCGGATATCTGCCGCAGGATATCGATCTCGTCGGAGAAACTGTAAAGGACATCATTGCACGGCTGGACGACGCCGATCTACAGAAGATCATTGAAGCAGCGAAGCTGGCCGGCCTTCACGAGACGATCATTCGTCTCCCGCAGGCATACGATACGGTCGTCAATGGCGCAGCGGCCAATCTCTCACGTGGATTTCGCCAGCGCCTCGGCCTTGCACGGGCGTTTTTTGGCGACCCGCACCTCGTGGTCCTCGACGAGCCGAACTCCAGCCTGGACAGTCTCGGCGAGCGCATGCTCTTCGACGCCATCGAACGGATGAAGGCGGCCAATACAACGGTGATCATCATCACCCACCGGATAGGGATCCTCGGCGCAACGAACAAGCTTGCGATCATGCAGGGCGGCGCGATCAGCGCATTCGGTGAGAGCAGGGAAATTTTCGAACGGTGTTTGGCAAGACCCCAAGTTACTTCGCGTGACCCTGTCTCATGAAGATTTCATTCACTCACGTCGATGTTCGGGAGATTCCACGCTGGCTGAGATCGGCGGCGCTGGCGCTGCGCGACCGGCTGCGCGGTGTCACCTGGATCCGCATCCACCGTCTCTTTGCCCGAAGGGGATGGGCTCGTCTAAAAATTGCATCCGCTCACGTAGAGATCTGGGACGTTCCACGGTGGCTGAGGTCGGCGCCGCCGGCGCTCCGCGACCGGCTGCGCGGCGTCACCTGGACTGGAAACCTGCTGGTTTGTGGCTTCGTCATCGGTCTCGGTACCTGGTCGACCTATGCACCCCTCGAGAGCGCCGCGATTGCTGTCGGCACCGTCGAGTCCGAGTCGAGCCGCAAGACGATTCAGCACCTTGAGGGTGGCATCATCAAGGAAATTCTGGTTGCGGACGGTGACGTTGTCCGTGCTGGACAAACGCTGATCTCGTTGGAGGACACCAAGGCCCGTGCCGAAGTCCAGAGCCTGCAAGGCCAGTTGTGGGAAGCGACGGCGCGAGAGGCACGGCTGCAGGCGGAACAGCGCGGAGACGAGCGGGTATCATTTCCGGGCAGGTTGGAGATGGCGCAGATGGCGAGTCCTTCAGTCGCGGATGTCCTTGCGGGTCAGCAAGCCATCTTCGAAACGCGCCGGCAGGTCTTTCTATCGCAAGCGGCCGTAAATCGGGAGAAGCGGTCGCAGGTGGAAAGGGAGATCGAGGGCCTCAGGGCGCAGGAAAGCGCCGCCGCAAGGCGCATCGACATCGTCCGCGAGGAAGCGGCAACGGTGGCCACGCTCGTCAGCAAGGGGCTTGAGCGGCGCCCGCGGCTTCTGAACCTCGAGCGAGAGATAGCTGACATCGAAGGACGGCGGGGAGAGATTGTCGCGCAGATATCGCGCGCGGGGCAGGTCATCAACGAATCCGAAGCTGTTCTCCTCAAACTGGAACATGACCGTCAAAACGAGATCGCGCAGTCGCTGCGCGAGGTACAGAACCAGATCTTTCAGATATGGGAACGACTGCGGGCGGCCGACGACCAACTCTCGCGAACGACGGTCAAGGCGCCCGAGGACGGCGTGGTAACCGACCTGAAGATCCATACGCCAGGCGGCGTTATCGGCGCCGGGGCACCTCTCATGGATCTGGTTCCCCGGCAGGATCGGCTCATCGTGATTGCGCGCGTCAGGCCCGAAGACATCGATGTGGTCCGTCTCGGACTGAGCGCCGAAGTGAATCTCCTGCCCTATAATCAGCGCCGCGTACCACGGCTCCATGGGACCGTGACGCACGTTTCTGCCGACCGTCTAGTCGATAAGCGCACCGATCAGCCGTACTACGCAGCGAAGATTCGAGTTCAGAATCTGGTCGGCGCCGGGATCGATAATGTCCAGATTATTCCGGGAATGCCGGCGCAGGTATTCATCAAGACGGGTCACGGCACAGTGGCGCTCTACGCTCTCAAGCCTCTACTCGACAGCTTCAACGGCGCGTTCCGTGAGGATTAAGCTGCGACCCGAACGGCGAGCTCGGGCAGCTCTCAAAATGATCGCACGCGTGAGGGTAGAGCGCGATGACTTTTCTTCGAATCGTCATCTCGCTCTATCTCTTTGATTTGAGCATGATCTCCGCGCAAACGCGTTCGCGTGTGTCGCGATGGAAACCGGTTCCCACTTTTCCGGATCATGCTCTAGGCATGATCGTTGGCTCGCCGGCTCCAGCGAATGACCGCCTCGGTGCGGTTATGCGCGGAGCATTTTCGCATGATACGTTGAATATGCATTTTTACAGTGTTTTCCGATAGGTTGAGCCTGACGGCAATCAACTTGTTGGGAAGGCCAAGCTGCAGCGCCTCGAGCACATGTTGTTCGCGCGGCGTAAGGTCGACCATCGCCTTCTCCGGCACAATCCTGGTGGCGCCGTTGCCCTCGTTAGTTCCGAGTAGCTCGGACGTATCTGGGCATCCCGATATCGTCTTGTGGCTTGTCCCTCCATTTTGCCCCACGATCGGTAACGGTCGGTAGACCCCACCGGCAAGGACCAGGCGTAATCCGGCAATCGCGAGTTCGACCGGGATCGATGTCGGAAAGAAACCGCGCACTCCGCGTTGCATCGCGGCCGAAGCCGTCGCATCGTCGTCGCGGTTTGACAACACAGCAACGGACGCTTTCGGGCAGGTTTCTGCAAGGAAGGCGAGGCTCTCCTCGATCGAAGGATCAGTGATCTGCTTGTGCCCGATATTCAGCGCAATCAAGCGGATGTCTCTGCCGGATAGCCAGTTCAGGCCACTGGTCGTTGCCATCTCGACGATCTCGAATCCAGTGAGTTCTCTTTTGAGAATATTGAGGATGCATGTCCGCGCCAGCACATGTTGCTCGATGATCACGAGCACCGGCGAGTTTTGTGATACCGAGGCCAGTTCCGCGGGATTAGAAAAATCGTCCATGATGTCCCCGAAGTCAGAGGTTAGCTGTCTCCACAAATTTTGATTTCCATTTTCCATGGAGCAAATCTGCCCCACACACTCTGCAGCGAATTGCTGCTGATCGCGACGTTGCTTCCGAGCTTCGAGTTCGTTCGCAACGTCGTCACGGACCTTCTGGTCCGTCGCAATAGATCTTGGCAGCGGTCTTATTATTCCAGGCTAGCTGCAAATATTGCGGTACGCGCTCGCCGCAGCCGACTTGGCGGGGCCATCGACGACATATGCTTCATCTTCCGTCACGAGATACAGAAACGGCCTATCTCCAGTATCTTCGCCCGACGCCGTTTTTCCTTTGACACGGCCGCAAATGGTGTCGACGGACTGCCCGAGCGTATTTTTGCGGATGGCCCGTTTCATCTCACCGAACTCGGCAGACGCCGGCTCCTCCAACTTCGCAGCAATGGTGGTCTTCGCCTTGATAATGACCGGATCGGACGTCGCAGCGGGCCGACCAGATGCCGGAGCTTCGACTTTCGCTTCGATCGTGGTGGACTTCGCCTTTTTCTCAGCGGGGTGAGGCCTGTCGCGGACGTCGGCAACCGACGGCTTTTCCGCCTTCGTCGCGATCGTGGACTTGGCTTTTGTTGTCGCGGAATTGGTCTTGGATGACGTAGGCGCCGATTCAATCGGTCGACTGGCGGCCATCCCGTTGAGACAGCCGAACCCGCTCGCGTCCGTGCATGCTTCCATGCTCGCTTGCGGCGGTAAAAGGCAGCTACAGCCAACCAGGGTCGCAGCCAGAACACCAATGAGAAGCGTTCTCATGCTAATCCCTCAAAAAGGGGCCTGAGGTCCGCTCGCAATTCTTGCGGCGATCTAAAATGTTGCGCTGGTTGTCTATCATTTGCGCAAAAGTCTTAACTGTTGCTAAACGCCATCCCGCGCCGCAGCGGTGTGCCCGTGCGCAATGCGGGGGGATGGGCTCGAATTGGCCTGTCGGTGGCCAATGATCGAACGCGTTTTTGAGCGAAGCAGGGACTGTTCGCGTAAAGAAGCGCGGCTCTACTTTGCTGAGACGGGAACGCCTCGCGGCGCCTCAGATGCTTCCGCCGCGATGCTCTTATTCAGTTTCTGATTGACGATCTGGACCGTACGGTCGATTTCGGCATTGGGTACGCCAAGCTGATGCGAAATCAGCTTCACCAGAAGGTCGACGCGCTCGATAGAAGGTGCGCCACCAGCGACCGCCCGGGCCGCCGACGAGGGCTTGAGAAGGCTTTCGGCTGCTTTGGCGTATTTCTCGAAAGGGACCTGATCGGTGGGATCGGCGCCCAGCCGCTGGGCGATGGCATCGACATGGTCGTAGATCGACTGCGAGAGATTGATATCGCCGTGCACCGCGTCGCGGATCGATTGCGGCTCATGCGGCGTGATGCAGCGGTAATTCCCCGTCAACAGCATCGACCATTTGGCCAGAGGGACGAACATCGAATCGAACACTTTGAGCTTCACCGGAACGTCCTGGCCATCCAGCTTCACCGCATCGACGTCGGCTTCCAGCTCCCGAAGCAGCAAGTTATGTTTCTCATCCGCAAATGACGCTGCCTTGAAGTTTGTCGGCAGGCCGACGTGAAGAACATTCGCCGCCTCCTCCGGTGGGCGGAAGGCCTGCGGATCAGGGGAGCAGAGCGACACCAGACCCGGCTCGAACCGTTCCCATACCGCGGCGTTGGTATAGGCGTCCTCCAGCTCCATTTTCGCAAGCGCCGGGATCCGTTTGAGGTAGGGCAGGGGCGGCATGTTCATGATCGAAAGGCAAGGCAGCTTCGCCTCAGCGATCTTGATCATCAGAGCCTGGATCGCATGGTCGGTGTATTGCGGCTCCTGCATGGCAAGACCAACCAGATCATAACGGCAAAGATCGACGTCGGCGGGCTCGACCGCGTCCAGGATGCCAGGCAGGTCGCGCGAGAAGATCGGCCGGTGCGCCGCCTCGTCGCGCAGCTTGATGCGAACTTCGGTGCCGTCGCGATTGATGAGTTCTGCCGTCTGCTTCCGGCAAACCAGCGTCACGTTGTGACCCGCCATCAAAAGCTTTGTCGCCAGCAATGAGCCATATGAGGCTCCAAGGATCAGAATGTTACGCGCCATGCGCCCTCCCACAGATAATGCTTTCCGGCGCGCCACACCTCCGGCGCAAATTTGCGAGCGCCTGCTTTGCGACAGGAGTTAAGCCGAATTTTCGGTGCGATACCGCCGGCTTCCCTGGAGTGCTGCCCAGGAAATGCCGGCGGAGTTCGAAGGGACCGGTCAGGCCGACGCGGCCAGTCTGTAGGGCGTTGCTTCGTCGTCGAACGCGGTCGTGATGTCGCGAATGCTGATGACGCCGATCAGGCTGTAATTGTCGATCACCGGCACGTGGCGGATGTGATGCTTGCTCATGAGGTGACGGACATGCTCGAGCGTATCCGTCGAGGTGCAGGAGACGAGCTGCTGCACCGAAATGAATTGCGAGACGCGCATGTTCACGCCGGCTGCGCCGTGTTCGGCAATCGCGCGAACCACGTCGCGCTCGGTGAACATGCCGACCGCCGTGTTGCCTTCGGTGCGGACGACATCCTTGACGACCAGCGCGCTGATATTGCCGGAGCGCATCAGTTGCGCGGCAATGGCGACGGTCTCGTTCATGCGGACCGTTGCGACACGGGCGGCTTTCTTGCGCAGGATATCTCCGACTTGCATGGCAACCTCCTTGGGGTGGATTATAGGTGAAGTCTGGTATACATAATGCCAAATGTCAACACGCGGAGCGTGGAATTCTCGCAGCCGAGATCGAGATAAATAGGCAGTATTATTGACGTTTCTGGAGCGTACCGTGACATTCCAGAAGGAGGGGCCTCGGGTTTTGGCGGTCTCATGTGGCGTCAGGTATGCCAGAGCTTGCTAGTCGGCAAAAGAAAACGCGCCCACCCGGAGGTGAGCGCGTCTTGTTCTTGCCGTGGATCGGTGAGGTCAGGCCGCAATCTGCGATTTGGCGACCACCATCTTGCGCCATGGTTTCAGCACCGCGATCGCCAGCAGCGAGGCCAGGATATTCGCGCCGGCCGCGACGATGAACACGGTGTCCCAAGTGCCCGACGACTGCTGCATGTAGTTCGCCACCGGCACCAACAGCGCCGCGGTGCCCTTTGCGGTGTAGAGCAGGCCGGCATTGGTGGCCGCGAACTTCGCGCCGAAGGTGTCCGTGCAGGTCGATGGGAAGAGGGAGTAGATCTCGCCCCAGGCGAAGAACACGAAGCCCGACAGCAGCACGAACCAGACGGGATCGTGGCCCAGCATGTAGAGGCCCCAGATGCCGATGCCTTCCATGCCGAAGGCGATGAACATCGTATTCTCGCGGCCGATCATGTCGGAGATCCAGCCGAAGAATGGACGCGTCAGGCCGTTGAGGACGCGATCGATAGTGGCTGCGAACGTCACGGCCGTCATCGTCACCGCCATCAGCGTCACCGGCACGCTGTCGACCTTCCAGTCGACGGCGATCGGCTTGAGGTTGGCCGTCACCATCAATCCGCCGGCGCCGACGATCACGAACATGAAATACATCAGCCAGAAGATCGGCTGACGGATCACTTCGGTGGGCTGATAGTTGCGCCGGGTCTGGATCACGTTGCTGTTCTGCACCGTCGGCACCTGTCCCGGTTTCGGCGAGAACATCAGGAAGGCGAGAATGACGATGATGATGCCTTGGCCGAGGCCGAAATAGAGGAAGGTGGTCTGGAAGCCTGAGTCCTTGATCATCGCCTGGATCGGCGCGACCGTCAGCGCCGAGCCCGCGCCGAAACCGGCGGCGGTGATGCCGGCCGCAAGGCCGCGCTTGTCGGGAAACCATTTCAGCGCGTTGCCGACGCAGGTGCCGTACACGCCACCGGCGCCGATGCCTGCGATGATCATGCCGAGATAGAAGCCGTTGAGCGTGGTCGCGTGGGCGTTGATCGCCCATCCGATGGCGCAGAGGATGCCGCCGATCAGGACGACGAGGCGCGGGCCGTATTTATCGACGAACCATCCCTCGACCGGCACCAGCCAGGTCTCGAACAGCACGAACAGCGTAAATGCCCACTGGATCGAGGCGCGATCCCATCCGAATTTCTGCTGGATGTCGGGGACGAAGAACGTCCAACCATATTGGTAGTTCGCGATCATCACCATCGCGGCGACGCCGATGGCCAATTGAGTCCAGCGATAGGCATCGCTCACTCGCGCCTCCGCGACGGGGGCTGCTCCGTGCACTGTATCCGTCATTCTTCCTCCAAAGGGCTGCTGTTCTATCGTTGCCCGACAGCTCGCGCGAGTGTGGTATATGTTATGCCAGTAGACAAGCGGAAAATTGCATGTGTTCTAAGAATTCCCCGCGCCGGTGAAAAAGCTGCACAAACAAACAAAAAGGGCCGCGCGGTTGCGCGGCCCAATCGTCGGAAGCGTCTTAAGCTATTGCTTTGCTTACAGCTTAATCATGCGGTCGCCGCGGATCGCAGGCGGCTATATCCTTCCTGAATGACCGACCAGAACAGCGCGATCAATCCCAGGATCATGATCGTGCTGACCAGCGGATTGGAAAGGAACACCCCAAACGACCCCTGGGATCCCAGAAGCGATTGGCGGAAGGCCTCCTCGGCCTTGTCGCCGAGCACGATCGCCAGCACCAGCGGGGCGAGGGGATAGTTGCACTTCTTGAGCAGATAACCGATCACGCCGAACACCAGCATCAGCATGACGTCAAACGTGCTGCTATGGACCGAATAGGCACCGATCGCGCATAGCACCAGAATAAGGGGTGCAATGATGCTGAAAGGCACGCGCAGGATAGCTGCGAAAATTGGTACGCAGGTGAGCACGACGAGCAGGCCGACAATATTGCCGAGATACATCGAGGCGATCAGGCCCCAGACGAATTCCTTCTGTTCGACAAACAGCATCGGTCCGGGCTGCAGGCCCCAGATCAACAGGCCGCCGAGCAACACCGCAGCCGTCGGAGAGCCCGGCACGCCGAGGGAGAGCATCGGCAACAGGGCCGCTGTACCCGCGGCGTGCGCCGCGGTCTCCGGCGCAACGACGCCTTCGATCTCGCCCTTGCCGAAATTGCTGCCTTTCTTCGCGACGCGCTTGGCAATGCCGTAGCTCATGAACGAGGCTGGCGTTGCGCCCGCCGGCGTGATGCCCATCCAGCAGCCGATGAAGCAGGAACGCAGCGAGGTCATCCAGTATGCGGGCAGCTCCTTCCAGGTCTGGAGCACCACGCGCAGATTGATCTTGGCGGTGCCGCCACGGAAGGCCAGGCCTTCTTCCATCGTCAGCAGGATTTCGCCGATGCCGAACAGTCCGATCACGGCGATCAGGAAGTCGAAGCCGTTGAGCAGGTGGGTGACGCCGAACGTCAGCCGCAACTGCCCGGTGATGGAATCAAGTCCGACCGCGGCAAGCGCGAAGCCGATCATCATGGCCGCAATGGTCTTGAACGGCGGCTCCTTGCTCAGGCCCACGAAGCTGCAGAATGCGAGGAAATACACCGCGAACTTTTCCGCAGGCCCGAATTGCAGCGCAAAGCTGGCAACCAGGGGAGCGACCAGCGTGATCATGACGACGGCGAACAGCGCGCCGACGAAGGAGGAGGTGAAGGCGGCGGTCAGTGCCTCGCCGGCCTTGCCCTGCTGCGCCATCGGATAGCCGTCGAATGTCGTGGCCACCGACCATGGTTCGCCCGGTATGTTGAAGAGAATCGAGGTGATCGCTCCACCGAACAGCGCGCCCCAGTAAATACAGGACAACATGATGATGGCCGACGTCGGCGACATGCTGAATGTCAGCGGCAGCAGGATGGCGACGCCATTGGCGCCGCCCAGTCCCGGCAGCACGCCGATGATGACACCGAGCACGATGCCGATAACCATCAGCATGATGTTGTACGGCTGCAGCGCGACCGCAAAGCCGTGAAAAAGATTGACGAGTTGTTCCATCCCGATAATCCAATCCTGACTGTGCGTCGTTGTTTACAGGTCGAGCCACTCTTCCAACGGTCCCTTTGGAAGCGGGACCATGAACCAGCGCTCGAAAATCAAATAGGTGACGAGGGGCATGCCGAATGCCACCGCCAGGACGGTGATCCAGTTGTATTTGCCCAGCCATCGCATGAACCATGCGATGAAAATGGTCGAAGCGACGTACAGCCCGATGAACGGCATGGATCCGACATAGATGCCGGTGGGAATGACGACGCTGAGAACCTGACGAAGCTGTCCCCACTCGGCGAACAGTCCGTCATTGTCTTCGCGCAGCCCGTGCCAGAGATTGATCCCGCTGGAGGCGACGATGAAAAGCCCGATATAGAATGGGAAGAACCCGGCGCGGGGGCCCTCAGCGCCCCAATTGATCCCCGCCTTGAGGCTGCCGGCGATCACGATCACTCCGAACAGAGCGATCAGTAGGGTGACGCCTGCTTCCACGAGCTTGTGGGTCGGGCCGGTGTTGCTCGAACTGCCTGTTGTCATCGAAACTCCATGCGCAATCAAGCCCGCGGAAACCGAGCCCGCCGTCTGCGTTGCTACCCAATCGATCAGTGCTTCTCGGTCAGTTGCTCGGAGCGAGGAAACCGGCCTCTTTCATCAGAGCCTGATGACGCTTGTCCTCGGCCTCGACCCATTTGGCGTATTCTGCGCCGGTCAGGAAGGTCGTGTTGAATGCGCCGCTCTTCATGAATTCCTGCCACTCAGGAGTGGCGCGAATTTTCTTGAACAGTTCGACATAATACTCGACCTGGTCCTTGGTGGCCCTGGGCGCCATGAAGATGCCGCGCAGCATCAGATATTCCATGTCGAGACCTGCCGACTTGCAGGTCGGAACGTCCTTCCAGGCCTTGCCGTCCGCGATCGGCTCGTCGTAGGCCATCGGCTTTGCATCAAAAACGCAGAGGGGACGCAGCTTGCCGCCGCGCCATTGCGCGACCGCCTCGATCGGATTGTTGACGGTCGAATCGACGTGGTTGCCGACGAGTTGAACAGCGACTTCGCCGCCGCCCTTGTAGGGAATGTAGGTGAACTTGGTGCCGACGGCTTTTTCCACGGCGACAGTGATGATCTGATCTTCCTGCTTCGAGCCGGTGCCGCCCATCTTGATCGAGCCGGCGGGAGCGGCCTTCACGGCATCGATGTACTCCTTCGCCGTCTTGTACGGCTTGTCGGCGTTCACCCACAGCACGAATTCATCCAATGCCAGCATCGCGACGGGCGTGAGATCTTTCCAGCTAAACGGAATTCCGGTGGCAAGCGGTGTGGTGAAGAGGTTGGAGAGCGTAATGATGATCTTGTGCGGATTTCCGCCCGATCCCTTGACGTCGAGGAAGCCTTCGCCGCCGGCGCCGCCGGACTTGTTGATGACGACCAGCGGCTGCTTCATCAGACTGTGCTTGGTGACGATGCCCTGGATCGTGCGCGCCATCTGGTCGGCGCCGCCGCCTGTGCCGGCGGGGACGATGAATTCAACGGGCCGCACCGGCTCCCACGCCGCCGTTGCGGGAGCCGCGACCCCGCCCGTGCACAGCGCCGCAATCGCTCCCAACGCAAGATGTGTAGAACGCCTCATTTGCTTCACTCCCGTTGAACTGTGGTTACGCCGGTCTTTGCCGGCTTATTAAGTTCATTTCCCGATCAAACGTTTCGGGTCTTCATGCACCCATGATCGTCGCGCCGCAATGGTTGCCTCAACGCGACTCCCGTGGGTTCGAATTGTACGAGGGGCCTGATCGGGCGGCATCCGCTGCTTTCGGCCAATTGTGAATCTGAAAAGCGCAAGAAGAGGGGAAGGCACGCTTGCGCTGCCTGTTCCTTGCGATATCGCCTTCGCTGTCCCTTGCGGACTGCACGGCCTAGCTCCCCCCTGGTATGCGCCATTGTTCTATTATGGGCGTTTTTAGAATTCTTGTATATGATATGCCACGATGCAACTGGTTTTTGGTTTCGACAGGAGGCTAGGCCAATTTGTCGCAGGCGGCGCCCAAACAGGCAATCGGTGAGCGGCGAACGAAAACGGCCCCGGAAACCGGGGCCGTTGATCGAAATGCAATCGATGGTTGCTGTGGGATTTCGCGCGGTGCCGCGCAAAAAGCCTTTACTCTAGAAGCATCAGAGGCCGAAAGGGGGGAGGTCGCCGTTGCGAACCGCAATGCGGCTGCTCGCGATCAGAAGGCGGTCGATGGAAGCCATCAGGCGACCGAACAGGGTGGGGGAGGGCAGGAGGCCGATGGATGCAGTCTTGGACATGGACGTCCCCTTTCTGAAGTAGCGGAGAAGCTCCGCTTTCGTGATACGGGAGACTTATGTATACCAGATACCACCAACAATAACTTTGTTTGCATAGCAGCAATCGGACGTTTGCATTGCAGCAACGAGTCGTGATGCTGGCACTCCAGAATGAAGGAGGCCGCCGGAAACCGGCGGCCGTTGCATTCCAGAATCCCAGGCTGCTTATTCCGCCGCCTGCTTCCGCGGCGGATCTAGCGCGCCGGAGCCGTGGATTTCAGCGACCTGGTGCTCGCTGAGGCCGAGGACCTGGCGGAGGATCTCGTCGGTGTGCTCACCGAGCAGCGGCCACCTCGGTACCGCTTTTCGATCGGAAGGCTTTTTTGCAATGGTGAGCACAGACGCTTTACCTTTCGCCGTTAGATTGCAAGGGACAGGTTACACTCGACGAGGATGGCTAGTAATGAGCGAAGCGACGACGCTCGCCGCGTCCGGCGCTGCAGAAACTGCGCGCCGGAGGTGGCGTACGTTGCTGCTGCCCTTCAGCGCGCCTAACGCGCTCCTGCTCGCGGGCGGGCTGCTGCTCCCGAATCTGACTTCGCTAGTGGGGCTGACCTCGATCGTCGACATTGCTCTGCCGCCGCGGACCTGGGCGATCATATTCTATGCAACCCTTGCGATCCTGGCGCGCCGTATTCCGTTCGCGTCCACGGTTGTGCTGTTCCTCTGCGTGCTCGCCTTCGACATCGTGCACACGCTCTCGCTGCTGTTCCGCCTTGAGCCGATGGAGCTGATGGTCGCCATCGAACTGGTGCGCCACCTACATCTCTTCGCCTCGCCACTTTATCAGGCGCTGATCGGCACCATAGCAGCGACTACGCTGGCGGCGTTGGCGTGCCTCAGTCGGCGTAGCATGCTCATGCGCGGTAATGCTGTCCTCCTTTTCGTTATGGCGCTCGCCTTTGCCACGCTCGATTATCTCAGCAATATCACGTGGAACTACCATTTCGGCTCAATGCTCGGCCGTGATAAGCCCGTCCAGTCGGCAGCCGAAGTTTCGGGTTTCACGGCCGCGGCGACCGCACACGGCAACAACGTCGTCCTGGTGATGGTCGAGGGCCTTGGGTACCTGCTCGATCAAGCCGCTCGCGAGCGCATCGCCGCGCCGCTCTTCGACGCGGAAATTACCAAAGACTATATCATCACCGGAGGTCATACCTCCTATTACGGCTCGACGACTTCGGGCGAGATGCGCGAGCTGTGCAACACCCGCACCTTCTATGCTGATTTTGTTTCGGGAGACACTGCCTCCTGCCTGCCCAACTTGCTCAAGGCGCGGAGCTACGCCAACATCGCCGTGCATGCCTTCTCGGGTGGCATGTTCGAGCGGACGAAATGGTATCCGACGGTTGGCTTCGACAAGGAGCTGTTTGGCGAAGACCTCATCGGGACCGCGCACCGCACCTGCGGCAGCACTTTTCGCGGCGCCTGCGACGCCGATCTGGCGCCGGTAATCTCCGCCGCGTCCCGGGAGGCCGCAAGGGACGGCAAGTCGCGCTTCATCTACTGGCTGACGCTCAACACGCACGTTCCGATCGCGCCCAACGAATCCCAGACCGATTTCCATTGCGGTCGTGACGGCAGCGGCTTCGGCGAGCTCAGGGTGTGCCAAATGGCGGAGCTATGGCACGACGTTTTCACTGTGGTAGCGAAGATCGCGCGTGACCCGGCCGTCGGCCCGGCCGACATCCTTGTAGTCGGCGATCACGCGCCACCGCTGTGGTCGAGGCTTGGCCGAGCACAATTCGCGGACGGTCAGGTTGCGTGGTATCGGCTGCAGCCGCGTAGCAGCGCACTCGTGCCGAGTCGGGAAGCGCAGTAGCCCGCGGACGCACCTTCGATGCGACCCTGCGAGCGGGAGAGGTGCAGCGGGTGCCCGCCGTACCGATTCAACCTGACTTCCTCTCGCTCCAACAAAAAGGCCGCCGAAACCGGCGGCCTTTCGTGCTGTTCGGATGGCGTCGTTATTCCGCCGCCTGCTTGCGCGGCGGCTCGAGCGCGCCGGAATCGTGGATTTCGGCGACCTGGTGATCGCTGAAGCCGAGAACCTGGCGCAGGATTTCGTCGGTGTGCTCGCCGAGCAGCGGGGAGCGGGTCACCTCGCTCGGTGAGTCCGACAGCTTGATCGGATTGCCGACCGAGATGTACTTGCCGCGGGTCGGGTGATCGACCTCGACCACGGTGCCGGTGGCGCGCAGCGACTGATCTTCGGCGATCTCCTTCATCGACAGGATCGGCCCGCAGGGAATGTCGTCCTTGTTGAGGATCTCCATCGCCTCGAACTTGGTCTTCGTCATCGTCCACTGCTCGATGCGGGCGAAGATCTCGTTCAGCCGGGGCAGGCGGGCCGGCGGCTTGGCGTAATCGGGATGGGTCTTCCAGCCGGGCTCGCCGATGACGTCGCAGATCTTCTCCCAGACCGGCGCCTGGGTGATGAAATAGATGTAGGCGTTGGGATCGGTCTCCCAGCCTTTGCACTTCAGAATGCGGCCGGGCTGACCGCCGCCAGAATCGTTACCGGCGCGCGGCACGGCGTCGCCGAACGGAATGCCTTCGCCATACTGGCTGTATTCCTTCAGCGGGCCATGGGCGAGGCGCTGCTGGTCGCGCAGTTTTACGCGCGCCAGATTCAACACGCCGTCCTGCATCGCCGCGGTGACACGCTGGCCTTTGCCCGAGTGGGTGCGCTGATAGAGCGCGGTGACGATGCCAAGCGCCAGATGCAACCCGGTGCCGCTGTCGCCGATCTGCGCGCCGGTGACGAGCGGCAGCCCGTCGCGGAAGCCGGTGGTCGAGGCGGCGCCGCCGGTGCACTGCGCGACGTTCTCATACACCTTGCAGTCTTCATACGGGCCGGGGCCAAAGCCTTTGATCGAGGCCACGATCATCTTCGGGTTGATGCTGTGGATCTTCTCCCAGGGGAAGCCCATGCGGTCGAGCACGCCGGGGCCGAAGTTCTCCACCAGCACGTCGCAGCTCTTGATCAGCGCGGTGAGGACTTCCTTGCCCTTCGGGTTCTTGGTGTCGAGCGTGATCGAACGCTTGTTGTGGTTCAGCATGGTGAAATACAGGCTGTCCACGTTCGGGATGTCCTGCAACTGACCGCGCGTGATGTCGCCGACGCCGGGGCGCTCGACCTTGATCACGTCGGCGCCGAACCACGCCAGCAATTGCGTGCAGGTAGGGCCCGACTGGACGTGGGTGAAATCGAGAATACGAACGCCCGTGAGCGCCTTTGTCATCGTCATTGCTCCGTACTGTGTCTGTACTGCGTGATGCAGATCGAATGGATGGAAGTCGGTTACTTCTTTTTCAGGACGCTCTGCGGGTTGAGGTTGCCGATGCGGCCGCTCTCCGAGCCTGCCGCCGGATCGATCACGGCGTTGATCAGCGTTGGCTTGCCGGAATCCATCGCCGCGTTGACGGCGCGCTTCAATTCGTCGGGCGAGGTGGCGTTGATGCCAACGCCGCCGAAGGCTTCCATCATCTTGTCGTAGCGCGAGCCCTTGACGAACACCGTCGTCGCCGGATCGGAACCGCCCGTATTGACGTCGGTGCCGCGGTAGATGCCGTCATTGTTGAAGATGACGATACAGACCGGAAGCTGGTAGCGGCAGATGGTCTCGATCTCCATGCCGGAGAAGCCGAACGCCGAGTCGCCTTCGACCGCGAGCACCGGCTTGCCGGTTTCGACCGCAGCCGCAATCGAATAGCCCATGCCGATACCCATCACGCCCCAGGTGCCGACGTCGAGACGCTTGCGCGGCTTGTACATGTCGATGACGCCGCGGGCGAGGTCGAGCGTGTTGGCGCCTTCGTTGACGAGAATGGCATCCGGCCGCTCCTTGATGATGGTGCGCAGTGCGCCGAGCGCGCCGTGATAATCCATCGGGGAAGCGTTGCTCATCAGCTTCGGCGCCATCTTGGCGACGTTGTCGTCACGCTTCTTGTTGACGGTCGAGACCCAGTCGGCTGGCGCGGCCGGCCAGTTGCCGCCCATGCCCTCGAGCAGGGCGGATACGCAGGAGCCGATATCGCCGACCACGGGGGCTGCGATCTCGACATTGGAATCCATCTCCTTCGGCTCGATGTCGACCTGGATGAATTTCTTCGGCGCATCGCCCCAGGTCTTGCCCTTACCGTGCGACAACAGCCAGTTGAGGCGGGCGCCGATCAGCATGACGACGTCGGCGTCCTTCAGCACGGTCGAGCGCGCCGCACCGGCCGACTGCGCGTGCGTGTCGGGCAGCAGGCCCTTGGCCATGCTCATCTGCAGGAACGGCGCGCCGGTCTTTTCGACAAAGGCACGGATCTCGTTGTCGGCCTGCGCGTAAGCCGCGCCCTTGCCGAGAATGATGAGGGGGCGCTTGGCGCCCTTGAACACGTCGAGCGCGCGCTTGACGGCCGACAGGGCAGGGATCTGGGCGGGGGCTGCATCGATCACCTTCACCAGCGACTTCGCGCCGGCGCCGGCGTCCATCACCTGGCCAAAAAGCTTGGCCGGCAGGTCGAGATAGACGCCGCCCGGACGTCCCGACACCGCGGCGCGGATCGCGCGGGCGAGACCGATGCCGATGTCGGCGGCATGCAGCACGCGGAACGCTGCCTTGCAGAGCGGCTTGGCGATCGCAAGCTGATCCATCTCTTCATAGTCGCCCTGCTGCAGGTCGACGATCTCGCGCTCGGAGGAACCCGAGATCAGGATCATCGGGAAGCAGTTGGTGGTGGCGTGAGCCAGCGCAGTGAGGCCGTTGAGAAAGCCGGGCGCCGAGACCGTGAGGCAGACGCCCGGTTTTTTGGTGAGAAAGCCGGCGATCGAGGCCGCGTAACCGGCGTTCTGCTCGTGGCGGAACGACAATACGCGCATGCCCGCGGCCTGCATCATGCGTCCGAGGTCGGTGATCGGGATGCCCGGCACACCATAGATGGTGTTGATGCCGTTGAGCTTGAGCGCATCGATGACGAGATGAAAGCCATCCGTCAGCTCTTGCTCGGTGCCCGGTGCTTCGGACTTGGTCGCGGTATTCAGCATGGGCTTCATCTCCCTGATCGTTTTGGTTCGGACGATTTTTCGTCGTCTTCTGGTGCGAAGGTTCGTCTAGCTAAAAAGTTCCTGCCCGTGCGCTTCGACGTAGGCGGCAAGGCCTAGCGTGTGGTCGCGCGCGCGCTTCTCGGCGAGTTCGGTATCGCGTGCTTCCAGCGCTTCGATGATGCCAAGATGCTCGGGCAGCGAAGTCGCGGTGCGGTCCTTGCGTCCGATGGTCAATTGCCGGTAGCCGCGCACATGCAGCAGCAGGTCGTTGGTCAAATCGACCAGCACCGGCGATTCCGAAAGCGAGATCAGCGCCTGATGGAACGCGATGTTGGCCTTGGAGTATTCCTCGACATGATCCTGCGGCAGCCGGTCCTTGCCAAAATCCTTGAAGAAATCGCGCAGCGCGGTGATGTCCTTCTTGCGCGCCGTGGTCGTGATCAGGCGCGCCGCCATGCTCTCGAGAGCGGCCCAGGCGCGGATCATGTCCACGATCTCGGTCTTGGTGCGGCGGACCACGACGATGCCGCGACGCGGCACGGTTTTGACGAAGCCATCCTGTTCCAGCATCGCGATGGCTTCGCGAATAGGGGTGCGGCTTACGCCGAGGCGTTCGGACAGCGCGCGCTCGTCGAGCATCACTTGCTCGGGCGTCGCATAGATATCCATCTTGAGAATAGCTTCCTTCAAGGCCTCGTAGGCCTTGTTCTTGAAGCTCGTCTCAGGCGCAATCCGAACGATTGCGATATCTGCCTCAGCCATGACAGGCGGCGCCTTGGTTTGTTTACGTGCGGGCACGACTCGTCTCCTCCCTGTTTTGGAGACGTCTTCTTAGCAGAAGAAACACCGGAAGATTTTTGGCATACCAAATACCAGGATGTCAAGATGCCCGTGTTTTCGCTGTTTCCGCGCGATAGTTTGTCTTGACAATCTAATCTCTGGCATACCAAATGCCATAAAACTAGCCCCAGGAGGAAGCCAATGTCAAATTCTGCAGATGCGGCCCGCAAGATCGCTGAGCCCAGCGCCCAAGAGGCTGTCCGCCGGGTGCTCGATACAGTGAAAGCCGAGAAGCGCACGAGCCTTACCGCGCCGGAAGGCAAGGTGGTGTGCGATGCCTATGGCATCCCGGTTCCTAAAGAGGGCGTGGCCAAATCTGCCGCTGATGCATCCAAGATCGCATCCAGCATGGGCTTCCCGGTGGTGATGAAAATCGTCTCGCCGGACATTCTCCACAAGACCGAAGCCGGCGGCGTCATGGTCGGGGTCAAGACCGCGGCCGATGCCGAGAAGGCCTATGACACCATTCTCGCCAATGCAAAGAAGTATAAGGCCGATGCCAAGATAGAGGGCATCCAGGTGCAGCAGATGCTGGCCGGGGGCACCGAGGTCATCGTCGGCTCAATTACCGACGGCTCGTTCGGCAAGCTTGTCGCCTTCGGCCTCGGCGGCGTGCTGGTCGAGGTGCTGAAAGACATCACCTTCCGCCTCGCGCCCGCGACCAAGGACGATGCGCTGTCGATGCTCGACGGCATCCAGGCCCATGACATGCTGAAGGGCGTGCGCGGTGGCGATCCGGTCAGCCGCGATGCGCTGGCTGACGTCATCGTCAAGGTCTCGCAGCTCGTCAGCGACTTCCCCGAAATCGTCGAGCTCGATCTCAATCCAGTATTCGCCACCAAGAAGGACGCGATTGCCGCCGACGTGCGCATCGTCGTCGATTTCGACTACAAGCCGCGTCCGGCGCCGCGCCCGACCGAGGAAATCGTCGCTGCCATGAACCGCATCATGCAGCCGAAGGGCGTCGCCGTGATCGGCGCCTCCGCCGAGGATGGCAAGATCGGCAACTCCGTGATGAAGAACCTGATCAATGGCGGCTACAAGGGCGAGATCTATCCGATCCATCCGAAGGCGGCCGATATTCTCGGCTATAAGGCCTACAAGAGCGTCAAGGACGTGCCGGGCGTGATCGACACGGCGGTGTTCGCGATCCCTGCAAAATTCGTCGCCGGCGCGCTAGCCGAATGCGGCGAGAAGAAAATTCCAGGTGCCGTGCTGATTCCGTCGGGCTTTGCCGAAGCCGGCGCGCCTGAATTGCAGGCCGAAATCGTCGAGGTCGGCAAGAAGTACAACGTCCGCCTGATGGGGCCGAACATCTACGGCTTCTACTATACGTGGTCGAATCTCTGCGCGACGTTCTGCACCGCCTACGACGTCAAGGGCCATGCGGCTTTGTCGTCGCAGTCCGGCGGCATCGGCATGGCGATCATCGGTTTCTCGCGCTCGGCGAAGATGGGCGTCTCTGCGATCGTCGGCCTAGGCAACAAGTCCGACATCGACGAGGACGATCTGCTCGCGTTCTTCGAGCAGGACCCCAACACCAACCTGATCGCCCAGCACTGCGAGGACCTGAAGGACGGCCGTGCGTTTGCGGAAGCCGCCAAGCGCGTTTCGAAGAAGAAGCCGGTGATCGTGCTCAAGGCGGGCCGCACGTCTGCTGGTGCGAAGGCGGCCTCGTCGCATACCGGCGCGCTCGCCGGCAACGACAAGATCTACGAGGACGTGTTCAAGCAGTCGGGCGTGATCCGCGCCCGGTCCTTGCGGCAATTGCTCGAATTCGCGCGCGGCGTGCCGGTGTTGCCGACGCCGAAGGGCGAGAACGTGCTGATCATCACCGGCGCCGGCGGTTCGGGCGTGCTGCTGTCGGACTCCTGTGTGGACAACGGTCTGTCACTGATGCAGATGCCGCCGGATCTCGACGCGGCGTTCCGCAAGTTTATCCCGCCGTTCGGCGCGGCCGGAAATCCTGTGGATATCACCGGCGGCGAGCCGCCGATCACCTACATCAATACCGTGAAGCTCGGACTGTCGGATGAGCGCATCCATTCGCTGATCCTTGGCTACTGGCACACGATCGTGACGCCGCCGATGGTGTTCGCCCGCAACATGGTCGAGGTGAAGAAGGAGATGGAGGCCAAGGGCTTCGTGAAGCCGATCGTCGCCTCGCTCGCCGGCGACGTCGAGGTCGAGGAGGCCGCCGAGTATCTCTACCAGAACGGCATCCCGGCCTATGCCTATTCGACCGAACTGCCGGTCGAGGTGTTAGGGGCCAAGTACAAGTGGGCACGCGGCGCGGGCTTGCTCTGAGCTTATCAACGATAAATGCCGCTTCGGAAAACCATCCGAAGCGGCATTTTCATCTGACGAATTATTAGAAACGGAACTTGCCGATCTACGCGCTAGAGCATTTTCCGTGGCTTCATCCTTCGAGACGCCACGCTTGCGCGTGGCTCCTCAGGATGAGGTCTGAGACCCTCATGGTAAGGAGCGCGGCGAAGCCGCGCGTCTCGAACCACGAGGCCACGGATACGCGGTATTGATCCAACCGACGGATGGATGCAGGTCGCGATGAAGAGAGACGTGATCCGGCGCAAGGCGATCGAGCCGAAATCGAGTTCAGACCAGGACGAGAATGCCCGCGACGGCGGCGTCCAGTCCGTCGACCGCGCGCTGTCGATCATTGAAACGCTCGCCGAAGACGACGAAGGCTATCGCCTGAGCGATCTCGCCATCCGCACGGGGCTGTCGACCTCAACCGTGCACCGCCTGCTCGGGACGTTGGAAAGCCGCCGCTTCGTGCAGTTCGACCGTACCGAATCGAAATGGCATGTCGGTGCGCGCGCCTTCACGGTGGGGGCAACCTTCGCCCGCCGCCGCAATTTCACGGCGCAGGCGATGCCATATTTGCGCAAGCTGCGCGACCTGACCCGGGAGACGGCGAACCTCGCTGTCGTCGACGACGAATTCATCATCGTGCTGACCCGCATGGAAAGCCGCGAAATCATGCGTTCGCTGACCAAGGTCGGCGGCCGCGTCGCGATGGTCGCCTCCGGCGTCGGCAAGGCGGTGCTGGCGACCTATTCCAACGAGGACGTCAGCGCGATCATCCGTCATCACGGCATGCCGCGGCTGACCGAAAAGTCGATCGTGCGGCCGGGCGATCTGTTCAAGGAACTCGAAAAAATCCGCCGCCAGGGCTTTGCGATCGACGACGAGGAGGCCTGCATGGGCCTGCGCTGCATCGCAGCCGTGGTCTACAACGACTGCGCCGAGCCGCTGGCGGCGATTTCCGTCTCCGGCATGACCAGCCGGCTGACCGACGAGCGGCTGCCAGCAATCGGTCAGACCGTGCGCGAGGTGGCGGCTGAGCTGACGGTGGCGCTTGGTGGGGTGATGCCGGAGGCGAATGCCGGCTGAGCCGTGGCCGCGAGTGGCGTCGCGACAATCTTCGCGAGATTCTCGGGGCCACTCGATTTTCGACTTTTTCAACAGTATCGTCTGCAAAGCAGACTTTCGCACGGTCAGCTACCAACAGGTTAGGTCCGTGTCGATGGAAGAGCGTCTAGCCTCGCGCAAGAACGATATCGAAATTCAGGACGCGATGGTGGGGCCGGTTTCCCAATGGGACGGGGGTCGCGACCAGCAGGTCCGGACGCAGCGCGGCGTTGAGCAGCCTGTCGCAGGCATTGAGCGGCTCGTCCGGAAAATACATCTGGGTGATCAGCCGCTCGAACTGACCGTGAATTTCGAAGTGAATATGAGGTGGCCGCATCCAGTCTGGACCTGCGGGATAGGCGCCGGGCTTCACGGTCTTGATCCGATATGTGCCGTCGTCGTCAGATCGAATGTCAACGCAACCGACGAAGTTCGGGTCCAACGGTGCGGGGTTGGAGTCATTGGAATGCGCGTACCGGCCGAAGGTATTTGCTTGCCAGATCGTGAGGCCCGCACCGTGAACCGGTACACCATGGCGATTGAGAATGCGTCCGGTGATCTCGATAATTTCTCCTTGCGCAACACCATCAACTCCTTCGATGGTAGTCATGTCGTCCTTCTTTGCCGGCGTGCATCCCACTGGAAAATAGGGGCCCAGAATCTGGTCTGGCGTCCGGTCTCTGTCGGTACTGTTGGTGGAGGCGATCATGACCGGCCTCAATCTTCTGGCATAAATCCGGAGGCTTGCACGATCGATCCCCAACGATCAAAATCGGATTTGATCAGCAGCGCAAATTCCTCCGGCGTTTCGCCGGCAGGATCGACGGAAAGCTTGGCCAAGGCAGTTTTGAAGGCGCCGGCGTTCACGACGGTGCGGATCGCCGCATTGAGCTGGCTCACCGTTTCGGTCGGCGTATTTGCCGGAACGAAGACGCCAAACCACTCATTGGCTTCCAGAGCGGGATATCCGGCCTCGCGAACCGTCGGCACATCGAGAAGTCGCGGCGATCGTTGCGGCCCGGTTGTCGCCAGCGCTCGAATGGCTCCGGACTGCACATGTGGAAGCGCAGTGCCGATGGGATAGATCGTCGCGGCAATTCGACCGCCGATCAGGTCCTGGATGCCGCCCGGGCCGCCATATGGCAGATGCACAAATTCGAACCTGCCCGCCTTGGCCAAGGTCACGCCGGTGAAATGCAGCATTGATCCCGCAGCCGCGGAGCCGTACGTCGCCTGCTTGGGATTGGCCGCGCACCATTTCACGAAGTCGGCCAGCGTCCTGACATCGGCCGGCACCATCGGACCGACGGTGATCAGAAATGGAAAGGAGCAAACCGTGGTGACGGGAGCGAAATCCTTGAACGCATCATAGCCAAGCGTCTTGTAGACATGGGGGAATACGGCGACGCTAGAGGCCGGCGTCAAGATCATCGCCGTGCCATCGGCCGGACCGCCTTTCAGGGCGACAAGCGCAAGTCGTCCGCCTGCTCCGGGTCGATTGTCGACGATGAATGAAGGTGAGTAATCCTTCATTCCGTCAACGAGCATTCTGGCGATCACGTCGATCGCGCCCCCGGCACCAAAGCCCACCAGCATGCGCGAAACGGTCTGGGCGGCCACTGTCGGGATTGTCTTGGGGCAAATGGCAGCGAGACCACCTGCGCACGCCCACGATACGAACCTTCGTTTGGTGATCATGTGATGATCCTCATGTGGGTTCTCTCAGTTTCGGCCAATAATCATCGAGCCGCCGCCACTCTGGTCGTCGCGGCTATTATCTGGTAGACCGAAAATTGCGGCATTCCTGTAACCCCTGGGTTAAGGCTTGCAATGGACTGGTCGGATCGAATTGGCCGCCGCATCAAGTTGCGCGACCTTCATATCCTCATGGCGGTGGCCGACACCGGCAGCATGGCGAAGGCGGCCGCCAGGCTGAGAATTTCCCATCCCGCTGTCTCCAAGGCGATATCCGAAGTTGAAGGTACGCTCGGCGTGCGATTGTTCGATCGCGGCTCACAGGGCGCCGAACTCACGGCCTATGGCCAAGTGCTGCTTCGATGTGGCATCAATGTTTTCGACGAAATGCAGCAGGGCCTTCGCTCGCTGGAATATCTGTCTGATCCAAATTCGGGCGAAGTGAGGCTCGGATGCACCGACATCATTCTGCACGGCCTGGTGCCGCCTATCGTGCGAAGATTTTCCAAGCAATATCCCGGCGTTCAGCTTGACGTGAGGCTCACCAATCCAGGTGAACATCAGATCCAGGAGTTGCGCGAGCGCAAGATTGATCTGCTGATTACGCGAGCCACGGGACAGCAGGACGACTTCCATTCCGAAGTCTTGTTCGATGAGCCTTTTGTCTTCGTTGTCGGGGCGCAGAGTGAACTTGCGCGAAAGCGCCGAATTGATCTCAAGGATATCATCAAGGGCAACTGGGTCTTGCCACCCTACAATAGCGCGCCGGGCGCACTCGTTGCCGAGGTATTTCGAGCCAATGACTTCTCACCGCCGAAGCCGTTGGTTAAGACGATAGCTATTCAGCTCACGGTGTCTCTTATTGCGAGTGGAGAATTCGTCGGCATTCTACCGGCGTCCGTCGCGGCACTGAGCGCTCATCGAGCCGCTTTGCGGGTTCTGCCGTTAAAATCTTCTGGGCCTCGAATATCGGCCGAGATCGTATTCTTGAAAAATCGAACCCTCAGCCCAGCGGTAGAATCTTTCATAAAATGCGTGCGGGAAGTCGCTGTTTCACTTGTCCGGATACCTTAATCAGCCGAACGGCCGCTATTGGGCGCAAAGCGGCTGTTTGGCAGGAAACCCAGATCCGGTAGAGTGCTCCCCAACGGACGAGCGGACGCGGTCGCGTCCTCACACAAAAAAACCGGGGAAGGAAGCATGGCGCGCAGAATCGCGATCGTCGGAGCGGGCGCCGTTGGCGGGTATGCCGGCGCCCATATGGTGCAGGCGGGCGAGGACGTCACCTTCATCGATCCATGGCCCGAGCACGTCGAGCACATGCGAAAGCACGGGC
This sequence comes from Bradyrhizobium murdochi, assembly GCF_000472965.1. Classification (GTDB taxonomy): domain Bacteria; phylum Pseudomonadota; class Alphaproteobacteria; order Rhizobiales; family Xanthobacteraceae; genus Bradyrhizobium; species Bradyrhizobium murdochi. The sequence goes on along the minus strand of NZ_AXAU01000010.1, from coordinate 65,000 downwards.
TGCGCGTCACCCACGCGATGGATGTCGCGGAGTTCTCGGTGTCCGTGCGCGCGCTTCACGTCACGGACGCGCAGCGGCTCGCCAAGGAGAAGCCGGTCGACATCGCCTTTGTCTGCATGAAATCCTACGACACCGCCTGGGCCACCATGCTGATCCAGCAATATCTGGCGCCGGACGGCTATGTGGTGTCGCTGCAGAACTGCATGAACGAGGAAACGATTGCCGGCATCGTCGGCTGGGGCAAGACGCTGGGCTGCATTGCCAGCAGCATCACGGTGAACCTGCCGGAGCCCGGCCACATCCACCGCGGCGCCGGCAAGGGCGGGGCGGCGCATACGGTGTTTCGCGCTGGCGAGGTGCACGGCCGCATCACGCCGCGGGCGGAAGAGGTCTGTTGCCTGGTCGGCTATTCCGACAGCGCCAAGGTGACGGAGAATCTCTGGGGCGAGCGCTGGTCGAAACTGGTCGCCAACGTCATCGGCAACGGGCTCTCGGCCTGCACCGGCCTGCCGGGCGCCGAAATCCTGCAAAGCGATCCGCTGCGCCGCTTCTCCACCCGGCTCGGCAGCGAAGCTATCCGCGTTGGCCAAGCGCACGGCTATCAACTGGAAGAGATATTGCATCTGCCGCCGGAGACGATCGCGCGGGCCGGCGAGGGCGACGAGGAAGCCATGCGCATCTGCGACGAGCAGCGCTTCAAGGACAGCAAGCGCACGTCTTCCCAGCAGCGCCCCTCGATGGGTCAGGACATGCAGAAGGGCCGCCGTACGGAGATCGAGTTCCTCAACGGTTTTGTCGTGCGCGAGGGCGAGAAGCTCGGCATCGCCTGCACCGCAAACGCTGTGCTGACCGACATCGTCAAGCGCGTAGAGCGTGGTGAGCTGAGCCCCGATCCGCGGCACATTACGGAACTGCGGATGAACTGAGCGGCCAGCGTCGTCTAGTTGACGGGCCCGCCGCGACCTAAATGTTCCATATCTGGCTCGACCCTCGTTATCCCGGTCATCCGGTTGATCATGATCGTGATGAGCCACAGAACGATGCCCACCCCGATCAGGACGCCGGCGACCCGGTACTGAACGGGGTCACGGCCGGCCCAGGGACTGGCCAAGAAAGCGCAAAACAAGGCGCCCAGGATCGGCAGAATGGTCGGCGTGCGAAAATGCTGATGACTTACAGAATCGCGCCGAAGCACCAGCACCGCAACGTTAACCACCGTGAAAACGCATAACAAAAGCAGCGCGGTGGTGCCTCCGAGTGCCGGCACCTCACCGACGAACGTGATCAGGGCAAACGCCAGCAAGGTCGTGAAGCCGATGGCGACATAAGGCGTCCGCCGCATCCTGTGTACTCTCCCGAGAGCTGGCGGAAGCACATGCTCGCGGCTCATGCCATACACAAGGCGACTGGCCATGAGCATATTGATGAGAGCGGTATTAGCCACGGCAAACATGGTGATGAATCCAAAGATCCAGATCGGAAAATTTGGCGCGCCCTGTTGGACGACCTTCAGAAGGGGTGTTTCGCCTTCGCCCAATTGCTCCGGCGCCACCAGGGTGATTGCCGAGACCGAGACTAGAACATAGATGAGACAGGTGATCACAAGGCCTGCAAGCAGCACCTTTGGAAAGTGACGGCTTGGATCCTTGCATTCCTCGGCCATGTTGACCGAATCCTCGAAGCCTACCATGGCAAAGAATGCGAGCGTGGTCGCGGCAATCACCGGCCAGAACATGCCGCCGTCAGCGGTCGAACGAAACTGCATGACACGCGAGACATCGCCCTGGCCCAACCCGATCGCCCAAAGGCCGATCACAATTATAATCAGCAGTCCCGTCAGCTCCACACAGGTGAGAACGACGTTAGCTTTCAGACTTTCGCCAACACCGCGGAAATTGATCGCGGCAACGACAGCCATGAAAGCGAGACCGGTAATCGTGATGGCAAAGGCCGATAGGTTGAGGCCCATTGCGTTCGACATGTTCGCGGCGAAAGCCCGGGAAGCGGTCGATGCCGAGGTGATACCCGAGCACATCACCGCAAATGCAACGATGAACGTGACGAAATGGATACCAAAAGCCTTGTGAGTGTAGAGCGCCGCGCCCGCAGCTTTTGGATATTTCGTGACCAGTTCTAGATAGCTGAACGCGGTCACAAGGGCGACCACAAACGCAACCACAAAAGGCAGCCACACGACACCGCCGACTTGCTTCGCCACCTGGCCTGTGAGCGCATAGATTCCGGTGCCGAGAATATCGCCGACGATGAACAGCAAGAGCAGCCAGGGGCCCATGACCCTACGAAGGCTCGGTTCGGCAGCGATCGATTGAGTACCGGCGTTCATGGGGACATCGGTCATCGCACGTCCTTTTTATCGGTGGCGCCAGCGCAGTCTACTGGTAGTTGAAGACCTTGTGCAATAATTCTGCCTGGGGTTCGGCAGTGCGAATTGGCTGAAATCCGGAACCATTGCCGGCCGCAGGCATTCAATTGGCTAGCTCGAAGCGGATCTCGAGAGGGCTTGATATGCGATAGATCACATCAACGGCGATACTGGTCCTATCGGTACTTCCTGCGTTCGCCGATCGCGCGGTCACCGAAGACGAGCGCGCAAAGCTTGTCGCTGCGGTTCAGGTCGAGGGATGCTCAGGCGGCAAGTTCGAAATGGATGAAGACGACCAGCAGTTTGAGGTCGATGACGCCGTCTGCGCGGACGGCAAGAAGTATGACCTCAAGTTCGATATGCAGATGAAGTTGAAGCGGAAGAATTTGGACTGAGTTCGGACGCAAATCCTTCTCGCAACGGCGTCCTCACAGGCTTTCCACCACGTTCGTGAACCAAGCGCCTGATTTGTCGCGTATTTTCTAACTCGCTTCCACTCCGCGGGAAATAAAATCACCCGCGTTGAGATCGCACCTCGCCGCCACGAAGATCGCAACCAGAGCCAACACTGGTGAGCGAGGCGCGACATGGCGAAGATGCGGGCGATCGATGCGGCTGTGCGGATCCTGGAGAAGGAAGGCGTGACCATCGCCTTCGGTGTTCCCGGTGCGGCGATCAATCCGCTTTACTCCGCGCTGAAGAAGCGCGGCTCGATCGGGCATATTCTGGCGCGCCATGTCGAGGGCGCTTCGCACATGGCCGAGGGCTATACCCGCGCCAAATCAGGCAATATTGGCGTCTGCATCGGTACCTCGGGTCCGGCCGGCACCGACATGATCACCGGGCTTTATTCGGCGATCGCGGATTCGATCCCGATTTTGTGCATCACCGGGCAGGCGCCGCGGGCGCGCCTCTACAAGGAAGACTTTCAGGCGATCGATATCGAATCGATTGCAAAACCGGTGACGAAATGGGCGGTGACCGTGCGCGAGCCGGCGCTGGTGCCGCGCGTGTTCAGCCAGGCGTTTCACATCATGCGTTCCGGGCGTCCGGGACCGGTGCTGATCGACCTGCCGCTCGACGTGCAGCTTGCGGAGATCGAATTCGACGACGAGACCTACGAGCGGCTGCCGGTCTACAAGCCCGCCGCGACCCGCAAGCAGATCGAGAAGGCGCTCGACATGCTCAATGCGGCGGAGCGGCCGCTGATCGTGGCGGGTGGCGGCGTCATCAATGCCGACGCGCCCGAACTGCTGGTGCAGTTCGCCGAGATCGTCAACGTTCCCGTGGTGCCGACGCTGATGGGGTGGGGCGCCATCCCCGACGATCACGTGCTGATGGCAGGCATGGTGGGTTTGCAGACCAGCCACCGTTACGGCAACGCGACCATGCTGCAATCCGACTTCGTGCTCGGCATCGGCAACCGCTGGGCCAACCGGCACACCGGGTCGATCGAGACCTACACCAAGGGCCGCAAGTTTGTGCATGTCGATATCGAGCCGACGCAGATCGGACGCGTGTTCAATCCCGATTTCGGCATCGTCTCCGACGCCAAGGCGGCGCTGGAATTGTTCGTCGCGGTCGCCAGGGAGTGGCGCAAGGCCGGCAAGCTGAGGGAGCGGCAGGCATGGCCGGCGGCGTGCCAGGACCGCAAGCGCACGATGCTGCGCAAGAGCCATTTCGACGACATGCCGATCAAGCCGCAGCGCGTCTACGAGGAGATGAGCAGGGCGTTCGGGCGCGATACCTGCTACGTCAGCGTGATCGGATTGTCGCAGATCGCCGGCGCGCAATTCCTCGGCGTTTACGGCCCGCGCAACTGGATCAATGCGGGGCAGGCCGGTCCGCTCGGCTGGACATTGCCGGCGGCACTTGGCGTGCGTGCGGCCGATCCGTCGCGCCAGATCGTCGCGCTGTCAGGCGACTACGATTTCCAGTTCCTGATCGAGGAGCTCGCGGTCGGAGCGCAGTTCAAGCTGCCCTACATCCACGTCGTCGTGAACAACTCCTATCTCGGGCTAATCCGCCAGGCGCAGCGCGGTTTTGACATGGACTATCACGTCCAGCTCTCCTTCGAGAACATCAACGCGCCCGAGATCGGGGTCTATGGCGTGGACCATGTCGCGGTCGCGGAGGGGCTCGGCTGCAAGGCGATCCGCGTCACCGACCCGAACCACGCGCAAGCGGCGTTCGCGACGGCGCGCGAATGGATGGCGGAATTCCAGGTGCCTGTCGTGGTCGAGTTCATTCTCGAGCGCGTCACCAACATCTCGATGGGCACCGAGATCGACAACATCATTGAGTTCGAGGAGGTGCTCGATCTGCCGCTGGACGACACTCCGGCCAAAGCGAGCGCGCCGCAATCCGGCAAGCTGCTGCCGGCATAAAGGGAGAATCTGATCGTGCCGAAATTTGCCGCCAATCTCACCATGCTGTTCGGCGAGCAGCCGTTCCTCGATCGCTTTGCGGCCGCCAAGGCGGCGGGATTCACCGGGGTCGAATATCTATTCCCGTATGAATTCGACAAGGCCGATCTGCGCGAGCAGTTGCACCAGCACGGGCTGACGCAGGTGCTGCACAATCTCCCCGCCGGCAACTGGGCCGCCGGCGAGCGCGGCATCGCCATTCTGCCTGATCGCGTCGACGAATTTCGTGACGGCGTCGGACGCGCCATCGATTACGCCAAGGCGCTCGATTGCCGCCAGCTCAACTGCCTCGTCGGCATCGCGCCTGACGCTGCTGATGCGATCGATCTCAACGAGACATTGATCGGCAATCTTCGCTTTGCGGCGGACGCGCTCGCCAAGCAGCAGATGAAGCTCCTGATCGAGCCGATCAACACGATCGATATCCCCGGCTTTTTCCTGAACAAGACCGCACAGGCGCTTCAGCTCATTGCGGATGTTCGCTCGAGCAATCTGTTTGTGCAGTACGACATCTACCACATGCAGGTGATGGAGGGTGACATTGCGCGAAGCTTGCAAAAGCATCTGCCGCGCATCGCCCATGTGCAACTCGCCGACAATCCCGGCCGCAACGAGCCGGGCACCGGCGAGATCAACTATCCCTTCCTGTTCCGTCATCTCGACGCTATTGGTTATCGCGGCTGGATCGGCTGCGAATACAAGCCGAGGACGACGACAGTCGAGAGCCTCGGCTGGCACGCCGCGCTGACCGCCGATACCTGAACAAGAAACGAAATAAGGGGAGTTGAAATGATCGATATCGGCTTTATCGGCCTCGGCACCATGGGGCGCCCGATGGCGGGCCATCTGCAGGCTGCCGGCCATCGCCTGTTCCTGCACGATGTCGGACCCATTGCACCAGAGCTGATTGCGGCGGGGGACGAGGTCTGCAAGACGGGCAAGGAAGTCGCCGAGAAGGCCGACGTCGTCATCATCATGGTGCCTGACACGCCGCATGTGGAGGCGGTCTTGTTCGGGCCCGGCGGCGTCGCCGAGGGGCTCTCCAAGGGGCAGATCGTCGTCGACATGAGTTCGATCTCGCCGCTCGCCACCAAGGAGTTTGCCAAGAAGGTGGAGGCGCTCGGCGCCGATTATCTCGACGCACCGGTTTCCGGTGGCGAGGTCGGCGCCAAGGCGGCGAGCCTCACCATCATGGTTGGCGGACCGGAGCGTGCGTTCAACGCGATGAAGCCCGTGTTCGACAAGATGGGCAAGAACGTCACTCTCGTCGGCGCCAATGGCGACGGGCAGACCACCAAGGTCGCCAACCAGATCATCGTGGCGCTGACGATCGAGGCGGTCGGCGAGGCGCTGTTGTTTGCATCGAAGGCCGGCGCGGATCCGGCGCTGGTGCGCAAGGCGCTGATGGGCGGCTTTGCATCGTCGCGAATCCTCGAAGTCCATGGCGAGCGCATGGTGAAGCGCAACTTCGAGCCGGGCTTTCGCATCGAGCTGCACCAGAAGGATCTCAATCTGGCGCTGGAGGGCGCGCGTGCGCTCGGTCTTTCCTTGCCGAGCACGGCGCTGGCCCAGCAATTGTTCAGCGCCTGTACTGCCCATGGCGGCAAGGCATGGGACCATTCGGGAATGGTGCGCGCGCTCGAAATGATGGCGAGCCACGAAATCGCTAAAGCCTGATCTCTGTTTCTCCCTGTGACTGGAACCGCGCCGATATTTTCGGCGCGGCCCTTTTTGTTGCCGCATTGGAACCGGAACCTTCTCACGCCTCCGGTGGTTGAGACACGTCATCAATTTACTGGAGAATGTGATGAATAATCGTTTGGCCGTTTCACTGATTGCGGCTTCGTTGCTGACCTCTGGTGCGGCATTCGCTCAATCGACCACCGCGCAAGGCGCCGCGGACGGCGCCGCCGCGGGCGCTGAAGTCGGTGGCCCGGTCGGCGCGATCGTCGGCGGCACGGTGGGTGCTGCGCTCGGCGCGGCCGTGGAAATTCCGAACGCTGTGATCAATTCGGTCCCGCGGGACCGATCTGTCGTGGTTCGTGAGCATGTGGTGGTGGGCGAGCCGCTGCCGCCGACCGTCCAACTTCGTCCGGTGCCGCGATACACCGAATACCGCTATGCGGTAGTCAACGATCGTCGCGTGATCGTGGAGCCGCGCACGCGCAGGGTTGTCAGGATACTCGACTAACGAACGTGGCTCTTACTGAGCCATCCTCACTGAGCCATCCTCGCGGGCGATCGTCCCGCGAGGATTTTTCTTGTCACGATGTGCTGTGGCGCGATCGCTTGATCTTCCAGTCGAGAACCATGGCAGCCGCAAGCCCGACGGATGCCGCCAGCGCGTCGACCACAAAGTCCTCCAGGCGTGCGTGCCGGCCTGGCGCCCAGAACTGCAGGATTTCGATCAAGCCGGTGCAAGCGATGACGAAGGCCGCCGTGTGCAACCGGTTGCGCGTATGGGCCAATCCGAAGGCGAGTCCGAGCAGCACAAAGGCAAGCGCATGCTCCCCGTTTTGCCCGAGGTTTGAATGCGGCCGTTGTTCCGCCGGCCCGAGCGTCGCGAAGGCGATTGCCGCGGCAAGGCCCCAGGCGAATAGTCGAAGGATGATCGTCATCGGAATGGCATAGCACGATTTCTGTGCCGGCCATCCCATGCAGGCAAACTGGCAAGGCCTGTGGTTAATTGCCTTTCAGAGCGGCTCCCGTACGCCCATACCGTGCATGAAGCGCTCCCGGATCTGCACGGGATCGCGGCGGGTAGTGCCGACGCCTGGCTTGTCGTCGATGCGCACGCCGATCAGCGCTGGGCCCGCGGCCGACATGGACTGTTCGATCAGGCGCTCGAAGTCCTCCTCGTCCGCTGCCCAGGCGCTGTTGGCGAGGCCGCTCGCGATCGCGATGGCGACGATGTCGGCCACGGTTGCCGCCGGGGTCGGTTGCGCACCGGTGATCTGGTAGATGCCGTTGTCCATCACGATCATGGTGAGATTTTTCGGCGCCAATGTCGCGATCGTCGAGAGCGATCCCAGTTGCATCAACAGCGAGCCGTCGCCCTCCAGCGCGAACACGTGTCGATTCGGTTGTGCGAGCGCGACGCCGAGCGCGATCGGAAAGGCGAGACCCATGCTGCCGAGCATGTAGAAATTCTGCGGCCGGTGGCCGGCGGCCCACAGGTCGAAATTGGTGTTGCCGATGCCGCCGATCACGGCTTCCTCGTTCTTCAACTTCGCAATCAGCCGCGAGGTGAGATCGAAGCGGTTCATGACCTTGGTGTTGCGGGCAGGGGTATCGCTGTTCATGAGATCGCTCACTTGTCGAACACTTTGCCGCCGGTCAGAAGCGGCGAGAGGATCAGCGCCACCGGCGCCTGCGTGGTGATGGCCTGCTTGATCGAGCGGTCGACGATAAATTCCAGTTCGTCCAGTCGGGTAATGGTGTGATGCTCCATCGCGAGCGAGTCCAGCACCGGCCGCATGGTGCGGCACACCAGCGACTGGCCGTAGTTGAATTCGCCGAGCGTGCCGCGTTCGGACACGAACATGATCAGCGGGATCTGATAGGGGATCGCCAGCGATGCCAGCACGTTGGCCAGCGTGGCGAATCCCGAAGTCTGCATCAGCACTGCGCCGCGCATGCCGCCCATCCAGGCGCCGGAGACGATGCCGACGGCTTCCTCTTCGCGCGCGGCGGGGAAGGTCGTGAAGAAAGGATCGGCGTACAAATTCCTGATCAGCGTCGTCAGGACGCGGTCGGGCACGTAGGGGACCAGGCGGATATCGTTGCGCTTGAGGGATTGCAGCACGATGCCGTGCCAGCTCGTTTCGGAAGTCCCTGGCGAGTTTTTTTCCTCCGCAACCGCCATTTTGGTCTCCCTTGTTGCGCCGATTATTCGTCGGCGTTCATCCTTGGAGCGGCGAAACTTGACGCCATTAGTGAGATTGTCAACATGTTCCGATCTTATCCTGCTCTGCGCCGCGCGCCGCTATATCAGGGATGCGACGATGTGAGATAAGCAAGAGGAGATACGGGGAGAGGGCTATGGCTGAATATATTCGGACTGCTGCCAATCTGGTCGCGGCGCCCATACTTCCGCTGAAATCTGTACCCTGATTGCGGCCACCAGCGGTCATCCCGCCAAACCATTCAAGCGCTACGATCTTCGAACCGAAAGTTGCCAAGGAAAATGACCGTCAACAACAAGCGCGTGTTCTATGTCAAATACCTCGCCCACGAGATCTATGTCGATATCATGAAAGCGCGCGCCGACGTGCGGCTTGACCGGCTGGAGAACGACAGCCCGGATACGGTCGCAGCGCCGATCTTGTCGGCGGCGCATGCCTACCAGGTCGGCGCGGCACGCGACGAGATCGCCAGGCATTTTCACGTCGATCAGGATCTGTTGCGGCGGACACCGAACCTCCTGATCGTGTCCTCGAATGGGGCGGGTTTCGATCCCGTCGACGTCGATGCCTGCACGGCGGCCGGCGTGCTCGTCGTCAACCAGTCCGGCGGCAACGCCAATTCGGTCGCCGAGCATGCGCTAGGGATGATGCTGACGCTGTCCAAGCGCATCCTCGAATCCGACCGCGCGCTGCGCCGCCAGGCCAACGTCAATCGAAACGCGCTGATTGGCAACGAGGTGCAGGGCAAGACTGTGGGCATTGTCGGGATCGGCAATGTCGGCCGCCGTATCGCCGAGCTCTGCAGCGGCCTGCTGCATATGAAGGTGATCGCTTATGATCCCTATCTGACCGCGGAAGAAATCGCCGCCCGCGGTGGCGAAAAGGTCGAGCTTCACGACCTGATGCGCCGCTCGGATTTCGTCTCGATCTCCTGTCCGCTGACCAAGGACAACCGCCGCATGATCGGCGCCCGCGAGTTCGCGCTGATGCAACCGCACGCCTTCTTCATCACCACGGCGCGCGGCTTCATTCACGATGAGGAAGCGCTGTACGAGGCGTTGCGCGACAAGCGGATTGCGGGGGCCGGGCTAGATGTCTGGGACAAGGAGCCGCCGCCGCCGGAGCACCCGCTGCTGCAGTTCGACAATGTGCTGGCGAGCCCACACACGGCCGGGGTGACCAAGGAAGCGCGAGTCAACATGGGCCGGATCGCAGCCGAACAGATTCTCGATGCGCTCGACGGCAAGCGGCCGCCGCGCATCGTCAATCCCGAGGTGTGGCCCGACTACGCCAAGCGCTTCGAGCGGACGTTCGGATTTGCGCCGAAATAGGCCATCACCTGCCCCGAGAAAGACGATCCACGATGGCCGAACCGGCAGATTGCTTTTATGAGTCGCAGGGGCTGCGGTTGCATTATGTCGATTGGGGCAACGAAGCCGCGCCGCCGTTGATCCTTGTCCATGGCGGACTCGACCATTGCCGCAATTGAGATGCAATCGCGCAAGCGCTGCAGCCGCATTTTCATATCATGGCGCCGGACCTGCGCGGTCACGGCGATTCCGAATGGGCGAAGGGGAGCAGCTACAGCCTGGCTGACAACGTCTACGACCTCACCCGGCTGATGCGCTTTGCGGGGCTGCAGGAAGCGGCGATTGTCGGCCACTCGATGGGCGGCATGGTCGCGTTGGCCTATGCCGGCACCTATCCGGAAACGGTCTCGCGCCTCGTCGTGCTGGATGGCGCGTTCCTGTCGGACTCGCAGCCTGCGCCAATCGCCGAGCAGATGTCGCGCTGGATCGACCAGCTCGATCGCATCTCGGAGCATCAAGAGAGCACGTTCCTGACGATCGAGGGGGCGGCGAAGCGGTTGTCCGCGCGCAACAAGCGGCTGACGCCGGCACTGGCGCTGCATCTTGCCCGCCACGGCGTCCGCCAGGGCTCCGACGGCCTCTATCGCTGGAAGTTCGATCATCATCAGCGGGCGAGGGCACCATACCGGCTGTCGCCGGAGGACTACGTCGCTCTGTGGTCGCGCATCACCCGTCCGACCCTGTTGATGTGGGGCGACGAAAGCTTTCTGCCCGATCCCGCAGGCCTGCTCGCGCATTTCAAGAGCGCCGAACTGGAGAAGATCGCGGGCGCCGGCCACTGGCTGCACCATGATCGGCTCGAGGTGGTTCTGGCATCGCTGCGACGGTTTCTCGGGGCACCAGAGGCTGCGCTGGCGGTCGATAGCGGAATCACCGGGCTCTGAGGTCAGAATCGGCGGAGAAAATTTCATCCGCGGCCGGGATGAATGCGGCAATAATTCCACTGCCGGGCGGCCTCCTGACGAAGCGGGCGTTGCTATTTTCCCCGACATCTCGACTGGTTTGCCGCTTGAGACCATTTTCCCCGTGCGCCTTGCCCCCCGGCGCATGGAAGACGAAGAGATGCGACAAGTTCGTACATTGCTGAGCAGGGCGTCCTCCCGGATCGGGCGCCGGCTTTCCCAGATCGTGGCCATCGCCGCCGCCAGCCTGCCGTCCGCCGGCGCCTGAGGCGCGGGCGTCCTATCACTGCTCCGAAATCACGTCTAACGCTGTTAGCGCCTGATGGAGGCGCTCGACGAGCAGGTCCTCAATAGCCCCGTTCACGGTCGATCGAGTGCGGTGGACGCCGACCGGCCCGTATCGCTTCCGCCGTCGCGCGGAACGTCGCGCCGATCGCTTCCACGCTCACCTCGCAGGCATCGTGCGGTGTGACGACGATGCGAGGATACCGCCAGAACGGATGCCCCGGCGCGAGTGGCTCGGTTGCGAAGACATCGAGCGCAGCGCCGGCCAATTGCCCGTCCTCCAGCGCGGCGAGCAGGTCAGCGTCAACCAGATGTTCACCGCGTCCGACCTGTATCAGGTAGCCGCCGCGATACATTCGGGCGAATGTCGTGCGGTTCAGAATGCCTTTGGTCTCCGGCGTCAGTGGCAGCAGGTTCACGAGGACCTCGGTCTGGCCGAGCATGGCATCGAGGCCCGCCGTGCCATGGAAGCTGCACACGCCCTGCGGCGTCTGCTTCGCAGTCCGGCTCCACGCCATCACCGGAAAACCGAGTAAAGCGAGATCGGCGGCGACCCGACGGCCGATTTCGCCAAAGCCCAAAATGCCGACCGGCACGTCCTGCGCCCGGCGCTGGCCGAGGCGCTGCCAGCGTTCCTCGCGCTGCTGCGCCTGATAGGTTGCAAAGCGCCGCTGATGGCCGATCACGTGCCAGGCAACAAAGCCCGACATCATCTGCGCCTGCGCCGGATCGACGACACGGATCACGTCCACGTCGGGCCGCAGGCTAGGACAGGCCAAAATGTTGTCGACGCCGGCGCCGATCGAGCACACGGCCTGCAGGTTGGGGTAGCGCTCGAAGGCGTCGTCCGGCGGATGCCAGGCCACCGCCAGCCGGACATCCGTTGCCGGACCGTCGTGGGGGTGGCTGACGATTTCGATGCAGTCGGCCGCGCGCATGAATTGCGGGCCGAGATAGAAGCGGAGATCGAGGCTCCTGCTGACGAGAACACAACGCATCGTTCAAGCGGCCTTGTTCACGCAGCCTTGTTCATGCAGCCTTAGACGATGACGTTTGCCCGGGTACCGCGGAAAGCAGCTCGCGCGTGTAGGCATGCTCGGGGGCCGCGAACAGGAGCGATGCGGATTTCAGCTCGACGATCGCGCCTTGCTGCATGACGGCGATGCGGTCGCAAATCTGCGCGGCCACGCGCAGATCGTGAGTAATGAACAGCATCGACAGGCCAAGGCGGGCCTTTAGATCTTCCAGGAGGTCCAGAACCTGCGCTTGCACGGAGACGTCGAGCGCGGAGACGGCTTCGTCGGCGACCAGGATTTCCGGGTCGAGCGCGAGCGCCCGCGCAATTCCGATGCGCTGGCGTTGCCCGCCGGAGAATTCATGCGGAAAGCGTTCCATCGCGCTCGCATTGAGGCCGACGAGGCTGAGCAACTCGCCGGCGCGTTTTCGCGCTGTCGCCGGTTTGACGCCATGCGCAATCGGCCCGTCGGTGATGATGTTGCCGACTTTCCGGCGCGGATTGAGCGAGGCGAACGGATCCTGAAATACCATCTGGATGCGACGGCGCTGCTCGCGCAAAGCCTTGCCGCCGATCCGGGTGAGATCGACGTCGCCAATACGCACGGTGCCAGCGTCGGCCTCGATCAGGCGCATCACGAGGCGGGCGACCGACGATTTTCCCGAACCGGATTCGCCGACCAGCCCAAGCGTCTCGCCGCGAAAAATGTCGAAGCTGACGTCCTTGGCCGCTTGTACGCGGCGCTCGCTGCGGAACCAGCCGCCGCCGCTGACATACGTCTTGCCAAGCCCGATCACTTCCACCGCCTTGCTGCGGTCGGGCAGAGGCGTCCGCGGCGGCGGCTGCAGGGTGGGAACGGCGGCGAGCAGCGCACGGGTATAGGGATGTTGCGCGCGGAGCAGCACGTCGTCGGCCGTGCCTTGTTCGACGACCTTGCCGTGCTGAAGCACGACGACGCGATCGGCAATCTCGGCGACGACGCCAAAGTCATGGGTGATGAACATGACCGCCATGTTGCGGCGGCGCTGCAGGTCGCGGATCAGCTTGAGAATCTGCGCCTGCGTTGTGACGTCGAGCGCCGTCGTCGGCTCGTCGGCCACCAGCACGGTCGGCTCTAGTGCCAATGCCATAGCAATCATGGCACGCTGGCGCTGGCCGCCGGACAGTTGATGGGGATAGGCGCGCACCGCGCGCTCGGGATCGGGCAGGCCGACTTCGCGGATCAAAGCGAGGGCTTTCTGCTGCCGCTCCTTCGGCGTCAATAGGCCATGCGCCTCGAACATTTCGGCGATCTGCTCGCCGATGCGCATCAATGGATTGAGCGCCGTCATCGGCTCCTGGAACACCATCGCGATGCCGCGGCCGCGAAACGCCAGCCATTCCGCCGGGCTGAGCGACAAGAGGTTCTTTCCCTCGAACAGAATCTCTCCGGATTCTGCCGTCACCGTATCCGGCAGCAGCCCCATCAGCGCGTGGGCGCACATCGATTTGCCAGAGCCGGATTCACCGACCACGCAGAGGATTTTTCCGGCGGTGAGATCGAACGAAACGTCGTCCACGGCGTGGGCACGGTCACCGCCCGGCGGCAGCGCCAGCTTCAGGTTCTTGACGACGACGGTCATGCTCAGCGCCCTCCCTTGGCGAGGCGAGGGTTGAGCGCGTCGTTGAGGCCTTCGCCGATCAGGTTCAGCGCCAGCACCGAAACCAGAATGGCGATGCCGGGGAATACCGTGATCCACCAGGCCTGACGGATCACGGTGCGGCCGGCGCCCACCATGTAGCCCCACGACATCAGGTTGGGATCGCCGAGACCGAGGAAGGAGAGCGAGGACTCCAGAAGGATCGCGGTTGCAACCATCAGCGAGGCAAGCACGATGACGGGCGACAGCGCGTTGGGCAGGATCTCGCGCCAGATGATCCACCAGTTGGTCTGGCCGGTCACCACCGCCGCCTGGACATATTCGCGGGTGCGCAGCGACAGCACCTCGCCGCGCACCAGTCGTGCTACCGGCGGCCAGCTCACGATGGCGATGGCGGCCACGATCGAGACGATGGACGGTTGCATGATCGCGACGAGCACGATCGCCAGCGCGAAACTCGGAACGGTCTGGAAAAATTCGGTGAACCGCATCAGGGCATCGTCGATCTTGCCGCCGAAATATCCAGCCACCGCGCCCAGCGGAATGCCGACCGCGAGCGAGGCCAGCGTCGAAATGAGGCCGACCAGCAGCGAGACGCGCGCGCCATAGATGATGCCGGCCATCACGTCGCGGCCGAGCGCGTCGGTGCCGAGCGGAAAGCCGGCCAGCGTGAACGGCGGCAGGAACGGCCGTTGCACCATGCGCCACGGCGAGGTCGGAAACAGAAGGGGACCGAACAGCGCGACGGCGACGGCGACGATGAGGATCGTGATGCCGATCATGCTGCCGGGATTGCGCAACAGCATTCGCGAAACCTGTTTCATGCGGCGAACTCGATGCGGGGATCGACGGAGCGATAGACGAGGTCCGTGATCAGGTTGAAGGCCAGCACCATGGCCGAGCAGACGACGAAAACGCCGAGCAATAGATTGTAGTCGCGCTGCAGCAGCGCCTCGTACATCAGTCGGCCGATGCCGGGCCAGGCGAACACGGTTTCGGTCAGCACGGCGCCGCCGACCAGCGTCCCGGCCTGCAGGCCGGCCAGGGTGACGACCGGCAACAGCGCGTTGCGCAGCACGTGACGGCGCTGGATCACGGCATCCGACAGGCCCTTGGCGCGCGCGGTCTTGACGAAGTCGAGCCGGCTAACCTCCAGCATCGAGGCGCGCGTCATGCGGGCGTAGGTCGCCATGAAGAACAGCCCGATCGTCGTCGCCGGCAGGATCAGATGGGCGGCGACGTCGAGGACATGCGCAAGGCCGGTGTAGCCTGCGCCGACCGTTTCGTAACCAAAACTCGGTAGCCAATCCATCGTGACCGAAAACAACAGAATCGCCATCAACGCGACCCAGAACAGCGGCGTGGCGTAGAAGATCAGCGCCGCGATCGTAATTGCGGTGTCGGCCCAGGTGCCGGCAAAGCGCGCGGCCAATGCGCCGAACAGGATGCCGAAGGCGAGCGAGATCGCAAACGCGGTGCCCGTCAGCAACAGCGTCGCCGGCAGGCGATCGAGGATCAGCTTCGAGACCGGCATCTGCTGGCGAAACGAAAATCCGAGATCGAGGCTGACGATGCCTTTGACATAGAGGAACAGTTGCACCGGCAGCGGCTGGTCGAGGCCGAATTTCTCTCGGAGTTGGGCGATGAAGAGCTGGTCGCCCGCGCCGGCTTCGCCCGCCATCACCACCGCCGGATCGCCCGGCGCCATCCGGATAAGGAAGAAGTTCATGACGACAAGCGCGAGAAGAACGACGATAGCTTTCGCGATCCGCTGGGCTATGAAGGAGATCATGGGCTGTCGCTGGCGTTGGAGGCGCGGTGTTCGGGCGTCAGGATTGAACCCTGACACCCGACGAGGCGGCGATTACTTCTCGATCCAGGCGTCGCGGAAACCGTCGTTGACGCCGATGCCGGTCGTGATCAGGTTCTTGACGCTGCAGCGGGTGATGGTCGGGAATTGCAGTTCGAGCATCCACGCCACCGGCACGTCCTCCACAAGGATCTTCTGCGCCTTGGCGTAGATTTCCTCGCGCGCCGCATCGGGGAAGGCGACCGCGCCGTCGGCGAACAGCTTATCGATCTCCGGATTCGAATAGCCTTCGACGTTATTGAACGGCGAGCCCTTGGCGATCTGGCTCGAGACATAGTTGCGGCCGACGCCGAGCGCGGGATCGCCGTACTGGTAGAGATAAGTGAACGCGATGTCGTAGTCCCACTCGCTGACCTTCTGATTCCAGCCGGGGACGTCGGTTGCGATCATCTCGACATTGATCCCGACATCCTGCAGGTTCTGACGAACCATCTCGGCCCAGCGCTGCCACGTCTCGCCGTAAGGTAGCGGCAGCATGCGGAGCTTCTCACCCTTGTAGCCGGCTTCCTTGAGCAAGGCCTTCGCCTTGGCCGGATCGTAGTCGTATTTCGGCACCGCGCTGGTGTAGTACTTGATCGCCGAGCCGGATGGACCCGTTGCGATCTTGCCGAGGCCGTTCCAGACCACGTCCTTGGCCATGTTGCGATCGATTGCAAACATCAGCGCCTGGCGGAATTTCTTGTTCGCCGTGGGACCTGAGCGGTTGTTGAGCCAGAGCCAGGAATGCGGGCTAAAGAATTCCCAGCCCGCCCCGGTGACGCAGGTGTTCTTCAGCTTGCTCAAGCGCGGCACGTCGAAATTCTCCACCGAGCCGCCCGGCAGCACGTCGACCTTGCCGGTCTCATAGGCGACCGAGCGCGCGGCGGCATCCGGGATGACGTGCCAATAGATCTCGTCGATGTTGGGCTTGCCCTTGACGTGGTAGTTCGGATTCTTGACGAGGCGGATGAACGAACCCTTCTGCCATTCCCTAAACATGAAGGGGCCGGTACCAACAGGCGTGTTGTTGGCGGGGTTGGTCTTGAAGTCAGTGCCTTCGTAGAGGTGCTTCGGGATCATCGGCAGCGAGCCGACTTCGAAGATGCCGATGAACGGGCCGAACGGCTGCTTCAGCGTGAAGACGACGGTGGATTCATCCGGCGCTTCCACCTTTTCGAGCTGCGCAAGATTGCCGCGCGCACGCGCATGGGTCTGCTTCAAGAACTCGATCGAGAACAGAACGTCGGCCGAGGTGAACGGCTTGCCGTCATGCCAGGTCACGCCCTTCACGAGCTTGAACGTGTAGATCTTGCCGTCCTCACTGACTGACCAGCTTTCGGCGAGGCCGGGCAGGGGATCGAGCTTGGGGCTGTAGCGCAGCAGGCCTTCATAGATATTGCCGGCCACCATCTGCGTTGGGCCGTTCTGCACCAGGCCCATCATCAGGCTCGGCGGCTCGGGCTGGATCACGGCATTGACGACGCCGCCTGCTTTCGGCCCCTCGGCCACCGCCGCGGTGCTCAGCATGCACATCGTGGCGAAGCTCATCAAAATCTTGCGCTTGGACATCGCATACCTCGTTTAAAGAAAGGGTTTTTTTGGCGCTCTCACTTCGGCGAGGGCGGGTCTGTCAGTTGGCAAAGTCGGGATCGGTCCGCTCGAGCATCCGCTTGAAGGCCGCCCATTCGCTGTCGGGCACGCCATTTGTTTCGATCGCGTCGTAGAAGCTTGCGTATTGGCCGGCCGTCTTGCGGGCGACGGCTGCGGATAGCTCGACGACCTCAGCACCCGATGACTGGATTGCCAGTTGGGCGCGGCAGGAGCGCTCTAGATTGTGCATCAGCTTGAAGGCCTCGGCGACGGAGCGCCCGCAGGTCAGCATGCCGTGATTGCGCAAGACCAGCACGAACTTGTCGCCGAGATCGGCGACCAGGCGCGACCGTTCGTCGAGATCGAGCGCGATGCCTTCATAGTCGTGATAGGCGAGGCAATCAGTAAACTGCAGCGACCATTGATTGAGCGGCAGCAGCCCCTGCTTCTGGCAGGCAACGGCTATGCCCGCGACCGTGTGCGTGTGCAGGACGCAGATCGCGTCATGGCGCGCCGCGTGGATCGCACTGTGAATCGTAAAACCCGCCGGGTTGATGCCGAGCCCCGTGGGATCGTCGATGACGTTTCCGTCGAGATCGACCGTCACCAGGTTGGACGCCGTGACTTCCTCGAAACGCAAACCGTAGGAGTTGATGAGAAAGAGGTCTTGCCGGCCCGGAAGGCGGACGGAGATGTGGGTGTAGATGCTGTCGTCGAGACCGAGCCGGTGAATCAGCCGGTAGGCCGCCGCGAGGTCGATCCGGATTTGCAGGGTCTGGTCGTCCACCGCCGGCCAGGCCTTCGCGGTGTGGTGGGCTACGCTTGTCATTTCCGCCTTATCCATTTTCAACTTTTTCAGCTTGCGTGCCGCGCAGCATCTGGGCAAGATTAAAGTGTCGACAATCGACGATTAAAAAATAACCACGGACTGGCGCGGGTTTAGCCGATGCGGCCTATGTCTCTTCCGGTTGGATTACCGGCACTTGCGGATAGCGATCTGGTCGGCCAGATCGCTCGAATCCTGATGCAGGCCATTGTTCAGGGGCGGTTGCCTCCTGGCTCTAAGGTGGTGGAGGCAGGGGTTGCCCGGGAATTAGGCGTCAGCCGTGCGCCGGTGCGCGAAGCGGCGCGCCTTCTGGAGAAACAGGGGCTGCTGGTCGCGAGCCCGCGCCGCGGCTTTTTCGTCCGCAAACTCGAAATCAGAAATATCGACGAGATCTACGATCTGCGTCTGTGCATCGAACGCCATGCCAGCGTGCTGGCGGCGAAGCGCCTCTCTTCGGAGTCGCGAGATTTGCTACGGCGGCAAATCGACGTTCTGCACCGGACCGCCGATCTCGACGACCCGGCCCGGCAGGTGGAAGAGGACTATCGCTTTCACCGGCTGATTTTTGAAATCGCGGATAACCGCCGCCTTTTGCGATTGTTCGATGATCTCGCAGCAGAGCTGCGCATGGTCATCGGCCTGATCGGCCGCCTTTACGACGACCCGCATGAGATCGCGAGGACCCACGAGCCGCTGCTGGCGGCGATCGAAGCCGGTTATCCGGAGCGCATCACCGCGCATGTCGACTACCATATCGGCCACGCCTGGCGCGAAGTCGGCAGGCTGGTGCGAGAACTCTCGCCGCCGCTCGGCAATCCCACTGAGCCGAGCAGCATCCTGTTTCCAACCGTCGGAGTGTCCGTGTGAAGGCCGTCTACACCGAACTGCATCGAAGCCACGATCCGCAATTCTTCCTGGTGCGCGGCGTGATCAAACGCACCACCGAGCAGCCCGAGCGTGCCGACCGGTTGCTGGCCGGACTTAAGGCCGGCAAGCACAGCCTCGTCGAGCCGACGGTGTTCGGCCAAGGCCCGCGGGCGCGCGTTCACAGCGCGGAATATCTGCGTTTTCTGGAGGAAGCCTGGGACGCCTGGGTCGCGCTCGGCGATTCCGGTTCGGAGATGATCGCCAACATCCACCCGGTTCGCTACGGCGCCACATACCCAACCCATATCGTCGGCCGCCTCGGCTGGCACGCGGCGGATACGGCAGCTCCGATCGGCAAGGGCACTTACGCCGCCGCCTGTGCCGCCACCGATGTTGCCACGACCGCGGCGCAACTCGTCATGGATGGCGAAGACGCTGTCTATGCGCTGTGCCGGCCGCCGGGCCATCACGCCTATGCCGACATGTCGGGTGGCTTCTGTTTCTTCAACAACAGCGCGGTGGCAGCGGCGCAGCTTCGGCTGCAGCATGAGCGCGTCGCAATCCTCGATATCGACGTGCATCACG
Source organism: Bradyrhizobium murdochi (assembly GCF_000472965.1). GTDB lineage: Bacteria > Pseudomonadota > Alphaproteobacteria > Rhizobiales > Xanthobacteraceae > Bradyrhizobium > Bradyrhizobium murdochi. The sequence continues at coordinate 45,357 of NZ_AXAU01000010.1, read as the reverse complement.
GCAACGGCACACAGGGCATCTTCTACGAGCGCTCCGACGTGCTGACGGTATCGATCCATGCCGATCCCGTCTTCTTCTATCCGTTCGTGTGGGGATATGCGCATGAGCGCGGCGCCGGTCCGGGCCTTGGCGCCAATCTGAACATCCCGCTGCCGAAGGGCACCGGGGATGATGATTACATCAAGGCGCTCGGCGACGCCGAAAAAACCATCCGCGCGTTTGCGCCCGGCGCGCTGGTGGTGGCGCTCGGCCTCGATGCCTCGGAGCACGATCCGCTCGCCGGTCTTGCGGTGACCACGGCCGGCTTCCGGCGCATCGGCGCCGCGATCGCGCGGCTCGGCTTGCCGACGGTTTTCGTCCAGGAAGGCGGTTATCTCTCGGATATTCTCGGCGCCAATCTCACCGCTGTGCTCGGCGGCTTCGAGGAGGCACGTTAGTCAGCACATGCGTCTCCCGCCACACCTGCTTGCAGGCGATCTCCTGCCGGACAATTATCGACATTGGCCTGCGGCCGGTTTACGCTTCGGAAGCGCGACGCAGAGAGGAGAGATCGCAATGCTCTATGCCTTGCTGGCTCTCATGGCACCGCTTTGGAGCAGATCTCGGGATCGGACGGCCGAAGGCGAGGCGCCTGATACATTGGTCTCGCGGCTTCTGGTGTTGGTTGCCACCGTTCTTTTCGCGGTCCTGTCGATTCTCATCATCGATCTGTATCGTGACGAATTGCATGCGCTCGGCCTTGCCGGCGGCGCAGAGCGGATCGACGCGATCTTTATGAGCCCGTGAGCTGCCGGGCTGCGACTATTCGATGACGATGCGCGGCGGTGGCCGGTGCGCCGCGCCGGTTACGATCGCGGTCCAGACTTCACGCGCAATACTCACATATTGCTTGGCGTGAACGCCGTCGGGCTCGACGGCGACGATCGGCCGGCCATCGTCGGAGGTCTGGCGAATCTGCATATCCAGCGGTATCTCGCCGAGATAGGGAACGCCGCGGCGTTCGGCTTCCGTTCGCGCGCCGCCGTGGCCGAAGATCGGCGTGACGTGGTTGCAGGTCGGGCAGCAGAAGCTCGACATGTTCTCGATCAGGCCCAGGATCGGAATGCTCACCTTCTGAAACATGGCGATGCCGCGCCGCGCGTCGATCAGCGCGAGGTCCTGTGGCGTCGAGACGATGATCGCGCCGGCGAGCGGCGCCTGTTGCGCCATGGTGAGCTGCGCGTCGCCGGTGCCGGGCGGCAGGTCGACGACGAGGATATCGAGGTCGCCCCATGCGACTTCGCGCAGCATCTGCGTGATCGCCGAGATCACCATCGGCCCGCGCCAGATCATGGCGTTGTCTTCCTCGACCAGAAAGCCGATCGACATCACCTTGACGCCGAACCGCTCCAGCGGCTCCAGCATGCGCGGGCCGAGTTGGCGCGGCTTGCCGCGCAGTCCGAACAGTTTTTGTTGTGACGGACCGTAGATGTCGGCATCGAGAATGCCGGTCTTCAGTCCGAGCGCCGCGAAGCCGAGCGCGAGATTGCACGAGGTGGTGGATTTGCCGACGCCGCCCTTGCCGGAGGCGACGGCGATGACGTGCTTGACGCCGGGAATACCGGCGGCCTTCGACGTCGCGCGGGCCTTGAGATCCAGAGGGGTGGCGGACACTTGCTGCTCACGATCCAAGCGGATCGTCCTTCTTCACTTCGCGCGCGCGCAGATAATCTTCGGTCGACATGACCGGCGGGCGCTGCGGCGCCGCATGCGGGTCGAAGCTTTCGTTCACCACCGCTTCGACGCGGCAATCCGCGCACATCTTGATGACGTCGAGGCGCTTCGCGTTGGCGCCCTGGAACATCCAGTGCCGCTCGCCGCCGAGCTTGGCCAGCACGCGATCGATCGAGCTCTTGGTGCCGAACGGTTTGCCGCAAGCGATGCAGTTGAACGGCTCTTCCTCCTTCAGCACGCGCTGCGGCGTGTTCCAGGCCTGGAAGTCGAGACGCGGTTCGATGCTGATGACCTTTTCCGGGCAGGTGGATTGGCAAAGCCCGCACTGCACGCAGAGGCTTTCGGTGAAGCGCAGCATCGCGCGATCGGGGTTATCTGATAGCGCGCCAGTCGGGCAGGCGGTAACGCAGGCATGGCAGAGCGTGCAGCCGTCGACATTCAGCTTCACGGTGCCGAAGGGAGCGCCCGGCGCCAGCGGCACGACCTCGACGGGCGTGGGCGCCGCGAGGTGCAGCTCGCGAAATGTCGTTTCGAGCACGCCGCGCTTCGCCCCGCGCGGCACAAAGCCGGCTGGCTTTTGCGTTGCTATCCCGCGGGGGGCAGCATCCAGCGTGGCGCGCAGTTGGTCCGGATCGTCGGTTTCGATGATCTGGACGATCCCGGCACCGAAGCCGAGCGCGCTAACGATCCGATCCGACGTCTCGACCGCGCGGCGAAGTGCCGTGATATCGTGGCGAGGTTTTGCGCGCGTTAGCAGCGCGACGCCGCTGCCGCCATAGGCGAAGACGGAAGCGATGATCTCCGGTCCGACCTGCGTTACTTCGTTGACGCGCAGCGGCAGTATGTTGGCCGGCAAGCCCTCGCCGAACCGCGCCAGGGCATCGATGATGTCCTCGCCATGCTCGCCGTCATGAAACAAGACCACGGCATCGCCGCCGCCCGCCTTGCGGTAAGTCTGCAGCAGCGTGCGCAGCCGCCGCATCAGCGCGTCTGCGCTCGGCAATGCATAGGACGCCGCGCCGGTCGGACATACCGACGCGCAGGAGCCGCAGCCGGCGCAGACATTGGCGTCGATTGCGACGGCGTTCCCGTTCGGCGTGATCGCACCGGTCGGACAGAGGTCGAGGCAACGCGTGCATCCGGTAATGGACGAGCGCGAATGCGCGCAGAGCGACGGCTCGAAATTGACAAACCGCGGCTTGTCGAAGGTGCCAACCAAGCCGCCGGCATCTGCGATCGCGCGCTCGACCGCGGCCTTGTCGCGCGGATCGGCGCGCAAATAGCCGGGACGCAGTTCATGCGCGGGGAACAGCGCTGTGCCGCCGGAGAGATCGAGGATCAGATCGCAGGTCGAAGTAGCGCCATTGCGCGAAGGGCCGAAGATGAGCTTGGCGCGCGAGGAGGGGGACGGCAGCGCGTAGTCGTCGATCGCAAGCTCGAATTGCCCGAGATGGCCGCGAGCGTTGCGGATCGTGCCTTTGAGAACAGGAAACTCGTTGCTGCGGCGTGGGACCACATCGCCGGGCTTTGTCAGCAGCACGGTAATGTCCAGACGATCGGCGAGACGCTGCGCCGCCTCGATGGCGATTTCGTCCCGGCCATAGATCAGTGCAACGCCGCTACTCTCGAGCGTCACCAGCGAGAGCGGGGGCATTTCTTCGCCCGCCGCAGCAATCAGCGCGGCTGCTTTCGGACCGGCTGCCGCGGCATCCTTCGACCAGCCGCCGGTTTCGCGGATGTTGACGAAGTTGAGCTGGGCTTGCGGGGTGTTCTCCGCCACTTCCCGAAACAGCGGCGCTTCCTGGGTGCAGGCAACCGTAATCGGCGCGCCCTCGGCGAGCGCCTCCTTGAAGCGGTCGAGTTCGAGCCCGCAGAGCTGATTTGCCTGCGTGATCTTGCTCGCGCAGCCACGGCCGATCGCATCCGCATCGAGCGGCATGGTCTTCTCGCAACTGCAAATCAGGAGGCGCGACGTCGACGCACTCATTTTGAAATACCTTGAACCCGGAGCATCAAGCGGGTTGTTGCTTCATCCTACGGTTCTGCGGTAACCGCTCGGACGGATATCTGCAAGATATAGATATCGAGGCCGCTCGCGTGGCCAACTTGCACGGAATAGCATACACAAGCGGCTCGTGGAGCAATTAGGGATTAGCCGCTCGTGATCGTTCGTCCAAGAGATATGGAACAGACGCTCGATTTGCCACCCGGTTATACTTTGGTCGCGTTGCGCGAGCTCGGCGACGCCTTTGCCCATGCTCGCGAGATCGCGGCGGAGGCGGGGGCCGGAACGCTGGTATGGGTGCGCCGCTACGACCTGGTCGAGTTCGCGGTGGTGCTTGAACCCGACGAGCCGCTCAGGTCGGCGCGGCGGGCGTTCTTTGCCGGCATGAATGCGCTGGCGGATGCGATTGCGGCTCATTGTCCGCCGGAACGAGAGGTCAGTTTCGACTGGCCCGACGCGATCCGGTTTGACGCGGGATTGCTGGGCGGCGGACGGCTCGGCTGGCCCGCTGAATGCACCGAAGACGACATACCGTCTTGGCTCGTTTTCGGCGTGATCCTGCGCGCTGCCGCCATGGCGCATGTTCCGGAAGTGCAGGCGGCCTCGGGTGTGTCCTTGCTGAGCGAAGGTTTCGAGATGGTCGATACCGATGCGATCATCGAAAGCTTCACCCGGCATCTGATGACCGCGTTCGATCGCTGGAAAGAGCGCGGTTTCGAGGCGATCGCGCGGGACTATCTAGAACGGCTTCCCAAGGGCAAGGCCGGCGAGCGCCGAGGCATTGAGGTCAACGGAGATCTCCTAGTCACCATGCCGGCTGGCGGCGGAGCGCCGGAGCGGAACAGTCTTGTGGATGCGCTGGCAAGAGCCAGTTGGTATGATCCGCCGGCGCGCGGTCCGAAATTCGGATGAGGCGGATATGTTGAAGTTTCCGCGAACCATCAGGCTGGACCCGTCCGATACCTTCGTCTTCGAACGGGCGGCGGAACCCGGCGAATGGGCGGTTTCAGGCGCGTTCGTTTTTTGGAACCAGGATCCGGCGACGCTCGGCCAGAAACAGCGCGTGGCGCTGCGTTCCGGCTTTCTCGGGATCGACAGTCTCGGATGGTCGACGCTTGCCATCGTCACCGAAGCCAGCGAAGCGGAACGGGAGGCGATGATCGAGCGACTTGCAAGCCAGTTGCTGGAGAAATTCGGGGCGCCCGATGCGGATGCCGCGCGTCTTGCCGCCGAGGAAGAGATCGCGTTCGCAGCTTCCTTGTGCGAACACCCGCCGCAGACGTTGCTTGCCGTTCAGCGCAGCGTCGAAAACGGCGAGATCCGCGAACGCTTTCGTACCCTTAAAGCCCGCCCGGCTGCTGCGGACGCCGACCGGTTGCACGCCCATGCCAGCGCCTTTACCTTCCATGAAATCGAAGGCGATGTTGAACCTGCCGAAGAGGTCGATCTTCTCGGGCTGATCAGGACCGACGCCAGGACGACGGATCGTACATGAGAGAATTTTGGGTTGCCTCGGGCCATCACCTCACACGCCGCGCCGATCACGGCGGGCTGGTCGCGACGCCCGAACTCATCATGGCCTATCTGGCGCGGCCCGAATTGATGCCGCCGGCCGACGCCTGCGAGGCAGAGCGCCATTTGCATGGGAGCCTGATGGCCGATCCGCTGCGCCCGGTCTCGAAGGCTGATATCGCCGCGCTCGCCGACGCCGATGCGCGCGAAAACTGGTCCTTCATGGTGAATTTCCGCGACTGGCTGATGGCGGCGCCGTCGCTGGAGGCGGTCTATGTCGCGCTCGCCCGCAAGGGTGCCGGCGATCTGCCGCCGATCTTCCTGTCGCAATTGTGCCACCTCATCCTGCGCAACGCGCTCGAAGGCTGCGACGACACTTATATATTGCGTGCCGCGGAGCTGTTCTATCGCAGCCAACTGGCCGCCGTTCACGAAGGCACGTTGTTGCTCGCCGATGCGGAAGTCATCGAAGCGGAGCAGCATGCCCAGCACGACCTGCATTCATCGCCGCTCACGGCCATGCTGCAGCAGCCGAAGTCGTTCGGCGAGATGGACGTCATGGACGACGAAAACGCCTGGACCTACTGGTCGCGGTCGGATGCGCATGCGATGGTGATGAACATCGGCGGCAACAAGAATGCGCGGGCCGGGCTCTGCCGGGTCATCGAGCGGTGGATCGCTCATCTGCTCGGCATCACCGTCAGCGTCGAAACCATCGCCGCGATCGAGGATCGCGACTGGCGCTGGTTCATAGGCCTCGACAGTGAGGCGACGCGGATCGGCAATGCGCTGTGGCACGGCGAGCGGCTGGAGGGCGGCATTGCCGAACGCATCGTAGCGCTGATGCGCCTGACGTTCGAAGATGCGCGGCTGGTGGACGAGCGGGTCGGCGACAAGCCGGTTTACCTCATCCTCGCCATGGGCGCGGACAAGGTGGTGAGACTAAAGCCGCAAAATCTGGTTGCGGGGCTGCCGCTGGCCGCGGCCGCGAATGCCACATGATCCACCGAATGGAGGATGGGACATGGCGATGACGGAAGCATCCCGCGAGGTCGGCGTGGTGGTGCGGCGCCGTTCGATCGACAATCCCTGGATCGACCAGTTGTGGTCGCCGGCAATGATCCTGGATGAGGTGCCCGCGACCGCACCCTGGACTGCGCTGTCCACTGAAGCCGACGCGACGATCTATTATGCCGGCTCGGCCAGCATAGACCTGTTCAGCTCGGAAACGGCGAATTATCGCGATAACCTTGCCGATGGGGAGCCGCGGATCTGGGTCGCGTTGCGGCGCCAGGATGGTGGTCCTGAGCTTGAGCTGACGAAAGTGACCGCCGATCCGACCGAAGGGGAGGCGATGTTCGAAAGCGGCTGCGACGTGATCGGCACCGTGCCGATGCCGCCTGAGATCGCGTCATGGATTGCCGCCTTCGTCGATCGATTCCATGTCGAGCGTGTGTTTCACAAGCGCAAGCGGGATCGCGCCAGCGGCGATCGGCCGCGCGTGCCGGGCGGCGGGCCGGACGAGAAGATGGGTCGCAAATGAGTGGTCCGGACCAAGCCGATCGGGACAAGGGCTTTCTGGCGCGATGGTCGCAGCGCAAGCAGGAAGCCAAGCAGACCGAGCCGAAGCGGGACACGCCGGCTGCCGAAAGCGGCGATTCGCCAGCTCCGCCGCCCGCGCAAACCGAAGCGGTCGAGCCGGAGTTCGATCTTTCGACGCTGCCAAACCTCGAGGAGCTGACGGAGACCAGCGATATCACCGCCTTCCTTCGCAAAGGCGTTCCCGAACATTTGCGGAATGCGGCTTTGCGAAAATCCTGGGCGCTGGATCCCGCGATTCGCAACTATGTCAGCCCGGCGCTCGAATATGCCTATGACTGGAATACGCCGGGCGGGGTGCCCGGCGGCGGCGAGCTCGGCGCAGGCGTCGACATGGCGCGGCTGGTCGCGCAAATCATGGGCGAGCCCACGGCCGAAACAACGAATTCCGAGGCAAATTCCGGAACTGAAGTGGCAGGTCCTTCGCCACAGCCCGCTGAACGTGAACTCTCGGCAAAATCGCAGAAAGACCTTCCTGAGGAGTCTCTGCGACGGCCTGATGAACCGACGACGGAAACGGAACTCGTTACACAGGCGAAACGGGATACAGGGGAACCCGCGTCGGTGGGCGAATCCGAGGCAGCGAAATCTGTTGCATCGCAGCAACGAGTGCGACGCCATGGCACCGCAAAACCAATTGTTTAGACAAAAGTATTTGCGGACATAGGCCTCGCCTATGCTACAAATTTCTCCCTGGAATAATTCCAGTTCTAAAGTGTGTGCCTGAATAAGAGGCACTCGGGCGCGGGCGGGGAGAATTCGGTAGCACCATGCGTGATGCCGGGCTGGAACTAGCAATCAAGGCAGCAGGTGGCGTCGGGTCGCTGGCGCGGGGGCTCGGCATTGCGCAGCCCTCCGTTTCCGCATGGTCGCGCATTCCTGCCGAGCGGGTTCTCGCTGTCGAGGCGCTGACGCAGGTGGACCGTCTCGCGCTGCGTCCCGATCTCTACGGATCGTCCGAGGATCAGGTGACATCGAAATCTGAAATCGACGAGATCGACCAACTGCGTGCCGCGGAATACGGCCTGTTGTCGTTGCTGCTCGGCAAGGCGCCGGATGCGGAAACGCTGCAACGGGTTGCCACGCTGAAGGGCGACGGCTCCGATCTCGGCATGGCGCATGTCGAACTCGCGTCCGCCGCTGCAGCGACGGACGACCGCGCCGTCAGCAAGGAGTTCTTCGATCTCTTCATCGGGCTCGGCCGCGGCGAGCTGCTGCCCTATGCCTCCTATTATCTGACCGGCTTTCTTCACGAGCGCCCGCTGGCGCGGGTGCGCGAGGATCTGCGTGCGCTCGGAATCGAGCGCGCAGGTACCTCGCGGGAGCCGGAAGACCATATCGCTATCCTGCTCGAGGTCATGGCGGGCCTCGCACGCGGCGACTTCGAAGCCGAATTCGCCGAGCAGGCGCGCTTTTTCGAGCGCCATCTCAAGCCGTGGGCGGCGCGGATGTTCGCCGATCTGGAAATGTTGCAATCGGCGCGCTTCTACCGCGCCGTCGGCCGCACCGGCCGTGTCTTCATGGAATTGGAATCAGAGGCCTTCACGCTGTCCGAGTGACGGTGAAAGGCGACGAGAATAGGAGAGATCGCAATGAGCAAGCCATCTGAGAGTAAGGGAAAGTCACAGGCCGCGGGGGTGGATCGGCGTAGCCTGTTTCTGATGGGCGGTTCGGCGGTCGCTGCAGCAGCCGTTGTGCCGCTTGCGGGCACCGAGGCGGCTGCGGACGAGTCGCAGGCCGAGCGCGTCAAGGCGCGCTACAAGGAAAGCGATCACGTCAAGAATTTCTATCGCGTCAACCGCTACTGATGGGACCACGCACATGTTGATGAAGCGAAGAGACGGATCCGCGGGCAGGGCGCGTTTGCAGGGTATCGCCGCCGGCCTCGCGTCAGGAGTTCTCGACCGCCGTACGTTTCTGCAGCGGTCCGGTCTGGCGGCCGGCGCGGGCGCCGCGATCGGCCTGATGCCGCTCGGCTCGGTGCGCAAGGCGCAGGCAGGGCCCGAGAAGGTCGGTGCGCCCACTGAAATCAGAAAGAATATCTGCACGCATTGTTCGGTCGGTTGCACCGTGATCGCCGAAGTGCAGAACGGGGTCTGGGTCGGCCAGGAGCCGGCCTGGGACAGCCCGATCAACCGCGGCTCGCATTGCGCCAAGGGCGCCGCCGTGCGCGAACTCGTCCATGGCGACCGCCGGCTGAAATATCCGATGAAGCTGGTCAACGGCGAGTGGCAGAAGATCTCGTGGGATCAGGCCATCAACGAGATCGGCGACAAGATGCTGGAGATCCGCGCCAAGTCTGGCGCCGATTCCGTCTATCTGCTCGGCTCCGCGAAGTTCTCCAACGAGGGTGGCTACCTGTTCCGCAAGTTCGCGGCGTTCTGGGGCACCAATTCGATCGACCACCAGGCCCGCATCTGTCATTCGACCACCGTCGCCGGCGTCGCCAATACCTGGGGCTACGGCGCGATGACGAATTCCTACAACGACATGCGCAACTCGAAGACCATCGTCTTCATGGGATCGAACGCCGCCGAAGCCCACCCGGTTTCGTTGCAGCACATCCTTTCCGGCAAGGAGCTGAACCGCGCCAACGTGTTCGTGCTCGATCCGCGCTTCACCCGCACCGCGGCGCATGCAACCGAATATGTGAGATTCCGCGGCGGCACCGATATTGCCGTGATCTGGGGCATGTTGCACCACATCTTTAACAATGGCTGGGAAGACAAGGAATTCATCAAGCAACGCGTCTACGGCATGGACCAGATCCGCGCCGAAGTTGCGAAGTGGACCCCGGAAGAGGTCGAACGCGTTACCGGCATTCCCGGCGAGCAACTGAAGAAAGTTGCCGAGACCTTTGCCAAGCAGAAGCCATCGACCATTGTCTGGTGCATGGGCGGTACCCAGCACACTGTTGGCACCGCCAACGTTCGCGCTTATTGCAACCTGTTGCTGGCGACCGGCAATGTCGGCTCCTTCGGCTCGGGCGCCAACATCTTCCGCGGCCATTGCAACGTGCAGGGCGCGACAGATATCGGCCTCGATATCGTGACGCTGCCGCTTTATTACGGGCTGGTCGAAGGTGCCTGGAAGCACTGGGCGCGGGTCTGGGAAGTCGAATACGATTACCTGCAGTCGCGCTTCGACGAAGTCCCGGCGAAGGCAGGCCGTCCGGCACGCACCCGCAAGCAGAACATGGAACTGCCGGGCATTCCGTGGACCCGCTGGTTCGATGCGACGCTGTCCAACCCCGATGACGTCGATCAGCGTGACGCCGTGAAGGGCGTGGTCATCATGGGCCACGGTGGCAATACCGTGCCGCGCATGACGGAGATGGTGAAGGGGCTCGAAAAGCTCGAACTGCTCGTGGTCGCCGATCCGCATCCGACCACGTTCGCCGCGATCTCCGGTCGCAAGGACGGCACTTATCTGCTGCCGGCCTGCACCCAGTTCGAGACCTCGGGCTCGCGTACGGCCTCCAACCGCTCGCTGCAGTGGGGCGAGCAGATCGTCAAGCCGATCTTCGAATCGAAGGACGACTACGAGATCATCTACCGGCTGTCGGAAAAGCTCGGTTTCGCCGACAAGATGTTCAAGAACATCAAGGTCGAGAACAAGCGGCCGGTACCTGAGGATCTGCTCCGCGAAATCAACCGTGGCGGCTTCTCGACCGGCTATTCCGGCCAGTCGCCGGAGCGGCTGAAGGCGCACATGAAGAACCAGGGCAAATTCGACCTGGTGACCCTGCGCGCCAAGGCGGACGAGCCGGAGATCGGCGGCGACTATTACGGCCTGCCGTGGCCGTGCTGGGGCACGCCGCAGATCCGACATCCGGGCACGCACACGCTCTACAACACCAACCTTCATGCCAAGGACGGCGGCGGCACGTTCCGCGCGCGCTTCGGCGTGGTCTACGAGGAGAAGCAGCCGGACGGCTCGGTCAAGAACGTCAACATGCTGTCCGAAGGCTCCTACAGCAAGGGGTCGGAGCTCACCGACGGCTATCCCGAGTTCACCTATGGCGTGCTCAAGAAGCTCGGCTGGGACAAGGATCTGACCGCGGACGAGCTTGCGACCATCAACAAGATCGGCGGCAACAACCCTGATGGCGTCGGCTGGGCGGTCGATCTGTCGGGCGGTATCATCCGCGTCACGCTGGAGCATGGCGTGATGGCGTATGGCAACGGCAAAGCCCGCGCGGTGGCGTGGAATCTGCCGGATCCCGTGCCGGTCCATCGCGAGCCGATCTACACCGCGCGGCCCGATCTCGTCGCGAAATATCCGACGCGTCCGGACGGGCGTCAGTTCCGCATGGCCAATGTGGGCTTCTCGATCCAGAAGGCGGCGGTCGAGAAGGGGCTCGCCAAGCAATTCCCGATCATCCTGACGTCGGGACGCCTCGTTGAATACGAAGGTGGCGGCGAAGAAACCCGATCCAATAAATGGCTCGCGGAATTGCAGCAGGACATGTTCGTGGAGGTCAACACCTCGGATGCCGCCGAGCGCGGCATCAAGGATGGCGGCTGGGTTTGGGTTTACGGTCCGGAAAACAGCTCGAAGGCCCGCGTCAAGGCGCTGGTCACCGACCGCGTCGGCAAGGGGGTGGCGTTCATGCCATTCCACTTCTCCGGCTGGTTCCAGGGCGTCGACCAACGCGGCAAATATCCGAAGGGTTCAGACCCGATCGTGCTGGGCGAAAGCGTCAACACGATCACGTCCTACGGCTACGACCCGGTCACCGGCATGCACGAGGGCAAGGTGACCCTGTGCCAGATCCAAGCGGCGTGAGAGGAGAATAGATCATGGCTCGCGTCAAATTTCTTTGTGATGCCGACCGTTGCATCGAGTGCAATGCGTGCGTGACCGCCTGCAAGAACGAACATGAAGTGCCGTGGGGCATCAATCGCCGCCGCGTCGTCACCATCAATGACGGCAAGCCCGGCGAACGCTCGGTCTCCATGGCCTGCATGCACTGCACGGATGCGCCGTGCGCCGCGGTTTGCCCGGTGTCGTGCTTCTACACCACCGCCGACGGCGTCGTGCTGCACTCCAAGGATCTGTGCATCGGGTGCGGCTACTGCTTCTACGCCTGTCCGTTCGGCGCGCCGCAATATCCGAAGGTCGGCAACTTCGGATCGCGCGGCAAGATGGACAAGTGCACCTACTGCGCGGGCGGACCGGAAGCCGACTCGACGCCGGCCGAATACGCCAAATACGGCGCCAACCGTCTGGCCGAAGGCAAGCTGCCGATTTGCGCCGAGATGTGCTCGACCAAATCACTACTTGCCGGGGACGGCGCGATCATCGCCGAGATCTATAAGGAGCGGGTGATGAAGCGCGGCTATGGCTCCGGTATGTGGGGCTGGAAGACCGCCTACAGCGATTCGCCGACCGGCTGATGCAACGGCCGCCGCGCTTCGGCGCGGCGGCATCAGGGTAATTCCGATAACCGAAAGGCGTTGTGCAAATGCCAGGCTCATCTTCAATTCTCAGGTTCGCAAATCTCAAATTCGCGGTTTTCAAGCCGCTGCTTGCCGCGCTCGCGCTGTTGTTCGTGTTCGCACAGCCTGCGGCCGCACAGATTTCCTTCAAGCCGACCGCCGAGGCCGTTCAGGAAGACAAGCTTCTGAACGCGCTGAAGGAGGGCGACAAGATCACCGGGCGCGTATCGATCCCCGACAGAACTGCGGCCAATCTGATTCAGCCCGCAGGGCGCGACTGGCGCGACTTCCAGCGCAGCAAACTGCCCTGGATCGGCGGCATTTCCATCCTCGGCATGTTGGCCGTGCTCGCGATCTTCCTGATGGTGCGCGGTCGGATTCGCGTGCACCAGGGATTTTCGGGCAAGACGATGCTGCGCTTCGCGAGCTTCGAGCGGTTCACGCACTGGCTTACCGCAAGCTGCTTCATCATCCTGGCGCTCTCGGGCCTGAACGTCAGCTTCGGACGCACCCTGATCCTGCCGCTGTTCGGCCCCGACGCTTTTGCGACCATGTCGGCCTGGGCGAAGCTTGCGCACAACTACCTGGCATTCCCTTTCATGCTGGGGCTTGCGATCATGTTCCTGATCTGGATCAAGGACAACATTCCGGGCAAGCTCGATTGGGAATGGCTCAAGCAGGGCGGGGGCCTTCTCTCTGACGACAAGCATCCGCCAGCCAAGCGTTTCAACGCGGGCCAGAAGGGGATTTTCTGGATCGTGATCATCGGCGGCGTGCTGATGTCGGTGTCCGGTTGGTTCCTGCTGTTCCCGTATCTTCCGGGCAACGTCACGGCACTCCAGTTCTGGACCGTGATCCACGCCGTGATCGCGATGCTCTTCATCGCCGCCATGCTGGCGCACATCTATATCGGCTCGATCGGCATGGAGGGGGCGTTTGATGCAATGGGAACCGGTGAGGTCGATCTGAACTGGGCCAAGGAGCATCACGCGATCTGGGTCAAGGAACAGCAGGCAAAGGGCGAAGCTCCATCTGATGGCACGGCCCGCGCAGTACCGGCCGAATAGTCCGGTCTGGCGCAAGCAAAACGTGAGGAAGTGACATGAAATCCTTTGTTGCGGCAGTAGCATTCGCAGTCGTTGCTGCTGTTGGCGTTGCGATAGTGCTCAACAACTTTCAGGAGTCGAGCTCCGTCGCCTTTACGACCACGGGCGCCAGGGTCGGCGATCCCGGCCATAATCTGATCGGCCCGAGCTGACGCCGGCGGTGGGCGCGCTTGACGTCACGCTGGCGTGGCCGGTCGAAATCCGCCTGCCGAAGGATCGCCGCAGCTTGCGTGTTACCTTCGACGACGGACGCACATTCGATCTCTCCGCCGAATTGCTTCGGGTGACCAGCCCGTCGGCCGAAGTGCGGGGGCATTCCGAGGCCGAGCGCAAGACCGTCGGCGGCAAACGCAATGTCACCATTCTTTCGGTCGATCCTGTCGGCAATTATGCCGTCAGAATAGGGTTCGACGACATGCACGCGACCGGCATCTACTCCTGGGCGTTTTTGCGCGATCTCGGCGAGAATGCCGAGCGGCGCTTTCAGGACTACCTCGACGACCTGCAGGCCAAGGGGCTCGACCGCGACCGGCCGGGCGTACGCTGAGGGCCAGCGGTAATGGCATCCAGCGATTTGGCGAAAGCTTCACGTCGCAACGCAGTCCGGTCGCAGCTTCTGGCGCTTGCGGCTGTGCTGATCGCGCTGCCGATCGGCGCAACCGCCGCCGTCGCGCAACTGCGCGGCCATGGCGGGCCGGTTCGGGCGCTGGCGATCTCGGCCGACGGTCAAAGCGTGATCTCCGGCAGTTTCGATTCAACCGCGATCCGCTGGTCGCTGACGCGCAATGCGGCCGAGCAGGTACTTCGTTTCCATTCCGACGCGGTCAACGCGATCGCGCTGCTCGGGGAGGGACGCGCAGCGACCGCCGGCGCTGACGGTCGCATCGCCATCTGGACCTTTGGCAAGGCAGAGCCCGACGCGGTGCTCGAAGGCCACACGTCGCCGATCGTGGCGCTTGCCGTATCGCCTGATGGCGCGACGCTCGCATCGGCCTCATGGGATCACACGGTGCGACTCTGGCCGCTCGCAGGCGGCGCGCCGCGCGTGCTCGATGAGCATACGCAGAACGTCAACGGCGTGGCGTTTACGGCCGACGGCCGCACGCTGGTCAGCGTCAGCTACGACCTCAGCGTTCGCATCTGGCCGCTGTCGGGCGCGCAGCCGCCGACGGTCGTTCCGATGCCGACACCGCTCAACGCCGTGGCCGTAGGCCGTGACGGTGAAATCGCGGTCGGCGGTGCCGACGGCAAGGTTTACCTCCTGACCGCCAGCGGCGCGCGCGCTGGCGAGGTTGCGGCGGGGCCAAGGCCGGTGATCTCGATTGCGATTTCACCTGATGGCGCGCATGTGGCCGCCGCGGGCATCGGTGGCACGGTCGCGGTGATCGACCGCAAGGCACGCACGCTCGCGCGCACGCTGGTCGGCCCGGGCCTTCCGGTCTGGTCGGTCGTATTCGCGCCCGACAGCCGCACGCTGCTCACGGGCGGCGCTGACAACATCATCCGGCGCTGGAACGCCGCGACAGGCGAGCCGGTCGATCCGCTTCTCGTCGAAACGGCAGGAGATCCGCTCGCCGCCTATGCTGGCGATCACGGCGCGGAGGTCTTTCGCGCCTGTGTGGCCTGCCATACGCTTGGCGCCGATCAGGTCAACCGCGCAGGCCCCACGCTCGCCGGCATCTTCGGGCGACGAATTGCAACCGCGCCCGGATATAATTTTTCCGAAGCGCTCAAGCGCCTCGATATCGTCTGGACGCCGGAGACGGTCTCCAAACTGTTCGAAGTCGGGCCGCAGGCCTACACGCCCGGCACCAAGATGCCGGAGCAGCGCATCGGCTCGGAGCAGGACCGCGCCGCGCTGGTGCAATTCCTCGAGCGGGCGACAAAGCGATAGCGCGCTCGGCGCGGCGATTATTCCGGTTGCGTCAAGGTTTCGCAGGCGTCGAGAAGACCAGCGACATATCCTCATACTCCTCGATCGGAAGCCTGGTGACGCCCGCGGCGGCCGGAGATTTCTTCGACAAAGCCGCGCCGGTGGTTACGGTGGAACGTTCATTGGAAATTGAATATGAGCGGATCGTGGTTACGGCAGCGAGCAGGGCGACTGCCACGAATCCGGAAATCAACAGATGCTTCATGGAAAACTCCGTTGGTTCGACATGCAGTGTGGCTTGCAGCACTGCATTACGGCCAACGGTCACGCGCGAGTGTGGCCTGCGTCACCTATCACGATCTTGTTTTTGACGATCGGGCTGGTTCCCTTGCCCGTAACGAAACGCGCCTCCGCATTTGCTGAACGTTTCCAGCGGCGAACTGCACAGAGCGGAATCTGCTCACGGAGCAGGACGGCGACCGGTCCGCGGGTTGAGCGGACCCGTTGGCCGCCGCCTCAAGGCTTCCGGCAGGAATTTTTCGTCCGGAGCGGCAACGGCGCTGGAGCGAACGTCCGCCGCGGATTGGGCGCGTTCGTGCTCAGTCTGATTGTCCTTGAACCTTCGCTTGACGTCGAGGCCATCAACAGGATCGTTGACGCCGTGTTGAATGTCCCTGAAGTCGTCCACAAAATCCTCCCCGACTTCCATAAATCCATACGTTCGGGAAACGCGGACCGGAGAATCAGGTTCCACCTGCGTCCGTCGAGAGGCGCCGCTAAATTGAAGCATTAAATGGAACCGGCTGTGCCACGCCCAATTGATTCCAGATGAAGCGAGATGGAGCGGCAGATGAACGACAGCACCGTCAAGAAGGTATCCAGCAAAACCGCGCCCAAGGGAACGATGGGTCAAACCTATCTCGTTTCCGGCAAACGCCTCTCGATGCGCTTATGGGAAAACGAACAGCCGCAAACCGATATATCTCGGCCGAGAGATTACGAAACGGTGGGCTATGTCGTGAATGGACGTGCTGAACTTGTTATCGAGGGCCAGACGATAAAGCTGGAGCCAGGTGACTCCTGGCTGGTGCCTGCGCATGCCGAACACAGCTATCGCATTCTCGAACCATTTACGGCCGTGGAGGCAACCGCACCGCCCGCGCAAGTGCATGGCCGCGACGAAGTAAAAGCGTAGTCGGGCACACAACAAGATTTTGGGAGAACGTGATGGGACTCGAAGCAGTCTATTTCATCGGAGCGTTCGTGCTTCTTACCGCGCTGATCTATGGGACGCTGAGCTATCGTTATCGCAACAGGGCCGCGACGCGGGCCGGCGATGAAATCGTGAAGCAGCGGTATCGAGAGAACCAGGGCTGAGGCCGGAAAATTCGATTCTCTAACAGGAGTATCTTCGTAACCCGGATGAGCGAAGCGACAGACAGGTGCCCGAGACGACCCGGATGACGCTTCGCTCATCCAGGTTATGACTCTACATCACATCCGACTACGACGATCTACATCCGACTTCGCTGGACTTGCGGGCATCACAGCACGCCTTGCGCGTCCTCGGCGCCGAGTGGGGTCTTATAACCGCCGTCGCGACCGGGGACGCCGATATGAATCTCGTGCCCTTGGCGCATCGCCAGCGACGCGGCAGCGACGGCCGCCTCGAAGGCTGCTTCCTTCGTGTCATATCTATTTTGCGCATTCCCGTCATGGAGGACCGTCCAGCCATTCGGCTCGGAGACGATCATGTATTCGGCCAATCCCATCGGAGCCTCCCTTGCCGTTCGCAAGGCCAACGTCGAGACGGTTGCCGGGTTCCGGGGACATGCCTGCAGGGGACGGTCAGGCTTTCGGGGGACGTCCACGCTTGGCAAATGTCAGTCCCTGCATGTCGGCCGCGTTCTGTAGAAGACCTGCGCGCTTCAAAGCTTCGCTTCGTGCAGGACCATGAGGCATGGCCCGCGCCTTCTCCAGCGCCGCCAGCGCTTCAGAATGCAGGTCCCGCTGGGGCCGATCTTCGACCTTTTTCTTGTCCATTCAGAAAGATTAGGAGGCGGGAACAGCGCCTGTCTGTACGATTCTGGACGTTGGAACCCTGATCCACCGATTTATCGGAACTAAATCCCGTGCATTCCGCTTCCAATTCTGGAGGTGTCCCAATGAGCAAGGAAAAGTCCACCGATGATCCACGCCAGCAGACCGACTGGGGATCACACAAGCAGACTGACAAGCCGTGGAAAGAGAAGCCGGAGAAGGAGCAGAGGTCGTCGTCGAAAATAGACTTGGAAAAGTGGCATGAGACCAACACCCATTAGTTACTGCGTCTATGGCGCAGTAAACTTAGCCCGCCACTGTGGGATGGATGGAGACGCTGCAGATGCTTGAAGAGAAATTGAAGGAAGCAATCGTTGCTGAACTGAAACGGCAGGCAGCGAATGATCCGCGGACGCTGAGCATCGATGACTCCGAAGGCCTCGTCGTCAAGGGCAAGATCGATCTGGACGATCTGACGATGGTGATCGCGGGAGCTGTTGCCGGAGGACCGTGAGCGTTTCCGCACAGGCTGCCATCCGCTACTGCAGGAACGGAGATTGTCGCCGGGCGTTCTTTCAAAAAATGGTTGGACGCGAAGATGACGGAACCGCTGCCCCTGTTGATAGAGAGTTCGATTGAAATCGCCTGGGACTATCTCGAGCGTACGGGAGAGCTGGGTGATGCGATGGTGGCCGGCCGCTTTCTCAGCGACACGATAGAACTGATGGTGCGGCGTGGCGAGCGGCGGCGGTTGATGCTGGCCAACAAGGCAATCGCGGCCTATCAGCAATTCAGGCGGCAGCAGTCCGAACGTCCGGTGCTTGCGTCGGCCTGATGGCGCGTTTGTATCGTCCAGCAGTGCGGCGCCCAGCATTGGCTCATTACAGGAACGGCTTTCCACCGGTAACCGCAATCGTCGCGCCGGAGACGTAGCTGGAAAGCGGATCGGCCAGCATGACATAGGCGGTCGCCAGTTCGACCGGCTGGCCCGGACGCATTATGGGAACTTGCTTGCCAAAATTCTGCACGGAGTCCTCAGGCAGGGTGGAGGGGATGAGCGGTGTCCAGATCGGCCCGGGCGCGACGGCATTGGCGCGAATGCCCTTCTCAGCCAGCATCTGCGCCAGCCCTGCCGTGAAATTGTGGATCGCTCCCTTGGTCGTCGCATAGGCCAGCAGGCTAGGGTTGGGCACATCCGAATTGATCGATGCGGTATTGATAATGCAGCTTCCCGGCTTCATGTGGCTGACGGCCGCTTTGGTAAGATAGAACATCGCGTGGATGTTGACCTTGAAGGTCAACTCCCATTCCTCGTCGCTGATATCCTCGATGGACTTGAAGCTGGCTTGATGCGCGGCGTTGTTGACGAGGATGTCGATGCCGCCGAATGCCGATACGGCCTTCGCGATCACAGCCCGGCAGTGGTGGGGGTGCTGGATGTCGCCCGAAACAAGAACGGCCTTTCTGCCGGCTTCCGTCACCAGCCGTTCGGTTTCGCGAGCATCGTCATGCTCCTCGAGATATGAGATCAAAACGTCGGCGCCCTCCCTGGCGAAGGCAATAGCGACCGCGCGGCCGATGCCGCTATCACCTCCGGTGATGACCGCCTTCTTGCCTTTGAGCCGGCCGCTGCCTTTGTAGGAAGTTTCGCCGTGGTCTGGCAGCGGATTCATCGCGCCGGTCGTGCCCGGCATCGGCTGATGCTGGCTGGGAAAAGGTGGCCGCGGATAGTGCAGCATTGTATCTCTCTCCCAAAAACGCGGCGGCTCCGCGGCTAGGTGAGGCGGTGGAGGTTTCCCAACGGATTGAGCTTGCTGGGGTCCTTATCCTCATCCTCGATCTTGCGCTGTTCCGCCTTGGCTTCCTCTTGCAACTTTCCGTCGCCGACGACTTCGGCGATGACTTCCTTGGTCTTCCCCGCAACTCGGCGGGTCGTCCGTTTAATGGTACCCATAATCGTGACCTGCGCTGTGGTGGGGTCCGGTCCAGGTCAATGTCCGACCGGCGCCTTCGTTCCTGAGCGCGGGTAGGCCGCGACGTCGCGCTCCTGATCGCGCGGGCTGTAGGAACGTTGCGATACGCATCGGGCTTGGTTTAGTTCAGGAGAGAAGGTGATGCCACGATTTGCGCCAAGCGACCTCGATGCGCTGATCATCGGCGGCGGGCCGGCCGGGTTGACTTGCGCGATTTACTTGGCGCGCTACCGGCGCAAAGTCGTCGTCGTCGATAGCAGGGAAAGCCGGGCAGCGTTGATCCCAGCAACGCATAACTATCCCGGCTTTGCCGACGGAATTGCCGGCCCGAAATTGTTGGAATCGCTCGCCGCGCAGGCAAAGACTTACGGTGTCGAGATCATCGCCGATCGGGTTACGGAGTTGCAGCTCGCCAGGAGCGGCTTCGAGGCGACTTGCTCGCAACGTACCATCACGGCAAAACGGGCCGTGCTGGCAAGCGGATTGATCGACCGCGACCTCGGAAATCCTGATCTGCAACAGGCCATCGGCTACGGGTTAGTCCGTTACTGCCCGATATGCGACGGGTTCGAGGCAACGGACCTGCGCATCGGAGTGCTGGGCAGCGCCAATGATGCGGGCATAAAAGCGCTATTTCTGCGCACCTATTCCAGATACGTCACGCTGCTGACGCTGGACGGCAATGGCTGTGGCGAGCCGCTCTCGCGCGAGTTGTCAGAGGCGGACATTCGCTTGCTAACGGCCCGCGCCGTCGCCTTCCGCAGGCAGGACAAGCAAATGACCGTGTCACTGAGCGACGGAACGGTCGAAGCGTTCGACGTGATCTATCCGGTTTTGGGCTGCGAGGTGCGCTCCGAGTTGGGACGGAAACTCGGTGCCAGCCATAACGACGCCGGCTGCCTTCACGTCGATGCACATCAACGCACGAACGTGCCGGGATTGTACGCTGTCGGAGATGCCGTTTCAGACCTGCACCAGATCGCGGTCGCAACAGGTCACGCTGCCGTCGCCGCCACCGATATCCATAACGGCTTGCCGCGCAATTTCCGCTGACGGCCGG
Source organism: Bradyrhizobium murdochi (assembly GCF_000472965.1). Taxonomy (GTDB): domain Bacteria; phylum Pseudomonadota; class Alphaproteobacteria; order Rhizobiales; family Xanthobacteraceae; genus Bradyrhizobium; species Bradyrhizobium murdochi. The sequence continues at coordinate 25,035 of NZ_AXAU01000010.1, read as the reverse complement.
CTATGGAATTCTACGGCTAATCCTCTATGTCGTACACGGCTAGCGGGCTTACCGCGGGAGCGTTGAGTGGCGTCCCGTCGAATGCGAAGTGAGATCCGTGGCAGGGGCAGTCCCAACATGTCTCAAAAGAATTCCAATGCAGATGGCAGCCGATATGCGTGCAAGCGGCCGACCGGGTATAGAGTTTGCCAGAGGAATCGCGATAGGCAGCGATCTTGCTGAGGCCGTGTCGTATGATGGCGCCGTGTCCGGCCTCTAAGTCGCTCACCGAGTTTAGTTCGCCCGGCGCGAGATATTCGGCGAAATTCTTCACCGGGGTCAGGTTCTCTTTCAGGAAATTGCCGATGGCCGCAGGGGTCTTGCGCGAGGGGGCGTAGACCTCGGTCCATTTGGCGTCGCGGCCCAGGATCAATGCCGCATTGATCATGGCGCCCGCCACCCCGTGCGTCATGCCTTGACCGGAATCGCCGGTGTGCACGTAGATATTCTCGCTCCCCGGATTTTTGCCGATGAAGCCCGCATAGTCGATGGTCTCGAGAACTTGCCCCGACCAGCGGTTGGTAACCTCCTGAACGTCAGGAATGAGATTGCGCGTCCAGGCTTCGAGGGCCTGAAAACGCATCTCGGCATCGTCAGCTTCACCGCTCTTGTGATCTTCACCTCCGACGATGAGATAGTCGGTCTGATCCTCGCCCGGCTGCAGCCGCACATAGTGGTAGGGATCCAGCGTGTCCCAGTACAAGGCGTCCGGGATCGTCCCCTTCCGGATCGAGAATGCCATTGCATAGGTGCGATAGGGCGCCATCTTCGTATGCAAGGCAAATCGATCCACGATCGGCGAGTTCGTCGCCACGACCGCGGCCCGGGCAATGACCTTGCCGCCGCCGGTTGAGACGACCACTTTGCCATCGTCACGTTCTTCGACGGACTCGACCACCGTGCCGGCATGGAACGTCCCGTCCTTCGCTTCAATAACCGCGGCAAGCCCCTTGAGATATTTGAGCGGATGAAACGTACCCTGCCGCGGGTAGCGCAACACGTGTTGTTGCTCGCAGTGAGAGAAGGGGACGCCGACCAGCCGATGGACGGGCGTGCCAACTTTGCGAGCGGCATCAAGCTCATCCTCAATGATTTTCGAATCCGTATTGAGCGCCTGAAAGAGATAGCCGTCGAGCCGACGGAAATCGCAATCGATGGATTCTTTCTTATGCACCGCTTCGACGCGATCGATCGCAGCCGCCTGGCTTTCATGGAACAGACGCGAAAGTACCTCGCCGCGCAGTCGGATCATCGCCGATGTCAGATCGTCGCACAGCGAGCCGAGATGCGCCGTGGTTCGCGCCGTCATGCCGCCGGCGATATCGCCGCGGTCGATCACAATGACCCGCGAGCCTTCGATCGCCAGTTCGTAGGCGGTGGAGATTCCTGCGATGCCAGCGCCAATGACGACGACGTCGCATTCCTTGTCGCCCTGCAGCGGTGCTGCGTTGGGAGCGACCGCAACGTCCATCCACAGCGACCTGCTGCGGCGATCGGCGAGATGGCTCATCCGAAAACTCGATAACCAGAAAATAGTTTGAAGGGCCAACGGCAGATCGACGCGTTGGTTCCCCGGCTTTGCCGCGACCAGGCGTGTCACATTAGCTCGATCAGGCGTCGGGCATCGGCCGGCGCGGCGCTCTTCTGGTCATTGTCGAAGTAGACGAACACGTCGCAGCCCTGCCTTTTCCAGGACCTGATGCGACGGGCCCAACCGGCAAGGGCGGCCTCGCCATAGTGATCTCGATAGCGGCCTCCGGGCCCATGCCCGCGGACATATACGAAATCGGCGGTGCGCTTCCATGGCGCCGGTGCGTCATGATGGTCGGAAATACAAAGCGAGACGTTTTGCTCCCGCAGCAGCCGGATGATCCTGGGCTCGTACCAGCTCGGATGCCTGAATTCGAAGCTGTACCGGCGCTTCTTCGAGAGCAGCTTGAAAAACGAGGCAAGCCGGTCGGCGTTGGCTGGGAAATTCGGTGGTAGTTGAAACAGCACCGGTCCCGCCTTCCTGCCGAGCAGGGAGAGGCGGCTTTCGAGCAGTTCGAGGCTGTTGACCGAATTCTCCGAGAGCCGCTTCCAATGCGTGATGAATTTGGATGCCTTCCAGGCGAATACGAAATTGCTTCCCGTCTGCGCACGCCAGCCCTTTACAGCTTCCGGTGTCGGCGTCCGGTAAAACACCCCGTTCAGTTCGGTGGTCGGGAATTGACCGGCGTAAAACTGCAATTGCTCCTTGAGCGGCAGTCCCTTGGGAAAGAACGGCCCGCGCCAGGAATCATAGTGCCAACCCGACGTGCCGATCAGGACGCGCGGCATGGCATCACGGCTTCACGACGACCTTGATGAAGCCGTCCTTCTCGTGCTCGCAGCAAGCGTGGTCCGGGGCCTCTTCGACGTCGTCCAGCTCCACGAGAAAGGCCAGCAACAGGTCTTCCTGTGGCTGCGCGGCATCCCGTGCGGCTTCCCGGTACAGGGCCATTTCGTTCTCGGTCGAGCGTCGGGCCCGGAGCCGCGCCTTGCCATCCCAGAGAGGTGCACCGTTCGAGGTCAAGCCGGCGATATCCTGACGCAGCCAATGCTCGTGACAAAGCTGCTGAGATTCCCGCAAGTTCTTGGCTTCGAAAGCGAGGGTGGGTCTTCCGCCAATATCCAGGGTAAAAATCGCGGGCAGCAACGTCATCGAAGCCAACCCATATGTCTGATGAAGGGGTCGACGGCGCTGAAGGCCATAAGTGCGGACATTCCGACCCGCATCGCACTTCGCGTCAGGTTCATGATGGCGGCCTGATGTTATCTGTCAGGCGGTTCAGTTCTTCTGAATCGAGCGGGTCTGCAACGAACCTGATTTCGGTAGCGTTACATTTTGCGCATTCGAAGGTTCGCTTTTCGGAACGGTCGGCACCCGGAGCAACGTCGGCCAGTCGCATTCGGGTCAGGCATCTGACGCAATGCGGACATTCGATGGGTAAGAGGGCGGCGAACATTGGCTAGCCTCGATACAAGATTAACCCACCTACGAATTGTCGTCTGTCGGATCCCTGACATATGCCCTTGCGGCAATGCGGAGCGAAACGCAGGAGAATTTCCTGCAGTGCGAAAGGCGGTCGAACCCGCCGGGTCAAGCAAGCTGCAAAGGAACCATAGGGAATATCACTGATTGATACGGAGCTGTTGCGGGACTTGGCAAGATGGCGAAGAAAGCGAAGAAGCGCAAATATTCAAAGGGCGCGGCAAAGAAGGTAGGCCGCGCCATGAAGAAGCGCAAAGCCGGCACGCTGAAGAGCGGTCGATCCGGCAAGAAGGTAAAGAGCAGGAAACAGGCGATCGCAATCGGTCTGTCCCAAGCCCGAAAAAGGGGCGCCAAGGTGCCCAAGAAGCGCTCGAAGAAGAAGTCCTAGTCCGATCGGGGCAGATCAGCGGCGGGATACGCTATCATCCAATCGTCAAGCAGTTCATCCGCGGAATCGTCGAGCGCACGAGGCCGATAGCGCTCGGGGTTTCGGAACGACGAGATTTTTCGGCTTCGCGAAAACGTTGGCTTTCGTGTCATCGGTCTGCGCCGCTCCGTCGGCATCCGTCCGCGGGACGACGATTAGAACGGCGAGCGGTTGACCGGGGTTCCTGTCACCCCGCGCAAAATCGACGGGACGTCTGCCGGCTTTTCCGCAGATTAAACCTGCGCATGCTGCCCGCCGGGACGTGAAATTCGGCTCAACGCCGCACCCGTCCCGTTGCCGCCTTGCACCAGCGCGATGTCGCCCAGCGCAATGATGCCGACGAGCCGCTTGTCGCGATTGAGCACGGGCAGGCGACGGACCTGGATGTCACCCATGTTGGCGCACACCTCGTCGAGATCCTGGTCTTCGTAGCAGTACTTGACGTCGGCCGTCATCACGTCGCCAACCCGCGCCTCCGGGCCTCGGCCCATGCCGATCCCGCGGATCGCGATATCGCGGTCGGAAATCATGCCGATCAGGCGTTCATTGTCAGTTACCGGGAGCAACCCGACACCGAGCGCCGCCATGGCCTGCGAGGCGTCTCTCAACGTGTCATCGGGAGTGCAGAGTTGAACCTCAGGTGTCATCGCATCGGAAACTTTCATGTGAGTCTCTCCGCTTGCCGGTTCTTCACGCGCTAACAGGCACGTCGGATCGCTGTTCCAAGGGCAAATGAAATAATCCGACACTGGTGGAGAGACCTCAGACGAGCCCGAAGTCTCTCCTCGATTATCCTACCAGCGGTTGCTGTCCACGCCGACGCCCACGCTTACGCCAGGTGCCCGGAAACCAACGCCGGCTCGCGGCCCGTCGTCCCAATCTCGATCGCGATAGTATCGACGCTCGATATAGCGCTCGCGCGGTGCGTAGGCGTATGAATCGCGGACGATGACGCGGCTGCTGCCGCGGGTGCGATAACAGCGTCCGTCTTCGTCACAGACCATGCGGACCTGTTGTATCAGGTCGGAGTTTTTGTATTCGCTGTCGGTGTAGACATCAGACGCATTTGCACTGCCCGTCAGGAGCAGACCCGTGCCGGCCAGCAGGCCGATTGCGATCTTCCTCATTTAAGTTCCTCTCGTTCGAATGCTGCCCGCGGGCTCAAAGCCTCGTACCCGCTTTGGTTCCGGGAGCTAAGTCAATGGAGGAGAAAGTTCCTGTAGAGGCAACCAGCCAGAAATTCATGCGTTGGGCCACATGGAGCACCGAATATGACCTCTGAAGCGAAACCACGCATTTCTCACAACGCGCTTGTTCTCATCGGCGATGGCAAAAAGGCCCTCTTTCTCCGTAACAAAGGCACCCCGCAGCAACTCAATTTGGAGGTCGAGCACGTGCTTGAGCAGGAAAATCCGGCGACGCGCGAACAGGGAACCGATCGTCCCGGGCGGTCCGTCCAGAGCGTCGGCGCGGCTCGAAGCGCAATGGAGCAAGCCGACTGGCATTATATCGCCGAAGAGCGGTTCGCTGGCACCATCGCCGACGCGCTCTATCGGCTTGCCCACGGCAATCGCTTCGAAAAATTGGTTGTGGTCGCACCGGCCAAAGTTCTGGGCAACCTTCGACAGGCGTTTCATGCCGAAGTGGCAGAGCGGATCGTAGGCGAGATTCCGAAGCAGTTAACTTCCCATCCGATACCCGATATCGAAAGGCTGATGGCGGCTTAGCTCTCGCATGTCCCGGACGCGGCGCAGCGCTTAGCGCTGCACCGCAGAGCCGGGACCCACCGCCGAGCGTGTGGACCCCGGATCAGCAGCGTACCACGCCGCTACCGCGGCGCGCTGCGCAGCATCCGGGGAACGCCGGCCACCGACGGTTCAGTTTTGACTCAGGTCACCGGACCGGGATTGAACAGCGCGAGCGCGTTGGTCAGCTTCCAGTGCTCGGCCCAGGTCTCGCGGCCGCTCGCCACGTCGAGGATCTGGCGGAATATCTCCCAGCCGACGTCCTCGATCGTCGCATCGCCGGTTGCAATGCTGCCGGCATCGATGTCGATCAAGTCGTGCCAGCGTTGCTTCAGCTCGCTGCGGGTCGAGACCTTGATGACCGGCACGGCGGCAAGTCCATAGGGCGTGCCGCGGCCGGTGGTGAAGACATGCAGCATCATGCCGGAGGCTAATTGCAGTGTACCGCAGACAAAATCGCTTGCCGGAGTCGCCGCAAAAATCAGCCCCTTTTGTTTGACACGTTCGCCCGGTGCCAGCACGCCCGAGATCGGGCTGGTGCCGGACTTGATCACCGAGCCCATCGCCTTCTCGACGATGTTGGAGAGGCCTCCCTTCTTGTTGCCCGGCGTGGTGTTGGCGCTGCGGTCGGCTTCGCCGCCGGCGAGATAGCGGTCATACCAGGCCATCTCGCGCACCAGCGCGTCGGCAACGTCCTGGGTCGCTGCGCGCGGCGTCAAAAGATGGATCGCGTCGCGCACCTCCGTCACTTCAGAGAACATCACAGTGGCGCCAGCGCGCACCAGCAGATCCGCAGCAAAACCCAGCGCAGGATTGGCAGTGACACCCGAGAACGCATCGCTGCCGCCGCATTGCATGCCGACCACCAGCGCCGAGGCCGGGCAGGTTTCACGGCGGCGCCGGTCCAAAATCTTGAGGCGCGCATCGGCCATCTGCACGATGTCCTCGACGATCTCGCCAAAGCCGGTGAGGCCTTCGTCCTGCATGCGCATGATCTCGTCATCGGCGCTCATGCCCTCGGGCAGCAGCAGTTCGGGCTGCAGCTTCTCGCAGCCGAGGCCAACGATCATCACCTCGCCGCCGAAATTGGGATTGCGCGCCAGGTTCTGCAGCGTGCGGATCGGTACGGCAGCGCCCGGTGCGTTGATCGCAACGCCGCAGCCATAGGCATGCGTGACCGCAACGACGTCGTCGACGTTGGGATATTTCGGCAATAGCTCCTTGCGAATCCGCTCCAGTGCGAATTCGACGGTGCCGGCGACGCATTGCACGCTGGTCGAGATCGCGAGGATGTTGCGGGTGCCGACCGAACCGTCGGCATTGCGATAGCCTTCGAACGTGTAGCCTTCCAGCGGCGGCAGCCGGATCGCACCGTCGTTCGGCCTTGGCAGATTATCGAACGAGGGCGCGTCGGGCATCTGCACCAGCGATTCCTTGACCCAGCTCCCCTTGGCGATCGGCGCTGCGGCATGGCCGATGATTTCGCCGTAGCGGCGAATGGCTGCGCCTTCTGCGATATCAGCGAGGGCAACCTTGTGGCCTTGCGGGATCTGTTCGATCAGCCGCAAACCGCACGAGAACTCGGCGCCCGGATGCAGACCTCCGCGGTTCGCGACGATCGCGACGTTATCGTCCGCGTGCATGCGGATGTAGAGCGGTTTCGCGGTGACGGGCTGCATATCGAATCCTTGTTCGCGGGCGGTATCAGACAACGCGTAGCTGCGCTGTGTGAGTGAGGCAATCAAGGTCAAACCGCGCGCGTGATCAAGCAGCGCCGGCAAGGCGCCGGGCGGTGAGGGCTCGGCCTTCTGGGGAGCAAATGCTCGGTTTGGAGGCAAATAGTCAAATAATATGACTAGTCAGGACTGATCTTCCGTGAAATATTCCCGGCGCTGCCGCCAATGGACAGCGCTAGAGGTGCTTTGATACCGATTTCGGTGATGCGAGGCACCCTGACAACATTTTGGGAGAATGCGCCTCATGACCTCCAAAGCCCTCCTTGCGGCCACCGCGCTGGTCGCCATCACCCTCTCGCTGCCGGCAGCCGCCGCTGAATTGACCGTCGGCTTCTCCCAGATCGGATCCGAATCCGGCTGGCGGGCTGCGGAGACCTCGGTCTCCAAATCGGAGGCCGCCAAGCGCAAGGTTACGCTCAAGATCGCCGACGCCCAGCAGAAGCAGGAGAACCAGATCAAGGCGATCCGTTCCTTCATCGCCCAGGGCGTCGACGCGATCTTCCTCGCGCCGGTCGTGTCGAGTGGATGGGATGCGGTGTTGAAGGAGGCGAAGGAAGCCAAGATTCCGGTCGTGCTGCTCGACCGTGACATCGATCCGTCGGGCAAGGAGCTGTATCTCACCGCCGTCACCTCTGACAGCGTGCATGAAGGTGCGGTCGCCGGCGAATGGCTGGCGAAGACGGTAGCCGGAAAAGCATGCAACGTCGTCGAGCTGCAGGGCACGGTCGGCGCGAGCGTCGCGACCAACCGCAAGAAGGGTTTTGACAGCGTCGTCGCCAAGAACGCCAATCTCAAGGTGGTGCGCAGCCAGACCGGCGACTTCACCCGCGCCAAGGGCAAAGAGGTGATGGAAAGCTTCATCAAGGCCGAAGGCGGCGGCAAGAACATCTGCGCGGTCTATGCGCACAACGACGACATGATGGTCGGCGCGATCCAGGCGATGAAGGAGGCCGGCCTCAAGCCGGGTAAGGACATCCTGACGGTGTCGATCGATGCGGTGCCTGATATTTTCAAGGCCATCGCGGCCGGCGAGGCCAACGCCACCGTGGAGCTGACGCCAAACATGGCGGGGCCGGCATTGGACGCCATCATGGCTTACAAGGCCAAGGGAACGGTGCCGCCGAAGTGGATCCAGACGGAATCGAAGCTCTACACGGCGGCCGACGATCCGCAGAAGATCTATGACAGCAAGAAGGGCCTCGGCTACTGACCGTCCGGCGTTGCGCCGCTGGGCCGGAGCTAACTCGAGGCCCGGCGGCGAAAGCCTTCTCAACGAATCCGCCTCATAAGGCGCACATGCCAGGCGTTCGCGGTCGCGCGAACGTCGGTGGGAGTAATGCCGGCATGAATGCAGCTTCCGACCCGGGCCCGGCTCTGCTGGAAGTGCGGGGCCTGAGCAAGAGTTTTGGCACGCTGCGGGCTCTGCAGGAGGTGGATTTCACCTTGCAGGCCGGTGAAATCCACGCGCTGCTCGGCGAGAACGGCGCAGGCAAGTCGACGCTGATCAAGGCGGTGACCGGTGTCTTCCCGCGCGATGCCGGCATTGTCAGGCTCAGTGGCACCGAGGTTGCGCTGCGCTCGGCCAAGGCAGCGGTCGATGCGGGGATTGCGACCGTCTATCAGGAGGTCAATCTGCTCCTGAACCTGTCGGTGGCGCAAAACCTCTATCTCGGCAGGCAGCCGACGCGGTTCGGTTTGGTGCGCGAGGCCGAGATGCGCCGGAACGCCACCGCGCTGCTGGCCGAGTTCGATCTGCATATCGACGTCGCCGAGCCGCTCGGTACCTATTCGGTCGCGGTGCAGCACATCGCCGCGATCGCCCGCGCCGTCGACCAGTCGGCGCGCGTGCTGATCCTCGACGAGCCGACCGCGAGCCTCGATCGCCACGAAGTCGAGATCCTGTTCGCGGTGATGCGCAAGCTGGCCACGCGTGGGATCGGCGTCGTCTTCGTCACGCATTTTCTCGATCAGGTCTACGAGATCTGCGACCGCATCACGGTCCTGCGCAATGGCCGGCTGATCGGTGAGCGGAAGACGGACGAACTGCCGCGGATCGAGTTGATCCGCATGATGCTCGGCCGCGAACTCGCCGAGACGACGAGTGAGCGCGCGGCTGCGCAGGTGCGGCAGGCGGGGGAGCTCTGCGCGCGCTTCGAGGGTTACGGCAAGACCGGCTATGTTGCGCCGTTCGATCTCGCGCTTCGCCGCGGCGAGGTGGTTGGCCTGGCCGGCCTGCTCGGATCGGGGCGCACCGAAACCGCGCGGCTGGTGTTTGGCGCCGAGCGCGCCGATAGCGGCGGCGCCACGGTCGACGGCAAGCCGGTCCGGCTGCAATCGCCGCGCGATGCGGTTGCCCATGGCTTCGGCTATTGCCCCGAAGAGCGCAAGACCGAGGGCATCATTGCTGACCTGACCGTGCGCGAAAACATCGTGCTGGCGCTGCAGGCCAAGCGCGGCCTCGCAAAACCGCTGTCTCGCTCCGAACAGGACGAGATCGCGATGCGGTTCATCCGCCTGCTCGACATTCGCCCGCCGGAGCCGGAGCGGCCGATCGGGCTATTGTCGGGCGGCAACCAGCAGAAGGTGCTGCTCGCCCGCTGGCTCGCCACGGCGCCGCGCGTTCTGGTGCTGGACGAGCCGACCCGCGGCATCGATGTCGGTGCGCATGCCGAGATCATCCGCCTGATCCGCGAACTGTGCGACGACGGCCTAGCGCTCCTGGTGATTTCTTCCGAGCTCGATGAGATCGTGACCTATTCCGACCGGGTGATCGTGCTGCGCGATCGCAGCCACATCGACGAGCTGGAAGGGGAAGCCATCGACATCTCCAATATTCTTGCGGCGATTGCAGCTAGCAGCACCATTGGCGCGGAAGCCGGGTAAGCATGATGCCAACCATGATGCAAAGACTGCTGCAAGGCCGTGGCCTCGCTCAGATTGTCGCCTTGCTGGTGATCCTTGCGATCGACCGTGCGGTCTCGCCGCAATTCTTCGACGTGCGGATGCAGGACGGACGGCTGTTCGGCAGCCTGATCGACGTCTTGAACCGCGGCGCGCCGGTCGCGCTACTTGCGCTTGGCATGGTGCTGGTCATCGCCACGCGCGGTATCGATCTGTCGGTGGGGGCGGTCATGGCGATTGCCGGCGCCATTGCCGCGAGCCTGGCCGATGCCTACGGCCTGCCGTTGGCGCTTGCCGCCGCGCTCGGCGCCGGGTTGCTGTGCGGATTGTGGAATGGCTTCCTTGTGGCGGTGCTCGGCATCCAGCCGATCGTCGCCACGCTGATCCTGATGGTGGCGGGTCGCGGTGTCGCGCAGCTTATTACCGAGGGACGGATCGTCACCTTCACTGCGTCCGACCTGGTCTGGCTCGGTAACGGCGCCGTGCTCGGCGTGCCGACGCCGGTTGTGGTCGTCTTCGGCATGCTGGTTGTCACCGGCGCGGTGGTCCGCGGCTCGGCGCTTGGCCTGTTGATCGAGGCGACCGGCGGCAACGCAAGGGCGAGCGAACTGGCCGGGATCGGCACCCGCGCCATGATCCTCGCGGTCTATGTCTGGTGCGGCCTGTGCGCGGCGCTTGCCGGCGTTATCGCCGCCGCCGACATCATGGGCGCGGACGCCAACAATGCCGGGCTCTGGCTTGAACTCGATGCCATTCTGGCCGTCGTGATCGGCGGCACTTCGCTGTTCGGCGGACGCTTTAGCCTCGTGCTGGCGATGGTCGGCGCACTAATCATTCAGGCCATGAACACCGGGATTTTGCTGTCGGGCTATCCGCCGGAGTTCAATCTCCTCGTAAAAGCGGCCGTCGTGTTGATCGTCCTGCTGCTGCAGTCGCCGCGCTTCGCCAGTGCCGGGGCCGTGCTGGGGAGGGCGCGACAATGAGGCGGCTGCCGCCGGTCGCGATAACGGCCATCGTTTTCGTCGTCGGATTTGCGCTCTGCACGGCGCAATTCCCCAATTTTGCTTCCACCCGCGTGGCGGCCAATCTGCTGACCGACAATGCCTTTCTCGGCATCGTCGCCACCGGCATGACCTTCGTGATCATTTCCGGGGGCATCGACTTGTCGGTCGGCTCGGTGATCGGCTTTACCACCGTTTTCGTCGCGCTGGCGATCGAGCGCCTCGGCGTGCCGCCGCTGGTCGCTTTCGCCGCGATCCTGATGCTATGCGCCGCCTTTGGCGCGGCCATGGGCGCCATCATTCACGTCTTCGACATGCCGCCCTTCATCGTCACGCTGGCCGGCATGTTCCTCGCCCGCGGCGCCAGCTTTCTGATGTCGACGGAATCGACGCCGATCAGCGCGCCGCTCTATTCGACGGTATCGGATTTCGCGCTGCGGCTGCCCGGGGGAGGCCGCCTCACCGCCATTGCCCTGATCATGCTGGCGGTGGTTGCGGCGGGCGCCGTGCTGCTGCATTTCACCCGCTTCGGGGCCAACGTCTATGCGCTCGGCGGCAGCCGCGCGACCACCGCACTGATGGGCATACCGGTCGGATCGATGACGGTGCGCATCTACATGCTGTCGAGCGTGCTTGCGGGGCTCGCCGGCATTGTGTTCTCCTTCTACACGGCGGCGGGCTACTCCTTGTCCGCGGTCGGCGTCGAACTCGATTCGATCGCGGCCGTGGTGATTGGCGGCACCTTGCTGACCGGCGGTCAGGGATCGGTGGTCGGCACGTTGCTGGGTGTGATGATTCAGGGCCTGATCCAGACCTACATCAATTTCGATGGAACCTTGTCGAGCTGGTGGACCAAGATCGTGACCGGTATCCTGCTTTTCGCTTTTATCGCCCTGCAGCAGGCCATGCTCGGCATCGCCCGTCGCGCCGGCCCCCGTAAGGCAGGAGTTCTCAAACCATGACCTCCCGGCTTGTCGTTATCCCGACGCGGCGCGCGCATTCCAACCACGCCGAGGTCGCCCGCAGCATCGGCATCGACATCATCGCCGGCCGCTACGCCGAAGGCGTCCGCCTTCCGGGCGACGCCGAACTCACGGCGATGTTCGGCGTTTCTCGGCCGGTGTTGCGCGAGAGCGTCAAAACCCTGGTCGCCAAGGGGCTGCTCACCACCAAGGCGCGGGTCGGCACCGTGGTGCGCGAGCGCGGCGCCTGGAACATGTTCGACGCCGACGTGCTGGCCTGGCATCTCGATGCCGGCATTGACCGGCGCTTTCTCAACGATCTCGCCGAAATCCGGCTTGCGGTTGAGCCGAGAGCGGCGGCGCTCGCCGCCAGCCGCCGCTCGGAGGCCGACATCGCCGAACTCAATCGGAGCATGGAGCGGATGCGGCGTGAGGCTTCCGACTCCGTCGGTTTTGCCGACGGCGATCTTGCCCTGCATCTAGCCGTCGCCAACGCGTCCGGCAATCTGTTCATGCGCTCGATCGGCAACGTCATCGAGGCGGCGTTGCGCGCTTCGTTCCTGCTCAGCGCCCCGGTCGAAACGCAGGACCGCGAGACCGTGCTGCTGTGGCATCAGCGCATCGTCGATGCGATCGCCAGCGGCGATGCCGAGGCAGCCACCGCGGCCATGACCGAGGTGATCCACAACGGATTGCGCCGTCATGAGGACGTTTCGCCATCGTCCGGCGCCGCGCCTGCGGTCTCCGCGGTGGTCGAGCCTGGAGAGCAATCATGAACCCGCTTCGTGTCGCCATCGTCGGCTTCGGCAAGATCGCACGCGACCAGCACGTGCCGGCGATTGCTGCAACCGACGGTGTGGAGCTGGTTGCCGTCGCGAGCCGCAATGCCTCGCTTCCCGGCGTGCCGCATGCGGCGACGCTCGATGAACTCCTGCGCGACGGTCCGCCGATCGACGCGGTGGCGCTGTGCACCCCGCCGCAGGTTCGCCACGCACAGGCGGCAACGGCACTTGCTGCCGGCAAGCATGTGATGCTGGAAAAGCCGCCCGGCGCCACGGTGGCTGAGATCAATCCGCTCGTGACCGCCGCGACGACCGCGCGACGCACGCTGTTCGCGACATGGCACTCGCGCTTTGCTCCGGCTGTCGAGCCTGCGCGGCAATTGTTGGCTGACCGGAAGGTCACGGCTGTCCACATTGCGTGGAAGGAAGACGTGCGGGTCTGGCATCCCGGGCAGGCCTGGATCTTTGAGCCGGGCGGGCTCGGCGTGTTCGACCCCGGCATCAACGCGCTTTCGATCCTGACGCGTATTTTGCCGCAGCCATTGTTCGTGACCTCGGCCGACCTCGCGTTCCCCGCCAATCGCGACGCGCCGATCGCCGCGACCCTTGCACTCAGTGACGCGCAGGGGCTGAAAATCACGGCCGAGTTCGACTTCCGCCAGACCGGCCCGCAAAGCTGGGACATCCATCTCGATACCGACGGCGGTCCCGTCACCTTGTCCATGGGCGGGGCGAGGTTGAGGGCAGGGGGCAAACAACTCGTCGATGCCGCGGACGCTGAATATGCCGGGCTCTATCACCGCTTTCGCGAACTCGCCGCAACCGGCGACAGCGACGTCGATCTTGCGCCGCTGCAACTCGTCGCCGACGCGTTCCTGCTGGGGCGCCGCCGCACGGTTGAGCCATTCGAGGACGAGACATGAGCACGCCGTCCGTTCCTCGCGTGGCACGTTCCCGCTTCGGAATCCTGCCTGACGGCAGCGAAGTCGAGCGCATCGTCTTGCAATATGATGGCGGACTGGAAGCGCGCATCATCACCTATGGTGCAAGCCTGCAGGCCTTGCTGGTGCCGGATGTCGCCGGACGTCGCGACGACATCGTGCTCGGTCATGACGCCTTCGAGGGATATCTCGCCCGGCGGCAGTTCTTCGGCGCCACCGTCGGGCGTTACGCCAACCGCATCGCCGGCGCGCGCTTTGCGCTCGATGGCGCTGAGGTGCAGCTCGCGGCCAACAACGGGCCCAATGCATTGCATGGCGGGTTGGAGGGCTTCGATCGCCGCAACTGGCGGATTGTCCGGATCGAGGACGGCGATCGCCCGGCCGTGACGCTCGCCTACACCAGCGCCGATGGCGAGGAGGGATATCCCGGCGCGCTCGATGTAGAGGTGACCTGGCGTCTCACCGGGCCGATGGAACTCTCCCTGGACATGACGGCGCGGACCGATCGTCCCACCGTGGTCAATCTCACCAATCACAGCTTCTTCAATCTGGCGGGTGCATGCTCGGGCCGGAACATTCTCGATCACCGCCTCACCGTGGCGGCGGACCATTTCCTTGCCATCGATGCCGGCGCGATCCCGCTGCCGGAGCCACCTTCCGCGGTGGGCGGTACGCCGTTCGACTTCCGTACAGGCATCGAGATCGGCGCGAGGATCCGCAACGATCATCCGCAGCTCCGTGTTGGCCGCGGTTATGATCACAATTTCTGTCTCGCGCCGCCAAGTGGCGAGCCTCGCTTCGCCGCACGGCTCGTAGCGCCAACATCCGGCCGCGTGCTCGAACTGTTCACCAACCAGCCCGGCCTGCAGGTCTATTCCGGAAACTTTCTCGACGGCTCCACCGCTGGAAAAGGCGGCCGCCTGTATCGGCAGTCCGATGCCATCTGCCTCGAGCCGCACGCGTGGCCCGATACGCCCAATCGACCGGACTTCCCGACGGCACGGCTTTCGCCGGGCGAGGTCCATCGCCACTCCACGCTGTATCGCTTCACGCATGCGATCCAGGGCGCAATCGGGACACAATCCGTGGTAGAGTTGCCCGGGGAGAGCGGGCGATGATTGGTGGTTGCAAGAAGGAAGAGGTGCCGACGACCGTTCTCTGCAGCGAGCGGTGCCATCTTGGCGAGGGGCCGACCTACGACGTCGCCACCGATACGGCGTGGTGGTTCGATATCATCGGGAGCCGGCTGTTCGAGGCGCAGCTCGATACCGGGCGGACCACCATCCATTCCCTCGGAGTTATGGGCAGCGCGCTTGGGCGGATCGACGCGCATCGGCAGTTGCTCGTCGCTGATGACGGCCTCTATATCCGCGATACCGCGGATGGACGGATGACGCTGTACCGCCCGCTGGAAGCCGACAATGCCGCGACGCGTTCGAACGATGCACGGGTGCACCCGTCCGGCACCTTCTGGATCGGCACCATGGGCCGCCAGGCCGAGCGCGGACTGGGCGCCATCTACGCGCTGCACGGCGGCGAGCTATCGCGCCTTTATGATCACATCACGATTCCCAACGCGATCTGCTTCTCGGCGGATGGAACCATCGGCTATTTCGCCGACACGGGGGAGAACGTGCTGTTGCGCGTCGAGCTCGATGCGGCGACCGGCCTGCCGCGCGGCACGCCCGCCCCGTTGATCACGCGGCGAGGCGGCGGCATCGACGGTGCGGTGGTCGATGCCGACGGGCTGATCTGGAACGCGCGCTGGGGTGGCGGCTGCATTGACGTCTACAGCCCGCAAGGCGAGCATCTGCGCAGTCTCCGCGTTCCGGCACGGCAATCGAGTTGTCCCGCTTTTGTCGGCCGAGATTTTTCGCGCCTGCTCGTTACCTCGGCCTGGCAGGGGATGGGAGAAGACGCGAAACGCGCCGACCCCGATCATGGCCGCACCTTCCTGCTCGACGTTGCAGCGCGTGGCCGCCCCGAACCAAACGTCAAACTTGCAACGGATTGATGGAGGAATACGAGGCGCGGCACAAACGCGCAGAGCGATTGAGTTTCGAGAACCGCAGCCAGCGGTCTGAAAATCCAGGAATCACAGATCCTCGGTGATCAAGGGAGAGAAGCATGATTAGTCTGAAAACCACATTGTCGGCCTTGGCGCTGGCAGCGACCATGGCGACGACGTCGGTGACCGGCGCGTTCGCCCAAAGCAAGGGCACCGTCGGCATCGCGATGCCGACCAAATCGTCGGCGCGCTGGATCGACGACGGCAACAACATCGTCAAGATCCTGAAGGAGCGCGGCTACGGCACCGACCTGCAATATGCCGAGGACGACATTCCGAACCAGCTCTCGCAGGTCGAGAACATGGTGACCAAGGGCGCCAAGGTGCTGGTGATCGCGGCGATCGACGGCACCACGCTGTCCGACGTGCTGAAGCAGGCCAAGGCCAAGGGGATCATCGTGATCGCCTATGACCGGTTGATCCGCGACACGCCCAATGTCGATTACTACGCCACCTTCGACAATTTCCAGGTCGGTGTGCTGCAGGCTCAATCGATCGAGCAGAAGCTGGGGCTGAAGGAAGGCAAGGGGCCCTTCAACATCGAACTGTTCGGAGGCTCGCCGGACGACAACAACGCCTACTTCTTCTACAACGGCTCGATGTCGGTGCTGCAGCCCTATATCGACAGCGGCAAGCTGGTGATTGGCAGCGGCCAGAAGGGTATGGACAAGGTCTCGACCCTGCGCTGGGACGGCGCCACGGCCCAGGCGCGGATGGACAACCTGCTGAGCGCGTTCTACGGCCGCAAGCGGGTCGATGCGGTGCTCTCGCCCTATGACGGCCTTTCCATCGGCATTCTCTCGTCGCTGAAGGGCGTCGGCTACGGCAGCGGCGACATGCCGATGCCGATCGTCAGTGGCCAGGATGCCGAGGTGCCATCGATCAAATCGATGCTGCGCGGCGAGCAGTATTCGACCATCTTCAAGGACACCCGCGATCTCGCCCGCGTCACCGCCGACATGGTGGACGCGGCCCTCAGCGGCAAGGAAGTCACCGTCAACGATACCAAGACCTACAACAACGGCGTCAAGGTGGTACCGTCCTATCTCCTGAAGCCCGTCGTCGTCGACAAGAGCAACTGGGAGAAGGTGCTGATCGACAGCGGCTATTACAAGAAATCGCAGATCGACTGAGCAGGACAGCGGCGCCGGTGATAACCGGCGTCGCCACTCGCCTGTCTGTGCGGGCAGGCAGAGAGATAAGGATATGATGGTGCGATGACCGCAATTCTCGAAATGCGCGGCGTAAGCAAGAGCTTTGCCGGCGTGCAAGCCCTGCGCGACGTCAACTTCACGGTGGAGGCGGGGCAGATCCATGCGCTGGTCGGCGAGAATGGCGCCGGCAAGTCGACCCTGATGAAGGTCCTCAGCGGCGTTTATGCCCACGGCGATTACGAAGGCAGCATCATATTCGACGGCGAGGAGCGGCGCTTTCGCGACGTCAATGATTCCGAGGCGCTCGGCATCATCATCATCCATCAGGAGCTGGCGCTGATTCCGCTGATGTCGATCGCGGAGAACATCTTCCTGTCGCATCCGCCCTCGCGCCTCGGCGTGATCGACCGCGACACGGTTTATCGCCGCACCCAGGAACTGCTGGCCCAGGTCGGCCTCACGGAGATGCCCGATACGCTGGTGACGGACCTCGGCGTCGGCAAGCAGCAACTGGTGGAGATCGCCAAGGCTTTGTCCAAGAGGGTGCGATTGTTGATCCTCGACGAGCCGACTGCCAGCCTGAACGAGAATGACAGCGCTGCATTGCTGGACCGTCTGCTCGCCTTCCGCGCCCAGGGCATCGCCTCGATCCTGATCTCGCACAAATTATCGGAGGTCGCCCGCGTCGCCGACCGGATCACGGTGCTGCGCGACGGCCGCACTGTCGACAGCATCGATTGTCGGGCCGAACCCGTGGAAGAGGACCGGGTCATCCGCAGCATGGTCAATCGCGACCTGGCGCATCGCTTTCCGCAACGCACCGCATCCATCGGCGCACCGGTTTTCGCGGTGCAGGACTGGACGGTGCATCACCCGCTGCACAGGGACCGCAGGGTTATCAAGGGCGTCGATTTCGAAGTCCGGCGCGGCGAGGTGGTCGGGATCGCCGGGCTGATGGGTGCCGGCCGTACCGAATTCGCCATGAGCCTGTTTGGCCGAGCCTGGGGCGAGCGGATCAGCGGGCGTGTCTGGCTCGATGGAAGGGAGGTCAACTTGACGAGTGTGGCTGCGGCGATCGACGCCGGCCTTGCTTACGTCACCGAAGATCGCAAGGAGCTCGGCCTGATCTTGGATGCCGACGTCCGCAAGAACATTACGCTGGCGAGCCTGAGCCGCGTGGCGCGCCAGGGCAGGATCGATGACATGGCCGAGCTGCGTGTCGCGAGCGAATACCGCAACCGGATGCGGATTCGCTGTTCCGACGTCTATCAGGAGACCGGGCAGCTCTCCGGCGGCAATCAGCAGAAGGTGGTGCTGTCGAAATGGCTGATGACCGATCCGAAAGTATTAATCCTCGACGAGCCTACGCGCGGCATCGATGTCGGGGCAAAGTATGAAATCTATTGTATCATCAACGAGCTTGCCGAGGCGGGCAAAGGGGTGGTGATGATCTCGTCGGAAATGCCGGAGCTGCTCGGGGTCTGCGACCGTATCTGCGTGATGAATGACGGCGCTTTGGTCGGAGAATTCGGCGCTGCGGAAGCCACCCAGGAAGGGATCATGCGCGCCATCATGCGCAACAAGGAAATGCACAAGAAGGTACTTCAAGGAGATTTGCGGCCATGACCGACAAGACGGTTGCGCTGCCTGGGCACGCCGGATTCATCAAGAACAATTTGCGCAACTACGGCATGCTACTGTCGCTGTTTGCGATCATGTTGTTCTTCCAGGTCATGACCGACGGCACGCTGCTGCAGCCGCTGAACCTGACCAATCTGGTCCTGCAGAACAGCTACATCGTGATCATGGCGCTCGGCATGCTCTTGATCATCGTCACCGGCCACATTGACCTGTCGGTCGGCTCGGTCGCGGGCTTTGTCGGCGCCGTCGCAGCCGTGCTGATGGTGCGCTATCACGTTGCCTATCCGCTGGCCTTCATCGCCTGCCTGCTGGTGGGCGCCCTGATCGGCGCCGCGCAAGGCTATTGGGTTGCCTATTTCAAGATCCCGTCCTTTATCGTGACGCTGGCCGGCATGCTGGTGTTCAAGGGGCTTGCGCTTGCCATCCTGGCGGGACAGTCGGTCGGGCCATTTCCGCCGACCTTCCAGAAACTGTCCTCGGGCTTCATCCCGGAACTGTTTCCCGGTGCCGGCACGCTTTATCCGACGTCGCTGTTGATCGGTGCGGTATTGGCGGTGGCCCTGGTCTATACCAGTGCCAAGAGCCGGGCGCGGCAGGCCTCGCACGGCATCGAGGTCGAGCCGTTTGGTTTCTTCGTTGCCAAGAGCGCGGTGCTGTTTGCCGTGATCGTGTTCTTCGCCGGCCTGATCGCCTCGCATCGCGGCCTGCCCAATGTACTGGTGATCATGACGGCGCTGATCGCGCTCTATGGCTTCGTCACCACCCGCACCGTGATCGGCCGCCACATCTATGCCATCGGCGGCAACGCCAGGGCCGCCAGCCTGTCCGGCATCAAGACCGAACGGCTGACGTTTCTGACCTTCGTCAATATGGGCGTGCTGGCGGCTCTCGCCGGCCTCGTGTTCGCCGCGCGGCTCAATACGGCGACGCCGAAGGCCGGCGCCGGCTTCGAGCTCGACGTCATCGCCGCCTGTTTCATCGGCGGCGCGTCAGCCTATGGCGGCGTCGGCAAGGTCGGCGGCGCCGTGATCGGCGCCATGATCATGGGCGTCATGAACAACGGTATGTCCATCCTCGGCATCGGCATCGACTACCAGCAGGTGATCAAGGGCCTGGTGCTGCTCGGCGCCGTCTGCCTGGACGTCTACAACCAGCGGCGATAGGGCGCTGCGGCTACGCGGCCGCCAGCTCCCGCCTCGCGAACTCGCTGGTCTTGAGACGCGCGACGAGTGCCGTCAGTTCCTCGGTCTCGGCGGGCGTCAGGTCTGTCAGTGGTGAACGCACATGGCCGCTGTCACGGCCGATCACCTTCATCCCCGCCTTGATGATCGAGACGGCATAGCCGCGTTTGCGATTGCGGATCGCGATCAGGGGGAGGATGAAATCGCGCAGCCCCGCCTGCACCGTCTCGCGGTCGCGGCGGCGCACGGCCGCGTAGAATTTGGTCGAGAACTCCGGGACGAAGTTGAATACCGCGGAGGAATAAGTGGTTACGCCCATTTCCAGATAAGGCAGTGCAAAAGTCTCGGCCGTCGGCAATCCGCCGATATAGGTCAGCCGGTCGCCCATGCGCAGGTGGATGCGGGTCATCAGCTCGATGTCGCCGATACCATCTTTATAGCCGACCAGGTTGGGGCAGCGCTGGCACAGTCTCTCGAGCGTATCCTCGTTCAGGATCGCATTATCGCGGTTGTAGACGATGACACCGAGCTTGGTCGCGTTGCACACCGCTTCAACATGGGCCGCCAGTCCTTCCTGTTCCGAAAAGACCAGATATGGCGGCAGCAGCAGCAAGCCGTCGGCGCCGGCCGCCTCGACCCCAATGGCAAGTTGCGTTGCCACCGCGGTGCCATGGCCGATCCCGGCGAGCACCGGCACGCGTCCCTTGGTCTCGTCCACAGCCGTTGCCACGACCTTCGCGACCTCGGCCGGACTCAGCGAGAAGAATTCGCCGGTGCCGCCGGCGGCAAACAGACCCGCCACCTCATACCCGCACAGCCAGTCGAGATTGGAGCGGTAGCGGGTCTCGTTGAACGTATTGTCGGGCCGAAATGGTGTAACGGGGAACGATAGCAGGCCATCGCCGATCCGGCTAGCCATCTCCTTGGGGGTCATCTTGCTCATGCTCTGGTCCTTCAGCGGCTTACGCCGAAGGATTAATGCAAGATGCCCACGGACGGAGACCCAATCACTGTATCGATCGATCCATTGATTGCATCGAGCCGGGTTGGCCGGCAAGGTCTCGGGCAATGCCGGCAATGACGGGGAGAAGCGGATTGTCATTGTCGCCGCGCCGGACAAAGAACAATTCGGCCGGGCGCTGCCACTGCATCAGGACGGGCCGCAGCACGGCGCCGCTGAAGCGCAGATTCGCCGCGGTCTCGGGGACTAACGCCACGCCGACACCCGAATGCACCATGGCAAGGATCGAATGGATCTGCGCAAGATGCTGCGCGTAATTCGGCACTAGATTTGCGCGTGAGAACAGCTCGACCAGGAGATCGTGGAAATAGCGGGCTTCATAGGGCTCGTACATGATGAAGGGCTCGCTTGCGAGATCCTCCAGACGTAGCTCGTCCGCCTGAGCCAGCGGATGGTCGCTCGGCAGCGCCGCGACCAGCGGCTCCGCCGTCACGCGGAAGGCGTCAAGACCACCGCGCGGTATCGGCGGGCGGAGCAGGCCGAAATCGATCTCGCCGGAATCGAGCCGCTTGAGCTGGTCGCTGGAGACCATTTCCTTCAGCGATATCTCGATATCGGGAAGTTCACGCCGGCAGGCCGCGACCAGCGCCGGCACGTAGCTGTAGGCGGATGTGGCCGTGAAGCCGATATTGATCGATCCGGCCTTGCCGCTTGCCATCCGCCGGGCCAGCACGGCCGCGCTTTCCGCGAGCTTGAGGAGATGCCGCGCATCGACCAGAAAACGCTGCCCCGCCGGCGTCAGCCGGACGGCGCGGTTACTGCGCTCCAGCAGCGTCACATCGAGGACGCGTTCGAGAATCTGGATCTGGCGGCTGAGCGGCGGCTGCGTCATGTTCAGCCGCAGCGCGGCGCGCCCGAAATGCAGTTCTTCCGCAACTGCAACAAAGCAGCGCAACTGGCTCAGCTCAAACATGAAATCTGCATTTTCAACCTGAGACGAAGGGCCGGTGACCGGCCGGATGTCCGACTTCTACCGGCTGAAGCGCGGCCGATCCATCCAAAAAAGGTATCGACCTATCCGCAGACTAATTCATAGGCCACTCTGCCCATGACCTATCATTCCTCCCCAACGCTGCCTCGAAGGTCTGCAGCCTGCCGGTGAAAGCGGCGGGATCGCGCTGAATTGCGCTTTGAAACGGAGGAACGACCGATGTCTATGCCATCTCTCGCCCGGGCGATTGCCGCCGCTGTCCTTACGGTGTGTGCCTTGGCGCCAAGCGGAGCCGGCGCTCAGAATTTTGAGCGGCCCGTGCGGCTGATCGTGCCGTTCGCTCCCGGCGGCACCTCGGACATTTTGGCGCGCCTGATCAGCCCAAAACTATCCGCCGCCATCGGTCAGTCGGTCGTGGTCGAGAACAAGCCGGGCGCAGCGGGCAATCTCGGGGCCGACGCCGTCGCCAAGGCGCAGCCCGACGGCCACACCCTGTTGCTGATGGATGTCGGATCGCTGGCAACGGCGCCCAGCCTGTTTTCCGATCTCACGTTCGACGTTCAGAAGGACCTCGCGCCCATTTCCATGGTGATGTTCGGCCCCTACGTCCTGGCCGTCCATGAATCGGTCCCGGCAAAGACCTCCAAGGAGCTGATTGAATACGCCAAGGCCAATCCGAACAAGCTCACCGTCGCCAATTCCGGCGTCGGCGGTGCCAATCATATCACCGCCGTGGTGATGGCGAAGGAACTAGGAATTCAGTGGAAGAACGTACCCTACAAGGGCGGGGCGGCCGCCTCGCGCGCCGTGGTGTCCGGGGAGAGCGGCGTGATCATCAACGGCGCGGCGGCGACGATGCCCTTTGTGACAAACAAGCAGCTTGTCGGACTTGCCGTCACCGGCGAGCAGCGTATTACCTCGGCTCCCGATCTGCCGACTTTCAAGGAGGCCGGCCTGCCCGGCGGCGACGCCGGGACCTGGCAGGGCATCCTGACCACGGGTGGCACGCCGCCCGCCATGGTCGCGCGATTGAACGCCGAAATCCGCAAGATCCTGGAGCTGCCCGAGATTCAGCAGAAGATCGCCGAGCAGGGTGGCGTGGTGCGCGGCCAATCGCCGGAGGAATTCCGCAACTGGCTCAAGGATGCGACGACGCGCTGGGGCACGATCATTCGCGAGGCCGGCATCAAGGGCAGCTAAGGGCGGGCCGATGACGCGTTCCCGGATCGACTTACAGGATCTGCTGTTTGGCCTGTTCCTCGTGGCGGTGGCGACGGGTACGCTCGTCGCCACGCGCAATCTGACGGTCGGTCACGCCGCCGATATGGGGCCGGGCTACATGCCCCGCGTCGTCGCACTCGCGCTGATGGCGTTCGGCCTTTTCTTCAGCGGGCGTGGGCTCTGGCGCGCGGGTCGCGGCATCGCGCCCGTTCAGTTGCGGCCGCTGCTGGCGATCCTGGCTTCTGTCGGCGTTTTCGCGCTGACGGCGGAGCGGTTGGGCCTCGCGATCGCCTCCGTCGCCGCCGTGATGCTCGCCAGCTTCGCCACGCGAGAAGGCCGGCTTGTCGAGACCGTGGCGTTTGCCGTCGTGCTTTCGGGCGCCGCCGTTCTTCTGTTCGTCAAGTTGCTGGGCTTGCCGATCCCGATCTGGCCCCGCTAGGGCGGCAG
This sequence comes from Bradyrhizobium murdochi, assembly GCF_000472965.1. Classification (GTDB taxonomy): domain Bacteria; phylum Pseudomonadota; class Alphaproteobacteria; order Rhizobiales; family Xanthobacteraceae; genus Bradyrhizobium; species Bradyrhizobium murdochi. The sequence goes on along the minus strand of NZ_AXAU01000010.1, from coordinate 1,824 downwards.
GCTTCGCAGGCAGACGCATATGGAACTGTTTGACAATCTGCTGATGGGTCTTTCGACGGCCCTTCAACTCAACAATTTGTTGTTCTGCCTGATCGGCGTGGTCATCGGGACCGCGATCGGCGTGCTGCCCGGCATCGGTCCGATTCCCACCGTGGCGTTGCTGTTGCCCTTCACCTTCGGCCTGTCGCCCGCGAGCGCCATGATCATGCTGGCCGGCATCTTCTACGGCGCGCAGTATGGCGGCTCGACCACCGCCATCCTGGTCAATGTGCCGGGCGAGACGTCGTCGGTCGTCACCTGTATCGACGGTCACGAGATGGCCAAGCAGGGCAGGGCCGGAACCGCGCTGGCCATTGCCGCGATCGCTTCGTTCTTTGCCGGTACGATGGCGACGATCGTGATCGCGGTCCTCAGCGTGCCGTTGTCGGTGCTGGCGCTCAAATTCACCGCGGTCGAATATTTCAGTCTCCTCGTGCTCGGCCTGATTGCCGCGGTCGTGCTCGCGCATGGTTCGGTCGCCAAATCGCTGGCGATGGTGCTGCTAGGACTCTTGCTCGGCCTCGTCGGGATCGATGTCTCCTCGGGCGTCGCGCGCATGACCTTCGGCATCGCCGCTCTATCGGATGGTCTTGATTTCGTGCCGATCGCGATGGGCCTGTTCGGGCTGGGTGAAATCATCGCGAATCTGGAGAGACCCGCCGAGCGCCGCGTCGTCAGCCAGTCGATCCGCAGCCTGATCCCGAGTTGGAAAGACTTGCGGGCGGCTCTTCCGGCCGTGGTGCGCGGCACGGCGCTGGGCTCCGTGCTGGGGGTGTTGCCAGGCGGCGGCGCTGCGCTTCCGCCGTTCTCCTCCTACGCGCTGGAGAAGAAGCTCGCCCGCGATCCCTCGCGCTTCGGCAAGGGCGCCATCGAGGGCGTTGCCGGTCCGGAGGCCGCCAACAATGCCGGCGCCCAGACCAGCTTCATTCCGCTCTTGACACTCGGCATTCCCGCCAACGCTTTGATGGCGCTGATGATCGGCGCGCTGATGATGCAGGGCATCCAGCCCGGCCCGCAGATCATGACCGAGCAGCCCAAGCTCGTCTGGGGCGTTATCGCCAGCATGTGGGTCGGCAACCTGATGCTGCTGATCATCAACCTGCCGCTCATCGGCCTGTGGGTCTCGATGCTGAAGATTCCCTACCGCCTGCTGTTTCCCGCCATCGTTCTGTTCTGCTGCATCGGCACTTACGGGATCGCCAACAGCCTGTTCAATGTCTGGCTGATGATGGGCTGCGCCTTGATCGGCTATTTCTTCATTAAGATTGGCGTCGAGCCGGCGCCGCTGCTGCTCGGCCTCGTGCTCGGTCCGCAATTGGAAGAGAACTTCCGGCGTGCGATGTTGATCGCTGACGGCGATTTCACCGTCTTTCTGTCGCGGCCGATCAGCGCGGTCATTCTCGCAGTCGTCGCCGCCTTGTTGCTGGCAATGCTTTCGCCGGCAATTCTGAGAACGCGGAAAGAGGCGCTGGCGGAATGAGCGGTGTGGGCGTTAGAGCGTTTTCCAGCGAAGTGGACACCGGTTCGCGTCAAGAAAACGCGTCAAAACAAAAACCTAGAGCCCGGTTCTGATTTAATCAGAACCGAAAGGGCTCTAGCTGTGGAGCCTCAACAGGTTGTTCCCGGTTAGACCGAGTCTGCTGATGGGTGGCTTTGATCCGATACTGCCATGAGGTCTGTGCCAATTGTAGCGGTGAAGCCAGCGTGGCAGTTCGGCGGCGCGTTCGTCTGAGGTGTCGTAAGCGCGGGCATAAGCCCACTCGCGCAGGCTTGTCTGGATGAAGC
>NZ_AXAU01000009.1 GCF_000472965.1 Bradyrhizobium murdochi | reverse complement strand
ATCAACAAATGGCTCAAGACCAGCGTAGGTGTCTGAGCGAACCCTGGCAGGAGCGGCTGGCGCAAAGTGAGCATCGTCGCGCAACTCGGACGGCGGTGGCGCATTCAGATCAACAAATGGCTCACGCCTGCCCTTAGCATTTGACGCGGGCCTGGATGGTGATCCTGGTTCTTGCCGCTGTTCACTCAACCAAACCCAAGCTCCAGCGCTTCGGCTGGCCGGCGTTGAGGGGAGATCCTGCGAAGAGCCGGAAAACCGATCGCCCTGCGCGGCCGGCGAGCTCGGCTGCTCAGGGCCTCGCAGCCCCAGCTCTCGGTTCGCCTCGATGAGTTTCAAGTAGCTGCGAAGATGCGACAAATCGGGACCGTGTACTCTGCCTCCAGTCCGTTGGAATGCTACCACGTCATCGTCGAGGGATAACTGCTGCCTGCTGGAGCCGTTTAGTCGCCCAATAATGCTCCCTTTGCCATTCCCTCTAAGCCACGCACTCAGCGCACGAAGACGTGTCGCCCGCTGTTGCGCAGACTGCCTCAGCTTCGCAGTCGGAGTTTTAAGATCTTTCAGGGCTTGGCTCAGCGCGCCCTCGATGAGGGGCGCATCTTCTGGATGAGGAACGTGGTGACGGGGGGCACCGAGAACGCGGGGTTCGGGTGCTTCGACTTCTTCCCCCCCACGTAGCAGCCGCCTGAGAACGTCCACAGCCGATCTAATGCGGTTCTGGGGGTCACGGCCCAAGCTCCTGTACTTCGCTATTTCCTCATCGAGCGATGAACCGTCTCGCAGCCGAGAAGCTACAGGGCCCCTATGACTTGCGTTGACCCAGCGGACAAAAGTCCTAAGCCCGGAAACACTGTTGTTGATGGCCCCTGGGGTGAGCTTGCGCAGCTGGGCGTCTACACGAAACCTCGCCAAGAGCTCCGCGTCTTCGGCCGGAAGCTGCTCGCCGATCAGCTCGTCCGGCGACGACACCGGAGCTTGCCTCTGCGATGGTGACGCCGCCAGTTGATGGGATGGGGTCTGCATCAGCTGCCGCTCAACCGCGTCGCCCTGCGGAGGCGGCGAGGAGCTGGGTCCGTCCATCGTCTCCAAAAGCAGATCCTGCTGGTTCGCAGGCAGAGTCTCCGGCCAGCTGACAGCTCCGTTCGACCCGCTGTGCTGCGCAGTCGCGGTGAGGGTCGGCTTCGTCTCGGCGCGAACCGCGTCTTCGAGATCAGGAAGGGGGCGAATATGACGCAGGGGTTCGATCGCTCTAGCACCCGCCGGCGACCTCAGGAGATGAGCCAGTGCGGCTCCGGCTTTTCTGCGGCCATGGGGGTCCGCCTCCTTATACCGACTGACATCTTCATCCAGCGAGTCGTGGCCAAGCCGAGCAGCAATGCCGGGCTTATCGTTTTCACGGAGGTAATCACTGAAATCGATAAGAAGAGTTGCATAGCTCCTGGCGGTGTTGGCGGTGCTTGGGGCTGCTTCTTCCTTGTACCTTTTGATGAGATCCGCATCCTGGGGATAGGGATTCCGCTCAACCCGGCTTGCAAACGGCGTGATGCCGCCCGGCGATTGGGAGGCTCGAAGATGATCCAGTGGGGTAGCGATGGCCTTCTCCTCCTTCTCGGCGAACTCCTGGGCATCCTTGTCCAGCGACTTGTCGTAAAGCCGGGAAGCAATGCCCGGCTTGTCGTTCTTCACGAGCCAATGCCCCAAGCTGAGAAGACCACGTAGATTGCGGCCGACCGTGCTCTCGGAGGCCCCAGCCTTGATGAGCGCCGGCCTCAGCCCCTCAATAAGAGAGGCATCTTCGCAATAAACAGGATCCAGGCTGCTACCTGCGAAAACCAATTTTGCATGGCCGGGCGGTAGCGCCGAGGCATTCAGCATCGTTCCACCGCCTTGACCGTGCGGAGGCGGCGTAGATGGGTGCCCGCTCGCCCGCATGATGGGAATCTGCTCGCCTGGCACGAGGATGTTGCGGTAACGTTCATCCGTCAGCTCGTCGTCCTGGTGGCGCCAGTTCACGGGATTAGGGGACTCTGTAGGATTCAATGCCAGGCCATGCCGCGGTGGCTGAAGACACGACGATGCACCGGCTTCGTCGACCGTCCCAAAGAATAAATCTTGATCATCCCCCTCAGCGAGTGCCGCTGGCCAACTGAAGGCGGGCTGCGAGCCGCCCTGCTTAGCCGCGGCCTCAATGCCCCCTGCCCGGGCAGTGATTGACGCGACTCCGCCCGGCGACTGAGAGGCGCGGAGACGATCTAGTGCGGTAAGAACGAGGTGCCTGCGACTTTGATCGAAGATCGCAGCGTCGCTGCTGAGCGATTCGTCGTTAAGCCGAGCAGCCACTCCCGGCTTGTTTTTTGCAAAGAGCCACCGGCTGAATCTGCGAAGAGGACGAACATAATTCGTCTTAGCGGTGATCTCCTCGTACCCAGCCTTAACGAGTGCTTCTTGAAGTCCGGAAATCAAGGGCGCGTCTTCGGGATGAAAAGGCGGACCGTTGAGTTTTCTCGCTCCATTACGGAGATGATCAAGTGCCGCGCCGATACTTTTGTTACCCCCGGCGTCCTTGTAGCGCTGGATCTCTTCATTGAGCGGTTCGTCCTCGTTCCATGTCTCGTCCTGAAGCCGAGCAGCAATGCCAGGCTTGTTGTTTGCCCGAAGGTAGTGGCTGAAATCCGTGAGAATAGATGCATAGGTTTTGGCGGTACTTGAAGTTCCGGCCGCCACTGCTTGCTTTCTGTATTCTTTGATGAGAGTTCCGTCCTTGGGATAAGGAGTCAGGTCAGGGCGGCCTGCGATCGGTACGACTCCTCCCGTCAATTGAGAGGTCCGCAGATGAGCTAGTGCCCAACGGACGTTCGCCGTCCCACCTTTGGTTATGAACTCCTCGACATCCTTGTCCATCGACTCGTCATGAAGCCGATCAGCAATGCACGGCTTGTAGTTTTCAAAGAGCCAGCGGCTCAAGCTGAGCAGATAACCGACGTTGCTCGTGGCGGTGCTCTCGGCGGCTCCACCCCCGAGGAGCGCCTGCTTAAGGCCGGAAATAAGGCGCGCATCCTTAGCATAAAGCGGGTCCTCGCTGCGACCTACCAAGACCCAATTTGACTGAGCGGTCTGCAGCGCTGCGGCGCCCAGCACCGCCTCATCGTTTCCGGCATGCGCCTCAGATCGCGATGCCTCCGCTTGATGGGCCCGGACCTGCATGAACACGGGAGCAGACGGGACAGCGATCTCGCTCAGCTGCTGCTCAAAGGCCGCCGCATCTGTGGACGGAGCCGGTGAGCTCTCTTGCGGGCCCGCGATGCCCGATTGTTGACGCACCCAGTTGGTGGATTGGAACTTCATTCGTTCTCACTTTCGGAATATAGGCCAATTTGAAGCCTGAGTGATTTGCCACGGACTCGACTCGGCAGCATCGAACCCAGCAGAAAACTACCGTGAACGCCCCAAAATGCCCCGTCCAAGCACCCCCGACCGCGCGCTCCAGTATTCTTGCAGCGATCGCCAGCTATGATCGCCTCTGGAGACCCTACTCTATGTGCGATAGCTGTCGAGAACCTGACGCGGAGCCGCCGACTTGCAGCAGCGGACACGCAGGCTGCCCCCATGGCCGGAAATCGATAAAGAACCTCGCGAAGAACGGTTCTGTGGGCTTTCCTGAGCCTTGTTGTATAATGAAGAACGGCCCCATGGGGCGATCGGCAATCGACCCGATTTTGCTGCAAAACCGCGATGGCGCCACCAGCCCGCCAACGTGTTTAGAGTCGTAAAACTCTAGTTTCGAGTGGTCCAAAGTTCGGTCTCGCTGCAGAACCACCGAGACTCTAACTGCCGCTGGATGAAAGTTTAGTGGCAGGTCAGCGGTCACCAAACATCCTTCGGTGATATCGAAATGGCCCTCTTGCGATCTACTGCCAATTTTAGGCCTTTGCCGGAACTCTCCACCCGAGATCTAGCTACTTGCGCTGTAATCATCCGGCGAGGTCCGGCGAGGGCCGCCTTGCTCAGAGGGTCTGCAGGCTGCAACTCCTATTGCAAGCACGAGGAGTAGTCCTATGACAACGGTAAGTGGCAAAGAGACCCCATCTGGCAGAGTGGATGAGCGATCGGCTATCGGCTGCGGAGTGTGTGAGCCGATGTGAGCTTCTATGTCTGCGCCTAGTTCTGAAACTAGACCTTCCATATGATCGAAGCGGTCGCAGAGCGTCTTGAGGGAGCCCCGCGACAACTTGGCCGACGCTGGTCGGATGAGTTCAAGGCACAAGTCGTGGCAGAGGCGCTGGAGCCCGGCGGGAGTGTATCGGGGAGCATTCACCCGTCGCAGCTCTTCACCTGGCGTCGCGATGCTCGGGCCTCGTCGCGGTTTTCGAGTCGCGAAGCCGCGGTGGGTGCATCAGTTTGTCACCGCCGAGCTCCGAAAACCGAAACGGTCGCGATCAAGACTCGGGCCTCTCAGCAACCCTCGCCCGAGTTGATGGCGAACTCACAAAGGTTTGACACGGCATATCGTAGAAGCCGAGCGACCCAGCTCGATCAGGGCTAAGGAGGATATAAATCGGTTTGTGTTGCAGCGCTGAACTCGGTTGTCTGCACGTGCAAGCGACCGAGATCGCAAAAGCACTGAGGGCTTCAGCGTCAGCATCCGCACAACGCTAGCCTCGTGCACAGCGACCCCGGAGGCTCCATTGTTCGCGTGCGCGATACGCCTTCCCTCGGCCGTCACGCGCGTCGATCTCCTTTCATTTCGCAGAAGCGCGTAACCAAACCGGTGACTATGCTCAACCACCGTTTCTCGGGCAAGCCCTCTATAACTTCCCCGGTCACGTGCGGGTCTCTGCTCCCGTCTAGCCCCCGGCCAGGCCGATCAACAACAAAAGGCTTACGTAACCGAGCATGAAAGCAGAGGGTCTTCTGATGAAGCGGCCTTCAATTTGTTGTTTTGAAGCAGCTCTCTTATGGTCTTGTCCACCGTATGCATTTGGCGAAGGCCGCCGCCAAACGAGACGATCGTGTCATGGCCCCGAAAGCCATCCACACACCTTTTCAAATCCTAAGTAAGGAGACGGGCCAACGATAGACATCTCCCCCAAAGGCTTTCCCTGATTGTTACTCGGTTTATTTTCGGTGGAAGTGCCGGCTCGGCTGCTGCGCTCCACTGGTTCTAAGCGCACGGCCGTGTGGGTTCTAAGGGCCCTCATGGCCGCCTCGATCAGCCAATTTCTTTAAACGAAAGTTTTCTAAGCACGGAACTCGCTCTTCCACTCAAGCCATTGATATCAATGGATTAATTGTACCGAGGCAACCTGATAATGCTAGCGCTAGCTGCTGAATCAGTGCGAGCGCAAGAGAGCCTAAACATTCGTATAATTCTCCAGCTGCTTTCGATAGTTTAGGTTGATGGGTGATCAGCTTACTAGATTCAAGTTCGCAAGCTCACGCAGTTTTTTGCGCGGGCGTTGATGACGCTAACTTCGTTGTACCTTCACTTTCGCCGCGACGGCGTTCGGCTATTTGGAAATGATATTGGTGTTTTCACTGATGGGCAGCCTCATCGCCTCTGCCATGCTTTTCGTCTTCCCCTTCGCTGTTTTGGCCTACTTCTTTGCGCCGCCTCCTTTCAATCTACGGATTGACAATCCGCAGACTCTTCCTGTGATTGTGGCCTTTGTTGTTGTCTCAATTGTTGGAAAGCACCTGATCGAAAAGGTCCGCCGAGAAAGGAACGTTGCGCTTGAGGCCGCAGCGAGGCTCCGGCGCGGCGAGGCTGAGTTGCGCGACCGCGAGAAACAGTGGCGCGAAATTTTCGAGCATAACCCGGTCATGCACTTCATGGTCAATGCCACCGGAATGGTCCTGAACGTCAACACGTTTGGCGCAACACAGCTCGGCTACGCGCCCTCGGAGCTTGTCGGGCATTCCGTTCTGAAGGTATTTCTGGAAGAAGATCGTCCATTTGTTCGCGAGCGCGTCGGGCTGTGCATTGAAACGGTCGGCCAATCGCACACTTGGGAGATCCAGAAGATCAGGAAGGATGGCTCGGTGCTGTGGGTGCGCGAAAACGCCAAAGCCATGCAGTGGGCAGAAGACAAGCTCGTCGTCCTTATCGCCTGCGAAGATATCACCGAGCGAAAGCGGACGGAAACTGCCCTGCGGCGGAGCGAAGCCCATCTAGCCCAGGCACAGGAACTGAGCCGCACCGGCAGCTTCGGCTGGAATGTCGCCACCGGCGAGGTCTACTGGTCAAAGGAGACCTTTCGTATTTTCCAATACGATCCGTCGACGAAACCGACCCCGCAACTCGTCGTTGATCGAACCCATCCAGAGGATCGGGCTGCCGTGCGAGAGACCATCGATCGAGCGTTCCAAAACGAAGAGGATTTCGAGCACGAGTACCGACTGCTGATGCCGGACGGCTCGGTGAAGCACCTCCACGCGCTGGCACGAGCCATTAGAACCGCCTCTGGTGATATCGAGTTTGTCGGCGCAGTGACGGATATTACGGCTGCAAAGCAGGCGGAACAGCAATTGCGTCGTAGCGAGGCCTATCTGGCCGAAGCCCAGCATCTCAGCCACACGGGCAGTTGGTCCTGGGACGTCCACCGTCGCGAATTTGTGTATCGCTCCGCCGAAAACGATCGTCTGTTTGGGTTTGATCCGCAAGAAGCTTTATCGATAGAGACCATCCGCTCGCGTATCCATCCAGACGACTTGCCGCGGCTTCAGGAAGTGCCGCGCCAGGCTATCGAAGACAAGGGAGGGCACTTTGAGTATGATTTCCGAATCCTTCTTCCAGATGGCGCGATAAGGCGCATACATTCCGTTGCGCACGCCGTGGTCGGCAGCGATGGCAAAGTCAGCGAGCTCATCGGAACGCATATGGATGTCACCGAGCAACATGCGGCCAGGGAACGACTGGAAAGGGCTCTTGCTGCGTTGCGCGAAAGCGAGCAGCGGTTTCGCGACTACGCCGAAACAGCCTCCGACTGGCTCTGGGAGACCGGACCGGACCATCGGATCACCCGGATCTCGGAGCACACCAGCGCAGCAATTCTGACCACAAAGGTCGTCGGCCTGCTTCGCTGGGAAATTGCGCACGATGTCGAGACAGAACCCGAGAAGTGGCGACAGCATCGGGCGACGATCGATGCACGTCTTCCATTTCGCGATTTCATCTATCGCACCGTCACCCAGATGGGATCTACAATTTACGTCCGGACCAGCGGCAAGCCATTCTTTGACGCTGACGGCAATTTCCTCGGCTACCGCGGCGTCAGCACCGACATCACCGCAACCATCCGCGCAGATCAGGCCGAACGAGAACTGCGGAAGGCACAGGCAGAGCTCGCGCACGTGACGCGCGTGACGACGCTGGGCGAGCTGACAACCTCCATCGCCCACGAGATAAACCAGCCGCTCGCCGCCATTGTCACCAATGGCGAGGCTTGTCTGGGTTGGCTTGGTCGCGAAACTCCTGATCTTTCCGCGGCGCGCCGCTCAGTGGAGTGGATCATCGAGGACGGAATCCGGGCGAGCGAGGTGATCCGCCGCATCCGCGCGCTTGCGAAGAAAGGCGAGATCGAGATGGTTCCGCTCGATGTCAACGACATCGTCAAGGAGGTAATCGCGCTGGTAACACGCGAGCTGGTCAGCCATCAGGTGTCCTTGCGAACCGAGTTGACGCCGGCCCTCCCCCTGATCTTAGGTGACCGGGTTCAACTGCAACAGGTGATTACAAATCTGGTGATGAACGGGATTGAGGCCATGCAAACGGTCAGCGACCGACCGCGTGAACTGGTTATTCGGTCATCCCATGACGATATGGGACGCGTGCACCTCGCCGTGGCTGATTGCGGTGTCGGGATCACCGAGGACGACGCGGATCGCGTGTTCAATCCCTTTTTTACCACTAAGTCAAGCGGCCTTGGAATGGGGCTTTCGATCTGCCGTTCGATCGTGGAGGCTCACGGAGGAAGCCTGTCGATCGCCCGCAAGCAAGAGCCGGGCGCGACTTTTCAATTCGTCCTGCCGTTGCATAAGGAGGTCGTGTCGTGACCGGGCGCTCCGACTTGCCGCACCAAGACGTAAAGGCCGAGAAACCCAGCGGAAGGGCGATCGTGTTCGTGATCGACGACGACGTCTCAATCCGTCGTTCGCTTTCGAATCTTTTTCAATCGGTGAACTTGGACGTTGCTGCGTTCGGATCGGCTCAGGAAATGCTGCAAGGCGACCTTCCGGAGGTTGCCAGCTGCCTCGTCCTTGACGTCAGGCTGCCGGGATTGAGCGGCCTCGAGCTGCAGACTGAGCTAGCCAAGTTGAACCTTCACATTCCGATTATTTTCATCACTGGCCATGGCGACATTCCAATGAGCGTCAAGGCCATGAAGGGTGGAGCGGTTGATTTTCTTACCAAGCCGTACCGCGATCAGGAGTTGCTTGACGCCGTCGTCGCCGCGACCGAACGGGATCGCAAGAGGCGGGAGGTTGAGAAGACAGTTGCGAACCTGCAGTCCTTGTATGACACCCTAAGCTCACGCGAACAGGCAGTTATGAAACTGGTCGCTGCTGGCCTGATGAACAAACAAGTAGCCGCAGAGCTCGAGCTTGCCGAAATTACCGTCAAGATCTATCGCGGGCGGGTGATGAAGAAAATGGGCGCGCGGACGCTGGCCGATTTAATCAGAATGGCTGAGACCCTCGGAATTTGTGCCAACCACCCCGAATAAGCCTAAGTATGAGTTTACAATCTCATCCTGCAAGCTCACCCTTTGTCCAGGCGGCTGTGCTTCGGCAAGCGCCTTTCCCGCGATAAAGGGGATCCTCTTGTCCACGCCTCCGCTCATTGCCATCGTCGACGACGACGGGTCGGTTCGTGCTGCGATAAATAATCTTTTGAAGTCCCGCGGCTATATCGTTCATACATTTGTGTCAGCCGAGGAGTTCTTGCGCTCGCCCCACCTGAACGGAACATCGTGTGTGATTGCGGATGTGCAGATGTCGATTATGAGCGGCTTGGACCTGCTGACACATATGCGGGACCAGGGCTACGGTGCACCGTTCATTTTCATCACTGCCTTTCCCGATGATCGCGTTCGCGATCGTGCGCTGAGCGCCGGAGCGATTTGCTTCCTGGCCAAGCCCTTCTCCGGACAGCACTTGATAAGGTGCCTCGATACTGCACTGGATAAGCATCGCGGCGGAGCCAGCGCATGAGACGATGAGCACGCAGTCTGCTCAAACTTCGGGTCTGATTTGTGAGCGCGGCCCGCGGAACCGCGCGCTTCGCCATACCACAAAATCGATGAGGACCTCGGCCTCACGCGCAACTCGTCAGCAATCCTTGGCGATCGGGTTCTTTTATTGACATTCTTCGTTCGCTATTCGTCACCTTGCTTGCGTCGGGCCTGCATCCCCTACGGTCGTGAGTGCTTTGAGGTCTCCGATGAAGCCATCCGGCCAGTCCTCCGTTGCACTAGCTAACCGAACTTGCTCGCCTCGCTTCAGCTTTATGAATTTGGCCAAAAACCCGCACGTTGAAGAAAGAAATTGATGTTTGGCTTGCCGAAAAGCACAGCCGGCTCGATTAAGCTGCCCGCCTCCTCAACTTTCTTGGTCAGGGCTGCTGGAGACTGCCGCTGCGAGCGCTGTTCGGGCCTCTGCAAGAGCTCCTTCAAGGGCCGACTCCATCGTCATGGTAGGACCCGTAAAGCACGACAGTGCGCACGTTCGGATTTTGCAATATATGCTGCAAGAAATCGAAGAGTTCTTTGCAATTGGACTGCCAGCCATCGGTTATGACCCGCAATCTTTCGGTCATCACCCCGCGGTCGTTCGTGCGAAGTTCCTCACGGTGATAAATGCCGGCGTCGGCCGTGCTGCAGCCGTGATAGCCCCGTAAGATCACGGGTTCGACAGCCTCAGCAAGCTTCTCGATGCACTACTCGATCCGAGCGGTGGGGCCCTTTATGAGCGCGTAATCGATCGGCATCATCACAGCACACATGGTGGAAAGTGCCGGGCTTTTTCGCGTACCGGGCTTGAGGCGTTTGAGCGTCGGGACAGTTACGATGCAGCTATCGAGTTCAATGCGGCCGGTACCGATAGGTGAATTTCGGAGGTCCTGTTGCCGCTGAGTGAAAGGGGCGGCACAACCGACCGATTTCGGAAGCGACCCGAGTGGCCGGCTCTAGAAAACGGCCGCCTCTCGGCGGCGTTCAGAGACTTTACGGCCGCGCCGGTAGTCGTCCTATCTCTCACCCTCCCCTGAAACAAAATAGCCGATGGTGCTTCAGCACGAGTGTCTAGAAGCTAAAATCCGAACAGAACGTTGTGCGCAATATGCAATGTGCTCCCTTCAAGGTCTGCCTGGTTATGGGCCCCATTCATCAAGCCGCTCGCAACCAGCGAACTTTCTGCCGCATATCGCGGCCCCTTCTCGGACCGCGGAGGAAGTATGGGAGCTGTTGCGCATTCTCGCCTTTCGGCGGATAGCCCCTTGCATTTTCTTCACGTCTTCACCACGCTGGCACGTGAAGTGCAGCGATGCCAAGTCTCGCGGCAGCCCAAGAGCTCGACTCTGATGTGCGCCTCCGTGCCGAAGCTGCGCGCTCCATCACTGTGCTTCGCCGAGATTGCTGACTGTAACGATTTGGCGGCCGATGGGCGGGTATAGATTCGCCTGGAGTCATCAGCGCCAAGCGAGATCCGACATCTCGTTGCGGGCCTTAGGCGGCTCCGTCGTAAGTTGAAGCAGATTGTCTGCAGGCAGCCCCTGCCCCACGGCAATGAGAGCTCGCTATGCTTTATCGTAAAACCGCTTCAGCAGGACCACGCCTACACTTTTTTGAAGTTCCCCTATCTGCAGTAACGCTGCATCGCTTTCTGGGCCGCGCGGAAGCCGAGTTGCTGACGATAGGATGTCGATCAGCAGTTGGAGCAGCTCCTCGATGGCGGCCGCGTCATCGCCCTTCTCACTCATGCGAGCAATCTCCTCCATCGCCTTCCAATCTTCCGGAAGCGGGACTTCTCGACAAAAAAGCATCGGTCGAGGGTCTAAAGCTGCGGGTACAGTGACGCCGCAAACCGGAGAGTTGGAATAGGCGATGAACGGTGCTTTTGGCAATGTCCGTCCCTTTAGATCGGCGCACGGTCCAATGGATTGCGGCTTTGGGCCTGCGAGCAGTGTCTTGCTGATCAGCTCGGCCACAGCCTCACTCTCAACCGCGCGGGGTCCGCTGGTACGCGTCTCATCGTAGATGATCGGCGATTCGATTGGCGATAAAGCGATTGGGTCGTTTGCCGATCCTATGGGGCCGACCACCAAGCCGCGTCGCCAAGACGATGTTGCTCGGCTCACGTTGGCAGGCCAGCACGATCTCTGTTCGCTGCGTCAGCGCCGCGACAGCGAGCGCGACCGTGTTATGGCCGTGAGCTGCGTGTCTTCGTCGCTGGAAATCGTCAGCATCGCCTTCCCGTCCGGTGCGCATCGGTATCTCCTTCATCGGGATACCCGGAACTCATGCAATAACCATGCTACGAAGTTGCGGGACAGAACACTAGCAGCGAGGCGGGGTCACGGTCCTCTTCTCTTGGGAACAACCTCGGCAAACGTGAACCGCGATGTTCTCGTGACGGGATCTTCGATCACTCGCGGAGAGCTGCAAACGATGTGCCGGCGGTATTGTCGACCAGCACCCGTAACTTGATCTGGGTCTACGCGCATCGGGCGGTCGGCTATCGCCGGAGCAGCTCAGGAATGACAGGTGCCACCACATGGAGATCAGGGGTGCCGCGATGGTGCCGGAATTTGGTGTGTGCCTTGCTTCACGAGAAACAACACGCGCAGCCGCCAGCATGCCTTTGGATCGACGCTGCAGGTTGTCAGATCTCCGACACCTCCGTCTTGAACCCGACGTGTCTGATGTTGAAACATGGAAGCTCATCTGATGACTATCGCCTCTCGTGCAGCTGAGCCGGACGGATGCCTGACGATCAGCGTTCCCTGTGCGTTGGCGCCGACCTAGGCGCTCGACCTCACGTATCGTTAGGCTCTGCTTCTTCGCGCGCGCTGGCCATCGGGCTAGCCGGCTATCTGGTCGAATTATCGGCCTAATCCGTGACGTCGTGGCGGTTTTCCCGATTCCTTGCGCTCTTGCCGGCAGGTAATCGTTCGCGGCTCGTTTTCGCGGCTGGCACGGTGCTTGCTGGAGATCACTCGCTAAATGCGAGGTCTGCCTTGAAAGCCGGTAACGTCACCTGCCGTCCGCCCGCAACCAGGCGCTTCGTATCTTCTTAAAAGGACGAGATCGTATCCGCGATCCTAGAGACGTTTCACCAAACCAATGATCGAAGGCATCTCGATGAGACTTTTCGAAGTTGAATCTGCGGATCGTCGATCCTCAACCAAGCTAATGCTGCACAGAGGCAAGGGGCACCGGCGAGTTTCAGGCGCATCCCATCGAAAATGGTACGGATCCGCTGCGATACGCGCTTGGGCATCGCACGAACAGCGCTCCGACTGCCCGATTGCCGCGGATTGTGATGATTAGCAACGTAGTGTTCACCGATTCCGGGTCGCAGCTGAATACGTTCGTTTGGTGAAGAAACCGCAAAGGCTGGAACATCCATGAGCGAAACGACCTTGATCGAGGATGTCATTCCGCGTACCGATATCGTCAAACGCGCAGCGCGCATCGGCGCCGAAATCAGAAATATCAAGCTCTCGAGCGATTTGCCGGACGAGACGATCGCGGCAATCAACCGCTTGCTGCTCGACCACAAGGTGATCTTCTTCCGCGACCAAAGTCATCTCGGCGATGCCGAGCAGGAGCGATTTGCTGCCCGTTTCGGGAAGCTGGTGCCGCATCCGATGCTCGGCGTTGCCAAGGGAACGGCATCGCTCCTCGAGCTTGACTCCGCTCGCGGTGGTGGCCGGGCCGATGTGTGGCACGCCGATGGGACCTTCGCCGAAGCCTATCCCAAGATTTTGGTGCTGCGGGCCGTTGTGATCCCACTATTCGGCGGTGATACGGTCTGGTCGAACACCGCGGCCGCTTATCTCGATCTGCCGCCACCGCTGCAACGGCTTGCAGACGAGCTCTGGGCCGTTCACAGCAACGTCTTCGACTATGCCGGAATGGCCCGAGTCCGCGAGGTCGATAAGAAGCATTTTGACGAGGTCTTCACCAGAACCATCTTCGAGACCGAGCATCCCGTCGTGCGTGTCCACCCCGAGACCGGAGAGCGGACGCTAGTGCTCGGCGCTTTAGTACAGCGTTTTCTTGGCATCCCAAAATATGACGGCCAAAAGCTGCTTGATATATTCCAGGCTCACATCACCGCGCCCGAAAACACCGTGCGCTGGAACTGGAGGGAGGGCGATGTCGCGATCTGGGATAACCGCGCCACGCACCATTATGCTGTCAATGATTACGGCGACCAGCATCGCGTCGTTCGTCGCGCCACCATCGAGGGTGACGTGCCTGTCAGCATTGATGGCCGGTGTAGTGTAACGCGCGTAAAGGTCACCAAGCAGCCGCCCCCATGACGCGCTCGCACATTCACGGAGATCCGGCCGTTACGGACTATGCTGCCGCGTTCGCTGCTTGTACTAGTTGAGGTCAAACGGCCAGCGCGGGTCTGACGAAGATCTGATTTTTCGCGAGCCTCATCAAGAGCGCGGTCGGCGCTGCAGTAGACGTACAGCACTGCGCCGCCACGCCTTAGGCTACCACGTGTGCGCGACGGCCGAGGTAATCAACTCGAGGGAAAACGAGTTGAGTTCAAGGTTCCGGCAAGCGATGGCATAGAGGAGATCGGCAGCGGCATTTAACGGGTGGTGATCGACTTTCGTTCGTCTAACGAGAGCCTTGAAAACGAGGAGCTACTAACCCAACGGTCGGCCTGACATTGCGGCCAGCTTGTGATACAATGCATGTCGGACCTTCTCGTGAGGAAGCGCTAGCGCCTTGCGATGGCAACAGGAGAAAATTGGGTGCGAAGGCGAGCGTAGCGTGGCTTCTCACTGGCAGTATCAGGTTAGGTTCGATGTGAATGATTCCGCTACGGCGGAAGCGGTAGGCCGAAAGCTTCGTGTTCCGGCACTGGCACCGCTGTTCGATATTCTTGCCAAGCATCGCGCTGCACCGAAATGCCAGTTCGATGCCTTTGCGGAGTATGTCGCCGCGGCAGAAGAGCACGGAGTCGAAACTTATCCGCTCTACCAGTGGACAAAGGCGACGATCGAGAATCCAGTGAAGAAGGAAAAGTATTTGAAATCCTTTGCACTCTACGTAGACGACCGGGAAATCTATGCCAAGGAGATTGCCGACGCGCTGGAGGCGGACTTGCAACCGCTCACCACTAGCGGGCTCATCACGCGAATATCGAAGTACGATACCAACCCTGCCAACAATCCGCAGCCGCGGCAGGGCCCCCGCGATTAGGGCTAGGAGCGAACTGAACGCCGGCTATTGGCCTCAAGCCGAAGACCATCACTAAGGACGCGCGGTCCGCTTTCTGGGGGATTGTGTTGCAAAAGTCGATTTTCGCCGATCACCAAAATTCTGCGAGCAGTGGGCGCGACCTTCGTATACGAAATGTGAGGGACCTCACGGCCTCACCCAAAATTCACATGCCACTCGATAACGCGATTGAGGTCATACGAATCAGCGATCGCTTGCTGCTTAGTGCTTTCGCAAAAAATCTTGAGCCCTGCAACTTTCGACTTTTGCAACACTATCTCAGGTGAATCGGACAGGGTTGGCGATGGCCTTCGATGCTCATGGGCTCGTGTCAGCCTCGCGGGGCGCGATCCGACGATTGTGATCAGAAGAGCGCTCCTGCAATTTCGGCGATTTCGCCAGGCCCGATCGGATGGACCACAGTAATCTTGTCCACCAAGGTTCCGCCGCGTCGTGCTAGCGTTTGGCAGCTTGCGATGAAGTGTTCGGCGTCATGCAGCGTTTGGGACTGCTCCTTAGCTGGAGCCACTTCATGTGGCGAACTTTAGAGTCATACTAGCCTTGAGGACTTAGAAGAATATCGAGGTAGACACCAACAAATTCAGAGCATGTCCCGTTTGGCGCGTGTGTGTAATGCTCGTCGGGTTGTTGATGTATGCCAGTCCTACACTTGCATATATCCCGGGTGCCAGATGCGCGGTATAGGTACCCAAGATGGCTGTGCTGTCGCGATGCACGAGATTCCCTTTAGCCAAGGCAGCGTCCACTGCAAAGTTGCTCCAGACGGTGTTAGTGGCAACAATAGCAATCTGATCACTGGGCCGGCTGTCAAACAGTCCCTTCGCATAGAGACGAAGCTCGTAAAATTGACTTACTTTGTTTAGGTCAGGTGGAGCGTACATTACGGAGAACCCACCATAGATACCACGATATGGCGAGCCCTGTACATCAGACTGCCAGAATTGCCTGTCCGCTGCGACGTAGTAGACGCTGTTCGCGTCGGCTATCGATTGCTGCGGATACTGCAAGTTCTTGTAGCTGCTGTTATTGAAACCGGCGCCCGCCCGCAACCAGGTCTCGGGTGAGCCCGGAGCAGCTTTGTTCTTGTAGCCAATTTCATCAAGCAAAAGAATGCCCGCGTTGGCCGTGCTCCAGCTTAAGCCGGCGGGATTTTCGCTGATCTGCGCATACTGACCGTCTGGACTGATTGAGCGCTGGATTGAGACCTTGTCATATAGGTGATCATCAAAATTGTACTTCACGTTGAGAGCTGGCGTAGGCGCGGCATTGTTGCTCATGCCAGCTTGATACAGGATATTCGACGAGGGGGCCAAAACGCTTGCTCCTGCGTTCCCTCCGACCAATGTGCCTGCGAACTCATTTACATTTCTGAGGTAGCCCATTTTGAGTTCGAGTTTCCTGTCGAAGAACGTCTGGTAGTAGGCCAACGTATTGAGACCTGCTCTATCTGGCCCACCGGGTTTCCATGTCCAGTATTGCTGCTCGGCTCCCACGATGATCTGACCATCGGGAATTCCAAAGCGGCTGAGATCGTAGGTCACTATCATGAAATTTACGGTACTAAATGTCGGATTATGGCCCATGTATAGCTGATTGGCGGTGGTGGCTCTGGCTGCATTTGGCAGTTGATTGTCTATGACGCTGACTACTGTCCCGCCAACGTAGCCGATCCCGACGTCTGCCAGCGCGGATCTAACGCCGCCTTTATCCTGATCTATCGTATCGGCAGGACCAGGGATATTGAGCCACATGCCTTTTTCGCGGAGGTTCTCGAACTTTGCGAATGGGTCGATCTCCTTTTGAGTTCTATTCTTAGCAATTTCATCCGCACTGTCCCGCTTTGCGGAAGACAAACTGGCAGTTTGTGCTAGCGCCGAGTTACCGACGAGAAGCGTTGCTCGTTTGAGCTGGCGGCTTCGGAATTTTGCGACCGAATCGGACTCCCGCTCAATTCTTCTTTTAGCAACCTCATCTGCAATGTCGCGTTTTGGCTTAGGCCCATTGGCAGTCTGTGCCAGCGCCGAACTGCCGACGAGACTCGCTGCTACGGAGAGTGCGATAGCAAACCCTCTTTGCTTCGTAGTTGATCGAAAGCTGAAAACGTGTGCCGCAGCCGTCGCCACGACAAAGTAACCATGCATAGTGAACTCCGCGTCCGTATTGCTAGTCTTGAATGAATTGCGCTCCGGCCTGATTGGCCCGGAGCTGCCCCCAACCTTCTAATGTCCGTAGGCTCCGAGGCTGATGCTTGGCAGCAATCGGCCTGTCTATCTCAGCGATACCCGCTGAGCCTTCCCGACCTCGCCTGCACGCTATTGGCTTGATCGGCGACGCACGTGTCGAGCACGCCATACCGCGGCCAAGCTAATCGACTGTTCCAACGCAGTTCTGTTGCGCTGCCTCGGTGTCGAGAGCGGCCGGCTTTATTCGGTGCCTTCGCTCGGCGAGATAGTGGCGAGGCGCGGACGACGCCTTGCGGTCCTCGCCACCAATACACTGCGAACGGCCCGCCTCTTCCACCACAAGCATAAGGATTTCGGCCGTGCCGCATTCTGATCGAAGAAGACCTCTTCTTCGAGAAGATAGCAGTCATCAGAAAGCCGGGCTCGCACGCCAGCGACGACGCGTTGGCTCCATGATGCTTCACTGGCATCGCGGCAGCGGAGAGACGAGGCAACTGAGAGGCCCGAAGCCCAGAGACTTTGAAACCTGTGCAAGGTCCATCATGGGCATGCATAAGAAAGGAGAGATCGCGGTTGGAGCCGATTTGATAGCCGCAGACGTGTTGGCACATCCATCAGGGCCGTTGGAGCGGCCAGTTCTATATTGCATCCCAGTTCCTTGACGTGTGACCCGCGCGACCTTCATCAACCGCCAATTGCCATGTGTCCGTCATCTCCTCCAACTGCTAACGTTAGTAGTTGACTGGGTGGCAAGGCGTTGCCTGTCGATGCAGGGATCGTGGCTGTTTCGCTGCTCCGGATGAGGCCTCCTCGGCAACTAGACGAACTCCGGCGATGGTGGCATCGGTCCGGTGGAAACCGGGCGGCGGTCACTCGTGAGCGTTGCAGCCGCTCAGTTCTTTACGCGCCCATCCCTCAGCGGGAACGCAGTGAAACCGCGATTTGTTGATCTGCATCATTAGCGTCGTTTTCAAGCGACGGCTTTGAAGGGCTGCGTAGATAGCCCGGGTAAGAATTGGCTGAGTTCGTCGTTCGGGTGACCATTGACGATCATCCTCAGGATGCGGTGACGTAGGCGAGAGGACGGGCATCATTGATCTTGCAGATTTATGCGGGCCGCCGGACCCGCCGAATGGGTTTGTTCTCCCCAAGATTTTTCTGTGTAATTGGGCTCAACACAGTTGGCGTTGTACTCCGTACTCGACTGCGCAGGCCAGGATAGCTTCAAGAGTATTTGGGCACGAGCCGAATATTCCGGCGCGTGAAGAGTGGACCCAATCGACAGCTCGTAGAGCTCTAAATGGCGCGTCTCGTCAAGGGACGGACTTGCGGGCCACGGTAAGTGGCGATGCCTGGCTCGATACGAGCCTGAACGATAATTCAGGAAATAACGACTGGCTCGCATTCGGGCCGGCAAATGGAGATTGTTCGCAGAGTTTTTCTGAATGGCGAGGAAATGCTGCGCCATGGCCGATGAAGACGAGAAGTATTGCTTTGCAGTAGCGCTATGATGTAGGAGCCGGCCATGCGCAAAAAGTGTCACATCGCACCGATCATAGGAGTGGATGACCAAACGATGATGGCAACGTTGCGGATAACGATTTGTCGATGGTCGCGACTCGCTGCAGCTCTTGACCATCGTGTGATAGCGCGTCAACGAGAAAAGCCAACACGGGCCGCGACATCGAGCGAGGGATGATGGAGATGATGGATCAAGCAACCGGTTCGGAGTTGCCGCCGGTATTGCACACGTCGCCGAGACGCGTTCCGTGGGTTTTAGTGCTCGTAGTTATCCTCGTTGGCCTGTGCGCTGCAGGAGCCTATTTTTGGACCAACGTCGAACACTTTGTCGAGATGTCGGCGGCCCGTGAAGTTGCCCCAATGCCAGGCTTGTCACCTGAGGACAGAGCGGCCCTGTCGGAGATTCAGTCGGGACAACAGAAGACTAGCGATGAGCTCGCGGAACTCAGCCGCAGCATCAGCGCCCAGCTGGCCGATTTAACACGAATCTCGGATCAAATCGCAGCGCTCACTTTACGGGTCGACTCGTTGCAGAGTCCGGCACCCACGGCTTCTCCTCCTCATGTTCATCGTCCTGGCCATGCCGTTTCGGAGTCGGCCAGGAGACCCGTGCGATCGACTAAACCACAAGGGCCGGTTTCTGTCGGGGGCGCGCCGCTGATCTCAGGACCGAACGCGGACGAGCCTTGATGACGTCCCAGAGTGCTACAAGCTAATCCAGCCCGCCAGCTCCGGCTCAACGCGGTTGATCGTTTCTCGCCAAGCGGCCAGCCGGGCGATTACGGCGCCAAGGCTTACGGCGGTGCCAGGTCTCCAACGTGACGCTCGCAGAGGCCGTCGGCATCGTTGCCGCACCGAGGGCAGTCTGGATCAGATTGCATAGAACCGTTTCTACATGGTCGAGGCGCCGTCTGACGAGCGGTGATGGATTTGGATCCGTTTACGCTGCTTGTTAATAGGGTGAACGGTTGAGATAAGCGTCGAATGCGGCAGCAACAGCGCGAATGACAAAGCGGTGCTCCTGCTTCACGTGGACGAAACCCTTTTCGATGTCGACTATCCCGTCCTCGGCGAGCATCGCCAAGCGTTCAGCTGAATCGAGAAAAGGGTTCGCATCAAATCCGTGGGCGGCACAGATTGCCGGCACGTCGGCCTCCAGATCGCACATCAGCCGCTCGATGATCGCGGCTCGGACGCGGTCTTCATCGGTGAGACGATAGCCTTTTGACGTCGCCAGACGGCCTGCTCTGATGTGCCGGCTGTAGGAGCCTGTTGCAACATCGTTCTGGACGTAACCCTCGCCGAGACGGCCGATGGCCGACGTGCCGAAGCCGATTACGGTTTTGCAGGTGTCGGCCGAGTAACCCAAGGAGTTACGCCGCAGGCGACCGGCTTTCTGCGCCAGCGCGAGCTCATCGTCCGGCAAGGCGAAATGGTCGAGCCCGATTTGGTGGTAGCCGGCGGCGACGAGCGTATCGGCCACGGCCGCGGCCTGTTCGGAGCGGGCAGCACTGTCCGGCAGTGCTGCCTCATCGATCAGGCGCTGACGTTTCATATACGAAGGAACGTGCGCGTAGCCGAAAACCGCAAGCCGGTTCGGGCGCATGGCGACCGCCGTCGTCGCGCTCTCAACGCAGGACTGCACCGTCTGATGTGGGAGACCGAAAATAAGGTCGAAATTGATGCGGCTTATTCCGTGCTGGCGAAGATTTTCGACGGCAGCGGCGGTCTGCGCCTTACTCTGGACCCGGTTGATCGCTTTTTGAACGATGGGATCGAAGCTCTGCACACCGAGGCTCGCGCGGTTCACGCCGGCTGCTCCTAAGGCTTCGGCCATGTCGACCGTGAACGTGCGCGGGTCGATCTCGACGGCGATCGCAGCCGTTTTCCTGAACGCGAAGCGGCGGCGCAGGAGTTCCATCAGGGCCAGGAACTCCGTTGGCGCGATGACCGTCGGCGTTCCGCCGCCGAAGTGCACGTCGCTCACGGGCAGCGCTTGCGGCGCTTGCTCCGCGACCAAACGGATCTCCTCACGCAGCACCGACAGATAATTGAGGATCGGCGCATCCCGGCGACTGGTGGCCGTAGGAAAGCCGCAATACCAGCAGATCGACCGGCAGAACGGAATGTGGAAATAGAGCGACACGGAGTCGTCAGGCGGCAGGCGCCTCAGCCATTTCTCACAATCCTGTGCACCGACCTCCGCGGAGAACTCCGGTACAGTTGGATAGATGGTGTACCAAGGCAGGCGGGCATCGCAGTACTTTTTCAGGATTGAGGCCTGCAACGGTTACTTCCCACGACGATATAGAATCACCCTAACCGCTGCGCTCCCCTGTGTCTTTGCGCCATATCAAACGATCGGCGTTAGCTGCGAAATCTGCATTCCGTCAAAGTCCCTGCTAAGGTGACCGGTTAGCATGATAGCGGGAGCGATAGCTACTCCCTGACAGTCGTTTGATGTTTGTGAAGAGAAGGACTTTACTACACGACTGATGTTGAAGCAGTGCTTGATGTGAAGGATTGACATGCGCGCCATTTTGCCTTCGAGGCCCATCCCGCATCTTCGGTTTGATAGATGCGCTCGAGGCGAGCGAGTGCTTTACGAGGAATCGCCCGGGCGATCTCCTCAAAGCAACACCGAAATGGCAGAAGTTGCAATTGTGCTCAACAGATCCGCGGCAATTGTTCTCCCCATAGCCAATCGACAATTCGCCCGCCACCAAAGCTGGTTGAAATCTGCACAAACCGATGATTGTCGGCTACGGCCTCGCCGATATCAGCCGCATCGCACCCGAGCGGATGCGCCCTCATAGCTGCAAGCACGGCATCGGCCATATCAGGCGCCACGATGGCAACGAGCTTGCCCTCGTTGGCGACATGTAGCGGATCAAGCCCAAGGAGTTCGCAGGCGGCGGCAACCGCCGGCTTCACCGGAATGGCCTTTTCCTGCAGACGGAACCCGAGGCCCGACTGATGCGCAATCTCGTTGAGCGTCGCGGCAAGACCGCCGCGCGTGGGGTCGCGCATCACCCGGATGCTGCTGCCGCCCGCCGCAACCATTAGTGCTACGAGATGATGCAGCGCTGCGGAATCCGAGACGATCTCGGTCTCGAAAGCGAGATTCTGACGCCTCGACATGATCGCCGCACCATGGTCGCCGAGACTGCCAGAGACCAGCACGCGGTCGCCGACCCTTGCCTTCTCCGCGGAGAGATCGAGCCCATCGGCCAAAACCCCGACCCCCGTCGTCGAGATGAACATGCCGTCCGCCTTCCCGCGCTCGACGACCTTGGTGTCACCCGTGATGATGTAAACGCCGGCGGCGCGCGCGGCCTCGCCCATCGAATCCGCTATCGTCTTCAGATCCGAGAAGCGGAAGCCCTCCTCGATGATGAAACTTGCCGACAGATAGAGCGGACGCGCGCCGCCCATCGCGACATCATTGATCGTGCCGTGGACCGCGAGCGATCCGATATTGCCGCCGGGAAAGAACAGCGGCGAAACGACATAGCCATCGGTCGTCATCACCATTCTGCCAGCGCCAACATCGAAGGCCGCCTGATCGTTGCCGCGGGCGAGCCATTCATTGCCGAAGGCTTCGTGAAACAGGCCGGAGATCAGCTGCGCCATCGCGCGCCCTCCGGCGCCGTGGGACAGGTCGACGCGTCCGTTCTTGATATCGAGCTTGCGTTGATAGGCCATTGCTCTCATCACGCCCGCCTCAATTGATGATCGCGAAACCGTCCATACGTCCAATGCGCGGCACAGGCGCCTTCCGACGAGACCATGCAGGATCCTATCGGGATTTCCGGCGTGCAGATGGTTCCGAACAGCTTGCAGTCGACCGGCCTCTTCAGGCCGCGCAGGATGGCCCCGCACTCGCACGCCGGATTGTCGGCAACACGTACTTCGTGCATCGCGAAACGCATCTCCGCATCAAATTGAGCGTAAGCCTGTTTTAGCTTCAGTCCGCTATGGGGTACGAGCCCGAGCCCGCGCCATTCGAAGTGGTCACGCAGTTCGAAGATATCCGATACCTCTTCCTGGGCGCGTCGATTGCCTTTCCGCGTCACGGCACGGCTGTATTGGTTCTCCACCTCATATCGGCCTTCGTTCACCTGCCGCACCAGCATCAGAATTGCCTGCATCATGTCGAGCGGTTCAAATCCCCCGATCACGATCGGCTTGTCGAATTGTTCTGCGAGGACCTCGTAAGGCTTCGTGCCAATGATGGTGCTGACATGCGCAGGCCCGACGAAGCCATCAATTTCGATCCGCCCGCCATTATGGATATCCGGACCCTCGAGAATATTATGCATCGCGGCGGGAGTTAGCACGTGATTGCAGAACACACTGACATTCTTCAGCCATTTCTTCTCGGCAAGCCGGATCATCACCGCCGTCGGCGGCGTCGTGGTCTCAAATCCAATGGCAAAAAAGACCACCTCCCGATTCGGCGCCTGTTCTGCGATCCGGATTGCGTCGAGCGTCGAGTAGACCATCCGTATGTCGGCGCCGTACGCCTTGGCGCTCAGCAGGGATTTTCCCTGCGAACCGGGCACGCGCATCAGGTCGCCATAAACACAGAGAGTGACCTCCGGCCGCTCGGCGAGCCTGATCGCCATGTCGATCCGGCTGGCGGGGAGAACACAGACGGGACAACCCGGCCCGTGGATCATGCAAACATTCGCAGGCAGTATATCCTCCAGACCATAGCGGGAAATCGCATGCGTGTGTCCGCCGCAGAATTCCATGAACCGATATTCCCTTTGCGACTCGGCTTCGGCGCCAATCGCGCGCGCAAGCCCCTGCGCGATGGTCTTGTCGCGAAATTCGTCGGCATATTTCATGACTGGAGCTCATGCCCCACGCTGCCTAGCTCGTGTAGGAGCTGCAGCGTGCGCTTGGCCTCTGCCGGGTCGATTCTAGCCAGGGCGTAGCCAACATGGACAAGGACGTAGTCTCCCACCGCGAGATCGTCGATGAGCGCGATCGATATCTCCTTGCTGATGCCGTCGATGGATACGATGGCAAGGTCGTCGGCAAGAATCTTCGTGACCTCAGCTGGTACCGAGAGACACATATCACGCTATTCTTTCCAGGACTGACGGCCGTTCTGCAATCTGCAGAGCGGCGATCCAGGCTTGTCCGAGGCTCAAGCCACCGTCATTGGGCGGAACCCGCCGTGGGAGCAGCGGAGTGAGGCCGGCCGCAATGCAGCCGCGCTGGATTTCTTCCGCGAGTACCGCGTTCAGGAAGCAGCCGCCACTCAGAACGACGGTGGCAACGCCCGTTGTCCGCGCCGCGCGCGCGACCCAGTCAACGCAGGCAGCGGCGAACGTGCCATGAAACAGCCCGGCTCCCTCCGTGGCACCGACGTTGTCTGCAATCAAGCGCGCAAACAGCGGGCGTAAGGACAGCACGTCGCCATCGATCATCCAGCCCGCTTCAAGCACCGCAGTCCGCCGCACACACGCCTCGAGCTTCATGGCGGCTTCGCCCTCATAGCTTTGCAAAGTCGCGATCCCCAGCAGCGCCGCTGCTGCGTCAAACAGCCGGCCCGCGCTGGTGGTCGTCACGCTGGGCTGATCGAGCAATGACGGCAAACGCTCGGCCTGCGGCTGTGCTGCAAAGCGCAGCCTGATTTCGTTTTTCCGTCCCAGCAAGTGAAATATGGCGCTCGCCATGCGCCAAGGCTCGCGGACTGCGCGATCTCCGCCAGGCATTTTCAAGGGCGCGAGATGCCCGATCCGTCGGAACCCGGCGCCTTCGCACAACAATAGCTCGCCACCCCAGTTGCCGCCGTCGGAGCCATAACCATAGCCGTCGAGGAGAAGGGCGAGCGTAGGCCGCCCAAGGCCATGCTCCGCGATAACGGCGGCAGCGTGCGCGTGGTGATGCTGGACAGCGACCAGCGCGCGGCCGCTTGCTTCCGCAAAGCGGGTAGTCGCCATGTTGGGATGCAGATCATGGGCAATGACGACAGGATCGATGTCGAGGGTCGATGTGAGGTGCCCGATCGTCTCCTCGAAGAAGCGAATGCCTTCAGCCGTATCGAGATCGCCGATGTGCTGGGAGACGAAGGCCTCACTGCCCCGGGTAACCGTGATGGTCGATTTCAACGCGCCGCCGACGGCGAGCACGGGCGGCACAGACCTCGCAAGCCGGATCGGTTCGGGAACATAGCCGCGGGCTCGACGAATGAATTGGCGCCGCCCCGCCACTACCGCCACCACGGAATCATCGGCGCGCGTCAGAATATCGCGATCATGGGTCACAATAAGATCGGCGATGCCCGCGAGCCGCCGCAGCGCCTCCGCGTTGTTGATCGGGAGCGGTTCGCCGCCGGGATTAGCACTGGTGCTGACAATGACTGGACCTTCAACCCCATGCCATGCACCTGTCGAACGAAGCGCATAGAAGATGAGGTGATGCAACGGGGCCACCGGCAGCATGACGCCGACGCGCGACAGGCCGGGGGCTATCGCCGGCGCTAGATTGTTGCGCGACGGCAGCAGAACGATCGGGCGGGCGACGGATTCGAGCAGTGGCAGCTCGGCGGCATTCGCTTCCGCAATCTCGCTGACCTGTTCTACGGAACCGACCATGACCGCGAACGGCTTCTGGTCGCGCTGCTTCCTCCTGCGCAAACGCTGCACGGCGTCATGGTTGCGAGCGTCGCAAAGCAGCAGGTACCCGCCAACTCCCTTTATCGCAACGATTTGGCCGCCGTCGACCGCCGTGGCAATGTCGTTGATCCCATGACTAAGCCGAGGACCGCATGTCGGACACGCAATCGCTTCCGCATGAAACCTGCGGCTCGCCGGATCGGCATATTCGCTCGCGCAGGCGGCACACATCGCAAACTTCCTCATCGCTGTATTGCGGCGATCGTAGGGAAGCCGTTCGGCGATGGTATAGCGCGGGCCGCAATGAGAGCAATTGATGAAGGGATAGAGGTAATGGCGGCTGTTCGGGTCGAACAACTCATCAAGACATTGCTGGCATGTCGCGGCATCGGCGACGATTCGGGTGGACACCCTCCCGTGTTCGCTGGCGCGGATCGAAAAGTCTTTCGCTGCAAGCGCGCCAATCTTCTGAACGGAGATGTGGTCGATCCGCGCCAATGGAGGCCTTTCGAGTGGCAAAGCGGCCACAAACTCGCACGTACGGTCGCCCTCAACCTCGATGATCACGCCATCGGGATCGTTGGCGACGAACCCGGTCAACCCATAGCGGGTAGCGAGACCATAAACATATGGACGAAAGCCGACACCTTGCACGGCGCCACTAACGCGCACCCGCAGCCGCGTTCCGCCGCGGATGATGGCGTCGCTGCTCGCGCTCATCGCAATGCGTCCTGGACCGGACGCCTCTGATACGCAGCCTGCTTCCGGATCCAAGCGTAGAGCGCGGCAAAGCCCTCGCCCGTACGCGCCGAAACCGTCAGCACCTCAATGTTCGGATTGACGCGTCTCGCATATTCGATGGTCTGGGCTAAATCGAAGTCGATCACCGGCGCCAGATCAATCTTGTTGATCAGCATCAGCGACGATGCGGCAAACATATCCGGATATTTGAGCGGCTTGTCTTCACCATCGGGGGTCGAGAACACGACGATCTTGCAGGCCTCGCCGAGATCGAACGCCGCGGGGCAAACTAGATTCCCGACATTCTCGATGAAGAGAATACCGCCCTTGAGCGGCGGCAAGCGGCGATAAGCCTCGCCGACCATGGCAGCATCGAGATGGCAGCCCTTGCCGGTATTGATCTGGATTGCGGGCACGCCGGTTGCGCGAATGCGATCGGCATCGTTCGAGGTCTGCTGGTCGCCCTCGATGACGCCGACCGGGCGGCTACCCTTGAGCTCGGAGACGGCGCGGACGAGCAGCGAGGTTTTGCCTGCGCCCGGACTGGAGACAAGATTGAATACGAGCAGGTCATCGGCCAGGAAGCGCGCGCGGTTGTCGGCGGCGATCCTATTGTTCTTGCCAAGGATGTCGCGCTCGATCTGAATGACTCGCTCCCTGCTCATACCCGCGATCTTCAAGCCGGCCGGGTCGGCGCCGCAATCCCCAAGCGCCCCTCCGCGCTGAGCATGCTGACCGCTATGATCATGATGGTGATCATGGCCGTGGTAATGGTTCTGAGAATCATGCATCTTTTGACCGCAATGCCTATGATCATGGTGGTGACCGCAGTGATCATGCGTATGATCATGGTGATGCCCCTGGGTTTGCGCACTTTGCGCGTCGGCGCGTTCGATGGAGGGCGTTCCTTCGCTACAGCCACATACGGTACACATTAGTCGACCTCCAGCTCTTTGACCCGCATCTCTTCGCCCGCGGTCACCTGCAGCTGATAGCTGCCGCAGCAGGGACACGGCTCACAGCGTTGCGCAATCTCAACGCTCCTTGAACAGGCCATGCACCAGGCGACACCAGGCAATTCGACGACCTTAATAACCGCGCCATTGGCGATGGTCCGCGCGGCAACGGCCGCAAAGCAGAACTTCATCGCTTCGGGAGCGACATGGCTCAGCGCCCCGATCTCCAGACACACGGTCTTCACCCTGGAAAATGATCGCCGGCGCGCCTCCTCCTCGACGATCTCGACGATACCCTCACAAAGCGCCATTTCATGCATCGCCAATTTCGCGAAAATTCAGAGTGAACCCAAGGCAAGGGTCAAAGGATCCGACCATCGCGCGAACGGCACCCTGTGCCTGTGGTTTCGCGGCCAGCACCGCGCCTTGCAGGCCGCGGACAAGCGGTCCGCGCGCGTGGAAATTCCACTCGGTCGGGGCAAGAAATTGGAAGCGCGACATCTGCCCCTGACGATCAAGCTCAACCGCGTGATAGAGACGTCCCCTGGCGCATTCGACCGCGGCCGCACCACGGCCCGGCCCCAGCCTGTAGCTTTCGATGATCCCATCCTCTGCTGTTTCAACATGAGCACCGGGGCCGAGCCAAGCGTGCAGCCGCACGATTTCCGCAATCCTCGCCTTCAGCCGCTCGGCCGGCCCCGACCGGCGTAGCGTGAGCTGATCACGCATCATTTGGCGTGCCCACGCACCTGTTTCGGGAACGCGGCCCTCAAGGTGGGGACAGCGGCAAAATCCTGCATCATCCACGAGCCGTTCAATGACGTCGCGGTCGTCAGCAACGGACAAAAACGACTGCTGCATCGGCGTTGGGTTCAACGCGTCTTCCTCGAGAGCCGCGACGCTAAGCGCTAGTGGGTTACCGAGCGCCGGCGCTCCGTCTTCGTTCGTTATGCCAAGCGCTGCCAGCGCAATCGCAACCCGCGCTGTTACCTCGCGTCGAACCTGGCCGCAGCTGGGCTCTGCGCTGCTGAGAAGTGCCGATACCCCCTCCATCAGGGCGCGGATCGCTGCGGCGCTGGTGGTATCCAGCGCGCAATGCCCGACAAACAGGCCCCGCAGCAATTCCGCCAGCCGCTCGGCAACGACCATAACGATACGATGCTGTCGCGTCGCAAGGCTGATGGTTTCGCCGCGCGCCGCCTCGATCGCGGACAGGAATGCCACCTGGTGCGCGGCGGCACACAACGAGAAGATTCGCGGCAGCACGTTGAGCAACGAAGCGGCCGGCTGGCCGGCGAACAGCCGCCCCAGTGGCGGGCGGACGCGCGGCAGAATCTCGACCGCGGCAATTGCGTCGCCAGCAAGCGATACGGTAACATCGATCTGGTTGCGGACGGCGAGGCTCATGCGCGCCGCTCCGTCAGTACACCGCGCAAGAAATGCCGGCGGTCGATCGAACCATGTCGCGCATCGGGCCCATGTGACGCCGGGCGATTGGCCGGCGACATCAGCGCCGCCAGCGCTGCTTCGGCGGTGGCGCGCGCGGACGTCATATCCTTGAACTCAAACATCGGCGAGAACAGTGAGTAGCTCGCGATCGAGCCCACGAGCGCCAGCTCACTGACGGTGAATTCGATCTCGCCGGCCGGAAATCGCAAGCGCAGGTTCGATCCCGGGCTCGGAGGCGAATGCGAAGTTCTGTCACGCATGGGTGTGACCACGTTCATGAACCAGGGCGTGACCATCATGCCGACGACCCTGCCCTCGCGCGCGCGAAAGCCGATCGCTTCGATGCTCAAGGCCTCGTTGAAGATCGGCAGGTCGCGCATGGTACGATCGGCGATATCCCGATAGACTGCCGCGAGTATCTCGCCCCACGCCGACGCAGCGACGTGCATGCTCCTGCGGGAATGCCGTTCGCGGTCAGGCGTCATCTTCAATCGCCATGATCTTCGATTTGGGCGCATCGCAGTTTGGACAACGCCAATTTTCTGGCAACCCGCCGAAAGGCGTTCCCGCTGCAATTTGCGTTGTCTCATCTCCCTCAACCGGGTCGTAGACGATGCAACAGATGCCGCACTCCATGCGCGCGCCGTTTGCGATATCCTTCCGGACACCAAAATTCTCGAAGCTCGTCATTCGACGTAAGCTTTGATGATTTCTTGCAGGCGTTCGGCGGAACCCCAGAAATCTTCCTCGGCGGCCAAGGCAGCCATTGGCACGCCGCCGACTTCCAGCGTATCCAGAATGATGGTGTCCATGGCATTGAAGAACTGCACCGACCAGACGTTCCGGATGCCCGTCGCAAGCACTCGGCAACTCCCGTAGCCGCGCGAGATGATCTGGATCGGACCGTTTCCGACGCTTTGCTGCAAAAAAGCCAGGTCGACCGGACTCATCGGCAGCAGGGTGAAGTTGATGATGTGCGAGCGCATACCGGGCTGCCAGGCCAGTGCCCGCTCGCGGATTTCCGTGAGCACCGGTAGCACGTTCATCGCGCCGTCGGGTGCCGCGCCGATCATGAGATCCCTCGACGTCAGATCGGTTGCGGCGCGCCGAACGATCTCCGGGATCGCACCGACCTCGACATACTCATGTGCGGTGTCGGTCTCGATGCGCACGCGCCAGATTCCCGCAAGTACCGATTCCTGGATTTGCGCCACGCGGCCACCCGGCAGCGCAACGACGCCGGCGAGATCGCCCTCCCCAAGCACTTCCGCAATCAGCCTGCGCTCGAGATCGCTGAGATTTCCGATCCGGAACAGCTGCGTCGGCACATCGCTCTTCTGGCCGGCAACGGCAGCCGCGACGGAATACAACAGCGCGATGGCGTTCGGACAGTTCCTTGCCAGCTCGATGGCATTGAGCGCAGCGGGCTTCGCGAGCGCCCCCGCAGCCGTTAGTCCGCTATGGGCTGCGTGGAGACTTTCCGCGGCGATAGGAAACACGCGCATCGGCCGCTCGCATTTTCTCGGCGCTATCGGGCGCGAGCCGGAAACCTGTTTCATAATGCGACGTTCCGATGGTGTGCTGAGAGGGATGATACTTATGTCCACGAACGCGCCATTGGCGCGCGGGCGATCAATGAGCTTCGAAATGCGGTCGATAGAGATCTCCCGGATCTTGGCGATCATGCCGAGTGTCTCGCGCTTGTGGGACGCTTGCGGTCCCCACCTCGAACAGACGGAGCCGCGTCAGATCATGTTTCCCGGACTGAAGGTCCATTAGCCGCCACTCTGATATTCCATGGTTCTGCTGGATGAGGTGTAGCAAGGGACGTGCCAATCGTTGCTCTTCCGCGATTGCGTTCCCGCTCGGATCAGCACCCGCTCGAGATATTCCTCGTGAAGCTTGTTTCGGCTTCAAATTCGGATTCCGCTGATATGGGCAAAGATGGGCAGGCAGTGACCGGGAGGCGGCACCGGGCTAGCGCAGGTACTCGGGCAATTGCGGCTCTTGAGCGATCAAATCTGCAAAGAAAAGATCGCAATCATGGTCATTGAGGGCCGCATAAAGGCCCTCAAGCGCGTCCGCAATCAGCCGAGCTTCGTCGTCATCCAAGAGCCGCACCGCGGTATCGATATGGACAAGCACCTTGGCACCGACCGGCGGCTCGGAGAGCAGCATGACTGAGACGTGCCGCCGTTCATCGCCATATTCGCAAAGCGCCGACATGCCGTCGGTCTCAATAATCGTCATTGGCAAGCCAAGGCACATGGTAATCCGCGAGCCGCTAGATCGGTCGCCCCCTCCTCTCATAGTTTGCGTGGTCGATATCGTTCGCGAGCAGACGATCCGACTGAGGTAGCGGCGCGGTCCGCAGTTTTGCCGGAGAACCCCACTGCGCCAGCAGTTCGCAAGCCAGTTCGATCGCAGGCGCAATCTGAGTGCGCACCGGAGCCGTCAGCGGCCCGCCCCAATTCTCCATATTAAGTGGCTGACAGCCGATTAGAGCGAGCTCTCGCGGGCAGCGGCCAAGGAGGTTGGCCGCACTTAAGACCTCCTGGAAACCGGTCTGATGCAGGCTCACCTTCTTGGCGCCGGTGAATTTCGGCACCTCCTCATCTCGCACGAGCTTCAAGTGCCCGGGCGCGAGTCCATAATCGATGGCATCGAACGCGATCAGGCAATCGACCTCCTGGAGAAAGTTGACGAGGTAGAGCCCCTGCGTGCCGCCATCGAGCATGGTGACATTGCCAGGGACGGCGTAGCGGCGGTGGAACTGCTCCACCACCCGAACGCCGAACCCCTCATCGGCCCACAGGATATTGCCGATGCCGAGCACCAGGATTCGTTTGGTGTTCTCCGGAGTTGGCATCTGCATCGTCAATCAATCGCGGAATTCGCGCTCGCCGAAAATGATCGAGGAGACGATGCTCTGGCGCGACACGATCTCTTCGCGAACTGCTGTATAGATGTGGATGAGCGCAAATGTCATGATCATCCACAGGCCGAGATGATGCCAGGTGTGGACGTCCTGGCTGTTCGGCCAAATCGAAAACACCCAGCCGAACAGCCTGTACTGCCAGCTGTCGTTGCCGGTGCCCTGCGCGTACAGTGCAAAGCCGGTGACGATCATGAATGCGATCGTCAGCGTAAACATGAAGAACATTGCAAGCTGGGCCAACGGATTGTGCGCGACGTATTCTTTCGGCTCGGCCGCAACGAAAGCGTACCAGCGAATCTCGTGCCACACCTCGCGCCAATAGCTCTTGCGCCAGAGCGGCACGTAGAAAATCTGCTTAGCATAGGGGTTTCCCACGATCGCCCAGTAAATGCGCAAGAGGAAGCCGAGCGTGAGCACATAGGCTGTGAGGTAATGCGCAAAACGGATATAGCCGAACAGGAAATTGTCGCTTGTCTCTCCGGGCATGGTTGGTATCGCACTGCCGATGAAATAGCCGCTGAGGCTCAACACCAGGATTGCCGCCGCGTTGATCCAATGCCACAGCCGCACGGGCGCCTCGTAGACGTAGACGACGCCACGCTCGCTGCTGCTGGAGCGCACGGGGTCGAGCGTGACAGCGGCGGTTAGCGCTTGCAGAGATTTGTCCAACATGCCGCCTCCCCTAGCGGACCTTGACCGTTGCCATTTCCTGGCCATCCGGCCCCATCACATGGGTCGAGCAGGCCAGGCATGGATCAAAAGAATGGATCGTGCGCAGGATTTCCAGCGGCTTCCCCGGATCAGCGATCGGCGTATCCACAAGGGCGGCCTCAAATGCACCGATATTGCCCTTTGGATCACGTGGCGAGCCGTTCCATGTCGTCGGCACGACGCATTGATAGTTGTCGATCTTGGTCTCCTTGATCTTGATCCAGTGCCCGAGCGCACCACGCGGCGCCTCGGTGAAACCGTAGCCCTTGGCTTCCTTCGGCCAGCTCTCCGGCTTCCATTTATCGACGTTGGCGGTAGCGGTGTCACCCGCTTTGATATGCGCCATAAGCTTGTCCTGGAAATAGCGCATCTGGTGCGCGGCCCATTGGCATTCGAGCGCACGCGCCGCAGTGCGGCCGAGCGTCGAGAAGAGTGCAGCGAAAGGAAGATCGAGTCTCTTCATCAGCTTCTCGGTCGGCTCCTTGAACTCCACTTTGCCTTGTGCGTGACCTATGAGGTATCGCGCCAGCGGTCCCACCTCGACGGCGTTGCCGCGCCAGCGAGGCGCCTTGATCCAGGAATATTTGCCGCCCTCGTCGAGCTCCTTGATGTCGGTCCTGGTGCCCTTAACGTTGGGCCCGAGCCGGAAATTCGGCTCGGTTATACCATCCCAGGGATGCAGCCCCCTGGTTTCATCGGGATACTTGTACCAGGAATGAGCGACGAACTCCTGGATCTGCTCGGGATCGCCGTGATCGATCGGCAGAACTTCGCTGAAATTGCCATTGAGGATCACGCCGCGCGGCTGCTTGAGGTTTTTCGCGGAATAATCATTGGCGTTCTCGGGAATGTCGCCATAGGACATTACGCTCTTACCCGAGAGACCGCAGCCATAGAGCCAGTCCTTGTAGAAGGAGCCAATCACGGCAACGTCGGGCAGATAAACCTGCTCGACGAATTCGATCGCACGGCCAATGATCGAGGATACCAGGTTTAGCCGCTCCATATTGATGGCACCCACTGCACCGGTACCATCGACATTGAGGGCGCAGGCCACGCCACCGACCAACCAATTCGGATGCGGGTTCTTGCCGCCATAGATGGCGTGGATCTTGACGATGTCCTTCTGGAAGTCCAGCGCTTCCAGATAGTGCGCTAAGGCCATCAGGTTCGCTTCCGGCGGAAGCTTGTAGGCCGGATGCCCCCAATAGGCATTCTTAAACGGGCCGAGCTGTCCTGATTCAACGAACTTTGTCAGCCTGATCTGCAGATGCTTGAAATAGCCTGGCGATGATAGCGGCCAGGAGGAGATCGATTGCGCCAACGCAGAGGTCCCTTTGGGATCGGCCTTGAGGGCGGAAATCACGTCGACCCAATCCAGCGAGTGCAGGTGATAGAAGTGCACAAGATGATCGTGCACCTGCAAGCAGAGCTGCATGATATTGCGGATCGAATTAGCATTCTCAGGAATGATGATACCTAGCGCGTTCTCTACCGCGCGCACCGAGGTGAGCGCATGCGTGCCCGTGCAGACGCCGCAAATCCGCTCGGTGAACGCCCAGGCATCGCGAGGATCGCGTCCACGCAGGATCGTCTCGATGCCGCGCCACATGGTTCCGGATGAGACCGCGTTGCAGATTACATTATCGGAATCAAGATTGACCTCGACGCGGAGATGGCCTTCGACCCGGGTCAGCGGATCGACGACAATGCGTTTGCCGGAATTATCGAGCTTGAACCCATTGGGTGTCTGGGCGCCCATTGTTGTCCTTCCCTGAATTAGTTATTTTTCCTGAGCTACGCGGCCAGGTTTACGGGTCAGCCGCTTCGCGGCCGTGACCGCCGCGTGCGTGGCAACGGCTAGGCCGACCGCGCCGGCAGCGGCCATGCCAATCTGATCGGCGTTGGCCTCGATGCCGAATTGCTTGATGGTCGTCAGTCGATCGTAAAATGAGCCCTTGTCCCAGAAGCCGTCTTCCGAGCAGCCGAAGCAGCCGTGGCCGGATTGGATCGGAAAGGAAACGCCGCCGTTCCACCGAACGGCCGAGCAGGCGTTGTAGGTGGTGGGCCCCTTGCATCCCATCTTGTAGAGGCAATAGCCCTTGCGCGCGGACTCGTCGTCCCACCTCTCGACAAACTGGCCGGCGTCGAAATGGGGGCGCCGATAGCACTTGTCGTGGATCCGCTGAGAATAGAACATCTTTGGACGCCCTTGGCGGTCGAGCTCGGGAAGCTTCCCGAACGTGGTGATGAAGGTCACCAAGGCGGTCATTACCTCTGCGATGGGCGGGCAGCCGGGCACCTTGATGATCGGTTTGTTCGTGATCACTTTATCAATCGGGGTCGCCTGAGTCGGGTTGGGCTTAGCTGACTGCACGCAACCCCAGGAAGCACAAGTCCCCCAAGCGATGATCACGATGGAATCTGCCGCCATCGCCTTAAGCTTTTCGACGAACGGCTTGCCGCCATCAATGCAGAACATGCCGCCTTCGTTAAGGGGAGGATTACCTTCGACCGCAAGCACATACTGGCCTTTGTACTTGGCGCGGGTCTCCTCAAGGATGGCTTCGGCCTGGTGTCCTGCCGCCGCCATGATTGGATCGTCATAATCCAACGAGATCATCGACAGCACCACGTCTTTGGCCAGCGGATGGGCCGAACGGATAAAGCTTTCCGAGCAGCATGTGCATTCGAGCCCGTGCATCCAGATCACGGGCACACGCGGTTTTGTCTCCAGCGCGTTGGCAATCTGGCTTGCCGCAAGCGGACCGAGCCCGAGGCTCGTTGCCGTCAAACTGCAGAATTTGTGGAAACTGCGACGTGTGATACCCTGACGTCTGATGACGCTGTAAAACGTTTCCGTTGCCCCGCCCATAAACCCTTCCACGCTGTTGGCTATTCAGCCCGCCCGTTCGACAGTTATCCACGACTTACTGGCGCTCTGATAGCAAGAAGCAGGCCAACACCACACGTGAAACACTTGAGAGATGCCAGGCCGTTTCCAGAAGACGCGCTCAAATACGTCACGCAAGCGCGATGAGAGCCGAGGAAACGGCACGCATTCGATCAGAAGGGCACGCAAGCTGCTGGCTAGAGCTCGGTGACTTTGCGATCAGTCTGCCGTTCAAATGACGCGAAGCCGAACGGACGCACGGTGTGCGGCCGCAGCATCTGCATAACCAAGTCTCTGTTCGACACTGCCTCATAGCTAAACATCATCCTATAGGAGGATATCGCCACCTCTCTACTCGTCGAGCTCACCCTACGCGCTTCTCTTCGTCGTCGCGCGCCGAAATCCGGCGCCTCCACCTTCTTTAAGTTTTCACGAAGCTGGCCTCTCAAGAGTGGATTTGGATTTCCACGCTCGCAATGTCGTCAGGTGGGTCATCCCGGCCGGTGAGCCGCTTAGCGTAGAAGATCACTGCATATCCATGCAACATCCCTTCCTTGCGGCGAATGTAGCCAGCGGTGTCGTAAAGTCTTTGAGCCCCTACCTGGATCTTTGTCGTGTCAAGAATTATCCACTTGAACCCTAGAGCACCGGCTCGCAATTCCAATTCATTAAGAATTCGCCTCCCAAGCCCACGTCGTTGAAAGGTGGGATCGACTCGCATCCGCTTCAGCTCTACGACATCACCGCCAATAGGTTTCAATCCGCCCATAGCAACGAGCTGGGAACCAATATGCGCAACCACGAAGTCTCCGCCTGACGCGATATATACTTCCCTAATGTTGCGTAGATCATCCTCCCACGCCCCTTCAGGGCCGCGCACACCAACATCCTCCGATGCGCTTCTGTGCATATGCCACACATCATCAGTATCCCCCGACTCAAACCGACGAAAGATCACCCTTTCTTTGGACATCGCACATCACCTTTCGACCGATGTCGGACACCACACGCCTGACGCACATCGTCAGCTTAGAAACGCGCCCCGGTCAACAGCCGCTGTGAAAGAACAGCCTCAACACTTTCAGACGCCTCAACTCCGACAATTGGACGACCCGGTTCGACCGTATATTTTAAGGCAGTAATACGGTGCATCCGCGTAAACTGATCCAGCGCATAAACACAAGACGCGCATAGCTTTGCGATTTCATTACCATGGCGTTTGATGACGGGTGAAATGGTTGCAGACCTGGGAAAGTCCGCTTTCCCTTTTAGCCAAGCTGGCGTGAGCTCCGCGCTTGCATTGCCCGGTGACAACCAGCGAAACACCTCGTTAATGCATTCATGCGGATAGTATTCAGACAGCCGATATACATCCCTATAAAACTGCGGCTTCTGTTGGAAGAGATCATCACCGACCAATAGCACCGAGACCGCCACGATCCGCGCAGAGAACCGGCCGCTCGGGCCAAGCCTATTCTTGTAAGGGTTTTTTCCGTAAAACACACGAAATTGGCCAAATAGGTCAGGTGACATATGCTCGTAAAAGCGCGTCAGAATGAACTTTGCTGACTCAAGGCACTCCAAGCATACCGCAAGACAGTGGCCAGCGTCCGCCTCAGCCGTGTCACGCAATTCAAGTAGAGCTTCGATTGCCAGCTGTAGCTCGCTCTCGATGAGTTGGTGACCCAAGCAAAAATCTCGCTCTTCGACACCGGCCGCGCCGAGGCAATATACGCGTGGATCGCTCTGCACCGGGTTTGTAAGGATCATATCTTCATACGAGAGAACCTCAATACTAGGCTGCCGATGACAACTCAATCGGGCAAGACGGCTCAGCTCCTCTCCCACGGTCAACTCCGCTTCTACCGGATGAAGACCAGCAAACGCTGACATCTGATAAGCACAGTTGACGAGATAGTGGATGTCTGTCTTGGCGATGGCGAAGTCGGGCTGCGGTAGATTCAGCAGCTGTACCTCATAATCAGCCGATGCAATCATCGCGTTAATGCTGCGTCCAAGCGCCTTGACCCCTTCATCTGGCCGTTTACTGTCTTTGATCTCGGCAATGCGATGCGGCAGCTGATCGGCGACAAAGTTGCTGACGAGCCCCAGCGGGCGTTTTCGCTGCTCGCGGTCAATGCGATCGGTTAGATGAGAAAATATCTGCTGCGCCCGATTGGGCGGCGGCTTCGGAGTGGAAAAGGATAAGTGAGCGACCATGGAAGAGCGCGCCCTGATTTCATCGAAAGACAGCCTGCATTTCTGCACTTGTCCCGTATCTTGCGGCGGGCGAGTAGTCGTGTTTTTCGAGCAGATCGGTTCGCTTATCTGCTATCCTGCCATCGTTGTACGCGACCCGCTCAAGCACATTGTCGGAGAAGAATAGCAGTGATACGGCGCCCGAGTTGATATTGCCGGCGGCAGTTAACGACATCACTCCGTCTTTTGAGATGCAGACGAGACCTGCCTCCCTTAAGATCTCAAGCTCGCGGCCAAAGTATTCCTCAACCGATACC
Organism: Bradyrhizobium murdochi; assembly: GCF_000472965.1. Classification (GTDB taxonomy): domain Bacteria; phylum Pseudomonadota; class Alphaproteobacteria; order Rhizobiales; family Xanthobacteraceae; genus Bradyrhizobium; species Bradyrhizobium murdochi. The sequence continues at coordinate 243,496 of NZ_AXAU01000009.1, read as the reverse complement.
CCAAACTCCCGCTTGAAGCGGGAGAGCAACACTCCGCTGCTTCGCAAGGCAAACATTAACGTTCGCCGCATGAGGTCGTCCTGCGAGAGTACAGCTCCCTTCCATACCGGCTTCTCGCCTGCCTCAACCCTAGAAAGATAGCGATCCAAATCTGCTTCGTTATAGAACTGGCACTGGCTCATGTAGCCAAATCCACCAACCCCGAATGGGACAAGATTGTTATCATTCCAGGAATCGTACTTACGGCGTTGTTGAACGGAGTGGGGCTGCGACCTCTTAGTCCAATAAAAAATCGGCCCGTGGCGATAGCCGAGTTTCGTGAGAATGTGCTCTGCCATAAAGTGCATTATGATGCGCTCTTTAGCCCCCGCGAATTGATATCGCCCTCTGGCCAAATGGCGGGCTACGGGGTCAGTGGATTTGAACATCAATGGGAATACATTGAACTTCTCAATTCCCATTTCCAACAGGCCGACAATCGAGTCGTACCAGCTCCGGAGCGTTTGCTGCGGCAGCCCATACATGAGGTCAAGCGACAGATTCTCAACGCCCATCTCATTCAGCAGTTTTACGACTTGTATCACCTCCTCTACACCGTGTCCGCGGTTCAGAATGCGCAAAATAGTCGGGTCTAGACTTTGCACGCCCAGCACAAATCGGTTTACCCCACCTCTAATTAGAGTGGATATGCAATCGGCAGCGTCCGCATGCTTCACAAGAGAGGGATGCAACTCGAAACTTACTTCGGATTTCGATAAATCGAAGCGCTGATTAGTCATATCAAACAGCGTTTTGAGTTGACGGTTCGTCAAAAAGGAGGGCGTGCCACCTCCAAAGAACGCAGTTTCAATATCTTTGCCAGCAAGCGCCGCCTCTGACCAACTCATCTCCTTATTCAAAGCCGCCAGATAACGTTCCACTCGTTCGGAAGATGGATTGATTTCCTTGGCGAAGTGGCAAAAGGTGCAATACTGATTACAGAAGGGAATGTGAAAATAGAGATCAATTGACGACGCGACCTTATTCAACAATCTTTCGGCATTCAGGTCCCCCATTGCTTTGAGAGGCGGATATGTGCCGACGAGATAATCGTTGTATGAATCAAGGTGCAAGTTTCGCGATCTCAACATGTCTAGGTTGATCTCGTACGAGCGGTCGATCGCGAACTCCAGGGCCTCGGAATAGCTTGGCGTGTTCATGCCTTCGGACTCCCATTAATGTTCGTGTGTAGGCAAGCCGCGATGGCAGCTGCGGCCGGCGTCACATCTCTTTGCCTCTTACTGAGAAGCGCATTTCGATCAGCGAACTGCATTTGTCTCCCGTCGCTCGACGCAGGTCAGATCGCACCTCGCCAAGCGCCGGCGCGGCGCGCGGGATGAGTACAGTTTGTCGAGGACAGGCAGATGTCGCGGCCAATGCGTCTTCGTGCGTTGCGAAACACGACGGCACTCAGTGCGGCGTCTCCGGCGTTGATTTGGATCAATCGAGTAGGTTTCATTTCGCTCGTGCGCCTACGACTGGGAGAGCGGCATAGTCGTGCGGATCCCTTCCAGCAAACTACGTGCCACCAAGCACGTCGTGCGAGTCTTCCTCGAAGAGCGAAAACCATGTACTTCGCGCCGCGGCGAGGCATGTTTGCGCCTTGGTGTGGGTTTCCGCACATACGTGTCTTCAACCGGACACGTTGAACACGACACGAGGAGCATCAAACGATGATGTCCTCTCTCGACGAGCTTAGTTGCGCTGTTCCGGAGGCCGAGCGGGAGGTAGGCCTGGGAGGGCGGCGGTGCGCTTCGTAATCGATCCGCAAAGAAGCCCCGTAGTACGGCGGTGCTAGGGTTTTGGGGCGTTGCCGGGCTCTGGCAGCATTTTCCAACTTTCCGGAGCTCCGTGGCAGTTGGCGAATGGTCTTGGGAATAGTATTATCACCTGACTTCAGGGGTGTGAGATCAAATGCAAGATCTCTAAGCGGGAGCTTATACTCGCCACAGTAAAGAAGCCAGGTCCCTTTCGTCGGCCGAGCGGGAAGCCAGCCTCGGAGGAGCGACGCTGCTACACATCGCACCAGCTTCCGTCGGCAGAGGGATGGTGCCGACGGTTCATTCGCGGCGAGGCGTCGCCGTTAGCTTTAGCCAAGGGAAGACCGATATCCGTTCCAAACGAAATTTAGATCGCTTCCTTTCCTCTCGAAACAAGATCCAAGGAATTCAGCCCAACGTTCGCGTGCAACAAGGTCGACAACGGCCTCAGTTTTTCCCTTCACGTAATCTTATGAAGGTCGTCAAAGACCATGCTTCTCCGATAAACCCCACGGAAACGGATATTCGGCAATACTTCACTCACTGACTGATCCTGATCCACGACGGAAATGACGTCGAGTGTGTGTGCCATCTGCGCCAAACCGCCAACGACTTCGCCTGCATCTTCCAGATGATTTTGACTGCGATAACGTTCGATCCTGTTGACCACCTTGCAGAAGCATTCGAGACCTGCATTCGGCTGCTCCGACCGATCGCGCAGTGAAAGCGCAGTTGAGGTGGGCTCAATTATACCGAGGGAGCGGCCGAAAACCTACACGAGGGTCCGTCCTTGGTTAGTGAGCACCGATGCAGACTGGGGGCGCTTGTCCACGCCGGGCCAGCGGGATGCAACTTGCTCTGGCCGTCGACTAATGCCGGCTCCACTGAAGATGCGTCTCGATTGATGCTCTGAGTAACACCTGAACACGTTCTCAGAGCCAGGCAATAGTCCGCAATTGTTTTGAGACTAACTCGGCAGCTTACACGTTAAGGACGCCTCCGGCACGGTGGTTGCTATATGCGCACGGCCAATGACGCTCACGTCGCTACGAGAATGCCCTGCGAGCACGGCGGAACATATGCGGAAGCGAGAACGTCGGAAGCATGAGAAGTGGCGCGCTATCGGGACATCTCAGCTTCCGGACTTCTTCGTTGCGCCTTTTCAAACGCACTGTGACGACATCATTCGCAAAGTCGGAAACACTGCTTTGAAGCATACAACTTGACGCTACGTGCGATTCAAGTGTCACTTGAGGGTCTTCGCACGAATTTGTGAGAACTTTCGGCTTACGGATCTGCTCTTCGCTCGCTTTTTGTGCAGGAACCGTCGTCTCCTTTCGTATTTCAAGTCTGAGCCGCTGGCGCCTCAGTTTCGCCGCGCGCCTTAATTTCAAGGCAGCATCAACAGGGATGTCGTTGCCGAGTGGATAAGGAGACAGTTGACGTTAATAGCATGTGACTGCAAACGGCTTCACCCGGAGGCGTGAGCGCGCCTCGGGAAATTATGCGCTTTGATGCCGATCCGGAAGTCAAGTCTTGCGTTTTGTGCACCGCCAACGCATATACGCACCACGGTAGCGCGATGCGCTATCGCAGCCCTCCTTGGGCGTTTCCTCCCTAGACTTGGGCCGCTTGTTCATTACAAGCGGCCTTTTTTCTAGGTCGCCGCTGTGGCGACACCCCGGCAATTCTTTCGGAAATTGGCTTGCGCAGGTGGTTAGGCGACCGCCACGCTCGCAACGAGTTGCTACACTTCGGCTCGAGCGCCCATCGCCGTCGCATTAACGAGAAGCGACGAGCGCGGTCATGCGAAACTGGCCTGACGCGCGGCAACGCGCCTTCGTTGCAGGTCGGCGGCGCCGGGAGGTGTTGAGATACGCATTTTTCTCCGACCGTGATATCAGTCCTTCGCGGTAAAGCCTCCGCGGGCGAATGTTAAGGATGTTTCTCGCATTGATAAGCATCGGAGATATAGGGATGGAAGGGGAAGCCTTTCTTTGGTTGGTACGGCATGCGGTCGTCGATTCTATCGAAGGAACGATCTCCCCTTCGGGCGCATCGGCCGATCTCAGCGATCGGGCGCATTTGGAAGCCGTCCGAAGGCGCTTGCCGCGGGACGCCGCAAGCTATGCGAGTCCGTCTCGACGGACTGTCGATACCGCACACGCATTCGAGCTTGATCCAATCCTGGTGCCTGAGTTCCGGGAGCAGGACTTCGGGGATTGGACTGGTCGACGTCACGACGATCTCGCCGCTCTCGGAGAAGAAGGATACGCCGAGTTCTGGAAGGATCCCGCTCGTTCAAACCCACCCGGCGGCGAGAGCTTCGAAGATCAGGTAGCGAGGGTTCGGGATGGACTTCGTAAAATAGCTGCTGGTCCAGCAACGCTCGTCGTCCATTCCGGCACTATTCGCGCCGCGCTCTGCGTAGCCCTCGACATCACACCGCGAGCAGCGTTGCGCTTCGTAATCGATCCGCTGTCGATCACCCGAATTGATCGGCTACGGAACGATTGGCGGATTGTGTCAGTTAATCAGAATGTCGCGTTATGAGCGATTCGGAACGCTGGCTTGCGCGAATGTCGCCATGCCGTTGTGCAGAGCGCATGCAAGCCGCAGGATCGGCAATGCAAGCGCGGCGCCCGACCCCTCCCCTAACCTGAGGTCCAGATTGAATAACGGCTGCACATTCAGCGCCTCAAGAACTAGGCGGTGCCCCTGCTCGGCCGATTGATGCGAGGATAAGAGAAAGGGCCGACACGACGGATTAAGATGCACCGCCGTCAACGCCGCGACGGACACGATGAAACCGTCGATCAGGATCGGGAGGCGACGCTGTGCGGCGGCGATGATCGCGCCCGTAATAGCAGCAGTTTCAAGACCGCCGACCGCGCACAGGATCCGCTCGGCAGAAGTTCCTGGTCTTGTAAGGTCATGACGAGCCAGCGCTGCATCAATCAGGTGCGCCTTGCGCGCACGGCTGTCTGCATCGATCCCGGTGCCATTGCCGGTCACCTGCTCGGCGCGCATACCAAGCAGGGCGGCGGCGACTGCCGCAGAAGTCGTGGTGTTGCCGATCCCCATGTCACCAAGGATCAGAAGATCTGGCTCTGCTGAGGCCGCCCGCGCGATGGCGCGCTTGCCGCAGTCGAAGGCGAAGGCGACCTCGCCCAACTCGAGCGCCGCTTCCTTGCTGAAATCCCGGCTGCCCCGGCGCGGCTTGTCTGTCGCGACTCCCGGGACGGGCTGTTCGGCGAGCGTTCCGGCATCGACGATTTCCAGACTTAAGCCCAGTTCGCGCGCGAGAACCGAAATTGCTGCACCGCCTGACGCGAAATTCGACATCATCGCGATCGTAACTTCCTGAGGATAGGCCGATACGCCCTGCGCGACGATGCCGTGATCCCCTGCAAAGACGATGATCGGCACGCGCTCGGCTCGAGGCCGGTCGGTTTGTTGCAGACCGGCCAGCTCGATCGCGAGGTGCTCGAGGCGACCCAGCGCACCGGTCGGCTTGGTGAGCTCGGCCTGACGGGCCAGGGCGGCATCGCGATGGAAGGTCGAAACGCCCGGGCACTCCTGGTAGACCCACTCGGGTAGCATGTCGTCCTGCCCTTGGTGATTGTTCAAGATGCCAGCTGCCTTCGCACGAGTGCTACGACACGCGCTTGAGGATGTAGCTATCCATGATCCAGCCATGCCTGGCGCGTGCTTCCTGTCGGGTGGCGACGATGCCTGGCCCCACTTCTGCGAGCGGACCTGACATTGTGATCTGCTCGGGCATCCCGAGATAGGCGCCCCACCAGATATGTAGTCCGTTCGGATCGAGCCACTGGAACGCGGCGCCGCCATCGAGCATGACGACCACCGTGTCGGCGCCGGACGGCCAACCGCCTTCGCGCAGCCGCCGTCCGGTGGTGACGAGAAAAGGCTCCCCAATGTCGTTCAGCGGCAGTGAATGTGCGGCGCAAAGCGCCTGGATTGACGTGACGCCTGGCACGACCTCGATTCTTGGCAACGGATCAAGCTTTCGTGCGATCCGCAAGCTCGAATCGTATAGCGAAGGATCGCCCCAAATCAGCAGGGCAACGCGTCCGTCATCACCGAGATGCGCCGCAATCGCTCGGGACCAGGTCACTGCGACGGCGTCGTGCCATTCGTCCACTGCCTTGCGGTAGCCCTCCTGCGCCGTGTCGCGAATGGGCGGGTCGAACTCGGCAACGCGCGTACGGCTGTTCGTCAAGGCTTGCGCGCAAATCAGCCGGCGCAGGTCGGCGAGATCGGACTTCACCGGGCCCTTGCGCGGAATCAGCACCAGGTCAGCCGCATTGATTGCGCGGATCGCAGCAAGCGTGAGCTGCTCGGGATCGCCGCAGCCAATGCCTATCAGGGAGAGTGTCAGCATCGCGTTATGAGTCGGGGCGGCCGCGACTTGCGACCGCCCTTAGGCCATCTCAGGCGGCGTTGTGAAGCCGATAAGTAACAAGACCATCGGCCGTCACAGCTCTCAGTGATTTCGCAAGTGCCAGCACGGCTAGATCGGCCAGCGGCTCAATTACTATGACGAGCGCGTAGGAAGCGGCGAAAGACGCGATGGAGGCGAGGTTCTCGGCCGCAAAGCCCGCACCATACAGCGCCCAGAAGGCGACCCACGCCACGATTCCGGATTGATAGGCGGTCGAAAGCGCAAGTGCCTGCCGATACTGCAGGTCAACATAGGCGGTGTTGCGAGGAATGATCCGCCCGGCCAGCGCCTGGATCGCAAACAAAGGCACCAGCAGCGTCGTCACGTTCATACCATATTGCGGCAGGTCGGTCGGCACGAAGAACAGCCCCTGCAGCAGAAGACCAAGCGCCAGCCCGAACGCGGCTGGCGCTGCGCCGAACAGGAGAAACAGCGTCGAGCCGAGAATGAAATGCACCTCCGAGACCCCCATCCGGAAATGCGGCAGGAGTTCGAAGAACGAGAAAACCAGGACCGTTGTTGCGATGGTGCGCACCGCGAATGAAACACCCCCCTGCTCGCGCACGGTTTCGACCGTGAGCTTGAGAGCGCAGCCGCCGGCAACGGCACTCGTCGCGTAACTCAGCACGAGCTTGGCGCCCGTAACGATACCTGGTTCGATATGCATGACTTACGTCCCTTCTGCCGTCACACCCGACGGCGCTGGTGTTAAAAATTGCAGGGCCGGTCTCCTCGCTCGCGGTTCGAAACGGGTCCCGGCTTCCCAAGCTTGACGGCCCAGTGGCGGATCGGAGCCCCTCACTGCTTACAGGCGCGGGCGCGGCCGGAGCTTTGGGCGCCGCATTCACGTCCGCCCTTGCCCGTTCCCGGTTATGCTCCGGCGCTTTCCGCCGCCTCGAGCACCATGCCTGTTCTGTGTGCTCCTTCCGAGGAGACGTCAAGGGGCTGGCGAGATCGGGCGACGGCATCCTCATAGACTCTCTCCCGCCAGCGCGCCGAAAAGAATGACCGCCGCCGTCGTTGCGGCGGTCGCTTGCGCGAGCTGCTCTACGAGCTGTGCAATCGTGGTGCGGACAATCTGCCCTCGGCGCGGCCCAGAGACTCCGCAAATAGCGCCGGCGTGTCGGGAGCCATGCCGTGCTCTATCAGCTTTGCCGCGAGCGCCGGGAATGTGCGCTTGCCCATATAGACCGCGGTCGTCGATTCCGGATCGGCCAGTGCCGCCCAATTGAGATTCGCGGGCAACCGCCCGGTGACATCTGCGCCGGTCACGAACTGGACGCGGCGCGAGGTGCGCCGGCGGGTGAGTGGAATGCTGGCGCGCGCTGCCGCAACGCAGGCTGAGGTGACGCCTGGAATGATCTCGTAGTCGATGCCCGCCGCGCGCAGCGCCTCGATCTCTTCTTCAAGCCGGCCGAAGATGCCGGCGTCTCCCGATTTCAAACGTACAACGCGGGCGTTTGCGGCGGCGTAGTCGATGAGCAGCCGGTTGAGGTGCTCCTGTTTGGCTGAGGGCCGACCCACACGCTTGCCAACCGCTACCAGATTGGCCCCGGCTCGGGCGTAATCGAGGATCGCGCCCGAGGCAACGTCGTCATACAGCACGACATCAGCAGCGCGCAGACGCGCAGCCGCCTTGAGCGTCAGGAGCTCGGGATCGCCTGGGCCGGCCGAGACAAAGGAAACAAAGCCGCTCACCTGTCCTCCGCAATGAGGTGGAAGAACGTGCCGGTGGCGTAGCCGCGCCGCGAGCCCGTCTCCGCAACGACCGCGCCAGTCGCGTCGCGCACGATAGCCAGAGGTGTATCGGGCTGCGAGACAATCGTGGAGTAATGGAATTCATGGCCGCGCAGGAGCGCTCTGGCCTGATATCCGGGCATCGGCAGAGCGAGTTCCGCAAGCCGATAGCCCAGATGCATGCGACGTCGGGCAAAACTCGTATGCAGGCCGAGCAGTCCAGTCATCTCGTGGCGTGTGCCGCCACCGTCGGTCAAGGAGGTGCCCAGCACCATGTAGCCCCCGCATTCGCCATGCACCGGCCGTATCTCGGCAAAGGATTTTAGCGCACGGCGGAATTGGCGATTTGCCGCGAGTTGGCCGGCGTGCAATTCCGGATAGCCGCCGGGCAGCCAGCAGACGTCGGCACTATCATCAGGACCCTCGTCGGCGAGCGGCGAGAAGGTCGCGATCTCGGCACCGGCGGCACGCCAGGCCTCCAGCATGTGCGGATAGACGAACGAGAATGCGCCGTCGCGCGCCAGAGCGATGCGCTGGCCGGGTGGTTTGACGCTCGGGCGTGCGGCGCATGGCGCCGTCCAGGCGCATGCCGCCGATTGCAACACTGCATCGAGATCGACATGCTCGGCGACGAAGCAGGCGGCTTCCGCGATCAGGCCGTCGACCTCGCCCTGCTCCTCAGCCTGCACCAGGCCAAGATGCCGCTTCGGCAAGCTGATCGCGGCGTGGCGGGGCAACGCCCCGAACACGGCAATGCCAGCGCCTGCCATGGCACGGCGCACCAGGTCCTCGTGCCGGGTGCTGGCGACGCGGTTGAGAACGACGCCGGCAAGACGCACGCCTGCGCGGAAATCGCGCAGTCCCGCAGCCACCGCCGCGGCGGTTTGCGCCTGCCCGGAGGGATCGATCACAAGCAGGACCGGCCAGCCCATCATCTCGGCGATATCGGAGGTAGCGCCGGTCCCCGAGAGGCCCCCTGCGGCAACGCCGTCGAAGAGGCCCATCGAACCTTCGGCCAGGACGAGATCCGCATTCGCACCGCGCGAAACGAGCGCCTCGATCTCATCGCGGTGCATGGCCCAGCTGTCGATGTTGACGGAGGTGCGCCCCGCGGCGGCCGCATGAAAGGCGGTATCGATATAATCGGGCCCGCTCTTGAAGCACTGGACCTTCAGCCCGCGATCGCGATAGGCGCGCGCCAACGCCAGCGTCAGCGTCGTCTTGCCGACACCGGATGCAGGCGCGGAGATGACGAGGCTCGCCGTCATCACGAGCCTTCCGGAAAGCGCGGCGTCGGCCCGAGCGCCCGATAGCGGCGGTCATAGTCGGCGGCATACAGGCGGCTCTCTCCGAAATCTTCCGAACCCAGGGTGCGGCCAACCAGAATAACGGCCGTGCGCTCGAGCTCGGTGCTTACAGCAGAATCCAGCGTACCGAGCGTAGCGCGAATGATGCGCTGATCCGGCCAGCTTGCGCGCCAGACTATTGCGACTGGACAGTCTCCTCCGTAGTGCGGCGTCAGCTCATCAATTACCCTGGAAAGCAGATGGATCGAGAGATGGATGGCGAGCACCGCACCGGTCGCGGCGAAGGTGGCGAGCTTCTCGCCTTTCGGCATCGCGCTCGCTCTGCCCGGCATCCGCGTCAGGACGACCGATTGCACAAGACCCGGCAGCGTGAGCTCGGCCTCGATCGCGGCCGCGGCGGCGGAAAAGGCCGGCACGCCGGGCGTGATTGAATAGGAGATTTGAAGCGCGCGCAGGCGGCGCAATTGCTCGCCCATCGCCGACCAGATCGAGAGATCCCCGGAATGTAGCCGTGCGACGTCCTTGCCCTTATGATGCGCGGCGACGATCTCCGACATGATGTCGTCGAGCGACAGCGGCGCGGTGTTCACGATCCGTGCATCCTTTGGGCAATGGGCAAGAACGCCCTCGGGCACGAGAGAGCCGGCATAGAGGCAGACCGGACAGGCGGCGATCAGATCGCGACCGCGCAAGGTGAGCAGATCAGCTGCTCCCGGTCCGGCGCCGATGAAGTGCACCGTCATTCGCCGTCTCCTTCCGCGATCGCTGCGGTCGCCGTCCGATCCTGCGAGAGGGCCCGCGTCGAAACGAGGCGCGCACCACGGCCGGCGACCGCAAGCGCTGCGGCTTCGGCGACGGAGCCCGTACCGAACTTCGCCTTGATGGATTCTGACTGTGTGGGCGTGGCAATGCCGGCCAGGACATCGGCCGAAACAGGCCGGATCGGCACGTTGAGTTCGCGCGCCAGCAATTTGAGCGCGGCGGTTTCGGCCTTGTCGCTGACCGTTGCAACTGCCGCGAGATCTTCAGGACCGCCCGCGGCGGCGAGAGCTTCGCGCAGCGCAGCCAGTGTGACCTCCCGCTTGAACCCCAGACCTGCGACTTTCACTTGACTGCACTCCATTGCACGACCGGCCGCACCGCTTCCCAGGATCGATAGCGGCCGAGGTGACCTGCATGCGCAATCTCGATCCGCATCAACTCGCCACCGTGGCGTTGATGAAGGTCAGATAGTAGCGCCTCGGTCTCCAGCGTGACGGCATGCGCAACTAACCTTACTCTCGGCTCAATGCGCGACCACACCGCATCGAACATCCTCGCGTCGAACCCTCCCCCGATGAAAACGGCTTGCGGTGTCCCAAGGCCTGAGAGGATATCAGGCGCTATTCCCTCAACGATGGCGATGCGATGCGTCAGACCGAAGGTTGCCGCGTTGCCGCGGATATTCGCTACGCGATCAGCCCGCGCTTCGATGGCGATCGCCGTGCCACCACAGAGAGCCCATTCTACCGAGATCGAACCTGAACCGGCGCCAATGTCCCATAATCTGTCGCCGCATCTCGGCGCCAGCGCCGAAAGCGCGAGCGCGCGCATCGGCCGCTTGGTGAACTGACCGTCATGCACGAAGAGCGCGTCCGAAAGGCCGGAGCTGCGCGGAACGCCGTGCGGTCCATTGGTTTCCAGCGCAACTGTCACCGGACCCGCACCGCCATCGGCGGCGTAGCTGTCGGCCCGATATTGCACTACGGATTCGCGGGCACCGCCGAGCGCGGTGAGCGTCCACAGCCGTGAATCGCCCCAGCCGCGCGCCGTCAACCATTTGGCCAGATCGCCGGGCGCCTTGTCGTCGCGCACGAGACAAATAATGCGCGCTCCACGTGTCAGATGCGGCACCAGGCGTTCGAATGGCGCCGCGTGGAGTCCAAGACAGACGACAGATTCGAGCCGCCATCCGAGCCGCGCGGCGGCAAGTGAGAATGTCGAGGGCGCGGGATGCGCAATCCATTCGCTCTTGCTGAGCCGTTCCGCGAGACTGGCTCCTACGCCGTACCAGGACGGATCGCCCGAGGCGAGCACCACCGTCGGACGACCGCGGCAGGTCAGCACGCAATCGGTCTCGAACGGCACCGGCCAGGGACGGCCGCGGTCGGCAATCCCTGCCAGCGCGAGATGCCGTTCGCCGCCAAACACAGTCTCGGCTTCCGCAAGCGCCTTTCGGCTTGCATCCGAGAGGCCGGCAAGGCCATCTTCGCCAATGCCGATAATCGTCAGCCAGGGATCATGCATGATGCGCGCCCTCATTCTGGGCGGAACAAGCGATGCCAATCTGCTCGCGGACGCTGTGGCGCGCGCGGGGTGTAATGCGATCTATTCCTATGGAGGTCGCACCCGCGCCCCCGCGAACCAGCCGCTGCCGACCCGCATCGGGGGGTTCGGCGGCGTGAATGGCCTTGCCGAGTTCATTCGACGCGAGGGAATAACGCACCTTGTCGATGCAACCCATCCCTTCGCGGCCGAGATGAGCCGCAATGCGGTTGCAGCGTGCGAGACGACCGGAACACCGCTGATCGCGCTCGAGCGTGCGCCCTGGGCAAAATGGACCGGCGACTCCTGGATCGAGGCCGCGGATATCTCCTCCGCCGCGGCAGCGTTGCCGAACAATCGCGCGCGGATATTTCTTGCGATCGGACGGCAGCACATCGCAGCTTTCAGCGCCAGACCGCAGCATGCCTACACTTTGCGGTTTGTCGATCCCCCCGATGGACCACTGCCGTTTCCGGACGTCGATGTCATCGTGTCGCGCGGACCATTCACCCTCGCCGGCGAATTGGAGATGATGCGCGCGCGCGGCATCGAATGGGTTGTTGCCCGCAACTCCGGTGGAACGGGCGCGCGCGCCAAGATCGACGCCGCGCGCGAGCTCGGCCTTCCCGTCGTGATGCTCAAGCGGCCCGAATTGCCTGACAGGCCGCGGGTCGAAAGCGTGGCGGATGTCATGCAATGGCTCGGTCATCGGACATGCCTCGGTGCATAGACCCAGCGGCCGACGCGGCGCGTTGCCGAATTGCCGACGATGACAAGGGTTCGCATGTCGGCCATCTCGGGCCGTGCCTCGCGCAGCATCACTGTTTCAATTCGCTCCGCGGCCGTGCTGACCGCATGGGCAAAGATCACGAGGCGTTCGCCCCAACCTGCCTCCTTCAGAACCGAAAGTGCGCGTCCAAAACCCTCGGGCCGGCTCACTGAGCGCGGATTGTACATCGCGATCGCAAAGTCGGCTTCGGCAGCAAGCCGCAAGCGCTTCTCGATCGTCGGCCACGGCTTCAGATTATCGGAGAGATTGATCGCGCAAAAATCGTGGCCGAGCGGCGCGCCGGCGCGCGCGGCCGCTGCCAGCATTGCAGTTACGCCGGGCAGAACGCGGATTGCAAGGCCCTGCCATTGCGGCGAGACTTCAAGGGCTTCGAATACAGCCGCTGCCATGGCGAAAACACCCGGGTCGCCGGAAGAAACCATGACAACGCGGCGTCCTTCCGATGCCAGCTGCAAGGCATCGCTTGCGCGCTGCAACTCCATGCGATTGTCTGATGGATGCAGCGTCAGTCCTTCACGCTGTTGCACCCGCGCGACATAGGGCGCATAGCCCACGACGTCCGTCGCGGCGGCGAGCGCGGCGGAGACTTCCGGCGTGACTAGCGCCTGGTCCCCCGGCCCAAGTCCCGCGATGGTCAATATGCCCGTCATTCGGCCGCCTCCATCCGGCGTCCCTGCCCATGCACGAGCACGATCGCGAAATAGGGACACTCGGTCTCGTCCACGTCCTTCAGCCGCGCGACGCGCTCGCCAGGCATGGTGCCGCGTTCGATCAGCCATGCCTCGCCCAGGCGGCCGGCGGCGGCGAGCGCGCGGCGCACCTTCTTCAGATTGCGCCCGGTCTTCATGACGACGAGCGCATCGGAACTGCGCGCGCGTTGCTCGAGCTCGTGTTCCGACAGCGTACCCATCAGCACCGTCATCACATCGTCGCCGAGGGCGATCGGCAGGCCGACCGAATTCCAGCAGCCAGCCATACCGGGAATGCCGGCGATCACCTCGATCTCGACGCGGCCCTGCAGACGTGCACGCAGATGCATGAAGGAGCCGTAGAAGTAGGGATCGCCCTCGCAGAGAACGACGATGTCGACCGCGCGGGCGATCCGCGCAAGACGCTCCGCCCACTCGTCGTAAAAGCCGGCAAGGAGGCGAATATATTCCAGACTGTCGAAGGCGATCTCAGTCGTGACCGGATACTCCATCGGATATTCGCAGACGTCCTTTGCCAGTAGTCCATCGACGATGCGGCGCGCCTGGCCGGGCCGTCCCTTCTTCCGGAAATAGGCAACGTGCTTGGCCGCACGGACCTCACGATCGGCGCGCACGCTCATGAGGTCCGGATTTCCTGGCCCGAGGCCGCAACAGATGATGCGCCCCATGGCTATTCGTTCCGGCTCGCCAGCGCGTTCACGGCGGCCACCGTGATTGCCGAGCCGCCAAGGCGCCCCTCGACCGTCAGCGCCGGCGCAGGCTGGTCAGCCATCAGCGCAACCTTGGCTTCAGCCGCGCCGACAAAGCCGACCGGACAACCTATGATCGCTGCAGGTCTTGGACAGTTGCGATCCTCTAGCATGTTGAGCAGGTGAAATAGCGCGGTCGGCGCATTGCCGATAGCGACGATCGCGCCGTCCAGATGCGGCCTCCACAATTCCAGTGCCGCGGCTGAGCGGGTATTGCGCATGGATTGCGCGAGGGAGGGAACCGCGGGATCGTCAAGCGTACAGATGATGGCGTTGCCGGCCGGCAGGCGCGCACGCGTAATTCCCTCCGACACCATGCGTGCGTCGCAGAGGATAGGCGCGGCGTTCTGAAGCGCAGCGCGCGCGATGCGCGCCATGCCAGGCGTGAAGCGGATGCAGGATTCGAGACTGACCATGCCAGCGGCATGGATCATGCGAACGACGACCGGCTCCTCGTCGGCCGAAAAGCGCTCAAGGTCCGCCTCGGCACGGATGGTGGCGAAGGATTGACGGTAGATCGCCGCACCATCGGTTTCATAGACGTGCGGCATCAGTGCGCTCCCGTCAGAACGGAAGGATCCGCGATTATTCGGCCTGCGCTTACTCCACGCTGGCTAGGCGTATCCCGCGTTGAGCCGCTGCGGATGACATCAAATCCCTCGCGGGTCGCAACAAGCGTGAGCGCGGCAGCCCCCAAATGGGCACAGCCTTTGGCACAGCCAGAGACGTGAAGCCTCTCGTCCGCGGCAATATGCGGCGCAAGCGCCGCTGCAAGTGCACGAGTATCGGAATGCGCCTCACAGCAGGCGGGCGCACCGCTGCAGGCGACGACGCGCAGGATGGGATCGTCCGCTTGGGTGACGAGGCCCTCGCATTGGGGCATTTCGCGCAATTCTTCCGCCACAATCATACGCCAGGGCGTCATCCTTAATCCTTGCGAGCATCCGGCAAGATGGCTGAGCGCGGCATGTGTCAGCTGTCCGAAAGCCGCAGCGACCATCGCGCCTTGCGGATAAAGTCCGGGATGCGGCTCCGCGGTCATGCAAGCCGGCTTGACGTTGCCACGAAGCGCGTCGGGCAGTTTTGCGCCAGCCCCGACATGCGCTCTCATTCGCCCTCTGCCCTCCCTGGCTCCGCCCGAATCGACGAACCACTCGGCAAGCGCGAGCGCAACGCCTACCGCTTCTGTCCGCGAGACGGGACGCCCATGCTCCGCACCGTCGGCACGCACGATCAGCTCTCCCGCGATGCTGCGCTCGATGCGGATGTCGGCGGAGGCGCCGGCCAGCACGGGCTCTGTGCTGCAATCAACGGCGAAGCCGAATTTGGTCGGCAGGCTGGGCGGTCCCATCACAAGCCCGTGTTCAAGTTCTGCTGCGAGAAAACAGGTATCGTCACTTTCGCTCCAGAAGGGCGTGACAAGGATGTTGCGCCGCGCTTCCGAGTCCGGATCGGGATCGAGCAAGTGCAACCGTGATAGTTCCTCGATCAAGGGCCGATGACCTTGATCACTGACACCCCTGATTTGCAGGTTGGCCCGGCTGGTCAGATCGATCAGGCCGTTGCCGTAGCACTCGGCCAGCACCGCAATTCCCGCTGCCTGCTTCGCATCGAGCCGGCCACCGTGCGGCCGGATGCGAACCACAAGCCCATCCCCCGACAGCATCGGCCGTAAGGCGCCGGGACACCAGCCCTTGATCGCAACGGCGCTCATGAGGCCTCCAGCGCAGCCGCGATCGAATTGCGCCGTGTCCTCCAGAGCGAAGCTTGATGCAAACGGGTGAAGCAAGCCTCGATCGCCGCGAGCGCCGCCGGATTCTCGCGCGCCATGAAAGTTCGCACGTTGTCGCTGCCAAGCGTCGCGTCGTAATAGAGATCGAAGAGATGCGTGGGTACCGCATCGGCAAGATGTGCAAAGCTGGCCATATGCTCTAGCGTGGCAGCGATTTCCGCCGCGCCCCGAAAGCCGTGGCGCATCATGCCGGCGATCCATTTTTGGTTGGCCGCACGCGCACGCACGACGCGCGAGATTTCCTCGGTCAACGAGCGAGCACGCGGCTGATCGGGATGTGTCGCGTCGAGGTGGTAGAGCGATGGTGTGGCCGCGCCCAGGCGCGCCGCCGCGGCCGCAAGGCCCGCCTCATGCACGGCATAGTCTGCGGCGAGCAGCAGATCCGTTTCCGGCAGGTCCTGCACATGGACAAAGGCATTAGCGGCGACGAGCCTTGCCTCGATACCTGTACGATCAGGCCGCATCGTGCCGTCGGACGCGAATGCCCAGGACGAAGCCGACAGCCAGGCTTCACCGGCCGCCTCGCGCGTCGTCGCCGTGAAGACATCCGGCATCGATGCCATACCGACACCGTACTGCCCCGGCCGGGGTCCAAACACACGCGCCGCGCGATGACGATAGGGATTTTCCTCGCCCTCCTCGTCGCGTTCAGAAAGCGCTTCCGTTGCCGCCTCGAACAATTGCGCAAGAGATGAAAAGACGTCGCGAAACAGTCCCGACACGCGAAGCGTCACGTCGATGCGCGGCCGACCAAGAGCCGCTGGTGCGATGATCTCATAACCCGACACGCGGCCCGATCCGTGGTCCCAGCGCGGCGCGATGCCTGCCAGGTGCAGGGCCATCGCGAAATCCTCGCCTGCGGTGCGCATGGTGGATGATCCCCAGAGATCAACCAGCAGCCCCCTCGGCCAGTCGCCGTGATCCTGCAGGTGACGGCGCAGCAATTCCTCGGCGAGCTTGATCCCCTGTACATGCGCGGACGGTGTCGGCACTGCGCGGGGATCGACGGCGAACAGATTGCGTCCGGTCGGCAGCACATCGCGCCGCCCGCGATAGGGCGAGCCTGCCGGCCCCGCAGCAACGCGCCTACCAGAGAGAGCGTCAAGCAGCGCGCCCTTCTCCGCCTCGCCGCAAGCCCCGCGGCCGAACACATGCAGGCCATCGCCGAACTGGCTTTCCTTGAGGTCGCAGACGAAGCGATCGATCCGGGGAATTGCCTCAGCCGCCGCAGCCGAGGCGCCAAGCCCGAGATCCTCTTCCAGTCCCGCGGCACGCGCTTCATCGCGAATCGACGCGATTAGGCGCTGGCGGCGCGCGGGATCGAGACCATCGGCCGTCGAATATTCATCGAGCAGTTGCTCGAGCCGGCGCAGGCCTTGAGGCAACGCCGCCCGAGCCAATGGTGGCGGCAAATGCCCTATCGTGACAGCGCCGATGCGCCGCTTGGCCTGCGCGGCCTCGCCGGGATCATTGACAATGAAGGGATAGATCACGGGCATGTCGCCGATCAGCGCTTCAGGCCAACAGGCAGCGGACAGCGCCACGGACTTGCCGGGCAGCCATTCTAGCGTTCCGTGAGCGCCCATATGGACGACCGCGTCGACCTTTTGCTGCCTGAGCCAAAGATAGAATGCGACATAGGCGTGGCGAGGCGTGCGGGAAAGATCATGATACTCGGCGTCACGATTGGTAACGTCACTGCGTTCAGGCTGAACGGCGATAATCGCCTTGCCACATTGGATCACTGCGAAATGAAATTCGCCACCACGACAGGCGGGATCGTTCTGCGGCGCGCCCCAGGCGCGCGCAAGGTCATCCTGTAACGGGCGCGGAAGCCTCGCCAGCGCCGTGCGGTAATCCGCGACGCTAAAGGTCAATTCCTCCCGCTGGAGAGTTTCACCGAACGCTCCCGCCGCTTTCACGTCGTAACCAGCAGCTTCGAGATCGGACAGCAGCGTTTCGACCGAAGCGAGCGCGTCGAGCCCAACCGCATGCGCGAGCTGGTGCGGACGGCCCGGATAGTTCGAGAGCACAATCGCCAGCCGCTTCACGCCAGCCGGCTTGCCCGCGAGCCTGTGCCAAGCTACCACCCGATCCACGACCGAACCGACACGTTCGTCGTCAGGCCTGTGCGCCAGATGCGCAAATTGCAGATCGGGATCGCGCTCACCCGCCGACTTGAAGCTGACCACGCCCGCAAATAGCCGGCCGTCAATCTCCGGCAACGCTACATGCATCGCCAGATCGGCCGGCGAGAGACCGCGAAGCGACTCCGCCCAATCCTCGCGCCGGGCCGTCGACAACGCAACCTGGAACACCGGACAGGAGGCGGCATCGAAAGGCGTCGTGCCGTCGGCGGCCGCAGAGAAGGCGGTTGCATTGACGATCACTGCAGGCGGGCATTGCTCGAACTGCCCCTTCAGCCAGTCCGCTACACCGGCGGCCTTTAGCGATGTGACGAATACGCCATAGGCATCAAAACCCGTTTGCCGCAGTGCTGTGATCAGCGCGTCGACCGGGAGGGTATCTGCCGCGGTGAGATAGGAGCGATAGAAGGTGACGAGCGCGCGCGGCCGCCGGTCGCAATTTGGCAGCGCCGCGATTGCGCCACGAGCCGGATCATAAAAACCGATCTCGGATATTTCGATCTCGCCGGCTACAGCCCCCGCATAAAGGCCCGAGGCTAGTGCGAGCTGGGCGATTGCAGCCTGCGCCGCCATTGCTCCGCCCTTGTCGCACAAGGCCTTTAGCCGTCCGAGCGTCAAGGTAGGCACTGTTGAGAGCGCATTCAGCCGCGGGTCGTCGCGACCATCACCTGGCAGCACCGCAAGCGCGATGTCGCGGTCCTTGGCCAATTGATGCAGGGCAGCCAGTCCATATGGCCAGTAGGACTCGCCACCGATCAGACGCACCAGTACGCCGCGCGCATGCGATAGCGTCCGCTCGATATAGGTATCGACCGAAAGCGGATGACGCAGTTCCGCAAGGTTCGCGAGCCTCAGCGACGGCAGGCAAGTACGCCCACGCTGCCAGCCGGACGCGAACGCGGCGAGATCGCTGTCCGAGAACGAGAGCACGACAAGGTCGGCCGGGTCCTGGCCGAGATCCCTAGGGATCGCGGTCTCCTCAAGACCGCGGCTCTCGCGAAACACGACGTGCATCAAACACCAAGTCCCATCCTGATGGCAGCCTCGTCGATATCGTCGTGTTCACCAATCAGAACCAGCTTCGATCGCCTCGGCCGCGTGCCCCAAGCCATATCGAACTGATACCGCACCCGCTCGCCAACTGATTGCAGCAACAATCGCATCGGCCTGCCCGCAATTGCGATATATCCCTTAGCGCGCAGCACATTCTGCTCACGCGCAAGTCGCTGGATCGATGCGACCAGCGCTTCGATATCGGCAACTTCCGGGAGTTCGACGACAACGGAGGCAAAATCGTTGTGTTCGTGCTCGTCCTCGCCGTCGTGGTGCGACGGGCGCGCAGCGAGATCGTCCTCTGCCGCCGCTTCGAGACCAAGGATGATACGCGCATCGACCGCGCCGTCGACGACCGGCAGCATCGGCACGCGACGCGGCATTTCGGCGACGATCGCCGCCTTGGCCGCTTCAAGTCCTTCAACGCCGGCAAGGTCCGCCTTGGTGAGCAGCACGATATCCGCGCACGCGATCTGATCCTCGAACACTTCCGACAGCGGCGTCTCGTGATCGAGGTTTTCATCGGCCGCACGCTGTGCTTCCACCGCGACGGGGTCTGGCGCAAAGCGGCCGGCCGCCACAGCCTCGGCATCCGCAAGCGCAATCACGCCGTCGACGGTGATCCGCGAGCGGATCTCCGGCCAATCGAACGCCTTGAGCAACGGCTTTGGCAAGGCCAATCCCGATGTCTCGATCAGGATATGGTCGGGCTTCACGCGGCGCGAGAGCAGCTGCTCCATGGCGGGAATGAAGTCATCGGCCACCGTGCAGCAGATGCAGCCATTGGCGAGCTCGACGATGTTCTCGGCGGGACAATTGACATCCGCGCAGGATTTCAGGATCTCTCCGTCCACGCCCTCGCTGCCGAACTCGTTGACGAGCACCGCAAGCTTCTTGCCATTCGCGTTGGCGATCAGGTGCTGGATCAGCGTCGTCTTGCCCGAACCGAGAAAGCCGGTGACGACCGTGACCGGAACCTTGGCGAGCGTGTTCATTCTGCGGGCTCCGGCAGGATGGTGATGGGTGGAATGCGGGCAAGCGATTGTTTGCGGAAGATCTCCGGCCGGCTGCGCCACGGCACGATGCCGTCGGGCGCCGCCGCATAGGCCGCAGCTCCAGCAACTACGTCCGGCGCGTTTGCATCGGATAGGCGTCCGTAGACATAGGACCAGCGTCGCGGCGCGCTGAGAGCAATCGAGCAGCCCTGGCTGCAGGCGGACAGGCACTCGACCGGAACGACGCTGACGCCTTCGGGCACGCCAGCCTGAAGGATGGCGCTATGCAGACGCGCGCCCGGCGCGGTCTCGCCTTCCCTCAAGGATTGGCCGGCACGGCAGGTGATGCAGACATGAAGCGTGACGGTCATCGCCCTCCTCAACGTTTTGGCGGAGGCGATGAGGCGCACGAACCATAGACATAAGGGTTCGTTGCCGTCGCGGAGCACCCCGTCCGCCGGTCTCAAGTCTCTGCGCTGGCAGGTCTCCCGGCTTGCGGAGCAGGTTTTCCCTTCGATCTCCGCCTTCCCAACCCTGACGGGTCAGTGGCTCTTGAAGATCTCTCCGGTCACGGTCGCGGGGGCGGCTGCGTTTCAGGCTCAAGCTTTCAAGGCTAGACCCCTATCGCATTCCCTCTTCGCCTGTCGTAGGACAGGAACCAACGCCACCCCACCATTTGCCCAAGCGTGCAACTTGTCAAGCCAAAGGAGCGTGCCGATGACTTCCGAACCTGATGCCGCTGAGGATGAAACCGTGACCTCCGAAGCCTCGCTGGACGCCCGTCATGCGGACAAAATGGCGAAGAAAAAAGCAGCGCGCGACCGGATGATGGCCGCCAAGAGCGGCGAGAAGGGTCTCGTCCTCGTCCACACCGGTGCGGGCAAGGGAAAATCCTCCTCGGCTTTCGGCATGATCATGCGGTGCGTCGCGCATGGCTTTCCCTGCGCGGTCGTGCAATTCATCAAGGGTGCGTGGGAAACTGGCGAGCGCCGCCTGCTGACCGGACATTTTGGTGAATTATGCCAATTCCACGCGATGGGTGAAGGCTTCACCTGGGAAACACAGGACCGCGCCCGGGACATCGCCGCGGCGCGCGCCGCATGGGAAAAGGCCAAGCAGCTGATCGCCGATGAAGCCTTGCGCATGGTCGTTCTCGACGAGATCAACATTGCGCTTCGCTACGACTATCTGGAGATCGGAGAGGTGGTCGAGTTCCTGAAGAATTCAAAGCCGCCGATGACGCATGTCGTCCTCACGGGGCGCAATGCCAGGCAGGAATTGATCGATGCCGCCGACCTCGTCACAGAGATGACGCTCGTGAAGCATCCCTTCCGATCCGGCATCAAGGCGCAGCCCGGCGTCGAGTACTGACGGATCAACCGCGGAATCCGATTCGATGGCGCGCACATTGATGATCCAAGGTGCGGGATCGGACGTGGGCAAGTCGCTCATCGTCGCCGGCCTTGCGCGCGCCGCGACCCGGCGCGGCTATCGGGTGCTGCCCTTCAAGCCGCAGAACATGTCGAACAATGCGGCCGTGACAATCGACGGTGGCGAGATCGGACGCGCGCAGGCATTGCAGGCGCAGGCCGCATGTGTCGAGCCGCACACCGACATGAATCCCGTCCTGCTCAAGCCGGAAACAGATGTTGGCGCCCAGATCATCGTGCAGGGACGGCGCGTGGCGACGCTGCGAGCCCGCGCGTACGCTGCGATGAAGTCATCGCTGATGGAGCCGGTCCTCGAAAGTTTCGGACGCCTGAAGGATCGTGCCGATCTTGTTCTGGTCGAGGGCGCCGGCAGCCCAGCCGAAGTTAATCTGAGGAGCGCCGATATCGCCAATATGGGTTTTGCCCGCAAGGCCGACGTGCCAGTCGTGCTGGTCGGCGACATCGATCGCGGCGGTGTGATAGCGCAGCTCGTCGGCATTAAGACTGTGCTGGATGCCGACGATGCGGCCATGATCCGCGGCTTCGTCATCAACAAGTTCCGCGGCGATCCGACGCTGTTTGACAACGGCTACCGGCTGATAGAAGCACGCACATCCTGGCGGGGGTTTGGGGTTCTCCCCTATTTCGCCCGCGCTAGCGAGCTTCCGGCTGAAGATGCGCTGGGGCTTGCTGACGCCCGCAAGGTAGGCAAGGGCAAGATTGCCTTTCTCGTGCTGTCGCGGATCGCGAACTTTGACGACCTCGATCCGCTGAAGCTCGAGCCTGATGTCGACCTTGTGATGGTCCGGCCTGGAGAGGCAATCCCGGGCGATGCAAAACTCGTGATCCTTCCCGGCTCGAAGTCGACACGCGGCGACCTCACCTTCCTGCGCGCGCAGGGCTGGGACATCGATCTTCTCGCGCATCATCGTCGCGGCGGCCATGTGCTCGGCGTCTGCGGCGGTTACCAGATGCTCGGACGCAGTGTGGCGGATCCGACAGGAATCGAGGGACCGGCGGGAGAAACGCCCGGCCTCGGACTCCTCGACGTGACGACGGTGATGACGCCACAAAAGACTCTCACGCGCGTTGCGGCGGTCCATGCCGCGACGGACCGGCCGATCGAGGCTTACGAGATTCACATTGGGCATACCGACGGGCCGGACCGTGCACGGCCATTTGCTTTGGTTGGCAGCGCGCCGGAAGGCGCAGTTTCCAGCGACGGACGCGTGTACGGTAGCTACCTGCACGGCCTGTTTGCTTCAGACAGTTTCCGCAGCGCATTTCTCGCGCAACTGGACATTCCGGCCGCAGACCAGCAGTACCGCGCCAGGGTGGAGAGCGCGCTCGATGCGCTTGCCGATCACATCGACAACCATCTCGATGTAAATGGGCTGCTTGCGCTCGCGCGCTGAGTATTATTGATCAACGCGAGAGCGCGGCAGCAAGCCGCGACCATTCCGCCCCGTTACCCGGCAAGCCCACCCTGAGCCATCCCGGCTTTTGCTCAAAAACACGCGACCATATCTGGCCGCGCGCGAGCTTCTCCTGCGCAGCCTGCGCGTCCCCGGTCTCATAGAGCCGGAACAGCGGCGTGCCGCCGACCTGTTGCCAGCCCTGCGATCGCACCTCGGCATCCAGCCGGAGGCAATCGCGCGCCAGACGCGTCGCGGTTGCCTTTGTCCACTCGCGATCGAGCAAGGCGCGCCGTCCGATCGCAATCGCTCCGCCGGAAATCGGCCACGGACCCACCATCGCCGCCAGCGCCGCGACGTCAGCCTCGCTGCCGAGCACGAAACCGAGCCGCAGTCCGGCAAGCCCGTAAAACTTTCCGAACGAGCGCAGGACCAACAGCCCTGACCGTCCCGCCTCCGGTGCCAACGACAGGCCGGAGACGGCATCGACGAAGCTCTCGTCAACCAACAGCCGACCGACCTTCGGCAAGAGCGCCACCAATTCGGTCGGATTATGGCGCCGACCATCTGGATTATTGGGATTGACGACCACGGCAAGATCCGCTCCCGCCAGCCCTTCGAGTTCGGAAACTTCGGCCACGTCCCAGGCTGCGGCTGAAAGAACCGCCGCGTACTCGTTGTAGGTCGGCGCAAGAATTCGCGCGCAGCCGTGCGATGAAAGATTCGGCAACAATTGGATGGCCGCTTGTGCGCCAGTAAGCGCCACGAGTGGCGCCCGGGTAGCGTAGGCCTCTCGGGCAGCTTGGTGGAGGGACGCGATATCTGATCGCGAAGGTAGCGCGCTCCAGTACCTAAGCTCGACCTCACCCATCGGATAAGGCTGCCGATTGATCCCGGTTGAGAGGTCGATCCAGTCCTGCGCACGCCCGCCGAAGCGGCGAACGGCGAGATCGAGATTTCCACCATGCTCGAGCATTGCCCTCTCCGTCACGCGAAGGCCAGAATCGCAAGCGCACCGGCCAAAAGAACCATGGCGCGGACGTAGAGCTTCAATCCTTGCCGGATGTCCGCAGCGAACGGATCGCGCGCTCCCTCGTTGAGCCAAGGTTCGTTGGCGGTGTCACCGTGATAGATGCGCGGCCCGCTGAGCCGCACGCCGAGCGCGCCGGCCATGGCTGCTTCCGGCCAGCCGGCATTGATCGAGCGGTGGCGGCGCGCATCCCTCGCCATGCAAGACAACGCATTCGAAGGCCGCGTCGCCAGCACTACAAACAAAAAGCCTGTGAGGCGCGCCGGTACGAAATTGGCGAGATCGTCGATGCGCGCGGCGGCCCAACCGAAGGATTCGTGACGCGGCGTGCGATGGCCGATCATGGAGTCGAGCGTATTGATTGCCTTGTAGCCGACAATGCCGGGCAGCCCGAACAACGTTCCCCAGAACACGGGCGCCACAATGCCGTCGGAAGCATTCTCGGCCAGGCTCTCGATGGCTGCGCGCGCAATGCCCGCCTCATCAAGAGCTGTGGGATCGCGTCCCACGATGTGCGCGACCGCGGCACGCGCGGCTGCGATATCACCGGATTGCAAGGGGTTCGCAATGGCGGCGACATGATCATAGAGCGAACGCAGCGCGACCAGGGGCCATGCGAGAATTCCCAAGAGGACGATGCGGCTCCATTCAAAGGCGAGCGCGGCCTGAACCGCCCATCCAATTCCGGCCGAAACTCCAATCACGAAAAGCGCCACGGCTGCGCCAGCGATCCGCCTAACTGCAGGCGGATCGATGGGCCGGTTGAAGCTGATGTCGAGAATGTTGATGAGCCTCCCGAGCCAGGTGACGGGATGACCAATGCGGACGAACAGCGCGTTGGGCCAGCCCAACAGGGCGTCCACCGTCATTGCCACCGCCATCGCTCCCGCAAAGACCACGCATCATCTCCCGTCGTGCCTGGCCCTGATGCACAAGAATTCGGTATCAAGGCAAGCCCCATATCGCGTGATTTCACCTTTGTCTTTGTCGAGAATTGGTGATTAGTGCTGGCCTTAACTGGAGGACGTCATGGCCATCATACTCATCACGGGCGGCGCCCGATCCGGCAAAAGCTTACGCGCAGAAGTCCGCACCCGCGCTTTTCCGGAACAGCCCGTCTATATCGCCACGGCAGAGGCGCTCGATGAGGAAATGGGCGAGCGAATAGCGAAGCATCGCGCGCGGCGAGGAAAGGACTGGATCGAGCGCGAGGTTCCGCTCGATCTCGTGCAGGCCTTGATCGAAACCGATGGCGGTGGCGCAAGGCTGGTCGATTGCCTAACGCTGTGGCTTTCGAACCTGCTCCACGCGGAACGCAACTGGTCGCATGAGGCTTCGCTACTCGCTGACACGCTTGCCCGCCAGCGCAGCCCGGTCATCATCGTCACGAACGAGGTCGGGTTCGGTATCGTGCCGGACAATGCCCTGGCGCGCGCGTTTCGTGACGCAGCGGGTATCCTGAACCAGACGATTGCATCCGTTGCGGATGAGGTCGAATTCGTCGTGGCAGGATTGCCGATGAAGCTGAAGTAATGCCGCGCTTGGCGGAAGCGACGCGTCGTGGAGTGAGCGCGAGCGAGTTGACGGTTCGAGGGCTGAAGACACATGTATCATTCCGAGCTTCTCAGGGGCATCGTCGCTGACCTGAGAATCGCCATTTCGCTCTCCACGCTTCTGCCTCTTGGGCCGGCGACGCCGGTCGGCGATGGCGATGTTGC
Source organism: Bradyrhizobium murdochi (assembly GCF_000472965.1). GTDB lineage: Bacteria > Pseudomonadota > Alphaproteobacteria > Rhizobiales > Xanthobacteraceae > Bradyrhizobium > Bradyrhizobium murdochi. The sequence goes on along the minus strand of NZ_AXAU01000009.1, from coordinate 218,055 downwards.
CCGCGCGAGCTGGGCGTTGCCAGTGGCAGGATTGCTGGTTGGCTTTGCCGGTGCGGCGGTCTACTGGATCGCATGTGAGGTGGGCTTGACGCCAAGCCCTGCAGCCATGCTGGCGCTGGCGGCCACGGTTCTCGTCACCGGCGCGATGCACGAGGACGGCCTTGCCGATACCGCCGACGGGCTCGGCGGCGGCCGGACGCGCGAGCGCAAGCTCGAGATCATGCGCGACAGCCGAATCGGTACATACGGTGCGTGCGCGCTCATCGCATCGCTCATCTTGCGATGGAGCGCGCTCGAAACGATCGCCGAGCCAAAGTCAATTGCGGCGGCGCTTTCAGTTGCACATGCGGCGGCGCGCGCCGGCATGCCCGCCTTCATGTGGCTGATTCCGCCAGCGCGATCGGATGGGCTTTCGGCCCGAGCCGGACGGCCGCCGGGGCGAAGCGCCGCCATTGCATTTGCTCTCGGGGCTCTTTGCCTTGTTTTCGGTGCCGGGCCAAGCAAGGCGATGATCGGAGTGATTTTGCTCTCACTGGCCGGGTTGGTGCTGGCATGGCTTGCCACAAGGCAGGTCGGCGGACAGACAGGTGATATATTGGGTGCGTTCGAACAGATTGGCGAGATCGTGGTTTTGCTGATGACAGCCGCCCTCCTCCACACGGAACCAGGACCCTGATGGTCGCTTTCGATGAAGCCTTTCGCCGGCAACTGCGCGAGCTCTTCGTGTGGCGCCGCGACGTGCGGCGCTTTCGTCCCGATCCTCTGCCGAGCGGCGCCATGGAGCGGCTGATTGAGATCGCCTGCCTTTCCCCGTCGGTCGGCTTGAGCCAGCCTTGGCGGTTCGTGATCGTCGAAGACAGCGCAAGGCGCAGTGCCGTGGTCGAGGATTTCAGTGCCTGCAACGCCGATGCGTTGCATTCTTATTCAGGCGAACGCGCGGCGCGGTACGCGAGCCTCAAGCTCGCCGGCCTCGAAGAGGCCCCGGGTCACCTGGCCGTGTTTGCGGACAAAACGAACGATATGGGGCACCGCCTCGGACGTGCAACCATGCCGGATACGGTCGAATACTCCGTCGCCGCCGCCATCTGCTGCATGTGGCTCGCCGCACGTGCCGACGGCATCGGACTTGGCTGGGTATCGATCCTTAACCCGGCTCGCATCCGCGAGGTTCTTGAAGTGCCGGAGACCTGGAAGTTCATCGGCTATCTCTGCGTCGGCTATCCCCAGAAAGAGTTTGATCGACCCGAGCTTGAGCGCGCCAACTGGGAATATCGGCGATCGGCAAAGGAATTTACCACTCGACGCTAGCGCCCAGAATTTCAAGTTTCCATCCGGAGCTTTCGTCGCGCGTCAACGTCGTGTAGGTCAACCAACCAGGATGCCGGTCGCGATGCATCATGATGCTAACGACCTGGCGATTGGCCGAAGGGCAACGTTAGATTTCTCTCGGCTAGATATTGGCCCCACACTGGTTTGTTTGGCACTGCAGACCCGGACTGCGATGTTTTTCCAGAGAGAGGGAGAATTTCCCGTTCCGGACGTCTGTGTTCGCTCGCAATACTCCGTGCGCAGCTAAGAAGCGAGAAACTCGTTCGGGTTGAGGCCCCGGATCGGCGCGATCGATGCTGCCCCTGTTGCTGGCTGCCGCCGAAACCGGTTGGCCTCGCGCTTAAAGCTAGGCGCTAACCGACATCGATCGCCCAGCAATGATGGGTAGAGCGCGTGAGAAGGCACCCACAGCCATCTACAGAGTACGCTCGCACGATGATCGATCAATGTGCTCGCAATTCGACGGGAAAGAATAATACCGGTCGCCACTTCAGCTATGCGAGGCCACAACTGGTAATGCCATGCCTGTCCTTCAAAACGCTTTTCTGCCGGCCCAGTATCGTTGCGAAGTAATAGGCCGAACAGACATCAACTAATCCGATGGGCCGTTCTGACTTAGCGATGGATTGGTGCGAGGACGCGGCCAACCACTGAATTTATGGGTGTGAGTTAGATCAAATGCAAGATCTGCAAGCCGGCGCTCAATACTCGCCATAGTAAAAAATGCCCGGCCGCCTTTCGGCGGCCGGGCCGAAGTCAGTCTGGGAGGAGCGACGCTGCTACACATCGCACCAGCTTCCGTCGGCAGAGGGAGGGTGCCGACGGTTCATTTACGGCGAGGGCATTCGCCGTTAACTTTAGCCACGGGAAGGCCGATATCCGTTCCAAAGAAATCTGGTTTCGCTTCCTTCTGCTCTCTTCAGGGAATTCGGCCCAACGCTCGCGGCAAGATCAACAACGGCATCAGTTCTTCCCTTCACGTAATCTTAGGACGGTCGCCAAAGATCATGCTTCTGAGATAAACCCACGGAAAAGAGGCTGTCAGTCAATGCTTCACCCATCGATTGATCGTCATCCACGACGAAAATCCGCCGAGTGTGCGCGCCATCTGCACCAGCCTATGCGCTTTTTCTATGCAGTATTCCGTAAAATTGGTGAAATCGATTGTTTTGATGGGATACATCTATACTGTTGATACATAAAGACATGCGTTCAGCGGCCTTAATCTAAGTCGCGTCGTTCGTGCCGGACGCTCTGATGACCCGGCGTAAGCTCTGGCCACATAGCAATCTATTCTATCAAGACCTCGCGGTGGCCGACTTCTTTACGCGGCCTTGGCGCTTTTCCCACCTGCAAGACCCGCTGCGAGGCTTGCGCTACTTTTACGGACCGCTGAGGGGGCGCGTTGGCCAACGGCTGGTGCGGCGAAGGTAATCAGCAAGGCTTGCACGGACATGGCTCCCAAACGGCGAGGCACCGGCTCATCATGGCGCAGATTGTTTGATGGCGGACAAAGTCTCACTCAGCAATGTGGTAATTGCGACACTATTCTCAATCCAAGAATATCGCGCGGCCGTGCCCCGGGCCGACAAGACGCACATCATCGGCAGCCTTCGAGCGGCACGTCATTTGCAAAGATGATGTTGGGCGTGGACGCGGATGGTCACCCGTGCCGATGCCCGCAACCTTAAGGTTGCAGCCCGACGCACCTCTTGGTCCTCTCTTGCAAAGTGCGTCGGGCTTTTTCGGTCGTCATACAGACACGTCCTTGCAAGTTTCCACACATCTGCCTGTCCTCCGGTGAATGCAAATTGGAACGCCGATGAAGTATACGCGCACATTTTAGGAGACGCCGAACGAATCCATGTCGGCGCCAAACACCCGATGCATGGCGATGCTCTCGGCGACCCGCGGCATTGTGGTCGCCGAGATTAGGTCCACTTCCTTCGCCAGACGCAGCGGTAACGCTCAGGGTGAGCAGGAGGCAGCGCTTGCGCCAGAGCGTCGCGGCGCTGAAAAGTGCAGTTCCCTAGATTGATCACCTTCAATAGGTCTTTCGGTAGCGTCCAATCCGATTAGAAGTGCACGCTGCTCCGTATCCGGATTTTCGTATCCGGGATGCGACAATGCACCAGACAACCGGTTGGGGAGCCATCGAAAAACATTCCCAAATTGATAATTTCCCCTCGGTTTAGAACGCTACCAACCATAACCTTGACGATCAAGCCCATTGGCTTTGAATCACTGATCTCGCCGGTCATGCTGTTACTGGCCGCTTTCCCAGTGAAGCTGATGGAAGCCACTCGATCCAGCTCGCGACTGCGCGCTGCAATGTATGTTAAGCAATTGTGATGCTCACCCGGGATTTCAATCTCAAATGAGAATCCCTCGATAGCCGTATTGCCGTCGTTCCGCACCCGAGTGATGACGCGGGTCAGCGACCGAAGCGTGCCTCCGTCGAATCCAACTCCTAGCTCTCTGCTCTTAAATGCGTTTCGCAATTCGCGCGTTAGATCCAGCGTCTCTTCTATTTCAAACGTTAGCTTTCTCCGCCTCGCTACAAGCGAATGCGCAATCAAGAACCGCACGGGAGCGCTGATCGCGGCCCGGACGATAGCCGAAAACGGCTGTTTTGCTCTGAGATCCGGCATTTTTCGCCTCCAGCACCGGGCTCCTTATCGCAGGGCCATGTCGGCGGTGCTACCTTGATGCGAGCGCGAGCCGATTCTGTCGGAGTTACCTCCTGCGAGCGTTTCGGGGCGCTTGCGTTGTCTGTCGTGAATGGTGCGAACCTAAGATCGCGCCTGTTCAGCGGAATGCTCGAGCATCTAGCGCGCTCGTCATTTGTTTTTCCAGCAACGCCAAGCTCAACCACCTCTCCCTCAAGCGTGGCCTTTGGCGGAATCATCGCGCCGTGATCGGACGCCAGCACTGACTGCAGCGGGCCGAGCGCGGCAATCCTGCCGTCCACCAGCGCCGCGACACGGTCGTAGACCGCATGGAGGCTTTTGACGTCGTGGGTAACCAGAAGACGATGAAGCTCAGCGTCCGCTGCAGCCTCACCATATCGATCTTCGCATTGCCAATCCGGCGGCTGTGGTGTTGCCGGCACAGGTGACGGCCACGCGGTGGCCCGCGGATCAGGTCCCCGGGCAACTACGGCGCCGATGCCCCGGATGCTGCCCGTATCCAATGCAATGCGTGCCATGCCAATCTCTCTCCTGTCTTCGTGACCTGCATCTTTGCCAAATAACGCAAGAAAGGCCGGCGGCTTTGATGTGGGTCAACAATTGGGATCGCGCTGCCATGTTGAATCCGTCCGGCGGCTACCGGCATTCGCGCCTCAAGGAAACCGTGCTCGGCTCTCACGCGAGCAATGCTTCAGTCCATGACTGTGCCGACGCTGATGTCCCACTCACCTTCTACTAGCGGTTGCCTCCGATACCAGAGAGAGAGAGATCTCTCACATACATCCATCATGGATGCCGCCAATATCATGCTGCGCTGTCACATCAGCAGCCTGCGGTGATAAATGAGGACGGCACGCTTAGCGATCATAGCGAATTGACTTTGCAGGTCGGGTGCAGTGGAGCTCCGCGGCAAGCGGGGCCCGAAGCCGCCCGGCTATCGGAATCCAGTTGACCCAGCGCAAGTCCAGTCGGCGCCAAGCCTGTTATGTGGCTAGGAATGGGGGGAACTCGCATATGCGATCGGATTTGGCTGACATCTACGGGCAAGACAAGCTCCCCCGGTACACCAGCTATCCAACAGCCCCGCACTTCTCTTCTGCAATCGGCGAGAAGGTGTATCGGCATTGGCTCAGATCGGTTTCGGTCCACCGACCCGTCTCGCTCTATTTTCACATACCTTTCTGTCGCTCAATGTGCTGGTACTGCGGATGCCATACATCGGTGGCCACGCACGACGGGCCGATCGCCGCGTTCGTCGCAGCTTTGCGTCGGGAGGCGCAACTAGTCGCGGACACGATAGAGAAAAGCCTGCCGGTCGCGCATCTGCACTTCGGCGGGGGCACTCCGACCATCATGGCTCCGCAACTGCTCGTCGATCTCACTGACGCCTTGCGCTATATCTTTTTCGTAACTCCGGATGCCGAGATTGCCATTGAGGTCGATCCGCGAACTCTGACCAATGACCTGACGCAAGCTTTTAAATACTGCGGGGTCACCCGCGCGAGCCTCGGAGTTCAGAGCTTCGACCCAAGAGTGCAGCGCACAATAAATCGATTGCAAAGCTTCGAGCAGACGGCAGCTGCAGTCGAAAGGCTTCGCCGGGCAGGTGTGCGGGGGATCAACTTCGACCTTCTCTATGGTCTCCCCTTTCAGACGGTAAGCTCTTGTCTAGACAGCATTGCCAAGTGCGTCGAATTGCGCCCCGACCGGCTTTCGGTTTTCGGCTACGCACACGTCCCCTCATTCAAGAAGCATCAGCGCAAGATCGCGGAGGAGAGCTTACCTGACAGTGTCGAGCGACACGTTCAGTCCGAGACCATCGCAGAGGCCCTTCAGGACGCGGGGTATGTGCGCATCGGATTGGATCATTTCGCGCTCCCAGACGATGCGCTCGCGACGGCGCAGCGCGATGGCCGATTGCGGCGCAATTTCCAGGGCTACACCGATGACGGCGCTGACACACTCATCGGCCTCGGGGCGAGCGCGATCGGTCGGATGCCACGCGGCTTTATCCAAAACGTGGTGGCCATCCGCGACTACTTGAACCGCATCGCGGAGGGCCGACTAGCCACGGTGAAGGGTTATGCTTTCACCGAGGATGATCTTTTCCGCGCTGACATCATCGAGCGGATCATGTGCGATTTGACCGTTGACCTGGAGCAGATATCCCGCATCCATCGTCGGGATCTACGGACAGCAGTCGTCGATCGCGCGCGCATGGACCGGCTTTTAGCCGACGGAGTTGCGACAATGTCTCAAGGTCGGCTAACCGTCAGCGAAGGATCGGAATTCCTGGTGCGTAGCGTCGCCTCAGCGTTTGATGCGCACCTTTCGCGGTCAACAGGCGTGCACAGTCGCGCGGTTTAAAGGCTGAGAGGCCCTTAGACCATTGTAGCTTGTCAGCAGCAGCTCGGACCACGAAGGAGATCCATCGCATCTGGCTTTGGCTTCGTCCGGAGCGCATCGATCGTGTAGCTGTTGGCGCAGTATTCATGAAGGTGCTGCGCCGTTGTTTCCGCCTCTATCTCGCGGTTGCATCGGATCTTTTCGGCGCACAATGCACATACCAGCGTCATGTCGCGCAGCACGCCCGGCTCCTTGCGCGCAATGGCCCTCTCGTCGATGCCGAGCGCCTTGAGTAGTCCCGACAGCTCATCAGCGCCGCGCCGCCCTTGGTAAGTGAGGGTTTCGAGCTCGGTCCGTGAGACGCGAACGTCGCGCGCGATGCAATCGAGCTTGGCGGCTCCAAGGGCGCGGAGCTCGGCGGTATCACCGAGCCGGCCGAGCCACTCCGACAACTTGCCCATGAGCCTACCGCCGATGGATTCCGTTCTTGCCATAGTACCCTTCCGGTACGGTTTGAGCACGTCAAGTATGCGGGGCGAAATAGCCGACCGTATTGCGTCAGATCAAAATTGGAAGCATTCCGGGACGCGCGACGACAAGGCGTTACGGTGAGGCGTTACGGTCGCGATTCCGACCTCAGCTCGACGGGGCGAGCCGGCGTTCCGTCGTCGTCAGAAATCGCCCGCCAGGCCGCGCCATCCAGATCGTCATACTGGCCGTTCTTCAACGACCACAGAAATCCGAGCAGCCCGAACAGTCCGAGTAAGAGCGCCAGCGGCACCAGGAACACGATCACTTCCATCACAGAGTCTCCTGCGGGACATGGCGGCCCCGCAGTGCATTCAGCATCACCAGAATCGATGAGCCCGACATTGCGGCAGCCGCGATCGGGGGCGTCACGAAGCCCAGAATAGCAATCGGCACGGCGAGGAAATTGTAGCCAAGGGCGAGATAGAGGTTTTGCCGCATCAGGTGCAGCGCTTTCCGCGAATGGTCTAGCGAGGCAATCACCGGCGCGAGGCGGTTGCCGAGGAAAACGAGATCGGCCGTCGCCTGGCTCAAATGCGCCGCCGAGATCGGCGACATCGAGACATGCGCCGCCGCCAGCGATGGCGCATCGTTGAGCCCATCGCCGACCATCATGACTTTAAAGCCCTGCCGCTTCAGTTCCTCGATCCGGGCGATCTTGTCGGCGGGCGTGACGCCGGCGCGCCATTCGGGGATTTGAAGCATCTCAGCCGCGGCGCGCACCGCCGGCTCGCGGTCACCGGAAATAATTTCTACCGCCACGCCACGCTTCTGAAGCGCCGCGATGACCGCGCGCGCGTCCGGCCGCATGCTTTGGCAGACCGCAAACACATAACGTTTCTCGCCACGCGCGAAGGCAACGACGGAAGCCTCGGGATCGCGGCTTAGGATTTCGTTCGCGAGACCATCGGCCTTGCAGAAAGTTGGACTTCCAAGCCTCACCTCTTCACCTTTAAGAATGCCGCGAACGCCCTGCCCCGGCTGTTCCGTGATCCCGGGCAGCGGCGATTTCGCACCGGCCGCACGCGCTAGCGCAGCGGCGACGGGGTGATGGCTTGCCAACGCAAGCCGGCCCGCGAGCTCAACCACGTCGGCAGGAACAGCCGCCGAGTTCACCACATCGAACTCAGGCAACGTTAGCGTTCCCGTCTTGTCGAAGATGATACGATCGACCGCAACGACACGCTCGATCGCGTCGCCCGAATTCAGCAGCACGCCGGCGCGGAACATTGCTCCCGACGCCACCGTCTGCACCGTCGGGATGGCAAGCCCAAGCGCACAAGGACAGGTGATGATCAGCACCGTGATCGCGGTGATGATGGAGTCATGGAAGCTTGCGCCGGCGATCAACCAGCCGGTCATGGTCAGGAAAGCGGTCGCATGGACCACCGGTGCGTAGAGGCGCGAGGCACGGTCGGCGAGCTGCACATAGCGCGAGCGCACCTGCACGGCATGGTCAAGCAGCCGCTGGATTTCCGCAAGCAGGGTGCCTTCGGAAGCGGCCGAGACACGGATGCGCAAGGACCCGGAAACGTTGAGCGAGCCGGCATAGACCTCGCTGCCGGGCTCGACCGACGCGTGCAGCGTTTCACCCGTGATCAAACTCTGGTCGATCTCCGACCTGCCTTCGATGACAATGCCATCTATCGCGGAACGCTCGCCCGGCCGCAGCAGCACAATGTCGCCGGCCATGACCGCCGCGGCCGGCACCACGGATATCTCGTCTGGACCGACGAATTTGGTCGCCGTCTCGGCTTTCAGCGCGGCGAGATTGCCGGCCACCGCGCGGGTCCGCCGCCGCATGTTCTGGTCAAGGTATCGCCCGACCAGGAGAAAGGTGAGCAGCATAATCGGGGCGTCGAAATAGGCGTGCTCGGCATGGCCGATGGTCTCGACGATCGAGGTCGCAAGCGCCAGGATCACGCCGATGCTGATCGGCACATCCATGTTGACGTTGCCAGTGCGCAGCGCGTTGAACGCCGAGCGAAAGAAAGGCTGGCCGGCATAGGCTGCCGCGGGCAGCGCGATCAGCGCCGAGATCCAGTGGAAGAAATCTCGCTGCTCCGGCAGCATATCGCTGACATTGCCGGACCACACCGGGATCGACAGCATCATGACGTTCATGGTCGCGAATGCCGCAACACCCAGGCAGCGCAGCAGGAAGCGGGAGTTCTCGGCCTCTACTGCTTCGGCGGTGACAGCCTCGAACGGATAGGCCTTGTAGCCGAGCTCGGCCAGGCGATCAATGAAGCGCGCCGGATCGAGCGCGCCCTCCTTCCACTCCAGCGCGACACGGCGGTCGGTCAGGTTGACGCGCGCCAGCGTCACGTCCGGGATGGCTGAAAGGCCTCGCTCGATCTTCGAGATGCAGCCGGCGCAGCTGACGCCTTCGACCGCGAGATCAATATGCGCCAGTCCGGAGCCGAGATGCTTGACATAATGCGAAAAATCCCGCGTCGCCTGCATGAAGAGTTCCCTTAGTTCAGTACCACGCGGTTCCTAGACATGAACAGACGCCGGCCGTCGGCTTCGCTTTCCAGCACCAGATTCCATTGTCCCGGCCCGACCGCGCCGCCGCTGCCCCGATAAACGCCGCCCGTCACCTCCGATAGCGCGATCACCCGGTCCGCCCGCCGATCGGTCGGCCGTTCTAGGCGACCGGTGAACTTTAGTCCGGTCAGCGCCTTTCCGCTCCCGTCGCGTGCCTTGACTTCCAGCGCGGTGTCGCCGTCCGCACTGCGCGCAAGATGCGCGTCCACCTTCCAGCTGCGCACATCCTGCTCGCGTGCGGCGGCGATCTCCTTCTCATAGGCAAGGCTCGCCGCATAGGCGCTTTCGACGTCAGTGCCGGGCAGCGTCATGGAAGCAAGACTTATTATGGTGAGGTTGACGCCGATGACGACGCCAAAGAACGCAAGCAGCATGAAAAGCACCTTGCGACCGGTGAGCGGCTTTGGCGATGCACTGGCTCTGTTCACGACAGCTCCACTTGTTCTCATGGCAAGACGAAATTGTCGATCGCGGAAGCGACCTCGCCTAGACCGATATCGGTGATCCGGAATTTGATCGGGATCGATCTTTCGGAGTTCTTCTCAGATGGGGCGGTCACCAGCACGCGCAATTCCGTGGTGCCGTCGCGTCCGAGCACGACCATCGGCCTATCAGGTGTGATCGAATCGTCGCCCACGACGTGCAGCACAGCATACGGCGGACCATCGACATCGATCGTCACCACGCGGTCAAGACTGCGCTTGTTGAGGAAACGGACCGTGTAGGCGTTGCGGATCGAGCCGTCGCTGAGCTTCACAGCAACCGGGTTGCGATCGTGCAGCACGTTGATGTCGAGCAGCGAACGGGTGAGCAGCGCATACAGCATGATCCCACCGACGAGTGCGATCAGCGCGGTGTAGATGATCGTGCGTGGCCGCACGATACCGTAGATCGGCGGCTTGCCGGCCATCCGGCGCTGGATGTTAATGTCATTGTCGTAGCCGATCAGCCGAGTCGGCCGACCGATCTTCTTCATCACGTTGTCGCATGCGTCGATGCACAGGCCGCACTGGATGCAATCGATCTGCGGGCCATTGCGGATATCGATGCCGGTCGGGCAGGCCGCCACGCATTGATAGCAATTGACGCAGTCGCCGGCAGGCAGGCCGAGCGCCCGCAGCTCGTTCGCCTTCTTTACCGACCTGCGCTTTTCGCCGCGGTCGTAGCGATAGGTGACGTTCAGCGCCCACTCATCGGTCAGCGCCGCCTGGATACGTGGCCAGGGGCACATGTAGACGCAGACCTGCTCGCGCATGAAGCCAGCGAGCAGATAGGTTGTCGCGGTGAGGATTGCGATCCAGATATAGGCGATCGCCGGCGCCTGGAAGGTGACGAGCTCCTTCACCAGCGTCGGCGCATCGGTGAAATAGAGCACCCAGGCGCCGCCCGTCCACCAGGCGATCAAGAGCCAGATCGAATGCTTGAGCATGATTTCGGAGATGCGCTCGAGTTTTAGGGGATCGGCGGAAGCCGCCTTCCTCATGCGCTCGCGCCGGTCGCCCTCGATCAGGCGCTCTACCGCATAGAACAGGTCGGTCCAGACCGTTTGCGGGCAGAGATAGCCGCACCAGATGCGGCCGCCGACCGAATTCATCAGGAATAGTGTGAGCGCGGCGATGATGAGGAGGCCGGTGAAGTAATAGACCTCCTGCGGCCACAGCTCGATAAAAAAGAAATAGAAGCGACTGTTCGGCAGATCGATCAGCACCGCCTGATCTGGGGCGCCAAGGCCGCGATTCCAGCGCACGAAAGGCAACACGTAGTAGACGCCCAGGCAGAACGCCATCAGGCCCCATTTAATCCGACGGAAAGTCCCGAAAACACTCTGCGGGTAGACCTTCTTGCGGGCCGCGTAAAGCGACCCAACATCTTCGACTTGGTCGGGTTTTATTTGGACGATCTTGTTCATGGGCCCGCGCTCTCCTAGTCTCCTCCTCTCTGCCAGGTTGATCCAGCGCAAACCCAACGCCGCTTCCCTTTGCTCCGCTACTTGCCGCCGCCGAGCGTGTGGACGTAGACCGCCAGCGCCTTGATGGTGGAGGGATCAAGCCGGCCCACCCACGCCGGCATCACGCCGGCCCGACCAATCGTGATGGTCTCAATCAGGGTCGCCTCATCCGATCCGTAGAGCCAGATCTTGTCAGTGAGATTGGGCGCGCCGAGCTCCTGGTTGCCCTTGCCCGCCTCACCATGACAGCTCGTGCAATTCTCGACGAAAATTTTTGCGCCGGCGGCGACATCGTAACCCTGGCGCGTCGACAAGCCCGAGAGCGAGCGCACATAGTTGGCGACCGTGCCAATCTCGTCCGGCTTCAAGATGCCATCCTTGCCGAAGGCGAGCATCGCGCCCTCATGGGTCTTGGTGTGACCCGAGCGCGCGCCGAACTGGATGGTCTGCACAAGCTGGTCGAGCGAACCGCCCCACAACCAGTCGTCATCGTTCAGGTTGGGATAGCCTTTTGCGCCGGCGCCGCCCGAGCCGTGGCAAGGCGCGCAATTGTCGCCGAACGCGGCCTTGCCGCGAGCGCGCGCCAGCGCCAACAGCGCCGGATCCTTTTCGATATCGGCGAGCGAAGCCGCACCCAGCGCAATCATCTTGTCGCCGCGGATCTTTTCCAGATTGGCAAGCTCGACGGCGACCGCGGCGCGCGTCGAATAGTTGAGCGCGCCCCTGGTGTAGCTCCACAGAAGCGGCCAAGCCGGGTACACAACCCAATAGCCCATCGCCCACAGTATGGTGGCGTAGAAGGTGATCAGCCACCAGCGCGGCAGCGGTGTATTGAGTTCCTTGATGCCGTCCCACTGGTGACCGGTGGTGGTCTTGCCGGAAACCTTGTCGAGTTCGCTTTCCGCCATGACCTCTCAGTCCTCCCGCAACGGCATCCGAGATGCCTGGTCGAAAACCGCCTGGTTGCGCGGCCAAAGTGCGTAGATCACGATCGCAATGAACAGGCCGACGAAGGCCGGCGTCCACACGCTGGTGACGAGGTCCGACGCGATGTTGTGCACGGTCAAGATTGCTTTCATCGTCCTGCCTCTCAGCGAAGATTGGCCTTTTCGTTGTAGAGCTTGAAGTCGACCAGCGTGCCGAGCATCTGCAGATATGCGACCAGCGCATCCATCTCGGTCGGCGCACCGGCCTTGCTGTCGAAATTGCGGATCACAGCTTTTGGATAGCGCTTCGCGAACGCATCGGTGCCGACATTGTCCGGATCGGCCTGCGCCTTCAGGTCGGCGACCGCGTTCCTGATTTGCTCGTCCGAATAGGGCACGCCAACGACGCGGCTGGCCTTGAGGTTATCGGCGACAACAGCGGTGTCGACCTCGGTCTGGGCGAGGAACGGATAGCCCGGCATCACCGACTGCGGCACAATGGCGCGCGGATTGGTTAGGTGAGTGACGTGCCACTCATCGGAATACTTTGCGCCGACCCGCGCGAGATCCGGCCCAGTGCGCTTCGAACCCCACTGGAATGGATGGTCGTACATGCTCTCGGCAGCCAGCGAGAAGTGGCCATAGCGCTCAACCTCATCGCGGAGCGGCCGGACCATCTGCGAGTGGCAGAGATAGCAGCCCTCGCGGACATAGATATTGCGGCCAGCTAGTTCGAGCGGTGTGTAGGGCCTGACGCCATCGACCACCTCGATCGTGCTTTTCAGGTAGAACAACGGCGTGATCTCGACTAGGCCGCCGATCGCAATCACAACCAGAATGCCCGCGATCAGGATGACCGAATTCTTCTCGAAGATTTGATGGCGGGTCCAGAAGGACATCCGATCGCTCCTTATTCCGCCGCCTGCAACGCGAGCTCTGTGCCGACATCCGCCTCTCTTGCCCGCACCGTCATCCATAGATTATAGGCCATGATCAGCGCGCCAATCAGGAACAGCGCGCCGCCGGCGGCACGGATAACGTAGAACGGGTGCATCGCTTCCACCGTCTCGAGGAAAGAATATTCGAGAAAGCCGAGCGAGGTGTAGGCACGCCACATCAGGCCCTGCAGAATTCCGGAGACCCACATCGCGGAGATGTAGAGCACGATGCCGATGGTGGCGGTCCAGAAGTGCCAGTTGACCAGCTTCAAGCTGTAGAGACCCTTGCGATCCCATAGCCATGGAATCAGGCAGTACAGCGCGCCAAAGGAAACGAAGCCGACCCAGCCCAGCGCGCCGGAATGCACATGGCCGATGGTCCAGTCGGTATAGTGGCTCAGCGAGTTCACGACCTTGATTGACATCATCGGCCCTTCGAAGGTCGACATGCCGTAGAAGGCGACCGACACCACGAGCATGCGCAGCACGGGATCGGTGCGGAGCTTGTCCCAGGCGCCGGACAGCGTCATCAGGCCATTGATCATGCCGCCCCAGGACGGCATCCACAACATGATCGAGAAGGTCATGCCGAGCGTCTGCGTCCAATCCGGCAGCGCCGTGTGGTGCAGATGGTGCGGGCCGGCCCAGATGTAGAGAAAGATCAGGGCCCAGAAGTGAATGATCGACAGTCGATAGGAATAGACCGGCCGCTCGGCGCGTTTCGGGATGAAGTAGTACATGATGGCGAGGAAGCCGGCCGTCAGGAAGAAGCCGACCGCGTTATGCCCGTACCACCACTGGAACATGGCATCCTGCACACCGCCCCAGGCGATGTAGGACTTCGAGCCGAACACCGAGACCGGCAGCGCCGGGTTATTGCCGAGATGCAGCACGGCGATGGTGACGATGAAGGCGAGATAAAACCAGTTGGCGACAAAGATGTGCGGCTCCTTGCGCTTCACCAGCGTCATCACGAACACGACGAGATAGACGACCCAGACGATCGTTAGCCACAGATCGGCGTACCATTCGGGCTCGGCATATTCCTTGGATTGCGTCACGCCAAGTAGATAGCCGGTGCCCGCGATCAAAATGAAGAAGTTGTAGCCGAGCACGACGAACCATGGCGCGAGATCGCCCACGAGCCGCGTCCGGCAGGTCCGCTGCACCACATAGAACGAGGTCGCGATCAGCACGTTGCCACCGAAGGCGAAGATCACCGCCGAGGTGTGCAGCGGCCGGAGCCGGCCGAAGCTGGTCCACGGTAGATCGAAGTTCAGCGCCGGCCAGGCGAGCTGCGATGCGATCAAGAGCCCGACGGCGAAGCCGGCGATGCCCCAGAACATCGCCATGAAGGAAGCAAACTTGATCGGACCGACATTATAGTTCGGCTTCCCGTTGATCTCCTCCGGCGGCAACGACGCGGGGCGGTCGAGATACCGATTCATGATGGCGAAGGAGGCGACGCCGCTTGCCACTGCAGCGAGCGAAGCATGAAACGCGAACGGCGCGTCCAGCGCCTTGGCGGCTGCGAACGCGCAGACGAAGGCCGCCATCGAGAAGAATAGCATCAGCCCGGCTTCGCCGTGAGTCATCCATTTCGTGCATTGAGATTGCTGCATGTGTGATTCTCTTTGCATGGACGCCTGCCCCGTCAGCCCGGGTCTCGCTGTGTTGTCCTTGATTGAGATCAACCCGTCAGCTACCCCTGCGGCCGGCGAGCGTTTTGCACCAGCTCCAGCAGCTGCCTGAAGGAATCAGAATGGACGACGCTTGCGCGCTCCCGGTGTTGCCTGATGCGACCTTGGTGATTGGACACTGGCCCAAGCAAGAGCAGCGGCGAAAATCATGAAGACCGAGATGACGGCTGCGGAAACCAAGAGCGCATCGGCGGGCATGACGACCTCCATTGAAGCTGATGCGGATATAACGCCGTTTCAACAGAGACGTCTTTGACCTTGATCAAACCAGGACAAAAGAACCCTACGCGACGCGCTTCAACTTACGCCCGCAGACAACGCTTCGGCGCGCGGGGCATCCAAGAGGACGACGCCACTCGCAAAGGTTTGGATCACACCATCACGTTCGAGCTTCGAGAAGGTACGGCTCACCGTCTCGATGGTGAGCCCCAGATGATCCGCGATGTCCAGCCTTTTCATCGGCAGCGGCAGAATTTCTCCGCCACGTCCAATTCCACTCAGTCGGTCGCGCCAGCTGATCAGGAAGGTCGCTATCTTCTCTTCGGCGGAGCGCCGTCCGAGCAAGACCATATGTTCCTGTGCCCGGGCCAGCTCGTGGCCCGCCAATTCGACCATGCGGCGCAGCAACTGCGGCCGTTTCTCGGCGAATGTCGCGAATGACTCCTTGGGGAACTGACACAGCGTGACACGGCCGACCGCGTCAGCGGAGAATTCGTGGTGCGGCAAGCCGGGGAGCCCGAGGAAATCGCCTGGCAATGCAAAACCGACGATCTGCCGCCGACTGTCCGGCAACAGCTTGTAGAGGCGCAGGGTACCCGCATGCACGCTGAAGAACGACGTTGCTATGTTTGCCTGTGCGAACACGGTGGCGCCTGATTCGAAACGAACATGCCGCGACAGCTGCGCCAATTCGCGCAATTCGGCCTTGTCGAGCGCTGCGCAGATGGCAAAGCCCCTCGCCGTGCAATCGTGACACGATCGACAATGCATTCCTTCCCCCAAAACCGAAATCTTCACACGTCCCTCCGATTGCCGCCTGCAGGCGCCTCATGGGCGCGTTTCCCTGCGGGTCGATGCAGTGTAGCGTCCGTAGGGATGAGATGTTGTTGATGCAGATCAATCGCCGGAGACGCCCTGAGGCTGCGTCGTTCCGCGCCCCGCGGAGGTCGTTAAAGGCGCGAGCTCGAGCTTGCCAATGAGATCCACGGCACCTCCCTTGACGCGCTCCAGATCGAGGCGCCACGCTATCGCGGGTCTCGGGCCTGCTGCACCATCCCTTGAACGGACGGTCAGCCTGCTCGTGCCGCTGGTCAGCATCATTATCAAGGTTTGATCAAGCCCGCAGCTAGCCAGCTCCCACTAAAGATCCCACTTAAGCTGCCTGTTGAACAGAGCAAGATCGCCACGAAGAAATTCCCTGAAGCCGATTCTTGATCCTCCCTCCCATTGCAGTTTTCGCAACATCCGGCTGGAGCCTGGGCAACAGCCGGGTCACCCCGAAGGCGGTGAGGGCACGGGCCATGTGATCGTTGGCAAATGCGCTCGGCCAACTCGTTCGCCGTCAAGGAGGCGGCTGGTGTTGCACTATGATTCCTCACGCCGCCGGCCCCCACGAAGTCCGATTCATTCAAGGACGAGCGTTCGCTCCCGGCGAATATGCCTCGATCGACGGTCTGATCGGGTCGCCGCCCTGCCGGGTCCGCGAGGAGCAAGGAAGGCGGAAGTGCCGTTCCACCTCACAAATCCGAATTGTGGAAGTTGTGTTGGTTTGGACTGTCCGGATCAATCCAGTCTCGGATTTCGTGTTGGAGTCGCCAGCCAGTGCGCGACTATCCTTTCGAGGCTATGCTACCGGTGGTTCCAGTCACCCTGGTGTTGTACTGGATAAATCGACAGCGCAGCACCTCTTGGGAGAAACGACCGATCAAGCATGCCTGGCGAGCACCCGATTCGTGCTCACCGGAGCGCTAACGTTTGGCTACGTTGCTCGGAATCGACTGAACTCCTGGCCCCCGGAGAGGGCAGGCCGCTATAGACCCATACGAACCAATGCTCCACCAGACGTCGCAGTTCAAGACGACAATCCGGATGGCCCACATTCCCCGCCGGGATAGTTCGGAGGATGGCGCGCCCGATCCGAACGCTGCTCAACTCATTGACCTCAAGCGACTGCCGGTCATACGCGGCACTGCTGCGATCAGACTCGGTCAGCGTCCGCCGCGGCGCAATCCTGCAGCGCCCGCATCACGTCCTTCCGCGAAATAATGCCGGCAAGCCGCTGCTCGTTGTCGAGCACTGGCATGCTGCGGAGTCGGTGGTTGACCATCAGCTCCAGCACGCGGGTCAGCCTAGTTTCGGGAGCGACATAAATGAATTCCGCTGTCATCAGATCAACGGCGGCCCGCTGCATCAGGTCGCGGTAGCGCGGGATGATGCGCGCCGGCGTGAAAACGAAGCAGGACAGGTAGTCAAACTTCGAGATGACGCCGACCACCTGCGATTCGTCCATGACCGGATAGGCGTTGAAATCTTGCTTCTCGAAGAGATCGCCGAGTTCACACATCGTCATATCGCGCGCAACCGTCCTAGGCTCGCGCGTCATGTAATTGGCAACCGTCTGCTCGATAAACTTGTACAAGGCGAAATCCTCGCTGTCGACGGCGCCACTTCAAGCACGCGGGGCGGCCGCGCACATTGAGTAAGGTCAAACGGATGAAATCAGCGCGATCGTACAAATTTTCTCGCCCTTGAGTAGGGCCGGGCATTCGGCCCATAATCGGGAAAATCTCAACCGAATCCGCGCTCCGGAATTGGAAAAGGACAATTGAGCGGCATGGCGCCCTTCCCGTGTGACGACGGCAGCCACGATCAGCGCTTTCGGCTGGGTGCCGACGGCGCTGGCGTCGGCGGCTGGGATATCGACCTGTCCACCAGAGAGTTGTTCTGGTCGAATACCGCGCGAAAACTGTTCGGCGTTTCCAATGCCGCTGCGGTCAGCTACGATCTGTTCCTTTCGCTGCTCGAGCCTGAGGACCGCGAGCGAACCGAGCAGGCGATCTCCCGTTCACTCGAGACCGGCGCCTCGTTTGACCTCTCCTACCGGTTAAGACCCGAGGACGGCGGCAGCCATTGGGTCCGCGCCCGCGGCAGCGTCATCAGGGACAAGGATGGCATTCCGTCCCACCTTTCCGGCGTCGTGCTCGACCTCGACGAGGAGAAGCGGCTCGAGGAGGACCTGCGCACGCGCGAAAGGCACCTGCAATTGATACTGGAGACCATCCCGGACGCGATGATCGTTATCAACGGCCGCGGCATCATGCAGTTCTTCTCGAGCGCGGCGGAACGCCAGTTCGGCTACCTCCAGAGCGAGGCAATCGGGCAGAATGTCAGCATCCTGATGCCCGAGCCCGACCGTTCACGCCATGACGGCTATATGGCACGATACGTCGCCACCGGCGAACGGCACATCATCGGCATCGGCCGCATCGTCACCGGTCAGCGAAAGGACGGTACCACCTTCCCGATGCACCTGTCGATCGGCGAGATGCAATCCGGCGGCATGCCCTATTTTACCGGCTTCGTCCGTGACCTCACCGAGCATCAGCAGACCCAGGCGCGGCTGCAGGAACTGCAGTCGGAGCTCGTCCACATGTCACGGCTGAGCGCGATGGGAGAGATGGGTTCTGCATTGGCACATGAGCTTAACCAGCCGCTTGCTGCCATCAGCAACTACGTGAAGGGCTCGCGCCGGCTGCTTGCCACGAGCCCCGATCCGAACCGCGCAAGAATCGAGAACGCGATGGCTCGCGCGGCGGAACAGGCGATCCGCGCCGGGCAGATCATCCGGCGGCTGCGCGATTTCGTCGCCCGCGGCGAATCCGAAAAGCGCGTCGAGAGCCTTTCGAAGATGGTTGAAGAAGCCGGCGCGCTTGGCCTGGCCGGTGCGCGCGAACAGGACGTGCGGATCCGCTTCAGCCTGGACCCGCAGCATGACCATGTCCTGGTCGACCGCGTTCAGATCCAGCAGGTGCTGGTCAATCTGTTTCGTAACGCGCTGGAAGCCATGGCCCAGTCCGCACGGCGCGAGCTCATCGTCTCTAACCGGCCGATCGACGACGATATGACAGAAGTCTCGGTGTTCGACACCGGTCACGGATTCCCCGAAGATGTGGAGAAGCACCTGTTCCAGACCTTCTTTACGACCAAAGAAACCGGCATGGGAGTCGGGCTGTCGATCAGCCGCTCCATCATCGAGGCCCATGGCGGCAGGATGTGGGCCGAATCCAATCACGCATTCGGCGCGACGTTTCGCTTCACTCTGCCGGCTGCACCCAACGAGATTTTGACTGATGGCAACTAGAGGAAATGTCTACGTCATCGACGATGATGAGGCGATGCGTGACTCGCTGCACTTCTTGCTCGATTCCGCGGACTTTGAGGTCAGTCTGTTCGAGACGGCGCAGAAATTCCTCGATCACCTTTCCAGCATCGAATTCGGCTGTGTGGTCTCGGATGTCCGCATGCCCGGCATCGATGGCGTCGAGTTGCTAAAGCGCCTGAAGGTGAGCCGCGCCTCCTTGGCCGTCATCATCATGACCGGCCATGGCGACGTCCCCCTCGCCGTCGAGGCGATGAAACTCGGTGCGGTCGATTTCCTGGAGAAGCCGTTCGAGGATGACCGCCTGGTTGCGATGATCGACGCCGCGCTCCGGCAGGCTGAAGCCGGCGCCCGCGACGAGGCAATGACGCAGGACATCGCCGCGCGGGTCGCCTCGCTGAGCCCGCGCGAGCGGCAGGTGATGGAGGGATTGGTGGCTGGCCTGTCCAATAAGATGATCGCACGCGACTACAATATCAGCCCGCGCACCATCGAGGTCTACCGAGCCAACGTGATGACCAAGATGCAGGCTTCGAATCTTTCGGAACTCGTCCGCCTCGCCATGCGAGCCGGGGCGCTTAAAGATTGAGCTGGATCAAGTCGGCCCCGCAGGAAGACCTTATGGATGCTCTGATCGACCGCATGGCTGATCAGAAAGCCGCATAAAACCTGTGATGCCCTCACTTAGCAGAACGCCCCTTGTCTACGTCGTCGATGATGACACCGACGTGCTCGGATCGCTGCGCTTTCTCCTGGAAGCCGACGGTTTTTGTGTACGCACTTTCCGCAGCGGCGAGGCGCTCCTGAACGCCATGACTATGAGCGGCGCCGACTGCCTCGTGATCGACTACAAGATGCCGGGCATGAGCGGCATCGACCTTGCCGGTCTCTTGCGCCGGCGCGATATCGATACGCCTATCATCCTGATCACCGGTCACCCCGACGCGTCCATTCCGGCCAAAGCAGCAGTTGCCGGTATTCGCCATGTGCTGGTCAAGCCGCATGTCGAGGACAGCCTTTCCTCCCATATCTGGGACGCGATCAATACGGAGCGGCCCTCTGCGTCCTGAAAACCGGCACAGCTCCGGGATCCTACGTAAGGCATTGCCCTTAAGGCATGGAGCGAAATTTCCCAGCCGTTTTGTTCCACTTACGAATTCGCCATCCGCTGCACAGGAGATGGCTCATGCTCACTCGATCGACTGCCCCGTCCCTCAACGTCAACCGAGCCGCTCCCGGCGCTTTTGGGCCTGTCGAACCGTTTTTCGGCATCACAGGCCATGCTGGCCTGATCGCCGCGGAGTTCACCTACCGCAAGGACAAGGAAATCTATGGTGAGGAGGAGCCGGCGGAATATGTTTACCAAGTCGTTCGCGGCGCGGTGCGCACCTACAAGCTGCTGTCCGACGGACGTCGTCAAATCGGCGCGTTTCATTTGCCTGGCGACGTGTTCGGGCTGGAGTCCGGCACCAAGCACCGCCTGGCCGCCGAAGCCATCATCGACAGCACCGTGCGCCTGGTGAAGCGCCGCAGCCTCGAACAGGCGGCTGGCACCGACGTCCGTGTCGCCCACAAGCTTTGGACCATGACGGCTGATGACCTCAAGCGCGCCGAGGAGCACATCCTGCTGCTTGGTCGCAAAAGCGCGATCGAACGAGTCGCCAACTTCCTCCTGGAGATGGATCGCCGCCTTACGGTGGCCGGCACGATGGCGCTCCCGATGTGCCGCCGGGACATCGGCGATTATCTCGGCCTTACGCTGGAAACGGTGTCACGTGCCCTGTCGCAATTGAACGACGAAGGCGTGTTGGGCTTTTCCGGCGCCCGCCAGATCGTGCTGCGCAACCGCCAGCGCCTGCGCAACATGGATATCTGATCGGCCTCATATGGCGAGGCCAAGTCGAGTGAATTCAGGTTGGTCGATGTGAATAAGCAGTCAATCCAACCTGAAGCGTTCCGCGATTGGACGTTGCATCCGATCGGCTCGAGGTAACGGGAGCGCGGCCGACGGGAGATCGAAATTACGCCACCGCCGCCTCGCCTCCGCCCGCTTGGTCCGCGAGCAGGGGCTTGATGTTGCACCGCCTGCCCAGACCTGGCCATTTACCTTGCGAGGTAACCGCAAATGCCTATCCTGACTTGCTCGGTCCTGATGAAAAGGCGTGATTGCGGGGCGACCGGGATTGCGGGTTCATGGAGTGGGAGAAGCTAGAGGCGCTTTGAAACGCCCGCGATGATAAGAAAGCCTTCGTATGGCGGCCGGGAAATGAATCAGCCCAAGTCTCTATGATCAACCGATCACGACCTTTTCGGCTCGACTACGTCCACTCCTGCGGTCTACACCAATTTCATAGCTGACGCGGTCTCCTTGCTTGGGCGTTACACCGGGCAACAAGCTGCTCACGTGGAAGAATAGGTCTTCACCGCCGGTATCAGGCGCTATAAAGCCGAAACCCTTATCGTCCTTAAACATCTTCACCTTGCCTTGGGGCATGTTCTTCTCTCCGAATCACCTAATTAACGGCGTATCAGATCATTAAACTCGACAGACCTGCTCGCCTCAAGTGATTTGCGGAATTAGGATTAGCTTTAGTGCGCCAGCTCCGCCGCGTTGAGCCGTGATAGCAGCAATGCAGCCGGTTTCTGACGAGGCCTTTCGACAATGGCACCTGCCGATAGGCGCAGCGATGTTCCAGCGCGAACAGTTCACCCTTTATCAGGCGAACGACGACGGTTCCCTCGCGAGACGAGGGAGCAAAAACCGTTCTCCGGCCTGATCTCACGCGACTAGGCAAGAGCATGCCAATGGTCCGGATGCGCATCGCCCGTTCGCAAACCGACCGACACTTCGCCGGTTCCGGTTCCCGAAGTCTGCAACAATCGACTCAATAACCCGACTGACACGGATCGAGAGATTTCGTCCCGGCGCCTCGTCCACCTCGATCGTTTGGGCGTTGCTTCCGACGAACTCCAGGATCGTTTTCTCGCCGTCACGCCACATCGCCCTGACAAGCGAGAAATTCACGCAACAGGGCTCCTCCTTTCCAAAGCGGGGTGCATTTGATTCAGAAACGCATCGGGGCTCCCTGTGAAAAAAGAGGTCGGAGATCGGCGACTGCCTCGGGATCAGGACGCCATCCGCAATTCGCGGGCAGCCGCGACCATATTGATGAGCGCGGGACGCACCTCCTCCCATCGGCGCGTTTTTAGGCCGCAATCGGGATTGATCCAGAGCTGCGCATCGGAAAGCCGCTGCCGCGCCAGCGCAATGAGGTTTTTCATCTCGGCTACGTCCGGCACGCGCGGCGAATGGATGTCGTAAACGCCGGGTCCGATCTCGTTTGGATATTTGTAGCTCTTGAAGGCATCAAGCAGTTGCATTTTTGACCGCGACGTCTCGATCGAAATGACGTCGGCATCCATTGCCGCGATCGCATCGATGATGTCGTTGAACTCGGAATAACACATATGGGTGTGGATCTGGGTCTCGTCGGCCACGCCAGACGAGCAGATGCGGAAGCTGTCTACTGCCCAGCCGAGGTAGGTCTTCCATTGTGACTTGCGCAGCGCGCAATCCTTCTCGGAGCGCAGCCTCGTCAATCTGGATCATCATCGCGCCGGACCTCTCTAGATCGATCACCTCGTCACGTATCGCGAGCGCGATCTGATGGCATGCTTCGCTCCGTGGAATATCATCACGGACGAATGACCAGTTCAGGATCGTCACCGGCCCTGTCAGCATCGCCTTCAGTGGCTTCTTGGTCAGCGATTGCGCGAAGCGCCACCACTCCATCGCCATCGGCTTCGGCCGGGAGACATCGCCAAACAGGATGGGCGGCCGGACATAACGCGAGCCGTAGGACTGAACCCAGCCATGTTTGGTGAATGCGAAGCCGGACAGCCGCTCACCGAAATACTGCACCATGTCATTGCGCTCGAACTCGCCATGCACGAGAACGTCGAGACCAATGTCTTCCTGCCAGCGCACCGCGCGCGCCGTCTCCACTTTGAGAAACTGCTCGTATTGTGCTTCGCTCATCCTTCCCCGCGCATAGGCTGCGCGAGCGTTGCGAACCTCCACCGTCTGCGGGAACGATCCGATCGTCGTCGTGGGAAATGTCGGCAATCCGAACCGCGCGCGCTGAACCTCGGCGCGCCGGGCGAAAGGACTGTGACGACGCCGCATGCTGTCATCGATTGCAGCCATTCGCTTGGCGACGTTCGCATTGTGAACGTTGGGTGACGTTTCGCGCGCGATGGCCGCGCCTTCCGAGGCCTCAAGTACATCCGCCGCTTCCTCCCATCCTTTAGCCAGCACGCGCCCCAGCGTTGCGAGTTCTCCGATCTTCTGGACGGAGAAAGCAAGCCAGCTTTTCACATCGGGATCAAGATCCGTCTCGAGTTCGAGGTCGATCGGGACATGAAGCAGCGAGCATGAGGGTGCAATCTGCACGCGGTCCTTGCCGAGCTTTGCGATCGCAAGTTCGAGCCGATCGAGCACCGCTGGAAGGTTCGAACGCCAGACATTGCGGCCATCGACGATGCCGAGGGAGATGACAAGATCCCTTCGAGCGTCGGTGACAATCGCGTTCAACTGCTCCGGGGCGCGGACCAGGTCGATGTGAAGGCCCGCGACCGACAACGTCAAAGCGGTTTCCAGGTTGTCGCCGATCGTTCCAAAATAGGTAGCGAGCATGATCTTGATGTCGGGAACTTTCTTGGCCAGATGGGCGTAGGTCCGGCGCAGCGCGTCGCGTGTGGCATCATCGAGGTCCAGGACCAAACATGGCTCGTCCAGTTGCACCCACTCGGCGCCCCTTAAGGTGAGTTCGCGGAGAACATCTACATAGACCGGCAGCAGCCTATCGAGTAGCAACAGCGGATCGAATGCAGGATCGGCGCTCTTGCCGAGCTTGAGAAAGGTGACTGGACCAACCAGCACCGGGCGCGTCTGATAACCCAGGCTTTTCGCTTCTTCATACTCCTCGATCGGCTTGCGAGAGGAAAGCGTGAAGGTCTGGTCCTTGTGATATTCCGGCACGATGTAGTGATAATTGGTGTCGAACCATTTGGTCATCTGCTGCGCTGCCGCGCCGTGCTCGGCGTGACCGCAATTCGCATCATGGTCATCGCGCTGTGCGCCCCGTGCCATCGCAAAGTAGGTCTTGAGCGAAACGGGGCCTGCACTCCAACCGTAAATTTCCGGAATGGCACCGACCATTACGCTGGTATCGAGCACATGGTCATAAAGCGAGAAGTCGTTTGAAGGGATAACGGTTACGCCGAGCGATTTCTGCCGCGACCAGTTAGCGGCGCGAAGCGCAGCCGCAGCCTCAAGAAGCTGCGTTTCGTCAGACTTTCCGGCCCAATAGCTCTCGAGCGCGAGTTTCAGTTCGCGGCGCGGACCGATGCGCGGCGTGCCGAGTGTAGCGACAGGAATCGAGAGAAGAGACATAGCTTCAACCCCATGTTGGGAGCAAAGGCCATGGCGGACGCGTGCAGAAAAAGCCGCCGAAGCGGCAACTGCTTGGCGCACCACCGGACACCCCGCCCGTGGACGAATATATTGTCGGGCCAGGTCTCCTGGCTCGCGGGTCGTCGCCCGCTGTCCGGCCTTCCCGAAGCCGCGTGGCTTCAGTGACTTCTATTGGACAGTGGCTCGCCGCTTACAGTTGCGGGGGCAGCGCCGGCATCGCACCGGCTTCCCTCTTGGCTCCGGATTGATCCGGAGAACCTCGACATCTCCGATTACCTGCAAGAGGACCGTTCCGTCAACCTCTCGATAATCACCTGTGCGGTTTCTCGGGAGCGACTGTCTGGAGAACGCAAGCATCTAGCGCCTCGTCATCGTGCGGCCCGATCGTCGCATAGAGTTGGGCGCGCGTCTGGATTCGATCGACAATCTTGTGGGTGCGGCGGTCGCGCGATCGCAGCTTACAGATCTTCCTGCCCCTTGTTCGCCACCCGCAGCGCAGACACCGGCCAGATCACGATTGAATAGTTACCTCGAATTCTGCCATCGCAAGGAAACGGCGTCTTGCCGAAGACGGTCATGTTGGCGAGCAGCGGCACGCCCGGCAAAGGCACGCACATTTCCGCGGTGTTGAGCACGCCAGGAAACTCGGTAAGCGCCCGCCCCAACTCTGCACGCGCTTATGTGCTGTATCGCGAGTCACACCCATATCTTGCCGAAACTACTGTCGCATCGCCATACCCTTGTGACATAGCCAGTGCCCGAGGGTTGCCCACCTGCGCGCACCTCTATCCCCTGCGTCCGTTCCGCGACCAACTAGGCCAAAAAACGCCCATCCAGGAATGACTGCCGAATCACCTTCCAGGCCTTTGATTGAAAGTTACGGGCAACCCCGATCTCGTGGCCTTCGAGCGGCATGTCATCCATTCTGTCGTCTGCGGACTTGAACCGTCCACCGTCGCACTCCGAAACGACCATTTTGCCCGCGCCATATCCGCGTGACGCTTCGCCATTTGCAGGCCATGGAGCAGACATCGGCAGTGCTTGCGGCTTGCCTGTCAGCCTCGGACCAGCTCGGTCCGACCGATGCCGACGAGCCATCGATGCGCTACATTGACATTCCCATAGGCCTGTAGCTGCTCACGATTCTGAACTCGCAATGCACGTCACGTACAGGCTTGTAATAGATCACCGAAACCCGTGATGAGTGTCGCCGAAACCATATCCCGCCTGAACAAAGAAGGGAACGGTGACCTCCCTAGGTATCCGGGCTTATCGCAGTAGACCGACTGATACGTCGAGCTGAACGCTGCGTCCAGCTGATCATCTTTGCACAAAACATGCGAGACATGCACAAAAATTACCGCCAAACCGCGCAAGAACTCAAGTATTCGATCACTTCGCGCGACTAGAGACGAATAAAAAAGCATCTCGTGACACTGATGCTCTCACAAGCTTGGAGTTCTCGGTGAGTGATCGATCTACTCATCTCGATGCTCCTTCAGCGGCCCCTTGGGGCGTTTCCTCCCTGACTTGGCCGCGCGTACCGTTCGCGCGGCCTTTTTTTCTGCATCCGGCAAGAGATCGATTTGCAGGATTTAATGAGCTTTGAACGCAAAAACGCATGGTGCGAGTAGGTTCTCGCGCAGATACAGGGTCATTAGCCTCGGCGAACAGTTGTTCGTAGATGACGGCGTACGGTCACCCATCCTAATTTCGAGAAGAGGACGCCTCCGCAAGACCGGCGATTGACGTCCTCGTAATGTAATAAGCCGCCTCCGCGTCTTCAGGCGCGAGCGGCTCTGCAAGAAAAGGTGCGGTCGGGTCTCTTTAGGCGGACTCCAGAGCGTCGCTCATGTATGTCGACCACGAAATCGGCCACGTGCAATCAATGGTGAGCCGCCAGATCGGTCGGAACACTTCCACGACCAATTAGTTTCGCCGCGCTTTGTCATCTGAGACCGTCGGTCTCATACGTCTGTCATACCGTTCCGCTAGGTCAAGCAGCCTTTTTCTAGTGAAAGGGTCTGCTTTGTCCGCTAGATCGCGAATGATCTGGGCCCGGTCCTTTAAAAACTGCTCATCCACGAAAACACCTATTCAGTGCAAGTCTACGTATATCTTAGCACACACACTCAGTCGTTTGGTCGGCTTTCATTCCCTGCACCTCGGATATACGCATGACATTAACGCTCCGGGGGTGAGACCGAGATGGTCCGGCGTTCCGCCAGAAGCAAGGCATGGGTCTGCCTGTCTGGGCGGCAGCCGCATCTAAGTGATAATTCCCTAGGCCATGCTGACAGACGCTGTCTTGCCGAATCCCAGGCCGACGTTGCCGACTATCTCCGACCATACTTCGACGATGGTATCGGCCATGCGTGCCGTATAATGTCGTACGCGGTGGCCCAGGCGACACGACGTCCCTCCACCATCCACCGCTGCAGCACTGGAATCGCGACACGTTCAAGGAGGCTGCTCTTAACTGTGACTTATTTTAGATCTCGATCGATCGCTTGTCTCGTATCCCTGCAGTCAGTGCGTCCTATGGAAGTCGAGAGAAAACCGTCAATGGTGGCAAGAACGATCTCGTCTCCAAAATTGGTGACCTACGCACAAAGTTAACAGTCGCGCATCCATCCCGGTCGCTAGTTCCCTGCGCCGCGTCCGAAGACTGCTCACGAAGGCTCCTGTTCCGAGACTGACGGATCCGGCAAACCAAACGGAATCCAGGCCAGAAACGGCCAGAAGAAATAGAAGGATGCGACCGCTGGATACGGCGCGGTCAACCAAATTTCGTCGCGCGACAGGTCAGCCGCAGCACGCTTGTTCATCCTGTAAGCCGTAAAGTCGATGATTGTTGCTGACATCTCTGTCACTTGATACTTCCATGCTACTCTTTAACGCGTCACACCGAATTCTAATGACAACTTTTTCAACTCCGCTAATGCGCTTCTGCCTCGAGCCCGTCTCCCGCGGCGTCTCGGTGCCACGTATTAAGCCGCTCGCAACCAGCGAAGCCATTTGTGGTCGGCCTCCCGCCGCGCCTTGAAGCGGTCGACGCATTTCATGGAACAAAGGGCCGTTCGCCAGCAGTAGTAGCGGATCAGCCCGAACTTTCCGCCGCATATCGCACAGCACCTCACTGGACCGTGGTAGGAAATATGGGAGGTGTTGCGCATTTCGCCTCCTGTCGGAGTTAGGTGGATAGCCCCTGCACTTTCTTCGCCTCAGCACGACGCCCGCACGTGAAATGCCGCGTCGGCGATGCCAAGTCTCCCGGTAGCGTACGGGCACTGGGCGCAAGAGTTTGACCCTGATGTGCGCCGCTTTGGTGAAGCGACCGCTCAATCGGAGTGCTTCGCTGAGATTTCCAATTTGTAACGAATGTATTCGTCTTGATTAATGCAATGAGCGTCGCGTCGGCGGTTAAATCCTGCGATCGAACGACTTCCTTCGACGAATTTCAACTACCCGAATTGAGGGGGCGTGTGGCAGCGCTCGCCCGATCTCGTGACTGCCGCCTCATCCTTTTGCGCTGTCAAAGGGCGGCAATCCGATATTTACGTTCTGCTGCTCGAAATGCATGGTCACTGTGGGCTGGGTAAGATGTAGATATTGCGGCTGCCTTGGGGAGCCGAGGTGTTCGCGTTCCTCACAAGAACGTGCGGAGACGTTTTGACCGCGGACCATCGAATAAGAACTTCTCAGCCGCGCTTTCCTCATGGGGAGAGTCTTTGGGTCGCGCTGCCGTACACCCTGTGGGAGCGCTACCAGCAACACTAGCAGAATTCACGCCATCTACAGGTGCGTTTGGTATCTGGTGTATCAGCAACACTCTCTCAGATCGGTTCTAAAGCTTGCTGTAGATTGATATTCAGCTAGATAACGATCGGCCAAGCGCCGAAACGGTCAAAAGCTCCTAGTGGCTACACGCACCAAGCGCATCCTCAAGCCACCGCATCAGCAGAATCCCTGATGGCGGCATAGATTTGGTCAAGATCTGTCGCCGTGACGCAGTAAGGCGGCATCACATAGATCGTATTGCCGAGCGGACGCAGCAACAGATTTCGGTTTTTAAAGAAGGCCTGAAGCTTCGGTCCGGTGCTAGCGAGATAGCCGGCATCGCTCGTTTGCAGATCGAGTGCTGTGATGGTGCCCGCCCGACGGACGTTTGCAAAGCGCGGGTCGGCGCGGAATGGCTCAATGGCCCGCTCTTGCATGGCGGCAACCGACGCCACGAGCTGGCGAGGTTCCTGACTTTGCCAGAGATCCAGGTTGGCCTTTGCGGCGGCGCAGGCAATTGGATTGGCGGTATATGAACTCGAATGAAAGAACGTACGTGTACGGTCCTTCGAATAATGCGCATCAAAAATATCCGCGCGGCAGATTGTTACCGCGAGCGGAAGCGCTCCTCCCGTGAGGCCCTTCGAATAGCAGGCAATATCGGGCGTCACATTGGCCTGCTCGCAGGCGAATAAGGTTCCGGTACGGCCCCAGCCCGTCATGACCTCATCGGCTATGAACAGAACCTCGGATGCTTCGCAGATTCGCTTCATCTCTTTTAGCACCCAGGCTGGGTACATCAGCATTCCGCCCGCACCCAATACCAGAGGCTCCACAATAAAGGCGGCCGGAATTTCGTTTCGACAAACGGACTCGAGCGCATCAAGCGTCACCTGCTCACGACCTCTCGCGGGGAACGGGATTGAGGTAACCTCGAATAGAAGGGGCCCGTACGCCGCGTTGAACACGCTTCTAGCACCTACCGACATGGCCCCAACCGTGTCGCCGTGATAGGAATGTTGCATCACGACAATGCGTATTCGCTGCTTGCCGATGTTATGCCAATAACCGAGTGCCATTTTTAAAGCTACTTCCACACTGGCTGAGCCACTGTCGGAAAAGAAGACATGGTCGAGGCCGCGAGGCGCGAGTTTCAAAACTAGCGCAGCAACCTCTTCAGCTGGATCATGGGTGTAGCCGGCGAAGATCATCTGGTTGAGCTTGCCTGCCTGCTTCTGAATCGCGCGCACGATATGTGGATGGCAATGACCATGGGTCACGACCCACCAAGATGAGATTGCATCTATGATACGGCGACCGTCCGCGGTGTGGAGATAAGCGCCGTCACCACGCACGATCTTGATCATTTCATCCTGAAGCGCGTGCTGCGTGAAAGGATGCCAGATCGGCGACTTCGTCTTGATCATGGTTTGAAGTCCCAAGGGACAAACGAGTCTTTGAAGACCGCCTGCAGCGCGTTTGCCGTGAGAGGAGAAAGCCAAGGCAATCGCCCCAACCAACGCACGCGTCCAATTTCGCAAATTGCCCTCTCCGGCTCAAAATTTCGTTCGCCAATGAATGCAATTCCGAGAATGCTGATCTGGCGCTTTCGCAGAGCCTCTATCGACAGCAGCGCGTGATTGATGGTGCCAAGTCGCGTGCTTGCGCAAAGCACCACGGGAAGCCGCCAGCGCTCGAAGACGTCGACAAAAAGTGTGCCGCCACTCAGCGGGACCATTAGCCCGCCGGCGCCCTCGATCACGAGCGGGCGCTCCCCGCTGTCCGGCACATCAATCGCATCTGCGTCGATGCGAACTCCGTCGATTTCGGCTGAGTAATGGGGCGAAGCGGGCGTTCGAAGCCGGTAAAGCTCCGGCACGATGCGATCGGGTGAGAGACTGCCCAGCCGCGCCACGAGCTCGCTATCAGTCTCTCCTTCAAGGCCGGCCTGAATCGGTTTCCAATAGTTTGCGCCGAGGAGATTGGCGAGCCCTGCGGAAAAGACCGATTTCCCAATCCCGGTATCTGTGCCTGTCACCACGATCCGCTGAGTCATCGCGAATCGCCCCACGTCTCTTCGACAAACGCATCAAGCATCTCGGATACATCACCTTCCCTGACGTTAAGCGTGAGTGAAATTCGCAATCGTGCCGTTCCCGCCGGCACGGTTGGCGGCCGGATTCCACGTATGTCGAAGCCGCGCGCCTGCAGTAAAGAGGCGAGCCGCATCGTATGGGCGTTGTCGCCAATGATGTAGGGCACGATCTGCGAGTCCGAAGGACTGCGCAGACCGCGCAAACGAATCTCCCGATGCGTGAAGGCGACCAGCTTGGCCAAACGCTGCTGACGCTCAGGTTCCTCCTGCAGAATTGAGAGTGCTTCCCGCACGGCGACAGCCATCAACGGTGGGGGAGCGGTGGCGAAGATAAACGGGCGACAACGATTGACCAAGAAGTCACGCAGCACGCGTGTGCAAGTGACGAGCGCACCGGCAGCGCCCAGCGCCTTGCCGCAGGTATGAACAACCAGGAGATTTTCGCTCCCCTCGTACGGCGCGGTGAGCCCCCGTCCCTGCCTGCCGTAGACGCCTGTGGCATGGGCCTCATCCACGATCAGGAAGGCGTCGTGCCGGTCCGCGATCGCGACCAAATCTTTAAGTGGTGCGAAATCGCCATCCATGCTGTAGAGACTTTCGGCCACGATCCAGACCCGGCCCGTTCCGCCCTTGACCCGCCAGTCACGAATTTTGTCTTCGACCGACTGGGCGTCGTTGTGATCGCTTATCCGAAACTGCGCCCGGCCAGCGCGCGCGCCTTCATGAATGCTCGCGTGCACAAGAGAATCGAGAACGAGCAGATCGCCCCGCTGCGGCAGCGTTGTCAGGACGGCAAAATTTGCAAAGTAGCCGCCGCTAAAGAAAAGGGCCGTCTTCGCCCCAAAGAACTGAGCTGCATCTGCTTCCAGACTTTCGTGTTCCTCGCAATTGCCGCGTAAGAGCCGCGAGCCGCCGGCTCCTACTGGGGTGCCGGCTTCGAGCGCGGCCACGACGGCCATTTTCATACGAGGCGCGCTCGCCAGCGCAAGATAATCGTTCGAAGAAAAGTCGACGCCAGCGCGCGGCTTGAGGCAGCGCAGCCGGTCGTCCTCTTTTAAGGCATGCAGGGCCGTGGCAAAATTTCTCATTTTGGCCGCATGGGTCGAGCTCATCCTTCACTCCCACGTCGCATTTACGCGCAGATATTCCATTGGCAGCCAAGAAGGCTTCATCCATCGGCCTTCATGTTTTCAACCTGGTAAGATCCGATTTTCTTGATCAACCAGAACAACGCGTGGTCTGAAGACTTTCGCTTCCGCCTCATCGAAGGAGGCATATGCAACGATGATGATTTTCTCTCCGGGCATCGCGATTCGAGCGGCCGCACCGTTGAGGCTTATCGTGCCAGAGCCCTTGGGCGCCTCGATCACATAAGTAGCAAAGCGTGCTCCGGTTTCGATATTATAGATTTCAACGCGTTCGTTTATCAAAAATCCCGCCGCATCCAGCAGCGTACGATCGATCGATATCGAGCCGTCGTAGTGTAGATCGGCTTCGGTTACCGACGCGCGATGGATTTTACCTTTCATCAAAGTAATCTGCATTGTTCACCTAGACTGAAGTTTCCGCGGGGGGTGCTCGCCGCTGGTCTGCTTTACTCAGGCAAGCCCGGACGTGATACCGAGCCGGTTCAGCAAATTGGCATCCCGGTCGGCTTTCGGGTTTTCGGTGGTCAACAGCACATCGCCAATGAAGATTGAATTCGCGCCGGCCAAAAAACACAGCGCCTGTAGTTCATCGGTCATGTATTGCCGTCCGGCGGACAACCGCACCACGCTCTTGGGCATCATGATCCGGGCCGTCGCCACCAGGCGCACGTGCGTGATCGGATCGGGGCGCTCGGCGGTGGCGTAGACCGGTACTCCCTTGACCTCGTTCCAGAGGTTGATCGGCACGCTTTCCGGATGCTTTTGGAGATTGGCGAGCAGCACAAGCATGCCGAGTCGGTCCTCGACACGCTCGCCCATGCCGATGATGCCGCCGCTGCACACCTTGATGCCGGCCTTGCGCACCTGCGCCAGTGTGTCGATGCGGTCTTGCAAGGTGCGAGTGGTGATGACTCTGCCGTAGAACTCCGGCGAGGTGTCGACGTTGTGATTGTAGAAGTCGAGCCCGGCCTCAGCGAGCCGCGCGGCCTGCCTCAACGTCAGCATGCCAAGCGTGACGCAGGTCTCCATGCCTAGAGCCTTGACCGCGCTAACCATCTCGCAGACCTGATCGAGATCACGGTCTTTTGGACTGCGCCAGGCGGCGGCCATGCAGAAGCGGCTCGCGCCGGCCTCCTTGGCGCGCTGGGCGGTGGCGACCACATCGGCGCGAGCCTTGAGGCGGCTGGCTTTCAGGCCAGTGTCATAATACGCGCTCTGGGCGCAGTAGCCGCAGTCTTCGGGACAGCCGCCGGTCTTGATGCTGAGCAGGCTTGCGGTTTCGACGTGATTTGGATCGAAGTTCTCGCGATGAACGCTCTGCGCCCGAAACATCAGGTCGGCAAACGGCAGGCCATAAAGTGCTTCGGCCTCGGCGCGCTCCCAGTTACTGCGAACCGGCGCGTTGTTGCCGCCTTCGTTCCGTTGCGCTCCCGCTCCACCAACCATTAAGATTTGCTTTCCCATCAGCGATTACCGTAGATAATGGAAGCTATAATCTATGACAACTGCTCACGGCAACAGTACTTGGACGTTCAGGAGATGACCTTCAAGAACTCTTGGAGCGGCGTGCAGGCGCCCCAATTAGCGCTCAACGCAATGGTGTAAAGTGTGTTGGCGCGTAAAGACCGCGAAATCAGCCAAAGTTTGGAGAAATGCCGCAAAATGAGGGCACCTCTTAGATTTTGACGCCTGGCCATTGCGCATGGCCGGGCACTCGCCTGCTTCCCGAGTGCAAACGTTTATGATAGATAATCTATAATGACTGACGACGAGAATACGACGACCGCGGGGCGCATCGCAGAGGCAATCGGCGAGCGCATCATCAGCGGCGAGCTGCAGCCGGACGCCCCACTCCGGCAGGACCATATTGCGCGAGAATTCAATTCGAGCCACGTCCCGGTGCGCGAGGCCTTTCGGCAACTTCAGGCCCAACATCTTGTCGTCGCCGTGCCCCGTCGCGGTGTGCGAGTTGCCCCACTTAATATCAATTCCGTGAAGGAGATCGCCGAGATGCGCGCCGCGCTCGAAGTGGTCGCGTTGCGCAATGCGGCGCCAAAGCTCACCTCTAGCCATTTGGCACGGATCGAGCTCGCTCTGATTGAAGGAGACGCCGCCCAGACCATTCAGGAGTTTGAAATGGCCAACCGCGCTTTTCACCACGCGCTGGTGGCGCCCTGCGCGATGCCGCGCCTGCTCGCGAGCCTTGACGGACTACAGCTTGCAAATTCACGACTCGTGTTCGCGATGGCGCGCAGTAGCGGCTGGCGACCGCGGTCCAATCAGGATCACCGCCTGATTTTGCAAGCCCTGCGGGCGCGCAACGTCGATCAAGCCTGTAGTCTGCTCGCGCGCCACATTCAAACCATTGAGCGCCTTGCCCTTCCCTCGTCATGACCGCGAACGAGATCTGGCGAGGTCCGTTGCAAACCCCGGGGCAAAGCGCAAGAGCGCCAAACCTCCGACCTTTTTGCCGCGCGACGCGGCTTGCGGCTGCGGCCCCGTTGCAGCGGGCTCGGTCCCAAGATAGTAAAGCGACCTCCTTGCGACATCACTCCTTAAGGCCACCCATGATTCGTCACATCGTCTTGTTCAGCGCCAAGGATCAGGCCCATATCGAGCAAATCATCGAAGGCCTATCGGTTCTCACCACAATCCCGCATGCACGTCGGCTCGAGATTGCGCGCAATTGCAAGACCGACCAGCTCGGTAACGAGATCGACGTGGTGGTGTATGGTGAGTTCGACAACGAGACGGAGCTGGCGGCGTACAAAGCGCATGATCTGTATCAGGAATCGATCAGGCGGGTACGACCCCTTCGGGAGCTGCGGTTCGCGGCCGACTATAATGTATCAGCCGATGCGCGGTTCGCCTCGACGGCAGCGATAAGCGAAGTTAGTGAGCGCTTCGGGTCAACTGGCGGGGGTTAATCTGGCAATCGGTCTCAAAAGCTTGTGGGTGCCAGACGAGGGTGGGATTCGCAATCGCAGCGCGTCCCACCAGCACGCCCGTTGTCGGTGACTGACAAGGCGATGCACGTCCGCGAACTGCGGTGGATTGAGCCTGTCACCGCGATGCGCTGTCTCGCGCATCGAGCGCACCTGACGTTTCTCGACAGCGCGGCAACGCATGAGCTGCTTGGGCGCTATTCCTATCTGAGCTGCGAGCCGTTCAGCACCTATACGGTCACGGACGGACAGGCGAGTTACAACACAGAGGCTCTCGCGGGCGATCCGTGGCGAGCTCTTCGCACCCTGCTCGCGAGGTACCCAGAAGAGCATCGTCCTGATCTGCCGCCGTTCCAGGGCGGTGCGGCCGGCTTCTTTGCTTATGATCTGAACAGGACACTGGAGCGACTGCCCGCGCCGGCAATCTCCGGTCAGAGGTTGCCGCAATCTATCCTGCATTTCTATGACGTGGTCATCAGCTTCGACCACCGTGACGACAGATGCTGGATCGTCTCGACCGGATGGCCGGAGCAGGATCCCGCACGACGGCGCGAGCGTGCACGTCGTCGGGCCGATGAGTTTGCAGCGCTGCTCGACCGCCCAAGGACGCCGCGGAATGACTTCCCCGCCACAGCGGGCGCATGGCATTCTAACTTCAGCCGTGAGGGCTACATTGCGGCGGTGCAGCGCGTCATCGATTTGATTCTGGCTGGCGACGTCTTCCAAGCGAACATTGCGCAGCGCTTCAGCGCCCGCTTATCGAGCTCATTTGATCCGCTGGCCTTCTATTGCCAGTTGCGGTCATTGAACCCGGCTCCCTTTGCAGCCCTCCTGCGGTACGGCAAGCTGACCATTGCCTCGAGCTCGCCGGAACGATTCCTCAAGCTTGATGGACGGCAGGTCGAAACGCGGCCGATCAAGGGCACGATCGCGCGCTCCGCTGATTCCGAAGACGACCGGCGCCGCGCTGAACTCCTCCTCGCGTCCGAAAAGGACCGTGCCGAGAACACCATGATCGTCGACCTCCTGCGCAACGATCTGTCACGCGTTTGCACGCCGCACTCGGTCGAGGTTCCAGCGCTGTGTGCCCTGGAATCCTATGCCTCAGTGCACCACCTCGTGTCCACCGTGACGGGTGAACTTGCCGTAGATGAAGACGCCGTCAGCTTATTGCGAGCTTGCTTTCCCGGCGGCTCCATCACCGGGGCGCCCAAGGTGCGATCGATGGAGATCATTGCAGAGATCGAGCGGTTGGCGCGAGAGGTCTATTGCGGGGCGATCGGCTTTATCGGCTTCAACGGGCACATGGATACAAATATCGCGATCCGCACGGTCACGATCGACGATGACTTGGCTCTATTTCATGCAGGGAGCGGGATCACGGCCATGTCGGATCCAGAGGCCGAATACGAGGAGACGCTCGCCAAGGCGCAGCGCATATTTGACGCGTTTCGTGCTGACACACCTGGTGCATCTTGATTGTCATCATCGACAACTACGACTCCTTTGTCTTCAACATTGCCCGCTATTTTCGCCAGCTGGGTGCCGCAACGGCAGTGATCCGGAATGACGTCGTCAGCGTCAGCGATCTTGCCTGCCTCAAGCCGCACGCCCTGGTCCTCTCCCCCGGTCCCTGCACGCCAATGGAGGCCGGACTGTCGACAACCGTAATCCGCGAGCTGTCAGGTCATCTCCCAATTCTCGGCATCTGCCTCGGACATCAGTGTATTGGGAGCGTGTTCGGCGGACGCGTCGCGCGTGCCCGTCGTCCGATGCACGGCCGGTCCTCATACGTCACCCATGACGGCCGCGGACTGTTCAAGGACCTCCCCTCCCCACTTTGCGTTGGCCGCTACCATTCTCTTGTTGTTGAGCTCGATGAGTCATGCGCACTGCAACTAACGGTAACAGCGCGTTCGGATGAGGGCGAGATCATGGCCCTCGCACATCGCTCCCACCCGACCTATGGCGTACAGTTCCACCCGGAATCGATACTTACCCAACAAGGGCAGGTGCTACTGATGAACTTCTTGCGACTCGCAGAGACTTGCCAATCGTGAGCATATCGGAGAGCGTGTCGCACACTTGCCAGCTCAACGCACGGAAGCGAATCGTCACCTTCTACGAGTCTGATAGATACTAAGCAGATGCCTTAGGGCAGGTAATGGCATCAAATTAGATCAAATCCGTGCCGCGATCACCCGGCGAAGCTTTGCCGGGCACTAAGCGGCGGCTCTGCGCCTTGAGCCAGATGCGCCAGTGCGCGGGTGTTACGGACGTTAGTGACCAGTGGCCCGCGGCGCGGCGTTGGCTCGCGCAACCCCGCCAAGTCGCAGGGCGAACGTTTTTCAGCTTAATATCGGTCCCTGCGCTGCGATGCGCTCAGCCTGGATCACAACCTTTTTGAGCGGCTCACCGATTCAGACGATAAGATCTTAGTCATAGTCTTCGTAACCTTGATCGTTAAAGTAGATGTCGACGATTGAGGCGATACACAGGCCGTTGCGCCCATGAACGACTCGGAATACAGGTGACCGAGTAATGCATTATGCCGCGACTAGCATTAAGCTCGCATGAGCCCATTCATGTAGTCGGCGACCAGAATGTGGCCATCAGCGCAATCTTCAACCCATTCGGCCAACCTCGATTCGATGATCAAGGATCAGAAGCTATCGGGTGCAATGCTGAAGATGCGGCCAAGGGAACATCGACAAGATGAAGATTTCCAGACGCATCGAACGACAGCTCCTCGATGAAGCAGTCAGCCGGGCTTGCCTCCACGGTTGACGTCCGTCCAATCGGAGCGGACTCCGGGCCGGCGAAATTTGGCGGCACGGCTGAAAGGCGCCGGTTTGGATGAGTTGGGGCAGTCCCTCAAGGTAGATCATGGCGCTTCCTTCAGGCTGCGCTTTGGCTGCCCCTGATATTTGTAGGCGAACTGCTTGGGCATTGGCCCTTTATTGCGGTCCTTGCGTCCGGTCTGCTCCCATGCATGCGCCAGGATGCCTACCGCGCGTGACAAGCAGAAGATGCCGCGGGCTAGGGGTGGAGCAAAGCCCAGCTCCGCGTAGATGACTGCAGTGGCTCCATCGACGTTCATCGGGATGAGCTTGCCTTTGCGCTCGCGCATGACGCGCTCGATCGCGCGCGCAGCGCTGGCGTAGCGACCGCTGACGGCAGCATCACTGACCGCGGCATCGACTAGTGCGAGCAGCGGGTCAGCGCGCGGGTCGACGGGATGAAACCGGTGACCGAAGCCGGGCAGATATTTGCTTCGCGTGGTGGTGAAATGATCGATTGCCTCAGCGGCAGCCTCATCCATATCCTTGGTCTCGCTCCGTCGTAGGACCTCGTCGTAGAGCTCGATCGCCTGCTCCCCCGCTCCGCCATGCAGGTCGCCGAGCGTGTTGATCGCGGAAGCCATCGCGCCATTGAGCGGCAGCCCACAACTGACAGCCATCTGCGCGATGGCGATAGAAGGTGCATGCGGGCCATGATCCACTGATGCAACCAGTGCAGCCTGCAACAGCCGCTCCTGCGCCGTTGTGGGTAACTCGCCGCGCAGCATCAACCAGATCATTGCGGGGAAGGAAATCTGATCAATCAATTCCTCGATCGTGTATCCGCGATAGGCGATCCGCCCGGGCGCAATGTCGCATATGGAGGTCCGCCACCAATGGGCGGCCTGCTCTCGCAGCTGCGTTTCGCTCATTCTGTTCTCCAATCTCGTCAGGCTATGTCCGGCCGAAGCTTGCTTGGCGCAACTACCTGCCCGTCACGCTGCTCCATCCGTCGCCGGGCGGACCCGCGGAGAATCCGCTCCTCCTTGACGTGCAGTTCCGGCGGCACCGCTTGCGATCAGGTGCTCAATTTCCGGATAGGTATAACCGAGCCGAGCCAGCCATCGCTCTGTGTCCGCACCGAGCGACGGAGGGAGTGCGGGGACAGGAAACGCCTCATCCAACCGAAAACCAGGGCGCGTAATGCGTAATGGTGGTTCGCCAGCCCTGTCGAGCGCAAGCGTCTCGACAAAGCCGCGCTCCAGCAACTGCGGCTCGCGCAAAACTTGCGGAACGGTCAGCACACAGCCAGCGGGAACGCCGACGGCATTCAACAGTGCCTCCCACTCCTCCGCAGGCCTGCAGCTCAAGGCCGCATTCAACTCATCGCTAAGCGCCCCGCGGTTCATTTTACGTGCTTCGCGCTTAGCGAAGCGCGGATCTGTCTTCAGATCCGGCCGGCCGATCAGATCGCAAAGGGTCCGGTACTGTTTCTGCTCGTTAGCGGCTATATTCAGCGGGCCGGTCGCCGTGCGGAACGTGCCGGAGGGTGCGGCCGTGAAATTCTCGTTCCCCATCGGCCGCGGCTCGACTCCGCCGTTCAGGTGATTGGAAACCACCCATCCCATGGCTGCGATTGTCGCCTCGAGCAGCGACACGTCGATGAACCGGCCCCTGCCCATTTGCTGCTGCTCGACGAGGGCGGCGGAGATGGCAAAGGCGGCCGTTAGCCCGGCGATGGTGTCAGAGATCGGGAAGCCGGCCCGCAGCGGAGCCGTGGCTGCATCACCGGTTATACTCATCGCGCCGGAAAGGCCCTGGACGATCTGGTCGTAGGCCGGGCGGGCGGACCAAGGACCGTTTTGCCCAAAGCCTGAGATCGCACAATAGATGAGCCGCGGGTTGCGCTTGCACAACGCGTCAAAACCGAGACCAAGCCGCTCCATGACCTTGGGCCGGAAGTTTTCGAGAAGGACGTCGGCCTTGGACACCAGCCTGAAAAACACTTCTCTGCCCGCTTCAGACTTCAGATCGAGCGCCACCGACTGCTTACCGGCGTTCACGGCGACGAACGAGAGCCCCTGAAGGCGCTCTGCCCTTTGCGGATCTGCGCCAAGGCGCCGCGCGAGATCGCCTCCATTGGAGTTTTCGATCTTGATAACCTCCGAGCCGAGGCGCGCGAGATGGTAGCCGCAGAACGGGCCTGCCAATACGTTCGAAAGGTCGAGGACACGGATACCGGTGAGCGGCAGGGACATCCGACGAAGCCTTCTTTGCGGTATCTTCGGCCGCTGCGGTTGCTACTTCAGTTGCTGGGCCGCAAGCTCGGCGAAGCGATTGGTGAAGTTTTGGCTGAAGTCGACAGGATCGTCTCGACCAGCGTTATGCCAACATCGCCCCGGAAATCCGGCGTCGACGTCCACTTCCTCATCCTGCCGACGAGGGTCGACGGCGCCGGAAACAAGGCGTCGATGAGGCCTGATCGCACCCCGAGCTCCGAGATCGGGACAAGATCAACAAATATGGCGACTTGCGTGACAACGAGCTTAGTTCCGGGCGGCATAGCTCTTCTCCACTTCAGCGCCAGGCGGCGACCAGATTTCGCGATAGAGCGCGACGAACTCGTCCGTGGTCTGCAGCGCGGAGACGTCCCGGCGATCAGGCAGCGAGATCCTGACCTCGCCGACCACCCGCTTGCAGTCCCCGCGGACGTCACGCCGACTTGGTCAGCCAGCGTGATCGCCTCATCGAGATCATGGGTGATGAAGATCAAGGAGCGGCGCTCGGCCTGCCAGAGATCAAGCAGGATGCGGTGCATCAACCGGCGCGTGTGAACGTCGAGCGCCGAGAAGGTCTCGTCCAGAAGAACAATTCTCGGCTCCGTGATGAGCGTCTGCATCGCCGCGCACTTGCGTTGCCGTCCTGATAGCTGATGCGGATAACGCTGCTCAAACCCCGTCGGGCCGAACCGAGCCTCGGCGCACGCCTCCTCGACTGACTTGCCCTGAAGAACGAGCCGGAGCCCAATGTTGTCCTGCGCGATCTTCCACGGCATTAGGCCCGCCTGTTGGAGCATGTAGCCGGACCGATCATTGAGTCCCGTGAGCGGCTTGCGGAAGATCTGAACGTCTCCGACGAGTGTTTGAAGAGACCTGTGACAGTGTTCAGGATGGTGGACTTGCCGCAACCGGTTGGGCCCACGACCGCAACGAACTCGCGTCGCGTACCTGGAAGTTCATGCTTTTGGCTGCGATGAATGCGCCGAAGCGGATCATCACCTCGCGCAAGTCAACGGCCAGCGTTGGTGGCCTTCCATTGTCTCGCATTTCAGAACTCGTTCTGTTATGTGCACCCATAGTCCTGCGTGTGAAAAAAGTCAATCTGTTCTGGCGTACAGAACCAACATCCTCCCTACTTGATGGCCTCTAATACCTCAATTTTATGATGGTTCTACTCTTCAGAACCTGGAGCAGAGA
Organism: Bradyrhizobium murdochi; assembly: GCF_000472965.1. GTDB lineage: Bacteria > Pseudomonadota > Alphaproteobacteria > Rhizobiales > Xanthobacteraceae > Bradyrhizobium > Bradyrhizobium murdochi. Next base: position 177,022 of record NZ_AXAU01000009.1, on the reverse strand, counting down.
TGAGCAAGATAGGAGTTGACGCGGTAAGGAGAGCGCTCGCGATCCTGAAAAGTTTCGACGCGGAGCAGTCTGCGATGACGCTGACGCAGATTGCGGAAATGACAGACCTCTACAAGAGCACAGTGCTCCGATTGGCCTCTTCCTTGGAAGCTGATGGCTTTCTCGTCCGCGGCGCGGACCGGTTGTTTCGACCGGGACCGGAATTGTGGCGTCTTGGGGCGCTCTATCAGCGCGGTCTGGATCTTGGCGAAGTCATCCGGCCATCCCTTCGGCGTCTGGTTGAGGCAACGGGAGAAACTGCATCCTTTTATGTTGCAGATGGCGACGAACGCATCTGTCTTTACCGCGTCAATTCTCCACGTTCAGTTCGACACCACCTCGAAGAAGGCCAGCGATTGCCGATTGATTGCGGCGCCGCCGGTCGAATTCTCACTGCATACCGCGAGCCAACGAACGTAGAAGGGAAGAAGATCCGCGATAGAGGCTTTTATGTTTCGATCGGAGAGCGGGATCCGGAGGTCGCCGCGGCAGCCGTGCCGTTGATGGACGTACACGGCAAACTGAGGGGCGCCCTTTCGCTATCAGCGATCAAGACGCGCTTCGATGCTGTAGCCCGCAAGTCGGCAATCGATGCTCTCAAATCGGAAGCCAAGGCCTTAGCGGGGTTACTGCCCGCAAGCGAATGCTAATCATTGAGGGCGTCCGCTTTGCGGCCATTTTGTAAAGAAGCAGACGCGGCTTCGGTCATGGCTAGCAATGTCTTATGGCGCAGCATGAGGCAATCAGGCAGTTCCCGACTGTTCAGAGGCGGAGCAGCCACGTTGAACGATCGACAACAGAGATGATGGAGGCGAATGACATTCACATGCGATTCGATGCGCCCGCCATGCTTCGCAAATGGCCGTCCATAAACAACGAACGTCGTGCAGACAGAAGCACCTATCTGCTGGCGGAAGGCACGCTGGACGACTGCATACGAGAGTTTATGACGAAGCCTGAGGTCACACGTCATCTTTACGAGATCCACACAGCGCCACAGCCTCCGCTCGTAACGGAAATCTTGTTAGCCGATCACATCACGGAACTCGCCAGATTCCGAAGTTTCCTCTGATCGGGATGTTCCTGTCGGCACTTCTGGACCAGGCGAAGGTCAGCCTCAAAATCGGTGCGTCTCAGATCAAGGACAACATTTCCGCTTCGCCCTCGAAAGCAGAGCCGTAGGTCAGTGCCGACTTCGTCCTTGAGACCGGCTAGCCGGAACACTGGCTCCCTTATTCGAAGCACATGCAGCTGCCCGCTGCGCGTCTTGTGCCGACCGTCCCAGCCACGAACTGTCCCGTCCGCGCGGCGGGTCCTCTGAGTGTCGTCTTCCCATTGCCATGATGGTGGTGGTGCCCATCGCGAGGAGCTGAGGGTGATGATGACGCCGTAGAGGCCTTGCCCTGCCTGCTGAGTCCGCCCGATTGATCAACCAAATCGAACGCGCGGCGAACTCCAGTGCCGTCAGCTGAGTCAGCGCCTTGAGCCAAATCGCGCTGGTCGTTCGTAACTGAAGTGAAATCGCGCGATCTGCCAAAGGGCGACGTTGCGCCCGGGATCTTCGTCATCAAATCAGCGTTGTTGCGCCAAAGGGCGATGCGCAAACCACCGACGTTCGGCCAACCAAAACACGCCGCGCGCAAGTTCTACAAAGCGGCGATCGACAGTAAGCTGAATCGGGGAAGAAGATCAGGTCCGAGCCGCCGATGACGTTGGCGACTCACCATGCATGGGAAGTTCCGGGGCTAAAACCGGTCACAACGGGAGCGGCATGGTTGAAAAGAGAAAGTCGCCGAAAAGACGGAGGAGGACTCCGCTCGGTAATAGCAGGCAGTTCCTGACGATGATGTCGGCACAAATCACAAAGGCGATAAAGCAGGCCGCTTTGAGGACGACCGCGCCGTGTGGGATGTAATGAAGGAAGCCGCGACACAACAGCTGGAGCGACGAAAGTCCAAATAACGGGCGCTTGCGACGAGGGCGACCGCAAATGTCTCTCGCGCGTTTGAATAGTTAGACCCCGCCTTTCATAGCGGTCTCATTCCAGGTTCGAGTCCTGCCGGGATCGCCCTTGCGGTTTAGGTTGTGCGGACCTCGTAAGAGTGACTCGATTTTCGAATCAGAGTGACGCGATTTGAAACTTTAAGAGTGACTCGATTTTGTAGATCGCTGATACAATTCAACTGTTTCGCCCAGAATTCAGCAATGTCAGTCCGCCCGCGAAAGAGCCGAGGGGGGTCTTTTCGAGGTTCTCGATAGCCACGTTGGTCGAATCTGTCTGTTCCGGAGGCCGACTCGGGGCAGTTTGTAAGCGCACTAAGCGATCACCTGCCGGGGCAGCGTGAGCACCGTTAGGATTTCCTCGTCCGGCAGTAGGAACGACTGCTCTTCCACTTCGTACCGATCGCATCCCTTGAAATCGAACCACGCATCAGGCGGGTTCTTCCGAGGAAAATTCTGTTCGTCAGCGCCTCGAAGCAGCATGTCGGCGGCGAAGGTCTAATCGTCCAGTTTCCGGACCGGGCGCCACCATTGCTGAATCATCGGCGACGCCTTGTACCAGACGCGCTCGCGCTTGTTGTGGCAAGCTACGATCATGGGAAAGTGGTTCAACGCGGTCATCTTCACAAGGGTTGCCGTGAGACTAACGTCGAACTCGTCAGCCAATTGCCTCGACGCCGCCAACCTGCCGCGTCACTGATCCTTGGATCGACAAGTTCGATAGTAGAAACCTCACCATTGGGTTCTTCACAAATCTGTTGAGCAGGTTTGAGCGTCTGCATCAGCGTCTCACCGGACTCCAAGCGAGTTTGGAAGAACATCGGGAACGCATTAAAAATGCACGAAACAAACTGACGGCTCACGCAGACCTTGAAACTATAATGGCCGGTGAACCGATAGGAGCGGCGACGTGGCCGCAATGGCATCAATTCTGGGAGGACCTAAGGAGTTCGTCTCGCTCATCAATGAGAATGTGAACGGATCGCCATTTGAAATTCGAGCGGCGGCGGTACGAGCTGACGCCGAGATGATGCTGAAAAAAATTCAGGATTAAGGGTAGGTCAGCTATGGGGCTTGGTTGTGTGGAAACGGATACCTCGGAAGCGGCCGTGGTCGACAATCGTGGCAGGCCGACCGATGTTTTCGCGTCCGATCGTCCAGTAACGGCCCAGGTGATTATAGGCACGTGTTGCCGCGCTTTTGGACGCACTTTCCGGCGTTCAGGTGGCGCGTATGGCAGCAATCAGGCTTGGTTTGCCGACGATGTTCATCGCCCGGGTGATGTTATAGGCAAGGACATGCAACGCCATTTCGGCGGCAACGTTCCGTAAGCGCTTCATCGGGAAGTGGCTCGCGCCCATACGAGCTTTGATCGTGCCGAAGGGATGCTCGACCGTCTCACGTCGCTTCCGCATGGCGTCGGGATTGGCATCGAGCCGTCTCGGGACCTCCTCAACCACATGCTCATGCTCCCAACGCGTGATGCGGCGCTCCTTGGACGCGTACATTGGCTCTTGATTGCGCAGCCTTGGCATGCCGCCGTCGACCAGTAACGGCGCAGCGTCATCCCATGCTCGACATTGGTGTAACGATAGGGCAGCAGCTGGCCGGCCGGGCAGCGGTAGACGTCCTCATCAGGCAGATAGGCGAAGTCCTGTTTGCCGAACCGGCCCTCCGCCTTGGCGTTCGACGTCATGGGCTTGGGCAAGGTGACTGCAACGCCAGCCTCTTCGCAGGCTAATACCTCCTCTCCGTCGAAGTAGCCACGGTCGGCGACCGCGTCGAGTTTGTCTACTTCGAGCACTTCTTTGGCTTGCTTCAACATCCGCGCAAGCTGCCCACGGTCGTTGCCGACGTTTATGAACTCGTGCGTAACAATCAAATGGTGTTCGGTGTCGAAGGCGGCCTCGACATTGTAGCCGACGACGCCCGATCCGCGTCCGCTGGTGGCCATCGAACGGGCATCCGGATCGGTGCGATATCTGTTGATCCGGCGTGTTGCGCATCTGCGCGTCAAGCACTTCCGAGCGGCTCATCTCCTGCTTCAGCCGAGCGATCTTTTCCTTGATCCTCGTCGTCTTGATGCTGATCGCTTCCGATGGCTCCTGTCGATCGGCGCTATCGAGTTGACGCAGATATCGACCGACGCTTTCCTCGATCTGCGCCATTCGCCTCGCCATCTTGGCATGCGTGAAGTTGCGGTCGCGGTTGTTCACCGCCTTGAACTTGCTGCCGTCGATCGCGACGCTTGGGGTCTGCAACAGGCCCATTTGCCGGCATAGGGAACGAACTTCGCACAAACCTTCCGGATCGCCGCGCCATTGTCCTTCCGGAAATCGGCGATTGTCTTGTGATCGGGAGCCAGGCGGCCGATCAACCACATCACCTCGACATTGCGGCACGCCTCACGTTCCAGACGGCGACTGGATTCCACCCGATTGAGATAACCGTAGATATAAAGCTTCAGAAGGACTGCCGGATGATAGTAGGGCCGACCCGTCTCCTTGGCGATCACACGCTCAAATCCCATTCCATGCAGGTCGAGCGCCTCGACAACACATCGATCACATGGACCGCGTTGACCTCGCTTATCCAATCCTCCAGACATACCGGCAAGAGCGTCAGCTGGGATCTGTCCGCGCCTTCAACGAAGCGTCCCATCCCTATCCCCCATCAAGAAACGGGAGAATCGTAACCGACTCGTGACTTTTCACACAGCCAGGGGCATTAGCGGACCTCAGCCCCTCCCCTTTGTCCGCTAAGGGTCTTGGCTGTGTGAAAAACCGAAGACGCTCAATGGTTATAGAAGAGTTTGTTCGTCCAAGGCCGCATTAGGCCTTCGATTCGCAAGCGCATTCAACTTAGAAATCGATCTGAAGAATGTCATTCTCGTCGCGTTTCGACTTATTGCGTTTTTACACAGCCAGGGTCAGAAGTCGACCTCAGCTCGACGCCATGTCCGCCAAAGCTTTGCGCCGGCATTGACGTGGGCCAGTGGCCGGCCTTGCACTACGCCTTCTTATCGGCCTGCGCGAGTTCAGACGTGATCCATTCCACGAAGGTTCGCAGGGCGCGACGCTGACGGCCCGCGCGAGGGAAGACGAGATGATGGCCGACATAGCGGATGTCGGTGGAGCGACCGGCCAGCGGCGCGATCAGGCGCCCCGATTCCATTTCGCGCTCGGCCAAGCGAGTTGATTCCAAAGTCACGCCAACGCCGCCACATGCCATAGCTATGGCGAGGAAGCTGCGGTCGAATCGCATTCCGTGGATCGCTGGGGCTTCAAGTCCGTTCGCGGTGAACCATTGATGCCACTGAACCTGCTTAACGTCCGAGCGGATCAGCACCTGGCTCAACAGATCCTTTGGCTGGCGAATTCTCTTTGCGATCTGAGGAACGCACAGCGGGGTGACGGTCTCCTCACCAAGTGGGATCGCTTCGAGACCCTCGCCGCGAGGCGAACCGTAGATGATGTCCAGATCGAAATCGTCGTTCGTGAAGCGGGCGTACTCGGTGTTGGCGGCGAGACGAACCTCCCGTTTCGGTTCGGCAGCCAGAAATTTGGTCAGGCGCGGAGCCAGCCATTGCGCTGCGAAACTTGGCGCACAGTGCACCCTCAGGAGCTGCGGCCCGCGACCGGCAACCTCTTCGATGCCGCGTCGCAGATTGTCAAAAGCCGCGCCCGCGTGACGCATCAGGTTTTCGCCCGCGGGCGTTAGACGGACGGAACGGGCACTTCGCTCGAATAGAGTGGTGCTCATCGTGCTTTCCAGCTTGCGGATAGCATGGCTGACTGCGCTCGGCGTCAAATGCAATTCGTCTGCCGCGTCGCTGAACGAGCCAGTGCGCGCAGCCGCTTCGAAGGCTCGGATGGCCGAGATCGGGATACTTGACAGCAACATGCCCATGAGTGAACCAGATTCACATATGCAAGACAACAGCGCGTTTGTCCCTGAAGCGCCTCGGACCTAGGAATGGGATCAAGAGGTCCGGCTGCCTACCGCAGCGCCTGGAAGAATAGACAAAGGGAGGATCGAATGCTGCTTCGCGGCAAAACAGCCATCATTACAGGTGCGGCTTCGCCCCGCGGCATTGGCCTCGCGACGGCCAGACGGTTTGTCGAAGAGGGAGCTCGGGTAGCCATCCTCGATATCGATGGGCCCGCTGCCCAAGCCGCCGCACAAGACCTTGGCGACGCTCATATCGGTGTTGCGTGTGACGTCGCCGACCAGGCTTCTTGCCTGAAGGCAGTCGAAACCGTTGCCGGCGCCTTCGGTCAGATCGACATCTTGATCAACAACGCCGGCATTACCCAGCCGGTCAAATTCCTCGACATCAAGCCGGGCGACTGGGATCGGATCCAGGACGTCAACCTCAAGGGCATACTGTTCCTCTCTCAGGCGGTGATTCCACACATGCAGAAGCGAAAGGCCGGATCGATTGCGTGCATGTCGTCGGTATCAGCCCAGCGCGGCGGCGGCATTTTCGGTGGTCCACACTACTCGGCCGCGAAGGCGGGCGTTCTTGGGCTTGCCAAGGCGATGGCGCGGGAATTCGGTCCCGATGGAATTCGCGTCAACTGCGTCACGCCGGGATTGATCGGCACCGACATCACGTCCGGCAAGCTCACAGAAGATATGCGGGCAAAGATCCTGGAAGGCATTCCGCTCGGAAGGCTCGGGGAAGCGAAGGACGTCGCGGGAATCTACACGTTCCTCGCTTCGGACCTTTCGTCCTACGTCACCGGCGCCGTGATCGACGTCAACGGCGGGATGCTCATTCACTAGGGGGCGATGGAGAGAAGGATGTCCACAAATACGCTTGTCAACGCGCCGACCCTTCCGCAGCGCGCGCGCAACATTCGCCGAAACGCCCTGCGCATGGGTGAAGTTCAAGGCCAGGGTTACATCGCGCAGGCGCTCGACATCTCCGACGTGTTGGCGGTCGCATACTTTCACGCGATGCGCTACCGGCCCGAGGAGCCCACCTGGGAAGATCGCGACCGTTTCCTTCTTTCCAACGGCCACTACGCCATCGCCCTTTATGCCGCACTGATCGAGGCCGGCATCATCCCCCAAACCGAACTCGAGACGTACGGCTTCGACGAAAGCCGTCTTCCGATGTCGGGCATGGCCTCCTACACGCCCGGCATGGAAATGTCCGGCGGGTCCCTGGGGCTCGGACTGAGTATCGCGGTCGGCATGGGCCTCGGATTGAAGCGGAAGGGCTCCAAGAGCCGCGTCTTCACGCTGTTCTCCGACGGAGAACTCGACGAGGGTTCGAAGTGGGAAGCCATGATGTCGGCTGCACACCACAAGCTCGACAATCTGATCGCGATCATCGACGTAAACAACCAGCAGGCCGACGGCCCCTCGAAGCAAATGATGGGATTTGAGCCGCTGGTCGACAAGCTCGAGGCTTTTGGCTGGTTCGTACGCCGGGTTGACGGCAATGACCTCGACGCCGTCGTGGCCGCCTTCGATGCGGCGAGTTCGCACCCCCAACCGCAACCGCGCGTGATCGTCGCTGACACCCTCATGGGAAAGGGAGTTCCATTCCTGGAGCAGCGAGAGAAGAATCATTTCATTCGGGTCGAGGCGCACGAATGGAAGCTGGCGTTGGCAGAACTTGATGCGGAAGACAGGTCATGAAATCAGCAATCTCAGCTACGCCCGGAAAACCGCGGCTCACCACCTCTGCCATGATCGCCTCGATCGCGGCCGAGGGCCAAAAGACGAAGCCTGCACCGTTCGGTCACGCACTGGTCGAGCTGGCGCGGAGCCGCCTCGAGGTCGTGGGACTCACCGCCGACCTCGGCAAGTACACTGATCTGCATATTTTCGCGAGGGAGTTTCCCGATCGCTACTATCAGATGGGTATGGCGGAACAGCTGCTTTACGGTGCAGCTTCAGGCATGGCGGCCGAAGGCTTCATGCCCTTTGCCACGACATATGCGGTGTTCGCTTCGCGCCGGGCGTACGATTTCATCCATCAGACCATCGCGGAAGAAGACCGCAACGTGAAGATCGTCTGCGCCTTGCCCGGCCTCACCTCCGGTTACGGCCCGAGCCACCAGGCGGCGGAAGACCTCGCCCTTTTCCGCGCAATGCCGAACATGACCGTGATCGATCCCTGCGACGCTCTTGAAATCGAACAGATCGTTCCGGCCATCGCGGCCCATCATGGGCCGGTATACATGCGGCTCTTGCGTGGTCAGGTGCCGCTTGTACTGGACGAGTACAACTATCAGTTCAAGCTCGGCAAGGCGTCCCTCATTCGCGACGGTCAGGAAGTCCTGATCATCTCCTCTGGGATCATGACCATGCGTGCGCTGGAAGCCGCAAAGGAACTCGCCGGCGACGGCGTGGATGCGGCCGTGCTGCATGTACCGACCATCAAGCCGCTCGATCACGAAGCGATCTTGCGCGAAGCCGGCAAGCCCGGTCGTCTCGTCGTCGTCGCAGAGAACCATACGATCATCGGCGGCCTTGGAGAGGCGGTTGCAGCATTGTTGATGCGGTCCGGCGTCCATCCGGCTTTCCGCCAGATCGCATTGCCGGACGAGTTTCTTGCCGCCGGGGCACTGCCTACACTGCATGATCGCTACGGCATTTCTACTGCCGAAGTTGCACGGCAGATCAAGGGGTGGCTGCGCTAAGCACGCAGCGCCATTCGTCAAGTTCGATTGAGGAAACATCGCCTACGCGGCATCGCCGCGGAGAACAATGGCCACTGCCCTGACGGCCGGCGTCCGAGAACCGGCCGGAGCTGCAGACAAGTGCAGCTGCCGATGAACCGATTCGTTTCAACAAGGAGGAAGCAATGACCCAACGCAGACCAACTGGCATAACTCGTCGCAAGTTGCTCCTGGCCGGCGCAGCCGTTCCGTTGTGCGCCGTACTCAGCCGCCCCGCTGCGGCGGCGGAGTTTACTTACAAGCTCGCGACCGGGCAGGACCCGACGCATCCGGTGAATGTTCGAGCCAAAGAGGCCGCCGATCGCATCAAGGAAGCGACGGGCGGGCGCCTGGAGATCAATCTCTTTCCGGCCAATCAGCTCGGCTCGGATACCGATTTGCTGACGCAGGTCCGCAACGGTAGCGTCGAGTTCTTCAACCTGTCTTCGCTGATCCTCGCCACCCTCGTGCCGGCCGCCGGGATCGTGAACCTGGGCTTCCTCTTTCCGAACTACGATGCGATCTGGAGAGCCATGGATGGTGAGCTCGGTGCTTACATCCGGGTGCAGATCGCCAAGACGCCGATCATGACGGTCTCCAAGCCGTGGGACAACGGCTTCCGCCACATCACATCGTCCGGTCGAGAGATCAGGACGCCGGAGGACCTCAAGGGTTTCAAGCTCAGGGTACCTGCCGCCCCCAATCTGACCTCGCTGTTCCTTGCGCTCGGGGCAGGACCGGCGCCGATCAACTTCAACGAGGTCTATTCCGCGTTGCAGACCAAGGTCGTCGACGGTCAGGAAAATCCTCTTCCGATTATTGCGACCGCTCGCCTTTACGAAGTGCAGAAGACCTGCAGCCTGACGGGCCATGTCTGGGACAACTACTGGATCCTCGGCAACAAGCGCGCGTTCCAGAAGCTGCCTCAGGACGTGCAGGCAATCGTGACGCGCGAGTTCGACCGCTCGGCCGAAGATGAACGAGCAGACATCGCGAAGCTCAGTCAGTCGTTGCGTGCCGACTTGAGCGCCAAGGGAATGCAATTTCTCGAGGTCGACCGGTCCATCTTCCGCCAGGCGCTGGCGAAGACGAGCTTCTATGCCGACTGGAAAACCAAGTTCGGTGAGGAAGCCTGGGTTCAACTCGAAAAAGCCGCCGGCAAGTTGGGGTGAGCACCATGGAGCACGCACACGTAGACGGAGCGACACTTGCCCTCCCTGAGCCGACCATCGGGTGGCCTAAGGCCATTGTGGACCTGAACAAAGCTCTCAAGCCTGTCGTCGCCATTCCAGCCGCGCTACTGGTCGTTGCGGAGGTGATCGTCCTTTTTGTAGGCATCATCTCCCGCTACGTACTCCACGCGCCGATCGTCTGGTCCGACGAGCTTGCCGGCATTCTGTTCTTGTGGCTCGCGATGCTGGGCTCGGTTATCGCCTTCCAGCGAGCCGAGCATATGCGGATGACGGCAATCGTTGGCATAATCCGACCGGAAGCGAGGTTGTTCCTTGACGTCTTCGCTACGGCCGCATCGTTCGTGTTCCTGCTTTTGGTCATTCACCCAGCGTATGAGTTCGCGGCCGACGAGGTGTTTGTGACCACTCCCGCTTTGGGAATAGTCAACACTTGGCGCGCCGCCGCGCTTCCTGTCGGCATTGGCTTGATGTTGATCGTCGCAACTCTGAGATTGGTGGCCACGGCCGATCTCAAGCACCTCCTGGCGGCCGTCGCCGCGGTCGGAGCGCTGATCGGGATTCTCGCACTCCTGGGGCCGGTGTTGAAGCCGCTTGGCAATCTCAACTTGCTGATCTTCTTTGTATTCATCGTTGGAGCGATGGTTTTTGCTGCGGTACCGATTGCTTTCGCGTTCGGCCTTGCCACTATCGGCTACATCTCGCTGACCACGAGCACGCCAGATGTTGTGGTCATCGGCCGCATGGACGAAGGCATGAGCCATCTCATTCTTCTGGCGGTGCCGCTGTTCGTGTTCCTCGGCTTGCTGATCGAAATGACCGGCATGGCCCGCGCCATGGTGGGGTTCCTTGCCAGCCTGCTCGGCCACGTTCGGGGTGGGCTCCAGTATGTGCTGGTCGGTGCGATGTACTTGGTCTCAGGTATTTCAGGATCCAAGGCGGCCGACATGGCGGCAGTCGCGCCCGTGCTCTTCCCCGAAATGACCAAGCGCGGCGCAAAGCGCGGAGACCTCGTCGCACTCTTGGCGGCCACCGGCGCTCAGACCGAGACAATCCCACCGTCTTTGGTGCTGATCACGATCGGATCGGTAACCGGCGTGTCGATCGCGGCTCTGTTCACCGGCGGGTTGCTACCAGCCATCGTGCTCGCAATCGGACTGTGTGCAGTCGTGTGGTGGCGATATCGTCGGGAGGACCTATCGCACGTTCAGCGGGCGACGGGCCGAGAAATTGGTCGTGCGTTCCTGATTGCGATTCCCGCTATCGCCCTTCCTTTTGTGATCCGCGCCGCGGTTGTCGAAGGGGTCGCGACTGCCACCGAGGTCTCGACGATAGGCATCGTCTATTCCATATTGACTGGGCTTCTCATCTATCGCCAGTTTGACTGGCGTCGCCTCTATCCGATGTTAGTTGAGACCGCGGCTCTCTCCGGCGCGATCCTCTTCATCATCGGTGCGGCGACAGGAATGGCCTGGGCCTTAACCCAGTCGGGTTTCTCGGCGTCGCTTGCGAAGTTCATGACCTCCTTGCCTGGTGGTGTGCCGGTTTTTCTGATCGTCACTATCATTGCCTTCGTCATCCTGGGCAGCGTACTCGAAGGCATTCCTGCCATCGTGCTCTTTGGCCCGCTGCTCTTCCCCATTGCTCGTCAAGTCGGCGTGCATGAGGTCCACTACGCGATGGTCGTCGTTCTGGCGATGGGAATTGGGCTTTTCGCGCCGCCATTTGGGGTCGGCTACTACGCGGCGTGCGCTATCAGTCGGATTCATCCCGACGAAGGCATGGGTCCGATCGTCGCCTACATAGTGGCCTTGCTCCTCGGCACACTTATAGTGGCTGCAGTGCCATGGATTTCCGTCGGGTTCTTGTAAGTCCGCGAAAAGCTTGAGGTGCGGAGATCGTCCGCACCTCTCCGCGTTCCCTGCAGCTTGGGAAGGATAAAAGGTGAGCTTCGGCGAGCTTGACAGCCTGTTCGAGCAGTTCTTTGCCCTAGTCGAGGCAACGGTTCGCCTTCCTCCGGGCACGAAGCGACGCAGCGCGTTCAGGGACATCCGCGACTACGGATCACGCATCGATCAGATCGCCGTGCAACTCTTGGAACAAAGACCCGACCTGAATTCGGGGCGCCCTCACCCGCGCATCAACGATCGTGCAGGGTTACCGGAGAATGACTCCCGCCGGCAGGCACCACGCCGATCCGCTCAGTGCTAGGAAGATCGAACTCGATGAATCAGGCGCTACTGATCGCCGGCGGCACCACCGATGATGATGATCGTCTGGTGCCGGCCACCATGATCGTGATGCCAGCATCTCGATCGTGCCGGTGATGATCGTCAGCGTGCCGTCGCTTCTACTAGCCGCCGACCTCAGGGAAGATCGACTGCCTGGTCCTCGAATGTAACGCGGATCACGGCCCTTTTGGGCCGGCCGAAACCGCGTCCGGATCAATCGACCTCGGCAAAGATAGGCTCTTCGCCGAACGGACGGTTGATGATAGTGAGAGCTTCGGGAGCGGCGTAGATTCGATTGCGCGCGTATCCGGTCCTCTCTTGCAGAATGCCGGCTTCTTGCAATTGCGCAATGCCCTGATTTATCTGTGCAGGCGAGATATCGAGCAGTTGGCCGAGCCGCTTCGCAGTCACGACCGGATAGTTATGAAGTTCGTCCAAGGCTCGCATGGCCGCAGATCCCTTTCGGAATTTTCGGCGCTGCCTCCAGCGCTCGGACAATTCCGAAAGTGCCGTCCGGGTTCGGATGAGTTCTTCGACGGTACCGGTCACGGCGTCGGCCATGAAGGTGATGATGGGCTCCCAGTCGAGCCGTTGTTGAGCATCCTTAAGCGAAGCGTAGTACGCGCCCTTTTTGCTTTCGATGTAAGGCGAAAGGTACAGAGGCACATGCTTCTCCGCCGCCATCATGAGTGGAAGTAGAAGGCGACCGACACGTCCGTTGCCGTCGCGAAAGGGGTGCACTGCCTCGAAATGGGTGTGCGCGATCGCCATGCGCGTGATGAACCCTTGCGTCATCTGCTGCATCCCCTCGTTCCGTAGGTAATCGACCGTTTGGGCGAGGCAGTCGGGGACGTCGGCAGGAGGGGGAGGATTCAAACTAGAATATGCGATGTCTTTGTTTCCGCCGATCCACACAACGCGCGTGCGGAGGTCGCCGGGAACGTCCTGGTAGTCGGGGTCGTCCTTCATCACGGCGCGATGGAGATCCTTGATCAGGTCCATCGTGAAGACGCTGTAGCCGTCCTTGGCGGCTCTCGGGATGAATCCGTCCAAGGCAACGGCGTAGTTGCGGACTTGGCGCGTTTCGTCCCGGGCGCCGTCGTCACCCGACTCTTCGACGGAAAGCAGTTCGTCGAGAGTGCTCTGGGTACCCTCGATCGACGAGGAACTGACTGCCTCGCGTCTGGTAAGGACCCGACTGACGATGTAGGGGTCCTTCATCTGGGCCGCGATGGCGTCGACCTTGCCGAAGGCCGCTTGAGCGGCTTCCAAGGCCTTCGTCGCTCCTCCAACGAAGACGCCGGCCTCCGGGGGGGCAGGCGGGACGATCCCGTAATGGGAGTCGTAGGGCGGCGGTAGCCTCTTAAGGGTCTCGCGGATCGTGTGGCTGAGATCGCTGCGCTTCATGGGAACCCAAAATAAAGGTCATATTTTCCTATTTATATTTTGGGTTCCTGCAAAAAGCCACAACAGGCTGCGATCGCGGGGGCGCTTGTTTTGGCTTTCCGAAAGTTTCAACAGGCTCTGTTCCCGATACGTTCCATCAAACTTGCCAGCGGCAACATGCCTGCCGGTCTCCCTTCAGCGCTCCGGGATCCTGCCCCAGACCACCCGGTCACTTGGGGGTGCAGCACGCCCTTACCCGCACCTCGTGCCACCTGCATGCCTCTCGGCAAGCTGGCCCATGGTCATGACGTGCACGCCGGGTTCGTTGCGACGCGCACGAGAGTCGTATGAACGACCACCCTTCTGCACAATTACATCTGCCGACAAAAAGTCCCGCCTTTGGTGCGCCTCGAATTGACAGTACTTTGGCGCAGCCTGAATCTTCAAAAGCGTGGAGCACTCTCATCGGCTGAACTCTTCGGCAACTTCGCCCGATCAAGACGGCGCCGGTTTGCATCACTTTTAAGGACTCGATGCCGTGATCGGTAAAAAGCATGCCGCTCGAAATCCGAAAAGCCAGTCCTACGGCTTTACCGCGGCTTCCGGGGAATTCGATCTCCTTTCCCGGAGCTACACACGCGTCCAGTGAGGATCGGCGGATGGTCAGCGCAAAGTCTTGGCGATTGCCGTGGCCGTGCCAACGAACTGCCCGTTCTGAAGTGCCCACTGCTTCTGAGCGAGCGCCTCCGGCACGAAGTCCTGAAACTTCCCTGAGCGTACGTTCTTCACGAAAGCTGCGACGTCCATAGGGTCGAGCGCGGACATGCAGCCGAGTTTCTCGAGAATCGGCACCATCTGCGCCGGCGTGGTCTCGGGCACGGTCACTCCCAAATCGTGGACACCGCACTCCAAGCCGGCCATTCCGAGCGCAGCGCTGAAGACGGCCGTCGTCTGCGAGCCCCTCCAGACGAAGAGGTGGAGGTCGCGCTCTTCCTGGATGAGGGAGCGCCGATCGAGGTCGAGCGCCCGAAAGGTATCGCGCCCTTCGGCCAACAATTCTTGGGCTGCCTTGTCCAGGTATTCCGGAACATCGTTGTCGAGGTAGACCGCCCTCATCTCGGCCAACAATCGGTCGTGCGCGGCCTCACCGTGAGATGGCTCGAACCGCGGCACCATGCCTCCCGGATGCGGAGCGACCGACAGGACCTTTCCGGCCTCGTCGACGTCGAGAACGATCCACCGTTGCCCGGCGAAGACCACCAGGCTGTCCTTGTGAACCGGGAACGAGATCGGGAGAGTGCCGAGCGTGCGCCCGGCCGCGGTGAGACGCCATTCCTCCGAACTCTCGAACACAGCGAAGAAATCGCGCGACTGCACGATCTTCTCGCCCTCCGAACCGAGCATCAGGACGCCGTCTGGCGCCTGTTCGATCATCCGGACCTCACCGGATCCCAGATGACGCAGCAGCTGCGCGAAGTCCGCCGTATCGATCGAGTTGAACGGTCCCGGCCCGCACAGCAGATCGAACAACGGCTTCGGACGGATGCCGCCCCGTTCGGCGATGACGGACAGAACTTGATGGATCAGCGTGGAGGTCGTTTCCGGGCTGGGCGCAGCAGGCTCGACGAACCCAGCCAGCAGCAGGCGGACCACAGCCACCGACCGGATAGTATTCGGACGCAATTGGTCGAGGATGCCCGACTTGACGTCGACGTAGGGCTCGCGAACGTACACGCGTAGGATCGACGGGGTCCCGCGCCGCCGACCAGTTCGGCCGAGACGCTGTCGCAGAGACGAAAGAGAGCGAGGCGCGCCAACCTGGGCGACCGATTTGACGGAGCCGATGTCGACGCCAAGCTCGAGGGTCGACGTACATACCGCCGTCGTCGGCAGGCTGCCGTCCTTCAGCCGAATCTCGAGATCCTCTCGGAGAGCCTTCGAAAGACTGCCGTGATGAGGATAGAACTCATTCGAAACGCCCGCTTTCTCGCATCGACGCCTAAGACGGTCGGCGGCCGACTCCACGGTTCGCCGAGACCCGCCGAAGACCAGATTGTTCGTGCCGCGCAAGGTCGAGAATAGATGGTCACAGATCGCGTCCAGCGCGATGCGCTTAGGCGGTTGAGCGTCTTGGCTGCCTCCTTCCGCATGATCGGGATCGTCGAGATCCGGCGGCTCGACGTAGCCACGTATCTGGAGCCGCAACTCTGGAGAATCCGCCTTCGCGACAAGAAGGTCGACATTTTGCGGAGCCGACGGACGAAGCCAGGCCGTAGCTTGGGTCAGATCACCGATGGTAGCCGACAATCCGACTCTGCGGGCTGGCTTCTGAGCCATCGCGTCGATGCGCTTCAGGAGGCTGGCCACATGCAGTCCGCGCGGACCCTGCAGGAATGCGTGGAGTTCGTCGACGACGATAAAGTCTGGCGACGCAAAAAGGCGATGCGCATCGCCCGGGCGCCGCGTCAACATCGCCTCGATCGATTCAGGCGTAATCAGCGCGATACCCGAAGGCTTCGCGATGGCCTTCCGCTTTTCCGCCTGAGAGGCGTCCCCATGCCATTTGACGACAGGGATCTCCATCGCTTCGCAGAGTTCATCCAGTCGCCGGAATTGGTCGTTGATCAACGCCTTCAGAGGGCTGACGTAGATTGCAGAGAATCCGCCGCCCTTCCTTTCCGCGATCAAAGTCAGGATCGGCAGGAACGCCGCCTCCGTCTTTCCGGCGGCGGTCGCAGCAGCGATTACGACGTCCCCCGCCCCGTCGAGAATGGTGCCAATGGAGCGTGCCTGGATTTCGCGAAGTTCATCCCAGCCCTGGTCGCGTATCCAACGTCTGATCTTCGGATGAAGCCGATCGAAGGCCCCTTCAGTTGCCGATACGGAGACTGGTGAGCTCATCGCCCTCCCCTCCCGCGGACTGCGTCGTTTCCTCCGTGACGGCGATATCGGGCGCATCGGGCGCAATCTGGATCCCGCCGATCAGGTCCTGCCAGCGTGCGCCCGGGTTCTGTTCAAGAACGGCGAGCATCTGCACGAACGCGCGGACGGTGGTGCGTGGCGTCCGGAAATACGCCTCTCCGATGCGGCGATTGCAGTGATCCATGAAAGCGGTCAAGGCCTCGTCCGGCACCAGAAACTTCGCGGGGTCACCGCCAGCAAAGACGTTCCTGATGTTGGACAGAAGCACGAGGAGATCTTCCGGCGTGAGGCTCTGCAGTCGGATGACCGGACCGCTATAGTCGACCAGCCCGTTCGCCGCGAAGCGGTTTTCGGACAAACGCGATTGAAGCGCTTCGTAGCTGTACAGGCCGCGCCGCGTGTCGAGGAGGAATTCCGGCGTCCCGCACATCATGAAGCCGATGCCGGTGGTATTGCCCTGCAGGGCGTCGTTTACGATGCGAAGGATTTCCTCGAAGTTCTGATTGCGGGCCTGGGAATTCTGCAGCTTGTAGATGTTGACCATCTCGTCGAACATCACGATCAGGCCGGCATATCCTGCCAACCGCGTCAGACAAGCGAGGGATTTCAGCGAGTCGTAGACGTTGTCGTCGTCGATGATGGTCCGCACCCCAAGCGCCTGGCGGGCTTCCGTCTTGGTCGAGAACTCCCCGCGGAGCCACCTCAAGGCCGAAGTTTTCAACGACTCGTCGGAATGTTCACTGCCGCGCCAATAGGCCTTCAGCACGACGGCGAAATCGTATCCCCCAACGAAATCCTGAATGGGAGCGAGCTTCTGATCGATCACGGTCTCAACGGAAAGCTGCCGATCAGCAGCCTCCTTGACGGCGTCCGTGACCAACCTCTCGATTACCGCGCCCAGGGCACCGCCGTCCGGCTTCGTGCGAGTGGCCATATTGCGAATGGCCTCGGAGTACAGCGCCCGTGCCTGTCCGCCGCCGGCGTGGATGCGTCTATCCGGCGCAAGATCGGCGTGGACGGTGACGCACTTCCGCTCCAACGCGATGAGACGGATCAGGTTGGCAAAGAACGTCTTGCCGGCACCATATTCGCCAATGATGAAGCGCACGCCGGCGCCGCCATCGGAGATCCGTTCGATGTCTCGAACCAGCGCGGTGATCTCTGCCGCGCGACCGACTTGGATGTGCGGCAACCCTATGCGTGGCACCACACCGGCGGCGAGCGCCTGGATGATGGTGTCCCGGTCCTTCGCTTTGATCGGGCGTGCAGTGGATGGATTCATGCCGCTTCTCTCAGTTCAGCCAGCTTATCGCGCAGGTGCTCTACCATGACGACGTCCTCGCCGTCCTCGATGATCGCCTCCTCGAACCGGTCAAAGGCCCAATCGTTGATCCGTTCGATGGCCCCGTCCGGCAGCAGCTTGAGGTCTTTCGCGCGCTGCTCGAACTCCGCCCTCGGCAGGGATCCCTTAATTTCGAGGAGCTCGACCAATTCGGCATGGGCGGCGTCGAGCCCATCGAGCGAACCGGTCGTGCCGGAGACAGCGGGGGATGGTTCGGGCGGCGATGGCGCGTCTTCTTCGAAAATATTCGCTAGGAGCGCCGAAACCGTTTGGGTCTCGCGTTGCGTACGTGCAAGCCGGGCGGCATCTATGCGGATCGTCGATGCCGGCGCCGACTCCGCCTGCGCCTTGGCCGTCTCGGCCGGAATGAGCGCCTTCTCCGAGACGGGGATCGGTACCCCGTCGGCACGGACTTCTTGTGAGATGGCAACGGGCTCGTCGGCTGCCTGGGTTGGACTTGCGCGGTGCAAGGCGGAATACACCCGTTCCTTTGGAAGACCGAGCGCCTTGTGGAGCCGCTCCAGAAAGCGCACTTCGCTCGCATCAACGTTCTCGTTGCCAGCGATGATCGCTAGTGCGGCATCGGCGATGATCGTGCGCTCCTCTGGGCTGCGCTCGCCCAGCTTGCGCATTACCCGGTCCTGCTTGGGCGGACTGTTGAACACGGTCGCGGCGTAGGCGATCAGCCGTGCCTGCTCGATCGGGGATAGATCCGAAGCGTCTCGAACTCCTGCGACCACGCGTTTCAACTCGTCGGCGGAGGCATCGCCGTCAGCGGCCGCGGCCAACACGGCCACCTCAACCTGAGCCTTCACGGCTCTGTAGCTGGATCGGTCGGAATCGACCTTTCCGCCGCCATCCGCTTTGAAGATGATGACCTGATCCTCGAGTTGAGGGACGCCGCTCCCATAGCGGCGATCCGGCTCTATCGCGATGTCGATGCGGTCCAGAGCCGAGCCGAGCTGGTCGGCAAGCGTGGGCGTGACTTTCCCGTTCGCCGGCATGTCGAAGCCCGCCGCCTCCAGCATGTTGCGCATCTTCGTGCTGGCGCGTTTGTGTTCGCCCATCGAGCGGTGCATCTTCTGGCCAAAGAGGTGAATGCGGCCATCCGCAGGGTCTCGTTGCAGCGGTTCCGGCAACAAAAGCGCGGCCTGCATAGACTCGCGGGAGTCGGGACGCCGTCCGACGAAGCGACTGAAGCTGTCGAGTTCGTCCGTGCACTCCTGCACGATCCTCTTCAGATCGGCCGGCACCTTTCCCGAAGTCTGGCAAATGTCCGGATATCTCTCGTGACTACCCGCTATGGGAACCTCGAACGCGCCGCTCGCGGCCTTATAGCTGAGGCGGATGTTGCCCGTTGCTCGAAGCGCAAGGCCGCTGGGATAGCGCTCGTTGAACCGATAGTGGAAGAGCCGCTCGAATTCCTCGAAGCACCGGACTGCGGGCGTCCGAAGATAGACGTCCGGAATTGCAAGCGCCCACAGCAAGGCGTCGTGAGGGCCGAGCGCTCCATCCTGCTGAAGCGCCCGCCCGAGGTGCAGTCGGATCGCGACATCCACTTCCGAGGAGACTGTCCGCTCCGGGGAAGGAGTTGGCGGCGAGATCGGAATCCCGGCGGCTATTCTGGCATAGCTCAAAAAGCGCGTGGCGTAGCCGCGGAAAGAGTTGTTGTCCGCGTAGACAGTCAGCAGCCGCTCCACTTCCTGAATGAGCGCAGGCAACGACGCAAGATTCGTCTCGATGAAGGCGCGGTGCTCCAGACCGTAGAAAAAAAGGAACACGTGCCCCACGCCGTAAGCTCGGCTGCTGCGCCCTTCGGCCATCCAGTTCAGGAAGGCGCGGCGGGCGGCAGGAGTGATGCCGGCATAGGACGGCCAATAGGGCATCGAACTTCCTTCGACGTCAGGCCGAGTTGCGCTCGCGGAGAGCTTCGGATTGATTGCGTACTGATCCGTCGAGCGCCGGTCGTCCAACTGCACGAAATCGCCCAGATAGAACAACCCGCCCGGGATCTGCGCGCCCTGCACGACCACAGTTTCCGAAGGATCAACCCACCGCGCTGGAGCCCGCTTTGCTGCCGGCCGGTTTACCGGCGCGGCAACTGATCCCTGGTCGGTCTGCGCGGGGAACGGCGGGGGAGCTTTGCCCGAAAACAGCGCCCGCGACCCTATCGCCCAGATCAGGAGTAGCACCCCCACAACAATTGCAAACCCTGCGATGGCAGCGCCATTTTGCAGGACGAAGTGATACGCCGCGCTCAGGGCCCAATAAACGAGACCCAAAACGATCAATAGGCCCATCCCCGCCGAATTATTGCTACGTCGCCCCATCGCTCAGTTTCGTCATAAATGCAGGCACCGATCAAATGGGGGCCGTAATTACGAGACCGTCCCATGGAGTTGCCGATTGTCGCAAGCGCAATCGAGAAACTCCACTGCCGTTTCCACCTGTTTTGAAGGCCTATGCGATGTATGACTTTGACTTCATAAGAAGATTAGGCGCGAACGATCGGCCGTCATGCCCCAAAACCGTTTCGTTTCCATCTGCACACCTGCTCCCCCCTGCGCCTGTTTTCCTGACGCTCAGCCGAGGCCGTGATCCGCAGCTGGCACGACGGACCGCGGCTCCAGCGCCTCCTGCTCCAGGTGGCGCACATCGGATCCAAACGCCAGCCAGTCAGCCAAATTGCGGATAGCGCTTTCGGATCTTGCGATCGACCCTAGGCTCGGCTCCGGATCGGCCGGCTGCCCGGCCTTCTCGGCCAGCTCCTTGGTCATCAGGTGCGGCCGCGGCCCACGCGGCAAGTTTTCCTCCAAATACCTGAAAATCCGCAGACCGCCGGCATCTACATCGCCCCAGTGAAGGAACGGCACCTCGGCCGGCACGGTGACCAGAACCTTCGACAGGAGCTCGATGACTCCCGCCGCCGGGAAACCGCCGGTGTAGACGACCAGGCTGCCGTCCTCGATCTCGCGAACCTGCCGATTGAAACTCGCGTAGTTCTCGATCGTCAGGACGGCCGTCGGCCGCACCAAGACCGATAGCTGCGAGAGCATCTCCGGATGGATCGATGCGAACGGCTCGGCGCGACCGTCGACCACGCGGCCACTGGCCCCGTCCACGGCAATAGGCCCTTTCAGATGAACAGGGTGGCTGAAACGCTCCAGGCCGATGTGCGCCCAGACTACGTCCGCCGCTGCACCGGGCTGCCCGATCTGGACGCCGAGAACGGCGGCGAGCCGCGAAGCGTGCCGATCGAACGCCTTCGTGTCGTTCGTCGCCTTTTGGGAGAAGGTTCGCGCGTCCAGTCCTTTGGCCTCCTGCCGCGAGATGGACGCCAACAGCGTGAAGAACTCCTTGGCAGCATCGGCCTGGCCGGCCGTCAGGCGATAGGCGGGCTCGTTGCGGGTCCACCTAGCCGTCATTTCATCCAATAGGCCGACCACCCACGGCTCACCGGCCGTAGCGACCGGAAGCAGCTCGTTCCTGACGCGCTGCGCGGTCGCTGGCGCCGGCGGACGCCCCAGGGTTCTGGCCAGCAGTTCAGGATCGCGCACGCGAACCCGCTCGATCAGATGGCTCCGGTCTCTCTTGCCCCGCAGCAGTTCGACGGCGCCGAACCTCTCCGCCGCCGCCATCTGATCGTGGAAGCGAGTCATCTGCTGCGCGGTCAACAGGCTGTCATAATCCGGAGCCGCGGAAGCCGGTCGGGAGCGATCGGGATTGCGCTCGCTCCGCTCCAACAGACGTTCGAGAAATTCGACGCCGGCATCCGGTGTACGAACGTGGGTCATTCCGCCGCCTGGTCCTGCGGGATGGAGGCAGCCCTCTCCGCAGCGATCAGCTCGGATTTGAAGACATCAAAGCCCTTGCGATATGGATCGGCAGCAACGATTGCGTCGCGAGCCTTGTCCGTCAGGAATTCTGTGTCGATCATCACCTGGTTGCCTAACCGATTCACGTTCACCACGGTGTCGACCACCTCCATGAACACGTGCCGCTTTTCGTCAGGGGTGGCCAGCATGACCTGGAGCCCGAGATCCCGCATGAATTCCGAGCACTGACCGATCGCCCTCGTGTCCAGTCGATTGAAGGCCTCGTCGAAGATGGCGAGCGACAGTCCGCTCTCGCCGGTGCGCCGGTTCTGGTACGTGGCGGCCAACGAGGCACCGATGGCGATGTAGAAGGGCAACTGGCCTTCACCACCGGATCCCGTGCCCGCACGGCTCGTCAGCGACGATCGGATCTTGCCTTCAGCATCCTGGATGTAGAGTTCGAAATTGAAATACTTGCGCGGGTCCTCGATATCCTCGGTCCGCGCCTCCACATTCGACAGGATCTCCTCGATCTGGCGAACCGCCCGGATCATGGGAGAGTTCGCGTCGCCGCTGCGATCCCCGAAGAGAGACAGATTGAACTCTGGCTTCCTGGATTCCGCGACGAGCTCGATCATGTCGACATGGGTCGGGGCATCCAGCGCCTTGAACGAGTAGTAGTCGCGCCCGTGGAACTGACGATCCTTGAGGTGACGATTGAGCTCGTTCAGGGTGGCCTTAATGCCGGTGAAGGCGTCGTCGAGGCGATGCAGGAGATCATCGCGGAATGCCGAGGTCATCTCGGTCGCGGCGTTCCGGCACTGCTCCTCGTATTGGACCAGTTCATGTGTGTCGAGGCGCTGCTTTTCCGCCGCGGCCCACTTCTCAACGGCCGCCGGCGTCGCTTCTTCAGCCGTGAATGGCGGCACGACATGGAATTCCTGACCATGCTTGTTCATTGCGCCGGTCATTTCGCGCATGAGACTCGAGCGGCGATCCGTCGAGCGGCGATCCCGATCGGCCACGAAGCCAGCGATGAGGTTTTGTATAGATTCAGTGGCGATCGCAGGGACCTGCCCCCGGTACTCGCGCATGGCCGTCGACTGCGGAAAGCTACCCCGCATCTGGCGCGCGCGACCGCGCCGGACCGACGACAAGTGGTCGCGGTTCTGCTTCACATAGATTTCGTATGCGCCCTCGGCGCGATCCCGCGCCGTTTGTGCCCCGTTGAAGGTCACTTGAGTCGTGTTTTTCAGCCGGGCGACCATCGCCGCTTCAGACCGCAGACGATCTCGCTCTGATATGAGCTTGGGATCGCGATTACGCCTGGCATCCTGGATATTCTTCTCAGCATCCGAGATCTTGCGATCGAATTCGACCAACGTAGCGCCGCACAACAAGCAGCTCAGCCCCGCGCCCTGTACTTTCTGGAATTGCGCGAACATGCCCTCGAAGAGACGGTCCTCTTCTTCCAAGCGCCCCACCTCGCGAGCCTGTTCGGCGAGCTTGAGCTCAAGCTCTTCCCGCTCGGTCTGAAGTTGCTGGCGCATTTGGGCCTGGGTGGCGCGACCGAGTTTCAGGTACTCCGGCTTAGGAAGCCGCCGGACCGTCCTGCCGCCCTGCATCATGCGATCGGGCGTAATGGCGTTCTGAGCGGCAACCATCCTGTCCATGGTCTCCACCATCATCAGTCGGCCGAGGCGATAGTTGAGGAAGGCCCGCGCGTGCCGGTTATCCGTGCCGATGATCTGTGCCAGCGAGCCCTTTTCGGGCGGCCTGGTACTGTCGGTCTTCGTCGTGTTGATGACCTCAGCGTGCTGAAACGAATACTCCCCGCCTTCCCGATAGATTTCGAGGGCGCGCACCGCCCGACTAGGGTCGACGATCAGCGCCTCCCGGGACCGCCCCAAGACGGCTTCAGCCGCCATCCGCCACTTATCGTCGCGGATTTCCACCAGATCGCACAAGGGTTCAGCTTC
Organism: Bradyrhizobium murdochi; assembly: GCF_000472965.1. GTDB lineage: Bacteria > Pseudomonadota > Alphaproteobacteria > Rhizobiales > Xanthobacteraceae > Bradyrhizobium > Bradyrhizobium murdochi. Next base: position 153,440 of record NZ_AXAU01000009.1, on the reverse strand, counting down.
GATGCCATGCGAACGAAGCTGGTCGATCAGCTCCCGGGTGCCGCGCTCGATGGGGCTCAGTCCCTGGTCCATTCGCTTGAGATTGCTGTCGATTTGATCAATGCGATCCTGAAGATCCTTGGTCGCGATGCGGGCGTTGAGATGGACATCTGAGAACGTCTTGCGGACCGTCGCGAGCCTTTCCTGATCGACTGCGGCGAGCGCCGCATCCAGATGCGAGGCGCTATCCTTCCAGTCTTCCGGGAGCGTCTTGTCCCATTCGGAAAGTGGCGCCCTTCCACGAGCGACCACGACTGCACTCAGCAGTGCATGCAGTAGATCGTCCCGGCGGACCAGCAGATTGCGCTCGACGGCCTTTTTGATCGAAGCGATGAGCCCATCGATCTCGTTGACCGGCGCCATTGCATTGGCCCGCTGACCCAGGGTGAAATTCTTGTCCGATTCATACATTTGGGCAAGTTGTTCGCCGTCACTAGTGTTGATCGACAACTCGACGGCCTTGAGCTCCGTTTCGAGCGTCGAGTGCCGGGTCGAGGCAGCGACGGCTTCCACTTCCGCTTTTGCAGCGGCGCTCTTGAGCTGCGCAGTGTTCTCTTCCTGACGTCGCGCATCCCGCCGGAACTTCTCCCACTCAAGGCAGGCAATCTGCCAATTGGTGACCGCGATAACCCGTTCGTTTTCGACGGCGCGGCCGACGATGCGGAGGATTCCGGCGAGGCTCGCGCTCTGCGCCCTCAACTCCTCGATACGGCGGGTCAGCGAACGCCAATGTTCGATCCCGCGCCGAAGCCTATCGACCTGGAGGGGCTGAACGTCGAGAACGTAGTTCCGGACAAAGTCCGTGGGATTGTCCACCGGCTTCAACAGCAGCGCGTTCCGGAACGCCTTCTGGAAGCGCCTCGGATCGAGCGGGAAGCCTGTCGGCGATAAGACCCGGAGCGATTCCGCCACGAAGTCCGTGGCGCTGGAGAACGCGTCGTCCACTTCGATATTCCGGGCGCGCAACGCGGTGCGCACCGCATGCCACTGCAGCGTCTCGACCTCATCGTCGCCAACCGCAGTGAGGATGTCTTCCTTCATCATCGCACCCTTGGCAATGAATCGCGCCTCGCAGAACTCGTCGCTCCTCGATGCCGATGCCGAAAAAGCCACACCCAGGCTTACCGCCGAGCCGTCTTCCAGATTCTCGAAGCCCAGGATGATGTAGGTGTAGGCATGCTGGCGAGTCGGCTCCGACCGCTCGCCCTTCTCGTCGAGCGAGACCACGCCAAGGCAATAGTCTCGCAGCGTCCGCTTGCTCCTGACGTTGCTCTGGGCGCTCGGATTGAACCGGATGCTAGCCATACTCGCGCCGGAGAGCACGGTCTGCACGGCGTCGATGATCGCCGATTTCCCCGCCCCGTTCGGGCCGATGATCGCGGTCATGCCGCGCATGTCGACCTGCTGTGCCCGGAACAGGTACCAGTCGATCAGGATGATGCGACGCAGTTCGATCACGCCTGCACCTCGCTCGCGGCGTCGGTCTTTGCCGTCGCCGCGGTGGAGCGCGAGACAAACTCCTCCAGAGAGCCGAGGGTGTCCTTTGAGACCACGATCGGCAGGGCAGGCCGCAGGAACAGGGTGAAGTTCCTATCGTCACGATCCTCAATCCGGACGAGCCCGCGCTGCCTGAAGCCGGCCAGGATTTCCTTCACGCGCCCGAAGTTCGGTCGCTCCCGATGGGTCCGGTCTTCGTAGATCTGCAGGATCTGCTCGCTCTCGACCTCCACCTCGCCGAATTCCTTAGCCTCGAACCGCGTGAACGCCTCCTCGTAATGGAGCCGCAGCACCAGCACGAGCAGACTCTCGTCCAGTTTCATGCTCTGACGGGGAGGCAGTTCGTTCGCCACGAGGCCGACGTATCCGTCGTTCGGCCTGCCCACGACGCGGTAACCCAGGGCGTCAAACAGGTTCTCGAAGTAGCCAATGTAGCGACGGAGCACCTCGTAAGAGGTCTTCATGCCCCAGTCGTTTTCATAGATGAACTGGGCGCGCCAGAGCGACTGCGCGGCCTGGCGCAGATCCTTCTGCAACCGGTCGCCGTCGCCGCCCTCGGAATCCTCGTCGTCGATCAGTTTGGAAACATCACGCAGCATCGGCCGAGGTCCTCGTTCTCTCGATACGGAATGCGGTCACGTCAATCCAGTCGTTAGAGGTGCGCTCCTCCTCGAGCGCGATCGTGAATTCACCCAAACGCACAGAGCGGCCCACCGCCGCCAGATTCGGAAGGGCTCGGTAAGCGAAGAGATCCGGAACGCTCTGGATCTCGATCTCGGAAGAGGACATTGCATCTCGACCTTGCATCTGCCGGCGAGCGAACTCGAGCAGCTTTTGATCGGACACGCGCACCATCCGGTCGAACTCGGTCGTGGCCTGGACATAGGCGCGCAGATAGGGATCCTGCTTCGGCACTTTGAAACGCGTCCGCTCGGGCGGAGCCTTCGGCGGCGGCGGGGTGTACAGCGCGAGTGATGTGATCGGCAGTGCGACATCCGGCGACCTCATACGGATCTCGACCTCGTTGCTGTCGACTTTCGAGATCTGCTCGATCAGCCGGACGATCCGCTCGGCGGACCCCTCCCCCATGACGTCCATGTAGTGGACGGTGGTGCGGATGCGGCGCTCGAGGCGGTCCCGGAAGTCCTCGATCTTGTCCATGAACGGTCCGACGTCCTCGAACACGCTCTTGATCTTCTCGAGCTCCGCGATGACTCGTTCCTCGGCTGTGGCGATCGTGGCGCCCGCAGCCATCACACCCTGCTCGATGTAGGCACGCGCGATCTTGCCGAGGCACTGGGCGTCCGCAAGCATGTCGCCCGCGAGCGATGCGATCGTGCGGCGATGACGGTAGGGGTTGTTGGACGTCTTGAGTTGCTTGTAGTCGGCGATCAGCAGCCCGTCGACAAAGTCCTGGAAGAAAGTGCGGAGGATGGCCGCCGCGTTTGGATTGCCCAGAATGTGGTCCTCGATCTCGCGCATGCCGGCGAGGATCCGGCGCATGCTGCGGGCGAACCGCAGGGCCGTGTCGTGCGCGTTGGCCAGACCTTGGGCCATGGTCTCCGGCTCGCGGTTCGCGGCCTCAAGGTTGTTCTTGACGTCGACAACGGCTCCGGCGACGCGGACCCGGCTGTTGCCGAAGTCGGTGATCGCGCCTAGGACCATGAAGGCGTCCGGATTCATGTCGACGTAGGTGCGCCACTTCTCGGTCTCTTCCGTGAGCCAACCGGTGTCGCGCAGTCGATAGTAGGCAAGGTAATGAGCTTGGCTCGTGGTCTGATCTTCCTCAGGGTCGCCCTCGGAAAGCTCGCCCATCGATCCGATGCCGAACTCCGAGAGGCCGATTTCGATCTGCTTCACGACCTCTTCCCTGAGCGGCGTCTCGAGGATCCGTGCCGAATAAACCCTCTCGCAGAGACGCATTAGCAGGCGCGCGTAGACGTGCTTCTTCGGCCCCGATAGAGGCTTGAAGAGGGTCTCCGGAAGATAACCAAACAGCTTCATCATCGGTCCTTCAGCCGATGGATTGAACCGTTACGCTCCTTCAACTGCAAGGAAAAACAGTAGAGTTTCAGGGCATTCTCCTTGCTTTCCTCCGCTTCAGAAACTCCGTCGCGGCATCCATGATATCCCAGGCTGCCCGATGCTCGTCGATGGCACCTGCTTGATGTCCGCGATGACGTCCTTGTCCATCATCGCAATGAACGTAACCCGGGCCCCTTTGGGGGTCGTTTGCCCTTTTGCGGCGCCCTCTTCCTTCCGACCATTGACCCCTCCGCTGCGAGAAACCTTTCGTTAACCATAGCGGGCGCGCGGGCCCGGATGGCAGCATCTCATCGACCCGTGCTGCGTCCAGATCCGGACGGCCGTCCAAGCCGACGGCGGCACCTTCCAGTTGACGCAAATCAGAGAGAAATATGGCTCGGCCCCTGTATTGGACGGACCGATTGTCTCTTGACGCGAACGGCCAGGTCGAGGCGGCGATCGATCTGGCCGAGGCCCGCAGCGCCTGCAACTGTGAAGTGTGCGGCGAGGTCGGCGTCCTCCGCAGCGGCAGCTGGCTGACGACTCGCTGCTACCGGTACGCCGAGGGCCGGCCCCCTGCCGAGGTCCGTCCCGGCTTCGAGAACATCGGCATCGTCCGGTACGGCATCGGCGATCAGCGCCGGATCACCTGCCGACGCTACGACCGGGAGAACGATGCGTTCGTGGACGTCGATCCCGCCTACCCCGGAATCGAGGAGGAATGGGATGGCCAGATTCCGCTGTCGCGCTTGCGGCCAGGAAGGCGATTTCGTCTACGACCCGAAGCGGCACGAGTGCCCGCGCTGCGGCTTGCGCGAGGTGCAATTCGCGCTCCCGACCAGCTCGTGTATGAGATCATCGAAAGCCTGAGCCGGGCCAAGCCCCTCGACCGCGAAGGCGAGGAGGACTGACCATGCGCTTGTGGGTCATGTCCGACGTCCATCTCGAGCTCACGCGGGGCTGGGACCTGCGTCCCGCGCGGCGCGTCCGGATTACGACGTGCTGATCGTCGCCGGCGACCTGGTCCCCAGGGCTGAGCGCGGCGTCCGCTGGTTGCTCCCGCATGACAGACCGGCCCCGCATCTACGTCACGGGCAATCACGAAGGTTACGGCACGACCTGGGAAGGACGCTTGAGAAGGCCAGGGCTGCGGCTGCCGGAATGCACGTGCACGTTGCGGAGAACGAGACCGTCCGCGTCGGCGATGTCATGTTCGCGGGTGCGACCCTCTGGACGGACATCGGCCTCAACGGCCACGCGCATCGCGCGATGATGACCGCCGGCGACCAGATGAACGACTTCAAGAAGATCCGGATTGGGCCCACGGCATTCCGAACCCAAGGCCAAGCCCATTCAAAGAGCGATTCGCAATCTTTGGTTTCAAGACTTGAATCGACTCATAATGCTTTGGTTCTCAGACTCACGTTTTTTGGAGCTAGCTAGACCAAAAATCAACAGCTTAGCCGACTCACATTTGATTGGCCCCGACGTGACCACCACCAATCGCCGGATTCATCGATGCGGGAAATGGGCGACAGGCCGCACTCCGGCCGGTCGCCTACAGGTTAAGCGCGCGTTGATAATGAAACGCCTAGCTTTGCTGCCATCGCAGTGGTGGCAGCGGGAGTCCGCTTTAGCGCCTTTGCGATCCTGGCGACGCCTAACTTTGCTTTTGCCATGGTCTTCATTTTTCGAAGATCGTCTTTCGTCCACGCGCGGCGAACTACTTTCTTTGCTTTTGCCATTCTTTCTCCGAATCGGATTGGGACAGAGCCGGGCTTCTATCATGACAGTCTGCATTGGCGACAATGAACAAGGCGAGAATGTGAATGCGACTTCGTCGCCTGAGATTTGGATTACTGTTGTCGGGCGCAAAAACGGGCATGTGCCTCTCATATCAAGGTAGACCAGCATGGGCGAGCGATTTTATGTGGATAGAGCGCGCGTCGTTCGGGCGCTTGCGGAGGAGGCAGACCCCTTGGTCAAGATTCTGCGCCTTGCGAACAATGACGACGGCATGCGAAAGCAGACAACGCGCGGTCACGTGCAAAAAAAGCCAGCAGTTCTAAATTCGAAAGTCGGGCCGCAGATTAGCCGACCCTTTTTGCTGTGTAGTGTCTTCGAGCATCGAACGGCGGGTCGAAAGTTATTCATATCCGCAAAATGAGCGACCTCGACCTGCCTCAACAAATGGCAAGATTTCCGGCGGCATGTATCCAGAGTCGCGATTTTGAGCAGCGCGCTTACCGGCACCATGTGCTTACTATCGCGCGCCGTATATCGCGCCGTCGCTTTCACAAGCTCAAAATGGCTATAGTAGATTTCGGTCCAGTCACCGTTCAAGTCGATCTAAATAAGCCAATTTGCGACGCGGCATAGTTTGTTTGTACCTGCACTTTCTTCCCGTCTGGCCTGATCGCGCCATCACCCTTAGTGCTGCGCCCGGCGGGCCATCTGACCCCTTACGATTAGCCTTACATAGCGACGAATCCAAATAGCATTCAACAGGACAGATTACGGCACCTCTGGCAGCTTGGAGCATTGGCTCTCCCAAACACGACCGTGGGCAAATTCTCTGCCCGTGAATCATCACGCGCACTTTTTGGCCATCTCTCCGCACCACATCGTCACTTCACGTGATCCAAGAGCAGCCAGCTAGGCCAGCCGTCGGCCTGTCCAGTTCATCATGGCCAAAATTGTGCGAGCTAAAGCAACAAAGGCGACGGCTTGATGCGCGTTCAGCAAAATTGGTCAAACCCAAAAATGACGCGAAAATCCAGTCACCGGAAAATGATCGCTGTGTTCTTCTCCGATCTCACCGGCTCTCAATGATCCTCGGCTCTTTCAGCTGTCCCATAATACTCGAAGCTTTCTTAGCTTTCACTGGAGAGAGGAGCGAATGCCGTGATTGAATGAATCGACGCGGAGCTTTCTTCCCTGCCACTCGTTTTTATGTTGCGGTCACCAATCTTGCGGTCACCAATCTGGCGTCGAGAACCAAACTCACAAAGGCATGTCAGGCGCGCGCTGTTCCGAAAGCGCGGCCGTTAGCCGCACGAGACCGCCGATGTTGATTCGATTGGGCGGCGGAGAAGAATGAACAACCGAGCAGGGAGCGATCGATGGCGATGACGGATGAGCCCCGCCAAAAACGGAACCTGATTCCCTTGAAAAAGGCGTTGGAGCGGGGTGGTTTCGGCCGGACCAAGGCCTACAAGCTGATCAAGAAGGGAAAGATCATCGCCTACAAAATGGAGGGCCAGACCATGGTCGATGCCGATTCCATCGAGGCCTATCATATGACCCTCCCTCGCATTGAGCCGAGAACGTGAAGGCGCTCTTAGTTCGCACAGCTTTCAAGGATTTCCTTGATCGGCACAATCTTTTTTGGGAGGGCAAAGCGATCGATCCGGTCAGCCCAATGCTGCATCAGCTTGGTCCGCGAGCCGATCAGAGCCAGCGGTCCGTGCCGTTTGTAGATCGCCTTCACCGAGTCACTTTCGAGATGCGCAAGTTGCAACTCGATGACGTCGCCATCCCACGCCTTGGCTTCCTTGATCTCCTCATGGTGACAAAGAGTCGAGAATGTAGTGCGGAAGCCATGGGCGCAATGTTCGGTCTTGGTGTCGATGCCGAGTGCACGCAGCCGAGAACAAAGCGATCTACCGGACAAGGGCGCATCTTCGGCACAAGCGAACACGTAGCGCCGATTGCCGTTGATTTTCCGCACGCGTCGCAGGATAGCGACGGCTTGTCGCGACAGGGGCACGACATGATCCCAGCCGGTCTTCATCTTAGCAGCAGGAATAGTCCACCGTTCGGCATCCCAGTCGACTTCTGACCATTCCATGTTGTTGATCATGCCGGGGCGCGGGATAGTAAGTGCATCGAGCCGAAGGGCATCACCGACGACATCACCAAATCTGGCCTTCGCCCATGTCGGCATGATCAGCCTGAACAGGCGAATCACATCCTGCGGATCAGTGACGCCGGGCCGCGGCGTCGAGACGTTGGCAATAAGCTGCTTCTTGCAGGCACGGAACGGATTGTAGCCATCCCCTTCGAGGTCAGCGTAGTCGCAAACTTGCGAACCGATACTGTGAACTCGGTCACGGGTCTCTAGTCTGCCTTCAGCCTGCATCGCCCGAAAGAAAGCGAGAACGTCGGGGCGTTTGATGTCTTTCCGACAGAGCTTGCCGAAACGACCCTTCAGATAACCAGCCCATCTTTCGAGCAGCGCGATGGTTTCAGGACTGCGAACTGTGACAAGTCTGCCGCGCTTGATCTTCTCGATCTTCTTCTCTGCAAGCCATTCATCGATCCACACGCCCAGAGGGCGTTCGGCCGCCTGACGATGTCTTTCGAATTGTTTTTCGACGGAGGGATCGACTGGTGGGCTTTGGGCGAGCAGCGCCTTTGCGACGTCGCGCTTCTGACGTGCAGTGGCGAGTGAAAAGGTGCCGTCGTTGCCATCGCCGTAAGGCCCGATGGAGTAGGTCTTCTGTCGGCCATGAAAGCGATAGGCCATCTGCCAAAGCTTGGAGGCGGCTTTGCCCGGCCTGTTCAGGTCCGGCTTGATGAAGAGATAGAGACCGCCGCCTGTCACGTCAGAAATTTTCGTGGCGGTCCAAGCGCCGTTCTCGAATTTCGGTTTGGCGGCGCGACAGTCGACGTCGGTCCTGATCTGCTGGGGGTTTGCGTGCTCGCCAACCTGACTGCGTGCCATCTGCTTTGACTTCTCGCGTCTCGGAAGATCGGAATTGTGCCGCGACGTTTGTTCTTCCGATACCAACAAAAATACCAACAAAGTCGGCGGCTGGACGCGAACGAGAACAAACAGTGACGAACATGAATGTACGCGGAAACCCCTATTTTTCAAGCGTTTCTGAGCGTGTGCGAACACCATCGAACATCTTAGAACGTCTTCGAACAGCCTGCCTTCTTACGTCCAAGGTAATCGAAACGGGTCGCAGGTCAGGTCATCTTGGCGGCACAGGAGATGACCCATGCTGATGCTTTCTGTGTTCCGCTTCGTCGCCGCCATGATCCCCCGGGTGCTCAATCTGATCACCTGGCTCGTGGCACGCTCCCTGAACATGCCCGAGCCCCTGGTGCATGACACCGGTGTGTTTGTGTTCGTGCAGGTGCAAACGATCGAGAACAGAGTCGGCAAGGCGCTCTGCCCGGTGCGGCTGATGCGTCAGCTCCGGTCGCTGCTGCAACGCTGATCCCTGCCCCCAGAGTCCATTCCAAAGCAAAAGGAGAACGTCATGATCCATCCGTCCACCTTCCTGAGCCGCGCCCTGCTCGCCGACGCGATCTTCAGCGGCGTCGCCGCCGTGGCGCTATCGCTCGGCGCCGGCACGCTCGCGCCGTTCCTCAATTTGCCGGAAGTCCTGCTGCGCGAAACTGGCCTGTTCCTAATCGCCTATACCGCGCTGGTCGGCTGGCTGGCGACGAGGTCGACGGTGATGAAGGCGCTGGTGTTGTTCGTGATCATCGGTAACGCCGCGTGGACGCTTGGCAGCATCGCGCTGCTGTTCTCCGGCGCGGTGTCGCCGAACCTGCTCGGTCAGGTTTTCATCGTGGCACAGGCGATTGCAACCGGCGTGTTTGCCGAGCTGCAGTATATCGGCCTGCGGAAGAGCGGTGAGACGGTGGCGGCGTAAGTCGTCATAACTCAGAGTCATTCCGGGGCGATGCGAAAGCATCGAACCCGGAATCTCGAGATTCCGGGTCTGGTGCTAACGCACCATCCCGGAATGACGCAAGCAAATGTCAGCTCAATACCACCGCCGCAATCATTCCGGCAAAAGTCAGCACCAGCCCGATGACCAGCATCGGCACCAGGCTGCTGCCCGAATACGGATCGGCCCGCTCCTTGTTCGTCACGATATGTGCTCGATAGGCCATCACACTGCTCCTGCCTGATTGCGTCGAAATCTTTCACCGTTTGCGAGCATGACGCCGTTCACGCCGGCGATGCCAAGCTCGAGGCTCGCCGCAATCCGCCGCGCCCGTTCCACGAAATGCGCTTCCGCCTCCGGTGGGCAGATCTCTCGCGCGGTGGCCTCGAACAGCGCGAGCCAACGGTCGAAATGCGCGGCATCGACCGACAATGGCAAATGCTTGGCCATCGGCGTGCCGTGATAGCGGCCGGTCATCAGCGCGACGGATGACCAGAATGCGCACATCTGGTTCAGATGCGGCTCCCAATCCTTGATGCGCGCGTCGAAGATCGGCCCCAGCACCGCGTCCTCGCGGACCTTGGCGTAGAAGCCGCGCACCAGGCGCTCGATCATCGCTTCGTCGATGCCCGTCCGCTCCATGATTTCGGCCACGAGCCGTTCGCGCCGCTCCGGCCCTGCCACGATCGCTTCCATTCCGCCTGCCCTTAAATAGGTATTACAAATACCTATTTGAACGGCTATAGATGATTTGCAAGCAGATCTTTTGAGAGGGGCCCCATGCGCCTGACGTCGTTCACGGATTTTGCGTTGCGCGCCCTGATGCGGCTGGCGGGCGAGCCCGGCCGCTCCTTCGCCACCAATGAAATCGCGGCCGAGTTCGGCATTTCCCGCAACCATCTGGCCAAGGTGGTGCGCGACCTCGCCGATAGCGGCTTCATTTCGACCCAACGCGGCGCCGGCGGCGGCTTCATGCTGGCCCGCCCGGCCCAGTCGATCACCATCGGCGAGGTGGTGCGCGCGCTGGAAGGGCCGCCGCTGGTCGAATGGCAATTGCGTGCTGAAACCGCGCTGCCGGCTTAAGGCGAGGCTCGCTGCCGCGCGCGAGGCCTTCATGCGCGAGCTCGACGCCACGACGCTGGCGGAATGCGCCTACCCCGCGCCGGTCCGACGCAGTCCGGTGACCGCGTGAGGCCCGCATCGAAGCTCAGGATTTAAACATGAAACCGATCGAATTCGAGAATGGAATCGTGCAGATCGATGCCGCGATCGTCGCTGAAGGCCTCGGCCTTGCACTGCCGCTTCTTCAGGAGGAGATGCGGGCGGGCAGGATCACGAGCTTTGCCGAGCGCGGCGTCGATGCCGACATTGGCCGGCATCGGCTGACCTTCCTGTCCGCGCATCGGCGGTTTCGCGTCGTGGTCGACGAAACAGGCACTATCGTTCAACGATCGGCGGTCGATTTCGGCGATTCGTCGTTGCCGAAATCGGTGCGCAAGCCTGGCGGATAAGCCGCCGCACGCTCAGAAATCCGTGCAGGAAACAGATGACATCAGCACAAGTCAGCGGCACGGAAGGATATGCCAGCGAAGCGGAACGGTTACTCCAGCGCTACGAAAGCATTCCGGCGGCTGAAAATCACCGCCATGTCCTGCATCTGATACCCAAAGCCCCGGCCCGCGTGCTCGATATCGGTTCAGGAACTGGACGGGACGCAGGCTGGTTCGCAAGCTTCGGGCATCGTGTTACCGCCGTCGAGCCTACCGACGCCCTGCGTATCCCCGCCATGGCGCTGCATCCCTCTCCTCTGATCGAATGGCTCGACGACAGCCTGCCCGATCTGGTGCGCCTGCGGGCACGCGGCGAGACGTTTGATCTCGTGATGCTGACTGCGGTGTGGATGCATCTCGACCAAACCCAGCGTCAATATGCGATGCCGAATCTGGCCTCGCTGATTGGGTCAGGCGGCACGATCACTATGACGATCCGGCATGGGCCCATGCCGCCCGCACGGCGGATGTTTGAAATCCCCGCCGAGGAGACAATCGCGCTCGCGCAGTCGCACGACTTGCGCTGTGTCCTGAATGTGGCTTCTGGATCCCACCAGGGGAGAAATCGCGCCGCCGGCATCACTTGGACGAACTTAGCCTTCGTGAAGGCAGATGCTTCGGGGGCATTCTCGCGCTAGCTAAATGAGCCCCGGCTCTCCTGAAGACGCGCGTCGAAACAAAGGGCGAGAGCCTTGCTCCGATTCAATCAAGGCAAAGCAGCCCTATGCTTGGAGGGTCGGCGCCGGCGCGGAAACCGGCTGTTTCCTGGCAGCCAATTTCTTGCCGGACGCTCTGACACGGCTGTTGCCGTTCAGTGATGACCCATTCAGTAACATGCCATTGGGCGAATGGCCGTTCAGCTTGAGCTTTTTCTTCGACTTCCGCTCAGCCTCTGCCTTCAATTTGTCCTTCAGCTTGGCGTCGGCCTTGGCCAGTTTTTCCGCCTGCTTCAGCGCCTTCCGCTCGGCCTTCGCCTTCAGCCGCGCCCTCTCCTCCCGCGCTTCGGCACGCTTCTTTTTGCGTTTCTTCTCGCAGGCTGCGCATTTGCAGCCGATCGGCTTCAGATAGGCTTTGAAGTAATCGGTGCCGTAATCGTAGTTGATCTCCTCGCCCGGCTCGATGTCCTTGATGGCGCGGATGAACACCTTGCGCTTACGGGGTTTGACATCGGATTCGGCGTTCGGCCGGCAGGAATGGTTGATGTAGCGGGCGATATTCTTGCGCACCGAGCCGTCGATGGTCCAGCGGTCGTTCAGTTCGAACAAATATTTGTTCTCGATCGCGTCTTCTTCTTTCTTCTTCGAATCAAGAAGCGGCCCGAAATAGCGGATAATCTTGGTGCCCTTCTTGATCGGCTTGGTGGCGAAAAGGCCAAGTCCGGTACGGGAGCGGCCGACGCGATAGGGTTTGTTCGAAGGAATGGAGGGCATGACGATTGGATAACTGCGCGCTCGAAAAACGAGGAATTGAAGCCGCCCTTCTAGGACGATTCCGCGGCAATGTCAGGTGTTTCGCACATTCGCCTTGAACCTTCCCCAGATTGCACCGTCTACCCCAAAGGTTCCACGCGAGAAGGTTCAGATGAAACGCGTCTCCCATCGGCGGCTTACCGTGTCGGCCGCCATGACGCTGTTCGCCGCTGCATTTGGCTTGATGTCCCCGGCGAACGCCCAAACTTTCAGCAGCAGCTATACATCGACCGCTCCAAAGGACTGCCACACGGTCGGCAAGCCCGAATCCGACGGCAGCACGACGCAGGTCTGCCCCGGCAAATCGGGGCTGGTGATACTGATCAGCGAGGCCGATCTGCGTGAAACCGTCTCGGTGGGGCGAAACCGCGAGGCCGCCGCCACGGAGCCGGCCGCGGAGGCTTGGTTCGGCCCGTTCAATTCGACCGGCCACACCGTCGAATGGCGGGCGGTCGGCGGCAGGCCGTTCGCGATCATTCAGCGCTGGCTGATCGCCGATAACAACGACCTGGACAAGAGCGGAAGCCCGATCACGAAACCGATGCTCGCGGTGACGCGGCTGCCGCCCGGGCCGGTCTGCCACGTCGCCTATATCGACGGCCAGGCCAACCGCAATGCTAACGAGTTCGCGCGCCAGGCCGCTGACGAATTTGCGCGTGATTTCAAGTGCGGCAAGGACGAAGTGAAGGTGATTGGCGAGCGCGGCCGCGCGGTGGAATTGGCAAAGCGGTGATGGTAGACGCAGCCCGGCGCTTTCTTGCCGCATTAACGTCAAAGCTTCAGGCTTGAGTGCTTGAACCTTGTCAAACCTTATTATTTCACGGCATCACCCCGGGGCAGCATGCACATAAAACTCCTGGCACTCCTCATCGTCGGCATCGCCCTCTCCGGCTGCTGCGCCTCCGGAACTGGCTGCTCGACGCAGACCGCGGGCGCGCCGATCGCCTGGGACGGGTTGGGTGAACCGCCGACCGCAGATGGCGAACCAGCCGGGGTGGCCAAGCCAAAGCGGAGGACGGCGCGCAACCGCGAGATCATTCTTGGCCCGCTGAACGAAGCGTCTTCTAGGGACAGGTCAGCCGGATCGGACGTCAAAGCGGCGTACGAAGACTGGACGCGGCAGCCCAACGAAGACGCGGAAGCCGACGCAAGGCTCGCGCGGCAGACCAAAATTTGCAGGGGCTGCTGAGCGGCACGCCAGCCGCAACCGTCGCCGCGCAGCTCCATCCCGCCTGCGAACTCCCGCAGAGTGGCCACCGTGTTACGCCCCTGGCGGTCGTGGCACTGTCGAGCGCAACATTGCATCCAGAAGCTGATCGACGCCGGTCCCCTCGGGCAGCCGGCGCAGGATGTCCTTGAGCCTTCCATCAAGCAGCAGCGTGGTGAAGCCGTGCACCAGCGACCACGCGCGGGCAATCGCGGCGGCCTGGTCGAGCGACAAGGCCGCCAGCGTTGCGCCGGTGGGCTCTTCATTGCGGCTGAGGCTCACCGCGGTGGCCAGTCCTTCGAAGGAGGCGGTCGCCGCCTCGTGCAGCGAGGGCCGTGTCATGTCGAGCCGCTCGGTCCGGAACATCAGCCCGTACATGCCGGGGCGCGCCTGCGCATAGGCGACATAAGCCTTGGCGCGCGCCAACGACTTCATGAGCGGGAGCGTTTCGGTGTTGCCCGCCGCGGTCATCGCCGCGTTGAAACGCCGGAATCCGATGGCGGCAAGCTCGCTCAGCAGCCCGGTGAGATCGTCGAAATGATGGGTCGGTGCCGCATGTGATACGCCGGCCTCGCGCGCAACCGCCCGCAGCGTCAGGCCCGACAGCCCGTTGCGTTCCAGCACCCGCTCCGCCGCGGCGAGCAAGGCGTCGTGCAGATCGCCGTGATGATAAGGCGTCTCGCCGGCCGGACGACGACGCCGGCTCGCCAGCCTCTCCGCTACGGGTTTCGCCGCCCTGCGCTTCGCGGCGGGGCGGATCGTTGTTTCTCGCGCTGTTCTTGCCATGCGACTTCTTATAACCGCAATTTTTACACTGTAAAGATTTTGCTTGACGGCTGCTCGCAGTATCCCTACTGATATCTTTACGGTGTAAAGATAAAGCCGGAGGAAACGCGATGCTCGAGCAGGCAACGACCGAGATGGCCCGGACCAATCTGGCGCCGATCCCGATGGAATGCGACGCGCCACATCTCAAGGTAACCGGCGAGATACCGCGCGAGCTTAACGGCACGCTTTATCGCAACGGCCCCAACCCGCAATTCGATGCACCCGGCGCCCACTGGTTCGTCGGCGACGGCATGCTGCACGCCTTCCATCTGGAGAACGGCCGCGCCAGCTATCGCAATCGCTGGGTCCGCACCCCGAAATGGCTGGCCGAGCACGACGCTGGCCGCGCGCTGTTCGGCGGCTTCGGCCGCAAGCTGCCGGGCGCACCGGCCGGGACCACCGACGATGGCGGCGTCGCCAACACCAGCATCATCTTCCATGCCGGAAAACTACTGGCGCTCGAGGAAGGTCATCTGCCGACCGAGATCGAGCCCGGCACGCTCAACCGCCTTGGCTATTGCGACTACAAGGGCGCCATCAAGGGTCCCTTCACCGCGCATCCGAAGATCGATCCGGTGACCGGCGAGATGGCATTCTTCGGCTACAACGCCGCCGGTCCCCTCACCCCCGCCCTCTCCTTCGGATCGGTCAATGCCTCAGGCATCGTGACGCGGTTCGATCGCTTCGAGGCGCCCTATGCCAGTATGGTGCACGACTTCATCGTCACCGAAAATCACCTGCTGTTTCCGATCCTGCCGATCACCGGCAGCATGGATCGCGCGATGCGGGGCAAGCCGCCTTACGCCTGGGAGCCGGACAAGGGCGCTTATGTCGGCGTCATGAAGCGCAACAGCTCACCAAAGGATATCGTCTGGTTCCGCGCCGAGAGCTGCTACGTCTTCCACGTCATGAACGCGTGGGAGGAGAACAACCGCATCATTGCCGATGTGATGCAGTTCGAGGAAGCGCCGCTGTTTCCCCATCCCGACGGCTCGAAGACGGACCCGCAGAAATCGCGCGCGCGGTACTGCCGCTGGACGTTCGATCTCGCGGGCAATACCGACCGCTTCACGCAAACCTATCTCGACGAGCTCACTGGCGAATTCCCGCGCATCGACGATCGCCGCACTGGACAGGCAAACAGCCACGGCTGGTACGCCTGCGCCAATCCTGACTTGCCGATGTTCGGCGCACTGTCCGGCATCGTCCATGTCAACGGCGAGGGTAAACGTCTCGGCCATTATCTGCTGCCTGCCGGCGATACCATTTCCGAGCCGGTGTTCGTCGAGCGCGGACCTGACGCCGCCGAAGGCGATGGCTGGCTGCTTGCCGCGGTCTGGCGCGCGCAGGAGAACCGCAGTGATCTTGCGGTATTCAACGCGCAGGACGTCGAAAGAGGTCCCGTCGCGCTGGTGCACCTCGGCCACCGCGTACCCGACGGCTTTCACGGCAACTGGGTCGGGGCGGCGTAAGGGCCGCACGTCATTCTCCGATGTGCAACTGCACATCGGAGGCATCGCGCAGCGATGAACCGGAATCAGACTTCCAACCGAAACACAATCAGCAGAGAGCAAGACGATGAAGGACGTATTCGCGAGACTAGGCGCCGATTTTTTCTCCACCATCTTGTTCATCGCGATCTACCTGACGACTGACAACGTGCTGCTGGCGACTGCCGTCGCGATCGCTGGCGCAATTGCGCAGGTGATCTACTCCCGCATCAAGGGCAAGGAACTCGGTTACATGACATGGGCCAGCCTTGGGCTCGTCATCGTGCTCGGCAGCGCGACGCTTCTGACCCACGACCCGCGCTTCGTGCTGGCGAAACCCGCAATCGGGCATTTCGCGATCGGCGTCATCATGCTCAAGCGCGGCTGGATGTTGCGCTACATGCCCTCCATCGTGACCCAGACCATTCCCGAACACGTCACTTTCGCGGGTTACGCTTGGGCCGCACTGTGCTTCATACTCGCCGCCGGCACGATCGGTATCGCGATGACCGGCGACATGAAGCTGTGGACGTTCTATGTGACCGTCGTGCTGGTCGGCGCCAAGATTGCCGCTTTTGCAATTCAATACGTCGCGTTTCGTATTTTGGTCGGCGGCCGGCTTCGCGCCGCCGCCCAACAAGCCTGAAAATACGCGTCAAAAAGGCGCTTGAGACGATTGGGCTTGTGTGGCGAGATAGGCTATACCGCGCACGAGTTTAGCGGATCTCGCAGGCCATTCCGGCTTGCCGTGGAAATGTCGGGGAGACAAAGATGGCCGTGGACGGAAACTGGAATATCACTATGAGCACGCCGATGGGCGAGCGCAAGGCGACGCTGTCGCTGCAAAGCGCGGGCGGCGCGCTGACCGGCACGCAAGGCGCGGACGGCAATTCCGGCGAAATTTTTGACGGCACCGTCGACGGCGATGACGTCGCCTGGAAGATCTCTATCACCAACCCGATGCCGCTCACGCTTGCCTTCACCGGCAAGGTTTCCGGCGACACCATGTCCGGCGAAATGGGCATCGGCCCGATGGGCAGCTTTCCGTTCACGGGGTCGCGGGCGTAATCCGCCGGCTAGAACCAAATCTGCATCGGCAAGCGGTGCGCATCAAGGTGCGGCGTCCCCTCCGGGACGCTGCCCGTAGGGTCGCAGGCCGCAATCGCGACCGCGCAGGCATCGAGTACATCGTCAGGCTTTGCGCCACTGCCGATCCGCGCGTCGGTCAACCAGCGATCAATGCACCGAATGCCTGATTGCTTGAGCAGCGCGCGGCGCAGCGTGATTCCCTCGGTGGATTTCTTCGAAGGCAGGGGCTCGCTGCCGTTCAGCCGCAAAAACACCAGTTCGGGATGAACCTCGCGGATGTCGCGAGAGGGATTCTCACGCACGAATGCGTCGACTTCCATGATCTTCGCACCGAGGTGCCAGAGCTGGCGCGACACTCGTTTCTGCCCGCGTCGCTGCGCTTCTCCGTTGGCAGCATCGGGATCGCTGAATTCCTGCCACAGCCAGCGGCGTGCGCCCGTAAAGACACGCGAGGTATGCGGCCGCAGCTTCGTTCGCGCCAGCAGATCGCAGCCGCGCCCGCCGTCGTCGGTCATTCCGATCGGAATGTCGATCCCTGCCCTGTCGAACGGGTGCGACAGCGCTTCGGTGACATCTCGATGGAACAAGATTTCCTGCCGGTCGCCGTCGAGATGCACACCGACCCAGCCTTTGCTGAATCCATCGAGGCCAATCGCCCTACAACACGTCCTCGCGCTCACTTCGGGCGACTCGGCACGATCGCGATCGGATTGAAGCTGTAGACCGCCTCGCCATGCTGGTTATAGGCGGTCCATTTGATGCGGGCGACGCCGTGCGGCTTCGATCGCGAAGGCACCAGCTCCACCACCTCCCCTTCGAGATGAATGGTGTCGCCGGGCCGCACCGGCTTCAGCCAGCGTAGGTCGTCAACACCAGCGCCGAACAGCGGATGCGGCCCGAATGGGCGAGCACTCGCGGCAAGCCGCATTGCAATGGCCGCCGTGTGCCAACCGGAAGCGGCGAGTCCCCCGAGGATCGTGTTCTTGGCGGCCTCCTCGTCGAGGTGAAAAGGCTGCGGATCATACTCTTTGGCAAAGCGGATAATGTCGTCCTTCGACACCGTCACCGCCTCGCTCTTGAAGCGCATGCCGACCTTCAGGTCGTCGAACCATTCGACCATGCTGTTATCGCTTCCGCTAGAAGAGGCGCCCTCTGTTTACGGCATCCAGCAATTGCTCAAGCTCTACCCCGTACTTATCGGGTTCGTACTGCCTATCGGTGCCGCGCGTCAAAGACTCATCACTGATCTTCTTGCAAACCGTGCCGATGTCACCCTTGGGTAACGTTCCGTCGAGCACCTGACCAAACAGTTCTCTCGTCCGGCCGGTCGCTTGATCACGGAGGCCACGGACGATGTCGATCTGGCGCCGTCAATCGCACTGCCCTCACCCCAGGTTCAATTCCCTAAAGAAGTCGTTGCCCTTATCGTCGATGATGATGAAGGCCGGGAAATCCACCACTTCGATGCGCCAGATCGCTTCCATGCCGAGTTCGGGATATTCCACCACCTCGACCTTCTTGATGCAGTGCTCGGCGAGATTTGCCGCAGCTCCGCCGATCGAACCGAGATAGAAGCCGCCGTGCTTCTTGCAGGCCTCGCGCACCGCGACCGCGCGGTTGCCCTTGGCGACCATCACCATCGAACCGCCCGCCGCCTGGAACTGGTCGACGAAAGAATCCATCCGCCCCGCCGTGGTCGGGCCGAACGCGCCGGACGCGTAACCATCGGGCGTCTTGGCTGGGCCGGCGTAATACACCGGATGGTCCTTGAAATAGTCCGGCAGCGACTCACCCTTCTCCAGCCGCTCGCGCAATTTGGCGTGCGCGGAATCGCGCGCGACGATCATGGTGCCGGTCATCGAGACCCGCGTCTTGATCGGATATTTCGACAGCGTCGCCAAAATCTCCTTCATCGGCTGGTTGAGGTCGATCTTGACGACCTCGCCGCCGAGCGACTGCTCGACCGCGGGCAGATACTGCGCTGGGTTGTGCTCGAGCTCCTCGAGGTAGACGCCATCCTTGGTGATCTTGCCGAGCACCTGGCGGTCGGCCGAACAGGAGACGCCGAGCCCGATCGGGAGCGAGGCGCCGTGGCGCGGCATCCGGATCACGCGTACGTCGTGACAGAAATATTTGCCGCCGAACTGCGCACCGACGCCGAGCGACTGCGTCATCTTCAGGATTTCCTGCTCCATTTCGACATCACGGAACGCGTTGCCGTCGGCCGAGCCGTGGGTCGGCAGCGCATCGAGATAGCGCGCGGAAGCGAGCTTCACCGTCTTCATGCAAAGCTCGGCCGAGGTACCGCCGATGACGATGGCGAGGTGATAGGGCGGGCACGCCGCGGTGCCGAGCGTGAGCACCTTCTCCTTCAGAAACGCCAGCAGACGATCTTTGGTGAGAACGGAGGGCGTCGCCTGAAACAGAAAGCTCTTGTTGGCGGAACCGCCGCCCTTGGCCATGAACATGAACTTGTAGGCATCGTCACCCTCGGCGTAGATCTCGCACTGCGCCGGCATGTTGTTGGCGGTGTTCTTTTCCTCATACATCGACAAGGGTGCAACCTGCGAATAGCGCAGGTTACGGCGCAGGTAGGCATCGCGCGCGCCTTCCGAGAGCGCCGCCTCGTCGTCGCCATCGGTGATGACGTTGCAGCCCTTCTTGCCCATGATGATCGCGGTGCCGGTATCCTGGCACATCGGCAGCACGCCGCCGGCGGCGATGTTGGCGTTCTTGAGGAAATCGAAGGCGACGAACTTGTCGTTGTCGCTGGCCTCCTTGTCTTCCAGGATCGAGCGGAGCTGCTTCAGGTGGCCGGGCCGCAGGTAGTGGTTGATATCGCCGAAGGCAGCCTCCGACAGCGCCCGCAACGCCTCGCGCGACACCACCAGCATGTCCTTGCCGAGCACCTTCTCGACCCGCACGCCCTCGGTCGTGATCTTCTTGTAGGGCGTGGTGTCCGGCCCTAGCGGAAACAGCGGCGTATGCTTGTAGGGCGGAACGGGTTTCTGGTCGGGAAAAGCGGTCGGGGCGTTCATGTCGATATCTCGGGTTGGAGCCGGCGGCGGCCAGAACGGCGCCGCGGTAGACCCGTTCTAAGCATTTTTCGACCAAAAGGAAGGTTTTGCTGGCCCGGCAGACGAGGCCGAAGCCGGGCAATTTTCGGCCGCCAATCGGCGATTGAACCGTTCCCAGCCATCTCCAGACAAACCCGAGACTTTCGATACTCCCAACCGATTGCGATGGTAATGAACTCCGCCACCACAGTGCCCGACGCAGCTTCCGTTCCGACTCGTCCCCCGCGGCTGCTTGGGCTGTATCTGTTTCTGATCATCATTGCCGCGATCGAAGCTTTCGATGGGCTCTCGCACGCGCCGGTCCTGTTCGGCGACATGTCGCAAGTTCCTGGCCCTGGCGTCGGCGGTGCGATCATCAAGACGTATATTGCAAGCCATCCGGTGCTGGCGTTGGCGGCGCTGGGGTTTGCAACCATCGGAAGGCTGCGTTACGCCATCCTTGCGCTTGGCGCGCTCGTGCTCATGACCTGGCTGAATTTCATGCCCTCGGTGGTGCAGCACGGCTTGGATTTCCGTGGCGTCTCCGCCTTCGAGACGCCGGTCCGGATCATCGCGTTTCCGCTGATGGCCGCCTGCGCTATCGCGCTTGCCGCACGCGGCGAGCGGCTGGGACTGGCCACTATGCTGGTCAGCGTTCCAACGCTGTACGGCGTGGCCTCGGTGATCGCCTTCGGCATCGGCATTTTCCTCTACGGGTTCTGACACTCGCAAGAACGGATTGACTTCCGCGCGCGCTCCTTGCAGGAAATCCGGGCTTCAATGGTGCATGGGGGCATTCATAATGGCTTTGGGACCACACCTTCGACGACCGATCCTGCTTGCCGCGGCGCTGGTCGCCACGGCCGCTGCATCGCCGGCGCAGGCCGACCGCTGCGACGATATCGCCAAGGAATTGAAGAACCAGATCGACGGCCTCAAGATCAGCGTCAATACCGGCAACATGATCTATCTGACGCATCCGGCGGCGAAGGAGCTGTCGCTCGGCTGCCGCGGCCGCAATTACTCCAACGAGCTCTATGCCAAGACGGACCGCAAGCCGAAGCCGCAATTCTTCGAACTGGTCGCCTCGGCCGGCGCCATCATTTTCACGATTCCGAAGCCCGACGTTGCGACCGGCTCCTCGCGCTGCATCAAGCGCATGGGCATCCTGCGCGGCGACAAGGTTTCCATGCGCTTCCGCCGGCTCAATATGGAATGCACGCGTACCAAGACCGAAGCCTCGATCGTGGTGACCCGCGGCAAGGACGAATAGGCCGAAGCCGCTCCCGATCCGTCGCATTCTAACGATTTCACGAGCCGTCTGTTCACCATTGAACGGAATTGACGGCGTTGGCGCGGGATTGCCGGGCCGGATTCACCAACCGTTCGCTTCAACCCGGCCAGTGTAGGAGGCAGCCAAAAGGATGCTTCCGATGAATGTCTCTGCTGTCCCTGCAACGGTGGTGGTCAAAGCGCCCGAAGTCCCCGTGTTCAAGGCTCCCGACAAGACCCCCGACGTGCAGAACGGCGCTGCCGCCGACGGCACCCGCACGCCGCAGCCGACGCTGGTCGCTCCCCTACCGCCGGGTCAGGGAACGCGGATCGACCAACTGGCTTGACGGCAGGCGGCCTGCCCGCGGCAACCCAGCGCCGCAAGTTTGCCGAAAAAATGCGCTATCCTGTTGCGCGTGGGGCCAATGGAGCCCGCGCATGATCGCAAAACTTCTGTTGCAGAACACCATCGTCGTCGTCGGCATGGGCGCGCTATTGTTCGCCGCGGCCGGTTCGCTGGACTGGCCGGGGGCGTGGGTGATGTTGATCGTCAGTGCGATCCTCGGCCCCGCCTGCGGATTGTGGCTTGCGAAGACCGATCCGGCGCTGCTCGCCGAGCGCATGCGGCCGAAATTTCAGACCGACCAGCCCACCGCCGACAAGATATTCATGCTGGTGTTTGTCGCGGCGCTGCTGATGTGGCTCGTCGCGATCGGCCTCGACCGGCGGGCCGATGCCTCCGATGTTCCGCTGCTGCTGCAGGCGCTCGGCCTCGCGATGTTCTTACTCTCGATCGCGTTCGTCATGTGGGTGTTCCGCGAAAATTCGTTCGCCGCTCCGGTCGTGAAGGTGCAGGCCGCGCGCCACCAACGCGTGATCTCGAGCGGACCCTACGCCTTCATCCGCCATCCCATGTACAGCGCCGTCATGCTGTACTTCATCGGGATACCGCTGCTCCTCGGATCGTGGTGGGGTGTGGCGTTCGTGCCGGTATTCGCCGTGCTGTTCGCCATTCGCGCCCGCATCGAGGAGCGCGCATTGGTCGAAGGGCTTCCAGGCTATGCTGACTACGCTGCCCGCGTGCGCTATCGTCTGGTGCCTGGAATTTGGTGAGAAGGATGACGGAAAGATGCCCGACAGCAAGACCTATACCGGCGGCTGCCATTGCGGGCAGGTACGCTTCGAATGCACCACCGATCTGGCGATGGTGACCGCCTGCAACTGCTCGATCTGCACCAAGAAGGGGCTGCATTTCACCTTCCTCGACCCGAAGAGTTTTCATCTCCGCGCCGGCGAGGAAAATCTGAAAGAGTATCTCTTCAACAAGCACGCGATCCACCACCAGCTCTGCGTCGATTGCGGCGTCGACGTCTTCGCACGCGGCAAGAAGCCCGACGGCACCGACGTGGTGGCGGTCAATGTGAGCTGCTTCGACGGCATCGAGCTGTCGAAGTTGAAGATGACGCCGGTGGATGGAAGGAATATGTGACGGCGGCGCGGTCATCCCGGGCGATGCGTTGCATCGAACTTCGGTACGCAATTGCGCACCTGAGGTATGGTGCTAGCGCACCATCCCGGAATGGCAGCATCAATTATCCAGCACCTTGTATCTCCGGAAAATGCCGTCCTCATTGAACGCAATCCTTCGATCGCTCGCCAGATAGGCCTTGATGTTAGGCCGGACCGCGACGCGGTCGCGCAGCTCGACAAGACCAGGAATTTCGCTCTCGAAGGCCTTCATCCGTTTCGGAAATGCATAGCGCAGGCCTTCGACGATCTGAAACAGCGACAGGTCTACATAGGTCAGGCGGCGGCCGGTGACATATGTCCCACCATTGGCCTGCAGCAGATCTTCGAAATAGCCGAGATATTTCGGCACGCGCGCGTTCCAAAATTCATCGGTGCGTTTCTTCGCCGGGGCCTTCTGCTCCTCGTAGTACAGCGAGGGACCGAGCGGATGGTGGGTGTCGTGAACTTCCAGCACCAGATCCGCGATCGTGAGCTGTAGTTGGTGCACCCATAATCTGCCGGCTTCCGTCTTCGGCGCCAGTCCATGCCGTGATCCGAGATAGAGCAGGATGTTGGCCGTCTGCCCGATCACGAGCTTCCCGGCTTTCAGAAACGGCGGCGCGAAGGGCGGCGTTCCCTTCCCGACTTCCATCATGCGCGTCATCGCCGCCATGCCGTTGCCGTGGCGCGCCACGTCGGTATAGCGGGCGCCCGCCTCTTCCAGCGCGAGACGCACATACTCGCCGCGGCCCTGAATGGTCGGCCAGTAATAAAGCTCGTAATGCATCGAAAGCGCCTCCTGATGCCGGTTTGACAGGTCTAACAAATCATCCCTCGCTTTGTTCGTCACGCAAAGGCGCTCCGTGAAATGCGGATCGGGCAGGCCCCGACCGGCATGTCGGACGCTGCCCACCAACGGTTCCGATCCGATGCCGGGGGCGCCACCGTTTGTATTTTCGATCAGGTCGCGCCGAGGCGCGATCGCCTCCCGTACCATGTCGATTAATTGCTTCCCCCAAGCGTGGCCGCGGGCGAGCATGATGGAAGACGCAACAAGCTTTCAGAAAAACATCTAGCCAGGGCGGACGCGGGGATTTGCGGGGAAACCGATCAGGGCGGTTTCACGATTAGAGCTTTTGCCGCCCAAAGGCGGCGCAGGGGGACTTTCATGCACCAGAACGCAATCAGCCGTATCACCGCGCTTGCCGGCTACGCCGCAATTTCGTGCCTGGCTGTCGGCTCGAACAGCGCTTTTGCCGCAGAGTTGCTCAAGGCGCGCCTTGCGCAAAACCTAGCACCGATCTCTGCGCTTGCGATTGTCGCCAAATCCAGGGGAATTTTCGAGAAGCACGGGCTGGATATTATGGTTTCCAATTTCACCTCCGGCAAGCAGTGCCTGGACACCGTGATTGGCGGCGGCGCAGACATTGCGACCACGGCAGAGGCGCCGGTCACAGCCTCCGCCATGGCTAACCAGCCGATCGCCTTTGTCGCCGGCATGGAATACTCCGATCTCAAGACGATCGTTGCGGCGAAGGCCGGCATCAAGAGCAAGGCCGATCTTCGCGGCAAGAAGATCGCGTTCACCGCCGGCACCGGCAGCGAGGTTTATACCGCAACGCTCCTGAAATCTGCGGGGCTGACAGCCAGCGACGTTACGCTGGTGAACTTGCGGCCGCAGGAAATGCTGCCGGCGCTGGCGGCCGGCAGCATCGATGCGTTCGACACTTGGGAGCCGCATATCGCCAACGCCAAGAAGGCGCTCGGAGAAGCTGCCGCCGAACTCGACACAAAAGGTACCTACTCCGAGACTTTCAACATTGTGGTCATGCGCGCCTATCTCGACGCCAATCCGGCCCTGGTCAAAAAGTTCATCGCGGCGCTGATCGAGGCCGAGACCTGGGTCAAGGCGCATCCGGACGAGGCGATTACGGCGGTGGCGGATGCGGTGGGCATGAAGCGCGACGACCTCCAGGCGATCTGGCCCGATTACGTGTACCGCGTCCGAATCGACGACCGGCTGGTTGAAATTCTGAAAACCCACGCCGCCTGGCGCCTCGCCAGCGGCAATCATCCACCGGGCGCCACGATGCCGGACTTCAGCAAGGTGATCATCTCCGAGCCGTTGAAGAGCCTCGACCCCGCGCGCGTGACGATTTCGTCGAAATAGGATCTGTATCCATGGCGCTTGACGAAGCTTTGACGGCCGACCAAGGCGACGGGCGTGTTCGCGCGCGCAGGGACGCCGGCCGCTTGCAGCGGCTCAATATTCTGATCGGCGCGCTCTCCGTTCCTGCATTCGTCCTGCTTTGGGAGTTGGTCGCGCGGTCCGGCATCGTCAACATCGTGCTGTTTCCGCCGCCGTCCGTGGTCGCGGTTGCCATTTTCGAGTGGATGCGCAGCGGTCAGTTCTTCCTGGACCTCACGGCCAGCCTTTATCGGGTAACGACTGGCTTCACGGTGGGGGCGGCGCTCGGAATCTTCCTGGGGATCATGACCGGTCAATTTCCTGTCGTATCGAGCCTGCTCTCGCCGTTGTTCCACATCTTGCGCCCGATCCCGCCGATCGCATTCGTGCCGATCGTGATCCTCTGGTTCGGCCTGTCGGAGACGGGAAAGCTGTTTCTCGTTGTGTGGGGCGTGTTCTTCACCGTATGGCTCTCCACCCATATCGGCGTGCAGAAAGTGGATCGCGGGCTGATTCGGGCCGCATTGATGCTGGGCACGCCGCGGCGCCAGATGCTGCAGGAGATCATTATGTTGGGAGCACTGCCCTATATCGTGGTCGGATTGCGCACCGCGGTCAGCATCTCCTTCTATACGCTGGTGGCGGCCGAACTTGCCGGCACTTTCGCCGGGATCGTCTACAGGATCGAGATCGCGCAGCAGAATCTGCAGACCGGCCAGGTGATGGGCGGTCTCGCAGCGCTTGGACTGATATCGTTCGCGGCCGACCGGATGTTTGCCGCTTTCGCCGAACGCACCGTATGGTGGCGTTGATGCAGCCGGGCCATCGATCCAATGCCAAGCTCTCGCTTGCTATTCCGCAGACGGCGACGGCGACCGAGCGGTGCCAGCCGGCTATTCAGGTTTCAAATCTCAGCATTGTCTTTGATACCCATCACGGCCAGTTGATCGCGGTGGACCGGGTTTCGTTCGATGTGCCGCACGGTGAATTCGTCTGCATCGTCGGGCCGTCCGGGTGCGGCAAATCGACCGTGCTGAATACGATCGCCGGACTCGAGGAGCCGTTTGAGGGCGAGATCCTGGTGGAAGGTCTGCCGGTGCATCGTCCGCGCCCCGATGTCGGCATGGTGTTTCAGCAGCCGCATCTGTTTCCGTGGAAGTCTGTGCGGCGAAACATCGCCCATGGTCCGCGAATGCTTGGAAAGTCCGCGCAACAGGCCAATGCGATCGCAGACGACCTGATCGCCATAGTTGGGCTCAAGCGTTTTGCCGACGCGTTTCCGAACACGCTTTCCGGCGGCATGCAGCAGCGTGTCGCCATCGCGCGAGCGCTTGCAAACCAGCCCCGGGTGCTGCTGATGGACGAGCCCTTCGGCGCCCTCGACGCCCAGACCAGGGCGGTGATGCAGGACAACCTGCTGGAGCTGCGCAACAGGATCAAGGCGACAATCGTCTTCGTCACCCACGATATTGACGAGGCGATCGTGCTGGCCGACCGCGTCCTGATCATGAGCGCCGGGCCGGGGCGCATCCTGCGCCAGCTCAACGTCGAGCTTCCGCGGCCCCGATCGAACGCGATCCTCCTTGAGCCGGCCTACCTCGCGCTCAAGAAGGACTGTCTCGATGTCATCCGTGCTGAGGGATTGCGCGCATTCCGCCAATCGGACGAGGCGTGAATCCGCTCATCCTCGCAGGACGCCTAGCCGCGCCGGCTTGGCATGATCTTTGAATGACCTGATCCGTCTCGCGGAGGCGGAACGGGCGATGCACAGGGCAAATACCGCAATGGCGGCCGGCGTGATGTTGGTGGAGTCGGATAGTCTTGTCAGGCCCCTTCCCGGCCTGCTGGACGGTCTCAGCAAGGCTGACTACAACCGGCTGCGTGCGATTGGCCGGGAAAAGGTGCTGGAGGCCGGTCAACTGGTCTGGAGTCAGGGCGACGAACAGATTGGCATCTACCTGATCGGTTCGGGGCGCATCCGCAGCTACTACGCTGCACCGTCGGGACGAGAAGTTACGCTCGCCTACTGGTTTGCCGGCAATTTCGTCGGCGGTCCCGATCTGTTTGGGACGGGGCCGCATATGTGGACGTCGGTCGCGGTTGAGCGGAGCGAGTTGACGTTCCTGCCCGGCGTTGCATTGCGAAGGCTTGCGCTGGAATCCCCTTCCATCGCCGTTGCCCTGCTCGATGCTCTCGCTTTCAAGGCACGATGCTATTCCGCCATGGCGCAGATGCTGGGCACCCGCTCCGTGACCGAGCGGCTGCACCGTTTGCTGATCTTTCTGTCGCACATCTACGGCGTCAAGCGAGGTAGCCAGATTGTCATTGGCACCCCATTCACCCATGGCGACTTTGCAAATCTGATCGGGTCGACGCGGCAATGGGTAACTGTGCAGCTTGCCCGGCTTCAGGAGGACGGCATCATCCGGTACGATCGGGAGATGATTTCGATTTTGAATCTCGCCGCGCTCGTTCAGGATATGGACTAGCTTTCGCGATCTCGCGCGCGAGACTTGAGTTCGAACGCAGCGCCGCCTCCGTCGGGCTCGAGCCGCTGCGCGAGGCCGATCAAGGCCCTGTCGCGCCAGGCGGGCGCCAGCAAGGTGACGCCCATCGGCATGCCGTTCGGCAACCTCGCATTCGGAATGGCCACTGCGCAGAGATCGAGCAGGTTGGCGAAATACGAGTAGTAACCGAGCCGATTGTTGAGCGTGACCGGATCGCCGTGCATGTCGGCAAGCGTGAACGGGCGCGGCGCTGTCGGAACCACGAGCGCATCGAGATCGGCGAAGATGTTCTGCGCGGCGCGGCGCAGCCGATAGAGCCGATGAATGGCGGAAAAGGCGTCCATCGCGGAATAGCTTGATGCCGATTGCAATACCGCTCTTGTCACGTCGAGCAAGCCGCCATTGTCGATATCCGTCAGCGCGGCGATGACCGAGCGGCGCTCGGCGACCCATGGGCCGGTGAACATCATCTCGCCGGCTTGCCTGAAAGGCGCAAAGTCGATCTCGACCGCCTCGCCGCCAAGCCGGGAAAAACGCTGACAGGCGTGTTCATAGAGTTCAGCGCATTCGCTCATTCCGAAGCATTCGACATCGGCCGGCGCGATGCGGCCGAAGCGAAACGCCTTGCCGGGGCCGGCGGCAGCCGAAACCGTCGCGGCACGGCTGTAGGGGTCTTCGGCGTCAAACCCCCCGATGACAGCCAGGATCGCTTCGCCGTCCTGCACGGTGTTGCAGAAGATCGAAACGCAGTCGATCGTCGGGCAGTTCGGGACCAGCCCTCGCGACGACACCAGTCCGATCGTTGGCTTGATGCCGACCACCTCGTTGAAGCCCGCGGGAATGCGACCCGAGCCGCCGGTGTCGGTGCCAAGCGCGAACACGACATGGCCGGCTGCAACCGCTACGGCCGAGCCGGAACTGGAGCCACCTGAAACATAGCGCGAGTCGGCAACCGACGCGCAGGAGCCGTAAGGCGACCGCGCGCCGGAGAGGCCGGTAGCGAATTGATCCAGATTGGTCTTGCCCAGGCAAATGGCGCCGGCGGCAATCAGCCGCTCGACGCTCTTCGCAGAACGCGGCGGCATATGGCTGAAGGCCGGATATGCGGCCGTGGTCGGCATTCCCTGGACATCGATGTTGTCCTTGACGCCAAACGGTATCCCAAGCAGTGGCAGGTCTTCGCCGGCTCGGGCGCGCGCCATCAAGCTGCGGCACTCTTCGAGTGCTTGCTCGCGGGGACGAACATGGATCCAGCAATTGCGGTGAGGCTCGCTCTCAATGCGCTGATAGGCCGTCTCGATGGCGTCCAGCAGCTCGGAGGAACTCGCGACGGTTTGGCGGAGCGGTTCAGCGCGCGCATTCAACGGGTTCAACGAAATGTCTCCCTCTTCATCGGCGCCATGAAGTTGCGGGAGAGCGGCGTGGCCAACAAGCAATTAAGTGCCTTGCCGAACTGAGCTGAACCGGCAATCAGATATCGCGCTTCATAGGTAGAAGGCGCCGCAGACGAAGCCGCGGAGCCTATACCTGGCGCTCGTCAAATATCATGATCGCGCGTGAATGGCCTCAATCATCATCGTCACGGTGCCAGCGGCGCACAGGGCCGTAGCCTTCGCGAACGCCGTAGCGCTTGTATGTCGGTCGTCCGCGATCAGCGTCGATGCGGACGCTGCGCCGCTGATAAAATGTCCGTCCGCGGCCGTCGTCGGTAGTGATTGTATCGACGCGGGTGTGCACGCCATTCGACGAGTTAGAGCTGGAGTTCGACGATGTGTTGCCGGCCAGCGCCAGCGGCGTTGCCAAGACGGTAAAAGCCAACGCGACAAGGACTCGTTTCATTGCAAGGCCTCCGAATGCCGATTGGCAACTCGCCAAACACTCAGCAGTTCCGCGATCTACAGCCGGATTGCACGAGCAAGAAAATAGGCTGAATAAGTTCCGCGACATCGAGAGGGCACCGATGTTGCGGAACTGTCATTGGACGCACGATCGTGCGAAGGACTTCGATTGGTCGATCCTGTTTGTGTCACTCGCCGGGCGAGCGCAAGACCGACCGCCCGTCAATTCGCCGCGAAGCAATAGAACAGCCCGTCGCCGCCGGTGCTCTTCAAGTCGGCCTGCGAACAGCCGCCGTCGGGCCCGCGCGAGGGATGCGACGAATTCCAGGATTTCGAAGCGTCGTCGTCGCGCAGTCCCACGCGATCGGAATGTCCGACCATGGCGGCGCCTTGCGTCGAACTCGTCCAGTTCCCGCAGGTGCGATCTTCGCCGGCGGTAAACGCGGTGCCGTCGGGCTGCGATCCCGTCAGCACGTCGTGGCGATTCGGCGTATCGCCGCGGCCATTGATGACCTCGCCCTTCTCGCTCAAGGCGGTCTGCTTGGTGAGGCCGTTGGCGCCGTGCAGCTCGGCGACATCCTTGGCAATCACAGTGCCCTTGGCGTTCTGCCACGGCCCCTTGCCGATCCGGTCGCGCGCGTTCACTGCGGGCGCTCCGTCGGCGCCTTGCGTTGAGAGATAGGCGCGCCAGGTTTTGCCTCCGGCACCGGCGGCCTGCGCCAGCGTCTGGCAATGATTGTCGGCGCCGGCAAGACCGCCGAGATTGCCGCCATTGCCGATGCCGTTGCTCGTGACGAAGAAGCTGGTATTGGCGGATTGCGCATGCACAGGCACGCTTGCGAGAATCGACATGGCGGTGAGGGCGAAGCACGCCGGCGAGATGATCCGGGCGAAGCTGTTCATTGAAGACCTCCCTGTTGTGGGCCGTGTCTCATCAACACGCGGCCGCAATCATTATTCCGGCAGGGGAAGCCCGAAATGGAGCATGTATTCCCGCAAAAGAAAAAAGGCGCTGCGGAACAAACCGCAGCGCCTTCTTCGTGTTGGTGCAGATGATCAGCTCGTTTGCTGGATCGCCGAGAGTTCCCAGTCGCCGCCACGGCGGCGGGCGAAGGTCCAGACTTCGGTGGCCTCGATCGGGGTTTCGCTGCCCGCGACCAGACGGCCTGTGGTGCGCTCAAGGGTCTTGTCGACCAGCGAGAATCGCATCGCCACGCTGGCGTAGTCGGTTTCGCCTTCGCGCCAGGCTTCCGCGAGGTCACCCTGCAAGAGCTTGACGTCGGACACCTTGTTGACGTCGTTGCGGGCCTTGTTCTCCTCGAGGTCTTTGGAGAAGTAGGACACCATCTCCGGCGTCGCCAGCGTATGCAGTTTGGCGACATCCTCGTTCGACCAGGCGGCCTGGATCTCGCCGAGCAGCCGCTCGAACGCCTCATAGTCGGCCGGCTGGATTTCCAGCGCCGGCTGGCTCGAACCCAGCCCAAAGCCACCCAGTCCGGAGCGGAAGCTGGTCTGGGCACCGGGGCCTTCAGCAGGCCCACTGGCGGCAGGCCCGTTGGCATAGGCGGAGGCCGGCGTATGGCGGCGCTGCCACCACAACATCGCCAGACGCACCACGATGACGATCAGCGCGATCTGCAGCAGCAGGCCGATGATCGAGGACAGGCCGCCGAGGCCGGAGAACAATCCGCCGCCGAACAGCATGCCGAGCAGGCCGGCGCCGAGGAAGCCCGCCGCGAGACCGCCGAGCATACCCATGCCGGGCCGATTGAAGAAGCCGCCCTTGTTGGCTGCGCCCGCGGCCGGATTGCCCGCTGCGGGGGTGCCCGGCTGGGTAAAGCTGCGGTTCATGGGTTGCGCCGTGCCCGGCGCGGTGGTCGTGCTCGGGGGCGCCGAATAGGTCTTGGATCCCCGCGAACCGGAGCTGCCGCCGCCGCCAACGCGGGCGTCAGCCGCTTCGATTGTGATCGCCAGTGGAACCGCCACCGACAGAACGATGGCCATCGCCCGTACAATTCCGCGCGCAGTCTGCGTGAAATTCATATCTTTTTCCTCATTCCCCTCCATGGGGAAGTGCGCCTAAGATGGGCAGAGCCAGCCAAAAGTGAAGCAAATATCGGGAACGGCGGCTGCGGCCCTCAGTCGCGGGGATGTGACGATTTGGCCGTAAACTCCGCATTCACCATGCGCAGCAGGTTCTCGGCCAGGATTTTATGAAGCCGTCATCGTCTCCTTAACCTTCTCGACCAGCGCGGAGAGGGCAAACGGCTTCGGCAGGAAGGCGAATTGTTCGTTCTCCGGCAAGCTCTTGTCAAAAGCCTCTTCAGCGTAACCTGAGACGAAGATGATCTTCAAATTCGGATTGCGCTTGCGCATTTCGCGCAGCAGCGTCGGGCCGTCCATTTCCGGCATCACGACGTCGGAAACGACGAGATCCACCGCACCGTCCTTTTCGTCCAGCGCCTCCATCGCCTCGATGCCGTTGGAGGCCTCGATCACGCTGTAGCCGCGCGAACGCAGGCCGCGCGCATTCAACGATCGCAAGCCGTCCTCGTCTTCCACCAGCAGGATGGTGCCCTGCCCGGTCAGGTCGGGCCGCGGCTTCCGCGGCTCGGCCGCCCCTTCCCTGGCCGTGCCATTGGCGGCAGGCGCCTCCGACTGCGCTTCCAGCTCGGGCCGATGACGCGGCAGGAAGATGCGGAACGTGGTGCCTTCGCCGGGCGTGGAGTCGACATAGACGAAGCCACCGGTCTGCTTGACGATGCCGTACACCGTGGAGAGGCCGAGCCCGGTGCCCTTCCCGACCTCCTTGGTCGAGAAGAACGGCTCGAAGATCTTGTCGACAATGTCGGCCGGGATACCGGTGCCGGTATCGGAAATGTCGATCCGCACGTAATCGGCGGCCGGCATGCCCTTGTGCGAAAGCTGCGCGGCTTCGTCCACCGTCACGTTGGCGGTCCTTACCGTCAGTTTGCCGCCATCGGGCATCGCATCGCGCGCATTGACCGCGAGATTGACGACCACCTGTTCGAACTGCGAGACATCGACCTTGACCGGCCAGAGATCGCGACCGTGCACAAGGTCGAGCTTGACCTTCTCGCCGATCAGGCGGCGCAGCAGCATGGTGAGGTCCGAAAGCGCATCGCCGAGGTCGAGCACTTGCGGCCGCAACGTCTGGCGGCGCGAGAACGCGAGCAGTTGCCGCACCAGCGTCGCCGCGCGGGTCGCGTTCTGCTTGATCTGCATGATGTCCTGGAACGACGGATCGGTCGGCTTATGCGCGTTCAAGAGGAAATCATTCGCCATCATGATGGCTGACAGCACGTTGTTGAAGTCGTGCGCGATGCCGCCGGCGAGCTGGCCGACCATGTCCATCTTCTGCGACTGATTGATCTGGTTCTCCAGCGTGCGCCGCTCGGTGGTCTCGAGCAGATAGACGATGGCAGCTTCGGTGTCGCGCTCGTCCTCCTCGACGGCGGTGACGAAGAACTGTCCCCAGCGCTCCTTGGCGCCGTCGAGCATGACTTCCACCGGCGCAATGTCGCCCTGCCCTTCGGCCGCCTGATTGATCGCCGAGATCAGAAGGCTGCGGTCTCGCGCATTTACCGTGCGGAAGATCGACTTGTTGGCCGCGCCGTCCGAGCTCAGGCTTTGCGCGAGCTTGGCGAAGCGGGCGTTGGCGCGCACCACCGTGCCGCCGCGGTCCACCGTCGCAATCGCCATCGGCGTATGGTCGAAGAACCGCATGAAGCGGACTTCGGCGGCACGTTCGGGGTCGGAATGCTCGTCGCGCGTGCGGCTGATCACGAGCGTGCGCGACGAACCCGGCGAGCCATCGGCGCCGAAGGCGAGCTTGTGGTAGAGCCGCACCGGCATGGTCTTGCCGCCGCGCATGCGCAGGTCGATGTCGAACACTTCGGTTTTGACCTCGCCGGGTACCGCTACGATCGAGGTCAGGAGCGAGGCGCCATCGCCGGAGACGATATCGGTAAGCTTCAGCCCGCCGGATCCAATCTCGGCGAGATCGTAATCGAGCCAGTTCGCCAGCGTGGCGTTGACATAGATGACGTCGCCGGCCGGATCGACCGAGAAGAAGCCGCATGGCGCATGATCGAGATATTCGATCGCGTGCTGCAGTTCCCGGAACACATCTTCCTGACGCTCGCGGTCCCGCGTGATGTCGGCGATCGACCACACCGCGTATTTTGCTTCGCGCTTGCCCTGGCCGAGTGGGCGAACCCGCATCCGCAGCCAGCGGCCCTGGGCGCCGTCAGAGCCGGCGATGCGCACCTCCTCCTGCTGCCGCTTGCCTTCACGGGCGGCCTTGAGCAGGCGGAACACGGCTTCGGAGACGTCGGGATTGCCGATGAAAACGCGCTCGACCGGCCGCACGTCCTGCGCGGTGGCAGCTCCGGTCAGCGCCTGATAGGCGGCGTTGGAATAGACCACGTGGCCTTTGGGGTCGGTCACCGCCAGTCCGTCATAGGCGTGATCGGCGATGCGGCCCATTACCGGATCGTCGGCCCCGCGGTCGGTGAAGCGAATGATACCGGCGGCAAAGGCGAACAGATTGAACAGGCCGACCATGGCCAAAAGAGCCAGCACGCCGAGGATATAAGGCTGAGCCTGGGCGCGGCCGATGGTCATCAGGGCCACCGCCACCGCGACGATGCCGGCGGCCACCAGCAACACCAGCACGATGCTACCGCCCCGCCGCGCC
Organism: Bradyrhizobium murdochi; assembly: GCF_000472965.1. Classification (GTDB taxonomy): domain Bacteria; phylum Pseudomonadota; class Alphaproteobacteria; order Rhizobiales; family Xanthobacteraceae; genus Bradyrhizobium; species Bradyrhizobium murdochi. The sequence goes on along the minus strand of NZ_AXAU01000009.1, from coordinate 119,469 downwards.
GGCTCATGGGCCGCGAAGGGCTCGGTGGGCGGACGGCTGTCGGTTTCGGCGGTCATCTGAAGAGGCACTGCCCGTCGGCAAGGAGGTGACGCGCGGGGTCGCGCGCCGCTCCTGAGTGCCTGAATCGGGCCCGCGAGCGCAAGTCCATCAGGCGGTTATTTGACAGGTTGAAGGCATTTCAAGGCGTTTTTCCAGCGGTTCCCCTCACATTCCTCGGCTAGCAAACCCGTTCTTGAGGCGCATGACATAGCCGATGATCTCGGCCACTGCGTGATAGTGCTCGACCGGAATCTCCTCGTCGATATCGACGGTGGCGTAAAGCGCGCGCGCCAACGGCACATTCTCCACGATCGGTATGTCGTGCTTCTTGGCGATCTCCCGGATCTTGAACGCGATGTTGTCGACGCCCTTGGCGACGCAAACCGGCGCCGACATGCCGCGATCGTAGGACAGCGCCACCGAATAGTGGGTCGGGTTGGTGATGATCACGCTGGCGTTGGGAACGGCGGCCATCATGCGCTTCTTCATCCGCTGCACGCGCAACTGCCTGATACGGCCCTTGATGTGGGGATCGCCTTCGGACTGCTTGAACTCGTCCTTGATCTCCTGCAACGACATCTTCTGCCGCGTGTACCATTGCCGGTACTGGAAGAAGTAATCGGCGATCGCGACGGCCGCCAGCATTGCCACCACTGCGCCCATCAATTGCAGCGTCAGGTTGGTGGTAACGTCGAGGATCGCCGAAGGATCGAACATCAGGAACGATTCCAGCCGATGACGCTCGGGCCACAGCACCGCCGTCATGACGGAGCCGAGCGCGATCAGTTTGAACAGCCCTTTGGCGAAGTTCGCCACCGCCTGTTTGCCGAAGATGCGTTTCAGCCCCGCGCCGGGCGATACTTTGCTGAACTTCGGTTTGAGCGATTCCGACGACCACACCAGCCGGTGCTGGATCATGTTGCCGGCGATCGCGGCAAGCGCCAGCATCAGCAGCGGCACGCCGATCGCGCCGAGCACGGCATAGCCCAGCGTGTTGCCAAGCGCGAGCAGCGCTGCGCCGTCGGCGCGAAGCTGGCCTGCATTGGCGATCAGGTTGCGCAGCGGCATCAGAATGCCGCCGCCGATCGATCCCGCGAACGTCGATAATATCAGCGTGCCGCCCGCGATGATAAACCAGGTGTTGACCTCCTGGCTCTTGGCAACGTCGCCCTTGGCCAGCGCATCGTCGAGACGTTTTTGCGTAGGGTCTTCTGTTTTGTCGTCGGTATCGTCGGCCATCGTGGCGCTCTAGTTTTGTTTGAGCATGATCTCCGCGCAAACGCGTTCCACGTTTGTCGCGAGGGAAAACCGGCACCCACTTTTCCGGATCATGCTCTATCTCAGCGGCGTCAATTCGTGCATCACGCCGATGAAGTAGTTGAGATAAGTCGCCATCATTCCGGTGAGGACGAGGGCGAAGATCAGAAAGCCCACCATGATCGACAGCGGCACGCCGACGAAATAGACCTGCATCGCCGGCATCAGCCGCGCCAGCACGCCGAGGCCGATATTGAAGACGAGGCCGAACACCAGGAACGGCGCGGAGAGCTGTATGCCGATCTTGAAGGCGGTCGCGAAGGCGCGCGTGGCAAGCGCCGCCACGTCACCGCTCGGCATCAGCTCGCCCGGCGAGAATACCCGGTAGCTCTCGTTCAGCGCCGCAATGACGAGGTGATGGGTGTCGGTGGCAAACAGCAGCGTCATGCCGAGAATGGAGAGGAAGTTGCCGATCAGCACGCCCTGCTGTCCTTGCGTCGGATCGACGGCGGTGACGAAGCCGAGGCCGAGCTGCTGGGCGATTACCGAGCCTGCCACCGCAAGCGCCGCCAGCGTCACGCGCGCCGTGGCGCCGAGCACGATGCCGATGGCGATCTCGTGCACCAGCAGCACCCCGATCGCCGTCATCGAGGTCAGGTCGACCTGGTAAGCGGTGCGGTGCAGCGGCAGGATGATCAACGTCAACAGCAATGCAATGCCGAGCTTGACGCGCACCGGGATGTTGCTCTCGCCAAACCCCGGCAACAGCATCACCATGGCCCCAACGCGGGCGAACACCAGCATGAAGGTGGCGGCAAGGGCCGGCAGCAGCGATATGTCGACGCGCATTTATCCACAATGCATCAACCGCCTATGATTCGCGACGATATCCGCATCATGTGACCGTGCAGCGAATCGGCCATGAACGGCAGCGCAAGCAGCAGCGTGACAAAGATTGCGAGGATCTTCGGCACGAAGATCAGCGTCTGTTCCTGAATCTGCGTCAGCGCCTGGAACAGCGACACCACGACGCCGACCACCAGGCCAATCGCCATCAAGGGCGACGACACCACCACGATGGTCCAGATCGCATCGCGCGCCACGTCAAGGGTTTCGGCACCGGTCATGTTTGGTTCTCGCTCTCAGTTGTCTTCTTCATATCTCTCAAACAGAGAGGCCGCCGCTCGCGAGTGGCGAATGGCGAGTAGCGAATGGTTCACGACACCCCGTCCCTACTCGCTACTCCCTACTCGCCATTCGCCTCCTCAGATCGGCATCTTCATGATGTCTTCGTAGGACTGGATCACCCGGTCGCGCACCGATACCAGCGTGGAGACCGCGACGTCGGTCTCCGCCACCGCCGTCACCACGTCCATGACGTTGGCTTTGCCCGCGGTCATCGCCATGGTCTGAGCGTCGGATTTCTTGCCGGCATCCAGCACGCTTCCCACCGCGTCCTTGAGCAGCGCGCTGAAGGACGGGCCGCCGGTGGATTGGCCGCCCTTCTCGGCGCCGCCGGATTCCATGATGCGCGAAAGCGCGGCGTAGGCGTTTGCTGCAACGGTCGGTGAAGCCATTTTCTATGGTTCCTGTTCAGGCCTTGAGGATGTCGAGGGTGCGTTGAATCATGCGGCGCGTGGCGCTGATGATGTTGAGGTTGGCTTCATAGGACCGCTGCGCCTCGCGCATATCGGTCATTTCGACCAGCGGATTGACGTTCGGATACTTGACGTTGCCGGCAGCATCCGCCGCCGGATTGCTCGGCTCGTGCTTGACGCGAAACGCCGACTGGTCAGCCCTGACCTTGCCGAGCGTCACCACGCGGGCGTCGAGCGTGCGGTCGAGCGCCGAGGAAAATGTCGGCACCTTGCGGCGATAGGGATCGCCGCCCGCCGATGGCGCGGTCGAGTCCGCATTGGCGATGTTTTCCGAGATCACCCGCATCCGCCCCGCCTGTGCGCGCAGGCCGGAGGTCGCGATGCTCATCGAGCGGGCGAAATCGCTTCCATCATCTGCCATGATCCGGTTCTCCTAGTCGCGCCGCGTCAGCGCTTTCCGATGGCGGTTTTGAGCAGGCCGAGGCTGCGGCTGTAGAGCGAAGTGGCAGCCGCGTAATCCATCTGGTTGGCCGAGACCTTCAGCATCTGGTCTTCCAGATTGACCGAGTTGCCGGCAGGCTTGGTCAGGAAGCCGCTCCTGCCGCCGTCCCCCCTGAAGCTCTGGCGGCCGCCGGAGACGCCGATATGGGTGGCACTGGTGCGCAGCATGGCGAGCGAGCCCATCGCGCCGCCGACATCGGTGCCCTTGTTGTCGAATTTCGGCTCGACCAGGTCGCTCGGCCTGAAATTCGGGGTGTTTGCGTTGGATACGTTTTCAGCGAGCACCCGCTGGCGTTCCTGGTGCCACTGCATCTTGGTGCGCAGCGCCGACAGGATCGGAAGATCGTTGATGGCCATCGAGCTGTTCCCCGTTAACCTCTGGCAGACGCCGCGAGGTAGGCAGAATTTGCCCGGTGTATGGTTAACAGCTGGTTAAGATCACGCCTGGCGGCCGTCCACGTCGGCCAATACCCGCTGACAGCGACGAAACGAGCGCATTTTTGCCACGAAAACTGCGTTAACCAGCAGCAACCAACCCGGCGTGGGGCGCTCAGAAGTCGTTTTGGGTCAAACGATTCTTGGTCTATTAATTAACCCGGATGGCGGCGCTCGCCGTGGGGATTAAGAAATAAGGCTGATCTCGGGCATGATTCGCCGGGTGCGGATCGCTCAGGGCATGATCCGGCAAACGGGAACCGCTTTCCCAAAGGGAACATGCTCGGACAGGAATACCTAAGACCGCACTCGTCGAAGCCAGCAGCAAGAGAACGGCCCGTGGCCGGGGACTAAAGAATGCAGACACTGACATTCCTCTTCGCATTCATCGCCGTTCTGGCGCTGATCGGCGTGGCCGCATGGCTGGTCCGTCGCTTCGCCAACAACCGCCTCGGCGCCAACACCCAGCGCGGGCGGATGCCGCGGCTTGCCGTGATCGACGCCGCCGCCGTGGACGGCCGCCGGCGCCTCGTGCTGGTACGGCGCGACAATGTCGAGCATCTCCTGATGATCGGCGGTCCGAGCGACATCGTGGTCGAACCCAACATCGTGCGCGCAATGCCCAACCGCGATCAAATGGCGCCGCGCCCGGCGGTCGGCGAGCAGCCGCCGCGGATTGCCCCGCTGCCCGATGCCGCCTGGAGCGAGGAAGCGGCGAGAGCCGATTTGCGACCGACGGACGGCTTCGATCATCACGCCGAACCGCAAATGCCGGAGCCGCCGCCGCGCCCCGCACGTCCCTCCTTCGCAGACGATCTCCGCCGGCCCGCGCCGCCGCCGGAGCGTCGCAGCGATCCACTGACGGGGTTTGCGCCGGAATCGATCACCGGTCGTCCCGAAGCGGCCCCGCCGCGCCTGACCCGCACCGAACCGCTGATGCCGCGGCCGCAGCGCGAGTTGCCGCAGCGTGAGTTGCCCAAGGCACCGCCGGTGGTCCGTGAGGCGCCGCCAGCTCGTGAGGCGCCGCCGGTCCGTGAGGCAGCGTCGCTCCGCGAGGCACCGACAGGCCGTGAGGCGCCGCCTGTCCGCGAGGTACCTGCGGTTCGCGAGGCGCCGGTTCGAGCGCCTGAACGCGCCGCCGCGCCGCCGCCGCCTCCACCCCCCGCGCCGTCGAGCGCCGACCAGAATCTGGCCGAGATGGCGCAGCGGCTGGAAGCCGCCCTGCGCCGGCCGGCCGAACCGGTGGCGCCGCCGGTAGCGCCGGAAACGCCGCCTGCCCGTACCTCCCGCAGCGAACCCCCCGCTCCCACACCCGCTCCGCAGAAGAGCGGCTTCGAGAATCTCGAAGACGAGATGGCGTCATTGCTGGGCCGTCCGAAGAACCCTTCGTGAGGCCGGCGACTTCTCCGCGTAGAGTTTTATTTTTCTTAATCCTGACCATCGCCGGATCGCTCGCCGATCCGGCGCTGGCGCAGGACATCAGCATCAATCTCGGCCAGGGCGGCGGCGGGGTGACCGAGCGCGCGATCCAGTTGATCGCGCTGTTGACGGTGCTGTCGATCGCGCCCTCGATCCTGATCATGATGACGTCGTTCACACGGATCGTCGTCGTGCTGTCGCTGCTGCGCACGGCGCTGGGCACCGCGACCGCCCCGCCCAATTCTGTGATCATTGCGCTTGCGCTGTTCCTGACCGCGTTCGTGATGGGGCCGGTGCTGCAGAAGTCCTATGACGAGGGCATCAAGCCCCTGGTCGCCAATGAACTCGGCGTCGAGGAAGCGCTGCAAAAGGCCTCCGTGCCGCTGCGCGGCTTCATGCAGAAGAATGTCCGCGAAAAGGATCTGAAGCTGTTCGTGGACCTCTCCGGCGAGCCGCCGCCGGCGACGCCGGAAGACCTGTCGCTGCGGATTCTGGTCCCGGCCTTCATGATCTCCGAACTGAAACGCGCCTTTGAGATTGGCTTCCTGCTGTTTCTCCCCTTCCTGATCATCGATCTCGTGGTCGCATCCGTCCTGATGTCGATGGGTATGATGATGCTGCCGCCGGTCGTGGTGTCGCTGCCGTTTAAGTTGATCTTCTTCGTGCTGGTGGACGGCTGGTCGCTGGTGGCAGGAAGCCTGGTGCAGAGCTACGGCGGGAGTTAGCGGCCGATTTCTGCCGGTTCCGCGTGCAAATAGGTCAACATTAGTTACGTATTTGCAGCGGAGTTTCGCAGGGAATTTAAGGTGAGGTTAGTTCCTTCGTGCACAATGGATGCCAGGAACTGACTTACCAAACGCATCACCGGATTAGAAATGGCAGGCCAGCCGATCGGCGACATGGACGCCGAATACGCCACGACGATTGCCGACCGGGCTATGCGGTTGATGTCGCAGCAGTCGGTCCCTCCCACCCCCACCAATTTCGCCGTCTGGTTCGAATATTCCCTGGGCAGTTCGCTGGCGCTGCGAAAGACCATCGACATTCTGATTGCGGGCAAGCGCAAATTCGACGCGGCAACCAACCACGAACTCTATATCACCTATGTGGCGCAAGCCGGTGCCGATCCGTTTGGCGACCTTCCCGATCAATTGGGCGGGCTGATCGAGACCGCGCAGCAATTCCTCAACACTGCCGTCACCGACAACCGCAGCCACATCGAGGCGCTCGGTGAAGTGTCTTCCGAGGCCGCTGCTACCGGCGATCCCCGGGCGATCATTGCAAAACTGGTTGATGAATTGTCAAAGGCGACGGCCCGGGCCGCCAAGCTGGAGGCGAATTTCGCCGCCACGTCGGAGGAACTGGATAGCATCCGCGACTCGCTCAAAGCGGCCGAGCAACGCTCCAACACCGATGCGCTGACCGGGCTGGCCAACCGCCACTCGATGGATGAATTCCTTCGCCTCGCCCAGATCGCAGCGATGGAAAAGGACGAGCCGCTCAGCGTCTTCCTGATCGACATCGATCACTTCAAGAAATTCAACGACGATTATGGCCACCAGGTCGGTGATCAGGTGCTTCGGCTGGTCGCCAAGGTCTTGCAGGAAGGCGTTCGCGAAGTCGATCTCGCCGCCCGCTACGGCGGCGAGGAGTTGATCGCGGTGCTGCCGGGCGCCGATCTGCGGGCTTGCACGGCCGTTGCCGAACGCATTCGCCGGCGCATTGCCGAAGCGAAGCTGACACGCCGTGCGACGGGCAAGGAGATCGGCAGCATTACGGTATCAATAGGCGTGTCACAATTCCGCCTCGCCGAATCCGCGGAAGCCATGATCGAGCGCTGCGACCGCGGGCTTTATCGAGCCAAGCGACTCGGCCGCAACCGCACGGTGACGGAAACCGAGCTCGAGCTCGAGCCCGAGGCCGGCGCGGCCTAAGGCTTTATCCGTTCTGATTAAGCAGAACCGCGCCTTCGTCCTGTGTCGTTTGCAGAGTTGCCTTAATTCGTACGGGAGAAAAAGTCGCTATCCCGCTCCGGCGCGGAACTATTGCCGCAATCCCGGCTTATCGTGGACGCCCTACAGCCGGGAGTATTCCATGAAGATCGCAGGGATGATTATGGCTGCCGCCGCGGCCCTCAGCATCGCCGGTACGTCGGCGGCTCTTGCCCAGCAACCGCGTACGGGAATGGTGACGAGAATAGACCGGATCAGCGGCACCATCACAATCAGGGATATGCCTGAAGGCACCACCGGCGCGAATACCGGCGCTGCAGCCGAAGAATTCAAGATCCAGGATGGCTCTCGGCTGAACGCGCTGCACGCTGGCGACAGGGTCACCTTCGCCGTAAACGACACGCCGGGGACCAAGACCATCACGAAAATTGACAAGACGGACGCGGTCACGAAGATCGAGAAGAAGTGAGGCGAAGCAGCATCCCACTTTGTGATGCATTGCTTCGATCGAAAACAGCGAGGCCCGGAGTGCCCCAGGGCAAATGACGTTTCTTCGAAACGTCATTTTGCTTGGGAGTCCGGGCCTCGTCACCTGAGCCGCCCCATCCGGATCAAGGGGCCGCTCGGCATGAAACGCACCTTAGGGCAATCCGGCAGGTCTGCCTTGATCTGCCGCAAATCACCCGCTAGCGCGCCGAGCGCTCGAGCGAAGCGCGAATTTCGGCGGCCGCCTCGTCGCAATACTCGTTCAACTTCTGGAATCGTTGCCGCAGCGCCTCGAGTTTGACGGCGCGTTTCGCCGGCCCTTCCCGATCAATATTAAATCTGTCGACAGGCGATGGGCGGGACGCGGCGGCCTCTACAGCCGCCAGCGCTGCCCGTATCGATGTGTCGCGACCGTTGGTGGAAGACATTTTGCACGCCTCACAAATGCAATCCGACCGGACTCGGTCCGGTGGACTTTCCATGGAGTGACGCGCCAGCGTTGCGAGTTTGCACCCTGCAGTGTGTTGGTTGGATGCCCGGGTGGGGTCGATTTGGTGGCAAAAACGGACGCCGGCGGCGAATGAGTGGCACAACCTCGTAGTCTTACGGACTTTCTGTCCACGATTAGGATGCAATCGGCAACCAGCATTGCTGAATTGAGTCGTTTGCTGCTTCAGCGATAGTTCGATATGCCCGCCCAGCCTTCAGAAACCGGCCTGCCGCCGCGCTGCGAGATCTGCGGCGGTGGCACGGTCCAGATTGGAAAGCTGCCCCGGATCGGACTGCGTCCTCTCGTCTACGTTTATAAGTGCGACACCTGCAACCAGATCACTTCGATCGAGCCCGAGCGGCAAGACAGCCCCACCATCAGCCCTACCGTCACCCCGCCGATGCCGAAGTCGCGCAGCAAGAAGGCTCCGCACAGGGTCCCCCGGCGACAACCACACTGATCGCCGGCTTCAGAGCGCGACTTTCCTAATTCCTGAAAAACGCCGCGATTGCGGCTGGACCGGGTTTCATCTCAGGAATGCCGCATGTATAGCTTCGGCCAAACTCCACATGAAGAAGAGGCAGGGCATGTCCGAGGGCTTCATTGACGAACTGCACAACGCGCTTGGCAAGGGCGCGGTGCTATCAGGCGCTGACATCGACGCGCGCTATCACCACGACCTCACCGGCAATCCGGTGCCCAAACCGCGCGCAGTCGTCCGCCCCAGAACGACGGAGGACGTCTCCCTGCTTCTGCGGCTCTGTCACCGCGAAGGCGTACCAGTTACGACGCAGGGCGGCATGACCGGGCTGGTGCGCGCCGCGCTGCCGAATACGAACGAAATCGTGCTGTCGATGGAGCGCATGAACAGCGTCGAAGAGGTCGATGCCTCAGCCGGCGTCGCCATCGTGCAAGCCGGCACGCCGCTGCAAAAACTGCAGGAGCGGGTCGAGCAGGACGGCCTGATGTTTCCGCTCGACCTCGGCGCGCGCGGCAGTTGCACCATCGGCGGCAACATCTCGACCAATGCCGGCGGCAACCGTGTCATCCGTTACGGCATGACTCGTGACCTGATTCTCGGCCTTGAGGTCGTCACAGCCGACGGCACCGTGCTGAAGGGCCTGCGCAAATACATCAAAAACAACACCGGCATCGACTTAAAGCAGCTTTTCATTGGCAGCGAAGGCATCCTCGGCGTCGTGACGCGTGCTGCGCTGCGCATCTTTCCGGCGCCAGCGGAGCGGCAGGTGGCGCTGTGCGCCCTGCCCTCGTTCGGCCAGGTCATGGCATTCCTGAAGCTGGCGCGAAAATCGCTCGGCGGCGATCTGACCGCGTTCGAGGTGATGTGGAATGCCTACTACCGCCAGACCGTCGAGCGTGTGAAGGGAGTGGTTGGCCCGCTGCCGACCCACCATCCCTTCTATGTGCTGCTGGAGGCCTCAGGAAGCGACGCTGAACGCATTCGGGACGGCCTCGAGAAGATGCTGGAGACGGCGATGGGAGATAATTTGATCCTCGACGCCACGATTTCGACCTCGAACGCGTCCGTGGCTGCGATCTGGCGCATCCGCGATTCCAGCGTCGAACTCGGTCGCAGCTTTCCATTCACGGCACGGATGGGGTTCGATGTCAGTGTGGCCATCGACAGGATGGAGGAATATGCGGATACGCTGGATGCACGCGTCAAAGCGATCGATCCGCAAGCCTTCACCATCGTGATGGGACACGTCGGCGACGGCAATTTGCATCCCAGCGTGTATCACGAACATACGCCTGACAAGCACGATGAGTTCGAGAAGCTGGTCTACGACCTCACGGGCGAGTTCGGCGGCTCGATCTCGGCCGAACACGGCATCGGCATCCTCAGGCGCCCCTATCTGAAAATGAGTCGCACCGAAGAAGAGATCGAAACCATGCGCACACTCAAGCGCGCGCTCGACCCGAAGAACATCCTGAACCCGGGGCGAATTTTTACGGTGTGAAGGCGTTTGGCGATCGCTTATCGAGCGTCAGGTCTACGAACTGATGCCGAGGTGATCGTCGGCCGCAGAAGCAGGTGGCGGCCCGGGTGGCAAGTTGTCCGGAGCCGGCTGTGTCGGGATATGCTTGGTGAATATCCGGATGACGCGGCCTTTGACTGGCGGCAGCTTGTCGAAGAGATCGGACGCGATCTCCTCCACGGCGTCGCGCAAGGCCACGAACTGCGCCTGCCTTGCGATGCTCTCGGTGCCCCTGACACCTCCGAGTTCATCCATCGCAGCATCGCTGATCTGGCATTCGACCGTCTCGCCATCGTTCAGCATGGTGAACTTGAACGCAAGGCGTTCTCTGTCATGTCCAACAATTCTGTCCCGGGTCAACGGCATCCGACGATCTGCTTTGAAGGGTAGGCGTGGCTGGAAGCGCGTTAAGAGGCGCTAGAGCTTTCGTAATGCGCCAACACGTCAAAAATTGGCCGAAGCTGCGGCCAAATCCACTACCTCGCTACGTCCTCGGGCTCATTGGGAATGGGCGTGGTCGTCTGCGCGGTATGGCTGTTGAGGCTCCCCCTCGTGCGTCGACCACCATTCCACCACAGCTCGAGCGACCTGGTCCCACAGCAGCGTCGGAAGATCGGGTACCGCGATCCTGACCACGTGGCGATTGCATGAGGTATCACGAAACCACTCCGCTGCGCCGAAATCGAAGCCGAAACTCCCCGCATGCCGCAGCGGCAATCCGGCACTTCTCAAGTCGTCGCACAAATCCGCCGCCACTTGCTTCGTCTGCTTCTCGTCGAGCATTCGCTTCGGCGCCAGTGTGACATAGAGACCGTGCGCGAAATGCAGCTCCGCCGACGAGCCGGCAAGCCCGGATGCAAAGCATCGCGCCGTCCGCCTGCTGTTGCGCAAAATGGCCGCCATCCGCCTGTCAGTCAGAGCCCGATAGGCCTTCGTTCCGACGTAGGGCGGGAAATGCGCAGGCACCGCCGCGCCGCCGAACAGTCGAACCGCATTGCGCGTTTCGTTGGCGAGGTCCTCCAGCCGCTCCTGCTTGGCCGGGGCGACGTGCTCTTCGCAAGCGACGAAAACCACCGAGCCAAGCCGGCCGTACTCCACCCCGAGGGAGTCGAGCTTGGTATGGCTGCGCACCAGCGCGATCGGGACTTTCCAACGTCGCGCCCAGCTCACAACCCGGCGGATCCGCCCCGAGCCCGTCGAGAAGCAGGTCGTGTCGAAAATCACGAGATCGAGGCGCGGCCTTGCACAATGGAGGGTCGCCTCGAATGCGGCAGCGGGTGCGCATGAATCGAACAGAAGAATTCGCGGTCGATCACCACAAAAGGCAACCTCGTCGGGAGAGCTTTTCAGCGGGACCAAGCGAAACTGACGTGCATGATTTTCGATGAGCTCCAGGGTCTCGCCATAGGCGCCAGGCAAAACCAGGATGTCCGCCTCAGATGCCAAGCGTGCGAAGGCCAGCAGCAGTGCCGATATCGCCGCCATCCCCGAGGACGTATAGATGGTCTGGTTCGCCGACGTCGAATGGTCGAACTGGTAAAAGGATGGGCCGCGCACTTCGAGGTCTGCACGCTGATAATCGTAGCTGAACGTGAACGGCCCGGCGCGCAGCCGGCCCGGATGTGCCCAGGCTGTTTCCGTGAACGCCCAATCGTGCAGCGCATGCTGGGCCTTCAGAGCTGCGGCGATGTGAAATTTTTGTTCAATCACCTCGATCACCGAGGTCGGATGCCGCAGCGCCAAAGGAGTGTCGAGGAAACCGTTCAGCAACGTGATTTCCTCGTATTTCCTGTCGAGATAGGCCTCAAGTGTTTCCATGGCTGGCTTCGACCGACCCTGCCCTGCGATAACGTGCCGAGAGGGCCTTGGGTCCACGTCACCGAAAATGCATCGGTGCTCGGGCGAGCAAACCGTCTCCGACTTCTAACTGCGAGCAATTCACTGGGGAACGAAGTTGGCGTTATCTTGCCGCGCCGATCCGCCTGAGGCCGGCAATCGGCGGCAAGGCGCCGGTGTGAACCGGCTCGCCCCTGGAGATTTCCGGCGACAGCGGCGCGCGGGCGGTGGCATCCGGGAAGCGGATCCTCATTTCACGGATGAATCCGTCGAGCGTGTCGACGCTGGCGGCCATCTTGGCAATCAAAGCGAACTCGGCGCTGTTGGAAGCGGCCGGCTTGCTCGCGGTCTCGAACGCGAACCGGTCGGCCTCGCCGATCATCAGGGGCGCGTATTTCTCGCGAAACCGCGCCAGGCCGATCGCGTCCTCGGCCAGCGCATAGCCAACCACGGCACGGACTATGTCGCTCTTCTCGGCGGCATTCAGCGGTTTGAAGTCCCGCCAGCGGTCCGCGTAGTACAATTCGATCTGTTCGGAAGCCTCCCGCCACTGCCGCGACGCCCAATAGATGTCGGAGCGCAGCCGGATCGCTTCGCGGCCGGTGAGGTTGGAGATGATATCGAGCGCGAGGTCATGGCGACCGACATCGCTCTGCGCCCGCGCCTCCAGGAGTAGCCGCTGCTGACGCAATTCGCCGGACAGATCGGAGATCCGCGTCAGGCGCAGCGCCGTGATCGCCCGGTCCGGCTTGCGGTTGGCCAGGTAGACCATGGCAAGCCTGGCCGCCACCTGCGCGCGCGCGGCGCCCTCCAGGCGTTTGTCGACCTGATACTGCAACAGTTCGGCGGCCTGGTCGAGCAGGTCGACGGCAGCCAGCCGGTCCGCGAGGCGCCGGATCATTTCATCGCCGCGCCGGCCGATCGGCGTCAATTCGCGATATTCATAAAACATGGCGAGCGCATCGACCGGCTTCATGTCGTCGCCCTTCTGGCCGAGATAGAGGTCCGCGAACAGCGCGGACGCCGCGTCCTGGCCTTGCCGCGACAGCTCGGAGTTGGGCTGCAGCTTCGTCGCGGTCTTGGCGGCGGAGAGTGCCTCGGCATAGCGGCCGTTTTCGGCATAGAGCTGCGTCAGCTTGTTCAGTGCCTTCAACTCGATCGCGTCGCCGCGCCAGATTACCGACAAGGTCTCTAGTTCGCGTATCAACTCGGCCTGGCCGAGTTCGCCGCGCCGGTGCCGCAGCAGGGCCTGCAGCAGCCTCGCCTCCGCCGACGCCTCCCGGTCGCTGGATTGCGCCGCGAACCTGTAGGCGTCGAGCGCGTCCTTGTCGTGCCCCAAGGCCTCGGCAAGACGCCCGCGCAGCACGGCGATCTCGGGCTTCATCTCGTTGGGAATGCCGACCACTTCCAACTCGCTGCGCCGCCGCGAGGCCCCGCCATAATCCTTCACCTCGAGCGAGGCCCGCATCGCGTCGGTAATGATGATGCGCTGCAGTTCCAGCGGCAGCGCGGCGATCGAGAATTCGGCGTTCTTGAACTTTTCACGCGCGTCCACCCATTTTTCCTGGCGGGCGAAGGCGAACCCTTTCCACAATTGGGAATCGTAGCCGTTGCCGATCGCCGGATTGGCAAGGTCCTTCAGCGCGTGTTCGGGATGGCCAATCAAGATGCTGGCGACCGCGTGCACCATCAGCACGGTGCCGTCTTCGTTCCCCGGGTTGGTTTCGGAGAGGATGAGGTTGGTCACCCCTCTCGCCTCCTGATACATGCCGCGCGACATGTAGAAATTCGCAAGTTCGAGGCGAGCGTGTGTCTTTTGCTCAGGGCCTGCGGCGGCCGCGGCCTTGATCAGCGCATCCAGCCGGGCAAGAAATTTTTCTTCCCGGTTCTTGCGCCATTCATCGGCGTCGAACAGCGGCCTGACCGCCGCGGTGGCACGTTCAGCCGCGACGTCGGCGGATGACAGCGTCAATCCGCCGGGCCGGCCGAGCATCACCTTGTCGGCGCCGACCTCGGCGTTGATGTCATCGGAATTCGGATGAACGACCACGCCGTGCACCGATTCCAATAGCGACAGTTCGACGAAATCCTGCCGCTTGATAAGGCCGCGGGTCGGTGGCGGCGCGGTCACGACCCACAGCGTATCGCCTGCGTCGGGATCGACCAGCCGGTGCATCGCGCCGGGATTGGCCAGCGGCACGGTGACATTGGCAAGCGCGGGATCGGTAATATTCCGCAGCACCATCAGCGGCAGCGGCGGTGTCTGGCCGCGGTCGGCGAAGGTCAGCGTCCACTCGGCGCCGTTGGCGCGGCCTTCGCTTTCGAGCGAAGGGATCTGCGGCCGGTTGAGGCGGATGCGGATGGCCTGGCCCTTTTCCAGCGGCAGCCGGCTGACATCGCCGATGATGGCGCCGCCCTTGTTACGGATCGGCTCGATATCGACCGGCTTGGTCTGGTCGAATACCAGCCATACCGTGTCGGCACGGCGAAACAGCGCAGCCGGGGTCGGCGCGGCAAAGGAGAACGTCACGCGGAAGCCGTCACTGTCACGCCTTGCCTCGACGGCGGGGGTCTTGTCCTTGGCACCACTTTCCGGCAGCTCCGCGGAAGACTGAGTCTGCTTGGATGCCACGGGCTTTGGCGCTTCCGCCGCGGCGGCCTGCACCGGTTCGGCGGGCTGCGCCGCTTTCGCGACTGCCGCCGGAGGCGACGTCTTTTCCGGTGCGGCGGCCATCTTCTCGGTCGGAGGGATAGTGTTGCCATTGGCCGGCGGCGCCTTTTCGAGGCCGGGCATTGCCGCCTCCTCAGCGGCCGGTGCTTCGTTCACCTGCGCGGGCTTGATTTCGATCCTGGCCTGTTCGGCAATCATCTCCGACGTGACGGGCGGAATCTCGGCCGGCTGCTGTGGTGGCGGCGATTCCTTCAGGGCCTTGTCGCGCGCGATCCGCGAGGCGGGTCCTGGCTTGGCCGGCACGACCGGTTTGGCCGCGGCTTGCGGCTCGGCCAGCGCGGGCTTTTCCGGCTGCTGGAAGGCGACGTCGATCACATAGTTCTTTTCCTCGCGGAAGGAATGCACGTCGACCTCGCCGATCAGCAGAATGTCGACGGCGGAAGAATCGACGTCGGCGCGCTGGTTGATCGAGGCGATGTTGGGCGGCGCCGCCACCTTCGCGTCCGCCAGGTCGAAATTGAGCACGCTGTTGAACTGCAGCGTCAGCTTCTGATCGTTCAGCACCGACGAGATGTTGACGCCGTCGGGCATCTCGAACACGAAGCGGACGAAAGTCGGCTGCACCGAGGCGCGGACACGCACCGGCGGCCTCTTTTTCGCGGACGCCACCGCAAGCTGCGCGCGGAGCGCGCGCTCGGCGGCCCGTGCCCGCTCCGCCAGTTCGCGAACGACCGCGGCAGGAAGCGGGGGCGGCGGCCCGGTCCAGCTATCGGGCAGGAAGTCGACGAAGATCCGCTGCCCCGCCGTCATGGTGTTGACGGTTGCCCGCCGCGCCAGCGACAGCCGGATCGCGGTGCCGTCGGGATCGCGCCGCGCCGAGCCGACATAATCGGGGACGGCGTCCGACAGTTTGTCGACGGGAATATCCACCGGGCGCTTGAAGTGGATGATAATGATCGAACCCGCGGTCGAAACGTCGGATTCGACGTCCTCGGCCAGTTTCAATACCAGCCGCGCGAAGCCGCCCCCGGACGTGAACGTGGCCTCCCCCCGCACGGGATCGTCGGCCCGGCAGGGCTGCGAAAGCGTCAGGCCAACGAATAACGAAGCAACTGCAAGGGGCTGGCCAAGATAGTTGTGAAGGCAACGCCGCGCCGCCCGCGCCAATGCACGGCCCGGCGACCCAGTTTCAGCGGCAGCCCTTCGCCCCATCCAGAAGATCTCGTGCCTCGATGAATTCTTCGGCGAAGCGCTCTCGCCCGCACGTTTGAATCTTGGATTGGCCGGCTTAAGGCTTTGTTAACGTCAACCAATTGATTTCATTGAAGGGACGATGGGCCTGCGGCCTCGAGCAATTACACATCGTAATGGGTCGGTATCCGGACCTTTCTCGGGGTCACCGCTCAAACGTCGCGAGCCTCGGGGCCATCACGCCCGTGCCATGATTGATCCGCATTATTTATCTCACGCAGCGTTGGAACTAACATCGGCGGTTCCGTCTTAGGGAAACAATGGACCCGGGAAGCGGGGCCGGCAGTCGATCAACCAACGCTCCCGGGTCGCTAACCTGCCTCAGGCAGCCAATTCGGAGTGCGTGAAATGGCAACCCAGATCGTGATGGATCGTACTGGCGACACCCGGCATACTTTCGACGTCCATGACCGCGCGGAGGTCGAAAAGGCCGAGCGGCGCTTTATGGAATTGACGGGCGCAGGATTTACCGCAGCCGTCCGAACGGGACCCGGCGAGCAACGGGTTATCCGCTCCTTCGATCCGACGGCGGAAGAAACGCTGTTTTATCCGCGTCTCGTTGGCGGCTGACGGCAGTGACCCAGCAGATCGTCCTTGCGATTTGCTCGTTCGTGCTGGCTTTACTCGGTACGGTGCTGCTGTCGGCGCTTTCGCTGGCAGTGGCGCGGTCCGGCTCCTGCAGCAAATCGTTTCGCTTCGAGACTGAGGCGCGAGCCCTTACGCTCTTGAAGGATTGGCTGTCGCCGAAGCAGCGGGCCTCTTACGAGCGATTCCGATATTTCGACGTCGTCGGCAGCCACACCGGGACGCGCTATCGGATCCATCATGGGACGCAGACGAACATCGAGGAAATCAGCGGCACCGGCCAACATGTCTGCAAATGGTGCTTTGTTCCGGATGGCGACCTCGTCGCCGGCGATGTCATGCTGGCGCAGAAAATCGCCCTTGAAACAAACGAGCGCGGCGCGCTCGCCGTAGCTCACCGCTCGTTTGTCTCGTCAGGGCCGCGCAGGTTCTGACCGGACGCATCAATACAGTAGCCGGCGGCGCATCCTGCGTCAGTTCGGCTTTGGCTGCAGGACCTTGCCTTCGATTTTCGGCAACTCGGCCACGGGAGCAGATTTGTCGGCGCCGGCGCGGCGGGCCAGTTCGACCGTCAGCCGTTCGGCGGCTTCCGGCTGCATCAGGCCCAGAATGTCCGACATCTTCCGCGGCGCAATCTGGGAGGCGATTTCGTAGAGAACGGACATTTCCAGCCGGTCGAACACCTTGGCGGCGTCCTTCGGCTTCATGCCCTCGTACATCGTGATGATGCCCTTGAAGCGGGCAGCGTCCTGTTCGGCCTTTTGCCCGCTCGCTGTCGAGATCCGTGCCTCGGTGGCCTTCATTTCCTCGACACGACCCTCGATGCGCTTCTCGGCTGATTTCAGGAGGCTTTCGCGAATTTCGATTTCACGCGCGCGCTGCTCCAGTTCCTGGCGCCGCGCCTGCAGCCGTTCCAGGATGGCGCGCTCCGACGGCGATACCGATTGCGGGTTCTGGTCGGGAAACACCACGACACCGTCGTGCTTCGGCGCCTCGGTAGCCGGCGCGGCCGGCTTCGGCGCCTCCTCCTTTTTCTCCTCCTTCTTGACCGAACCCGTGATGTCGGCGGGGTCCGGCCCGCGGGCGCCGGGATAGCCCAGATTGTCCTGCGCCCAGGAGCGCTTGGCCGGCTGGCTGACCTGATAATCGAACACGTATCCGCCATCGATCACGAGGCCGGCGACCTTCAGCACTGCAAGACCGAAGATCGCGACCAGCACGACCGGAATGACACGGATATCGCGAAACGACTTCATGCGGCGAGGCCACTGGCCTTTCGGCGTTCGGAGAATGCTTCAGCCGCCGCGGCTACCGCCTTGGCTGTTGAAACCCTGGGTGCTGCGGGTTCGGCTTCTTGCGAGGGCCGCGCCGCGATCGCGATCTTGGACAGCCGTCGAATGACGCCGTCGCCTTCGGCGAGCATGCCCTTCAGGTGCCCCGCCATCTGGGTCGCGGCGGCGAGTTGGCTGCCGAGATTCTCGTTGACGTCGCGCACCGTGTGCTTGAGGCCGCCGATCGCCCGCTCGGCGATTTCGGTTGCCGTGATCAGTTCCGCAATCGTGGCTTTCAGCGAATGCTCGTCCGCCTTCAGCCGCTTCAGCCGCTTGTTGAGCAGCATGCAGTAACCGATCGTGAGCAATAGCAAAACCGCCACCAGACTCTCGATTACAATGCCAAGGAAATGACTCATTGTGCCTCCATCAACTTGGTTTGCTCGTCGGCCTTCTCGAACATCGCGAAGGTGGTGTTCGGTTTGCGCAATTGCTTGGTGACGCGGATGGCGACGCGATCGCCGACCCGGCCCATCCGCCCTTCGGTCAGCGTGACGTTGCCGCAGCGGACCGACACCAGCGCATCGGGCCGCATCTCCAGCGGCAGCGTGTCACCGACCTTCAGCTTCATCAAATGCTTGAGCGGAATGTCGGCTTCATACAGCACGGCATCGACCGATATCTCGGCCTGCGCCACTTCGGTGGCGAAATGCCCTTCCCAGATCGGATCGCGGCCGA
Source organism: Bradyrhizobium murdochi (assembly GCF_000472965.1). Classification (GTDB taxonomy): domain Bacteria; phylum Pseudomonadota; class Alphaproteobacteria; order Rhizobiales; family Xanthobacteraceae; genus Bradyrhizobium; species Bradyrhizobium murdochi. The sequence continues at coordinate 100,940 of NZ_AXAU01000009.1, read as the reverse complement.
ATTTTTCGCCCATGAACATCTGCAGCAGAACCGGGCGGATCGGCTCGATGGTCGCATAGGGCAGCAGCAGTTCGATGTTGCCGCCGCGGTCTTCCATGTCGATGCGCAGCCGCACCAGGATCGCGGCGTTGGCTGGCCTGGAGATCGCGGCAAAGCGCGGATTGGTTTCCAGCCGGTCGATCGAGAACGTCACCGGCGACAGCGGCCGGAACGCCTGCTCGGCGTCTGAAAGCACCACCTCGACCAGCCGCTTGACGAGGTTGGTTTCGATCGTGGTGTAGGGCCGGCCCTCGATGCGCAGCGAGGTCTGACCGCGGCGGCCGCCGAGCAGCACGTCGATAATCGAATAGATCAGGCTGGAATCGACCGTCGCAAGGCCGAAATTCTCCCACTCCTCGGCCTTGAACACGCTGAGCACGGCCGGCAAGGGAATTGAGTTCATGTAGTCGCCGAAGCGGACCGAGGTGATGCGATCGAGCGAGACTTCGACGTTGTCGGACGTGAAGTTGCGCAAGCTCGTGGTCATGAGCCGCACCAGGCGGTCGAACACGATTTCGAGCATCGGCAGACGCTCGTAGGACACCATCGCGGAATCGATGATGGCGCGAATGCCGGAATGGTCGTCGAGATTGACATCGCCGACGGTGAAGCCGAGCAGATTGTCGATTTCTTCCTGCGACAGAACCCGCTCGCCGGAATTCTTGTTGCCGAATTCGCGGCCGCCATCCTCGACCATGGCCGCCCACTGCAGCGCCATGCTCTCGGAGAGCTCATTGGCGGCAGCCTCTTCCGCAGCCGCCGCGGGATCTTCGGAATCCAGCGATGCTTCCCATTGCGCGGCAATGGCGTCCTGGTCCATCTGGTCTTGGTTGCCGGCCATGATGCTAGATCCGCCCCATCACTGCACGACGATTTCCTTGAACAGGACGGCGCTTACCTGCTGCGGCGCCACCGCGTTGTTGACGCGCTTGGTCAGCTCTTCCTTGAGACGAAACAGGCCCGCCGAACCGTTGATGTCGGAGGGACGCAATTCGCGCAGGTAGGTCTGGAACAGGTCGGTGACGCGCGGCAGGTTCGGCTTGATCGCCTCGACCTGCTTCTCTTCCTTGATCTCGAGCACGACCTTGACGCGGAGATATTGCACCCGCTCGCCCGGGGCGCCGACCAGGTTGACCATCATATCGGGCACTTCGACGAAGGACGGCGGCTTCAGCGGCGGCGCTTCGGCGTGCTTCTCCTCGCCGTGGCCGCGCATCAGGAAGAACCAGCCGGCGCCGGCGCCAAGGATGGCGACGAATCCGGCGACGGCAATGATCAGCTTGAGCTTGCCCTTTTTCGACGATGCGGCTTCTGCGCCGTCTGCGCCTTCCGCCTGCTCGTTGTCAGCCATTGCCCCGCCCGCTTCCATCTGGGAACGAACGCGGTTGCCACCAGCCTGGGTAACGATGCCCCCACAACGCGAAACAAAAGCCGCCAGCGCACACGCGCCCTCTACACGTGCAACGCTAGGGTAATAATGGTTAACGGAACCTTTCCATTCGCGCCCAACTGGGAAAAATCTGCCGGGCAAACATGGTCAACAAGACCTTTCTGCCGCCCCTTCCGCCCGCAGAAAAATGCCTAACCCCTTAAAAAATCAGCCCTTCCGGACTTGGCACGGCTTTCGCTGAGTAAATGGCGTGACCCGCCGGCTTGGGAGAGCCCAAAGGTTTACGACGGATCCGGACCACGGGCTTGGGAGAGCCTGCTTCGGATCGATCAAGGGGAGAACCACCGATGGAGAATATGCTTCTCGTCGGACTTTCGCGGCAGATGACGCTGGAACGGCAGTTGGATGTCGTCGCCAACAACGTCGCGAACATCAACACGACGGGCTTCAAGGCCGACCGGTCGTTGTTCGAGGAATATCTGCGCTCGCCGGCGCATGAAGACAATTTCGTGCGCGCCGACCGCCGCGTCTCCTTCGTGCACGACCGCGCCACGTTCCACGATTTCTCGGCCGGCCCCTCCGAGCAGACCAAGAACCCGCTCGACGTCGCAATCGACGGCAACGCCTTTCTGGTGGTGCAGACGGCTGCCGGCGAGCGCTACACCCGTGACGGCGGCCTGCAGATCAACAACCAGGGCCAACTTGTGACCGCGAGTGGCGATCCAGTGCTGGGGACCTCCGGTCCGATCGTGTTCCAGCCGACCGACAAGGCGATCAACATCGCCGCCGACGGCAATATCACGGTCCTCGAGGGCACCGGCAGCACCGACTCCATTCGCGGCAAGCTGCGGCTGGTCTCCTTTGCCGACCCGCAGAAGCTCGTCAAGGAAGGCGGCAATCTTTATTCGGCGGGCCAAGGCGTCGCCGCCCAGCCCGACACCACTTCGCGGGTGCGCCAGGGCTTCATCGAAAAGTCGAACGTCAATTCGGTCCACGAAATGAGCCGCATGATCGAGATCACGCGCACCTACACGCAGATCTCGGCGATGCTGCAGCAGCAGCACGACCTGCACCGAACCGCAGTCGAGAAACTCGCCGACGTTCCGGCATAACGCTTAAGGCATAGATCGATGCGCGCACTTTACACAGCAGCGACCGGCATGGCGGCACAGGAACTCAACGTTCAGGTGATCTCCAACAACATCGCCAATATGCGCACCACCGGCTACAAGAAGCAGCGCGCGGCGTTCCAGGACCTGATCTATGACCATGTGCGCCGCGTCGGCGCGCAGGCTTCCGACCAGGGCACCATCCTGCCGGTCGGCGTCGACATCGGCGGCGGTGTCAAGACCGTCGGCACGCCGCGGCTGATGGGCCAGGGCACACTGTCGCCGACCGGCAACGATCTCGACGTCGCGATCCGCGGCGAAGGTTTCTTCAAGATCCAGGTGCCCGACGGCACCTATGCCTACACCCGCGACGGCTCGTTCATGATGGACGCGCAAGGCCGCGTCGTCACCGCCCAGGGCAACCCGGTGCAGCCGACGATCACGATCCCGCAGAATTCCTCGCAGATCACCATCAACGCGCAGGGCCAGCTCACGGTGATGCTGCCGGGCTCGACCACGCCGACGCTCGTCGGCCAGATCGGCCTGACGCGCTTCATCAACAAGGCCGGCCTCAATCCGATCGGCGACAATCTATTCACGGACACCCCGGCCTCCGGCACGCCGCAGGACGGCGTCGCCAACACCGACGGCTTTGGCGACATGCAGCAGGGCAACCTCGAACAAGCCAACGTCGAGGTGGTGACCGAAATCTCCGACCTGATCGCCGCCCAGCGCGCCTATGAGATGAACGCCAAGGTCGTCAGCGCGGCCGACCAGATGCTGCAATCCACCTCCAACATGTTCCGCTAAAGGACTGGTCATGATCGCCCGCGCCCTCCTCCTGGCCGCCGACCTGATCGCCGCATCGAGTACGGCTGCTGTCGCGCAGACCCAGCAAAGTTTCGCGAACCGCAACGTGATCGCCGCGCCCGTGCTGCGTGCCAACGTGCAGGTATCGGGCGACCTTGTGCGGATCGGCGACGTGATCGACAACGCCGGCAGCGCCGCGCAGATCGCGATCTATCGCGCCCCGGATCTCGGCACCACCGGCTCGCTGCCGGTAGCGCAGGTGCTCAACACCCTCCGTGCCCATCACGTGATCGGCGTCGATACCCGCGACCTCAGGGAAATTTCGGTAACGCGTCTGGCCCGCACGCTCGAAGGCAAGGACATCGAGCTGCAGGTGGCGCGCGCGCTGGAGCGCCGCAATGGTCTCGGGGACGCGGCCAATCTGTCGATGACTTTCGACCGCGATCCCGGCGACGTCAGGCTGGATGCCGGCTTCAGCGGCAGCCTGCAGGCGACCACCGTGCGCTACGACAACCGCAACGGCCGCTTCGACGTCACCTTTGAGATCGCCAACGAGAACGGCGCCGCTGCTGCCAAGCTGCGTTTTACCGGCACGGCGATCGAGACCGTCGAGGCCGCGGTGCTGGCGCGCAACGTCGAGCGCAATGAGGTCTTGAAATCGTCCGACGTGGTGATCGAGCGCCGCCCGAAAGCGGAAGTCGGCCCTGATGCCGCCGCGCGCGATCGCGCTGTGGGCATGCAGGCCCGCCGCCAGCTCCGCGCCGGCCAGGCCATCAGGACCGCAGATCTCGCCAAGCCCGATCTGGTACAGCGCGACCAGAACGTGATGTTGATCTACGAGACGCCCGGAATCTACCTCACCATGCGCGGCAAGGCGCTGGACAGCGGCACCGAAGGCGACGTCGTCACCGTCATGAACCTGCAGTCGAAGCGCACGGTGTCCGGCACCGTGACTGGCCGTGGGCAGGTCTCGATCTCACCACCGGCGTCTCGCCTGCCGCAGACCAGCGATGCCACCTCCTCGCTCGGCAAAGCACCCGCACCCGTCGCCGTAGCTACCGTCAGTTCGCCAGTCGCTCCAAAAGCCGAGTAATGTAAATGTCAGTCCCCCGTCTCAACCGCCTCGCTCTCTCCGCCGCCATGCTGTCGCTGGCCGCCCTGGCGAGCGGTTGCTCCTCGATCGACCGTCTGTCGCAGATCGGCGAAAAGCCGAAGCTGACGGAGATCGAAAACCCGACCACGCAGCCCGGCTACAAGCCGGTGCAGATGCCGATGCCGAAGCCGGAGCAGGCCTCCTATAACGCCAACTCGCTGTGGCGGAATGGCTCGCGTGCCTTTTTCAAGGATCAGCGCGCGGCGCGCGTCGGCGATTTGTTGACGGTGACAGTCAACATCACCGACAGGGCCAACCTGTCCAACGAGACCCAACGCAGCCGCTCCGCCAAGGAAGACTCGGGGATCACCGATTTCATTGGGTCAAGCACGATCACGCAGGCAAACAAGATCCTGCCCGGCAAGATCCTGACCACGGACTCGACGTCATCGAGCGACGGCAAGGGCTCGGTCAACCGCCAGGAAGCCCTGCAGACCACGGTTGCCGCGGTCGTGACGCAGGTGCTGCCGAACGGCAATCTCGTGGTCGAGGGAAAACAGGAAATCCGCGTCAACTTCGAAATCCGCGAACTGATCGTCGCCGGCATTGTCCGCCCCGAAGACATCCAGAGCGACAACACCATCGATTCCACCAAGATCGCGCAGGCCCGCATCGCCTATGGCGGCCGCGGCCAGATCACCGACGTGCAGCAACCCCGTTACGGGCAACAGGTGATGGACGTGCTGCTGCCGTTCTAGTTTCTTCCGAGCTCCCACACTCCATCGCGAACCTAGGCGCGATGAAGTGTATCAACGCGGCCTCCGTCAGCTCCCCTGGCGGAGGCCGTGGTCGTTTTGTGGATCCAAGGAGCCGCATCATCTTGGAGCTTGCTCCGGCGCCGCCTGCCCCTCGTCGTCTTCCCGTGTTGGAACCGAACCTACCCACCGGCGTTCCTGACAGCAACCATCTGTACGGAGGCTAATCATGGGCCGCGGAATGCCATCGATGACTGCTCTGCTCGGGCTGCTCGCCATTGCGGGATATCAGAACCGCGACAAACTGGCAGAACTTCTCAAGGGCGTCGGGGGCCAGCCGAACGCAGGCGGGGCACAACAGCCGCTGGGCGGCTTGCTGGGCAATTTAAGCGGAATGTTGGGCGGCGCCGGGGTTGGCGGCCTGCTCAACGGCGGGATCGGCGAGTTGCTCGAAAGTTTCAAGCAAAACGGCCAGGGCGAGAAGGCTGAATCCTGGATCAACCAAGGCCCGAACAAGGATGTCTCGCCTCCGGAATTGAAGCAAGCGATCGGGTCCGACGTTCTGGCACAACTCGAACAGCAGACCGGACTTTCGCAGGAAGAGATTCTGGCGAGATTGTCTCGCGAGCTTCCGGCAGCCGTCGACAAGTACACGCCGGACGGCCGTTTGCCCACAGCATGAGCTCATGAGTTAATGGACGTGACGTTGGGGCAAACAACAGGGAGCATCGAGATGGGCATAATTTGGACGATCATCATTGGCTTCATTGCTGGCGTGATTGCGAAATTCATTATGCCCGGAGACAATGAGCCCTCGGGCTTCATTCTCACCACCATACTGGGCATCGTCGGCGCTTTCGTGTCCACCTATCTCGGCCAGGCGCTCGGATGGTATCGGCCCGGAGAAGGCGCGGGCCTGATTGGTGCGGTAGTGGGCGCCATCATTGTGCTCTTCGTCTACGGCCTCTTCGCCGGCCGGCAACGGCGATCGATTTAAGAACTGGACCTGATGGTTTCATAGTCGGGCTTGGGTGTGGATCAGCGGAGCGATCCGTCGTCCCCCAGCGAACTCAGGCACGAGACGATGATCAACGCGGTCTCCGTGAGTTCCTTTGGGCGGAGACCGCGCGTACGTCGAAGTCAAGGAAACGCCTGCTCATCCAGAAGAACTCACGATGCCAGAGCGGTTAGAAGCATCCGCGCGAGATCGGCGCTGAGGTAAGGCTTCGGCAGCAGCAGCACGCCAGCATCGAGACGGCCGTGATGTACAAGGGCATTCTCCGCATAGCCAGAGGTATAAAGAACTTTGAGCCCTGGGCGCCTTTTGACCCCCTCGGTCGCGAGCTGGCGGCCATTCATCCCCCCGGGGAGCATTACGTCAGTGAACAGCAGGTCGATGCGTTCGCGTCCATCGATGATTGCCAGCGCCTCGGCAGCATTGCCGGCGGCGAGCGTGCGGAACCCGAAACGGGTGATCTGCGCCACGACGTATTCGCGAACCAGCGGGTCGTCCTCGACAATCAGGATGGACTCATCGCTGTGTTCGCCCGCATACCCGCCAGTCTCGCCGGCGGGCGTCTCCGGGCCACCACCCGTGGCCTGCGGCAGGTATAGCTTCACGGTCGTGCCGTGGCCCTCTTCGCTGTAGATCTTGATGTGTCCATTCGACTGTTTAACGAAGCCATAGACCATGCTGAGGCCGAGCCCCGATCCCTTCCCGGCCTCCTTGGTGGTAAAGAATGGTTCAAACACCTTTTCGAGCAGGCTGCTGGGAATTCCGTGCCCGGTGTCGCTTACTGCAATCATGACGTAGTCGCCCGGTCTAGCCTCGCTGTTCAGGCGAACATAGTTCTCGTCGAGCACCACATTCTTGGTTTCTAACGTCAGCTTACCGCCGTTAGACATGGCGTCACGCGCATTTAGGGCGAGGTTTAGGATCGCGGTCGAGAGCTGACTGGGATCAATCAGGGCCGGCGCGGTATCGTGCGCCAGCATCGATTCAATTTCGATGTGTTCGCCAAGGGTCGGTCGTAGCAGACTCGCTGCATCGATCACCAACGCGTTGACATCGGTATTGCGCGGCTGCAGCGGCTGTCGACGGGAGAAGGCCAACAGATGCTTCGTCAGCTCAGCTCCCCTTGCTGCGGCTCCGCTAATCAGATTGGTGATCTGAGCAAGATGTGGACGATCCTTGACCGCATCGCTGAGGATTTCGATGGTCCCGGTGATCACAGTCAGAATGTTGTTGAAGTCGTGCGCGACGCCACCGGTGAGCTGGCCGATGGCTTCCATCCTCTGCGCTTGCCGGAGCTTGGATTCGGTGGCCTCTTTCTCCTCGAAACGCCTGACCATGGCCTCAGCTTCGCGGCGTTGCCTGACCTCCTCCTCAAGTGCCGCATAGGCACCCGCAAGCTGGATGCGCGTGGGCAGCACCAGGATGCGCGGCAGCAGTAGCAGCAGTGCTGCCGCGATCACGACCGAGATCAGCGCCAGCAAAGCTTTGGTCAGGGCCTCGATTTCATAAGCCGGCACCCACATGGTGTAGATCGACAGCAGGCGGGTCACTCCGCAGACCGCGACGAAGATCGCGAATGTCAAGAATATGCCCCGGAACATAAGCTCGCGGTAGCGCCGCCACACGAAGAACGCGAGGACGAACGCCGTAGCGAAGAAGGCGCCGGCGAGCACCGCGTCGGAAATGACATTCAGCCAGATCAGTTCCGGCTTCCACAGTAAGCACGCGCCGTGCGCGGTGAGCGTCGACATGTGGATAGCTCCAACAAGCGGCTGCAAGCATGCAACCGCAACCCTCCGATCCGTCCGTCGGAGCGACAGAAATTATTCAGGTTTTTCGCCACCCGCACAAGCGTAGCGCTGACCTCGGCGAACGTTGCTTTGCGCGCTCGAGAGTCATCAAACCCCCATGTTGTATTCGGGGAACAACCAGGCGGAGGACTCGTCGAGGCTTAACAGATCGGCGGAACGACCCTCCTCGATGCGTCGATGGGTAGCTGCCAAACTCCGGAACGTCTCCCTCCGGCCCCTCGTTTTCGTTCATCCATAGCAGGAGGAGATCCCATGACACTGAAGGCAAACGAAACCGGCAACCTGATCGGCAGCGACAAGGTCGAGGGAACTGCAGTCTATGGCGCCGATCGCAACAAGATCGGCTCGATCGAGCGCGTCATGATCGACAAGAAGAGCGGCAGGGTGTCCTACGCCGTGCTCTCCTTCGGCGGCTTTCTCGGCATCGGCAACGACCACTATCCTCTACCCTGGCAATCGCTGAAATACGATACCTCGCTCGGTGGCTACGTCACCGGCGTGACGGAAGCGCAGCTCAAGAACGCACCGCATTACGGCAACGACAGCGCCTGGAACTGGAGCGATCCGACTCGGACCCGCGCCGTCAACGACTACTACGGCATCGCGATCTGATCGTGGTTGCTCCTTGGGGTCCGCCAGAGTGGCGGGCTTTTTCTTTGCCTGGCAGGCGCGAACGCAGAGCCAGCGTTCGCCTGTCAGCAGAGAACTATTCCTGCTGCCTTGCGTTGTGATCTGCGAAAGGCGGAGCAATGGGAAAATTCTTCTTGATCATTATCGCTGTCAGCGTCGCCGTTTTGCTGGCGATGAGCGCGTACGTCATCAGCCTGTGACAGCGAAACGGCCTGCCAAACAGTTCGATCAAACAGCGCCGGCGTGAAGTCGGCCACCGGTCGGCCAAAAAGCAGGCCCCGGCGCCTCTCGGGGGGAAGATTGCGCCAGAGCCTGAAGGGTTGCCGCGTGTCCAAAAACACAATTGCATAATTTTCCCGGCCAAGAATCGTTCCTGCCCGAACGTTACTTCTTCATGGTTCCTCCGGGAGAAAGTAGCATCGTCCTTCTTGTCCATGGCCGCCTGCAGTCCCCGCGCCCTGCGTGCTGGCGTCGTTGGATGAAAGGCCTGGAGTTGTTGGTCGTGCTGCCCGTTGCGCCGTTGTTCATGGCGGCCGCTCGGGTGCGCAAGTTTGTCGCAGGGCGGCATCAACTGAGCGAGCAACCGCGCGGACGAACGGCGAAGGTTCTTCGAGCCCGGCAAAGTTTTTAGTTAACCATTGATTCGCCGGCGACGATGGCAAGATGGATTCATGGCCGGAGAGACGGCCGGGGAAAGCACAATATAAGCCGTTAAACTCATTGCGCAGGGCAGCGCCGGTGATCGGCACACCTGCGATGATTACCGTATCCTTACTACCAATACACACGGACGGCGGGCGCTGCGGGCATCTGGCGCTCCCGCGCCCTCTTTCTTTTTTGAGGGAACCCGTTAGCATGACCCGGCAAGCCGCGGGGACGCGAGCATACACCCATTTGTCTTCGCCCGAGAAGCAGGCGATCGAGTATTCCAGAGACCGCAGTGATGGAAACGACAGGTCGCGGCGTACTGGCTACCCCGCAAGTGTGGGGTGTGACCATTTCTTGTGGGGCCATGCTGCTTCTCTTTCTCGTGATCCTGATTGCGGCCTCGCCTGCATTCGCCGAGCCGTGCAGCAAGCCGACGGCGCGCTCCAAGATTGCTGAGACGCTCCGCCTCGCCTCGGAGCAGCGGCCTGTCAATCTCACGTTTCGCACCGGCGCCGACGGCGTGAAACTATCGATCGGCCTCAAGACGAAATATCCCGACGATATGACCATCATCCTGCAGAGCGACTTCGAGCAGTTGAACGTAAAGGACGACCGCTTCGATGTCCTGCTGCGATTGAGGGGATCTCGGGAACGGGTCACCGTCCCCTTCCATGCAATCAAGTCATTCTGGGATACGTCCGAGTTGAAGTGCTCCGACGGCTGATGCTTCACTCCGGCGTCGCGCGCCGGATCAGGGCGCAAAGCCCTGTCATCCGTGCGATCGGGTGTTCGACGAATAGGCGGCAGGAAGCAAGCGCGCCCTTCAGCGTGTCCGGCGGCGCCGGCGGCTTCAGTTGCTTTGCGAGAATAGCACCATGCGCGTGCCCAAGCGCGCGAGTCGAAAGCGTCAGCGCGTTCAGCCGCCCTTCCCGCTGCAGTGGCGCCAGCATCGTTCGCACCAGCGCCAGATAGGACGGCCAGTACGCCAGGTGCCGGTACATACTCGCAATCAGTTGCGGCTCGGTGTCCTCGCCGAACGTATTCAGTTCGACGACCAGCGCCGCCACCTCGGGGTCCAGCGCCTCCATCGGCGGCAGCTCGGGAATTTTGGTGCCGGGCGCCGTTGGCGCCTTATCGGCGGTCGTCACGGCATCGGCCGGGCGCGGCTCATAATGCGCCAGCAACGCCGAGAGAACGACGAGCGCGAGCGCATTGGTATACTGATAGCTGTCGAGGACGTCACGAATCAGCGCGCGTTCGGTCTCGTCCACGCCGACGGCGAGCAAGGTGTCGATGGAGAAGCCAGGCCAGTCCGGCAGCGCGATCGTTCGCCTGACGGCTTCAGCATGCAATGGCGCGTCGCCGAGATAGAGCGGTCGCACCGTCGCCCACGTCCATTGCAGCGCGCCGGGCATGGTCGCGAGGTTGCGCCAGATCATGTTGACCACGCTGGCGCCGAGCACCTTGCGGATGTCGGCAAAAATGTCTGCGATTTCGCCTCTCGCTTCGGATTCGAGAATCGACGGAACGCTCTCAGCCATCACTCTCACTCGGACGTAGCATGGGCAAAGAGCAGCGTGCCCACCGACACAAAATGGTGGGCACGGCGCAAGCGCGCCTTTGCCCACGAGAGATCTATGCAAATGTCGCGGTGACCGTCCCCAGCCCCTCCAACTCCATCTTCACGGCATCGCCCTGGTCGAGCCACACGGTTTTCACAAGGCTGCCGGTGAGAACGATCTGCCCGGCATGCAGCCCCGTCCCCTCTTCGGCGAGATGATTGGCAAGCCAGGCCAGCGCGTTGTGGGGATCGCCGAGCACGTCGGCGCCCGTGCCGCGGCCGGCCTCCTTGCCGTTGACAACGGCACGGCCCTTGGCCTTGAGCAGGTCCGGCGCCTTAGTGCGCGCCACCGCTTTGCCGAGCACGCAGCCGGCGGCGAAGAAATCGTCCGCGACCAGCGTCGGCGCGCCCATCGCCTCCCATTTGACGTACCGGTCGTCGACGATCTCGATTGCGGGGTGATACGCCTCGATTGCCTCCATCACCCACTCCGCGGTGAACGGGGCTTCTGACGGCGCGAGACTACGTGCCAGCCGCACTGCGATCTCGCATTCGACGCCGACGCGGACGTAATCGCCGAAGCGCAGCTTGGCGCCGGAGTCATGCACTCCCTTGGCGAACACGCCACCGCCGCAAGGATGGGGAATGTCGAGATATTCCTGCATCACTGGGCTGGTGCAGCCGATCTTGTAGCCGACCAGCGCGCCGGTCTGCGGCAGCAGCAGATCGTGGACGGCGCGTTGGATCTGATAGCCTTCGGCTTCATCGGCGGGCGCTAGCTCAACCGGCAGCGCGGCCAGCGGCGCGCGATTGCGGCGGGCGGTAGCGATGTTCTGTGCGGCCGCGAGAATCTTGTCCATCAGCGGCGGCTTTCATGGTTGCAGCCTGCTGCGCTGACCGCCCTTCGCGGTCAGCCGCCAGGCCCTGCCCTATTCGTCCCGATAAACCTTCTCGCGCTTCTCGTGACGTTCCTGCGCTTCCACCGACAGTGTTGCAATGGGGCGAGCCTCCAGCCGCTTGAGCGAGATCGGTTCGCCGGTCTCCTCGCAATAGCCGTAGGTGTTGTCCTCAATGCGTTGCAGCGCCGCGTCGATCTTGGAGATCAATTTGCGCTGGCGGTCGCGGGCGCGCAGTTCGATGGCGCGATCGGTTTCGGAAGAGGCGCGATCAGCGAGATCCGGATGATTGACGTTCTCTTCCTGAAGCGTTTGCAGAGTAATCTTCGATTCCCTCAGGATCTCGTCCTTCCACGCCAGCAGCTTGGCGCGAAAATACTCGCGCTGGCGGTCGTTCATGAAAGGCTCTTTTTCGGAGGGTCGATAGTTCTTCAACTTTTCCAAGGCCAGCCCATCTTCACGTGCAAGGCGGGGCGGAAAATTGTCCGTCCGCGCGGGCCTTATATAGCGGCGGGTTGTGACAGACAATATAGGCCGTCTCCTTGGGGGTACCTCCCCCAAGGCCTTGCACAGGCAAAGTTATCGGGACCGCTTGGCGTCTAGTAGCCGACCGTGAAGCGCTGGCGGATGTGGGCGGGACGCTCGATCTCGTCGGCGAGTGCAACTGCGAAATCCTCGAAGGAAATCGAACTTTTGCCGTCGGCAGCGGTCAAAAGCTGGTCGGTCCCGAGACGGAACTTGCCAGTTCGCTCGCCGGCGGTGAATAGGGCCGAGGGCGACAGGAAGGTCCAGTTGAGTTCCTTCTCGGCCCGCAGCAGATCGAGGAAGGCGGCGCCCTTCTCGGCTTCCGCCTTGTATGCCACGGGAAAACCCGGGGTGGTGACCAGCCGGACGCCCGGGGCCACTTCAAGACTGCCGGCGCCCCCGACCACGAGGTAGCGGCCGACCTTCGAATCCTTGGCGGCACCGATCAGCTTGGCCGGGTCGCTGGCGAGAAAGTGGATCGAGCTGATCGCGGCATCATGACCGGCGAGCAGCCGGGCCAGTTCCGCCTGGTCCGCGGCATCGCCCGCGGTGGGCGTGACGTTGGCCTGGGCGGCGATCTTTTCGGGATGGCGGGCGATGGCGGTCACGGTGTGGCCGCGGCGGGCGAGTTCGGCGGTGATGCGCGAACCGGCATTGCCGGACGCGCCGATGACGGCGATTTTCATGGAGGTCTCCCTGCGAATTGGTGGATGTGGTATCCAATGGTGACTAGATAGCGAAATGAATGTAAGTGTTAAGAGAGCACTTTTGGGTCACCTGATTACGCCGGAGTAACTGCCGTGAGAGCCAGCGCCAAAACCCCGAACGCCTATTCGGCTCAATGCCCGACGCGGCAGATTCTCGATCGCGTCGGTGACAAATGGGCCGTACTCATCCTGCTTCTCATCAGGCACGAGCCGATGCGTTTCAATGCGTTACGCCGCACCATTGAAGGCATCTCGCAGAAGATGCTGAGCCAGGTTCTCAAATCGCTCGAACGCGACGGGCTGATCAAGCGCCGTGCGATCGCGACCGTGCCGGTGACGGTGGAGTATTCGATCACACCGCTCGGCGCGACGCTCGCCGACGCGGTCGATCCGTTGCGGGACTGGGCAGAGAAGAACCTGAAGGAGGTGCTGAACGCGCAGCGCCGTTACGACGCGGCGCGCAAGGATATGGCGGCGTGAATCAATCCATCGCCGCCATGCCCCTTTGGCGGAGGCGGCAAGCCGGGCAACGACATCAGGGGCTAGAACCGCCCGGCCTTTGCCAGTTCGACTTCGACGCGCAGCTCGATCTCGGCCAGCACCGCATCGAGGCCGGGATCGCCGGAGGACGACTTCAGATTGGCGGCGGCGTCGCGCAGCCGGTTCACCGTAGAAGCATCGAGATTGCCGGAGAGCAAACCGATCTTGAGTTCGTCGAGCACATCGAGCGCGCCCCTGCCCCGTGCCACCGAACGCTTGCGGCGTTCCGTCGGATCCTCGACGCCCTGCAGGGCGAGCAGCGCGTCGATGTTGCCGGCAGCTTTGGGCGCTACAGCCGCGCGCGGCTCCTCGGGCGTGGTCGGCGTCTCCGGCAACGAGAAGCCGGTTGAACTGGTTCGCCGCGTATGACTTGCGGGCGATCCAAGCGTGGTGCCGTTCGGTCCGTAGATGCGCATCGTGGTGATCTCGCCCTGAGAATGGAGCGACCTTCGCCTTCTTATGGTTAATGACGCGTAAACGGCCCGGCAAAATCTGCCGACATGCGGCAGTTTCGCCCATCGTGGTGAAGCCGCCGCGACGCCGCGCCTCCAAAGAAGACCCAGCAATATCAATGCATTGCGTCGGTAACGGAGTGTGGCACGGCGCTCGCATAGTTAATGCCGGACCGTCGTCATGGGGAGTGGCGCCTGCGGTCCGGTGGAAGACCTCGAGGGGAGCACAGGATGCCCGGCATCCGTTCGGCAAGAGTGATTTGGGTGGCCTGCGCCGCGCTGTTGGCGCTCGCGCTGGCGCTAACGCCCTCATCCGCGGGCGCGACGTCGCGGATCAAGGATCTCGCCAATATCGAAGGCGTGCGACAGAACCAGTTGATCGGCTACGGCCTGGTCGTCGGCCTCAACGGCACCGGCGACACGCTGAACAACATTCCCTTCACCAAGCAGTCGCTGCAGGCGATGCTGGAGCGCATGGGCGTCAACATCCGCGGCGCCACCATCCGCACCGGCAACGTCGCCGCCGTCATGGTCACCGGCAATCTGCCGGCCTTCGGCACCCAGGGCACGCGGATGGACGTCACGGTCTCCGCGCTCGGCGACGCCAAGAATTTGCAGGGCGGCACCCTGCTCGTCACCCCCCTGCTCGGCGCCGACGGCAACGTCTATGCGGTAGCCCAGGGCTCGCTGGCGATCTCCGGTTTCCAGGCCGAAGGCGAAGCCGCCAAGATCGTGCGCGGCGTGCCCACCGTCGGCCGCATCGCCAACGGCGCCATCATCGAGCGCGAGATCGAATTCGCGCTCAATCGCCTGCCGAATGTACGGCTCGCGCTGCGCAACGCCGACTTCACCACCGCGAAACGCATCGCGGCGGCCGTCAACGACTTCCTCGGCGTCAAGACCGCCGAGCCGATCGATCCCTCCACGGTGCAGTTGGCGATCCCGGCCGAATTCAAGGGCAACGTCGTCGCTTTTCTCACCGAGATCGAGCAACTACAGGTCGATCCCGATCTCGCCGCCAAGATCGTCATCGACGAACGTTCCGGCATCATCGTGATGGGGCGGGACGTTCGCGTCGCTACCGTAGCAGTGGCGCAAGGCAATCTTACCGTAACAATTTCCGAAAGCCCGCAGGTCAGCCAGCCCAATCCGCTGTCGCGCGGCCGAACTGTCGTCACGCCGCGCACTGGCGTGAGCGTCTCCGAGGACGGCAAGAAATTCGCGGTCGTGAAGGACGGCGTCTCGCTGCAGCAACTCGTCGACGGCCTAAATGGTCTCGGCATCGGCCCACGCGACCTGATCGGCATCCTGCAGGCGATCAAGGCCGCCGGCGCGATCCAGGCCGACATCGAGGTGATGTGATGAACGGCATCGCCAATTCCTACGACAAGACTTCGCTGATCAACGGCCGCAAGGACCCGCTGCTTGCCGACGCCCTGACCAAGATTTCACCGGAAGCGCAGAAAAAGACACGCGCCAAGGCCGAGGAGTTCGAGGCGATGTTCCTCAACTCGATGTTTTCGCAGATGACCACCGGCGTCAAAGGCGAAGGACCGTTCGGTGACACGACGGGCACCGGCGTCTGGCGATCGATGCTAACGGACGAGTATTCGAAATCCTTCGCTAAGTCCGGCGGCATCGGCATCTCCAACGATGTCTTCCGCACCTTGATCCTCCAGCAAGCCAACCGCGTCGGCTGATCCAAAGGAAACCCCCGACATGAATCAGCATCCTCAGGCCAGGCCCGCACCGGCCCCCGCGCCAGCAAGAGCAATCTCCACGCCAACCGAGGCGCGCAAGCTCGCGGAGGAACTGATGGACGTGATGAGCGGGCTGCTCGGCATCATCGAGCGCGAAACCGAACTGGTTCGCGCCGGCAACGTGCGCGAGGCGATACGGCTGGAAGAGCAGAAGGGTGAGCTGTCACGCCGCTACATGGTCGCGGTCGAGAATCTGAAGAACGCGCAAAAATATCTGGCGCGAGTGTCGCCGGAACTGCTGACGACGCTGCGCCGCCATCACGACACCTTCCGCGCGATGCTGCAGATCAATCTCACCGTGCTTGCGACCGCGCACGCGGTGTCGGAGGGCATCGTGCGCGGCGTCAACGCCGAGATCCAGCGCAAGAACATTCCGAATACCTATACAGCTTCGGGACAACGCGCCGCGCCGGGACCGCGCAACATCACCCCGCTCTCGGTCAGCCGTTCGCTGTAAGCGATCGCGATCTTCGGTCCGTTACAATTTTCACTAAATTTGCGCGCCCGCATCAAAGCGGGATTCAGCGTATTCCCTAACACCGTGTTGAGAGGTGCCCGGCTATATTGCGATCGATGAGGGGTTGGATTTGACTCGCAGCAAGCCTGGAGGCTGCCATGAGTACAGATTTCAACATCAAACCGGTGGGGGCACCGGTTGCCGCGCCGATCGTTCAGCACGTGAGCGAGGCGGCACAACATGCGGTCGCAACCGAACTGCCGGCGAGCCAGAGCGTCTCGGCAGTCGACTCAAGCGCGCACGCCAGCACCGATTCCGCCGCGGTCCGCGTCTCTATTTCAAATCCTGCGGTATCGAACCAGGTCGTGATCGACCGCGATGCGCGCGCCGTGGTCTATCAGGTAGTCGACGTCAAGACGAGCCAGGTCGTGAAGCAGTTTCCCGAGGAAGCCGTGCTGCGCCGACGGGCCTATTTCCACACGCTCGACCTGACCAAGGACGCCCCGACGCGGCTTCTCGCAACCGACCGCAAGGCGTGAGCAGACTTCAGCCGGAGCGTGAGGCGTAGGCCTGGTCGAGATAGGTCTGGCCGCTCGCCGCATCGGTGACGACGTTCTTGACCTCCGCCTTGCCAAGCGCAGTGAGCGTAAACTTGGTATCACCGATCCGGAACGAAAGATCCTTGATCAGAACTTCCTGGAATTTATTGGTGCCGCCGCTCTGGTACTGCACCTTGGCGCGAAAGCCGGTGACGTTCGAGATCGTGAACTTGAACGTCTTGTTGTCAGGATATTTCCCGGTCCAGGTGCCTTCATAGAGCTTGGGATCGACCGCCACGTAGGGAGTCTTGGACGGAACGGTCAGTCCCACTGTCTTGTAGTTGGCCGATATGATGCTCCAGAGGTCAGCCATCTTGGCACACTCGGTCGTTAGCTGCGGCCGGAGAGACCAGCGGCGAGATTGCAATTGATGTCAATCAGCGACTTCAACTTGGCCGGATCCGGATTCAATTGCATGTCGACAGTCTGCTTCATCACAAAGACGCCGATGTTCGCGATGTTCTGCCGCACTTCGATCGGTTGAGGGTTCTCGTTCGCTTCGACGGCGCTCATGAAGATCGACCAGAGCCGGCGGTTGAACAGCAACGCATTGTGCATGGCTTTATCAGGGCCATTCCAGTTGGACTGGACTTCCTGGAGTTGCCGTGCGGCCTTCAGCAGCGCCTGCGCTTCAATTTCACGGGGGGACGTCGTCGTTTGCGATGTACGCGCGTAGGCTTGGGCTGCATTAGACATTCACTAACCTCGATGGGAGCGGTTGACCGCGGGACTGCAGAAACTGCCCAACTTTCATACAGGTTGCGCCTTTAAATATGGTTAGCAAGTGTTACCGATTGTGTCGGTAGTCCGGCAGAAATCCACATTTTCGTCAGCATGCCGGCCATCAGGTTCTGATGGAATTAACATCGAAGCCCAAATTCTCACCTTCGGTGCTTTTCTTCATGCCGGGATTTTTTCTCGAGCGAAAAAGTTTCGTGCGCGATCGACAGGTTCGAACCCCAAGGCTGACGCCTGCGTGCGCAGCAACGTCGAAGCGCTGGCCACGTCTGCAGCAACATTTTTAGTCGCCGGGTTGTCGATGAAGTTGGCGAGACCGACAGTGGCCGCGTTGAAGTTGACGCCGGAGAAATTCGCCGGGTTGGAACCAGCTCCGTATTCCTACTGGCCAGGCGCAAGAAAGCCCCGCCAAATGGGCACTATTCGCATGTTCACCATTGGTTAACCATCATCGGGAAGGATGCGAATCTGCCGGCGGGCAAATCGACAACGCGCCAAAAGCGCCAAACGGAGAACAGGCATGGCCTTGAAAGTCGAGCTCAAACCGCACGAGCGAATCATCATCGGCGCCTGCGTGGTCACCAATACCGATCAGCGCGCCAGGCTGTTGATCGACGGCGACAGGATTCCGATCCTGCGCGAGAAAGACATCCTCACACCCGAGACCGCCGACACGCCGGCCAAGCTGGTCTATCTCGCGGTACAGCTCATGTACCTGTCACCGGATCCGATGGCGCACCATCCAACCTATTTCAGCCTGGTGCGCGACATCCTCACGACAATGCCGAGCGCATGGCCTTTCATCGAGGGTATCAACAATTACACTCTGAACGGCGATCTTTACCACGCGCTGAAGGAAGCAAAGAAATTGATCGGCCATGAAGAGCAGATCCTGGAAACTGCCCGGAAAATGCAATCGCTCAATGAGCCGGATCGCAAATCCGCGTAGCCATCGCATCGCTCTAAAGTACAAAGGCCTCCGCGAGGGAGGCCTTTTTGCTTTGAAGCGAACAAGTTTCTTCAGATCGGCAGGAACTTGGTCAACGTGGTCTGGTACAGCATCGATGTCGTTTGATACGAGGCTTGCAGACTGGTCTGCAGCGCCAGGATCTTGGTCGCCACTTCATCCTGGTTGATGCCCTCGATCTGGTCGAGCATGGTCTGCGCCATTCCCTTGAGCTGGGTCTGGCGGTCGGTCGAAGCCTTGATGGCGTTCTGCGCGCCGGCGAACTCCGCCTGCATATCCTGAATCGACTGTTGGCCGGTCTGCGGCGCCAGGTTTGCCGAAATCCGCTGCTGCAGCGCATTCACCTGCGCCTTCGAATTCGGGTTGGCGGCATTAGTCGTGACCGCGGCATACACCGCGATGTTCTGCAACTCGTAGCGCAGCGCCTGCTCGTTGGCGCGCGCACCGTATTGCACCGTGATGGACTGGTCGATGCGCGCGATCGCCGTGCCGCGCGGCGGATCGGTGCCGACTTCGCCGGTGTACCACGAGACCGTGTTGGCGGTTGTGCCGCCGATCAGATTGGTGGCGGTGGCAAACGGCGGACCGTTCACACGTAGCGGCGCCGGATTTGCGCTCGCCGTGGCGCTGAAGCCCAGCGCCGCGAATGCGGCCGCGTTCGAACTGGAAATCGTCAGGCTCGCGCCGTCACCACCATGCAGCGCAATCACGCCGCCGGTGACGGTCGACGGTGTACCGGTGCCGGTGATCGAATCGATCTTGGCCAGCAAGGTCTGAACGCTGTCGGTAATATTGAGCTGGTTGCCGGTCGCGCCCGATGCGACGAAGGTGATCGGCGTGCCGTTGACGGTAATGGTATCGCCCGCTGCAAAGTTTACGGCCAGCGAATCCGTATTCGCAGCGCCGGAAAGCAGCGTGGCGCCAGTAATCGGCGCCGGCACCGTGTCCTTGTTGTTGGCCGCACTTCCAACGACCGTCGCCGATGGATTGAAGAAATTGTTGGAAGCCTCGATCGCCGAGGCGGCGACCAGCGCGGTGTCGCTCAGCGTCTGGATCGAGGAAGTCAACGCAGCCTGCAGGTTTGCCGTGGTTGCAACCGTATCGGCGCCGATCAGGAAGGAACCGGTGGGCGGCGGATTCGTCGTCGTCGCGGTCAGCGTGATCGCCTCGGTGGTGCCGTCGGGCAGATTGAAGTTGAAGGTGATCTTGTCGCCAACGTTCGGATTGACGGCGCCAAGATCGATCGTCATCGCCGGCGGCACGCCGGCCGGCTGCGTCACGGTTGCGCCCGTCAAGGACGAGGTGACGGCGCCCAGCTTCAGCCCGAACGACGAGCCATCCTCAGCGAGACTGGTCACCGTCGTCGTCAGTGGCGGCGAGGAAACCGTCAGATGCGCCATGTTGCCGACACCCTGATCGGCCTGACGGCGCTCGTTGATCAGTTGCTTCAGACCGGCCTGCGTACCCACGCCGTCGAGCATGACGTCGGCCGGCACCGTCGCTGATGTGTCGGTGGTGCGGCCGGAAAACAGATAGCGGTCGCCTGACTGGCTGTTGAGCAGCGACACGGCATTCGAGAACGCGGCCTGCGCCGTGATCTGGCCGGAGGTCTGACCGTTGTCGTTGAGCACGATGGTCGATGTGCTCGCAGCGCTCTTCACCGAAGTTCCGATGTCGACCAGGCCCTGCAGCGCCAGGTTAACGACGTTGAGCCTTGTATTGACGTTGGTTGCGGTGTCCTTGAACGCGTCGATGCTGCTGACCTGCGCGCGCAGGCTGAGCGCGAAACCGCGATTGGCCCCCTGCCCGGCATAGGTCGTCGAGACCCGGCCGCTGGCAAGCTGCTGCGTCAGATCATCGAGTTGCTTGCGGATATTGAGGATCGAGGTCCCGATGTAGGACGTCCTGCCGTTAACGCCATCGATCGACATGATACCCTCACATGGCCTGGATCAGAGTGTCGTACATCTGCTTGATGGACGACATCACGCGCGCATTGGCGGAATAGGCATTCTGCAGCGCAAGCAAGTGGGCCATCTCGTCGTCGATATTGACGCCGGAGGCATCTGTCACCTTCTTCTGCAGGGTGTTCAGCACCACAGACTGACCGTCGGCGAGTTGCTTGGCGGCGGTCGCGGCTTCGCCCTGCTGGCTGATGAACTGCTTGGCGAAATTTGTCAGCGTGCCGGTGAACGGAGCGCCGGTAGTTCCGATACCGGTCTGCGGGGAATAGCGATAATTCCCCGACTGCAGTTGCGTGAGAATGAAGTCGGATCGCGTGGTGTCGCCCGAAGGCGTCAGCGGGCTGGTGGAAAACACAATGGTGCGCGAGGGATCGCCGAGCAGCCCGAGATTGACGCTGATACGGCCGGCGAGACCCGTCTGCTGCGATCCGTTAGCGGTGATCGCCCCGGAAAAGAGGCCGCCATTGTCCGTGAACAGCGGAAGCTGTGGGTTGCCGCTGGTGAGCGACGACATTGTCGTGGTGACCGATGCCGCCAGCACGTCCGAACGGTTTGGCGCGCCGTCATCCAGCACGCGCAGGGTCGACCCCGACGGGTTTGAGAACTGCAGATCGCTCGCCCCTAGCGCGGCGTTGAGCTGGGAGACTACCGACGCCATACCGCCGGAAAAATCGATGCCAAGCACCTCGTCGTTCGGATCGAGCGTCGTGGTATTGCTCAGCGGCAGCACGCTCGGATCATCGACGCGCACGATCGAGAGATTGTGCGTGATGCCGGTGGTGTTGTCCTTGTAGGTGACGTGAACGACGTTGCCTGACTGCAACCCCGTGAGATCGAGATCATAGCCGGCCTGCGGCAGCACGGACGCGGGAGCGGCAGTGCCCGCGGTCGTCTTGTCCGACAGCGCGCTCGACATCGACGCCGCGAACTGGTCGATCTGCGCCTGCGCCTTCACCAGCGTGTTGTCGCGCAGCTCGAGATAGGCGGCGATCTTGCCCGAACGAATCGAGTTGGTCGAAACCAGGTCGTAGCTGCCGCCGTGCGGGAAGTTGATGGTGATGGTGCCGACGTTGTTCTTGGTCGGGTCGGGATTGTACAGCGTGTTGGGCGTCACCGTGCCCTGGGGATTGAACGAGAGCTGCGCCGCCTCGGTCCCGACCAGTTGCACGCCGGAATTCGTGAATACGGTCACCTGGTTGAGGTCGTTGACGACCGTTCTGATGTCCATCAGGCTCGACAACTGGGTGATGTATTGATCGCGCTGATCCAGCAGCGACGCCGTCGCCGCGTCCGTCTTGCCGTTGTTCTGGAGCTGATTGTTGATGAACGCGATCTGGGCCATCGCGTTGTTCGCCGTAATGACGGAATCGTTGATGCCCATCTCGGCGTTGGCGCGCAGAGCCTGGATCCCCTGCGTCGCCGCATTGAGCGTTTGCGCCATCGTCTGCGCGGCGCTGACGGCGCCGATCCGCGCTGACTGCGAGTCCGGGCTGGTGGACAGCCCCTGAAAGGCGGTCAACAGCTTGTTGAACGCGTCCTCGATGGTGCCGGTTTCAGCCGGATTTCCGTAGACGTTCTGCAAATTTTGGAGGTAGGTCGAGCGGATATCGGCATAGGCTGCGCCGGAGGTTTCCGTGCGCAGTTGGGTCTGCAGGTACTGATCGAGCTGCCGGTCGACGCCGTGGAGCAGAACGCTCGAGCCGTAATCGCCGGTCACGCCGGCGGACTGGATGATCGATTTCCTGACGTAACCGGGCGTTTCCGCGTTGGCGACGTTCGATCCGACCAGCGAGATCGCGGCTTGCGTCGCGCGCAGGCCGGACATTGCGGTGGAGAGAGCTTGACTCAAACCCATGACTAATTGCCCATCTCAAATCGCGTCGCGAACGGCGCCGCTAACTATCGCAGCACGTTCAGGAGATCCTGCACCATCGTGTTGGAAGTCGTGATCACCTTGGTGTTGGCCGAGTACGCCTGCTGAGTGACGATCAGCTTGGTAAACTCGTCGGCGATGTCGGTGTTGGATCCTTCCAGCGACGAGCCGACGATGGTTCCGGCCTTGCCGAACAGCGCCTGTCCGGATGCGTCGGTGACTTCGAATGCGCCGCCGTTAACGCGCTTGAGGAAGTTGGTGCCGTTGAAGGTCGCGACCGAGATTTCGGCGAGGTCGAGGTTGCGGCCGTTGGAATAGTTGCCGACGATGCGGCCGTTGGTGCCGACGCCGACGGACTGCAACTGGCCGGCCGGGAAGCCGTCCTGCTGGATCTGGTTGACCTGGACGTTGCCATTGGCATCCGCGAATTGGGTAACACCGCCGGTGCCGAAGTTGATGACGGGACTGCCCAGCGCGACGCCGTTGACGACGGCATTGGTGAGCTCCACGGACGGAATCGCCGGCGTCATCTGACCTGAGGCAGAGAAGGTGAAATTGGTGTTGACGTTTTGCCACGCGACCTGAGTGCCGGTTGCGTTGGGATTGACCTGGTAGAACAGGTTCCAGGTGTCGGTATGGCCGGCGCCGAGCGAGGCGCTGTCGACCTTGGCCCAGCGGAACTGCAGGTTTACCGGCGCGCCCGAGATGTCGTAGGTCGTGACCGCACCACCCGCGATCGACTCGGCGAGGAACGTCGAATTGTCGTTGCCGACGACCTGACCGGTGCCGACGCCGCCGCCGCCGCCGCGCGTCGCCGTCACGGTACCGGTAAAGCCGAGCGCGGCCCAAGCTGTGGTGTTTGAACTCGAGACCGAGAGATTGTCGCCCGTGCCGGAATGCAGCGTGATCGAGCCGGAGGCGATCGTGGACGCGACTGACGTTCCCTGGAGGAAGTCGATTTTGCTCAGCAGGGTTCCGATGCTGTCGTCGACGTTGATCTGGTTGGCGCCGACGGCGGTGCCCGACGCCATGAAGGTGAGGGTTTGGCCGTTGACCGTGATGGTGTCGCCCGCGACGAAGTTGGAGGAGATCGAGTCCGTCCCGGCCGCGCCGCTGAGCATGGTCGCGGCCGTGTTCGCAACCGACGGCGTCGCTTTGTTGTTCTGGGTGGTGCCACTCCTGGAGGCGTCGGTATAGGGCGCCGCAGGCGTGCCGAGCGCCAGCGGATTATGTCCGGCACTGTATGATCCGGGCACGATCAATTCCGATCCGGGAACGGAAACGTCATGCTTGGTCGTCAGCGGATAGCTGGCGAGGTTGGCGCGATAGTCGATCCTGGTGGTTTGCTGCGCCGGCAAAAAGTCGTTCTGGAATCTGAGGACCTGCGGCGAGCTGCCGGATGGGTTGCCGGTGGTCGGGTCGATCGGCACACCCTGCAGGTAATAGCCGGCGCCGTTGACGAGATAGCCGCTCTTGTCGAGCTGGAAGTCGCCGCGGCGGGTATAGCGGTCGACGCCGTCGAACACCGGCGTGCCGTCGGTGAAGTTGCCAGGCTTTTGCACCGCAAAAAAGCCGTTGCCGTTGATCGCCATGAAGGTCGCCACCGAGGCCGTCTGCACGTCGCCCTGCACCGAGTTGGTGGAGCGGGATTGCGTGGTCACGCCGCCCGCGAGTTGCGCGGTCGCTGAGGTCTGCGGAATCAGATCGAGGAAGGAGGTGTCGACGCGCTTGAACGCCGTGGTCTGTGAGTTGGCGATGTTGCCCGAGACGTTTTCCAATGCGTAGGAGTTGGCGCGGAGGCCGCCGACCGCGGTGGTGAGAGCGCCGAAGATACCCATGACATTTTCTCCAAATTCGATCCGGGCGGCTCGCCGGTCCACGTAAACCCAGGCCGCGTCGGGAGAAGATGTCGCAAGCGTTATGCCAAACAACAAAACCAATACAAATCAATGCTTTAAGAAAAAAGCCCCGGTCCAAAGACCGGGGCACATTTGCCGGGCGGGCAACAATTGCCTAGTGGTGGCCTTCAGGAGGCCGACGGCCCCGCCGGGTGGAACACCAGAGCAAACCCGTCGATGCAATAGCGCAAGCCGGTCGGTTTTGGCCCGTCATCGAAGACATGTCCGAGATGGCCGCCGCAGCGGCGGCAATGCACCTCGGTGCGTAGAATGCCGTAGGTGCGGTCCTCGGTCTTGCCGAGCGCATTGTCGAGCGGCTGCCAGAAGCTCGGCCAGCCGGTGCCGCTGTCATATTTGGTGTCCGAAGAGAACAGCGGCTGATCGCAGCCGGCGCAGGCGAAGATGCCCTTGCGCTTTTCCTTCAGGAGCGGGCTCGAGCCCGGCCGCTCGGTGCCGTGCTTGCGCAGGATTTCATACTGCTGCGGCGTGAGCTGGGCGCGCCATTCGGCGTCGGTCTTTTCCACCTCGAATTTCCCGGCGGCCTGCGCCGGCGTGGTGCGCAGCCAGCGGAAAGCGGCCAGGCCAAGCAGGCCGGCTACGGATGCGAGCAGGAATCGGCGGTCGAACATGGAATTCTCCGTGCGAGGCGGGCCTAACGGTTCGCCATCAAGTACGGCCCGGAAGCACCGAAGTTACACCGATCCGTCCCGGATCTTCTCACTTTCCTGCGAGGGAACGTCCGGCATCCTGCCGTCGCGGGCCTCTGCCGGCCGTGGCGGCTGTGGGCGCACGGGGCGCGGCGCGCCCGGCGGACGGCGCGGCGGCCTGGTTCCGGCCTGCCGGTTGGCCTCCGCCAACCGCGCCTCGCGCACCCGTTCCCGGACGCGGGCGCCTTCGCGGTAACGGGCCAGCGCGCCCGCCGCCGCGGAATGGCCCCGCCCCCACAGGCCGATCAAATGGCCGGCTACGCGGCCGGTGGCGCCGCCCGCCCAGACCAGTTCGAATGGCGAGAACAGTTTCCAGCGGTCCTCACCCCACAGGATGCTGCGCGCGATGATCTGCCCCGCCATCGCCGAAGTGTTCAGCCCGTGCCGTCCGAAGCCGCTGGCAACCCACAGCCCTTTGCGCAACTGGCCGATCTGCGGCATGCCGTGCACCGTCACCCCGACCGCGCCGCCGAACACGTCTGATATCGGGACTTTGCCGAGGCTTGGGAAGATGGTGGCAATGCGGCGCTGAATGACGGCGGCAAAGCGGCGCGGCCGCGCCTCCCAGGTGGTTTCCGGGCTCGCCCACATCAGCCGGTCGCCATCGATGATTCGGAAATGATCGATGCCGTCGCTGTCGGCCACCGAGCCCCTGAAGGTGATCACCTCGCCGAGCCGTTCGCCGAGCGGCTCTGTCACCGCGGCATAGCGCCAGACCGGCAGCAGCGTCTCCGACAGGCGGCGTAACGGGGCGCCGAGATGAACGTTGCCGGCCAGCACGATATAAGAGGCGCGCAGCCGCGCCGACGGCGTCACGATGCGCTTGCGAATGCCCGACGGATCAATGCTGACGACCGGGGTATCTTCGAAAATGCGCGCGCCCGCCCGCCTTGCCTGCGCGGCAAGGCCATGGATGTATTTGCGGCCGTCGATCTGGAACGCGCGCGGATAATAGATGCCGTGGAAATAGTGCGCCGTCCCGAGCTGATCGCGAACGCGATCGACCTGCCATCCCTCGACTTCGGTCTCGAAATCCTCGCTCAGCGTCTGCAGCCGGCTGATCAGCGTCTCGCCGGCATCGACGTTGGAGACCTCCAGTGCGCCTTCAGTGAGCGCAATTCCTGGCATCGCCTCTTCGGTTGCGGCGGCGCGAACGTAATCGGCGCCCTCCTTCGACAGCGCCCACAATTCGCGCGCGTCTTCGATGCCCACGCGCTCGATCAGGTCGCTGATCGGAAGACTGTAGCCCGGCATGACCGTACCGAGTTGATGGCCGGACGCATTCCAGCCGACATGCCGGCCTTCGAGTACGGCGACGCTGGCGCCGCGGCGCGCGGCCTCCAGCGCTACCGTAAGACCGGCAAGTCCGGCTCCCACCACGCAAATGTCGACATCCAGGTCGAACGAAAGACGCGAGCGAAAAGGGCCGTCGTCGGGGCTGTTGGTCGCACTTGAGAAAGTCTCGGGCATGGCGTTTCTTACGGCCGGCTGCAGCGCTTGTCACCTCGTCCCAGACATGAGCTTGTAGATTAGTCCAGACTAAGACCGAATCGAGATCGCGCCAATGCGCCGTTTGATGCTGCTGCGTCACGCCAAGACCGAACACGACGCGCCTTCGGGCCATGACCACGACCGCCGACTCGACGAGCGCGGCCGGCGGGATGCCGTCGCTATCGGAACCTGGATCGGCCGGCATCCGCCGTTTCCCGACGCCGTTCTGGTTTCGACCGCGGTGCGGGCGCGGCAGACCTGGGAAATCGCACGCGATGCGATAAAGGATGCAGTGCGGGAACGGCCGCCGAAGCCGCAGGTCGAACTGCTCGATGAACTCTACGGCGCCGAGCCGAAGCAGCTCCTGCGGATCATCCGCATGGCCGAGGTCAGCGACCCCGCGCGTCTGATGCTGGTCGGCCACAATCCCGGCATGCATGAGCTGGCGCTGATGCTTGCCGGCAGCGGCGACACGGCGGCGAAGAAGGCGCTCGAGGACAATTTGCCGACCGCGGGACTGGCGATCCTCGACTTTGCCACCGAGGACTGGAGCGAGGTGGCGTTCCGCCGCGGCAAGCTCGTGCGCTTCACCAGCCCGAAATTGCTGAAGCAGGCGCTGGACGATTGAGGCGCGCGGACATCCAGGCTCTCCCGTGCTAAGCTCGCTACGATGCAGTTTTCGAGCGAATTAAGACAAGTTCGCGTAAAAAGAAAGCGCGTCAAAACAAAGGGCTGGAGTCGGGTTCTGACAAATCAGAACCGGACGGCTGCAGCGGGAGGCTCAGATGTTCAAGTCGATTCTCGTGCCGATCGATCTGGCTGATACCGATCTGGCCAAGCCCGCGATCGCGACCGCCGCAACGCTGTCGCAAACCTGGAGCGGCTCGGTACGATTGCTCAATGTGTTGCCGATGACGCCGGTGATGCTTGCGGAATACGTGCCGGCCGATTTCGACGCCCAGCAGCGCGCGACCTCGGAGGAAGCGCTGGCGATCGTGGCGCAGGAATCCGGCATCGACGCGCCGCGCATTTCCACCGCAGTGCGGAAAGGCGGCATCTATCACGAGATCCTTGAAGAGGCGGCGGCGGTCAAGGCCGACCTGATCGTGATGACCTCGCACCGGCCGGCGATGCGGACCTATTTTCTCGGCTCCAACGCCGGCCATGTGGTGCGCTATGCCAAGTGCTCGGTGCTGGTGGTCC
Source organism: Bradyrhizobium murdochi (assembly GCF_000472965.1). Classification (GTDB taxonomy): domain Bacteria; phylum Pseudomonadota; class Alphaproteobacteria; order Rhizobiales; family Xanthobacteraceae; genus Bradyrhizobium; species Bradyrhizobium murdochi. Next base: position 73,302 of record NZ_AXAU01000009.1, on the reverse strand, counting down.
GGCACTAGTTGGAGTGCAAAGCACTAACGATCTCGTATCCCGGACTACGTGCAGATGCGCTTCGCGCGGTACGCCGTATGGCCCGGACACAAAATATCGAAAACAACCCCATGCAAAGTAGGACGACCCTTGCACTAGGGCGCAAGGCGGTGAGTCGTTTTGGTCACGACGTACGACGGCCCTTGCAGGGGATCGCGGCGCGGTGCGACAGGCCTGCTTACAGCAATTTGGCCCGATCGATGACCGGGCCGCTGCCATTGCAAATCGATGAGGACGAACGCGTCTCACATCATCCGCCCGTACATCGGATCAATGCTGCCGCGCACGGCCGCTTCAATTTGGCTGCGCTCGACCCCGATGTCGCGGAGTGCGCGATCGTCCAATTCACTTAGTGTTTTGACGGCCTCGCGGTGCGCAAAATGAGTAACGATGGCGTTCACCCAGCGTCCGAGCAGGCCGAAAAATCCGACCGGGCCCTTCCGGGAAGCAGGCTGACCTGCCGTCTGGGATATCGTCGTCATCGTTCTTCTCCTTGCTTGCGAGCGGCAAAGCGCTGCCGCCGGCGCAAACGCCGCCTAAGCGCTTGCACCTATTGAGTTCTGATTGCTTGCACCCCTCTCAGTGCAATCATGGGCTTGATGGGTTCAAAATGATCCGATACATTTCTCGGTGCAAGGAAAACATTGCTCTCGGTGCAATAATGTCGAAGTTCGAGTATTTGAAGCTTGCCGATACCGTCGCCGCCGAGATCGCCAACGGCGCGCTCAAGCCGGGCGATCGCCTGCCGCCGCAGCGCAGCTTCGCCTATCAGCGCAAGATCGCGGTCTCGACCGCGAGCCGCGTCTACACCGAGCTGTTGCGCCGCGGCCTGGTGGTCGGCGAAGTCGGACGCGGCACGTTCGTTTCGGGCGAGACGCGCCGCGGCATCGCCATGCCGGCCGAGCCGCGCGGCGCGCGTATCGATCTGGAAGTGAACTACCCGATATTGCCGACACAATCGGCGATGATCGCAAGAAGCCTTGCAGGGCTGGAACGCCCCGAAGTGCTTGACCTCGCGTTGCGGCACTCGACCACGGCAGGCACTCTTGCCGCGCGGACCATTTCCGCCGAGTTTCTCTCCCGCGAGGACTGGTCGCCGGCCCCCGATCAACTCGTCTTCACGGCGAACGGGCGGCAATGCATCGCTGCGGCGCTAGCGGCGGTGGTGCCGAGCGGCGGCCGCTGCGGCGTCGAGGCGCTGACTTATCCGTTCATCAAGGACATCGCCGTCAGGCTTGGCGTGACGCTGGTGCCGCTTGCGATGGATGAGTACGGTGTTCGCCCGGACGCCGTGCAGAAGGCTCACCGCGAAGCGCATTTGTCTGCGCTGTACCTTCAGCCGACGATTCAAAATCCGCTCGGCATGACCATGCCAGTGGCACGCCGGGCCGATTTGCTGCGCGTGGTCGAGAAGCTCGGCCTCACCGTCATTGAGGATACGGTCTACGGCTTTCTTGACGAAGAAACCCCGATGGCCGCTCTCGCACCGGATAGCTGCATCACGCTCGACAGCCTGTCGAAGAAGGTGGCGCCCGGCCTTGCCCTCGGCTTCATCGTGTCGCCGCCGCGGCTGCGCGAACGCGTCATGTCCGCGGTTCGATCAGGCGGATGGACGGCTTCGGGATTTGCGTTCGCCGCCGGACAACGATTGATGGCGGACGGCACGGTTGCCGAGCTGTCACGCCTGAAACGCATCGATGCGGCACGGCGCCAGCAGATGGCGGCCAAATACCTCGCCGGATTCGATGTTCAGGCCAACGTCAAATCCTACCATCTCTGGCTGACCTTGCCCCAGCACTGGCGCTCGCAGACATTCGTCGCGGCCGCGGCCCGGCGCGACATCGCGCTGACCCCTTCGACCACCTTCGCCGTAAGTCCAGGCCACGCCCCCAACGCGGTCCGCCTGGCGCTCGGCGCCCCCAGCACCGAACAGCTCGAGCTGGCGCTACGAACGTTGTCGGGAATGCTGACGGCGAAAGAAGACGTCGATACGACCGAGTAAAACTATCGCTCGCCTGCCGGGCTTGCTGGCCATTCCGCGATGAAGCCCCTCGCCTTGTACGGCTCGATCTTGTCCCATTCGTGGAGCATGCGGCGGCTGAATTCGGCGTCGGTGTGCCAGAGCGCCCGCGGCGTTGCGAAGCTGTCGACCATGACCAGCATCTTCTCCACTTCCGGCCAGTGCCGGTGCAGCGTCATCGGATAGCGGCGCGCGGTCCAGGTATTGCCGAGACAGATCACGCTGCGGATTTTGGCAAGGCCGAGCGCAGCGTCGATGATCGGCAGCGAAAGGATCACGTTTTCGCCGGTGTTCATCGCGCGGTCCTCTCTCAGGATGATATCGGCCGGAACGCCCCGCGCGATCATGGCACCCGCAATGACCTCGCATTCCGAGAGATCCGATCCCGGCGTCACGCCGCCGCTCACGATCGCCCAGCGAAAATATCCGTCGTGCCACAGCCTGCAGGCTTCATCAACGCGCTCCTCGACATCCTCGCGCGTTCCGAATACGAACAGCAGATCGGCCGGCCGTAACGGCGTCTCGATCAGATGCCGCGTGTTGATCGCGGCAATCTCGGCGTCAGTTGGCGATCGCCTGTTTCGATCTGTCACGGCAGTTCGTCTGATAGCGAAAACGGTCCGATCATGATGCCGCGCGTCACGCGTCCGGCGAAGTCACATTTCATTTCGCCTCATTTCGCGGGATTGCGAGGCGGCGGCGGGAGCAATGTCTCGGGCAGCTCATCGAACGTGTAGAGCCGCGGCTTGTTGCGCCAGATGAAGCCGCCCATCTGCCATCCGAACAGGGCGGCGAACCCGACCAGAAACAAGGCGCCCGCGAATTCACCGGTAGCGACTGCGCGCGCGAGCAATCCTGCGATCGCGATCGCGACCAACGCCAATAGCAGACAGCCGCCGGCATAGGTCATCGGCCCGATGCCGCCGACCAACGCGATCCTACCGCCTGCCGCCTTCAGGCGCGCATGCAATTGCTCGATGAAGGCGCGGTAATCGCGGTCCTGCGGCGTCATCAGCACGACGGTGTGCCAGCTTGTCGAAAAAGCAGTGATGCGCTGGCCGCTCTTGTGTTCGATATCTGCGCGAAAGCGGCGCGACTGCATCGACATTGGCCGGTAGGAGAGACGCACAGCCACGATATCGGGGTACGACCAGATCCCGGCCTTTCCCCTCGCCTGCCACGACAGCCCTTCATCCCTGAGTTCGAATTCATGCGCCGATCCGACCAGCGATGCCTTGTAAACATAGCGGGTTCCGGGCGTGCCCTCCCCTGCTGTCGTGGCCTGTTCCGTTAGTGAAGGGGACAATTCAAAAATCCCGTTGTCGGTTGAGTGCGGCCTGCTTGCGCGGCTAGCTGGCTTTACCTTACAAGCGGGCCATGGCCGATACGACTTATTTTCCGCGTCGCCTGATCCTGGCCGGCGCGATTGTTTCCGGAGTGCTGCTGGCGCTGGCCGTGCACATGTTGGGCGCACGTTACGGGCTCGATCTCGGCGGCCTGTGGCGAACGGACACAAGCGAATTCATGCCCGCGGGCGCGGCAATCGCGTGGTGGCTGATCGCGACCGTGGGCTTTTCCGGCGGCTATTTTACCGCCAACCTGATGCACAGCGCGGCCTCGGGCCAAATTCCGCAGCGAATGCGACAGTTCCTGATCGCGGTCGGCGTGCTGATCCTTGCCGGCGCCGGACAGGCCGCCTCGGCGCCGAGCCCGGTCCCGACCGTGTCGGGCGTGCTCGCCGGCCTTGCGGCCTTATGCCTCGGCGCCGTGATGGCATTCTGCGGCGCGCATTTCGCGTTGCGCAAGGCTTAATGAAGTAAGCCTTAAAGAAGCAAGATTGGGGAAACTAAGCGACGACCCGCGCCCGTGGCTTCGATAGCATCGTTTCCACCTCGGCAGCGGGACGCGGCGGGCTGAACAGATAGCCTTGCGCCTGCGTGCAGCCCTCCTGGCGCAAGAGGTCGAACTGCGCGTCGGTCTCGACGCCTTCAGCCGTGGTGATGATACCGAGGCTCTTGCCGAGGCCGGTCACGGCGCGGACGATCGCCATCGAATCATCGCGCGTCGCCAGTTCGGTGATGAACGAGCGATCGATCTTGATCTTGTCGAACGGGAAGCTGCGCAGGTAACTGAGGGACGAATATCCGGTTCCGAAGTCGTCGAGCGATATCCGGACGCCAAAGGCGCGCAGTTCGTGCAGAACCGAGAGCGTGGCCTCGCTGCTCTGCAGCAACACCGATTCCGTGATCTCGAGCTCGAGCCGGTGCGCCGGAAGACCCGAGGCTTTCAGCGCCTCCGTCACCGTCGATACCAGATTGGGATTCTTGAACTGCACCGGCGACAGATTGACGGCGACGCCGACATCCTGCGACCACTGGGCCGCGTCAAGGCAGGCTCGGCGCAACACCCAGTCGCCGATCGGCACGATCAGGCCGGTTTCCTCCGCCAGCGGAATGAAGTTGGCCGGAGAGATCATGCCGCGTAGCGAATGATTCCACCGCACCAGCGCTTCGAAACCGACGACGACATCTTTGGCGACGTCGCGGATCGGCTGGTAATAGACTTCGAATTCGCCGCGCTGCAGCGCGGCGCGCAGGTCGAGCTCCAAGAGTCGTCGGGCCTGCGCACGCGCGTCCATCCCGGTCTCGAAGAAGCGGTAGGTGCCGCGACCGTCCTCCTTGGCGCGATAGAGCGCGAGGTCGGCCTTCTTGAGGAGCTCGTCGGGGTTCTTGCCGTCCTCCGGCGCCAGCGAAATGCCGATGCTGACCCCGATGACGAGCTGGTGGCCGGCAATCTCGTAAGGCGCGGAAACCTTCTCGACCACGTGGCTGGCGAGCAAGGAAACGGCGGACGGGTCGCAATCGTTGCAGAACTGCACGATCGCGAATTCGTCCCCACCCAGCCTCGCCACCGTGTCGTTCTCGGTGATGCATTCGCCGAGGCGGCGGGCGACTTCCTTCAAGAGCGCATCGCCGACCGGATGGCCGAGCGAATCGTTGATGTCCTTGAAGTGGTCGAGGTCGAGACAAAGCACCGCAAGCTGATCGCTACGTTTGGCGAGCCGCAACGCCTTCTCGAGTTGCTCGCGGAACAACGTGCGGTTCGGCAGATTGGTCAGCGCGTCATGACGCGCCATGTGGGAAATCTGTTCCTGGGCAGCCTGCCATTCGGTGATGTCCTCGAACGTCGCGACCCACCCGCCGCCCTTCATCGGCTGGTCGACGACGCGGAGCGAACGTCCGTTGCGGCCCATCGACTTGGTCACGGTGTTGCCGGCCTTGGCATCCGCTACCACTGCAGCGAAGAATTCATCGGGATCGCCGTCCCATTCGCCGACCGATTTCAATTCGCGCAGAACGTCGATCAGCAACCGGCCTTGCAGCGGCATGCCGGACCGGTCCATCAACTCGACGTAGCGTTGGTTGAACAGGAGGATGCGGCCGTCCGCATCGAACATGCAAAGTCCCTGCGACATGTTGTCGAGCGCGGTATCGAGCAGGACTTTCTGTTGATGCAGCTCGCCCTTGGCGCGGCGGTCGATCATGGCCGCCAGCAGCGACAGCCCGAGGATGGCGAACGCCGCCACCGCTGTGAGGAAGGAAAGCGCGGTCGGTGAAATCGACAGCCCGTCGGTCCCGAGCGTCGGGTCGGGAATCAGCGTGACGGCGCCCATCGCCGTGAAATGATGCGAAACGATAGCGATCGTGAGCAGCGCCGTGGCGCCCATGGTATAAACGGGATCATCGCGACGCACGGCAACAAGAAGCGCCATGGCGGCAAACACGCTGCCAAACACGATCGAGGCCACAACGATGCCGGGCGACCACACAATGAACGCCGGAAGCTCGAGTGCGGCCATGCCGGTATAATGCATCGCTGCGACGCCCGCGCCGATCACCGCGCCACCAATCGCAACCACCGGCCAACGCGCGCTCGACAGCGCAATGCACAGACCGACGGCGACGATGCCTATCGCAAAGACCAGCGACAACAGCGTAATGGGAATGCTGTATCCGGCTCCGGCGCCGGGATCGTAGGCCAGCATCGCGACGAAATGGGTAGCCCAAATTCCGCAGCCGCCGACCGCTGCGTCGAGGCCGATCCAGATCGCGCGCGTACGGCCGCGCGAGGCCCTGGCACGATGAAACAGACTGATGGCGACTGCGCTGGCGAGCCAGCAAATGGCACCAGCAAGCACGACCAGACGCCAGTCATGCTCGGAAGTGAGGCAAGTTAGGACGCGGTACATACAGACCCCCGAAGGCCTGTAACAGCACCCCTATTGGTATATTTGGCGTAACCGCCGCGACGCAGTTGCGCGGATGGTGAACAAACGCTTTTTGGCATGCCAGGCATACCGGCACGGAGACGCCGCGCGAGCTACGTGCCGGCGCGGCGTTTTGCCTCAATGGTGGGATGAATCAGCTTGCGGCTCGCAGATTGACCTTGCCTTCCGCCAGCGAGGTCAGCTTCTTGTCGACCTTCTTTTCCTCGTCGAGCGTCTTCTGCAGGATGCTGGCGCAATCGTTGCGGCCGAGCTGCCGCGCCCACGCGACCAGGCTGCCGTAACGAGTGATTTCATAGTGCTCGGCAGCCTGGGCAGCGTTGATCAGGGCCGCGTCCAGCACGGCCTTATCAGCGATGTCGCCCGCGATATCGTCGGCTTCCTCGATGATGCCGTCGATCGCCGGGCAATCGGCCGCCTTCACCTCGGCGCCGTGCATGCGGAATATCTCTTCGAGGCGCTGCACATGCGTCTTGGTTTCGTCGAGATGGCTCAGGAAGCCCTGCTTGAGCTGCTTGTCAGTGGCCTTTTCGGCCATTTTTGGCAGTGCTTTCACGAGTTGCTTCTCGGCATAGTAGATATCCTGCAATTGATGGATGAACAGGTCGTTCATCGTCTTGATGTCTTTGGTGAACAGTCCCATTGCGGTTCTCCTTCATTTGGGAACACGCACGGCGCAGGCCCCGTGCTGGCCGGGCGCGCTTCATGTTCGGTACTGTTAGAGCTAACTTGCTTGCGAAAAGGACGTTCCTGAAAGCCGCGAAAGCGCCGCGATGGAACGGACGGAACGGCGCAGCAAAAAGCGCCTGCGGAACGGACCTCGTTGCGACTCAAATTCGTTAACGCCGCGACATATGTATGGCGTATGACAAAGGCGGCGAACGACGCCAAAAGGCATGCTTGTCAAGGGCTGCACAAGGGCTCGGTTTTGGCTTATGGGTTTCGCGCACGGTGCCTCTGACCGTCGACTGTCACCCGTCGTGACAGGCTCCATCTTTACGTATTGCCGCCCCGCCGGGAGGATGAATGCATCGGCTGCTGACCGCGCTCAGGCGTGGCTTCAAGGAGAAGATTGGCTGGAAACGGCTGGGAATTGTCGCGAGTCTTCTCATCATAGCTCTTGCGATCACCCATCTGGTGCGCACCCTCAAGGGCGTCGACACCGGGGTCATTCTGACTGCGTTGACCGAAATCGCACCGCATCGCATCGCGCTGGCTGCGCTGTGCGTAGTGGGAGCGTTTTGCACGCTGACCTTCTATGATTTCTTTGCCTTGCGAACCATTGGCAAGACGCACGTGCCCTATCGCATCGCCGCGCTGTCGAGCTTCACGAGCTACACCATCGGCCACAATATCGGCGCCACCGTGTTTACCGGCGGTGCGATCAGGTTCCGGATCTATTCCGACTACGGTCTGACGGCAATCGATGTCGCAAAAATCTGCTTCCTCTCGGGCCTCACCTTCTGGCTTGGCAATCTGTTCGTGCTCGGCCTGGGCATGGCCTGGCATCCGGAGGCGGCGTCGGCGATGGACCTGTTGCCGCCGGCCATGAACCGCTTGATCGCGATCGGCTGCCTTGCCGGCATCGCCGCCTATTTCGTCTGGCTGTTGATGGGCGAGGGCCGCCGCGAACTCGGACAAAACGGCTGGAAGGTCGTGTTGCCCTCCGCCCGGCTGACGATGCTGCAGGTCCTCATCGGCGTCGTCGATCTCGGCTTCTGCGCGCTGGCGATGTACCTGTTGATGCCGATGACGCCGCACATCGATTTCGTTTCGCTGGCGGTGGTGTTCATCCTGGCGACGCTGCTTGGTTTTGCCAGCCATGCGCCCGGCAGCATCGGCGTGTTCGACGCGGCGATGCTGGTTGCGCTGCCGCAGTTCGGCAGGGAAGAATTGCTGGCGACGCTGGTGGTGTTCCGGATCCTCTACTTCCTGATCCCCTTCGGCATCTCGATTTCGATCATGGGAACGCGCGAAGTCTGGCTCAGCGTAGTGCAGCCCTGGCAGGAACGGCGCCGGCTCAGCGAAGCCTGTACGGCCAAGGCCAGGGTGCGGCAACCGATCAACGGCCGGCAACCCTGAAGCTGGTAACGGCGTCGTTATCTGCGCCGTCTGGTGTTTTGGGCCGGAGCTGCCTCATTCTCTTATTTCTGCCTTACCACTAACGTCAAACGACGCCATGGCTGGAATTCTCCCACGTTCGATGATGTCGGCCGCGCTGCTTGCCGGCGTGCTGACTGGAATAATCACGTCCGCTGCGGAAGCCCAGACCGCCGGCGGCTACGGGCCGCTGCAGATTTCCTGGGAGGTGCGAAACCGCTTCCGCCTGTTCCGCGAGGAGCGGGATTTCCTGCTGCATGCCGAAAGCGGACGCGGCCGCAGCGTGCTGGCTTCGGAGCAGGTTCTGGCGATTCAGAGCGACGGCCGCGGCTGGGCGCGCAACACCGTGAACCGACTCTGTATCGATCTTGCGGGCCGCGTCAGCGAGCCCTGCACGCGCGACAACACCAAGGAAAGCTATCTGACGCCGATCGATCATCCGGTTGTGATCCGCCTGACGGGCCCGGTGCCGGTCGGCGCGACCTGCGCTTGGACGGTCGACGACGGCGACGGCCCGCAAACTTCCACTTTCGACTGCGCCGAACCGGTCAATCTCCGGGTCCGCTACGGCCGCACCACAGTCGTGACCGCCGACATATCCAGCTCGGAGGGCAGTCAGCGCGCTTTCACCGAGATCGCGGTGCGCGACATCTTCATAGCGGGTCTCGGCGACAGCATCGCGTCCGGCGAGGGAAATCCGGACCGCCCCATTGCGCTCGCCGATGAAGGTTTTTGCTTCCGCTCCTATCTCGGAACAGCGGCCTCGCAATATTACCGGCCGAGCCGCGCGGGGTATAAAGGCGGACGGGCCTGCGAGGCGCCCGATTCCCTCGCCGTATGGCAACGGCAGAGCGCGCTCTGGTTCAACCCTGCCTGCCATCGTTCGCTCTACAGCTATCAGACCCGGACCGCATTGGCCCTTGCCGTACGATATCCGCACATCGCGGTGACCTATCTGCCGCTGGCCTGCACGGGCGCCACGATTGCCGATGGGCTGTTCGGCTCGCAGCGCGCCCGCGACTGCCTGCCGTCGAAATCGGGCGGTGCGTGCCAAGGCACCGTCAACGGGCAACTGGCGGAATTGCGTGAAGCCCTCGCCGCCGCGAAACGCCGTCAGTCGGACCGCCAGCTCGACCTGGTGCTGCTGTCGATCGGCGCCAACGACATCTACTTTTCCGGCCTGGTCGCTGACGTCATCGTCGACACGGCGACCGAACGCGCGCTGTTTCGGCGCAGCGGCGTGATGGCCTCGGTGGACGACGCACGCAGTGCGATGACGCGGGACCTGCCGCAGGGTTTTGCCAAGCTGCGCGAGGCGCTGAAGCCGCTTCTCGGCGGCGACCTGTCGCGGGTGGTCTACACCGCCTACGCCAATCCGACGCTGTCGAATGGCGGCGCGCCCTGCCCCGGCGGACGCGCTGGCTTCGACATTCATCCCTCGTTCAATGCCCAGCCGCAGCGGCTGGCGGCCGTGTCGAACTTCGTCGAAAGCGAATTCCTGCCGCAGTTGCGAGCGCTGGCGCTCTGCGAGGGCGGCATCCTGTGCCGCAATCCGCGCGCCGACCGCATGACCTTCGTCGACAGCCATCAAGCCAGTTTTGCCAATCACGGCTTCTGCGCACGCGCCGAAAACGATCCCGAATTCGACCGGCAATGTTTCTCGGCGACCGGCGACAGCTTCGATCCCGATCTCGTCACGGCCGCCAACCAGCCGATGCTGTGCGGCCGCAGCGCCGGCGAGTACCGCGCCTATCTACCGCGGGCGCGCTGGATCCGCGACGCAAACGACAGCTACTTCGCGGCGATGACCTACCCGCAGGGCCTGCCAGCGTCGCAGCAGCCATCCGATATTCATGATGCGACCTGGGGCGTCTTGTCCGCGGTCTATGGCGGCGCGGTGCATCCGAGCGCCGAAGGCCACGCCGCGATGGCGGATGCCGCTGTGCCGGCGGCCGCCGCCGTGCTGCAGCTCGATGCGGCGGTGCCTGAAGTCACCTCGCAACCAATGCAGCCGATCCCGGTTTTGCCGTACGTGCCGCGTCCACCAGGCAGAACCGGATTGAACTAGCGTGCAGGTGCAGGAGCCGGTGCTGGCGCCGTGGTCTTCTTGGGCGCTGCAGGGGTCTTTGCCGCACCGGCGGGTTGCTTCATCGCCGCGGCCTGCGCCGGCAGATATTTTGCGATGATCGCGGGATCGACCTGCGCCAGCGCCGTATCCGGCAGCCGCGTCCAGACCTCATCCCTGCCTAGCAGCGAGATGCCGAGATAGCCGCGCATCGTCAGCGTCTGCCCATCGGGACTGAGCGTCATCTTCGCTTTGTAGATCTTGCCATCGCGCGGATCGAGCACGTTGCCGTTCTCGTATTTCAATCCGTCACGCTTCATGTCGCGGATGAAGGAGAGCCCGAGCCACGGTGCATCCTTGCGATCGTCAGTGCATTTCGAGCAGGTCGGATTGGGAGCATCGCCGGGTCCGGAAAAGAGCTTGGCGAACACGCCCTCGAAGGCGCCATTGCGATCGACGACGAGAAACCAGCCGACCGGCTTGCCCTTCTCGACCTTCTCCCACAGCCCGGCGGCAGAAGGTTCCGCCGGCTGCGCGGCGAGTTCACCGGCGAACGCGAGCCCGATCACGATCGGGAGTATCAGTTGAAATCCGGCCAGCTTGCGCATCGTCATCACCTGATCAATTCGCTAGAGGAATGGCCGCAGACTAAGGCCATTTCGCGGACGGTTCCAGCGACGATCGCCGCGCGCCCGACAAAGCTCCGCGAGCCCAACTGTCATTTTTTGGAATCAGCTGACCCCGAGTTTCTTCTGCAGGCTCGACGACGAGGTTGTGTACTGGAACACCAGCCGCTTGTCCGGATAGACGTAGCGGTGCGCCTTCTGCGCCATCAGCGCGCCCTCATGGAATCCGGACAGGATCAACTTGAGCTTGCCGGGATAGGTGTTGATGTCGCCGATCGCGAAGATGCCGGGAACATTGGTTTCGAACGCCGCGGTGTCGACCGGCACCAGATTGTTCTCGAGCGCGACGCCCCAGTTCGCAACCGGACCGAGCTTCATTGTCAGCCCGAAGAACGGCAGCATCGTATCGCACTCGACCTTTGAGACCGCGTTGTCGTTGCCCTTCATCATCGCCGCGGACAGCTTGCCGCCCTCGCCTTCGAGCGACGTCACCTGACCGATCTTCAGATCCATCTTGCCGCTCGCGACCAGCGCACGCATCTGCTCGACGCTGTGCGGCGCGGCGCGGAAATCGTCGCGCCGGTGCAAAAGCGTCACGCGCTTCGCGATCGGATGCAGATTGAGCGTCCAGTCGAGCGCGGAATCGCCGCCGCCGACGATCAGGATGCTCTTGTCGCGGAACTGCTCCATCTTGCGCACGGCATAGAATACCGAAGTGCCTTCATACGCCTCGATGCCCGGCACCGGAGGACGCTTCGGCTGGAACGAACCGCCGCCCGCGGAAATCACCACCACCTTGCACTCGAACACCTTGCCGGCATCGGTGGTCACCTTGAAGCCTGGATTGTCGATCTTCTCGATCGTCTCCACCATCTCGTTGAGATGGAAGGTCGGATGGAACGGCTTGATCTGCTCCAGCAGCGCGTCGGTGATGCCCTGCCCGGTGACGAAGGGAATGCCGGGAATGTCGTAGATCGGTTTCTCCGGGTAGAGTTCGGCACATTGGCCGCCGATCTTGTCGAGGATGTCGACCAGATGCGCCTTCATGTCCAACAGGCCCAATTCGAAGACGGCGAACAGGCCGCACGGACCTGCGCCAATAATCAGCACATCGGTTTTGATCGCTTCGCTCATGTCAGCTTCTTTTCGGTTGAACCTGGCGGAAGGCCGCATCTGTCTAGCCAACCCGGGGCTAACAGGAAAGCCATAATATGGCGTTTGCGACGGCCGCAACCCCTTGCCGTCATTCGACAAGTGGGCTGTAAGGAGACGAGATTTTCGGAGATGGCCCGTGAATGCCCACTTGCGTCCCGACGCAACCCCGCGTCTGGAGGATTATCCCTATCGCTTGTCGGACAATGTGAGATTTGCCGACCTCGATCCCAACCAGCACGTCAATAACGCGGTCTACGCGACCTATTTCGAAACCGGCCGCGTCACGCTGATGAAGGACCCCAGCTATGGTTTGATGCCGGACGGCTTTGCCTGGATCATGGTCCGGCTCGACATCCATTTCCGCGCCGAATTGCGCTGGCCAGGCACGATCGAAATGGGACTGGGCGTCGTCAAGTTCGGCAGAACTTCCGTCACCTTCGATCAGGTGGTGTTCTCCGAAGGCAAATGCGTTGCGTCGGCGCAATCGGTGTCGGTGCTGCTCGACGAAGCCACGCGCAAGCCGACGCCGCTGACGCCGGAGATCCTGGCGAATTTTCAGCGCTGGATCCGTCGCGGAGCAACGCCGGCATGAAGCGCGCGGCGACGTCTTCCGGAGTTCAGGCCTGCCGTTCCGGCGTCGACACCACGAGACCGTCAAGGTCGTCGCTCACCTTGATCTGGCACGACAGGCGCGAGTTCGGCCGCACGTCGAAACCGAAATCCAGCATGTCTTCTTCCATCGGAGTCGGTGCGCCGACCTTCTCGCGCCAGGCTTCGTCGACATAGACGTGACAGGTTGCGCAGGCGCAGGCTCCGCCGCATTCGGCTTCGATGCCTGGAATGGCGTTGCGGATCGCGGCTTCCATCACGGTCGCGCCGTTCTCGACTTCAATGGTTCGTTTTTCGCCCGTGTGGTCGATAAAGTGGATTTTGGCCATGATCGCTCGTGCTGCCGGAATAGGAGTCCCGGCAGTCCTATAACGGGTCGATACGCACAGCGCCAGCGGTCGGGACGAAAACCTGAGGCAGCATTTTACCGGGATTTTGGCCGATCCGGACCGCTTTCCGTTCAGGAACGATGCAGAACCGCTTCGATCGCTGCCCGCGCCTGCGCAACCGCCTCGCCCAGTTCGGCGAGCGGCGCTGATGCGTCGGAGCCGCCAGCGATTGCCGCCTCCAGCCGGGCTGCGGCGTCCGCGACCGCAAAGGCGCCGATCGCACGGGCCGAACCCTTGAGCGTGTGCGCCAGCGCGCCGGCATCCGCTGGCATGGCGGCGAGCCTGTGCACCAGTCTTGCCGATTGGGCCGAGAACATCGTCAATACCTCCCGCTCGAGGCCAGCATCGCTGAACGTCATGCGATCGAGATGTTCGAAATCAATCGGCCCGTCGCCGGGAACCAGCGGTGGCGATGGCATCCATTCTACCCGTTCGAGATGAAGCGGCACGGCAAGGTCCGGATCGCCCCGCCGCGTGATTCCCGGAGGGCATTTTGGTCAGCCAATCACAACGCGGTTAACGGAACGTTCTCGGAATGCGCCGCAACTTTGCCTTGTTTTTGCCAACAATCCACCCCGATCCCAGATTCGGTTCCAAAAAACTGTGTATCCTTAGGGCCTTAAGGAACAAAGCTGTTAACGATGATTAAGAAAGTCTTAATCACGGCCATTTCATTCGTATCGCTCAACCAATAGGATGTTCGCGGATGTAGCGGACAAGCTGCCGGCGGGCATGCTTGCGGTCCGCGGGGGATTATGAATCCGGCTTCGAGCTTGCGGGGGCATTTTTGCCAGAGCGGCCGGATGCGTAAGTTTAAGAGGGCTCGGACTGCACATGGCGAACAATCCCAAGAAGGTCAAAGATCCCACTGAGGTCGCGCTCTCCGCCATTCAGGAAGCGCTCAACATCAGCGATACGAACGTCGAGCCCAGCCGAAATTCGATCGGCGGCGAACTCACGCAGCCGATCATGCCCACCGCCGCGCCGCCCTATTCAGAAACGCAGTTCGACACGCGCGCAGGCGCCGATCGACCGGCGTTTGATTCGATCGACGAGCCGCGCGGCCCGCGCCGCGCCGCCAACGATGATCGCGAAACCATCGGACAGATTCTGCAGGCGATCCAGAAGAACCATCCTGCCCGCAGCGTCTATACGCTTGCCACCGTGTTTGGCGGCGTCTGGGTGCTCGGTTGCGCCCTTCTGACCGTTAGCTTCCTGCCCTCGCTGCAGGCGGCGATTGGACAGAGCGGCGGCGTGCTGGTGCTCGCCGGGCTTGCGGCGTTGTTCTTTGCGCCGGTGCTCTTGTTCTACTTCCTCGCCAGCCTCGCCTGGCGCGGCCAGGAAATGCGGATGATCGCGCAGTCGATGGCGCAGGTCGCGATCCGCTTCTCCGAGCCCGAGGGGGCCGCCGCCGATTCGATGGTGACTGTCGGTCAGGCAATCCGCCGTGAAGTCGCCGCGATGGGCGACGGCGTCGAGCGCGCGATCGCGCGCGCCGGCGAGCTGGAAACGCTGGTTGCCAATGAAGTCGCAGCGCTGGAGCGCGCCTATAGCGACAACGAAGTTCGCATTCGCGCGCTCCTGCAGGATATCGCCCATCAGCGCGACAATCTGGTCGGCCAGGCCGAGCAGGTTCGCAGCGCCATCTCCGGCGTCCAGATCGACTTGCGCCACGACATCGCGCTGATCTCGGATGCGATCGCCTCGCGCGTCGACGAGGTCGCAAAAAGCATCACCGGCGCACTGGAAGAGCGCGGCCAGCACATCACGAGCGCCTTGAGCCACGCCGGCGACAACATGATCCTCGCGCTCGGCGAGCGCGGCGGCGACCTGCTTGATCGTCTGGAAGAAGCCAGCGCCGAGACCACGCGTGCCGTGCTCGACGCTTCCGAGCGGCTGACCACCAGCCTCAACTTCAAGACCGGTCATGTCCATGACGAGTTCGTCGATCTGGCCGATCGCGTCCATGAGATGCTGAACGAGCGCCTCGATCGCATCACCAGCGAATTCGAGCAGCGCTCCTCGACCATCGTCGACGGCATCTCGGACCGCACCGAGCAGGTCCACGACTCCCTGAAGAATTCGTCCGACTCGCTGTTGCTCGAGCTCGAGTTGCGCTCAGGTGATCTCGTCAGCAAGATCGACGACGCCGGCAACCGCCTCGCGAGCCGCATTCTCACCTCCGGCGACAAGGCCAGTGACGCGCTGGACGTGACCGTGAACACGCTGGTCGCCAAGGTGATCAGCCAGACCGAGAACGCGCACGACAGCCTCGCCCTGCAGATGAACGCTTTCGACGAGCTGGTGAAGAACCAGGGCTCGGAGCTTTCGGAAAAGTTCGCCCGCGACAGCGGCACGCTGGGCGCGCTGATCACGCGGCACATCTCCGAATTCGACCGCACCGTCAAAACCTTTGGCGGCGAGATCGTTGAGCGCATGGGCCAGCGGACCCAGGAGATATCGGACAACCTGAAGAACTACGTCGACACTTTCGACACCCGCCTGGTCTCGAACAGCGGCGAGATCACCGCTTCGCTCGATCAGCGGCTGCTGCAGTTCGAAACCCAGCTCGGCACCCGGGTCAACAGTCTCGACGCTTCGCTCGACAGCAAGATCAAGTCGTTCGACGAGACCATCGACGGCCGCCTGAAATCGCTGGAAACCACTTTCGACACCCGCGCCAAATCCGTCACCGAAGCCATCGACGGCCGCCTCGGCACGCTGGCAACCTCGTTGACCGATGGCGCGGCGCAGGCGATCCAGTCGATCGACCAGCGGCTCGCTCTGCTCACCTCCTCGCTGACCGAGGGCACTGCACAGGCGATTGCCGCGGTCGACCATCGCATTGCCAACGTCACCGAGACCATCGACGGTCGCAGCGCCCATTTGACCGACACCATCCAGGCGCGCTTCCAGGAAATTCATCGGGGCATCGAAACCCGCGTCGGCGACATTGCCAACGGCGTCGAGACCAGGGTCGGCGCCATCGCCAGCGACATCGACACCCGCGTGGCGCAATTTGAGGATCTGCTCGGTTCGCGCATCGAGGCTGTGGCCGGCCGGATCGAAAGCAGCGGCCGCCAGGCCAGCGAAGATCTGATGTCGCGCGCCGAGATGCTTTCCTCCGGCATCAAGTCGCATGTCGAGGACGCCGAACGTTCTCTGACCAACCTCGTGGTCAATACCTCCGAGACCATCCAGACCGGGGCACGCAGCGCGCAGCAGGCGCTGCTGACGGTTTCCTCCGATGTCGGCGCGCAACTCAAACTGACCTCGGCCGAGGTCGAGACCGCCCTCACCGCGGTGGGCACCGGCGCGGCCGCTTCGATCCTGACCAGCGCCAAAGATGCCCAGACCACGCTGGTGTCCGCATCCTCCGAGGCTGCCGCCCAAATCAAATCTCTCGCCGCCGACGTCGAGCGCACCCTCTCGGCCGCAGGCGACGCCACGGCCGCATCGGTTCTCGCCGGCGCGCGCGAGGCGCAGACCACGCTGGTGACCGCGTCCACTGAGGCCGCAAGCCACGTCAAGTCGCTTGCCATCGACGTCGAGCGCTCGCTGTCGCTCGCCGGGACGACAACCGCCGAAGCCGTCACCGCAGGCGCCCGTGAAGCGCAGAGCACCTTGGTCGCCGCCTCCACCGAGGCCGCCAATCAGGTCAAGTCGCTTGCAGCCGACGTCGAGCGTTCCCTCTCGGCCGCCGGCACGGCGACCGCCGAGGCGATCACGGCAGGCGCCCGCGAGGCTCAGAATACCCTGATGAACGCGTCCGCCGAGGCATCGACCCAAGTCAAGGCGCTCGCCGCCGACATGGAGCGTTCGCTCTCGATGGCCGGCAATGCCACCGCTGAATCGATCACGTCGGGCGCACGCGAAGCCCAGAACGCGTTGATCACGGCATCGACGGAAGCCGCCAACCACGTCAAGTCGCTGGCGATCGACGTCGAACGCACGCTGACTTCCGTCGGTACCGACACTGCGGCCTCCATCCTCGGCACCGCGCGCGAGGCCCAGAACTCGTTCTCTGCGACCTCTGCCGAGGCCGCTAACCAGATCAAGGCGATCGCCGCCGACATGGAGCGTTCGCTCGGCGTCGTCACCGCCAGCACGACCGATACCATCCAGACCACCGCGCAGAACGCGCAGAGCGTGCTGGTCGCCGCGACGAACGAGGTCAGCTCCAAGGTCAAATCGACCTCGGCCGATATCGAACGTTCGGTGCTCGCCGCGAGCAGCAATTTCGGCTCGACGATGACCGGCAAGACTGACGAAATCGTCACCTACGTCCAGCAGCAGACCGACCGTCTGGCGCAGATCGTCGACAGCCGCCGCGGTTCGTTGGTCGAGGCGCTCAGCGCCAGGACCACGCAACTGACGACAGACATCGACCGTGTCACCGGCGACGCCCTGAAATCGATCGAAACACGCGGCCAGGCGTTCTCGCAATCGATGTCGACCCACGGTTCGGAAGTCGCGCGCACGATTACCACCGCAGGCGACCTCGCCACCGGCGCGGTAGCCAAGTCGCTGAAGGACCTCGAGCAGGCGTCGCGCTCGGCCATCGACCAGTCGCGCCAGGTATCGATCGCCGCCGTCACCGAAATGCAGGAGACCAGCAAGATCCTGCGCACCGACACGGTGGCGCTGTTCGAGCGGCTGCGTGAAGGCAACATCCTGCTGCAGGAAGTGCTGACCGGCGCCCACGACAATCTCAACTCGCTGGAACGCGCGCTGGTGACCCGCGTGGCCGACTTCGTATCCGCGATGAACGACGTGACCGCGCGCAACGGCGTCGCGACACAGACGCTGGAAGACCAGTTGACCGTGTTCAACTCCAAGACGACGAAGGCGCTGGAGGATCTCGGCGCGCTGTCGAGCGAGTTCGAAAAGCACGGCAAGGAGCTGGTCGAAGCAGCCGGCGTGGTCGAACAGGCCAACCGCTCCACCTCGACGTCCGTCGCCGACCGCAAATCGCAGCTCGAATCGCTGGTGACCACCATCGACCTGCGCACAACCGATCTCGACCAGCGGCTGTCGCGCTTCACCGGCTTGCTCGACGAATCGCTTGCCGCGGCAGAAGAACGCGCCCGTGATATCGCGCGCGTCGTGGCGGAAACCGCCGGCGCGGGATCGGCCGCGATTAGCCGCCAGTTCGAAGCCGTGCGCGCTGCGGCCGAAAACGAGCGGCAGCAGACCCTCGACGCCATGAACGATCTGTACCAACAGAGCACGCATGAAACCGATGCGATGTTCAAGCAGTCGACCGAGAAGTTCGCTGCGATGGTACAGTCCATGAAGCAGATGGCCGCTGAAATGCATCAGGAACTCGAGGCGACGCGCAACGAGTTGCGCCGCGGCGTGCTCGAGATGCCGCAGGAAGCGGCTGACAACACCGCGCAGATGCGCAAGGTGATCGTCGACCAGATCGAGGCGCTTGCCGAGCTCAACCGGATTGTCGCGCATCATGGCCGCGGTCTCGACGTCGTGACCTCCGGCCGCGCCAGCGTGCAACGCCAGGAAGAGCCCGTGATGGCAGCAGCCGCCGGCGGCCGCAACGAAGTGCGGATGCGCGAGGCCGGCAGCGCCTCGACGCTGCCGCCGCCGGATCTCGGCATGCCCGCTCCGCGCCGCGCCGAAGCCCCGCCGGTCAGTCCGGTGAGCCAGGATGCCGGACGCGGCGATGGATGGCTGTCCGACCTGCTCCACCGCACCGACGCAGGTACAGGACGCGAGGCTCCCCGTGGCCGCCCGCCGCAAGCCCCGGTCAATCCGCTGGAGTCGCTGTCGCTCGACATCGGCCGGTTGATGGATCGCAACCTCGCCGCCGAAATGTGGGATCGCTACCAGCGCGGCGAGAGCAAGGCGTTCTCTAAACGCCTCTACACGCCGGCCGGCCAGAAGGCGTTCGATGAGGTCGCCCGCAAATATCGCGCCGACCGCAGCTTCAAGCAGACGGTCGATCGCTATATCGCCGAGTTCGAACGGCTCTTGGACGAAGTTGCTCGCGAGGATCGCGGGCCGCAGGCGCTGCGCGGCCACCTCACCTCGGAGACCGGGCTGGTCTACACCCTGCTCGCGCACGCAGCGGGACGGCTGGGGTAAGCAGCGAGTGGCGAATAGCGAAAAGAAAACGGAGGCAGCGATGCCTCCGTTTTGTTTTGAAACCCTGCAACCTGAACACGTTATCGACGATCGTGCGAAATGAGGTCGAGCAATTCCGTTAGCCAATCGTCATTGCGAGGAGCGAAGCGCGCGAAGCAATCCATGCCTCCGCAAGTGGCGAAATGGATTGCTTCGCGGAGCCTGTCATCCGGCGGCGCTTCGCGCCGACCGGGTGGCTCGCAATGACGCTGCTCGCAGCAATTGTATTCGCTACTCGCCATTCGCCATTCACTACCGCTTCTGCCCGTTCGGCACCCTTGGGGCCGCCGCAGGTTGCGGAGGCGGCGCCGCTGCCTGGCTGTTGCTGCTGCTGCCTCCCCCGAAAATCACCCGGGTCGGGTTGCGGTCGAAATTGTTCACGGCGCGGCTGATGTCGGAGAGGGTGCGGCGGCCATCGGCCATCAGTGCGCCTGACCGCTTGTCGAAATCCTCGGCCAGTTCGCGGATCGACTTTACCATGAGATTCAGTTCGCCGCCGGCAGCGCCGCCTGCGATAGTGTTGAGCCCAAGCATGAGACTGTCGGCTTTGCCTATGACGCCATCGACCCTGAGCATGACGTTGTCGATCTTCTCGGAGTTGCGCGCGAGCGCAGCCGTGAAGGTCTCGAGGTTTCGCAGCGAGTTCTTCACCGATTCCTGATTATCGGCGACAAGCCGGTTGACGTTCTGCAGCGTGGCGCGGATCGACTCCGTGACATCCTGCAGCGCGCCCGGGTCGGCGGTCAGCATCGGCACGCCATCTTCGTCCAGCGGCACCGCAGGAGCGCTCTCCTCGCCGCCCTTCAGCGAGATCGCCGCGACGCCGGTCAGCCCCTGGAATTCGAGACCGACGAGGGTGTCTTTCCGGATCGGGGCATTGTTCTCGACCATCGCCAGCGCGACCACGCGCCGCGGATTGTCAAGTTTGACTGAGACAACCTCCCCTATCCGGATACCGTTAAAGTTGACGCTACCGCCATTGCGCAACCCGGACGCCGGGCCTTCGAACACAATGCGGATCGGGCTGCGCTGCTTGGTGGTGTGCAGGCTCTGAAACCACAGCACGAAGCCGAATGCGGCGGCGATCACCGCCAGCGTGAAGGCCCCGATCAGGACGTAATTCGCCCGCGTTTCCATAATTCAAGGTACTCCGAAATCAGGTCTATCCAGCGTCGCCGATAGACCCGTCATTTATCTCATGTTTGAGCACGATCTGATCCGAAAAACCGATCACACTTTTGGGGGCCCTAGCCCATCACAGCGCGGGCGCGCTTGCCGTGAAAATATTGCCTCAGCCAAGGATGCTGCGAGGCCTGCATATCGGCAATCGATCCTGCAGCAATGATCTTACCGTTCCCTAAAACCGCGATGCGGTCGCAGGCCGTATAAAGGCTGTCGAGATCATGGGTTACCATGAAAACCGTCAGGCCCAAAGTACGCTGCAGGGTGCGCACCAGTTCGTCGAAGTCCCCGGCGCCGATCGGATCGAGACCTGAGGTCGGCTCGTCCAGGAACACCAGCTCGGGGTCGAGCGCCAGTGCGCGGGCGAGCGCCACGCGCTTGATCATGCCGCCCGATAGTTCGGACGGATAGCGGTCGGCGACTTCGGGCCGCAGGCCCACCATGCCGAGCTTGGCCACCATGATCTCGTCGAGCAGCCGCTGCGAGACGTTGAGATATTCGCGCACCGGAAACTGGATGTTTTGCCGCACAGTGAGCGAAGAAAACAGCGCGCCTTGCTGAAACAGGATGCCCCAGCGGCGCTCGACGCCGCGGCGCTCGGAGGCGCTCGCTGCATCGAGATCGACGCCGAACACCTCGATGCGTCCACTGAGCTTGGGCACCAGGCCGATGATGGTGCGCGTCAGCACCGATTTTCCGGCGCCTGACGGACCGACAAATCCCAAGATCTCGCCGCGCTTGACGTCGAGGTTGAGTCCGTCGAGCACCCGCGTCTTGCCAAATTGCACGGTGATGTCGCGCACCCGGATGATCGCGTCGGAGATTTCGCCCGCCATGGTCACATTCCGATCGACGCGAAGAAGATGGCGAACACGCCGTCCATCACGATCACGAAGAAGATTCCCTTCACCACCGAGGACGTCGTGTGCTGCCCGAGCGATTCAGCGCTGCCCTGCACGGAGAGTCCCTCGACGCAGGCGACGATGCCGATGACCGCCGCCATCACCGGCGCCTTGATGAGGCCAACGACGAAATGATCGATCGAGATGGCATCTCGTAGCCGCAGCAGGAAAGCCTCGGGCTCGACCCCGCCATAGAGCCATGCCACCAGCCCGCCGCCGTAAAGCGCCGCCATCGCGCCGAGGAACGCCAATATCGGCAATGCCAGCACCAGCGCCAGCATCCGCGGCAGGATCAAAACCTCGATCGGATCGAAGCCCATGGTGCGCAGCGCGTCGATCTCTTCCCGCATCTTCATCGAGCCGAGCTCGGCGGTGTAGGCCGAGCCCGAGCGTCCCGCTACCATGATCGCCACCAGGAGCACCCCGATCTCGCGCAGCACCAGCACGCCCAGCATGTCCACCACAAAGATGTCGGCGCCGAACTTGCGGAAATGGAAAATACCCTGTTGCGAAATGATACAGCCGATCAGGAACGTGATCAGCACCACGATCGGCACCGCGCGCCAGCACACCTGCTCCAGGTGATGGATGGTCGAGGTCAGGCGGAAGTGGCGGGGACGAATCAGGACATGGGCGGCTGCGGCGAGCACCGCGCCCAGCATATCGATCAGCCCGATCAAGGTGCCGCCGATACCGGCCACGGCGCGGCCGATCTGCTCCAGCATGCCTGATATCGTCAGCCGATCGGTATCGACGATTGGCTCGGCCTTCACCCGCCGCACCTCGTCGACAAGGCTGGAATAATTGGCCGAAAGCCCGGCGATCTGGGCCTCGACGCCGCCATGGGTCAGGCTGCGGCGCAGCCGCTCGATCAGCCAAGCGCCAAACGTGTCGAGCTTCGACACCTGCGAGACGTCGATGGAGATGTTGGGCCGGGTGCCGCTGAGCTTTTCGGCGTCGGCGACCATGCGTTCCAGCACAGGGGCAAAGCGGGCCGTCCAGGAGCCGGCCGCGCACAGCGCCAGCCCGTTGCCCCTAGCTATCCGCTCCAATGTCGGGTCGCCGCTCACGATGCCCACCCCTCGGCCGATACCGATGCGAATCCCTTGGGTTCCGCGCGCCGTATTGCCTTGTCGAATCTGCCCCTAACCAGCCATAGTTGGTAGCGGTGGGCAAGCTTGCGGTTCACGAAATTGCCAGATTTTAAAATGACTTCCAGCCTATCTCGAAAGCTTGCCGTCAGCATCGAACGCTGGCCCATCGCAGGCGCGTTCACCATCAGCCGCGGCGCCAAAACCGAGGCGGTCACCGTCGTCGCCACCGTGAGCGAGGGAGGCTGTACCGGGCGCGGCGAATGCGTGCCCTACCCGCGTTACGGCGAGACGGCGGAAGCAACGCTTGAAGCCCTTAATGCGATGCAGGAACCGCTTGCCAAGGGACTGGACCGAGCGGCCCTGCAGGCATCGATGCCGGCCGGCGCCGCCCGTAACGCGCTGGATTGCGCGCTATTGGACTTCGAGGCCAAGAGCTCCGGCCAACGAGTCTGGACGCTGCTCGGACGGCCGGCGCCAACCGCCTGCACCACCGCCTTCACGATTTCGCTGGGCACGCCGGAGGCGATGGCGTCGGCAACGGCCAAGGCCGCGGATCGGCCGCTCCTCAAGATCAAGCTCGGCGGCGATGGCGATGACGCGCGGATTGCGGCGGTCCGCAAGGCGGCTCCCGATTCCGAATTAATCGTCGATGCCAACGAAGCCTGGACGGCGGACAATCTCGAATACCACCTCGCCGCCTGCGCCAACGCCGGGGTCACGCTGGTCGAGCAGCCGCTGCCGGCCGGGCGCGACGAGGCGTTGGCCCGCATCAAGCGCCCGGTCGCAGTCTGCGCCGACGAAAGCGTGCATGAGCGCGCCTCGCTGGAAGGCCTGCGCGCGCGCTACGATGCCGTCAACATCAAGCTCGACAAGACCGGCGGGCTGACGGAGGCGCTCGCGATGGCGGATGCCGCCCAGGCGCTCGGCTTCGAGATCATGATCGGCTGCATGGTCGCGACCTCGCTGGCGATGGCGCCGGCCATGCTGCTCGCGCAGCAGGCGAGATTCGTCGATCTCGATGGCCCTCTGTTGCTGGCGCGCGACCGCGACGGCGGCCTGCGCTACGACGGCAGCTTGGTCTATCCGCCGGAAGCCGCCTTGTGGGGCTGATGCGCGAGCCGGTCCCGCGCCAGCCAGACCACCAGCCCGCCGAGCGCGGCCATCGCCGCCATCACATAATAGATGCCTTGTCCCCAGGTCTCGTAGATCGTGCCTGACCCGACCGAGGCGAGGCCGGCGACGATGCCGCCGCAGGCGGTCAGGTAGCCCTGTGCGCGTGCCATCACGTGGCCAGGCACGTGATGCAGCATCAATCCCATGATGCCGACCTGCGTCAGCCCGAAACTTAGTGCATGCGCGAGCTGGACGATCGCGAGAACAGCAAGCGGCAGGTCCTGCGCCGTTAGCACCCAGCGCGCGGCCGCGCTCAGCGCCGCGATCACCACCAGCATCGATGGTTGCAGGGTGAACCGCGGCGACAGCGCGAACAGCACGATCTCGGCGATCACGCCGAGCACCCACAGAACCGCAATCGTCAGCCCGTCGAACCCCGCTTGTTGCCAGGCAATCGACGCGAAAATGTAATAGGCGGCATGGCTGCCCTGGATCAGCGCCGACGCCACGATGATCGCGAGAAAGCCGCCGTCGCGCAGCAATGCACTCGCGCCGCCGGTGACCGGGCGGGCGCTCTTGACGTCGTCCAGCGGCTCCAGCGCAAGGCTGGCCAGCGCCCCGAGCGCCGCCGAGCCGGCGATGATCCAGATCAGGTTTCGGGCGGCGATGAGGTCGAGCAACATTCCGCAGACCAGCGCGCCCAAGACGAAGGCGGCGGAGCCCCACAGCCGCAACGGCCCATAGTTGAGGCCGTAGCGCTTCACTCCCCGCAGCGCATAGGCATCCGTCAGCGGCACCATAGGCGTCCACAGGCAGCAGGTCAGCGCGTAGATCAGGAACACCAGTATCGGCAAATGCTGGGTGCCCAGCACGAAAAAGCCCAAAGCGGTGGCGAAGGCGGTCAAGATGATGCCGCCGCGCAATGCCTGCCGCCGTTCCGCAAGGCCCGTCACCACCGGAAGGACGGTAAATCGGCTGACCGGCGGCACGGCCGTGATCAGGCCTATCCAAAACGCATCGATCCCGACTGCCTTCAACCATACCGTGAAAAACGGCAGATGGGTGCCGGTCATGCCGAACAGCGTGCCGTAAAACAGCGCCACCCGGGTCGCAAATCGCTTCGATGCACCTTGAGAAGCGATGGGGATTTGTGATTCGCTTGGCATCAATTCAATTGCGATTCGGTCAATATCGTGTTGTTTCGTTATCGCAATGCGCGCCGATTTGCGCGAAGAGTTTGACATGGCCGACGAAGCATTCGCCCTTTCGCCGATCTCAGCACGCGCCGCGCTGCCGAGCGAGGAGGACTATGCTGCAATCGCCGAAGCCTTCATGGAGACTTCGCGAGGCCGCTGGTTCCTGACCGAATACGCCAAGCGCAACCGCAATGCCGACACCCGCATGGTGCTGGACGCGGTGGCGCGGATCGAGCAAAGCCTCGCCGCCCAGCGGGAGGAAAACCTTCAGCGGGAAGAAAGCCTTCGCCGGGAGGACGGCCTTTCGGCGCAGCAGGCGGCGGAGGCTGTCGCCGCGGCGGCGGCTGCGCAAGAGCGCCTGACCGAAGCGCTCGCCTCCATCCGTGGCGCGGTCGAGGCGGCCGAGGAATCCGCGGTCGAGGCGCTCGACAGCCTCGCGCTGGAGCAGCGGCTGGCCCCGGTCCGCAAGGGCGCGCGGGTGCTGCGCGAAATCGCTTGGCGGTTGCGGGAAATCGGCAATGACGGGCGAATTTGCGACCTGATTGATTCGCAGGTCACCGTCATCGAAAAGGGCACCGAACAGTTCTCCTCCGAGGAGGCGCGAGCAGCGCTGCGTGCGGCCTTCGCCGCTCTCCAGGGCCGGCTAGTGGAATTCGGGGACGAGGACCAGTCGCCAGCGCCGGCTACCGAGGCCGAGGCGGCATCGCCCTTCCCGGCCGCGCAGGAAATGCCGCCGGCAGCGGAGACAGCCTTCGCGCAGGAAGCACCGGTAACTGAGACGCCGTTCGCTTCGATGGCCGCATCTGCGGAGGCCGTGCTTGCGGCGGCGGAAGCCGTGCTGACGGAAGCAGAAACGCCGCTGGCTGCCGAAAGCGCCACGGCTCCGGAGGCCTCGGTCCAAGATACCGCTGTGCAAGACGCAACCGTCCAGCACGCGGCCGCCCAAGACAACTCCGTCCAGAATGCCGAC
Organism: Bradyrhizobium murdochi; assembly: GCF_000472965.1. Lineage (GTDB taxonomy): Bacteria > Pseudomonadota > Alphaproteobacteria > Rhizobiales > Xanthobacteraceae > Bradyrhizobium > Bradyrhizobium murdochi. Next base: position 47,416 of record NZ_AXAU01000009.1, on the reverse strand, counting down.
GCCCAGGCCGCTGATGCGCAAGACGCTGATGCACAAGACGAGGCGGTCCTCGACATGATCGCGATGGAGATGGGCGCACCGGATCCGATCAGTGACGAGGAGATCGCCGAAGCGATAGCCGAGCAGGTCCGCTTGGCGGAGCCTGCGCCGATTGCTCCTAAAATTGTCGCCAAGGCGCCCGAGCCGGTCGCCGCACCGCCGCCGCCGGATCAACCGTCCCCACCGCCCGCGGCCGCATCGGCGTCTGTGCCGGCGGTGGAAGTGTCGCTCGGCTCGACACTCATTGCGAGCGGGATACTGCGAAAGCCGGTCACGGCGGCGAACGACCCGCTGGCTCCGATCCGGCGCATGAGCCAGGCCGAGAAGATCGCGTTCTTTTCGTGAAGCGCTGCCCCTGAAGCTCATTACGCTAACAACACGCCCACGCGGGCGGCTTATCAGCGTCCATGCCCGATGGGACGATCCTCAATGGCCCACGTGAACAGCTCCACCAAGCTTGATCGTCCGCAGCATCATGGCGAGTGGCACGGCGGCAAGCGAGATCAGCATCAAGACCCAAAAGGCATCCATGTAGGCGAGATACGACGCCTGTGTCTGCACCTGTTGTCCGATCCACTGGATCGCCTGATCATGCGCTTGGGCCAGTGAACTTCCGTGGCCCGCGAAGAAACTCGTGACCTGCTGCAGCGTATCCTGATATTGCGGATTGGACGGCAACACCTGCTCGACCAGCCGGCTCTGGTGGAACTGCTCGCGGTGCGTCAACACGTTGGAGACGATCGAGACGCCGATCGAGCCTCCGGTGTTCCGGGCTGCGTTGATCAGGGCGGAAGCCTGGTCGGTCTTTGATGGTTGAATGCCGTCATAGGATGCGGCCATGATCGGCACGAAGATCAGCGGCAGTCCGACGCCGAGCAGCATGCGCGAGCGCGCCAAGAACCAGAAGCCGATATCGGCGTACACGTTAGTCATGGCGTACATGGAAAGAGCGCAGACCACAGCGCCCGCGGCGATCAAATATTTGGGCTGAACCTTGGCGGCCAGACGACCGACCACGAACATCATCATCATGGTGACCACTCCGCCCGGCGAGAGCACGAGGCCTGCCCAGGTGGCGGTGTAGCCGAAATCCTGCTGTACGAGTTGCGGCAGGAATTGCGTGGTCGCGAGCAGGATCGCGCCGGTCGACAACATCACCAGGAAGCAGGCGCCGAACTGGCGGGTCGCTACCATGTGCAGGTCGATGATCGGATGACGGCGGCTCAACTCCCACGGAATCATCAGCATAAACGCCAGGATGCAGATGGCCGTGAAGATCACGATGAAGCGTGAGCCGAACCAGTCGTCCTCCAGGCCCCGATCCAGCACGACTTCCAGAGCACCCAGGAAGGTTGCAACCAACACGAAGCCGACCACATCGAACCCATCCCCTTGCTGCTGCGCTTGCGCACGCGCGGTCGGGGACTCCTGCAGGAGCAGCGCGATTAACGCCATCGCGATCACGCCGACCGGCACGTTGATCAAGAAACACCAGTGCCAGGAGATATTGTCGGACAGCCAGCCGCCGAGCGTCGGCCCGACCACCGGGGCCACAACCACGGCGACGCCGAACACCGCAAAAGCCTGGCCGCGCTTCGCCGGTGGAAACGAATCGGCCAGGATCGACTGCGCGACCGGCACCATGCCCCCGCCACCGAAGCCCTGCAGCATGCGGCACAACAGCAGCGCATTCAGATTCGGAGCAAAGCCGCACAACAGCGAGCTGAGCGTGAATGCTCCGAGACAGATCAGGAAGAACGTTTTGCGGCCCAGCGTTCGGGCCAGGAAACTGGAGGCCGTCAGGATGATGGCGTTGGAGACGAGATAGGTGGTGACCACCCAGGACGCCTCGTCCTGGCTCACCCCCATGCCGCCTGCAATATAGGGTAGCGCAACATTGGCGATGGTGGTGTCAAGCACCTCCATGAAGCTTGCAAGCGCGACCAGCATAGCGATCATCCACGGATTAGCCACGCCGCCGCTCGCGGATGCGGGAGGCTCGGCCCGGATGACCGCGGAGTTCACAGTTCGCTCCTCAGTCGCTCATAGAGCGACGGCCTCGGATCGATCCGCGCGGTGGGGACTACCGACATGCCCGGGCCGAGCGCGACATCGGTCGGCGGATTGTCCATGACGATCTTGACCGGCACGCGTTGGACAATCTTGACGAAGTTGCCGGTGGCATTCTGGGCGGGCAGCAGCGAGAACGCGGTGCCGGACCCGGGCTGGACGCTCGCGACATGACCGAGGATATTGCGCTCCGGATAGGCATCGATCGCGAGCGTCACCGGATCACCCGGCCGCATGTGGTCGAGTTGCGTCTCCTTGAAGTTCGCTGTCACCCAGATCTGATCCGGCACATACATCGTCAGGCTGTTGCCTGGCTGGGCGAATTGACCAGTTGCGGCGCTCAGGTTGACGACGCGCCCCGGCTGGGCCGCCGTCACCGTCGTGTAGGAGAGATTGAGTTGCGCCTGGTCGCGCTGGGCCTGGGCCTGCGCGAGGTTCGCAAGAGCGCTCTTGCGCTGCGCCTTCAACGACTCGACTTGCCGATTCGCCAGCTTGAGGGTTGCCTGCGCGCTCAGAAGTGCAGCCTGCTGCTGATGCAGTTGCGAGGTGAACTGCTGGGCGTTCTGAACCGTGCCATAGCCTGTTTGCTCCAGGTGTTGGAAGCGCGCCGCTTGCTGCTGTGCGAACACCAGTGCCGCCTGCGCCTGATCCACCTGCGCCTGGTTGGCGCCGATCTGTGCCTGCTGCACATCGAGCTGCGCGTCGATATTCTCGATGCTGGCTTGCGCGGCCGCGACCTGCGCCTGCGCCTGCTCGAGCGCCGTGCGAAAGTCGCGGTCATCGATGCGGGCGATCACATCGCCGGCTTTGACATGCTGGTTGTCGGTGACGGGGACGGCGGTGATGTAGCCTGAGACTTTCGGCGCGATCGAAAACTGCCGCGCCGCGACGAAGGCATCATCGGTAGATTCGAAATGTCTCGCGTAGTCCATGTAGAGGTAGCCGCCGGCGATCGCGGAGGCGAGTAGCGCTGCCCCGATCACGGAGACAACGGGGCGACGACGCAGGAAGCCGGCCCTGCGCTCTTTGCTGGCAGTCTGCGGCCGGTTTGCTTCTGGCGGATCGGCTGACGCAGGCGCTCTGGCAGCCGGCTCTTCGTGCGGGAGCCGAGCCCGCGCGGTGACTTCCTGTTGATCGAACTCGACGCTGGGCTGGCGGAGGTCCGGGACAGACCGCGGGCTTTCGACGCCATGGAGCACCCGCCCGTCCCGTTCCAAGACATTGTGTTCGGACATGCTGCCGCTCCTGCTGTCAGGCGCCTCAGCGACGCCGCACAAGAAACGAAACTGAGTCCGGCAAACAGGTCGATCAATAGGAACGAAACCGTTTCGTTCTCTTCAAACATCACAGTTGCGTGCATAGCTCAGCGGAGTTCGAAGGCACGGTTCAATCGCGATGAAAGCCACCAGTCTGTTGAAGAAGAAGCGAGCGCCGAAGCCAAGGCGCGCCACCGTGCGGTTTGGTCGCCCGCCGAAGGAGCTTGCCGTCGAGGTTGACACCCGCATCCTCGATGCGGCGCGTAAGGTGTTTCTGGAGCGCGGATTTGAAGGCGCGAGCATCGACGAGATCGCCGAAGTCGCACGTTCGGGTAAGCCGACGATCTATGCCCGCTTCCGCGACAAGCGGGCGCTGTTCACTGCAGTCGTAACGTGGGACATCCTATCTCGTATCGCAGAGTTTAAGGCCGAGGTGCCGACCGGCGCAACAATCGAGGCGCGCCTGATAAGTGCCGCAAGTACCCTGCTGCATTGGGGTTTGGACAGCGAGAGGATCGCGCTGATGCGGCTGGCAATCGCGGAAGCGCGCCGCTTTCCTGATCTGGCGAGCACGGTCGGCCGGAAGGCGCGTGATCTCAGCACTGAACTCGGGGTCCGGTTGCTGGGCGAGTTGACGCAATCCGACGAGCTTCGGTCGCTGCCGGCTTTTGCCCCAAAGCAACTGACAACGACTGCACGTTTCTTCCTTGATCTGATCGCCGTGCCGATGCTGCTCCGGGCGCTGTTCGAGGTGGACCTCAAGACGCTGGACGCAGAGATCGACGCGCACGTGGCACGCAGCGTTCCGTTCTTTCTTGCCGCCTGCAGGCGCGGCGGCGTGCGCTGAACCTTGCAACGACACCACTGACTCGGTCCTGAAGCCCGATACGCTGTCATGCGCCGCCGTGCCATCTCGGAAGATGGCGAACTTCAGGCGACGTCTGCTTGAGTCCAAAAAGGCGCCGGATAGCGGACCTCGATCAAGCCGCCCTGGGCTGAAACGCAGAGGTTCAACGAGAAACCGAAACATCGCGATCGTAACGAGCGATGTCGGAAGGTGTTTGCTGGCGATCATGCTCAAACAGAAAAAGGAGCGAGATGACGATTCGAAGAACAGCCATCTCGCTCTAGTAGGCAGGGAGGAGCTACGCGCTTCGGGTGGTAGGCTGCCACGCATAAGCCAACCACCCGATGCCATGGGAAATCAGATCGACGCCGAGCAGCAATCCGAGGACCCACAAGCCGGTCATCGGAAATCCAGTCAGAATGATGAGGCCAGCCACTATGCCGAACGCGCCGGATAGCAGCATGATCCAGCCCGCCTCTCGCCAATGGCTGATGCTGACCAGGATGCGGACGAAACCGGAAATCACCAACACCAGGCCGAGGACGTAGGTGAGAATCAAGGCACTGGCGACCGGCTGGCCCACCAGCACGACGCCAAAGGCGATGTACAGGATGCCGAGAAGCACCTGCCATACGAAACCTCCCCATCCCTTGGTCCAGAATGCATGGACGATCTCGAAGGCGCCGGCGACGATCGAAACCCAGCCGATGAAGATGGTGCTGATCACGGTGACGAGCATGACGTCGCCGAGAATCAGGAAGCCGGCCAGGATCAAGGCGAGTCCAAGCAGAACACAGATCCAGAACGGCGGCGCAGGCAGGTTGGTGACGCCCATCGGCGAGCTGTTGTTAATTGTGGTCATGGCAGTCTCCTCTATTTGGAGCGAAGCCGGCGGGAGTCGTGGCTAGCGCGTTCGCGCGAAGTTTGGCCGTCGCCGCGCCCGCCGGCTCATCGTTATCGCCACCTGCACACACGGCGACCACGGTGCCACCAGCAGACGCGGCGGGGACGCCGGTGGCGGTGCCAGCGATGACGGTGGATCGGCCGCCGTGGCGGGCGGTGAATCGGCCGCCCGGGCGGGCCCATCTGCACAGGCTCGGCCTTCTCCCTGAGATTGTCCGTCTTGGCTCCTAGATGCTTTTCCATCGCGAGCGGCATCGCTTCGACCGGATTTGCTACCAAGCCTGCGCCCAATCCAGCGGCGACAACACCGCAAAGAAGCCCCCGCAGCGCACTGCGGCGATCAATTGCATCCATCCTTGTTCTCCTTGCAGGGACGTCCCTCTCCTCGCCTTCTTGTCTTCAGTCAGGTCGACCTCGCTCGATCACCTGTAGGCGCATCGCTCGGTATCTCGCCCGGCAGATAATTCGGAAGCCGGCCGGCCGGGATGATCGCCAGCAGCGCAAGACCGGCCATGATCAACAGCCCGATTTTCAGCGCTCGCAGCCGCGCTTCGGTATTCACGCGCACCGCTTCCTCGACCTGCTGCGGCGTCGCGGTCGTGCTTTCCATCACGCTCCGCAGCCGGTCGTTGCTGACGAAGGTGATGTTGTCGAGATCGACCTGGCTCTGGATCTCCTTCGGCAGCTCGGGGCTGGCCGCGATACTGCTGAGCGCGATCGCACTCAACAGACCGACCAGAAGCGCACCCGCCACCGCCGTTCCAACCGCAGCGGCAAGATTTTGCGTGGTGCCGCGCAGCGACCCGACGTCGCCTGCGAGCTCCTTGGGCGAGGCGGTGACCAGCACGTTGAACAACAGCGTCACCAGCGACCCCTGCCCGATCCCGAACAGAACCAGGCCAATCAACACAGGAACCTCGCTCCAGTCGTTGCGCACGACAACGGCCAGCCACACCAGGCCAACCGTACACAGCAGGAAGCCGTAGCGGCCGATCTGCCGCGGCGTCAGCCGGTCGTAGACATTGACGATCAGCATCGCCGTGAAGAACACCGTCAGATTGAACGGCATCATCGCGATCGCAGTCGCAAGCGGTGAGCGGCCCTGCACGATCTGAATGTACAGCGGCACTGTGAAATTGAGCGCCGCCTCCAGCGCGACCACGGCAAACAGCGCATAGACCGCGCAGCGCTCTTCCGGCGAGTCGATCACCTCGAGCGCCAATAGCGGGGTCTTCCCGGCGGCCTGACGCCGATGCGTCCACATCAGGAATGCCTGCCCGAGCACGACGCCGAGAACGATCATGATCGGCGCCGGCGAAAGGCCAAGGTCGAACGGCGCGTTGGCGGTGGCCAGCGCCAGCCCCCATCCGTTCAGATTGTTGAAGCCGAAACTGATGAGGACGATCGCCGATGCCGCCAGAACCACACCGAGGGAATCGATATGCACGTCCGGGCGGCCATAGTCGCGCTTGAGACGGAAACTCAGGAGGAACACAATCGCAGAAACCGCGATCAGGATACCGAATGCCGGGCGCCAGCCGATATAGGTGCCGAGCACGCCGCCGATGACGAACGCCAGCACGCCGGCCGCCGCGCGCGCAGAGCCGAGCGCACCCACCGCCGTCGCCTGCTGCCTTCCCGTGTAATTCTCGGCGATCAGCGCCACCAGCGACGGCACGATCACAGCGCCGGCCGCGCCGCAAAGCGCTTGCGCTGTGATCATCAACGTCGCCGTGGGACTGAATGTCATCAATATCTGCGACGCGCAGAACAGGACCACTGCAAAGCGGAACACCTGCAGTGCGCCGAACCGCTGCGCGAGTTTTGCGCCGAGCATCACGAAGCCAGCCACGAGCATGGAATAGGCCACGACACCCGTCGCAACCGTCGTCGGCGGGACGCCAAAACTCTTCACCATCCCGCCGAGCGCCACCGGCAGCGAGGCGACATTATAGGACATGATCATCTGGCCGAGCGCGATGGCGATCATCGGTACCCATGACTCCCGCGCTTCTTCCCGGATTGCTCCGATCGACATCGAGTGCGTCGCCATGGTGTCCTCCCGAGCTGCTCGGTCCCGGATCGATCGAGCTATCGGCTCGATCAAGTCACTCTTTGCATCTGCTTCAGTTTTCCGGTTGCGATACGAACAGATCCATTCCCAGCCGCTGCGACAGGAACTTTGCCGCGAGCTGTCCCTTCACGCTGTTGCCGGCCGCGTCGAGCGGCGGCGCGAAGGTACCGAAGCCGCCCTTGCCGGGAGAGACCGCGACGATGCCGCCGCCGATCCCGCTCTTGCCCGGCAGGCCGATGTCGTAGAGCCAGTCGCCCGAGGTCTCGTATAGGCCGGCGGTAATCATCACGGTGAGCGCGTAGTGGCAGACCGCAGCATCCACGACGCGCTGCCGGGTGACCGGATTGACGCCGCCATCCGCCAGCGTCGCGCTCATGACCGCCAGATCCCGCGCACTCACATTCAGCGAGCATTGCTTGGTATAGAGATCGGTCGCCTGCTTGGCGTCGCAATAGATGCGGTCGTAGCTCTGCAGCAGCCGGGCGATACTGCGGTTGCGATAGTTGGTTTGCGACGCCGAGGCGTACACCTCCTCATTGAGCGTGAGCTTGCGCCCCGCAAACCGTGACAGCCCGTCGTGAATGAATTGCCATTGGCCTTCAGCCGTCAGGCCCGGCACGAGGCTGGTGGTCGCGATCGCGCCCGCGTTGACCATCGGATTGGTGCGGCCGCCGCCCTGCTCGATGGCCGCGAGGGAGTTGAAGGGCAATCCGGTGGCGTTTGCCCCAAGTCTTCTGCGCGCCTCTTCTGGGCCGATCGTCTCGCAAACAAGCGCGAACACGAACGGCTTCGACACGCTCATGATCGAGAATTCATAGTCGGTGTCGCCGGCCTCGTAGACACGCCCGCTGGTGCCAACGACGCAGACCCCGAACAGCTCTCGCGGAACCCTGGCGAGCGCCGGATAGACTTGTGAATTCTGTCCGTCTCCGTTCGACTTGAAACGCCGGTAGGCGTCCGACACCAGCTCTTGCACCAGTTCGGGTTCTGGCAGGTGTCCTGTCGAGATGTAGGGGCGTTCTATGGATTCCGAAATCGAAGGTGAGTCCATCGGACTCCTCCATCCAGCTCGACATGCTGCGCGCAGATGATCGAGCCGTTCGGCAACACGAGTTACATGCTGATAGACGGTCTGCGTCGACCGTCTCAGCTTCGTCTGACTTGCACGCACGGTAACGCTCTAAAGTGCATCGAGTCAATCACACAACCTTAAAGTACGTATGCGTCGGATGTGTTCCGTTACACAACTTTGTGACAAATCACGCGAACGCCGATGGCTCCGCATCGACAAACCTCCGCGAATTAGCGACCAATTTGACCGAGCGTGAGAGCGATCAGCGAGGTGCTCTGCATGGCCGCGCTTTGGACACTTCTTTTTGTCGCGTGGTACCTGTTGGGCCTCCCCTGGGGCGTTTAGCCTGAGACGGCGCGAGCGGCAGGATGCGGGTATGGACCAATGACGAAGCCGATCTCCGAGCGACACGTCAGCAAAGCCGCAGAGAATATGCTGGTCGATCCGCGCAACGGCGATATCGAGGATGATGCCGCCAGTCCGGGACAGCGGTCGCTACTGGCAATCGCCGGAAGCCTGCTGGTCGAAATCAGTTTGCCGAAGCTCTTGTTCGCCTGGACGATCTTGCTGTTGTTGCCGGCGGTGTTGCTCGGTCTGGCGCCGTTGCTGGCTTCGGCCTGGTTTTCCACCTTGTCGGAACAGCTTGCGGCGCTGACCGAAATCGGCGCGGCGCTGTTGCTGGCCGCGATCGTCGCGGCGGGTTGGATCGGATGGCGCCCGCTGCTTCGGATCGCCGAGATCAATTTCTGGTCGCTCAATGCACTCGCGGTACAGCCGGGCTATGCGTTTGTGCGCGAAGCCTTGCGTCATCTGGCTGAGCTGATCGTGGGAAAAAACTTGACCCGTGCCGGCCGGGCGCGCTTGCGCAGCGTCAATTCGGTTGGCGCCGGCATCTTGTTATCGGCATGCGCGGCGGTGATCGCGATACTCGCCTGGCCTGCCTCGCAGTGGGCTGGTAACTGGAGCGATCTGCTCTTGCTGCATCGGCTCGCCGTGCCCACGCTTGCGAATGCCGTCGTACTGATGGCGGGCTATCTGGCGGTCGCATCGCTGGTTTGGGGTTTTGCCGATGCCAGCATGCCCCAACCGCTCGATCTTGCCATGTTCGATGCCGCCTCGTCCGAAGGCCGCATCTGGCGCGTCGCGCATCTGTCGGATCTTCACGTGATCGGCGAGCAATATGGTTTTCGCATCGAATGCGGACGGGCTGGCCCGCGCGGCAATGGCCGGCTCGACCGAGCCCTCGCGCGGCTGGCCGCCATCCATGCCAGCAATCCGCTCGATCACGTTGTGGTCACGGGCGACATGACCGACGCCGGTCGCGCCAGCGAATGGGCGCTAGTCCTCGAAGCACTGGCGCGCCACCCGGAACTTGCCGCGCGCACGATCCTGTTGCCGGGCAATCACGACGTCAACATCGTCGACCGCGCCAATCCGGCCAGGCTCGACCTGCCGTTCAGCACCGGCAAGCGGCTGCGGCAAATCCGGACGCTGTCGGCGATGGCAGCCGTGCAAGGTGAACGGGTGCACGTCGTCGATGCCGACGGAAGGCCGGCCGCTACGCTGCAACAGGCGCTGGCGCGGCACCGCGACGCGATCGTGGCCATTGCGGAGTTTGGAGGTTTGCGCCGTGTCGCCGCGCTGCACAGCCTCTTCGACGACCAGTTTCCGATGATCCTTCCGCCGGAACCGGAAGACGGCCTCGGAATAGCTATCCTGAACTCGAATGCAAAGACCCACTTTTCCTTCACCAACGCGCTCGGACTGGTATCCGTCGAACAGGCGCATCGCCTCGAGGCAGCGATCGGATATTTTCCGCGGGCGCGCTGGATCGTCGCATTGCACCACCACCTGGCGGAATATCCCATGCCGGTGAAAGCATTTTCCGAGCGCATCGGAACGGCGCTGATCAACGGCAGTTGGTTCGTCCGCAGGCTGGAAGCGCTGGGAGATCGCGCCGTCGTGATGCATGGCCACCGTCATATCGACTGGATCGGCGCATGCGGCGGGCTAAAAATCATCTCCGCTCCGTCGCCCGTGATGGGTGCGGCCGACGCTGCGGCGACGTACTTCTATATTCATTCGCTGACGACCGGCCAGGATGGCCGTCTAGGCCTGTTGCCGCCCGAGCGGGTAGAGATCGAGGGCGACATCGACGACTAACTTTCTCAACCCCTCATCCTGAGGAGCCCGCAGAGCGGGCGTCTCGAAGGATGTAGGCCACAGACGGGGCCTCATGGTTCGAGACGCGCTTCGCGCTCCTCACCATGAGGGGCTTATGACACAGCAAGACTAGAGCTTGCCGGGTTTCTCCAGCCCAGGTCCGCCGAGCAGATCGGCAACCCAGCGGCTCGACGGATGCTGGGCACAGAACGTAAGCATGGCGAGCGTGATGGGCACGCCGATGAAGGTCCCGAACAGGCCCCACAGGAACGTCCAGAAGAAGATCGCAAACAGCACCACCACCGGCGAGATCGACAATAGGCTGCCGGCCACCCGCGGCTCGACGTAGCTGCCGACCGCGAATTGAATGATGTTCAGGCACACGAATACGCCGAGCACCGCCGGCCAGGTCTCGAACTGCGTCATCGCCAACAGGGTTGGAAACAGTGTCGCAATGAACGGGCCTATGAACGGGATATAGTTCAGCACGAACGCGATCACGCCCCATTCGAGCGCGAATGGCAGCCCGGTAATCCAGGCGAAGCTGCCGACCAGCAGGCCGGTGACCGCGCTCATCTGCGTCCGCACCAAAAGGTACTTTCGGAATTTCGCCGCGGTCGCTGTGCCGCCGTCGAGCAGCACGCGTGCTGCGGTGCGGTTATCCAGCCGTTCGATGTTTCGCCTGATGCTCTCGACTTCGAGAAGCCCGAGCATGACGTAAACCAGCGCAATTACCCAGAAGCTGAGCGTCGTGTTCACCCGTCCGGTGACATATTGCGTGGCGCGCAGCAGCCAGCTTACGTTGAAATGTTCAGCCCACAGCCCCGCAACCGAGACGCCGTGACCGTCCAGCCAATTTACGGTCGCCGCATAAAGGGCCTGGTAACGCGCCAGGTCGGCGAGCAGTGATTGCCCTACGCGACCAAATCCCCAGGCTGCGAGCGAGGCGAAGCCGAGGCAGATTGCCACGGTGGCGATGATGGTGATCGCCAGCGCGGCAAGTTTTGGCATCCAGGACTGCAACTGCTTCTGGATCGGCCACACAATCGCAATAATGAACAATGCCGCCGCAAGCGGCGCGAATACGTTGCTCGCCTGAGCCAGCGCCGCCGTGACCAGCACGGCCGCGATGATTCCTGTGGTGGTCTTTAGTCCGAAGCCCATTTTGGGGTTCCTTCGACCGTTCAGCAACCCGAGATTGTCAGCGGCATCGTGCGGCGGCAAGCGTGGAAGCGCCGCGTGCTGCAACCGTGATCGCGGTCACGTACGACGGCCCGCACCCGGCTTAGCGTTCCGGCAGCAAACCTCGCAACGAGGTCTCGCCTGAGGAGGCAGCCATGTCCCGTTTTAAGTCATCGCTATTGGGTGCCGGCCTGCTGGCAGGCCTGCTCGGCTTCGCTGGTGCGGCGTTGGCCGAAGCCCCGAACGTCGACATCCGCAACGGCATGCAAACGCCGCCGGCGGACCAGCGCGTCGCGCTGGTGATCGGCAACTCGAATTACCAGATCGCGCCAAAGCTCGCCAATCCCGGCAACGACGCGCAGTCGATGGCGCAGCTTTTGAACTCCGCCGGCTTCGAAGTCACCCAGGCCACCGACCTGACGCGCAGCGACATGGTCAAGGTCGTGCAAGTCTTCTCCGCCAGGGTCGCCGAGCGCGGCCCCGGCACCGTCGCCATGATCTACTATGCCGGTCACGGCGTGCAGGTGGCAGGTGAGAACTATCTGCTTCCGGTCGATGCGAAGATCGCCTCGCCGTCCGATCTTGACGGCAATTCGGTCCGGCTGGTCGACGTGATGGGCACGCTGGAATCGATCCCGAGCCGGATGCGCATCGTGGTGCTCGATGCCTGCCGCAACAATCCGTTCCCCGAGATCAACGATGCCGGGCGGGGCTTGGCAATCGTCGATGCGCCCCGAGGCTCGATCGTCGGCTACTCGACCGCGCCGGGCATGGAAGCGCAGGACGGCGACGGCAACCACAGCCCGTATACGTCAGCTTTCCTGAATGTCGCACGCGAGCCGAACCTGCCGATCGAGCAATTGTTCAAGCGCGTCCGGCTCGAAGTGAACAACACCACCTCCGGAAAGCAGACACCGTGGGAAAGCTCGTCGCTAACCTCCGACTTCTACTTCTTCGGCGATACCGCGGTCGCCGCAGGCCGCGCGCCGGATCGCCGCCCGATCCTCCAGGCCGCGTCGAATCTGCCGTCGCGTTCGGTGCGCCAGGCTTACGACTACGTGCTGTCGGAAGGCTCGCCCGAATACTATGAGGAATTCATCCGCCTTTACCCGCATGACCCGCTGTGCGACCACATCCGCATGCTGCTCGGCAATCTGCGGATGGCAACAGCGTGGCACAAAGCGGTGGTCGCCAACTCGCCGTTCGCCTACAAGACGTTCCATGACAATTATTCCAACAGCCCCTACGCCAAGTCCGCGCTGAAGCTGCAGGTTGCGCCGAAGGCCGTGCCCCTGATGCAGTTCACGCATCTGGCGAAGCAGTCGCCGAACTTCAAACCGGCGAACATCGGCAATTCACCCATGCTCGGCATCTCCAAGCACAATCTTGGTGCCCAGGCCCACATGCCGGCGCCTTCCAAGATCATCACGCTGCCTGCCAAGGGCACGGCAACGAATAACCCGATCAATGGCGGCATCAACAACGGCAAGATGGGCAAGATCACGACCCTGCCTGGCAAGCTCACAGGCAACAGCAATGGCATTGGCGGAAAAGCCACGTCCCTGCCCGGTAAGATCAACCCGATCCCCGTCAATGCCGGCAACAACAGCAGCAAGGTCGGCAAGGTCACGACCTTGCCGCCCAGGATTCATAACAATCCGATACGGGTCACCAAACCCATCACGACCAGGCCTATGATGACCAGGCCGATGATGACCACAGCGCCGCGTCGGTTCAGCGGCGGCATGGGCGGCGGAGGTGGTTTCAGCCAGCGCTTCGCCTCAAGCCCGTCCCGCAGCTCATTCGGCGGGTCATTCGGCGGCGGCGGCTTCAGGCGCTGAATAAGGAGCTCCGGACAACAAAAAAGCGGGCAGAGCACATGCTCTGCCCGCTTCCGTTTAAGACGTGATGATCAGGCAACCAGTTTGGCGAACAGGTCCGCGTCGACATTGCCGCCGGAAAGTACGATGACGACGTTCTTTCCCCTGGCATCGATGCGGCCGGCCAACAGTGCGGCGAGGCCGACAGCTCCGCCGGGCTCGACCACCAGCTTCAGTTCACGATAGGCATAGGCCACCGCCGCGCCGACCTCCTCGTCGGATGCGGTCACGCCGTTTGCGAGCAGCTTGCTGTTGATCGAAAAGGTGAGTTCGCCCGGCATCGCCGCCATCAGAGCATCGCAGATGGTGCGGCCGGCGGCGTGATGGGCCTCGCGGTGGCCGGCGCGGAGCGACAGGCCGTGATCGTCATAGTCCTTGGGCTCGGCGACGATCACCTGCGCCTGCGGAAATTTTGCCTTCACGGCCGTCGCAACACCGGCGATCAGCCCGCCGCCGGAGGCCGGCGCTACCACGATATCGGGCACGAGCCCGAGCGCTGTCATATCCTCGGCGATTTCGCGGCCTGCAGTGCCCTGCCCTGCAATGACGAAGGGATCGTCATAGGGCCGTACCAGCGTCGCACCGCGTTTGCCGGCGATGCCGTTGGCGATCGCTTCGCGGTCTTCCTTGTCGCGGTCGTAGAGCACCACCTCCGCGCCATAGCCCTTGGTGCGCTCGCGCTTGGTGATAGGCGAGTCCGCCGGCATCACGATGGTGGCCTGCATGTTGAGGATCTGCGCCGCCGCCGCCACGCCCTGGGCGTGGTTGCCGGAAGAGAATGCGACCACCCCGCCGCCGCGCTTGTCCTGCGGGATCGAGGCCAGTTTGTTGAAGGCGCCGCGGAACTTGAACGATCCGGTCCGCTGCAGCATTTCGGGCTTCAGAAAGACCTTGGTGCCGACGCGCTCGTTGAGAACGGGGAACGACAACAGCGGCGTCCGCACCGCGAACGGGCCAACTACTCGCGCCGCCGCATCGATATCTGCAGCACCGACCGGTGCCGTTGAGGCCTTTTCCGTCATGCGCACTTTGTATCGCGCAAGCGGACCGGCGGGCAATACAGATTCAGGTGATATCAGGCGGCGAAATGCGGGTCCTCGGCCACAAATTCGGCCAGCTCGCCTTCCGGCTGCAGAGGACCAAGATTGAGAGCATGATGGACAAAAACCCGCGCCGAGGCCTGCCAGGTATGGGCGGCGGCAAATTCCACGCATTCTTTCCGCGAAATCTGTAGCGCCTCCAGGCAGGCGGTGCGCAAATCCTCGTTCAGCACGCCAACCGGCGCCGAGCCGATCACGTCGCGGGGACCATTGACTGGAAAAGCCGCAACCGGCAGGCCGCTGGCCAGCGCTTCCAGCAGCACCAAGCCAAACGTGTCGGTCTTGCTGGGAAAGACAAAAACATCGGCCGCCGCATAGATTTCGGCAAGTTCCTCGCCATGCCGCGCGCCGAGGAACACGGCGTTAGGATATTTGCGCTCCAGCGCCATCCGGGCCGGCCCATCGCCGACGACGAGCTTGGTGCCGGGCAGATCGAGATCGAGGAAGGCTTCGAGATTCTTCTCTACCGCGACACGGCCGACGCTGAGATATACCGGCGTCGGCAGGCAGAGATCGGCGCTGCGCGGATGGAACAGCGAGGTATCGACGCCGCGCGACCACAGCACCACGTTACGAAAGCCACGCAGGCGCAGCTCAGCCGCCAGCGCCGGCGTCGCCGCCATCACTGCCCGGCTCGGCCGGTGGAAGGTACGCAGCGCCCACCAGACCCAGGATTCCGGAATCGGCGAGCGCGCCGAAACATATTCCGGAAACCGGGTGTGAAAGCTCGTGGTGAATGGCAAGCCGCGCTTGCGGCAATAGCGCCGCACCAACAGCCCGATTGGCCCCTCGGTCGCGATATGTATGCTGTCGGGCCTTGCCGCTTCGATCAGTTGCGCGATCTTGCCGGGAAGCGGCAGAGCCAGCCGCAGGTCCGGATAGCTCGGCATCGCAAAGGTGCGAAACGATTGCGGCGTCAGAAAACTCACCTCGACGCCAAGCCCCGTGGCCGCCTCCGTCATCGCGGTCAGCGTGCGTACTACCCCGTTGACCTGGGGATGCCACGCATCGGTCGCGACCAGGATACGCGTCATGCGGCGCGCGCCGCGACGCGGGGAACGGGCGCCGCCCTTCGCACCGGATCGGTCCAGGTGATAATCTCGAACCGGCCGTCCTCGTGCTCGACCAGCGCGGTGCAGCTTTCCACCCAGTCGCCGCAATTCATGTAGCGGATGCCGTGCTCGTCACGGATGGTGGCGTAATGGATGTGGCCGCAGATCACGCCGTCGGCGCCGTGACGTCGCGCCTCGCCGGCCAGCGTCTGTTCAAACGCGCCGATGTAGTTCACGGCGTTCTTCACCTTCAGCTTCGCCCATTGCGACAGCGACCAATAGGGCACACCGAACATGCGGCGGAAGAAGTTGACGAGGCGATTCATCTGAATGGCGAAGTCGTAGGCCTTGTCGCCGAGATGAGCGAGCCAGCGCGCGTTCTGCACCACGAGATCGAAGATGTCGCCGTGGATGATGAGGTAGCGCTTGCCGTCGACGCCGGTGTGGATGGTGTTCTCCACCACGTCGATGCCGCCGAAATGCGTGCCGTAGTAGTTGCGCAGGAATTCATCGTGATTGCCCGGCACGTAGATGATCTTGGCGCCCTTGCGCGCCTTGCGCAGCATCTTCTGCACGAAGTCGTTATGCGATTGCGGCCAGTACCAGCTCGACTTCAGCGCCCAGCCATCGACGATGTCGCCGACGAGATAGATGGTGTCGGCGTCGTGGCCTTTGAGGAAGTCCAGCAAACGGTCGGCTTGCGAGCCGCGGGCTCCGAGATGGACGTCGGAGATAAACAAGGTACGAAAGCGCCGTTCGGGGCTCTCTTCACTCAAGGAGTCACTACCCATGCCTGTCCCCTGACAGATTTCTGTGACAGGGCGATGACTGTTCACGCGACCGATAACCCCACGAGAATCAATGCCGCGCCCTTAGACTCGCGGATAGCAGCGCGATGCGACAGGCAAGCGACATTGGAGAGGCAACATCTCGATGTTGTCCATGCTTGCGCGCAGGATCCCATCACCACCAGGTTCAATTGTCCTGGACGTTAGCTATTCCCGTAATTCAACGGATGAGCCGCGGCGCGTTCGTAGGGACGACGGCTAATAAAACTTATGGAAATGGTGGATCGGGCCGTGACCGCGGCCGACGCTGAAGCGATCTGCCGCCGCAATCGCAGCGCTAACCCACGCCTTGGCGTTACGCACGGCGGTTTCCATGCCTTCGCCCTTCGCGAGCTCCGCCGCAATCGCCGAGGACAATGAGCAGCCGGTGCCATGGGTGTTTTTCGTCGCAATGCGCGGCGCGGCCAGCGCGATGGTGCCGCTCGTGCCGATCAGATAGTCGATGCACTCGGCGCCCTCCCCGTGGCCGCCCTTGATCAGCACCGCCTTGCACCCCATGGCAAGCAATCGCCTGCCCTGGCTTTCGACGGCGGCCTCACCCGCAGCCACCGGTTCGTCGAGCAGCGCGGCGGCCTCAGGCAAATTGGGCGTTATGACCGAAGCAACCGGAATGAGTTTGGTCCTGAGCGACTCGACCGCTTCTGCAGCCAGCAGCCGGTCGCCGGAGGTTGCGACCATCACGGGATCGAGCACAACATGCTTCGGCGACCAGCGCTTGAGGCCGGCGACGATGGCGTCGATAATCGATGGCTGCGCCACCATGCCGATCTTGACCGCTCCGACGTCGAGATCGGAAAACACCGCATCGATCTGCGCGGTCACGAACTCCGCCGGCACCTGATGGATGCCGCTGACGCCCTCGGTATTCTGTGCGGTCAGCGCCGTGATCACGGAGGCGCCGTAGACGCCGAGCGCGGCAAACGTCTTCAGGTCGGCCTGGATACCGGCGCCGCCGGAGGAATCGGAGCCGGCGATGGTCAGCGCGATCGGCGCCGTCATCGCAAGCCTCGTGCAAGTCGTATGTCGAAGGCCATGGAATCTCCTACCGCGCCACGGCATGGGCAGCAAGCTGGCTTGCCATTATCGGCGGTTTTTGGCCTATTGGGACCAACCAATTCGGGAGACGACAGCGATGGTTCCCTTCTTTGTCCAGTTCAAGTGTAAACTCGGCCAATCCTATGCCGTCGCCAATGCGCTCGCGGAGGCCGAGATCGCCTCGGAGATCTATTCCACTGCCGGTGACTACGATCTGCTGGTCAAGTTCTACGTCGATAAGGACACCGACATCGGCCATTTCGTCAACGAGAGGGTGCAGGTGATTCCGGGTATCCAGGACACCCACACCATCATCACCTTCAAGGCGTTCGGCGCGGGTTAGGCACACTTAAGACCGCGTCCCCGGCGCGGCCGTAGGCCCGCCTGTGATGGAGGGGCTGCCTGCCCTGCCCGCCTGCCACGCCAATTGAGCGCCCTGACCGCAACGGATGGTTAACGACGTTAACCATGGCATGCTTTTGCCATAAGGGGATCATGCTATCGCCTTGATATTTTTGATTATCTAGGGCGTCGTCAATCGGAAGTTCCGCGGCGGGGACGGTCCGAGGGGGAAACGGTCGCGAGTACCACCATGGGGACGCTGTACGATTTGCTCGGAGCGCTTCCGAGTGATGACGCCGAGGAGTTGCGGAAGGCATTCCGCAAGGCCGCGAAGGCGACCCATCCCGATATCAATCCCGACAATCCCGAGGCCGCGCTGAGGTTCCGGGAACTCATGCGCGCCTATGACATCCTGACCGACACCGAGCAGCGCGCGACCTACGATCAGTTGCTCGCCATTGCGCTGCAGCCGCCTGCCACGAAGGCGGTCCAGACATACGAGACCGTACGAAAGGTCGCCTCCAATACGATGGCGGCAACGATCATTTCCGCGGTGCTGGTCGGCGGCTACACCGTGTTCGGATTGTTTTCAAAACCACCGGGCGCCGCAGAAATGCCGGAGGACAGCCGCGGCGTGCAGCAAGTTGCGGCCATGCAGGCCGACGCTCCGGCGCAGGACGAACCGCGCATCCAGCCCGGTGGAGAGGGTTTGACCGGCGGAGCGGTCGCGCTCGCCTCCGCAGTACCCGCGGCCAAGGAATCGGGCGCGGCCCCCATCGGCCGCTTCGAGCCTGTCCCGGCGTTCGCCACGTACAATTTGGGCGTTCAATATTATCCGCGCTTCGCAACCGCCTATTTCGATCGCGGCGTCGTGCTGTACCAGATGGGTGATTCCGATCGCTCGTTCGCCGACATTGCGTCGGCCAAACGTGCCGCGGATTTGAAACGGACCAAGACTGCCGCGCCCGTGCCGCGCAAGCCATTGACGATCGTGCCCACCCTGCCGGAACCGCGACAACCGATCCCCGCGGCCATTACGCCTTGACGGCGCGCGAAGCTATTTCTGTCACGACTTTTCTGCGTCCTTCTTCGGCCGCGGCGGTCCTTCGACCGGCGGCAGCGACTTGACATACTCCGCGATGGCATCGCGATCTTGCGGCGGCAATTGCGAGGTGTTCTTGATCACGCGCACCATCGATCCGCCGGCGCTGTCGCCATCCGGCGTTTGCCCGGTTTCGAGGAAGTAGGCGATATCCTTCGCGCTCCACTCCTCCAATCTTTTCTGGGTGATGTTGGGTACCCAGCCCTCTCCTTCCGGGTTAGGCCCGCCTGCGAAGCGTTGCGCTTCGACGATGCCGCCGAGGAAATTGCGCGGGCTGTGGCACTCGGCGCAATGGCCCATACCGTTGACGAGGTAAGCTCCGCGATTCCACGACGCCGAATGTGAGGCGTCGGCTATGTGAGGCTTTCCGTCCATGAACAACCATTTCCAGACGCCGATGTTGCGGCGGATGTTGAATGGAAACGGCACGTCGTGATCGCGCGTCTTGCCGGCCACCGCTGGAAGCGTCTTCAGATAGGCAAAGAGATCGCGCACGTTGTCGACGCTCGCGTTCTGGTATGACGTATATGGAAAGGCCGGAAAATAATGCTCGCCGTCCGGCGACGTCCCCTTGAGCACCGCCGTCACGAAATCAGCCTCGCTCCAGCGGCCAATGCCGTAGGTGGGATCTGACGAGATGTTGGGAACGTAAAACGTCCCGAACGGAGACGGCATTGCGAGCCCGCCGCCCAGTTTCAACCGATCGGGCTGGTTGGGAACGGCATGGCAGGAGGAACAGCCTCCGGCATTGAACGTTGCAACGCCGTTGGCAAGGTTCGGCGTGCGGGGAGGAAGCAAGGCTGGGGCAACCACCGCCGGGATCGTGAGCCACCAGAAAACACCGGCGCCGGCGACGCCAGCCAAAATCAAGCCAAGGAGAATTCGTCGCAGCATTCACTGATCCGTTGTCAGGGAGTCCCAAACTCAACAACCAGTATGGACGCACTTTGCGCCATAGGCTTCTGCGAAATTTCGAGCCTTTGTCTGCGTTTCGGGAATAAATTCGCAAAGGCGTTGTTTTGAGGCTGACATCGCCGTTTTGACGTCCACAGGGAGGAACACCATGTCGAACAAGACCATGCTTGTCACGCTTGCGTTGGGGGCAGCGATTGCTTTTTCCGGACCCGCGTCTGCCGACAAGATGAAGGCGACACTCGACGGCAAGACCCAGGTGCCGCCCAACACAAGCGCGGCGAAGGGTACCGCCGACATCGACTACGATCCCGCCAGCAAGAAGCTGAGCTGGAAGCTCTCCTATTCCGGCCTGTCCGGCCCTGCCACCGCCGCTCATTTCCACGGGCCCGCAGAAGCTGGCAAGAATGCCGGTGTCGCTGTCGCCATTCCCAATGCGACATCGAGCCCGGTCGAGGGCAGCGCGACGTTGACCGATGCGCAGGCCGCAGATCTCGTGGCGGGCAGGTACTACATCAACATCCACACCGCAGCCAATCCGGGCGGCGAAATCCGCGGTCAGGTAACCAAATAAATCAAGTCACCAAGTAAATTTGGTGACGAAGTAGGTAGGTTCGAACGCGAGTAAACAAGAAACAAGAAAAGGTAACACAAAAGGGCGGACGCTTCGCGGCGTCCGCCCTTTTGTGAGGTCACAGCCTGATCCGGAAAAATGTGTAGCGGCTTTCCCTCGCGACAAACGCGGAACGCGTTTGCGCGGAGATCATGCTCAAAGTTATAATGCGATCAGCCCTTCTTGATCCGGTATGTCTCGTGGCAGCCACTGCACTGCTTGCCGATGACGGGCAATTCCGCCTTGAGCGTGTCGAGATTCTTGACCTTGCCCTTCGCATCGGCGACGACCTTGGCGAAACTCTTAATTTGGGACTCGAAGCCGGCCTTGTCTGTCCAGATTTTCGGCGAGGGGTCGTAATCACCCTCGAGCCTGACACCTTTCATGCTCTCGGGGAACAGCGTCGGAAGGTTCTTGGCGGTGTCATCGAACTGGGCCAGCGCGGCATTGACAGTCGACTGGTCGTAAGGCTTTTCGCCTTTGACCATCGCCGACAACGCGCCTGCGTTCTTGCCATTGTCCTTCATCATAGCCTGGGTCCGCTTGACCTGGTCCTGCTGTGCAACGACCGCACCGGCACTGAATGCAAGCACGGCTGCGACGACGACGATCCGCTTCATTGGCAAAATTCCCTTCAATTCGGGTTTGTACCGGCCCCAAGATGGTGCAGACCGGCTGTTTGCAAACACCGCATTTGGCGCATCATTCCGCATGCGATAAAATATCAGAGATTATGCCGTTTCTGCGCCTCGCGGATCGCGATCCAGACCCGTTCCGCCGTGGCCGGCATGTCGATGTGGTCGATCTTGTACTCGCGCCACAGGCCCTCGATGATCGCATTGACCACTGCGGGGCAGGAACCGATCGCGCCCGCCTCGCCCGCGCCCTTGACGCCGAGCGGATTGGTCGTGCACGGCACATTGTGCGTTTCGAAATGGAATGACGGGCCGTCGGAAGCGCGCGGCACCGCATAGTCCATGAAGGTGCCGGTGACGAGCTGACCGTCGGTCGCGCTGTAGACCGCGTGCTCCATCAAGGCCTGACCGATGCCCTGCATCGCGCCGCCATGCACCTGACCGGCGAGCAGCAGCGGATTGAGCGTCACGCCGAAATCGTCGACGATGACATAGTTGACGATTCTGATGATGCCGGTTGCGGGATCGATCTCGACTTCGGCGAGATGCGTGCCGTTCGGATAGGTGCCGTCCGCCTGCGCAAAGGTCGCGCTCGCATTCAGTTTCGAGGGATCGACACCTGGGCGTTTTGCGAGGTCGGCGAAGCTGATCGAGCGATCGGTGCCGGCAATGCGCACGAGGCCGTTGCTGATCTCGAGATCACCGGCGCTGGTCTCCAGCGCTTCGGCTGCGATCTCCTTCAGCTTATTGCCAAGCTCGCGGGTGGCGCGCTCGACGCTGACGCCGCCGGTCGGAATCGACGACGAGCCGCCGGTACCGAGGCCCGTAGGGATCTTGTCGGTATCGCCCTGCAGGACGTGAACGCGCTCCGGAGGTACGCCGAACTGTTCGGCGACGAGTTGTGCATAGGCCGTCTGGTGGCCCTGCCCGCTCGACTGCGTGCCGATCAGGATGTTGATGTCGCCGTTGGGATCGAGCGCGACGTTGGCGGTCTCCTCGCCCATCGTGCCGCAGATCTCGACATAGCAGGACATGCCGATGCCGCGCACAAGACCTTGCTTCTTCGCCGCCTTGGCGCGCTTCGGAAATTCCTTCCAGTTGGCGACTTCCATGGCGCGCTTCATATGCGCGGTGAAGTCGCCGGAATCGTAGACCTTTCCGGTCGCGGTCTTGTAGGGCATCGCCTTCGGCGGAATGAAATTCTTGCGCCTGATAGCGTCAGGCGTCATGCCGAGCTTTCGCGCGGCCGCGTCGACCAGACGTTCGACCACATAGGCCGCTTCGGGGCGCCCGGCGCCGCGATAGGCGTCGACCGGCACGGTATTGGTGAACACGGTGCGGACGCGGCAGTGGAAGGCCTGGATGTCGTAGAGCCCGGGCAGCATGCCGGCGCCGCCATGCGGGATGTAGGGCCCAAAGGTCGAGAGATAGGCGCCCATGTCGCCCATCAGATCGACGTCCATGCCGAGGAATTTGCCGTCCTCGGCCAACGCCATCTTAGCCGTCGTGACGTTGTCGCGGCCCTGCGCGTCGCCCATGAAGTGATCGGAGCGATCGGCGGTCCATTTGATGGTCTTGCGCAGCTTGCGCGCCGCCACCGAAATCAGCGCATACTCGCGATAGGGAAACAGTTTTGTGCCGAAGCCGCCGCCGACGTCGGGGCAAATCACCCGCATCTTTTCCATCGGAATCTTCAGCACCATGCCGCACAGGATTTCGCGCAAGCGATGGCTGCCCTGGCTGCCGATGGTCAGCGTCAGATGATCGCGCTTGGCGTCGTATTCGGCGACCGCGGCCCGCGTCTCCATGAAGTTGGTGATGACGCGCGGGTTGACGATCGATATCTCGGCGATCGCATGCGCCTTGGCAAAGGCGGCCTCAGCCGCCTTCTTGTCGCCGATCGATACGTCGAACAGCACGTTGCCGGGCTTGTCAGGCCAGACCAGCGGCGCGTCTTTCTTCACGGCGTTGACGACGCCGACCACCGACGGAAGCGGCGTCCAGTTGACATCGATCGCCTCGATCGCGTCACGGGCCTGGTCGATGGTGTCGGCGACCACGAAGGCGACGGCGTCGCCGACATGGCGCACCTCGTCCTTGGGAAGAATCGGATAGGGCGGGCCGGTGAACGGATCGACTTCCAAGTTGAATAGGCACGGCAGGTCGCCGAGATCCTTGACGTCGTCGGCGGTCAAGATCGCCGCTACGCCCGGCATCCCGCGGGCCTTAGTGACGTTGAGGGTGAATTTCGCGTGCGCATGCGGCGAGCGCAGCATCAGCGCGTGCAACGCCGGCTGTGGCGAATGGTCGTCGGTATAGCGGCCCTTGCCGCGAATGAGCGCGTCGTCTTCCTTGCGAAGAACGCTTTGACCGACGCCGAACTTGATGGGAGCTGCCATCGTATCTCCATTCCCGGTGTTTAGAGCGGCCGCCATATTGCAGCGGTTGTCGGCTCAGCGCAAACCGCTTTCGCCCGACGAATTCGTGGTTGCGGCGCAATGCGGATCACGCGGAGCTGCGTCCGGGCGGTTCGTCGGAATTTTTCGTTTAACTATAGAGATTTAGCGCGAGGATTGGCGATCGCGGAGGAGCGAGAACAGCCACCCCCTGCCGAACAGCAGCAGGATACAAACCCCGTACACGAACGCGCCGGATGCAATCAGCAACGCCAACACGGTCTCATCGCGGAACGTGTGCATCTGCGCAAAATAGACGCTCGCGAATCGCGCGGTGGCCCACAGCGCGCCGCCGAGCACGATACCGGCCGCGGCGAACTTGGCGAGCGACGTCATCCAGGCGCGATCGAGTTCGAGGTAGCCCGCCCGCACCGCGAAGGCGAGCACCAGCAAAAGATTGACCCAGGCCCCGATGGCGGTGGCGAGCGCCAGGCCGATTTGCGCCAGCGCGCCCATCAGCGCGACCTTCAGCGCGACGTTGACGGCAACGCCGGTCAGCGCCGCCTTGACCGGCGTCGCGGTGTCATGACGGGCATAGAAGGTCGCTACCGCACTACGGATGGTCACGAACGGGATGAGTCCGATTGCGTAAGCGGCCAGCGTGGCGCCGGCAGCCACCGCGTCCGCGTTCGAGAACGCGCCGCGCGCAAACATCGCGCGCATGATCACGTCAGGCACGGTGAGGAAGGCGGCGACGAAGGGCACTGAAAACAGCAGCGAGAATTCGAATGCGCGCCGCTGCGCGGCGGATGCACCGGTAATATCGTTTGCCGTGAGGCGCCGCGACATTTCCGGCAGCAGCACGGTGCCGATCGCGATTCCAATCACGCCGATCGGCAACTGGTTGAGACGGTCGGCGTAATACAACGCCGAAAGCGCGCCTGCCGGCAGAAAGGTCGCGATGATCGTATCGGCGAACAACGCGATCTGCGTTCCCATCGAGCCGATGGTCGCAGGCCCCAGCGCCCGGAAGAACGCGCGCACGTCTTCGTCGAATTTGATCGAAGCGAATTTCGGCAGGATGCCGGTCTTTGCCGCATCGCCCGCCAGCAGCAGGAACTCGAGGATGCCGGCGAGCAGAACGCCCCATGCCGCTGCGTAACCCGCGCCCGGAAAGAACGCCGCCAGCGCCAGCGTCGCCATCATCGACAGATTGAGGAAGATCGGCGCGGCGGCAGCGCTGGCGAAGCGATGCATCACGTTGAGCATGCCTCCGTACAGCGTCACCAGCGTGATCAGCAGCAAATACGGAAACGTGATCCGTGTCAGCGAAATCGCCAGCTCGCCACGCACCGGGTCGTCCTTGAACCCCGGCGCGAGAATGGCGATCACCTCCGGCATGAACCACCACGCCAGGACGAGCAGGATCACCTGCACGGCGAACAGCAGCGTGAAGATGCGATCGGCGAATAGCCGCGCCGAGGCTTCACCCTTGCCGTGCAGATGCGCGTAAGCCGGCACGAAGGCAGCGTTGAAGGCACCTTCGGCGAAGATAGCGCGAAAATGATTGGGCAGCCGCAGCGCCACGAAAAACGCGTCCGCGACGGGGCCTGCGCCGAGAATCGCGGCGAGCATGATATCGCGCGCGAATCCGGTCAGCCGCGAAAGCAGCGTATAACCGCCGACGGTGAAGATGCGTCCGAGCATGCGCTGCTTCTAGCGCATATTCGCAAAGCGGGGAAATCAGTCCGCTAGCAGCTTAGCCATGATGTTGACCGAAACCGGCCCACTTTGCCGACGCGGCGCTTCGGGTCGGGATCACGCCTGAAGCGCGCCGCGTACGGCTTTGATGACCCGCTCCTGCGTCAGCTCGTCGAGATAGGCGTGTATCGGCAGGCTGATGACGTCGGCGGACAGGCTCTCGCATACCGGCAGTCCGCCACCCGCGACTGGGAAATCGCGATAGGCGGTCTGCTGATGCATCGATTTCGTGTAATAGATCGCGGTCGGAATCCCCTGCGCCTTCAGGTCGGCAGCGAAGCGGTCACGGTCCGTGCCCTTGGGAAGGCGGATCGTATAGCACGCCCAGATCGAGCTACAGCCGCTGGCAAGACGCGGCACCGTCACAACATTGCCGAGGCCCCTTGCATAGCGCTCCGCGACCACATTGCGCGCCGCGATCTCGTCCTCGAAGATTTTCAGCTTCTCGATCAGAATCGCAGCCTGCATGGTATCGAGCCGCGCGGTAAGCCCGATACGGACATTGTCGTATTTGTCCGAGCCCTGGCCGTGGACGCGGATACTGCGCAGCGTTTCGGCCAGCGCATCGTCGTCGGTAAAGATCGCGCCGCCGTCGCCGAAGCAGCCGAGCGGCTTTGCGGGAAAGAAGCTGGTGGTGGTCGCCAGACCGAAGGTGCCGAGCCGGCGGCCCTTGTAGCTGGCGCCAAAGCTCTGGGCGGCGTCGTTGAGCACGAACAGGCCCTCGGCTTCGGCGATGGCGCTGATCGCGTCCTGGTCGGCCGGCTGTCCGAACAGATCGACCGGAATGATGGCGCGCGGCTTCAGGCCACGCTGCCGCGCCGTCACGATGCCGCGCTTGAGCGAGCCGGGGTCGATGTTGAAGGTCACCTCATCGACATCGACGAAGACGGGCGTGGCGCCAGTCAGCACCACCACCTCGCCGGTCGCGCAAAAAGTGAAGGACGGGCACAGCACGGCATCGCCTGGGCCGACATTTTTCGCCATCAGCACCATCAGCAGCGCGTCGGTGCCGCTGGCGCAGCTCACGACATGCTTGGCGCCGCAAAATTTTGCCAGCGCAGCTTCCAGCTCGGTGACCTCCGGTCCGTTGATGAACTGGCAGTGATCGAGCACGCGGGCAACGGCCTCATCGATCGATTTGCCGAGCCGGCGGCGCTGCGCGGCGATATCAGCGAAGGGAACGGGTTCTGGACGCATGTGCTGGTTCATGGAGCCTTGCTCGGTTCTGGAAGGAATTCAGCCGGCGATACGGCGCGGTCCCTTGCGCGTGGCGGAGGCCGCGGGCTTGGCAGGCTGCTCGAGGCAGCGAATGGCGATTTCAAGACTGGCGACGCCCTCGTCGCCGGAAACCGCCGGCATATTGCCGGTGCGGACGGCATCGAGGAATGCGATCAGCTCGGCGCGCAGCGGTTCATCATGGCCGACCGGCAGATGCCGCATCGAGTAGCTGCCGTCCGGCTTGAAGCCGAAGCACTCGGTCACCTGCCGTGTCAAAAGATCGCCCATCACATATTTGCCGCGGGTTGCGACCGTAACGCTGCGCGCCTTGAACGGCGTCAGCCAGTTGGTGTTGATATGGGCAAGCACGCCGGAGGCGGTGCGGAATTGCAAGAGCGCGATGTCCTCGCGCTCGGCAACCGCGCTGGAAAGCTGCGGCTGCACCTCGACGATATCGGACTCGGTGAACCAGCGGATCAGGTCGATATCGTGGACGGCGAGATCGATCACAACACCGACATTGGACATCCGCGGCGGAAACGGTCCGACGCGGGTGATGCCGATCGAAAGAATGTCCTCGCCCGAGATCGCCTGCTTGATCGCGGCGACCGCCGGATTGAAGCGCTCGACATGGCCAACCATCAGCGTCACGCCGGCACTGCGCGCCGCATTGACGATGTCCTGCCCTTCCTCGACGGTCGAGGCCACCGGCTTCTCGACCAGGAGGTGGATGTTGCGGGTGATGCAGGCGAGCGCAATCTCGTGATGGAGATGGGTCGGCGCCGCGATCGTAATGGCATCGACGCCCTCGTCAAACAGCTCGTCGAGTTCGGCGAACGCACGGCAGCCAGCGAGCGCGGTGGCGCGGGCGCGGTGCTCGGGCAACGGATCGACAATGCCGACCAGCGTCACGCCGGGCAGACCGGCCAGCACGCGGGCATGGTTGCTGCCCATCACACCCGCGCCGACCACGCCGACGCGCAAGCCGCGTTTCGCATCGGCCTTCGCCTCGAATGCGGACCCTTTGGAACTCATGATTTGTCGACCCCAAGCAGATTCTAGGCAGATTCTAGGCAGAACCGCGCCGGTAGTATCCCCGGCGGTTCTCTAGCACGCCATCACAGATGTGGCGAACGCGATCGGCGGTTTTCGGACACGTTTTGATTCAAACAATTACAACCGTCGACTCGGTAGAACTACGGTCTGCTCAACTGCGCTGGTAGTCGTCCTCGATGCGGATGATGTCGTCCTCGCCGAAATAGCTGCCGGTCTGGACCTCGATCAGCTCGAGCTGGATCTTGCCCGGGTTTTCCAACCGGTGCACCGCGCCGATCGGGATGTAGATCGATTCGTTCTCGTGCACGGTCTTGACCAGTTCGTTGACCGTCACCTGCGCCGTTCCGCGCACCACGATCCAGTGCTCGGCGCGGTGGTGGTGTTTCTGCAGCGACAGCCGCCCGCCCGGCTTGACGATGATGCGCTTGACCTGATGCCGATCGCCATTGTCGACCGACTGATAGGATCCCCAGGGCCGATGCACCCTGATGTGGTCTTCCGTCACCTGCGGCGCCACTGTCTTCAGTTTCGCGACCAGCCGCTTCAGCCCGTTGGCATCCTTCTGCCGGCTCACCAGCACGGCGTCCTGGGTGGCGACCACCACGAGGTCGTCGACGCCTTCGAGCGCGACGAGCGCGCGATCAGTCGATACGTTGCAATTGCGCGAATCCTCAAACACGGCTGCGCCGCGCGCCGCGTTGCCCTCGCCGTCCTTGCCGGACAATTCCCACACCGCATGCCAGGAGCCGACATCGGACCAGCCGCACGCGACCGGCACGACCGCGGCACGCGAGGTCTTCTCCATCACCGCATAGTCGATCGAGATCGATTTCGCCGATCCGAACGCGCCCTCGTCGAGCTTGACGAAGCCGAGGTCGGTGCCTGCCTTCGTCACTGCATCCGTGACGGCTTGGACGCTGTCCGCATCGACCTTGCCGTACTCATCCGACAGCACCGCGGCGCGGAACATGAAGTTGCCGCTGTTCCAGAGATAGCCTGACTTGACGTAATCGGCCGCGGTTGCCGGATCGGGCTTCTCGACGAACTTCGCGACTGCGCGAACCTTGCCGGAAATGACCTCACCGGGATTGATGTAACCATATTCGGTGGCGGCGCGTTCGGGCTGCACGCCGAACGTCACGATGTGGCCGGCTTCCGCGGCAGCCAGCCCCTCGCGGCAGGCGGCGAGGAAAGCGGGCGTGTCGCGCACCACGTGGTCGGCGGCGAGCGCCAGCACGATGGCATCCTTGTCGCGCGCCTGCGCAAAGGCAGCGCCTGCCGCGATCGCAGGCCCGGAATCGCGCCGCATCGGTTCCAGAAGCACATCGGCTTCCAGTCCGATCTCCGCCAGTTGCTCGAGCACCATGAAGCGATAGGCATTGTTGGTGATGATGACGGGCCGTTCGAACAGACCAGCATCCGAAACCCGCAACAGCGTATCCTGGAACGTCGAACGCGCGCCGAACAGGGAGAGGAACTGCTTGGGATGAACCTCGCGCGAGGCCGGCCACAGCCGCGTTCCGGCGCCGCCGCACATGATGAGAGGAATAATTCGTCGGTTCATCGGCGCCTCAAATCTTATGGTAGTCGCGATACCAGGCAACGAAGTCGCGAAGCCCTTCCTCGATCGAAGTCTGCGGCCTGAAGCCGGTGTCGCGCATCAGTTCGGTTACGTCAGCAAAAGTCTCGGTCACATCTCCGGGCTGCATCGGCAACATCTCCTTGACCGCCGCGCGGCCCAATTCCCGCTCTAAAACCGCTACCACATGGGTCAGCTCTTCCGGATGATTATTGCCGACATTGTAAACTTTTGCCGGCGCCCCAGCGCCCTGCCCGCCGTCGCGCGGGGCCTGGTCGACCAGTCGCAGGACGGCACGCGTCACGTCCTCGATATAGGTAAAGTCGCGTCGCATCCTGCCATGGTTGAAGAGCCTGATCGGGGTACCCTCCACGATCGCCTTGGTAAACAGGTAAACCGCCATGTCGGGCCGTCCCCATGGCCCATAGATGGTGAAGAACCGCAGGCCTGTTACCGGAAGACGGTAGAGATGGCTGTAGGAATGCGCGATCAGCTCATTGGCCTTCTTGGTGGCGGCATAGAGGCTGATCGGATGGTCGGTTTTGTCCTCCACCGAAAATGGCATTTTGGCGTTGGCGCCGTAGACCGATGAGGACGAGGCATAGACCAGATGGCCGCATCCATGATGCCGGCAGCCTTCCAGCACGTTGACGAAGCCTGCGAGATTGGCATCGACATAGGCGTGCGGATGATCGATCGAATAACGCACGCCGGGCTGGGCTGCGAGATGTACCACGCTTGGAAAGCGGTGTTTGGCGAACAGGCGTTCCATTGACGCGCGATCGGCGAGATCGATCTGCTCGAACGCAAAACCCTGCTCCCCGCGCAGGATATCGAGCCGCCCCCGTTTCAGCGCCGGATCGTAATAGTCGTTGAGATTGTCGAGGCCGACCACGGCGCGGCCTTCGGCCAGCAGCCGGCGCGCAACGTGGAAGCCGATGAAACCCGCAGCTCCGGTGACCAATATGGGTTGATCCGGCATCGTATCCTTGGAAGGCGCCGCTCAATGGCTGAAATTTCTGTCGCTGGGCCTCTTTACCTGCGTTGCCGAGGCCACCGCAACACCTACCAGCCCCGCTATTGCCAGATCGGCCCGAAAACCATACCAAGGCGCCGAATTGCACCGCTTTTTGCACCCTCTCCTCAAACCCGGCACGGGCGAGATGCGCCGAATCCTGCTTTCGACATTGAAGATACTGGTCTCGGCGGCGCTCTTGTATTTTTCGTTGCGCAAGGTGGACCTCGCCGACCTCGCGGCCCGCATCGACGTTTCCAGCCTCGGCTGGCTCGGCGTGGCGATTGCCGTGACGTTCCTGCAGATATTCGTCGGCGTGTTGCGATGGCGCGAGATCGGTGCGGAATGCGGCGCTCCGCTGCCGACCCGGCAGGCGATGCGCTTCAACGTGATCGGGATGTTCTTCAACCAGACGCTACCGTCCTCGATCGGCGGCGATGCGGTCAGGCTATGGCTCGTCGCGCGCAACGGCGCCGGCTGGCGGGCGGCGACCTATTCCATCTTCGTCGATCGTGCCATCGGCCTGATCGCGCTCGCGGTCGTCATCGTTGCGAGCCTGCCGTGGAGCTATCGGCTGATCACCGATCCCCATGGCAGGTCGGCGCTGCTGTTCGTCGATTTCGCAGCGCTTGCCGGTGGCCTCGGATTTCTCCTGCTCGGCAGGCTGCGGTGGCCGTGGCTGAAGCACTGGTGGGGCACCCATCACATCCACGCCTGCTCGGTGATCGCCAATCGCGTGCTGTTCAGCCGCACCCACGGCCCGAAAGTCGCGGTGCTGTCGATATTAGTGCACGTGCTTGCCGTCGTGATCGCCTGGTGCGTGGTGCAGTCGATCGCCGCCCCCGTGGTGTTCGGCCAGATCTTCCAGCTTGTTCCGCCGGTGATGCTGATCACCATGCTGCCGATTTCGATTGCCGGCTGGGGCGTCCGCGAGGCCACCATGGGGCTGGCGTTCGGATATGCCGGCCTGATGGCCAACGAGGGCGTCAACATCTCCCTGCTCTATGGCGCGGTATCCTTCGTCGTCGGTTTGATCGGCGGACTGGTCTGGATCTTGAGCGCCGAGAAGGCCGCGCAGGGCACGGCGCCCATTGAAGTTCCCAAATAATCTTCTCCCAGCGCAGACAGAATGGCCAATTCGCAACTACTGTTGTCGTTTGCCGCCGCGGTGCTGGCGGCGCTGTTGTCAGCCGTCCTGACATGGGCGCTCCGGCCGCTGCTCTTGCGGATAGCACTGGCAAAACCGAACGCGCGTTCTTCCCACGGGATTCCGACGCCGCAGGGCGCGGGCATCGCGGTGATCATGGCCACGCTGATCACTACTGTTGCGGTCATCGTGTTTGCCGGGGCAGCGGAGATGAAGATTCCCGTCGCTGTATTTGCCGCGACGCTGTTCATTGGGGCCGTGGGCATCGCCGATGACGTCAAATCGATTCCCGTTCTGCCGCGACTGTTGCTGCAGGGGCTTGCCGTCGCCGCGGTGATCCTGGCCGCGCCCGAAAATTTGAGGATCGTTCCCGCCTGCCCGCTTTGGCTCGAGCGCGGCCTCCTGATCCTCGCAGGCCTGTGGTTCGTGAACCTCGTCAATTTCATGGACGGGTTGGACCTGATGACGGTCGCCGAGATCGTGCCCATCACCGGCGCACTCGTTCTGCTCGGCTGGCTCGGCGGACTTCCGGCATCAACGACGGTCGCCGCCGCAGCGCTGTTCGGCGCGATGCTCGGCTTCGCGCCCTTCAATCGGCCGGTAGCGAAAATCTTTCTCGGCGACGTCGGCAGCCTGCCGATCGGCCTGCTCGTTGGCTGGTGTCTGCTGCAGCTCGCCTGGCACCAGCAAGTCGCGGCCGCCCTGCTGTTGCCGCTCTACTATCTCGCCGATGCCACCGTCACACTGTTCCGCCGCATCGCGCGGGGCGAACCGTTCTGGGCGGCACATCGCAGCCATTTCTATCAGCGCGCCACCGACAACGGCTTTTCGGTATCGCGCGTGGTGAGCGAGGTATTCGCGCTCAACATCCTGCTCGCTGCGTTCGCAATCGGCTCGGTCATGACGTCGTCGACGGCAATCGCAATCCTACTCTTCGTTGCAGGCGGCATCGTCACGGCGTTCCTGATGCACCGCTTCTCGCGCCGGCGCCCGTCCCCCGGCTAGTCTTCTGCAAGAGCTCGCGGATCAGGCCGCAATAGTTGGCCATGGCGATTTCAAAATCAAAACGCCTGGAGATTTCGGCCGCGCGTTCTGCCCGCTGTGGGTCGTCGGCCCGGGCGGCGCGGCTGACCGTTTTCGCCAGTTCGCCGGCGTTGCCGGGCTCCACCACCCAGCCGACATCGTGCTCGATGACCGTCAGCGCCGCCTCGGCATCCGCTTCGGAAACCAGGATCACCGGACGGCCGATCGCCAGCAGATTGTAGAATCGGCTGGGCACCGACACGCCGGCGACGTTCCTGCGGTAGGGAATGATCCAGACGTCCGCCGCCGAAAGAAACGCCTCTAGCTGCTCCTCCTCGACGCGATCGACCAGGGTAACGTTCGGGAGCTTTGCCTCAGCCTGCATGGCCTTCAACTGGTCGAACCCGATCCCCCAGCCCGACAGCAGGAAGTGGATATCCTTGTCGTCGCGCAGCAGGCGCGCCGCTTCGAACACGATGACGGGATCGTGGGTAAAGCCGAGATTGCCTGACAGTCCGACGACGAAGCGGGCGGAAAGCGACCGGCGGTACGGATTGCCCGGGTCGACCGCGCGAACGCCACGCGCAAGTGTCGCCCAGTTCGGAATGAAGCGGATCTTGTCGCTTGTCATTCCGCCATAGCGCAGCAGCAGCTTCTCGGTGTCGCGGCCGATGATGACGACGGCATCGAGCGCGCGAAACATCGGCGCGTTCAAGGCGCGCATCGCCTTCGCCACAATCGACTGCGGCCTCAACAGGCCAGCCATGACGAGGACGTCGGGATAGAGATCGTGCATGATCAGCGCCGATCTCGCGCCTTTCAATTTGGCCGCGGCGGCAAAAGCGTAAGGCAGCATGAAGGGCGCCGGCACGGTCAGCGTGACATCACCGCGCCGCAACCTCGCCAGCAGCACGAAAAACATCCGGACCGTGAACAGCAATTCAGCCACGGCGCGCTTTCCCAGCGCGCCCTTGCCCGGCATCCAGTTCTTGACCTCGACGACCTCAGGCTTGCCCGCTTGCGCCGATATCGCCGAGCCCGCCGTTCCCGACAGCACCAGCACCTCGGCCTCCTGCGCCACGCGGTCGGAAATCGCGGCCATGATCGCCGCCGTCGTGCTCGGATCGGGCGGATAATGCTGGCTGACGACGACGACTTTTCCGGACTTCTGCATCATGGCTTCCGAAGGGCCCGAACGGCCGCGGGGACCGACCGGGCGAGGCCCAAAATCAGGCGGCGTTCGATCCGAATTCCGGCACGGCATCCTTGAGCACCGCACGGATGGTGGAGCGGTCATCCCGCGCGATTGCATCCTCCAGCGCCGCAAGCCATTTGCGCAGGGTCTGCATCGGCGGCTCATTCGGCTTCGCCGCCATGATGCCGGCGACCCCGATCTCGACCGGCGGCTCCTCGGTGGCGAACAGGATCTCGTTCAACCGCTCGCCCGGCCGCATGCCGGTGAACACGACCTCGATGTCGACGCCCGGTTCGAGGCCGGACAGGCGGATCATCCGCTCTGCAAGCTCCACGATCTTGACCGGCTGTCCCATGTTGAGAACATAGACAGAGACGTCGGGCCGCGCCGGCGTCAGCGCATGCGTGGCTGCGGTCAGCACGAGGTCGCAGGCTTCGCGGATTGTCATGAAATACCGGACCATGTCCGGATGCGTCACCGTAACAGGACCGCCGGCCTCGATCTGCGCCTTGAACTTCGGCACCACCGATCCGTTCGAGGCCAGCACGTTGCCGAACCGCACCGAGATCAGCCTCATGTGCGGCTTGCCCTCCGACTGGGTCATCAGGTCGTGGTCGAACGCCTGGCAATACATTTCGGCGAAGCGCTTGGTCAGTCCCAGCATCGAGACCGGCTCGATCGCCTTGTCGGTCGAGATCATCACCATGGCTTCGGCGCCGGCCGCCTGCGCTGCGTCGGCGACGTTGACCGAACCGAAGATGTTGGTCTTGACGCCCTCACTCCAATCGCGCTCGAGGATCGGCACGTGCTTCAGCGCTGCGGCATGGAACACGATATCGGGCTTGAACTCCCGCATCAGGCCCATGATCCGGTCGCGATCGCGGATGTCGGCGATCCGGCCTTCGATGGCGGCATTGGCCCCGCGTGCCGTCAGCGCTTCCGTAACGGCGTAAAGCGCCGGTTCCGAGTGCTCGATCACCAATAGCCGCGCAGCGCCAAAGGTCGCGACGCGGTCGCATATCTCCGAACCGATCGAGCCGCCGCCGCCGGTGACGATCACCGATTTGCCCTTCACCAGCGTTTCAAGCCGCGCGTAGTCGATCTTCTCGCTTGGCCGCAGCAAAAGGTCTTCGACGGCGACATTGGTCAGCCTCGGCACGTCGCCGCTTTCGAGCGACGGCAGGCGGCTGACGAACAGCCCGAGCCGTTTGGCCCGCATCAGAACAGCCTCGGGGTGCGCCTCGGGCTCGAACGCCGACGGCGTCATGACGACCCGCGAAATCGGCTTTCCCCGCCCGGCATAATCGCGGACCACGTCCTCGACGTCGTCGATCCCGCCCAGCACCGGCACGTTGCGGATCGACTGCCCGCGGTCCGCGGCCGACGGCGACAGCACGCCAACCGGCCAAAGCTGCTTGACTGCGCCGCTCTCGATCGCGCGCAACAGCACCTCGGCGTCTGCGGCGCGGCCGATCAACAGCGTCGCCGACGCGCCTTCGGTCCGGGCATGGCGGCGAACCCGCGTGTAACGGAAATAGCGATATCCGAAGCGGAGCGCGCTCAGCGCGAACACCTGCAGAAACCAGTAGAGAACGATGGTGACACGGCCGAACAGCACCGGCGTCTTGCCGTTCGATGCGGCGAAAATGAAGGCATAGTCCAACACGACGAGCGTTACCGCCAGAAGGGTCGCCACGCGCAGGATATTCAGTGCATCGGGAAGCGAAATGAAACGCCATTTCGTCGTCGTCAGATTGAAGACGTAGCAGATAACGACGCTGAAGGCGACGAACAGCGGTAAGATCTTCAACAGCAGCGGCAGGCGGGCATAGAAGGCCTCGCCGCCCTCGAATCGCAGATAGAAGCTTGCGAGCAGCGCAAGCGCAGTCACCAACGCATCATGCGCTGCGATCAGGTAATTGCGACGGGTCAGTTGCGAAAGAGGTGTCATTCCATTGGCCGGCTGCGGGAACGAGGGGGATTCGCGGGGCGTCCTTCGCCCGCTGATATCTCATCTCTGGCGTGCATGCCAGATCATGGCCGGACTGTTCCGGAAGATTCCATTGCCTCTGATCTGGCGCGGAGCACCATGCCTCCGGCAACTCCGACGCCCAGCACATACATCCAGCCTTCATGGAAGTCGAAGATGTGGGAGTTGAACAGCGAGGTGAAGATATTCTGCACTACGACCAAAAGCCCGATCCAATTCGCAAGCCCATCGCCACGGAACAGGAGCAAATGCAACAGCCACATCGCGTACAGAATGACGACACCGACAATGCCCCATTGCACCGCAACGTTGAGCGTCTGGTTATGGGGATTTCCGATCACTTCGCTGCTGGCCTGGTATGAGTCGTGCGTGGCGACGCGCTCGAACAGGCCGCGCGTCGCGCCCGTGCCATGGCCGATCAGCGGTGCCTCGGCAAAGAAGCCGAGTGACTTCCGCCAGAACTCGAGCCGCAGCCCGATCGATGTCGGGATGTTTTGTTCCTTGTAGAGCTGGTAGTCCCGGGCAAACGTCTCCGCGGTCCAGCGCAACGCCGGCGAGGTCTGCCAGGCAACGGCGGCGAACGCGGCCGCTACGCACAGGATGATGACGATGCTGCGCCACCTCAGATGCAACAGTGCAAACACCGCGAACATGATCGGCACCGTGACCAATGCCGTGCGCGACACCACCAGGAACGCCATGTTGACGAACAAGCCGAAGGCGATGGCGGTGAGCAGCACGGCCAGCGCAATCCGCTTTGCCCGCAGCAGCATGATAACCGGATAGGCCAGCGCAACCGCGCACAGCGTGAATTCCTGGCTCTGGGCGATGTAGTTCTTGACAAAGATGCCGCGTGCGGCGAGCTCCGGCGTCCGCAACGAAAGTTCAGGACGGAGAAACACCAGCCAGGACATAAGCATCAAGAGCGTGCACGAAGCGAGGAACGCCACGAACACCCACGACCCGCGCGCCGAGCGCTCGAAATGATAGAGCAGGACCGGAAGCACCAGGAGCTTCGCGGCCGGCCCCACGGCATAGAATCGCGCGCCCCAAGCGGCGTCCGACCACAGGGTTCCAGCAAACGCTAGAACGAACAGGGCGATCGGCAGCGCGGAAATCGGGCGCTTCAGCGAGGCAAGAAAGCCCTTCAACTCTATCGTCGGCGCAACCGTGACCAGAAGCACAGCGCCGAAAATACCGACCAGCGAAGTCGACCACGGCAGCGACAGCGCAAGCAGGACCGCGACGAGGTCGCTCACCTTCATCCATGCGGCGGAATCGCGCCAGATCGGCAGCGCCTTGGCGATCGACGTCGTAGCTGCGTTCGCGCTCACGCCTTGCCTCCCCTCGCGCGGCCGACCAGCGACGTCGTGCTGTGGCCCGGCAGGATATCGACGAGCACGACCTCGCCGCCGGTGGCCTCGACGATCTCGTGGCCGACGACCTGCTCGCGCGTATAATCGCCGCCCTTTACCAGCACGCTCGGCCTCACCCGCGTGATCAGGTCGATCGGCGTGTCCTCCGCGAAGATCGCGACGAGATCGACCGCCTCCAGCGCTGCCAGCACTTCGGCGCGCGCCCGCTCATCCTGCACTGGGCGTCCCTCGCCCTTCAATCGTTTTACCGAGGCATCGCTGTTGAGGCCGACGATCAGGCGGTCGCAGGCACCGCGCGCCGCTGTCAGCACCTTGACGTGGCCGGGATGCAAAATATCGAAGCAGCCATTGGTGAAGCCGATGCGCAGCCCCTGCCGGCGCCACTCTGCCAGATGCACGGCGAGATCGCCGCCTGCCGGCACGATCTTTTCTTCGGCCGCCAGCGACGCATGCGGCAGGATTTTCCGCCGCAGCTCCGCGGGCGTCACGGTAGCGGTGCCCTTCTTGCCGACGACGACGGCCGCCGCCGCATTCGCCATCCGCATCGCAGTCTCCCAATCGGCCTCGGCAGCCAGAGTCAGCGCCAGCAATGCAGCGACCGTGTCGCCCGCACCCGAGACGTCGCGCACCTTGACCGGCAGCGCCGGCACGTGGATCGTCTCGCCGCTGCGCAGCACCAGCGTCATGCCGTGCTCGCTTTGCTTCACCAGAATGGCCTCGCAATCGGCCAGATGCATCGCATCCTGCGCCGCCTCGGCAATGTTCTTGTCGGTGTCGCGGCTGCGCGTGGCCGCCGCAAACTCCCTGCGGTTGGGTGTCAGCAGCGTGGCGCCGCGATAGATCGCCAAATTGGCGCTCTTGGGATCGACGATCACGCGCTTGCCGAGCTTCTTCGCGGCGTCGATGATGTTGCGGATGACGCGCGCCGTCAGCACGCCCTTGGCGTAGTCGGACAGCAGCACGATGTCGGCGCGGGGCACAAGCGGCAGGATCGCATCGATCAGCCGCTGCTCGACATCGGCCGGGGCCGGCACGGCCTGCTCCCAATCCGCGCGCAGCATATGGGTGGAAAAATGCTCTGAGACGAAGCGCACCTTGCGCGTGGTCGGGCGGGAAGGATCGGATACCAGCACGGCCTCGATCAGGCTTTCCCGCGCCAAATCGGTCTTCAGCTTCGCACCCGCCTCGTCTTCGCCGATCAGGCCGGCAAAGATGCACCGTGCGCCGAGAGACGCAATGTTGCGCGCGACGTTGCCGGCACCGCCGACATTGGTCTCGCTACGCTGGACCGCGATAACGGGCGCCGGCGCTTCCGGCGAAACACGGGATACGTCGCCATAGACGAACTCGTCGAGCATGAGATCGCCGACGCAGAGCACGGTCTGATTTGGGATCGCCTGGCTCAGGGCTTCAAAATCGAACATCTGTCTACCTGGTGCCCATCAGCGAAAGCGATCGGGACGATCGAGAAAAACCTTCACGTAGGTTTCGACTGCATCTTCGAGCGCGGTAAAGCCGCCATTATACCCGGCGTTCAGCAACCGATCGACCTCGCTCTGGGTGAAGTACTGATAGCTGCCGCGGATCTGCTCGGGCATGTCGATATACTGGATGTTCGGTGCGATGCCGAGCGCGGCATAGGCCGATAGCATCAGATCGCGAAAGCTGCGCGCCGTGCCGGTTCCGACGTTGAAGATGCCGCTGACATCAGGCGTCGAGAGCAGCCACATCGTGACGCGCACGACGTCGTCGACATAGATGAAGTCGCGCCGCTGGTCCCCGTCGGCGATCCCTTCGCGATGCGACCTGAACAATTGCACCGGACGGCCGGCCTTAATGTCGTCGAAGCGCCGCGCCAGCACGCTCATCATCGTGCCCTTGTGATATTCATTGGGGCCGAACACGTTGAAGAACTTCAATCCCGCCCATTGCGGCGGCAGCCGTTCGCCGCGCGCTGAGCGTTCGGCGACCGCCATGTCGAACAGATGCTTGCTCCAGCCATAGAGGTTCATCGGCCGCAGCCGCTTCAGTGCGTCCATTGACTGGTCGTCGCCAAACCCCTGCTCGCCGTCGCCATAGGTCGCGGCCGAGGACGCGTAGATCAGCGGCGTGGCGTTGGCCGTGCACCAGTCGAGCAACCGCATCGACAGGCGGAAATTGGTCTCGATCACCAGGTCGCCGTCTGTCGCCGTGGTCTCGGAAATGGCGCCGAGATGGATGATCGCCTCCAACCGGCGGCCCTTCAGCCAGTCCATCAGTTCCGAAGGCGGTACAAAATCGGCCAGCCGGCGTTTGGCCAGATTGCGCCATTTGCCGTCATGGCCGAGCACGTCGCACACGACGACGTCCCGGCCGGCGTCATTCAACGCAGCCACAACGTTCGACCCGATAAAACCGGCACCCCCGGTCACCAGCAACATGCCATCCCCTGCCATGATTGTTCGGGCGAAAGCTTTGCCTCACTCCCGCGCGGCAGGCAACTTTGCTCCTCGGCGGATCGAAGACCGAATCGACCGGCTTTACGTGTCGCCTTCGAGCGGCTACCGACGGGCCGGCAATCGGTTAGCGACGAAATAAGCCAAGATATGAATTTCAATTCACCAAATGGGATCGAAATGGAAGATAGCGCCGACACCAGGCCTATCCTGATCGTTCCCTATATGTGGATTGGCGATTTCGTCCGCGGCCATACCGTGGTGCGGGTATTAAAGCAGCGCTGGCCGAACCGCCCGGTCGACCTCCTGGTGACCCCCCTTTGCGCACCGCTGGTCGACTATATGCCCGGTGTCCGGGCGGGCATCGTCTGGAACCTGCCGCGCAGCCGGCTTGCGCTGGCCAAGCAGCGGGGCCTCGCCACCGAACTGCGCGCCCGCGGTTATGGAACCGCCCTCGTCCTGCCCCGCACCTGGAAGGCGGCGATTGCGCCCGCGCTGGCCGGCATCCCCGAGCGCGTCGGCTTTTTCGGCGAGGCGCGATTCGGGCTGATCAACCGGATGCGCTGGGGCGAAAAGGCCCTGCCCCGCTTTATCGACAAGAATGCCGCGCTGGCGCTGCCCGACAGCACGCCGCTGCCGCCGGAATGGCCAGTGCCGCAGCTCGTAGTTCCGCCGGAGGAAACGGCCCGCTGGCGGCAGGCGAGCGGGCTCGGCACGGGCCCCGCCGTAGCGCTCGGCCCGGGCTCCGTCGGCGCCTCAAAGCGATGGACCTATTATCCGGAAGCCGCGCGGCTCCTGATCGAGCGCGGCCTCGACGTCTGGGTGGTCGGCGGTCCCGGCGAAAAGGCACTGGCGCAGGAAATCGTCTCCGCCACCGGCGGCAAGGCCCGCGACCTCACCGGGACTGACTTGCGCAACGGCATACTGGCGATGGCGGCGGCGAGCGTGGCGATCTCGAACGACTCCGGCCTGATGCACATCGCGGCCGCGATCGGCACGCCGACCATGGGCATTTTCGGCCCCACCAGCCCCTATCTCTGGGCGCCGCTGAACGGCCTTGCCGCCACGGTGCTGCAGACCAAATCGAAGCTCGCCTGTCAGCCCTGCCAGCGCACGGTTTGCACCATGAACAACCATCGTTGCATGCGTGACATCGCGGCGTCTGACGTCGCCGACATCGCGCAGCGCGTGATGGCTCAATCGAGCGTGCGATAGACTGCGGCGATCGCCTTTGCCTCCGCCTCAAGACTGAACTTTTCCAGCACGCGCGCACGCGCCCGCTCGCCCATCGCATGTGCCGAGGCCGGATCGCGCATCAAAGGCTCAAGCGCCGCGACCAGCGCCTCGGTATCGCCCGGCGGCGTCAGCACGCCGGTCACACCGTCCTCGACCACGAACTCCGCTGCGCCTGCCCGCGCCGCCACCAGCGCCGCACCTGCCGCCATCGCCTCGATCAGCGTCAGGCCAAAGCCTTCATTGCGCGAGGTGAAGGCGTAGATCGTCAGCCGTTGGTACCAGCGCTGCACTTCCTCGATTTCGAGCTCGCCCGTGATGACGATGCGCGATTGCAGCCCGGCCGCCTCGATCTGCCGTTTCAAGCCATCGGCAAAACCCTGCTGCTCCGGCACGACCGCGCCGACGATGACGGCGGTGAAATCGGGATAGCGCGGCAGCAGCCGGCACATCGCCTCGACGAACACGTCCGTGCCCTTTTGCGCGCGCACGCGTCCAAAGCAGCCGATCGCGTAATGTCCTGGCAGTTTCGCCTCGGCAAACGCTGCGGCGCGATCGGCCGGCGGCGCGTAGGCGTTGGTATCGACGCCGTGCATCACGACCGTCGCCTCGCGTTTGAGAAACGACGCCGACAGTTCGGAGGTTGCGATCACGGCATCCATCTGCCGGATCAGCCAGCGCGTCAGCCAGGTGTGATGCCGCTGCGCCGCCGAGGTGAAGACGAGTTTCAGCGGCCAGCCCAGCGCACGCAGCAAGACGCCGACAATCATCTCGTCATTGCGTCGCGCGTGCCAGATCAGGGAGTTGCGATGCCGCCAGAGTTTCAACAGATCCGCAAAACCCATCCGCGCGATGGCGTCGGGCGCGTGCGGCCCGAGCCATGCTGCGCGGTACATTTGCGCGAGCTTCGGCGCCACCATCCGGTTGGTCGCCGTGACGCCCGAATAGCGCCTGTGCAGATTCGGCACGATCAGTTGCAGATCACTGGCCAAATTGTTCTCGATCGGCACGTCCGGCTCCGTTTCGGCCAGTTCCTATACGCAACATTAAGCATAGTGGCCAGTTCGCCAGCGCCGAAACCCCCTCTTCACCGCGAGCCCCCTAGCATTGCCTGCAAATAAATCGGGAGAGGTGACCCATGACCGTGCTCGTCACCGGTGGCGCCGGTTATATCGGAAGTCATACGGTTCATGCGCTGGTGGACGCCGGCGAAAGCGTCGTCGTGATCGACAACCTGTCCACCGGATTTTCCTCGCTTTTGCCCCGCCCCGTGCCGCTGTTCATCGGCGACGCCGGGGACGAAAATCTCGTCGAGGGCGTGATCGCCCAGCACCGCGTCGAGAGCATCATTCATTTCGCCGGCTCCGTCGTGGTGCCGGATTCGATGCGCGATCCGCTCGGCTATTACCGCAACAACACCATGACGACCCGCAGCCTCTTGAATTCAGCGGTGAAGAGTGGAGTCAGCCGCTTCATCTTTTCGTCAACGGCTGCCGTCTACGGCAATCCGGACCAGGTGCCGGTGCCGGAACACGCGCCGACGCGGCCGATGTCGCCTTACGGCTCATCCAAGCTGATGACTGAAATCATGCTGCATGACGTCACCGGTGCACACGATATGAAGTACGTCGTGTTGCGCTATTTCAACGTCGCCGGCGCCGATCCGAACGGCCGCTGTGGCCTCTCGACCGTCGGCGCGACGCATCTGTTCAAGATTGCGGTCGAAGCCGCCACCGGGCAGCGCGCCAAGGTCGACGTGTACGGAACCGACTACCCGACGCCAGACGGAAGCTGCATCCGCGATTTCATCCATGTCAGCGATCTCGCGGAGGCCCATCGCGCCGCGCTGTCATACCTGCGAGGCGGTGGAAGCTCGATCACGCTGAACTGCGGCTACGGCCGCGGCTATTCGGTGCTGGAAACCATCGAGGCCGTCCGCCGCGTCTCGATGCGCAATTTCGCGGTCTCCTATGCGCCGCGCCGCCCGGGCGACATCGTGACCATGGTTGCCGATACCAGCCGCATTCGTTCGATGCTGGAGTGGACGCCGCAATACGACAATCTCGAAACCATTGCCGGCCACGCGCTGACCTGGGAAAAGCGACTGTTCAGCGAACGCGGTGGCCTTCCGCAGCGTGCGGAATCGGCCTGAAATCAAGCGCTTATTTGGCTTGAAAAAGCCTCTCTAAGCGGGCAAGGAGGCATCGCAGCAGCCCTGACGCGCCGGGCTATCCAGGCGCCGTCAATGGAACGCGGATGACCGAACTTCCTACAGAAACTCCGAAGAAAATCACCGACGACCCCTATGGTGCGGCGATCCTGATTCGGCGCCTCGTCGCTGAACAGGGGCTCGCCTACTGGCGGCGCTATCTGCTCGCCTTTTCGCTGATGGGATTGGCGGCGGTGACAACCGCGGGTTCCGCCTACCTGCTCGGCGAGGTCATCAACAAGGCCTATGTCGACAAGGATGTGCGCGGGATTGCGCTCTTGTCGCTGGTCACCGTCGTCATCTTTACGATCAAGGGTGCGGCGACCTACGGGCACACCGTGATCCTGTCGCAGATCGGCAATGCGATCCTCGCAAATAACCAGCGCCGGCTGTTCGCCAAGCTGATGAGCGAAAACATCGCGTTTTTCTCCGAGCGGCATTCATCGGAATTCCTGGCGCGGCTCACTGCTGGCGCCACCGCGGTGACGCAGGTGCTC
Source organism: Bradyrhizobium murdochi (assembly GCF_000472965.1). GTDB lineage: Bacteria > Pseudomonadota > Alphaproteobacteria > Rhizobiales > Xanthobacteraceae > Bradyrhizobium > Bradyrhizobium murdochi. Next base: position 4,161 of record NZ_AXAU01000009.1, on the reverse strand, counting down.
AATCTCCTGATCAACGCCATTGGCCGCGATCTGCTGTCGCTGATCGCGCTCGTCGTCGTCATGGTGATGACCGATCCCCTGATGGCGCTGCTCGGTTTTGCGGTGGCGCCGCCGGCGATGATCGTCCTGCGCAAGCTGGTGAAGCGCATCAAGGGTCTTGCACACAACCAGTTCTCGGGCACCGCCGACATCATGGAGACGATGCAGGAATCGCTGCAGGGCATCCGCACCGTGAAAGCCTTTACGCTCGAACAGGCGATGCGCGAACGGATCGACGCCAGCATCGCCGCGGTCGAGCGCAACGCCAACAAGATGGCGCGCGTTTCCAACCGCTCCAGCCCATTGATGGAAACCCTCGGCGGCTTCGCGATCGCCGGCGGCCTGATGTATGGCGGCTATCGCGTGGTCGCGATGGGCGCCTCGCCCGGCCAGTTCTTCTCATTCCTGACCGCGTTCCTGTTGGCCTATGAGCCGGCCAAGCGGCTGGCGCGGCTCAACATCGAGCTCAACAGCAACCTGATCGGCGCGCGCAAGCTGCTCGAAATCGTCGACAGCCCACCGAGCGAGCCTGACGACGGTGACAAGCCGACGCTAAAGCTCACTGACGCGCGGGTCGAATTCCGCGACGTGACCTTCTGCTACCGGCCAGGCGAGCCGGTCCTGAATCGAATGAGCTTCGTCGCCGAGCCCGGCAAGACCACCGCGCTGGTCGGCCCTTCCGGCGGCGGCAAGTCAACCGTACTCGCGCTGCTGCTGCGGCTCTACGAGGTGAACCAAGGCGAAATCCTGGTCGACGGCAAGAGCATTTCCAGCGTGTCGCGGCGCTCGCTGCGGCGGCAGACCGCCTATGTCGGCCAGGACGTCTATTTGTTCCGCGACACGATCGGCGCCAACATCGCCTTCGGCAAGGAAGGCGCCAGCCAGGACGAGATCGTGGCGGCGGCGAAGGCGGCCTGCGCGCACGATTTCATCATGGGCTTTCCACTCGGCTATGACACGCCGGTCGGCGAGCACGGCACGCAACTATCCGGCGGCCAGCGCCAGCGCATCGCAGTGGCCCGGGCGCTGATCAAGAACGCGCCGATCATTCTGCTCGATGAGGCCACCGCGGCGCTCGATTCCGAGTCCGAGAAAGCCGTGCAGGAGGCGATCGAGCATCTCTGCCGGAACCGCACCACCATCGTGATCGCCCACCGCCTGCACACCATCATGCATGCCGATGCCATCCTGGTGGTCGAGGCCGGCGAGATCGTCGAACGCGGCCAGCATGACGATTTGCTGCGCCGCGGCGGGCGTTATGCTTCCTTCTTCCGCCTGCAGCAGCGCGAAGCCGGTCCGCCCAGTCTGGCGCCGGTCAGCGCAACCGCGTAAAAGCTAGAGCATGATCCGGAAAAGTGGGCACCGGTTTTCCGAAAAGATCATGCTCAACTAGAAGACTCCGGATTTCCACCGTAACCCGAGACCCTTTTCATGACCGCAGCCTCCTACGTCATATCAGCAGCCCCGCAGCCCACGCTTCCCGTTGTCGGCGAGACCGGCTCCTATCCGGTTCGCCGCATCTGGTGCGTCGGCCGCAACTATCTCGAGCACATCAGAGAGATGGGCAATGACGAGCGCGCGCCGCCGTTCTTCTTCGCCAAGCACGCCGACATGCTGGTTCCCGACGGCGCCACGATCCCCTATCCGCCGCTGACCAAGGACCTGCATCACGAAGTCGAACTGATCGTCGCTATGAAGAGCGGCGGCCTCAACATCCCGGCCGACAAGGCGCTCGATCATGTCTACGGCTACGCCGTCGGTATCGACCTCACCCGCCGCGACCTGCAGATCGCCTCGCGCAAGAAGGAGCGGCCGTGGGAAGTCGGAAAGTCCTTCGATTATTCCGCACCCTGCTCCGCTATCCAGCCCGCATCCAAGATCGGCCATCCTGCCAAGGGCAAGATCTGGCTAACGGTCAACGGCAAGGAAACGCAGAAGGGCGACCTCACCGAACTGATCTGGAGCGTGCCCGAAATCATCTGGCAGCTCTCGCAGCAGGTGAAACTCGCCGCCGGCGACATCATCATGACCGGCACGCCGGCCGGGGTCTCGCAGCTCAATCCCGGCGACAAGATCGAGTGCGGCGTCGACGGCGTCGGCACGCTGAAGGTGAATATCGGTAAGCCGGAATAGGCCGACGATACTTTCGACAGCAAGAAGCCCCGGATACATCCGGGGCTTTTTTATTGCAGAAACGCCTATTTCTACTTGGTTATTGCGTGCTCGCTGAGATAGGCTTGGTAGGCGAGCCGGATGCCGTCCTCAAGCTTCGTGCTGGCCCGCCAGCCGAGTTTTGCCAGGCGGCTGACGTCGAGCAGCTTTCGCGGCGTGCCGTCGGGGCGCGAGGCATCAAAACTAATCGCTCCGGTATAGCCGACGATTGCCGCGACCACGCGGGCGAATTCGGCGATCGTGATGTCCTCGCCGGTGCCGATATTAACCAGTTCACTCTCCGAATAGGTCTTCATCAGATGGATGCAGGCGTCGGCGAGATCATCGACATAGAGGAATTCGCGCCGCGGCGTGCCGGTACCCCAGACCACGACCTCCTTGGCGCCGGCAACCTTGGCCTCGTGAAAGCGGCGGATCAGGGCGGCGACGACGTGGCTGTATTCGGGGTGATAATTGTCGCCGCGGCCGTAAAGATTGGTCGGCATCACATTGATGAAGTCGGCGCCGTACTGGCTGCGATAGGCCTCCACCATCTTGATCCCGGCGATCTTGGCAATCGCATAGGGTTCGTTGGTCGGCTCCAGCGGCCCCGTCAGCATCGAGTCCTCGCGCAGCGGCTGCGGCGCCAGCTTGGGATAGATGCAGGAGGAGCCGAGAAACATCAGCTTCTCGGCGCCGTGGAGATGCGCCGCATGGATCACGTTCGAAGCAATCGCCAGATTGTCGTAGAGGAATTCGGCGCGCAGCGTGTTGTTGGCGACGATGCCGCCGACCTTGGCGGCCGCCAGAAACACCACCTGGGGCCGGTTGGCGGCAAACCACGCATTGACCGCGGCCTGATTGCGCAGATCGACCTCATTGCGGGGCGTCGTCAGCAGTTCGACGTCTTCCCGCGCCAGCCGGCGCACCAGCGCGGCGCCGACCATGCCGCGGTGGCCGGCGACGTAGACCGTCTTGCCCTTCAGCTCAAACGGCAGGCTTGCCATTGGCGACCTCCCGCCTCGCTTCGTCGAGATCGTTCGCGACCATTTCCTTGACCATCTGGGCGAACGACGTCTTGGGCTTCCAGCCCAGTTTCTCGCGCGCCTTGCTGGCATCGCCGACCAGAAGATCGACCTCGGTGGGGCGGAAATAGACCGGATCGATGCGGACCACGGTCTTGCCGGATTTTGTGTCGACGCCGGTCTCGTCGACGCCTTGGCCGCGCCACTCGATGCGGCGGCCGACTTCGGCGAACGCCAGTTCGACGAACTCGCGCACCGAACGCGTCTCGCCGGTCGCCAGCACGAAATCGTCCGGGGCATCCGCCTGCAGGATCTTGTGCATGCCCTCGATATAGTCGCGCGCATGGCCCCAGTCGCGCTTGGCCTCGAGGTTGCCGAGGTAGAGCGCCTCCTCCAGGCCGGTCTCGATGCGGGCGACGCTGCGGGTGATCTTGCGGGTGACGAACGTCTCGCCGCGGATCGGGCTCTCGTGGTTGAACAGGATGCCGTTACTGGCAAACATGCCGTAGGCCTCACGGTAATTGACCGTGATCCAGTAGCCGTACAGCTTGGCGACGCCGTAAGGCGAGCGCGGGTAGAACGGCGTGGTCTCCTTCTGCGGCACCTCCTGGACCAGGCCGTAGAGCTCCGAGGTCGAGGCCTGATAGAACCGCGTCTCCTTCTCCATGCCGAGGATGCGGATCGCCTCCAGCAGCCGCAGCACGCCGATGGCGTCGGCGTTGGCGGTGTATTCCGGGCTTTCGAAACTGACGCCGACATGGCTCTGGGCGGCGAGGTTGTAGATCTCGGTCGGCCTGATCTGCTGCATCAGCCGGATCAGGTTGGTCGAGTCGGTCATGTCGCCGTAATGCAGCAGGAACGGCACCTTGCGGGAATGCGGGTCCTGGTAGAGGTGATCGATCCGCGCCGTGTTGAACGAGGACGACCGCCGCTTGATGCCGTGGAC
>NZ_AXAU01000070.1 GCF_000472965.1 Bradyrhizobium murdochi | reverse complement strand
ATCGTTGTAATCGGCCCGCCAGCATCCGAGCGCAACGCGGGCCTGGGCCAGCGACGTGAACAGCGTCTCGTTCAACAGTTCATCCCGCAGCCGGCCGTTGAAGCTGTCGATGAAAGCATTCTGCATGGGCTTGCCCGGCGCGATGTAGTGCCAGGCGACGCGGCTCTGATCGGCCCATGTTAGGATGGCGTTGCTAGTGAGCTCGCTGCCGTTGTCGCTGACCACCATCTTTGGCTTGCCGCGCTCAATCATCAGTCGGTCCAGCTCCCGCGCCACCCGGGTGCCGGACAGCGAGGTATCGGCCACCAGCGCCAGGCACTCGCGGGTGCAGTCGTCGACCACGGTGAGGATACGGAAGCGGCGACCATCGGTGAGCTGATCCGACACGAAGTCGAGTGACCAGCGGTCGTTCGGCGCCATCGGCACCGTCATCGGCGCCCGGGTCCCGATTGCGCGCTTGCGACCGCCGCGGCGGCGCACCGCAAGCTTCTCCTCCCGATAGAGCCGGAACAGTTTCTTGTGGTTGACCACATAGCCCTCCCGCTCGAGCAGAACATGCAGACGCCGATAGCCGAAGCGGCGGCGATCCTGGGCGATCGCTCTCATGCGCTGGCGAAGGCCGGCATCGTCAGCCCGGGTCGTCTGGTATCTCATGGTTATGCAGCCGATGGCTTTACACGCCCGCCGTTCGCTCATCCCGAAGGCGTCTCGGAGATGGGCGACGGCCAAGCGGAAAGCTGCGGGCGTCACCATTTCTTTCCCACGAGGTCCTTCAAGGCTGCGTTGTCCAGCATGGCGTCGGCCAGCAACCGTTTCAGCCGCGTGTTCTCATCCTCCAGCGTCTTCAGCCGCTTGGCCTCCGAGACCTCCAGCCCGCTGAACTTGGCCTTCCATTTGTAAATGCTGGCGTCGCTGACGCCATGCTTGCGGCACAGATCGGCGACCGACACGCCGGCCTCATGCTCCTTCAAAATCCCGATGATCTGCTCTTCCGAAAAGCGGCTGCGCTTCATGCTCTGGTCCTTGTCGTGGGCCAGAACGAACTTCAAACTGGATTAAGCCCGCGGGGCAAGGTCA
>NZ_AXAU01000069.1 GCF_000472965.1 Bradyrhizobium murdochi | reverse complement strand
TGACCGAACTCAGCGGTATAGGCGAACTGGTTTACCCATTCATAGCCGCCGCTGCCCGGCAGGCCATCGAAGTTATTTCCCGGATAGTTGGCCCAGGGCGTGGAGAACTGGGAATTCGCTCTACCCAGCGTAAAACCCGCGAACTGAATGAAAGCGTTGTAGACGCCGAGCGAGCCACCCGCGACGAAATCACCAGCATAGGCGGTACCGCCAGCACCGGTAGCGGTATAGCCACCCGACGTCCAGTCAAACTTGCCTTCAAAGAAAGTGCGGACCACGCCGTACTCGGTCGCAGTGCGGGTATCGATGGTAAGGCCCTGGCGAGAACGAGAAGTGTAATAGTTGCTCAGGCGGTTGTTAGCTCCGGCCGCGCCGTTCACCCGGCCTGATGCGTAGACACCGTTGGTGTTCAGCGCCGTCTCAACGCGCAGGTATCCCCCCAATTTGATGCAGGTATCGGTCCCCGGGATGTAGTAGAAGCCGGCACCGTAGAGCGAGCAGATTTTCACATATTCGATGGCCTTGGCCTTAACTGGCAGATCGGCCGCCTGCGCTCCGCCTGCGACGATCAGACTCGCCGCCGAAACGAGCAAAAGGTTCTTCCCCATGTTCATAAAGTCCTCCGAATTGTAACACCTCAAAAGCGGCGCCCATCCATGACAGAAGAGAGCAACCACCTTCGCCCCCCAATCATCCTCGACCTGCAGGGCCTTCCTCGAACGCCAACTGAAAGATCGATCAGTGAACGTCGCGGTGCGGATCATTCCGCCGCTCGCACGATGATGGTGACAGATTGGGTTTGTTATCGGCGAGCGAACTTTGTACGCAATGGACCAGCGCGCGCGCACTCTGTCGAAGCGTGCTCTAACTGCGTCACAATGGTACGCATCGCACTTTCATGAGTTTGAAGCGTACGGTTCGGACCAGCGCGTCGATATCTGTCATCGGACAATGGCTAGGTCAGGTGCTTATTGCAGGCGCATATGACAGCATCGTTCGACGAGGTCTATGCATGAGGCATTTCGCAGCCGCCCGTGAGTGATTCTCTAGCGCATCGGAAGGGACGAAGCGACCGAACAAGCACAAGACGACCGGATCGAACGATCTGTTCCTGGCGCAGCTGGACTAGATCCAGCATGAGTTGGCTCTGCTGGCCGGCAAGATCGATTGGGACTAGATCGACGACGAGATCGCACCGATCTTCAGCGAGAACGGACGATCTGGAGCAGACCCTATCGGGCTGTTGTAGCTCAAGTGTATCCGTCCGCTGAAGGCCGCCTTGCGAAGTGAGGCGCGGTATTGAGAACTGTCCTTATGGACAGTGATAAGCGCAGTGCCCAGGTCGAGCGGC
>NZ_AXAU01000068.1 GCF_000472965.1 Bradyrhizobium murdochi | reverse complement strand
TAATCTGCTCTTCAGTGAACCTTGCTCGCTTCATTGTCCGTCCTCTTCGGGGCGGACTCTAACTCCTTCTGGCGGAAATACTCAGTGGCAGGTCAAAGCTAGGCAGGAGGACACGTCCAGTGATCCCACAATCGGTGTCCTTTTCAGTGCACTGACGAAACTCACGACTCGTGAGCCACCTCCACAAGCACGAGGCCGAGGATGCTCGGCTCGACCAACCGAATATGTGGCACCAAAGCCGTCTTTAGGCCGCCAATAAAATCGGAGACGCGTTAGTGCGCCCACGGCCGCTTTGAGCGGCCCAATTCCTAAAGCCCCCGGCTTTGCCGGGGATACTTATCTTGCCGCCTTCTCCGGCAGAACTTCACCGGCAAAGAACCGTCGAGGGTTGTCCTCCAAGATTGAGACGATGTCCGTCTGGCTGACGCCGCGTGCGCGCAGCATCGGGATAAAATCGGTGAACATGTAGGTGTGCGGTTGCCAGAGTCCCCGTGACTTCAGGCGTTCGATCTTGGCCATCTCTTCGGAGGTTAGTTGGCGCGTCGTCGGCTTGCCGAGATAGCCGCAGAGGCGGTCCATGCTCATCATGATCTGCGCACCAAAGCCATCGCGCACGAGCTGCGCCACACTATCGGCGCGAACGTCGTCCCGTTGGACGTGCTCCATCCCGATTTGATCGAACCCGATGTAAGAGCCACCGTCCACGACGCGCCGATGGTAAGCGTGATCGGGGTTGATGCAGCAATGGCCAATCAGGCAGCGATGGGCGGCAACGCCGCCGACCGCGAACAGCTGCTGCTGTTCCGACCCGGCGCAGCCCTCTGTAGTGTGGGTGATGATAGGCACGCCCGTCGCCTTCTGTGCGATACAGGCAGCGGCCAGGAACTTCTTCTCCTGATTAGTGACAACGGGAGCGCTCGTCGCCACCTTGAGAGCGCCGGCCTTCACACCGGTGTCGCCGATGCCGTGGGTGATCTCGCGGATGTAAAGCTCGGCAATCTCATCGACGGCGCGGGCGCGCCAGTAGAACGGCACCCCCCTTTCCTCGTAATAAAATCCCGTGGTACAAATCACCTGCATGCCGGATGTTTCGGAAATCTCCTTCATTAGGGCGACGTCGCGGCCGAGTTCGATTGGACAGGGATCTACGAATGTGCGCACGTTATGCTCTGTGCGCAGTTGTACCAGGCGCCGAACCGCCTCCTCGATTAATCCCGCACGGCAGAATTTGGCGAGCGGATCGAACCAAGCACCGGGAAAAGCGATGAACAGATGCTCGTGCATTAGTGTGCGTCCGAGGCTCTCGACTGGGATCGGCCCTGTTACTGTCTGAACCATCATGCGCTGCTTCTCCTCAGCTGTAGTGCATTGTCTGCAGTGTGGAGGGAATCACACCAGGATAAGAGGACCACGGCGAGGACTCGCCTTTCAACGAAGTAGGACTCCTAGCTCAGAAGCCATTCCTTGATACGCCTGTCGTTCTCGACGTCACGATCGGCATCGGGCGTCATCGTTGATGAACACCTGCTCGGGATTGTTAAAATCGGAAAGCCAACGTCGCGCTTTCTCATCCAGGACTTGCTCGGAAACACTCCAAGTTGATCGGCCAATATGACCTGCTCTTCCGACCTGGTGACGAATTCAAGAAACTGCATCGTAATGTCCTTCGTTCGGCACAATCAAGTGTTCCGTTGCTTTTCCAAACTGGCCGAAGGCGGAATCCATCGGAGTACCCGCTAGCTTCCTAGCCCCACCGTTCACATACGCGTAGGTGACTCAATTTCAATCGTTAAAAAAGCCCCTCTCACTGCCTGTGGCGCACGACCTATCAATATGAGGCAGATCCAGATCCGATCCAGCACCTTGAAAGCACGGTCTACATCAAGCGGGTACAGCTTACTTGCCGCAATATCGTGGCCAAACAAGACGAGCTCCAATGTTACCAACACTAGCCAGTCGAGGCTTCTTAACGCAACTTCGTCATACTTCATTTAATTAGAAAGCCAGACAATCGATGGGATGGCAACTACCCTTTCTTGTTATTGCAATATCGTTAGAGTGCAAATGCGGCGTGGTCCCACGGCGCGTCTGTTCTCGCGCTCAAGACTTGCGCAGGTCGGTGGCTTCTTTCTGTACCTTGACGAGCTTCACAAAGTGCTCGATTTCAAAGTCGGCTAAGGGGAGGCTTCCGCGAGTTCAGCTCTCATCGCCCTTGCGGCTTGAGCTCCTCTGAAATGGGATGCATCATAGTGACCTTATGCGATCAATGACTTGCATAGAACAAAAGGAATAGCCGCGAGAGACCAAATGATATTTCGACCTTTGGTGAAATTTCTTATCCGCCTGCTGCCTGCCGGCGTCAAGCTCGCGGTCGACCAGGGCGCTGCTGCGCGAGGACGGCATCGCCGAGATTCCAAACCCGGTCGAAGCTGGCACGTACGCATGGCATGGGTATGGGGCTGGCGATCGCCCGCACGATCGTCGAAGCCCCTCACGGACAGATTACCGCAACCAGTTGACGCATGTGCATCGCCGATGATCCGCGGCGCCGGATAACCTCACTTCGGGAAGCATTCGCGTAGCTTCACTTTCCAGAATTTTCCG
>NZ_AXAU01000067.1 GCF_000472965.1 Bradyrhizobium murdochi | reverse complement strand
GGCGGCGGCGTTGGTCTGAGGAGGAGAAGGCGCGGATTGTTTTGGAAAGCCTGTCCGAGCCACGTCTGGTTGCGGCGACGGCGCGGCGATATGGCCTGTCGCGTTCTCTGCTGGTGACTTGGCGAAGAGCCTTCGCAGCGAACCGGACCAAATCCGAGGCTGGCTTTGTCAGAGCCGTTGTCGCAGAGGATGGGCTAGTGTCGTCGGCGGCGGCTTCATCGCGGAGCGCGACAGCGCATTCGACCGAGCAGCGAATTGAGATCGAGTTGACGAGCGGGCGGCGCATCATTGTCGATGCGAGCGTCGACGTTGAGGCGCTTCGCCGGATTATCGAGGCTCTGGATCCGCGATGATTCCGATCCCTACAGGAGTTCGGGTGTGGCTGGCGACGGGTCACACTGACATGAGGAAGGGCTTCGCCTCATTGTCGTTGCAGGTGCAAGAGGTGCTGCGTCGCGATCCCCTGAGCGGCCATTTGTTCTGCTTCCGCGGACGCCGGGGGATCTATTGAAGGTGATCTGGCATGACGGCCAGGGAGCGTGCCTGTTTACAAAGAAACTGGAGAGAGGTCGTTTTGTCTGGCCGTCGCTGGCGGACGGCGTTGTGTCGATCTCGCAGGCGCAGATGAGTTATCTCTTGTCCGGCATCGATTGGCGCAATCCCCAAGAGTCCTGGCGTCCGACGAGCGTGGGCTGAAAGTTTGTCGTTTGAATCTGGCGGCGAATATGATTCCATCTGGTCATGGACTCCGCCGCTGACGGACTGCCGCCCGATCTCGCTGCCGCACATGCAATGATCTTGGCTGAGCGCGCGGCCAGACTTGCGGCGGAGGCCAAGCTTGCTGAAGCGGCCAATGCCCAAGCGAAGCAATCGAGCACCGAAGCGCTGATCGCCCATCTCAAGCTCGAGATCGAGAAGCTGCGGCGGACGCTTTATGGCACGCGCTCGGAGCGGTCGGCGCGGCTGCTCGATCAGCTGGAACTTGAGCTTGAGGAGCTCGAGGCGGCCGCCACTGAGGATGAACTCGCCGCCGAGAAGGCGGCGGGGAAGACGCAGACGGTGCGTTCGTTTGAGCGCAAGCGGCCGGTTCGCCAGCCCTTCCCCGACGATATCGAGCGAGAGCGTGTGGTCCTTCCGGCTCCGACGCAATGTCCCTGCTGCGGGTCGGCGCGACTGTCGAAGCTCGGCGAAAGCGTGACCTCGACGCTGGAGGAGATCCCACGACGGTTCAAGGTGATCGACACGGTGCGGGAGAAGTTCAGCTGCCGGGACTGCGAGGCAATTACGCAGCCGCCGGCGCCGTTCCATGCGACGCCACGGGGCTATATCGGCCCCCAGCTTCTGGCAACGATCCTGTTCGACAAGTTCGGCCAACATCAGCCATTAAACCGACAGAGCCAGCGCTTCAAATGCGAGGGGATCGACCTGTCGGTCTCGACGTTGGCAGACCAGGTGGGCGCCGGTGCCTTTGCCGTCAGGCCGATCTTTGAGCTGATCGAAGCCTATGTGCTCTCCGCTGACAGGCTACACGGCGACGACACCAAGATCCCGATCCTGGCGAAGGGCAAAACGGATACCGGCCGGATTTGGACCTATGTCCGCGACGATCGGCCATTTGGCGGGCAAGGTCCGCCGGCGGCGCTGTTTTACGCCTCACGCGATCGGCGTGGTGAGCACCCGGCAAGGCATCTTCAGAGCTTCGCCGGAATCCTTCAGGCCGACGCCTATAGCGGGTTCAATGCCCTCTTCGATCCCGGGCGCAAGGCGTCGCCGGCCACGCCTGCCTTCTGCTGGGCGCACGGCCGGAGGGCGTTCTACGAACTGGCCGATATCGCCCAGAACGCGCGGCGCGGACGTTCGGCGACGGCGATCTCGCCCATTGCGCTGGAAGCGGTTCGTCGGATTGACCAGCTGTTCGAGATCGAGCGCGAGATCTATGGGCTGAGTCCCGAGGAGCGGCTGCGCGTCCGCCAACAGAGAAGCGTGCCGCTGTTAACCGATCTTGAGGCCTGGCTGCGGGCGGAATCTGCTCGGCTCTCGCGTTCGTCCAACGTGATCAAGCCGATCAATTATCTGCTCAACCGATGGGATGGCTTTGCCCGCTTTGTCCATGACGGAAGGATCTGCCTGACCAACAATGCGGCCGAGCGAGCGCTGCGCGGTTTTGCGCTGGGAAGGAAGGCATGGCTGTTTGCCGGTTCTGATCGTGGCGCCGACCGGGCCGCCGTCATGGCGACGCTCATCATGACGGCGCGTCTCAACAACATCGATCCGAAAGCGTGGCTCGCCGACGTCTTCGCGCGCATCGCCGAAGTGCCGAAAAGCCGACTGCACGAGTTGTTGCCATGGAACTGGACGCCTCCCGCGTCGGTGCCCTGCACTCAGGCGGCATAGCCATGCACGTCAACAAAGTTCATGCCGTCTTCACAATCGGTCGCGTCGCAAACGACCTCGGCGAAGACGAGGACTGGCTCTGGGACGTGGCCAACGGAATGGACACAGAGGACGGCGTTATCTGGGTTTATGGCATAGGTGACGACGGCGTCATGGCGTTCACCGACTTCGGCATCGAGAACCTGATCGAGCTCATCAGGATACACAAGGAAAACCCCGAGCCCCAATAGGTGATCCGCTCTCCGCGGCTTAGCTCGGATGGATAC
>NZ_AXAU01000066.1 GCF_000472965.1 Bradyrhizobium murdochi | reverse complement strand
GCAATCGCTCGACATCGACGCGGTCAGTCTTCGCGCGACGCACCCGACGATCAACCTGCAGACTTGCCGGATCAATGACGTAGTTGCGGATGCCGTGTGCTTCGAGCAGGCGGTGGAGCCAGAAGCCGTCGTAGCCAGCTTCGTAGCAAGAAACGATTTCCACGCGCTGCTTTGTTTCTCTGGCAACTCGCGTCCGGATCCGCTAGCACAGATCCAACAGCTCCTTCTCATCGCAGGGCTTCAACGTGTGGCGACCGACCTTGTTGGACAAGGGCGTGTTGACGGCAACAATCCAACTTTTCTTGCTTAATTCGATTGCAAGAAGACAGCGTACGGCGTCATCATGGGTTGCGGCGGGCGGCAGGTTGTTCACTGTCCGGGCTTCCATCAGCGACTCTCCTATGCACCTGGTGGGAAGGTAGAAACCGAAGCGGTAACACACCTCCTGTCCGTCGCGCCTGCATAGGATCTACTTTGGCAGATTTATTCTGCCGGTGCTTTTTACGGATTCGCCTTCTGCAGTGTGGGCATCGGAGAGATGGCGGTCGAAGGACGAGATCGACGACGGCTTGGCGTACCGCCGGTAAAATAGGCTGAGGCGGAGGCCCGTTAATTCCTTTTTCCGTCCCGCTTGTGCGAGACGACAGTGTTGCAAGAAGGCGTAGGCGATCATGGCTATCAGCGCGTGGCAATGCAGACCTGGCCAGGATCGCCAGTCTAAGTGATCAAGCTCGAGTACCTCTTTCAACTGCTGATGTCGCCAATCCATCGTGCCTTGATGGGGGCGGCTTATGTGCGCAAGTCCATCGTGGCGAGCAGGTTGGCGAGATAGTATTTTTTCCCTGACGTCCTGTGTTCGCTGATCAGCCAAGCCTTCTCACCGGAAAGATGCTGCTGGCCTTTATTCCTGATCCGCTGGGGAGGTCCACCGGGCGATCTGCACCCAAACCGCAGCAAACGGGCTTTCAATCGGCCATTCGTCCTCGTTCGCCAACTCACATTTTGCCACTTGGAGTCGGCGAGCATGTCTTCGGCCGGGCGCGACAGGATGTCCGGAATGTACCGCTTGTGGGGACGCCCTCGCTTGGCGAGCGGCCAGATCAGCTTGACGCCAAAATGGGTACACTTCAGGTGGCGCGGGATGCCAACAGCCCAGGCCAGCCCACGTGCCGAGAGCCTTTATCGAAACGGCGCACTGAGGCCGTATCCAGCGCCCGCCATCACACAACCGAAGCGCATGCCGGCCGCCATCGCGCGATCAATCTCAACCAAAGCGATGTCTGGCTTGGACCGTGGCGCCTGATATTCGACTGGTACGCCGGCGGGCTTCAACCGTGTGGCATCGTTTGTCCAGCTCTCGGGGAAGAGGAGAGAATGCGGTCATTGGCACTTTCACCACGCGCGAGCATCAGCGACACCAATGTTTGGCGATTCGCTGTTCTGCCCACGGCAGGGGCCCATTGAGCCGTGACACCGAGAGCGTTCGCTCTTCTTTGGCACCGCGGTGTCGTCGATAACCAGCACCTCATTATCGCCGCCGACAAGCCGGTCGGCTTGATTGCGCAGCTCAGTTTACAGCGGAGCCGCATCCCAGACGCCATCAGCGATGAAATGGTGCCGATGATCGTATTCGCCCGCCGCAAAGCGCTGCGCCATCGGTTGAATGCTTTGCGCTCACCGGTGCGGCGCGGCGATCAAAGTGAGTGAGTTCTTTCCCAGACCGTCGCGCTATACACCGGGCCGATCAACTCCGCAACGTAAAGTCGGACACGCTCGTCGCCGGGCCTTATGAACCAACCGATCCAGGAGTGGTTTCGGCCAACATTCAAACTCGTCTTCCCAATCCGACGTCGCTTTCCCCATGGTCGCCCCCTCCAAAGGCCGCCCCCTACGAATCATCGAAAAATCGATTCGGGACTCCTCACAGGCTTACCAGATCGAAAATTTGCCAAACTAGTGCTAGCACTACTTTGGCAGAGTTTATTTTCGGTGCGGGTGCTCACGGATTTGTCTCGTGCAATAAGGGCATCGCGGCGTTTGCGATCGAAGAATGCGATTGACGATGGCGTGGCGCACGGCCGGCAAGCTCGGCTGAGGTGGCAATCCGTTGATTCTTTTTTTCCGCCCCGCTTGTGCGAGGCAACGCTGTTGCAAGAAGGCGTAGGCGATCATTGTCATCAGTGCGTGACGATGAAGACCTTGCCAGGATCGCCCCTCAAAGTGATCAAGCCCGAGTTCTTCTTTCGCCTGCTGATGAGCCTTCTCGCAAATCCATTGTGCCTTGATGGTGGCAGCTAATGTGCGCAGATCTGCCGCAGCGGGCAGGTTCGCAAGATAGTATTTCTTTTCCCCTGACGTCCTGTGTTCGCCGATCAGCCAAGCCTTCTCGCCGGGAAGATGCTGCTGGCCCTTGTCCTTGATCCGCTGCGGTGGCCCATCGGCAATCCGACCCCGAACTGCGGCAAAACGAGCTTTCAATCGACCTTTGGTCCCGTTTCGCCAGCTCACAGTTTGCCACTTTGAACCGGCGAGCATGTCTTCGGCTGGCTTCGACAGGATGTCTGGAATGAACCGCTTACGGGGGCGACCTCGCGCAACAACCGGCCAGATCAGCCTGACGTCGACCGGGTAGACCTTCAAGTGACGAGGGATGCCAACGGCCCAAGCCAGCCCGCGTGCCGTGAGCCCTTGTCGAAACGGCGCGCTGAGGCCGTATCCAGCATCCGCCAGCACACAACCGAAGCGCATGCCGACTGCTATCGCGCGATCAACCTCGGCCAAAGCGATCTCAGGCTTGGATCGTTCGACCGGCACGCCTGCTCGCTTCAAACGTGCGGCATCGCTTATCCAACTCTCCGGTAGGAAGAGACGCAATGCGATCATCACCGGCACCTCACGGCGCGCAAGCGTCAGTGATACCAAGGTTTGGCAATTTGCTGTTTTGCCAAGAGCCGACGCATATTGCGCAGCGACACCAACCGAGCGTTCGCCCTTCTTCGGCATCGCGGTGTCATCGATGACCAGCACCGCATCCTTGCCGCCGACAAGCCGGTCGGCCTGAATGAACAGTTCTGACTCCAGCGCAGTCGCGTCCCAGACGCCATCGGCGATGAAATGGTGCAGCTGATCATAGTTGGCCACCGCAAAGCGTTCCGCCATCGGCTGAACGCTTTTCCGCTCACCAGGGCCGATCAACCCCGCAACATAAAGCGGACACATCCGCTGCCGGGTCTTGTGACCCAACCGATCCAGGAACGGCTCGGCATCCGCAACTACGTCATTGATCCGGCAAGTCTGCAGGTTGATCGTCGGGTGCGTCGCGCGAAGACTGACCGCGTCGATGTCGAGCGATTGC
>NZ_AXAU01000065.1 GCF_000472965.1 Bradyrhizobium murdochi | reverse complement strand
AAGGCGCGACCGTATCGTAGCCAGAAGAGGCCTCGTCACCCCCGGGCGACATCATCCCGGAATGGTGGGCGACATCAAATCGGAACGGTGGGCGACATCGAGCGGAATCAGCAATACTGACCAACAAGGGCACGTGATTCTCATTAACTTCCTCAGACTCGCAGACAATTTCTGGCGCAAGAATCGAAGATTGTTCCGCGAACTAGTCGGTTTGACGGGAAAACGGCGCAAGCTGCATATGCCGTGGCGAGCTCTTCGAGCAGCATCGTCTTAAGGTAAGCCCGAAGGTAGAACCATGGTTGAACGAGTGGCACCGGACACAAGAGATTCTCGATGGAATGGGACGCTTTGCCACGAGCCGCTCTTCTCAGGTTCAGCGCATTGCGTAGACACGTGCACCACGTGACGCCCGCGGTTTGGTGATCTCAAACCGGACCTCATCCGCCGGATTGTGGCTACTGGAGCGAGGGATAGCCTCTCCTCTGACGCCACGGGTCGACGTTCGAAATCGCTCCATTCTCGCTCTCGAACGCGCTTTTGCGCAAGATGTGATCATTGATGATAGCTAAGATGTCAGCTCAAGAGCCTAGCAGCCGTCTGATCGGCTCTCCAGCAAGCAGCCGTCGAGACTGCAGGACGAGAGCAGGATAGATCTTCATCTCAGACCAGCACCTCAAAGTAATTCGTCCATCAGGACGGTACATCGTAGCGGGTGATAGGAACATGAGGACGACTTCTTACCTGCTGCGAGGCTACTAACGGGCGGGAGTGCGAGCAACCAGTTGTCTCCGATGTCGGCCATCACTCGTACCGGGTTCGAGGAGGCCGCCGGGCTTGCGCCAAGCTGCCTGTTGTGTTCGCTAACCTGCCAAACAGCACTCAAATGGCCCTGTTGGCGGCTAGGTAGTGCCTCCCGGCGCAGTCGTGATAAGCGGTAGAACATCTTTCGCAGCGCGGTCCGGAGTGTCGTCCTTCCACCTGACTGAGCCGAAAGGGCGCTCGAGCATGCGGCGGATGCGCACCGGGTTGTTCCCTATATGGAAGGCCATGGCCTGCTGTTCCATTGCACGCTCACGCTGGGTCGAGCGATTGCGGTGGCGCAGGTAATCGAGCCAGGTCGGGCAGTGATAGCGCTCGGTCCACAACTCTGGATCGGCGATGTCGCGCGCGATCGACCAGCCATAGGCCCCATTGCGCTTGCGAGATAGCTGCACTTGCTGCATCAAGGTGTGGAATGCCCGCGCGTTCTCTTGCGCAATGCGATACTCGATCTCGACCACTAAGGGCCCGCTCCGCCCGGTCAGCGCCAGGCGCACCTCTGGGTCCGCCAGCAGCTCAGCATCCTCGCCTTGGGCGTTGATGCGCGGCATGCGTAGCCACAGACCCAGCAGTGGCGAGGCCGTCATCACGGCCGCCGACACTAGGAGTGCCGTTTGGACACCGACGGCATCGGTCAAATGGCCCCAGCCCCAGCTGCCAACGGCAACCCCGCCTGATGCTGCAGCCTGGTACGCGGCGAGCGCGCGTCCCGCCACCCAACGTGGCGCGGAGAGCTGCACCGCGATGTTATTCAGTGTTCCCGACAATATCCAGCCGCCTCCCGCCAACACGAGGGCGGCCGCCGTTAACGTCGGTTCATGGGTCAGAGCTACCGCAGCGATCGCACCTCCCATTGACAGTGCGCAGGCGCGGATCGCGGCCTCACCGCTCATCCGCTTGCGTACTTTGTTGACGCTGAGCGCGCCGATTACGGCACCCAGACCAAAAACACCAAGCATGATCCCGTAGGTCTTTGCCCCGCCATGCAGGAGATCGCGCGCCACCAACGGCATCAACGCCACTATCGCACCGCCGACAACAGCCATCACCATGGACCGGGTCAGCACGATCTTAATCGATGGCGAATTGGTGATGTAGCGCACGCCCGAGACCATGGCGCGGCCGAGCTTTTCAGGAGGCAGGCGCGACGGTTCGGCGGTCCGTTTCCAGAGGAACAGCACGATCAACAGCGGCAGAAATAGCAGCGCGTTTAGTGCGAATGCAGCTACTGCACCCGCGGTCGCTACCACGACGCCACCGACGGCAGGTCCGACGCTGCGCGCGATGTTGTAGCTGATCCCGTTCAATGCGACCGCCGCAGGCAATGTTTCTAACGGCACCTGCTCGCTCACCGACGCTTGCCACGCCGGCGACATCAACGCCATGCCGCTACCGACGACAAAGCAGAGCGTCAGCAGAAGATTTGGAGTGAGTAGCCCCAGCCAAGCCAGCGCCGTTAGAGCGGTCGCGCCCGCGAGCGCGACTGAGAGCGCGATCAGCGCCACCACACGCCGGTCATACATGTCGGCAATCGCGCCGGCGGGCATCGAAATCAGCATGACCGGAAGCATCAGCGCGGTCTGCACTAGCGCGACCTTATCAGCCGACGATGTCATCTGGGTCATCGTCCAGGCGGCAGCGACGCCCTGAACGAGCATTCCGAGATTTGAAACCAGACTCCCGAACCAGACGCGTCGGAAAGTGACATGGCGTAGAGGCGCGGTGATGCTGTCAGCACTGAAGGTCTGGGGCTTGGGCGAGGCGGGCATTTCGGATCGCTGACTTCTGATTTTTGATTTTGAGCTCCGTCCGCATTTCAAGACGGATCAGAGCAGTCCTGGCTGCGAGATCCTGGTAACCTAAGTGGGCTATTGCCCAGAATCCGAGGTTCACGTCGGCTCGGCGTCAGGAGCAAGGCTGAAGTTCAAACGCTCTTCGCCGACTCAGCATCCAAGACAAACGATCCGCGCGATGTGGGTATCCTCTTTCTGCTGCAAGTGGGATGTGATGTTCGCGATTTGTTAAAAGTCAGTTTTGCTTGCTTGTTAGAGAGAACGACGACCTGGAAGAATATTTATCGGGCGCACCTCTGGCCGTGACGCCTCCTGTTATCGCATTTCAGAATGTGAAGGGGATGTATGTCAAAAGTCGACCGCATTGCATGAACATTCGGCGAGGCTGTCGGAAACATGAATTGCGTCGGCACAGTTCATGGAGTGGCCCGGCCGTACGAGTGATCGCGTCCTATCGAGTTAAGTCGGCGCATCGGATGGCTGAGAGCAACAGTCTCGGGGTTGAGCACGACCGGCTCGCCGCCTGCGTCAAACCGGCAGGCGGTTGCTTGGCTGCAGTAAGTTTGTTGGCGTGTGGTTTGCTGCCATCGGGATGCGCCAAAGACATAACGGATACGATGTTCGGCTCCGGTGAGGAAGGACTCGGATGGGGTCGGCATCGGCTCGGCTTAGTGATTCAGCACGGATTGTAGGAAGGCACGGGTGCGCTCGGATACGGGATTGGTGAAGATTTGGTCGGGTGGACCTTGTTCGATGATACGGCCAGCGTCGAAGACAGCGATGCGATCGGAGAC
>NZ_AXAU01000064.1 GCF_000472965.1 Bradyrhizobium murdochi | reverse complement strand
GCCAACCTCCTAGGCCGCACCGCATAAGAAACAGGGCCGGAAAGGAAGATCCAAGGTCGGATTAGAAGGCACAACAACCCGCCGAGGTTTGCGAGACGGAAAGGACGAATGGAGAAACGGTTCCACCGACACTTCTGAAGCCTGGTTCGACTCCATGGCCCTTCTTGAGGCCGGCGAGTTATTGAGGACAGAAGTGGGCGGATATCCATGATGGCTCGGGGCAACAGCCCCAAATTGAAGCCGGATAGATTGGCGCAAACCCCTTCATCCGTTTGTCGATTCCTCTTGCAACGCGGGCGTGGTCCATAGATCGGCGTCAAAGCCTCGATCGTCACCACCAATACCCGCGCCCCGGGCGGCCAGTTCGTGCTGCACGCCAAAGCGCTGCCGGGCAATCCCTATGACGGCCACACGCTCGGCGACGTCATCGAAGCCACCGAGAAGCTCACCGGCTGCGGGATCGAACGCGCCTATGTCGATAAGGCTATCGCGGCCACACAACCGCCAACCCCCGACGCGTCTTCATCTCCGGCCAGAAGCGCGGGGTCTTCGGTTTGATCAAACGCGAGCTCCGCCGCCGATCCGCCATCGAGCCCGTGATCGGCCACATGAAAACCGACGGCCATCTCGGCCGCTGTCACCTCAAAGGCCGCGACGCTGATGCTGCCAACGTCGTCCTCTCCGCCGTCGGCCACAACCTCCGCCTCGTCCTCGCCTGGTTGAGGATGCTGTTGCACCTAATCCTGATCGCCCTCTGGCGCCGGCTCACCGTCCAAACCGCGATCAAACAGGCTTCTTAACGAACGACTGGATACACCTAGAGCAGTTCGCTGAATTGCGGTGGCAGGTTGCTTTCAATGTCGGCAGCGATGGCCCTGCCGAGCAGCGGTGGCTTGTACGACTTAAAAGATGAGCGCAGAGGATCGTTAGTACTTTGAACCCCAGCTTAATCTCGAGCGCGTCGTCCGCTGCGGCAATACGACGTTGAGCGTCTCGACGTCTTTCTCTCGCCCGGAAAAGTGATGGCGCTACGTTGCAGAAGTTTTCTCGACTTCCTTGATCGTAAGTGCCGGCCTTACTGCTCATAGGATTGATGAAGGACGGGCCCCGACAATGGTTACCAGCTCCTCGGACCCGGCCGGGCGACATCGTCCGCCGCTAGCCTCGGATCCACCGAAACCCACCACGGCTCAAGAACGCTGTGCCGCCGTTGAATGCTGATCGCGTATCAACACCGGCTCCTCAAGTATCAAAGATACTCCTCACCAAAGTAGGTAGTATCGCGATCCAAATGTAAATGGTGTACCAGAAGTTAGTAGCTCGCCGCGAGGCTATGACGCAGCTCATCACGATAGGACAATGTGCAGCAATGACCAACGTAGTTAATCCGTTATCGGCGTCGCGCTTCCTGCAAGAACGCGGCAAGGCTGCTGACCAAACGGCATCGAGCCCTTTATATTTGAGTTTTGGCGCGCCTTGATTGGCCGTCGTGCCTCCGTTAGCTCGTACTGGACGGACAGGTCGAAGTCCGGGAAATCGGCGACCCCAGCGCTCGCTTAGTTAATCGGCACGCTCTGCCAGCTGTCAAATGGTTGTGCCAATGGGCCGTCTTGTCTTTGTTCGCAAAATCCAAGGTTCTTACGATGGCAACTACAGAATCGACACCAAGCCAGCTGCAGGAGCGTGTGGCAAATGCGTTGCGCAGGCTCGAGGCCTTGGAATCCGCGTATGATACGATCACGGTGGGGCAGCTGGTTGCAATGCGCGCGCGAACGCACGGCGCAGCAACCGCGATTGACATCTTCGAGCGCGGTGAGCGCGCGACCTATTCCGAAATGGACCGCAGGTCCAACAGCTATGCGCATGCGCTCCGCGCGTTTGGAGTGCGCAAGGGTGACCGCGTTGGCGTGATGCTGCCCAATCGAATCGAATTTCCTATCCTGTGGTTCGCGATTGCAAAGCTCGGCGCGGTGATCGTCTCGATCCCCATGCTCTACACGCCGAGGGAGATCGAATACGTTCTGAGCGATACCCAGGCGAAATTCGCCATCGTCGACGAGTCCGTATGGTTAGTGTTTTCGGGCATGAACCTTTGGCCGAAGGACCTCGCCAAGGAGCGTGCGATTCTTATCGGACAGGCTGGCGAAGGGGCAGTTACCACTCTCGAGGCTCTGCTCAAAGGTGTCGACGACTCGCCGGTAGAAGAGGATGTCAGCGCAGACGACCTGCTGGACATTACATACACCTCGGGGACGACCGGATTCCCGAAAGGCTGTGCGTCGACGCACGACGGCTGGGGCGTGAGCTCATACGCACTTACCTCCTTCGACTATCAGCCGTACAAGAGGTATCTGTGTTGGTCACCCCTCTTCTATGGTTTTGGGAGGACGCAGATTCTGAGGTCGTATCGGCAAGGCGGCACGCTGTATGTGGCTCAGAAACTCAGTTCGACGCAATTCACGGATTGGGTCGAGAAATACCGCATCGAGTGGTGTTCATTGCCCCAGCACTTGGGGCGCCAACCCGAAGCCCATGCATTGAAGGGTCTGAAGCAAATTTTGCAGCACCTCGGCTGGAGTACTGAGGCGATACGTCAGTTCCGCGAGCGGTTCGGAGTGCGCGGCCACAATTATTATGGGATGACGGAGATCGGAACGGGAACGCAATTCTTGGGCGATATTCCGGAGCTGGAGGACGCCGGTTCGATCGGCCATCGCGCGCTGTTTCGGGAACTGCGGCTGGTCAACGAGGACGGCAGCCCTACGCCGGTGGGCGAGGTCGGGGAGCTGTGGGTAAAAGGTCGTGCCATCTTCAAGGGCTACTGGAACAGGCCGGAAGCGAATGCAGCTGCATTCGAAGGCGAATGGTTCAAGACGGGTGATCTTTTGCGTCGCGACGAACTCGGCTTTCACTGGTTCGTAGGACGTAAAAAGGACATGATCAAGCGCTCGGGCGATGAGAACATCTCTGCGCTCGAGGTCGAAACCGTCATTTGCGAGATTCCCGAGATCGCGGATGTGGCGGCGGTGCCTGTTCGCGATGACGAGCGCGGCGAGGAAGTCAAGATCTATGTGGAGTTGAAGGAGGGCGTCGAGGTAGCCGATCTGCCTGTAGAACGCATTCTCGAGCATGCTCGTGCGCGCCTTGCCGTTTTCAAAGTGCCGCGGTACATCGCCTTCACTCCGGCGCTTCCTAGAACCACCTCCAGCAATAAAGTGCTCAAACGCGAGCTGATGAGTGTTAGCGATCCGCTTGCCGGCGCTTACGACAGCGAGCAGAAGTGCTGGCGTTGAAGGCGCGCCGTTTCAGCTCAATTTGCGCATGCGTAGCAGCCAGTTCTATCATTCAAGCGACCCAACGGAGCGCCCATCACCACCGTCGGCGTTCCCGCCATCGATTAGAAATCAAATTTCGCGAATATCCAGAGATGACTGCCTGCGCCGATCTTCTCTATGGCCGTATGTCCGTCTGTGCCGATGAGGCAGCTCGTTCTACGCTGCGCGTCCACGAGGTGCTCGGGCGGTCCCATCACAGGAGGACGAGCCGTGGCGCATTATAGGGATGGTGTCGGGATTGACGTCGCGAAGCTGAGAAACGCCATCGCGATTGTGGAAACAGGCCGGGACGGAGAGATTCGCTTCTTCGGTGAAGTCGACGCGTCGTGATCAGAAGCGCAAGACTCTATTTCTGGGCTGTAACTGCTTCTGGACGAAAATTCAGTGACACGTCACTCCATATTCGCTGCGCTATCGCCGTTTCGCACAACATCATGGGCGTCGATCGCCTACCAGGCCGGTAGGCCATCAACAGCAGAGAGGCTGTCATCAATGATGAGGGAGTTCCGAACAGCTCGAGCGAAGTCGGACCTGCATTGCACCGTCTCCTTCAAAACACTGGTGCGGCTAGTCTTAGAATGACCTGCTATGCCGCGCCTCAAACCGGAATGGCAACACCAACGGATTGCGAATTACACGTAGCAGATTGCCTGGCTTTGCGCGCGGCCTATTCTCCAAATACATGATGGATGCGCGACGAAGGCTGCATGGCACAGCCGTTCGCAGAGTATGGTGATCGGTCTGATAACAAGTGACATTCTTCTCTCGCATTCCATCCAGAAGAGTAGATATGGGAACATCCGGTGCGGAGATAGTCGGAGGAAGCGTCTCGGCAATTCGCAAGGTATTTGCAAATTTCATTCCGGCCAAACGCAAGATGCCTCACTAACTATGATGGTGAGGAAATCGCCTGTTAAGATCAGGCTTGGAGCTGGAAGTGGTCCGGCCGCCCTGCACAGATGAATCATCGCCCGGTACGGGTTGATGACGGCACAAAAAGCGCTGCCTCCTAGAAACGGGTCGTAAAGCGAATTCCCAGTTCTCCACGCCTTGGGCCAACTATCCGGGAAATAACTTCGATGGCCTGCCGGGCAGCGGCGGCTATGAATGGGTAAACCAGTTCGCCTATACCGCTGAGTTCGGTCAGGGCATCTCGGCCTCCTTTTCGGCTGAGGATCAAGTCGCCCGTGGCACGACCAATATCTGGAACGTGAGCGGCGCGACTGCAGCGGGTCTCGCCACTGGTGCGTACGGTGCCAACGACATCGGCGGTTCGCGGGCTCCGGACCTCGTCGCGAGGCTCCGCGTTGACCAGGCTTGGGGNCTCTTNCAGGCATCGGTCGCGGCGCATGACAATCATGCTGCTTATTACGGTGCCACCGAACTCACGGGTCATCCCGGCGACAAGTGGGGCTGGGCTGGTCAACTGGCTTTGTCGATTAAGAACATCCCGACTGGCGCGGGTGACACAATCAACGTGACAGGCGTGTATACCAACGGTGCAAGCCGTTACA
>NZ_AXAU01000063.1 GCF_000472965.1 Bradyrhizobium murdochi | reverse complement strand
CGGGTGCGCTCGGATACGGGATTGGTGAAGATTTGGTCGGGTGGACCTTGTTCGATGATACGGCCAGCGTCGAAGACAGCGATGCGATCGGAGACCTCGCGTGCAAAGCGCATCTCGTGCGTTACGATCAGAAGCGACACGTTAGACTCGTGCGCAACACCTCGAACGACGTCGAGGACTTCCCCGGCGAGCTCAGGATCGAGCGCTGAGGTGATTTCATCGAGCAGAAGTATTTCAGGTTTCAAGATCAGCGCCCGAGCGATTGCAATGCGCTGCTGCTGACCTCCGGAAAGCTGCGCGGGATACGAATGCGCCTTGCTCCTCAGACCCACGATCTGAAGGTATTCGAACGCGCTCTTCTCAGCCTGCTCTCTCGACTGCTTCAACACAGTCATTGGCGCCAAAATCAGATTTTGCAGCACAGTCAGATGCGGGAATAGATTGAATTGCTGAAAAACCATGCCGCACCGGCGCCGGATTCGCGCCTCCTGCGAGCTCGATAGCGGCTGGCCCGCTGCATCAAACAGTATGCTCTCGCCGAAAAACCGGATATCTCCACCGCTGGGCTTCTCGAGCGTCATTGCCAGCACGGTTGTCTTTCCTGAACCGCTCGGGCCGATGAGCGTGACCTTTTCACCCGGCCTCACTTTCAGGTCGAGATCTACTAGCACGCGATGAGCACCGAAGGACTTTGAGACGTTTTTGAGTTCGATAGCCCACACGTCGGATTGCGGCTCGAGAGCGGCTCCATTTGCCTCCATCGGATTGACGGCTGCAGCGGCTGCGGGCTCGAAGGGTCCCGGTTGGCTAAATTGCGCGGTGCTAACCATGCTTGTCCTTGGCTCTAGAAAGAAGGAAGGGGAACGGCAGATTCAGGCCGAAATAGAGAAGCCTGCGATGGTAAAGGGCTCGAGATGACGAAAGTGTTCGTAGCTGACCTCGTTAGCTTGGCTCATCAGCACCGGCGCCCGGATCGCGGTCCACTTGACCATGCTCCGCGTCAGGCTGCCGAAAGCGGGCACGATCTGCGAGAGTGCCTGTCGCAAAACAACCCTTAAAACTCTGCAGTTTCCTCAGCTCCAGTGCTTGACACACATCGGTTTGCCCGCGATGCACGGCCTCGATACCAGCACGAACGATCTCCGCGCCGTACGCGGCTCCATCGAGAACGAGCACGAAAATCGCCGCGGCGATGGGACTCAGAATCGCCGCGGCGATGGGACTCAGAGACGGCATGCCCGGCACAAGCGGCAGCGCATAGGAACCCCAAAACAGGAGAACCAGGGCCGAGGGCGCGCGAATGAATTCGATGAAGGGCATCGATGCCATTCGTAAGGGGCGCGCCTCAGACAGCCTCAGCGCGCCGAGAGCGATCGCGCCGAGTACTGCATCTGAGATGATACGCAATGCTACCCACACGATGACTCATAAGCCCTGCGCGAGCGCGGGCCAGTACTCGCAAGCTGCCTTCAATGCAGTTGCGCGTTACTCACAGCTTGGTACGAGATCACTGGCCTTGCTAAACTTGACAGCCGTCTTGACCATCGCTTCCCCGTTAGCAATCCCGTATTTCTCAAAGATCTTCTGGAACGTTCCATTTCTGAGCAATAAACTGAGATGCTTACTATACGCGTCGCGGAAGGCCACGTTTTCCTTGCGGAATACCATGGCCGATGCAGTCACTGGCGACTCTTCGTCAACGACCTCCACGACGCCTTTCTGCTCGGGATTGGAAACAGTGAACTGACCGACTACAAACGCGTCCGCCCGACCGCCGGTGACTGTGGCGATGCCGGCCTGATAATCAGGAACCATCTGAATTTGCTCGGGCTTGACTCCCAGCCTCAACGCATCCTTCTCGTAGGGGCTCGGCACTGTCGCCATCTTGATGTCGGGGCGACGCGCAATCTCCGCGAGGCCCGTCAGATGCTTCGGATTTCCGGGTAAGACATACAGTACGGTCTGAGACGCGTAATAGGGCGCCGAAAACACCGCCACCTTGCAGCGCTCTTCGGTAATGGTCAGGCCGGCGCCGATATAGTCGAATCGATTGGTCATCAGTCCGGGCATCATGGCGTCCCATCCCATGAACACCGCCGTAAGCGATGGCAGACCCATGGCTTTGAGCACCAGATTCTGCAGCTCAACCGCAGTACCCATCGGCTCTCCGCTCGGCGACACCATCATGTAAGGAGGTAGCGAGTGCAGCGCCACCTTGACTTGGCCGGATTTGCGGATCGAGGCGAAAAGAGGATCCTCCGTTTGTGCAGACGTCGGACGCGAACTGCCAGCCAACGCGAGCAGCAGCACCAGCAACGAGAGCTTTGATGTGATACGCATATTGTTTCCCCCTTTGAGTATGAGCCATTGAGTCATACGAAAGGACCGCAACGCCAATACCAATTTCGGAAGCGTCAATACCAGAGCGGAATTGATGTTGCCGGAGGCCCGACACGCTCTGGCCTCGCTGCGAGATGGGGTCATCCCTTATGTCGAGAGCGAACAAGCGGCTTGAAGACCGGTTGTCGGCGAACGGGCTGCGCCAGCTGTTGAGCTCGGCCCTAAAGCCATGCAGCAAGACACCCGCGCCGTTACCGTCGCATTGAAGACAAGCTCCGTTGGGCATCGCATCGTTGGCGGGCGTCTGGATGCCCGATCCTTGGATGATAGGTACGTACTCCCGCTGCGAGACGTTTTCCTGACGCAAATCCGCCTTGCTGGCTTGCTTCACATCGCGCTTCGGAATGCGTCCGCCAGGGCTATCGCCCGCTGATGCCACGCTGGCCTGCCCCGGACCACTTGACATCTGCTCAGCAATCACCACCCGATTTGACTTGGCAATTGATTTCATTATGAGCGGCCAGTCTGGCTCAGTTGCCCAAGGCTACACATGTCGATTATCTCAGCATCTATGATCGTTTCCTCCGCACCTTCAGCGCCATAGAGACCATCACGGACGTGGCGAGAAGGTCCCGGACGAACGATCTTCGCTTTTGCAATGCCATTGCAGAGCTGGTCCGCGGCAAACAGGCAGAAAATCGCCGAACATGATCTCCAGAATCGGGCGAAGGCCGCGAAGAGAAGCGCCGAGCGCGACACTCGTAAAACCGTTCTCGGTGACGTGCCACCGCGTATTTCTTCCAGATCGAGTTCGAGTCCGGTCTGAAGAAGGACGGACAGATGAAGCGAGCGAGGTTCACGGAAGAGCAGATTATCGCGGTGTTGAAGGAGCATGGGCCGGGACGAAGACGGCAGACCTGGCTCGCAAGCATGGGATCTCCGACGCGACGATCTACAGCTGGAAGGCCAAATTCGGCGGCAGGACGTTTCCGAGGCCAACCGACTGAAGGCGCTGGAGGAGGAGAATGCGAAGCTGACGAAGCTTCTGGATGCGGCTGCCCTTCGAGACAAAAAATGGTGGGGCCCGCCGCCAAGCGCGCTGCGGTCGCGCATCTGCAGGCCGTCGTGAGCCTGTCGGAACGGCGGGCCTGTTAGGTCGTCGGCGTGGATCGGAAGATGATCCGCTACGGCTCCAGCCGCCCTCCAGACACGGCTCTGCCCGGCCGATTGCGCGATCTCGCCAACGAGCGGCGACGCTTCGGCTACCGCCGGCTGTTCGTCCTGCTGCGGCGGGAGGGCGAGCCGTCGGAGATCAACCTGATCTACCGTCTTTATTGGGAGGAAGGGCTCGCCGTCCGCAAGCGGCGGGCCCGCCGCAAGGCTGTGGGAACCCGGACGCCGATTCTGATGGAAGCGAAGCCCAATGCACGCTGGTCGCCGGACTTCGTCGACGACCAGTTCGCCAACGGCCAGCGCTTCCGCATCCTCAACATCGTCGACGACGTGACCAAGGAGTGCTTGGGGCCATTCCGGATACGTCGATCTCCGGACGGCGGGTGGCTCGGGAGCTGGCGATGATCGTCGAGCGGCGCGGCAAGCCGGGCTCGATCGTCTCCGACAACGGCACCGAGTTCACCTGCAATGCCATGCTGGCCTGGAGCAAGAGATTCTAACCGCCGCCGGATGAAAGTTCGGTGGCAGGTCATCGACAATCGGCATGGCTAACACCCGGTCCGGAAATATTTCCAAGGCTGTGCGCTTAAAGCCCCTCACGCGGCCGCAAAACCAATGAACGTATTCTCCCATGACGATGATCGTGGGATCGGCCTCTATAGCCAAACCGAAGTCGTCCGCTGTTGCGACGACGCAACGTGATTTTTAGAGTTCCTCCGAAATCTTCAAGCTCTCTAAATCTTGAGCCATCAACTGCCGCCAGCGCAAAAGGGTTGAATTGATAATAGTCGATCTATGCTGGCATCGCTCACATCTAAACGTTTGCCGACGCGCAAGCATTTCAAAGACAAAGCATCGCAAGGTGGACATTAACTAAAAAGGCCTCCGGCGGGCATGCCGGAGGCCTTCTTGGAGGTTTAGTCAGCTATGAAGTGCCTTTTCTCCTTCCGCTACGTTGACAACGATTCACCAATTGCGCTGAGCTCGGATTAGCAGGCTCACCGTGTTCTGGTCCTTCAGCTCGTAGGTGGTGCCGGGCTTGGCGATACTGGGTTGCGCCGGTATTACCACTGTGCTTCCGGCCGCGTACTTCTGGTCGAGCATGGTGTAAGTCAAGTCGGCCGAGAAGGTGAGGTTCTTGATCGGGGTCCAGCGCGTGATCACACCGACAACCGCGTAATTGAAATCGGGGTTGCAGCCACCAATACCGCTCGAGAGCGCGAGGCCTGCTACGACTGCGCCGCAGATGTACCCCTTGGCCGTGTCNTTATACCGCACAGCACCCCACCCACCGTAGATCGCGGTGTTCCAGTAAGGATCCCAGTTATGGTTGTAGGCACCATTGAAGCCATAGGTCGTGGTCAATTCCTGGCCAGCACCAGTCACAAACACCGAGTCGGACAGACCAGCAAGGCCGACGCTCTGGTAAGCTCCCGCGAGACCCGTACCACCGTACATCGCGTAGGTGG
>NZ_AXAU01000062.1 GCF_000472965.1 Bradyrhizobium murdochi | reverse complement strand
CCGCTGCCTTTGCGCCAGATAGAAGCCGAGCAGCACCGTGACCAGTCCGGCCGCCTGCAGCGCGGTCGGGGGCTCGCCGAGCAGGAGCCAGCCGGAATTACGGTGACAGTGCACTTAACCGACGCGTCGATTGAATGCACTTTCACCATAATCACGGAGGGGCAGGAACTGCTCTATTCGGCACGGGTATCGCTCGATGGCACCAAAATGCAGATCGAGGACAAAATGGTCAATCTTGCACCGGGTATGGCGGTCACCGTCGAGATCAAGACGGGAAGGTGGCGGCTAATCGAGTATCTGATGTCGCCGCTGTTGCGGTACCGGCAGGAGAGTTTGCGAGAGAGATAGCAGCGTCTTGAGGAAAACATGACCCAATTTTAAATAGTGCCATGTAATTCTTGCAAGCAACACTTGCAGAATAGGATGTGCTCCTTTAGCATTCGGAGCATGGGAAAAAGACTTGGGGTTGCTACCTTGCGCAGGCGGTCCTTTTTTTCTTCAGGCATTCCAACAGCATCAGCGGAACTGTGTCGGCAACTCCTGTTCTCGATGCAATTGACAGTAATATTTTTCGTGGTGGCGAGTCTTGCATCGAGTGCGAGCGCGCAAAATGCAACAACATCGCCCCCGTCCATGGTCCTCCAGTCGGGACTACCAAGCCTGCGTCTGGTTCGCACGCTGGCAGCGCCGAACGAAGTGTCAACCCTCGGCATGCTTCAGTCGGGCAATTTCGGATTGACCTGGAGTCCCGACGGTGAGCGGCTGGCCGCTTATGTGCACAACGGCTTAGGGATCATCACCTGGAGTCCGGACGGCAAATACCAGCATGAATTTCCACGCTACAGTAGTTTTGGGCTGGACGCCTGCTGTCTCAACTTTTTGTCCGGACACAGACTGATCATTGCCAGTCCGGCCGCGGAAACGAACAGTCCCGAAGATTGGGACAAGATGAACGGCATGGCGTTTGCGGTCCTTGACGCCGAGACTGGCAAGGTTCTTCGAAACGTAGCTGGCCCCAACCCGAGCGGGCGATCCAATGAGAACACTGCCACTGATATAGCGACTTCGCCGGACGAGCGTTTCGTTGCGGTGATCTATCGCGAATTCACCGACCGCCGCGTCGGAATCTATTCGACTGGCGACTGGCAACGCGTCGCTGCCCTCGATCTTCGTAACGGGAATCGAAGTATTCAGGTCGATCCGCAGGGCGTTGTATTCTCCCCTGACGGCAGAACCCTAGCAGTCCTGCATAACTCTCGAGTCAAATTGTTTGAAGTCGGATCCTGGACCTTGTCGCGTTCGATTGAGGTCTTCCCTGACACCGTTCCGCGGGGAAATGCACTCGTATTCGGCGCCCTGGCATTCAGTCCCGACGGAACGATGATTGCTGCTGCATCGAACGGAGGAGGCTCCTGGTGGACATATCCAAACGGCAAGATCGCTGCCGAAGGATACGGTGTGCTTAGGCCCTATTTTCCAGCCGAACCGCTGCGAGTTTTTAGAGTAGCCGATGGCGCGCTGGTTGCCTCGTTGGGTCTATTTCCGGGTGGCATTGCTCGAACTCAATTGGTCTGGTCACCCAAGGGAAACTATCTCGGATTTCTTGACGGCGTTGGCGATATCCGCTTTTGGGATCCGTTTCGCCCAGGCGCCTCGGCCCCAGTCACCCGCATGGGCCTCCACTCAAGAACATTACGGTTTTCAAAGGACGGCTCTCAGCTTGTCGCCAATTTCGAAGGCGGCGTGAAGGTCTTCGACGTCGTGACACATCCTTAAGGAAAATATGATGAGCGATCCGAAGCTGTCCGACTATCTCAATGCAATCAATTCGGAATTACGGTGCCAGTGCACTCAATTTTCAGAAAAGTCGGTAGCAAGGCCGTACGACCCAAACATCCGGGACAACTCTAACGTCGCCCCGGGCTACGCTCGCTTTGGTTGTGGAACAAGTCTCTTTTCATAGCTGCGCTCTTAAGATGCTTTCGCTGTTTTGGCGCCAGCCCCTAAAGGCGGGTGGTGTGGCAGCCGGCACACAGCCCCGGTCTTAAGCGCGTCGTCGGTCGCGAAAGCGCCGCGCTGTTCACAGACTTGCCGCAAATGCGTGTGGAGCATTCGTGGGGACAATTAGCCGAGTATCAATCCATGCGTTTGTCAGCTCTCACGACCGCCGTCGCCGAGCGCGCCGGCGTGCTGTGCTGTGTCTTGTTTATGGGGATTAGCGCTCAAGCGCTCGCGCAGACATCGGCCACGGACAATCCGGGCCCGACCGCCGCGCAGCCCTCAGTGCCCGCGCAGGAAAGGCCTGCGGCTGCTGCCGAAGAGAAACCGCCCGCCGCGGACGACAAGCCCGCCACCGCCGAGCAGAAGGCGGCGCCCGCGGAGGAAAAAACGGCAATCGCGCAGGACGAGCCCGCAGCCGTCGAGGAGAAGTCGGCTGCCACGGACGACAAGCCTGCCATCGTCGAGCAGAAGCCGGCCCCGGCGGAGCCCAAACCAACGGTTGCGCAGGACAAGCCCGCAGCCGTCGAGGAGAAGCCGGCTGCCGCGGAGGACAAGCCTGCCATCGTCGAGCAGAAGCCGGCCCTCGTCGAGGCGAAACCAACCGTTGCGCCGGACAAACCCGCGGTCGTGGAGGACCAGCCGCCCAGGGCAGCCCGCAAGCCGCGCGAGCGGACCTTGGTGATGCTCTGCACCCGCTTCCGCACCTACAATCCGTCGTCCGGGACTTACCGGGGTTACGACGGCCAGACGCATCCTTGCCGATAGGCAAACACGGGCGCACCGCTACTTTGCATGGGGTTGTTTTCGCGATTTCGGTGCCAGCACTTAACTCGTCGGCTCTGACAACAGCAAGCGTAGCGCGGATTAGCGTCGGAAGGATCGACATGAACGGAAATCGATATTACGGGGTTCGCGTCGAGGGCGCGAAATATGGCGTGGGCTTTGGCTCGGCGCTCGCCATCGCGATCTCCTATACCAACAACCATTCGATTCTCTGGGCGATCATCCACGGCATCCTGGGCTGGCTCTACGTGATCTATTTCGCGCTGTTCAAGTGATCCGGCTTACGCCAGTTCGCAGGGCGGATGAGCGGCAGCGTAATCCGCCCTTGATCCTGCCCGCGCTTCCGCCATTGCGCGTACGGGCTCTGCCCTCGAGACCGAGGATTTTCCTTGCGTTATCAGGACATGAACCTACGGTGCGCGTCGCCTGGACACGGCCAAAGGACGACAATGGACGACGCGATGAACTGCCCGAAATGCAATTCCGAACATGCCTATCGGGATGGCAGCCTGTGGGTCTGCCCGGAATGCGCCCATGAGTGGAGCGCCGAGGCCGCCACCGCCGCAGAGGCCTCCCCTGAGGTGGGCGTGCGCGATGCCTATGGCAACGCGCTCTCGGACGGCGACAGCGTCATCGTCCTCAAGGACCTCAAGGTGAAGGGGTCGTCGTCGGTCGTCAAAGGCGGCACCAAGGTCAGGAACATCCGCCTGACCGAGGGCTCAGACGGCCACAACATCGCCTGCAAGATCGACGGCATCGGCGCGATGAACCTGAAATCGGAGTTCGTGAAGAAGGCGTAAGCTAGGTATTACGGTGACAGTTCACTTAATCTGCCGAAGGCGAAGTGATGTTTAGTGCACTGTCACCGTAATCCCGGTACTTTTGGAGGCAAGTGCCAGGCCCGCGATATCCCGCTTGGTGCCACATAGCTATGCGAGTTGTGGCCTTCCGAGAACGGCTCCGAGCGAGACGGCCTCACTGGTCGGCTATATCCAGCCAGGGGAGAAAGCACCTATGAGCATCAGCTTTCCGAATGAGTCACAGAATTACCGTGCCGCGCGCGACGCACTGCTTCAGCGCGAACTCCACCTGCGTCGGGAGATGGAGTCCGTCGCCGCCGAACTCCGTGCCCTTCCTCCCGGCGGCGAGGTGCCGGAGGACTACCTGTTCGATTGCATCGGCGAGGACGGAACAGGTGCGACGGTTCCAATGTCCGAGCTTTTCAGAGGCGGCGACACGCTAATGCTTTACCATTACATGTTCCCGCGCCACGCGCAGGACAGTCGGCCAGGCCCCACGCGTGGGGTAACTGCGCAACTGTCGCTTGAAGAGGGGCCGTGTCCGTCCTGCACTGCGCTCATTGACATGTGGGAAGGCACGTTACCGCATTTTGAAGGGCTGGGCGGCAACCTGGCGGTTGTCGCAAAGGCCCCCATCGAACGTGTCGTGGCGTTCGCGCGCGACAAAGGGTGGAGGCACATCCGACTGTTGTCGGCCGCGCACAATAGCTTCCGGCGAGACTATGGAGGGGATGGTCCGGATGGGCGGCCTGTTCCTATCATGACCGTTTTCAAGCGGTGGCCTGATGGCACGGTCCGCCTACACTGGGCAAGCGAGCTGATCCACGCAACAAGCGATCCGGGACAGGATCCACGACACCTCGGAACTGTCGAGCCCCTGTGGACCTTGTTTGATTTAACTCCGGGTGGACGTCCCCGTGCCGACGAGCAGATCGAGTACCCGTGCTGTCGTGGCCCGCAGGAGACCCGGCCATCCTGAGCGCCAGACGCAGCGTCCGCATTGCACCCAATCCCGGCGTGAAAGCGGCAATTACGGTGACAGTGCATTTAATTCACCGATGGCGAAGTGCTAGTTTACTGCACTGTCATCGTAATACATCTGCGCTTTCCCTAGGGTTCGTCAGTCCCATTACCCACGAACAGACAACGGCGGGTAACCCCCACACAAGTCCACATAGAACCAGTCCTGCTGGAAGGTCTTCGCATGCTCGGCCGCCGAGGGGCCCTCGTGCGTGAGGCCGTAGTACAGGACGAAAGCGATTCCGAAGCCCGCCAGGCCACAGGCGAGTGAACGCCACCATCTGTCTGACAGTCGGCGGTCCACCCACGCCGTAAAGAGCATGGGAAGAATCGAGAACGCGTAGCAGACCATGAACGACGGCAGCCAATACCGCCCATCCTCGAAAATCGGCCCGTCAGTCCGGGCGGCGAGAAACGCGATGCAGTAGAGCCAAGCAAGAAACGGCCCGAGGGCGGCAAAGAGCCGAAGCCTTGTCGTTTCGGTCACGATGGCAGCGATTTCCATTTCGGACTTGCCGGGATGCTTTCTCCAACTCGATAAACCTTTGTCGCTGCGAGGCCTCCTCTCGTTCAGGCTCAAGGGTTTTCCGCCTCACCGCTGCCTTTGCGCCAGATAGAAGCCGAGCAGCACCGTGACCAGTCCGGCCGCCTGCAGCGCGGTCGGGGGCTCGCCGAGCAGGAGCCAGCCGG
>NZ_AXAU01000008.1 GCF_000472965.1 Bradyrhizobium murdochi | reverse complement strand
AGAGGTCGCGCACGATGCGCGGCAGCTTCTGCCAGGCGTTGCCGATCGGCTGCATCCGCGTCTTCATGACGCCTTCCTGCAGCTCGGCGGTGACGTTGGAGAGCCGCTGCAGCGGCACCTTGAACTCGGTGTCCTCGTTGCGGCGGGAGATTTCCAGGAGCTGGTTGCGGGTCAACACCAGCTCGGAGACCATCGTCATCAGATGTTCGAGGGTATCGACGTTGACGCGGATCGACTGGTTGGCGATCTTGTCGGCGACCTCGCCGTCGACCTCGACGGCGGCGGCGCGCTTGGCCGGCTTTGCCTTTGTTTCCTTCGCAGTTTCCTTGGCAGCTTCCTTGGCTTCCGGCACCGGCGCCGCCTTGGCGACGGGTGCCGGCGCAGCTTCGGTCGCGGTCTCGCGGAAGGCGCGCTCGAGGTCGTCGAGCGAGACTTCGCCCGGACGCAACGGGCGTTCCAGCACCTGCTCGACCAGCGTGCCCCTGACAACTTCCTGGGTCATCGCGGGCGCGACCGGCGGTGCGGCCACGACGGGCGCGGGTTCAGGGGGCGCTTTCGCCGCATGGTGACCGCCTTCGGCCATCGCATGCAACTTCTCGATCAGGTCTTCGTCGGTGCCCTCGGGCTCGGTCTCGGTGGCCTCCAGACCTGCGAGGATTTCCTTGATGCGGTCGATGCTCGACAGGATCAGCGTCACGGCTTCGGCCTTGACCGGCATCCCGTCGCGGAATTTGCCCATCAAGGTCTCGCCGGCATGGGCGAGTGCTTCCAGTCGCGGCAGGCCTAAGAAGCCGCAGGTGCCCTTGATGGTGTGGACCAGACGGAAGATGTTATCCAGGATCTTCGCGTCGCTCGGGTCCTGCTCGAACCGCACCAACTGATTGTCGACCGTATCCAGGCTCTCGCTGGTCTCCGTCAGGAACTCCCGCAACAGATCATCCATGTGAGCACGCCTTTTAAAAATTCAGATACTGGTCTTCTCCAGAAATAACCCTTCGGATTTCACGGCTACTTAATTTCACCGTCCGTGCTAATACGGATATGGTGAACATGTCGTGATGCGCCGGCCGCAGCGGGCGAAAGAGAGTCGAGTTCACAACAAAAAAACGGCGGGGAGATCCCCGCCGTTTTGATCTTGTATGTGGCGCTTATTAGCGGAGCAACTGCAGCACGCTCTGCTGGCTCTGGTTGGCCAGCGCCAGCGCGGACACCGCGATCGACTGGCGGGTCGACAGCGCCTGGCTGTTCGCCGCTTCCTCGTTGGTGTCGGCTAGCGTCAGGTTCGACGAGCCGGTCTGCAGCACGTTGATCAGGTTCTTCGAGAAGTCCTGACGGATCTGCACGATCGAGAGGTTCGAACCCAAGGCAGAAGCCTGGGAGCGCAGCAGCGTCGAAGCGGAGCTCAGGCTGGAGATCACCCTGTTGGTCGCGGAGTTGTCGATGAAGTCGGTGCCGCTGGTCAGGTTCGCCAGACCGAGGCCGGCGGCATCAAAGTTGACGCCGGTGATGCTCAGGGTCGACTTGCCGGTTTCGTTGAACGTCAGCTTGAGCTGATCGCCGCCGAGCAGGTTGACGCCGTTGAACGACGCGTCCTGTGCGGTGGTGGTGATCTGCTGCAGGATGCCGTTGAACTGGTTGACCAGACCGCTGCGAACCGTCTGCGCGGCAACGTCGACCACTGGAGCCGTCGCGGTCGTGAAGCTGATCGCGCTGGTGACCGTGCCGCCGATCGCGCCGCCTGACGTCGCCGAACCGATCGTGGTCGACGCATAGTCGTTGGTGGCGGAGATCGTCAGCTTGCCGGTCGAGTCCAGCGTCGCGTTCAGGTTGTTGGCCAGAAGCGCGGCGTTGAGCTGATCGAGGGTCTTGACCGTGCCGTTGCTGCCGTCGCCGAAGGTGACGTTGACCGCCGTACCGCCGTTGAAGGAGGTGAAGGTCAAGGTCTTGCCGGAAAGGCTGCCAGGCACCGCAGTGCGACCCGCGGTGAAGCTGGTGTCCGTTCCGGTCGCGCCGGTCAGGCCGAGGGAAGACAGCGCATTGCCGGTACCGGTGATCGCCAGATCGTTCGCCGTGCCCGTGCTGATCCTAAGGGTACCATTCGCGGCAATCGACGAAGCCGTTGCACCGCTCGCGAGGGAGACGGTCGCAGCGCCGGCCGCAATGCTCGCGGTCTTGGTGCCGGTCGCCAGATCGATCGCGGTGAGAACGTCTTCAACCTTACCACCCTGCAGGAAGATGGTGGAATTGCCATTGCCATCGGTGATGTGGTTGGTGTTGGTGACACCCCAGCCGGTCGGAACTGCCCCCTCCGCGGCGGCGTTCTGATTCTTGAACGTGATGGTCTTGCCATTGACGATCAGGGTCGAGCCGTCCGTGATCAGGTTACCGAGGCTGGCGGCGGCGGTCGCGCGGGCGGCGGAGATCGTCGTGTCGCCGGAACCAACCGCAGCCGTAAGGTTAAGCGCCTTGAGGCTGTCTGCCTCGCCGGTGACCGAAAGATCGGCACCGGTCGAGCTCCTCAGGGTCACGATACCGCCGGCGATGCTGCTGCCCGTACCGGCCAAAGTAGCCACGCCGGCCGCCACCGTATCGACGTACTGCGCACCGCTCGCGAGATCGAAGGCGTTGAGGAGGTCGCCGACATCCGCTGCAGAGTTCGTTGCGGTGGGGTCGCCGAGGTAGACGGTCGAGTTGCCGCTTCCATCGGTGACGACGTTGCCCACTCTGCTCTGCCCAGCGGAGAGCGTGGCGGCGCCCGGAGCAGCAGCCGCCTTGATCGTGATCGTCTTGCCATTGACGGTGAAGACGTCGCCATCGTTGAATGATGTCGCAGCCTGAGTCGTGAGACCTGCAGTGCCGCCGCCGCCCGGTCCGTAAAGCTTGGTGGCAGTCGTGATAGCCGCCGGAGCCGTGGCGTTATCGTTGACGGCGACCGATGCAACCACCGTTCCCGCCGTAGCGCCAAGGGTCGTGCCGGCTACAGCGGCGGTAGTGCCGCCAGCGGCGCCAGAGTACAGGGCATTGCTGGTCGCCTGGGCATTCGTATAGGTCGTGGTGCCGCGCAGGTCAGCGGCGGTTGCGCCGGTGATCGTCGCTGACACGTTCGACTTGGTCGAATAGCCGACCGCGCTCTGCAGCGCCTGGTTGGCGATCGACTTGGCGGTATCGACCAGCTTCTGCAGCGAGGTGATGCCGGTGTTGGCGGCCTGCAGCACCTGCACGCCGTTGCCGATGCCGTCCAAGAGATTGTTGATGTCGGAAGCGCGCGAATCGAGCGACTGCGCGGTGAAGAAGTTGGTGGGGTTGTCGAGGGCCGTGTTGACCTTCTTGCCGGTGGCAAGGCGGTTCTGCGTGGTGGCGAGCAGATCAGCGGTCGACTGGAGGGAGAGGAGGTTCTGACGAACCGACGCGGAGAGGACAATGCCTGACATGTCTATTTCCTTCTGGTTTCGAAGCCATTTCTTTGGCCATGCCAGCAATACAGAGCGAGATTTAACAATGCCTCAACTTGACGGCTCTGATTTGCAGCAATTGGACACTGGAGTGCCGATGGTTAAAGCTGACCTAAGCAGCAAACCGTAAAAGTACGGTTAAGTGGCCGTGACCGCGGCTCGCAAAAATTCTGGCGATTACTGCGGGGAGAAATGACTCCTGAGTAGCTGACTACGGCTCTCACGGCGATGGCTCGCATTAATCTTGCTGCGTCATCAGCCCCTCATGGTGAGGAGCGCGAAGCGCGTCTCGAACCATGTGGCCCCGTCTGTGGCCTACGTCCTTCGAGACGCCCGCTTCTCGCGGGCTCCTCAGGATGAGGGGTTTGAGCAGTTATGACGCAGTAAGGCCACGTAGAGGCGCGGTATTCGCCAGCCGCTAGCTCGACTGGACGACGCCGCTGAAACGTGAGCCGGCTTCGGCGAGACATTCGTTGACGACCGCCAGGAGCGCGCCCGGCGTGAACGGCTTGCGCAGGCAGCGCGCGGCGCCGAGCTCAAGCGCCATGCGCAGGAAGTCCGGCGCCGGCGAGTCGAGATTGGCAAAGGCGTATCCCGACATCGCAACGAGCGGGATCGTCGGCGCGCGCTCGTGGAAAATCCTGATCGATTCGAAGCCGCGCATGTGCGGCATGAAGATGTCGACGAGCATCAGGTCGAAGCCGGAGTCTTCCAGCGCGCGGAGCCCGGCTTCGCCGCCATCGGCTATGGTCACCTCAAAGCCGTGACGTTCGAGATAGACCTCGATGGCCGTGCAGACCATGGGATCGTCATCGACGATGAGAACGCGTGTCATGTCAGCTCCCCGGAAGCGGATAGCGAATTCAGTCCAATCATTCCTCAGTCGCAATCGCAGTGGGGGCGACGTATGATCCACCTCCCTTGCAGCGTAGGACGCGCTCCGTCCACACGGTCATGAAGTTCCACAAAGGGAACCTCTCGGCTGATCATGCGGCAGTTTATCTTGCGAATCAGAGCGCTACCGCATTGTCCGCCGCAAACAGGCTACCCTGTCTGCCCTCTACAGTGTATAAGCGCGGTTCCACAACCTGGGCTGATTCGGATTGGGAATTTGTAGGTAGCCTGCCACACAGCAAGTCGCGCGGTCGCTGCTTCGAATATGTTCGCAAGGTTGCCGGCGGCGCGTTCGCATCGCTGTGCTTGCAGCGCTAAGCGTCGGAGCGGGTCAAAGCCCACCTGGCCGAGGCGATGCGCCGGTGCCATCAACCTCGTTCGCCAGTTTTTCTTGCCAATATAATGTGCAAGGATCATCCTGCAGTTCGGACTGTAGACAGCAGACGCCAGAGACCGGCTTGGCCGTAAGGCAGGAGACTGCTTTGGATTCAGCCCCTCGTTCTCCGAATGGATTTTTGTCCTCGCTGACCGCGGACGATTTCGAATTGATCCGCCCGCATCTGCGCGCCACCGATCTCAGCCAGGAAATGGTGCTGGTCGAAGTCGACGAAACGCTCAAGCGTGCGTATCTTCCGCACAAGGGCGTCATCTCGCTGGTCGTGAAGCTCGCGCGCGGCGAGCACGTCCAGATCGCGATGATCGGCCGCGACAGCATCTTCGGTGCATTCGCTGCCCTCGGCGACGCCGTGGCGTTGAACACCGCCGTGGTGCTGGTGCCGGGCGCGGCCTCGACGATCGATCTCGACCAGCTTCGTGCTGCCGCCGACCAGAGTGCGACGTTGCGTACCGCACTGACGCGGCATGGCCTCGCCGTCTATGCGCAGATCCAGCAGACCGCCGGCTGCAACGCCTCGCATACGGTGGAATCCCGGCTGGCGCGATGCCTGTTGCACACACGCGACCTCTCCGGCAGCGACAAGCTGATCCTGACCCAGGAGGCGATGGCCCAGATGATAGGCGCACGCCGCAACAGCGTTTCGCTGGTGGCCCATACGCTGCAGCAGGCGGACTTCATCCACTACAGCCGGGGGCATATCGAAATCACCAACGCGGACGGCCTGATCAAGACGTCCTGCGAATGCTACGCGACGGTCAAGGCGCAGTACACGAGGCTGCTGCATCCGCGCATCCACAGCGAGGCTGCGTAATCGCTTCTTGCGATCGACCACGGCCGCAGCCCGATCTGAGATACGCATCGCATCGCCGTTGCGCGCGAAGATTGCGACGGTCCTTCCCCTTACGGCGTCATAAACCCTCATGGTGAGGAGCGCCAACGGGTCCGCGCGTAGCGCGGCCCGATGACAGGCTCCGCGCGTCTCGAACCATGAGGCCCCGCCTGTGGCCTGCATCCTTCGAGACGCCCGCTTCTCGCGGGCTCCTCAGGATGAGGGGTTGAGGAGTTATGACGCAGCAGAACCACCTCACCGTATTACTACGGCCAATCGCGGCTTTTGCGGCTTTCGGTCCCGCAGGGGATTAACGCGCTGTTCAACGAGCCCTGATAGTTGTCACGGTGCTGACCGGTGCGGGTTCGAGACTGTTTCGCGTGCAACGCGCATTCACCTAGGTTCGGCGGCATATTGTTTGCGCGGAGTACGACCATGGCTTTTGATCTGTCGATGCCGATCCTGGTGGTCGATGACTACAGCACCATGATCCGCATCATCCGCAACCTTCTCAAGCAGCTCGGATTCGAGAATGTCGACGAGGCCAGCGATGGATCGGCTGCGCTCGCCAAGATGCAGACCAAGCGATACGGCCTCGTGATCTCCGACTGGAACATGGAGCCGATGACCGGCTATGACCTGCTCAGGGAAGTCCGCGCCAGCCCGGAATTCTCCAAGACGCCCTTCATCATGATCACCGCCGAATCCAAGACCGAAAACGTGATCGCCGCGAAGAAGGCCGGCGTCAACAATTACATCGTCAAGCCGTTCAACGCCGCAACGCTGAAGACCAAGATGGAAGCGGTGTTTCCCGACGCAGCCGGCTGACATCATCCCGGAAAGTGCGCTGCGCGCCGCAGACGCGCAGTTAGCCGTACTACGTACTACTACGGTTTGAGATTTTCATCTCCGGATAACGTTGACTGAGGATAGTTGCGTGGACCAAGGGAGTGCCCTCATGTTCACGTTTGAAACGAGCGATCAGAAAGAAGTGCGGCGTCTCCGTATCGCCCAGTTCAATGGCAGGACTGCAACCGTGCATTCGGTCGGATCGGCGGTCACCGGCCACGTTCGATCGATCGTGGAAAGCAAGTCGAGCGCTCCGGCGGCGTGGACCATCACGATCATCCCGGAAGAGCCCAAGCCGACGCGCTCGTCGCGGCCCGCGGCGCGCAGTCGCTCCTTGATGGAAGACTTCTGCTGAACGGCAGCCCCGATCGCGCAGGATCATACGGGCTTGGGATTGAGACGAGCGAATCCGGCCTGAGTCCGGTACGGATAATAGGGATAGGCCGGCATGACGTCGCTGGCCGCGTCCAGCCGCCGTATCTGCTCCCCGCTCAGCGACCAACCAACTGCACCGAGATTGTCGCGGAGCTGCGTCTCGTTCCGGGCGCCGACGATCACCGAGCAAACGGTCGGCCGAGTCAGGAGCCAGGCTAGTGCAATCTGCGGGACACTCTTCCCTGTTTCCTCCGCGACTTCGTCCAAGACATCAATCACGCGATAGAGCCGTTCGTGCTCGACCGGCGGACCCCATTGCGCTGTCTCGTGAAGGCGGCTGTCCTTCGGCAGTGGCTGACCACGCCGGAGCTTACCGGTGAGCCGGCCCCAACCGAGCGGGCTCCACACCAGAGCACCAACGCCTTGGTCGAGCCCGAGCGGCATCAGCTCCCATTCGTAGTCGCGTCCAACAAGGGAATAGTAGACCTGATGCGCCACATAGCGCGGCCACCCGTTACGTTCAGCTAAGTCGAGCGATTTCATCACCTGCCAGCCGGAGAAATTGGAGACACCGACATAGCGCACCTTGCCGGCACGCACCAACACATCGAGCGTGTGGAGCACTTCTGCAATGGGCGTGCCCGCATCAAATGCGTGGAGCTGCAGCAGGTCGATGTAGTCCGTGCCCAGCCTTCTCAGGGACGCATCGACGGCGCCGAGCAGGCGGTGACGAGATGAGCCTGCGTCAAACGGACCATCACCCATCGGCAGGCTTGTCTTTGTCGAGATCAGTAATTTGTCGCGGCGACCTTTGATCGCTGCACCCAATATCTCTTCGGACGCGCCGTTCGAATAGACATCGGCAGTGTCGAACAGCGTAACGCCGGCGTCGAGACAAATGTCGATCAGCCGCCGTGCTTCCTCGGCATCCGAGCGGCCCCAGGCGGAGAAGAGCGGGCCTTGGCCACCGAAGGTGCCCGCACCGAAGCTCAGGACCGGCACCTTCAAGCCCGAGGCACCGAGATTACGATATTCCATGATCCACACTCCTATTCTGCGGGACACGTGATCGGCGTTGCGGACCTCCGGTCGAGCCGCAGGCTCCAGAACGCCAGCGCGAGACCGACGGCCGTGATAACCGCTGCGACCACCGGCAAGGCGGCGAGGCCAAGACCGCGATCGATGGTCACGCCGCCAGCCCAGGCGCCGAGCGCGTTGCCAAGGTTGAAGGCGGCGATGTTCAGGCTGGAAGCAAGGTTCTGCCCGGCCGCTCCTGCCTTCTCGATCACGCGAATCTGGAGCGGCGCGACGGTCGCGAAAGCCGCCGCACCGAGCAGGCCGACCAGCAGCACGGCCGACGCCTTGGCAGAGAGCGCGAGCGCAAGCACGACGAGGACGATGACGAGACCGGCAAGCGTTCCGAGCAGAGCACGCGGCAAGCCACGATCTGCAAGCCGTCCCCCGGCGATGTTGCCGATCGACAGCCCGACGCCGAATACGAGGAGGATCGGCGAGACAGCGGCTTCCGAAAACCCGGTGATCTTGGTGAGGATCGGCTGAATATAGGTGAAGACGGTGAAAAGACCGGCGAAGCCAAGGACGGTCGTCGCCAACCCGAGCTGCACCTGCGGCCGGGCGAGCACCGTCAGCTCTTCGCGCAGCGAAGTGTTCTCGTCGTTGCGGCCCACATGGTTCGGCACCAGCAGGGCAAGCACGATGAACGCGACGACGCCGACCGCCGCCACGGCCCAGAACGCAGACCGCCAGCCGAACAACAGGCCGAACCAGGCACCGAAAGGCACACCAAGCAGCGTGGCGGCCGTCAGGCCCGTAAACATCATCGCGATCGCCGAGGCCCGCTTGTCTTTTGCGACAAGCCCTGTCCCCACAACCGATCCGACGCCGAAGAAGGTGCCGTGCGCGAGCGAGGTCAGAACGCGCGCCGCCATCAGCGCGGCATAGCTGGGCGCGACTGCGCAGGCGGCATTTCCGAGCGTGAAGATCGCCATCAACGCCAGCAGCACTGCCTTTCTCGGCATTCGGCGCGTGGCGAGCGTCAGGATCGGTGCGCCGGCGAAAACCCCGAGCGCATAGCCGGAAATCAACAGGCCGGCGGTCGAGACGGAGACCTGCATGTCGGCCGCGACCTGTAGCAGCAGACCCATAATGATGAACTCGGTCGTGCCGATGCCGAAGGCGCCAGCGGTAAGGGCGAGGACGGCAACAGGCATGGTTTTGGCTCCCGATCAGCAATGACCGGGCAATAATGGTGCGTCGCGTCATCTGGAACTAGAGGGCGACAATTCCATTCATTTATGAGATGAATTCATCATGCCTCGCCTCGAAACCAACCGTGCCGCCGAGATGGAAGTGTTCGTGCGGGTCGTCGACCTCAACGGATTCACTGCGGCGGCACACGACTTCAAGCTGACGCCTTCGGGCGTCAGCAAGCTTGTGTCGCGGCTCGAAGCGCGGCTCAGCACACGCCTCATCAACCGCTCAACGCGCAAGCTACAGCTCACGCCCGAGGGGCAAGCTTTCTACGACCGGGCCATGCGCATTCTGGCCGATATGGACGAGGCCGAGCGCGAGGCATCGGCCGGCGCCTGTCCCCGCGGCCATCTCCGGGTCAATAGCAACGTCCCGTTCGGGATGCGTCACGTGATGCCGCTAGTGCCTCGCTTCCTTGCGCAGAACCCAGAGGTCACACTCGACATCATGCTCTCGGACACGGTCATCGACCTGTTGGAAGAGCGCGCCGACATCGCCATACGCGTGGGCCCGCTTCGGGAATCGAGCCTCGTGGCGCGCAAGCTCGGTACGAGCCGAATGGCCGTTGTGGCATCGCCGGACTACCTTGCGCGGCACGCAGCTCCTCGCAGTCCCGGCGATCTTGCGCGCCATAGAGGCATCGGCTGGACCTTCTCGCGCATCGTCGAGGGCTGGCCGTTTCGTAAGGGCAAAGGCATTGAGTCATTGTCACCTCCGCCTGTCGCGCGGGCAAGCGATGGCGAGGCCGCGCGGCTTCTCGCTCTCGGCGGCGCGGGACTTGCGCGCCTTGCCCTGTTTCATATCGGTCCCGATATCGAGGCGGGCCGTCTCGTGCCTGTTCTGGAGGATTTCAACCCAGGTGACTGCGAGGATATTCATGCCGTCTATCTAGGCCAGGGCGGTCCCCTGCCTGCCCGTGTGCGCGCGTTCATCGGCTTTCTGGGCGATCACATCCGCATCGACAGCGTCAGCCTCGCGCGCGATCGCCAGGGAAAATGGAAAGTGGCGGTTCCCAACGCACATGGCCGGCCGCGGGCCGCTCGATGATTGCGACGAACTTCGCCTGCTACGCTTCGCCGCTCACTGCATAAGTCAGGACCACCCCGCCGATCTTGAGCGGGCGTGCGCTTTCGAGGCGCATCTTGACCTGCTGGGCCTGCGGCTTGAAGAGGGGATTGCCCCCGCCCAGCACCACCGGGGCGACGCAAACGCGGTATCCGTCGACGAGTCCGGCGGAAAGGAGCGAGGCGAGCAGATCCGCGCTGCCGAACACGTAGATGTCCTTGCCGTCCTCCGCCTTGAGACTCCTGACCGCCTCGATCGCATCGCCCTTCAGGAGCCGCGTGTTGTTCCACGTCGCCTTGTCTAGCGTGCGGGTCGCTACCGCCTTTTCGACCGAGTTCATCATGTCGGCCACCGCCCCAGTCGCTGTGGCCCAGTGGCTGGCCATGCCCTCATAGGTCCGCCGTCCGAAAAGCAGCGTGCCGATCTCCCTGCCCTGCTCGAGCGAGAACGCCTCCAACTCGTCTCCCCAGATCGTCTCAAGGAAGCCGAGGTCCCACGGGCTCTTACCCTCGAAATAACCGTCGAGCGTCATCACGTTCCAAACCACCAAACGTCGCATTGCGTCTCGTCTCTCCTCTGCTTCAGCCCTTCAGGGCATCGACATGGCGCGCGAGCTTTTCAAGCGTCTGGTAACCATATTCGACTGCACCGAAGCCGATGCCCGCGTCGCGCTGCGCCTTGGTTGGATGCAACTGACGCAACGTAATCACGGTCTTGCTATCGCTCTGTTCGTCGAAAGTGATGGTTGTCCGGAACCGCCCCGGATCGTCATCGCTGTCCGTTCCGTGATCGAACTCGATCAGAGTCGGTCGTTCGATACGACGGAATATCATCCGGTTGGTGAAACGCTGGCCATCAGGTGCGATCATGTCGAAGCGCCACAGACCGCCGACGCATATGTCGATCTCCTTGGTCTCGATTTTAAAACCGGTTGGCCCGAACCAGTTCGGCAGATGTTTCGGGTCGGTCCAGG
This sequence comes from Bradyrhizobium murdochi, assembly GCF_000472965.1. Lineage (GTDB taxonomy): Bacteria > Pseudomonadota > Alphaproteobacteria > Rhizobiales > Xanthobacteraceae > Bradyrhizobium > Bradyrhizobium murdochi. The sequence goes on along the minus strand of NZ_AXAU01000008.1, from coordinate 300,295 downwards.
CAGAAAACACAACGTCGCGCCGCGCATCTATTACCCGCGAGAGAACGATTTCGCGATCGAGCGCCCATTGCGAGAGCGCGGCGTTGCTGGGCGAGGTCATGATCAAATCCTTTGAGGGTGGGCATGTGACAGGAGCGTCAATGACGCTTTCGAACTCCCGGAGATCGTGGCCGCAGCGAGGGGCGCCCGCCGCTTGCGGAACTCAATCGTTTCAACCTTCGCTTCCGGGGCTTCTTCTCAATTGTCTTCACATAGGCCTCGAGCCGATCCAGGCGCGCTTCCCAAACCGCACGCTGCCCGGCCAGCCAACGTTCAGCATCGGTCATGGCGGCCGGCTTCAACCGGCAGGTGCGAACGCGCCCACTCTTCTGAGATTCCACGAGACCGACGGCCTCAAGCACCCGGACGTGCTTCATAAGGCTCGGCAGCGCCATGTCGAATGGTTCGGCGAGCTCCCCGATCGAGGCCTCGCCCTCGCCCAGACGCTCAAGGAGCGCTCTTCTGGTTGGGTCCGCAAGGGCGCCGAACACAAGGTCGAGACTCGATGATAAGTTATCCATACGGCTAACTATACATGCGCGCCGAGAGGCTGTCAATAATAGTTACCCGTCTGGCTTACTAATCGTGCGGAGGCAGGTGCCCTGTGACGGCGTAAGCTAGCGAATTGCCGAACGCTCTTTTTTTGGAAGCCGCCGCGTCAAGCTGACAATATCTGTTGTCGACTTGCCGCCGACCGCCTCGGCAGAGTGCGCCGGTGTAGCAGCCAGACTGCGATCGCCATGTTCATGATGTTCCAGGCGATGCCATTGACCAGCGCCGCTGCATAGGAACCGGTCCAGTCGTAGATCGCACCGGCCAGCCAGCCGCCTAGCGCCATGCCAGCGAGAGTGACCGAGATGGCGAGACTGACGCGAAGACCCGCCTCCTGCGCCGGGAACAGCTCGCGAATGATCACCGCATAACTCGGGACGATGCCACCCTGCGCCAAGCCGAAAATGGCGGAAATGACGTAGAGCGAGACCAGCCCGTTGAACGGCAGATAAAGCGCGAGCGCGATGGCCTGCATCGCCGAGCCCAGCAGCAAGGTCGGCAGCCCGCCGATAAAGTTCAACACCCAGCCGAAGATCAGACGGCTCGCCACACCAAAGCCGAGCATGACCGCGAGCATCTCGGCGCCGCGCGCAGTGCCGTATCCCAGATCGCCGCAGTAGGCGACCAAGTGGACCTGCGGCATCGACATGGCGACGCAGCAGCACAGGCCGGCGAAGCCCAGCAAACCTTGGGTAACGCTCGGAGCCAAGCCTATGGCTTGGTAGGTACTGCCGGTGCTCGCCGCTTCGAGCGTAGCCTTGTGGAATACAGGCCGCCGCAGCAGAACCAGCGAGAGCGGCAGCATCGTCGCCAGGCAGAATAGGCCGATGCCGATATGGGTCTGCCGCCAGCCGACCGCAGCGATGAAGTGTTGAATGATTGGTGGCCAGACCACGCCGGCAAGCGAGCTGCCGACGGTAGCCAGGGAAATGGCAAGGCCGCGGTGCCTATCGAACCAAAGCGAGGCGTCGGCCACCAAGGGCGCGAAGCTCGCTGCGCCGCCGAGGCCGATCGTGACGCCGGAGACAACCGCGAAGACGAGCAGGCTCGGGGCGGATGCAGTGAGGACGTAGCCGAGACTCATCAGGATCGTGCCCCCGGCGAGTGGCGGCAAGATGCCGAATCGATCTGCCCATCGGCCGACAATGATGCCGCCGATCATGAAGCCGATGGTAGTGAGTGCATAGGGCAGCGTCGCGTCGGCGCGAGGCGCGTTGAAATCGGCTTGCACTGCCGGCAGCGCCACGACGAGAGACCACATGCCCACGCAACCAAGTGTGCTGAGGGTGATGGAGACGACGAGGCGAGTCCAGGAATATGAAGTCTCGATCGACGGCAGTTCAGGCGGCACGATGGCAGGTTTCCTCGGGGCTTGCGTCTAAGTCGGCCATAGGTACGGCCCGCCTTCACCCGCGACAAAGCAGGATTTCTCCTTTGTAGAACCAGCGAAACTCATGCACCCTGCGCCCCGTCGCATAGCTCGGACTCGGCCATGACGTATCTGCTGCCGCCACTCAATGCCCTGCGCGCCTTTGAGGCCGCCGCCCGCCATCTCAGCTTCAAGCAGGCCGCCCATGAGCTGCACGTCACTGCCGGTGCCGTCAGCCAGCAGGTCCGGCTGCTGGAGGAACGGCTAGGTGTGCAACTATTCGAGCGGCGAACGCGGCAGGTGATCCTGACTTCTGCCGGGGAAACCTATCTGACGCGGGTACGTCAGGCGTTTCGTTGCCTCGCCGACGCCACTGCCGAACTCAGGCCTGAGGGCGTCACAAGTCTGCTGCATATCGGGGTACATGCGGGTTTCGACCTTGATGGATTGCGGACGCGCCTGGCGCAGTTCCGCCAGGCCGAGCCCCAGGTAGCCATTCGCCTCAGCCAGCCGGCGGGCCTGGACGAACTGCTCGAGGGCAAGGTCGATGTAGTGATCGCGGAAAGGTTGCGGCGGTATCCTGGCTATAGGTGCGAACCTATAGAGGGTGGTTTTCTGATCGGCCCGCTCGGCACCGCGGACTGTCCGGAGATCGAAACCCTGCGTTCATGCCTGCTTGGCCATGTCGAGCTTGAGCCCGCTACCACAACTTAGGCGCCACTGGCCGTCGACCTGCAAGCTCGGCCGTCCGGACATCCAAGCCTTTCCTTTCCGCCTGAACGCGGCGACGGGTCGCGTGAGCCGGGCGCGCAAGCGCCCCGATTCCGGCAGCGCAAACCGCGCCGCTCAGCCGCGCATCGCAGGCATCGCCTCGGGAAGAATCAGGCGGGCTGCAGCAGCGCCTTGCGAACCAGATCCGCGGTGTTGCGGGCGCCAAGCTTGCGCATGGCCTCGGCGCGATGGCTCTCGAATGTCCTTGGACTGATATTCATCCGCAAGGCGCCTTGCTTGTTGGAGCAACCTTCGCTGATCAGGCTCAGCACCTCGCGCTCGCGCCTGGTCAGAGGCTTCTGGCCTGACCCCGGGGCCAACATCAGGCCCGGCCTGCGGGCGCCATCCGCGGGTCGGCCGACCTGGCCCTCGCTCGCCTGCTTGCGAACGGCGTCGGACGTCGGATGATTGTCTGACATCTGCTTCACCAGCGCGCAGACGCGTTCGGTTTGCTGAAGCGCGTTCTCCACCACCTGTTGCAGATAGAGCCGGTTGCCGGATCCTTGCGAAAGCTGGTGGCTGTGCTGCTTGATCTCATTCATGTAGAGCAGCAGCGCTGTCAGCGGACCGTTCAACTGCCGGGCGATCGCCGCTCCCGCCTCTTCCGCGGCACGCGAGCGCGCGGCGGATAGCTGGACGATCTCAGGATTCTCTTCGAGAGGTGTGATGTTTTCCATCCACTTCGTGAAGTGCGAATCAGCGGCGCGATGGTCTTGTCCCGACATATAACTATTTTATCGGTTCCACCCTCTATCATGGTTAATTTCTTAACCAGTAAGAATACGGAGAAATTCCCCGGCGCGTCTCGCCGCCGGACCAAATTGGGCCAAACTCACTCGAGATCGGATGTTTTCGGCCAGAATGCGTGATCCGAACATAGGTGCCGCTGGCCGCTGGTCCCGTATTTTAACGGTGAGAGCATTTGCTTTGTTAATGGATCTCAGCCGCTCCTCGGTGTGATTTCCCGTCGGCGCCCCAAGCCGGCGTCTCCCTTCCCCTCGACGCCCGTTCCGCGCGACGGCTTGCTCGCGGCATCGCCCTGATTACATGCGCCGGCAGCCCCGCAATGATCGAGGCCCAAAATCATCCCGCAACGAATCCAAAAAGGAGACCGCGATGTCGCAGGCAAAGGGATTATGGATGGCGATGGCCGTGCTGGCCGGCGTCCTGACGTTCAGCTCGGGCGTGGCGGCGCAAAGCGCACCGGCAGCGGCGGAGAACGCCCCGCCGACGGCCGACAACGCGGTGATGCTCACCGTATTCCTCAAACATGACCAGTCGCGGCCCCTGAGCGAACTCAACGCGCAGCTTCAGCGGCAGGGATATTACAAGGCTTTCCCGCCTGACGGCGTCGAAGTCGTGAGCTGGTATGTCATGATGGGCATCGGACAGGTGGTCACGCTGCGGCTGCCGGCGTCGCGATTGCGCGAGGTCAACCGCATCCTCGAGAACACGGCCTGGGGCAGTTACCGCACCGAGTTCTATCCGACCTACGATTACAAGGCGATCGGCATCGCAGCGCACGAGAAGGCGCAGTAGGCTTGAGGTCAGCCGAGCCTGGAGATCTGCTCCTCGGTCACGACGCGCTCGACATTCTCGGATTTGCTCCGGATGCGGTAGCGCGGGCGGCCGTCGGCTTCGATCGGCAGGCAGGAAACGATGGTGTAGACGCTTCGTTCCTTCGCCACGGCGCGGCCCTGCGGCCCCTGCTGCTGGTGATGGACGTCGTCGTTGATCGCGAAATTATGGGCCATCGTCGGTCTTTCTGTTGAAAAGCGCTTGTAGTCTCAACGGTCTGCCAACGCAAACACATTGTCCGCCCGATGTGCTTCGGATTTCGGGGCCCACCGCGTCAGGCCGTCAGGAGCGCCTTTCGCTTGCCGACACGCGCGATCGATCTCTCGATCGCCGAACCGGACAAGGTTCCCTCGCGCAGGCTGTCTGCGATGTATTTGGCAATCCCGGCCATCTCCTGTTCCTGATCGAACAAATTGTTGCCGATGCAGAGCATGTCCATGCCGGCTTTGAGCGATTGCAGGCTGGCTTCCCGCGTGCCCAACGCCTTCTGCAATCCCTGCATCTGCATGTCGTCGGTGATCAAGAGCGTATCCGGAAGACGCTTGCGCAAGCGGCCAAGTCCCGCCGCCGACAGCGTCATCGGGCAATGGTCGTCCCATTGTTTGACGATGGCGTGGCTGACCAGCACGGCATCGCCGAACATTGTTGGCGCAAGCGAATAGAACAGCTCTTCCTGCTCACCGCGAAGGGTTTTGGAGATATCCATGAATTCCTGATGCGAATCCACCACCGCGCCGCCGATGCCAGGGAAATGCTTCAGGCACAAGCCGATGCGCTGCGCCCGCGCCACCTCGCTTGCCAGCAACGCATTGGCTTCCACCTCGGCGATGTCGGCGGAATAGGAACGCTCGATCCTACCGATATTGGGGTTGTCGGGATTGTAGTCGACATCGATGACCGGCGCGAAATCATAGTGGATGCCGAGCCGCCGCATCTCGGCAAAGCTCGCGGTGAGGATCGCGCGCTTTTGATCCGGTGCCAGGAGATTGAATTCCCTCGCACTGGGAAGCGGTGCAAACCCGCGGCTTTCCTTCAGCCGCCGCACCAATCCACCTTCCTGGTCGATGAACACCATCGGCCCCGACGGCAGCGCGGATATCTCCGCGCAGAGGCGTTGCACCTGTTCAGGCGATTCAATGTTGTTGTCGTATTCTCGCGTCCGGCAGGAATAATCGAACAGGATCACCCCGCCGAGACCGTAGCGGGCCGCAAATTCCTTCAGCCAATTGGGAACGATCTTGCCGAAGAAGCCGAAAATGAAGAGTTCGCCGATGGGCATGCTGGCAGCTCCAGGAGCAATCCTGCCAATACTGCGTCCTGAAGTCGACCATCTTGGTCGCAGTCGCACCAGATGCATTCACGACAGGCCACGCCGGTTCCAGCAGCAGCGAGCTGGATATGTGATGGGTCGCACATTTGTCAGCGCGCGAGTGAGCTAGGCTTTTGTTCGCGAGAGGTGCTGTGGCCAAGCGCGGCTTGGAACGCTTCTGGGGCGAAAGACACAAGCTGAAGGCGTGTACGCAATGTGGCGCATTCTGAGTTTCCCATCGATCGATCCAGTCTTAATCCGCTCATGGCAGCCGGGCGTTCGTGACGCGATTTCGAGGCCCATGAAGCGAGCCGTCGTCGTTATGGCTTGCTGCCTCGCTGTACTGACGGCCCCCCGCGCCGCTCTTGCCGACGCCGCGTCCGATCGGGACATGGCCACTCGCTACGAGCAGGCGGCGCAAGCGGGCGATGATGAGGCCCAGTTCTATCTCGCAGCGCTCTATTCGTCAGGCGTCGGTCGTCCGCGCAGCGACCAGGAGGCGTTTCGCTGGTTCTCGCGCGCGGCCGATCAGGGGCATGCCCACGCCATGCTGATCGTTGCCGGCCTCTACGCGAGCGGGCGCGGCGTAGCGAAGGATAATGTGAAGGCCTACACCTGGGCTCACATCGTCGCTTCCGCGAGCAAGCTCGACGAGGATCGCAACGGTGCGCGGCAACTGATGTCGCTGCTCATGAAGAAGATGAATAGCGATGAGATCGGCCGTGCTGTGGTGGCCGCAAGAGAATGGCGCGCCGTTCGGGTTGCCGGCGCGCCAAAGGACTCCGTGAAGGCTTCCGACAAGGCTTCGAAAATCGAACGAGCACTAGACAGCCCCGACCAACCCGCGCCGGCCGCGCCCCCACCCGCACCCGCCGCCGTGCAGCCGGCGCCCACCGCCACGCCGTCGCCTGCTACTCCGCAGCCGGCGCCCAACACCACGGTATTGCAGGCATCTCCCAAGGCCACGTCGGCAGGGCCAATGAAGAGTGCAAGGAAGGAAGATGTTCGTGACCTGCTCGACCAGGTTCCATCGGGCCTGCGCAAGCGGTTTGGCTTCTAAGTCAGGGGACGCGCCATGAAATTGCAGCATCTGATCGCAACCGGCATTCTGGCCGTCGCCACCGCAGGGGCCGGCTATTACGCCTATCCCCATTTGCTTCGTGCACCGTTGGTAACCACCAGCATTGCCGGCCTCGCGCCGGTTTCCGAAGCGGTTTACGGAACCGGCACCGTCGAGCCCGAGCGCTGGGCCAAAGTGGTGCCGCTGCAGCGCCGCCGGCTGGTCGAGCTTTGCCGATGCGAGGGACAGGTGGTGAAGGCCGGCCAGGTCCTCGGCCGCCAGGACGATGCCGAGGAACGCAGCGCGCTGGACCAGATGGAGATCAATCGCGGCCAGCTCGAACGCGATCTGGCGCGCGCCGAGAAGGATCGCGACAAGAGCGACGCCGCGCGCACCGAATACGAGCAGCGCTGGACCAAGCTCGAGGAAACAAAATCGCGGATCGCCGCCCAGAAGGTACGGCTCGATTCGCTGCTGCTCAGAGCTCCGCTCGACGGCATGGTGCTGCGGCGCGACGGCGAGGTCGGCGAGATCGCCGGCCCCACCGATGTCTTGTTCTGGGTTGGACCGCCTGCGCCGATGCAGGTCGTTGCCGAAATCAATGAGGAGGAGATCAATCGCATCGCGACCGGCCAGAAGGCCTTTCTGCGAAGCGAGGCTTTTCCCGGAAGGGCCCTGCGCGCCACGGTCTCCCAGATCACGCCGAAGGGCGACCCGACCCGCAAGACCTTCCGCGTCTATCTGCGGCTGCCGCAGGATACCCCGCTGCGAATTGGCATGTCGGCCGAGGTCAATATCATCTTCCGCGAAAAGCAGGCGGCCATCGTCGTGCCGGCAGAGGCCGTCGCAGCCGGTTCGGTTCAGATGGTCGATGACGGCCGCATCAAACGTGTGCCGGTGACGGTCGGCGTCCGCGGCAACCGCAACATCGAGATCCTCGGCGACATATCCAAGGGCACGCCTGTGCTTTCGCCCGCCCGCACCGACCTCGCCGACGGCGCCAGGATTCGCATCGACAGCAACCCAGCCAAAGCTGTGGAGCCCGCGGCCACGAGTGAACCGACCGATCAGCCAGCCGCTACACCCGAATCTATCGCGGTAGCCTCAGCCACCACAGCTCCTTCGGATCCCGATGATGCGGTGATTTCGGCAGCCATGACCGCCCACATCGATTCCGTCGTCAATGATGCGCGTCGCAACCTCATCAGCAACAGCCGGTAAGTGCCGTGAAGCTTCTGTTCAACATCGCATGGACCCATGTCAGCGCCCGGGTGCGCCAGACTCTGGTGGGTATGGCCGGCGTCGCCATGGGCGTCGGCTTCACCATCATGATGGCCGGCCTGATGCAGGGCTCGCAGATCGATTTCCTGCGGCAGCTCGTCGACACCATGCCGCACATCACGGTCGATGATGAAAGGCGCTCCGTGCCAACGCAACCCGCCGAGCAGGAATATGCGGCAGTCCAAATGGCCGACATCGCCAATGTCGGCAAGCGTCCCGGCATCAAATATCCGGAATCGGTGATGAGCTCGCTGCGCTCCTGGATACCCGGCGACGTGACTCCCTCGGTGGCAACCAGTGCGATCATCGATCACGGCGGCGCACGCATCGGCATCACATTGACCGGCATCGACCCCCGCCGTGAGGTTCAGGTCTCGAAACTCGCTTCGCAAATGCGTGAGGGAAAGCTCGACGATCTTTCACGCGCGCCGAACGGTATCATCGTCGGCGAAGCACTCGCCGAAAAACTCGGCGTGAAAACCGGCAACACCGTCCTCTTGGTCGGCGGCCAAGGCACCCGACTGAATTCGACGGTGGCCGGACTGTTTCGCTCCGGCTTGAAGCGCGTCGATGAGAGCCAGATCTATTCGCTGGCCGGGACGGCGCAGCTCATGATGGGGCAAAGCGGGGTCGTCAACCAGTTACGGCTGCGGCTGAACGATCCGATGTCGGCGCAAAAGGTCGCGGCGCAGGTCGAAGCGCAGACCGGTTATAGGTCGGTGTCCTGGCAGGAAGCCAATGCCGACCTGCTGTCGACCTTTACCGTGCGCGATTTCATCGTGCTCACGGTGATGGGCGCGATGCTGCTGACATCGTCCTTTGCCACCTACAACATCATTTCGACGATCACGCACGAGAAGCGTCAGGACATCGCGATCATGAAATCGCTGGGCATGCGCGAGTATGCGGTGCGGCGGATCTTCATCATCGAATCCATCATTATCGGCGTGGTCGGCATCCTGTTCGGGTGGATCCTCGGTTACCTGCTCTGCTACGGCTGGTCGAAGATCACGATCTTCAATCCGCTGACCGGCACGACCGTTCCGCTGCAGATCTATTACTCTGCGATGCACTATGTGATCGCCGGCGGCATATCGCTGCTCTGCTGCGCAGGTGCGGCCTATTTCCCGGCACGCAAGGCAACGCGCGTGCATCCAGTCGACATCATCCGGGGAGCATCATGACCGAAGTCGCTTTGCAAGCAGTCGAGCTGGTTCGCCGCATCGAAGGCGTCGTTTCGCACACGCTCGTCAACGGCATTGATCTGGCGGTGAACAAGGGCGAATTCGTCGCCATCACCGGGCCATCGGGATCGGGCAAATCGTCACTGCTCTATCTTCTGGGCCTGCTCGATGCTCCCAGCGAAGGCGAGATCATGATCTGCGGCCAGCCGACCTCGAAATTGTCGGAGACGGAGCGCGCCGACGTTCGCCTGACCAAATGCGGATTTGTATTCCAGTTTCATTTCCTGCTGCCGGAGTTCACCTCGCTCGACAATGTGCTGCTGCCGATGCGCGCAGCCGGCAGGATGACCGAAGGCGAGATGCGCGAGCGCGGCCTTACGCTGCTCGGTTCGCTTGGGCTTGGCGAACACGCCAACAAACGTCCCAACCAGCTCTCCGGCGGACAGCGCCAGCGCGTCGCCATCGCCCGCGCGCTTGCCAACCGCCCCGAGATCATCGTCGCCGACGAGCCAACAGGCGCCCTCGACACAGCGTCGACGGAACAGGTGTTTTCGATCCTTCGCGACATCGCCGACCAGGGCCAGACTGTGGTCGTGGTAACCCACGACCCAGCGCTCGCCGCCCGCGCCGACCGCCGCATCCACATCGTCGACGGCAAGATCCAGGAGATCACCGAACAGGGTAGCGGCGAGTTGGTTTGTGAGGCGGTGAGTTAGTCTCTTCGGATGAAACGCTCGCTATCGAGTCGTTGCACGTGCAGGCGGAGATAGTGCCTGCAACCATCAACCCTGATCCAACTCCCCGGTCCACCGATCTCGTCCCTTCCAGTACGGGCATCGGGGACAAGACTCGCCCATCGGATAATCGATCCCTTCTTCGTGAGGACAACCCATGATTCCATCCGCCATCGCTACAGACCGCGCCGAATGCTGGCGCAAATACGCAGCGATCTCGGCGAGAATAGTCTTGTCCGTCCGCACATCGCCGGTTTCCGAAAACCACCGGTGCAGTTTGGGCTCGGCTCCTTCCTGCGGGATGACAGAAACGGCAACTTTCGAAGCGCGCTGGTTGTCAGGACCATAGAAGGCGATCGTGCCGACGGGATAGCCGCGCATGCCTTGCTTGGCTTTCTTTCGGAGCCATTTGTCCGGCTGCGGTCCAATCTTCATTGCCGCTCCGGGCGTTTACTGGCTGCTTGGACAACTTGCGTGGACAAGAATCGCGCTGGCGGAGAGGGAGGGATTCGAACCCCCGATAGGCTTGCACCTATGCCGCATTTCGAGTGCGGTGCATTCAACCACTCTGCCACCTCTCCAGGCGCCAAGGCGGGCCGGATTCGGCCCTGCGGTCGGGCCGTGTTCTAGGCGAGGAAGCCGGGGCAGACAAGGCGCGCGGCGGAGAAATTCGCCAAAAGCGGGCCGGGCGGCTGTTGGAAAAGAGGTGGGACCGCCAGACGCGACAAAAAACTGGCGGTCCCGTGCCGCTGCTTTGAAATCCTGGCCGGGAAGTGCGGCTTCGCCGGTCAGCCGGAGCGACGAAATGACGGTAGCAAGGCGGCGCGAAACGGCAACGCGAACCCGGTTTTAACCTAACCAGTCAACCTTACTACCCGCGGAAAGCTACTAATCCCGGCCCTTCTTGGCCTTCTTCTCGTCCTTGCCATTGTCCTTGCGCCGGTTGGTGAAGCGCGCATTGCCGAGGCCGGTGCCGATGGTCAAGACGCCCCAGTGCTCGACATCCTGCATGAAGGGAACTTCGGAAAGACCCTGCACCACGCCGTCATTGTGCATCACCACGGCGGTGTCGTGATCGCCGATTTGTGGGATCGCTTCCACCAGGCCTTCCGGCAGGTTGAACGTGCTGCTCTCCCAATTGCCGGGCAGGTTCTGCGCGCCCTTTTCGATCGAGCCGTCCTCATCGATCACGCCGGGACAGGCGATGCCGATGAACGGCGCAAGCTTCTGGCCTTCGGCCTCTGTGGCCGCGATCAGGTCCTTCAGCATCTTGACCAGCCGCTTGACCGCGCCTTCGCGCGTCGGCTCATCGTCGGCGTGCCGCCACAACTCGGACTTCCATACGTCGGCCTTTGAAAGATCGGGCGCTTTCTTCCAGCGCGTCTCGACCACGCCGCAACGAATATTGGTGCCGCCAATATCGACGCCGAGGATGCTGTCATGGCCCTCGAATATCCACGACGGCGCCAGATGCAGGGTGCCGATCAAGCCGGCGTCATCGGGATGAAAGCGGATCGGCATCACATCGACCTCGAAGCCCTCCGCCTTGAGGATGATGTCGGTGCGGGCGATCGCGAGCTCGCCGACCCGGCCCCGCCGAAAGCCGCCGCCCACCACGATGCGCTCGGTGTCGGCCCAGGCTTTGGTCTTCAGGAACCGGCGCGTCACATAAGCCAATTCCTGCGCAAACTCCTCAATCGCGCTATGCACCAAGGCGGCGGCACCGACATCGGCGCCGACCAGCGCCTCGTCGAGATCGTCCTTGGGGATCTCGCCGGCGGACTTCTTGCCCAAGGGATCATCGCCGTTCTTCTTGAGCGGCTTGCGCAAGCCGTCCAGGATCTTGCGGAAAGCCCCCTTGCTGGCGCGGTCACCGAGAAAGCCCTCGTCGTCCTTCAGCTCGACATTGAAACTGTCGACCTCGACCGACGGCAGGCGGGTGGCCCCATGGCGGGCAATCCCCGTAGTGGTGATGTCTTCTGCCATTGCCCTCGCCCTGCCGGATCTCGCTGGCGACAACGGGCAGGGAACCCATTGGTTTCAAGAGAGGGCGAATGGCGAATAGCGAATGGGGTCGGCAATTGTGGTCCCCGACTACCTATTCGCTACTTGCCATTCGCCTTTTTCGGCCGAAATGGCTCTTTTTTGGCGGGTTTTCCGGCCCTTTCGCCTTGACTCACGGCATTCTGCGGCTATAAGTCCCGCATCCGGCGCGGGATTTCTCGCGCCGCTTGTTTTTGCGCGAAATCTTACGGGGTTTGCTCCCCGGCCGCGCGAAAATCGTACCCATAACGACTGACCAAAAAGCCGACCCGGACAGCCCTTTCGGGAATGTGTCCGAGGCCGGGATCGAACACGAAGGAAAAAAACGATGTTCGCAGTCATCAAAACCGGCGGCCGGCAGTACCGCGTCGTTCCGGATGATGTGCTCGAGATAGGCAAGATCGCCGGCGAAGTCGGCACGATCGTGCAGCTTGGTGAAGTTCTGGTGGTCGGCGGTGACACGCCGGTGCTGGGCGCGCCGACGGTGGCAGGCGCTTCCGTTGCGGCCGAAGTGCTGGACCACAAGCGCGGCCCCAAGGTGATCGCGTTCAAGAAGCGTCGCCGCAAGAATTCGCGCCGCAAGCGCGGTTATCGCGACGAGATCACGGTGCTTCGCGTCACCGAGATCCTAACCGACAACGCCAAGCCTTCGATCGGCCCGCGGCCGAAGAGGGAGAAGGTTGCCGCACCGGCTGCCAAGGACGACTAGGCCGCGAACGGCTAGAGCGACCGGAAGTAATGCGCCTCGACGAAAGTTGAGGCGTGAGAAAAAGTGAAATGATTCCGTCAAGGAATTGATCTAGAAATATTCGAGAAATCGGAGACGGGCCATGGCTCACAAAAAAGCAGGCGGTTCATCGCGAAACGGACGCGATTCAGCGGGCAAGCGCCTTGGCATCAAGGCGTATGGCGGCGAACACGTGATTCCCGGCAACATTATCGCGCGTCAACGCGGCACCACCTGGCATCCCGGCCTTAATGTCGGCATGGGCACCGACCATACTCTGTTTGCCAAAGTCGAAGGTCATGTCGAATTCCGTGCAAAAGCCAATGGCCGCACCTTCGTATCGGTAGTTCCGATGACGGAGGCGGCCGAGTAGACGGTGGACAAAATTCGAGTCTGCCGGATCCTGTTGAACCGGCGGAGTCGAAATGGGCTCCAGGGGAGGCGGGAAACCGGCCTCCCCTTTTTAATTTGCGCATATTCGCAATCAGGAGCCCGACATGTTGCAGGACATCCCGATCCAGACCCCGACGCGGCGTCAGACGAGTAGCTGCGTCCTCGAGACCGAACGGCTGACGCTGCGCCGGCCGACGCTCGCGGACGTAAAAGCGATTGCGCATCTCGCCAATGATCGCCGCATTGCGGAAAACACCCGCCGCCTGCCGCATCCCTACCTGCAGGACCACGCGGTCGAATTCGTGCGGGCGAATGCCACCGATAACAGCGAGACGGTGTTTCTGATCGAACACAACTATTCGCCGATCGGCATGGTCGGCATCGACCGCACTGACCCGGATGCACCGGAACTCGGCTACTGGCTCGGCGTCGCGCATTGGGGCCAGGGTTTCGGCACCGAAGCCGCACGCGCCGTGATCGATTTTTTCTTCGAGGAGTTCGACGCCGAACATCTGATTTCGGGCGCCCGCGTCACCAACCCGGGGTCGCGCAACATCCTGGAGAAATGCGGCTTCCAGTGGAGCGGCGTCGAGTTGCACCGCTTCGAAGCACTGGGATGCTCGACCCCGGTCGACCGGTTCCGCCTGACACGCAGCGTGTGGGCATCGCTGAAGAACTGGGGAAGCTCGACGAGGAGAGAGCGGTGAACTCTCCGCGTCATTGCGAGGAGCAACGCGACGAAGCAATCCATCTATCACCGCGCGGAGATTTGGATTGCTTCGTTCGCTCGCAATGACGGCGAGAGCACGACTCACGCCGGCGGATTGACTACCGGCTCCTCGCGCCCAAGCTTCTGTTCTCGCAGGAAGATGTAGATGCCCGCGCCGATGATGATGGCAGCGCCGATGAGGGTCGAGATTGACGGCACGTCGCCCCACACCACAAAGCCGAAGATCACCGCCCACACGATCATCGAATATTGATACGGCACCACGACGCTGGCCGGCGCAAGTTTCAGCGACCGGTTGATGCACAAGAGTGCAACGACGGAAACCACGCCCGCCGCGGCAAACAGGCCGAGACTGCCGGCGCTCGGCGTCACCCAGCCGATCGGCGACATCAGCGCGCCGAGCAGAAATGTGCCGCCGAACTGCGTGGTCGTCAGCACGATATCCGGCGTGTCCCGCAGCGAGCGCGTGATCAGCATCAGGAACGCGAACGACAGGCTGCCGCCGAGCGCGATCATCGCCGGCCAGCTTACCGTTTGCGTGGACGGACGCAGCGCAATCAGGACGCCGCAGAATCCGACCAGGATCGCGGTCCAGCGCCGCCAGCCGACCCGCTCGCCGAGCACGATACCGGAAAGCGCGGTGACGAAAATCGGCGAGGCCAGATAATAGGTGATGACGTCGGCGAGCGGCAGATAGACGGTTGCGAGAAAGAACGCCGCGACCTCGAGCGTCGAGAGCGTCACGCGCAATAGCTGCAGCCATGGCCGCTCGAGGCGCGAGAACTCGGCGCGCTGCTTCCAGATCACCGGCAACAGCACCAGCAGCGCTGCGCAGGCGCGCAGCCACAGTAACTGCCCGACCGAATAGGTCGCGACCATGAATTTCCCAAGCGCATCGCCGAACGAGAACATGAAGATTGACAGCAGCATCAATCCGATGCCGGCCAGGCGCGCAGAGCGCTCGTCATAGGTCGAGATCTTGCCGAACAGGCTCATGACGTTTCCTGCTTGTTGCTCTTCGTCATGGCCAGCGCGTCCGGCCATCCACTTTTTGTGCTAGCCACGTTGTCGAGACGCGGATGCCCGGGGACATTTAGCGCGAAGACGCGCTTCGCGCCATTGCCCGGGTATGACCAATTGAGATGGATCGATTGCCGCAGCCACAGCGCTGCGATACCGGTATCGCTCCAGAAACGGCAGGAAATCCGAGATGACCGAGTTCGACCCCGCCCATCATCGCATGGTGAGCGAACAGCGCTGGTTCGAGGATTTTGTGCTCGGCGAACGCTTCGTCATTCCTAGCCGGACCCAGACCTCGGCAGTGTTCGCCGCGTTCCAGACCGCGAGCGGCGATACCCATCCGATCCATTATGATGTCGAATATTGCCGCGCCCGCGGTATGCCGGACCTGCTCGCGCATGGCTTCCAAACCCTGGTCCACACCGCGCCGGGTGCAGGCCTGTTTCCCTATCTCGTCGAGGAATCGCTGGTCGGCTTCCTCGAGCAATCGAGCAAGTTCCTGAAACCGGTCTATGCCGGCGACACCCTTTATCCGGCGCTCGAGGTGATCGAACTCGTCCCCGGCCGCACCACCGGCGTCGTGACGCTGCGTTCGACGGTGTTCAACCAGCGCAAGGAGCTCGTGCTGGAAGGAATGCAGAAATTCCTGGTTCGCCGGCGACCGGCCTCATAGGAGGCCGTGGCTTGCGGTTCCGAAAAAGGCCCGAAAATTAAGGCTTTTCGTCAATGTTGCGAGCCTTGAGGGTTGCCGCGCGGGAGCCCCTGCCCTAACTACAGACTGGTTCCGATTGAACCAGTCTGTAGAGTCTTTGTTTTGACGCGTTTTCTTGACGCGAACCGGTGTCCACTTCGCTCGAAAACGCTATAGTACAAATCATGAAATTCCTTGACGAGGCAAAGGTCTATATCCGCTCCGGCGACGGCGGCAACGGCTGCGTGGCGTTCCGCCGCGAGAAGTTCATCGAGTTCGGCGGGCCTTCCGGCGGCAATGGCGGCCGCGGTGGCGACGTCATCGTCGAGGCGGTCGATGGGCTGAACACGCTGATCGATTATCGCTACCAGCAGCACTTCAAGGCCCAGAAGGGCACCAATGGCATGGGCAAGGACCGCCATGGCGCCAACGGCAAACCGATCGTTCTCAAGGTGCCGGTGGGCACGCAGATATTCGACGAGGACCGCGAGACGCTGATCCACGACTTCACCGAACTCGGCGAAAAATTCGTGCTCGCCGAAGGCGGCAATGGCGGCTTCGGCAACGCGCATTTCAAATCCTCCACCAACCGCGCGCCGCGCAATGCCAATCCCGGGCAGGAAGGCGAGGAACGCTGGATCTGGCTGCGGCTGAAGCTGATCGCGGACGCCGGCCTCGTCGGCCTGCCCAATGCCGGCAAGTCGACTTTCCTTTCGGTCGTCAGCGCGGCCAAGCCGAAGATCGCCGACTATCCCTTCACCACGCTGCATCCGCAGCTCGGCGTCGTGAACGCGCAGGGCCGCGAATTCGTGCTCGCTGACATTCCCGGCCTGATCGAAGGCGCGCATGAAGGCGCCGGCCTCGGCGATCGGTTTTTGGGCCATGTCGAGCGCTGCCGCGTGCTGCTGCATTTGATCGATGCAACCTGCGAACACGCCGGAAAGGCGTACAAGACGGTGCGGACCGAGCTCGAAGCCTATGAGGGGCATCTCGCCGAGAAGATCGAGATCGTCGCGCTCAACAAGATCGATGCGGTCGCGTCGGATGAATTGAAGAAGCAGAAAGACCGGCTGAAACGCGCGGCGAAGAAGACGCCGCTGCTGCTCTCCGCCGCCACCGGCGAAGGCGTGCCGGAAGCGCTCAAAGCGCTGGTCGAAGTCATCGGTGAGGCCCCGGTTTCTCTCAAGGCCAAGGGCGGTCAGGACCCATGGGCGCCAGTCCCGCCGCCGCAGGGCTGATACAAAGTTAGCCTTCCCGCGGCCGCGCCACTTCCAAATCAGGGGACTGGCGCGTATTGCTTCCGACAATCTGCATCGTCCGACCGCATCATGAAACGCCCCGCGCTCAAAAACTTCCGCCGCATCGTCGTCAAGGTCGGCTCCTCGCTGCTGATCGGCTCCAATGCTGGCGAAGTCCGTTCGGCATGGCTGTCGGCGCTGGCCGCCGATATCGCCAAGCTGCACGGCGAGGGCCGCGATGTTCTCGTCGTGTCGTCAGGCTCGATCGCGCTCGGCCGCAGCCGGTTGAAACTGCCGCGCGGCCCGCTGAAGCTGGAAGAAAGCCAGGGCGCTGCCGCCGTCGGGCAGATCGCGCTGGCACGGATATGGTCGGAAGTGCTCGGCGCTCATGGCATCGGCGCCGGGCAGATCCTGGTAACGCTGCAGGACACCGAGGAGCGCCGCCGTTATCTGAACGCGCGCTCGACCATCGCCAAACTGCTGGAGTGGCGCGCAGTACCCGTGATCAACGAGAACGACACGGTCGCCACCAACGAGATCCGCTACGGCGACAATGACCGCCTCGCCGCGCGTGTCGCCACCATGACGAGCGCCGATCTGCTGATTCTGTTGTCCGATATCGACGGGCTCTATGACGCGCCGCCTGGCGCCAATCCCAACGCAAAGCTGATTCCGATCGTCGAGTCCGTCACCTCGGAGATCGAGGGCATGGCGGGTGCCGCCGAATCCGAACTGTCGCGCGGCGGCATGTTCACCAAGATCGAGGCGGCGAAAATCGCGACGACATCAGGCACGCATATGCTGATCGCCTCGGGCAAGATCGAGCATCCCTTGCAGGCGATATCAGATGGCGGCCGCTGCACCTGGTTCCTGACGTCAGCCAATCCCATC
The DNA here is from genome assembly GCF_000472965.1 of Bradyrhizobium murdochi. Lineage (GTDB taxonomy): Bacteria > Pseudomonadota > Alphaproteobacteria > Rhizobiales > Xanthobacteraceae > Bradyrhizobium > Bradyrhizobium murdochi. The sequence goes on along the minus strand of NZ_AXAU01000008.1, from coordinate 282,685 downwards.
ACCGCGCGCAAACGTTGGATCGCGGGCTCGCTGGAGCCGAAGGGAACGCTGACCATCGACGCTGGCGCGGTCGCGGCACTCCGCGCGGGAAAAAGCCTGTTGCCGGCCGGCGTGATCCGGATCGACGGCCAGTTCGCCCGCGGCGATGCGGTGGTAGTGCGCGGCCCCGATACCCACGAGATCGGCCGCGGCCTTGTCGCCTACGACGCCGAGGATGCGGAGAAGATCAAGGGCCGTTCTTCACCTGATGTGATGGCAATCCTTGGCATCAGCGGTCGCGCGGAGATGATCCACCGCGACGATCTGGTGGTGGGGCCGGCCGGAGCCATTCCGGCCAAGTAGGCCAATGGCCGACGAGCCGTTTGTGCCGGTACCGGCAACCAGCCATGCTGGTTCCGGACCTCGCAACAGAAGAATTTCCGTGCTAAGACATGACCTTAATCAAGACCCGAGATCTCCAATGACCGCGCCGCTCAAGGCTATCGACGGTAACGCCGATCTGCCCGCTTTGATGACCGACCTCGCCTCTCATGCGCGCGAGGCCGCGCGGATGCTGGCGCTGGCGCCGCCGGAGCAGAAGGACCAGGCGCTGGAGGCGATCGAGCGGGCGCTCCGCGCCAATGCGGCAAGGATCCTCGCCGCCAATGCCGAGGACGTCGCGGAAGTCAGCGCCACAGGCGCGACCTCGGCCTTCATCGACCGCCTGACGCTGACACCTGCGCGCATCAACGCGATGGCCGATGGCGTTGCAACCGTGCGCGGCATCCCCGATCCGGTCGGCACTGTCACCGAAAGCTGGCAGCGGCCGAACGGCATGACCATCGAGCGCGTGCGCGTGCCGCTCGGCGTGATCGGCGTGATCTTCGAGAGCCGTCCCAATGTCGCGGCCGACGCCGGCGTGCTGTGCCTGAAGTCCGGCAATGCGGTGATCCTGCGCGGCGGCTCCGACAGCTTCCGCTCCTGTCGGGCGATCCACGAAGCCCTGGTGCAGGGCCTGCGCGAAGCCGGCTTGCCGGAAGCCGCGATCACGCTGGTGCCGACGCGCGACCGCGCGGCGGTCGGGCTGATGCTGTCAGGCCTGAACGGCGGCATCGACGTCATCGTGCCGCGCGGCGGCAAGAGCCTGGTGGCGCGGGTTGAAGCGGAAGCGCGCGTGCCAGTGTTTGCGCATCTCGAAGGCGTCAACCACGTCTATGTCGACCGCACCGCCAATCTCGAAATGGCCAAGTCGATCGTGCTGAACGCCAAGATGCGCCGGACCGGCGTCTGCGGCGCGGCCGAGACGCTGCTGGTCGATCGCGCGGGCGCCGCCGCCAATCTGAAGCCGCTGATCGAGATGCTGATCGAATCCGGCTGCGAGGTGCGCGGCGACGACGCCGTGCAGAAGGTCGACGCGCGGGTGAAGCCGGCATCCGATGATGACTGGGATACCGAGTATCTTGATGCCATCATCGCCGCGCGTGTCGTCGACGGCGTTGGCGGGGCAATCACGCACATCCGGAACCACGGCTCGCGCCACACCGATGCGATCGTGGCCGAGGATGCCAAAGCGGCCGAGAAATTCCTCAAAGAGGTCGATTCGGCGATCGTGCTGCATAATGCTTCGACGCAGTTCGCCGACGGCGGCGAGTTTGGCTTCGGCGCCGAGATCGGGATTGCCACCGGCAAATTCCACGCCCGCGGGCCGGTCGGAGCCGAGCAACTGACCAGCTTCAAATACCGCGTTCACGGCACCGGGCAGACGCGGCCGTGACCGCCAGCCCGCGCCCGCGGTGACCCCTCCGATGAAATTGCAATCCGCCGCGCAAGCCGTTCCCTTCCATACCAATGGCATGCGCGTCGGCCTGCTCGGCGGCTCATTCAATCCGCCGCACGCGGCGCATCGCGCCATCAGCCTGTTTGCGCTGAAGCGCTTGAAGCTCGATCGCGTTTGGTGGCTGCTGACCCCTGGCAATCCGCTCAAGGATACCGGCCGGCTGCATGGCCTTGGTGAACGGGCGCATGCCGCGCGCGACGTCGCTGACGATCCGCGCATCGATATCAGTTGTCTCGAAGCTGTCATCGGCACCAAATACACTGTCGACACGATCATTCATTTGCGCCGCCGCGTTTCCGGCGTGCGTTTCGTCTGGATCATGGGCGCCGACAATCTCGCGCAGTTCCATCGCTGGAAGGATTGGCGGCGCATCGCTGCCGAGGTGCCGCTCGCCGTGATCGATCGTCCGCCGCAGAGTTTCCGGGCGCTAGCTGCGCCGGCCGCCCAGGCGCTGGCGCGGTATAGATTGCCCGAGAATCAGGCGGCCCGGCTGGCCGATCAGCAGGCGCCGGCCTGGGTTTTCCTCACCGGCATGAAACTGAACCTGTCGTCGACGGGCCTGCGGAACTCTGACGGGAGCTGGAAGGCAAAAAAGAAGTGACAGTTCGGTCTGAACCGGCGGGTGGGTCACTGGAATATTGAAACCATTAACCCCACATGCCTAATATGGTCCGCGGACGTCGGGATTCGGCGTTCGCGATACAGTGAAAGGAATGGTCCCTGGCCACATCTGTATTGTCCAAGTCTAAGTCTGTTTTGCCCAAGGCAACTAGCAAGAATTCTGGCAAGTCCGCCAAGAACACGGGTAAAACACCGACACAAGCTGCAGCCTTGAAGGCGCAACCCGACGCCGACAAGACGCTGAATATGATCCTCTCCCGCCTCGACGATATGAAGGCGGAAGAAACGATCACCATCGACCTTCGCGGCAAATCCGCCTTTTCCGACTACATGATCGTCACGTCAGGCCGGGCCAACCGGCATGTCGGCGCGATCGCGGAAAACGTCACGAAAGCCCTGAAGGAAACCGGCGTCAAGAACATCCATGTCGAGGGCCTGCCCAATTGCGACTGGGTGCTGATCGATTCCGGCGATGTGGTCGTGCACGTGTTCAGACCCGAGGTGCGCGAATTCTACAATCTTGAAAGGTTGTGGACGCAAAACCCGGCGGCGGCAGCGATCTGAAACCTCGGCCGATGCGAATCGGCTAAGGCGCATGTAGTTTGCCAGCGCGCGCGAAAAGCGCGCGTGCCGGAAAGTGCACGCCAGAAACAGCATTCATGCGCCTCGTCGTGGTTTCAATAGGCCGGCTGAAGCAAGGCCCGGAGCAGGAGCTCGCCGAACGCTACCGCGAGCGCTTCGAGGACATCGGCCGCAAGCTCGGTTTTCGCGGGCTTTCGATCCATGAAATTCCCGAAAGCCGCGCACGCGACACTGCGACCCGGATATCGGAGGAGGCCGCCGCGATTTCGGCGGCGATACCGGAGAAATCCATGCTGGTGGCGCTGGACGAGCACGGCAAGAACATCGATAGCGCGACCTTCGCCCGGCAGCTCGGCGATTGGCGGGACGAAGGGATCGCCAACACAATTTTCGCCATCGGCGGCGCGGACGGACTTTCGCCCGATTTGCAGCGCAAGGCTAAATTACGCATTGCGTTCGGCTCGGCGACCTGGCCGCATCAAATGGTTCGCGTCATGCTTCTTGAACAGATTTATCGGGCCGCCACCATTCTGGCCGGCCACCCCTACCACCGCGCGTAAGGCCCGGTGACGTGAATACAGAGAACGCTGAATAGGCCGGATGCATTCAACGCAGCACATTCATTCATGCCCTAACACCGGCCATCGCGGTGCACCGCTGATGTTAGCCGTCTCGCTTCCCCTGATCCTGCTGTCCGCAAGCTTTGCTATGACGTCGCTTTTGCCAGCGGCGGCGCAACCCGCCGCAACCGCGCAGCAAGCAACTGCCGTTTCGCCCGATGCCATCAAGCAGCGTGAGCAGGAGCTGGAAGCCGCGCGCGAGGAGCAGCGCAAGGCGGCCGAATTGCAGCAGAAGCTGAAGGCCGACATCGCCGCGATCGGGCAGGACCGCTCCAAGCTCAACCAGCAACTGATCGACATCGCAACCCAGGTGCGCAGCATCGAAACCCGCATCGGCGAGACCGAGGGGCGGCTGCGCCCGCTCGACAGCCGCGAACAGCAGGCCCGCGCCTCGCTCGATTCACGCCGCGCTGAAATCATCGAGGTGCTGGCGGCCTTGCAGCGCGCCGGCCGGCGCACGCCGCCGGCGCTGCTGGTCCGACCTGAGGACGCACTGCAATCGCTGCGCACCGCCATGCTGCTCGGCGCTGTCGTCCCCGAACTGCGCGGCCGCGCGGAGAAGCTTGCCGCCGATCTCGGCGAGCTCGTGACCCTGCGCAAGAACATCGCCACCGAGCGCGACATACTTGCGCGGGACCGCGACAGGCTGAAGGACGATTCCATCCGACTGGCGGCGCTGGTGGAAGAACGACAGCGCAAGCAGAGCGCGATCGAAAAGGACATGGAGGCCGAAGGCGCACGCGCCATCACCCTGTCCAGGCAGGTCGACAGCCTGCAGGGCCTGATCGGGAAAATGGAACAAGATCTGAAGAGCGCCGCCAAGGCGGCCGCGACCGCCAGCCTGCAGGGCGCCCCACCTGCCCCGGGCGGCAAGCCCAATCTGGGAGCATTGAAAGATCCCGCCCGGCTGAGCCCGGCGATCGCATTCGCTTCTGCGAAGGGGCTGTTCGCTTTTCCGGTCAATGGCCGCAAGATTCGCAATTTTGGCGGTTCCGACGGCGCGGGCGGCGTGGAAAAAGGCATTTCTTTGGCGACGCGCGCCGGGGCTCAGGTCACAACACCGTGTGACGGCTGGGTTGTTTACGCCGGACCCTTCCGCAGCTACGGACAACTCTTGATCCTCAATGCCGGGGGCGGGTATCATGTCCTGATCGCCGGGATGGAGCGCATTTCGGTAAACATCGGCCAGTTTGTACTTACGGGAGAGCCGGTCGCGACCATGGGAACAACGTCCCAAGTCGCATCCATCCTCGCGACGACCGCGAGCCAGCCGGTGCTCTACGTCGAGTTCCGCAAGGACGGCACTCCAATCGACTCAGGCCCATGGTGGGCGACAAGTGAAGGCGAAAAGGTTCGCGGATGATGCGCAAGACTTCTGTAATTCTTCTCAGCGCCGCCACCGGTGCGGCTTTGACGCTCTTCGTCACGCAGCCTCGTTCCGTGCTGATGGGATCGAGTGCGCGTGCTGCAACGTCGGACACCTACCGCCAGCTCAATCTGTTCGGCGACGTGTTCGAGCGCGTGCGCAGCGACTATGTCGAGAAGCCCGACGACTCCAAGCTGGTCGAATCGGCGATCTCGGGAATGCTGACCGGCCTCGATCCGCATTCCAGCTACATGGACGCCAAGAGCTTCCGTGACATGCAGGTGCAGACCCGCGGTGAGTTCGGCGGGCTCGGCATCGAGGTCACGATGGAAGACGGGTTGATCAAAGTCGTCTCGCCGATCGACGACACGCCGGCGTCGAAGGCCGGCATCATGGCCAACGATATCATCACCAATCTCGACGACGAAGCCGTGCAGGGTCTCACCCTCAATCAGGCGGTCGAGAAGATGCGCGGACCGGTCAACACCAAGATCCGTCTCAAGATCATCCGCAAGGGCCAGGAAAATCCGATCGAAGTGACGCTGGTGCGCGACAACATCCGCGTCCGCTCCGTCCGCGCGCGCATCGAACAGGACGACATCGCCTATATCCGCGTCACCACCTTCAACGAGCAGACCACCGAAGGCCTGAAGCGCGAGATCGGCAACCTCTCGAACCAGATCGGCGACAAGCTGAAGGGCTACATCATCGATCTGCGCAACAATCCCGGCGGCTTGCTGGAGGAAGCGGTCACCGTTTCCGATACCTTCCTGGAGCGCGGCGAGATCGTCTCGACCCGCGGCCGCAATGCCGAGGAGACCCAGCGCCGCGCCGCCCATTCGGGCGACCTGACCAAGGGCAAGCCGATCATCGTGCTGGTCAACGGCGGCTCGGCTTCGGCTTCCGAAATCGTCGCCGGCGCGCTGCAGGACCACAAGCGCGCGACGCTTGTCGGCACGCGCTCATTCGGCAAGGGCTCGGTGCAGACCATCATTCCGCTCGGCAGCGGCAACGGCGCGCTGCGCCTCACCACCGCGCGCTACTTCACGCCGTCGGGCAAGTCGATCCAGGCCAAGGGCATCGTGCCCGATATCGAGGTGCTGCAGGACGTGCCGGACGAATTGAAGGCGCGCACCGACACCAAGGGCGAAGCCTCGCTGCGGGGCCATCTGAAGACCGACGGCGACGAGAAGACCGGCTCGCAGTCCTACGTGCCGCCGGACGCCAAGGACGACAAGGCGCTGAAGACGGCCGCCGACCTGCTGCACGGCATCAAGTCGACGGCAAGCAGCGCTCCAGCGCCCGGCGACAAGGCGGCAGTCGACAAGCCAGCCAAGGCGGCGAACTGATCATAGCCCCGTAAATTTCCCTGAAGAAAAGGCGGCCTCCGGGCCGCCTTTTTGTTGCGCTTCCGGCCCGTCCGCTGCCCTGGCGAGGGCCAGGCGAGGCGCTTTTGCGCGCGGCGCAGCGCTTGAATCCGACTCCTCGTGGTATCGTCGGCGAGGTTGATTCGGGGAGGTCTATGACGGAAACGGCCGACGAACTGAGCACGCCGCTTGGACAGAAGACGGAGCGCCAGAAGCGGCGGTTTCGGCTGCCGTTCACCGCGGTGCAGGCGCTGGCCATGCTGCTCGGCCTGTTCCTGGTCGCCTTCCTGACGATCGCTCTGTTTACCGACAATCCGTTGGGTGGCGAGCCCGTCGCCCACGTCGCATTGCGCGGGCCTGCGGGGGACGACAAGCAGCCGGCGGCTTCCGGCCACACCGAACAGGCCGCAAAAAGTCCGTTACAGCAGGCCCCGGCCGGCGACAATAAGGGTGATAACAGAACCGTCACCATCATCGATGGCTCCAGCGGCAAGCGCCAGGACGTCGTGATCGGCAGCGATGCCGCCGACAAGTCCGGCTCGGACTCCGCGCCGGCAACCGCGATGGCCGGCATCGATCCGCGGCTCCTCGAAAAGTCGCGCTACGGCATGATCCCGGCGGTTGCCGACGGTCTGAAACCCTTCACTGTCTACGCGGCCGACGCCGACCGCACCAAGGCCGCGAAGATGCCGGTGGTCGCCATCGTCATCGGTGGCCTCGGCGTCGGCGCTGCCAAGACGACCGATGCCATCATGAAACTGCCACCGGCCGTGACGCTCGCGTTTACGCCCTATGGGGCGGATCCCGCCAAGTTGGCCGAGCGGGCCCGCGCGCAGCGCCACGAGATCCTGCTGCAGGTTCCAATGGAGCCGTTCGATTATCCCGATAACGACCCCGGCCCGCAGACCTTGCTCACGACGCTGACGTCAGAGCAGAACATCGACCGGCTGTACTGGCACCTCAGCCGGCTCCAGGGCTATGCCGGGATCGCCAATTTCATGGGGGCGCGTTTCACGGCCACCGACACCGTGATGCAGCCGATCATCCGGGAGGCAGCCAAGCGCGGCCTCGGCTATCTCGATGACGGCTCCTCGCCGCGGAGCGCTGCGCCGTCCCTGACGGCTGCCCAATCGATGCCGTTCGCCAAGGCCGATTTCACCATCGATGCCGTACCGACCTCGGCCGAAATCGACCGGACACTGGTGAAACTGGAAACGCTTGCCAAGGAGCGCGGACTGGCTGTGGGCGTCGCCTCGGCGCTACCGGTTTCGATCGAGCGGATTGCCGCCTGGATCAAGACTCTTGAGACCCGCGGCATCATGCTTGTGCCATTGACAACGGCGATGCTGAAATCAAAATCAGGCTAGAGATCAACCTGATGGCAGCAATCCGGGCTCCCTCTGATTGCGCCGCCCCGGCCGGTTTGCGGGTGACTTGCTGCAGCTATAGGAGTCCTGACGGAAATGGCGCGCTACGAGGACCTGCCCTACCGGACCTGCGTCGGCATGATGCTGATCAATGCAGCCGGGCTGGTTTTCATTGGCCGGCGCGCCGGCGGCATTGAACATGTCGACGAATCCCACGTCTGGCAGATGCCGCAGGGCGGGGTCGATCCCGGCGAGGATACATGGGAGGCCGCCAAGCGCGAGCTTTACGAGGAAACCAGCGTTCGCTCGGTGGAGAAGCTTGGCGAAGTCTCGGATTGGCTGATCTACGACATCCCACGCACAGTGGCCGGCCGCGCCTGGAAGGGCCGTTATCGCGGGCAACGGCAGAAGTGGTACGCGGTGCGTTTCACCGGCAAGGATAACGAGATCAACGTCGCCAGCCCCGGCGGCGGGCACAAGGCCGAATTCGTTAGCTGGCGCTGGGAGCCGATGAAGAATCTCCCGAACCTGATCGTACCGTTCAAGCGACCGGTCTATGAGCGCGTGGTCAAGGAATTCGCCAGCCTGGCGGGCAGCTAGCCACTTTCTTTGTGACGCGTCTATCGTGATGCGAACCGGCACTTATCAGGACATGTCCGACAAACCCTATCGCCCCAATGTGGGGATCGCGCTGTTCAACACCTCGGGTCAGGTGCTGATCGGCCGCCGCTTTCGTGATGACGGGCCGGAAATCATCTTGCCGGGTCTGGAATGGCAGATGCCGCAGGGCGGCATCGACGCCGACGAGAACCCGCGCGATGCCGTCATGCGCGAACTCTGGGAAGAGACCGGGGCGGTCAGCGCCGAATACCTCGGCGAGACCGATTGGATGAATTACGAATTTCCGCCGTATGATGGGCCGGTCGACCATCGCTTGGCGAAATTCCGCGGCCAGCGGCAGAAATGGTTCGCATTGCGGTTCACCGGCCGCGACGACGAAATCGACCCACTGACGCAGCGTAACGGCCAGCCGGCCGAATTCGATTCCTGGCGCTGGGAGCGGCTCGAGCGTGTCGCGGACCTCGTGGTGCCATTCCGGCGTGACGTGTACCGGATGGTGGCGCAGCAGTTCGCGGAATTCGCCCGCTAGATTCTATCGAACCGAAAGGCTCTAGACTGCGTCTAACCACACGGTGGATGCGAGGCGCTTGACAGTGGTTTGTCGCTGAATATTTTTGCGCAAAGCGGATTCTCCGCCGTAACCCACTCAGAGGAAACGATAGAGCGACCGTCAAGGGATGACGAAGATGATCGACGAAAAACTGGCCCGTTTGCGTACACATCGCAACAATATCGACCGTTATCGCCGGCTTCTTAAAACCAGGCTGACAGAGCTTGAACAACAGTACATCGAACAGCGGCTCTCCGAAGAACAGTCGGCTCTGGAAAGACTCGCTGCCTCTACATTTCCGCTCACTTTCCAGGCCCCGGAACAACATTCTCGCAGACCGGAGCCGCCGATCTCGTCGGCGGCCTGAGATGTCCGTTGCGGCGCGCCGCTCGTCGACCGACCCGACCAGGGCCGGGAATATTCGGCGTGACCCAATGTTGGTCTGACATGAAGGACGTGACCGTTACCAAGCGCCGCCGGAGTTGGGAATGGCGGGTAACCGACGAGAGCGGCAGGCCGATCATGAGCGGCCGAGAACGCAGCCGGCCGGCCGCCCGCTATCAGGGCTATCGAACCTTGTTCATGCTGCTCGCCATCGGCCAAAGGCCGAATGAAATGCAGGCCCTGCGCTCGGGCCGCAATATCGGGCAAACGGTTGCGCGCGACCGGCCTCACCCGGTCGTGCGAACGGCGCCTCCCGCATCGGCGGGGCCGGGATCGGGTGACTTCACGCCCGATTGAGCATCCGACCAATGGCCTGATGGCGCGGCCCAAAATTTTTCCCGCCCGTCTTGAAACTTTTCGATCGATTTCTAATTCGATTTCTGCCGCGGACAGCGGTGCCGGATGCCAGCCTGGGTCCGGCGAGTTGAGTGGGCGCCGGACGGTGTCCGACGCTCCTTCGTATCCATCTTGCTCTTAGGAGGACTTGGTTATGAGGACCTTCGACTTCTCGCCCCTGTGGCGTTCCACGATCGGCTTCGATCATCTGGCCGACCTGCTCGACAGCAGCTTGCGGCATTCGGCCGACGACAATTACCCGCCCTATAATGTCGAACGTTGCGGCGAAGACGCCTACCGGATTTCGCTCGCGGTGGCCGGTTTCGGCATGGACGATATTGCCGTAACCGCAGAACGCGACACGCTGATCATCGAGGGCAAGAAGCCCGACGCCGAGCACCGCGAATACCTCTATCACGGCATCGCGGCTCGGTCGTTCCGGCGGGTGTTCAATCTCGCCGACTATGTGCAGGTCAAGCAGGCCTCGTTCAAGGATGGTCTGTTGATCGTCGATCTCGTTCGCGAAGTGCCTGACGCGATGAAGCCGCGGCGCATCCCGATCGGCAACGCCGGCGCTTCCCACCAGATCGAGCCGAAGGCGGCTTAAGCCTGCTTCGGCAATACCGGCTTGGTGCGCGGATAACCGGCCGCGCGCAAGCCAATGCAAGCAACATCAGCAATCTCTGTAAGGAGGACATTATGGCTTTTCGCAGTTTGATTCCCTGGTCGAGAAACCAGGAGCTTGCGCCTACGCGCGACACCTTCGATCCCTTCTACACCCTGCACCGGGAGATGAATCGGCTGTTCGACGACGTTTTCCGCGGCTTCCCGACGCCTGCCCGTTTCGGCAGCCCGCTGATGGAAGGTCGCTTCGGATGGCCAAGCATCGAGCTCAGCGAAACCGACAAGGAGCTGAAGGTTTCGGCTGAGTTGCCCGGACTGACGGAAAAAGACGTTCAGGTCGAGATCGCCAACGGCGTTCTGACGCTGCGCGGCGAGAAGAAGTCCGAGCGGACCGACAGTGGCGGCAAATACTTCACCGAACGCTATTATGGCGCGTTCGAACGGCAGATCCCGCTCGACGGCGTCGTAGAAGACAAGGCCGAGGCCAAATTCCATGACGGCGTCTTGACAATCACGCTGCCGAAATCCGAACAGGCTCGTTCGGCCGTCAAGCGCATCCCGATCGTGAACCAATGACGAGAATGGCGGCGGCGCAGTGCGCCGTCGCCACCACCACCAACGTCTCGATCGAAAGGAGAGCAAGGAGACGCGTCGATGAGCAAGGCCGATCTGAGCACCACTGAATTTGCGTTTTTTCATCCCGCCGCACATTACGGCTCCCCAAATGAAGTATTGAACGACCAGCAGCTTTCCGACGCCGAGAAGCGGGTGATCTTGTCGTCGTGGGCATCCGACATGTTCGCGGTCGAATCCTGTCCGAGCCTGCGCGAGATTCCCGGCATGGATCACACCATCCGTCTCGCCGACATTCTCGCCGCTCTGCGCCAGCTTGACGGCGATGAAGAGCTCCGGCCGCGTGCCGAAATCAGCACGCGATGGCGCCCGCGTTGGAAAACCGTATTGCAGGGGCTCTCATCATGCTGACACCAACCATTTTGGCCATTGCATGGGTCAACCACGCAGCCGCCTTGTGGGCGGCGCCATGGCTTGCATTGCAGCATGGCGCGGCACCGCAAGCCGGCTCCTGATCCGCACCTTTCGTAATCCGCGGACGAGAACCCACGTGAACCGACTTTTCGCGATTGTGCTAGCGGGCCTGGTCGGCGCCGCGACCATTGCAGCTCCGGCCTTAGGACAAATTACGAACCTGCGAGGCGGCGGCACGGCGCCGACGCTGGCGCCGCTGGTTCGCGAGGTCACCCCGGCTGTGGTCAACATCGCCGTCCATGGCAAGATCCGTCAGGACAACCCGCTCTATCGCGATCCGCTGTTCCGGGAATTCTTCGACGTCCCGAAACAGCTTGAGAAGGAAATCAACGCTACCGGCTCCGGCGTGATCGTCGATGCGCAGAAAGGCTATGTCCTGACCAACAATCATGTTGTCGATCAGGTCGCCACCGTCCAGATCAAGACCAAGGACGGCCGGCAGTTCTCGGCCAAGGTTGTCGGGCGCGACCCTGGCACCGACATTGCGGTGTTGCGGATTCAATCGCCGGCCGCGCTGAAGGCGATCGCGTTCGGCGACAGCGACGCGCTCGAAGTCGGCGACTTCGTCCTCGCGATCGGCAACCCGTTCGGCCTTGGCCAGACCGTGACCTCCGGTCTCGTCAGTGCACTCGGCCGGACCGGACTCGGCAAACATGGCTATGAGGATTTCATCCAGACCGACGCCGCGATCAACCCGGGCAATTCGGGTGGCGCGCTGGTCAACCTGAAGGGCGAGCTCGTCGGCATCAATTCAGCGATCATTTCACCGGCCGGCGGCAATGTCGGCATCGGCTTTGCAATCCCCGTCAGTATGGCGCGGCGCGTAATGGATCAGATTGTCGAGAACGGGCGCGTCGAGCGCGGCCGGATCGGCATCTCCTTGCGCGAACTAAATCCCGCAACGGACGGCGGGCGCAGCGAGGGGGCGCGGATAGCCGAAGTCAGCCCGGGCTCGCCGGCCGAATTGGCGGGCCTGCGTAAGGGCGACATCGTGCTGAAGGTGGACGACCGCCCTATTCACTCTGCCGCGCAATTGAGAAACCGGATCGGACTCGCGCGGATAGGCGAACAGGTGCGATTGACCGTCGAGCGTTCCGGCGCGCCTCAAATCGTTACCGTTGCGGTGGGACCGGCCACCGAAGCAAGCAGTAGCCAGAGCAACGGCTCGGTTCAGCGACGCTAGAGCCCTTTCGGTTCTGATTGAATCAGAACCGGGCTCTAGATTTTTGTTTTGACGCGTTTTCTTGACGCGAACCGGTGTCCACCCCGGATCAAGTCCGGGGCAGGCTTTCGCTGGAAAACGCTCTAGCTGAGCGGTTCCGGCCGCGCCCCGGCGGCGGCGCTGCGAGAGAAATATTGCCGCAAAAGCTCAGCGCCCGTCACGGTGTGACGAGCGCTGCAAAAACAGGGCCTTCATTGCGCCCCGGAGCGGTGCCCCGGGGCTTAGTGCATAGCGGTGGCGTTGAGCTCGATTTGGATGCTCTTGAAGTGGTCCAGCCGCTCGATGGCGTGATCGAGCTCGGAGCCTTCCTTCTCGGCGAGCTTGGCTTCCATCTCGGCAATGGTCTCGGCGAACTGCGCGCGGTCGACCTCGGCCATCGAGGTAGCGACGTCGGCCAGCACGGTCAGTCCGCCTTCCGACATTTCGGCAAGACCGCCGAGCACGATGATCTTTTGATGTGCGTCGCCTGACGTGATGGTCAGGATACCCGGGCGGATCGCCGCCACGACCGGCGCGTGGCCGGCCAGCACGCCGAAATCGCCTTCCACGCCGGGAACGTCAACCTGATCGACCTCGCCGGAGAAGGCGAGCTTTTCGGGGGAGACGAGATCGAAATGAAAGGTAGCCATGGAGAACCTGCGAATAGCGAATGGCGAATGGCGAATAGCGAATGGTGCAGGAAGTAGCGCTTAACTATTCGCTACTCCCTATTCGCCATTCGCCTCTTAAGCTGCCTCGGCAGCCAGCTTCTTGCCCTTCTCGACGGCTTCCTCGATGGTGCCGACCATGTAGAACGCCGCTTCCGGCAGATGGTCGTACTTGCCTTCGCAGAGGCCGCGGAAGCCCTTGATGGTATCGGCGAGATCGACGAACTTGCCCGGCGAGCCGGTGAAGACTTCGGCGACGTGGAACGGTTGCGACAGGAAGCGCTCGATCTTGCGGGCGCGGGCCACCGCGATCTTGTCCTCTTCGGACAGTTCGTCCATGCCGAGAATGGCGATGATGTCCTGCAGCGACTTGTACTTCTGCAGCACCTGCTGAACCATGCGCGCGGTCTGATAGTGCTCCTCTCCGACGACGAGCGGGGAGAGCATGCGCGAGGTGGAGTCGAGCGGATCCACCGCCGGGTAGATGCCCTTTTCCGAAATCGCGCGGCTCAGCACCGTGGTCGCGTCCAAGTGGGCGAACGAGGTGGCGGGCGCCGGGTCGGTCAAGTCGTCGGCCGGCACGTAGATCGCCTGCACTGAGGTGATCGACCCCTTGTGCGTGGTCGTGATGCGCTCCTGCAGCGCACCCATGTCGGTGGCGAGCGTCGGCTGATAGCCCACCGCCGAGGGGATGCGACCGAGCAGCGCCGACACTTCGGAGCCTGCCTGCGTGAAGCGGAAGATGTTGTCGACGAAGAACAGCACGTCCTGGCCCTGGTCGCGGAAGTGCTCAGCGACCGTCAGACCCGTGAGGCCGACGCGGGCGCGGGCGCCCGGGGGCTCGTTCATCTGGCCGAACACCAGCGCGCATTTTGATTTCACGCTCGGATCGGGATTGCGCGGATCGGCGTTGACCTTGGACTCGATGAACTCGTGATAGAGGTCGTTGCCTTCGCGGGTACGCTCGCCGACGCCGGCGAACACCGAGTAACCGCCATGCGCCTTGGCGACGTTGTTGATCAATTCCTGAATCAGCACGGTCTTGCCGACGCCGGCGCCGCCGAACAGGCCGATCTTGCCGCCCTTGGCGTAGGGAGCGAGCAGGTCGACGACCTTGATGCCGGTCACAAGAATTTCGGCTTCAGTGGACTGGTCAGTGTAGGTCGGCGCTTCCTGATGGATGGCGCGCTTGCCTTCGGACTTGATAGGACCGGCTTCGTCGATCGGTTCACCGATGACGTTCATGATGCGACCGAGTGTGCCATCACCGACCGGAATAGCGATGGGCTCGCCGGTGTCGGTCACTTCCTGGCCGCGCACCAGACCTTCGGTAGCGTCCATCGCAATCGTGCGCACGGTGGACTCACCGAGGTGCTGCGCGACTTCCAGCACCAGGCGGTTGCCCCCGTTCTTGGTCTCCAGCGAATTGAGAATGGCCGGCAGGTGACCTTCGAACTGCACGTCGACAACGGCGCCCATGACTTGGGTGACACGACCGATCTGGTTGGCTGCTGTGGCCATGAATTGCTCTCCTTCGAAATTCTGTACTTGAACGACCGTCAATTGGTTCGTGCGCTAGACCGCCTCGGCGCCGGAGATGATCTCGATCAACTCCTTGGTGATCTGGGCTTGACGGGTTCGGTTGTAGACCAGGGTTTGCTTGCGGATCATTTCGCCGGCGTTGCGGGTGGCGTTATCCATCGCGCTCATCTGCGCGCCGTAGAAAGAGGCGTTGTTTTCCAGGAGCGCTCGGAAAATCTGCACCGCAAGATTGCGCGGCAACAGCCGCGTCAGAATCTCGTCTTCTTCCGGCTCATATTCGTAAGCGGTCGACGGACGGGCATTGGCGGCCGGCTCTTCGACCACCAGCGGAATGACCTGCTGGGCGGTCGGGATCTGTGCGATGACGGACTTGAAGCGCGAATAGAACAGGGTGCAGACATCGAACTCGCCGGCTTCGAACCGTGTCAGGATCTTCTTGGCGATATCCTCGGCGTTGACGAAGCCGAGCTGGCGAACCCCGCGCAGATCGACATGCTCGACGATCTGCTTCTCGAAGGTGCGGCGGAGCTGGTCGTAGCCTTTGCGGCCGACGCAGAAAATCTTGACGTCCTTGCCCTGGCCCATCAAGGAGAGCGCGCGCTCACGGACCAGACGCACGATCGCCGAATTGAACGCGCCACACAGGCCGCGCTCCCCGGTGCAGACGAGCAGCAGATGCACCTGATCCCTGCCAGTGCCGGCCAACAGCGCCGGAGCGCCTGGCGAGGCGGCGGCAGCAGCGGCGATGTTGGAAATCACCGCATCCATCTTTTCGGCGTAGGGCCGAGCCGCTTCGGCGGCGCTCTGCGCGCGCCGCAGCTTCGAGGCCGCGACCATTTGCATGGCCTTGGTGATCTTCTGCGTCGCCTTGGTCGAGGCGATGCGGACCCGCATATCTTTTAGTGAAGCCATTCTCAGTTCACCCCGGCGATCCGGCCATCAGGCCCGACCGCAAGCCACTCTTTCGTCGGGCCCGGCTAGCAGCCGGGCCGCAACGGCAAATCCTCAAGAAAACGTCTTGGCGTAACCTTCGACCACGGTCTTCAGCTTGCCGGCGAGATCGTCGGAGAGGTCGCGGCTGTCGCGGATGCCGTTGAGAATGTCGACGTTCTTGCCGCGCAGCAGCGACAACAAACCGTCCTCGAAGGCGCGCACCCTGTTGAGCGGAAGCGGGTCGAGATAGCCGTTGGTGCCGGCCCAGATCACGCAGACCTGCTCTTCCATCTTCAGCGGCGAGAACTGCGGCTGCTTCAGCAGTTCAGTCAGGCGCGAGCCGCGGTTCAGGAGGCGCTGGGTCGAAGCGTCGAGGTCGGAGCCAAACTGCGCGAAGGCCGCCATTTCGCGGTACTGCGCCAGCTCACCCTTGATCTTGCCGGCGACCTTCTTCATCGCCTTGGTCTGCGCCGAGGAGCCCACGCGCGACACCGACAGACCGACGTTCACCGCGGGACGGATGCCCTGGAAGAACAGGTCGGTTTCCAGGAAGATCTGACCGTCGGTAATCGAAATCACGTTGGTCGGAATGTAGGCCGACACGTCGTTGGCCTGGGTTTCGATGACCGGCAGCGCCGTCAGCGAGCCCGAGCCCTGGTCCTTGTTGAGCTTCGCCGCGCGCTCGAGCAGGCGGGAGTGCAGGTAGAACACGTCGCCCGGATAGGCCTCGCGGCCCGGCGGGCGGCGCAGCAGCAGCGACATCTGGCGGTAGGCGACGGCCTGCTTGGACAGGTCGTCATAGATGATAACGGCGTGCATGCCGTTGTCGCGGAAGTACTCGCCCATCGTGCAGCCGGTGAACGGTGCGATGTACTGCATCGGCGCCGGGTCGGACGCGGTGGCGGCGACGACGATCGAATATTCCAGCGCGCCCTGCTCTTCCAGCACCTTGACGAACTGGGCAACGGTCGAGCGCTTCTGGCCGATCGCGACGTAGACGCAATACAGCTTGATGTTCTCGTCCGGCTGCGCGTTGAGCGGCTTCTGGTTCAGGATGGTGTCGAGCGCGATTGCGGTCTTGCCGGTCTGACGGTCGCCGATGATAAGCTCGCGCTGGCCGCGGCCGACCGGGATCAGCGCATCGATCGCCTTGAGGCCGGTCGCCATCGGCTCGCTCACCGACTTGCGCGGAATGATGCCGGGCGCCTTGACGTCGACGCGCTTGCGTTCGGTGGCCTGGATCGGGCCCTTGCCGTCGATCGGATTGCCGAGCGCGTCGACGACGCGGCCGAGCAGGCCCTTGCCGACCGGCGTATCGACGATGGCGCGGGTACGCTTGACGGTCTGGCCTTCCTTGATCTCGCGGTCGGCGCCAAAGATCACGATACCGACGTTGTCGGTTTCGAGGTTCAGCGCCATGCCGCGGGTGCCGTTCTCGAACTCGACCATTTCACCGGCCTGGACATTGTCCAGACCGTAGACGCGGGCGATACCGTCACCGACGGACAGCACCTGCCCGACTTCGGTAACCTCAGCCTCCTGGCCGAAATTCTTGATCTGGTCCTTGAGGATCGCGGAAATTTCCGCGGCGCGGATGTCCATCAGCCTGCCTCTTTCATCGCGTGCTTGATCGAATTGAGTTTGGTGCGAAGCGAGCTATCCACCATGCGGCTGCCGAGCTTGACCACAAGGCCGCCAATGATGGAGGGATCGACTTTCACGTTGAGCGCGACGTCCTTGCCCGTCACCGATTTCAGTGCGGTCTTCAGCGCGTCGAGATTCTTGTCACTGAGCTGTTCGGCGACGGTGACGTCGGCGGTCGCCTCGCCCTTGAACTTCGCCACCAGCGCGCGGAAGGCGCGGATCACATCGGCGACGGCAAACAGCCGGCGGTTGGCGGTCAACACTTTAAGGAATTTGGCGGTGGTGCCGGTAATTCCCGCCTTGTCGAGCAGGGCATTGAGCGCCTTGGCCTGCGCATCTGCCGAGAAGACCGGGCTGCGGACGAGGCGCTTGAGATCGGCGCTTTCGTTCAGCATGACCTCGAATTTATCGAGATCGGCCCTTACCGCGTCGACGGATTTCTCCTCGCGCGCCAACTCGAACAAGGCCGTAGCATAACGGCCGGACACTCCCGAAACGGACGGATCTTCAGCAGCCACAGAGACGCTCTTTTCAGATGTCAAACTCGCAAGGGAAAAACCGTCGCCGCGGGTAGCAGCGCCTAGCGATCCAAGCCCTTGGAATTCAAGCGGGACTTCGATTTTCGACCGGCACGAGAGGTGCCGGGATCGTTAAAATCGCGGCTTTGCTAACATAGCAAGCGCGCAGGTGCAACATGACGGCGCATGCGGGCGATGCCTTTGTCGCACGTCAATTTTCAGGCCCGGCCGAATACAGTTTGACGGTCAGGCGCGCCGGAATTTTTGACTCGGCGCTTGCAGGCGATCTGGATCGTTCCCCGATCGGCTGATTTGTTCCACCCGTATCTGCATGGCCGCTATGACCGATAACGTTCGGAACGAATCCGGCGGATCGCCTCCATTTCATCATTACTTGCGCAAATCTTTACTCGATGTGCGATGACTGTATTGTTAAGTAATACTGAGTATTGACTTCGTTAAAAACCTATTAACGCGCAAGATTACGGAATATCACTCGACGGTAACAAGATATGTCACCGCGATACATTTCCGATTTACTGCCCAATTCACGCCTCATTGCCTCATCAAACGGCCTCCTGAAGTTGGGACGGGGGTTCCATTTGTCACGTATGTGGCAAATACTATCTGAGGGACTAGTTTAATGTTGCATACCAATAATGTGATGCCGGGAACTCTAACCCGGTCGCGCACGGCGCTCGCCTTGATCGCCGCAACTCTCCTGGTCGGTGGCGCCGTCACCGAAGCTTCCGCAAAATCCAGGCATCATCGCCATCACCACCATCACGCCAGCAAGGCCAAGACGGCTGGCGGCAACTGGCTGGACGCCAATGCCTCGACCGGCTCCCAGAGCACCGGGCGCGGCTTCTCGGGAAAGGCCTCCTTTTACGGCAATGAATCCGGCAGCAAGACCGCATCCGGTCAGCGCTTCAACCAGAACGCCATGACCGCGGCCCACCGCTCGCTGCCGTTCGGCACCAAGCTCCGCGTCACCCATCGCGGCCAGAGCGTGATCGTCACGATCAACGACCGTGGCCCCTTCATCCGGGGTCGCGTGCTCGACCTCTCCAAGGGCGCGGCCCGGGCCATCGGCCTGACCGGCGCCGGCGTCGGCCACGTCACCGCCGAGGTCATCTAAGGCGCGCGATCGCGCGCCGTTTCCGGTCCATCAGATCGCGTAAGCGTTGCGTTGCGTAACCGCCTGCGGAAGTTTCCGCGGCAACAAAGGCCTGCCGTCGCAAAATGACGGCAGGCCTTTTTTTGTTCACCTCTTTGCCGTCATTCCGGGATGGTCCGAAGGACCAGACCCGGAATCTCGAGATTCCGGGTTCGATGCTGCGCATCGCCCCGGAATGACGGCATAGCAATCATAAAAAGCTCTGCGGATCGACGTCGACTTCGAGTTTGAGATTGCCCTTGGTCTTCGGACCCGCAGCGAGCCACTCGCGCAAATATTCCGAGAGGTCGACACTGCGTAGCGACTTCACCAGGATCCGGAACCGATAGCGGCCCTTGATCACCGCAAGCGGCGCTTCGGCAGGTCCCAGCACCTGGATGCGCTCGTCGATCGGCGCCACAGCGGCAAGGCGGCGCGCAAAGCCTTCCGCGGTCGGCCGGTCGCCTGCGGAAATGATCAGGCTGGCGAGCCGGCCGAACGGCGGATAGCCGGTGCGCTCGCGTGAGTCGATTTCGCTGGCGTAAAACGCCTCACGGTCGTTGGCGACCAAGGCCTTCATCACGGGATGCTCGGGCTGATGGGTCTGCAAGTACCCGACGCCGCGGCCCTGATCGCGCCCCGCACGCCCGATCACCTGGTTGAGCAGTTGGAACGTGCGCTCGGCCGCGCGCGGATCACCATTGCCGAGGCCCAGATCCGCATCGACCACGCCGACCAGGTTGAGCCGCGGGAAATTATGGCCCTTCGCGACCAGCTGCGTGCCGATGATGATGTCGACGCGACCTTCGGCGATTTCGTTCAGCTCGCTGCGCATCGTCTCGATCGAGGTGATCAGATCACTCGACAGCACCATGGTGCGCGCTTGCGGAAACAGCGCAGCCGCCTCCTCCAGCAGCCGCTCCACGCCCGGACCGACCGCGACCAGCGATTCCTCGGCCTGGCAATGCGGGCAGATGTTCGGCCGCGGCATCGAGAAGCCGCAATGGTGGCAGACCAGCCGCTGGCGAAAGCGGTGATCGACCAGCCAGGCGTCGCAGATGGTGCAGGCAAAGCGATGGCCGCAGGCGCGGCATAGCGTCAGCGGCGCGTAACCGCGGCGGTTCAAGAACAACAGCGCCTGTTCGCGTTTCTCGATCGCGAACCGAATTTGCTCGGCGAGCGGCGGCGAGATGAAGCGGCCGCGCGGCGGCGGTGCACGGCGCAAATCGATCGCTTCGATATGAGGCATGTGTTGGCCGCCGAAGCGGGACGGCAGCGCGACGCGCTGATAGCGTCCCTTGCGCGCATTGACTTCCGATTCGACCGACGGCGTTGCGGACGCCAGCACGATCGGGATTTTGGCGATATGCGCGCGCACGACTGCCATGTCGCGGGCATGGTAATGCGCGCCGTCATCCTGCTTGTAGGCCTGGTCGTGCTCCTCATCGACAATGATGAGACCCAGATCCGCATAGGGCAGAAACAGCGCCGAGCGCGCGCCGACCACAACAGGCGCTTCACCCGCCGATATCGCCGCCCAATTGCGCTGCCGTGTGCGCGGCGTCAGTTCGGAGTGCCATTCCAGTGGGCGCACGCCGAAACGCTGGGCGAAGCGGTCGAGGAATTGCCCGGTCAACGCGATCTCCGGCATCAGGATCAGCGTCTGCTTGCCGCGCCGGACGGCTTCCGCAATCGCCTCGAAATAGACTTCCGTCTTGCCCGATCCGGTGACGCCGTCGAGCAGCGCGACGTGAAACGTGCCGTTGGCGGCAAGCGCGCGCATCATGTCGACCGCCGCGCGCTGCTGGTGCGAAAATTCCGGCTGCGCAAAGGACGGATTGGGCGCCGGCGGCGCCAGCGGCGGCGGCATCGCCTCGATGGCGAGCGTCCCCTCATCGACAAGGCCGTCGACCACGCCTGAGCTCACGCCCGCCTCCCGCGCCGCATCCGACTTGCCGTGCAGCAGGCCGTCCGACAGCACCTCGATCAGCCGCCGCCGGGCCGGCGTCAGGCGCTGCGGCGCTGGGCCTACCAGCCGCACGCCGAGGCGCATCCGTTCGGGCCCGAGGTTTTCGCCCATCCGCAAAGCCATGCGCAACACCATGCCGCGCGCGGACAGCGTGTAATTGGCGACCCAGTCGACGAGACTGCGCAACTCCTCCTTGAGCGGCGGCACGTCGAGCTTTTCGCCGACGTCCTTCAGGCGGTTGTGCAGGCGCGGATCGGGATTGGCGTTCTCCGCCCACACCACCGCCACCACTTCCCGCGGCCCGAGCGGCACGCAGACCACATCGCCCGCCTTCAGCTCCATGCCGCGTGGCACGCGGTAGGAATAGTTCTGATTGAGCGCGACCGGCACCAGCACGTCGACGACGCGGGTCGACGAGGCCGATGAGCTGGTTTGGCGGGTGGCGTGGTCCATATCAGGGGGAATCAGGCTTGAGGTATCCGGAGCGAAGCTAGCGCCGCCCCGGCCGGTTAGCGAACGGTAAACGAAAGAGGTGCGATATAATGCGCTGAATCACCGTCTCCAAGACAAGCTCTCAAGGCAAGCTCTCGAAGGCAAGGATGATGGCCAGGGAAGTTCCGCCACTGCAAGCGATCGAGCTCGATTGCGTCGACGACGGCCTCGCGCGGGAGACGACGCGCTGGCTGACGCATCTGCGCGCCGAACGGCGGCTATCGCCAAAGACGCTCGAAGCCTACGCCCGCGACCTCCGCCAATGCCTCACTTTCCTCGCCGAACATTGGGGCGACAGGGTCACGTTGAAGAGGTTTGCAGCGCTGGAAGCCACCGACGTCAGGGCTTTCATGGCGATGCGCCGCGCCGACGACATCGCCGGGCGCTCACTGATGCGGGCGCTGGCCGGCCTGCGGTCGTTCGGCCGCTATCTCGAACGGGAAGGCAAAGGCAAGGTCGGAGCCTTGTCCGCGATCCGCGCGCCGAAAATTGCAAAAAGCCTGCCGAAGCCAATCCAGATGGCTGCCGCCAAGCGCTTTGCCGATGCTGACGAGCGCATCGGCGAGGAACGTGATCCCTGGATTCTCGCGCGCGACGCCGCGGTGATGGCGCTGCTTTATGGATCGGGCCTGCGCATCTCCGAAGCGCTGGGACTGAAACGCCAGGACGTGCCCAGACCGGGCGAAGGCGATGTCATTATCGTCACCGGCAAGGGCAACAAGACCCGCATGGTGCCGGTGTTGCAAAATGTGCTGGCGCTGATCGCCGATTACGTTGCGATGTGCCCGCACTCATTGCCGCCGGCCGGCCCGATCTTCGTCGGCTCGCGCGGCGGGCCGCTTTCCCCACGGATCATCCAGCTCACCATGGAGCGACTGCGCGGCGCGCTGGGGCTACCCGACAGCGCCACCCCGCACGCGCTGCGGCATTCTTTCGCAACCCATCTGCTCAGCCGCGGCGGCGATCTGCGCGCGATCCAGGAATTGCTCGGCCACGCCTCGCTCTCGACCACGCAGATCTACACCGGGATCGACAGCGAGCGGCTCTTGGAAGTGTACAAGAGCGCGCACCCGCGCGGATGAATCTCAGCGCTCGGCGCCGACATACTCCCGTCACATCGATGGCCTCTTAGCTTGCCTCTTGCGCTCGTGTTGCGGTTCCGGCAATCGTGCGCCGTCATTCTGGCAGGAGGAATTTATGGGGGCACATGAAAGCATGGAGCATGCGGAGCATGCCGAGCACGCTTCGGGGTCGAACAAGAAGATCGCGTTGCTGATCGCGGTGATCGCCCTGTTTCTGGCGCTGTCGGAAACGCTGGGCAAGGGCGCACAGACCGAAGCCATCAGCAAGAATGTCGAGGCTTCGAATCTCTGGGCATTCTTCCAGGCCAAGAGCATCCGCCGCACCGTGGTGCAGGCGACCGCTGAACACGCCAAGCTCAGCCTCGGCACCGTCGGCGACGATGGCGCAAAGGCGGCGCTGCAAAAGCAGATCGACGACTGGAATAAGACTGCGCAGCGCTATCGCTCGGAGCCGGAGACCGGCGAAGGTTCGGAAGAGTTGGCAAAACGCGCCAAGCGCGCCGAGCACGAGCGCGACGAGGCGACCGCAAAATATCACCACTACGAAATCGCTTCAGCCGCCTTCCAGATCGGCATCGTGCTGGCGTCCGCCACCATCATCACCGGCATGATCGTGCTGGCCTGGGTCTCCGGCATATTGGCAATCGCCGGCATCGGCATCACCGCGCTCGGCCTCTACGCCCCGCATCTGCTGCATTTGCATTGAGGTTGTCATCACCCGCCAACGGGTCGGCCGAATGGCCGCCCGATGACAGGCTCCGGCGGGTGATCCAGTACGCCGCGGCCTGTCGGCTCAAGCACGACCTTCTCTGGGATACTGGATTGCCCGGTTAAGCCGGGCAACGACAGTGAAGAACTACCGTGCCTCGTGCACGCTCTTGCGGAAGCGCGCGATCGTGCGCAGCATGCGCGATGACCAGCTATCACCGTCGCCACGCAAGATTTCCCGGATGCGCTGCTTGATTGGATGGACTAGGGCGGCCGCCTTGGCGCGCATCGCCATGACGAATTCATAGGTCTTCTTGAACCACGCCATTTGCAGCAGCTTCGGCCGCGTGACGTCGAAGATGAACGCGGTGACGCCGACGCCGAGCAATTTGCCGAACACGATCACAACCGCGGCGCTGAACCAGTATTGGTGCGCCAGTAGCCAGAGCCCGGCCAGCTTGAGCGGAAACAGTGGAATCACCGGCACCGCAAATACGATCAGCGTCATCGCCGGCGACAGCGCGTCGACCCGATCGGACAGCCATCGCTTGAAGGCGCGAAGCGGAATCAGCGCAACGATGCGCTCGACGATCGGCTCGAGATGATCCCACAGCCAAGCTTCGATCAGGAAGATGACCGCAAGCAGGACCCAGAACGGCTGAAGTAGGCGGCGCATCATCGATCGTGATCTCTAGAGAGGAATGAGGTCCTTGATTGGTCGCGCCGCTCGATCTCTATGTTCAAAGCATGGTGTTTTCGGGAATGGGATAGTTCTACTGTGTCCTCTCATCCTGAGGAGCCCGCAGGGCGTCTCGAAGGATGTAGGCCACGGACGGGACCTCATGGTTCGAGACGCGCTTCGCGCTCCTCACCATGAGGGTTTATCGCTCTTACCCAGCATGTATCGGGTTCCGATTACATATGGATGGCGCGCTTGCCGACCGCAAGCGCGGCTTCCTTGATCGCTTCCGAGCGGGTCGGATGCGCGTGACAGGTCCGCGCCAGATCCTCGGCAGAACCGCCAAACTCCATGAGAACAGCGGCTTCCTGAATCATTTCGCCGGCCTCGCGGCCGACAATGTGCACGCCGAGCACGCGATCGGTCTTCGCATCCGCGAGAACCTTCACAAAACCCTCAGTGGTCTGGTTGACCTTGGAGCGGCCGTTGGCGGTGAACGGGAATTTGCCTGAGGTGTAGGCAACGCCGGCCTGCTTCAGCTCTTCCTCGGTCTTGCCGACCGACGACACTTCGGGCGTGGTATACACGACGTTTGGGATAACATCGTAGTTCATGTGGCCCGCCTGCCCTGCAATGATCTCGGCGCAGGCAACGCCTTCATCCTCGGCCTTGTGCGCGAGCATCGGTCCCGCCACGACGTCGCCGATCGCATAGACGCCCTTCACGCTGGTCGAAAAATGCGCGTCGATCTGCACGCGGCCGCGGTTGTCGAGCGCGATGCCGGCTTCCTTGCAGCCGAGCCCTTCGGTGTAGGGCACGCGGCCGATGCACACCAGCACCACGTCGGTCTCAATCGTTTCCGCTGCGCCGCCCGCCGCCGGCTCCACCGTCGCCTTCAACATCTTGCCGGAGGCGTCGACCGCCGTCACCTTGGCGCCGAGCTTGAATGCAAAGCCCTGCTTTTCGAGGAGGCGCTGGAATTGCTTTGCGACTTCCCCGTCCATACCGGGCAGGATGCGATCGAGGAATTCGACGACCATGACCTCGGCACCAAGCCGTTTCCAGACCGAGCCGAGCTCCAGCCCGATCACGCCTGCGCCGATGATCAGAAGCTTCTCCGGCACCTTCGCGAGCGACAGCGCGCCGGTCGACGACACCACGCGCTTCTCGTCGATCTCGATGCCCTTCAGCCGCGCGATGTCGGAGCCAGTGGCGATGACGATGTTCCTGGTCTCGACCGTCTGCGACTTGCCGTTAGCGTTGACCTCGACCTTGCCGGCGCTAAGGATCTTGCCGGCGCCGTAGAGGACGTCGATCTTGTTCTTCTTCATCAGGAAATCGACGCCCTTGACGTTGCCGTCGATGCCCTGCTGCTTGAAATTCATCATCGCCGGCAGATCGAGCTTTGGCGCGGAAATGCTGACGCCCATCTTGGCAAAGGAATGTCCGGCTTCCTCGAACATTTCGGAGGCATGCAGCAGCGCCTTCGACGGCATGCAACCGACATTGAGGCAGGTGCCGCCCAGCGTCGCGTTTTTCTCGACCACGGCCACTTTCATGCCGAGTTGCGCCGCGCGCACCGCGCAGACATATCCGCCCGGACCGGTGCCGATGACGACGAGATCGTAGGAAGCCATGATGAAGTCCTGTTAGCTTAAGATAAGGTGTCAGGTGTTACCGGCCGCCCGATACATCCAGGATGGCGCTGGTGACGTAGGAAGCCTCGTCCGAAATCAACCAGACGATGGCGTTGGCGATTTCTTCCGCAGTACCGACGCGCTTCATCGGCACCATATGCGCGAGCCGATGCGCGCGATCGGGTTCGCCGCCGGAAGCATGAATATCCGTATCGATCAGTCCAGGCCGGATCGCGGCGACCCGAATGCCCTCTCCGGCAACCTCATAGCCAAGGCCGATGGTGAAGGAATCAACCGCGCCCTTGGACGCCGCATAATCCACATACGTATTGGGGGACCCGAGTTTCGCCGCGACCGAGGAAAGATTGACGATGACTCCGCCCGCGCCGCCGTTGCGGGTCGACATCCGCTTCACGGCTTCGCGCGCGCACAGGATGCTGCCGGTGACGTTGACCGCCATCATGCGCTGAATGCGCTCGGCCGACATGTCCTCGACTCGTATCGACGGGCCGACAATGCCGGCATTGTTGACGAGCGCGCCAAGCGTTCCGAATTCGTCGGCGGCCTTGAACAGCGCGAGAATGTCCGCCTCGCTGCCGACGTCGCATTTCACGGCGATCGCCTTGCCGTTCTTGCGTTCGATCTGCGAAACGACTTCCTTCGCCGCGGCTTCATTGCTGGCGTAGCCGACCACGACGCGAAAACCGCGCGCGGCGGCGGCGATTGCGGCCGCACGGCCGATGCCGCGGCTGCCGCCAGTGATCACAACAACCTTGTCCGTCACATCAGGCCCCACAAATCAACGTGCATGATCCACGGCTTGTGACGCCGGCGTGAGTGCCGGCGCCGGCAAGCGTGTTGTGTCAGAGATCCAGCACCAGGCGCGCCGGATCTTCCAGGCTCTCCTTGACGCGCACCAGGAACGTCACCGCCTCCTTGCCGTCGATCACGCGGTGATCATAGGAGAGCGCCAGATACATCATCGGGCGGACCTCGATCTTGCCACCGACCACCATCGGCCGCTCCTGAATCTTGTGCATGCCGAGGATGCCGGACTGCGGGGCGTTGAGGATCGGCGTCGACATCAGCGAGCCGTAGATACCGCCATTGGTGATGGTGAAGGTGCCGCCCTGCATCTCGTCGATCTTGAGCTGGCCGTCGCGGGCGCGGCGGCCGAAATCGGCGATCGACTTCTCGATGTCGGATATCGACTTGTGGTCGCAGTCGCGCACCACCGGCACGACCAGGCCCTTGTCGGTGCCGACGGCGACGCCGATGTGGTAGTAGTTCTTGTAGATCAGGTCAGAGCCATCGATCTCGGCATTGACGGCCGGGATGTCCTTCAGCGCCTGCACCACCGCCTTGGTGAAGAAGCCCATGAAGCCAAGCTTACTGCCATGCTTCTTCTCGAACACGTCCTTGTACTGCGCGCGCATCGCCATGATGTGGCTCATGTCGACCTCGTTGAAGGTCGTGAGCATCGCAGCGGTGTTCTGCACGTCCTTCAGCCGCCGCGCGATGGTCTGGCGCAGCCGCGTCATCTTCACGCGCTCTTCGCGCGCGGCATCATCGGCCGGCGATGGCGCGCGGACCTGCACGGAAGCGGCCGGCTGATTTACCGGGGTCGGCGCCGACGCCGCTTTCTCGATCGCGGCCAGCATGTCGCCCTTGGTGACGCGGCCGTCCTTGCCGGAGCCGGGCACGGTCGCGGCATCGATGCCGCTCTCGGCGGAAAGTTTGCGCACCGAGGGCGCCAGCGGCGCGTCTGCTGCCGCAGCCTTCGGAGCCGCAGCAGGCGCAGCGGCGGGCGCTGCAGCCGGAGCGGCGGCCTTGGCGGGTGCGGCCGCGGCCGGCTTGGCGGCGCCGGCCGCGCCTTCATTGATCTGTCCGAGCAGCGCGCCGACGGCGACGGTCTCGCCGTCCTTGGCCGCGATCTCGCCGAGCACGCCGGCGGATGGCGCCGGCACTTCGATGGTGACCTTGTCGGTCTCGAGCTCGACCAGCGGCTCATCCACCGCCACCGCGTCGCCGGCCTTCTTGAACCAGCGGCCGATGGTGGCTTCCGTCACGGACTCGCCGAGCGTCGGAACACGAATTTCAGTCATGGTATGGTTTCCTCAGTAACCTTAAGCGTCATTTAATTCCAAAGTGGTCATCGCCCGCGTAGGCGGGCGATCCAGTACGCCGGGACGGTCGTAGTCGAATTCGAGCGCCATCGGGTACTGGATGCCCCGCCTTCGCGGGGCATGACACAGGATAAGAAGGCTAGTTCAGCGCCTCATCCAGCATGGCCTTGAGCTGCGCCAGATGCTTCGACATCAAACCGGTGGCGGTTGCCGCCGAGGCGGCGCGGCCAGCGTAACGCGGACGCCGGTTCGGCGCGTGGATCTGGTTCAGCACCCATTCCAGATAGGGCTCGATGAAGTGCCATGCGCCCATGTTGCGCGGCTCTTCCTGGCACCACACCACTTCCGCATTCTTGAAGCGGCCGAGCTCCTGTACCAGCGCCTTCAACGGCACCGGATAGAGCTGCTCGATGCGCAGGAGGTAGATGTCGTCGATGCCACGCTTCTCGCGCTCCTCGTAGAGATCGTAATAGACTTTGCCCGAACACAGCACGACGCGGCGGATTTTGTCGTCCGGCGCCAGCCTGGTCTTCTCGTCTGTCAGCATTTGCGCGTCATCGTACAGAATGCGGTGGAAGGTGGTGTCCGCGCTCAGTTCGTCGAGCCGCGAAACCGCGCGCTTGTGCCGCAACAGCGACTTCGGCGTCATCACGATCAGCGGCTTGCGGATCTCGCGATGTAACTGGCGCCGTAGCACGTGGAAGTAATTCGCCGGCGTGGTCGGATACACCACCTGCATGTTGTCTTCGGCGCACATCTGCAGGAAACGCTCGAGCCGCGCCGAGGAATGCTCCGGTCCCTGCCCTTCATAGCCATGTGGCAGCAGGCAGACGAGACCGGACATGCGCAGCCATTTGCGTTCGCCGGATGAGATGAACTGGTCGAACAGCACCTGCGCACCGTTGGCGAAGTCGCCGAACTGGGCTTCCCACATCGCCAGCGCCTTCGGCTCGGCCAGCGAATAACCGTACTCGAAGCCGAGCACCGCCTCTTCGGACAGCAGCGAGTTGATGACCTCGTAATGGCCCTGATCGTGGCCAAGGTGGTTGAACGGCGTGTAGCGGCTCTCGTCTTCCTGGTCGATCAGCACCGAATGGCGCTGCGAGAAGGTGCCGCGTTCGGAATCCTGGCCGGATAGCCGGACGTGGTGGCCTTCCTGCATCAACGTGCAGAAAGCCAGCGCTTCGCCGGTCGCCCAGTCGATGCCGACACCGTTGTCGATGGCCTTGGCGCGGTTTTCCAGGAAACGCTGGATCGTGCGGTGAACCCGGAAACCGTCCGGCACCTTGGTGATCTTGCGGCCGATATCCTTGAGGATACCGACATTGACGCCGGTGACGCCGCGGCGGGCGTCTTCTTCCTGGTCGGCGGATTTGAAGCCGGCCCATTTTCCGTCGAGCCAGTCAGCCTTGTTGGGCTTGTAGCCGGAGCCTGCCTCGAGCTCGGCATCGAGCCGCGCGCGCCAGTCGGCCTTCGCCTTCCCGACCTCGCCTTCGGTCAGCACGCCGTCGGTGACCAGGCGCTTGGCGTAGAGTTCGAGCGTCGACGGATGCGAGGCGATGTGCTTGTACATCACCGGCTGGGTAAACGCCGGCTCGTCGCCTTCGTTATGGCCGTGCCGACGGTAGCAAAACATGTCGATCACGACCGGCTTGTGGAATTTCTGCCGGAACTCGATCGCGACCTTGGCGGCGAACACCACCGCTTCCGGATCGTCGCCGTTCACGTGGAAGATCGGCGCATCGATCATCTTCGCCACGTCGGACGGATATGGCGAGGAGCGCGAATAGCGCGGATAGGTGGTGAAGCCGATCTGGTTGTTGACGATGAAATGCAACGAACCGCCGGTGCGATAGCCCTTCAGGTCGGAGAGGCTGAAGCATTCCGCCACCACGCCCTGCCCCGCGAACGCCGCGTCGCCATGCAAGAGCAGCGGCAGCACCGAGATGCGCATGTCGGGCGGATCGCCGTGCTGATCCTGCTTGGCGCGCACTTTGCCGAGCACGACCGGATCGACGATTTCGAGATGCGAGGGGTTGGCGGTCAGCGACAGATGGATCTTGTTGCCGTCGAACTCGCGGTCGCTTGATGCGCCGAGGTGATACTTGACGTCGCCGGAGCCTTCGACGTCCTCGGGATTGGCGGAGCCGCCCTTGAATTCATGGAACAGCGCGCGGTGCGATTTGCCCATCACCTGGGTCAGCACGTTGAGGCGGCCGCGGTGCGGCATGCCGAGCACGATTTCCTTTACGCCGAGATTGCCGCCGCGCTTGATGATCTGCTCGAGCGCCGGGATCAGCGATTCAGCGCCGTCGAGACCGAAACGCTTGGTGCCGGTGAATTTGAGATCGCAGAATTTTTCGAAACCTTCGGCTTCGATCAGCTTGTTGAGGATGGCGCGGCGCCCTTCCGGCGTAAAACTGATTTCCTTGTCCGGACCCTCGATGCGTTCCTGGATCCAGGCCTTCTGCGCCGCGTTCGAGATGTGCATGAACTCGACGCCGAGCGTCTGGCAGTAGGTGCGCTCGCAGATCGCGACGATCTCGCGCAGCGTGCCGTATTCGAGGCCGAGCACATGGTCGAGGAAGATCTTGCGGTCGAAATCGGCCTCGGTGAAGCCGTAGGTCCGCGGATCAAGCTCCTCGCGATCGCGCGGCGCCTCGATGCCGAGCGGATCGAGCTTGGCGTGGAAATGTCCGCGCATGCGGTAGGCGCGGATCAGCATCAGGGCGCGAACCGAGTCGCGCGTCGCCTGGTTGACGTCGGCAGGGGACAGTTCGGCGCCCTTGGCCTGCGCCTTGGCGGCCAGCCTGGCGCCAACGGCCTTCTCGACGGTGACCCAGTTACCGTCCAGCGCCGAGGTCAGTTCGTCCTGCGGCGTGATCGGCCAGTTGTCGCGGCCCCAGGACGGGCCCTCGGCGTTCTTCTGGACGTCGGCCGAGGGGTCTTTCAGGCTCTTGAAGAATTCCTGCCAGTCGCTGTCGACCGAGCCGGGGTCCTGCTCGTAGCGGGCGTAGAGCTCGTCGATATAGGTGGCGTTGGTGCCTTGCAGAAAAGAGGAAAGGGCAAATGCTGCGTTCGCGTCCTGGCGAGACATGATGACGTCCTGGTGAGTTTCGCTTTGCGCATGGAAAACGGCGCTGTAGCCGGTCCGGAAGGCCCGAACCAGCTCGGTAAGAAGCTTTACCCTATTTAAGACGGATATTCCCGTCTAAAAGGACCAAGAACTGAATTAAGATTTCAATTTTTCGGCAAGGGTATGTCCGAGTCGTGCCGGAGACGGAGACACCGTAATTCCGGCCGCTTCCATGGCCGCCGTCTTGGAGCCGGCGTCGCCCTTGCCGCCGGAAATGATGGCGCCGGCATGGCCCATGCGGCGGCCGGGAGGGGCGGTGACGCCGGCGATGAAGCCAACCATCGGCTTTTTCCGGCCGCGCTTGGCCTCGTCCTTGATAAATTGGGCGGCGTCTTCCTCGGCCGAGCCGCCGATTTCACCGATCATGATGATCGAGGTGGTTTTCTCGTCCTTGAGGAACATCTCCAGCACGTCGATGAACTCGGTACCCTTGACCGGGTCGCCGCCGATGCCGACCGCGGTGGTCTGGCCGAGGCCCTCCTGGGTGGTCTGGAACACGGCCTCATAGGTCAACGTGCCCGAACGGGAAACGATCCCGACGCTGCCCGGTTTGAAGATATTGGCCGGCATGATGCCGATCTTGCATTCGCCCGCGGTCATCACACCCGGGCAGTTCGGCCCGATCAGGCGCGATTTCGATCCCGACAACGAACGCTTCACGCGCACCATGTCCAGCACCGGAATGCCCTCGGTAATGCAGACGATCAGCGGAACCTCCGCATCGATCGCTTCGCAGATCGCGTCTGCCGCACCCGGCGGCGGGACATAGATGACGCTGGCGTCAGCGCCGGTCCTCTCGCGCGCCTCACGAACGGTGTCGAAGACGGGCAAGCCGAGATGGGTCGAGCCGCCTTTGCCCGGCGAGGTGCCGCCGACCATTTTGGTGCCGTACGCGATCGCGGCTTCCGAATGGAACGTGCCGTTCTTGCCGGTGAAACCCTGACAGATGACTTTGGTGTTGCTGTCGATCAGAACGGACATGATTGCGAACGCTTTCTTCGGTGACCGTGAACGAGGGGGTTAATGAATGCGCCGGTACGTGCCGGTGAGCACGTCGGCCCATCCTTCGGCATCAGGCGAGAACTGGATCTTCATGGTGTAGTTGTTGTCGTCGGCGACTTCATAGACGTGGCGCGCATTGCCGCGCAGCGAGCCGCGCACCAGGGTCAGCTTGTTGCCGACCCAGGCGCCGGAGGCAGGTGCCGGCGAATAGTAGCCAAGCGAATCGTGCCAGAATAATTTGTAGGTCCGGTCGTCACGGTCATAGGTGAACACGCCGTGGGTGGCGAAAGTCTCCTTGCCGTCGCGCATCTGGCGGGCATCCTGAATCAGGTAGAACCCGTTAAGATCCATCCGTGCGACCACATGCGAGGTCGCCGGACCGCCCGCGGTCCAGCGCGACGGGTAGACCATTTCCTCGCCCGCCCACTCGCCCGCAAAAACCGCGAGCCGGCGGTGTTCTTCCAGCGGTGTCGGAGCGGCGAGACGGTCAGGCATCGCTAGCCTCCTTTGACGGCTTTCACGATTTTCTGTGCGGCATCGTCGAGATTGTCGGCAGGTACCACGTTGAGGCCGGATTCGCGGATGATCTGCTTGCCGGCGTCGACATTGGTGCCTTCGAGCCGCACCACCAGCGGCACTTTCAGGCCGACTTCCTTCACCGCGGCGACCACGCCCTCAGCAATGATATCGCACTTCATGATGCCGCCGAAGATATTGACCAGGATGCCCTTCACGTTCGGATCGGCAGTGATGATCTTGAACGCCGCCGCCACCTTCTCCTTGCTGGCGCCGCCGCCGACGTCGAGGAAGTTGGCGGGCTCCATGCCGTAGAGCTTGATGATGTCCATGGTCGCCATCGCAAGACCGGCGCCGTTGACCATGCAGCCGATGGTGCCGTCGAGCGTGACGTAGTTGAGATCATACTTCGACGCCTCGACTTCCTTGGCGTCTTCCTCGGTCAAATCGCGCAAGGCCACCGACACTTCGGGATGGCGGAACAGCGCGTTGTCATCGAACGATACCTTGGCATCGAGCACGCGCAGTTCGCCCTGCTTGGTGACGACGAGCGGATTGATCTCCAGCATCGCCATGTCCTTGGCAACGAAGGCCGTGTAGAGCTGCGTCACCAGCTTCTCCGCCTGCTTGGCGAGATCGCCGGTGAGCTTCAGGGCTTTGGCGACCGTGCGGCCGTGATGAGCCATGATGCCGGTTGCCGGATCAACGGAGAAGGTCACGATCTTCTCAGGCGTGTTGTGGGCGACGTCCTCGATATTGACGCCGCCTTCGGTCGAGACCACGAACGCGACTTTAGAAGTTTCACGATCGACCAGGATTGAGAGATAAAACTCCTTGTCGATGTCGGAGCCTTCCTCGATGTAGAGGCGATTGACCTGCTTGCCTTGCGGGCCGGTCTGCACCGTGACCAGCGTCGCCCCCAGCATTTGCTTGGCGAATTCGTTGACCTCGGCGACTGATTTCGCGATGCGGACGCCGCCCTTGTCGCCGGCGGAAGCTTCCTTGAATTTGCCCTTGCCGCGACCGCCGGCATGGATCTGGCTCTTCACCACCCAGATCGGGCCGGGAAGCTGTTTGGCGGCGGCTTCCGAATCCGAGGCCTTCAAGACAGGCGCGCCGCGCGAAATCGGCACGCCGAATTCATGCAGCAGAGCCTTGGCCTGGTATTCGTGGATATTCATTTGGACGCTCCCCAAAATCCCTAGCGGCGAGTTCTACAGTTCACCGGCATTGGTAGTTGGCATACCATATACCAATATTACTGCAACCCTGAAAAAGCTTTCGCCCCAACAAGGGGCGAAAGCCGAATAAAATCAACGACCGAGCAGGTCGGGCGCGATCTTCTTGCAGGCGTCGACCAGACCTTGAACCGCGCCGACCGACTTGTCGAAGGCTTCGCGATCCTTGCCAGCCAGCTCGATCTCGACGATGCGCTCGACGCCCTTCGAACCGATCACGACGGGGACGCCGACATACATGTCCTTTACGCTGTATTCGCCATTGAGATAGGCGGCGCAGGGCAGCACCCGCTTCTTGTCCTTCAGATAGCTCTCGGCCATCGCGATCGCCGAAGCGGCCGGCGCGTAGAATGCCGAACCGGTCTTCAGGAGATTGACGATCTCGGCGCCGCCGTTGCGGGTGCGGTCGACGATCTCGTCGATGCGGGCCTGCGAGGTCCAGCCCATCTTGACCAAATCAGGCAGCGGAATGCCGGCGACCGTGGAGTAGCGCGTCAGCGGCACCATGGTGTCGCCATGGCCGCCGAGCACGAAAGCGGTGACGTCCTCGACCGAGACGTGGAATTCGTCGGCCAGGAAGTAGCGGAACCGCGCGGAGTCGAGCACGCCGGCCATGCCGACCACCTTCTTGTGCGGCAGACCGGAAGCCTTCTGCAGCGCCCACACCATCGCATCCAGCGGGTTGGTGATGCAGATAACGAACGCATCGGGCGCATACTTCTTAATACCGGCGCCGACCTGCTCCATGACTTTGAGGTTGATGCTCAAGAGATCGTCGCGGCTCATGCCGGGCTTGCGCGGCACGCCGGCGGTGACGATGCAGACCTTGGCGCCATCGAGCGCCTCATAGGAATTGGCCCCAGTGAGATGCGCGTCGAAACCGTCGACCGGAGAAGATTGCGCGATGTCGAGCGCTTTACCCTGGGGGACGCCCTCGGCGATGTCGAACATCACGACGTCGCCAAGCTCCTTCAGGCCGACGAGGTGAGCCAGCGTTCCGCCGATCTGACCGGAGCCAATCAAAGCAATCTTGTCGCGCGCCATGGGAAATTTGTCCTTCTGAGACGAAGAGTGAGGGGTGGATCATCAGTCGGATGGCTGGTTATCCCTTTCGAATGGCCGGTTCAAGCCGGGGCATGCCCGATTCTAAGGCCGCGCCTTGAATTCGGTCAGGTATGCCACGACCGTCATCCCCGTCATTGCAAGCGAAGCGAAGCAATCCACCTCTCCACCCGGGGATAGATGGATTGCTTCGTCGCTTTGCTCCTCGCAATGACGGGGAAAGACCAATGACGGAAGAGACTACGTCTCCACCAGCCCGGTGCTCGATCCGCTGGCCGCAGAATCCTTCCGGCCATGCGGGAGCGCCAAATAGGATTCGGAACTCATTTCGATCAGACGCGACGCGGTCCGCTTGAACTCGTTGGCTTCAACGCCCTCGGCAGCGACATACAGCGACACCGGATCGGCCTCGGCCGACGCCATCAGTTTCACTGCATTGTCATAGAGCGTGTCGATCAGCGAGATAAAGCGCTTGGCGGCGTTGCGCTCGGCGTAATCCATCACTGGAATGCGATCGATCAGGATGGTGTGATAATCGTGCGCCAGCCGCAGATAGTCTGACACGGCCAGCGGCTTTTCGCAGATATCGGCAAAGGAAAATCGCGCTACGCCGTGCGCCGAACAGGGCACCCGCAGGACGCGGCCCTTGATCGCAATGTCGCGCGGCTTGCACGGCGCGTTGCCGGTCATCTTGCGCCAGGCGCGGTCGAGCGCGGCGCCAGCTTCATCATCCGGCGGCACCAGCCACATCTTCACGCCGGCCAGTTTTTCCAGCCGGAAATCGGTGCGGGCATCGAGCCGCAGCACGTCCATGCGGTCTTCGATCTGCGAGATGAACGGCAGGAACAGCGCGCGGTTGAGCCCACCCTTGTAGAGGTCTTCGGGGGCGACGTTCGAAGTCGCGACCACGACGGTGCCGAGTTCGAACAGTTTTGAGAACAGCCGCCCCAGGATCATGGCATCGGCGATGTCGGTGACGTGGAATTCGTCGAAGCACAGCAGCCACGCCTCGTCGAAGATCGCGTTGGCCGTCAGCTCGATCACGTCGCTATCTTCGATTTCACCGCGCGCGATATTCTGGCGATAGGCGTAGATCTTCTCATGCGCCTCGGCCATGAATTCGTGGAAATGAGCGCGGCGCTTGCGCTGGACCGGGCACTGCTGAAAGAACAGGTCCATCAGCATGGTCTTGCCGCGGCCGACCTCGCCGTGAATGTAAAGCCCGCGCGGCGGCGGCTCGCTTTTGTCGCCGAACAATCGGCCGAGCAGGCTCAACTTGCGCGCCGGCTTGTAGCTCGACAGCCGCTCCTCAAGTGCGGCAAACGCCTCGGCAGCTTCCGCCTGCGCGGGATCGGCCTCGATCGCGCCGGAGGAAACCAGGGCCTGATAGTGTGCGCGGAACGAGGTGGGGTCAGTCGACAGCATGGCCCCTTTCGGCCTCAAGCGTGCGAAAATTGCAAGCCGTGAATTGGTGCTGGGGGTATGCAAACACAGCCCGTCATGCCCGCGAAAGCGCGTATCCAGTACGCTGTGGCTTCTCGGTTCTATCCGAAGCGTCTCTGGTATACCGGATCATCCGCTTTCGCTTTCGCGGATGATGACAGCGGAAAGGCGGCCAGCGTCTGCCCTCACGCGCTCAGCGCATAGGAATCCTCGACCACATAAGGCCCACCGCCGGTGGAAGCGCGCGAGGAAAACAACACGAAGCGCGAAGCCCAGAACGTGCGGCTCGGGAAATAGCCGCGCACCGAGAGATAATCGGCAACGTCCTGGCTGGAGGCGTCATGCAGCCGCGCCAGCGTCACATGGGGAATGAATTTGCGCCCCTCGGGATCGAGCCCAAGCCGCTGCATCAGCCGTTCGAGTTCGGCCTGCAGCTCGATCAGCGGCCTGCTCGGCTCGACGGAAGCGACCACTGCGCGCGGTTTCTTGCCGCCAAAGCTCTGCAGGCCCTGCACCTTGACCTCGAACGGCTTGCGGTTGACCCGAAACAGCATCGAGGCGATTTCATTCGCCGACATGCCGTCGATATCGCCGATGAAGCGCAAGGTGACGTGATAATTTTCGGGATCGATCCAGCGTGCGCCAGGAAGGCCGCCACGCAAATTGGAAAGGCTCTGGCCGATCTCGGCCGGAATTTCCAGTCCAGCAAACAAACGCGGCATCGCATGACTCCCGATGCTTGGGCATGACCTTGAAAAGGACCATGTCCTGTAACAGCGCCCGGTGACGAATCACCGATAGTTATTTTCTATCCGACTTATGTGACTCTGCGAAGCACGCGGGGCGCGCACTCCGCAATGCTACGGGAAAACCTTGGGGTAACCTCATTCGTTGCTGCTTTTTCAACTCCGCTGCCCGGATATCGTGCCGATAAATGCCTCAACCATGGGCAGAATATTCTTGACGATGATATCGACCCCCTCGGCGGTCGGATGAATTCCGTCGGCCTGGTTGAGCTTGGCCTCGGCGGCAACCCCTTCCAGGAAGAACGGGTAGAGCGGAACGCCGAAGGATTTGGCAAGCTCGGGATAGATCGCGTTGAAGCGCTGGGCGTACTCGCTGCCGTAATTGGGCGGCGCAAGCATGCCACACAAAAGAACCGCGATCTTGCGCGCCTTCAGCCGGGCCAGGATATCGCTCAGTGCCGCGCGGGTGACGGCCGGGTCGATCCCGCGGAGCGCATCGTTGGCGCCGAGTTCGAGAATCACCGCCTCGGTTCCCTCCGGGATCGACCAGTCCAGCCGGTCGCGGCCGCCGGATGTGGTATCGCCGGACACCCCGGCGTTGACCATATCGACCTTTATCCCCTTGTCGCTTAACGCTTTTTGCAGGCGGGCGGGGAACGCCGCCGGCGCAGACAGGCCGAGGCCAGCGCTCAAGGAATCACCGAGGACGACCATTTTAACCGGTTTATCGGATGCAGTGGCCGGGGCTTGAGTCTGGACCAAAACCGGCCCGGCCGTCATCAAAGCCACAATCAACACGCGTATGTGCGCAAACATCCGTTTCAAGCCCTCGACCCGAGCGGTGGAAGTGCCATATGACCGAGCCATGGACAGTCTCATCGAACCCTCTTCACTGACCGGCGTCGGGCCGGACACCATTTCCATCTCCAACGTCAACCTCTCGCTCGGCACAGGCGCCGCCCGCGTTCATATCCTGAAAGATATCAGCCTTCGTGTGGCATCCGGCGAGGCGATCGGCCTGATCGGGCCGTCAGGTTCGGGCAAATCGACCTTGCTGATGGTGATGGCGGGGTTGGAACGTCCTGACAGCGGAGAGGTGGTAGTCAACGGCACGCCGTTCAATGCCCTCGACGAGGATGCGCTGGCCCGCTTCCGCGGCCGCCAGGTCGGCATCGTGTTCCAGTCGTTTCACCTGATCCCGACCATGACGGCGCTGGAAAACGTGTCCGTGCCGCTGGAGCTTGCCGGTAGTCCCGACGCGGCGGAGCGCGCGGCGAAGGAATTGGCGTCGGTCGGCCTCGGCGAGCGCCTGCATCATTACCCGACTCAATTGTCGGGTGGCGAACAGCAGCGCGTGGCGCTGGCTCGCGCCCTGGCACCTGATCCCGCCATTCTGGTCGCAGACGAGCCGACCGGCAATCTCGATGAAACCACCGGCAAGCAGATCGTCGACATGCTGTTCACCAAACATGCCGAGCGCGGCATGACGCTGGTGCTGGTGACGCACGACAGTTCGCTGGCGCAGCGCTGCGACCGGGTGGTGCGGCTGCGCTCGGGCCGAATCGATGGGCACTCATGACGGCGATTTCCGAACCGGTCTACAAGAGCCGCGCATCCTCGCTGGCGCTGCGCTACGCGCTTCGCGAATTGCGCGGCGGCCTGCGTGGCTTTTACGTCTTCATCGCGTGCATCGCGCTCGGCGTCATGGCAATTGCCGGCGTCGGCTCGGTGGCGGCCAGCCTTAGCGAGGGTCTGACCCGCGAGGGCCGAACATTGCTCGGCGGCGATGTCGCATTCTCGCTGATCCAGCGCGAAGCCAAGCCGGAGGAACTCGCCTTCCTGCGCGCGCGGGGCCAGGTGTCGGTTGCGGCCGCGCTGCGGGTGATGGCCCGCGCCAGCGACGGCAAGCTGGCGCTGGTCGAGCTCAAGGCGGTCGACGGCAACTATCCGATGCTCGGACAGTTGACGCTTGATCCCCAGATGCCGATGTCGGATCTGCTGGCCGAACGCGATGGCGCGTTCGGCGCGGCGGTCGATTCCACCCTGCTGGCGCGGCTCGATCTCAAGCTCGGCGACCGCATCGGCATCGGCAACGCCACGGTCCAGATTCGCAGCGTGGTTGGCGCCGAGCCGGACAAGCTCGCCGGCAATGTCGGCCTGGGCCCGCGCGTATTGGTCAGCGAGCAGAGCCTGCGCGCCAGCGGATTGCTGCAGCCGGGCAGCCTGGTGCGCTGGATGTACCGGGTAAAATTGCCGGACAATGCGGCCGACGAACGCGCCGCTGCCCAGTTGGTCAGCAGCGCCCGAAGTGCCTTGCCGGAAGCCGGCTGGTGGATCCGCAGCCGCGACAATGCCTCGCCGCAGCTCGAACGCACCATCAACCGCTTCACCCAATTCCTGACGCTGGTTGGCCTCGCGGCCCTACTGGTCGGCGGCGTCGGCGTCGCCAACGCCGTCAAGAGCCATATCGATCGCCGCCGCGACGTCATTGCATCGTTCAAGGCGCTTGGCGCCACCGGGCGCGACGTCTTCACCATCTACCTGACGCAGGTGATCGTGCTCGCCGGGATCGGCTCGATGATCGGGCTTGCCGCCGGCGCGGCCTTGCCGTTTGTCATCGTCGGCCTGTTCGGCAAGCTACTGCCGCTGCCGGTGATCCCTGCTCTGCACGCCGACGAGCTGGCGCTGTCGTTCCTCTACGGCCTGCTCACTGCGCTCGCCTTCGGGCTGTGGCCGCTCGGCCGGGTCCATGATGTCCCGGTCGCGGCATTGTTCCGCGAAGAGGTCGCCCGCGAATGGCACCGACCGCGCTGGAGCTATCTCGCGCTGATGGCCGTGGTGATCGTACTCCTGGTCACGGTCGCGATCGGGCTGGCCTATGACAAGCGGGTCGCCGCCGTGTTCGTCGTCGCTTCGGTTGCGGTGTTTGCGCTGTTGCGCGGCGTCGCCGCCGGCCTGATGGCGCTGGCGCGGCGCCTGCCGCGGTCCAGCATCACCATGCTGCGGCTGGCAATCGCCAATATCTACCGGCCCGGCGCGCTGACGCCGTCGGTTGTGATGTCGCTCGGGCTTGGGCTCGCGGTCCTCGTCACCATTACCCAGATCGACGGCAATCTGCGCCGGCAGTTCCTGGCCGCGCTGCCGGAGCGCGCGCCCTCGTTCTACTTCATCGACATTCCGACCGCCGACGCCGACCGCTTCGGCGCCTTCCTCAAGCAGATCGCGCCGCAATCTACCGTCGACGACGTGCCGATGCTGCGCGGACGCATCGTTGCCGCCCGCGGCGTCAAGGCGGACGAACTCAAGCCGTCGCAGGATACCGAATGGGTGCTGCAGAGCGACCGCGGCCTGACCTATACCGGCGAAGTTCCAAAAGGCTCGAAGGTGGTCGAAGGCGAGTGGTGGAGTGCGGACTATAAAGGGCCGCCGCTGGTCTCGCTGGAGAAGAAGATCGCCGACGGGCTGAAGCT
The DNA here is from genome assembly GCF_000472965.1 of Bradyrhizobium murdochi. GTDB lineage: Bacteria > Pseudomonadota > Alphaproteobacteria > Rhizobiales > Xanthobacteraceae > Bradyrhizobium > Bradyrhizobium murdochi. Next base: position 242,356 of record NZ_AXAU01000008.1, on the reverse strand, counting down.
CAAGATCGGCGACGACATCGTCGTCAACGTACTCGGCCGCGACATCGCGGCCAAAATCAGCAATCTGCGCAACGTCGACTGGCAGGGGCTCGGCATCAATTTCGTGCTGGTGTTCTCACCCAACGCCTTCAAGGGCGCGCCGCACAGTCATGTCGCGACCCTATCCGAGGTCCACCCCGACCCCGCAGGCGACGCCCGAATCATCAAGCAGGTGGCGGACGCCTTTCCGATGGTGACCAGCGTTCGGGTCCGCGAAGCGCTCGAGACCGTCGGCACCGTCGTCACCAACCTCGTGCTAGCCATCCGCGGCGCCAGCGCGGTGACGCTGATCTCGGCGATCCTGGTGCTCGGCGGCGCGCTCGCCGCCGGCCATCGCCACCGGGTCTATGACGCGGTCATCCTCAAGACGCTCGGCGCAACCCGGGTGCGTCTGCTCGGGGCCTATGCGCTCGAGTACCTCATGATCGGCCTCGCGACGGCCATATTCGGCGTGATCGCGGGCTCGATCGCGGCGTGGCTGATCGTGACCAGGCTGATGACGCTCAGCTTCATCTGGCAGGCCGGCAGCGCGGCCGGGGTGGTCGCAGCCGCCCTGATTGTCACGGTGGGGCTGGGGCTCGCCGGCACGTTGTTGGCCCTGAACCAAAAGCCGGCCAGCGTGTTACGGAATTTGTGACAATTTGTAGCGGCAGAAGGCGGGGTTAATACTGCTTTTACCCGGAAATGGCTGGCAGAAGCGACATTCAGCCGCGCGTGGAAGCTTGCATCGAATGTGTTAGTTTCCCACATACCAGCCAAGATCAGTTGGCCGGGTTGATGACGTAATATTCGTAGTATTAACGTCGGCAGATCGGGACATCTGAGATAGAAATCTAACTGGCGCCGCAAACCCCTTGCGCTCCGCCGGGCAACCAACGGGAATTCGACCATGTCGGACCTAGACCGTAACTACGTATCTCCTTTCGGCCGGGCTGCCGGACGCGTTGACGCCGCGGCCGTCGATGCCGGTCTGCGCGCCTACATGCTGCGCATCTACAACTACATGAGCATCGGCCTGGCGATCACCGGCCTTGCGGCGCTCGGCGTCTACATGGCCGCGGTGACGACCGACCAGGCCGGGGCCGCTGCCAGGTTCGGCAACGCCTACCTGACGCAGTTCGGCTACGCGATGTATGTCAGCCCGCTGAAGTGGCTGTTCATCCTCGCGCCGCTGGCGATGGTGTTCGCGATCTCGGCCGGCATCAACCGGCTGCGGCCCGCGACCGCCCAGATGCTGTTCTGGGTGTTCTCGGCGCTGATGGGCATTTCGCTGTCGTCGATCTTCCTGGTGTATACGCACACCTCGATCGTTCGGGTGTTCTTCATCACCGCGGCGACCTTCGGTGCGCTCAGCCTTTATGGCTACACCACCAAGCGTGACATGAGCGGCATGGGGTCGTTCCTGTTCATGGGTCTGATCGGCGTCATCATCGCGAGCCTGGTCAACCTGTTCCTGGCGAGCTCGATGCTGCAGTTCATCGTCTCGGTGGTCGGCGTGCTGGTGTTCGCGGGCCTCACCGCCTGGGATACCCAGCGGCTGAAGAACGAGTACATCTACGGCTACGCTTCGGGAGGTGCTGACGTTGAAGAGCGTGCGGCGATTACCGGCGCACTGTCGCTCTACCTGAACTTCATCAACCTGTTCACGCTGCTCCTGCAGCTCCTCGGCCAGCGCGACTAAGCGCTGCCGATCAGGTTCAAGAGTTAAAGCCCCGGCCTCGCGGCCGGGGCTTTTGTTTTGTCGCTTCGATCTTCCCCTCTCCTCTTGTGGGAGAAGGAAAGATCGCCCGCATTGACGGCAAACGGGAACTTCCTTTCTGCGAAAAAGATTCTAATCTCTTGCCATGTCCGCTGCCGAAATCCGGCCCGCCACCGAGGCCGACCTCCCCGCCATCACCGAGATCTACGAGCACGCGGTGCGCTACGGCACCGCCACGTTCGAACTCGTCCCGCCCGACCTCGCCGAAATGACCCGGCGATTCAGGACGCTGTCGGATGGCGGCTTTCCCTATTTGGTCGCCGCCGTCGAAGGCCAGGTGATCGGATACGCCTATGCCGGCCCCTACCGGCCACGGCCGGCCTACCGCTTCACGGTGGAGAATTCGGTCTATTTGAAACCGGCCACGCACCGGCGCGGCATCGGCCTGCAACTGATGCAGCGGCTGATCGCCGAATGCGAGGCGCGCGGCTACCGGCAGATGATCGCGGTCATCGGCGACTCCGCCAATGCCGGCTCGATCGGCGTTCACACCAAATGCGGCTTCCAGATGATCGGGACGCATCGCAATGTCGGCCTCAAGTTCGGCCGCTGGCTGGACACGGTCATGATGCAGCGCGCGCTCGGCGAAGGCGGCACGACGGTCCCCGCTTCGTAGAGCGTTTTCCAGCGAAGTGGACACCGGTTCGCGTCAAGAAAACGCGTCAAAACAAAACCTAGAGCCCGGTTCTGATTCAATCAGAACCGAAAGGCTCTAGTCTGGATAACGCGTGGTGCCTCTTTCGCGGTACACCGGCAGGGCCAGACTCAAAATCGCGAAAACAACCCCATGCAAAGTAGTTCTGTAGGGTGGGCGAAGCGAAGCGTGCCCACCACTGGGGTAGAGTCCAGGGAGAGATGGTGGGCACGGCGCGATCGCGCCTTTGCCCACCCTACAGCGGCCCGCCTACACCACCGCCAGCTTGCGGTCGATCACCAGCAGCACGCGTTCGAGCTCGTGGCCGCGGCGCAGGATCAGTCCGGTCGCCGAGATCACGCTGTACATGCCCTGCTTGCGCGCGAGCCGCGGATCTTTCTCGATGCGGTAGATCGGAACTTCGGAAGCGCGGCGGAATACGGAGAACACCGCGCGGTCTTTCAGAAAGTCGATGGCATAGTCGCGCCACTCGCCGTCGGCGACCATGCGCCCATACAGATTGAGGATACGGTTGAGTTCGAGACGATTGAACGTGATGCGATTCGGCGGCGTGCTCGCAGTGGCGACGCGCGCCACTGCGCGGCTATCGCTCGGATCGGTGTCCTCCGATATCAGGGTCATGGAGCGCCTCCTGTCATCCAATTTACATGATTGCGCTAACCGCGGGGCGCCGCAAGGGGGTGTAAATGTGAAGGAAACTGCGGCGGATGGCCCGATATCCCAGGAAATATCGATTCACGGGATCGTTAGCGGAATCTTATTGCTGCCCTACTTCCGCCAACCGTCCGCCCCGCTAAATTGCGAAAAGAAAATCCTGCGTTGGCCCGGTCCTTTCGGTTCCGGATTCCTCAGCCCCCAGCCCCCCGGGGCCGTCGGGATCGGGCCTGTTCGCAGGAGGGAGTTAATCCCGATACTGGGCCAACGAAAGTTGGTCCTTTTTCGTTTGGGGGACTGTTCTCGCGGATGTCACGCGCGGCTCAAACTTTGCCGATTGCGCGACGCTAATTCCGAGACAAAGTTAGGCCCGGTAGCCCGAAGCCAATCAGCGCAGCGCCGTCATGGCGGCGCCGAGCATCGCGCCCGGCTTGTCGCGACTGCCGTCCTGGACATAGACGACCGCGGCGTCCACGCCGTCGCGGGAAATATTTTCAAGCGGAATGGTCCAGCTTCCCGAACCGCCGTTCCAATCGCCAACCTTCACGAGGTTGCGCACCACGTTGTAGTAGGTGATCTGCTGGCCGCGATTCTCGCCGCGCCCGATCGAGATCGGCACCGCCTTCGAGACCGAGCAGATCCAGACTTCGCCCCGGCCCGCCGTCGGCACCTTGCTCGCCTCTACCGAGATACTGAGCAGCTTGCCCGACAACGTCATCTTAACCGGCACCGACATCACGCCTTCAGTCTTGCTGGTATTCTTGATGGCGCTTTCGATTGCGGCGCGATCGCTGCCGATCACCTGCGCCGAGCCGTTGACGATCATCTGCGGCGTGTAGAGGTTACGATCGCCACGCACATGCGAATAGGCCTTCTGACGCGCGCTGAAACGCGAGTCCGCCAGCGTGTCCTTCCAGCCAAGATAGTCCCAATAGTCGATCGGCATGCTCAGCGCGATGATGGACGGATCCTTGGCGAGCTCGCCGACGATCTGGTCGGCCGGCGGGCACGACGAACAACCTTGCGAGGTGAACAATTCGACCACGGTGCGCGGATCGGCATGAGCCGGACGGATGATGGCGATGATCGCGCAGACGCCGAGCGCACCAGACCATCGCGATATGCAGTTGTAGGCCATCATCGCTGTCATCGTGCGAACCGGGCGTAGCGTTTTCCATCCGTAATTGTACGGGGCATGATTTAATATCCCAAAGGTGTGCCCCAGACGCACGAAAGCGGCCCTGTCATAGGCCGCCTTCTCTTTGCTCGCTACTCACTTCGAAGTGAGGCACCGATCACAAATCCGCGTTAAGCCGCGAGTTTGCGCAGCACGTAATGCAGAATGCCGCCGTTTCGGTAGTACTCGAGCTCATCGAGGGTATCGATGCGGCAGAGCAGCGGCACGCGCTGCAGCGAACCGTCGCCGGACACGATCTCGGCCGTCAGGGTCTGGCGCGGCTTCAAATCACCCTGGAGCCCGCGAATCGTCACCGTCTCGTCGCCCTTGAGGCCGAGCGATGTCCACGACGTGCCGTCTTCGAAGGTCAGCGGCAACACGCCCATGCCGACCAGGTTGGAGCGATGGATGCGCTCGAAGCTCTGGCAGATCACGGCGCGGACGCCGAGCAGACGGGTGCCTTTCGCCGCCCAATCGCGCGAGGAGCCGTTGCCGTATTCGGCGCCCGCGAACACCACCAGCGGCACGCTTTCCTGCTGATACTTCATTGCCGCGTCGTAGATCGACATCTGCTCGCCGTCGGGCCAGTGCTTGGTTAGTCCGCCCTCCGGAATATTGCCGTCAGCGCCCTTCAGCATGAAATTCTTGATGCGGATGTTGGCGAAGGTGCCGCGCATCATGATCTCGTGGTTGCCGCGCCGCGTGCCGTACTGGTTGAAGTCGGCGGGTCGCACCTGGTGCTCGCTGAGGAATTTTCCAGCCGGCGAAGTCAGCTTGATCGAGCCGGCCGGCGAGATGTGATCGGTGGTGATCTTGTCGCCGAACATCGCCAGGATCCGCGCGTCGACCACGTCCGAGATCGGATCGGGCTGCTTCTTCATGCCTTCGAAATAGGGCGGGTTCTGCACATAGGTCGAGCTCATGTTCCAGCGATAGGTCTCGCTCTCGACCGTCTTGATCTTGCGCCAGTTGGTGTCGCCCTTGAACACGTCGGCGTAGCGCTTCTTGAAGATCGTGGCTGTCACGAATTTCTTCATGAAAGCATTGATCTCCTTGGTGGTCGGCCAGATGTCCTTCAGATACACCGGCTTGCCGTCCTTGCCGGTGCCGATCGGCTCGACCGCGAGGTCCTTGGTCACCGTGCCCGCCAGCGCATAGGCGACGACCAGCGGCGGTGACGCCAGGTAGTTTGCCTGCACGTCCGGGCTGACGCGGCCCTCAAAATTGCGGTTGCCGGACAGCACGGCCGCGGCAACGATGCCGTTGTCGTTGATCGACTTCGAAATGTCCTCCGGCAGCGGGCCCGAATTGCCGATGCAGGTGGTGCAGCCGAAGCCGACCAGGTTGAAGCCGACCTTATCGAGATCCTTCTGCAGGCCGGAATTGGCCAGATATTCCGCAACCACCTGGCTGCCCGGAGCGAGCGAGGTCTTCACCCACGGCTTGGCCGTCAGCCCCTTGGCGGCGGCGTTGCGCGCCAGCAGGCCCGCGCCGATCAGCACGCTCGGGTTGGAGGTGTTGGTGCAGGAAGTGATCGCGGCGATCACCACGTCGCCATGGCCGAGATCGAAATCCCGGCCTTCGACCGGATAGCGGCTCGCAGCCGCATCAGGCTTCTTGTACTCGCTGGTGAGCGCGGTCGCGAAGCCGGTGGAAACCGCCGGCAGCGCAACACGGCCTTCGGGGCGTTTCGGGCCCGCCATCGACGGCACGACGTCCTTGAGGTCGAGCGTCAGGGTTTCCGTGAACACCGGGTCGGCCGATTTCGCCGTGCGGAACAGGCCCTGCGCCTTGGCGTAGGCCGCCACCAGCGCGACGCGGTCGGCCTTGCGGCCCGAGGTCTTGAGATAATCGATGGTCGCGGCATCGACCGGGAAGAAACCGCAGGTGGCGCCGTATTCCGGCGCCATATTGCCGATCGTCGCCTTGTCCGCCACCGAGAGATAGTCGAGGCCAGGGCCGAAGAACTCGACGAATTTGCCGACCACGCCCTGCTTGCGCAGCATCTGCGTGACCGTCAGCACCAGGTCGGTTGCTGTGACGCCTTCCTTGAGCTGGCCCTTGAGCTTGAAGCCGACGACTTCCGGCAGCAGCATCGACAGCGGCTGGCCGAGCATGCAGGCTTCCGCCTCGATGCCGCCGACGCCCCAGCCGAGCACGGCAAGGCCGTTGACCATGGTCGTGTGCGAATCGGTACCAACAAGCGAATCCGGGTAGGCGACCTCGAAGGTGCCGGTCTTCTTGCCGACCGTCATCTTCTCCTTCTTGGTCCACACCGTCTGCGCGAGATATTCGAGATTGACCTGGTGGCAGATGCCGGTGCCGGGCGGCACGACCGAGAAATTCGAGAACGCCTTCTGGCCCCATTTCAGGAATTCGTAGCGTTCCTGGTTCTGCTTGTATTCCTCGACGACGTTCTTGCCGAACGCCTTGTTGTCACCGAAAAAGTTGACGATGACCGAGTGGTCGATGACGAGATCGACCGGCACCAGCGGGTTGATCTTCTCGGCATCGCCGCCGAGCGCCTGCATCGCGTTACGCATCGCGGCGAGATCGACCACCGCCGGCACGCCGGTGAAATCCTGCATCAACACGCGTGCCGGGCGGAACGCGACCTCGTGCTCGAGCTTGCGCTTACGGAGCCATTTCGAAACCGCGACGATGTCAGCCTTCTTGACCGTGCGGTCGTCCTCGTTGCGCAGCAGGTTTTCGAGCAGCACCTTCATCGAATAAGGCAGCTTGGAAATTCCCTTCAGACCGTTCTTCTCGGCGGCGGGCAGGCTGTAATAAACATAGGTCTTGCTGCCGACCTTGAGGGTCTTGCGGCATTTGAAGCTGTCGAGCGAGGTCATGTCAGGAAATCCCAAATTCTAGTTATACCCGGCAAGGGTATTTTAACACCGTCAGCGGAAGGCTGGCTTCTTGGCTTGCAGCCGCCGATTGTGTGCTGCATCAAGTTCCGGGCTTATAGAATCTTTCTAGAAGCGCCGCCACAGCGACAAACGTGCTGCAGCAATGCGGTACCCACAAATTCTGACGCGGTACCCATCAATTTCAGAGGGCTGTGACGAAGCAAAATGCGGCTCTCGGGAAGCCAGATCAGTTGTGTCAGAGGCGGCCGAGAGGTGTTCTCGGGCCTCGATTTCGAGGCCGCTTGCGGCGAAGCGCTGGCGGTGGTCGGCCCGAACGGCTCGGGCAAGACCTCGCTGCTGCGCCTGATTGCGGGTCTCCTGGTGCCGGCGGGCGGGTCGATCGGCCTGGAAGGCGGCGAGGCGGAGCTGACCTTGCCTGAGCAATCCCACTATCTGGGCCACCGCGATGCGCTGAAGCCTGCGTTGAGCGTTGCGGAAAACCTGTCGTTCTGGCGCGATTTTCTGGGTGGGGCGACCGGCAACGTCAGCGAGTGCCTCACTGCTGTGGGGCTCGGCCACGCCACTTATCTGCCGGCGGCATTCCTCTCGGCCGGCCAGCGGCGGCGGCTGTCGATCGCGCGGCTGCTGGTGGTGCGACGGCCGGTCTGGCTGTTGGACGAGCCGACCTCGGCGCTCGACACCGCCGGACAGAAATTATTCGTGGGCGTGATGCGCGAGCACCTGGCCAGCGGCGGCATCATTGTTGCGGCGACACACACTCCGCTCGGCATTGAGGCGCGGGAACTGCGGATGGGGGGCGGGAAGTGATGGTGCATTTCTCTCTCGGTTGGGCCCCGCGCAACAAGCGCATCCATCAAACACCTTTTCCGGGGCTACCCCTCTCCCCCGCCCTCCCCCGCAAGGGGGGAGGGAGCGAGCTGCACCCACGCCTCCAGTGGAGTGCACAAAGCACTCGCTTGGGGCGCCTCGCATGACCGCCCTCGCCGCACTGATTCGCCGGGACATTAAGATCGCACTGCGCGTCGGCGGCGGGGCGCTGATCGGCGTGCTGTTCTTCCTCACCGTCACGGTGCTGATGCCGTTTGCCATCGGGCCCGATCTGCCACTATTGGCCCGGCTCGGCCCCGCCATACTCTGGCTCGGCGCGCTGTTGGCCAGCCTGCTCACGCTCGATCGGCTGTTCACGGCCGATCATGAGGACGGCTCGCTCGACGTGATCGTGATGGGCCGGACACCGTTGGAACTCGCGTGTGCCGCGAAAGCGCTGGCGCATTGGCTCGCGGCCGGCGTGCCGCTGATCGCGGCGACGCCCGTGCTCGGGCTGTTGCTCAACCTCGACGCCGCGGCGACCTCGGCGGTGGCGCTGACCATGCTGGTGGGGACGCCGGCGCTGACGTTCACGGGCATGATCGGCGCGGCGCTCGCCGTGACATTGCACCGCGGGGGCCTGTTGCTCGCGGTACTGGTGCTGCCGCTATCGATCCCGGTGCTGATCTTCGGCGTTGCTGCCTCGCAAGCCGCCATTACCGGCCCGCTATCGTTTGGAACTCCGTTTTCGATCCTTTGCGCGCTCTCGCTGGTTAGTTTCGTGGTCGGACCGTTTGCCGCCGCGGCCAGCCTGCGGCACGGTCTGGACTGAACTCGTTGACACCGATCAACTCTGGCGGAGGGGATGTGAAACAAACCATGCCGCATTGCCTGCTCCGCCGCTGACGACTATCAGGATGCCATGACGCTGATCGACCTCGCCAATCCCTCGAAATTTCTCGCGCTGACGGCGCGCGCGCTGCCGTGGCTTGCGGGCGCGACAGCGATCCTTTTGCTGGTCGGTTGCTATCAGGCGGCGATGGCCCCCGACGATTACCAGCAGGGCGCCACCGTGAAGATCATGTTCATTCACGTGCCGAACGCGTGGCTTTCGATGTTCGTCTGGGGCGTCATGAGCGTCGCCGCGCTGGGCACGCTGGTATGGCGGCATCCGCTCGCCGACGTCGCGGCCAAGGCCGCCGCGCCGATCGGAGCGGCGTTCACGTTTCTGGCGCTGGTCACGGGTTCACTGTGGGGGCGGCCGATGTGGGGCACCTATTGGGAATGGGACGCGCGACTCACATCGGTGCTGGTCCTGTTCCTGATGTATCTCGGTCTGATGGCGCTATGGCGTGCGGTCGAGGACCCGTCGCGGGCGGCACGGGCCGCCGCCGTGCTGACGCTGGTCGGCGCGATCAACCTGCCGATCATCAAGTTCTCGGTCGACTGGTGGAATACCCTGCATCAACCGTCATCGGTGCTGCGGATGGGCGGACCTTCGCTCGACAAGGCGTTCCTGATTCCATTGCTCGTGATGGCGGTCGGTTTCTCGCTGCTGTTCATGACGCTGCACCTGGCGGCGATGCGCAACGAGATCCTGCGCCGCCGCGTACGCAGCTTGCAGATGATGCAAGCCAGCCAGCAGGCGGCATGACGTGACCTCGCTCGGACCCTATGCCTCGTTTATCGTGACCTCTTACGCGCTGGTCGCGGCGACCGTGCTGATCCTGATCGGCTGGATCGCGCTCGACTATCGCCATCAGAAGGAGCGCCTGCGTGAACTCGAGGCCTCTGGCGTAACCCGGCGCTCCGGCCGCCAGGCGACGGAGATTTGATGCGCGCGCCTGCAACATCCGATCAACCGCGCAGCCGGCGCTGGGTGGTGGCGCTGCCGCTGATCGGCTTTCTGGCGGTCGCCGGACTGTTTCTGTTGCGGCTTTACGGCGGTGACCCCTCCAGGATCCCTTCCGCCCTGATCGGCCGCCCGGCGCCGCAAACCACGTTGCCCGCGCTGGAGGGCCTCGTCCACAACGGGACGCCCGTCCCCGGCCTCGATCCGGCCGTGTTCAAGGGCAAGGTCTCCGTCGTCAATGTCTGGGCGTCCTGGTGCGTGCCATGCCACGATGAGGCGCCGCTGTTGACCGCGCTGGCAAGCGACACGCGGCTGCAGATCGTCGGCATCAACTACAAGGATTCTCCCGACAACGCCCGCCGCTTCCTCGGCCGCTACGGCAATCCGTTCACCGTAGTCGGCGTCGACGGCAACGGCCGCGGCTCGATCGAATGGGGCGTCTATGGCGTGCCCGAAACCTTCGTGGTCGGCCGCGACGGCACCATCCGCTACAAGCTGGTCGGGCCGGTGACGCCGGCCAATCTCGATAGCGTGCTGAAAGTCGAAATCGAGAAGGCGTTGAAGGCGGGAAGTTGAACACGGTCCTCATCCTGAGGAGCCGCCAACGGGTCGCGCGAATGCGCGCCCGATGACAGGCTCCGCGGCGTCTCGAAGGATAGCCACGGGCCTCATGGTTCGAGACGCGCGAAGACGCGCTCCTCACCATGAGGGTCAAATAATCTCCCGCTTTTATCTATCGTTCATTTCGCGGCCATGGCGCCGCCATGAATTCGCAGCTAGCTTTGGTGCGTTACCTGAACCGTCCTTGGGAGGGACACCCATATGCGTCATTTCACGCTCGCTTCTCTTCTCGCCACTACGCTCGCGCTGGGCACGCTGACGGCAACGCCGTCGATGGCCCAGACCGCGCAGCCCCCGGCCAAGTCCGACAGCAAGATGGCTCCCGCGCCAAAGGCCTCGGAGTCGAAGATGGCACCGGCGCCGAAGGCCGAGCTGCTGGACATCAATTCCGCGACCGCCGAGCAGCTCGATGCGCTGCCGGGCGTCGGGAAGGCCTATTCGGAGAAGATCATCAAGGGCCGCCCGTACAAGGGCAAGGACGAGCTGGTGCAGAAGAGCATCGTCCCGCAGGCGACCTACGACAAGATCAAGGACAAGATCATCGCCAAGCAGAAGAGCTGAGGCCGCTTACTAACCTCTCCCCGTTCTTGACGGGGAGAGGTCGAAATTCGCGCGAAGCGGGAATTTCGGGTGAGGGGCCGAGGAGGCGCTTGCCACAACCGATAGTCCTTACGACGAGAGACCCCTCACCCCGACCCTCTCCCCGCAAGTGCGGGGCGAGGGAGCATAGCCGAACAAGCGGCCCACCCTACCCCTTGCTCACATCCCCGGCTTCCGCTTCGCTGACCTCCAGCGAAGCCGGTTCCAGATGATAGCGCTTGATCAGCGGCATCTGTGTTACGGCAAACAGCATCGTCAGCGGCACCATGCCGAAGACCTTGAAGGTAACCCAGAAGTCGGTGCTTTGCGTGCGCCAGATGATCTCGTTCAGCACCGCCATCGCGAAGAACCATAACGCCCAGCGCGCGGTCAGGATGCGCCAGCCGTGCGGGGTGAGATTGAACATCTGGTCGAACATGATGGCGATGAAGGAGCGGCCGAACAGCAAGCCGCCACCGAGAATAGCGGCGAACAGCGTGTAGACGATCGTCGGCTTCATCTTGATGAAGGTCTCGTCATGCAGGATCAGCGTCAGCGCGCCGAACACGACGACGACGACCGCAGTGACGATCGCCATCATGGGCACATGCCGCGTCACCATGTAAGACGCGACCATCGCAGCCACCACCGCCACCATGAATGCGCCGGTGGCGACGAACAGGTTCGACTTGGCATTGGCGACGAAGAAGATGAGCAAGGGACCGAGTTCGGTCGCAAGCTTGAACAGCGGATGCGGTACTTTCTTGTCCATTACTCGATTCCTGCAATCGCGTTCGCAAAGTCCCGCGCGGTGAAAGGCGCGAGATCATCGATGCCTTCGCCGACGCCGATGAAGTGCACCGGCAGTTTGAATTTCTCCGCCAGCGCCACCAGAATGCCGCCGCGCGCAGTGCCGTCGAGTTTCGTCATCACAAGCCCGGTGACGCCAGCGGTACGATGAAACGCTTCGACCTGCGACAGCGCATTTTGTCCCACCGTCGCATCGAGCACGAGCAGGACCGCATGCGGCGCCGACGCGTCGACCTTCTTGAGGACGCGAACGACCTTCTCCAGCTCATTCATCAGTTCGGCCTTGTTCTGCAGCCGTCCCGCCGTATCGACCAGCAGCACATCGAGCTTTTGTTCCTTCGCCGCGCTCAGCGCGTTGAAGGCGAGGCTCGCTGAATCCGAACCCTGCGCGCCCGCAACGACCGGCGATTTGGTACGCTCGCCCCACACCTTGAGCTGTTCGATTGCGGCGGCACGAAACGTATCGCCCGCTGCCAGCATCACCTTGCGGCCCTCGGCGCTCAGTTTCGCGGCAAGCTTGCCGATGGTGGTGGTCTTGCCGGAGCCGTTGACGCCGACCACGAGAATGACGAAAGGCTTTTGCGCCGCGTCGATCTCCAGCGGCTTCGCCACCGGCGCCAACACCTTCTCGACCTCCGTCGCGACAACCGTCTTCACTTCGTCGGCGGAAATCGCCTTGTCATACCGGCCGGCGCCGACGGCATCCGCGATCCGCACCGCGACCGCGGTGCCGAGATCGGCGCGCAGCAGCACATCCTCGATATCGTCGAGCATGGCGCGGTCGAGCTTGCGCTTGGTGACGAGGTCGGCGACGGCCGACCCAAGCGAACTCGAAGTCCGCTTCAGGCCGCTCGAAAGCCGCCGCCACCAGCTCAGTTTGGGGGTTCCAGGAGTGGTATCGCTCATGTCGGGGACGTGTTAGCGGTTTCGCGCCATGAGCGGAAGTCACAACAAATCCTTTGCTGTTCCCGGACCATCCCTTGATGTACCCGGGCCATCCCTTGATGTGCCCGGGACGGCCTTTGATGTTCCCAGGACATCGATCGACGTCCAGGGATTGACGGGAGACGAAATCCTGGCCCGCGTGCTCCATCGCGACGGGCTGATGCTGGTCATCGACAAACCGGCCGGCCTGCCGGTGCATCGTGGCCCCAAGGGGGGCGCCAATCTGGAGGCTTCCTTCGATGCCTTGCGATTCGGCCTGCCGCGCCCGCCGGTGCTGGCCCACCGGCTCGACAAGGACACCTCCGGCTGTCTCGTGCTGGGACGCCACCGCAAGGCCACTGCCTCGCTCGGCCTCTTGTTCAAGCACGGCAAGGTCGGAAAGACCTATTGGGCCGTGGTCGAAGGCGGACCTGCCGAAGATGAAGGCACCATCGACATGCCGCTCGGACGGCTGAACGCCGAGCGCGGCTGGTGGCAGAAGCCGGACCCGGAGGGCCAGAAAGCCACCACCACCTGGAAAGTGCTCGGCCGCAGCGACGGTCTCGCCTGGCTGGCGCTGGAACCCCTCACCGGCCGCACCCACCAATTGCGCGTGCACACCTCAGCGATGGGCTGGCCGATCGTCGGCGACAATATCTACGGCAATGGTCCGCGCTTCGGCGAACCGATCCTGCACCTGCATTCCCGCGAGATCGTGGTTCCGATCTCGAAGAACAAGGAGCCGGTGCGGGTGGTCGCGCCGGCGCCGGAGCATATGCGGGAACGGCTCAGGGCGTGTGGGTGGAACGGGGAGTAGCTGGGAGCGTGCTTACTTCCCTTCTCCCCTTGTGAGAGAAGGTGGCATAGGCGGCCGTCGGCCGCCGTACTTAGAAGGACGCCGATGCTTTGCATCGGCTATGGACGCGCAGCGGCAGCGAGACGGATGAGGGGTCTGTCTCCGCGGAAATAACCCCTCATCCGGCGCTGCGCGCCACCTTCTCCCACAAGGGGAGAAGGGAAGAGGCGGTTCACACCGTCAGCCGCGCAGCATCATGGCCCTTCACCGTCAGCGCCCGAACCTCTCCCGGCTTTTCGCCTGATATCGCAACCGGCAGAAAATGCTCGGTGCGACCCTGTTTGTCGCTCTCGATCAAAACCTGGCGCGTCGCGCCGACCTCTGCCGCCAAGCGTCGCTGCAATGCGGCCTCGCCCATCGCGCGCAACCGCTTCGCCCGCGCCTTGATCGCCTCGCCCGCCACCTGCGGCATCCGTGCGGCCGGCGTACCCGGGCGCTTGGAGTAAGGAAACACGTGCAGGAAGGTGAGATCGCACTCCTCCACCAGGTCCTGCGAGCGCGCGAACATTTCTTCCGTCTCGGTCGGAAAGCCCGCGATGATATCGGCGCCGAGCGTAATGTCCGGACGTAGCCGCCGCACCTGCGCGCAGAACTCGATCGCATCCTGCCGCGAATGCCGCCGCTTCATCCGCTTCAAAATGAGATCGTCGCCGGATTGCAGCGACAAATGCAGATGCGGCATCAGCCGCTCATCCTCGGCAATGACGTCGAGCAGATCGCGGTCGGCCTCGATGGAATCGATCGACGAAATCCGCAGGCGCTTCAACTCCGGCACGTGACGCAAAATCTGCTTTGTCAGTTGCCCGAGCTTCGGCGCCCCCGGCAGATCGGCGCCGTAGCTCGTCAGGTCCACGCCTGTGAGCACGATCTCGGCATGACCGCGTTCGGTGAGCGCCCGCACCTGATCCACCACCGCTCCCATCGGCACCGAGCGCGAATTGCCGCGGCCATAGGGGATGATGCAGAAGGTGCAGCGATGGTCGCAGCCGTTTTGCACCTGCACGAACACGCGCGGCAAGCCGGCCTTGAACCCGTCAAGCAGATGCGGCGCCATCTCCTTGACCGCCATGATGTCGGCGACCGCGATCTTTTCGCTTGTCCCGACTCCAAGGCCCAGATCGAACGCCGCGCGCGCATCGCGCCAGGCTTCGCCCCGCATCTTGTCGTCATTGCCGACAACGCGATCGACCTCGGCCATTTCGGCAAACATTTCTGCTTGCGTCTGCGCCGCGCAGCCGGTGACGACGATGCGCACATCCGGCCGTTCGCGCTTCAGCCGGCGGATCGATTGCCGCGCCTGCGCCACGGCCTCATTGGTGACCGCGCAGCTATTGATGACGACGGTATCGGAAAGCCCGGCGCGCTCCGCCTCGCGGGCGATCACCTCGGATTCGAAGGCGTTGAGGCGGCAGCCGAACGTGAGGACGTCGACGCTCATGGCGCTCAGGCGACGTTGGCGAACAGCGCGGGATCGAAGCGGCCTTCATACTCGAAATCGGCCGTCCCCGTCATCAGCACGTGGTCGTCGCGCTCGCGCCATTCGATGGCAAGCTTGCCGCCGGGCAGCGTGATCTCGACCGAGCGATTGGCGCGCTTCAGCCGGGCGGCGGCGACCGCGGTTGCGCAAGCGGCCGAGCCGCAGGCCTTGGTCAAGCCGACGCCACGCTCCCAGGTGCGGATCGTGATGTGATCGCGATCGACGATATGGGCGAGCGTGATGTTGGCGCGCTCCGGAAAGATCGGGTGGTTTTCCAATAGCGGCCCGAAGCGCTCGAGGTCATGCGCATTCACATCGTCGACCCAGAAGATCGCATGCGGATTGCCCATCGAGACCACCGACGGCGAATGCAGCACCGGCGCATCGATCGGCCCGACCTGCAATTCGATGTAGCGGGTGTCGCGAAATTCTTCCGCCAGCGGAATGTCCTGCCAGCCGAACTTCGGCGCCCCCATGTCGACGGTGTAGAGGTCGGGCGCCGGGCCCTGCCAGCAATTCAACAGCCCTGCGCGGGTCTCAAACGTCACGGCGGTTTGGCCGGTCTTCTCGAACAGGTGGCGCACCACGCAGCGCATGCCGTTGCCGCAGGCGCCCGCTTCCGAGCCGTCATTGTTGTAGATGCGGATGAAAGCCTCGGTGCCCTGTAGCCGCGGCGGCTGCAATACCATCAACTGGTCATAGGGCACGCCCGCGGGCGAAGCGACCGCACGCGCCTCTTCGGCCGTCACGGCTGCCTTGGAATCGCGCAGGTCGACCACGACGATTTCGTTGCCGATGCCGTTCATTTTGGCAAATGCGTGGTTGGCCAGCGCGCTCATGGAATTTCCCAATTTATGCCTGCCTTATATGGCGAATGATGGCGCGTTGACCAGTGCAGGGGCCTGTGACGCATCTGTCATGGGACGAAAACGGCCCTTGCGTGTTAGGAATAGCGCCCATCCTGGCGGGCGCGGACCCGGAACATGCCGCCGCCAGGTGGGGTGGATGGAGAATACCTGAAATGAACCGTATCAGCACTTTCCGTGCGGCCGTGGCCGCGCTCGCCATGGTTGCGTTTGGCGGGGCCGCACTGGCGCAATCGCCGGCGCCCTCAGCCCCTCCGGCCACAAACCCGTCGGCGACGCCCAGCCCGGTGCCGGTCCCGCCGCCGGCCGAAACCAAGTCTCCGGCGGATGTCCCGACCGCGGAGAAAGCCCCGACGCCCGTACCCCCGCCGCCCGCCGCCAGCGTCCAGAACGCCGACCCCTTCGGCGAGGAGTTCACGCTGGAGCCCAAGAAAGTCTTGGTGATGAAGGGCACCGCCAACTGGGATGCGGCGTTCGACACCCTGATCGATTCGTTCAAGGCGCTGACCGCGTTGCTCGACAAGCAGGGCATCAAGGCCACGGGCAATTCGATGATCGTCTACACCTCGACCGACGATACCGGTTTTACGTATCTGGCAGAGATTCCGGTCGACCAGGACGTCAAGAACCTGACCAAGGACATCAGCATGGGCAAGTCGCCCGAGGGCAAGGCGCTGAAGTTCGTCCATCGCGGCTCCTACGACAACATGGACAACACCTATGAGGCGATCACCAATCACCTCGACGACAAGAAACTGGAAGCCAAAGACACTTTCATCGAGGAGTACATCACCGATCCCCTCAAGACGGCCGAGGACAAGCTGGTGATCAACGTCTATGTGCCGCTGAGGTGATCGGGATGAAGCACCCGCTTGCCCTTGCCGTCGTTGCCGCGACGTGGCTCGCCGCGCCGGCATTGGCGCAGACAGTGCCGCCGCCCGCGATCTCCGTGACCGGCGAGGCGAACGTATCGGTGGCGCCCGATCAGGCCCAGATCGACGGCGGCGTGACGTCGGACGCCAAGACCGCGCGCGAGGCGTCGGATGCCAACAACGCGGCGATGGGCAAGGTGCTGCTGGCGCTGAAGGGCGCCGGCATCGAAGAGAAGGACTACCAGACTTCGCGGCTGTCGCTGCAGCCGCAATTTGCGCCAAATCGCGCCGGCCCCTCGCCGATCGTCGGCTATCGCGCCAGCAACCGCGTCACGGTCAAAATCCGCGACGTGACCAAGGTTGCGAACTTGATCGACGTGCTGGTCGGCGCCGGCGCCAATGACATCGGCGGCATCCACTTCAGCGTGACGCAGGCATCCAAATATCTCGACGAGGCCCGCGAGAAGGCGGTCGCGGACGCCCGCCGCAAGGCCGAGATTTACGCCAAGACTGCCGGCGTGACGCTCGGCGACCCCATCAGCATCACCGAGGAAGGCGCGCCCGTGCCGCTACATCGCGGCAAGATGGCAGCCCCGATGGCCGCCGGCGCACCGGTGGCGCAAGGCGAGGAGACGCTCTCGGTGACAGTGCTCGTGTCCTGGGCGATCAAGGCGGCGCAGTAGTAGCATCGCCCGCCAAGCACTCGGCCTCATCCTGAGGAGCGCGCCTGCGGCGCGCGTCTCGAAGGATGGGCCACGGGCCACATGGTTCGAGACGGCGCTACGCGCCTCCTCACCATGAGGGCGTAACGCCGCTCTCTAAATCAAATCTCCACCACCTGCCCCGGCTTCAGCGCGCAGAACCGCTCGGGCGGAATCTTCGCTTCCTTCAGCGCATCGGCCAATGCATTGACCGGGGCGTCGATCGCCTCATCGGTGAGCTGGAACGTGCCGTGATGGTGCGCCAGCGCTTCTTGCGCGCCGCAATCGGCCAGCGCCTTCACAGCATCAGCCGGATTCATGTGCTGATCCTTCATGAACCAGCGCGGCTCATAGGCACCGATCGGTAGTATCGCCAGCCGCAGCGGGCCGTGCTGCTCGGCCACGCGGCGGAAATGCGTGCCTTCGCCATAGCCGGAATCGCAGACGATGTAGAGTTTGCCGGCCGGCGTCTCCAGCACAAAACTCGCCCACAGCGCCTTGTTGCGGTCGAACAGGCCGCGCGCCGACCAGTGCCGCGTCGGCACCAGCGTCACCGCGATGCCATTGCCGAGCTCGACGCGATCCTGCCAGTCGAACGCCTCGGCTTTGATCGATGCATCCGCATCGCGCATGGTGACGTCATTGCCGAGCGGCGTGATCACGCGCGGCAAAAACTTTTCGGCGAGTTTTGACAGCGTCGCGATATCGAGATGGTCGTAATGGCCGTGTGAGACCAGCACCACGTCGATCTTGGGCAGTGCGTCGAATGCAATGCCGGGATCGTTGTGCCGGTGCGGCCCGGCCCATGAAACTGGCGAGGCCCGCAACGACCACACCGGATCGACGAGAATATTGAGATCCCGCGTCTGGATCAGCCAGGAGACATGGCCGACAAAGGATAGCCGCACCTTGTTGCCGGAAACGCGCGGCGGCGGCGTATCGCTCTGGGCATTCGGCACCCAATCGGGCCAGCTCGCGCGCTTGCGGTCGGTGCCGAACTGCCAGCGCAGCACGTCCGCCAATGATTTTGGCGGCACGCCGTCGGGATCGAAGAAGCGCATGCCGTCGAAATGATCGGAGACGGGACCGTCATGGGTTTTCATATTGCTGATCCAGACAGACGGCACGCCGATGGCCGTGGCGGCTCCGGCGAGCACTGCAAAGACGCGGCGGCGGGTGATAGGCATCACGACAGACGAGAGAGAACAAGAGACATGGGGCGTTATATGGAGTGCGCGGGTTCAACTTGGAACATGCGACGAAAGGAAGCCTCATCGCCGACCACCCTCCATCTAAAAAACACAGCAACATCAAAGCCTTGCGCCTCAATCGCAGGGCATTACGCCCTAGTTTCTCCTTGACTTTCACCCCAGCCGGGGGTTTAACCCGCCCACTTTCTCGGAAAGACGTTCTTTTCGACCCGCCGCCCGGCCCATGAGACCGGAGGCCAACGCCCGACAGCGCGATGCGCCCTCGGGCGCGAAAGTGTTTGGAATATCGTTTTGGCAGGCGATGCCAAGGCACATACCTGACCGTCATACCCCGCGAAGACGGGGTATCCAGTACGCCGCAGCTTCTCGGTTCAAGCGAGCTGCTCTGGAATACTGGATCACCCGCCCCAGTGCGCAATTGCGCACAAGGCGGGTGATGACAGGAGTGAGTGGATCGACACAGCGCCCGCAAGGGCAGCAACAGGACAACGGCATTGTTCGACAATCTGTCGGAAAAGCTTGGTGGGATACTCGATCGGCTGACGGGCCGCGGCTCGCTGTCGGAGGCGGACGTCGACGCAGCGATGCGCGAGGTGCGCCGCGCGCTGCTGGAAGCCGACGTTGCGCTTGAGGTGGTCCGAAGCTTCACTGAGCGCGTCCGCGAGCAGGCGGTCGGCGCCACTGTCGTCAAGTCGGTCACGCCAGGCCAGATGGTGGTCAAGATCGTCCATGACGAGCTGGTCGCCACCCTCGGCGCGGACGGCCAGACCATCGATCTCAACGCGGTGCCTCCGGTCGCGATCATGATGGTCGGCCTGCAGGGCTCCGGCAAAACCACCACCACCGCAAAACTCGCCCGCCGCATGACCCAGCGCGACAAGCGCAAGGTGCTGATGGCCTCGCTCGACATCTACCGCCCGGCGGCGATGGAGCAATTGGCCGTGCTGGGGCGCGACCTCGACATTCCGACGCTGCCGATCGTGACGGGGCAAAAGCCGGCGCAAATTGCCAAACGCGCGCTCGAAGCCGGCAAGCTCGGCGGCTACGACGTGGTGTTGCTCGACACCGCCGGCCGCACCACGCTCGACGAAGAGATGATGAGCGAGGCGGCCGAGATCAAAGCCACGGCCAGTCCGCATGAAGTGCTGCTGGTCGCGGACTCCCTGACCGGCCAGGACGCCGTCAACCTCGCGCGCGCCTTCGATCAGCGCGTCGGCCTCACCGGCATCGTGCTGACGCGCGTTGACGGCGACGGCCGCGGCGGCGCCGCGCTCTCGATGCGTGCGGTCACGGGAAAACCGATCAAGCTGATCGGCACCGGCGAAAAGACCGACGCGCTGGAAGACTTTCACCCCAGCCGCATTGCCGGCCGCATCCTCGGCATGGGCGACGTGGTGTCGCTGGTCGAACGCGCGGCGGCGAATATCGACGCCGAAAAGGCTGCGCGCACCGCCGAGCGCATGCGCAAGGGCCAGTTCGACCTCAACGACATGCGCGAGCAGTTGCTGCAGATGGCGAACATGGGCGGCATCAGCGGCTTGATGGGCATGATGCCGGGCATTGCCAAAATGAAGAACCAGATTGCGGCAGCCGGCATCGACGACAAGATTCTGAAGCGCCAGGTCGCGATCATCGATTCGATGACGCGGGCTGAGCGCAAGAACCCCGACATTCTGAAGGCCAGCCGCAAGAAGCGCATCGCCGCCGGCGCCGGCCAGAATGTCGAGCAGGTCAACAAGCTCTTAAAGATGCACCGGAACATGGCCGACATGATGAAGGCGATGGGTTCGGGCAAGCGCGGCCCGCTCGCCGGCATCGCGCAGGCGATGGGTTTTGGCGGCGGCATGAAGCCGCCCTCGCCGGAAGAGATGAAGGCGCTGGCGGACAAGATGCAGGGCGGTGCCGGTCCAGGCGGCCTGCCGAATTTGCCGAAGGATCTTCCGATCGGCCTGCGCCAGGGATTGCCGAATCTGCCGGGCCTTACGGGCCTCAGCGGCAAGCCGACCTTGCCGGGCCTCGGCGGCTTCCCGGGGAAGAAGAAATGACCTCTTTCGTCATTGCGAGCGCAGCGAAGCGATGACGGCAACGCACAAGTTCAATCATCCAATTCGTATTTAACAGGAGAACTAAATGTCAGTCGTTATCCGCCTCGCTCGCGCAGGCACCAAGAAGCGTCCGGTCTATCACGTCGTCGTCGCCGATTCGCGCTTTCCCCGCGACGGCCGCTTCATCGAGCGTCTCGGTTACTTCAATCCGCTGCTGCCGAAGGACAATGAATCGCGGCTGAAGCTCGACATGGACAAGGTGAAGTCCTGGCTCGCCAAGGGCGCGCAGCCGTCGGATCGCGTGACGCGCTTCCTGGATGCGGCCGGTGTCGTCAAGCGCGCCGCCCGCAACAACCCGGAAAAGGCCGTGCCGCGCAAGGAGCGCAAGGCTCGCGCCGAAGCCGCCGCGAAGGCGTAAGGCTCTCCGATGATCGTGGCCTCATGCTTCGAGACGCACGGCATTCGCCGTGCTCCTCAGCATGAGGAACTATCCCCTCATCCTGAGGAGTGCGCCTTAGCGCACGTCTCGAAGGATGAGGCCCGGTAATGGCCTCTCATATTTGCGTCGCCCGGATCGGCGCTGCGCATGGCGTGCGCGGCGCGGTGAAGCTGTGGACCTTCACCGAAGATCCGCTGGCCGTAAAGAATTACGGCCCGCTGATGACCAAAGACGGCGTGCGCCAGTTCGAGGTGACGCATGTCCGCGAGGCCAAAGACCATCTGGTGGCGACGCTGAAGGGCATCGCCACCCGCGAGGACGCCGAGCGCCTCAATGGCCTCGAGCTCTATGTCGCCCGCGACAAATTGCCTGAGACCGACGAGGGCGAGTATTACCACGCCGACCTGATCGGACTTGCCGCCGTCAACGCCGCGGGCGAGCCGCTCGGCCGCGTGATCGCGATTCATAATTTCGGGGCCGGCGACATTATCGAGATCGCGCCCCCGCAAGGCACCACTATGCTGCTGCCGTTCACCAATGCAGTCGTGCCGACGGTCGATCTGGCCAGTGGCCGCGTGGTGATCGAACTGCCGCAGGAAATCGAAGGCGACGACGCCCCGACGCTTACGTGATGGGTTTTGTATGACCTGGCGCGCTACGATTCTCACCCTCTTCCCCGAGATGTTTCCCGGGCCGCTCGGCGTCAGCCTCGCGGGCAAGGCGCTGGCCTCCGGCCTATGGACGCTGGAAGCGCGCGATATCAGGGATTCTGCGACCGACAAGCATCGCAGCGTCGACGATACCCCGGCCGGCGGCGGTCCCGGCATGGTGCTGCGGGCGGACATTCTGGCCGCGGCGATCGACGCCGCGGATATCTCTCCCGACCGACCGCGCCTGCTGATGAGCCCGCGGGGTCGGCCATTGACCCAGTCGCTGGTGGCGGAGCTCGCCGCCGGTCCCGGACCTCTGATCGTCTGTGGCCGGTTCGAGGGGGTCGATCAGCGGGTGATCGAGGCACGGAACCTCGAAGAGGTCTCGGTCGGCGACTACGTGCTGTCAGGAGGCGAAATCGCCGCGATGGCCCTGATCGACGCCTGCGTGCGGCTTTTGCCGGGGGTGATGGGCAAGCAGACCTCGGGCGTAGACGAAAGCTTCTCCGAGGGATTACTAGAATACCCCCAATTTACGCGACCGCAGGAGTTCGAGGGCCGCGGCATCCCCGAAATCCTGATCTCCGGCGATCATGCCAAGGTGGCGGCTTGGCGGAGGGCCGAAGCCGAGGCCCTGACTCGGGCGCGGCGGCCGGATTTATGGGCGGCGAGGGGCGGCCAAAAAGGCACAAAAAAAACGACAGAAGGGTGACAAGCGCGAGCCGATGCCTTATACGGGCGCCAAATCCGCACACGCGCAGGATAGATGGACGTTTGCGCAGCCCCCGAAAGGCTGGGCGCGCCGCCGATGGAGATTTCAATGAACCTCATTCAACAGCTCGAAAAAGAGCAATTCGAAAAACTGTCGGCGACCAAGTCGATCCCCGAATTCGGCCCCGGCGATACCGTGATCGTCAACGTCAAGGTTGTCGAAGGCGAGCGCACCCGCGTGCAGGCCTATGAAGGCGTCTGCATCGGCCGTTCCGGCGGCGGGCTCAACGAGAGCTTCACCGTCCGCAAGATTTCCTACGGCGAAGGCGTGGAGCGCGTGTTCCCGGTGATGTCACCGATGATTGACTCGATCAAGGTGGTGCGCCGCGGCAAGGTACGCCGCGCCAAGCTGTATTACCTGCGCAGCCTGCGCGGCAAGTCGGCCCGCATCGTCGAGAAGCAGGACCGCGCAGCCGCCGTCGGCGAGTAACTTTCTCTCGCAAGGGATGCGACAAAAGCGCGGGGTTTTGCCCCGCGCTTTTTTGTTGCGCCATGCCTATCTAGATCATGCCCCCTGCCCAAATCGATTGATTGTGGCAGCCGCGGCCCCTGTGTTAGAAAATCAGAATGGTTCTAGATCGCACCAGCGCCGCCTTCGGCACCGCCCAGCTCGTCGTCATCGACGACCGCTCGCGGCTGCCTGGCCGCTTCTTCGGGCGGTTCACGACGTCGGCCACGTCCGAGCTTACGCGCGCAGCTTGACACTGCGACGTCTGTTGCTTGCGCCTTTCGCGCTTAACCGCTCACACAGAATTTCCTTTGGAGCTTACGCTCATGTCCAAACCGACCACGCTGTACGACAAGATCTGGACCGACCATCTGGTGCACGAAGCCGAAGACGGCACCTGCCTGCTCTATATTGACCGCCATCTTGTCCATGAGGTGACTTCGCCGCAGGCGTTCGAAGGCCTGCGCGCGACGGGGCGCAAGGTGCGCGCGCCGGCGAAGACGCTCGCTGTCGTCGACCACAACGTGCCGACGACCGATCGCACCAAGCCCAATCCCGACCCTGAGAGCGCCGAGCAGATCAAGGCGCTGGCGGAGAACGCCAAGGAATTCGGCATCGAATATTACAATGAGTTCGACAAGCGCCAGGGCATCGTGCACGTGATCGGCCCCGAGCAGGGCTTTACCCTGCCCGGCACCACCATCGTCTGCGGTGACAGCCACACCTCCACCCATGGCGCGTTCGGAGCGTTGGCGCATGGCATCGGCACGTCCGAAGTCGAGCACGTGCTGGCGACGCAGACGCTGATCCAGAAGAAGGCGAAGAACATGCGCGCGGTGGTCGACGGCAAGTTGCCCGACGGCGTCACCGGCAAGGACATCATCCTCGCGATCATCGGCGAGATCGGCACCGCGGGCGGCACCGGCTACGTGCTGGAATATGCCGGCGATGCGATCCGTGCGCTCACGATGGAAGGCCGCATGACGGTCTGCAACATGTCGATCGAAGGCGGCGCCCGCGCCGGCCTGGTCGCCCCAGATGAAAAGGCGTTCGAGTTCCTGAAAGACCGCCCGAAGTCGCCGAAGGGCGCCGATTGGGACGCCGCAATGCGCTATTGGGAAAAGCTGCGTTCCGATGAGGGCGCGCATTTCGATCACGAGATCCGGCTGGACGCGGCAAAACTGCCGCCGATCGTGACCTGGGGTACCTCGCCCGAGGACGTGGTGTCGATCTCGGGCTTCGTGCCCGATCCCGACAAGATCGAGGACGAGGCCAAGCGGCTCTCAAAGCACCGCGCGCTGAAATATATGGGCCTGACGGCGGGAACGAAGATCACCGACATCAAGCTCGATCGCGTTTTCATCGGTTCCTGTACCAACGGCCGCATCGAGGATCTGCGCGCCGCCGCAAAGATCGCCGAAGGCAAGACCGTTAACGCCAACGTCAACGCGATGATCGTGCCGGGCTCCGGCATCGTGAAGGAACAGGCTGAAGCCGAAGGCCTCGACAAGATCTTCATCAAGGCCGGCTTCGAGTGGCGCGAGCCGGGCTGCTCGATGTGCCTTGCGATGAATCCAGACAAGCTGAGGCCGGAAGAGCGCTGCGCCTCGACCTCGAACCGCAATTTCGAGGGCCGCCAAGGTTTTAAGGGCCGCACCCACCTGGTGTCGCCCGCGATGGCTGCGGCTGCGGCGATCGCGGGGCATTTCGTTGACGTCAGAGAATGGCGTTAACGCTTCCTTTGTCTAGATAGCGAGACGTTCCGGAAACGGCCCGTTAACAGGCAAGAGCACACACTGGTCCCTTGCGAAGCGCTTTCGCGAGGGACTTTTGCCGTGACCGACAAGCCTGAATTTGTCGATATGATCAGCGAGGCGACGCGGCAGGTGCGGCGGCGCAGGACGCGGCACATCGTCGACCTGCAGCCTGTCGCCACCAAGGAAGCCTCGCGCCTCAGTCACTGGCCGCCGGAGCACTGGCAGCAGTGGCGGATGGAGAAGCTCACTCCGTGGAAGATCAAGCCTTGGGAAAGCTAGGATTGGCATTGCGCTGATTGGGATCCAATCCCCGCTCGAAAAACAGGCGCCGAACCGGGCGCCTGTTTCGTTTCAGCCTGATCTTACCAATACCGGTATGCATAATAGCGGTGGCGCCACCACGGACGACAGATCCTGCGCGGCCCGTAATAGGTCAAGATCACCCGGCAGCGGCGCGGATAATAGTAGGCCGGGTAGTAGGCCGGCGCAATGTAGAAGCGGCTGTGGAAGTGACGCCGGTGGTGGAAGTGCCGATGGTGGAAGTGTGGGCGATGAAAGGCGTGACGATGTACGAAGCGGTGTCCGCCGCCATGGAAGACGGGTGCCGGACGAAAGCCGCCACGGTGGATCGCCAACCCACCGCCTCTAAACCCGCCGCCGTGAAAGGCCGCGCCGCCACCGCGGAAGCCGCCGCCATGAAAGGCCGCTCCGCCGCCGCGGAAGCCACCGCCATGGAAACCGCCGCCGCCACCACCGCGAAAGCCACCGCCGGCGAAACCGCCACCGCCACCGCCGCCGCCGCGGAAGCCACCGCCGATCATCGGGCCGCGCTGTTGAACCTCGGTCGTCAGTCCGTCGGTTGCGTATTTCGCTGACGGCGCCGTGCCGGGGGTCGCTAGCGAAAGCGCCTCGGCGCGCTGTTGTGATGCCGCTGCGAGCGCGAATACTGCCGCAGCCGTAACGCCCAGACGGCGGACCAGGCCGCGTCCAGGATCGGATGTTGTCATGGATTTATCCTCCCTAACCGGCGACGCGCGCTGCTCTGCGGCTGGCTCGCGTCGCGTCCTCTGCGATCGCTCCCAACATGACGTTAGAGACAGACACGTGAACGCGCCATGAATGCGCCGACCTCAGCGATGAATGCGCAGGAAAGCGCGTTGAAGAGATTTCTGCGGCTGACAGAAGTTGTGCACGCTTACTACCAGAACGGCCCAAACCCGATGCCGAAGGTGAACGGCGCGGGCGCGTAGTAAGGATACGGCCGATAGTAGACAGGGCGCGCGTAATAGGGCCGGTAGTAATAAGGGCGATAATACGGACGGTAGTACGGACGATAATAGCCATAGTGACGATAGTAGCGCCGTTGCGCGCTCAAATCGGTAGCGTCGGATGTGCCGGCGCTTTGCGCCTTCGCCTGCGGCGCCGCGGCGGCCCTATCAATCGCCACCGGCCCGGCGACCGCGAGCGCGCCGACGACAAGGGCTGCAGAGATCAAGCTCCTCATGATGGACTCCTCTTGCTGAAGCTGATGTCAGAGATAACGGGCGGTAATCTCGCCAGTTTCAAGGCGACCGCTGAAATCGAAACAGGCCCGCGATGAAGCGGGCCTGTGGGCATCTGCACCAAGCTGCCGCAATCACCAGCGGTGCCAGTGACGATGATGATGGTGGTGATGGCGATGATGGTGGTGGTGCCAGCGATGCCACCGATGATGATGGTGATGGTAGCCGCGATGGTAGCCGTGATGTCGCCAATGCACTTCCGTCGTCGCCAACCTGGCATCCTCCTGAACCGCCGCGGCGGCGCCGGGATTGCTGAGCGACAGCGCATTGGCACGCTCGGCCGGAGCGGCAAACGCCAGCAAGGCGCCAACGGCGGCAAGCCCAAAAACCTTCACTACCTGCATATCCAGTCTCCTCGGGTCGTCGGATGCACGTCTGCGCCGAATGGCTTGCATCAACTAACGGCATCGCCGCGACACGTGCACAGACTGAAGCAAGTGACTTGAATGAGGTGTGAATGAGTGCGCCATGAACATGAAGAATGCGCCACGAACATGAACAGATGCTGCTTGCCGCGATCTCGCGCGCACAACTTGCGCAGACGATCGTCAGCAACATCAACAGTGTTTGTCTACAGAACCCGACTCGGCGCCTGTCGCAAAATGCTCGACAGAAAAATAGAGAGGGGTCTAGCCCGGCCGCCACCAGCAGTTCATGCGCGGCGCGATTACCGTGCCGCTCGGCCGGTACTCCTGCACGTAATGTGCGGTGCAATCGCGCACGGCGTTCGGCCCTGGGTTGTAGCGCGGGTAGACACTCGGAGCCCACGGCTCGCTGCGATAGATCGGCACGCGCCGCAGCGGGCGCCGGCCTTGGGCGGAAACATCCGTGACGATCGGCTGCGGCGCCTGCGCGGTCCGCAGCGCCGATGACGCCGTCTGCGCCTGCGCGGCCGCCACGTCAGGGAGCAAAAGCCCGGCCAAGGCAGCCGATATGGCGACCGTCACAATTCGCATCATTGAAGCCCACCCAAAACTGATCCCCCGGTACGGTCACCGATTGGCGCGTCAAAATCAACTCGCAAAACTAGTATGCGTCTGGGCATAACACACGCTAAATACGTCCTGATGTGGACCGAAGCAAAAGCGCCCTCGCTCGCCGAAATGGAAGCCATGGCGCATGAGGTGTTCGAGCGCCTGCCCAAGGGATTTCGTACCCTGTGCGAGGGCGTGATCATCCGCGTGGACGATTTTCCGACCGACGAGGTCCTGGACGAGATGCAGGCGCAGAGCGAATTCGACCTGCTCGGCCTGTTCCAGGGCGTCGGCCTGCCGCAGCAGAGCAACCAGGACATCGCCCGGCTTCCCAACATGATTTGGCTCTACCGCCGCCCGATCCTCGACTACTGGGCGGAGCATGAGGAAACGCTGGGCCACATCGTCCGCCACGTCCTGATCCACGAAATCGGACACCATTTCGGGCTGTCGGACGCCGACATGGAGGCGATCGAGGCCGCCGCGGACTAGGCCGGTTCGCGCCAAAACAGGCGGCCTATGCGCAAATTGGCCTTTTGCCGGGGCCATATTCGCGATAAATCACCGGCCCGTCCCACCTTTTCAACCGGGAAGTGCGATCGATGGAAAAGTTCACCACACTGGAAGGCGTCGCGGCGCCCTTGAAGATCATCAATGTCGACACCGACATGATCATTCCGAAGCAGTACCTGAAGACCATCAAGCGCACCGGCCTCGGCAAGGGCCTTTTCTCCGAACAGCGCTACAAGGACGACGGCAGCGAAAACCCAGACTTCGTCCTCAACCAGCCGGCCTATCGCAACGCCAAGGTGCTGGTCGCCGGCGACAATTTCGGCTGCGGCTCGAGCCGCGAGCACGCGCCGTGGGCTCTGCTCGATTTCGGCATCCGCTGCGTGATCTCGACCTCGTTCGGCGACATCTTCTACAACAACTGCTTCAAGAACGGCATTCTGCCGATCCGCGTCTCGCAGGAAGACCTCGACAAACTGTTCGACGACGCCGAGCGCGGGGCGAATGCCACGCTGACCATCGATCTTCCCAACCAGGAGATCCGCGGCCCCGACGGCGGGAAGGTGAAGTTCGAGATCGATCCGTTCCGCAAGCACTGCCTGATGAACGGCCTCGATGACATCGGTCTCACCATGGAAAAGAAGTCGTCGATCGACGATTACGAGGCCAAGCTTAAGAAAGAGCGCGCCTGGGCCTGATCGTGCTACGAGAGTCCCGACGAAAATCGGGGCTCTTTTGTTTAGGGAGGCGGCGCGAATGCGGCCTGACGTCGTCACCTTCTGGCACGGCCCGCTCGACGGGCTGCGACTGACCTGCCTCAGATCGCAGGTTGCCGCAGGCCACAAGGTCACCGTCTACAGTTTCGATCCACTGCCCGGCCTGCCCGACGGCGTCGGCAATGCTGAGGCCGAAGCGATCCTGCCGCATTCCTTTTCCGAGCGGCTGCGCCCGCCCGAGGCTGATGGAAGCTGGCGCGACTGGACCATTTTGCAGTTCAGCGATTTCTTCCGCATGCGGCTGATGGCAGAAAACGCGGGATTGTGGCTCGACGCCGACGTGCTGCTGCTCAAACCGATCGAGATCGATCCGGCGAAGCCTTACTTCGCGTGGGAGCGCCGGCGCCAGCTCGGCAACTCGGTGTTGTACCTGCCGGCAAATGATCCGATCGTGCGGGCGTTCGAAGGCCTGATGGAGCAGGAGGACCTGACGCCGGACTGGCTGGCGCTGCGTCATCGCCTCACCTTCATGCTGCGCCAGTTGCGTCGCCGATCGAGCCGTCTCTCCGACATACGCGTCGCCATCTACGGCCCCGCCGCGCTCACCGCACTGGCGCGCCGTGCCAACGAATTGCAGCACGCGCTGCCGAAGCAGTCGTTCTACGCGGTGCACGCCGAGCCAAAGCTGTTCTTCGAGCCGACGGATTTTTCAGGCCTGCTCGCCGACCCCGAGATCATCGGCCTGCACATCTCGCCCAAAGGCCGCGGCGGTGAAAAGCCGATCCCCGGCAGCCTCTTTGCTTGGGCGGCGGAGAAGTTCGATAGATAAGCGCCAGGCGCGCTCTTCCCTTCTCCCCTTGTGGGAGAAGGTGGATCGCTGGCGCGAAGCGGCAGCGCGACGGATGAGGGGTCTGTCTCCGCGGAGGGAACCCCTCATCCGGCGCCATAGCCGATGCAAAGCATCGGCGTTCTAAGAGACGGCCGCCATAGGCCGCCTATGCCACCTTCTCCCACAAGGGGAGAAGGGAAGAAACGCCAAGCAAGGATATCAATGCCCCATGGCCGCGATCGCATCCGCAATCGCAATCGTGCGCCGCGCCATGTCGGCGTGCAGCCGTTCCACCATCCGCCCGTCGAGCTGGATCGCCCCGCGCGAGGCGTTTTCCGGTCTTTCGAAAGCAGCAATGATCTTGCGCGCCTGCTCGACCTCCTCGGCCGGCGGCGTGAAGATCGCGTTGCAGGCCTCGATGTGGCTCGGATGGATTAGCGTCTTGCCGTCGAAGCCGAGGTCGCGGCCTTGCGCGCATTCGGTCGCAAAGCCGTCGATGTTGCTGATGTCGCTGTAGGGCCCGTCGAGAATTTCCAGCCCGTGCGCGCGCGTCGCCAGGATGCAGTGCGTGATCATCGGAATCATCGTGGCGCGGCCCGGCTGCATGCGGATCCGCGTTTCCCGCGAAATGTCGTTCGGCCCGAACACGAATCCCGCAAGCCTGGTTTCGGAATCCCGCGATGCCGCGGCAAGCTTGTCGGCGTCCAGCACCGCGCGCGCGGTTTCGATCATGGCCCAGACCCGGATCGAGGTGGGCGCGTTGATGTCGCTGAGGCGATTGGCGATCGCATTGAGATCGTCGACGGTGGAGATCTTGGGAACCAGAATGCCGTCGGGCCGCGCCTTGCCGGCCATGGTGACGTCCTCGACCCACCACGGCGTATCGAGGCTGTTGACCCGGATCAGCACCTCGCGCTTGCCGAACCCGCCCGCCGCAATGGCTTTGGCAATCTGGTCGCGGGCCATTGCCTTGGCGTCCGGCGCCACCGAATCCTCGAGATCGAGGATGATTCCGTCGGCCGGCAGGTTGCGCGCCTTTTCCAGCGCCCGCGCGTTAGATCCGGGCATGAACAACAGGCTGCGGCGCGGACGGATCATGGGCTGGTTTCCTTGGGTGACCTTGAGGCCTCCGCGATATCATCTCGCGCGGCGGCCTGAAAGCCTTGTTCCCGTCATCGGCTTATGGTTAGGCATGGCACCATGACCTCTTTCCCGCAACATCTGCTCGACGGTTATAGGACCTTCACCTCGCAACGGCTGCCGACCGAACAGACGCGCTACCGGGAACTCTCCGAGCGCGGCCAGTCGCCCGCCGTGATGGTGATCGGCTGCTGCGATTCCCGTGTCTCGCCGGAAGTGATTTTCGACGCCGGCCCTGGCGAACTGTTCGTGGTGCGCAACGTCGCCAACCTGGTGCCGGTCTATCAGCCGGACGGCGGCGCCCATGGCGTCTCCGCGGCGCTGGAATATGCGGTCAACGTGCTGCGCGTCAAACATATCGTCGTGCTCGGCCATGCCCAGTGCGGCGGCATTCGCGCCTTCATCGACAAGATCGACCCGCTGTCGCCGGGCGACTTCATCGGCCGCTGGATGGCGATGTTCATCAAGCCGGGCGAGGTCGTCGAACAGCGCGAGCGCGAGACGATGCAGGAGTTCACGATCAGGATCGAGAAGGCCGCGATCTTCCGCTCACTGGAAAATCTGATGACGTTCCCGTTCGTGCGCGCCCGCGTCGAGCGCGGCCAGATGGAATTGCACGGCGCCTATTTCGGCGTCGCCGAGGGTTCGCTGTTCGTGCTCGATCAGAAGGCGAAGGAGTTTCGCAGCGTGCAGGAGGGCGAATAGCGAATGGCGAGTAGCGAATAGAATGAATTCCATTCGCCATTCGCTACTCCCCATTCGCCAGGCTCACGCCGCCTTCTTCTTCGCGGTGATCAGCTTGCGGTTGATCAGGGATTCGGCGATCTGCACCGCGTTCAGGGCTGCGCCCTTGCGCAGATTGTCGGAGACGCACCACAGCGCGAGGCCGTTCTCCACCGTCGCGTCCTCGCGGATGCGGCTGATATAGGTGGCGTCCTCGCCGGCCGCTTCGTAAGGCGTGACGTAGCCGCCGGGCTCGTGCTTGTCGATCACGAGGCAACCCGGCGCGTTGCGCAGGATGTTGCGCGCTTCATCGGCCGTGATCGGATTCTCGAATTCGATGTTGACGGCCTCCGAATGGCCGACGAACACCGGCACCCGTACGCAGGTGGCGGAAAGCTTGATCTTGGGATCAAGAATCTTCTTGGTCTCCGCCATCATCTTCCATTCTTCCTTGGTGTAGCCGTCCTCCATGAACACGTCGATCTCGGGGATGACGTTGAAGGCGATACGCTTGGGGAATTTCTTGTTGATCAGCTCGTCATTGGTGTAGACGGCCTTGGTCTGCGAGAACAGTTCGTCCATCGCATCCTTGCCGGCGCCGGAGACCGATTGATAGGTCGCGACCACGACCCGCTTGATGGTGGCCTTGTCGTGCAGCGGCTTCAGCGCCACCACGAGCTGCGCGGTCGAGCAGTTCGGGTTGGCGATGATGTTCTTCTTGGCAAAGCCCGCGGCCGCATCGGCGTTCACTTCCGGCACAATCAGCGGCACGTCCGGGTCCATCCGCCAGGCCGACGAATTGTCGATCACGACCGCACCCGCGGCGCCGATCTTGGGCGACCATTCCTTCGACACCGCGCCGCCTGCCGACATCAGGCAGATGTCGACGTCGGAGAAATCGTAGTGCTCGAGCGCTTTGACCTTCAGGGTGTGGTCGCCATAGGACACTTCGACGCCGACGCTGCGGCGCGAGGCCAGCACCACGACCTCGTCGGCGGGGAATTTGCGCTCGTCGAGAATATTGAGCATTTCGCGCCCGACATTGCCGGTCGCACCGACGACAGCGACTTTGTAACCCATCGTTCACTCTCCGAGGAAAAATGCCGCCCCACCGCGTCAAGCGGAAAGGGAGAAGGCAGCGCTTCTATGCGAGAAACGCCGATATGACAACGTTTGGCGGTTGCGTTTGGGCGTTTGATGCATTCGTTTCCGGCCGGTTCGGCCGATTCCCACTATAGAACGACAATTCACCCGGCGCTGGTAAGCTTGGTGGACGAGGTCTGCGGCACGCTGGCACGGCTCTGCGCCTATCTAATGATGCTGGCGCTAATGGCCATTGGCGGTATCGCGCTATGGCAGCATTTGCCCGATATCACGGCGATGGAGACGGCGCCGAAGGCCTGGAGCCAGGCCGGGCGCACAGCACCGGCGTTCGCCGTCAGCCCTTTCATTTTTCCAGGCAAGACAGAGACTTACGAGGTTTTTCGACATCTCGGGGGTGGCCGCAAAGACGTATTCCGCTGGAGCGGGCTCGGCGGCACGCCGGTCGCCGAACTCGAAATCTATCGTCCGGGCGAGGAGATCGATCAGGTCGGCTCGGCGGCGGGCTACCTCGCCGCAAGGATGGACCCGGCTGGCCCGCGTGAACTGGAGGCTGCCGGGATCATCGACAGCAAGTTCGGCGCTGTGAC
The DNA here is from genome assembly GCF_000472965.1 of Bradyrhizobium murdochi. Taxonomy (GTDB): domain Bacteria; phylum Pseudomonadota; class Alphaproteobacteria; order Rhizobiales; family Xanthobacteraceae; genus Bradyrhizobium; species Bradyrhizobium murdochi. The sequence goes on along the minus strand of NZ_AXAU01000008.1, from coordinate 209,368 downwards.
GCTGTTTCGCCGGGTCGGCGGCACGGAGGCCACCAGCGCATGTCTCCGATTTTTCAAACACATCGATGACCCGAAATTCCGTCTCTCGGGCTGGTCATGCCTGCGCGAGGATGTGCCGGCCCGCCGCGCAGCGATCGGCTGCATGCTGAATCGGCTGATCCTGCTTTCGGCCGGCAACGACACGAAACTCACGGAATTGTTCGCCCGCCACGAGGTCAGGCGCAGCGATTGCGCGGCGTCAGGCGCCCCGGCGCTGTCTGCCGATTGGGTGATGGACGCCGATAACCCGCGGCTGCGCGGCACCCTTTAGGCCCCACCTTGGCGGCGTCAAATTCCGCCGCACCTCACGATTGTGGCAACAAGCGGCCAAGACACTTGTTTTCACGAAACTTTTTCGCTTCGCATCGCATTATTCCGGCTCGGTGTGGCGCAATTGACCTAGCGACGACGGTCTTGCCACGGCTACAATGCACGCAACCAGATTTGACGATCCGCCGGCCCGTCGCGGGCGGACAATGACGAGGATGCAATGACCGGAAAATTCCCTGCTGCGAGCAAGCTCGCGATGTTGCTTGCCGCGGCCGCCCTCGTCGCTATTGGCACGACCTCGGCCGACGCCCAGTCCAGGCAGCAATATGACCGCGACGGCCGCCCCTATTACGGTCCGAACGGCCCCAACCGGTCGTACCAGCAGGGCCCGCGCACCCGCGTCTACGTCACGACGCGCTCCTGGCTCGATGCCGGCACCGAAGTGCTGCCGGGCGACCGCAAGTTCCAGGACTACGCCTTCCCACCGGATCTTGGATATCCGTCGTTCGGACGTGAAAACCTCAACCGGCCGATCGACCGCCAGCCGCTCAACCCGCCGTCGGACATGGGCGGCTATCCGCAGCGCTTCCCGCTGTATTGATAGCGATCGAATAACCGCGCCGCGTCGTCCCTGCGAAAAGCAGGGACCCATACGCCGCGGCTTCTCGATTTAGGAATGCCGGTCGACGGCTTTCGCTTCACGACCAAAGGCTGTGGTTATGGGTCCCTGCGTTCGCAGGGACGACACCGAATTTGCTGCGCGCTTACGCGTGCAGCTTCTGCAATTCCTTCAAAATCGCTTCGCCCATCTGCGTGGTTGAGGCTGCCGTCGTGCCCTCGGACTTGATATCCGCCGTACGCAATCCACTCGCCAGCACCGCTGCGATCGCCGCGTCGACTTTGTCGGCCAGCGCGCCCATGTCGAAGGAATAGCGCAGCGCCATCCCGAACGACGAAATCATCGCGATCGGATTAGCGAGCCCCTTACCGGCGATGTCGGGCGCCGAGCCGTGCACCGGCTCGAACAGCGAGCGGCGCTTTTTGGTCTTGGCGTCGATCTCGCCGAGCGAAGCCGAGGGCAGCATGCCGAGCGATCCTGTGAGCATCGCCGCGATATCGGACAGCATGTCGCCGAACAAATTGTCGGTCACGATGACGTCGAATTGCTTCGGCGCCTTCACCAGCATCATGCCGCCGGAATCAGCGAGCTGATGCTCCAGCGTCACGTCGTTGTATTCGCGCGCGTGGACGGCCGTCATGACCTCGTTCCAGAGCACGCCCGACTTCATGACGTTGCGCTTTTCCATCGACGTCACCTTGTTGCGGCGTTTGCGCGCCAGATCGAAGGCGACGCGTCCGATGCGCTCGATCTCGTAGGTGTCGTAAACCTGGGTATCGATGGCGCGCTTCTGGCCGTTGCCGAGATCGGTGATGGTTTTCGGCTCGCCGAAATAGACGCCGCCGGTCAGTTCGCGCACGATCATGATGTCGAGGCCTTCGACCGCCTCGCGCTTCAGGCTGGAAGCATCGGCGAGCGCCGGGTAGCACACGGCGGGGCGCAGATTGGCGAACAGGCCGAGATCCTTGCGCAGGCGCAACAAGCCCGCTTCAGGGCGCACCTCGTAGGGAACGCTGTCCCACTTGGGACCACCGACCGCACCGAAGATGATGGCATCGGCCGACTTGGCTTTGTCCATGTCGCCTTCCGAGATCGACACCTTATGCGCGTCATAGGCGGAGCCGCCGACCAGCCCCTGCTCGGTCTCGAACGACGCGATGCCTGCCGCGTTCAGCCAGTCGATCAGGCGCTGCACCTCCCCCATCACTTCGGGGCCGATACCGTCGCCGGGGAGAAGCAGCAGTTTATGGGTCGCCATGTCGTTTACCTCCGGTTCGTCATGGCCGGGCTTGTTCCGGCCATCCACGTCTTTTGTGCGTTGGCAGCAAGACGTGGATGCCCGGCACAAGGCCGGGCATGACGGAAAATGAGAAATCCGGGCGGAGTGCTAGAGCGGCATTGCGCGGTTGGCAAGACACCATTGCGGCCGCAGAGCCTGGGCATGCCCCTGGCGGCCTGCCACAATGCCGTTCCGCCGGAGCAAAATTCCTTGCACGCCCCCGACCGTCCCACGAGCTACGCGCATCCCGCACGGCTGATCCTGATTCTGTCGCTGGCGCCGACCGTCGGTCTCGGCATCGGCCGCTTTGCCTATGCGCTGGTGCTGCCTGACATGCGCGACACCCTGGCCTGGAGCTATTCCGCGGCCGGTTTCATGAACACCATCAACGCGGCCGGCTATCTCGCGGGCGCCCTGCTCGCCTCGCGCATGATCCGGCATTTTGGACTGGCCGCTTCGGTTCGATGGGGCACGCTGGCCTGCGTGTTGTCGCTGGCGCTCTGCGCCACCACGGGCAATTTCTACGTCCTGAGTTTCGCGCGGCTTCTGGCGGGCGTCGGCGCCGCGGCCGGATTTGTCGGCGGCGGCGCGCTGGCGGCGACGATTGCGCAGTCGCGCCCCGAGCGGGCGAATTTTCTGCTCAGCCTGTTCTATGCCGGCCCCGGGATGGGCATCCTGGCGTCGGGACTGGTGGCGCCGTTCGTGCTGCAGGGCTTTGGGCCGGGCTCGTGGTGGATGGTCTGGTGGGCGATGACCGCGCTGGCTGTCGCCATGACGATTCCGGTCTTACTCGCACCGTTTCATGCCGGTGCAGCCCTGACCGAAACGTCGGCAGCCAAATTCGCCGTCGCGCCGGTCGTAATCTATCTCGCCGGCTACTTTCTGTTTGGCGCCGGCTACATCGCCTACATGACCTTCATGATCGCCTATATCCGCGACGCCGGTGGCGGTGCCGCGGCGCAGAGCGCGTTCTGGAGCCTGATCGGTGTCAGTGCTTTCATCACGCCCTGGGTATGGCGCCGCGTGCTGGCGCTCGACCGCGGCGGCCTCGCCACCACGATCATTCTCGGCGTCAACGCCATCGGCGCGGCGATGCCGATCTTTGGGCACTCGGTGTGGTTGCTCGCCACATCGGCGCTGGTATTCGGCGTCGCGTTCTTCGCCGTGGTCGGCTCCACCACCGCCTTCGTCCGCTTCAACTACCCGCCGCAGGCCTGGCCCACCGCGATTGCGGCGATGACGATTTCATTCGGCATCGGCCAGACGCTAGGCCCGATCGTGGTCGGCGCAATCACGGATGCGCTGGGCAGCCTGTCGTTCGCGCTGAATGTTTCCGCGGCGATGCTGGCGCTGGGCGCGGTGCTCTCGGCGTTTCAGAGGAAGGTAGTGCGGAAATCTCCGCCGTGATGCGTTCTCCATCCGCGGGTCGTCCCTGCGAACGCAGGGACCCATAACCACAGGATTTCGTGGTTATGGGAAGCTGTTCCTCCAGCCTTCTCGAAAATTCAGATCACGCGGTATGGGTCCCTGCGTTCGCAGGGACGACGGGAGTAGCAGTTTGCGGCATAAAGTGACGTCGCCTGATGGTAAGGTGTCTGCTCGGCAGCGGGAACTGTGGTATTCTCCATCAAACGCGATGGGGCGCGGTAGCTCTCCCGGGTCTCGAGGAGGACCAACGTCGTGAAGCGGGACTTCGACCTCGTCGTCTATGGCGCGACGGGTTACACCGGCCGTCTCATCGCCGAATATCTGGCGACGTCCTATCGCGGCGACGATGCTCCGTCCTGGGCGATCGCGGGGCGCTCGACCGACAAGCTCCGGAAGGTGCGTGTCGACATCGGCGCACCGGACGATTTGCCGTTGGTCAAGGCGGATGCCGACGAGCCGGCCAGCCTGCGTTCGATGTGCGAGCGTGCGGCCGTGATCATCACGACTGTCGGGCCCTATCAGCTCCACGGTCCCGGGCTGGTGGCGGCCTGCGCGGCCACGGGAACGGCCTATGTTGATCTCTGCGGCGAACCGGTTTGGATGCGGCGCATGATCGACGCCTATCACGAAGAGGCGAAACGGACCGGCGCGCGCATCGTCTTCTCCTGCGGCTTCGATTCCATCCCGTTCGACCTCGGCGTGCTCACGGTGCAGGAGAAGGCGCGCGAGAAATTCGGACGCCCGGCGCGGCGGGTCAAAGCCCGCCTGCGCAAGGTGAAAGGCGGCATGTCTGGCGGCACCGCGGCGAGCGCCCAGGCGACATTGGCCGCCGCCGCGCGCGACCCGGCCCTGATCGGGCTGCTGACCGACCCCTTCGCGTTGACGCCGGGGTTCACCGGGCCGTCTCAGCCGTCGGGCCTCATCCCCGAATACGACCCGCACATGAACGCGTGGCTCGTGCCGTTCCCCATGGCACCGGTCAACACCAAGAACGTGCACCGCACGAATTTCCTGTTGAGTCATCTCTACGGCAGGGATTTCGTCTACGACGAGATGATGGTCGCGCCGGGATTGGGGGAAATCGCCGGCGTGACGACGGAGACGTTCGCCACGGTGTTCTCCTTGTTCAGGACCGGCGGTCTCAAACCCGGTGCGGGCCCGTCCCGGGAAGAGCGCGAGAAGGGCTTCTACGATATCCTTTTCCTTGGCGAGTTGCCGGATGGCGGACGGGTCGAGACGGTCGTCAAGGGCGACCGCGATCCGGGCTACGGCTCGACCAGCAAGATGATCGCCGAGAGCGCTCTCTGCGTCGTGCGCGACGTGCAAGGCGAGGGCGGCATCTGGACGCCGGGCGCGCTGATGGGTCCGGCGTTGCGCAAGCGTCTGATGGAGCGCGCCGGCCTCACCTTCAGTGCGCGTTGAGGTAACGCTCAGACCTGCAGCGGCGTGATCCAGTGCGGTTCCTTTCGCGCAGCCCCAACACCACCGCACCCTCTCGCCTTTGCGCGAGAGGATGCCTATGTTGCGGAGTACCTGCAGCGCCCCCAAAGCGACAATGGGAGGTATGCTCATGGACGCGCCGAGCAAGGAATTTGCGCTGGCGGGCAGCCTTGAGGAGCTGAAGCTCAAGGGGCGGCTCGTTGTGCGCGGTGACCATCGTCCGATCCTTGTCATCTACGACCGCGGACGTGCCTTCGCCCTCGACAATCGGTGCCCGCATATGGGCTTCCCGCTCGAGCGCGGCAGCGTCGAGGACGGCATCCTGACCTGTCACTGGCACCACGCGCGCTTCGATCTCGAAAGCGGCTGCACCTTCGACCTGTGGGCGGACGACGTGCCGATCTGCCCGGTCGAGGTACGCAATGGTGACGTCTGGGTGAAGACCACGTTCACGCATGCCGATCTCGCCGCGCACTGGCGTCAGCGGCTTGCGAACGGCCTCGCCCACGACCTCGGCCTCGTCATTGCCAAGGCCATACATGGTCAACTCGCGGCCGGCGTACCGCAGACCGAAATCGTACGGCAGGTGGCGCTGTTCGGGGCGCAAAATCGCGACGGCTGGGGCGTCGGTCTTACGATCCTTACGGCACTCGCCAACATCCTGCCTTTGCTGCCGAAGGATGAAGCCTATCTCGCTCTATTCCATGGCGCGCGCCGCGTGGCGGCGGACTGCGACGGCGAGGCGCCGCGGCGGGAACGCGCGCCGCTTGGAAGCCGGCCGGATCCGGCCGCGCTCAAACGTTGGCTGCGGCGTTGGACAAACGTGCGCCATCGCGAGGCGGCCGAGCGCACCCTGCTCACGGCGATTGCGGCCGGCTTCTCCCCGGCTGAACTCGCCGATGCGCTGTTCGCCGCCGAGACCGAGCGGGCGTTCGCCGACACAGGGCACTCGCTCGACTTCATCAACAAGGCGTTCGAGTGCCTCGACCTGATCGGCTGGCAACACGCGGCGGCTCTGCTGCCGACTGTCGTCGGTCAGATGGTAGCGGCCCGTGGCGCCGAGGAATCGACTGCCTGGCGCCAGCCCGTTGACCTCGTTGCGTTGTGTGAAGAATCAACCAGCGAACTCGCGGACCTGTTCGCTGCCGGACGCGGCTCGCGCGACTGGTCGGGCCACGCCGCACTTGCTCAAGAGCTGCTCGGTGACGATCCGGCCAGGATCGTTGACGCGCTCAAGGGGGCGATCCGCGCCGGTGCCGCTCCTGCCGACCTTGGCCAGTCCCTCGCCTACGCGGCAGCGCTCAGGGTGGCGCGCTTCGGCAATGCCAACGAGCACGCCGACTGGGAGACGGCGCATCACGTGTTCACCTACGCCAACGCAGTCCACCAGATGCTGATCCGCATCGGGACTGCCAACATCGACACTCACGTCACGGCCGTGCGCGGCGTATTGCACGGGGCGATGGCGCTTTACCTTGCTCGCTATCTCAATGTGCCGCCGGCGCGCATCCCGGGCGACGGCGGCGAGCAGCTCGATGATCTGCCTGCGGATCCAGAGACGATCAGCGCCGCCTTGCTCGATGCCTTCGACCGGCAGAGACAGGTCGATCTCGCCGCGAGCCTGGTGGCACGGCATCTCACGCTCGGCCATTCGCCGCAGGCGTTGATCACTACGCTCGCGCATGCGGTGCTGCGAGAAGATGCAGGCTTCCATGCGTATCAGATGCTGGAGGCGGGAGTCCGGCAGTTCGGCTCGTGGGGCGATACGAACGAGGGCCGGCACATCCTGATCGCGGTTGCCCGCTATCTGGCGGCCCATTCACCGACAGAACGCGCCTCACTGCAGACAGCCGACATCGCCCGCCGCTTAATGCGGGGTGGCGAGCTGCATCAAGAGGCTGGATCGTCCTGAGGTCACGCGCTGAGGGAGCCCTAAGGGCGATCTGAAGTGACAAAGGCCTGCGCGCCTCAAGGGCACGACCTCGCGCAGGCGCTGGCGGAGATTCCGATCAAGCCATCTTGCTTCTGCCGACGAATGGGCATGGCAGCCGCGTAGTCGTTCGCGGCTCCAGTTTGGATTGGGCCTTTGGCCGAAACCAGCCCGTCGTCGCGTCGGCTGTCAGCGGCAGAGCGAAGATCGGTCCGCGCTCTCTTCGCGGCTGCTTTTGGACCCGAGTCAGACATCGGGGCACTGGTTTGTCCTAATCGTTTGTGCGGCACCCTGGCCAATGTGAGCTCTTTTGGATGGGCGTGGGATCGTGTAGTCTTGTTTAGAGCTGCTCTTCGAGACGGGACGTGCCGACGTCTTCGTTCGGGGCGAATTGGCAGCGGGGAATGCCGTCGGCAGGCATCGCACTCTCAATAGAACCGACAGTCCTTTTGTGCCGGTATCGAGCGCTCGCCGTGCCGCACGGGCACGCGAAATGCTTGCTTTGACTGCGACGAGGGAGCGGCACGCAACCACCTTAACGAACGTACCGTCGAGCAGACATTGCGGCCGTGTGGGCTGCGGGAGTTGGCATTGCGCGCAACGAAGGGAGGAGCTGCAAGATGATGAAATCCACACTGTTAATGGGACTCGCGGGGCTATCGGCCTTGGCGCTCACGGCGGTGACCACAGATGCGAACGCGCAGGACAAAGTCCGCTGGAAGATGCAGAGCGCGTTCGGCAGCCAGCTGCCACACCTCGGCACCTCGGCCGTGCGCTTCTCGAAGAATGTCGAGCGGTTGTCGGGTGGCAAACTGGAGATCAAGTTCTACGAGCCCGGCGCGCTGATCCCGCCGCTCGAGTGCTTCGACGCAGTATCCAAGGGCTCGATCGAGTCGTGCTGGACGACGCCGGGCTATCACACGGGCAAGTACCCCGCGCTCGCCTTCTTCACCACCGTACCGTTCGGCCCGCCCGTCGGCGAGTTTCTCGGCTGGAAGTGGTTCGGCGGCGGCAACCAGTTGCGCGACGAGATCTACGCCAAGCACGGCCTGATTTCGATCGACTCCTTCGCCATCGCACCCGAGACCTCCGGCTGGTTCCGCAACGAGATCAAGTCGGTCGAGGAGCTGAAGGGGCTGAAGATGCGGTTCTTTGGCCTTGGTGCACAGGTGATGCAGAAGCTCGGCGTCTCCACCCAGCTGCTGGCAGCGGCTGACATCTATCCTGCGCTGGAGCGCGGCGTGATCGATGCGACCGAGTTCTCGATGCCGACGATGGACACCAAGTTAGGCTTCCATCAGATCGCCAAGTTCAACTATTTCCCAGGCTGGCATCAGCAGACCTCGGTGAGCGAGCTTCTGATGAACAAGAAGGCGTGGGAGGCGCTGTCGGATCAGAACAAGGCGATCATTGAGATCGCCCTCGGCGAATCCACCATGCACACCTACGTCGAGAGCGACCACTCCCAGTTCGCGGCGATGGCCGAGATGCGCGACAAGCACAACGTTCAAGTCAAGCGCTGGAGCGACCAGGACCTGGCCGCGCTGGAGAAGGCTTGGCTGGAGGTGCTGGCGGAGGAATCGGCCAAGGACCCGCTGTTCAAGAAGGTCGCCGACCACTACCTGGCCTACCGCAAGAAGTTCAAGGTTTGGGGTGACTCGCAGACGATGAAAGCCACCTACCTGAAGGATTGAGCGGAGGCAGCCGGTGCAGCGCGCGGCTGCGCCGGCTCCCGCCGGGGAGGTTTGCCTCGCCGGCCGGTGATGAGATCTGCCGGTTGCGCACGGCGCGCTGCCGCGGGATGCGCCACAGCAGGACTTTGTCGCGATGACTGCATTGCTGAAGCTGTCCGAGAACATACGGCGGGCGCTCGAGGTTGTTGCCCTGGCGTCCGGTTGGCTGCTGGTCATCATGGCGTGCGTGACCACGTTCGATGTCGTCGCGCGGAAGTTTGGCTTGCAGCTGCCGTACACCAAGCTGCAAGAGCTGGAATGGCACTTCCACGCCGCGATCTTCTCGCTCTGGATGGGCTACTGCTACACGATCAACGCGCATCCCCGGGTCGACACGTTCACCGACAAGATGTCGTATCGCAACAGGGCATGGATCGAACTCGCCGGCTGCCTTGTGTTGGCGCTGCCCTACATGGCCCTGGTCGCCTACTACAGCCTGGATTTCGTTACGCAGTCCTATCGGCTCGGCGAGCAGTCCGACAGCACGGTCGGGTTGACCCACCGCTGGATCATCAAGGGCGTCTACGCTGCCGGCCTGTGGATGGTGGTGCTCGGCATCGTCAGCGTACTGCTCCGCGTGATCGTCTTCCTGTTCGGTGAAAAGTCAGAGCGGGAGGTCAATCTGCAAATCGGACACGTGATTACGGACGTCTAGTCCAACGGAGGACTCCAACGTGCTCGACTGGCTGGCCGACAATCTCGCTCTAATCATGTTCGTGTCGATGTTTTTCTTCATTTTCATCGGCTACCCGGTCGCCTTCATCATGGGCGGACTGGCGCTCGTCTTTGCTGTCCTGGGCGCTTGGCTCGGCACGTTCAACCTGATGGGCCTATCCGATATCGTACTGCGCATGTGGGGTGGAGTCGCCAACGATCCGGTCCTGGCGTCGGTCCCCATGTTCATCTTCATGGGCGCAATCCTGGAGCGATCGGGCTCCGCGAAGGACATGCTGGACGCAGCCGAGGTCCTGCTCAAGCGGTGCCCAGGCGCGCTGGCGGTCTCCGTGATGGTGATGGGCACGATCCTGGCAGCGCCGATAGGCGTGGTCGGCGCGGCGGTGATCACGCTGTCGGTGATTGCCCTGCCGCAGATGCTGGCCGCGGGTTACGACAAGCGGCTTGCCATTGGCACCATCGCCTCGGCCGGAACGCTCGGCATCCTGATTCCGCCGGCCATCATGCTGGTGGTAATGGCGGATATGCTGGCGACCTCGGCAGGCAACCTGTTTCTCGCCGCCATCTTGCCGGGCTTCCTGCTCTCCGGCCTCTACCTCGTCTATATATTGCTCGTCGCCATCTTCAGGCCGGGCGCCGCGCCCAAGCTGCCGCCCGGCTACGGGCCGCAGACCCGCCGTGCGTTCTGGTACGCCGTCTGGCGGGGGCTGTTCCCCATGACGGCACTGCTGGTGATCGTGCTCGGCTCGATCTTCGCCGGCTGGGCCACACCCACGGAGAGCGGTGCTGTCGGCGTGCTCGGCTCCATGTTCATCGCCGCGCTGAACAGGCGCCTGACGTTCAAGATGATGAACGAGGCGATCTATTCCTCCTGCCGCGCCAACGGCCTGGTGTTCCTGGTCTTCCTCGGTGCGACCGGCTTCTCCTACGTGTTCCGCGTGCTCGGCGGCGACGACGTGATGATCTCGACGCTTACCCATTTCGGCATCGACACCAAGTGGGAAATGCTCACCTTCATCATGGTTCTGATCTTCCTGCTCGGCTTCCCGTTCGAGTGGATCGAGATCTGCCTGATCGTCCTGCCGGTGTTTGCGCCGATCCTGTTGAAGTACGACTTCTCCGACCACATCGGCAACAACGCTGCCCTGATGACCTGGTTCGGCACGCTGGTTGCGGTCAATCTGCAGACCGCGTTCATGACGCCGCCGTTCGGGGCGACGCTGTTCTACATGAAGGGCACGGCGCCGCCGGGCGTCACCATGAGCGACGTGTTCACGGCCATGTATCCGTTCGTTGCGCTGCAGGTGCTCGGCTTGATGCTGTGCATTTATTTCCCAGGCATCAGTCTGTGGCTGCCGAGACTGGCCGGCTTCGTCGAATAGTCGCCATTCCCTTGGACCGTGGAAATTCGGCTTCGGCAATGGCCCGAAGCGGACTTACGGGAAATGTTCGCTTCGCGCCGATTTCGGACGACATCAAACGCGGCTGATCGGAGCGTCTCTAACTCCCACTGAACGAATTATACCCCTGGTCTTCCCAGAAGCCGCCCTTGTAGTCGTTGGTGACTTCCATCGACATTACGTATTTCGGATTCTTGAAGCCGAGCTTGGTGGGCACCCTGATCTTCATCGGGAAACCATAGGCGCGCGGCAGAATCTCGTCGCCGAATTTGAACGTCATCTGGGTCTGCGCATGCAGCGCGCTCGGCATGTCGAGCGGCGAATTGTAGCCGTCCTTGTCGGCGCACTGGAACCAGACATATTTCGCCCGCGTATCCGCGCCGACCAGTTTGAGGAAATCGCGCAACGGCGTGCCGGTCCAGCTTCCGATCGCGCTCCAGCCTTCGACGCAGATGTGGCGCGTCACCTGCTTGACCTGCGGCAGTTGATAGAGCTCATCCAGCGTCCAGGACTTCTTGTTCTCGACGAGACCGCGCACCTCGAGCTTCCACGTCTTGCCGTCAACTTCAGGCGCCTCGTCGAGGTCGTAATAGGCGTTGAACGGGAACGGCTTTGTAATTGCGCTTTCCGGGAAAGTCGGCGCCATCGCATTAGGATTGAACATCAATGCCTGCACGCCGTCATTGAATTTCGAGACCTGCTTCAGCATCTCCTCGGCCGAGAAACTGTCCGTCACGTCGCAGCCGGTCAGAAACGTCAGCGCGCCAAGGCTGGCGCCGCCCGAGATGAAGCGCCGGCGGGTGAGATCCGGCATGGACTTGACGGCGTCTCTGACGAGAAGCGTCTTGTCGACGCCGGGGATCAGAAGCTTGCGCATGCGGCCCATGGTTGTAACCCCTTAAATTAGCGGCCGATGATCATGGCGCGCAGGCTCTTCGGCACCAGAAGCGCGAGCGCGACATGAACCACCAGGAAGGCGACGATTGCCGCCATGCAGAAGAAATGAACGTAACGGGCACCCTCGTAGCCACCGAACAACGCCGCCAGGTATTGCAGTTGCACCGGCTTCCAGAGCGCCAGTCCCGACAGCACGATGAGGATGCCGACGACGATGATGCCGGCGTAAAGCAGCTTCTGCACATAATTGTATCTGCTGAGGTCGTCGTGCGACAGCTTGCCGGTCAGCGCAGCTCTCGTATCTGAAATCACGCCCTCCGGCGTGATCGGCAGCAGCTTCTTGCGGAAGCGGCCGGTAACAAAGCCCATCACCAGATAGATCAGGCCGTTGACCATCAACAGCCACATCGCGGCGAAATGCCAGAGCAGCCCTCCGGCGAGCCAGCCGCCCAATGTGATCGAACGGGGGAACGTAAAGCCGAATAGCGGTGAGGCGTTATAGATCTGCCATCCCGACATGATCATCAGGACCATCGCAAACGCGTTGGTCCAATGCAGCGCCCGCACCCAGGCCGGCTGAATGATCTTTGCCTTGGTTGACGCGGCGTGTTGGTCGCTGACTGTTACGGCCGACATGGCTCATCCCCGCTTGCAATTCGTATCGAATATACGCCTGGAACCCTGGTTTCGTTACTGCCATGATTCTATCAGAACGATGCATGGCGCGTATCGACTTTCACGAAAAAGCGAGCCGGGTTGCCCCGGCCCGCCAATCCACGCGCCCCTGTTGGGACCAGTCAGGGGCCGCGCGGGGAGCTCAGGACGCCGGCATCAGCACGGTGTCGACCACATGGATCACGCCGTTCGACTGGTTGACGTTGGTGATCGTGACCGTAGAGGCTCCGCCCTTGGCGTCGACGATCCAGGTCTTTCCGTCCTGCTTCTTGACCGTCAGTTCCTCGCCCTCGGCCGTCTTGAGCTTCTTGCCATCGGTGAGGTCGGACGCGGCGAGCTTGCCGGGCACGACATGGTAGGTGAGGATCTTGGTCAGGGTCGCCTTGTTCTCAGGCTTCACGAGCGTCTCGACGGTGCCGGCCGGCAACTTGCCGAAGGCGGTGTTGGTCGGCGCGAACACGGTGAACGGGCCCTTGCCTTCCAGCGTCTCGACCAGACCAGCGGCCTTCACGGCGGCGACCAGCGTGGTGTGGTCCTTCGAATTGACGGCGTTTTGGATGATGTTCTTGGACGGGAACATCGCCGCACCTCCGACCATCACGGTCTTTTCTTCCGCGCTAACTGGCGCGGTGATGGTGGCGGTGAAAGCCAGCGCGCTGAACATGGCGGCGGACAGAAGTGCAATACGCTTCGACATGGAATCTTCTCCCGAGGATTGCTGTGGCCGGCGGGTATCGCCGGTGCTGAAAACAACGACGCTGGTCGATGGACCGGTTGATTTCGTCGTCGTTGGCCCGAGCTACGGGAGGTTTTTGGGTCAGTTTCGGCGACTAATTTATCGTGATGCTTGAAACTTTTGGGGAGCCGGATCGTGTGGTGACACGCCCCGTCGCCCCTGCGAAAGCAGGGGCCCATAACCACAGGCGTGCGTGGCCACCGCTGTGCGCAACCACGAGCCCCGGTGGTTATGGGTCCCTGCGTTCGCAGGGACGACAGTTGGAGAGAGCTCGCTTTAATCCCGGTTATTCGGCGTCTGGATGAAGCCGCGATTATGGGTCGGGCTGATCAGGATCTCGTTGACGCAGACCCGCGGCGGCAGGCTGGCGACGAAGGCGATGGTGCGGCCGCAATCTTCCGGCTGCAGCATTTTTGCCTGCTCTTCCTCCGATGGCACCACCGGCCGCGATTTCAGGATCGGGGTCGCGACCTCGCCCGGAGACAGGCAGCAGGCGCGCAGGCCATTGACGCATTCGTCCATGTTGAAGGAATGGGTTAATGCCAGCACCGCATGTTTTGTCGTTGTGTAGGCCGGGCCCGGCATCTTTGACACATGGCGGCCGGCCCAGGACGCGACGTTGATGATGCAGCCGTCCTTTTGCTTGCGCATCGCCGGCAGCACCGCGCGCATGCAGTAGAGCACGCCATTGAGATTGATATCGACGACCTTGTCCCAGCCCTCCAGTTCCATGTCGGCCCAGCTTCGCTTGGGCACGTTGATGCCGGCACTGTTGACCAAGAGGTCGATCCGGCCGTGTCGGCTGAGGATCTGGTCCGCCGCCTTGTCGACATCGGCCTTGTTGCTGACATCGAGCGCGATCGCCTCGGCCTTGCCGCCCTTTTGGGTGATATTGGCCACGACCTTGTCGAGGGCATCTTTCCGCCGCCCCGAGACCACCACCGTCCAGCCATCGGCTGCAAGCGCCTCGGCGCCGGCCTCGCCAATCCCGCTGCCACCGCCCGTCACCCAGGCCACGCGTTTCCCGTCATTTGTCATGCAAACTGTCTCCGTTGCTTTTTGAAGGGCGTTCTTGCTATTCCAGCCTGCGAAATTCGCAGGCCAGCGCCCTCTAGGGGAAGTTTGCATGAACACGACTGCCAACGCCAACCTGTTTTCCCGTCTGTTCGACACGCTCGACGATCCGAACCGGCTCGCGATCGAGATGCTCGATGGCACACGCATCAGCTATGGCGAACTGATCGCCCGCGCCGGCCAGACGGCGAATGTGCTGGTCTCGCGCGGCGTCAAGCCCGGCGACCGTGTCGCAGCCCAGACTGAGAAATCGGTCCCGGCGCTGGTGCTCTATCTCGCAACCGTACGCGCGGGCGCGGTGTACCTGCCGCTTAACACCGCCTATACGCTGAACGAACTCGACTACTTCATCTCGGACGCCGAGCCCGCGCTGGTCGTCTGCGATCCGTCCAAGGCCGAGGGCATCGGCGCCATCGCGGCGAAGGTGAAGGCAAAGGTCGAAACGCTTGGGCCCGACGGCAAGGGGTCACTGACGGACGCCGCCGCCAAGGCCGATGCCGCCTTCGCGACGGTCGCCCGCAGCAATGACGACCTGGCTGCCATTCTCTACACCTCGGGCACCACCGGCCGCTCCAAGGGAGCGATGCTGACGCACGACAATCTGGCGTCGAACTCCTACAGCCTGGTCGATTATTGGCGCTTCTCCGACAAGGACGTGCTGATCCACGCGCTGCCGATCTATCACACCCACGGCCTGTTCGTGGCGAGCAACGTTACGCTGTTCGCGCGCGCCTCGATGATCTTCCTGCCGAAATTCGATCCTGAAATGATCATCAAGCTGATGGCGCGCGCCACCGTGCTGATGGGCGTTCCGACCTTCTACACGCGGCTGTTGCAGAGCCCGGCGCTGTCGAAGGAATCGACCAAGCACATGCGGCTGTTCATTTCGGGCTCGGCGCCGCTGCTCGCCGACACCCATCGCGAATGGGCCGCGCGCACCGGCCACGCCGTGCTGGAACGCTACGGCATGACCGAAACCAACATGAACACGTCAAATCCCTACGATGGCGAGCGCGTCCCCGGCGCCGTCGGCCATCCCCTGCCCGGTGTTTCGGTCCGCGTCACCGATCCCGAGACCGGCAAGGAGCTCGCGCGCGACGAGATCGGCATGATCGAGGTGAAAGGGCCCAACGTGTTCAAGGGCTACTGGCGCATGCCGGAGAAGACAAAAGCCGAGTTTCGCGACGACGGCTTCTTCATCACCGGCGATCTCGGCAAGATCGACGCCAAGGGCTATGTGCACATCCTCGGCCGCGGCAAGGATCTGGTGATTTCCGGCGGCTTCAACGTTTATCCCAAGGAAATCGAAAGCGAGATCGACGCCATGCCGGGCGTGATCGAATCCGCCGTGATCGGCGTGCCGCATGCCGATTTCGGCGAAGGCGTCACCGCGGTGCTGGTCTGCAACAAGGACGCAGACGTCACCGAGGCGGGCGTGCTGAAGGTGCTCGACGGACGACTTGCCAAATTCAAGATGCCGAAGCGCGTCTTCGTCGTCGACGAACTGCCGCGCAACGCCATGGGCAAGGTGCAGAAGAACATTTTGCGGGATACGTATTCGGATATCTATTCAAAGGCGAAATGAGGCGCCGCACTTTCTTCGGGGATCGGTCAATGGACAAGGCACCTTTCGAAGAGATTCCCGTCATCAGTAGTACGCTTCGATGGGAAGAGGTTTCCCTTCCGGCGTCGATATCCGAAGCTGATCTCGATCAGATCATCGTTGCGGCCATGACCTCACGGTTACGGAAGACCGCCATGGTCATCGGTAATGCGGTGGAACGCTGCAAGGAGCTCGGCTGGCCGATCAATGCTGAAATCCTCGGCGCCCGCCTCGGAGCGTTAGCCGAGGCTGATCGGATCGATAGCGCAGGCGATCTCCGCAAATGGCGCCACAGCGAAGTGCGGTTGAAAGGCTGAAGTTACCCGCCCTTACAGCAGGCTGATCACAACCGGCTGCCGACGAAGAAGGGTAAGCGCCGAGCCGATTGCGCCACTCTTCACGGACTGCAAACCGGACCGCAAAATCCGCATATCGGACCGGCTCTGGACGAAGCCTCGATGTGCCCGCCGCCGCGAGGGAATGGGTCGGCCATCGTGGGGTTCGGTCGTGTGAGGCCGAAACCGGAACCGATTTGGCTGCAAGCTGCCTGATGCGCCTGCTCGCCGACTACGAGCCGGCACCGCGGCGCCGCTGCACTTGTTGTTTCAGTCGTCGCGGCTGGCTTCTCCGTAGATCAGAGCCTTCATCGATTATCTCATGGAACGGTGGCACGGAACCGACCCATTCCAGTGAGCAGCCGGCGCGCGTCATTATAAGAATCGAAATTCAATTCTTCAGCGGTGCCAAATGGCCGTGGTATACCAAGCCGCTGATCAAGCGTGTTTCAGAGGTCGCTAACAATGAACCATGGTTCCATTTCAAGCGATTTGGCCGTTGCGCGGACTGACTCGACTCCGTAAATAGAATTTATCTACCGCGTTCCCCGATGGGCCGGCCGCGGTCCCATAAAACATGAAGTCGCCGAATGACCGCCAGGATCGAACGACCGCTATCGCCCCATTTGCAGACCTATCGCATGACCCTGACGATGGCGCTTTCCGTCATCCACCGTGCGACTGGTATTGCGCTCTATTTCGGTACCCTGCTGCTCGCCTGGTGGCTGATCGCAGCCGCCTCCGGCCCCGGGGCGTATGCCCATGTGCAGGCCTTCACCGGCAGCATCATCGGCAAGCTGATCGTGTTCGGCTACACTTGGGCGCTGCTGCACCATCTGGTCAGCGGTATCCGCTACTTCTTCTGGGACCTCGGCTACGGCTTCAAGGCCAACGAGCGCGAAGCCCTCACCTGGGGCGCGCTGATCGCCGGCATTTCGCTGACCGTCCTGGTCTGGATCATCGCCTACACCGTCGGAGGCGGACGATGAGCCGCCCCTCGTCGATGCGCACGCCGCTCGGCCGCGTCCGCTATCTCGGTTCCTCGCATTCCGGCACCAGCGATTTCTGGCGCCAGCGCCTCACGGCGGTGGCGATGACACTCTTGATCGTGCCCGTCATCGTGATCGTACTGATGCTGATCGGCCGCAACCAGGCCGGCGCGGCGCAGATCCTCGGCTCGCTTCCAATCGCGATCATCCTGGTGCTCTTCATCATCGCGAGCGTCTGGCACATGAAGATCGGCATGCAGATCATCATCGAGGACTATGTGCACAACGAGATACTGAAGCTCGCCAGCGTGATGGCCAATAATTTCTTCTGTATCGCGGTCGCCTTGGCGTCGATCTACGCGATCGTTAAATTGTCATCGGGAGTGTAGCCCATGGCTGCTGAAGGTAACGGCAAGGCCACGAGCCGCAGTGGCCCGGCCACCAACGGAAAAGCCTATCCGATCGAGGACCACATCTACGACGTCGTGGTCGTCGGCGCCGGCGGCGCCGGCCTGCGTGCCGTGGTCGGCTGCAGCGAGGCTGGCCTGCGCACCGCCTGCATTACAAAAGTGTTCCCGACACGTTCGCATACTGTCGCGGCCCAAGGCGGCATTTCGGCTTCGCTCGGCAACATGCATCCCGACGACTGGCGCTGGCACATGTACGACACCGTCAAGGGATCGGACTGGCTCGGCGACCAGGACGCGATCGAATACATGGTGCGCAATGCGCCGGAAGCCGTCTACGAGTTGGAGCATTGGGGCGTGCCGTTTTCGCGCACCGAGGACGGCAAGATCTACCAGCGTCCGTTCGGCGGCATGACCATGGACTACGGCAAGGGCCAGGCGCAGCGCACCTGCGCCGCCGCCGACCGCACCGGTCACGCCATGCTGCACACGATGTACGGCCAGGCGCTGCGCCATTCGGCCGAGTTCTATATCGAATTCTTTGCCATCGACCTGATCATGGATGACCAGGGCGTCTGCCGCGGCGTCATCGCGCTCAATCTAGACGACGGCACGCTGCACCGCTTCCGTGCCCAGACCACGATTCTCGCCACCGGCGGCTATGGCCGCGCCTACGCCTCCTGCACCTCGGCGCATACCTGCACCGGTGACGGCGGCGGCATGGTGCTGCGCGCCGGCCTGCCGTTGCAGGACATGGAGTTCGTCCAGTTCCACCCGACCGGGATCTACGGCGCCGGCTGTCTCGTCACCGAAGGCGCGCGCGGCGAAGGCGGCTATCTCGTCAATTCCGAGGGCGAGCGCTTCATGGAGCGCTATGCGCCCTCCGCCAAGGACCTCGCCTCCCGCGACGTGGTCTCGCGCTCGATGACCATCGAGATTCGCGAAGGCCGCGGCGTCGGCAAGAAGAAGGACCACATCTATCTGCACCTCGATCATCTCGATCCGAAGGTGCTTCAGGAACGGCTGCCCGGCATTTCCGAATCGGCGAAGATCTTCGCCAATGTCGACGTCACCCGTGAGCCGATTCCGATCGTGCCGACGGTGCACTACAACATGGGCGGCATTCCCACCAATTATCACGCCGAAGTCCTGACCAAGAAGGACGGCGACGACAATGCGGTGGTGCCGGGCCTGATGGCGATCGGCGAAGCGGCCTGCGTGTCCGTGCACGGCGCCAACCGGCTCGGCTCCAACTCGCTAATCGACCTCGTCGTATTCGGCCGCGCGGCAGCGCTGCGGCTCGCAGAAAAGCTGACGCCCAACGGCAAGCAGCCCGAATTGCCGAAGGATTCCGCCGACATGGCGCTCGGACGGCTCGATCATTACCGCCATGCCTCGGGCGGCACGCCGACCGCGAA
Organism: Bradyrhizobium murdochi; assembly: GCF_000472965.1. GTDB lineage: Bacteria > Pseudomonadota > Alphaproteobacteria > Rhizobiales > Xanthobacteraceae > Bradyrhizobium > Bradyrhizobium murdochi. Next base: position 190,421 of record NZ_AXAU01000008.1, on the reverse strand, counting down.
GCTGCGGGACAGCATGCAGCATGTGATGCAGAACAATTGCGCGGTGTTCCGCACCGGCGAAATCCTTCACGAAGGCCAGAACCTGATTCACAAGGTGCATGGCGGCATCGGCGACATCGCGACCACCGACCGCTCCCTGGTGTGGAATTCCGACCTGATCGAGACGCTCGAATTCGATAATCTGATCGTGCAGGCGGTGGTCACCATGGATTCGGCGGCGAACCGCACCGAAAGCCGCGGCGCCCATGCGCGCGAGGACTTTGCCGAGCGCGACGACAAGAACTGGATGAAGCACACGCTGGCCTGGATCGATCCGAACGGCAAGACCGTGATCGATTATCGCCCGGTGCACGACTACACGATGACGAACGACGTCCAGTACATCCCGCCGAAGGCGCGGGTGTATTGATGACCAACACCGTCATTCCGGGGCGATGCGAAGCATCGAACTATGGTGCGCAATTGCGCACCTGAGAATCTCGAGATTCCGGGTCTGGTCCTTCGGACCATCCCGGAATGACGAAAGGTTAGAATAATGGCTGAATTCACGCTTCCGAAAAATTCGAAGATCACCGGCGGCAAGGCCTGGCCGAAACCGGCAGGCGCGACCGAAACGCGCGAGTTTCGCGTCTATCGCTGGAATCCGGACGACGGCAAGAACCCGAGCGTCGACACCTATCATGTCGATATCAACGATTGCGGGCCGATGGTGCTCGACGGCCTGATCTGGATCAAGAACAACATCGACCCGACGCTGACCTTCCGTCGCTCCTGCCGCGAAGGCGTCTGCGGCTCCTGTGCCATGAACATCGATGGCCAGAACACGCTGGCCTGTACCAAATCGATGCACGACGTGGCCGCAGGTGGCGCGGTCAAGGTCAACCCGCTGCCGCACCAGCCGGTCGTCAAGGACCTGGTGCCCGATCTCACCAATTTCTATGCGCAATACGCCTCCATCGAGCCGTGGCTGAAGACGACCACGCCGACGCCGCAGAAGGAATGGAAGCAGAGCCACGAGGACCGCGAAAAGCTCGACGGCCTCTACGAGTGCATCCTGTGCGCCTGCTGCTCGACTTCCTGCCCGAGCTACTGGTGGAATAGCGAACGCTTCCTCGGGCCCGCCGCGCTGCTGCAGGCGACGCGCTGGGTGAAGGATTCCCGCGATGAAGCCACCGGCGAACGGCTCGACAACCTCGAAGACCCGTTCCGGCTCTACCGCTGCCATACCATCATGAACTGCGCCAAGGCCTGCCCGAAGGGCCTGAACCCGTCGGAAGCCATCGCCGAGCTCAAGCTGAAGATGGTCGAGCGCCAGATCTAGACGTGATGCCGTAGCCCGGATACCGCGAACGGCTGGATTTGAATCGATTATGATCAATCCGGCTTGGCCGCCGGAAGCGCGAGTTCCCATCGCCGCTCCGCTTTATTCCTAGCACGAGTTTGCGTTAAGCTCGCCACGAAGCCGGAGCGAGCGTGCAGACCGCGCAACCTAATTCGCTGAGACTGCTGCAATGGATGATGGTCGCCTCGTTGGCGCTTCCGTTGGCGCTCTTTGTATTTGCATCTGCTGTCTCCTGGGTCTCGATCCGCGAAACGGCCGACCGTGAAATCGAGCGCACGCTGGATGTCGCGCACGAGCATGCGCTGAAAGTATTCGAGACCATCGACCGCAGCCTGTCGGAGATCGCCGAGATCATCCGCGACCTTCCCGACGCTGACATCGTTGCCCGCGAACAAGCGCTGCATTTGCGGCTGAAGCAGTTGGTCGCCTCCCTGCCGCAGGTGAAGTCGGCCTGGATCTTCGACGCCAAGGGCCATGCCCTCGTCAACAGCCTCGTTGTCCCGGCGCCCGAGATCGATTTTTCCGACCGGGACTATTTCAAGGCCCACGTCGCCGGCGATATCGGAACCTACATTGGCGAGGCGCTCGCGCCGCGGCCACCCTATCAGGGCGCCGCATTCTTCGGCGTCGGCAGACGGCGCCCGAGCGAGGACGGCAGCTTCGCAGGTGTGATCCAGACCTCTGTGCTGCCGCAGTATTTCGAAAGTTACTACGCCCGGATCGGCCGCGAGCCGGGCAGTTTCTTCGCGGTCGGTCGCGCGGACGGCACCGTGCTGGCGCGTTTTCCCACCGCAGGCCGCGAGGTCCGTCTCGACCGCAGCGACCCGATCGGAAAGCCGACCACGGCCGATACCAAAGCCGATACTAAGGCCGATACCAAGTCCGGCCTCGTCACCGTGACCTCGTCGACCGACGGCATCGAACGGCGCCTCGGACATCAGCGGCTGGCCGAATACCCGATCTATGTCAGCGCCGGCCTCGAGACGTCGGTGATCCGGGCACGCTGGCTGTCCACCATGAGCCAGCATCTGATTTTCGGCGCGCCGGCCACCGCGCTGCTGTTTGCCCTGTTGGGGCTCGCCTTGCGCCGGACGCGCCATCTTCATTTCGAGGCCGAGAAGCGCCGGGTGGCCGAGGAAGCGCTGAAGCACGGTCAGCGGCTGGAGGCGCTGGGCCAGTTGACCGGCGGCGTTGCGCACGATTTCAATAATCTGCTGACGGTGATCCTTGCTTCCGTGGACCTGTTGCGGCGGCCTGACCTGCCGGAAGCGCGGCGGCTGCGCTACATCGATGCGATCTCGGATACGGTGACCCGCGCCGCCAAGCTGACCGGTCAATTGCTCGCCTTCGCGCGGCGGCAAACGTTAAAGCCGGAGGTGTTCGACGTTGGGCGGACCGTGCAGATGCTGAGTGAAATGATCGGCACCCTGATCGGTTCGCGCATCGAAATTGTCATCCTTGGGCCGGAAGAGCCGTGCTTCGTCAACGCCGACGCCGGCCAGTTCGAAACCGCCATCATCAATATGGCCGTGAACGCGCGGGACGCCATGGAAGGCCGCGGGCGGCTGACGATTGCGGTCGGAATGGCAGCCAGCCTGCCCAACGCCGCCCCGCAGCCGCAACATCCATATGGTTATGTGGCCGTATCCGTCGCCGATACCGGCAGCGGTATCCCGCCGGACCAGTTCGAACGCATTTTCGAACCCTTCTTCACGACCAAGCAGGCCGGCCATGGCACCGGGCTCGGCCTGTCGCAGGTGTTCGGCTTCGCCAAGCAATCCGGCGGCGAAGTGGCTGTGTCCAGCGAAGTGGGCAAGGGCAGCATTTTCACGCTGTATCTGCCGCGCACCGCCGGCAGCGTCAAATCGCGACAGATGCCGGCAGCAGATGCCGCGGCGATCGACGGAAGCGGGATGTCGGTGCTCGTGGTCGAGGATAATGCCGAGGTCGGACGCTTCGCTACCGATGCGCTGGCCGAACTCGGCTACGCGACCAGACTCGTCGGCAACGCCGTGCATGCACTCGAAGAACTGGCGGCCAGCGCCGAGCATTTCGATGCCGTATTCACCGACGTCGTGATGCCCGGCATGACCGGTATTGAACTCGCCCAGGAAGTCCGCCGCCGCCATCCAGACCTGCCGGTGGTTCTGACCAGCGGCTACAGCCACGTGCTGTCGGAGCACGGCAGCTACGGTTTCGAGCTGCTGCAAAAGCCCTATTCGATCGAGGAGCTCTCCCGTGTGCTGCACCGGGTTGGCCGGCAGAAGGTAGAGCAAAGCGCGGAAACGCGGGCGTGATCCAGGCGCCGTAAGTGCCAATGATTGGCTTCGGCGTTTTCCACGTCATTGCAATGACGGCCGAGGGACACTCAGACTACCAGCGGGAACCATCTGATTTCCCTTACGTTATCGCGGCATGGCCAGATCCGATGTGAAGCCCAAGCCATCTGTCAGGAAATCCTCAGCCAAGAAATCCCCTGAGCAGCAAGAAGATTCGGAGTTCGTGGATGTCACGGCGGAAGGCGGCGAACGTGTCGAACCGCCGCCGCCGGAGGTCGTCGAGCCCGATCCGGAAATGTCTCCGGAGGAGGCTGAGCAGGCCCGCAAAAATTATCTGCTGACCCGGTTCTGGATCAGCGCGCGCGGCTACTGGGGCAGCGGCGGCGACCGGCTGGCGTGGCTGCTATCGATCAGCCTGCTGCTCCTGATCGTCACCAATGTCGGATTTCAGTACGGCATCAATGTCTGGCATCGCGCAATCTTCGACGCTATCGAAAGGCGCGACGCCGCGACCGTCTATTTTCTCACCGCGGTGTTCTTTCCGCTGGCCATCGGCAGCACGTTGCTTGGCATGGCCCAGGTGTTCGCCCGCATGGGCATTCAACGGCGCTGGCGCGCCTGGCTCACGAATGCGGTGATCTCGCGCTGGCTGGCCAACGGCCGCTACTATCAACTCAACCTGGTCGGCGGCGATCATCAGAATCCCGAATACCGCATCGCGGAGGATTTGCGGATCGCAACCGATTCGCCGGTGGATTTCGTTGCCGGCGTCACATCGGCATTTCTGTCAGCCGCCACCTTCATCGTGGTGCTCTGGACCATCGGCGGAGCGCTCACGATCACGCTGGCCGACTCGACGGTCACCATCCCCGGCTTCCTCGTGATCGCCGCGATCATCTACGCTGCGATCGCTTCGGGCTCGATCACGGCGATCGGACGAAGCTTCGTGCAGGTGTCCGAAAACAAGAACCAGGCCGAGGCCGAATACCGCTATGTCCTGACCCGCGTGCGCGAGAACGGCGAGAGCATCGCGCTGCTCGGCGGCGAAGAGGAAGAGCGCGACGGCATCAACAAGACATTCTCAAAAGTGCTGCAGCAATGGGCGCGGCTCGCCGGACAGCACATGCGCACCACGCTGGTGTCGCAGGGATCGCACCTCATCGCTCCGGTGGTTCCGATATTATTATGCGCGCCAAAATTTCTCGAGGGCAGCATGACGCTGGGCCAGGTGATGCAGGCGGCATCCGCCTTCACCATCGTGCAAACCGCGTTCGGCTGGCTGGTCGATAATTATCCCCGGCTGGCCGACTGGAACGCCTGCGCGCGCCGCATCGCTTCGCTGATGATGTCGCTCGACGGCCTGGAGCGTGCCGAGCAGGGCGACGGCATCGGCCGCATCCAGCGTGGGAAGACGGAAGGCGGCGCCATGCTGAGCCTCAACGATCTCTCGGTGTCTCTCGACGATGGCACCGCCGTGGTTGACGACACCGAAGTGGTGATCGAACCCGGCGAGCGACTGCTGGTGGCCGGCGAATCCGGCACCGGCAAGAGCACGCTGGTTCGCGCGCTGGCCGGGCTGTGGCCCTGGGGCGGCGGCAGCGTCAATTTCCATCCCGACCGCCGGCTCTTCATGCTGCCGCAAAAACCCTACATCCCCTCCGGCACGCTGCGCCGCGCGATTACCTATCCCGGCGCTGCCGAGGACTGGCTTACCGAACAGATCTGTGACGCCCTGCACAAGGTCGGCCTCGACCATCTCAAAGAGAAGATCGAGGAAGAGGGACCATGGGACCAGACGTTATCCGGCGGCGAAAAGCAGCGGCTGGCGTTTGCGCGCCTCCTGTTGCACAATCCCGACATCGTGGTACTGGACGAGGCGACGTCGGCGCTCGACGAGAAGAGCCAGGACAAGATGATGGACCTCGTCATCAAGGAATTGCCGAACGCCACCATCGTCAGCGTCGCCCATCGCGCCGAGTTGGAGGCGTTCCATAGCCGCAAGATCGTGCTGGAGCGACGCAAGGGCGGCGCCAAGTTAGTCAGTGACGTCGACCTGATTCCGCGCAAGGACCAACGCCGCCTGCTCGGTCGCTTCCTGCGCCATCGGAAAGCTGCGAACAAGGCGGCGTAGGTCTCTTTCTCGCCGAGTGGCGCGCACGATCCATCCAGCCCGTCATTGCGAGCGCAGCGAAGCAATCCAGCTCCTCACTCGCCGCGCTATGGATTGCTTTGCTGCGCTCGCAATGACGCAGATAGGCCGCAACGTACCGGTGCCCCGCCTTTGCAGACCGATCGATCGCAACAGAAATTGAACCTGTTTCGCTGCCGTAAAACCGGCTATGCATGCGCCGCTTCTACCCGAGGACCACCGTTTGACGCCCGATAACGACCCTTCGCCCGCGCCGTTCGGCGCGTTCGCCCCGAATGCCGCACAGGCCGCCATTATCTCGCTGGCCCACCGCTCGCGGCTGAAACGCGGTGCGTTCCGGCCGATGCTGTCGCGGATGGTGAACCTGTTGCGGACAGGGCCTGTCGACGTGCAATACCAGGGCGCTTCGTTCCGCTTCTATCATCAGGCCAGCGCCACCGAGCGCGGTGCGCTGTTCAATCCAGACTACAATCTCGAAGAACTGAATTTTCTCCGTGCGCATGTGCCCGCCGACGGCGTATTCGTCGATGTCGGCGCCAATGTCGGCACCTACGCGCTTGCGCTGGCGCGCCATGTCGGCGCCGGCGGCAAGGTGATCGCAATCGAGCCGCACCCGGTGACCCATGGGCGGCTTGCCTTCAACAACGCCGCCTCCGGCTACAGGCAGGTGCGGCTGGTCGCGGCCGCCGCCGGTCCCGCCGATGGCGAGTTGATGATCGAAACCGATGGCGACAATCTCGGCGCCAGCCACATCGTATCAAGCGGGGCTTCCGGCAAGGCGATCAAGGTACCGTCGCTGCGACTGCAGCGCATCCTCGAGGAGGCTGGTGTCTCGCATGTCGACGCGCTCAAGATCGACGTCGAAGGATTTGAGGATCGCGTGCTAACCGGCTTCTTCGCCGAGGCTCCGCAAACGCTGTGGCCGCGCGCGATCGTGATCGAGCATCTGTCGAAGGACGAATGGCAGCAAGACTGCATCGCCGACATGCGCTCGCGGGGTTATGCCGAGACCGGCAAGACCCGCAGCAACACGCTATTGGCGCGAGGCTGAATTTCCGTTGCAAACCCATCCCTCAAACCGCAGGAGAGCTTGATGATCGACCACATCGGATTTCCGGTTTCCGACTATGAGCGCTCGAAGGCCTTCTATGTGAAGGCGCTGGCGCCGCTCGATTATGCTCTCGTGATGGAAGTCAAGCAGGACCGCCCAGGCGAGCAGCCCGCCGCAGGTTTCGGCGCCAACGGCAAGCCCGATTTCTGGATCGGCGGCGAGGGCGGACTGGACAAGCCGCTGCATGTCGCGATCGTGGCGAAGGACCGCGCCACGGTTGATGCCTTCTACAAGGCGGCTATGGCCGCGGGCGGGCGCGACAACGGTCCGCCCGGGATCCGCGCGATCTATCATCCGAACTATTACGGCGCGTTCGTGCTCGATCCGGACGGCCACAACATCGAGGCCGTCTGCCACGCACCCGAGTAGCTCGGTTCCATTATTGGATCATGCGGGAACTTGACGCCCGCGTCGCCGTTATCGCTCCCGGAACTTGCAGTCCGGGAGATCTGATGCCGATTGAACCGCCGGAAGTACCGCCGGCGACACCGGGACAACCGACCGAGCCGCCGCGCGAGGAGCCACCGGGCCGTCCTCGTCCGGAGGTGCCGCCACCGGTGCATGAACCGGGCCGGCCGCCCCAGCCGCGGGAATTGCCGGGCGAGATGCCAGACGAGCTACCGGTGCGTGGGCCGAATGGCCCGCGAACGCCTAACCCAGCCACCGATCCGGGGACCGAATGATACAAGCTTTGAAACAAACTTTGAAAGCACCGTCTGAACGCGCAATGAACAAGGGGCCATGCAACCCTTTGCTTTCATGAAATAAAAGGCTACGGGCGATTTGTAAGCCGCCACAATCCGGCCTAATGATTAGCTGCTGATCGACCAACTGATACGTCAATACGGCACTGCCGTTACTGCCAGGCCTTTTCCACTGCCAGGCCTTTTCCGGAGACCAAAGGACATCATGACAAACCTTCGCATCGTGCTGCTTGCCACAACTGCCCTGTCGGTAACGCAGCTAGCGAGCTCCGCATCGCATGCCCAGACCGCTCCGCTCGTCCTGGCGCAAGCCAAGGAAGAGGACGGCAAAGGCAAGGGGCAGCAACCGCCGCCGAAGGGCGCACCGCCGCCGGCCGCCGCTCCTAGCCGACCGACGCCTGCTCCGCCGCCTCCCGCCGCGGCGCCGCCTCCGCGTCCCACGCCTGCTCCACCACCACCGGCGGCTGCCCCACCGCCACGCCAGGCACCGACGCCCCCGCCACCAGCGGCTGCGCCGCCGCCGCGTCCAACGCCGGCGCCGCCTCCTCCGGCAGCCGCGCCGCCGCGTCCAACACCGCCTCCGCCGCCGCCTCCTGCGGCCGCGCCCGCGCGTCCGACTCCGACACCGCCACCTCCCGCGGCGGCACCCGCGCGTCCGACCCCACCACCGCCTCCGCCACCCGCGGCAGCTCCCACTGCGCCGAAGCAGCCGGCGGCACCGACGCCGACACCAACACCGCCTTCCGCTCAGAAAGGGACACCGTCTCCCGTGCCGCCACCCCCGGCGGCCGGCACGAGACCTTCGCCGACACCGGCTCCAGCCGCGTCGCCGACGACGGCCCCAACGCCCGGCACGGCCGCGCCACCGGCGCGTCCCGGCGCCCCGCCCACGACGCCACCAGCCGCGGGTACTCCGACCCCGACGACGCCTCCGGCGGCGGGAGCCCCGACTACACCGCAGGGACGCCCCGGCACACCGCCTCCGGCCGCAGGCGCCCCAACGCCGACGCCAACGCCACCGACGGCCCGCCCCGGCGCACCGCCTCCCGCCGGCGCCCCCGCTGGAACGGCGCCGACTGCGACGCCGACGGCACCCCCGGCTGCCGGCGCTCCGGCGGCTCCGGGCACCACGACCGCGCCCGCGGCGCCGACCGCCGTGCCCGCTGCCCCGGCTGCGACGCCGCCTCCCGGCCGGGTCCAGAACGCACCGCCAACGGTCGCGCCGGCGTTCCAGCGTGCGCCGCAGGTCACGGCACCACTGCCGGCGCCGCCTCCTCCGACCCAAGAGGCGCTCAGGGTGATCGCCCCGGGTACTCGGGCTACAGGGCCGCAGCGCCTCGACGACTTCCGCGGCCAGCGTCGCGAAGTTCAGGAAGGCGGCCGCACGGTTATCACCGAACCCGGCCGGATCATCGTTCGCGATCCAGGCGGACAGGCCTATGTCCGTCACAACGAGGTCGAGCGCTTCCGCTATGGCGCACGCGACATCCAGACCCAGACCGTCGGCGGCGAGACCCGTACTGTCGTCATCAGGCCCGACGGCACCCAGGTCATCACCGTGATGGGCCGCGACGGCCAGTTGCTGCGGCGTATCCGCCGCGACGAGCGCGGCCGCGAGATCATCATCATCGACAACAGCTACCGCGATCCGCGGGCGACCGGCGGCTTCTTCGTCGCGCTGCCGCCGCCCACGATACGCATCCCGTATAACCGCTATATCGTCGATGCCGAGGAAGCGGAACCGGAGGTGATCTACGACACCTTGATGGCGCCGCCGGTGGAACGGATCGAACGGCGTTATTCGCTGGACGAAATCCGTTACAGCCCGACCGTGCGCCAGCGCATGCCGAGCATCGACGTCAACACCATCAACTTCGAAACCGGATCGTGGGAAATCCCGCCCGATCAGGCGGCGAAGCTGCAGGTGATTGCCGACGGCCTCAACCGCGCAATCCAACAAAACCCGCGCGCGGTGTTCCTGATCGAGGGCCACACCGACGCGGTCGGCAACGACGTCGACAATCTATCGCTGTCGGATCGCCGTGCGGAATCCGCCGCCACCTTGCTGACGCAGCAGTTCAACGTGCCAGCGGAAAACCTGACCTCACAGGGTTATGGCGAGCAGTACCTGAAGGAGCAGACCGACGGGCCGAGCCCGATCAACCGGCGCGTCACCATCCGCAACATCACGCCGCTGCTCAGCGGCGGGCAGGCGTCGCTGCCGCCGCCCCCGCCCTGCACCGCGCCGCCGCGCTGAGCCTGGCAGTCGATCAACATAAAATGGCCGGGAACAATCCCGGCCATTTTTTTGAGTTAAGCGCTGAGGGTGCGCGGCGGTATGCACGCCTCGCAAATGGCGGCGGCGTGCCGGTGATCGGTGCCGCAGCAGCCGCCAAGAATGCGCATCGTCGGAAACGCGCTCCTGAGCGCAAGGTAACGCCGCCCGAGATCGGCCGGGTCACCCGCATCGAGCGTTTCGGATTCGTCGAGTTCGGCATGGCTCTTTTTCGAGGCGTTGGCCCTTATGCCATGAATGCGTGCCGTCCAGGCTTCGCCTGCCTTCAACGCGTCTTCGAAATGCGTTGGGTGCGCACAGTTGATCAGGAAGTATTCGGGCGCACCATCTGTCTCGCGATCCACGGTCTCGATCGCCTCACGCAACGTTTCGCCTTTCACCAGGCGGCCATTGGTCTCCACGGTGAACGAGATGGCCGCAGGTATCCCCAGCGCCTTGGCTGCGCGAGCGATGCCGATCGCTTCATTGATGCTGGTAAGGGTATAGGCGGTGACCATGTCGGCGCCGCCTTCGACAAAGGCCGCAATCTGCGCCTGATGATAGGCCTCGGCTTCGTCAGCCTGCATGTTGCCTGCCTTGTAGCCGTCGCCGCGCGGACCGATGGCGCCGCTGATGACGCAGGGTGCGCCTGGCCGCTCCCAGCCGGTGCGCAGCTCCTCGAGTAATGCAATCGAACGGACATTGATCCCAGCGAGCGCGGACGCGTCATAGCCGAGCTTGGTGCCCCAATCCGGATTGGCACGCCATGTCGGGCTGTCGAGCACGAAGCCAACCCCATGCTCGCGCGCGACCGCGAGATAGGCGGCATAATACTGCTTCAGCTTTTCCCGCCCTTCGGCGCTATCCAGCAGCACAAAGGCGGCGAAATGCGGCAGCTCCACGCCTTCATGGAAGATCAGCGTGGTTTCCATGCCGCCATCGGCGAGAAAAACGCCACCGCGGCGCTGCGGCAGGGCGTGTCGATATTTGGCCATTTCAACATCTCCGCGAATTAAAGGACCTCGATACGTCTCTCGCGCATCGGCCAGGTCCGGCGATGTTGGTGCCTCATAGTGTCGCGGCGGCCTAGGCGGCTCGTGGTGCGGATGAACCTTGAGCTGCAAAATGATACGAAATCAAATGGTTGCCGGCAGGGCGCAAAGCTCCTGCGGCTTTCGGCCGTGGAGAAACCGTACCATGAGTGCAGTTTTGGAGGCCCCGAAGGGCAAGGGCGAAGCCACCCGCGAGCGCATTCTCGAGATCGCGGAGGCGGCCGTGCTCGCCAAGGGATTCGGCGCGACCTCGATCGAGGAAGTGATCGCCGAGGCCGGCCTCACCAAGAGCGGCTTCTTCTACCACTTCAAGGACAAGAACGCGCTCGCCCGCGAAATGGTCCGGCGATATGTCGCAACCAATGATCGCCTGTTCGACGAAATCTTCGGGCGCGGCCAACAGCTATCGGACGATCCGCTGCAGGCGTTCCTGATTTCACTGAAGCTGCTTGCGGAAACGATGGCCGATCTGCCGAACGGACATCCCGGCTGCCTGATCGCCAGCATCTGCTATCAGGAACGGCTGTTCGACCGTGAGATACGCGATCTCACCGCGCAATCCGTGCGGGACTGGAATGCGCGCTTCCGCACGATCCTCGACGGCATCGCGGCGGTCTATCCGCCGAGAGAGCCGGTCGACCTCGACGATGTCGCCGACATGCTGTCCTGCATCGTCGATGGTGCCATCATCATGTCCAAGACACTGAACGATCCCGGCCGACTGGAGCGGCAGATCATGTTGTTTCGCAGTCTTGTGAAGCTGATGTTCGCGCCAAACTAGGCCGTCGCCCCGGCGAACGCCTTTCGCCGGGACGACCGTGACTAGCGTCCCGCTGCGGCAAGGCCGAGCGCGTCCACCATGATGCGAAAGACTTCGGTATTGTCCATCGAGCCTCGCACCCGCTCGCTGCCAGGCCCAGTCGCGGTCAGGATGACGTCCTCGCCTGAATGCACGCTCGCGCCGACCATCGCCGGCAGGTTGCCCGGCCGCAGCACCGCGCCGGGAACGTCCTTGTATTTTTCGTTGGCCTTGAAGGTTGCGGGATCGTCGCCCTTCACGGTCGGCTGGTTCGGATGGTCGAGCTTGGGACGGAAGGTCTCGTAGTGGTCGGGAAGGCTGGCGGAGAAGATGGCGAGCCGCCGGCTGACGTCGACGCGCGACGGATAGCCGTCCGCATCAGGCGCCGGATAGTTGGGGAAGCCGGCCTTGTCATAGACGCCGACGCGCTCGCGGAACGGCACGTTCGGCGTCGTGCTCATATCGTCATTGATGGTGCCGACCAAGCTGTTGGGATGGCTGTGGTCCGCCACGACCAGGATCAGGGTGTCGTCGCCGCGCTTGGCTCCCCAGTCGCGGGCAAGGCGCACGGCGTTGTCGAGCATGATGGTGTCATAGACCGCGCGCTCCATGTCGAGCAGATGGGCGTATTTGTCGATCATTCCGGATTCCACCATCAGGAAGAAGCCGGCTTCGTTTCTCGACAGCACGTTCAAGGCGGCCTGAACCTGCTCGGTCAGGTCCGGCTGCTCGGGAAACTTCTTCACGCCGCCACCCTTCAGGAACTTGCGGTCGAGCGCGCCGTCCATGTTTCCGGAGGCAAACAGGCCGAGCAAACGGCGCGTCTCGGGCTTTGCCGAGAGCGCGTTGAGCTCACCCGCGGTCATCGCCACGGGATAGCCGGCCTCGCGGAAACGCGCGATGTAATCGACATCGTCCTTGCGCTTTCCGGACGCAGCCTTTGGCAGGAAATTGGCGCTACCGCCGCCCAAGAGCACGTCGGGCTTCGCCGCGAAAAACTGCTCGACGATAGGATCATACTCGGCACGGCGACGGGTATGGGCCACCATCGCCGCCGGCGTTGCATCCTCGATTTCGGTGTTGCTGACGATGCCGATGCTCAAATTGAGCCGGCGCTTGGCGAGGCTTGCGATGGTCTCGACCTTGGGATCGTCGAGCGGGTCCTTGGTGCGGTCGGCATAGACGCCCATTGCATTGACGGCGCTCTTGTGGCCGGTTGCGTAAGCACTGGCCGAATTTGCGGAGTCGGTGATGATCGAATCAGAACCCGCGGTCGCCACCAGCGCCATATGCGGCATGTCGTCCATCGCAAGCTTGCCGAGGCTTTTCCCTTCAGCGATGCCCTTGGAAAGCAACCGCGCCCCGACGCGATGGGATAGCGACATGCCGTCGCCGATGAACAGGATGACGTTCTTCGCTCTGCGCGGGCCAGTGTCGTAAACGGTCCATGTCACCTTGCGGCTGCGCGTGCCGTCTCCGGCTTCGACGACGACAGGGCCGGGCGCGGTCACCGCGACGTCGCGGAGCATTAGCGCCGACTGGTCCTTGCCGTCCTCACGCTCGACAAACGTTCCGGCGCGGCCGAAGGCAGCGGCATAGTCCTGACCGTTGACCGTTACCTTCAGCTTCGCGGGATCGACCTTGTCGGGAAATTCGACCTTGAAGTCGAACTGCGCGCCGGAAAGGATTTCGGCGCGGTCGATGGGATAAATCGTCTGGGCATCGGCCACTGAGGCCGAAAGCAGAAGGCCGAGGGCGATGGTGACAGGCTTGATCATGATCGAGGCTCCGGTCGGACACACGGAACGGGCAGCGTGCGCGGCTGTTCCGCGAGAATTCAGGCGGGCAAAATCTATCTGTCCCGGATGACGTATCCATAACGGCGACCCGGAGCGCCGTAGGATGGGCAAAGGCGCGCAGCGCCGTGCCCACCATTCTTGCACCGGCCATTTGGTGGGCACGCTTCGCTTTGCCCACCCTACGATTCTACGCGCTGCGTCGCGTCCGGGACACGCGCGTTTCTCAGCCTTTATCGCTCTCGAGCTTGAATATCTCCGAGCCTTCGCTTCCCGCCAGCAGGCCTGTGTCCGAATAAAGCTTCAGCTTGGCGCGGGTATCGGCGATGTCGAGGTTGCGCATGGTGAGCTGGCCGATACGGTCCGCCGGCGAGAACGCGGCATCCTCGACCTTCTCCATGCTCAGCCGCTCCGGCTGATAGGTCAGGTTCGGGCTCTCCGTGTTCAGGATCGAGTAGTCGTTGCCGCGGCGCAGTTCGAGAGTCACTTCGCCCGTGACCGCGCGCGCCACCCAACGCTGGGCGGTTTCGCGCAGCATGAGGGCCTGGGAATCGAACCACCGTCCCTGGTACAGCAATCGGCCAAGGCGCATGCCGCTGATCCGGTACTGCTCGATGGTATCTTCGTTGTGGATGCCCGTGACCAGGCGTTCGTAGGCGATGTGCAGCAGCGCCATGCCGGGCGCTTCGTAGATTCCGCGGCTCTTGGCCTCGATGATCCGGTTCTCGATCTGGTCGCTCATGCCAAGGCCGTGCCGGCCGCCGATGGCGTTGGCCTCGAGGAACAGTGTGACCGGATCGGTGAATGTCTGGCCGTTCAGCGCGACGGGCTGGCCCTCCTCAAAACGCACAGTGACCTGTTCGGCCTTGACGGCGCAGTCGTCGCGCCAGAACGGCACGCCCATGATCGGGTTGACGATCTTGATGCCGCTGTCGAGACGCTCGAGATCCTTGGCCTCATGGGTGGCGCCGAGGATATTGCTGTCGGTTGAATACGCCTTTTCGGCGCTCATCTTGTAGGCGAATCCATTGGCGGTCATGAATGCCGACATTTCCGCACGCCCGCCCAGCTCATCGATGAACTGCTGGTCGAGCCAGGGCTTGTAGATCCGCAAGTTCGGATTGGTCAGCAGGCCGTAGCGATAAAACCGCTCGATATCGTTGCCCTTGAAGGTGGAGCCATCGCCCCAGATGTTGACGCCGTCCTCCTTCATGGCCGCCACCAGCATCGTGCCGGTCACCGCGCGCCCGAGCGGCGTGGTGTTGAAATACGCGATGCCGCCGGTAGAGACGTGGAAGGCGCCCGATTGGATGGCGGCAATACCCTCGTGGACCAGTTGGGTGCGGCAATCCACCAGCCGGGCTTTTTCGCCGCCGAACTCCAGCGCTTTACGCGGAATCTCGTCGTAATCGGTCTCGTCAGGCTGGCCGAGATTGGCGGTATAGGCAAAAACGCGCGCGCCCTTTTGCTTCATCCACAGCAGCGCCGCACTGGTGTCGAGACCGCCCGAGAATGCGATGCCGACTTTTTCCCCCTTGGGCAGGCTTTTCAGGATCGTACTCATCGAGCTTCCAATCGGTCGAAATGGCGGATGTCGTTTGAGGGCGGCGAATAACAAATTTCGCCGCCGTGGGCACGCCTTTAATAGCGCTTGGCGGCTGGGGACGGACTACCCCGCCTCGCGCCCGCGCCAGCGCTGCCACAGGCGGTAGCCGGGCCAGCCCCAGCGCGCCAGCGCGGCTTCGATTTGCGCATCGGTGAGCCTCGTCGACGGCCAGCGGTAGATCCAGGCATAGGCCAGCCAGATCACGAAAAAGCTGACGAGGCCCGCGGCGGCGACGTCAGTAAAGAAATGCCCGCCGAATGCCATTCGTAGCGCGCTGGTCGCGATCCCGAACAGGGTCGCCGCCGTATAGGCCAACGGCCGCCACGCCGGCGGCGTCAGCGCCGCGGGCGCATAGGTCCAGAACGCGGTGGCGCCCTCGCCCGAGAAGAACGAGCAATTACGCCCGCAGGCCCCGCGCGGGTCCCACCACGGCACGAACTCCCAGGGGCCGTTGAACTCCGTCACCACTACCGGCCTTGGCCGTCCCCAATGGCTCTTGAAGGTCAGATTGGTCAGCACGATCGCGGAGAGCAGGATGGTGGCCAACAGAAACACCGCCGCACGTCCCGGAACCAGCATCGGCCGATCCGGCCGCAGCAGCTTCGCGACGATCGCAATCAGCGCCGGCAGCGCCAGCGCCCAGGCGATCCACATCGCGGCATCGCGCGCGAATGCGTAAAGCCCGTTTTGTTTTGCTGGAAACGATGCGCTCGCGGGATCGTAAAACAATGCCGCCAGCTTCAGATCGAGTTCGGGAAAGATTCCAAACAGCAGTCCGACAACGAGCGACAAGCCCAACGCGATAATAAGTCCGGTACGGTTCATGGCGCGGGGTTTAGCCGAGGCGATTGGGGATGAAAAGGCCCGTCATTGCGAGCGAGGCGAAGCAATCCATTTTCTCATTCGCGGACAGAATGGATTGCTTCCGCCTTCGCGCAAAGCGCTTCGGCGGACTCCCGGCCCTGCGAAGCTTGCGCAGCAAGCGGAGAAGGGTCGTCGCTGTCGCTCCCTTGCGCAAACGCTTCGCGTTTGTCGCTGGCAATGACGGCCGTACTCTGCATCACGACAGCGGCCGTGACTGCGATGGCAGCGGCGGCGGCGGCTTTATCGGGGGTGGCGGTTCGCGCCAGGCGCCGGCGGTGCGGCCCGCAATCAGCCAGTAGACGAGGCCGGCGACGATGCCGGCGCCGGTCATGATTTCGAGATGACGGCGCACGATACCATCGAAAGTCAACGTCTCGGGGTCGAAGGGAACGAGGCCGAGATAGCAGGCCGCGCCAACAATCGCGCCACCGACCGCATAAGCCAGCACGCTGCGGATGTAGAACGCCTCTGTGATGAGCACGACCACCAGCGCCGGCAGCAGCGCAAAGCCGGAGAGGAAGATGAAGCCGAAGCCGAGCACGACATTCAGCGCGCCCTGGTCGACCGGTCCGCCGCCGAGATCGCTGAATTCCGGATACAGCACCGCGCCGACCACGATCATTCCCGCCACGAAGCAGGCAGCGAGGAAGGCGAACAGGATGACGAAGAAGCGGCCGACTAGTGCCATGGTTCATGCACCGTCATTGCGAGGGTCGCTCAATCCGTCATCGCCATGGCGCGGAGCGCCTGGCGCTCGCGCGCGGACAGTTTTTCGGTCTCCGACTTCAACTGGCCGCAGGCGGCTAGAATATCGCGGCCGCGCGGCGTGCGGACCGGAGAGGAATAGCCAGCGTTGAAGATGTATTCGGAGAATTTTTCGATCTGCTCCCAGTCCGAGCACTCGTAGCGCGAGCCCGGCCAAGGGTTGAACGGGATCAGGTTGATCTTGGCCGGAATGCCCTTGAGCAGCTTGACCAGCAGCTTGGCGTCGTCGAGGGAATCGTTGACCCCCTTGAGCATCACATATTCGAAGGTGATGCGCCGCGCATTCGACGAGCCCGGGTAATCGCGGCAGGCCTGCAGCAGTTCGGCAATCGGATATTTTCGGTTCAGCGGCACCAGCTCGTTGCGCAACTCGTCGCGCACGGCATGCAGCGAGATCGCGAGCATGACGCCGATCTCCTCACCGGTGCGGACGATGTTCGGCACCACGCCCGAGGTCGACAGCGTAATGCGCCGGCGGGAAATACCGATGCCTTCGTTGTCGGCTGTAATTAGCAGCGCGTCGCGCACCGCGTCGAAATTATAGAGCGGCTCGCCCATACCCATCATGACGATATTGGTGACGAGGCGACTGCCGGTCGGCGTCTCGCGATCGGCCCAGTCGTTGAGACGGTCGCGCGCCACCATGATCTGGCCGACGACTTCGCCCGCGGTAAGGTTGCGCACCAGCCGCTGGGTACCGGTGTGGCAGAACGAGCAATTCAGCGTGCAGCCGACCTGCGAGGAAACGCAGAGCGTGCCGCGATCGGTTTCGGGGATGTAGACGCACTCGACTTCATGCGCTTTCTGGAACGCATCACCGCTCGGCAGGCGCAACAGCCATTTGCGGGTGCCGTCGTTGGAAATCTGCTCGGCCACCACTTCGGGACGATCGACGGTAAAATGCTGCTCGAGTTCCGCGCGCATGTCCTTGGAGACGCTGGTCATCTCCGCAAAGGATTTGGCGCCGCGAAAGTACATCCAGTGCCAAAGCTGTTGCGTGCGCATCTTGCGCTGCGCGGGCGCAACGCCGATCTCGCCGAGCCGGTCGGCGATCTCGGCGCGCGACAGGCCGATCAGCGACGGTTTTGCCGGCGGCACATAGGTTTCGAGCGGAACCTTCTCCAGCGGCGCCACGGAAGATGAAAGCGTCATTAGATCCACGCGGACAGAAAGTTGAAATGGGCGACAATTGTAGGGTGGGCAAAGCGAAGCGTGCCCACCACAAACGCCGATGGTGGGCACGGCGCTGTGCACCTTTGCCCACCCTACGAGGTACTCAAATAGGCCTTCCAGGGCCCCTAAACAACGTCATTCTGGGCTTAAATGCCGTCTAACGCTTGCAATCCTGCGCCAGCCGGTCGAGCGCCTGGGACAGCCCCTTGAGCGAGAAGACGTCCGTGGTCTCGGTGCCCTTGGCAGAAACGCCCTTGATGGTGACCTCGGCAGATTTGCGCATGGCATTGACCATCTGCTCTTCCTCCGCGGCGTTCTTGATCCAGAGCCCATCGCCCTGGGTATACATCGCGTAGGACGCGCCGCCGACCTCAAGAGAGGATTCCGAGCCCGGCTTGAGCGCGTAGCCGATCATGATCGAGACCTCGTTGAAGACCTTTTCTGCCGGACGCGTCGAGACGAAGGCGTAGGCGGGATCGCGAGGACGATTCGGCGGATTGGTTTTCGATGACGACGGCTTCGCCAGCGCGAAGCAAACTTTCTTGCCGTTCGGCGCCGCCGTATAGGCGCCCCAAGTGCCGTACTGACCGATCAAGGTAGGCTCCGCACCGCCGGCCGCCGGTTCCGGCTTCTTTGCCGCCGGTGCAGGTGCCGCCTTGGTTGAGTCCTTGGCGCCCTTCGAAGCAGGGCTCGGTGTTTGCGCGAGGGCTGTCGTCCCGCACAACGCCGCAATCGCAACCAGAAATGCCAGTATTCGCAACACGGACAACTGGTTCCCTCATTATTGTGACTGGAAGATGGCCCGCGGGCGCATCGCGCCGCCGGGGATGGATAGCCGGGAAATGCTTTTTTGGGAAGGCAGTTACGGTGTTACCACCGCCGCGGCGAGGCTTCGTCCCTGATACCTTCGAATTCAGAGCGCGGGTCTCGACTTCAGTCCCTGGAACGGCGCTCGCGCTGCTTCTGCCACTGTGCATCGGTCCATTGCAGCAGATCCTCGGCGCCGGAACTGCGCAAATGCGCGCCGCCATCCTGCACCACCATCTCGCCATTGATGTAGCCGGCCTGGTCGGAAATCAGAAAGCTCGCGAGATTCGCAAGTTCGCCATGCTCGCCGACGCGGCCAAGCGGATTGCGTTGCGCCCAGCTTTCATCGCGGCCCTCGGGACGGAGCTGACCCGACGCGCCCGGAGTCGGAAACGCGCCGGGCGCGATCGCAACCGTCCGCACGCCCTTCGGTCCCCATTCCACCGCAAGGCTTTTGGTCATCGCGAGCACAGCGGACTTCGCCATCGCCGACGGCACCGTGAAAGCACGGCCGGTGATCGTCGAGGTCGAGAGTATGCTCAGCACCACGCCCTTGCGCTTGCTCTCGATCCAGCGCCTGCCCGCGGCGAGGGTGCAATACATTGTGCCATGCAGCGTCGGCGCCAGGATCGCATCCGCCGCGCGGAACGAAAGATGTTCGGTCTGCGCGATGAACGTCGCGGCAGCATTGTTGACCAGCACGTCGATCGGCGCTTCCCGCCAGATCTGGTCCATCATTGCATCGACGGCGGCGCCGTCGCGGATATCGCATCGGACTGCGGTGACCTTGCCGCCGAGTTCGCTGCGCATCTGCGCGGCAGTCGCCTCCAGCAATTCGAGCCGTCGGCCGCAGATGACCAGCTCTGCGCCAAGCTCGACGAAGCGGCGTCCCATCGCGGCTCCAAGGCCCGAGCCGCCACCGGTAACCAATATCCGTTTTCCGGCCAACAGGCTGTTTTCAAACATCGTTTGAATCCCCTTCACCTGCGCGAGACATGCGTCCGAATCGGATTGTAGCCCGGCTTCAAATCCGGCATGAAGCAGTCAGCTCATCGTCGATCCGAAAATCAGGTGTGTCCATGAAAGCCATTCTCTGCTCGCAATATTGCCAACCGGACGATCTCGTGCTGGCCGACGTGCCCGATCCGGTGGCAGAACCGGGACAGGCCGTGATCGCGATCAAGGCCGCGGCGCTGAATTTCTTCGACATCCTGATGATCCAGGGCAAGTACCAGATCAAGCCGCCGTTCCCGTTTTCGCCGGCCGCAGAAGTCGCCGGCGTGATCGAAAGCGTCGGCGCCGGCGTCACCGACCTGAAGGTCGGTGACCGCGTGGTGGCATCCTGCGGCCACAACGGCGCGCGCGAAAAGATCGCGCTGCCGGCAAGCTCGATCGTGAAGATCCCCGACAATCTGGATTTTGACCGCGCCGCGGGGATCATCATCATCTACGGCACGGCACTGCACGCGCTGGAAGATCGTGCCAGCCCGAAGCCCGGCGAGACGCTTGCCGTGCTGGGCGCTGCCGGCGGCACCGGCCTTGCAGCATGCGAGCTCGGCAAGCTGATGGGCCTGAAGGTGATCGCCTGCGCGTCGTCGGACGAGAAGCTGGAATTTGCCAAGACGCACGGCGCCGAGCTGACGCTGAACTACAGCAAGGAAGATTTGAAGGAGGGCTTGCGTCGGCTCACCGGGGGCAAGGGCGTCGACATCATCTTCGATCCGGTCGGCGGCACTTACGCCGAAGCCGCCTTGCGCTCGATCGCCTGGGAAGGCCGCTTCCTGGTGATCGGCTTCGCGGCGGGTGACATTCCGAAGATGCCGCTCAACCTCGCGCTGCTCAAGGGCTGCGATATCCGCGGCGTGTTCTGGGGCGCCTGGACCAGGGTCAATCCCGAGAAGAACCGCGCCAACCTGGAGAAGCTCGTGAAGTGGACGGCGGAAGGCAAGATTTCCTCGCATGTCGACCGCACCTTTCCGCTGGCACAAACCGCCGAAGCGTTGAAGGTGCTTGCCGGCCGCAAAGCGATGGGCAAGGTGATCCTGCATCCCTGAAGTGCGGGATCATCTGTCGGACTTGGCCGCCCATTCGGAAGAAGCGAGAGCGGTCCGCGCATTGCGCGGACGCGGACTAGCGACGCACATTTTTTCGCATCTGCGGCATGAATTTCATCTCACCGATATAGTTTCTCGGTAACAATGCGTGTTTTCAAACGGCAGGATGCCGCTTGTTTGCCTCAATCATACCAAAATATCTCCTCATTCCCACCCGCCGCCGCCGTTTTTTGAGCCCATTCCGTGTGCGATTTTAACCATCAGTGAAGGGGCGCCTGTACGTCAACAAGAGCAAGAAGTAGGTGCAGGGGGACGCCCGTCGTTGCGTTCAGTAGTGGGGAGCATCACCATGGCGGACAACACCAAGCCTGGTCAGGCGAGAGATCCGTTCGACAGATTCGACGAAGCTATCAGCGATCCTCGGTTATACGAGGCCGATCAGCCTCGGTACGAGCAGCTTCGATACGAGCAACCCCGGTACGAACAGCCTCAATACGAACAGCTCCGATACGAGCAGCCGCAATATGAGCAGCCGCAGTATGCGCAGTCTTTTGCACCATCGTTTGAGCGGACAGATGTGCTGCCGGAGGAGCTCCCGCCACACGAGCCGGTGCCGCTTTTCCTTTCCAACTACGAGGAAGAGTCACACCAGCAGCTTTCCGAATATACGTTCGGCAGCGGAAGGTTCGGCAGCGGAGGCCTGAAGAAGGCGCGCGCCGGGCGCATCGTAACCGGCGTCGTGATCGTGTCGGCGATAGCGGCCGTTCTCGCGCTGTTTTCGATCGATTCGACCCGGGCCGTCATATTCAACGCCTCGCTTGGCGGCGGTGGTGGCGGCAGCGCGCCGCCGGCCGCCCAGCTCGCCGCAGCGGTGCCGGAGCCCGCGCCGCCGCAGCGCGTTGCCGCGCCACCGCTGGCCGCCGAGCCATCCGGTGCGGAGATGGCAGCCGCTCGCCGCTCGCCGCCCACTGCGCTGGCATCCGCATCGCCGTCGCGCGACGAAATTGCCGCCGCCTATCAGAGCGCGCTCAAGGGCAAGATCGCCGTGCCTGAGCCGGTGGCGCGCGAAGCATCCAACGACGTCGTCGCTGCGATCAATCCGGCGGCCCCGGTTGCTGCGGCCGCACCGGCGGCACATGAGCCCACGCGCGAAGCGGCTCCGGCACGTCGCATCGATCCGGACGAACTTGCGGCGTTGCTGAAGCGAGCGAAGGGCCTACTTGCGATCGGCGACATTACTTCCGCCCGACTATTGCTTGAGCGCGCGGCGGACGCGCAGGAGGCGGAGGCGGCATTGATGCTGGCCGGAACGTATGATCCGCAAGTGCTGGGCAGCCAGGATTTGCGGAGCGTCACGCCCGATCCGGCGGCGGCGCGGCTCTGGTACCAGAAGGCGGCCCAGCTCGGGTCGCCTGATGCGAAGCGGCGGCTCGGCCAGTTGCAGAACTAGAGCATGATCCGGAAAAGTGGGAACCGGTTTTCCGAAAAGATCATGCTCAAATCAAAGACATAGAGCGAGATGACGATTCGAAGAAAAGTCATCTCGATCTATGCAATTACTCAAGAAAAATTACTCAAGACCAGCGCAGAGGAAACCCATGCGGCACTTACTGGGAATGGTATTGCTTGCCATAACGATGGCATGCAGCAATACGGCGGCCAAGGCCGCTGAGACGGACTACGATCCGGCCAAGGTCAGCGAAAGTCTAAAAGCGATTTTTCAGTTCGGTTCGGTCTCAACCAAGCAGGCACTGAACGCAAACACGGTCACTTTGATCTCGGGCACCATCGGCGGCACCTATGTGCAGTTCGGTGCCGACCTCGCTTCCGTGCTCGACGACGGAAACAAGTTGCGCGTACTTCCGATCGTCGGGCGCGGATCTGTGCAGAGCGTGGCCGACATCCTGTTCCTGCAGGGCGTCGACCTCGGCATCGTGCGCGCCGACACGCTCGACTATCTCGAGAAGAAGGGCTTTGCGAAGGACATCAAGAAGCAATTCACCTATGTGACGAAGCTCTACAATGAGGAGATGTACGTCCTCGCGTCGAAGTCGGTGACCAACATCAGCCAGCTTAACGGCAAGAAGGTCAGCGTCGACCTTCCCAATGGCGGCACCTTCGTAACCGCCGCGATCGTGTTCGAACGGCTCGGCATCAAACCGAATTTCCTCTATCTCGAGCAGCGCATCGCGATGGAGAAAATGCGGGCTGGCGAGATCGACGCGGTGATTGCCGTCGGCGGCAAACCGTACAAGTCCGTCGCCGCATTCAAGGACGACCGCTTCCATCTGGTTCCGGTCGACTATTCGCGGCCGCTGCAGGGCGACTATTTGCCGGCCACCCTGACCTCGAAGGACTATCCCAACCTGATCGCCGAAGGCGGGAAGGTCGATACCATTGCCGTGCCTGCGGTGCTCGCAGCCTACAACTGGGCACCCAACACCGACCGCTACCGCAAGCTGGCCCAGTTCGTGGACGCCTTCTTCACGAAGTTTCCGAGATTCCAGAACCCGCCGTTCCACCCGAAGTGGAAGGAAGTCTCGCTGTCGGCGCCGCTTCCTGATTGGCAGCGTCTGCCGGTCGCCGAGCAATGGCTCAAGACCCACAACGTTGAGGCGGTGTCGCGCGCCAGGTTCGATGAATTCCTGAAGCAGAGCCCGACGACCGCGGCGAGCGTCAAGACGGATGCGGACAAGGAAGCGCTCTTCAAGCAGTTCCAGGCGTGGGAAGCGGAGCGAGGCGCCAGGGCGCAGACGCGCTAGGCCGCTTCCGGCGGAAGCCGGCATTGATCCGGCCCGGCCGCCGGTTCAAGGCCAGAAAATCAAAAGCCCGTTCCGATTCAATCGGAACGGGCTTTTTGGCATCCGCTATTCCGTCGTTTCATCAACGTCGATCCCGCGCTTCAGCGCAGCGCGGGCGGCATCGCGATGCTCCTGCGTGATGTGACTTGCGACCAAGCGGATGGCGGTGGCGAGCACGGCCGCATCGTCGGTGAATCCGAGCAGCGGCATCACGTCCGGCATGAAATCGAGCGGCAGGATGAAATAGGCGACAGCGCCGATCAGCGCAGCCTGTACGTGACGCGGCGTCTCTTTGTCGAATGCACAATAGTACGCCGCGAGCAGATCCTCGGCGAACGGAAGCTGCGCCATCACCCGCTTGAACTTGATCCAGAAGCGCCGGCGTACGCTCTCGCGGTCCTGCGCCAGCCGGTCGGCCGGCTCAAAACCCGCGGTGTGATCGGACGATGCCATCGCGACGCTCCCCTTGCATCGGCGCGGCAGATCGCCGCGGCCAACATGTACGAATCAGGAATTGGGGATGTCCGCCCCACCCCGCAAGATCGCGAGAGTGACCTCAGGCGACGCCCAATTGCCCGGCGATGGCGTTCATGGCCTTGGCCAGATCGATATCACGCCTGGTGACGCCGCCGGCGTCATGGGTCGCCAGCACCACTTCCACCGTCTTGTAGACGTTCTTCCATTCCGGGTGGTGGTCGTTCTTTTCGGCCACGAGGGCGGCGCGGGACATGAAACCGAACGCCTCGTTGAAGTCCTTGAACGTGAAGGTGCGGGCAATCGCCTCGCGACCGGCCGTTTCCGACCAGCCGGCCAGTTCCGCCAGCGCCGATTTTCGCGCTTCTGCCGACAGCCGTTCCGCCATGATCGCCTCCGCGCTTGAATCAGCCTGTCACCTGATACCCAAGCCTAAACACCCAAGCCTAACACCCAAGGCCGCTCCGGGGATCCCCCATGCCCAAAATTGGCATGCAAGGCGCGTCCAGCCCGGATGCCGGTAACCATGACAGAGATGTAACAAAGGTTCCGCCAGGAAATTTGCTAGAATAATAAGTGAAGCGTGCCGGCTGCGTGAAACTCCACCCTCAAACCTACGGGGATTGATGACCGACGGCCCCCATTCTGCGGAAACGCCGGCCGCCCCCTCGCCCCGCTCTGCGAAACGACGGCTGACATTCGTGACGCTGGCCGGCGTGCTGGCTGTCGTCGGCGCGCTGGCGGCCGGCTATTACTTTGCGATGCGGCCGGTGACGCTACGGATCGCGGTTGGCCCTGCCAACAGCGACGATCTCAAGGTGGTTCAGAATCTGGCGCAAGCCTTCAATAATCCCAGAAACAGCCAGGTCCGGCTGCGTCCGGTGCAAACTGACGGCGCGGTCGCGAGCGCCAATCTGCTCGGCGAAGGCAAAGCCGATCTCGCCATCATCCGCGGCGATCTCGAGGTGCCGAAGAACGCGCAGGCCGTGGCAACGCTGCGCAAGAACGTCGCGGTGTTATGGGTGCCGTCGGCCGGCAAGGCCAGGGCTGCCAAAGGCAGGAAGGCCGCGCCCGACATCAGGAACATTACGCAGCTTGCCGGCCGGCGCATCGGCGTGGTCGGCCGCACCCAGGCCAATGTCAATTTGCTCAAGGTGATCCTGCTGCAATACGGCGTCGATCCCGGCAAAGTCGAGATCGTTCAGTTTCCGGCCAACGAGGCCGCGGAAGCCATTCGCAGCCAGAAGGCGGATGCCTATCTTGCGGCCGGCCCGGTCAACAGCAAAATCACGTCGGACGCGATCGCGGCTTCGACCCGCGACGGCGGCACGCCGAAATTCCTGGCGATCGATTCGGCGGAGGCGATTGCGCAGAACCACCCCGCCTACGAGGCGTCCGAAATTCCCGCCGGGACCTTTGGCGGCGCGCCGGACAAGCCCGAGGCAGAGGTCAAGACCATCAGTTTCGCGCATCACATCGTGGCACGCAGAGGCATTTCGGAATCGACCATCGCCGCCTTTACTCGCCAACTATTCGCCATCCGGCAAACCCTGAAGAACGAGTTTCCGCTCACCGCAAAGATCGAGACGCCCGACACCGACAAGGACGCCACGATTCCCGTGCATCCCGGCGCCGCCGCCTTTGTCGACGGCGAGGAAAAAACCTTTCTCGACCGTTACAGCGATTACATCTGGTGGACGTTGATGGCGATGTCGGCGATGGGCTCCGCCGGCGCGTGGTTTGCGGGCTACCTCAAGAAGGATGAGCGCAACGTCAACGTATCGCAGCGCGACCGGCTTCTCGACATGCTCAGCGCCGCCCGCCAGTGCGATTCGATGGACGAGCTCGACCAGATGCAGGCGGAAGCGGACGACATTTTGCGCCACACGCTGCTGTGCTACGAACACGGCACGATCGAGGAAGGCACGTTGACCGCTTTCAACATCGCGATCGAGCAATTCCACAACGCGGTCGCCGACCGCAAGGCGCTGTTGCTGAGCATGCCGCAAAACCTGCAACGCGCCAGCGCGCAGTTCCGCGCGGCCGGCAACGCCTGATCTGCCAGCCCGGTAATCGAGCCGTCATCAAATCTTTCTAGGTCTGACGGTGCTACACCGCACCCGCGCCAGATCCGAAAGAGGCCCGCATGAGGTTCAGGATTTCCCGCAACCGCCTTCCTGGAATTTCGCGGCGTCATTTCCTCGCCACCGCCGGAGCAGGCGCCATCGGCGTCATTGCAACGCCCTATCTCAGCCGCGCCGCGGACCGGCCCGTGATCACCTCCGGCGTGCAGTCGGGCGATGTCGGCGCTGACGGCGGCATGGTATGGGCCCGCGCCGACCGGCCTTCGCAAATGCTGGTCGAGGTCGCCACGAATGAATCCTTTGCCAACGCACGGGCTTTGCCGCCGATCGCAGCGCTGCCCGAAAGCGACTTCACCGCGAAAATGCTGCTGGAGAACCTGCCTGCCCGGCAGGAGATATTTTATCGCATCCGGTTTCGCGACCTCGCCCATACCAGCGTCGAAAGCGAGCCGGTGGTCGGGCGGTTTCGCACCGCGCCTAGCGACCGCCGCGACATCAGCTTCGTTTGGGGCGGCGACGTTGCCGGACAGGGCTGGGGCATCAACCCGGATGACGGCGGCATGCTCACCTTCGCCACCATGCGCAAGCATCGTCCGGACTTCCTGCTGCACTCGGGCGACACCATCTATGCCGACGGCCCGATCAAGAGCGAGGTGACGCTTCCCGATGGCAAGGTCTGGAAGAACGTGACGACGCCTGAGAAATCAAAGGTCGCCGAAACGCTCGACGAATTCCGCGCCGCGCACAAGTACAACTTCATGGACGAGCATCTGCGCGCGTTCAATGCCGAGGTGCCGATCTTCGTGCAGTGGGACGACCACGAGGTCGTCAACAACTGGTCGTCGTCCAAGGAACTGCCTGCCGCCTACGAGGAGCGCAACCTCGCCCTGCTCGCGGCCCGCTCAGCGCGCGCGTTCCACGAGATGTATCCGATCCGCGCGAGTATCACGGAGCCGGGGCGGGTCTACCGCACGCTGCGCTATGGCCCGCATCTCGACGTGTTCATGCTGGACGAGCGCAGCTATCGCGGGCCGAATGGTGCGAACCAGGAGACCGCTTACGGGCCGGCAAGCTTTTTTCTCGGGCCGGCGCAACTCGCGTGGCTGAAACGGGAACTGTTGAACTCGCGCGCCACCTGGAAGGTGATCGCATCCGACATGCCGCTCAGCATCATCGTCTATGACGATGCGCGCAACAAAATGGGCTCGGAAGCCGTTGCGCAAAGCGACGGCCCGCCGCGCGGCCGTGAGTTCGAGATCGCCGACCTCCTGCGTTTCATCAAGACGTCGGGCGTGGTCAACACCGTGTGGCTGACCGCGGATGTGCACTACGCGGCCGCGCATTACTACAATCCCGACAAGGCGCACTTTCAAGAATTCGATCCCTTCTGGGAGTTTGTCGCTGGTCCCCTGCACGCCGG
Source organism: Bradyrhizobium murdochi (assembly GCF_000472965.1). Taxonomy (GTDB): domain Bacteria; phylum Pseudomonadota; class Alphaproteobacteria; order Rhizobiales; family Xanthobacteraceae; genus Bradyrhizobium; species Bradyrhizobium murdochi. The sequence continues at coordinate 162,866 of NZ_AXAU01000008.1, read as the reverse complement.
CAGCTTCGGCCCGAACGACCTCGACAACACGTTCGGACCCGAGGTGAAGTTCATCAAGGCTCCGGGACCCGGCAAACAGAATTTGCCGCCGTCCGCCGGAATGCAGTTTTTCGGCCACGTCAGGATCGACGGCGGCAGCGGACAGATGACGGTGACCTTGCGCGACCGCGCCGATGTTGCGCTGTGGTCGACGACGCTCGATCCGAAGCCAGCCTAATCGAGAGCATATGAAGCACGTCTCGACCATGCGCGATCGCTGCGGAACCGGTCCTGCCGCTGCAATGAGGCGGTCAAAGCCCATTTTGACGCGGTTTTGCGCAGTTTATCCCGACCCCGAAACAGGCAATCGAGCCCGGCGCCGTACCCAAAATCGGCTAACCAAATGCCAAACGAACCATTGTTTTTTGGCGTTTTCTGAATATATTGCGCCGCAACGCGTAAGGTGTGCCCGGTCCTTTTGGCCGGGCTTCCTTTTTGGGGCCAGGTTTGAGCTGTGGCCCCGTTCGCATCCCAGGTTTGAGCGCGATCCGGAAAAGTGGGTCCCGGTTTTCCGGTGAGATCGCGCCTCCACATGCACGACCAGAAGAAGAGCCATGAACCTTCGTAACGTCGCCATCATCGCCCACGTCGACCACGGCAAGACCACCCTCGTCGACCGTCTGCTGCAGCAATCCGGCACCTATCGCGAGAACCAGAAGGTCACCGAGCGCGCGATGGATTCCAACGATCTGGAGCGCGAGCGCGGCATCACCATTCTGGCCAAGGCCGCCTCGGTGCAGTGGAAGGACACCCGCATCAACATCGTCGACACCCCCGGCCACGCCGATTTCGGCGGCGAGGTCGAGCGCATCCTGAACATGGTCGATGGTGCGCTGGTGCTGGTCGACGCCGCCGAGGGCCCGCTGCCGCAAACCAAGTTCGTGGTCTCCAAGGCGCTCAAGGTCGGGCTGAAGCCGATCGTCGTGATCAACAAGGTCGACCGTCCCGATGCGCGTCCGACCGAAGTCATCAACGAGGTATTCGACCTGTTCGCGGCGCTCGACGCCAGCGAGGAGCAGCTCGATTTCCCGATACTTTACGGGTCGGCCAAGCAGGGCTGGATGGCCGACAGCCCAGATGGGCCGCAGGAAGCCGGCATGCAGCCATTGTTCGATCTGATCGTGCGCCATGTCGCGCCGCCGAGCGTCGAGCAGGGCCCGTTCCGGATGATCGGCACCATTCTGGAAGCCAATCCCTATCTCGGCCGCATCATCACCGGCCGCATCACCTCGGGCGCGATCAAGCCGAACCAGCAGGTGAAGGTGCTGGGCGCTGACGGCAAGACGATCGAACAGGGGCGTATCACAAAGATCCTCGCCTTCCGCGGCATCGAGCGCACCCCGCTGGATGAAGCCGAAGCCGGCGACATCGTCGCGATTGCGGGCCTGACCAAAGGCACCGTCGCCGATACCTTCTGCGATCCTTCCGTCGAGACGCCGCTGGTGGCGCAGCCGATCGATCCGCCGACAGTGTCGATGTCGTTCATCGTCAATAACTCGCCGCTCGCCGGCACCGAAGGCGACAAGGTGACCTCGCGCATGATCCGCGACCGCCTGCTGCGCGAGGCCGAAGGCAACGTCGCGCTGCGCGTGGTCGAGGCCGCCGACAAGGATTCCATGGAAGTATCGGGCCGCGGCGAATTGCAGCTCGCGATCCTGATCGAGACCATGCGCCGCGAGGGTTTTGAGCTTTCAGTGTCGCGTCCGCGCGTCGTGCTGCAGAAGGACGAAGCCACCGGCCAGTGGCAGGAGCCGATCGAGGAAGTCGTGATCGACGTCGATGAGGAGCACTCCGGCGTCGTCGTGCAGAAGATGAGCGAGCGCAAGGCCGAGATGATCGAGATGCGTCCGTCCGGCGGCAACCGCCTGCGGCTGGTGTTCTACGCACCGACCCGCGGCCTGATCGGTTACCAGGGCGAACTGCTCACCGATACCCGCGGCACCGCGATCATGAATCGCCTGTTCCACGGCTATGCGCCCTACAAGGGCGACATCCAGGGCCGCCGCAACGGCGTGCTGATCTCCAACGATCAGGGCGAAGCGGTGGCTTACGCGATGTTCAAGCTGGAGGACCGCGGCCCGATGATGATCGAGCCTGGCTGGAAGGTCTACAAGGGCATGATCGTCGGCGAGCACACCCGCGACAACGATCTCGAGATCAACGTGCTCAAGGGCAAGCAGCTCACCAACATCCGCACCACGTCAAAGGACGAGGCGGTGCGCCTGACGCCTCCGATCAAGATGACCCTGGAAAAGGCGCTGGCCTATATCGAGGACGACGAGCTGGTCGAAGTGACGCCGAAGTCGATCCGCCTGCGCAAGAAGTTCCTCGACGCCAACGACCGCAAGCGCGCGGAAAAGGCCAAGGAAGCGGTGGCGTAAGGCCAGTCTCGTGCCCCGGACGCAGCGCGGCGCGATAGCGGTGCGCGGCTGAGCCGGGGCCCAAGCTCTACTCCCCCTCGTGCTTGGTCGGATCGTCACCGTCGTCAACCAGATCGATAGCGTCGTTTTTGTCGACCAGATCGACGGCCTTGCGCAGCGCAACGATGTGCGGAGCGCTGTAGGTGTCAGGCTTTCGTTCGACGTCCCAGTAGGCGGTATGGGTGAAGAAGTCGGCGCCGCCTGCCGCCTTGGTCGCTACTTCGAGATCGACGATGTGGTAGCCGAAGATCGGCGATAGCGCGCCGCCGATGGCGTCTCCCCAGAAAAGCTGAAACCGCGGGAAATAGATGTTGGTCCACCGGGTCAAGCCGAACAGGGCGCCGTTATGAACCCGCCTATTCCCCGTATTTGGGTCTCGGAACGTTAGCAAACCGTCTGCATCGAGCCGCTTTGGCGGGCAGGTCGGAAATTCTCTTTCTTCAACACGACGTTTGAAGTCTTTCTTGAGCCCGGCGTCGGCCACCTTGGCCGACGCATCGGCCTTGTCCTGATGCGTCGCGGCGTCGGTCTTGTCGTCTGGCTGCCATGGCGCGCCGTCGATGTCGGCGAACTCCTGCCAAAGCTGGTCGACCGGCGGCAGCTCGCTGCAAATCCGGCTGAAATAGGCGCGCAGCATGTCGTAGGCGACCACGGTTCCGAGGCTGTGCGCGACCACGACGATCCGGTCGTATTGACCGCTGGTGTGAAGACGCTCGAGCGTGTCCACGGCATCCTTCCGGATCGCCCGGCGCACCGCGACATTGGCGGGCGAATTGCGGAAGTAGCGCGCCGCATCGCCGAGATAGGGCTGCAGGAATGCGGCATTGACGATCAGATAGAGGCCAATCACGGCCGCGGCCGTGGCAACGGCCCACGGCGAGTTCAGCCCCCACACCCACCCCTTGATCACAGTTGAAATGAAGGCCGTCTCCGAATTCCAATACCGGTCGGCAGTGACAAACCAGCCAAACAGGAACAGCGAAATGAACAAAGCCCAGCAGAAGGCGCGCAGCCCCTGCAGCCCCATGACCAGCCCGGTTGCGATGAACGCGATCAGCGTAGGCAGCGCAATCAGCGTCACCAGTTCGGCGCCATCAGGAATTCCGGGGCTGCCGGCGAAATGCCACGCGACCTCGAAGTAGCCGAGGGCCAGCAGGCCTCCGCCCGCCAATAGAACTGCAAACAGGATGATGAGCCGGAACGCCAGCCACCGGCACGCCACGGCAAAACCGACAAATATACTGGCGACGAGCAGCAGAAACGGCGCCACCAGCATGATCTGCGCGCTGTTTCCCGAAAACAGCAAGACGCCCCGCAGCACCAGCACTGCGAAAGAAAGATTCATCAGGCACAGGAAAATGGCCGCGGCCCACCAGAGTCCGTTCATGCCGAGCTTCATGATCGGACCCTTCCGGCCAAGCTCGTAGAGCCAGAGCAGCACCGCAACCGCCCTGGTTTCACTCATCAGATGAGCCCAATACAGTTCGTGGAAGTCGACGCTGCGATTATCTTTCGAGTCCGGTACTCCGTTGGTCGTCATGACGGACAGATCGATATCGGCGCCATCCTTTTGCGGATGCGTCCATACCCGCTTGTTCTTGTCGGCCGGGTTGTTGCAGTCGAGCCAGATGCCGCGTATCACCCCACGCATTGTTTCCAGGGCGCGCTGGCTGCCGATGCCGTGAACGACGAGAATGGCGGTTCGCTTGCGTCTCGTAGTTGGATTCAACGCGGCCATGGCTGAAATCCATATCTGAAATGAGACAAGTGAATATAGTATTCAACACAACTACAGAACGAGGCGCAAGAGACCTCGTCGTTTCCACAGCGTTTCCACAGCGTCGCATCGACTGCCCGTCGCGACCGACGTCTGCTTGCGGATCGATGCGCGGACGCGCCCGGATTGCCGGCCCCGACATCGCCCTCGTCAATGGCCGGCTTCTAGCCTCTGCGCGAACGTGCTACAGCCTTACGCATGACGTCTCTCCCCTCCTCAGTCGATGTCGCCATCATCGGCGCCGGCGCCGCCGGGCTTGGCGCGGCGAATACGCTGAAAGATTCCGGCCTCTCCGTCATCGTGCTGGAAGCGCGTGATCGCATTGGCGGCCGCGCGCACACCATCATGGCCTCGCCTGACGTCACCTTCGACGTCGGCTGCGGCTGGCTGCATTCGGCAGATGAGAACTCATTTGTCAAAATCGCCGAACGGCTCGGTTTCGAGATCAACAGGTCACTGCCGCCCTGGCGCGAGCGCGCTCACGGCAAGGCGTTTCCGCAAGCAGAGCGCGACGACTTTATGCACGCGCTCAATGCGTTCTATGACCGCGCCGAAATAGCGGCGGCGGAAGCCGCGAAGAGTGGCCGCGACTGCGCCGCAAGCCTTTATCTGGAGCCTGGCAATCGCTGGAACCCGATGATCGATGCGATCTCGACTTACGTCAATGGCTGCGAGCTCGACCAGGTCTCGGTCATCGACATGGACGCCTATGAAGATACCGACATCAATTGGCGCGTCCGCCGCGGCTATGGTGCGCTGATTGCGGCCTATGGCGCCACGTGTCCGCTTGCGCTCAATTGCGCCGTGACGCTGATCGATCACTCAAGCAAGCGCGTCCGCATCGAGACGTCGCGCGGCACGCTGACTGCCGACAAGGTGATCATCACGGTGCCGACCAGCCTGATCGCCGATGAGGCGATCCGCTTTCACCCGCCGTTGCCACAAAAGGTCGATGCCGCGCGCGGCCTGCCGCTCGGCCTCGCCGACAAGGTGACGCTGGCAGTGGATGAGCCCGAAGCGCTGCCCGTAGAGGGCAATCTGCGCGCCGCCACCATGCGCACCGAAATGGGCACCTATCACATCCGCCCATTTGGCCAACCCTGCATTGAAGGCTTTTTCGGCGGCCGCTTCGCGCAGTCGCTGGAGGACGCCGGCCCCGGCGCGCTGGCCGCGGCAAGCATCGACGAGATCGTCTCGATCCTCGGCAACGATTTTCGCCGCAAGCTGAAGCCGCTCGCCGAATCACGCTGGGCGCATGATCCCTTCGCCCGCGGCTCCTATTCACACGCGCTGCCGGGACATGCGGGAGATCGCGAGGTCCTAGCCGCGCCCGTCGATGGCCGGCTGTTCTTTGCAGGCGAGGCAACCTCGCCGGAGTTCTTCTCGACCGCGCATGGGGCAAGGGACAGCGGCGAGCGGGCGGCGGAAGAAGTTTTGACTAAGCGTTGACAACCGTCATTGCGAGCGAAGCGAAGCAATCCATTTCGCGGCTGCCGAGACATGGATTGCTTCGTCGCTTTGCTCCTCGCAATGACGGTTGAGGCGACGTTCTTTCCTACTCCATCACCCTCGCCCGCATCTCCGCGTCCGGCACGAAGCACTCGTCATACTTCCCGAATATCCGATACCGGTTGCGCGCGACGAGATTATAGACGGCATCGCGCAGCGGCTTCGGTACGGCAAGCAGCCCGCGCGTCCATCGCCAGCCCGGCAACATGCCGAGTACTGTCAAAGCGGCGTCCGATTTGAGATATGCGACGCCTCCATGCACCACCGCGTTGGTATCGGGATCATCGGGAGCGATGCCGAAGGCCTGCGCCAGTCGTGTGCCATACGCCGACTGGATCGCGGTGAAACGAAACCTTCGCTCGACGTCGCGTTTCGCAACGAAGCGGACCCAGCGCGAGCAGAAGACGCAGACGCCGTCATAGAGGATCACGTCATCGTCGGGCCATTGGGTCATGCACACTCTTTGTCTTGACGCGTTTCCTTCACGCGAACCGGTTCCCACTTCGCTCGGAAACGCTATCTATTATCCAATGTCAGCAGCGCCACCAGCATCAGCACGATGGCGGGTCCCGTCTTCACCAGCGCGCCGAGCGGCTCGATCCAGAGGTCCGGCGTCAGGATTGCGGCGCCGGCCATATAGCCGAGCGAGGCAATGATACCCGCAACTAGGCCAAATGCCGAGGTACGGCGAAACGCGATCAGCACGCCGATGGTCATATCCATCAGGCTGGTACCCACCGTGATGGGGGCGACGAGCGCCGGCGGAAAACCGTGGCTGCGCAGGATACCTGCCGCCGCGTCATAGGAAATCACCAGTGCAATGAAGCCGGAGACGACCCAGAACAGCACGAGGCTTGCGATCATCAGCGCCTTGATCGGGAACAGCCGCGCGAACCATTTGTCCTGGATGGTCGCCAAGCGTTTTCCCGCCATTTGCCCGATTGTCTTCGGTATGATGCCGGTGGCGGCCATCCAGCCGGCGGGACTGCCGCTGACGCCGCGTCGCAGCTCCGCAATCGCGGTGGTCCGCATCGGTGGCGTCCAGCCGAGCAAGCTCGTGAGGTCGCCGAGCCTGGCGCCGAGATCGAGCAGGAACGCCGGCATCACAATGCGCCACCATTTGCCGGTGCCAAACACTTCGCGAAATTGATCGATCACGTCGCCGAGCGTGACCGGCTGCTCCTGCATCAGGTCCCAGGTCACCGCGTTCGCCTCGCCCGGATCGCGCGCGGCAAGCCAGGCAATCGTCGCCGCGATATCCTCCATGGCGACCGGCTGGAATGGCGTCAGCCGTTCGGCGGGCGAAAGATCAATCGGAAGTGCTGCGACCGAGCGAAGCATGGCGCTGCCGCCATAGGCAGCCAATGCCACCACGAAACCCGGCCGCAGGATCGTGTACGGAACGCCGGAATCGGCGATCAGTCGTTCGGCCTCGCGCTTGGTGGTGCTGAAGGCGGTGGCGTCGGTCTCGGCGACACCGGGAATCGAGATATGCACCAGCCGGATCGCGAGGCGGCTTTCGCGGATCGCCTGCAACAGCCGCGCTACGAATTCGCGATGCACTGCGGCAGTGTCGCTGCCGGGGCCATCCTGCAGCACGCCGACGCAATTGACGACGACACCGATGCCTTGATCGCGCAGCAGCCGCGCCATTGCCGCCGCATCCATCGACATGAGAGGCAGTTCGAGATCGAGCGCGCCGTTCTTCTGCGAAGCGGATAATTTCCGGGCGACGCCGACCACGCGAAATCCTCTCCCGCGAAGATCGTCGGTCACGAAGCGGCCGATCAGGCCGGAGGCGCCGAGCACGAGGATTTTTCGGATGTCGGCGTTCATGCTGCCTAGAACGGTTTGGCGATCATCAACCAGAGAATAGCCATGACCGAGCCAAACCCGGGAATGCCAAACAGAAACCAGCGGTGGAAAAGTGCGAGATAGCGCGACGGCAACTCCCGGTTTTGCTCCGCCGCCTTGCGCGCGAGATCGCGCATTTCAATCTGCATGAATACGACCGGCACCCAGAATAACCCCGCCACCGCATAGAGCCCGAGCGAGATCATCAGCCAGCGTTCGCTCCACGCAGTGGAAGACAGCCAGATCAGCGCGCCACCGCTCACCGGCTGCAGCAGCACCGCCGTTAGCGTGAACAGCATGTCAGCGATCACGACGGTCTCTGCCGTGCGCGCGATGAACGCCACGTCCCGGCTACGATGGGCCATCAGCATGAAAAATGCGATGCCGGCGCCAGTGCCGAGAATGACGATCGCGCCGAGTACATGGAGATATTTGACGAGGAAATACAGCGTCATCGCTTGGCTGCCGGGGTACGGGACCGCGCCTTCAACGCACGATCGAGTTCAGGTCCGGCGAGGGTTACACCGCCGCCAGTTTCCACCAGCCAGTGGCCTTCACTGCCATGGGCCGGCAGCACGCGAAAATCAGCCCTGCCGCCGGCGGCACGAAACGCATCGGCCAATTGACGCGAGAATGCGGGCGAAAAGTAGCTGTCATTGGCAGCCACCAGCCAGGTCACCCTCACGCGTGCAGCCTTGCCGAATTCGCCCGCGGCAGCCATCAGCGTGTGCGGCGCGCAGACGCGGCTGGAAGAATCATCGGCATGCCCGCCGCGCCCCGGCGCGAACGCGATGATGGCGGCAACGTTCTTCGGATCTTCGCCGGCCAGCGCCAGTGCACCCCAGGCGCCAGCCGAATGGCCGATCACGACCATGCCCTCGGCGCGGATGAAGGGCTGCTTGCGTATGAAGCCGGTGGCAGCGGCGATCGCATCCGCCACAACGCGGCCAGACTTGGCGTAGTCAGCCTCGTCGCAACCGCCCTGATCCTCCAGGTATTTTCCGCCCGTCGCGCCATGGCCCGGGCGTTCAGGAACCAGCACGGCAAAACCGCGGGCCACCAGCCATCCGGCGAGCGCGCGGTATTCGAGCTGCGGCATCTGCGCTCGCCGCAACACGTTCTGGGTCGAGGCGTGCGCAATCACCGCAAGTGGAAACGGCCCCTTTCCCGGTGGCCTGAACAGCACCGCATGCGCGGCAGTTGCAGAATCGGGAGAAGGCACCAGCCATTGCTGCAGCCGGTGAGGCTCGCCTTCCGGGCCTTGCGCGCCAAGGCTGGACTGCGCGGCGGCGACCTTCACGCCGAGCGCGGCAACGAGGATCAGCGCAGGAAGCATGTTTAGGGGATGCATGAAATGGCCTGGTGCAGCCGAGGGAGGGGCGTATTGCGAACTCACCAACAGAATACCGCCGGCGAATCACATCCTGCGCATTTTTCCGTGAACAGAATTCACCGAGCCGTTTGGTTGGATGATTTTAACAACGATTTCGCCGCCCATTGCCTCGGCGAAACACCTGATGAGACAGCCACCTTGTCCTCTTTCGGTACAGAAGAACACGAAACTGATGCAGAAAATCCACAGGTTAACCGATAATTAACGATGGACCTTGAAGCCGGCCCGCCGACTTGCTTTGATCAGGATATGAGCACAACCCTGATCGAGGTTCGACCGGCCAAGGCTGCGGATGCAGCCGCGGTGGCGTCTACCCATGATGAAGCCTGGCGCTCGGCCTATCAGGGCATCATTCCCGGCGCCGAGCTCGAAAAACTCATTAACCGTCGCGGCCCGCAATGGTGGGACAGCGCAATCCGCAAAGGCAGCCGCGTCAGCGTGCTGGTGTTCGGCGACAAGGTCGCGGGCTACGCCAATTACGGCCGCAACCGCGCCCGCAGCTTGCATTTCGAAGGCGAGATCTACGAGCTTTACCTGCGGCCGGAATTCCAGGGCCTCGGCTTCGGCCGCCGCCTGTTCACCGCCGCCCGGCGCGATCTGATGCAGAGCGGGCTGAGGAGCATGGTGATCTGGGCGCTGTCGGACAACGATCCGGCGACGGAATTCTACCGCGCGCTCGGCGGTCGCATGGTGGCCCGCTCCTCGGAGAAGTTCGGCGCCAAATCGCTCGACAAAGTCGCTTTTGCCTGGACCAACTGAAGCTATTTCAGGCTTTTCCCTGCTCGGCTGCGGGTCTAAAGGGACCCTGACGCGCGCCTGATTCCTGGCGCGCCCCTTAACGCCAAGCGGAGTCCCTTATGCGCATTGACGCCATCCCGATCGGAGTAAATCCGCCACACGACGTCAACGTCATCATCGAGGTGCCGGTTGGCGGCGAGCCGATCAAATACGAGATGGACAAGGAAGCCGGCACGCTGGTGGTCGATCGCTTCCTCTATACGGCGATGCGTTATCCCGGCAATTACGGCTTCATCCCGCACACGCTGTCCGGCGACGGCGACCCCTGCGACGTGCTGATTGCTAATACGCGCGCCATCGTGCCGGGTGCCGTGATGAGCGTGCGGCCGGTCGGCGTCTTGCTGATGGAAGACGAGGCCGGCGGCGACGAGAAGATCATCGCCGTACCATCGTCAAAGCTGACCCAGCGCTACGACAAGGTCCGGAACTACAACGACCTGCCCGACATCACGCTGCAGCAGATCCAGCACTTCTTCGAGCACTACAAGGATCTCGAGAAGGGCAAATGGGTGAAGGTGCTGCGCTGGTGCGGCGCCGAGGACGCCCACCGCCTGATCCTGGAAGGCATCGAACGCGCCAAGAAGAAGTAGCTTTTTCCGCGCGTCGTGGCCGCTGACGAAGTAGTGTCATTCTGGGGCGATGCGTCAGCATCGAACCCGGAATCTCGAGGTTCCGGGTTCGCCCGCTTCGCGCGCGCCCCGGAACGACGGTAACACCTACACCCCGGGCTTCGGCAGCCCGTGAATCGCACAGGCCGCGCGTAGTGTATTCACCAACAGGCACGCCACCGTCATCTGGCCTACGCCGCCCGGCACCGGCGTAATCGCACCGGCGACCTCGGCGACTTCCTTGAACGCGACATCGCCGACCAGCCGCGTCTTGCCGTCAGCGCTGGGCAGGCGGTTGATGCCGACGTCGATCACGGTGGCGCCCGGCTTGATCCAGCCGGCGCGCACCATTTCGGGCTTGCCGACAGCGGCATAGACCAAGTCGGCGCGGGCGCAGAGTTGCGGCAGGTCTTTTGAGCGCGAATGCGCGATCGTCACCGTCGCATTTTCATTCAGCAGCAATTGCAGCAGCGGGCGGCCAACCAGGTTGGAGCGGCCGATGACGATCGCGTTCATGCCTTCCAGCGAGGCATGCACGCTCTTGGTCAGGATGATGCAACCGAGCGGCGTACACGGCGACAGCGCGGTAAAGCCGCCGGCCAGCCGGCCGGCATTGGCGGGATGCAGCCCGTCGACATCCTTGGCGGGATCGATCGCGTTGATGATGGTTTCGGTGTGAAGCGATTTCGGCAGCGGCAATTGCACGAGAATGCCGTGCACGGCGGGGTCGCGGTTGAGCTTTGCGATCAGCGCCAGGAGATCGGCCTGCACGACGTCGGCCGGCAGTTTGTGCTCGAACGAGGCCATGCCGGCGGCTTGGGTCTGGGTGTGCTTGCTGCGGACATAGACCTCGCTGGCGGCGTCGTTGCCGACCAGCACCACCGCAAGGCCCGGAGTGACCTGATGCTCGCCTTTGACCCGTGCGACCTCTTCCGCAACACGGGCGCGAAGCTCCGCCGCAATGACCTTTCCGTCGATAATGCGTGCCGTCATCTCAATCCTTCGTCTTCGTTTTGACGCATGATCCTTTCGGAAAATTGCGCTTCCGCGGCCCGCCGGGTCCGGATCATGCTTTGGCGGCGGCTACCTTTCGCAGCGTTTCGCCGAGAATTTTGGGATCGCCATCAACGGCGACCTGCTTGATGCGCGAGGTCATGCCCGACAAGATTTTCACCCTCGCCTTCGGGACGCCGAGCACCTTCGCCAGCAGTTCCGTAACCGCACGGTTGGCCTCGCCGCCGTCGGCGATGGCACGGACGCGAACCTTCACCACCGAGCGGCCGTTGGCGAGCGTTTCAATGCCATCGATATCGTCGCGCCCGCCGCGCGGCGTCACCCGCAGCGCGACACTGATGCCGTCGGTCGAGTAGCGCCAGGGATCCATCGGGCATCCGTCAGCTATCAGTGCTCGCGGTCAGATGACGTTGGGATAGACGTAGTAGAGGATTATCCGCTGAACGAGCATGATGATCAGGATCAGGATGATCGGCGAGATGTCGAGCCCACCCAGATTGGGCATGAACCGGCGGATCGGCGCCAGCGCCGGCTCGGTAATCCGGTACAGGAATTCCGCCACCGCCGCGACGAACCCGTTGCGCGTGTTCACGACATTGAAGGCGATCAGCCAGGACAGGATGGCCGCGGCGATCAAAAGCCAGACGTATAGGTCAAGGACAATGATGACGATGTCGAGGATAGCACGCATGGGAGGGGGAGCTCGCGAGGAGGGATAGACAGCTAGATATCGGTTCATCCTCCCGCAAACAAGGGAAGTTCCCGGCAAAATCACGCCAAAGTCGGTACTTTCACCGTTCTTGACTTGGCCTTGGGCCGGACTGTAAATGGCGCCGATTGTCGGCTGCTTCGGACGATGTCGAGGCGGTCGCGACGGGGCCATAGCTCAGCTGGGAGAGCGCGTCGTTCGCAATGACGAGGTCGGCGGTTCGATCCCGCCTGGCTCCACCACGCTTCGCCCTTGGGGCTACGCGTGGCGCAGCCACGTGATGCCCGAAGGGTGAAGCGTGGTGCCCGGCGAAGCCCAACGGGCGAAGACGGGCCGGACCCGCAACAAGGTAATCGTCGCCCCTCCCCCTCACTTCCCCGTAAACCGCGGCGGCCGCTTCTCCACAAAACTCGCTACCCCCTCCCGGAAATCGCTCCCCTTCAGCGCGATCTGCATTTCGCGGTTGGCATCGATGGTGGCTTCGGCGAGCGTCTGGAACGGCACGTCGTAGAGCTGGCGCTTGATTACCGAAATCGCGCTGGGCGAGACGAAATCGGCGAGATCGCGCGCATAGGCATACGTCTGCTCGCGCAACTGGTCCGGCGGATAGATCCGGTTGACCAGCCCGATCCGCAACGCCTCCTCGCTTGAGACCCGCCGCGCCGACATCAGCAAGTCCAGCGCATTGGCGTGGCCGACGATGCGCGGCAGCATCCAGCTAATGCCGTGCTCGGCGATCAGCCCGCGGCGCGCAAACGAGGTGGTGAAGACGGTATTGTCGGCGGCAAAGCGCAGGTCGCAGTAGAGCGCGTGAACCAGACCGATGCCGGCGGTGGCGCCGTTGAGCATGCCAATCACGGGCTTTGGGATCGCCGGATAATAGGCGTAGCGCGTCTGCCAGTCCGCCCGGCGGTTCATGTCGAAGGGCGGGATGTTCTCGCCACGCCTGATCTCGCTGGGGTCGATGGCCTGTAACGCCTCCATGTCCGCACCTGCGCAGAAGGCGCGGCCGGCGCCGGTAAGCACGATGACGCGGACATCGTCATCGGCGCTGGCAGCCTCCATCGCGTGGCGGACGTCGCGCTCCATGGTTGCGGTCCACGCGTTCATGCGGTCGGGACGATTGAGCGTGATGGTCGCGATCTTGTCGTTCACCGCGTAGAGAATATGCTGATAGGTCACCGCGGGTCTCCCTGTCGTTCTTGTCATTGCCGTGCGGGCTCAGGGGCGCGACACTATCACATCGGCGGCTTTTGAAAGACGTTCGGACGCGCGGGCAAATTCCGCGTGGCGGCTATTCGGCCGCTTCCAGCAGAGCCGCGTGCGGCGCGCGCACGATCCAGCCTGCAATGAAATTCTTCAGCCACGCCCGCTCGACGACGTCGTGCACGGCGCGGCCTTCGAAGTGAAGGTGACGCGGCTGTGCGCCCGGCGAATCCATCCGCACGCATCCGCGCGTGGTCCAGCGATGCATCATGGCGTAGGTGACGTCGGGATGAAACTGGAAGCCGAACGCGTGACCGTGCTGAAACGCCTGCACCGGAAAATCATCGCCTTCGGCCAGCAATTCGGCGCCATCAGGCAGTTGAAATCCTTCGCCGTGCCAATGGTAGACGCGCTCCGGCCAGTCCGAACAGAGCGCGTGACCGGCAGCGGTTGGGCGGATCGGATAGTAACCGACCTCGACCCGGCCTTCATGATGCGGCGCGACCGGCGCGCCCAGTTGTTTGGCAAGCATCTGGGCGCCGAGGCAGATGCCAAGAAGCGGCCGCCGCTCGCGCAAGGGAATTTCGATCCAGTCGATCTCGCGGCGGACATAATCGTCGGAGTCGTTGGCGCTCATCGGGCCGCCGAAGATGACGGCGCCGGCATGCTGGGCCAGCGTTTCCGGCAACGGGTCGCCGAACCGCGGACGCCTGATATCGAGGGGATAGCCGAGCGCGCCCAGCGTGTTGCCGACCCGGCCGGGCGTCGAGCTTTCCTGGTGGAGAACGATCAGAACCGGTGACAGGGATGCGGCGTCAGGCGCAGCCAGCACCCCTCTGCCCGGAAAGGGCACGATGTTGTCGCCATTTTTGCTCGACCGGAACGACATCGACGTTGCTCAGGTGCCTCGAATCGAAACCATACCTAAGTGAGTGTTAATTTCGGGTGAGTTCACGCACACATCCAAAAATGTAAGCAAACCGCGGGCCAGATGCGGTCAGCGCGCCCGACCCGCGGTGCGAACGGGCAAGAACACCGGAAAAACCCGGGGTTTCTTCAGCGCTGGCGGAGCTGGAAGCGGCCGATCGCCCCGAGGATAAAGGAGCGCGGAAACAGCCGGAGCATGAACGGCACAATCTTGATGCCGAGGCCGGGCAACACTGCCCGTTTGTTCGCCATCAATCCGCTGTAGGCCTGCTGCGCGACATCGGCCGACGACATATTGAGGATCGACGAATCATAGCCGGGTCTAAATCCGGCGCGCGCCTGAAATTCCGAGGGCACGGGTCCCGGACACAACACCGTCACGCGCACGCCATGTGGCGCCAATTCTGCGCGCATGGCTTCGGTGAACGACAGCACATAGGCTTTGGACGCGTAATAGACCGCCATTCCCGGACCCGGCAGAAAGCCGGCGATCGAGCCGACGTTGAGAAGGCCGCCGCGATTGCGGATCAGGTGATCGGAAAATCGCAGTGACAGGTCAGTCAGCGCGCGGATATTGACGGCGATTATCTCGAGCTGGTTGGATCGATCGCGCTGGATTGCTCTGCCAAACACGCCGAATCCGGCGTTGTTGACGAGGTATTCAACCTCCACGCCGGAGGCGGTTAAGGCTTCGGCAATCCTGTCGCCGCAGTCGGGCTGCGCAAGGTCGCAGGGGATGACGATCGGCGCTGCGCCGCCGGCCGCCTTGATTTCGGTCGCCAACGCTTCCAGGCGATCAGCGCGCCGCGCCACCAGCGCCACGCGATGACCCTTCGATGCAAAAACGCGCGCCAGCTCGGTGCCTATGCCCGCCGATGCACCGGTAATCAGCGTCACACGCTCGGTCACGGTTGAATGCTCTTAAATCAAATCAGGGTTATGCTGCAGCACGGGAACGAGAGCATAGGCGCGCGGTGTGGCGCAAGCCATCCCCCAAACATGGCGCCATGCCGGCCTGTGTGCTCCACACGCTGAAGTCCCTATGTTTTCAGGCTTATCGCGCGCTGCCGCAGCCGGTTGCGGCGCACATCAAAGTTTCGTCATCTGCAATGATGCGTGGCTGCGCCGCTCATTGTCACATTGCGGCGTCTTCGGCCTTCGGCGCACCTGCGGACGAGACCGGCTGCCGCTCAGCCACCCGATGCTTCAGGTCGATCCGGTCGCGCGAAGAAATGCCGAGCAGGTCAGCCGCGCGCCAGACGACGTTATCCTCGAACTCGCTGACCTGGCCGTCCGCGTATACCAGTTCCCACATCATCTCGATGATGCGAAGGCGTCCCTCCTCGTTCACCGAACGCATGATGACGCTGGTGAAACGATAGAGATCGACCGCCTCGCCTTCGGCCCGCGTGGCCGACGCGATCAAATGATCCGCCGTTCCGGGATCGAGCTTGAAGCGGCTTTCAATCAAACTGTGCAATTTGCGCTTCTCGAGCGCGCTCGGTTCGCCGTCGAGCGAGACGACGTGGACCAGCAGTGCAGTCGCCGCGAGAAGATACCCGGTATCGTCGAACGCGAAGTCTGGATCCGCGTTGGGCGCAACGATGTCGGCAATGAATTGGCGCAGTCCGTCGAGCATCAATCTACCTGCAAATTCGAGGAAACTGTTGAGCGAATATGGGTCGAAGATTTGGCCTTCGCAATCCGCGCGATGGGTGGCTGACAAGGCACGCAGATTAAATCGGCGTCACGTTGGGTGTGACGAAAACATCTGCGCGAAATCTGAGCAGTGCCCAATGCCGCCACGGCGAACGGCGCGCCTTTTGTTGGGTCGGGGTCCGGTTCAAAGCATGTAACCTGGCCGCTTCGGTAAGACACGGCCATCGGCCAATGGCCGACTGCGCGATTCGCCGCAGGCAGTCGGTCGATATCCAATTGCAAATCATTCGCATTTGCACTAGGGAAAGAACTCATTGTTTCAGCGAGCTATTTTCAAAAGGGAATCGACCATGGCCTCCTTGCGCTTCGCACTTGGTGCTGCCGTTGTGTTGGGAATCGCGTCCGGAGCAGCGCTTGCGGCAGGTGACCTGTCGCGACAGACGCCGATCGAGGTGACGGTCGATCTCGGCTCGCCCGGCAAACACGAATTCGTGCCGAAGCAACTCAAGTTCGAAACCGGCAAGCTCTACAAGCTGATCCTGCGCAACTCGAGCAACGATCCGCACTACTTCACCTCGCACGCGTTCTCGCAGATGGTGTTCACGCGCAAGGCGCAGGTGACGCAACAGCAAAACGGCAAGACCGTTACCCTCGCCGAATTTAAGGGCGCGATCCGCGAGATCGAGGTCTATCCGGGACAATCCGCCGAATGGTGGCTGGTGCCGATCGCCGCTGGCCGTGCCAGCGACCTGCGCTGCGACATCAAGACCAGCGACGGCAAGACCCACGCCGAACTCGGCATGACCGGCGAGATCGTGATCGAGTAGTGTCGTTTAAGGTATCTCGTACACCATCACCTTGTCGGCGATGCCGCGCAGTGCCGCTTCCTTCTGGATCGGCCTGATCGCCTGTTTCGCCAGAATGGTGGCAACGCCCGGCGATTCGATCACAGGTCCGGTGATGTGGATCTCCTGCGAGGTCGACAGGTGCTGCACCCTTGAAGCGATGTTGACGGTCTGACCGAAATAGTCCTGTCGCTCGTTCAGCATTACCGCGAGGCATGGCCCTTCGTGGATGCCGATCTTGATGATCAGGTCCTCCCGGCCGCGCTCGGCATTCAGCGTCGCCATTGCCGCCCGCATGCGCAGGCCAGCGACGATCGCATGTTCCGGCCTGATGAAGGTCGCCATCACGGCATCGCCGATCGTCTTCACGACCGCGCCCTTCTCCGATGCGATGATTTCGAGCAGCGCGTGGAAATGCGCCCGCACCAGATCGAAGGCGGCGAGATCGCCGACCCGCTCATAGAGCGCGGTGGAGCCTTTGAGGTCCGTGAACAGGAAGGTCAGCGAGGTGATCTTGAGGCGCTGATCGACGTTGAGGTTATCCGCCTTGAAGACGTCGCGAAAAGTCTGGTTGGACAGCATCCGCTTGGCGGTCAGGATCGGCTTGCGCTTGCCGAGCAGCTCATGGAGCGTGTCGTTGGCGATCCACACCGCGGGCAGCACCCGGTGGTCGGTCTGGTTTTCGAGCGACAGCCGTAGCGGTCCCGGCCGCATCACCGTCGAGCCCGTGGGCGCCTGCAGCTTGTTGAAGACGATCGAAAACTGTTGCCGCTCGCGGATCGGTTCGCCCTGGACATCGAAGAAATGCGCCGAATGCGTCACCGGCTCGAACACGATCACGAACTGGTTGGGCAATTGCAGCGACAGCACTGCCTTTTCGCCCGCCGGCAACTCGATGGCTTCGAGCGAGACTTCATCGATGAGCCGCTTGATCGATTCCTCGCTCAGGTCCATCCCCGAGCTCCAGAACATCTGGCGGTTATATTCCCAGATCGGCAGCGTGTTGGGATCGTGTGCCGCAATGCGCCTGACACGCGGGCTGACCGTGAAAGCGACTTCGACGCGGTCGTCGACCGATGCCTCGTACCCTTGGGCGCATAGCGCGCAATTGTAATCGTCGTGGCGGAGCGATTTCAGGGTGTTGTGCGCGCCGAGCACGCCGCCGCAGCCGGGGCACAGCACATTCCAGGTGAGATCGAACAGCCCGAGCCGCGCCGAATGCAGGAAGGCCGAGATGACCTGTTCCTCGTCCAGCCCGTAGCGCGCGGCGAAATCCAGGAGGTTGATGCGGTTGAGATCGCGGTCCTCGCCCTTGGCGATCAGTTGCGAGATAGCGTCGACCACCGCGGGATCGGCGGTCTGCTTCAAGACTGCGAACTGGGCCTGGGTATCGCTCATGGTGACAACCTAGATGACGCTCCCGAAGCGACCGTGCAAGGTGCGCTTTCTTATCTGACGCATTTTCTTCGCGGGGCCGGCAATCGGCCCGATCAAAAAAATGCTACCGCGGCGTGATGGCAAACATCGGCGAACGGGCGGGCTGTGTCGTCACCACGCCGACCGGCATCACCGGATCCTTGTCGACCAGCGTGACGCGAAACGCGCCGATCATCTTCGCCAGCGCCAGCGTCGCCTCGACCAGCGCGAAATGCGCGCCGATGCAGACGCGGGCGCCGACGCCGAACGGCAGATAGGCGAAGCGGTCGGGCGGCGTTCCCGTCATGAAGCGGGACGGGATAAACGCGCTCGGATCGCGCCATAGTTTTTCGTGCCGGTGCAACAGCCACGGCGCGATCAGGATGACGTCCTTCTTCTTGACCGGCAGGCCCGCGATGGTATCCGGCCCGATCGCCGCGCGGGCGATCAGGAACGCCGGCGGATAGAGTCGCATCGTCTCGTCGATCACTGCGCGGGTGAATTTCAGCCGCTCGATATCGGACGCGCCGTTGACGGACGCGGTCTGTACTTCGCTCGCCACTTGCTCCTGCGTGGCAGGATCGAGCGCCAGGAGATAGAGCGCCCAGAACAGTGCGGTCGCCGTCGTCTCATGGCCGGCGAGAATCATGGTCGCGACCTGATCGCCGAGTTGTTCGTCAGAGAAGGCTTCGCCGGTTTCCGGATCGCGCGCGTCGCCCATCAGGTCGAACAAATCGCGCGCCGGCGCACCCTCCTGCTTGCCGGCGGCGCGGCGCTCGGCCATCAACATGCCGACGAATGCGGTCCAGCGCTTGCGGAAACGGCTACGCGCAATATCCTGCGGGCTTGGCCAGCTCAACGGCAGCAGCAAATCCAGAAAATGCGGGCGCGCCAGCCGCTCGCCATATTCTATCACGAAATCGCGCAAGGCGGCGCCATGGCGATCCATCCCGAACGAGAACATGGTGCGGCCGGCGATCTCGAGCGCCATCCGCTGCATCGCCTCGCGCAGGTCGACGTGTCCATTGCTGGCGGCTCTCAGCTTGGCGACCGTCTGGTCGGTTGCCGCCAGCATGTGCGGAATGAGCGGCATCACCGCGCGCGGCGTGAATGCCGGCGCCAACGTTCGGCGCTGATGCTTCCACGCGCGCCCTTCCGCGATCAGAAGACCTTCGCCGAGGATTGGACGCAGCACCCGGATGCCGGCCGGCGTGCGGGTATAATTTTCGTAATTGTCGACCAGCACATGCTTGATCGCATCCGGCGCGTTGAGAATGAATGTGCTGCGTCCGAAGAAGCGGCCCTGGACGATATCTTCCTCATAGGCCCGCTGACCCCAGCTACCGATCGGGCTTTCGCGGATCGCCTTCATCCGCCCGAACACCGTCATGTCGTCGGGCGCCCGCGGCGGGCTCGGCGGCACCAGCGGTGCGCGCGCAACCGTCATGTCATAGGCTTCGGCTACACTCATCGGCGCCACTCTCGTAGCCCGGACGGGTCGGGCGAATGCGCGCCCCGTTGGCTCATGCGGGCTACGGCTCCAATTATGTATTCGATCCGGGCGCTACAAAGGCGCGCCTGTCAGGAAACAGCTAATAAGTCAGTTCGGCAACCGGTTTTCCGAGGCCGGCCAGGCCCGCGCCACGATACGCTCCTGGTTGAATAATGCCACCACGGGGCGGTTGACCTCCGCGTTGCTTGACAGCCTAGCCGAGCTCGCGGCGCTGGTCTTCGGTCGAGGGAACGGTTCGGTTGTTCGAGCTTGTCATCGGAGCGTGATGGCCAGCAGGTTGTATCGGAGGTCGGACTTAGTTCGCTGAGCCCGGACTGCTTGCAATATCATTGCATCGCCCCAGAGGCGTTCAGTCCGCAATTAACGCGCTCAGTCACTTATCAGTAAGGCTCAGTCACTTATCAATAAGCAAGTGTGCGCCCGATTCAATCAGCCACCCACGTCGGCGGCTGAATTGAATTGCGGAAGCGGATCATGTCGCCACGACAAGCGGCTATTTCGCCGCTACGGTTGTGGGTTTTCCCTCCTCGCCGGCGAAGACTACCAGGACCTTAGCCGGAACATTGCCCTTATTGAAAAGCTGGTGCGGGTGATTGAGAGCCTCGATGTACGCTTCGCCGGCTTTGTATTGATGCGGCTGTCCCCCGTGACTCTGCAACTCTACCTCGCCCTCTAGGACGTACACGTAGGTCGGTACCGGGTGCTCATGCAATGGCGTGCGGCCGCCTGGCTCGATGAGCCCAATAACGGAGATGATCTCTGGCTTGTCTGTCTTCGGTTAGGCAATCGGCTGCTTGTCTCGAGTTTGACCCGTTTTCAGCAACGGCTGGGTCTTGAACCCGGCGGGCAGCGCACTGTCCTGGGCACGTACTGTCGCGGCTGCGGCCACGAGCCAGATTGCGGCCAGCGTGCTAGCAGTTGAAACAAAACGCGTGGGCGTCATGGAATGTCCTCCTGGTTGCGAATGCGGCCTCCACGAGAGCAGACAGGATCATGCGCCAGGCTCGCAACGCCCGCAGCGGATAGCTGTTGTCGTCTTCTCCGAATGATTACGTTGCTTCTGGTCGAGCCGCTGTTCGCGCGCGTCGCGGAGCCGCTCAATTCCAATCGTCATGGCGTGTCCCGCTTTGGGGTCACATTCAATGATTAACTGGAATGATATCAACCCCAAGCACGCGTTCTATGCGCAATTTGCCGCGCATCACGAAAGCGATGGCCATGAGCATCGTTCGGAGCCCGCTGGAACCTATTGCAGGTCAGGGCCCGGCACTGCCCTTGGGTCCTTCCGCCTTCTTTGCTGCGAGCGCTTTCCTGGTGCGCTGGCTGATCAACCGGCGCTCCTTCTCTGTAGGGGCGGCGTAGAGCAAGAGATCGGCGTCAGCGCCCAAGCACCAACTGTCGCGACAGCCGCATCTGAAACCTTCCGTTGCTTTTCAATGCCTTAGCTGTGCGATAGCACCGCCGATAGTGCTGCTTCGACTGGACAGGCCAGGGCTTTCGCAGGCATCACTTTACATTCGAATGGAATCAAGCCGGTGACAGAACGCCAACGGAACCGATCATGACCGACCAGCCGAAACGCTCGCGTCTTGCGACTGACGGGATCGCAGCGCCGTTGCGGCACGCGGTGTTCCGGCGCATCTGGCTCGCCAGCCTCGTTTCCAACCTGGGGATTTTGATCCAGGGCGTCGGCGCGGCCTGGGCGATGACACAGATGACTTCTTCGGCCGACAAGGTCGCGCTGGTGCAGACTGCGCTGATGCTGCCGGTCATGCTGATCTCGATGCCCGCCGGCGCCATCGCCGATATGCACGACCGCCGCATCGTCGCGCTGGTCTCGCTCGGCATCGCGCTTGTCGGCGCAACCGCGCTCACGGTGCTGGCGTGGCTCGGCCTTGTTACGCCGAATATCCTCTTGGCCCTCTGCTTCGTCGTCGGCAGCGGCATGGCGCTGTTCGGGCCGGCCTGGCAGGCCTCAGTGACCGAGCAGGTGCCGGCGGAAACGCTGCCGGCGGCGGTCGCGCTCAACGGCATCAGCTACAACATTGCGCGCAGCTTCGGCCCGGCGATCGGCGGAATCGTCGTTGCGACCGCCGGCGCCGTGGCGGCGTTTGCCGTCAATGCGGTGCTGTATCTGCCGCTGATGGTGGTGATGTTTCTGTGGAATCGCGCCAGCGAGCCGTCGCGCCTGCCGCGCGAACGGCTCAACCGCGCCATGGTCTCCGGCGTGCGCTACATCACCAATTCCCCGTCCATCAAGATCGTGCTGACGCGCACGCTGGTCACCGGCATCATTGGCGGCTCGGTCTCGGCGCTGATGCCGCTGGTCGCCCGAGATCTCCTGCATGGCGGCGCGCAGACCTACGGCATCATGCTCGGGGCCTTCGGCATGGGCGCGGTGTTCGGCGCGCTGAATATCGGCGAGGTGCGGCGGCGCATGAGCGGCGAGGCCGCGGTGCGCGCCTGCGCGATATCGATGGCGGGTGCGATCGCGGCGGTCGCCCTGAGCACCAACGCGGTCCTGACGGCGATTGCGCTCGTGCTCGCCGGCGCGGTGTGGATGCTGGCGGTCGCCCTGTTCAATATCGGCGTGCAGCTTTCAGCGCCGCGCTGGGTTGCGGGCCGCTCGCTGGCGGCTTTCCAGGCGTCGATCGCAGGCGGCATTGCGGTCGGAAGCTGGGGCTGGGGACACCTCACCGACCTCGCTGGCGTGGAGATCGCGCTCTTGGTCTCGGCCGGGCTGATGCTGATCTCGCCCCTGCTCGGCATCTGGCTGCGCATGCCGCCGGTCGGCGCGCGCAACGAGGATGCCACTGAACTGCTTGCCGATCCCGAGGTGCGGCTGTCGCTCACGGGGCGCAGCGGACCGCTGGTGGTCGAGATCGAGTATCGCGTCGCGCAGGACGATGCGCGCGCGTTTCACAATGTGATGCAGGAAGTGCAGCTCAGCCGCCAGCGCAACGGCGCCTATGGCTGGTCGATCGCGCGCGACATCGGCGACCCCGAATTATGGACCGAGCGCTACCATTGCCCGACCTGGCTCGATTATCTGCGCCAGCGTAACCGTGCGACGCAGTCCGAGCGCGCCCTGCACCAGCGCGCGATCGACTTTCACCTCGGGCCGGAGCCGATCCGCGTCCGCCGCATGCTGGAGCGGCCGTTCGGCTCGGTCCGCTGGAAGGAAGATACCCCCGACCGCGCGGCCAACGAGGTCTTGCCGGTGGTCGCAACCGCAGCAGGCAGCAGCACCTGACCCATTGATATGGGTGACGCGGCGCGGCTATTGGGCGCAGAACGGCGCGGGAATAAATCAGCCCAACTTGATTCAGCGTACTGCCGACACCGCGCCATCAACTTCCTGCGACTAAAGTGCAAGACGCCGATGGGCATTCGCGCCGCCGAACGCGAACAGGTCCTGCTTCGCGCCTGCGAGATAGCAACGTTGCCTTGCCACTTGAGCGATTCATAAGGAGTCCGCGCACTTCCCGCTTGCCAAAATGCCGCGCAAGCCTTTGACTTGTCGTTGAGACAAACAAGCCTGCGGCGACAGCGGGCGACATCTCAACCGGGAGGAACTCATGAGCAAGCGTAGCGATACAAAAACGACGCGGCGCCGTTTCCTGACGGCCGCGGCCGCCGGCGGTGCGGCGATTGCGATGCCACAAGTCAGCCGGGCGCAGACGGCGACCCTGAGGATGCAAGGCTCTTGGGGCAAGGCCGACGTCTTCAACGAGATGGCCGAAGATTATGTGAAGCGCGTCAACGAGATGGCGGGAGGCCGGCTGCGTATCGATTATCTCGTGGGCGGTTCGGTTGTGCATCCATTCCAGGTATTCGACGGCGTGCATGGCGGCCAGATCGACGCGGCCCATACGGTGACCGTCTACTGGTACGGCAAGCACAAGGCCGCATCGCTGTTCGGCACCGGGCCTGTGTTCGGCTTCAATGCCAACGAAGGCCTTGGCTGGATTCACAACGGCGGTGGCAAGGAGCTGTTCGAAGAACTCCAGACCCAGATCATGAAGGTCAACATCAAGAGCTTCTTCGCGATGCCGATGCCGACCCAGCCGCTCGGCTGGTTCAAGAAGCCGATCAACAGCGACGCCGACCTGAAGGGGCTCAAATACCGCACCGTGGGTCTCGCCGCCGACTTGTTCCAGGTGATGGGCGCCTCTGTCGCGCAGCTTCCGGGCGGCGAAATCGTGCCGGCCATGGAGCGCGGCGTGATCGACGGATTCGAGTTCAACAATCCTACCTCGGACAGGCGCTTCGGCGCACAGGACGTCGCCAAGAACTACATGTTGGGTAGCCACCATCAGGCGACGGAATATTTCGAGATCATGTTCAACCGCACGAAGTATAATGCGCTGGCGGCCGAGCAGAAGGCGATTCTGCAGTATGCCGCAGAGGCGGTCTCCTCCGCCAACGAGTGGAAGGGGATGGACTATTACTCCAAGGACCTGCAGGAGCTGATCAGCAAGGACAAGGTCAACGTTCAGCGGACGCCGAAGTCCGTGTTCGATGCGCAGATCAAGGCATGGGATGGCCTGATCGCCCAGCTCGGGTCGGATCCGTTCATGAAGAAGGTGATGGACTCGCAGAAGGCATGGGTCCGCCGCGTGGTTTACTACAACATGACCAACGCGACGGACTATCGTGGCGCCTTCGAGCACCACTTCCCGGGTGTGCTCAAGGTCTGACGAGCTCGCAGCGCCTGATCGGCGGTACGAATAATGGGCGGCGCGCTTGACGCGCCGCTCAGCCAGCAACTGGGGGACATCCGGATGTGCGATTTGCCGCGAGTTCAACTCGCATGAGAAAATTCCTGTTCTTCATCGATGAACTCAGCACATGGGTCGGCAAGGCGTTCGCCTGGCTGATCCTCGTCCTTACGCTTGGTGTCAGCTACGAGGTGTTCATGCGCTACGTGTTGCGTGCGCCGACCACCTGGGCATTTGACATCAGCTATATCACCTATGGCGCGATGTTCCTGATGGCCGGCGCCTATACGCTCTCGCGCAACGGCCACGTGCGCGCCGATGTGGTCTACCGGCTGTGGTCGCCGCGTACTCAGGCGACGATGGATCTCGTTCTCTACATTCTGTTCTTCCTGCCGGCGATTGCGGCATTGATGTATTCGGGCTGGAATTATGCCGATATGTCGGTGCGCTTCCGCGAAGTCAGCATCTTCAGTCCGGCCGGCGTGCCGGTGTTTCCGCTGAAGGCGCTGATTCCGATCACAGGCCTGCTTCTGTTTCTGCAAGGGTTCGCTGAAATCATCCGCTGTGTGCTGTGCATCCGCACCGGACAATGGCCGCAACGCCTGCACGACGTCGAGGAAACCGAGAGCCTCATCATCCGCGAGCGTCAACAGCATCAGGCTGCGGTGGAGCCGAGCGAGAAAGGAGCCGGCGCATGACCGACCCTCAACTCGGCATGCTGATGCTGGGGCTTTTCATCTTCATCATCATGCTCGGCTTCCCGATCGCCTTCACGCTGATGGCGATGGGCGTCTCGTTCGGCTTCTATGCCTACTACACGCCCGGTCAGGAGTTCTTCCAGAACCGCATCTTCACGCTGCTGGTGCAGAAGACGTTCGAGGTCACGTCCAGCGACGTGCTGGTCGCAGTGCCGCTGTTCCTCTTCATGGGCTATCTGATCGAACGCGCTAATATTCTCGACCGCCTGTTCCACTCGCTGCAATTGTCGATGAAGAACGTGCCGGGCGCGCTGGCTGTGGCCACGCTCATCACTTGCGCGATGTTCGCGACCGCCACCGGCATCGTCGGCGCCGTTGTCACGCTGATGGGTCTGTTGGCATTGCCGGCGATGCTGCGAGCCGGCTACGACACCAAGCTGTCGGCAGGCGTGGTCTGCGCCGGCGGCTGCCTTGGCATCCTGATTCCGCCGAGCATTCTCCTGATCGTCTATGCGGCGACCGCCGGCGTTTCGGCGGTCAAGCTTTATGCGGCCGCGTTCTTTCCGGGGTTTATACTGGCGGGGCTCTATGTCCTCTACGCGGTGGCGCGGGCGATCATCAATCCCGCGCTGGCGCCGAAGCTGCCGCCCGAGCAGACCAATGTGCCTATCAGCACGGTGATCTGGGCGCTCGCCACATCGTTCCTGCCGTTGGCGCTGCTGATTGTTTCGGTGCTCGGTGCGATCCTGTTTGGTTTGGCGACGCCGTCCGAAGCGGCGGCGGTGGGCGCGCTCATGAGCATCGTTCTGGCAGCGGCCTATCGCTCGCTCAACTACACGATGATGCGGGAATCGGTGTATCTGACCGTGCGCGCGACCGCGATGGTCTGCTACCTCTTCATCGGATCGTGGACGTTCTCCGCGGTGTTTGCCGTCCTCGGCGGACAGTCGGTGGTCGAGCAGTTCTTCACCTCGCTGAACCTGTCGCCGATCCAGTTCCTGCTGCTGACCCAGATCATCATCTTCCTGCTCGGCTGGCCGCTGGAATGGACGGAGATCATCATCATCTTCGTGCCGATTTTCCTGCCGCTGCTTCCCCAGTATGGCATCGATCCAATCTTCTTCGGCATCCTGGTCGCATTGAACACGCAGACAGCGTTCAATACGCCACCCGTCGCGATGGCCGCCTTCTATTTGAAGGGCGTGGCGCCGCCGCAAGTGAAGCTCACCGACATCTTCTCCGGCGCGCTTCCCTTTGTCGGCCTGGTCTTCTTCACCATGGCTCTGGTCTACATCTTCCCGGAAATTGCGTTGTGGTTGCCCAGCTATCTCTATGGATCGCGGTGAGCCGGCCCGATAAAGCGCTGAAAGGATGCGCATGAGTCTCAATGCGCTCGGGCTTGCGGAAGCGGCGGCCGGCATCCGCGACGGCCGGCTCAGCTCAGCGGAGCTTGTCGCCGACTGTTTGAAACGCATCGACGAGGCCGATCGCGACATCGAGGCGTGGGCATTCCTCGATCGCGACTATGCGATGCGGCAGGCTGAAGCCGCTGACGATCGTCGCAAGCAGGGCAAGGCCACAGGCCCGCTGCATGGCGTGCCGCTGGGCATCAAGGATATCTTCGATACCGGCGACATGCCGACGGAGTTCGGATCCAGCCTGTGGGCCGGACGCACGCCGCGCCGCGATGCGGCGGCGGTGGCGCGCCTGCGGGCGGCAGGGGCCGTGATCCTCGGCAAGACGGTGACGACCGAATATGCCTATTTCAATCCCGGCAAGACGCGAAATCCGCACAACCCGGCTCACACGCCGGGCGGGTCGTCGTCGGGCTCCGCCGCGGCCGTTGCGGCGCTGATGGTACCGGCCGCCATCGGCTCGCAGACCAACGGGTCGGTGATCCGCCCCGCCGCCTTCTGCGGGGTGGTTGGCTTCAAGCCGACACATGGACTCATTCCACGGAGCGGTGCGCTACTGCTATCGCGGGCACTCGATCATGTCGGCGTGTTTGCGCGCTCGGTCGATGATGCAGCACTGCTGGCACAGACGCTCGCGGGTTTCGACGAGGAGGATCCGGACACGCGCCCCCTTGCCTCTCCGCCCTTTGTCGAAGTGGCGGCAAGTGAGCCGCCATTGCCGCCGCGGTTCGCCTTCGTGCGCTCGCCCGCGTGGAAGCATGTCGAGCAGGTGACGACGGAGGCGTTTGCCGAACTGGTGGAAGCGCTCGGCGAGCAAGTTTCCGAAGTCGAGATCGGCCCGAGTTTCGACCGCGTCGTCGACATGCACCGCACCGTCATGGAAGTGGAGATGGCGCACAACCTGCATCGCGATTTCGAGCAGGGCGGCGAGTCCCTGAGCCAGGTGCTGCGCGCGCTGATCGAGCGCGGGCGCCAGGTTCCGGCCGTCGACTACACGCGCGCCTTGGCCGGCAGCGCGCCGCTCAACGCGGCGCTCGACGGCCTGTTTGATGAATACGACGCGATTCTGACCCCGTCTGCGCCGGGCCCGGCGCCGCGCGGCCTCGACAGTACCGGCAACCCCGTGTTCTGCTCGACGTGGACTTATCTCGGCACACCGGCGGTGACGCTGCCGCTGCTGCAATCGGAAACCGGCCTGCCCATTGGCGTTCAGTTGGTCGGGCGCCGCGGCAACGATGCGCGGCTCCTGCGAACGGCCAACTGGCTAATCAAAACTCTTGGAAAAGGCGGCCGCGGCAGAGCCGCGCCTGCCAAGAGTGCCAAGACCAGTAACAAGACCAATGCGCGTCGCGCGAAAACAAGGAGCGGCAGATGACGAATTTCATCACCGGACTGATCGGCGTTGCCGGCGTCTGCACGTTTCTCGGCATCATGCTCTGGTGGATCAAGGCAGTGCCGCTGATCATCATCTGCGTGGTGGTGATGGCGCTGCTGATCTACGATTTCTACCAATCGCTCCGCACCAACGGGAACGGCACGGGATAAGCCGCGACTGCGGGTTCTACTGCCCGGCGCTCGTCAGCTTCTGCTGGCAGGCCTTGCTGATCCGTGAGCGGTTCTGCTTCAGGCAGGCCAGAATGATCTGATCGCCAGCCTGCATCTGCGCCCGGCAATACCGCGAGACGTCGCGCGCGCACTCGTCATGCCCCTCTCTTTTTTGTGTCTGTGCCGACGCGCTCGAAGCCATCAGGATCAGGGGAATGACGAAAAGGATCTTGGTCATTTGCTGTGCCCTTACACCGGTAGAACGCAATCAGCGCGTTCTATAGCGGTTTCCCGCGGCGTGGATACCGGTTTGCGTCAAGAAAACGCCTCAGAACGGGAATCGGGCGCTGAAATCCGGGCGGCAACGCAATTGTGAAGTGGGAAAGTGCGCTTGGTGGAACGCCTGCGTCGCATCGCCGCAAGCGTTCCCGGGAGCCGGTAGGCCGACTATTGCGCGGCGAGCTTGCCCTTCTTCGCCGCGAGATCGCGATCCATCACGGTGCGGCAGCCCGCGCTCAGGTCGGCGCGATGCTTGATCATGCAAGCGGTGATCTTTGGAATATTCGGGATTTCCGAGCTGCAGAGCCGGAATGCGTCGCCAGTGCACATCTGCTGCTGCTCAGAGGTGAAGGCGAAGCTCGCGGTCGATGAAGCAGCGGCGAACGAGGCGGTCAAGCCCAGCACTAGACTGACCTTGCGAACGGCATTGAAGAACACTGCGGTCATTGTCGGCTCCTGTTGGCTCGGCAGGCGAGCCCCGTTGTTGATGGCAGGAGCATGCGCCCGGGACCGCGGGACGACTGTGACTGACCT
The DNA here is from genome assembly GCF_000472965.1 of Bradyrhizobium murdochi. Taxonomy (GTDB): domain Bacteria; phylum Pseudomonadota; class Alphaproteobacteria; order Rhizobiales; family Xanthobacteraceae; genus Bradyrhizobium; species Bradyrhizobium murdochi. Next base: position 133,987 of record NZ_AXAU01000008.1, on the reverse strand, counting down.
CACTCGCGCATAAAGCCCTCATCTCCATCGCTTAACCGGCGCTTGTTCGCGAGACGTTAAGACATTGTTGGCATTAATGGCCCGTTGCGTGTGTGTACCCCGAGTATTTGGAAAGAGTAGCGATGCGTAATGCGTTGGGCCTGATGCTGGCCAGTGTAGTGACGGCGCTGGTGATCACCGGCGTTTGGTTCTGGACCTCCTCGCCGCGGACCGACGCGGCTGCACCCCAAACCGTTGCCGCCCGTGCGCCCGAGCCGCTGCCGGCGCCCGCCGCAGCCAGGCCCGCGCTGAGGGACGACGTCGAGACCACGGCCTCGCTCTCGAAGCCGGCCCCTGCCCCCGCGCCCATTCCCGCAGCCCTGCCGATGCGATCGGCCTGCGCCAATCCCGACGCACTCGGCGTCAGCCGCACCGTCGTGATCGACACCACCGGCGGCCCCGGTTTCGGCTTCCTGCAATACAAGCAGTTCGACTTCCTGACCGACAAAGAGGTCGTGCTGACCTTCGACGACGGCCCGTGGCCGACTACGCCCACCGTGCTCAAGGCGCTATCGGATGAATGCACCAAGGCCTTGTTCTTCCCGGTCGGCAAGCACACGACTTATCATCCCGAGATTCTCAAGCAGGTCGCCGCTGCCGGTCACACCATCGGCTCGCACACCTGGTCGCATGCCCATCTCGACAGCAAGAAACTGACCGAGGCGCAGGTCAAGGAAGAGATCGAGAAGGGCTTTAGCGCGGTGAAGATGGCGCTGGGGACGGCGCCCGCGCCCTTCTTCCGCTTCCCGGGGCTTGCGCACACGCAGCCGGCCCTCGGCTATCTCGCCTCGCGCAACATCTCGATGTTTTCGGTTGATGTCGATTCCAACGACTTCAAATCGTCGGGTCCCGACCAGGTCATCCAGAACGTCATGACCAAGCTCGACAAGCAGGGCAAGGGCGTCATCCTGATGCACGATCTGCAGAAGAGCACGGCGCAAGCTTTGCCGACATTGCTGCGCCGCCTCAAAGCCGGCGGCTACAAGGTCGTGCAAATGCGCGCCAAGGAGCAGCTCGAAACCCTGCCCGAATATGACGCGATGCTGGTGAAGGACCAGAAAATGCCGGCAGTTGCCAGCCGCCCGATCAGCAGCGTGGTGCAGACGGTTTCGCAGTAAGCCGATGGGCTCAAGCGTCACGCAAAACGCGCCCCTCGGAGTAATCCCGAGGGGCGCGTTTTGCTTTGGCGATGTTTACCAGTAGATCCCGTGGCGATGCAGCTCGCGGACGATGCGCGCTTCAATCCAGTGGTGCCTACGGCGCGGCTTCATGTTTCTCGACATGAACGCCGTTCTCCGGGCAACGGGCCTTCCGCGCTCGGCTCTCGACCGCTCCGCGGCCGGCTGTTGAACCTTTGCTGCCAGCTTGGGCGCTTCAGCCTTCGGAGTCTCAGCTTTGGGCTCGATCGCCGGCCGCTCGACATATTTCGGCGGTTCCGGCGGCGGCGGGACTTCAGCGGTTTTCGGTGCATCGACGGCCTTCGCGGACGCCCGCTCGATGCCACCCAACGACAAGCTCCGATCCCCAGCCTGAACAGCAGTGGATGCCAAAACGAATCCTGCGATCAGAATGAATTTGCGCATAATGAAATCTCCCCGTTTGCTTGAGGGAGACTACGCCGAGCAGGCGGTTTCTTACGTGAGATAGGTCACGCACGCCAGACCAACCGCCCGGATCGCGCGGCCGTGCGGGCGAGCGCTAGTTAGGATCGGGCCTGATCGGAGCGCCGCAGAATCTCTATTCCGTTGAGATCCTTTACGAGAACGTAGGGCTTCAGCAGCACGGAGAGCTCTGGATCGGCAGCGGCCCAACTACCCCAGTCGCTATTCTGGTTGTCGATCACAAGAACGTCGGGCGGTTGTTTCCTGAAATCCTCGATCAGGCCGGCGCGCTCGCGCGCCACGTGGCCCGCGAGGCGGTCCGCCGTCGCCTGATCGATGGTCCCGTCCCGGAGCGCCTGACGAACGACTTCCCGCACCCAAAGCGCCTGCTGACGCGAGACCCATGTTCCCCCAAGCTCGCGCACCGCCGGATGACCGATGTCGTTCGCCGCACTCAGCATCAGCATCTTCGGCCGCGGCCCAATCAAGGTGACCTCCTCCTGGACGACCCGCGCATCGATGCTCACGGCGAACCGGAGGCATCCGTTTGCGAAGATAAGCGCGACGAGCAGCATCGCGCCGGCGCGAAGCCGGCGCGATGTTGCCTGCCCATCGCTGCCGGCCGCGACCGCCCAACCTGCCGCCAGTAATGCGAGCGCGACCATCGGGTAGGCGTGATAGCCCCATCCCTTGGCCTGCACGAAAAACGAGACCGCAAAGCCGAGCGATCCGGCCATCATCACCAGCAACGCTGTGTCCACTTTCTGCCGCCGGCTTAGCAATGTCAGCGTGACCATTATCGCCAGCACCCACAGCATTGTTGCTGTCGTCGGCAGAATGACGAGGAGCGGCAAGTTCGCCAGCAGATAGACGTCGCGCACCAGCGGATAGATGAGCGTAAAATACTCCGGATAGAATGCGACGATGCCGAGCGCGTGGATCACGACCAGGACGCCGGCGATCCAGTTCTCCGGCGCGAACAGCACCCGCCAGTCTCGCGCTTGCGCGGCTGCGGTCAGAATGCAAAAGCCAACCGCGAAGACGAAGTACGGCTTGAAGTTCATGGTTGTCCCGGCGCACAAGCCGGCGATCAGGATCGCTGACGGCGCAACCCGCTCGCCATTGGCGCGCAGGATGTAGACCGCAAGCGCCGGCAGCAGCGCCACCAGCGCCAGGTGTTCGCGCTGGCCGAAATCATACATCGGCAAAACGGTCAGCAGCGCGGTCGCCCATATGGCAGCCGCGCCACCGGTACGCTCGCGCAACGAGGAGAAACGCAAGGCCCGCCATGTCAGCGCCAGCGATGCCGCGATCAATATAAAGATCAGGCTGTTGGTCACGACCTCAGGCCGCATGTGAATCGCGCGTGCAACGACGACGCCGAGCATATAGACCGATCCCCCCATCGGCGGATTGGTCTCGAGGATGTCGACATACAGGCGCTGGCCGTCGAGCATGCGCTCGCTGATGGTCAGCCACCAGCTAACATCGACGTTGAAGGGCAGAACCCCTCGCAGCATGATCGCCACCATGAAGATGGCGACGACGGCATGCAGGGGAGTCGCGGTCCAGAATCCCTGGCGGGCGGCCTTGTCCCCGGGAAGACTCAGGCCGACGTCGAGCGACATGCAAAAATCCTGCGGTCGAGGAGGTTCAGGCAAGCTAGAAGGGGCAAGTTAACAAGAGATTGCAGGCATGCGAGCGCGCCCGCCTTGGTCGCGCAAGCTGATCGGCGGCGCTGAACGAGGAAATGCGAAGCTGGAAAAGCGTGGTGCCGCAAACAGGACTCGAACCTGTGACCCCGTCATTACGAATGACGTGCTCTACCAACTGAGCTATTGCGGCGGACCGAAGCGGCGTCCGGGTGTTAGCCGCGAACGCCCGCACCTGATATCGGGCAGCGCCCCGATTGGCAAGAAAAACGCTGGCCCCCCGAAACGCTAGCTGCCGCCCCAGCGTGACAAAAATCCCCGCCAGCCGCCGGCCTGGGCCTTGGGCGGGGCGAGTTGTTCCGCGAATTCGTCCGCGGGGCCGCCGTCCTCGTCGATGCCCGGGTCGTCCGGGGCTCGAATGAGGGGGATCACGGCGGGAATCGAGGCCGGAACCGCCCTCGGAATATCCTGACGGGACCGGAACAGCGGGGCCGGCTGGCTTGGTGCCGGTTCGGCTGGCCTGGGCGGTGCCGGCTCCGGCGTCGGAAGAATGGTGGCCGCTTCGGGGCGGGGAGCCTCGGCGGGAGGCACTTCGGCGGCAGCCGCGGGTGGAGGCACATTGTCCTGCGCGGCCGGTGCTGCGGGCGGTTCGGGGGTGACCGGGGCGGCGGGCTCGACGGGCTGCTGGTCCACGGCCTCGGGCGGCGCAATCACCACGGCACGGCGCGGCGTCGCCAACATGGCTTCCTCGAACGGGGAGGATTCGATCGTGCTCGCCTTGTCGGACGGCAGGGCCGCGACCGGCGTCTGCCACTGGAAGGCATCGAGCCGTCCGGTGACGGGGGAGACCGGCCGCCAGCGGTCGCTGACATAGCCGTCTGCGGTCCAGGCCGGATCGTGCAGCGCGCGCACCGCGCGCAAGGTCCACGCGCGCGCCCGTCCCGAATCGCCATGCTCGGTGCGCTCGATCTCGGCCATCAACAGCGCGACCCGCTGCGTCGGCTGGGCGATAAAGGGCGCCAGCGCCTCGCGTGCTTTGGTGAACTCAGACGCATCGATCGCAGCGCGTGCAATCGCCAGCGCGCCCTCGATGTGACCAGGCGCTTTCGCCGCCAGCGTCTCGACCCGCACCAGCCGTTGCCGCGCGGAATCCCCCAACTTCACATGGGCATAAGCGTCGGCCAGATCGGGATGCGGCTGCGCCAGCCACGCCGTCTCGACAAGCCGCATCGAGCGCCGCACCTGGTGCGCTTCGCTCTCGAACTTGCTCGCCAGCACCGCGGCGGGCACCAGCGTCGGCGCCAGCTTGACCGCTTCCATCACGCTCTCGCGCGCCAGGTCGCGATCGACCTTTTCCAGTTCGAGCGCGCGGGCGGTGAGCAGCACGCCGCGCTGCCGGCGATAGGTCGCCTTGTCGATCAGCCCGGCCGATTGATTGTTGTCGAGGATCTTCAGCGCGCCGCCCCAGTCGCCCTTGGCGCAGCAGAAGCCGAGCACGGCGTGCGATGCCCATGACGACGACGGCGACAGCTTTAGCGCTTCCTCGGCGAGCATGACGGCAGCGACGGGATCGTCGGCGCGCTGCGCCTCGATGAACAGGCCGCGCAGGCCCAACAGCCGCGTGTCTTCGCGCTCGGCCATGGCGCGGAAGGCGCGCTGCGCGCCCTCGCGATCGCCGTCGAGCTGCGCCGATTGCGCGTGCAGCAGCAAGGCCAGCGGATCATGCGCCGCATGCTTTCGCGCAGTGTCCGCGTGGATGCGTGCAGCCGTGGAATCGCCATGGCCGATCGCGAGCAGGCCTTGCGTGATCGCATGCCGGCCGCGGGCCTGACGCCGTTCGCGCCGGTTTCGGCGAATCCGTTGCGGCGTGCGCCACATGCCGCGCAGGATCGCCCACAACATCATCGCCACGACGATGACGATGCCGAGCGCCAGCACGAACACCGGCAGCGTGGTCTGCACGCGATAGCCGCCCCACGACAGCACGACATCGCCGGTCTGCTCGGCAATCCAGGCCGCGCCCGCTGCACCGAGCGCGATCAACAGCAGAAACAGAATGATCCGGACCATTGAATTCCTTATTGCGCCGGTTTGGCGAGCACGGCCATGGCCTCAGTCGCAAATTGACGGGATGCGGCCAGCGCGGCGTCGCGCGCATTGGCCGACTCAAGCCATGATTGCGCCGCGGCGCGATCGGCCGGCTCCAGCGTCTCCAATTCCCGCCGCGCCTCATTGAAATCGTTGCGCAGCGCAGCCGCCGTGATCCGCGCCACCACGGCGCCGCGGTCCGTGCCGGCGGTATCGGTGCGTTCGATCTTGACCAGTTTGGCAGCGCCCGCCTGCAAACGATCGACGATGCCGGTGCCGGTAGTGGCGGCGCTCTGTTGGGCCGGCAACAGTTTTGGCACCAGCGTCAACAGTTCCGTGCTCAGCTTGCCGGCGTTCGGCACGCCCTTCTCCGCAAATTCATCGAGCGCCTTCAGCGCTTCGGGATTTGGTGCCAGCGCCTTGGCTGCGGCGAGCGCCGTCGGATAGGGATCGCCGATCCGGACCAGCACATCGAGCAGCGCTGCCGATACTACACGGCGCAGCGGCATATCATCGGCAGGTTTGGCGTCGGCCGTCGTGTCGGCAAGCTTGCTGCCTTGTTGCGCGATCTCGGCGCTCTGCGCCCGCATCTGGCTCTCGACCTTGGCGATGCGTTCGGCGAAAGCGGCGAGATCAGGCGACACGGTGCCGTCGCCACGCGGCGCCGACTTCACCTCGTTGATGGCAGATGCCAGCTTCTCTCCTTGCGCGCGCGCCGCGGCGAGTTCCCCGCGCAGCGTCGCGACCGACTTTTCAAGTGCGTCAGTGCGCGCGGCCACGGCGGGATCGGCCACGGGTTTGCCCATCTTGGATTCGAGGCCGGCGATCTGCGCGGTCAAACCATCGATGGCGGCGGCGTTGAGCTGTGCGGTCTGCGCTACGGAGGCCGGCGGAATCGCGGGCCAGCCCAGCATCCAGCCGACGCCGATCACCAGCGCCGCCGCGACCGCGCCGGAAACCGGCGCGACGACCCAGGGTGACACGGGCCGGGACGGCGGCTCCGCAACCCGTGGCTCCTCAACTGGAGCCTCCTCAACCGGCGCTTGGGCGACCTCGGGCGCGGGTTCAGCCTCAGGCTCGGGTGGCGCCTCGCCAGAACTTTTGGTCTCGCTCGATACTTCGGAGGCGTCGAGATCGATGGTCGGCGGCTCACGCTTCGGCCGACCCGATTCGGGCAACGATCCAGTGTCTTCGGGCCTGTTATCGACCATCACGCGGTTCCCTTAAGGTGGTTAGATGCCGGAACTTAGCAGAATCGAGACGTCTTAGAGCATGATCCGGCCGTGGCGGCACCGGTTTTCCGATAAGACCATGCTCAGACTTAAAGATTAGGACCCCGATCGGGCCTGCAACGCCCGGTCCAGCGCCTCGAACAGGGCGTTTTCATCCGGTGAAACCGCCGTCGTGACCTGGGTCGCGCCGGCGTCCCGCAACACCGCGGCGACGCCCGCCGAAATGCAGCACTGCGGCAGCGCCAATGCCGAGATCTCGACGCCGCCGAAGCGCGCCGCCTCCAGAAACGCACGCGCGCTGCGCCGCGAGTAATGGAGCACAGCCTCGACCTCATGCGCCACGAAAGCGTCACATATTTCCCGCGGCAGGCTGGGCATGGGCACCATCCGGTAGGTGGTACGCGTCACCACCGTAAAACCCTTCTCTCCGAGTTCGCCGGCAAGGTCGCGCGCGAGATCGGCGCCAGCAAGGTACAGGATCGGGCTCGCCTTCTTCAGTTGCTTCGATTTCGCGTTCGCCAGCACCAGATCGCGCAACGCGCCGGCGTCGCCCTTGGAGGCGATCACGTCGCCAAACCCCACATCGCGGGCCGCCGCCGCGGTATTTTCTCCGACCGCGAACAAAGGCAGTTTGAGGAGCCGGCTGTCGGCAAGATGGGGCGCGATGGCGCGCAGCGCGTTGGCGCTCGTGACGATGATAGCGCCATAGGTCGCGTCCGCATCGTCCTGGAACAGCACCGGCTCCAACCGCAGCATCGGCGCGCGCAGCACGTCGAACCCCCGCGCGTGGAGGGCCTTCGCCGTCATCTCATCATCCGGACTTGGTCGCGTCACGAGAACGGCCATATTTCAGATCTCCGCCAAACCGGTTTCAGACACGCGCAGGCGATTGCACGTTGTGACCTCGTAATGCTACCCGGTTACGGAAGCGTTGTTTTTGGCGGTCGCGCAAGGGCTAAACAAGGATTCAAATTGGACAACGACAAGCCGATGCTGGTGCTGGGTATCGAGACCACCTGCGATGAAACCGCAGCCGCCGTGGTCGAGCGCCAGCGCGACGGAAGCGGCAGGATTCTATCCAATATCGTGCACTCGCAGACCTCAGAGCACGCCCGTTTCGGCGGCGTGGTGCCGGAGATCGCGGCGCGCGCCCATGTCGACCTGCTCGACGGGATCGTCGGCCAGGCCATGAAGGATGCCAATGTCGGCTTCGCGCAACTGTCAGCGGTCGCGGCCGCCGCAGGTCCCGGCCTGATCGGTGGCGTGATTGTCGGACTCACCACCGCCAAGGCGATCGCGATGGTGCATGACACGCCGCTGATCGCGGTCAATCATCTCGAAGCGCACGCGCTGACGCCGCGGCTCACTTGCGCGCTCGCCTTTCCCTATTGCCTGTTTCTCGCCTCCGGCGGTCACACCCAGATCGTCGCCGTGGTCGGCGTCGGCAAATATGTCCGGCTCGGCACCACCGTCGACGACGCGATGGGGGAAGCCTTCGACAAGGTCGCAAAGATGTTGTCGCTGCCCTATCCGGGCGGGCCTGAGGTCGAGCGCGCGGCGGGAAGTGGCGACGCCAAACGTTTCGCCTTTCCGCGGCCGATGCTCGGCCGGCCGGATGCGAATTTCTCGCTGTCAGGATTGAAGACGGCGGTTCGCAATGAGGCCAACCGCTTGGCGCCGCTGGAGCCCCAGGACGTCAGCGACCTCTGCGCCAGTTTTCAGGCAGCCGTGCTGGAATCGACCGCAGATCGGCTGAGCGTCGGCTTGAGACTGTTTCACGAGCAATTCGGCCCGCCCCGCGCGCTGGTCGCCGCCGGTGGCGTTGCCGCCAATCATGCCATTCGCGGGGCGCTTCAGGATGTCGCCTCGAAGGCGCAGACCACGCTGATCATTCCGCCGCCCGCGCTCTGCACCGATAACGGCGCCATGATCGCGTGGGCTGGCGCGGAGCGGATGGCGCTCGGATTGACCGATACGATGGATGCGCCGCCCCGCGCGCGCTGGCTGTTGGATGCCAACGCCACCGCGCCGGCCGGCTTCGCCAACACCCGCGCAGGATTCTGACATGACTTCCTTCAATTCCGTCGCGGTGATCGGCGGTGGCGCCTATGGCACCGCGCTCGCCTGCGCTGCGGTGCGCGCCGGCCGCAAGGTCGTGCTCTATGCGCGAAGCGCCGAAAGCGCCGCGCGGATGCAGACGACGCGAAACAATCCAAAACTACCCGGCGTGAGCCTCGACAGCAGTATCGGCGTCACGACCGATATCGCTGCCGCGGCGCGCGCGGACATCGTCCTGCTTGCGACGCCTGCGCAAAGTTTGCGCGAAGCCGCGACGACGCTAGCGCCGCACCTCAAGCCAAAGATGCCCGTGGTCGCCTGTGCCAAGGGCATCGAGCGCGGCACCCACCGGTTCATGACCGAGATCGTTGCCGAGACCATCCCGGATGCAATCCCTGCGATCCTGTCGGGACCGAACTTCGCCGACGACGTCGCGCGAGGCCTTCCGACCGCCGTGACGCTTGCGGCAAGGGACGAGAAGCTGGCAGGCCGTCTGGTGCAGGCGCTGGGCTCATCAACCTTCCGGCCCTATCACACCACGGACGTTCGCGGCGTCGAGATCGGCGGCGCGGCCAAGAACGTGCTGGCGATCGCAGCCGGGATCGTCGTCGGCCGTCAGCTCGGCGCGTCGGCGCTGGCCGCACTGACCACGCGCGGCTTCAGCGAACTCGCGCGCCTCGGCCGCGCCTGCGGCGCGCGCAGCGAAACGCTGGCGGGCCTGTCGGGTCTCGGCGATCTGATCCTGAGCTGCTCCAGTCCGCAGTCTCGCAATTTGGCATTCGGCGTCGCGCTTGGGCGCGGCGAGCCGCCGAACCGCGACAAGCTCGCCGAAGGCGAATTCACCGCGCCGGTCTTGATCGAACTGGCGGCTTCGCAGAACGTCGATATGCCGGTATCAAATGCGGTGGCGGCGATCCTCGGCGGCAAGGTGACGATCGACGCGGCGATCGAGGGCCTGCTGACGCGGCCGTTCAAGGCGGAGGAATGACGATGGCATACTGGCTGGTGAAATCCGAACCGTCGGCCTGGTCATGGGACCAGCAGGTCGCGAAGGGAGCAAAGGGCGAAGCCTGGACTGGCGTGCGCAATTTCACCGCGCGGCAGAATCTGGTGAACATGAAGAAGGGCGACAAAGCCTTCTTCTATCATTCCAACGAGGGCAAGGAGATCGTCGGCATCGCGGAAGTCATCAAGGAAGCCTATCCCGATCCGACCGACAAGACCGGCAAATTCGTCTGCGTCGACATCAAGGCCGACAAGCCGTTGAAGACGCCAGTGACGATGGCCGCGATCAAGGCCGACAAAAAACTCGCCGACATGGCCCTGGTGAAGTATTCGCGCCTGTCGGTGCAGCCGGTCACGGCGGAAGAGTGGAAGCTGGTCTGCAAGATGGGCGGGATGTAGGGCGTCATTGCGTAGGGTGGGCAAAGCGAAGCGTGCCCACCACTCAAGAACACAGCTCGTGGAAGGATGGTGGGCACGCTGCGCTTTGCCCACTCTACGGCGACAAATTTACGCCGCAGCAGCCGCCGTCACCACCTGCGCCAGCAGTGCCTCACGCTTGGCTTGCGTGCGATAGCCTTTCATCGTCGCGGCAAAGCGCTCAAGGATGCCGTCTTCGAACGCGGTGACGATGGTGTCGTGGACATAGCTCTTGCGGCAGATCGCCGGCGTGTTCGAGAGTTCGTCGGCCGCCGCGCGCACGGCTTCGAGCACCTGCTTCTTGCGGCCGCGGGCGCTCGCCGCCGGTGAAATCCGCGACAATGATTCCAGCACCACGGCCGATGCCATCAGCGTGCGGAAATCCTTCAGCGAAATCTTGATACCGGCGATCTCGCGCAGGAACGCATTCACGGCCGTGGTCGAGGCGGCGCGCACGACGCCGGACCTGTCGCGGTACTGGAACATCCGCTTGCCCGGCACGGTGCGCAGGATGCCGATCGCGCGCACCAGCTTGGCGGCGTCGCATTCCTTGCGCACGGCCTTGCCGCCCTTGGCCTTGAAGGTCAGGACGAGGCAATCGTCTTCCAGCGTGACGTTCGATTTCAACAGCGTGGTGGCGCCGCGGGTGCCGTTGAGACGAGCGTATGACTCATTGCCGGGACGGATCGCGGTACGCGCGATCAACTCGATCACGGCAGAGAGCGCAAACTCCCGCGTCGGCTCCTCGCCCGACAGATACGCAGAGACCTTCCGCCGGATCTTGGGCAGCGCCGCGACCAGTTTGGCCAGGCGGTGCGCCTTGCGGTGCTCGCGAACCTTTTCCCAATCGGCGTGGTAGCGGTATTGCAACCGGCCAGCGGCATCGAAGCCGACCGCCTGCAGATGCGAGTTCGGATCGGCCGAATAGCGAACGTCGCGATAGGCCGGCGGCACCGCCATCGAATGCAGGCGCCGGATCGTTCCGGCGTGGCGGATCTGCGTGCCATTGGCGCGAATGAATGAATAGGTTTTTCCGCGCTTGATGCGGCGGATGGTCAGGCCGTTTTGATCGCCGAGTTTGAGGCCAAGTTCCTGTGCCAGCGCTTCGACGGAGGCGATGATGTGCGGCTTTGCCGCGGACGATTTGGGCGGTTCCTTCGGCAGTTGCCCGAGCGCTTCGGCTAATGCAACGGCGGGATCGGCGGAAACGGGCCGCGTAGCCTCGAAATTCTGCTGATCCATCATATCCGTTGTCGCCTTACTCCGCCTGTTTCGCCGGTAATGCCGTTTGTTATGGCTTGTTCCGGGAGGCCGCCGGCCCCGGGGAGGCCATTTAGGGGGTAACGAACCACTTTGCGAGTCCCGATTCCGTCATTAACGGTTATTAGATACCGATCATGGGGGCCATTCCGCCGATAACGTTGATTTGCCCTGAGCGGGACCCGCGAAAATGACCTGACTTTGATCCGCGACAAGGCCGGAAACCGGCTGGCCGACCAAGGTCGCAGACGTTCCGCCTTGTCCGGGCATCGTCCCGCGACGCATAATCGCTGCAACAATCAGGGACGACTTGTGGCCGCCGAGCATCCGGCCGCAATGAGTGGGAGGGTAAACATGTCCGAGAAGATCTACGACGTATCCGCCGATTGGGCCAAACGCGCCTATATCGATGACGCCAAGTACCGCGAAATGTACGCCCGCTCGGTCTCGGACCCCAATGGTTTCTGGGCCGAACAGGCCAAGCGCATCGACTGGATGAAGCCCTTCCACAAGGTCGAAAACGTCTCCTTCGCCCCCGGCAACATCTCGATCAAATGGTTCGAGGATGGCGTCCTGAACGCCGCCTGGAACTGCATCGACCGGCATCTCGACAAGCGCGGCGATCAGACCGCCATTATCTGGGAGGGCGACGATCCCTCGCAGTCCAAGCATATCACCTATCGCCAGTTGCACGACGAAGTCTGCAAGATGGCCAACATCCTGCGCACGCGGAACGTCAAGAAGGGCGACCGCGTCACCATCTATCTGCCGATGATCCCGGAAGCCGCCTATGCGATGCTGGCCTGCGCGCGGATCGGCGCCATTCATTCGGTGGTGTTCGCCGGCTTCTCGCCCGACAGCCTCGCCCAACGCATCACCGACTGCCAGTCCAAGGTCATCATCACGGCCGACGAGGGACTGCGCGGCGGCAAGAAGGTGCCGCTGAAGGCCAATGTCGACGCGGCGATCGAGAAGGCCGGCGGCGTCGATTGGGTCGTTGTCGTCAAGCACACTGGCGCGGCCGTCGACATGAATCCAACGCGCGATTTCTGGCACCACGAAGTGGCCAAGCTGGTGACGACGGAATGTCCGTGCGAGCACATGCACGCGGAAGACCCGCTGTTCATCCTCTACACATCGGGCTCCACCGGTCAGCCGAAGGGCGTGCTGCACACCACGGGCGGCTATCTCGTATTCGCGTCGATGACGCATCAATACGTGTTCGACTATCACGACGGCGACATCTACTGGTGCACCGCCGACGTCGGCTGGGTCACCGGCCACAGCTACATCGTCTATGGGCCGCTGGCGAACGGCGCCACCACGCTGATGTTCGAGGGCGTGCCGAATTACCCTGACACCTCCAGGTTCTGGAACGTCATCGACAAGCACAAGGTCAACATCTTCTACACCGCACCGACCGCGATCCGCGCGCTGATGCAGGGCGGTGACGAGCCTGTGAAAAAGACCTCGCGCAAGAGCCTGCGGCTACTCGGCACCGTCGGCGAGCCGATCAATCCGGAAGCCTGGGAATGGTATTATCGCGTGGTCGGCGACGAGCGCTGCCCGATCGTCGACACCTGGTGGCAGACCGAAACCGGCGGCATCCTGATCACGCCGCTGCCCGGTGCGACCAAGCTCAAGCCAGGTTCGGCGACGCGGCCGTTCTTCGGCGTGGTGCCTGAGATCGTCGATGCCGACGGCAAGGTGCTGGAGGGCGAAGCCACCGGCAATCTCTGCCTCATCAAGTCTTGGCCGGGAATGATGCGCACGGTCTATGGCGACCACCCGCGTTTCGAGCAGACCTATTTCTCGACTTACAAGGGCAAGTATTTCACCGGCGACGGCTGCCGCCGCGACGCCGACGGCTATTACTGGATCACCGGTCGCGTCGACGACGTCATCAACGTTTCCGGCCACCGTATGGGCACGGCCGAAGTCGAGAGCTCGCTGGTGGCGCATGCCAAGGTGTCGGAAGCCGCCGTGGTCGGCTATCCCCACGACATCAAGGGCCAGGGCATCTACGCCTATGTGACGTTGATGGCCGGCACCGAACCGACCGAGGAGCTGCGGAAGGAGCTGGTCGCCTGGGTGCGAAAGGACATCGGCCCGATCGCGTCCCCCGACCAGATCCAGTTCGCGCCGGGCCTGCCGAAAACCCGCTCCGGCAAGATCATGCGCCGCATCCTGCGCAAGATCGCCGAGGACGAGCCCTCCAGCCTCGGCGACACCTCAACGCTCGCCGATCCCGCCGTGGTGGACGACCTCGTGAAGAACCGGCAGAACAAGAAGGGCGCACCGGCGTAGGATGCCGCTGGCGTAAGCATCTCGTCCCGGGACCCGGGGCGAGGCAATGCCGAATTTTGCGGCAATGCCATCACTCACGCGTTTGTCGGTGGCGAGCCCGCCTCACCGGGCTTTTCGCCGCTGCGTGTTGTTTTACGGTCATTTACTTTATTTCGAACATTCCCTTGTTCCCTCCATCGAAAACAATCTCGAGGGCTGGCTTGAAACCAGCCGGTGAGTTCGCGCGACTAAACTGAAAACGCATGGACGAGACAGCGAGCCATCAAGGCTTGAAAGGACATTTGAGGGCCCCTGAAAGGGCGGGCAGAGTGGAGCTGGGGAATGTCAAAGAGGATTGCGGTGGCGTTGGCCACCACCTTTTCTGTGGCCACCATGATGTCGACGCAGGCGCAAGCCCGCCCGGAACTGGTCGACATTAGCGGCGATTACGCGCCGGGCACGATCGTGGTGAAGACCAGCGAGCGGCGTCTCTATCTCATTCTCGAATCCGGCCGCGCCATGCGCTATCCGGTCGGCGTCGGCAAGGCCGGCAAGCAATGGTCCGGCACCACAAAGATCGAGGGCAAGTATCTCAATCCCGCCTGGTCTCCGCCGAGCGAAGTCAGGCGCGACAAACCTAACATGCCCGATGTCATTCCCGGCGGCTCGCCACGCAACCCGATGGGCGTCGCGGCGTTGACGCTCGCCGGCGGCGAGTATGCCATTCACGGCACTAACGTGCCGGGCTCGGTCGGCGGCTTCGTGTCCTACGGTTGTATCCGCATGCTCAACGACGACATCTCCGATCTCTATCAACGCGTGCCGGTCGGAACTACCGTAACCGTCATGCGCTGATCGGCGGATTAGATTGAAGACAGGAACCGCGCGATTGCGCAACTCTTTCATTTGAGCGGTGTTTGTCCTGCGGTCGCGCACCATCCGTTGCGGTGGCCGCCGCCATAGCTGCGCACATGACCTGCCGCGAGCATGGCGGTCGAGATATTCCCGGTGCGCCGGGTCGCGGCCTCCGCCACGACCCGGCCGCTATATTTGTCCGGTCCGATATTGAAAATCGTGACACCGCCTTCGCCGAGCAGCGCGCGCAGGGCACCCGTCGCGGCCTCCGCCATCTGCAATTCCTCAGGGCACGAGGCCTTCAATTCGGGCGCGTCGATGCCGCGCAGGCGTATGCGCGTGGTCGGCTCAACGCCGGGCGACAAATGCACCCGCGCCTCAAACGTGTCGCCATCGATGGTCCGGATGACATCGACGGGATGGCGCACGTCAGGACTTCCAGCGCGCTTCCAGACCATCTCGGCATCGCGCGCCGCCTGACTGTCGGTGAAGTCAGGCAACGACCGGCGTACCCAGTCGCGCACCGGCAGCGTCGTCGCCGCAGCGACGCAAAGCACGAACATCCACGGCAAGGCCGCCGCAAACCAGCGGCGCCGCGGACCCCTGCGCGAGGTCCGGTAAGCATTTATCTTCTCGTATGGAGGCATACTCCCGACTAAGAGCTGAGTCGGGTCGTCCGGCAAGAGCGCATTGCCCTTCCCTTGCGCCTCAAAAATCCTGGCCCTCAAAAATCCGAAGCGATCCCTTTGCGCTCCCAATCGCCGTAGCGAGTCGGTTCCAGGCCCTTCGGACCCTGGAATTCCTTCTGCAGCGTGGTAGCGCTGGCCTCGGCGGCCTTGCGGCGCGCTTCGGCCTCGGCAAGCGCGCGCTCGGCTGCGGGCGTCAGCTTCTTGCGTTCCGCAACCGGCGCGGGGGATGAAGAATTGTCAGTCATCGCAACTCTCCCATAGCACGGGATGGGCGCACAGATGACATCACAATCGAGAAATTGTCTGTGGCGATTCTTACATTTGGCATATTCGCATGCCAAATGGACGTTTCATTTCATTGGCATGAGCCGAAACCTTTCCGCCTTCCGAGATATTGCTGCTTCATGCCCCCTTCACGATTCGCAGTACCTTCAGAAGTGCCCGGCCTCGCGGCGCGGCGGATCGCGGCTGATATTCTCGACGGCGTGCTGCACAAGCATCGCACCCTCGACGACCAGCTCGACGGCGCGGGCGCTCATCCCGGACTGAAGGCGCTCGCCGATCGCGACCGCGCGTTGATGCGGCGGCTGGTGGCGACGATTTTGCGGCGGCTCGGCACGCTCGGCCATTTGCTGTCGCGCCTGCTCGATCGCGGCATTCCGACCGACGCGCCGCGGGCACAGAGCGCATTGCTGATCGGCGCGGCGCAGATTCTCTGGATGGACGTGCCTGATCACGCCGCCGTCGATCTTTCGGTGCGGCTGGTGCAATCGGACCGCCGTGCCGCAAAGTATGCCGGCCTCGTCAACGCCGTGCTACGCCGTTGCGCCCGCGAGGGACAGCCGCTGATCGAGGAAGTCAAGTCGCAGACGCTTGATGTTCCGCCGTGGCTGCTCGCGCGCTGGATCGGCGCCTATGGCGAGACCACCGCGCGGGAGATGGCGCGCGCCATCGGCCACGAGCCGTCCCTCGACATTACCGTGAAGACGGACGCGGCGCAGTGGGCGAGCCGCCTGCATGGCGAAACCTTGCCGACCGGAACGGTGCGCACGCTGCTGCAGGGTTCGGTGACCATGCTGCCCGGCTTCTCGGAGGGACAATGGTGGGTGCAGGACGCCGCCGCCGCGCTGCCGGCGCGGTTGTTCGGCGACGTCGCCGGTAAGAGCATCGTCGATCTCTGCGCCGCGCCCGGCGGCAAGACTGCGCAGCTCGCGCACGCCGGCGCGCGCGTCACCGCGGTCGATCGCTCGCCGGCGCGCATGGCGCGGCTCCGCGATAATCTGGCCCGGCTTTCGTTGCAGGCCGATGACGTGGTGACCGATGCGGCCGAATGGCAAGGCAACGGCGATGGCGGTTACGATGGCGTACTGGTGGATGCGCCCTGCACCTCCACCGGCACCATCCGCCGTCACCCCGATGTCGCCTGGCTGCGTCATGAAGCCGACATTGCGGCGCTGTCCGCGCTGCAGAAAAGGTTGCTGCAAAAGGCGGTCGCTCTGCTCAAGCCGGGCGGAACGCTGGTCTATTGTACCTGTTCGCTGGAGCCCGAGGAGGGCGAACAGGCGGTCGCGTCCCTGCTCGCTACCGAAACGGGCATGCGCCGTGTCCCGGTCGAGGTGGACGAGGTCGCAGGCCTCAGCGAAATCGTGACCCCAAGCGGCGATTTACGCACCCTGCCCTGCCATTTGCCCCATGCCGACCCCCGGCTCGGCGGGCTGGATGGATTTTACGCCGCGCGGCTGGTTAAAACCTGATTTTTAGACCGGAATCACCCTGCCTTCGGGTGATTCGTCGATTTTCAAGATGGTGTGTTGCCGGTGTTTCCGGATTAAAAGGATTCGCCAGAATACCCCTCCCTCCCTAAGCCCAAGGCACGGCGTGTCGGTCGCTCAACGCAGACGCATCTCGACGCTTATCATGAGCCGCTCGGCGCGGACCGTGATCGCGCGCGCGACCGGCGCCACGGTGGCGGTATCGCGGCTGTGGCCGGGCCGCGCCGACCGGCTGATCATCGCCCCGCACGATCTACGCACCGCCGACGCTACCCGCGCCGCGGAAATCTATGCCGGCCGCTTCGTGTTCGCCGGCAAAATCGTCACCTGCCATGGCCGCTCGATCTTCGATCTCGAGCCGCCATCGGAAGATTGGGAAGTCGCACTGCTCGGCTTCGGCTGGCTGCGGCACCTGCGCGCCGCCGACACCGCGCTGACCCGCGCCAATGCCCGCTCGCTGGTCGACGACTGGATCTCGAATCCGGCGCGCAAGCGGCCGCTCGAACGCCGCCCCGACGTGCTGGCCCGCCGCGTGATCTCGCTGTTGTCGCAGGCGCCGCTGGTGCTCGGCGACACCGACGGAAAATTCTATCGCAAATATCTGCGCGGGCTGACCCGCGAAATTCGATATCTTCGCTACACGATGCTCGACATCGCCGACGGTGTGCCGCGGCTGCAGGTCCTGATCGCGCTGTGCTACGCCTCGCTGTGCCTGGCCAATCAGGCGCGGCACATCCGCTCCGCCACGCGACGGCTTTCCGACGAATTGCAGCGCCAGATCCAGCCCGACGGCGGGCATATTTCGCGCAACCCCGGCGCGCTGGTCGAACTGCTCAGCGACCTCCTGCCCCTGCGACAGACCTTTGCCGCCCGCAACATCGCGCCGCCGCCCGCGCTGTTGAATGCGATCGACCGCATGATGCCGATGCTGCGCTTCTTCCGTCATGGCGACGGCAGCTTCGCGCTGTTCAACGGCATGAGCAACGCGCCCTCGGACCTGGTGGCGACGTTGCTCGCCTATGACGACACGCACGGCGTGCCGATGGCGAACATGCCGCATACCGGCTTCCAGCGTCTCGACGCCGGCACGACGACCGTCATCATCGACACCGGCCCACCGCCGCCGCCGAATGTCAGCCAGGAAGCGCACGCCGGATGTCTCTCGTTCGAACTGTCTTCGGGGCCGAGCCGGATCGTGGTCAATTGCGGGATGCCCTCGACCGGCCGGGATAATTGGCGCACTTTTGCACGCAGCACCGCAGCGCATTCGACCCTGACCTATCACGAGGCGTCCTCGTGCCAGTTCGTCGAATTGTCGGCGATGAAGCGCCTCTTGCAGGGCGCGCCGGTCGTCAGCGGTCCGGCCAACGTGGAAAGCTACCGCGAGGCGGTGGCCGACGGCGATCTCCTGACCACCTCGCATGACGGCTATCTCGCACGCTTTGGCGTCGTGCATCGCCGGGTGCTGATGATCTCCCATGACGGCGCAAGACTCGATGGCGAGGACACCGTGTCGCCGGCGCCGGGAACGCGCATCAAGGGCGCGGACGCCGATTTTGCGCTGCGGTTTCATCTTCATCCCGCGGTGAAGGCAAGCCGCCTTAGCGATGCGCGCGGCGTCATGCTGGTATTGCCCAACCGCGAAGTCTGGACCTTCGAGGCGCTCGACGACAAGGTCGATCTCGAGGACAGCGTGTTTCTGGCCGGCAATGACGGCCCGCGCCGCACCGCCCAGATCGTGATCCGCCAGGATTCCCGCCACGCCTCCTCGATCCGCTGGAGCTTTGTCCGCTCGAGCACGTCGCCAGGCGCCACCAACGCCCGGCGCACTGCGCGGCGCGAGCCGGAATTGCCGCTCTGAGCCATGTTCGCGGCCGGCTTTCCAATGGCGATCGCTTGACGCAAGTAAGCTATTTGCTTACACTGGCGATGTGATAAGAACCTTCAAGAGCAAGGCCCTTTCGGAATTGTGGGCGAGGGGCAGGAGTTCAAAAATTGATGTGAAAATGCAGAAGCGCATTTTCGCGAGGCTGGACCGTCTCGACGTTGCCGTCCGCGCCGAGGAAATGAATATCCCCGGCTTCGACTTTCACGCATTGCATGGCTTTAACCCGAAGCGCTATTCGGTCCACGTCAATGGACCGTGGTGCATCACGTTCGAATTCGAAGACGGCGACGCCTTCCGGGTCGATTTCGAACAGTATCACTAAAGGAGCAAACATGGTCTATGCAGCCAAGCGCAGCAAGAACCGCTGCCCCACCCATCCCGGTGCGCTACTTCGCGATGAGGTTATTCCGGCGACCGGCCGAACCAAGGCCGAGATCGCCGGCCTACTCGGAATTTCGCGCCAGCACCTTTACGACATCCTGGGGGAACGAAAGCCGGTGTCTCCCGCAATCGCAGTGCGCCTCGGCAAGCTTTTCGGCGATGGTGCGGGAGTCTGGACCAGGATGCAGGGCGCTTACGATACTTGGCATGCGGAACGAACCGAAGATGTCAGCCGCATTCCGACCATCAAGGCGGCTTGAGACGGTCTCTGCAATCTTCCGGCCGATCCATGCGGGTGCTCCGGACTATCGTTCCAAATGTTCTGCAGAGACAACAATCCGCCCCCATTGTGAACCGCGCCAAAAGCTGCTAACCAGCCCGCGCTCGCGCGACTGGCGACTTTGGATGGAGCACCATCGGGAAGCGCGAGAGTAATCGCCGCGCGCCTGGGCATAAGCATCCCCTAACAAAGGACCTTGCCCATGACCGATACGACCCGCCGCGTGACCCGCGCCCTGTTGTCCGTTTCCGACAAGACCGGCCTGATCGAATTTGCCCAGGCGCTGGCCGGACATGGCGTCGAACTGGTCTCGACCGGCGGCACGGCGAAGGCAATCGCCGCCACCGGATTAAAGGTCAAGGACGTCTCCGAACTCACCGGCTTCCCCGAAATGATGGATGGCCGGGTCAAGACGCTGCATCCTAAGGTGCATGGCGGCCTGCTCGCGATCCGCGACAACAAGGAGCACGCCGACGCCATGAAGGCGCACGGCATCGCGCCGATCGACCTGCTCGTCGTCAATCTCTATCCGTTCGAGGCGACCGTCGACAAAGGCGCTGCTTACGAAGACTGCATCGAGAATATCGATATCGGCGGGCCCGCGATGATCCGGGCGGCCGCCAAGAACCACGACGATGTCGCCGTCGTCGTCGAGGCGCAGGACTATCAGGCCGTGCTCGACGAACTCGCCGCCAACAAGGGCGCAACGACGCTCGGGCTGCGCCGCCGCCTCGCCGCAAAGGCCTATGCGCGTACTGCCGCCTATGACGCCGCGATCTCGAACTGGTTTGCTACAGAGCTCAAGGACAACGCGCCGGATTTCCGCGCCTTCGGCGGCCGGCTGATCCAGTCCTTGCGCTATGGCGAGAATCCGCACCAGACCGCAGCGTTTTATGCGACGCCCGACAAGCGGCCCGGCGTCTCCACCGCGCGGCAATTGCAGGGCAAGGAGCTGTCCTACAACAACATCAACGATACCGATGCGGCTTACGAATGCGTCGGCGAGTTCGATCCGAAGCGCACCGCGGCCTGCGTCATCGTGAAACATGCAAACCCCTGCGGCGTTGCGGAGGGCCCCGATCTCGTCACCGCCTATCGCCGCGCGCTCGCCTGCGACTCGACGTCGGCATATGGCGGCATCATCGCAGTCAACCGCACGCTGGATGCGGAGGCCGCGCGCGCCATCATCGGCATTTTCACCGAAGTGATCATCGCCCCCGACGCCACCGAAGAGGCGATCTCGATCATCGGCAGCCGGCGCAATTTGCGCCTGTTACTCGCGGGCGGCCTGCCCGACCCGCGCACGGTCGGCCTGACCGCCAAGACGGTTGCCGGCGGCTTGCTGGTACAGAGCCGCGACAATGCGGTGGTTGAGGACATGGACATCAAGGTCGTAACCCAACGCGCGCCGACCGACGCCGAACTGCGCGATCTCAGATTCGCCTTCCGCGTCGCCAAGCACGTCAAGTCGAACACCATCATCTACGCCAAGGATCTCGCCACTGTCGGCATCGGCGCCGGCCAAATGAGCCGGGTCGATTCGGCGCGTATTGCCGCCCGCAAAGCACAGGATGCTGCGGCCGAAATGAAGCTCGCTGAACCGCTGACCAAAGGCTCCGTGGTCGCATCCGATGCGTTCTTCCCCTTCGCCGATGGCATGCTGGCCTGCATCGAAGCCGGCGCAACGGCGGTGATCCAGCCCGGCGGTTCGATGCGCGATGAAGAAGTAATCAAGGCCGCCGACGACCACGGCATCGCCATGGTGTTCACGGGCGTCAGGCATTTCAGGCACTGAGTGAATGACAACGCCGTAGGGTGGGCAAAGGAGCGCCAGCGACGTGCCCACCATCCATCACCGATCGCATGGCTTGACGGTGGGCACGCTCGCGCTTTGCCCACCCTACAGCACCGGCGATGTGATTGCCCTACGGGCAAATCACTTCTGATTTTCCGAAATCGTGTCAAGTCCCGGAATCAAAAATATTCCGCTTTCGTTCTCACCCAAATCAGCGGCATATTCCGCCCGTCTCACCCGATGGAGGGGCGCTCGCGATCGTCACGAACGTGCGGTGAGATGCGATGGACGCGGAATGCGCAAGACGTAGGCGCAGGAAGCGTACGGCGAAGTCGTGTGGTTCGGGCGCCGCGGTGCTGGCGTTAAGTCGGCGGGAATTATCCCGTCGGCGACGGAGGCAAGAAAGCCGTTCTCCGGGAAGAGCACGAAGTAAGCCGTAAAGCCATTGCGCAGGGAAGGCCGGGATGCTCCCGCTGTACCTGTATGCTCGTGTGCGCTTTTGCTATGCGCACTTGCACACGAGACCGCGGGTGCAGCCAGCACCCGGTCTTCCCTGCGCCCTCTGAATGAGAGGGCGGGAAAGAAGATGCAAACCTCGGGCAAAACATGTCGCGAGAATGCGAAACTGTAACCACACGTCATTGCGAGCGGAGCGAAGCAATCCATCTATCCCCGCGCTGAAGCATGGATTGCTTCGCTTCGCTCGCAATGACGCGGATGGGCCGCAACAAAAACCGGAAATCCGCCTTCGTGGAGAGCAATGCGCGACAGTCGCTCCCCCCTCACTCACTCCCGCACGCGTGTCAGCAGCGCCAGGCCCGCGACGAAGAACACCACCAGCAACGCCATGCCGGCTTTCTGGCTTGCGGTCACGGCCGTGATCGCGCCGATCAGGAGCGGACCGATGAACGACGTCACCTTTCCGGTCAGCGCGAACAATCCAAAGTATTGCGCGATGCGATCCTTCGGCGCGAGACGGATCAGCAGCGTGCGCGACGCCGCCTGCAGCGGGCCGCCGGCCGCGCCGATCAGGCATCCGAGCACGAGATAGGCGCGCTCGGCGGCGCCGGAGAACAGCGCGCCGCCCGGAGCTGGTGGCGCGACCTTCACGAACAGGATCGAATCCTTGTCGACCAGCAAGATCGCGGCGAGCGCAAGCAGCAGGATCGTGAGGCTTCCGGCGATGACGCGCTTGGGTCCGAGCCTGTCGTCGAGCTTCCCGCCAAGCCAGGCGCCGAAGGTGCCCGCGATCGCCAGCAGAATTCCAAACGTCCCGATCTGGATCGTGTGCCAGCCGAACGTGCCGGCGGCGTAGATGCCGCCGAACGCAAACAGCGACACCAGTCCGTCGGTATAGATCATGTTGGCGAGCAGGAACGTCGCGATCGACTTCTGCTTCGGCAGTTCGCCAAGCGTCCGCTTGATCCCGCTCAATCCTTCGCGCAACGCCTCACGGATTGGACGCCTGGCCGGATAATCCGGCGTGAGCAGGAACATCGGCGTCACGAAAATGACGAACCAGATGGCGGTCAAGGGACCGGTGATGCGATCGCCCTGGTGCGTGACCGGATCGAGACCGAACAACGGCGCAAGGCCAAACAATGTCCGCCCGGTCTCGGGACTGGCCGCCAGAAAGCCGAGCACAAGGATGAGGCTGAGGATACCGCCGATATAGCCGGTCGCCCATCCGGTTCCGGACAACCGCCCGATTCTGTCCGGCGGCACCAGCGTCGGCATCATCGCATTGTTGAAGACGGTGGCGAATTCGACACCGATGCTCGCAATCGCATAGGCCAACAGCAGTGGCGGGATGACGCTGGGGTCGCCCGGCTTTCCGAACCACATCAGGCAAGAGCCGATCACCAACAGCGACCCGAAGCCGGCGATCCACGGCTTGCGGCGGCCGCTGGCGTCGGCGATGGCACCCAGCACCGGCGACAGCAGCGCAATCACCAGACCGGCGGCGGCAGTGGCGAATCCCCACAGCGCCTGCCCCCTCGCCGGATTCGGCGCCACGAAGCCCGCGAAATAGGGCGCGAAGACAAACGTGGTGATCAGCGTGAAATATGGCTGCGCGGCCCAATCGAAGAAGATCCAGCTCACGACGGCGGCGCGGGGCGGATATGCCCGCGGAATCTCGGCGCCAACTGCCTCGGAAGCGATCACCGCCATGTCGGATATTTCCTTCAAAAGTCTCGCGAAGCGTTTGGCGTGCCGAAACCGAACCCATATAGCATGCGTCACCAACGCTGGCGCTGTTGCCCACGCGCCACACAGTCTCAAACTGCGGCGGATTTTCGATGACAATCTTTCAAATCAGCCGGCGCAAGGCGATTGCCGCAATCGCGCTGGTATTCGCCTGCGGCGCGACCGCCTTTGCGCAGGATCGGCGAGGCTTCCATTCGTCCCTCGACCCCTCCGCCGTTCGTTCCATTCCAGCCGAACACGGCATGGTGGTCGCCCAGGAAAGGATCGCGGCGGAAGTCGGCGCCGACATTCTCCGGCAAGGCGGCAACGCGGTTGATGCCGCGGTCGCCACCGGATTTGCGCTTGCCGTCACCTATCCGCGCGCCGGGAACATCGGCGGCGGCGGCTTCATGGTGATCCATTCAGCCGAGCGCAATGAAGACGTCGCCATCGACTATCGCGAGACCGCACCGGCCGCGACCACGCGCGATATCTTTCTGGGATCGGACGGCAAGCCCGATACCGACAAGTCGCGTAATTCCGCGCTTGGTATCGGCGTGCCCGGCACGGTGGCCGGATTGGCGCTGGCGCTGGAGAAATACGGCTCCGGCCGCTTCACACTCGCGCAAATCCTCAAGCCCGCTATCGAGCTCGCACGAGACGGTTTCGTAATCGCCGACGACACCGCCGACACGCTGCCGGACATGTATCGCCGGATGGCGCGCTGGCCGATCTCGGCCAAGGCGTTCTCCCGTGACGACGGCACGGCGCTGCGAGAGGGCGACCGTCTGGTTCAGGCCGATCTCGCGGCAACGCTGTCGGCGATCGCCGAGCAGGGACCGCGTGGATTTTACCAGGGGCCGGTTGCCGAACGGCTGGCAAAAGCCGTCCGCGATGCCGGCGGCATCATGACGGCGGACGATCTCAAATCCTATGAGGCGGTGATCCGCAGTCCCGTGCGCGGCAGCTATCGCGGTTACGAGATCGTGTCGATGCCGCTGCCCTCGTCCGGCGGCACGGTGTTGCTGGAGGCGCTGAACATTCTCGAAGGGTTTGCGATGGCGGACATGAAGCAGGGCTCGGCGCCCTCGTTGCATGTCATGATCGAGGCCATGAAGCGCGCTTACGCCGATCGGGCGCGCTATCTCGGCGATCCCGCCTTCGTCAATGCGCCGGCGAATATCCTGATCGCAAAGGATTACGCGGCAAAGCAACGCGCCAGCATCGACCTTGCGCGCGCCACGCCCGCCGAGGCGTTATCCGTGAGCCTGCCGCGCGAGGGCAGCAATACCACGCATTATTCCGTTGTGGACGCCGCCGGCAATGCCGTCAGCAACACCTATACGCTGAATTTTTCCTATGGCGTCGGCCTCGTCGCCGATGGCACCGGCGTGCTGCTTAACAATGAACTCGACGACTTCACTGCAGCGCCCGGCGCGGCGAACGCGTTCGGCCTGGTCGGCTTCGAAGCCAATTTGCCGGGCCCGGGCAAAAGGCCGCTGTCGTCGATGTCGCCCACCATCGTGCTGAAGGACGGCAAGCCGGTGCTGGTGACGGGCTCGCCTGGCGGCAGCCGCATCATTTCAGCCGTGCTGCAGGTCGTGGTCAACGTGCTCGATTACAAGATGGACGTCGCCAGCGCCGTGGCCGCACCCCGGCTGCACCATCAATGGATGCCGGACGTGGTGCGCGTGGAGCGCGGTTTTCGGGAGGAAACGCTGGACGAGCTCCGGGCGAAGGGCCACCAAGTGATCGAGCCGCTCGGCCAGACCTCGGCCAATTCGATCGCCGTCAAGCCCGGCGGCCTGCTCGGCGCCCCCGATCCGCGAACGAGAGGCGCGGCGGCGGTGGGACATTAAGCGTAGCAGTTGGACAATAATGAAGCCGCGCACTCGTGAGGGACGCAGGTTTGTAAGGGACGCACTAGCGGATGGGTTCCCTCCCCCCTTGCGGGGGAGGGTTAGGGAGAGGGGCGCCACTTGCTCGACTGTTCGACGTACAGCATGGACAGCGCTATCAACCTCATCGATTGTCTTGCGAGGATCATGTTACGGCTCCGTCCGAGCCCGGGGCTTACTCCTCTCCCCAACCCTCCCCCGCAAGGGGGAGCCCGGGCAGTGTGCGTCCCTCACGTAGTGTGTTTCTTTCGCAGGAGATTTTCAGATGACATCCCTCAAAGGCAAGACGTTGTTCATCTCCGGCGCCAGTCGCGGCATTGGGCTGGCGATTGCGCTTCGCGCCGCGCGTGACGGCGCCAATGTCGCGATTGCGGCGAAGACCGCCGAGCCGCATCCGAAACTCAAGGGCACGATCTACACCGCGGCGGAAGAAATTCGCGCCGCCGGCGGCAAGGCGCTGCCGGTGCTGTGCGACATCCGCGACGAGGCGCAGGTGATGGCGGCGATCGAGCAGACCGTCGCCGAATTCGGCGGCATCGATATCTGCGTCAACAACGCCAGCGCCATTAGCCTGACCAACTCGCAAGCAACCGACATGAAGCGGTTCGATCTGATGATGGGAATCAACACCCGCGGCACGTTCATGGTGTCGAAATACTGCATCCCGCATCTGAAGAAGGCGGAAAACCCGCACATCTTGATGCTGTCGCCGCCGCTCGACATGAAGACGAAATGGTTCGAGCATTCCACCGCCTATACGATGGCGAAGTTCGGCATGAGCATGTGCGTTCTGGGCTTGTCGGGTGAGTTGAAATCCGCCGGCGTCGCCGTCAACGCGTTATGGCCGCGCACCACCATCGCCACCGCCGCGGTCGGCAACCTGCTCGGCGGCGAAGCGATGATGCGCGCCAGCCGCACGCCCGAGATCATGGGCGACGCCGCGCACGCGATCCTGACCAGGCCGGCACGGGAATTCACCGGACAGTTCTGCATCGACGACAAGGTGCTGTACGCCTCCGGCGTCAGGGATTTCGAGCACTACCGCGTCGATCGGTCCGTGCCGCTGATGTCGGATTTCTTCGTCCCCGACGACGACGTGCCGCCGCCCGGCGTCACGGTGCAGGCGCTGCCTTCGGTCGGCGCCGCGCAGACGTCGCGCTAGACCGACAGCAATGACGGAGGAGATGTCACCGCCCGACCACATACGGCCCGCCCTTCTCGAGCGCGCGCGCATAGGCCGGCCGCGCGTGGATGCGGTCGAGAAACGCCATCGCTTTGGGATGGCCCTGCTCCAGCCCGCCGCGCGCCGCGGCGGCTTCCAGGGGAAAGCTCATCTGGATATCGGCCGCGGTGAATTCATTGCCGGCGAACCATTCGCTCTTGCCAAGCTCGCTCTCCCAGTAATCCATGTGCTGCTTGAGCTGCGGATTAACCAGGGTAGTCAGCGCCGTGTTGGAGACCTTGCGCACCAGCGGCCGCAGCAGCGCAGGCGCACGCTTCGGCATCAGCGTGAACAGCAGCTTCAGAAGCAGCGGCGACATCGCGGAGCCTTCCGCATAGTGCAGCCAATAGGTGTAGCGCAGCCGCTCCGGCGTGTTCGGCGGCGGAATCAGGCGACCATTGCCATAAGTGCCGACGATGTATTCGCAGACCGCGCCGGATTCGGCGATCGTATTGCCATTGTCGGTGATGACGGGCGATTTGCCGAGCGGGTGAATGGCGCGCAGCTCCTTGGGCGCGCGCATGTCCGGCTGGCGCTGATAGCGGACGATCTCGTAAGCGACGCCAAGCTCTTCGAGAAGCCAGAGCACACGCTGGGAGCGTGAATTGTTGAGATGATGAACAGTCAGCATGGCGTCCCCCTGGAGTTGGCGTGGCGTTGGTGCCAGCCGGGGGATGGAAAGTCGAGACGGCCTTGAGCCAGGCTATATTTTACCCGGAGGATATTGACATCCAAAATTTATCCGGGTAAATATAGCACACGAAAATCCAGAGTATCTACAATGGCCGACACGTCTCGCCCCCAGTTCACAGCCTTCATCGGCCCGCAACGCCTGGCGGCCGGTCCGCTCGCCGAGGTCGCGCTGGCGGTCATGCAGGCTTCCCGCAGGCCTGCCGTGCTGCCGATCATCATATTCAACGACGCGACTGGCCAACCGATCGATCTCGACCTACGCGGGACCGAGGGCGATGTTATTGCCCGCCTGCCGCAACCGGCCTCACCTCCGGAAGTCGAGGCCGACGAGGCTGCTGCGGCGACTGAGCCGCGCGGACGGGGGCGGCCCAAGCTCGGCGTGGTCGCGCGCGAGGTGACGCTGTTGCCGCGCCATTGGGAATGGCTCGGGGCGCAGCCCGGCGGCGCGTCGGTGGCGTTGCGCAAGCTCGTCGATGAGGCGCGTCGCTCCAATGGCGACGCGGATCGCGCCCGCGCGGCAAGGGAAGCCGCCTATCGCTTCATGTCCGTGATGGCCGGCAATCTCGCCGGCTTCGAGGAAGCCTCGCGGGCGTTGTTCGCCGATGACCGGCGGCGCTTCGTCGCTCTCGTCGCCGGCTGGCCCGACGATATCCGCGACCACGTCGTCAAGCTCGCCTTCAGCGATCGCGCCGAGCCATAGGCGCGATCACAATGCGCCAAAACATAAGGAGACTGCCGTGAGTTCAAATCCGCAATTCCTGTTCGATTTCGGCAGCCCCAACGCCTTCCTCAGCCATGAAGCGATTCCCGCGATCGAAAAGCGTACCGGCGTCAAGTTCGAATATGTGCCGATCCTGCTCGGCGGCATCTTCAAGGCCACCAACAACAAGTCGCCCGCCGAAACGCTCGCCGGCATCAAGAACAAGCGCGAATTCCTTGCGCTGGAAACCGAACGCTTCGTGAAGCGCTTTGGGGTCAAGCCCTACGTCTGGAACCCGTTCTTCCCGGTCAACACGCTGAACTTGATGCGCGCGGCGGTGGCAGCCCAGTTCGAGGGCGTGTTCGAGAAATATGTCGATGCTGCCTTCCACCACATGTGGGTCGAGCCAAAGAAAATGGATGATCCCGAAGTCGCTGCCAAGGCGCTGACCTCGTCCGGCCTGGATCCTGCCAAGCTGCTGGCGCGATCGCAGGATGCGGATGTAAAGGCCAGGTTGATCGAGAATACACAAAACGCGGTCGACCGTGGCGCGTTCGGCTCGCCGACGTTCTTCGTGGGCACGGAAATGTTCTTCGGCAAGGAGCAACTTCGCGAAGTCGAGGAAATGATTTCGGGGAAGTAGCCGCCCAGACCAGACCACATGGTAGGCAAGCGAATGGTGAGTAGCGAATAGCGAATAGTTGGGAGTAGATTGCAGCCGGCATCTTCCTACTCGCCATTCGCCCGTTCCAAAATCGACAATAAGGAAAGTTGATCCATGCGTATTCTCGTGGTCGGGGCCGGCGCCATCGGCGGCTATTTCGGCGGCAGGCTGCTTCAGGCAGGAAACGACGTGACGTTCCTGGTCCGGCCGAAGCGCGCATCCGAACTCGCAAGCACAGGTCTCGTCATCAGGAGCCCCGCCGGCGACGTGACGCTCGCAAACCCGCCGACGGTGGTGGCCGACAAGCTCACCGAGACGTTCGACGTCGTGCTATTGAGCTGCAAGGCGTTTGACCTGGAGGATGCGATCAAATCTTTTGCTCCT
This sequence comes from Bradyrhizobium murdochi, assembly GCF_000472965.1. Lineage (GTDB taxonomy): Bacteria > Pseudomonadota > Alphaproteobacteria > Rhizobiales > Xanthobacteraceae > Bradyrhizobium > Bradyrhizobium murdochi. The sequence goes on along the minus strand of NZ_AXAU01000008.1, from coordinate 104,941 downwards.
GCGGTCGGGCCGCAAACCGCAATCATCCCGCTGCTCAACGGCATGCTGCACCTCAACGTGCTGGACAAGAAATTCGGGGCCGACCGCGTGCTCGGCGGTCTCTGCGCGATCGCGGTGACGCTCAACGAGGCCCGCGAGGTGGTCCAGCTCGCGCCGATGCAATCGCTCAATATTGGCGAGCGCGACGGCTCGATGTCAGAGCGGGTGCGTGCGATTGCAAAAGTGTTCGACAGCGGCAAGTTCGGCGCCGCGGCCAGCGAACACATCATGCAGGACATGTGGGAGAAGTGGGTTTTCCTTGCTTCGCTCGCAGCCTCGACCTGCCTGATGCGCACCTCAGTCGGCAGCATCCTGGCGGTGGCCGGCGGCAAGGATTTTCTGCTCGGCATGCTCGATGAATGCAGCGCGATTGCAAAGGCCTCGGGCTACGAGCCGACGGGACCATTCTTCCAGCGTACCAGCGGCTTGTTGACCACCGAGGGCTCGCCGATGACCGCCTCGATGTTCCGCGATATCAAGGCGGGGCTGCCAGTGGAAGCCGACCATGTGATCGGCGATCTCGTCGCACGCGCCGACGCGGCGAAGATTCCAGTGCCGAAGCTGCGCATCGCCTATACGCATCTGAAAGCGTATGAGAAGCAGCGCTCAGCGTAGTCGTCCGACTTTATCTCGGTCGTCCCTGCATTCGCAGGGACGACGTCAGAGATGCGCGAGATAATGCGCGAGCGCCTCGATCTCTTCCTCGCTGAGGGAATAGGCGATGTCCGTCATCGCAGCCATCGCGCCGCCGGATCGCACTCCCGATTTGTACTCGCGCAGCGCCTTGACCAGGTATTCCTCGCGCTGGCCGGCGACGCGGGCGACCCCCTTAGTGCCGGCGTAGCTATCGGTGTGACATGATGCGCAGCGCCGGCCAGCGGCCGCCTGCTCGCCCTTCTTCGACAAATCAGGATTGTCGTCAGGCTTTGATGCCTTCGGCGGTTCGAGCGAAGCATAGTAGGCCCCGAGATTGCGAATATCCTCATTATTGAGCTGTTCGACGATCGGCTGCATCTGCTCGTTCTTGCGGGTGCCGGCACGAAAGAACACGAGCTGCCACTGGGTGAATTGATCAGGCTGTGCCGCTAGCGAAGGAATGTTCTCGATCTGCGAAATGCCGCCCTCGCCATGACAACCGACGCACAGCTCGGCTTTCGCCTTACCGGCCGCGATATCGGCGGCGCGGGCGAGCGGCACGCAAATAACGAGCGCCAGCAACCCCATCAATGCACTTCGCATTTCAACTACTCTCCGCCCTGTGCATCAAACAGCAAAGGCTGCGGCCTCCCGTTCCCCAGGCAAACCGCAGCCTCTGCCTGCTCAAGTCCTACTTCTTGGTGTAGCTGATGCGGTAGATCGCGCCGGCCCAGTCGTCGGCCACGAGGATCGAGCCGTCCTTGTCCAGCAGGATATCGTTCGGCCGGCCGAGATAGCCCTGGTCGCCTTCGAGCCAGCCAGAGGCAAATATCTCGGATTTGGCGTTCTTGCCGTCGGCATCGACGATGACGCGCTTGATTCGGGCGCCCTGGTACTTATGCCTGTTCCAGGAGCCATGTTCGGCGATCAGGATGTTGTTCTTGTACTCGGCCGGGAATTGATCGCCGGTATAGAACTTCATGCCGAGCGGCGCTACGTGCGCGCCCAGATTGACGACGGGCGGCGTGAATTCCGAACACTTGTGGCCCATCGCGAATTTCGGGTCCGGCATGTCGCCCTGGTGGCAATAGGGATAACCGAAATGCTCTCCGATCCTGGAGATCATGTTCAGCTTGTCGCTCGGCATGTCGTCACTGACCCAGTCGCGGGCGTTCTCGGTAAACCAGTATCGCCCGCTGCGTGGATCGATGTCGCCGCCGACGCTGTTGCGGACGCCGAGCGCCCAGATTTCGGCATTGCCGGTCTTGGGATCGACGCGGCGTATTTGCGAAACGCTGGTCGGCGGAATGCCGATGTTGAAGGGAGGCCCGAACGGCAGGTAGAACCAGCCATCCTTGTCGACGGTGATGTATTTCCAACCATGGGCGATGTAGGACGGCATGTCGTCATACACCACCTTGCCGGCGCCGAGGTTGTCGAGATTGGCCTCAGCGTTTTCGTATTTGATCAGCTTGTCAACTGCGATGACGTAGAGCGCGCCATCGAGAAAGGCGAGCCCGGTCGGCATCTTGAGGCCCTTGAGAATGGTCTTGACCTCCTTCTTGCCGCCATTGTCCTTGATCGCATAGACATTGCCGAGGTCGAACGAGCCGACGAACAGCGTGCCCTTGTCGCCCCACGCCATCTGCCGCGCGGACAATACGTTAGACGCGTAGACTTCGATCTTGAAGCCGTCGGGCAGCTTGATCTTCTTCATCAGCGCCGCCAGTTCTGCGTCCGAGGCGCCGGTCGGCGGCCCTGACGGCGGAGCAAGGCCCTTTTGTTGTTCGGTCTCATCACCGAGGAACCAGTCCGGCGGAGGATTATTCCAGAAGTCCTTGGTGCCGGACTCGTATTTCTTCAGGGCCTTCTGTTGCGCGGGAGCCTGGCTGGCCCCCGCGACAACGAGAATGGCTGCGAGCGCAAGAATAGATCGATTGAAAGCGGCTTTCATCACGTCACTCCCTTATGCAGCCGGATGGGCCGCGCCTGTTATTATTTTGGACTTCGAGAGACGAATTTGGTCTGGTGAAGTGTGGCAGACCGGAAAATGGTAGCACATCAGTTGCGGCAGAGAAGCGCGCGCCGCGCGCCTCAGTACGACCAAGACAAATTGTGAGACGGATTGCCAAGCCGCGCGTTCAATACGCTCCTGCAATCCGCTCTTGCGCCCGCTGCATCGCAATATCCGCGTCGAGCTAATACGCGCAAGGCGCACGAGTGGGCGGCGCTCCACATCAAGCGGACCGCTTGCGCTGTCACCCAATTGATAAACGAACAACGCAATTGTGGTCCATTTCATACAGGAGCGGATCAAACCCTGAGAAAACTATTCGGCATATCCTTCAATGTCTGTCTCCCCTCGCCCGGGTTTGAGCGAGCGTCCGTATGGCCAACAAGCGGATCATTCTGCTCTCGGACGGCACCGGCAATTCCGCCGGCAAGGTCTGGCGGACGAATGTCTGGCGTGTGTTTGAATCGCTGGATCTGACGAGTTCGCAACAGATTGCGTTCTACGACGACGGGGTCGGCACCTCGTCCTTCAAACCGTTTGCGATCCTGGGCGGCGCCTTCGGCTTCGGCCTGAAGCGGAACGTGCTCGACATCTACAAGTTTGCCTGCCGCAACTATCGCTCGCATCTGGACTATCTGGCGCTCGAGGCTGCCGCGGCGAAGGCCGAGGGTCGCGAGGAGAGATACGGTCCCTGGCAGAGCGACGACATCTTTGCATTCGGGTTCAGCCGGGGGGCCTTCACCATCCGCGTGGTGAACGGTCTGATCTGCGAACAGGGCCTGGTGAAGTACCAGACCGAAGAAGAACTCGATCGAAAGGTCGCCGCGGCCTACCGCGCGCACCGGGCAGAGACGTTCAAGTCGCGGTTTCAAATCGAATGGGCTTTTCGAAAGCTGCGCAACCTGTTCGTATCAGCCAAGCACGACAAGAACGAGCGCCCGGTCGATCACATCGCCTTCCTCGGCCTTTGGGATACCGTCGCCGCTTACGGTCTGCCCATCGACGAAATGACTCGCGGCGTCAGCCGCTATCTCTGGCCGCTCGAACTGCCGGACCGGCAGCTTCATCCACTGGTGCGCAAGGCCTGCCATGCGCTCTCGCTCGACGATGAGCGCACCACGTTTCATCCGCTGCTGTGGGACGAGAGTCCGGAGACCGTTGTCACCGGTACCCGGAAGACCAGTTCGGAACGGATCACGCAGGTCTGGTTCGCCGGCGTGCATTCCAATGTCGGCGGCGGATATCCGGACGACTCGCTCGCCCATGTGTCGCTGACCTGGATGTTGTCAGAGGCGCGCAGCCGCGGCCTTACCTTGAAGGCCGCGCCGGGAGCCGATCCCGACGCATTTACGCGGGTGCGGTCGACCCAGGACAAAGACGGCCGCATCTACGATTCCCGCAACGGGCTCGGAGGTTACTACCGCTACGGGCCACGGAGCGTGGCCGCGCTGTCGGATACGAAATTCTCCGACGACAAGCGCGATTGCGTGAAGATCGCAGTGCCGAAGATCCACGAAAGCGTATTCGACCGGATCTCCGTCGATGCGCATCTTTATGCGCCGGTCGCGCTGCCACCGGTCTATGAAATATTGACCTACGACGAGAGGATCGTCACCCCGGACAAGCTGACCGTCCCGCCGGGCAGACCGAAATATGAGAGCCTGGCCTCCGCCCGTCGGCGCGAGCTCACCCAGGAGCACGTCGTCGGAAGCTCGATCTGGCGGCGACGCATCATCTATTTCCTGACCGTCATTGCGTCGCTCTATTTGCTGACCTATCCGCTTACATCCACCGCGCCGGCGGCCGCCGAATTCACCACGCCCCTGCGGCCGCTTTCCGACCTCATTCGGATGGTCGGGCTCGCCTTGCCGGGCGCGGCCTCACGCTGGATCAACGCCTATGCGAGGGAGCCGCTTTGGTTTGTGCTTTGCGCCAGTCTTGTCGCGCTGCTGCTATGGTTGAGCGCCAGCCTTAAGGACCGGATCACCGATCAGATGCGCCGCGCGTGGCGGGTGAGCCTTGCAAAGGTCGACTTGCACAGGAGCGAATCCAAAGCAAGGCTCGGCCTGAGCACATCGCAAATGGTAGTGCTGGCTGGCCTGCTCTTTATCGCCCTCTATCCGCTACCGGGCTGGCCCGGCTACGGCTTGCCAAAGCTGTCTGCCTCGCCGCAGACCTTCATCGACCGGATCACCCACCCCTATTTCCAGTTCTTCGCCTTTGCCGTCCTGGTCACCATGTTGCTCCCCGACAGGACTATCGCACGCTTCAGACTGAAGGACGCCTACCGGCGATTGCTCACCAACATCAAACTCAAGGCCGCGCCTGCATTCTTTGCGGTTTTCTTCCTGGTCGGCGGCGTCGCTTTCGCCAGCCACTATCTCTTCAACATTCGCGACAGCCTTGGCCACTTCTGCCAGCCAGCGGAAAAGCCAATCACGCTGGAGGTGTGCGACCCCGATGATATGAAGCTGTGCAAGCGCGCGCCCGACGGCAGCTTCCCTGGCACCTGCACGTCGGCAGCGTGCCGAGGGGTCAGCTTGGCCGCATTCGACACCGCCGACCTTTGCACACCCGTGGGCGTCATGCTCGAGAGGCGCGGACATTATCAGTTCATTCTGGAAAAGAATGGCGACTGGTCGTTTCTCGGCGCGCCATCGGACCCGGGTGGAATGCCGCTCCGCGCGTTCCTGCCCAACTGGAAGAAGAACGGTGTAACCGATCCGACCGTTCCACTGGGCCGATTCGCTTTGCTGGCGGCAGCTTACCCGCTCAAGCGAACGCTCGACCGGCCCTTTGGCCACGTTATCCTCCGCTACGGCGAGACCGGCAATGAGGAGAACTTCATCGATGGCGAGCCAGCGAACGACCGTCTCGAAGAGAAATTCAGAGCGACCCGCGACGGGCAGTTGTTCGTCTATCTGAACCAGCCGGTCAGCGGCGTCTTTCCGGGTCTGTTTCGCGGCGTGAATTCGGGAAAGGCCCGGATCTGGGTCTATCGCATCCCGAGGTGAGCGACCCGTCAGGAGTAAGGATGCCCGCCGCCGGAGGCGCACCCGTTGCCGGCGGCAAACGAAAGGCCGCCAAATGGCGGCCTGTCGTTGGATCCAGTGTTTGCCGATTTTAGAAATCTGGAGCGGGCGAAGGGGCTCGAACCCTCGACCCCGACCTTGGCAAGGTCGTGCTCTACCACTGAGCTACACCCGCATCCGAGATGGCGGCGATCGCTCGCCGTCAACGGCAGACCTATGCCAAATGCGGGCTGCGAATGCAACAGTCCGCGCACGGTCCGAAGCTTTTCCGGATAATCCGATTTCTTTGACTAAATAGGCTCGAATCGGTCCGAAACAACAGCAAAATGGAATTTATCGGGCCTCGTGCCATCGCCGGGAACCCAGAATTAGCCGCCAGAGCGATAGCCCGATTCGCGAGCGCTGGCCCCGGGGCCCCTCTGAGCCCGGACCGATTGATTTTTGCGGCCAAGCCGCCATCTAGCGAACGAGAACTTGGTTCCGGACCGTGCTAGAAGCAGCCCGACCCGCAGCCGATATTCTGCGTTCCTTCTCGAGACATCAGGCGAGGATACCGTGACGATAGTTGAGCAGGGCGGCGGCCCGGCACCGCAGGCAGTACCCGATCTGATCAAGGAGACGACTACCCAGACCTTCGTGAAGGATGTCATCGAGGAATCGAAGCGCCAGCCGGTGCTGATCGACTTCTGGGCGCCCTGGTGCGGCCCCTGCCGTCAGCTCACGCCGATGCTGGAAAAGGCGGTTCGGGCCGCCAAGGGTAAGGTCAAACTGGTCAAGATGAATATCGACGAGCATCCGGCCATTCCGGGCCAGATGGGCATTCAGTCGATCCCGGCGGTGATCGCGTTCGTCGGCGGCCAACCCGCCGACGGTTTCATGGGCGCGGTGCCGGAGAGCCAGGTCAACGCCTTCATCGACAAGCTCACCAAGGGCGTGACGGCGCCGGGTGAGCCGAACATTGCGGAGATCCTGAAAGAGGCTGAGGCCGTGCTGGCGGAAGGTGATCCGGCCGCTGCAGCACAGATTTATGCCGAGATACTCGGTTTCGATGCCACCAATATCGCCGCACTGGCGGGACTGGCGAAGTGCTACGTGACCACGGGTGCCGTCGAACAAGCCAAGCAGACGCTAGCGATGGTACCGGAATCGAAGCGCAACGATGCCGCCGTCAAGGCGGTGCAGGCCTCGATCGACCTTGCCGAGCAGGCGCAGTCAGTCGGCCCGGTGACCGAGCTCGAACAAAAGGTCGCCGCAAACCCGCTCGACCATCAGGCGCGATTCGACTTGGCGACGGCGCTCAATGCACTCGGCAAGCGCGCGGAGGCGACCAACCAATTGCTGGAAATCGTCAAGCGCGATCGGAAGTGGAACGACGATGGGGCGCGCAAGCAGCTCGTGCAGTTCTTCGAGGCGTGGGGCGGCACCGACGAGGCAACCGTCGAGGGGCGCAAGCGGCTGTCGACGATCCTATTCTCGTAGGGCGTATTCCGCGCGGGACATGGTTTTGTGAAGAGAGTATCCACCAAACCAACGAACTGACCGGGACTGCAGATGCCGATCAATGCCGAATACCGCGGACCCGGCGAGCTTCCCGAAGTCATTCCGGTATTTCCGTTGCCGGGCGCGCTGTTGCTGCCGCGCGGCCAGATGCCGCTCAATATTTTCGAGCCGCGCTATCTGGCGATGGTGGACGACGCGCTGCGCGACGGCCACCGGCTGATCGGGATGATCCAGCCGGACATTTCCCACTCCAGGGACGAGACAAGGCCGGTGCTGTTCCAGGTCGGCTGCGTCGGCCGCATCACCCAGCTCGCCGAATCCGGCGACGGCCGCTACATCCTCGAATTGACCGGGGTCGCGCGCTTCAAAGTGGTCGAGGAAATCTCAGCACTGACTACGTACCGGCAATGCAAGGTGGACTTCTTCCCCTATGCCGACGATTTCGTCGCGCGCAAAGGCGAGGAGGAAGTCGACCGCACGGCGTTGCTCGACGTGCTGAACGATTTTCTAAAAGCCAACAATCTGAAGGTGGATTGGGAAGGTATCGAGAGCGCGCCGAACGAGGCGCTGGTCAATGCGCTCGCGATGATGTCGCCGTATGGTCCGGCGGAGAAACAGGCGATGCTGGAGGCGCCGGACCTGAAAACCCGCGCCGAGATCCTGATTGCGGTGACCGAAATGGACCTCGCCAAGAAGCGCACCAGCGGCGACACCGGACTGCAGTAAGCCTCTAGCTAATTAATACCCCGCCACCGCGAGCACGACGACGGCGCCAAGGGCTTTCCAGCCGAAGCCGCGACCGCGCGACCACCACGCATTGGCGGCGGCGGCAAAGGCGTAGACCGCGACGATCGTTGCGACGATCCAGTGCCGCGCGCTCTCCGATCCAAACGAGGGCGCGGCAATCAGCAGCACGCCGCCGCCGATCCAGGCCACCGTACCCGCCTGCCATACCAGGCGGATGAGGGTGCGCAGGTTTTCGGGCTGAATGGTCGCCCTGGCGAACACCTTGGTTTCCCCGAGCACGCCATGGATCAGGGCCACCGCTATGCCGGCGACGCCGGCGCATTGCAAAATGAGATCGCGCATCGATAACGCCTCCATACACTAGTGTATGGCTATGCGCTGCGTTCTGGCGCCTGTCAATACAGTGGTGTATGGTGACAAGATCGCGGAACCCAGCATGAGCAATCAACTATCGGCAACGGACTGGGTCGATCAGGGTCTGAAGACGTTGGCAACCCGTGGCTTCACCGCGCTGAAGGCGGAGCCTTTGGCCAAGGCGATGGGAGTGTCGCGCGGCAGCTTCTACTGGCATTTCGCCGATATCGGCGCGTTCCATGCCGCCATCCTCGCGCGCTGGCATGAGGTCGCGGCCGAGCAGATCATCGCCAATGTCGAGGCGGCCTCGAAGGACGAGAACCCGCTCGCGCTGCTGCTGCGCCGCGTGTTCGGCGAACGGCTGATGCTGGAACGGGCGGTCCGCACCTGGGCGAGCGTCGATCCCGCCGCCCGCGCCGCCGTGCAGGCGATCGACCGGCGCCGGCTCGGCTACGTCGAAGGTCTTCTGACGCAATCCGGATTGTCGGCGGATGTGGCCCGCGCCCGGGCGCAAATCCTGTATTGGGCATTTCTCGGCTTTGCGCTGTCGGATCAGCCATTGCCGAAGGCACGACAAGAGGCCGTGGTCGACGAATTGGTACGGATGTCAGCGTCATGACACCCCGCGATTTGATATGCTAAGGGGCTACGCATATCTGGAGAGAGCAAATGACAGCCCCACCCGAACGCCTCGACGGCACCGTCGATCGAAAGTTGCTGGAGATCCTGGTCTGTCCCGTGACCAAGGGTCCGCTCGAATTCGATTCGAACCGGCAGGAATTGATTTCGCGTTCCGCCAAGCTCGCCTATCCGATCCGCGACGGCATCCCGATCATGCTGCCGGAAGAGGCACGGAAGATCGAGTGAGGGAAGTAGCGAGTGGCGAGTAGCGAATAGCAAGAACCTCCATTCGCCACTCCCTATTCGCCATTCGCCCTAGAGCGCCTCGCCCTTCAACAGCCGCGGCACCTCGCCCGACAATCCCGCCGCCTGGCGGATGAACAAGTTCTTCAGCGGAGGCGCGCGATCGACGAGGCCGAGCCCGATATCCCGCACGGTACGCAGCAGCGTCGATTCGTTCGAGAACAGAAAATTCAGCGAGTTGGTCGCAACGCCCATGGCCATGGTGTCGAACCGCCGCCAGCGCTGGTAGCGGTCGAGCACATCGGCCTGCCCGGGATCTATGCCGAGCCGGGCCGCGTCGACCACGACCTCGGCCAGCGCCGCGACGTCCTTCAGGCCCATATTGAGGCCCTGCCCCGCGATCGGATGAATCACATGCGCGGCGTCGCCGACCAGCGCCAGCCGCTCGGCGATGAATGAGCGCGCAACAAAATAGCCGAGCGGAAACGCGCGCGGCTTGTCGAGCGCCTCGATCTCGCCGAGGTGCAGCCCGAAACGCTTCTCGAGCTCATCGTGGAATTCGGCCTCGCCGAGCGCAGTGATGCGTGCGGCCTCGGTCCGGTTCTCGGTCCACACCAGCGACGAGCGTTGTCCACTCAGCGGCAGGATCGCGAACGGACCCGCCGGGAGAAAATGCTCTTCGGCGCGGCCGTGATGATCCCGCTCATGCCCGACGGTGACGACGATGCCGGATTGATCGTAGTCCCAGCCATGGGTGGCAATGCCGGCGCGCTCGCGCAGTCTCGAGCGCGCGCCATCCGCGGCGACCAGCAGGCTTGCCTCGATGACACCGCCGTCGGCGAGCGTCACGGTGACGCCATCGGAACGTGAATCGTAGGTCGAAACGGCGGTCGGCCGGAGATCGATGCCTTCGGCTTCGGCACGCTCCACCAGCGCGTCGATCAGGCGGCGATTCTCGACCATGTGGGCAAACGGCTCGCCGGGTTCGACATCTCCCGCAAATGTCAGGAATACCGGGCGTGTCGCGTCATCCAACCTGGAATCGGTAACGACCATGTCGAGGATGGCTTGCGAATCCGACACCTGATTCCAGACGCCGAGCGTCTCGAAAAGCCGCCTACAGGCCGCCACAATGGCAGTCGCGCGTGGGTCGCGGCTCGGCCGCACCCCGAGCGCGGGATCGGCGATGACAACGGGAATCTCGGCGCCAAGGCCCTGGCGGAGCGCCAGCGCCAGCGCCAGCCCGGCAAAGGCGCCGCCGCAGATGACAATACTTCGCTGTGTCGCCATGCGATCCGTACCCGGTTACGCCCTCAGACCAGACTTGCTACCCGATAATAGCTGGGCGAAACAGGGCTGAGAAACAAGGTCCTTAACCAGACGTCATTCCGGGGCGCGCGCTTAGCGCGAACCCGGAGTCCAGAAGTTTGGCACGAGATTCCGGGTTCGCCTCTTCGAGGCGCCCCGGAATGACGGCGCCTCCACGAACCGAAAGCACCACCATGTCCAAAGGCCTGATTGACCTGATTTCCATCCTCGATCTGGAGCCGCTCGAGGTGAACCTGTTCCGCGGCAACAGCCCGAAGACGAGCTGGCAGCGGGTGTTCGGCGGACAAGTGATCGGGCAGGCCATGGTCGCGGCATGCCGCACTGTCGAAGGCCGCCTGCCGCATTCGATCCATTGCTATTTCATCCTGCCCGGCGATCCGCAGATTCCGATCATCTACGAGGTCGAACGGCTGCGCGACGGCAAGAGCTATTCGACAAGGCGTGTCACCGCGATCCAGCACGGTAATGCGATCTTCTCCATCATGGTTTCTTTTCATGCCGAGGAGGAAGGCGCCTTCGACCATCAGGACAAGATGCCGGACGTGCCGCCGCCGGAGAAACTCACTGCGGAGGAAGTGGCAAAACAGCCGATGTTCCGCGAGATGCCTGAATTCATCCGCCGCTATTACGAATCAGACCGGCCGATCGAACTGCGCCCGGTCGAGCTCGGCCGCTATTTCGGCCAGAAGATCGAGGACGGGCGCATCCACGTCTGGATCCGCACCGCGGCCAAGCTGCCCGACGATCCGGCGCTGCACATGTGCGCGCTGGCCTATGCGTCGGATTTCTCGCTGCTTGACGCGGTGATGGCGCGCTACGGCCGCACGCTGTTTGACAAGCGCATGATGCCGGCGAGCCTCGACCACGCGATGTGGTTTCACCGGCCGTTCCGCGCCGACGAATGGCTGCTCTACGCGCAGGATTCGCCGAGCGCGCAGGACGGCCGCGGATTGACCCGCGGCCTGATCTTCAAGCCTGACGGCACACTGGTGGCGTCAGTCGCCCAGGAAGGCTCGGTCCGCCAGCGCAAGTGAGTCACACCTTGTAGGGTGGGCAAAGCCAACGGGTCGCGAATGCGCGCCCGATGACAGGCTCCGCGTGCCCACCATCGCGAAATGTGCGTGAGAATGGATGGTGGGCACGGCGCAATCGCGCCTTTGCCCACCTACAAATTCCACGCCAACGGCAGCGCGACCTCTTACGCTTTCGCCAGCGTTCCGCGCTCGGCCAACGCGAATTGCGACGCGTACCAGCGTGCGTACCAGGCCAGCATCCACGGGATCGGAATGATGAAGATGCAGGCGATCACGAACACGATGGTTCGCCACAGCACTTCCAGTCCGGACGCGGTGAAGATCACCTCGCGCTGCGTACCGTCGATGTTGCGGCAGATCCAGCGCATCCAGGCCGTGACCACCCAGGCCCAGCCGACGATGGTAATGAAGGACACATACAACAGCACATGCCAGCCGACATAACCCAACGCGCTGCCGTTGAAGGCGATCGGAAGCGGCTGATCGTTTGAGCTCAAGTTAGAAGCGATCCAGCGGATGACCATCCAGGCCAGCACGGCCTGAAGCGGGATCGAGAGGTATTGCAGGTAATAGAGATCGGCCGAGCCTACATAGGTTAGAATGCCCATGGCGATGAGGACGTACCAGATGTCGAGGGGCTGGCCGGTGAAAGCAAGGTTCGGCCGGCCCGGCACGTAGAGCCGGGAAAAGATCCAGCGATAGAACCAGGTCGCAACCCAGGGTGCCGGAATCACGAGCACCATGCCGATGACGAACACAAGGCTGCGCCCGAGGAGCTCCCACAGCCCGACATCGATCGACAGCGCACCGCCGCCGTAACCTCCGCCTGCAGCCGTAGGTGGAGCACCGGGTTGCGTGAAGGCGGGCGGACCTGATCCGCCGGGAATCATCCCCGGAATTTCTCCTGCCCGCTGCCAGCCCGACATTCCCTCGGTCCAGACCAGCGTATCCGCCCCGACCATGCCGCGGGTGATGAGATCGCGAAGCTGGGCCTCCGGATAAGGGCCCTGTTGCTGGCCGTTGGCTGCATAAAACCACGATCGGTTCGACATTTTATTTCCTTGAGCCGTGGAAAATGGATGTAGCCGGCGGGCGGCTGGGGGTGAAACCGCATTTTGGCGGACGTTACAGGTGCCTGTACAGTGATCGATGTCACCAGCTCGAAATGTTTTCCCCTTCTACCTGCAACTTTTTTGTGCCATTTGCCCAGAAAGATGCCAGATTTACCTCGGCGGTCCGCCGTCGGGGCACCCAGCCTGTCGCATGCTCAAAAATACCCCAGAGAAATGAAGGCCTGACCATGAAGCTCGTCGTCGCGATCATCAAACCCTTCAAGCTTGACGAGGTACGCCAGGCGCTGACCGCCATCGGCGTCCACGGCATGACGGTGACGGAGGTCAAGGGTTACGGCCGCCAGAAGGGCCACACCGAAATCTATCGGGGCGCCGAATATGTCGTGAACTTCCTGCCCAAGCTCCGAATCGAAATCGCGGTCGCCTCCGACGTTGCGGACAAGGCAGTCGAGGTCATTACCGCGAACGCGCGTACCGGGCAGATCGGTGACGGCAAGATCTTCGTCACGCCGATCGACCATGCGCTGAGAATCCGCACCGGCGAGACCGATAGCGACGCGCTCTGAGACATCACGGAATTCAAGGCGCGGCGGCAACGACGCTGAACACGCGAAGCCAAGAAGCGGCAACGAAACGACAACAGGCCGGGGGATTTTTATGGGGGCACCATCGTATCGTGCAGCAGGCAATGCTGCGCTCATTACTCTTGCGGCGAACTTCGCGCTCATCACGCCGGCGCAGGCCGAGGCGTCCACCATCAGTGCCGCCGACACCGCGTGGATGATCGTCGCCACCGCGCTGGTGCTGATGATGACGATACCGGGCCTCGCACTGTTCTATTCTGGCATGGTGCGGAAGAAGAACGTGCTGGCGACCATGGCGCAAAGCCTCGCCGCCGTCGCGATCATCTCGATTCTCTGGGTGGCGTTCGGCTATTCGCTGGCTTTTGTCGGTGATGGCGCCTGGATCGGCACGCTCGATCGCTGGTTTTTGATCGGCATGACGATGGAGAGCGTCAATCCGGCGGCGAAGACGATTCCGGAAGCGCTTTTTGTGCTGTACCAGATGACGTTTGCGATCATCACGGTGGCGCTGGTGGCGGGCGCGGTGGCCGACCGGATGCGGTTCTCGGCCTATCTCCTGTTCTCCGTCGGCTGGTTCATGTTCGTCTATGTGCCGCTTGCGCATTGGGTGTGGGGCGGCGGCTTCCTTGCCACCATGGGCGTGCTGGATTTCGCCGGCGGTCTCGTCGTGCATCTTTCCGCCGGCGTCGGCGGACTGGTAGCTGCGATGGTGATGGGCCGGCGTCACGGCTATGGCAGCGAGAACCTCGCGCCGTTCGACCTCTCGCTCGCCGTGATCGGCACCGGATTGTTGTGGGTCGGCTGGTTCGGCTTCAACGGCGGATCTGCGCTGGCCGCGAACTCGCGCGCGGTCATGGCGATCACCGCGACGCATCTGGCCGCCTGCGCCGGCGCGTTGGCCTGGGCCGCGATCGAATGGGCGACACGGCGCAAACCGTCGGTACTCGGCATGATCTCGGGCGCGGTTGCGGGCCTCGGCACAATCACGCCAGCCTCCGGATTCGTTGCGCCGTGGCATGGCGTCTTGATCGGCGCCGTCGCGGGAACGCTCTGCTTCTGGGCCTGCACCTGGCTCAAGCAGCGCTTCAAATATGACGACTCGCTCGACGTGTTCGGCGTTCACGGCATCGGGGGATTGACCGGCACGTTGCTCGCCGGCGTCTTCGCGGTGAACGCGATCGGGGGCACCGCCGGCCTGATCGAGGGCAATGCGCAGCAGGTACTGACCCAGCTCTATGGCGTCGCGGTTACCCTCGTCTGGTCTGGCGGCATTACCTTTATCCTGCTCAAGCTGGTGGGCGTGTTCGCGCCGCTGTGGGTCTCGTTGCAGCAGGAGCTGGAAGGCCTCGACATCTCGCAGCACGGCGAAGCCCTGCAATAGGCCACCCACCGTATTACCGTTTTCGTGCCCTGCTGCTGAGCACGATTGCGTCGGCCGTCAGGCCCTGCCCACGTTTTGGGCAGGACTGACTACGCTTTGGGCGCGGCGGAATGGCGCAGGAAGATGCAATTCTCGCAAAGGGCGAAAAGGTCCAGATTCATAGTCTGTTAGGGAACGATCCCGATCTGGCACGGCATTTGATTCTAAGGGTCCCGGCTGTGCCCGCGTAGTGAACACCTCCGCGTGGTGAACCTCAGTCGAGAACGCCCGGTCCGCCTGACCCGGGCCCAAGCGGGGACCAAGACCCATGAAAATTGTTATGGCGATCATCAAGCCATTCAAACTCGAAGAAGTCCGGGACGCCCTGACCGCCATTGGCGTTCACGGTCTCACGGTGACGGAAGTCAAAGGCTATGGCCGCCAGAAGGGCCATACAGAAATCTATCGTGGCGCTGAATACGCCGTGAGCTTCTTGCCCAAGATCAAGATCGAGGTCGCGATCGCCTCCGACCAGGTCGACAAGACCATCGATGCCATCACATCGGCTGCCAAGACCGGACAGATCGGCGACGGCAAGATCTTCGTCATCAACCTCGACCATGCGGTACGCATCCGCACCGGCGAGGCAGATGCCGCGGCCCTCTGATTTCGCGCACAAACCTTACCACTCAGGAGTAAAATCAAATGACGTTTAAACGTCCCTATAGCGCGGGACTGGCGGCCCTCGCAGTCGGCCTGCTCGCCGCGACCGCTGCCTACGCCGAGCCGACCGTCAACAAGGGCGACAACGCCTGGATGCTGACGTCGACGGTGCTGGTGCTGTTGATGACCATCCCGGGCCTGGCGCTGTTCTATGGCGGTCTCGTCCGTGCCAAGAACATGCTCTCGGTGCTGATGCAGGTTTTCTATACCGTCTGCATCGTCGTCCTGCTCTGGGCGCTCTACGGCTACAGCCTCGCCTTCACCGGCGGTTCCGACTTCATCGGCGGCTTCTCCAAGGCCTTCCTGATGGGCGTGACGACGGATTCGAAAGCGGCGACCTTCAGTGTCGACGCCAACATCAGCGAGCTCATCTACATCTGCTTCCAGATGACATTTGCGGCGATCACCCCCGCCCTCATCGTCGGCGCCTTCGCCGAACGCATGAAATTCGCGGCGGTCGCCCTGTTCGTCCCGCTCTGGGTCACGCTGATCTATCTCCCGATCGCGCATATGGTTTGGTATTGGCCAGGACCGGACTTGATCACGGATGCGGCCAAGGCTCTTGCCGCGGCGACTGACGGTGCGGCGAAAACCGCGGCGCAGGCCAAGCTCGACGAGATCAATGCCGACGCCGGCTGGATCTTCAAGAAGGGCGCTATCGACTTCGCGGGCGGCACAGTGGTGCACATCAACGCCGGCATCGCCGGTCTGGTCGGTGCGCTCCTGATCGGCAAGCGCGTCGGCTACGGCAAGGAGCTGATGGCTCCGCATTCCCTCACCATGAGCATGATCGGCGCTTCGCTGCTTTGGGTCGGCTGGTTCGGCTTCAACGCCGGATCAAACCTCGAAGCCTCCGGCGGCGCCGCGCTCGCCATGACCAACTCCTTCGTTGCTACCGCAGCGGCGGCGATGGCCTGGATGTTCGCGGAGTGGATCGTCAAGGGCCACCCCTCGGTGCTCGGCGCGTTGTCGGGCGCAGTGGCAGGCCTTGTCGCAGTCACGCCCGCGGCCGGCTTCGCCGGTCCGATGGGAGCGATCGTGCTCGGTCTCGTGGTCGGCGTCGTCTGCCTGTTCTTCTGCACCGTGGTGAAGAATTCGCTCGGCTATGACGACTCGCTCGACGTGTTCGGCGTCCACTGCGTCGGCGGCATCGTCGGCGCGATCGGCACCGGCATTCTGGTCAACCCGGCGCTCGGAGGCACTGGCGTCATGGATTACGTCGCGGGCAAGATCGCGGACTACGACTTCGTCGCGCAGATGACCTCGCAGCTCTGGGGCGTCTGCACCACGCTGGTATGGTCGGGCATCGGCTCGGCGATCCTGTTCAAGGTCGTCGACGTGATCGTCGGGCTGCGTGTCAACGTCGAGACCGAGCGTGAAGGCCTCGACGTCACCGAGCACACCGAGCGCGCCTACAACATGTAAGTTCTCCCGGGGTGCGATCTCCCAAAGGGTCGCATCCAGAACTCCGGTTCGGGCACATACCCGGCAATGCCCTGACCGTTGAGGGGCTCCAGCGCAAGCTGGAGCCCCTTTCTTTTTGTGCGCGCCTTGAGCTTTGAGCGGCTGCGCCGCGGTAGGCCTCCGGCTACGCGCCTGTCTCGCCGTTCGGTGCGATCAACGTCACTGTCGGAAAGTAAGTTCGATAGCGGCGCGTATCGCGTGTCAAAAGCGGAAGCTGTTCGACCGCCGCATGAGCGCCAATAAAAAAATCCGGAAGCACGCTGCTGCGGGCGCCGCCCGCGTTGCGATACTGAACAGAAGCCTTACCTGCGAGAAACAGCGCCATTCTCGGTATCGGCGCGACGGTGATGCCCGCCTGCGACAAGGCTGCTTCGAAATCTTCGATCACTGGAAAACGTATGGACGTTTCAGCAAAAATCACGTCATTGATCAGCAGTGGCCCTTGGCGGGCGGCGTCCTCCAGACGAGCAAGCGACCACTCCCACCAGCCCGGAGTCTGGATAAAGACATCCAGAAGGACGTTGGAATCGACCAGCGTCACGCGCTAGTCCCCGCGCGTGATCGCCATGATCTCATCCGTGGAAAGACCCGGGCCGACGATACCAACCAGCTTGGCAAAACGACTAGGCTCGCTTGTATCGGCTTTTTCGATCACGATGGTACCATCCGCAGCGCATCGGAACTCGACCTTGCTTCCCGGAACGATCCCCAGATGTTCACGAACAGGCTTGGGAATTGTCACTTGGCCCTTGCTCGTAACTGTCGTCGCCATGGCAGAACTCCCGGAAGTAATACCCGCTCAAAATATGGTAATACCCTGCAAATTGTCCAGACCAGCCGATGGTTAATCGCGTCTTAACCTCGCCGTATCTATGGTGGTTTGATGGGTTTCCGGGGCTCGCTTAAGTCCTTTGACCGCTTTTGAAAGTGCTGGCGTTTCAGACATGGCAATGATCGCCTCTTCCGGCGTGGCGCAGGGCGCCGGCAGTGCCCCTGCCGGTCAGGCCGAACGCTCGCCGTTCCTGCGCACGACCGAGCTGCTGGCGCCCTACCAGCCGGCCAAGCCATTGATCACGCTGTCATTGGGCGAACCGCAGCACCCGGTGCCTAGCTTCGTCGGGCCGGTGCTGGCGAAACACATTGCCGAATTCGGCCGCTATCCATTGGCCAAGGGCATCGAGCCTTTCCGACGCGCCGCCGCCAACTGGCTTTCGATCCGGTTCCAGCTCCCCCGCCCGATCGACCCCGAGAGCGAAATCCTGGTGCTGAACGGCAGCCGGGAGGGGCTGTTTTCCGCGGCGATCACCGCCGCCCGCCATGTTGGCCCGCGCAAGGGCCGGCCCGCGATCCTGATGCCCAACCCGTTCTATCCGGCCTATGGCGCAGGCGCCCGGGCCGCTGGTTGCGAACTGATCTACCTGCCGACCACGCTCGCCAACGGATTCCTGCCGGATCTCGATACGCTCGACGAGGCGACGCTGGCCCGAACCGTTGCGATGTTCATTGCCTCGCCCGCCAATCCGCAAGGCGCCGTCGCCTCGCGCGATTACTTCACGCGGCTGAAGGCCCTCGCCGACCGCTACGGCTTCATGATCCTGAGCGACGAGTGCTATTCGGAAATCTACACCAGGCAGCCGCCGGGCAGCGCGCTCGAATGCGCCGGGCCCGATTTCACGAACGTCGTTGCGTTCCAGTCGCTGTCGAAGCGCTCCAATCTACCCGGCATGCGCGTCGGCTTTGCCGCCGGGGACGGCAAGTTCCTCGCTGCCTTTCACGAGTTTCGCAATGTCGCGGCGCCGCAGGTGCCGGTGCCGCTGCAGCACGTCGCAGTCGCCGCCTATAGCGACGAGACCCATGTCGAAGAAAACCGCAGGCTTTATCGCATCAAGTTCGATCTTGCCGACCAGATCCTGGGCAGCCGCTACGGCTATGTGCGGCCCGCCGGCGGATTCTGCGTCTGGCTCGACGTATCCGAACGCGGCGGCGACGAGGCGGCGACGGTGAAGCTCTATCGGGATGCGGGCGTCCGTGTGATCCCCGGCAGCTATCTGTCGCGTCTGCAGCCCGACGGCTTCAATCCCGGCGCCGGCTACATCCGTCTCGCGCTGGTTTCAGATAGTGAATCAACGGCCGAGGCATTGCACC
Organism: Bradyrhizobium murdochi; assembly: GCF_000472965.1. Classification (GTDB taxonomy): domain Bacteria; phylum Pseudomonadota; class Alphaproteobacteria; order Rhizobiales; family Xanthobacteraceae; genus Bradyrhizobium; species Bradyrhizobium murdochi. The sequence continues at coordinate 86,043 of NZ_AXAU01000008.1, read as the reverse complement.
GGCTGGTCGAAATTCTGGATTAATCGCAGGGCCCCATGAGCATGCCAGCGATCGAACGTGTCATTCCCCTGGTCGGTCATCTGCCGGTCTCGATCCGCGAGGCCCTAGCGCGGCGGCTGCGCGAGCTCGCCGGCCTCAGCCTGATCGCGCTGTCCGGCGTGGCGGCGGCGGCGCTGATGACGTGGTCGGTGCAGGATCCAAGCCTGAGCCACGCGACGTCGCGCCCGATCCGCAATGTTCTCGGCTACCCCGGCGCAATCGGCGCCGATCTGTTGATGCAGATTCTCGGCCTCGGCGCGATCATGCTGATCCTCCCCGTCGCGGTGTGGGGTTGGCGCATGCTGACCCATCGCGCCTTCGACCGCGAAGCGCTGCGTCTTGGGTGCTGGATTCTATCCACGGTGATCGCGGCAGGCTTTGCGAGCTGCTGGCCGCATGGCGGCGCATGGGCGCTGCCGACCGGCCTTGGTGGCGTCGTCGGCGACGCGCTGGTGCGTGCGCCCGCCGTCGTGTTTGGCCCGGTTGGCTTCACCTATCGCCTCGTGCTCGGCATCATCCTGTTCGCGGCGATGGCTGCGACCTTTCTGTTTGCCAGCGGTTGGGGCTCGCGCCCGAAAGAGGAAGAGCTGACGCCGATCGAGGACGATGACGCGCCCTTCGTTGAACAAGAGGATCGCAGTTCGGTATCGCTCGGTTGGGTGTACCATGCCCTGATGAGCGCAAAGGCTCGGCTCGGATGGCTGATGGGCGTGGCCTACCGATCGTTGGTGTCGAGTTCGCCGCCGCCCCGCAAGTCCTCGTTCGAACGTCAGGAACCGAGCCTCGGCGGCCGAGGCGCACCGGCATTGGCCCCGCAGCAAGAGGAGTTCGAGGACGAGGAAGAAGAGGAAGAAGAGGACGAGGAAGTCCCGGCCGCCCGCGCTCCGCGCAAGAAGCCTGCACCGCGTGCAGCGGCGCGAAAATCTGACAAGTTCGAACTCCCTTCAGTCTCGATGCTGACGGCGCCGAAGGCGTCGGACCGGCAGCCGCTCAGCAAGGCCGAACTGGAGGCCAATTCGCGCGCGCTGGAAGGCGTGCTCGGCGATTTCGGCGTCCGAGGCGAGATCGTCAAGGCCAATCCCGGCCCGGTCGTGACGCTATACGAACTCGAACCGGCGCCCGGCATCAAATCCTCGCGCGTAATCGGCCTTGCCGACGACATCGCCCGCTCGATGAGTGCGCTTTCGGCGCGCGTCGCCGTGGTTGCCGGCCGCAATGCCATCGGCATCGAGCTGCCGAATGCGCATCGTGAAAAAGTTTACCTGCGTGAATTGCTGACCACAAAGGACAGCAACGAGTCGACGGTGAAGTTGCCGCTCTGCCTCGGAAAAAATATCGGCGGCGAATCCATCATCATCGATCTGGCGCGTACGCCGCATATGCTGATCGCCGGCACCACCGGCTCCGGTAAATCCGTCGCGATCAACACCATGATCCTCAGCCTGGTCTATCGCCTGAGGCCGGATCAGTGCCGCCTGATCATGGTCGATCCGAAGATGCTCGAGCTCTCCGTCTATGATGGCATCCCGCATTTGCTGACGCCGGTCGTGACCGATCCGAAGAAGGCGGTGGTGGCGCTGAAATGGGCCGTGCGCGAGATGGAGGAGCGCTACAAGAAAATGGCCAAGCTCGGTGTGCGCAACATCGACGGCTATAACCAGCGCCTCGTCGAAGCCAAGGCCAAGGGCGAGGAGCTGACGCGCACGGTGCACACCGGCTTCGACAAGGAAACCGGGAAGGCGATCTACGAGGAAGAAAAGCTCGAGCTCGAGCCGCTGCCCTATATCGTCATCATCGTCGACGAAATGGCCGACCTGATGATGGTGGCCGGCAAGGACATCGAAGGCGCGGTGCAGCGCCTGGCGCAGATGGCGCGCGCCGCCGGCCTGCACGTCATTCTCGCAACGCAGCGTCCGTCGGTCGACGTCATCACGGGCACCATCAAGGCGAACTTCCCGACCCGCATCGCATTCCAGGTCACGTCGAAAATCGACAGCCGCACTATTCTCGGCGAGATGGGCGCCGAGCAACTGCTCGGCCAGGGCGACATGCTCTATATGGCCGGCGGCGGTCGCATCAGCCGCGTGCACGGACCATTCGCTTCAGACGAAGAAGTCGAGAAAGTGGTGCGTCACCTCAAGACGCAAGGGGCGCCCGAATATCTGGAAGCGGTCACTGCGGAGGAACCGAGCGAAGAAGACGGCGCGGTATTCGATTCCACCGGCATGGGCGGCGATGGTGGTGGCGACCTGTTCGCGCAGGCGGTTGCGATCGTCAAGCGCGACCGCAAGGCCTCGACGTCCTATATTCAGCGCCGGCTGCAAATCGGCTACAACCGCGCCGCTTCGCTGATGGAACGGATGGAACAGGAAGGCATCGTTGGGCAGGCGAATCACGCCGGCAAGCGCGAAATTCTGGTTGAGGAGGAAGAGGGCGGATTCTAAAGCGCCGAACCTGGATTCGGCGCAACGATTTTCACGGAAAAACGATATCTCCTTTGGTCGAAGCGCGATAAACTGGCCGATAGCGGGATGCCTCGTCGAATAGAGATCCGAAATATCTGATGACACAACAACCCACCCATCGCGGGCTGCGCTCCGGACTGGCCCTTTTGATCGCCACATCCATCGCTGGCTTCGCGACATCGGCTCTCTCGCAGACCGTGCCGGTTCCGAAGCCCGCGCCCAAGGCCCGCGACGGCGGCATGCAGATGAGCGCGCAGGAAAAAACGCCGATGACCACCGGCGCCACCCAGGCGCCGCCGAATCCGGTGCTTCCGGACCCGCGCCGCAATGTCCCGGCCAATGTTTTTGCAACCTTCGATGCCAACCAGAAGGCGCAGGCTGCGCGGGTGAGTTCATATCTATCGTCGTTGCAGACGCTGGTCGGAAATTTCGTGCAAGTCGGCCCTGACGGCAGCAGGACCAAGGGCGATTTCTACATCCAGAAGCCGGGCAAGGTACGTTTCGAATATGATGACCCGAGTCCGATCGCGATTATCGCTGATGGTTCATCGCTGGCCGTACGCGACCGCAAGCTCGCCACCCAGGACATCTATCCGCTGTCGCAAACGCCGCTGCGTTTCCTGCTGTCGGACAGGATCGATCTGTTGAAGGACACCAATGTCGTCAGCGTCACCGCCGATGACGTCTACATCAGCGTCACCATCGAGGAGAAGCAGGCCCTGATCGGCACCAGCCGATTGATGCTGATGGTTGGCGTCAAGGACGGCCAGCTCAAGCAATGGACGGTGACCGACCCGCAGGGTTACGACACCACGGTTGCGGTCTACAATCTGGACTCGTCCAAGAAGGTCGACCCCGGCCTGTTCAAAATCGACTTCACCAACTACTTCACTCCCGCGAACTGAGCGACGCGCTTTCCCCATTCTTTCTGTGGAGAGGAGGAAATGCGCGCCAGGAACCGTGGTAAGACACGGCTCCCATGCGTTTTTCCCTGACAACGTGGAATATCAACTCGGTGCGCCTGCGCATCGATATCGTCGCCAAATTCCTCAAATCGGCGCGACCGGATGTGCTGTGCCTGCAGGAAACCAAATGTATCGACGATGCTTTTCCGCTGAAGCGGTTCAAGCGTCTCGGTTATGAGCATGTCGCGCTGAACGGGCAGAAGGGCTATCACGGCGTCGCCATCGTCTCGAAACTGCCCTTCGACACCACCGATATCAGAACCTTCTGCGAAAAGATCGATTCGCGGCATATTTCGGTGGCTTTCGGCGAGAAGGCCCAGCTTGCAAAGCCACTGGTGCTGCACAATTTCTACGTTCCGGCCGGCGGCGACATTCCCGATCCCGCGCTCAATCCGAAGTTTGATCACAAGCTGAAATTTCTCGACGAGATGAAGGCCTGCGAACCGCTGCATCCGCGTGGTGACGACCGGCATATCCTGGTCGGCGACCTCAACGTTGCACCACATGAAAACGACGTGTGGTCGCACAAGCAGCTTCTGAAGGTCGTCTCGCACACACCGATCGAATGCGAAAAGCTCCTGGCGGCGCAGGCCCATGGCGAATGGTTCGACGTCGCGCGCGAGCGGATCCCGCTTTCGGAAAAGGTCTATACGTGGTGGAGCTACCGCGCCGCCGACTGGACGGTGGGCGACCGTGGCCGTCGGCTCGACCACATCTGGGTCTCGCGCGCGCTGAAGGACGCCGTCAGCGATTTCAGGATTACCCGCGATGCGCGCGGCTGGGAGCGCCCATCGGACCACGTGCCTGTCACGGTGACGCTGGAGGTGTAGGTCGCCCCTGCGAACTCAGGGACGACGCGGCTCAAATACTCAGTTTCGCGCCCGCCATCAGAATATCGCTGGCGAGCTGACTGGTCCGGGTGGCGAGTTCATCGCGCAGGCGGCGCGCCGCGGCGGGGTCACTTTCGAGCACGCGCTGAAACAGGCTGCGTGACACCCGGATAACCGAGGAATGATCAAGCGCGACCGCGCTGGACGGTCGCTTCATGGCCACGATCAGCGCCAACTCGCCGATCAGGGCGCCGGGGCCCGCAACGACTTCAGCGCCGCCGTCCTCGACGCGGAACGAACCGCGCTGAACGATATAGCCCGCATCCGCGTCGTCGCCCGCATTGAACAGATAATCGCCGGGAGAGAAATCGCGCTGCTCCGAGCCGATCGCCAGCATGCGCAGCGCCGCCGTTCCCAACAGGCGTAATGTCGGGACCCGTTCAAGCAGGGCTACATCATCGTCGATCGACATGGACCGTTGACCGGGATGCGCGAAAATTACGAATCGTGGTTGCGAATCGTATCACGGCACCAGTTTGTAACCACCGGCTTCCGTCACCAGGATTTCCGGGTTGGCCGCATCTTTCTCGATCTTCTGCCTGAGACGGTAGATGTGGGTTTCCAGCGTGTGCGTGGTAACGCCCGAATTGTAACCCCAGACTTCCTGCAGCAGCGTCTCGCGCGACACCGGCAACTGACCGGCGCGATACAGAAAGCGTAGGATCGCGGTTTCCTTCTCTGTCAGCCGTACCTTTCTGGCATTGGCGGCGGTCAGCATCTTGGAGCCGGGCCGGAAACTGTAGGGGCCGACGGAGAATACTGCGTCCTCGCTGGCCTCGTGCTGGCGGAGCTGCGCCCTGATACGGGCGAGCAGGACGGCAAACCTGAACGGCTTGGCGACGTAGTCGTTGGCACCCGATTCGAGCCCCAAAATGGTGTCGGAGTCGGTGTCGTGGCCAGTCAGCATGATAATTGGCGCCTTGAAGCCGCCCTTACGAAGGCTGCGCACGACCTCCCTTCCATCCGTATCGGGCAAGCCGACATCCATCAGCACCAGATCGGGGGAATTGGCTTTGGCGGCGCTGGCGCCCTTGGCGCCGGTATCGACTGCGGAGGCTTCGAATTCCTCATGCAGCGACAATTGCTCCACCAACGTATCGCGCAGATCGGTGTCGTCATCCACGATCAGGATCTTGCGGGCATTGGGCATAGGATACGATCCTCTTGAGGCAGGCGGCGGACACAAGCGAGAGCGTCTCAAGCCGGGTCTTGGTCGATAACAACCTGATTCGCGGGCAAACTTCACAAGCAAGCCGGGTTATCAGGCACTGATTCGCATTGAGGTAGGAGATTGTTACAATTTCACAAGCTGAACCGTAGTCTATCCCAAATTTGAGGCGCGTTTGGATGAATGTCCTGTAATGCCGCCAAATAGAGGAACTCAGGCAGGGCAAGCAACCCCAGGATTCGGGCACTGGCATGGAAAGTAACGCCATTTCAATCACTTATAGGACATCCGCGCGTGATCGGCCGTTGACGGCAATCCGGGTCCATAGGGCAGCCGGCGACCCCTGCCGAGGCTGGCTGTCGGCGGACGGTTGGACCGTGCCGGTGGCACTTGGCCGCGGCGGCATCCTCGCCAACAAACGGGAGGGCGATGGCGGCACGCCGCGAGGCACCTATCATCCGCTGCAATTGTGGTGGCGCGCTGATCGCCATCCCAGGCCGCGGACCTATCTGCCGGTCCGGCCGATCCGGCCCGAAGATGCCTGGTGCGAGGACCCGCAGGATCGCCGTTATAACCAGCCAATCCGCCTGGTTCGGGACCAGGCTGGTGACAGGCTGACGCGCGAGGATCACCTCTACGACTTCATCGTCGAAATCGATCACAACAGCGCGCCGCGAATTGCCGGCCGTGGCAGCGCCGTGTTCCTGCATCTGGCGCGAACCGATTTCTCGCCCACGGCGGGATGCGTCTCGATGACAAAGTCCGCCATGCTGCGGCTGCTGCGGCGCATGGGACCGCAGACCAAAATCATGATCGGCTGATAGGGAAACAAAACAATGCTCGACCGGAACGCAATAACGGCCGCGTCAAAGATCCTGCACGACCACTGGCGCGCCGGCACCAAATTTTCCGGCCTCGACGAATCGCTGCGGCCGCGCGATCGCATTGAGGCCTACGCGATCCAGGCGGGAATCGAAAAATACTCGTCCGATAGCTTGTTCGGCTGGAAGATCGCGGCCACCAGCGAGGCTGGACAAAAGCACATCAACGTCGACGGCCCGATGGCTGGGCGCATTCTGGCTGAAACCGTCATCCGCGACGGCGGAACGGCTTCGATGGCAGGCAACGAAATGCGCGTCGCCGAACCCGAATTCGCCTTTCGCATGGGCGTGGATCTGCCGGCGCGCTCCACGCCCTATACGACGCAGCAGGTCCTCGATGCGGTCGATACGCTGCATCCGGCCATCGAAATTCCGGATTCGCGGTTTGCGGATTTCGTCAGCGCTGGCGAAGCCCAACTCATCGCCGACAATGCCTGTGCGCATCTGTTTGTCATCGGCCCGGCGGCAAGCGCAGACTGGCGCACGCGCGATCTCGTCGAGGAACGGCCGGTCATCACGATGCGCGGTCAGCAATTCGTTGGCCACGGCAAGAACGTATTGGGCGATCCGCGCATTGCGCTGACCTGGCTCGCCAACGAACTGCGCCAGCTTGGCGTGACGCTGAAGGCTGGGCGCATCGTCACCACTGGCACCTGTTACCCACCGCTGCCAATTCAGTCAGGCGATTTTTGCGCTGTCGATTTCGGCGCGCTCGGTAAGGTGTCAGTTGGGTTCGAGTAGGCCTCATCCGCACTCGATGTCGTCCCTGCGAACGCAGGGACGACGGCACAGGCTTTTATCGCGCGCCAAAAATTGCCGAGCCGATGCGCACATGCGTCGCACCCATCTGGATCGCGACTGCAAAATCGGCGCTCATGCCCATCGACAGATTTTTCAGCCCGTTGCGCGCGGCGATCTTGGCCGTCAACGCAAAATGCGGCGCCGGCGCCTCATTGACCGGCGGAATGCACATCAAACCGGAGATGACCAGACCGTATTTGTCGCGGCAGCTCGCGATAAAGGCATCTGCCTCGCCGGGCGCGATGCCGGCCTTCTGCGGTTCCTCGCCGGTGTTGATCTGAACGAACAATTCCGGACGTTTGTTCTGTGAATTGATTTCCTTGGCGAGCGCTTCGCAGATGCTGGGTCGATCGACCGAGTGGATCGCATCGAACAGCGCGACGGCCTCCTTCGCCTTGTTGGATTGCAGCGGCCCGATCAGGTGCACCGCAGTTCCGGGATAGGCCGACACCAGCGCCGGCCATTTCGCTTTGGCCTCCTGCACGCGGTTTTCGCCAAACACGCGCTGCCCGGCCTCGAGGACAGGCGAAATGGCCGTGGCGTTGAACGTCTTCGACACAGCGATCAGCGTCACCGATGCGCGCTCACGCCGCGCCTCCTTGCAGGCGCGCGCGATCTCTTGCTCCACCTGCGCAAGACCATTTGGTAAAGACTTGGTTAGCGATGTCGGCATCTCTGTCGCGTCATGTCCTGATTTCGGCCGAGAATTTTACGGCATTTCCTCTAATTTTACCAAGTTCGGGAAAGGCTTTTTGAACCCTTCACACTACCTTGCCGTGTAGGGGGCAGAATGTCTGGCGTTACTTTCAAGCGCAATCGGGTCAAACTCAAGAAGCTTCTGGGAATCCGGGCGCGGCTTGCGCTGCTCGCCGTGATGTTGGTGGCGCCCTTGATGCTGGAACGGGTCCGTTCGCTCGAAGACGCGCGCACCAAGCAGATCGCGATGGCTTCGGCGGAATACGCCAACATCACGCTGCACACTGCGGAGACCCAGCGCGAGGTCGTCTCCTCGGTCGAAACCATGCTGAAATCGGCCGCCTATATCCGCGCATCCAGCGGCATCGGGCGCAGTTGCGAAATCTTGCGCGCCAGCCTGCCGACCAACCTGCCCTGGATCCGCAGCATCATGATCGTCAGTAAGGAAGGCGTGGTGCAGTGCTCGACACTGAACATGCTGGTCGGCCTCAACATCGGCGACCGTGAGTATTTCCGAAAGGCACAACAGACCCGCGACTTCGTTTTCAGCGATTATCTGTTCGCCAGGGTAAGCAATAGACCGATCCTGATGGCGGCCTATCCGGTAGCCGCAATTAATCCGGAAGAAGACGCCGTGGCGGTCGCCGGCATCAATCTCGACTGGATGTCGAAGATCATGGCCAAGCTCGGCGGACGGCCGGGCATTTCGGCGCTGCTGGTCGACGGCGCCGGCGTCGTGCTGGCCGCGCCGGCCGATGAGGCCAGCATGATTGGCAAGCCGCTCAACAACGTGCCGCTACTGACGGCCATCGCTCACAAGGCACTCGTTTCCGACACCCCGATGGGTTCGCTTTCCTTCACCGCGGCCGACGGGTCGCAACGCGCGATCAGTTTCGCGCGCATTCCCGGCACGCAGTCCCGCCTGATCGTCAGCATCGACGAGGCCAAAATCACGGCGGAGATCAACCGCGATATCCGCACCGCCTATCTGCAACTCGGACTAGTCTGCCTGTTCGTGCTGCTCGGCGCGCTGATCGGCGCGGAAAAGCTCATCATCAACCCGATCGAAGTCATGACCGGCATGGCCAGGCGATTCGGCGAAGGCGACTGGTCGGCCCGCGTCTCGCACAGCCGCCTGCCGTCGGAATTCATGCCACTGGCCCGCGCCTTCAACGCGATGGCGGCGCAACTCAGCCAGCGCGAACGCGAGCTCGTTGCCACCAACGACCGGCTCACCGTGATGGCCTCGATCGACATGCTCTCCGGCCTCGCCAACCGGCGCGGTTTCCAGAGCCGGCTCGATTTCGAATGGATGAAGGTGCAGCAGTATCATAGCGAGCTGTCGCTGCTGATGATCGATGTCGATCACTTCAAGCTCTACAACGACACCTACGGCCACCCGGAAGGCGACGCCTGCCTCACCCGGATCGGCGAAGCGCTGGCCGGCATCGCCGCCGATAATCTGGGCTTTGCCGGCCGCTATGGCGGCGAGGAGTTCTGCCTGCTGCTGCCGAACACCGGCCTGCAAAAAGCGCTGGAGATCGGTGAATCTGTGCGCGCCACCGTTCAAGGTCTCGCGCTGCCGCATATCACCTCGAGCTACTGCACCGTCACCGTCAGCGTCGGCGTCGCCGCAACGCTCCCGAACGACGCCCAAACCCCCGGCGAGCTGATCGAGGCGGCGGATGCTGCCCTCTACGCTGCCAAACACCGCGGGCGAAATACCGTGGTCGAACACGGCTTTGCCAAGCTGGTGGACGAGGCGGGAATCGCGATGGCCGGGTGAGCGGACGCTCCACGCCATCGGCTAAAACGCCCATCCCACTGTCCCAACCCGTTGACCCCACAGCCGCTTTTGTGGCCTAGTCCGCCGTCCTCTGGACGGGACCCGAATCCACAAAAAGCCTGCGATTCCATGACCTCCGAACGTTACAACGCCCGTGATTCCGAGCCGCGCTGGCAACGCCAGTGGGACGAAAAGGCGATCTTCGCCTCGAAAAACGACGATCCGCGGCCGAAATACTACGTGCTCGAGATGTTCCCCTACCCGTCCGGGCGCATCCATATCGGGCATGTCCGGAACTACACGTTGGGCGACGTGCTGGCGCGGTTCATGCGCGCCAAGGGTTTCAACGTGCTGCACCCGATGGGCTGGGACGCCTTCGGGCTGCCGGCCGAGAATGCCGCGATCGAGCGCAAGGTCGCGCCCAAGGCCTGGACCTACGACAATATCGCCGCGATGAAGAAGCAGTTGCGGTCGATCGGGCTGTCGCTCGACTGGTCGCGCGAATTCGCAACCTGCGATCCCGCCTATTACAAGCATCAGCAGAAGATGTTTCTGGACTTCTTGCGCGCAGGACTGGCCGAGCGCGAGAAGCGCAAGATCAACTGGGATCCGGTCGACATGACCGTGCTCGCCAACGAGCAGGTGATCGACGGCCGCGGCTGGCGCTCCGGCGCCGTCGTCGAGCAGCGCGAAATGAACCAGTGGGTCTTCAAGATCACGAAGTACTCGCAGGAACTGCTGGACGCGCTGGATGGGCTGGATCGCTGGCCGGACAAGGTCCGGCTGATGCAGCGCAACTGGATCGGCCGCAGCGAAGGCATGCTGGTGCGTTTCGCGCTCGATCCGGCCACAACGCCGACGGGCGAATCCGAGCTGAAAGTCTTCACCACGCGACATGACACGCTGTTCGGCGCGAAATTCATGGCGATTGCAGCGGACCATCCGCTGGCGCAGGCTGCGGCTGCGAAGAACCCGAAGCTTGCGGAATTCATTGCCGAGGTCAAACGGATCGGCACCGCGCAGGAAATCATCGATACCGCCGAGAAGCAGGGTTTTGACACCGGCATCCGCGCGGTCCATCCGTTCGATCCGACCTGGAAGCTGCCGGTTTACGTCGCCAACTTCGTGCTGATGGAATACGGCACGGGCGCGATCTTCGGCTGCCCGGCGCATGACCAGCGCGACCTCGATTTCGTCAACAAATACGGGCTCGGCAACACACCGGTGGTCTGTCCCGAAGGCCAGGACCCAAAAACCTTTGTTGTCAGCGATACCGCCTATGACGGCGAGGGCCGCATGATCAATTCTCGCTTCCTCGATGGGATGACCATCGAGCAGGCGAAGGAAGAGGTGGCGAAGCGGCTGGAAGCAGAAGTTCGCGGCAATGCGCCGGTCGGCGAGCGCAAGGTGAATTTCCGACTGCGCGACTGGGGCATTTCGCGGCAGCGCTACTGGGGCTGCCCGATCCCGGTGATCCATTGCCCGAAATGTGACGTGGTGCCGGTGCCGGACGATCAGCTACCGGTGACGCTGCCTGAGGATGCGACCTTCGACAGACCGGGCAACGCGCTCGACCATCATCCGACCTGGAAGCACGTCACCTGCCCCAAATGCGGCGGCAAGGCCCAGCGCGAAACCGACACCATGGACACCTTCGTGGATTCGTCCTGGTATTTTGCGCGCTTCACCGATCCCTGGAACGAGAAGGCGCCGACCACGCCCGATGTCGCCAACCGGATGATGCCGGTCGACCAGTATATCGGCGGCGTCGAGCACGCGATCCTGCATCTGCTCTATAGCCGCTTCTTCGCCCGCGCGATGAAGGCGACCGGCCACATCGGCATGGACGAGCCGTTCGCCGGCATGTTCACGCAAGGGATGGTCGTGCACGAGACCTACCAAAAAGCCGACGGCTCCTATGTGACGCCGGCCGAGGTGAAGGTCGAGACCGGCGGCAATGGCCGCCGTGCCACGCTGCTCGACAGCGGCGAAGAGGTCACGATCGGCGCGATCGAAAAGATGTCGAAGTCGAAAAAGAACACAGTCGACCCCGACGATATCATCGCGACCTACGGCGCCGACGTCGCCCGCTGGTTCATGCTGTCGGACTCCCCGCCCGATCGCGACGTGATCTGGAGCGACGAGCGCGTGCAGGGTGCCTCACGCTTCGTGCAGCGGCTCTGGCGACTGGTCAACGAATCCGCCGAAATCGCCAAGGTGGCCCCGGCCGCGCGGCCGGCTTCGTTCGGGGCGGATGCGCTTGGCTTGCGCAAGGCGGCCCATGGCGCGCTGGACAAGGTGTCGTCCGGTATCGAACGGCTGCATTTCAATGTCTGCCTCGCTCATATCCGTGAATTCACCAATGCGCTGGCCGAGGTGCTGGGCCGTGAGGAGAAGCCGGCGCCGGATCTGGCTTGGTCCGTCCGGGAGGCGGCAATCATCCTGGTTCAATTGTTCTCCCCGATGATGCCGCATCTGGCCGAGGAGTGCTGGCAGGTTCTGGGGCAGTCCGGGCTGACTTCGGAGGCCAACTGGCCGCAAATCGAACGCGATCTGCTGATTGAAGACACTGTGACGCTGGTGGTCCAGGTTAATGGCAAGAAGCGGGGTGATGTTACCGTGCCACGGGTCGCCCAAAATCCGGAAATTGAGGCTGCCGTTTTGGCGCTCGATGCGGTAAAACTCGCCCTAGGCGGCAAGACCGTCCGCAAGGTAATCGTAGTTCCCATGAGGATCGTGAATGTCGTTGGCTAGGACCCGGATCGCCGTTCGGCTGATCGCCGTCGCCGCTCTGGCGGCGCTCACGGCCGGCTGTTTCCAGCCGATGTATGCCGAACGTACCGACGGCAGGCCCGGCTTGCGCGAAAAGCTGATGGGCGTAGAAATCCCGCCGGTCGACAAGAACAACGCCTCGCGGGAAGCCCGAATTCAGGTCGAGATCCGCAACGCGCTGGCGTTCAAGCTCTACGGCAACGCTACCGGCATGCCGCCGACCCATCGGCTGGTGCTGCGGTTCAACACCACCCGCTCTTCGTTGATTCTCGATCCGGCCACCGCCCTGCCGTCGAGCGAAAACTACGGCATCGACGCGCAATACAATCTCATCGACCTCGCCACCAACAAGTCGGTCATGACGGGCACCACGTTCTCCCGCGTGTCCTATGACGTCCCCGGCCAGTTGCAGCGCTTCGCCCGCGCCCGCGCCTTCCGCGACGCCGAGGACCGCGCCGCCAACGAGATCGCGGAAAATATCCAGACCAGGCTCGCGTCCTACTTCTACGCCGGCACCTGATGTTCCGTCGTGGTCGCGCTCCGCGGAAAAGAGATCGACGCTTTTCTCGCCCGGCCTGATGCCGGCCGCCCTATCATCCTGCTGTACGGCCCCGACGCCGGTCTCGTGCGCGAGCGCGCCGACGCGCTGATCGCGTCGGCGGTCGACGATCCCAATGATCCGTTTTCGCTGGTGCGGCTCGACGGCGACGAGTTGGCGGCCGAGCCGTCGCGGCTGGTCGACGAGGCGATGACGATCCCGATGTTCGGCGGCCGGCGTGCCATTCGTGTGCGCACCGGCTCGCGCAGTTTTGCCAGCGGCGTCGATACGCTGGCTGATTCGCCGATCAAGGATTGCCGCATCGTGATCGAAGCCGGCGAGTTGCGGCCCGAGTCGCCGCTGCGCAAGGCCTGCGAGCGCGCCAAGAGCGCAGTCGCCATCGCCTGCTATCCCGACACCGAGCGCGACCTTGCTCGATTGATCGACGAGGAACTACGGACTCCCAATTTGCGCATCGCCGCGGATGCCCGCGCCGTGCTGATGTCGCTGCTTGGCGGCGACCGCCAGGCCTCGCGCAACGAACTCCGCAAGCTCGCGCTCTATGCCCATGGTAAAGGCGAGATTGCGCTCGACGACGTCATGACCGTCGTCTCCGATGCGTCCGAGCTAAAGCTCGATCCGATCATCGATGGCGCGTTTGCCGGTAAGCCGGATTTGGTCGAAAGCGAATTCGCCAAGGCGATGGTCGCCGGCACCTATCCCGGCGTGATCATCTCGGCCGCGCAGCGTCAAGCCGCGTGGCTGCACAAATCGGCGCTTGCGGTTGCTGACGGAACGCCCGTCTCCACCTTGCTCGAGGGCGGCTATCCGCGCCTGCACTTTTCGCGAAAGGGCGCCGTCGAAATCGCGCTGCGCAATTTCAGCGCGGCGCGGCTCGCGACCATTATCGATCAGCTCGGAACCGCCGCGCTCGACATGCGCAAGCAGGCCTCGCTGGCGTCAGCCATCGCGCTACGCACGCTGCTGTCGATTGCGGCGAATGCGAAGCGGCGGGGGTAGCGATGCCGGCCGAGGCGGGAGACGTCGTGACCCTTTGGCGCCCAGTGGGACCGGTTGAGCTGGAATTGATCCGGAAAAGCGGAATGCGCGCCTTCCCGCCGCGGCTACCGGACCAGCCGATCTTTTATCCCGTGCTGTCGGAAGAATACGCCGTGAAGATTGCCCGCGACTGGAACGTGCCCGCCAGCGGTTCCGGCTATGTCACCCGCTTCGAGGTCAAGCGGGACTTTCTGGAAAAATATGACGTTCATAAAGCCGGCGGCTCCGCGCATTCGGAATACTGGATTCCCGCCGATGAAATGACGGCCTTCAACGAAGCCATCGTCGGCGAGATCAAGGTCGTCGCCGAGTTTCGCTGAGGCTGGTAGCTACGACCGTCATTGCGAGGAGTGACAGCGACGAAGCAATCCACGTCTCCACAAGCCGTGAAATGGATTGCTTCGCTCCGCTCGCAATGACCTGGAGAAGCCCGTTAGATCAATTCCCCTTCTCCAGCCGCCGCATCACCTCGTCGAGTTGTTCGAGGTTGCGATAGCTGATCTGGACTGTGCCGCCGGGATCGCGGTGGTTGACGGTCACTTTGAGGCCGAGCGCGTCGCTGACGCGTTTCTCCAGCGCGATGGTGTCGGGATCCTTTGTCTTGCCGCCGCCGCTGCGCGCCTTCTGCGGCTTGCGCTCCGGCACGCCCTCTTCGTGGGCAAGCGCCTCGGTCTGACGGACGTTGAGGCCTTCGGCGACGATGCGCTTGGCGGCCGCCAGCGGATCGGGCACGCTGATCAGCGCGCGGGCGTGTCCCGCGGACAATTCGCCGCTCGCGATAAGGGCCTGCACCTCCGCCGGCAGCTTTGTCAGCCGCATCATGTTGGCGACGTGGCTGCGGCTCTTGCCGACTTCCTTGGCGATGTCTTCCTGGCTTCGTTTGAATTCGTCGGCCAGCGCGTGATAACCTTGCGCCTCTTCCATCGCGTTGAGGTCTTCGCGCTGCACGTTCTCGATGATCATGATCTCGAGTGCGTCGCTGTCGCTGACATCGATGGGAACGATCGGCACCTCGTGCAAGCTGGCGAGCTGCGCCGCCCGCCAGCGCCGTTCGCCAGCGATGATCTCATAGCGGTCCTGCGCGCCTTTCACCGGCCGCACCACGATCGGCTGGATCACGCCGTGCTGCTTGACGGAGGAGGCGAGCTCGCCCAGTTCGGCATCGGAAAATGTCCGGCGCGGGTTGCGCGGATTTGGTTTTAGAAATTCGATCGGTACCTTGCGCTGGTTGCGCGGCCGTTCGACATGCGCGGCCTCGCCGCCGACGTCCCCGATCAGACTTGCGAGACCACGACCCAGTCGCGAACGCGTTTCGTCGGCCATCGCCGCCAACTCCCTAGGATTCACTTGGCTACTCCACTACAGAATTCGATTGCCAGTAGGGTGGGCAAAGCGAAGCGTGCCCACCAGCTTTCGCGACGGCGCGCGTAGGATGGGTAGAGCGAAGCGAAACCCATCACCTTCATCGCGCGCCTTGATGGGTATCGCTGCGCTCAACCCATCCTACATTCCCTCTAATGCGTCCGCAGCTCGCGCTCGCGCTGGATCACTTCCGTCGCAAGCTTCAGATACGCTTCACTGCCGACGCATTTGAGATCGTAGACCAGCACCGGCTTGCCGTAGGACGGCGCCTCGGAGATGCGGACGTTGCGCGGGATCATGGTGTCGTAAACCTTGGAGCCCATGAACTGCCTGACGTCGGCGACCACCTGGTTCGACAGGTTGTTGCGCGAGTCGAACATCGTCAGCACGATGCCGTGGATCGACAGGTTCGGATTGAGTGTCGAGCGCACCTGCTCCACCGTCTGCAGCAATTGCGACAGACCTTCGAGCGCGAAAAACTCGCACTGCAATGGCACCAGGATCGCGTCCGATGCTGCCATCGCGTTGACGGTGAGAAGATTGAGCGACGGCGGACAATCGATCAGCACATAGGTGTAGTCGGTGTCGGGCGCCGCGTTCTTGTTCAACGCCGCGATCGCATCGCGCAGGCGGAACGCGCGGCCAGGCGTGGTGCCGAGTTCGAGCTCGAGGCCCGACAGATCCATCGTCGAGGACGCGATGTGCAGCCGCGGCACCGCGGTGGCAACCACCGCGTCGCGCAGCGGCGCTTCACCGATCAGCACGTCGTAGGTCGAGCAGCTGCGGTTGCGGCGATCGATGCCAAGGCCTGTCGAAGCGTTGCCCTGCGGATCGAGATCGACGATCAGCACCCGCTCGCCAATCGCGGCGAGCGCGGTGCCAAGATTGATCGCTGTGGTAGTCTTGCCGACGCCACCCTTCTGGTTGGCGAGCGACAGGATGCGTGGATGAGGCGGCGGAGTTGGTTCCCTATCCTCTTGATATAATTCATCTAATTCGGTCATGCCCGATCGCCATGTGTGATCGCGGAGGGGTTACGCCGCTCGATCCGATCGAGTTCGACGATCCAGCCGTGCCCGCCCGTTCGGCTGGAATGGAGTCGCGGTTCAATACTCCAATATTTGGTGGCCTCGGTCAATTCAGCCTCTACATCTTGACCCTTGAGAAACAGCGCCTTCGCGCCACTACTCACAAACGGTTCCGCGAAACCGACAAGCTGATGTAACGGAGCCAGCGCCCGCGCAGTGACGCAATCGACGTGGCTACCGATTCTATCCACAATATCCCCGATTCCCGCCAAATGCACGGTTGCGGCCGCAGAAGTTACGCGGACCGCCTCGCGCAAAAAGGCTGCCTTTTTGGCGTTGCGCTCGACCAAATGGACGTTGGCGCCCGGCGTCTCCGCCAATGCGCAAGCGAGCACCACGCCGGGGAAGCCTCCACCGCTGCCGAGATCGACCCAGATTTTCGCCGACGGCGCCAGGTCGAGGAGTTGCAGCGAATCGGAGATGTGGCGAGTCCACAGATTCGGAAGCGTCGATGGTGCCACAAGATTCGTTTTGGTCTGCCATTCGATGAGGAGGTCGACATAGAGATTCAGCCGCTTCTCCGTTTCACGTGAAACGGGGGTGAGGGCCAAGGCTGCGGCTTTATCGGAGGGCAGGATTTGAGAGAGACTGAGAGCGGCGGCCTTCGCCATGTTGGTCTCGCTGTACGCAGCAATCGTAAGGAAGGGTGGAGCGAAGCGATACCATCCGATCGCCGGAGCATCCGAGGATGGGTATCGCTTCGCTCCACCCATTCCTACATTCTTGTTTCACGTGAAACAGATTCTCAAGCGCTCGCCTTCGCGTTCTTCCGCCGCGCTTCTCGGCGCAGGTAGGCCGCCAGAATGCCCAGCGCCGCGGGCGTCAAACCGTCGAGCCGACCCGCCTGCCCCACTGTCCGCGGCCGCGCCGCTACAAGCTTGGCGCGCGCTTCGTTGGAAAGTCCGGGCACATCGGCATAGTCGATATCGGTCAGGACCAAACCCTCGTCGCGCCGAAAGGCATCGACGTCGGCGGTCTGGCGCTTGAGATAGACATCGTATTTGGCGTCGATCTCAAGATGCACGGCGATCGACGGATCGATGGCCGAGAGCTCCGGCCATATGCTGCGCAGGGCAGTCCACTCGATCTCCGGATAGGCAAGCAACTCAAACGCTGAGCGCCGATGGCCGTCCCGGTTGAGCGCAAGGCCATGCCTGGCAGCTTCGTTCGGAGTGATCGTCAGCGACTTGGCCAAAGCCTTGGCAGCATCCAACGCTGCCATCTTGCCGCGATGCCGCTGCGATCGCGCCTGTCCTACGCAGCCCAAGGCAATGCCCTTGTCGGTCAGGCGCTGGTCGGCGTTGTCGGCTCGGAGCGTCAGGCGGTACTCGGCCCGCGAGGTGAACATCCGATATGGCTCGGTGATCCCGCGGGTCACGAGGTCGTCGATCATCACCCCGAGATAGCCGTCAGCGCGATCGAGCACGATCGGGTCGGCGTCACCCGCCATCAATGCAGCGTTCAAGCCGGCAACGATTCCCTGGGCCGCGGCCTCTTCGTAGCCGGTCGTGCCGTTGATCTGCCCGGCCAGGAAAAGACCTGGCAGGCGCTTGGTCTGTAGGGTCGGCTCCAGCTCACGCGGATCGACGTGATCGTATTCGATGGCATAGCCCGGCCGAACCATCTTCACCCGTTCGAGCCCCGGGATGGTCCCGAGGATCGCGAGCTGGACTTCCTCCGGCAGCGAGGTCGAGATGCCGTTGGGGTAGACGGTGGAGTCGTCGAGCCCCTCCGGCTCCAGGAAGATCTGGTGGCCATCGCGATCGCCGAACCGAACAATCTTGTCCTCGATTGAGGGACAATAGCGCGGGCCGCTGCTCTTGATCTGCCCGGAATACATTGGCGAGCGATGCACATTGGCCCGGATCACCTCGTGGGTCGCCGGGGTCGTCCGAGTGATCCCGCACTGGATCTGCGGCATCGTGATCCGATCGGTCATAACCGAGAACGGCTCAGGCGGATCGTCGCCGGGCTGCATTTCAACGGCGGCCCAGGCGATGGTCGTGCCATCGAGCCGCGGCGGCGTGCCGGTCTTCAGCCGTCCAAGCGTAAAGCCGGCGCGCTCGAACGAGGCCGACAGCCCCATCGCAGGCGCCTCGCCGACCCTGCCCGCCGGCCAGTTCTTTTCTCCGAGATGGATGAGACCGCGCAAAAAGGTCCCAGTCGTTATGACCACCGCGCCCGCTGAAAGTAGCCTTCCCTCGATCAAGCGGATTCCAGCGACCCGGTCGTTCGAGACGATCAGCTCGTCCGCCTCACCTTCGATCACGCTGAGATTAGCGGTCTCCCGGATCGCCGTCTGCATGGCCGCAGCATAAAGCCTGCGATCTGCCTGGGCACGCGGTCCGCGGACGGCCGGACCCTTGCGGCGGTTCAACATCCGAAACTGGATCCCGCCGGCATCCGCCACCCGGCCCATCAGGCCATCGAGAGCATCGACTTCGCGGACCAGATGACCCTTGCCGAGACCGCCGATAGCTGGATTGCAGGACATCGCCCCGATGGTCGCAAAACGATGGGTCACCAGGGCCGTCTTCGCACCCATCCGCGCAGCCGCGCTCGCGGCCTCACAGCCGGCGTGGCCACCGCCAATAACAATGACGTCGAAGGAGTCTGCTCGGAAAATCATGCCGCGACTTCTATCGCGGAGTTGGAAAACGCGGAAGAAAGAATTGTTTGGATGTTCGAGGCCGGGCTGTTTCACGTGAAACATCCCAGGTCCATGGAACTGTTTCACGTGAAACACGATGGTAGGGAAGGCTCACTTACCCACACAGAACTCCCGGAAGATGGCGTCCAGAATGTCCTCGACATCGACGCGCCCCAAGAGCCGCCCCAGCGAATGGGCTGCCGTGCGCAATTCTTCCGCCG
The DNA here is from genome assembly GCF_000472965.1 of Bradyrhizobium murdochi. GTDB lineage: Bacteria > Pseudomonadota > Alphaproteobacteria > Rhizobiales > Xanthobacteraceae > Bradyrhizobium > Bradyrhizobium murdochi. Next base: position 66,662 of record NZ_AXAU01000008.1, on the reverse strand, counting down.
CCAGCTCCTCGCCCTGCCCGACTACCTGAACGCAGCGCCGTAACGAGGCCGCGGTCTCCTGCAAGAGTAGGCGCTGCCGGGTTCGGCCGATCAGGCCAGCCTCGCTTCCGCCAAAGTAATTTTGCGCGAAACCAACCAGGGCCGCGATCAGCTCGGGCAAGCCATCGCCTCGGCTCGCCGAGATCTGAAAACCGCCCTGCCCTGACGCATCGGCCAATGGCCGACCTATCTGTTCGAGATCGATTTTATTTCGCACGCTCCACACTGGCGCATCCCAATCGTGGTCGATCGCTGCCCCCGGCGAGTCGGAGAGCCACAGCACGAGATCCGCATCCGCGGCCCGGGCTCTGGCGCGACGAACCCCCTCCTGCTCGACTGGATCGTCCGTCTCACGAATCCCAGCGGTATCGATCACGGTCACCGGATAGCCATCGAGATCGAGCTGCACCTCGATGATATCACGCGTGGTGCCGGCGTGCGGCGAGACGATCGCGACCTCCCGGCGCGCGAGCTGATTCATCAGCGTCGACTTGCCGACGTTCGGCGGCCCGGCGATTGCAACGACGAGGCCATCGCGAAGCCGCTCACTCCGCCCCTGCTCCGCCAAGACGTCCTCGATCTCAGCCAACAGCACTTCGACTTTCGCCAACGCCGGCGCGATCAATTCGGCCGGCACGTCGCCCTCGTCCGAAAAATCGATCCCAGCCTCGATCAGGGCGGACGCTTCGATGATCCGCGCACGCCAGTGGCGAGCTCGGTCGCCAAGCAGCCCCTTCAATTGGCGCAGCGCCTGACGCCGCTGCCGATCAGTATCTGCATGGATGAGATCGTCGAGTCCTTCGGCTTCGGTGAGGTCGAGCTTGCCGTTCTCGAAGGCGCGTCGGGTAAATTCACCGGGCTCGGCCGGACGCACATTTTCGAACGCAGAAAGCGCCGAGAACAACGCGTCCAACACCGCACGCCCGCCATGGACATGAAATTCGGCGATGTCTTCCCCGGTCGCGCTGGCCGGACTCGGAAACCACAACACCACGGCATCGTCGATCGGCCGCTGGCCGACATCATGGAGGAGCGCCCGCGTGGCCATTCGCGGCGACGGCAATTTGCCAGCCAGCGCCGTCACGAGCTTCCCGGCCTGCGGACCCGAGACGCGCACCAAGGCAATCGCGCTCGGTGGCCGGCCCGACGATAGTGCAAAAATGGTCTGGTCCCGCGGATGCATAGCCTATTTGTGCGGGAGGTCCTGAAAAGGCAACGCAGTTTCGATACGAGGTCTGAGGATGCAGGCCAACATTCCTGACCCTTATTGGAGCGAAGGGTGCAGCAGCGATGCTGCAAAATCGCGAGGGGCGCCCTGCCCTGATCTCCAGATCGGAATAAAGAGTATTAAATTCAATATCTTAAATAGTTAACCAATCAATATTAAATAGTTAACCAATCAATAACGGTAATTTCCCGTGCTGCATTGGCGCCGCAGCGGCGACCGCAGCATGAAAAAGGCGCCCCGCGGTGCGAAGCGCCCTCCCCTAAGCCTGGCCTGGCGGCTCAGGTATTCATGGAGTCGAAGAATTCGGCGTTATTCTTGGTGTTGCGAAGCTTGTCGAGCAGGAAGTCGATCGCATCCATCGTGCCCATCGGATTGAGGATCCGGCGCAGCACATACATCTTCTTCAGGAGTTGCGGATCGGTGATCAGCTCTTCCTTGCGTGTGCCGGAGCGCGAGATGTCGATCGCCGGGAAGGTCCGCTTGTCCGAGACCTTGCGGTCGAGGATCAGTTCGGAGTTACCGGTGCCCTTGAACTCTTCGAAGATGACTTCGTCCATTCGGCTGCCTGTATCGACGAGCGCGGTGGCGATGATTGTCAGCGAACCGCCCTCCTCGATGTTGCGCGCGGCGCCGAAGAATCGCTTCGGCCGCTGCAGCGCGTTGGCGTCAACGCCGCCGGTCAAGACCTTGCCCGATGACGGCACCACGGTGTTGTAGGCGCGGCCAAGACGCGTAATCGAGTCGAGGAGGATCACGACGTCGCGGCCATGCTCGACCAGGCGCTTGGCTTTCTCGATCACCATTTCGGCGACCTGAACGTGACGCACCGCCGGCTCGTCGAACGTCGACGACACCACCTCGCCCTTTACCGAGCGCTGCATGTCCGTCACTTCTTCCGGACGCTCGTCGATCAGAAGCACGATCAGATAGCACTCCGGATGATTGGCCGTGATGGAGTGCGCAATGTTCTGCATCAGCACGGTTTTGCCGGTGCGCGGCGGCGCCACGATCAGCGCGCGCTGGCCCTTGCCGATCGGGGCGACGATATCAATCACCCGTGCAGAAAGGTCTTTTCGCGTCGGGTCTTCGAGCTCGAGACGGAAGCGCTGATCCGGAAACAGCGGCGTCAAATTATCGAAATTGACTTTGTGCTTGGACTTTTCTGGATCTTCGAAATTGAGCGTGTTGACTTTCAGCAGCGCGAAATAGCGTTCGCCTTCTTTCGGGCTGCGGATGTGGCCTTCGATGGTGTCGCCGGTACGGAGTCCGAAGCGGCGGATCTGCGAGGGCGAGACGTAGATATCGTCGGGTCCGGGCAGGTAGTTGGCGTCGGGCGAGCGCAGGAAACCGAAGCCGTCGGAGAGAACCTCGACGACGCCTTCACCGATAATGTCGATTTCCTGAATCGCGAGCTGCTTGAGAATGGCGAACATCAGCTCCTGCTTGCGCATGGTGCTGGCGTTCTCGACCCCGCTCTCTTCGGCGAACGTAACGAGCTCGGCCGGCGTTTTCGATTTGAGGTCTTGGAGTTTCATTTCCCGCATTGGGATGGTCCTGTGGAGTGTCTTTTAAGAAGGGTGCGAAGCTGGCTTTGGGGAAAGCCGGACACGAAAAATGGAAGGTCCGCAGGTCTAAGCAAGGAAAGCGCCGGTGAGGCTTCAAACCTGATGCGGCGGCCGGTCCAACGAAGGAGCCGGAACGCAGCCACATCCGCCTGCGTGGGGTGGGATTTCGACAATATAGAAAATCGGCCGCCGCTTCGCAAGCAGGCCAGAAACCGACCGACCCACGAAAAGGTGCCCTAGAACGGCTTCACGATCACCAGGATAACGATAAAGATCATCAAGACGGTTGGTATCTCATTGATAATACGATAGAACTTCTGGCTTTTGGTATTCCGGTCGGCGGCGAAATCCTTAACCCAGCGGGAAAAAAAGCCGTGGACACCCGACAGGATGAGCACCAGCGTCAGTTTGGCGTGAAACCAGCCGGAAGTGTACCAATGCCCGCTCCAGGCCATATAGATGCCGGCCAGCCAGGTGATGATCATCGCGGGATTGATGATCACCTTCAGCAGGCGCCACTCCATCACTTTGAAGGTTTCGGACTGCTTCGATCCGACCTCGGCGTCGCAATGGTAGACGAACAGCCGCGGCAGATAGAGCATGCCGGCCATCCACGAGATGACGGCAATCACGTGCAGCGCCTTGATCCACGGGTAGGCCGTGATCGTGATCCACTCGTACATTGCAGCCGCCCTGATCTCCCGAACGTTCCGATCTTCTCAAGCGTTGCGAAGAAGCTCGGCCAGCGTGGGACGCAAGACATATCCGCAAAGCAGCGCTTCCCTAAACTAATAATTTTAGAATCTTAGGTTTTGAGTCTTAGTGACAGTGATTTGGACTCATACAAAACCGTCCAGTCTCTTTGCGAGGCTTGTTCACATTCATCACCAATTCGGGCCGAACACCGGATCGTCCTGATAACACCACGTGCATCAATCGCTTGCGATGTTTTGTGGTCAGCTTATGAAGAGACAAATCCACATCTTCTCACTATCATTGCCGCGAGGCGTTGGACTTGTCCTCGCGTGAGGCCCTGTGAAGAAACCAAGGGTTATCCCGAAGGCGACGATCCAGGGCCGGACATCTCGGTTATGCTCCACAGGATTCACAGGAATACACAGGGGTTCTGGTGCCCACTACCGGCAACTATTTTCATCTTCATCTGGTCTCGGACTCGACCGGCGAGACGCTAATCACGGTGGCGCGCGCGGTCGCCGCGCAATACGCCAACGTGACGGCAGTCGAACATGTCTATCCGCTGGTGCGCAGCCAGAAGCAGCTCGACCGCGTGCTCGACGAGATCGAGGAAGCACCGGGCATCGTGCTCTTCACATTGCTCGAAAAGGATCTGGTCGCCCGGCTGGAAGCCAAGTGCAGGAACATCAACATACCGAGCCTCTCTATCATTGGACCGGTGATGCAGTTGTTCGAGGCCTATCTGGGCGCGGCGACGACGGGCAGGGTAGGCGCCCAGCACGTTCTGAACGCGGAATATTTCAAGCGTATCGACGCCCTGAACTACACCATGATGCATGACGACGGACAGCACGTCGAAGGCCTGGAAGAGGCGGATGTCGTTCTCGTCGGCGTATCCCGCACCTCGAAGACGCCGACTTCGATCTATCTCGCCAACCGCGGCGTCCGTACCGCGAACGTGCCGCTGGTTCCGGGCATTCCGCTGCCGCACCAACTGGAGGCGCTGAAAAAGCCACTGGTCGTCAGCCTTCATGCGACGCCGGAGCGGCTGATCCAGGTCCGGCAAAATCGCTTGCTGAGCATGGGCGCCGACACCCCCAATGATGATTACATCGATCGTCAGGCAGTGGCCGATGAAGTAGCCTTTGCCCGAAAACTGAGCGCCAGATTCAGTTGGGCGCAGCTCGATGTGACACGGCGTTCGATCGAGGAAACCGCGGCGGCGGTGCTAAAATTGTTCACCGATCGCCAGCGGCAGCGGCTTCAGGAATGACGCAGCCGAGATGACCATTTGGCGTGGACAATACCCGCTGATTCTCGCCTCGCAGAGTCGCGCGCGGCAAATGCTGCTTGCCAATGCCGGCATTTCCTTCGACGCCGTTCCTGCCGATATCGACGAACGATCCGTGCAGAAGAAATCAGGCCTTTCCGCGCCGGGTGAAATCGCCGGCCTCCTGGCGCGCGAGAAAGCGTGTTTCGTATCGTCGAAAAATCCCGGTCGTTATGTCGTCGGTGCCGATCAGACGCTGGCTTTGGCAAGCCGGCTGTTCAGCAAGCCGGCTGGCCGCGCACAGGCCGCGGATCAATTACGGCTGCTTGCAGGCCAGACGCACGAGCTGCACTCCGCCGTTGCGATTGCCCATGACGGCACGCTAGTGTTTTCCGACGTCAGCATTGCCAGAATGACGATGCGGCGCTTGAGCGAGAGCGAGATCGAAGCTTATCTGGATCAGGCCGGAGAGGCAGTCACCACCAGTGTCGGTGCCTATCAGCTTGAAGGGCTAGGCGTGCATTTGTTCGAACGGATCGAGGGCGACCATTTCACCATCCTCGGCCTGCCGCTGTTGCCGCTACTGGCGTTCCTGCGCGGCGAGGGTTTGCTCAATGTCTAGAATCATTACTTTGCCAACGGCGATCTGATGCGGATCCTGGGACTCACCGGCTCGATCGGGATGGGGAAATCGACCACCGCAAAACTGTTCACCGAGGCGGGCGTGCCGGTTTACGACGCCGACGCAGCCGTTCACAAAATCTATGAAGGCGAGGCGGCGCCCGCGATAGAAGCCGCGTTTCCCGGCACGACGGTGGACGGCAAGGTCGATCGCGCCAGATTGTCCGCCAAGGTGGTGCATGACCCTGCTGCCATCAAGCAGCTCGAGCAGATCGTTCACCCAATGCTCGGCGTGTCCCGCCAGAAATTCCTCGAAGAGGCCGAGCGGTCCGGCGCGCCGGTTGTCGTGATGGACATCCCGCTGTTGTTCGAAACCGACGGCGAGAAACGTGTCGATGCGGTGGTCGTGGTCACGACCGATCCGAAAACCCAGCGCGAGCGTATTCTGGCGCGCGGCACCATGACATCAGAGGCTCTCGACGCCATTCTGGCGCGGCAATTACCCGATGCCGAAAAGCGCAAGCGTGCGGATTTCGTGGTGGATACCTCGCATGGGCTGGAGCCGGTGCGCGCGCGTATCCGCGACATTCTGGCCGAGGTTGTTAAGATGCCGCAGCGGCGGACCTGATTCGTCGAAACTTCGGTCTTTCACATCTATGCGCGAAATCGTTCTCGATACCGAAACCACCGGCCTCGATCCGCTGCGCGGCGATCGGCTGGTCGAAATCGGCTGCATCGAGATCTTCAACCGCATGCCGACGGGACAGACATTCCACCGCTACATCAATCCCGAGCGCGACATGCCGGCGGAAGCCTTTGCCGTGCACGGCCTGTCGACCGAGTTCCTCGCCAGCAAGCCGCTGTTCATCGAAGTGGTCGAAGAGTTCCTGGAATTCATCGGCGACGCGCCGCTCGTCATCCACAATGCTTCGTTCGACATCAGCTTCATCAATGCCGAGCTGGACCGCGTCAAGCGGCAGCCGATTCTGCGCGATCGACTGGTGGACACACTGCTATTGGCGCGACGCAAGCATCCTGGCGTGTCGAACCGGCTCGACGATCTCTGCTCGCGCTATGCGATCGACAATTCCCGCCGCACCAAGCACGGCGCGCTGCTCGACGCCGAGCTCTTGGCTGAGGTCTATGTCGACCTGATTGGCGCGCGGCAGTCGCAACTGATCTTGGCGTCGGAAACCCGCATCACGGTTACCAGCGGAATTGGTGATACGCCACGCCGGCAGCGCGAAATACCGCTGGCGCCGCGAATCACCGACGCGGACCGCGAGGCCCATCGCGCCTTCATCGCCACCTTGGGCGACAAGCCGATCTGGAACGATTTTCTTCCGGCAGCGGTCTAGCGCGGCAAAAAGCCGCCGCTCGCCTTTAGCTCGGCTTGGCGCCCGAAGCGGCCTGTGCCGCGGCCTGTCGTTCCATGTTCTGGCGGTACAGGCCGACAAAATCGACGGGATCGAGCATCAAGGGCGGGAAGCCGCCGTCGCGCACCGCGGTTGCGATGATCTCGCGCGCGAATGGGAACAACAGCCGCGGGCATTCGATCATGACCAGCGGATGAAGCTGTTCCTGTGGCACGTTGAGGATGCGGAACACGCCCGCATAGGCGAGTTCGAAACTGAACATCACTTTGCTGGCATTTTCAGCCTTGCCCTCGATCGAGAGCGTCACTTCGAACTCGTTCTGCGCGAGATTGTTCGCCGAAACGTTGATCTGGATGTTGATCGCCGGCTGCTGCTGTTGCGGCGCCAGCGAGGAGGGCGCGTTCGGATTCTCGAACGACAGATCCTTGGTGTATTGGGCCAGCACGTTGAGCTGGGGAGGGGCCTGTTCGGGAGGCGCGCCGTTGCCGTTGGTCATGAAAATTTCTCCTGAAGCGCTCGCGAGCGCGGCCCGGGTTCGTCTGAGAATGCGTTTTCCGGGCGAGTGGCTATCATAGGCCCGGCTCATTCCACAAGGACGACGGTTCGGCCGCAGACCAGCCCGGCCGCCAATTGTGGCAGATACCACTAATACCGTCCCGCCAGCCGCGCAAAATGTATCCTAAATAATTGAATGTGCGTGATTTCCGGCCATGATCGGGTTTCCCCTCGTCGCCAAAACGCGCTATAATTAGCCGCGCCAAAACGCGCCATTGGCCGGGCGCAGTTTCATGCCTACATGCTGCAGTCTCGATCGATGATGTAATCTCTGCCGTTCTCAGGGAAATCTTTCTCACCAGGGAACGCTCGACCGCCGGGCCCGTTGCCGGCGCTGGAACCAGAAAGCGAATACGACGTGGATATTTATACCATCATCTTCCTGGCGCTGGCGGTCTTTATCTTCCTGCGCCTGCGCAGCGTCCTCGGACAGCGCACCGGGAGCGAACGTCCGCCCTATGATCGCGCCGCTCCCAACGTCGTGCAGCGTTCGCAGGACAACAACGTCGTTCCCATGCCGGGTACCGTCATCGACCAGACGCCGCTGCCGCCGAATGCCGATGTTGCGCCGGCTGATCGTTGGAAAGGCATTGCCGAGCCGGGCACGCCACTCGCCGCAGGCCTCGACGCCATCACCGCCCAGGATTCCTCATTCGATCCGCGGCACTTTCTCTCCGGCGCCCGCAGCGCCTACGAGATGATCGTGCTGGCCTTCGCCAATGGCGACCGCCGGGCGCTGAAGGATCTCCTGTCGAGCGAAGTCTATGAGAGCTTCGAGGCCGTGATCAAGGATCGCGAGAAGCACGAGCAGAAAACCGAAACGCGGTTTGTTTCGATCGACAAGGCCGAGCTGGTGAATGCGGAAGCCCGCGACCGCGCGGCGCAACTGACGGTTCGCTTCGTGTCGCAGATGATTTCGGTCACACGCGACAAGACCGGCGCCATTGTCGATGGCAACCCCGATAAGGTCGCCGATATCACCGATGTCTGGACTTTCGCCCGCGACACGAGCTCTCGCGATCCGAACTGGAAGCTGGTTGGCACTGGAAGCGCGGGCTAAGACGCGAAGCCTTGCGGGGCTTGCGCTGGGCGTGCTCGCTTTGGCGTGCTCGATCGCACCATCGGATGCCGCGGCAGTGCGCCATTCTCGCGCGCAAAAGCCTTCGCATCCGCTGCCTGTCCGGCACCTGCCATACCCACTACTCGAATTCCCGTTTCAAATTAGCGGCGGCCAGTATGCGCCGGTCGCCTGGTCCGAGATCGCGGGCTGGCGCGAGGACGATCATCTCGCCGCCTACAAGGCATTTCGCACGAGCTGCAGGCCGATAGCGGCGCAGCAAAAGCCGCCCGCCGATCCAAAGGCACTCGGCATGTCGCTCCGCGATCCCTGCCGTATCGCCAAGGGTCTCGAACTATCAGATGGCGTGAAGGCGAGGGCCTTCTTCGAGGAGCACTTTCTTCCCTTGCGCATTTCGCGGCTTGGTGAAGGCGAGGGTTTTGTTACCGGTTATTACGAACCCATCGTCGACGGCTCACGGACGGAGAACGAGGTCTACAAGGTACCGGTCTATCGCCGACCCTCGAACCTGTTCGTCCGGGGCACCACGCAGAGCTCGGCCGGCTTGCCTAACAAGGGCCAGGTGTTCCGCAAGATCGGCCGCCGCAAGCTGGTGCCCTATTACGATCGCGCCGAGATCGAGGATGGCGCAATCGCCGGCCGGGGCCTCGAAATCTGCTGGCTGAAGGATCAGACGGACCTGCTGTTCTCGCAGATCCAGGGCTCGGCGCGAGTCAGCCTCGACGACGGTTCGACCGTTCGCATCAATTACGATGCGCATAATGGTTTTCCCTATACGCCGGTCGGCCGCATCCTGATCGAACGCAACATCATCCCCAAGGATCAGATGTCGATGCAGAAGATCCGGGAATGGATGGAACAGAATCCCAATGAGGCCGACGAGCTGCGGCGGCAGAACAAGTCGTACGTCTTTTTCCGCGAGGTGCAGCTTTCCGACAAGGACGAGGCGGTCGGCGCCCAGGGCGTGCCGTTGACGCCGGGCCGGTCGATCGCGGTCGACAAATCCCTGCACGTCTATGGCACGCCGTTCTTCATCGAGGGCGAACTGCCGATCGAATCGGAGCGATCGAAGACACCGTTTCGCCGCCTGATGATTGCGCAGGACACCGGCTCCGCCATTGTCGGCCCCGCGCGCGCCGATCTCTACTTCGGCGCCGGCCTCGACGCCGGCAAGGTGTCCGGCCGCCTCCGCCACAATGCCCGCTTCGTGATCCTGGTGCCGAAGAGCCTTGATCCGGTGGCGCGTGGCCGCAAGATGCCGGTGCCCGACGAGCGACCGTCGGAGACGATCGCAAGACTGTTCCCGCAAACCGATCCGTTGAAGGATCCGTCCAAGGATCCGAAGAATGCCGGAAAGCCGTCCGATGTAACGGCGGCGACCAACGCCAAGCCCGCGATGCAGGCGACGACATCGTCTGCAACCAGGCCCTCGCCGGCCCCGGCCGTCCAGGCCGCCGTAGCAGAGCCAATACCGCTTCCAGAACCGCGGCCGAACGTTGAAGCGGTTTCGGCAAAGCCGCAGCCGCGTCACCTGCGCCGATATCGCCATCGTCGATGAAACGCCGGTCGTCGAGTTTGATTCCTGAATTACCGGAGCCGCCGCGCCGCAAGCGCAGCCTAAGCGAAGAGGAGCGCGCGCTGTGGGAGAGCGTCGCCAAGCAGGTCAAGCCTTTGCGCAAGCGGCACCGCGCCTCGAAGCCGTCGTCTGCTCCGGCGGAAACCGAGCACAAGATCGCTCCGAAACCCGCCGCTTCACCGAGGCACGTCGCGCCGCCGCGAATGGTTGCGCCTTCAAAGCCGGAACCACCGCCGCTGGCGCCGATCGGCCGTCGCGAGCGATCGCATCTGTCGCGTGGTCGCAAGGAGATCGATGCAAGGCTCGACCTGCATGGCATGACGCAGACGCGCGCGCATCGCGCGCTGTTAGGTTTCCTGCAGCGCGCCCATCATGACGGGCTGAGCTTCGTGCTCGTCATCACCGGCAAGGGCAAGGTGGGTGCTGAGTCCGAGCGCGGCGTGCTGCGCCGTCAGGTGCCGCAATGGCTCGGGCTACCGGAATTCCGCGCGCTGGTGGTCGGCTTCGAGGAGGCCCATATCGGCCATGGCGGCGAGGGTGCCCTATACGTGCGCGTGCGACGGGCGCGTTCCTAATCTCGCTTAGAGCGTTTTCAAGCGAAAGCTCGCCCCGGACCTGATCCGGGGTGGACACCGGTTCGCGTCAAGAAAACGCGTCAAACCAAGAATCTGTTGACGGCTACAAAATAAACCGGCTCAGATCCGAGTTCTTGGCGAGATCGCCGATGTGGTTCTGCACGTATTCGGCATCGATCTTGATGGTCTCACCATGACGATCCGGCGCGGCGAATGAAATTTCGTCGAGCACCCGCTCCATCACCGTTTGCAGCCGCCGCGCGCCGATATTCTCGACCGTCGAGTTGACGGCGACCGCGATATCAGCCAGCGCGTCGATGGCACCGTCGGTGATGTCGAGCGTCACGCCCTCTGTCTGCATCAGCGCGACATATTGCTTGATCAGCGACGCTTCCGGCTCGGTCAGGATGCGGCGCATGTCGTCGCGGGTCAACGCCTCCAACTCGACGCGGATCGGCAGGCGGCCCTGCAGTTCCGGCAGCAGATCCGAGGGCTTGGCAATATGAAACGCGCCGGAGGCGATGAACAGGATGTGGTCGGTCTTGACCGCGCCGTGCTTGGTCGTGACGGTGGTGCCTTCGATCAGCGGCAGCAGGTCGCGCTGCACGCCCTCCCGCGAAACGTCGCCGCCGAGGCGGTTTTCGCGCACGCAGATCTTGTCGATCTCGTCGAGGAACACGATGCCGTTGTTTTCGACCGCCGCGATCGCTTCCAGCACGAGCTGATCGTTGTCGAGCAGCTTGTCGGACTCTTCGTTGACGAGAATCTCGTGCGAGCCTTCAACCGTGAGCCGGCGGGTCTTGGTTCGCCCTCCAAGTTTGCCAAAAATGTCGCCGATCGAGATCGCGCCCATCTGCGCGCCCGGCATCCCCGGAATCTCGAACATCGGCATGCCGCCGGAGGATTGCGTCTCGATCTCGATTTCTTTGTCGTTGAGCTCGCCGGCGCGCAGCTTCTTGCGGAAGGAATCGCGGGTCGCCGGGCTGGAGGCCGGTCCGACCAGCGCGTCCAGCACGCGCTCCTCGGCGGCAAGTTGCGCGCGAGCCTGCACATCCTTGCGCTTGCGCTCGCGCACCTGCACGATCGCGACCTCAACGAGATCGCGGATGATCTGCTCGACGTCGCGGCCGACATAGCCGACCTCGGTGAATTTCGTGGCCTCGACCTTGATGAAGGGTGCGCCGGCGAGCTTTGCCAGCCGCCGCGCGATCTCGGTCTTGCCGACGCCGGTCGGCCCGATCATCAGGATGTTTTTCGGCAGCACCTCTTCGCGAAGCGAGCCGGTGAGCTTCAGCCGTCGCCAGCGATTGCGCAGCGCGATCGATACCGCGCGCTTGGCGTCGGCCTGGCCGACGATGAAGCGATCGAGTTCGGAGACGATTTCACGGGGAGAAAAGTCGGTCATAGGTCCCTAGGTAGGTGTCCAATGTTGCAAGAGCAAGCGGCGCACGAGGCCGCTAAATGATCGGCGGGCCACCCTGCCACAGCTTGATCGCCTCGAAGGGGTGAATCAGCATGATAATGTTGAGCGTCAGATTGTCGCGAATGTGAAGCGTCATCACCAGCTCGAACAACATCGCAAGAGCAACGGTGACTGCCACGGGAAGTTTCCTCGCCAGCAGGAAGCCACCGATCATGAAGAGCATATCGGAAATCGAATTGACGATGGTATCGCCGAAATAATCCAGCGAGATCGTGCCAGCGCGGTAGCGATTGATGATCCAGTCGGAATTCTCAACCAGTTCCCAGCCGCCTTCGACCAGGATGGCGAGCATCAGGCGACCCTGCCAGGCCAGGCGCGGAAACGCGAGGAAGGCCGCGCCGTAGAACAGGAAGCCGTGCAGGATATGCGATAACGAATACCAGTCGGCGATGTGCTGGGAGTTTTCCGAACTCTGCACGACGCCGTGCCAGAGCTTGACGTAGCCGCAGGCACAGATCGGCAGGCGTCCCATCCCGTACAGAATCGCAGCTTGCGCCGCGAGGATGCCGGCTGCGATTAATATCCAGTGTCGGCCCGAAAGCGTGACGGGAGCTTTCTCGATACCGTTGGTGGAGGTCATGCGTTGCGGACCATCAATAGAGCAGGGCCATCAGGTGTATCGACCATACCGACTTTTTCAAAGCCCGCCTTCTCATAGGCCCGCACGGCCCGCGTATTGGCCGGATCTGGGTCGGTCACAATGCGCGGCGCGCCGCGCTTCAAGCGGTTCTCGACGAAGGCCCTGATGAGCGCCGAACCATGGCCGCGCCCGATCATGTCCGGCTCGCCGATGAAGAGGTCGATGCCGCGAGTGCCGCGCGGATGTTCGCCAAAGCCTGAATTCCACGCCGTCAGGTCATAGCACTGCAGGTAGCCGAAATCGTTACTTCCCGCCGAGACGATGAACTGATCCATCGCCGGTTCATCGAGATCGCCGCTGACCAGTTCATATTGTTCAGAGGGGTCGCCCCACCATTCGCGCACATGCGGCCGCGCGAGCCACTGCCGGATCAACGGCAGGTCGGCCACGGTCATCGGGCGGAAGACATATTCCGGCGCCATGACCGGCGGCTCCCCTCAGAGCGTTTCGATCGTGACGTTCCGGTTGGTGTAGACGCAGATGTCGGCAGCGATATCGAGCGCCCTGCGCACGATGGTTTCGGCATCCTTGTCGGTATCGACCATGGCGCGGGCGGCCGCCAGGGCGTAGTTGCCGCCGGAGCCGATTGCCATCACGCCGGCTTCCGGCTCCAGCACGTCGCCGGTGCCGGTCAGGACCAGCGAGACGTCCTTGTCGGCGACGATCATCATCGCCTCCAGCCGGCGCAGATAGCGGTCGGTCCGCCAGTCCTTGGCCAGTTCGACCGCTGCGCGGGTCAATTGCCCCGGATATTGCTCAAGCTTGCTCTCCAGCCGCTCGAACAGGGTGAAGGCATCGGCGGTCGCCCCGGCAAAACCGCCGATTACGTCGCCCTTGCCGATTTTGCGGACCTTTTTGGCGTTGGCCTTGATGACGGTCTGGCCAATCGAGACCTGGCCGTCGCCGCCGATTACCACCTTGCCGCCCTTGCGAACCGTCAAAATCGTGGTGCCGTGCCAGATCGGCAGGTTGTTCTCAGATGCTTGCATGGATCGCCCTCTTTCCAGTCAGATTTAGGGGTTGAGGGGAGGGGTTACAATCGCGCCGTTTCGCCCCCCGAATCCGGTCACCATGGGCCGAAGTTCGGCCCTTCAAACGTCATCCCGCAGTAGCGAAGGTGACATCCGCCTGTTAAAAGGGCCGCGTTTTCGGCCTCAAGCGGCCCAAGGGAAGCAGTTTTCATGCGCACAGCGTCCATCAAGCGCAAGACCAAGGAAACCGACATCGAGGTCGCGGTGAACCTCGATGGCACGGGCGTGTCCAAGGTTTCGACCGGCATCGGCTTTTTCGACCATATGCTCGATCTCTTGGCCCGGCATTCCCGCATCGACATCACGGTCAAGGCGGATGGCGATCTGCATGTCGACCACCACCACACCACCGAGGACGTCGGCATCGCGCTGGGCCAGGCCGTCAAGCAGGCGCTCGGCACCATGGCCGGCATCACCCGTTATGCCTCGATCCACATGCCGATGGACGAAACGCTCTCGCGCGTCGTCATCGACATTTCGGGCCGGCCGGTACTGGTGTTCAAGGTCGATTTTCCGCGCGACAAGGTTGGCCAGTTCGACACCGAGCTGGTGCGCGAATGGTTCAATGCCTTCACCATCAACGCCGGCGTGACTTTGCACGTCGAGACCTTATATGGCGAGAACAGCCATCATATCGCCGAATCCTGTTTCAAGGGTCTGGCGAGGGCGCTTCGAGCCGCGGTAGCGATCGACCCGCGCGCGGCGGGCGAGGTGCCTTCCACCAAGGGTCAGCTCGGCGGCTGACGCTTGTTCGCGTTTTCGTTCGCGGCGGAGAGATTCGATGCCGGTCTACACAGTGCATGCTCCCATAGCCAATGGCGCCGATCTTCCGGCGACCGACAAATTCGTGTTTGTCCGTGACGGCTTCCATTTCTGGGCTGCGGTCGCGAGCGTGATCTGGCTATTGTGGCATCGGCTGTGGCTGGCGCTGATCGGCTGGATTGTTCTGATGACAGCCGTGCAGTTCGGGATGTCGGCGCTGGGCGCCAGCCACGGCACGATCTTCGCTGTTGATGTCCTGCTCGCCATCCTGATGGGCCTCGAAGCGGCCAGCCTGCGGCGCTGGACGCTGTCGCGGCGCAAATGGCGCCAGCTCGACATCGTGGTTGCCGACGACGAGGAAGCTGCCGAACACCGCTTCTTCGAACGCTGGACCGGCCGGCAGCGCGGGCTGATCAACGACCAACGGTCGGTCGATCGCGGTGCACCGCCGCCAACCCGCAACATTCCAGGCCAGTCGTTCTCCAAACCGCCGCCGCCCTTGCCGCAAGGCGGAATCATCGGCTTGTTTCCGGAGCCGGGAGGACCACGATGACCGTTGCGATCGTCGATTACGGATCCGGCAATCTTCACTCGGCGGCAAAGGCCTTTGAGCACGCCTCGCGGAGCATGGAAGATCCGCAGAAGGTCATGGTGACGCGCGATCCGGACGCCGTGTACCGCGCCGATCGCATCGTGCTGCCGGGCGTCGGTGCCTTCGCCGATTGCCGCCGTGGTCTCGACGCCGTGGACGGCATGCTGGAAGCGATGACGGAAGCGGTGCGCGCCAAGGCCCGGCCGTTCTTCGGCATTTGCGTCGGCATGCAGTTGATGGCGACGCGCGGCAAGGAGCACGTCACGACCGATGGCTTCAACTGGATCGAGGGCGACGTCGAGAAGATTTCGCCGCGCGAGGAAAATCTGAAAATTCCGCACATGGGCTGGAACACGCTCGACCTGGTCCGCGAGCATCCGGTGCTGGAGCGCCTGCCGCTCGGGCCGAAGGGCCGCCATGCCTATTTCGTGCACTCCTATCACCTCAACGCCTCTAATGAGGCCGATGTGCTGGCGCGTGCCGATTACGGCGGGCCGGTCACCGCGATCGTAGGCCGAGACACCGCCATCGGCACGCAGTTTCACCCCGAGAAGAGCCAACGTTTCGGCCTGGCCCTGATCTCGAATTTTTTGAAGTGGAAGCCGTGATCCTCTTTCCTGCCGTCGACCTAAAAAACGGCCAATGCGTGCGCCTCGAGCAGGGCGACATGGCGCGCGCGACCGTGTTCAACCTCGATCCGGCGGCGCAGGCGCGCGCTTTTGCCGAGCAAGGGTTTGAATATCTCCACGTCGTCGATCTCGATGGTGCCTTTGCCGGCAAGCCGATGAACGCGCTGGCGGTCGAGGCGATGCTCAAAGCGGTCACCATGCCGGTGCAGCTCGGCGGCGGCATCCGCGATCTCAAGACGGTGGAAGCCTGGCTCGACAAGGGCATCGCGCGGGTCATCATCGGCACGGCGGCGGTGCGCGATCCGGAGCTGGTGAAGGGCGCGGCGAAAAAATTCCCCGGCCGCGTCGCGGTCGGACTCGACGCGCGCGACGGCAAGGTTGCGGTGGAAGGCTGGGCCGAGACCTCGCAGGTGACCGCGCTCGAAATCGCGCAACGGTTCGAGGATGCTGGCATCGCTGCCATCATTTTCACCGACATCGCGCGCGACGGCCTGTTGAAGGGCCTGAACCTCGATGCCACGATTGCGCTCGCAGAACGCATTTCCATTCCCGTGATCGCATCCGGCGGGTTTGCCTCCATTGAGGACGTCAAGGCGCTGCTCGAGCCCCGCGCCAAGAAGCTCGCCGGTGCCATTGCCGGCCGCGCGCTCTATGATGGGCGGCTGGATCCCGCTGCCGCTTTGACGTTGATCCGCAACGCGCGCGCCGCGGCCTAGGAGTTTTTGCGATGTTCAAGGTCCGCGTCATTCCCTGTCTCGACGTCAAGGACGGCCGCGTGGTCAAGGGCGTCAACTTCGTCGACCTGCGCGACGCCGGCGATCCCGTCGAGGCGGCGATCGCATATGACGCCGCCGGCGCCGACGAATTGTGCTTCCTCGACATCACCGCCACCCACGAAAACCGTGGCATCATGCTCGATGTCGTGCGGCGGACGGCGGAAGCCTGCTTCATGCCGCTGACGGTCGGCGGCGGCGTCCGTACCATCGAGGACATCAAGACGCTCTTGCGTTCGGGCGCCGACAAGGTCTCGATCAACTCGGCCGCCGTCGCTAACCGCGAGTTCGTCAAGCAGGCGGCGGAAAAATTCGGCGAGCAGTGCATCGTGGTGGCGATCGACGCCAAGCGGGTCAAGCGCGGCGGCGGCTCGGACCGCTGGGAGATTTTTACCCATGGCGGGCGCAACTCCACCGGGATCGACGCCATCGAATACGCGCAGGAAGTTGTCTCGCTCGGCGCCGGCGAGATTCTGTTGACCTCGATGGATCGCGACGGCACCCGCCAAGGCTTCGACCTGCCGCTGACGCAAGCTATTGCCGACAGTGTTCCCGTACCGGTCATCGCCTCCGGCGGCGTCGGCAATCTCGACCACCTCGTCGACGGCATCCGCCAGGGCCACGCCACCGCAGTGCTAGCGGCCTCGATATTCCACTTCGGCGAATTTACCATACGCCAAGCCAAGGAGCACATGGTGCGCGCTGGGCTGCCGATGCGGCTCGATCCCTGACGACTCCCTGTCACAAAAGTGCTAAGTCCTGCATTGGGACAGCGACCCGGCCTTGGGGCGGGCGCGAGTATTGAGTTCGGTTGATGTCGCGTTTCACGATCCATGATCTGGCCGCCACCATCGATGCACGGGCCGCATCGGGAGGAGAGGCGTCCTACACCCGCAAATTGCTCGACAGGGGGGCGGAGCACTGCGCCAAGAAGCTGGGCGAGGAAGCGGTCGAGACCGTGATCGCGGCGATCGAGAACGACCGCAGCCACCTGATTTCCGAAAGCGCTGACCTGCTGTTTCATCTGCTGGTGTTGTTGAAGTCGCGGGGCGTGAAGCTGGAGGACGTCGAAGCCGCGCTGGCGCAGCGGACTTCGATGTCCGGGCTTGAGGAGAAGGCGTCGCGCAAGCGCGACTGACCGAGAGGGCAACGCATGGACATCCGGGCTCCCGATCAGCAATACAATCCCTACCGCATCTTCACCCGCGAGCAGTGGGCGCGGCTGCGCGACGACACGCCGATGACGCTGGAGCCTGGTGAATTCGAGCGGCTGCGCTCGATGCATGACCGCCTCGACCTGCAGGAGGTCGAGGATATCTACCTGCCGCTGTCGCGCCTGTTGTCGATCTATGTCGATGCGACCGATCGGCTCTTCCGGGCGCAGCGCCAGTTTCTCGGTATCCGCGACCGCAAGGTCCCCTACATCATCGGCGTCGCTGGCTCGGTCGCGGCCGGCAAATCGACCACCGCGCGCGTGCTGCAGGCGCTGCTGGCGCGCTGGTCGCCGCGGCCGAAGGTCGACCTGGTGACGACCGACGGTTTCCTGTTGCCCAATGCCGTGCTCGAGCGGCAGGGGATGATGCAGAAAAAGGGCTTTCCCGAGAGCTATGATCTGCCGATGCTGCTGGCGTTTCTTTCCGACATCAAAGCCGGTCGGCGGCCGGTGCGCGCGCCGGTCTACTCGCATCTGGTCTACGACATCGTGCCGAACGAGTGGATCGAGGTCGATCGTCCGGACATTCTGATCGTCGAGGGCGTCAACGTGCTGCAGACCGGCCGACTGCCGCGCGACGGCAAGGCGGTGCCCGTGGTGTCGGACTTCTTCGACTTCTCCGTCTATATCGATGCCGAGGAGCCGGTGCTGCGCGAATGGTATGTGCGGCGCTTCCTGGCGCTCAGGGATACCGCGTTCCACGATCCGAAATCGTACTTCCATCGCTACGCGGTGCTCTCCGACGAGGAGGCCACCGCGACCGCGATCGCGATCTGGGAGCGCACCAACCTCGCCAATCTCGAGGACAATATTTTGCCGACGCGACCGCGCGCGACGCTGATCCTGAAAAAGCGCGCCGATCATCTGGTCGAGACGGTCGCGCTGCGGCGGCTGTAGTGTCGTAGTCGTAGGGTGGGCAAAGGCGCCCTTGCGCCGTGCCTACCATCTATCCCCCGACACCTGAGTTGTGGGCACTCTTCGCTTTGCCCACCCTACGAACCCTGCGTTCGCGGTGACGACTTTTGCTCCCACTCACGCCGCGATGTGCCGTGACGCGATCAGGCCGGTGAGCGCCTCGGCGAGTTTTTCGCGGTCGAGCGGCTTGATCAGGAATCCGTCCATGCCGGCTTCGAAGCAGGCGTAGCGGTCTTCCACCAGCGTGTTGGCGGTGAGCGCGAGGATCGGCGTCCGGTTGCTCGGCTCGCCGGATTCGAGGGTACGAATCCGCTTGGTGGTTTCGATGCCGTTGAGCTGCGGCATCTGGATGTCCATCAGGACGAGATCGTAGGGGCTGCCTGCGGATTTCGCCGAGAGCCAGGACTCCAGCGCCTCGGCGCCGTCGGTGGTGATGACG
This sequence comes from Bradyrhizobium murdochi, assembly GCF_000472965.1. Lineage (GTDB taxonomy): Bacteria > Pseudomonadota > Alphaproteobacteria > Rhizobiales > Xanthobacteraceae > Bradyrhizobium > Bradyrhizobium murdochi. The sequence goes on along the minus strand of NZ_AXAU01000008.1, from coordinate 47,606 downwards.
GCGTGATGGCCGAGCCGGCCGAGCAGCGATCGGATCAACAGCGCATTGATCTGGTTGTCCTCGGCAACCAGGATCGACAGGCCCTTGGCTGACGGCGCGGCCGGCGTCTCGCTCGGGTCGATGGCCGGATCCAGGCTCGGCGCGGTCACTTCCGGCGCGGCCGTCATGCGCGCCGCGAGCGAGGCTGCACGCAGCGGTTTGACCAGATAGCCGGTGAGGGCGGAAGCGGCGGATGGTTGCATTTCGTGCCGCGTCGCCGGCGTGAACATCACGATGCGCTGGGTGGCATGAAGGCGCGCGGCTTCGCCGAGCCGTTCGATTTCGGCGAGCCCCAGCGCGTGATCGATCAGCACGGCGTGCCAGGGGCGCTCGGGCAGCAGGGCCTCTGCGACGTTGGCGTCTGATACCATGCTGGTCTGTCCGCCCCAGCGCTGCAGCCGCCGCGCGGTCAGCGAGGCCTCGATGCTCGCGGGGGAGACCAGCATGATCGAGTGGCCGGAAAGATCCGGCGCCGCAAAGGAGATTTGTTCGCCGCCCGCGGCGGCAAGGGGCAGCGACACTTCGAATGTCGAGCCCATGCCCGGCGTGCTCGCCAGCGCGATGCGGCCGCCCATGCGCTTGACGATACGGTCGGAGATGCTCAAGCCGAGACCGGTGCCGCCGTAGCTGCGGGCGATCTTGTCGTCGGCCTGCTCGAACTCGCGAAAGATCCGCTCGCGTGCTTCGGGGGCGATGCCGATGCCGGTATCGTGCACCAGGAAACTGATTTCATTGGGCCAGATGCCGGGCTCGACGATCAGGGCGACACCGCCGGTGGAGGTGAATTTTATCGCATTGCCGGCGAGATTGAGCAGCACCTGCCTCAAGCGAGCTGCGTCGCCGATCACGTGCATCGGCAGCCGCTCGTCGACATAGGCGGCCACCTCGATCTTCTTGGTCTCCGCGCGCGGCGCGAGCAATTCGGTTATGTCCTCGATCAGGCCCGACAAGGCGAACGGACGATGTTCGAGGTCGATCTTGCCGGCCTCGATCTTGGAATAATCCAGCAGTTCCTCGATCAGCGAGAGCAGCGCGTCGCCGGAGGTCTTCACCGCCTTGACATAGGTCGCCTGTTCGGGCGTCAGCGGCGTATCCATCAACAGGCCACTCATGCCGATGATGCCGTTGAGCGGCGTGCGGATCTCGTGGCTCGCCATCGCGAGGAAGCGCGACTTGGCGCGGCTTGCAGCGTCCGCCTGGTCGCGGGCCTCGGTCAGCGCGCGTTCGCTCTCGGTGCGATCGGTAACGTCGCGGCCGACGCTTTGCATTTCCGCCCGCTCGCCGGCGTCGTTGCGGACGAATCCTTCGCGCCATGCGATCCAGCGCGGGCCGAGCGGTCCCTCGATCCGCTGGTCGTGGACGCGGGTGCCGTTCGGCTCGAGCGCGGTGTCGCCCTGTTCGAGAACGGTAAGCGCGAAGCGGCTGCCGATCAGCGCGTCACGCGGCATTTGCGCCAGCGCGCAATAGGCGTCGTTGACGTAGGTGATGCGACCCTCGCCGTCGCGCAGAACGATCAGATCGCCCTGCGATTCGAACAGTCGCCGGGTACGCTGCTCGGCTTCCTGCAATTCCCAGTTCCGGTCGGCCAACGCTTCATTATGCAGCGCGACCTTGCGCATCTTCTTGCGCAGCAGGCGGAGCCGGACACTGAAGGCGGCGAGCGCGACGCAGGCGATCGCAAACAGGAAGGAGACGCCGATCGCAAAAGAGTGCGGATCATAGCCGGAGTTTTCCGCCTTGGCTCCGGTGATAAAGCCAAAGGCCCCGCCGAACACGACCGAGAAGATCATGAAGGAGCGCAGCGCGAAGGTGAGCCAGGGATGACGGCGGCCGAAGCGGCGAAAGCGAAGTTTGATCCGGAAAGTCCGTCCCATCGCCAATGACCCTAAGCTTGCTGCTTGAATTGAACCGGCCTGCTTCGCCGCCTCTCGCGGAAGGACGATGCGTCGCCGATGTTGCAAAGTGCTTGAGGCTCCCAGCGCATGACGGCCGCGATGAGAACAGGGTGAATGAAAGGTTAACCGAGCATAGTCCGGACCCGGAGAGCCGCGTTCGCGCAAAGTGGGAACCGGTTTTCCGAAAAGACCATGCTGCAAACCTAGAGCAACGCCGCTTCGATGCGGTGGCGCTCGCCGCGAGCGCCGACGATCAGGGCGGCGGCATCGAGCAGCGAAAAGCTTTTCGAGGACACGAAGATGCGGTGGTCGGCCGGTCCATCCCTGGAAAGGTAGATCACCGGATCGGAGCCTGAGGGATTGCGGGAGATCGCGACCAGAAGCGGAGGCGCGTTGCTCGCGCAGGCGCCGGCTTCGGCCGTATCGATATCGTCGATCACGGTGAAGTCGGCCGCTTCTGCGTTGTCGGTAATCTGGACCCGCACCGTCGCGCGGGATGGATCGCTGGTGAAACTGACGTGCCGGTGCGCCTGCCAGGAGAGGGCGGCGATCTGGACGGAAGTGCCTGATAGCTCGATGCAGGGCCGCGGACCGGCCAAGAATTCGCTGCGCGCGAACAGGGCGACAACGGCCAGCGGAATTACCGAGGCCAGGATCTTCAAACGCAACATGACACGCTACTCGCTCACCATAAGTCCGCGACACGGGACTTATGGTTGGCAGAGGGTAAAGGAAACTAGTTACCGCGACGTTGACATGGGTTGTCTTTTGTAGCGGCGGCATCTTGGTCGCGAGTGAGGCGAAGTGGGCTGGCGGGGGAGTGATATGGTGCGATGTCACCCCCCGGCGAAGGCGCGGCATCCAGTACGCTGCGGCCCGTCCACGTCATTGCGAGCGCAGCGAAGCAATCCACTTCTCCGGCATGTGGTGACAATGGATTGCTTCGCTGCGCTCGCAATGACGGGAAGATAGCGACGCACACACCACTGTCGTCCCCCCGCGAAGGCGGGGGGATCCAGTACGCTGTGGCTTATCGGTTCTATCACTGGCGTCTCTGGAATACTGGGCGGATTCGCCCCATCTAGCCGGGGCGATGACGACTGAGTGTGAGGAGCCGATCTCGCGACGCGTTGCGACCTTTGCTCTCAACTGTCGAGATCATCATGTAGGCCGTGGCGCGCGTTACTGTTCGGCTACGGTGACGGCGAGGTACCGTGCAAGTTCGTCCCGCGGATTGCCGCGAAAACTCTGACGGTCCCTCAACTCCGGTGGGGCCCGCCAGCCCGGCTCGATGCCGGTCATGTCGGGCAATTCGTGCGCGATGCCTTTATGGCAATCGATACAGGTCTTCTCGCCGGTGACGAGAAATTTGCCGTGGATGTCCGCAGCCCGCCGCGTCTGCTTGGTGAAATCCATCGCGACGGCGGAATGGCAGTTGCGACATTCCAGGGAATCATTTCCCTTCAGTCTCGCCCATTCGTGCTTGGCGAGCTCGAGCCGATGATCCAGAAACTTCTGCCTGGTGTCGATGGTGCCGAAGTTCTTGCCCCAGACTTCCTTCGAGGCCTGCATCTTGCGCGCGATCTTGTCGGTCCAGTTGTGCGGAACGTGGCAGTCGGGACAACTGGCCCGAGAAATGCGGGGCGATGCACTATGCCGCCCTTCTTAAATCCTCCGCCAGCGCGCGATAGGACAGTGCTTCGGCCAGATGCAGCCGGCCGATCTTTTCTGCACGATCGAGGTCGGCGAGCGTGCGCGCGACGCGCAGCACGCGGTGATAGCCGCGCGCGGTCAGCTTCATGGTTTCGGCGGCGTCGCGTAGAAGTTTTTGTCCTTGCGCATCCGGCTGCGCGATCGTCTCCAGCAGCGAAGCCGGCGCTTCGGCATTGGTGCGGATGTGCGGCATGCCGGCTGCGGCGTAGCGCGCGAGCTGGATGTCGCGCGCGGCGGCGACGCGGGCTGCGACTTCGGCTGAGCCTTCGGAAGGCGGCGGCAGGATCAGGTCGGCGGCGGTGACCGCCGGCACCTCGATGCGCAGGTCGATGCGATCCATCAGCGGGCCAGAGATGCGCATCTGGTAATCCGCGGTGCAGCGGTCGACCGGTGCGCGCCTGCAGGAATAGCCGGGATCATAGGCCTGGCCGCAGCGGCAGGGATTCATCGCTGCGACCAGCATGAAGCGCGCCGGGTAGGTGACGCGGTGGTTGGCGCGGGACACCGAGACCTCGCCGTTCTCCAGCGGCTGGCGCAGCGAGTCGAGCACGCGCGGGTCGAACTCGGGCAGTTCGTCGAGGAACAGCACGCCCTGATGCGCCAGCGAAATCTCGCCGGGTTTTGCGCGCAGGCCGCCGCCGGTCAGCGCAGCCATGCTGGCGGAATGATGCGGTGCCCGAAACGGCCGCCGCGCGGTCAGCGCGCCGTCGCGGATTTCGCCGGCGACGGAGGCGATCATCGACACTTCCAAAAGTTCGGATGGCGACAGCGGCGGCAGGATCGAAGGCAGCCGCGCCGCCAGCATCGACTTGCCCGCACCGGGCGAGCCGATCATCAGCAAATGATGTCCGCCGGCCGCCGCGATCTCCAGCGCACGCTTGGCGCTCTCCTGGCCCTTGATATCGCGTAAGTCCAGATGCGTCGCTTCCGGCTCGTGCACTTTCGGCTGCGGCCGCGACAGCACCTGCGTGCCCTTAAAATGGTTGGCGATCTGGATCAGCGATTTGGCCGCGATGATCTGGATGTCCGGGCTCGCCCAGGCCGCTTCGGACCCGCACGCCGCGGGACAGATCAGCCCCTCCTCGCGCGCGTTCGCGCCGATTGCCGCCGGCAACACGCCCGCGACGGGCGCGATCGAGCCGTCGAGCCCGAGTTCGCCGAGTACGGTAAAGCCGTTGAGTGCATCCGGCGGGATCGCGCCGATCGCCGCCATCAGGCCGAGCGCGATCGGCAGATCGTAATGGCTGCCTTCCTTCGGCAGATCGGCCGGCGCGAGATTGACGATGATCCGCCGCGCCGGCAGGGCCAGCCCCGAGGCGATCAGCGCCGAGCGCACCCGCTCGCGCGCCTCCGACACCGCCTTGTCGGGCAGACCCACAATCGCAAACGCCGGCAGCCCAGGCGCGACCTGCACCTGCACGTCGACCGCGCGGGCCTCGATCCCCTCAAAAGCTACGGTAGATACCCGCGCAACCATGCTGCCCCCGCGACGCAATCGAAGGTAGCGGGGAACCAGAGAGCAAGTCAAGAACATTCAGAGAACATTATGCGCCTAGGGGGCTGTCAGCGCATACCGGTGCTCAACCGATCGTCGAACATTTCCACCCGCGCGCTGCCTGGCTAGCGCTCCGTTCGCATGTATGGGCTGTGCTCAGAAACAAGCTTCAGCGCCGGATCATCAGCGAGAACGCGCACCGCCTCTGTCCTTGCAAGGCTCTCATTCTCGGGGTTACCCCGGATGCTCCACACGGCGAGCCAGACGACGAGCATTCCGGCTCCGATAGCTACCATATCCTTGGTCATTTGCCGGGCCTCCAAACTGGCTGCCAAGCGCTGAAGGAAGACCAATTTCGGCGAAGCGCGATGGTTCCTAAGGTGGGCGTTTCGATGAAGGCCCTCGACGAAGCATCTCAGCCGCACGCACGCAGGTGTGCGGCAGCACCTGGATGATCCGGGGTCGACCATCGGCCGACCCCAAATCAAGCGTTCTTCTCAGAGCTGCATGTTCATCGGTTCGGGATAATACCTAAAACCGTCGCCGTTCTTGGCGACGTGGCCGTAGCCGGGCCAGGCGAAGTGATAGGACATAACCGGGATCTTCTGGGCGGCGAGCATGTCCAGCATCTTCACCCGCGAGGCGGCTGCCTGCTTTGGGTCGCTGTCGTAGGCGAATTCCATCCGCGGTTTCTCCAACAGCAACACCGCGTGATGCGAGAGGTCGCCGAGGAAGCAGAAGGATTTGCCCTTCGAACTGACCATGAAGATGGTGTGGCCGACGGTGTGGCCGGGCGCTGCGAGCGCGGTGACGCCAGGCAAGAATTCCTGGTTGTCCTTGATGAAGACGATGCGGTCTCGCACCGGCATCAGGTTCTTGCGGGCGTGGATGATAAAATCCTTCAACGGACTGCCGAGCTTGCCTTCATCGGTCCAGAAATCGAAATCGCTCTGGGCGATGTAGACCTGCGCGTTCGGAAATAGCGGCTTGTCGTCGGCGCCGACCAGGCCGCCGATGTGATCGATATGGGCGTGCGAGCACACTACGGCGTCGATGTCTCCAGGCTTGATGCCGGCCGCCATCATGTTCTTCTGCTGCTGGCCGGTGGTCGGGCCAAATGCTTTTGACGTGCCCATGCCGGTATCGAACAGGATCAGCTTGTCGCCGGTATTCACGATCGGCGAGTTCTGCTCGAGCACGACGTGGTCGGGGTTGAGGAAGTTGTCGGACAGCATCTTCTTCACCTCCTCCTTCGGCACGCCGGTAAACGTGCCGGAGGGATCGCCGAGCGGCAGCGGGCCGTCGGAGACGACGGTGACTTCGGCGTCACCGAGCATGAAGCGGTGCCAGTAGGGCGTTTGCGTGCCGAGTTTGGGCGCCTTGGCCAGAGCGCTGCCGCCGAGCATCGTTGTCGCACCGAACCCGGCGCCGAGCGCAAGCAAAGACCGTCGCGAAAGATTCGTCGTCATGCGTCTTCCTCCACTAATTTTATTGATTGCAGTACGTGCCCGGACGAACTCATCCGTGCCTGCAGGCTGCTCCCGCTTCCCGAAATTGGCAAGTAGGATGAGGAGGCACGACAGGGATGCGAAAATGACGATGACACAGCGGCGCGTCGCGGCGGTATTGCAGGACAGATTTCGAAGATCAGCCTCGACGGCTACCAATCGTAGTCGTCGTACATCCACTCCCTTGGGTATCGAGGCCGCGATCTCGCTTGCGGCGGCGACCGTTCGGGTTTGCGGAAGGTCGGAGCCGGCTGGGTCGGACGCGCTGACGTCTTGGGTGGGGTCTGCTCGGAAACCTTCGCGAGATCGCGTTTCATCTCTTCCTGGCTCGTCTTCAACTCCCCAATGGCTTTTGCGTTGTCGCTGGCCATTTGTTGCTGGTTCGCCTTGAGCTGTTCGATGTTTCGCTCCAGGTTCGCGAGATCGCGCGCGATCGTTTGCAGCAACTGAGTCTTGTCGGGGGGCGTGGCGGTCGTTGGCGGCGGAGCGTCTTGCGGCGGTGCGGCCTGAGCCAAGGTTGGTGCCTGCGGTGGTGCTGCTTGCGGTGAGGACTCTTGCGGTGGTGCTGTCTCCGCGGCGGCCAGTTGAACGGTAGACGGAGCGGGCTGCGCGGGAACTGGCGGAGTTTCGGGCGGCAATGATGGAGATGAAGCGGGCTGCGGCGCCCACCAAGCGACAACCTGCTTGGCTCCGCCGCTATAGGACGCCTGCAAAACCAGGGCGGCGACAATGATGCACGCCGCCAGGGGCAACGCGGCGAGGGTTCGGAGCGCCAGCGTTCTTGGTGATTGCGGACCAGGTTGCGGCGATGTCGGATCGGGTCGCGCCGAAGACGGATGCGCGGCATCGCGCTCCATTTTTGCAACCTGTTCAGTCAACCGCGCGAGTTGCTCATCCGCGCGTTTGATCTGTTCGTGGGCCTGCGCGAGCCTCTCATCGGCGTGCGCGCTCGGGGCATCGTGGGGTTCAGTTTCTTTCGGTGTGGAGTTCATTGGCGTTTCCTTTCCGTCCAATGTCATCCGAAGGTGGCCGGCCGAGCATCCGGCAGCGCTCCGTGCAGTCTTGCCCAAAGAATGGCCGCATGATGATAGAATATGGGATTACATGGCGATAGCGTCCTGGAATCCAGGGGGCCAATTCCGGCGGCGTAGCAGAACGGTGCCGCGGCTTTCCTCCCCGGTTCCAGTCGAGCCGGCGGGAGGCACGCAATTCATCCGGCCTAAGTCCGGTCGCGTATGAGCGCGCTGCGAATGAGTTGGTCGCGCGAGGGGAAGTTATTTCCCGGTGCGCTTCTTCTCGATGGTATCCCAGATTTTTGCCGCGACATCCGGGCCGTTGAGACGCTGGATCGCGCGGATTCCGGTCGGGCAGGTCACGTTGATCTCGGTGAGGTTGCCGTCGATCACGTCGATGCCGACGAACAGCAGGCCGCGTTCGCGTAAGTCCGGGCCCAGCGTGTCGCAAATCTCGCGCTCGCGCGGCGTAAGGTCGGTCGCCTGCGCCGCGCCGCCGCGCACCATGTTGGAGCGGAGGTCGTCGGGGGCCGGCACGCGGTTGACGGCGCCGGCGAACTCGCCGTCGACCAGGATGATGCGCTTGTCGCCGTGTTTGACCTCGGGGAGGAAGCGCTGGATCACCCAGGGCTCCCTGAAGGTGACGGAAAACATGTCGAACAGCGAGCCGAAATTCATGTCCTGCGGCATGACGCGAAACACCGCCGCGCCGCCATGGCCGTGCAGCGGCTTCATGACGACCGCGCCATGCTCATCGCGGAACGAATTGATTTCGTCGAGGTCGCGCGAGATCAGCGTCGGCGGCATTAGCTGCGGAAAGTTCAGCACGAACATTTTTTCCGGCGCGTTGCGCACGCTGGCGGGATCGTTGACGACCAGCGTCCTGGGATGGATTCGTTCCAGCAAATGCGTCGAGGTGATGTAGGCGATATCGAACGGCGGCTCCTGCCGCAACAGGATGACGTCGAAGGTTTCGAGCGGCTCGCGCTTCGGCTCTCCCAACGTAAAGTGATCGCCGACCTCGTCGCGCACGGTGAGGTGCTGCACCGGCGCCACCAGCTCCTCGCCGCGCAGCGAGAGCTTGTCCGGGGTGTAGTAGGAAATGCTGTGCCCGCGCTTTTGCGCTTCCAGCATCAGCGCAAAGGTCGAATCGCCGCGGATGTTGATGCGCGCGATGGGGTCCATCTGGACGGCGACATTCAGTTTCATGAGTGAGGTCCGGGTCTCTGGAGGGGATCTTATACGCTGGCGTCGAATGCCGCTAACAGATGGCGTGGCAGACGCCGGGGCGCAATCAGGACGGCGTCAAAACGGAGCTCGAATTCGGCATGCTCGGGATGCGCCATCAGCCAGGCTTGGGCGGCGTCGATGATGCGGGCCTGCTGGCGCGGCGTGACGGCATAGGCGGCGTCATCGAGACTGGCGCGCGCCTTGACCTCGATGAAGGCAATCAAACTGCGCTTCCTCGCCACCAGGTCGATCTCGCCATAGGGGGTGCGGAAGCGCTTTGCGAGAATGCGGTAGCCCTTTGCCATTAGATAGGCCGCGGCGCGGCTTTCGGCTGATAGCCCGGTGCGAAATGCCGCAACTCGCTCGGGCGCAGCGAGTTTCGTGGTCGCGTCAGGCGGCGTGGCGCCGTCAGTCTTCGCCATCGTCGCCCCTGACTTCTTTGGCGAGCTCCAGCGCGCGGGCATAAACTTCGCGGCGCGGGCGGCCCGAAAGCTCGACCGCATGCGCCACGCTGTCCTTGACGCTTTCGCGCGCCAGCGACGATCGCAGCAGGTCGTCGAGGTCATGCTGGGTCATGACATCGGCGTCCTTGCGCGGCGGGCCGACGACGAGCACGAACTCGCCGCGGGTTTCCAGCGTGGCTGCCGTCCTTGCCAGCTCGGCGATGGGGGCGCGCTTGATGTCCTCGTGCAGCTTTGTGAGTTCGCGGCAGATCGCGGCGTCACGCCCGGCCATGATCTCGGCGAGGTCGGCGAGCGTTTCCTGCACGCGGTTGCCGGATTCGAACATCACCAGCGTGGCATCGATTCTTGCCAATTCGGCCAGCCGCGTCCGCCGCGAGACTTGCCGGGCCGGCAAAAATCCCTCGAAGTAAAACCGGTCGGTCGGGAGTGCTGCGACCGAAAGTGCCGTCAGCACCGAGGACGCACCGGGCACCGCGATCACGGCATGGCCGGCGGCAGAGACCTCGCGCACTAGCTTGAAGCCGGGGTCGGAAATCAGGGGCGTGCCGGCATCCGACACCAGCGCGATGGAAGCGCCCTGCGCCAGCCGCTCCAGGATTTTCGGCCGCGCCATCGCCGCGTTGTGCTCGTGATACGGCTTGAGTTCCGCCGAAATCGCATAGCGCTCGATCAGGCGGCGGGTGATGCGGGTGTCCTCGCAGGCGATGATGTCGACGCCGGCCAAGGTCTCCAGCGCGCGCAAAGTGATGTCGCCGAGATTGCCGATCGGGGTTGCCACCAGATAGAGGCCGGGAACCGGCTTCGGGGCATTCAGAACGTGGCCGCCAATCAAAAATGTTCTGTTGGCCGAACCCGGTTCGGTATCGGAGCCGTAGCTTGAACTGGGTTTGGCGCGCATGACGGCAATCTAAAGGGGTCTTGGGGCAAGCGCCATATCTGGCGGGATGGCGGCAAGGGTGGAGTTCCCCTCGGGAAGACAATGCGCGGCGAGGTGTTAATCCTTTTGTTTTGGTTAACTAATCCTCGACAATATGCAGAATCCCAATTGGGTTTAGTAGCGGTTCAGGTGCCTCGGCCCAGAAGGCCGGAATCCTGGCCGACGGCGGTCGGTCAAGAGAAGAGACAGAATGGAAGGCCCGTTCAATCGCAAGTTTGGATCCCCGGACTCGCGGCCGTCAGGCCCGACCCGGCGGACGGTGGTCGGACTTATTCTAGGAGCGCCGTTGCTCGGTGCCTGCTCCGGCGGCGGTCAGATTTCCAACCCGTTCGGCCCGTCCGCACCCGAGGGACCCCCAGGCCCGCAGCAACAGCCGCTTGCGGTCGGCACCGGGCAGGTCAAGGTCGGCCTGATCCTGCCGCTTTCGGCCGCCGGCAATGCCGGCGTCGCCGCGCAATCGATGAAAAACGCGGCCGAGATGGCGCTGGCGGAATTCCAGAATCCGAACATCCAGCTTCTGATCAAGGACGACGGCGGCAGTCCGCAGGGCGCCCAGCAGGTCACCCAGGAGGCGCTCGGCGAAGGCGTGGAAATCGTACTGGGCCCGCTGTTTGCGGCCTCGGTGCCGGCGACTGCGCAACTGACGCGCGCGCGGAACATTCCAGTGATCGCGTTCTCGACCGATTCCAGCGTCGCCGGACGCGGGGTTTATCTGCTGAGCTTCCTGCCCGAATCAGATGTCAACCGGATCGTCGATTATTCCGCCGGCATCGGAAAGCGATCGTTTGCGGCGCTGTTGCCCGACAACGCCTATGGCAATGTGGTGGAAGCGGCGTTCAAGCAGGCGGTCGGCCGCAAAGGCCGTCTCGTCGCCTTCGAGAAATACACCGCCGATCGCGCCGGGGCAGCGCGGACGGTGGCGCAATCGCTCGGCTCGGCCGACGCGCTGTTCATCGCCGACGACGGCGAATCGGTCGTGGCGGCGGCGGATGCCCTGACCGCGGCGGGCGCGAATTTGCGCAACATCCAGTTGCTCGGCACCGGGCTCTGGGACAATCCGCGCGTCTATGCGAGCGCGACGCTGCAGGGCGGGCTTTATGCTGCGCCGGATCCGTCGGGCTTCCGCGCCTTCTCCGGCCGCTACCGCGCCAAATACGGCACGGACCCCGTGCGCACCGCAACGCTCGCTTACGACGCCGTCGCGCTGGTTGCTGCGCTGTCGAAGCAGCAGGGCGGCCAACGCTTTGCGCCAGAGACGCTGACCAACCCGTCGGGCTTTGCCGGCATCGACGGGCTGTTTCGATTCCGCTCCGACGGCACCAACGAGCGCGGGCTTGCGGTGATGAAAGTCGCCAGCGGCGGCAGCACGCCGGTCGCCGGTTCGCCGAAGAGTTTTGGGGCGTGATCTTTCGTCGCCCTGCGTTCCGCAGGAACGACGGCTGTTACGCGGCGAGATCCGCCACCACCGCGTCGAGCACCGGAAAACCGTCCTTCGTCACGCGCAATCTTCCATCGGAGTCGACGGATATCGCACCTTCGTTGCGCAAGATGGCGATCCGGTTTGGATCGAGCGCGCGGCCGGATAGCGCCGCATAACGCCTGGGATCGATGCCCTCCGCGAGCCGTAATCCCATCAGCAAAAATTCGTCGGCGCGTTCTTCGCTGTTGAGGTGGTCGTCGGTGACGACGCCGTGGCCGTTGGCCTCGACGCGCATCAGCCAGGCCTCCGGGCGCTTCTCGGTCGCGGTGGCGTGTCGTGCGCCGTCGATGTCGAGGCGGCCATGCGCGCCGGGACCGATGCCGGCATACTCCTCGCCGCGCCAATAGACGAGATTGTGCTGGCACTCCGCTCCTTCGCGCGCGTGATTGGAAATCTCGTAGGCCGGCAAGCCATGATGCGCGCAGACTTCCTGCGTCACGTCGTAGAGCGCACGCGCCACCGCCTCGTCCGGTGTCTTGAGTTTGCCCGCCGCATGCAGGCCGAAGAACGGCGTGCCTTCCTCGATGGTGAGCTGGTAGAGCGAGAGGTGCTCGGCGGCTTCGGAAATCGCGAGCTTCAGTTCATCCGCCCACATCCGCGGCGTCTGGTCGGGGCGGGCGTAGATCAGGTCGAATGAATAGCGGTCGAACGCGGTGCGCGCGATCGCGACCGCGTCGAGCGCCTCGCGCGCGGTATGCAGCCGTCCGAGCGCTTTGAGCGAGGCGTCGTCAAGCGCCTGCACGCCGAGCGAGACGCGGTTGACGCCGGCTGCGCGATAGCCGCGAAACCGCGTCGCTTCTACGCTGGTCGGGTTGGCTTCGAGCGTGACCTCGACATTGCCGGCGACGCGCCAGTGCTTTCCGATCGCATCCAAAATCGCGCCGACAGTCTGCGGCTGCATCAAGGAAGGCGTGCCGCCGCCGAGAAAGATCGATGTGACGGTTCGCCCCGGCGCGCGCGCCGCCGTGGTTTCGATCTCACGCGCAAACGCGCGCGCAAAACGTTTCTCGTCGATCGGTGCGTGGCGGACGTGGCTGTTGAAATCGCAATAGGGGCATTTCGACAGGCAGAAAGGCCAGTGCACGTAGACGCCGAAGGCATCTTTGGGGCGGGGTCGCTCGCGACTAGCCAAGGCAGATCTCCGCCAGTTTGACGAATGCCCGTGCCCGGTGCGACAGACCAAGCCCGAGCGGCGGCAGGCCATGCTTTTCGATCGAAGTCATCTCGCCAAAGGTCCGCGTGTGCCCGTCGGGCAGGAATACCGGATCATAGCCGAAACCGGCGGTGCCGCGCGGCGGCCAGACCAGGGTTCCGTCGGCTCGGGCCTCGACCTCTTCGAGATGGCCATCGGGCCAGGCGACGCACAAGGCGGAGACGAAATGCGCACTTCGCTTGTCGGGCGTGGTCGCGCCGCGTTCCTGCAACAGGCGCTCGACCCTGGTCATCGCCGCCACGAAATCCTTGCCGTTGCCGGCCCAGCGCGCCGAATAGATGCCGGGCGCGCCGTCGAGCGCGTCGACTACGAGGCCGGAATCATCGGCAAATGCCGGCAATTGCGCGGTTTTCGCCGCCGCGACCGCCTTGATCGCGGCATTGGCCCGAAACGTCTTGCCGGACTCCTCGGGCTCGCCGAGGCCCAGCTCGCCTGCGGAAACCGCCTCGACGCCGTGCGGCGCGAGCAATTCCTGCATCTCGGCGAGCTTGCCGGGATTGTGGGTCGCGATCACGAGCCGGCCGGTGATTCGACGGTGCATGTGCGATCAGACTACGCCACAGCCAGCTTCTGCAAGTCCACCAGACGCGCGACACCCCTGCGCGCCAGTTCCATCAGCGCCAGGAACTCGTCTTGCGAAAACGGCGTCTTCTCGGCGGTGCCCTGCACCTCGATGATGCGGCCGTCACCGGTCATGACGAAATTGGCGTCGGTCTCGGCCTCGGAATCCTCGGCATAGTCGAGGTCGAGCACCGGCGTGCCCTGATAGATGCCGCAGGAGATCGCGGCGACATTGTCGCGCAGCACGTTGGCTTTCAGCATGTTGCGGTTCTTCATCCAACCGATGCAGTCGGCCAGCGCCACCCAGGCGCCGGTGATCGAGGCCGTGCGGGTGCCGCCATCGGCCTGAATCACGTCGCAATCGACCGTGATCTGGCGCTCGCCGAGCGCTTCGAGGTCGACGGCTGCGCGCAAGGAACGGCCGATCAGCCGCTGGATCTCGACGGTGCGCCCGCCCTGCTTGCCGGCGGCGGCCTCGCGACGGGTGCGCTCCAATGTGGCGCGCGGCAGCATGCCATATTCGGCGGTGACCCAGCCGCGGCCCTGGCCTTTCAGCCAGGGCGGCAGCCGTTCTTCCAGCGTAGCCGTGACCAGCACATGGGTGTCGCCGAACTTCACCATGCAGGAACCTTCGGCATATTTGACCACGCCGCGTTCCAGCGACACGGGACGCAACTGATCGGGCGCACGGCGGCTCGGCCGCATGGGAAATCCTTCCAAAAATCGAGCGAAAATTCGTTCGCGGTGCTTGTAGGAGGGGGAGCGGGCAGCGGCAAGGGTTTTTGCCTTGTTTCAGGGTAGAGGTTCGGCTCTGATCAATCAGAATCAAACCTCTGCCTTCTTGTTTTGACGCGTTTTCTTTACGCGAACCGGCGACCACTTCGCTCGAAAACGCTATGCGAAGCGGACGCTTGTCATCGGCGTGCCGGATCGACAAATTAGGGGTATCAGGGAGTTAACAGTGGTCCACCACGATCCGATTGGCCTGATCGCGCCGCATGCGGGGCTCGCCCAGCTCAACGAACGCTCGCGCGATATTTTTCGTCAGATCGTCGAGAGTTATCTCGCGACCGGCGAACCCGTCGGTTCGCGCAATGTATCCCGCTTGATCGCGGTGCCGCTGTCGCCGGCTTCCGTCCGCAATGTGATGTCGGACCTCGAAGCGCTCGGCCTGATCTACGCGCCGCATACTTCGGCCGGCCGGCTGCCCACCGAACTCGGCCTGCGCTTCTTCGTCGACGCCCTGATGCAGGTCGGCGATCTCACCGAACCCGAACGGGAATCGATCCAGAACCAGCTTGCCTCCGTCGGCCGGGCGCAGTCGGTCGAGGCCGCGCTCGGCGAGGCGCTGACGCGGCTGTCCGGCCTGACGCGTGCGGCTGCGGTGGTGCTGACCGCCAAATCCAATTCACGGCTAAAACACATCGAATTCGTGCGGTTGGAGCCGGAGCGCGCGCTGGTGGTGCTGGTCGGCGAAGACGGCCAGGTCGAAAACCGCGTGCTGACGCTGCCGCCCGGCGTGCCTTCCTCGGCACTGACTGAGGCGAGCAATTTTCTCAATGCGCGGATTCGCGGCCGAACGCTGGCTGAAGCGCGGCTCGAACTCGAAACCGCGATGGCGCAGAGCCGCATCGAGCTCGACCAACTGACGCAGAAGGTGATCGAGGCGGGGATTGCGAGCTGGTCGGGCGGCGAAAACGATGACCGGCAGTTGATCGTGCGCGGCCACGCCAACCTGCTGGAAGATTTGCACGCGCTGGAAGATCTCGAACGCGTCAAGTCGCTGTTCGACGATCTCGAGACCAAGCGAGGCGTGATCGACCTGTTGGGCCGGGCCGAGCGCGCCGAAGGCGTGCGGATCTTCATCGGATCGGAGAACAAGCTGTTCTCGCTGTCCGGTTCCTCCACCATCATCGCCCCCTATGGCGACGCGTCGGGCCGTATCGTCGGCGTTCTCGGCGTGATCGGGCCGACAAGGCTGAACTATGCGCGTGTGATTCCGACGGTGGATTACGCCGCCCGCATTGTCAGCCGGATGCTGGGCGGCTGATCCGCCACGAATCGACCCCGATCTTGGCTTTGTCGTTTTGACGCGTTTTCTTCACGCGAACCGGTGCACACCCCCGGATCAAGTCCGAGGGCATGCTTCGCTCGAAAACGCTATGGACCGCTTGATTTTCGGCCCCTAAAGCACGATATCCCGCTCAGCAAATCCCCATCCAACCAGAACCGTTTTTTGAGAAGGCAGTCTTATGACCGATCCCAACCGGCCGAGTGACGACGGGGCACAACCCGCCAACCAGACCGGCGAGCCCGTGGTCTCAAAACCTTACATCATGCCCGACGAGCCCGAGGAAGGATCGGTCGAGGCGTTGACGAAGGAAGTAGCGGAAGCGCGCGACAAGATGCTGCGCACGCTGGCGGAGATGGAAAACCTGCGCAAGCGCACCGCCAAGGAAGTCGCCGATGCGCGCGCCTACGGCATCACCGGCTTCGCCCGCGACATTCTCGAAATCGCCGACAATCTGCAGCGCGCGCTTGATGCCATGCCGGCCGAGACCAAGGCCAGCGCCGACCCGGCGCTGAAGGCTTTCATCGAAGGCGTCGAGCTGACCGAGCGCTCGCTGCTCAACACGCTGGAGAAGAACGGCGTCAAGAAGTTCGATCCGTCGGGCGAGAAATTCGATCCCAATTTCCAGCAGGCGATGTACGAAGTGCCCGATCCGTCCGTTCCGGCAGGCACTGTGGTTCAGGTCGTGCAGGCCGGCTTCATGATCGGCGAGCGCGTACTGCGCCCGGCACTGGTCGGCGTGTCGAAGGGCGGCGCCAAGGCCGCGCCGGCCAACAACGAACCGAACAACGCGGCATAGACGCGAGACCCTCATGGTGAGGAGGCGTGTCAGCGCCGTCTCGAACCATGAAGGCCCCGCTGCAGTATCTCGGCCTTCATTCTTCGAAGCGCGCAGGCGCGCTCCTCAGGATGAGGGCCTGATGCCAGCTTGGACTTACAGCGACTTCTCGTCCGCCGTCGGCCGATAGGTGCCAAAACTCCAGAGATTGCCTTCCGGGTCGCGGCAGGCGAAGTCGCGGCTGCCATAGTCGGTGTCGCGCAGTTCCATTTCGATCTTGCCGCCAGCGGCCTTCACTTTGGCACACAGCGCGTCGGGATCATCGACCGCGACATAGAGCGCGTCGGTGCGGCGGCCGCCGATATCACCGACGAGCTTGCCGTATTCGTCTTCCCTGCACTGGCCGAGCATCAGGATCGAGGGCCCAAAGGCAAGCTCGGCGTGATGGATGGTGCCGCCGTTCCGGCAGACGGCGCGTTCGGTGAAACCAACGACCTCCTTGAGCCAGCGGATCATCGCTTCGGCATCCCGGCAACGCATCGTCGGATAAAGGCGCGGCGCTTCGCTTTTGCTTGGACTGGTCACGGGCAACTCCTCGCATTGCGTTACCTCGCCAATATCGCGAGGCGAGGTGGGGCGGCTTGAAGATTTGTTACCTGACCGGCTACGCGTCCAGTGCGTCCAGCGGGCGCAGCAGGCGGCTGTCGGTCAGCGCCAGCCGGTGGGCCCACGATGTTGGCGTTTCGCCCGCAAGAGTTGAAAATTCGCGGGCGAGGTGCGCCTGATCGGCATAGCCGCTCTCGGCCGCAATCCCGGCCCAGCCGTGCGCCTCTCCTGCATGTGCGAGCCGGCAGGCTTGATGAAAACGCATGATGCGGGCGACCGGCTTCGGCGCGAGACCGAGTTCGGATCGAAAACGATTCACCAGGTGCTTGCGGCTCCAGCCTATCTCTTTCGCGAGCGCGGTGATCCGCGCGCCGCCCGCAGTGCGCGCCAATCGTCGATAGGCGAATTCGATCTCCAGGGACGGCAGGTGGTTGGCGCGAACGGCAACAAAATCCTCGACCAGATCGAATCGATCCTGCCAGCGGGATATAGCGCCGAGCCGGTCGCGCAGCTCGCGGCCCTCGCGGCCCAGCACGGCGGCGATGTCGACCATGCGCGCGGCGAGATCGGCAACGGCCCCGCCAAAGAAGCGATAGGCGCCAAGCGGCGTGAAATCCACCTGCACGCATTCGGCGCCGCCGTCGGACTCGATATGGACCGGGCCGGCATAAAGCCCGGCGGCGAAGCTCGGCTGCCGGTCGGCTGCGTCAGGCTCGCGCCCCAGCGCGATCAGGAACGGCGTGCCGAAGCTGATGATCAGCGGTACCACCAGCGATGCGGGTTCGCGCTGGGAGAACCGGCCGCGCGCCGTTTCGCGATAACCCGTCATCCCGGAAATGAGACTAGCCGTGCGCTGCGACGGCGCACGACGGGCCAGTTCGAACGCAAACGGAGCCGCCGGATCGGACATCCTCGCTCTCCAATTGGCCTCCGAAGAGGACGGACGTTAAGCCGCGATATCGCTCGACTGGATGCGCTTGACGCCGACCTTGGTCATATCGGCCCAGGCCTTGGCGAGCGAGCCCTGGGTGTCGATGCCGCGGCAGGCGTCCTCGATCACGTAAGTCTCAAAGCCTGCCTTGCGCGCATCCAGCGCGCTCCATGCCACGCAGAAATCGGTCGCAAGGCCGGCGAGGAAAACCCGCTTCACCTTGCGCGCCTTCAGGTAGGCCGCGAGCCCCGTCGTGGTCTTGCCGTCGGCCTCGGTGAAGGCCGAATAGCTGTCGACGTCCTTGTGAAAACCCTTGCGGATAACGAGGCCGGCATGCGGGATTGCGAGGTCCTTTGATAGCGACGCTCCCTCGGTCCCCTGTACGCAGTGATCCGGCCACAGCACCTGCTTGCCGTAGGGAAGATTGATGGTTTCGAACGGCCTCTTGCCGGAATGGGTGGAGGCGAACGAGACGTGGTCCGCGGTGTGCCAGTCCTGCGTCATCACCACATTGGCAAAGCCCTTGGCGATGCGGTTGATGACGGGCACCACCTGGTCGCCGTCTTTCACGGCCAGGCTGCCGCCTGGCAAGAAGCAGTTTTGCACGTCGATAACGAGGAGCGCGGAAGCGTTGTCGGGTTTCATCGGTGCAGCCCATGGCGTCGTTGGAACGAGGGCGAGGGCGGATGCCGCGCCAAAGCCTGTCAGAACCAGCCTGCGAGAAAGCATAGCGCGTCTCCCCTGTCATGAACCCGGCAGGGGGAAGGCTAGTTCCATTGGTGTACGAACGAAAGCCCGAAATTTCGGCGCGTCCTGAATGTCAGGGCGCGCGCCGTTTTTCGAATTTCGCGATCAGGCTCGCGGCCGGATTCCGTCGCGTACGGCGCGGAAGCGCGGAAAGGCTTTGGTCCAATCATCGCGCGGCGAAGAGCCGATGATGCGCATCGAGGTCTGGGAGCCGAACCGCAGCCATTGCACGATCGTCACCGGCGTATTGTCCTTGCCGCTGATGGCATCGATCCGGGTCTCGTAGCCGGGCTGGCCGTCGATGCGGACCGGCTCCGACATCGTGATCCTGCCGTCGCGTACGCCCGGAATGGTGGTCGCGATCTGCTGGGCAAAGCGGCCGCGATCGTCAGGCGACGCTGCCGTCGAGCCGATCAGGCCGATGATCATGAAAGGCGCGACCTCGAAACCTTTCTTTTCGTCGCTGTCGGAGAGAATGAGGGCGGCGCCCGGTGCCAGCGTGCGGACATTCTTGAAGCTCGAGAGCTCGCTGATCTTGAACGGCATCATCCCGAGCTGTTCCTCGACAGGAACCTCAACGCGGATCACGGCCGATGCGAACATCTGGCGCATGGCATCGTCGGTGTAGATCTTCGAGGCGTTCTCCGGCACCTGCACGGCGACGTAGCCGGAGAAGGTGGGGCCGGGCAGGATCATGGAATAGCGCCGCACGTTGGTGGCGCCGTCCTTGGCGTTCTCGACGGTATAGTAGGCGAGCCCCGCTTTGGTCTCGATGCTCTCCGGCTTGATGCCGCCAGTGCCGCCGGGATTGGCCTTGAAGGCATTGGCGACCTCGCCATAGGCCTCGGCGGGCAGGTCGGCGACCAGGACCTTGACGCCCTGGTCTTCGGTCTCGAATCCCGTGAACGTTCTGGCTTTGTTGAGGCCGACCAGCGGCGTCATGCCGACCCTGGCGCCCGGCGGGAAAACCGGGTCCGCGGCGAACGCGGAGGAGGTGGCGGCAACGAGAAGGGCAACCGCAGCAAAGTATCTAAGTGGCTTCATGGAGGGTCTACCGGGTTTGCATGGAGGCCGTTCAAAGATCGGACGGTGGAGCTGGGTGGAATGTGGGCCTCGGGGGCGCGCGACTGGGTCGTTCCGTTCGGCCCGCTTTTAGCGGTTTTGGTGTCCCTGCAACAGGGCAGGGCGGGCGTCCGTTCCCCCGCCTCGCTCTTATATGTTGGCCTTTCGCGGCATTCTGCCCAGTCTCCGAGCGCTTTTTTTGGGCGCTTCCAGCGGCCAAATACCGCGTCCGCTCAACCGGCGGCGGTCCACGCCGTGAGGATGCTGCCGTATCGCTGTGCAACGCTTCGGGGTGTGAGCGATAAAGGAGTTGCCGATTTCTTAACGCCGGTCACGCTACCGGGGGCCCGGCCCCAGGCGGCACAATCTTTCAAACGCCAGCCTTTTCAGGCCTTAAGCTTGCGCTCGGTCCTTGCAGGCACAACCCCCCCTCCTATATGAGGCTCACCGTCGCAATATCGCGAGTATTTGAACGTTGGGGGTTCGGTTAGGTGCGCCGTCCAGGGCCCAGCCAACCTGCCGCAAAAAGAAGGATATGAGGACCATGGGAAAGGTCATTGGGATCGATCTCGGCACCACGAATTCGTGTGTCGCCGTAATGGATGGCAAGACTGCAAAAGTCATCGAGAACGCGGAGGGCATGCGCACCACGCCTTCGATCGTTGCCGTCACCGATGACGGCGAGCGCCTCGTTGGCCAGCCTGCCAAGCGCCAGGCGGTGACCAATCCCGAGCGGACGTTCTTCGCGGTGAAGCGCCTGATTGGCCGCCGCCATGAGGACCCGATGGTCGAGAAGGACAAGAAGCTGGTTCCCTACAAGATCGTCAAGGCATCGAACGGCGACGCCTGGGTCGAGGCCGACGGCAAGACCTATTCGCCCTCGCAGGTCTCCGCCTTCATCCTGCAGAAGATGAAGGAGACCGCGGAAGCCCATCTCGGCCAGAAGGTCGAGCAGGCCGTCATTACGGTTCCCGCCTACTTCAACGACGCGCAGCGTCAGGCCACCAAGGATGCCGGCAAGATCGCCGGTCTTGAAGTGCTGCGCATCATCAACGAGCCGACGGCGGCAGCGCTCGCTTACGGTCTCGACAAATCGAAATCCGGCACCATCGCGGTTTACGACCTCGGCGGCGGCACCTTCGACGTCTCGATTCTCGAAATCGGCGACGGCGTGTTCGAGGTGAAGTCGACCAACGGCGATACCTTCCTCGGCGGCGAAGATTTCGACATGCGCCTGGTCGGCTATCTCGCCGACGAGTTCCAGAAGGAGCAGGGCATCAACCTGCGCAACGACAAGCTCGCCCTGCAGCGCCTGAAGGAGGCGGCTGAAAAGGCCAAGATCGAGCTGTCTTCGACAACGCAGACCGAAATCAACCTGCCGTTCATCACGGCCGACCAGACCGGGCCGAAGCATCTGACGATGAAACTGACGCGCGCCAAGTTCGAGGCGCTCGTCGACGATCTCATTCAGAAGACCATCGAGCCCTGCCGCAAGGCGCTGAAGGACGCAGGGCTGACCGCCGCCGAAATCGGCGAAGTGGTGCTGGTCGGCGGCATGACCCGCATGCCGAAGGTCCAGGAGGTCGTGAAGCAGTTGTTCGGCAAGGAGCCGCACAAGGGCGTCAACCCGGACGAAGTCGTCGCCATCGGTGCGGCCATTCAAGCGGGCGTGCTGCAGGGCGACGTCAAGGACGTGCTGCTGCTCGACGTGACGCCGTTGTCGCTCGGCATCGAGACGCTGGGTGGCGTGTTCACCCGCATCATCGATCGCAACACCACGATCCCGACCAAGAAGAGCCAGGTGTTCTCGACCGCCGAGGACAACCAGAATGCCGTCACCATCCGCGTCTTCCAGGGCGAGCGTGAAATGGCGGCCGACAACAAGGTGCTCGGTCAGTTCGACCTGATGGGCATTCCGCCGGCGCCGCGCGGCATGCCGCAGATCGAGGTCACCTTCGACATCGACGCCAACGGCATCGTCAATGTCTCGGCCAGGGACAAGGCGACCGGCAAGGAGCAGCAGATCCGGATTCAGGCATCCGGCGGCCTCTCCGAAGCCGACATCCAGAAGATGGTCAAGGACGCCGAGGCCAACGCGGCCGAGGACAAGAAGCGACGCGAGGCGGTCGACGCCAAGAACCATGCCGACGCGCTGGTGCATTCCACCGAGAAGGCGCTGGCCGAGCACGGTTCGAAGGTGGAAGACTCAGAGCGCCGCGCCATCGAGGACGCCGTCAGCGATTTGAAGGAAGCGCTGAAGGGCGACGACGCCGAGGCCATCAAGGCCAAGACCAACACGCTGGCGCAGGCTTCGATGAAGCTCGGCGAGGCCATGTACAAGCAGCAGGCCGAGGCGGACGCCAAGCGGGATGCTGCCAAGGATGACGTTGTCGACGCGGAGTTCACCGAGGTCGACGACGACAAGAACAACAAGAAGTCAGCATAAGCGGGCTTTCGGTCATGACCCTCATCCAAAAGAGCGCACGGCTCGCGTTCGATGGGTGGGGGTCATTTTTCTTTAAGCCGATGGCGGCATCTTCGACTGCGGGTGCTTTCGGCATGAAGACGAATTTCGGGCGGGTTTGACTGATGTCCACCAAGCGCTGCTATTACGAAACCCTGGAAGTCGATCGGAACGCGGACGAGTCCAAGCTCAAGTCGGCCTTCCGCAAGCTGGCGATGAAATGGCATCCGGACAGGAATCCAGGCGATGCCGCCAGCGAAATGAAGTTCAAGGAAATCAACGAGGCCTACGAAGTCCTCAAAGACGGTGACAAGCGCGCCGCCTATGATCGCTATGGCCATGCCGCGTTCGAGCAAGGCATGGGCGGCGGTGGTCCTGGCTTCGGCGCCGGCTTCGCCTCGTCGTTTTCAGATATTTTCGAGGACCTGTTCGGCATGGCCGGGCAGCGCGGGCGCGGCGGCGGACGCGAGCGTGGCGCCGATCTGCGCTACAACATGGAAATCACGCTCGAGGAAGCCTACCTCGGTAAGACCGCGCAGATCGAAATTCCGGTCTCGGTCACCTGCGAGCCCTGTTCGGGCACCGGCGCCAAGGCCGGCACCAAGCCGAAGACCTGCGCGATGTGCGGCGGCGCCGGCCGCGTCCGTCAGGCTCAGGGCTTCTTCACGCTGGAGCGGACCTGCCCCGGCTGTCAGGGCCGCGGTCAGATGATCGAGGACGCCTGCCCGAATTGCTCGGGCACGGGGCGGGTAACGCGCGACCGGACGTTGTCGGTCAACATTCCGCCGGGTGTCGAGGACGGCACGCGTATCCGGCTGGCCGGCGAAGGCGAGGCCGGTGTCCGCGGCGGCCCGCCCGGCGACCTCTACATTTTCTTGTCGCTGGCCACCCACGAATTCTTCCAGCGCGACGGCGCCGATTTGCACTGCCGGGTTCCGATCTCGATGGTCGCGGCCGCGCTCGGCGGCGAATTCGAAGTGCCCACCATCGACAAGGGCAAGACCAAGGTGAAGGTGCCGGCTGGAACGCAGTCCGGCCGCCGTTTCCGCATTGCATCAAAGGGCATGCCGGTGCTCCGCTCGCGCCAGACCGGCGACATGTATGTCCAGGTCATGGTCGAAACGCCGCAGAATCTGACCAAGAAGCAGCAGGAACTGCTCGCCGAGTTCGAAAAGCTGTCCTCCGGGGCAACCCAGCCGGAGGCGGTGGGCTTCTTCACCAAGGTCAAGGACTTCTTCGGCAGCCGCGCGGGCTCCTGAACCGCATGCACGTCGCCCGGGCGAGCGCCCTGTTCTCGCCCGGCAGTCATGATTCATTCAGCTTGCACAGGGTGTTATCGCCGGATCGCGGGCACTTTGGCGCCTCTGGCGCATTACCGTTTGGCTTGACCATACCCCCGTCGACCTATACGTGTTCATGACTGTTTTTTGACATTCCCGCCCGTCAGCGGGTCCCGCCTGGTAGCGACATGCCTTTGCAATCGTCCGTGCGTGCGTTGAAGAAGCCTCGTCTCGACGACGAGGTGCGCTTCCTTCGTTCATGGATTGAAAAGCCGCTGCACATGGGCGCGGTGATGCCGTCGAGCAAGGTGCTCGCTCGCACCATGGCGCAATATGTCGATGTCGATTCCGAAGGGCCGGTCATCGAACTTGGGCCCGGGACCGGCGCGATCACCAACGCGCTGATCGAACACGGCGTAGATCAGAAGCGGCTCGTGCTGGTCGAATATAATCCGGGCTTCTGCGCTCTGCTGCGCGATCGCTATCCTCAGGCCAAGGTCGTACAGGGCGATGCCTACACGCTTCGCGCTTCGCTCGGAGATGTGCTGGATGCGCCGGCGTCTGCCGTGATCTCCGGCCTGCCGCTCGTGACAAAACCGATGCTGACCCGTCTGAAGCTGATCCGCGACGCCTTCCTGGCGCTGGCGCCGGGCGCGCCCTTCGTGCAGTTCACCTATTCGGTGGCACCGCCGATTCCGAAATCGCTGCCGGGCGTGTCCACAGAGGCGTCCGAGCGGATCTGGATGAACCTTCCGCCCGCGCGGGTCTGGGTGTATCGCAAGGGCTAAGCCGTGCGCTGCGCGCGGCCGGTTAGCCCCTACTGCGATTTCTAAGAAATGTCCGCGCTGAAAATCCTCGTGATCCCGGGATCGCTCCGCACCGGCTCGCTCAATGTGAGGCTGGCGGCGGTGGCCGCGTATGAGCTGGCGCAAGCCGGCGCCGAAGTCACCCGTATCTCGCTGGTTGATTTCCCGCTGCCGATCTATGACGGCGACCTGCAGGCCAAATCGGGCGTGCCGAAACACGCGGCCAACCTGAAGCGGATGATGGCGGCCCATCATGGCGTGCTGATCGTGACGCCGGAATACAATTCCTCGGTGCCGGCGCTGGTGAAAAACACCATCGACTGGGTGAGCCGGGTGCAGGACGCGCACGAGACCCGCGGCCAGGTGTTTCGCGATCGGGTGTTTGCGATTGCGTCGGCCTCCGGCAACCGGCTCGGTGGCGCCCGCGCGCTGGCCGCGCTGCGGCTGATCCTGTCGGCGTGTCATGCAACCGTGATACCAAACCAGTTAGCGCTGGCGTTCGCCGACGATGCTTATGACGAGATGGACCGCCTGAAGAATGCCGCCGATGCCGAGGGGCTGAAAGCGCTGGTGCGGCAGTTGATCGACGTTTCCCAACGCATGATGTGAGGTGACATGCAGCCAGCCAGTATCGCGCCGAAGGATCGGCTGATCGTCGCGCTCGACCTGCCCGGGGTGACTGAAGCGGAAGCGTTGATCGCGCGGCTTGGCGACAGCGTGAGTTTCTACAAGATCGGCTATCAGCTCGCCTATGCAGGCGGATTGCCGCTGGCGCAGCAACTGGCGAAGTCGGGCAAGAAGGTTTTTATTGATCTCAAGCTGCACGACATCGGCAATACGGTGGCGCGCGGCGTGGAGAGCGTCGCCAAACTCGGCGCGACCTTCCTCACCGTGCACGCCTATCCGCAGACCATGAAGGCCGCGGTCGAGGCGCGCCAAGGCTCGGGCCTGAAAATTCTCGCGGTTACCGTGCTGACCTCTTACGACGATGGCGACCTGCATGCCGCCGGCTATCGTCTCAACGTCTCCGACCTGGTGGAAGCGCGCGCCCAGCAGGCGCAGGTGCTCGGCGTCGACGGCCTCGTCAGCTCGCCGGAAGAGGCAGCCGCGTTGCGCAAGATCGTCGGTCACCAGATGCATCTGGTGACGCCGGGTATCCGCCCTGCGGGCGCTGCGACCGGCGACCAGAAGCGCATCATGACGCCGGCGCGGGCAATCGGTGCCGGCGCCGACTATCTGGTGGTCGGGCGGCCGATCACGGAAGCCGCCGATCCCAGGCTTGCTGCGGATGCCATTCAGGCGGAAATCAAGCAGGCGATCACGTAACAACATGGAGATTGAGATGGCCAAAGGATACTGGATCGGACGCGTCGACGTTCACAATGACGAGGGCTACAAGCCATACATGGCGGCCAACCCGGCCATCTTCCAGAAATTCGGCGGGCGCTTCATCGTGCGCGGCGGCCAGTTCACCGCGGTCGAAGGCCAAAGCCGCTCGCGCAATGTCGTGATCGAGTTTCCCGATTACGAAACTGCGCTGGCCTGCTACAATTCGCCGGAATATCAGGCCAACATCAAGGTCCGTCAGCCGCACTCGATTGCGGACCTCATCGTCATCGAGGGCTATGACGGCCCGCAGCCCTGAGCGCCCATTATTTCACGGTCTACATCTGCGCTCCTCAGGGGCCAATGCAAAGATGCGGGAGGTCCGGTAGAAGCGGCTAGTTTCGCGCCGCTTCGCGGGACCTCACCGTCTCAAGAAAATCGCATCAAGAAATATGTGCGAATGTTTCCGATCGTGCTTGGCCGATCGGCTCCCGTCGAAAAATAGCAAATAGCTGATCGTGATTCCAAGCGAACGCGGGGTCTGCGGGCCAAACGTCCGCTATCAGACATTTCTTTTGTCCCCATATGGGGATTGTGACGCCGCCCCGCCTTCATCAAGTTGCGCGCCATCGAAGTCCACATCGATCGGGATGGAAATCGAGCCAACACAAAATCGCTAGTGCATGACGGGCCGCGGCCGACCCGCATGCGAATGCGGGCGCAAGGAGTAGAAACCATGGCAATTATCCCCGGAACACCAGGCGACGACACGTTGGTTGGCACGCCAGATCCCGATGAGATCAACGGTCTGGCCGGCAACGATACGATTACCGGATTGGAAGGCGATGACCTCGTCAACGGCGGTGCAGGCGATGACGATATCGATGGCGGAGCCGGCAACGACACATTGAACGGCAATGCCGGCAACGATACGATCGCCGGCGGTGAAGGCGATGACACCGTCAGTGGCGGTGCGGGCGACGACGATATTGATGGCGGAGCCGGCAATGACATTTTGAACGGCAATGCCGGCGTCGATACGATCCTCGGCGGTGAAGGCGATGACATCGTCAATGGCGGCGCGGGCGACGACAATATCGAAGGCGGAGCCGGTATGGATACGTTGAACGGCAATGCCGGCAACGATACGATCGCCGGCGGTGCCGATAATGACACCATCACCGGCGGCGCCGGTGACGACGAACTGTCGGGCAACGGGGGCGATGACACGCTCAGCGGCGGGGTCGGTGACGATACCCTGAGCGGCAATGCGGGCATGGACACGCTGAATGGCGGTCTTGGGAACGACACGCTGAATGGCGGGGCCGATGACGACACGCTGAATGGCGGTGCCGGCAACGATACGCTCAACGGCCAAGGCGGCAACGACACGATGAGCGGCGGCGACGGCGCGGACGACATGGCCGGTGGCGGTGGCGACGATACCATGTCCGGCGACGACGGTGACGACACCATGACCGGTGGTGCTGGCATCGACACCATGTCCGGCGGCGAAGGCGATGACGAGCTCAGCGGCGGAGCTGGCGACGATACGTTGGACGGCGACGCCGGAGATGACATGCTCGTCGGCGGTGCCGATGTCGATGTGCTCAATGGCGGAGACGGAGACGATATACTCGCCGGTAACGCCGGCGACGACACTCTCAACGGCGGCGCGGGTGACGATGAATTGAGCGGCGGCAATGGCGCCGATGTCCTCGACGGTGGCGTCGGCAACGATATGCTGACAGGCGGTGCAGGCTCCGATGACCACAATTTCGGCGACGGCACGGCCACCAACTTCGGCGACGATGAAGTTGTCGACCTGAGTTTCGGTGATGGCGATGAAGTTAATGTCGATGCCGATCCGGCGTTTGATCCGGCCACCATCGTGGTCGATGACGACGGCACCAACACGGTGCTCGATTTCGGCTTCGGCACCATCACGCTCACCGGCGTCACGGGTGGCGTCGGAACGGAATTCGAGTCGATCGACGACATCAACACTGCCGCGGGTTACGAGGCCATCGAGGTCGTTTAACTCCACAACTTCAGCGGGGCGGCTGCCGTGCCGCCCCGCTCCTGCCTCTTTGCAATACGTCAGTCAGTAGTAGTGCCGGTCAGTCATGTATTCGCGTCGTGAGATCCCAGCGTCCGCTGCACGATCGCTGCTTGGATTGATTCCGGGACGATCCGCATTCGTGTGGGTCGTGGCCTTTAGCGTGTCATTGAACATACTTCTCCTTGTCGTTCCCTTCTACGCCATCGAAGTGTTCGATCGGGTCATCAGCAGCGGTAGCGTTGAAACCCTTGTTGGCCTCACCATCATCGCCGCAATTGCTCTTGTTTTCAGCGCCGCGTTCGACACCCTGCGCAGTCGGCTGCTCAGTCGCTTTGCGGTTAGATTTGAGCGCTCCCTCGCTCCCATCGTGCTTGAAAGCATGATCGTTGATGTCACCAATCGGGGTGACAGCAGGGCGCAAGATCTTGCAAAGGTGCGCGAGCTGAGGACGTTCCTATCCAGCGCAACGATCGCATCGCTGCTCGATGCTCCCTTTCTTCCGGCGTTTATTTTCATCCTGTTCTTTCTGCACCCCTGGTACGGCCTGATTGCGCTGGTCGGAACGGCGGTCCTCCTCACCATGGGCATCGTGAGCCGCTGGATCGCGCGCAGCGAAATCGCGCAGGCGTCCCAGGCCGCGCAGAAGACCCAGATCACACTTGACGGAATTGTCCGGCATTCCGCCCTGGTGCGTGCGATGGGCTGGACCAGAGGTGCCATCCGCGAATTCATGGACCTCAACGACCAGGCCTTGTCCCCCGTGGTTCGAGCCAGCGAGCGCGTTTATGCGATCGGAGCCGCGGCGCGCATGGTAAGAACGACTTTGCAGGTTGCCGCGATCGGCGCAGGCGCCTGGCTCGTACTTCAGAGCGAGGTGCTGGCGGGCAGTCTGATTGCGAGTTCGATCCTGATCGCCCGTACGCTGCAGCCGATGGAAGGTCTGATCTCGGCGCGGCGCGCCCTTACTGCCGCGCACGAGGCCTGGAAGCAAGTTCAGACGGCCGCAGCGCCGGTTCTTGTTCGCGAGAAACGTACACTGCTTCCATCCCCGTCCGGCAGAATTGCAGCCGAGCGAGTGTCATATCGGACACCTACGACGCCGCGCCCGATACTCGCAGGCATAGATTTCGAATGCCCACCTTCCGGGATCATCGTCGTGATCGGCCCGACCGGCGCCGGAAAATCGACCTTGCTGCGCCTGATGGCGGGACTGGAACGACCAAGCGGCGGTACCATCCGGTTGGACGACGCAGCCCTGAATAACTGGGACCCTGACCAGCTTGGGCAGTTTGTCGGTTATCTTCCTCAGGAGGTGCAGCTTCTGGGCGGCACAGTGGCCGAAGCAATCGCCGGCTTTGACGAACATGCGCGCGACGAGGACATCGTTGCCGCGGCCATGCTTGCACAGGCGCATGAGATGATCCTGTCCCTGCCAGCCGGCTATCAGACCGAGATAGGGCGCGACGGCAACAGACTTTCCGGTGGTCAGCGCCAGAGGATCGGTCTCGCCCGTGCCTTTTTCGGGGATCGCAAACTGATCCTGCTGGACGAACCAAATGCCAATCTTGACCCGGACGGCGAGCATGCACTGTGTTCGGCCATTCAGCGGGCGAAGGCGCGCGGCGCGACACTGGTGATCGTCACCCACCGGCCCCAACTGCTGACCATCGCAGATGCCGTACTGCTTTTGAGGGATGGCGCGCAGCTCGCTTTCGGATCGCCTGCTGAAGTCCTTCGCCTGCCTGTCACCCCTGTCGCGAAGCCGCATGGCGTCCGGCAAGGTACGGAATCTCAGAGATTGGCCGTGGGGAGGACCGCTCGATGACGGAAGGAGGTCGAGATCGCAAGGAACGACCACGATCCGATATGCGGCGGATTATCGGATGGGGATGCGTGCTGCTGGTTCTGCAATTTTGCTGCTTCGGCGTGTGGGCGATGACGGTTCCGCTTCGTGGCGCGGTTGTGGCCCAAGGTGTCATAAAGGTTCATTCGAAGCGCAAGGCAGTGCAGCATCTTGAAGGAGGAATAGTAAAGTCAGTTCACGTCAGGGAAAACGATCAGGTCGAGGCCGGCCAACTGATCGCCCGGCTCGATACCACCCAGATCGAAGCAGCCCTCGGCTCGCTTGAGACGAAATACTTTGCAGTTCTGGCGATGGAGGCGCGGCTGGCGGCGGAAGAGGCCGGCGCGAAATCGATCACCTTTCCCGACGAACTGAAGAGAAGCGCGAGCCATGCGTCCGCGCGCATTGCCATGCAAACCCAGGAGGGCGAGTTTGCTGCACGACTGGCCGCAATCGAGAATGAACGCAAAATGATCGATCAGCAGATGCTGCAGTTGACGGACTCCATCCGAGGCCTCGAAAGCAGCACCAAGGGTGTCGAGCAACAGCTTGCGCTATTACGAGAGGAGATAGCTGACACAAGCTACCTCCTTACAAAGGGCCTCGCCCGAAAGCCGCGCCTGTTAGCCTTGAAACGAGCCGAGGCCGAGTCGAGCGGACAGATTGACCGCAACGCAGCGTCGGTTGCGGAGAAGCGAGGCAAAATGGCGGAACTTGAGGACAGGCGCCGACAGTTGGGCTTCAACCAGAATCAGGAAATCGCGAAGCAGCGTCATGCGGCGAGCGAGGAGATCGGTGATCTCCGACATCGAATTGCCGCTCTGCGCGATCAACTTGGTCGGTCTGAATTGCGTGCCCCCGAGAGCGGAAAGATCGTGGGCCTCAACAGCCGGGATCTTAGAGCCGTGCTTGCACCTCGCGAAACGTTCCTCGAAATTGTTCCGACGGAGGACCGGCTGGTCATCGAGGCAGCATTGAAACCAATCGATCGGGAAGAGGTCCATGCCGGACAGGCTGCGCGCGTCCGGGTTCACGCATTGAACATCCGTCGTCGGCCGATGCTCGACGGAAAGGTCGTTGCTGTAGCGGCAGACGCACTGACCGACGCCAAGAGTGGCATCACGTCCTACATGGCGGAACTGGAACTTGATATCAGCGCGCCGACCGCCTCGTATTTCTCTTCGTTACTGCCGGGAATGCCCGTTGAGATATTTATCGAGACGGGAGAAAGAACCTTTGCGGAATATTTACTGCAGCCAATGGAACTGCGTATCAACCGCGCGTTTAAGGAGCACTAAGCCGTCGGCATGAGTTCGACGGCATCTTGTTGCGGGAGGCGCCCGTGCATGAGAATGGCAAAACGCTACCCTCCAGGCAGGGTGGATTTCGCTTCAATGACGCTGAGCGCGGCGAGCCTCTTCAGTACGCCGAAGACCCTCCGATAGAGGGCCCTGCGGAGCAAGGCCCAGACCGGAGTGCGATGGAATATTTCGGCAAGGCTGTTGCCGAACTCTTCGATTGCAACAGTTGCTACGTCGCGGCCATGTCCCAGACCGGTGGATCGGAGCTTAACGAAGTCCGGATCGGACACGCCGCAATCGATCCCTCGTGCACCATGACCGTCGCCCGAATTGCCCGCAAGGGCGCCGGGGCAGATTGCGCCTTTCTCGAACCTGTCAACGCACGCACCACGTTTGTGCGGAGACTGATCGGCTCCGAGCCAGGAACAAGCGGTCATTCCGTCATCGGCAGATTTGCCTCTCGCGACAGATCGACCGTGGTGTTTGTCGCAGGTTGGCGGCAGGCTCCACTCGTTCGAGCCGAAATTCCGTGTCTCGCGCGTGCGGTGCGTACAGTTTGGGAGACGGCTCACTCCCTCGTGCAGCGTTCACCCAATCGACATCCGGGCGCAGAAATTTGGCTGGAGAACCTGGCATTCCCGGCGTTCATCGTGGACGAAGGTCTGCATGTTCACGAGGTCAACCGCTGTGGTCGAGCGCTATCTGCAAAGGGCGAACTTCTCAGGGTGGATGGTGGCAGACTCGCAGGGTCCAGCGGACTGGTGACCGAGCGTTTGAGGGTGGCAATCCGCGAGGCGCTGATTCCCAGGCCCGGTCAGGTTTGGCTGAACACGACTGTGCCTCTCTCTACGGAACGTCAGCAGTTTGCCTTCGCCAAGATCGGGGCCGCGCCAACACATTGCGACGTGGGGAAAGCGTTGGTCATCGTGCCACAGTTCGATGAAGTGTTGGGGGCACACCGTATTGCATCCGCCTTCGGCTTGAACTGGGCCGAAGAGAGAATCATCGCCCGGATTCTTCAATTCCAGTGTCCACGTGATATCGGCGCCGACCTTCGGTTGACCGAGGCGACCGTAAGAACCTACACCAAGCGCATCATGCTCAAGTTGGGAATTAATCGGCAGGCCGAGTTCTTTCTGCTCTACAATCTCACGCAGTCTCCATTCGGGGCCGGCAGGCGCGAACAGGCCGTCGCGCCGATGTCACCGGATTGCCGGTTGCTCGATGCGGCTGATAAGCAGCCCCCGAATTGATGCGCCAGCTTTGCGATGGTTGAGGACTTCATGCGCCGTATGACTTCTTATCGAGCCTTTGCCATCGCGGCGGCACTGGGCTTTTCTTCCAATGCGATCGCCGAGAGCATTCAATTGGGCCTGCCGATCGCGTGCGAACCTGGCCGGACCTGTTACATCCAGAATTACACCGATGTCGATCCGTCGGGGTCAGCGCGAGACTACAAATGCGGCACCCTGACGTATGACCGCCACAACGGGACGGACTTTCGCTTGCCGTCGCTGGCGTCGCAAAAGGCCGGCGTGGAAGTGCTGGCTTCGGCAAGTGGCCGCGTGCTTCGCACGCGAGACGGCGCGCCGGACGGCGCCGTTGGCAAGTCTGCGCCCGAAGCTGTTCGCGACGTCGAATGTGGCAACGGCGTTGTGATCGAACACTCCGAACATTGGGAGACCCAATATTGCCACATGGCTCGCGGCAGCCTCATGGTAAAGCCCGGAGAGGCAGTTAAAGTTGGGCAGCCGCTTGGCCGGGTCGGTCTCTCGGGGCTGACCGAATATCCTCATCTGCATTTCACGGTCAGGCATAAGGGAGCGGTCGTAGATCCCTTCGCATATGGTGCCGCTTCCGGCTCCTGCGGGGGCGGCGAACTGCTGTGGCATCCGGCACTTCACGCGCAACTTGCTTATCAGGAGCGAACCATTCTCAACGCCGGCTTCGCGAACGGCCCGGTGACGATGGAGCTTGTCGAGGATGGAAGCGCGGGCATGGAAAAGCCGTCTGCCAGCGCGGCGGCAATTGTCGCTTTCGTTCGCGTCATTGGCCTGAAGGCGGGCGACGTACAACGGCTCGTCGTCAAGGATCCAACCGGAAAGGCCATCGCCGAAAATCGAGCCGCGCAACTTGAAAGCAACAAGGCGCAATTCATGCTGTTTACCGGCAGAAAGCGTCCGGCGACGGGCTGGGAGCGCGGCACTTACAAGGCCACATATATAGTGGAGCGCGACGGTCGGATCGTTCTGGAGAGAGAACTGGAACTTACCCTCTAGGGATCAGTCTTCGGAGCATCTGGCTTGAGTCGGCGGACACGACGCCGACAATCCCGAGCACGGCAGGATCGGGTAGGGCAGGATCGCCACCCTGATTGCCCTCTTGGCTCCGCTCGGCCGGATCGCCTGGCCGCCGGGAGCCGCAAAAGCGCCTGGTTGGTTGCCGGAACGGCCTCATCCCGCTATAGGGCGTGCAGAGGTAAAAGCCATGGCCGATATGCGATTGATCGTAGCGGGGGCCGGCGGCCGGATGGGCCGTGCGCTGGTGCGCGTCATTTCGGAAACGCCGGGTGCGGTGCTGACCGGGGCGCTGGAAGCGCCGGGCTCGGAACTTCTGGGCAAGGATGCCGGCGTGCTCGCCGGCCTGCCGGCCAATGGCATCGAGCTGTCGGCGGACCTCTGGACATTGTCCGCCAATGCCGATGGCATTCTGGATTTCACCGTGCCCGCCGCCACCATCGCCAATGTCGCGATCGCCGCCGAACGCGGCCTGGTCCACATCGTCGGAACCACCGGCCTGTCGGTGTCGGACATGGCGGTCATCAAGAGCGTCACCTCGCGCGCGGTGGTGGTGCAGTCCGGCAATATGAGCCTCGGCGTCAATCTGCTCGCCGCGCTGGTCAAGCGTGTCGCGCAATCGCTGGACGAAAGTTTTGACATCGAAATCCTCGAGATGCACCACAAGGCCAAGATCGACGCGCCCTCGGGCACCGCCTTCCTGCTCGGTGAAGCTGCCGCCGCCGGTCGCGGCGTCGACCTGCACGCCCGCTCCGCGCGCGGCCGCGACGGCCATACCGGCGCCCGCCGACCCGGCGATATCGGCTTCGCTTCGCTTCGCGGCGGCACCGTCACCGGCGATCACTCCGTGATCTTCGCAGGTCCGATGGAGCGGATCGAACTGACCCACCGCGCCGAGGACCGGACGATGTTTGCGCAGGGCGCGATCAAGGCGGCGCTGTGGGCGCGGGGCAAGGCGCCCGGCTTCTACACGATGACCGACGTGCTGGGGCTCGCCGACTTCTAACCATCGAAAAACGGAATCTTGGAATGAGCGATCGTCTTCTCGTGCTCGTGCGGCACGGCCAGAGCGACTGGAATTTGAAGAACCTGTTCACCGGCTGGAAGGATCCCGACCTCTCCGAACTCGGTGTATCGGAAGCAAAAGAGGCCGGCCGCAAGCTGAAGGCGCAGGGACTGACGTTCGATGTCGCCTTTACCTCGGTGCTGAAGCGGGCGCAGCGCACGCTCGACCTGGCGCTGGTCGAGATCGGCCAGACCGGATTGCCGACCAAATGCGATCTGGCGCTCAACGAGCGCGATTACGGCGACCTCTCGGGACTCAACAAGGACGACGCCCGCAAGAAATGGGGCGAGGAGCAGGTCTTGATCTGGCGTCGCTCCTATGACGTGCCGCCGCCCGGCGGCGAAAGCCTCAAGGATACGCTGGCGCGCGCGCTGCCGTATTACGTGCAGGAGATTCTGCCTGGCGTGCTGCGCGGCGAGCGCACGCTGGTCGCCGCCCACGGCAACTCGCTGCGCGCGCTGATCATGGTGCTGGAGAAGTTGACGCCCGAGCAGATCTTGAAGCGCGAACTCGCAACCGGCGCTCCGGTGATCTACCGGCTCAACGCGGACTCGACGGTGGCGTCGAAGCTCGATCTGGCGGCGTGAGCGCAGATCGTAGGGTGGGCAAAGGCGCGATCGCGCCGTGCCCACCATTCAGTCGTCATCGGGGAGAGATGGTGGGCACGGCGCAAGAGCGCCTTTGCCCACCCTGCAACGTCAATGCAATCCTACCTGTCCCGCTTCCCAGCCGAGCATCGCCTGCTTGCGCGTGATGCCCCAGTGATAGCCGGTTAGCGCGCCGCCTTTGCCGAGGGCGCGATGGCAGGGCACCACGAACGACACCGGGTTGCGGCCGACCGCGGCGCCGACCGCGCGCGAGGCTTTCGGGCTTTTGATCTTGGTGGCGATGTCGGAATAACAGACCGCGCGGCCCATCGGGATCTTCAATAGCGTCTCCCACACCCGCACCTCGAAATCGGTGCCGATCAGCACCACGCGCAACGGCTGGTCCGGCCGCCACAGCCGCGTATCGAAGATGCGTTGCGCGAGGCCGACGGTGCCGTCATGGTCCTCGACATAGGTGGCGTTCGGCCAGCGCCGCTTCATGTCGGCGAACGCTGTCGGCTCCTCGCCGGGATCGGCGAAGGCGAGCCCTGCAAGGCCGCGTTCGCTCGCGATCACGATGGCCGTGCCGAATGGCGAAGCATGGAACCCGTAACTCAGCGTCATTCCGGCGCCGCCATTCTTCCATTCGCCCGGCGACATCGCTTCATGGGTGACGAAGAGATCGTGCAGCCGGCCCGGGCCAGACAGCCCCGAGTCGAGCGCGGCATCGAGCACGCTCGCGGAATCGCGCAACAAGCCCTTCGCATGGTCCAGGGTGAGCGCCTGCATAAACGCCTTCGGCGTCAGTCCGGCCCAGCGGCGGAATAGATGGTGCAGTTCGTCCGGCGTCACGGCGGCAGCATCCGCCATCGCCTCGATGGTCGGCTGCGTGCGCCACTGTTCCGAAATGAACGCGATGGCCCGGCGCACCGAGTCATAGTCGCGCAGCGCGGCACTTTGGTGGCCCGGCTTGGCCAGGCGCTGGTCATGTATGGCTGATATCATCATGGGATCTGATTTAGGGCGCATGCGGCCTCCAAACCACCCGATTTCTGATAAGCACCTCAAACCACCGGATTATAGGTCGGCCCGCGCTTGGCGACCTGTAGTGCGGCCAATAAGGCTTTGGCAAAGCTGGCTTTTTCGTCGGGTCCCAGGACTTGGCCGATCGACACCCGGTGGCCGCGGGAGACCAGGTAAAGCCGCTCGATGCCGAATTCCGGGTCGCCGGTCTGCTCTAGTTGCACCCAGAGCGGATTGCACGACCATTCCATCAGATGGCCGCGATGGCTGATACGCCGGACACGCAACTCCGTTGGCGTCACCATGATGTCCTCGGTGGCATCAGCACTGCGAAAATTGACCCGGAACGCCCAGTAAATCACCAGCACATCAAGGCCGAAAAAGCCGACCACTGGCCAGGCGCCCATCAGCATAAATGCGATGCCGGCGACAAAGCTCACGCCGCCGATGAAAATCATCAGCACCAAAAAGCCGGTGCGGTTCAGCGAACGATGCGGCGTCACCCGCGCCGAAAACAGCGTCGGCTGATCAAGCGTCGGATCAAAGTCGTTGCTTGCGGTCATCGCGTATCAGTATATCCCCGATCATGGCCAAAATCATCCGCGCTTCCGGCGCCAAGACCAATGTTCCGTCCGTGCCGAAGAAGCCTCCGAAGAGGGGCGCCAAAGCGGTACCCAAGCCGAAGAAATCGCCGAAGCCGAAACCCTGGACACAGGCCGAGATCCACGAGGCTTTCAGCCGATTTCGCAAGGCCAATCCGGAGCCGAAGGGCGAGCTCGAACATCTCAATCCCTACACGCTGCTGGTGGCGGTGGTGCTGTCGGCGCAGGCGACCGACGCCGGCGTCAACAAGGCGACGCGCGCACTGTTCGCAGTGGCCGACACGCCGGAGAAGATGCTGGCGCTCGGCGAAGACAAGGTGCGCGACTACATCAGGACCATTGGGCTCTATCGCAACAAGGCGAAAAACGTCATCGCGCTATCGCAAAAGCTGATTGATGAGTTCGGCGGCGAGGTGCCGCGCACCCGCGCTGAAATCGAATCGCTGCCCGGCGCCGGGCGCAAGACCGCCAACGTCGTGCTCAACATGGCCTATGGCGAACACACCATGGCGGTCGATACCCATGTGTTCCGCGTCGGCAATCGCACCGGGCTCGCGTCCGGCAATACGCCGCTCGAGGTGGAGCTAGGGCTGGAAAAGGTGATCCCGCCGGAATTCATGCGGCACGCCCATCACTGGTTGATCCTGCACGGGCGCTATACATGCCTCGCCCGCAAGCCGCGCTGCGAGGTGTGCTTGATCAACGATCTGTGCCGGTGGCCGGAAAAGACGGTGTGAGATTTTTCTTACCTCGGCCCGCTTGCTCTTCCTCATCCTGAGGAGGGCCGTTAGGTCGCGTCTCGAAGGATGGGCCGCGGGCCTCATGGTTCGAGACGCGCGAAGACGCGCTCCTCACCATGAGGGGTTACACCACCGGCATGCCTGGCTTGCGCGCGGGCTCGATCAACTCCGGCCGCGGGCCCGATAACCGCTTGTGCATGTGGACCATGAAGGCCATGCCGAACAGCGGCGTCGCCAGATTGACGATCGGGATCGACACAAACGCCGCGATGAAGAGGCCCGCGGTGAACACGGTCGCGGCGTGGTCCCTGCGCATCGCCTTGGCTTCCTCCGGCGGGCGAAAGCGCATCGCGGCGAGTTCGAAATACTCGCGCCCCAACAGCCAGGCGGTGGCGATGAAGAAAATGAGAAAACCCGCGCCTGCGAACAGCACGAAGGGCAGCGCAATCAGGTAAACCAGAATGGTGAGCAGCGCCGTCTTGATGCCCTCCGGAATGGCGATGCCGAGCGGCAGCGCGTCGCCGGGACGCTCGGCCGGATAGTGCTCGCGCTCGACATGCTCGGCGACGTCATCGACGAACACGCTCGCAACCAGTGAAGTGACCGCCGGCATCAGGAAGATCCCGCCGAGCACGACGCCAAGGCCGGCCGCGACCGAGATGATCCAGGAAAGGATATTGAGCGAGGTGTGGAAGCCCGGGCCGAGCATCGCCTCGGCCCAGACTTCGCCGTACTCAGCGAACCAGCTCAATGCGCGCTGCAAGCCGACGGCCAGCACCGTAATCAGCACCAGCGCGAGCCCGATCGAGCGCCACAGGATGGTGCGCATCGGCGGCGACAGGATCTGCGAAAGCGCCTTGACGGCGGCGTCCAACATGGCGGTTCTGCCTCTTATGAAAAAGCCCTCGCGAGAGGTAGATAGCCGCAAGGGCTTCGGCAAGAGCCTGCCAGTGGTGAACGCCGCGATCTCGATGGCGCTGGGCTGCTCGATCGTAGTCCGTGCGCGTGGAGAGAACCCCTCTCCCCGTCCCTCCCAGCTCACCGTTCGTGCGGTGAGAGTGTCGCACTTTGCCCTATCGTCGTCCGGAGCGTCTCCTACAGCCGCGTCAGCCGCAATCGCAGCGCGTTGCCGACGACGCTGACCGACGATAGCGCCATCGCTGCCGCCGCGATGATCGGTGACAGCAATAGCCCGAACGCCGGATAGAGAATGCCGGCGGCGATCGGGATGCCGGCGGCGTTGTAGATGAAGGCGAAGAACAGGTTCTGCCTGATGTTGCGCATCGTGCCCTGCGACAGTCGGCGGGCGCGGACGATGCCGCCGAGATCGCCCTTCAGCAACGTGACGCCGGCGCTTTCCATCGCAACATCTGTTCCCGTGCCCATCGCAATGCCGACTTCCGCTGCGGCGAGCGCCGGCGCGTCGTTGACGCCGTCGCCGGCCATCGCAACGACCTTGCCGGCCTTCTGCAGTTTTGCGACCACCGCGCTCTTCTGATCGGGCAGCACTTCCGCTTCGACCTCGGCGATACCAAGGCTGCGTGCGACGGCGTTCGCTGTTGTTTTGTTGTCGCCGGTCAACATGATTACCTTGATGCCATCCGCCGCCAGTGCCTTCAAAGCGTCAGGTGTCGATGCCTTCACGGGGTCGGCGATGGCGAACAATCCCGCGAGTTTGCCATCAACCGCCATGTTGATTACCGTCGCGCCGTCACCGCGCAGACGTTCGCCCTCATCGTTCAACGCGCTGGCGTCGATGCCGACGGACTGCAGGAAGTTCGCATTGCCGAGCACGATGGTCTTGCCGTCGACATTGCCGGTGGCGCCCTTGCCGGTCGGCGAGTCGAACTGGTCCACCTTGCCGAGATCGAGATTGCGCTCTTTGGCCGCCCGCACGATGGCGTCGGCCAGCGGGTGTTCGCTGGCTCGCTCGACGCTCGCCGCCAGCCGCAGATTTTCTGCCTCTTCAAATCCCGCGGCCGTCACGATGGTGACTACCTTCGGCTTGCCCTCGGTCAGCGTGCCCGTCTTGTCGACAACCAGCGTGTCGACCTTCTCCATGCGCTCCAGCGCCTCGGCGTTCTTGATCAGAACGCCGGCTTGGGCGCCGTGGCCGACGCCGACCATGATCGACATCGGCGTGGCGAGGCCGAGCGCGCAGGGACAGGCGATGATGAGGACGCTGACGGCGGCGACCAGGCCAAATGCCATGCGCGGCTCCGGTCCGAACCAGGCCCAGGCGCCGAATGCGATCAGCGCCACGGCGATGACGACAGGCACGAACCAGCCGGAAACCTGATCGGCCAGCCGCTGGATCGGCGCACGGGAGCGCTGCGCATCCGCCACCATTTTCACGATCTGGGACAGCAGCGTATCGCGGCCAACTTTGTCGGCGCGCATGATGAAGCCGCCGGACTGGTTGAGCGTGCCGGCGATGACCTTGCTGCCGGGCTCCTTGGTGACCGGCATGGATTCGCCCGTCACCAGCGCTTCGTCGAGCGAGGAACGGCCTTCGAGGATGATGCCGTCGACCGGCACCTTCTCGCCCGGTCGGACCCGCAGTTTGTCGCCCACCGCCAACGCGTCGATCTCGACCTCATGATCCGCGCCGTCGTCGCCGATGCGGCGCGCGGTCTTCGGCGCTAGCTGCAGCAACGCCTTGATCGCGCCTGACGTCGCTTCGCGGGCGCGGAGTTCGAGCACCTGGCCCAGCAGCACGAGCACGGTGATAACCGCCGCCGCTTCGAAATAGATCGCGACCGCACCGCCATGGTCGCGGAAGGTGGCCGGGAAGATGCCGGGCGCAACGGTGCCGATCACGCTGTAGACATAGGCTACGCCGGTGCCCATCGCGATCAGCGTGAACATATTGAGATGGCGCGTCACCAGCGACTGCCAGCCGCGCACGAAGAACGGCCAGCCGGCCCAGAGCACGACCGGGGTGGCGAACGCTAGCTGGATCCAGTTCAACCGCGTCTGGTCGACCCAGCCATGGCCGCCGACGAGATGGCCGCCCATCTCCAGAACGACGGCCGGCAGCGCGAGCACGAGGCCGATCCAGAAGCGGCGCGTCATGTCGGCGAGTTCCGGATTAGGCGGCGCATCGAGGCTTGCTACCTCCGGCTCCAGTGCCATGCCGCAGATCGGGCAGCTTCCAGGACCGACCTGGCGGATCTCGGGGTGCATCGGGCAGGTGTAGATCGCGCCCTCCGGCACGGCGGCCTTCGGTGCCTTGTCCTTCTCGAGATAAGCGATCGGATCGGCGGCGAATTTGGTGCGGCAGCTGGCCGAGCAGAAATGAAAGGTCTCGCCGTGATGGTCGAAGCGGTGCTTGCTGGTCGCGGGGTCGACGGTCATGCCGCAGACGGGATCGCGCACGGTTGCCGTATCGGCGGCTTGATGGCCGTGGTGGCTGTGACTGGCGTGGCCATGCCCGCCGCAGCAGGCGCCCTTCGAAGCGCCGTTTCGATCGGCGTTTTCATTGTTGTTCATCATCATCTCCGGCACTTGA
Organism: Bradyrhizobium murdochi; assembly: GCF_000472965.1. GTDB lineage: Bacteria > Pseudomonadota > Alphaproteobacteria > Rhizobiales > Xanthobacteraceae > Bradyrhizobium > Bradyrhizobium murdochi. The sequence goes on along the minus strand of NZ_AXAU01000008.1, from coordinate 6,955 downwards.
AACCTATACCCTGTAGGGGTATATAGGCCGCATGCGAAAAGACATCAAGGCATCCTGTCAGAAACGTCTCAGCCGGATCGAGGGCCAGGTCCGCGGCCTGTCACGAATGGTTGATGAGGATCGTTACTGCATCGACATCGTCACCCAGATCTCCGCCGTCCGGGCCGCGCTGCGGCGTGTCGAGGAGGAGGTATTGCGGGATCACGTGGCGCACTGCGTCGAGCACGCCATCACGAGCGGTAACAAGGCCGACCAGCGCGAAAAGATCGCAGAACTGATGGCCGTGATCGGGCGCTCGGATCGGTAGCATCGCGGCAATGGTCTCGTGAGATGGTCGGCGATTATCGCTTCCTTGATCCAGATCAGCGTCAAGCGTGCCGGTGCGTGTGCCTGCGCGCCCGCGGCTTTTTGTCCGAAGGAATCGGTATCATCACCACGCGTCCGTAACGCACGCCGCGCTCGGCGATGATGTGGTCGGCGAGATGCCGGACCTCGCCGCTTGCGCCCTTGAGCGCCGTCACCTCCATGCAGCTATCGTCGTCGAGATGCACATGCAGCGTCGCCAGCGACAGATCGTGGTGGCCGTGAAAATTCTGTATCAGCCGTTTTGAGAGATCGCGCGCGGCATGATCGTAAACGTAGACCAGTGCGGCGACGCATTGGCCAGACGGCGTGGCGTTCTCGGCGCTTTGCTGCAGGCCAGCGCGGGCGAGATCGCGGATGATCTCGGAGCGGTTCTGGTAGCCGCGGGCTTCCGCCGCCGCGTCGATCTCGGCAAGCAGCTCGTCTTCGATCGTGATCGTAATCCGTTGCATGGAAAAATTCCGTTCTGGCTCCAGTATGATATTCCTGTTGTATCATCATACTGTGCCTGCTAGCGTGATGCGCCGGGTTAAGTCGAACTGATGCGGTCGCACGCCGATTGTAGCAGTCATCATGCAGGGGCATGAGCGTTGCGTCGATCTGCTTGGGGGGCATTTTCCGCCGCCGCATCACTGCTCGCGATGGTGTCGCCGACGAACGCGCAGAGCGCCGCAGAGGCCGACCGGCTTCCCGCCGTGACCATAACGCCTCCCGAAGCGCGGCCGCGCAACCGGGCCAGGCTGCCGCGCGCTCACCAAGCCGCCCGAAATTCCTCCGCCGTTCAGCCGAGCGCACCTGTTCTGATGCCCGTCGGCGGCGGCGTGACGTCCGGCTCCGCGACGGCGGGGCCGGCATACCTGCAACCGGCCGCAGCCAGCGCCATGACGATCAGCGGCACAGAGGTGAACGCCCGGCCTTTTTCGCGCGTCGGTGAGGCGCTGGAGGTGGTGCCGGGGCTGATCGTCACCCAGCATTCCGGCGAGGGCAAAGCCAACCAGTATTTTCTGCGCGGCTTCAATCTCGACCACGGCACCGATCTCGCCATCAGCGTCGATGGCATGCCGGTCAACATGCCGGGCCATGGTCACGGCCAGGGCTATGCCGATATCAATTTTCTGATTCCGGAGCTGGTGCAGTCCGTCAGTGTCCGCAAGGGACCGTACTTCGCCGACCAAGGCGACTTCGCGTCCGCAGGCGCTGTCGCCATCGACTATGTCAACCGGCTGCCGAAGCACATCACCGAGCTGACGTTCGGCAGTTTTGGCTACCGCCGCGCGCTGGCGGCGGCGTCGACGGCGGTCGGGGCGGGCGCCTTGCTCAGCGCCTTCGAGGGCGTCGCACATAATGGTCCATGGGACGTGCCCGACAATGTGCGCAAGCTTAATGGCGTGTTGCGCTACAGCCAGGGCACCGCGACCGATGGCTTTACGCTGTCGGCGATGGCCTATTCCAACGGCTGGACTTCGACCGATCAGGTGGCGCAGCGTGCGATCGACCAGGGCTTGATCGGCCGGTTCGGAACGCTCGATCCGACCGATGGCGGCGTCTCGAGCCGATTTTCGCTGTCGAGCAACTGGGCGCAGTCGAGCGAATACGGGCAGAGCAAGGTCAACGCCTATGTGATCAACTCGTCGCTGCGGCTCTACAACAACTTCACCTATTTTCTCGACGATCCCGTCATTGGCGATCAGTTCAGCCAGATGGACCGGCGCACGGTCTATGGCTTTAACGCCAGCCACGCCTTCGATATACGCGTGGGCGGGATCGAAACGCAGACCCGCGTCGGACTGCAGACGCGGGGCGACGATATCCGCGTCGGCCTGTTCAAGACATTGCAGCGCGAGACGCTTTCGACCATTCGGGAAGACAGCGTGAGGGAAGGTAGTGTTGGCCTTTGGGCCGACACGACGGCGCGCTGGACCGACTGGCTGCGCACCACGGTCGGCATCCGCGAGGATTATTTTGCGGGAAGGGTGCTGAGCGATACGCCGCAAAATTCCGGCAACGCGCAGGCGTCGATGGCGAGCCCCAAGGCCGGGTTTGTGCTGGGACCATGGTATCGAACCGAGTTCTACGGCAATGCGGGCTACGGCCTGCACTCCAACGATATCAGAGGCGCGACCATCACCGTCGATCCGATCGACAAAGTGACGCCGCAGGATCGCGTGCCGCTGCTGGTGCGATCGAAGGGCGGCGAGATCGGCATCCGCAGCAAAGCGATTGAAGGCCTTACCAGCTCGCTTGCGGTGTTCGTGCTGGATTTCGATTCCGAGCTGCTGTTTGTCGGCGATGCCGGCACTACTGAGCCGAGCCGGCCCAGCCGGCGCGTCGGCGTGGAATGGACCAACCAATATCAGATGTTGCCGTGGATGCGGCTCGACTTCGATGTTGCCTACACCCGCGCCCGCTTCACCGACTTCGATCCGGCCGGCAACTTCATCCCGGGCGCGCCGGCATGGGTCGCGAGCGGCGGCGTGACGTTCGGTGGCGAGGCCGGCTGGTTCGGCGCGCTGCGGGGACGCTACTTCGGCCCACGTCCGCTGATCGAGGACGACAGCGTCCGCTCGCAATCATCGCTGATCTTCAATGCGCGCGCGGGCTACAAATTCGACAATGGCCTGCGGCTGCAGCTCGACGTGCTCAATCTCTTCAACGCGAAGACCAACCAGATCGAGTACTACTACCTGTCGCGATTGCCGGGCGAGCCGATCGACGGTGTGGCGGATCGTCACGTGCATCCGGCGGAGCCGTTGGCGGTGCGACTGACGCTGGCGGGAAGATTTTAGATTGCAAGGTGGGCAATGGCGCTCTTGCACCGTGCCCACCATCCATCCGGAGTGTCGCTTTAAATGGTGGGCACGCTTCCACCTTCGCTCGTTTGAGCTATGGCGGACAAGTCGCTTTGCCCACCCTACGATTCGTCCCTACACCGTCTCCGATATCCGCGGCTTCATGCGGCGCTCCGGCGGGCGGACCGGGACATATTCGACGGCGAGATAATGTTCCGACACGGTGACGCGTTCGACCATCGTCGCAACAGTCACTTCTTGAGCCGCAGCCGGAAGCGGCGTCGTTTCGTCAGTCTCTTCAGGAACAAGCGGCGGCGACTTGACCTCTGGAAACACACCGAATTGGCCCGCTACCTCCGGGAGCGGCTTCTGTTTGTCGGCCCAGTGCAGGGCCGTGTAGTCGAAGCCGTGCACGATGGTGGGTTTGACGACTTCGAAATAGGGCGAGATGTCGAAATCGCGCGGCATGTAGAGCGAGGAATCGCGGATATGCAGGATTTCGCGCCGGGCCTTTCGCGAGGCGGCGCGGGTAATCTTGGGCAGGATCGGATAGCGCACGGCGTCGAAGGCTTGCGCGATCAGCGCCGAGCAGATGATCTTGGTGGGATCGCCGGAGCCGAACGCGATCATGCGCCGCCGCCATCGCTGCGGTATCGGCAACGGGATCAGATAGCGCATCAAATCGACGATGTTCTTGGTGTCGTAGCCGAAGCCGATCCGGTTGATGGCGTAGCGGCACACCGTGGTGCGGTCCTCGTAGGACAGGCCGACCGGGCGGCAAATGCGGGTGTGATAGGGAAAATATTTCGACAGCGGCGCCGAGGTAACGCCCTCGCCGATATTGGCCTCGATCAGCACATGCGGCTCGCCGTCGGGCTCAGTGGCGCCGTCAACCGGACCGACATAGAGCGCGCCATGCGACCAGGTCGACTGCGTGAGGTATTTGATGATGCCGGAGATCCGGTTGTTGCCTTCGACCAGCAGCACATCGCCGGGCTCGATGACGCCGCGCAGATGTTCGGGGTCGCTGGGCGTGAACGGCTCATAGCCCGGGACTTCCTTCTGCAGGTAGCCCGCGATCAATTGGCCGATGGTGTCGAGCATTACGCCCATGAAACTCCCCCAGAGCGGCTTTTCTTCCGCTTTTTTTGTTTCCTTATCATGGTCGCAAGCCGTTTCAATTTAGTTCATGCGGGATGCCGGTCAATCATGATTGATTTACCATGAGTGTTGCTGCGTCACGTGAGATGCTGCACAGTTCGCTAGCTGTTCTCGCGTCCTTCAGGTCCCGGAAACCATGACATGACATTGACCCGCCGCACCTTTTTGTCGGCGTCTGCAGGCCTGGCGGCTGTTCCGGGCCTTTTCGGTGCACGTGTGGGGGCCGCGCCCTTGCCGCGGGACGCCGACATCGTGGTGATCGGCGCTGGCGCGGCCGGCATTGCTGCGGCGCGGCGGATCATGGCGGCGAACCGCAGGGTGATCGTGGTGGAGGCGGCAAGCCAGATCGGCGGTCGCTGCCAGACCGACGTTTCGACTTTCGACGTACCGTTCGACCGCGGCGCGCGCTGGATGCACAATCCCGAGAGCAATCCGATGATCAAGCTGGCGCGGGCGGCCGGGCTCGAGATCACGAGCGCGCCATCGGGCCAGAAGATCCGCATCGGCCGCCGCAATGCCCGTGCCGGCGAGACCGAAGAGTTTCTGGCAGCGCTGGTTCGTACCAACCGCGCCATCGACGACGCCGCGCGGCGGTTCGATGTTTCCTGCGCCTCCGTGCTGCCGAAGGACCTCGGCGCTTGGGCGGGCACGGCGGAATTCGTGCTGGGGGCCGGCTTCTCCGGCAAGGATCTGAACGACGTCTCGGTCGGCGACAAGTCGCGCGCGCAGGATCGCAACATCGCGATCGGCTGCCGCCAGGGACTGGGCACGCTGATCGCAAAACTTGGCGAGCAGGTGCCGGTTGCGCTGTCGACACCCGCCAATCGCATCGTCTGGAGCAACCGCGACGTCATGGTGGAAACACCTGCCGGAAAGATCGTCGCCCGCGCTGCCGTCGTCACAGTGTCGAGCAACGTGCTGGCGGCGGGCAATATCAAATTCGCGCCCGACCTCCCGAAGCGCATGCTCGACGCGGCTTCGAAGCTCAGTCTCGGCAGCTACGACCGGATCGCGCTGCAGATGACGGGCAATCCGCTCGGCATCGCCCGTGACGACGTCATCATCGAGCAGAGCAACTCTACCAAGACGGCGCTGATATCAGCCAATATCGGCGGCTCGTCGCTCTGCACCCTCGATGTCGGCGGCTCGTTTGGCCGCGATCTTTCCGCGCAGGGCGAGAAAGCCATGGTGGCGTTTGCGGTGGAATGGCTGACGAAGCTGTACGGCAGCGAGGCGGCCGCCGCGGTGACGAAATCGAGCGCGACGCGCTGGAACGCCGCGCCGTTCACACTCGGCGCGATGTCAGCGGCCAGTCCTGGCGGGCAGTCGTCACGAAAGGTTCTGACCGATCCGATCGGCTGCATGTATCTCGCCGGCGAAGCGACCCATGAAACACTGTGGGGAACGATCGACGGCGCATGGGAGAGTGGCGAACGCGCGGCGGACGCGGCACTGCGGCGGATCGGTGCGTTGAAGGACCCCGAACCGGAGGCGCGGCCGGCGAAGCAGCGGCGGCGCGCACCGTCTCCAAGCAACTGATGGCCCGTCCCAAAGCACTGATCTCCTGGTCGAGCGGCAAGGATTCAGCCTTTGCGCTGCATGAAGTGCTGCGCGCGGGAGAATTCGAGGTGGTCGGCGCGCTGACCACGGTGACCGAGACGTTCGGCCGTGTCTCGATCCACGGCGTACGGCAGGAGATCTTGCAGGCGCAATGCGAGGCCGCCGGCCTGCCGCAGCGGATCGTGCCAATTCCCTATCCCTGTCCGAACGAGATTTATGAAGCGCGAATGGGTGACGCGGTCGCGCAAGCGGTTGCCGATGGCATCACGCATATGATCTTCGGCGACCTCTTCCTGGCCGACATACGCGCCTATCGCGAACAGAAGCTGGCAGGCACCGGAATTACGCCGGTGTTTCCGCTCTGGGAGCGGCCAACGCCGGAGCTCGCGCGAGCGATGATCGCAAGCGGGCTGGAAGCCCATATCGCGACCGTCGATCTGAAGAAGCTGCCGGCGGAATTTGCCGGCCGCAAATTCGACGCAACGCTGCTCGCCGATCTGCCGGAGGGCATCGATCCCTGCGGCGAGAACGGCGAGTTTCATACCTGTGTCGTGGCAGGGCCGATGTTTTCAGGGCGCGTGGCGGTAACATCAGGCGAGCGCGTCGAGCGCGACGGTTATGCGTATTGCGATCTGGTGATCGGCTAGCGCCGGAATCGTAGGGTGGGCAAAGCGACTTGTCCGCCGTAGCTCAACGAGCGAAGGCGGAAGCGTGCCCACCATGACACAAAACGGCGCGTGTGACGGTGGGCACGGCGCAAGTGCGCCTTTGCCCACCCTTGTATTAGCGCGAAGGATTAAACTGGCATCGTTCCGTGAGGAATGGCCCAGCCTGGGTGGCCACCCGGGCTGGGCCGCCGATTGATCGGATCGATGCCCACCGAAGCCTAGAGGGCTGTCTTACGTAGCAAGATCGCAGTCGGCACTTCATCGGGACCCGGATGGTTGAACGAACTTTAGGTTCGCATCACAAGGGAGGGTCGACGAAGATGGCCAAGCGTACCACAATCTGTGCCGGGATCGATACCGGCAAACGGAAGCTCGACGTGGCAATCGATGGCAACTGCGAGCAGTTGCAGGTCG
>NZ_AXAU01000061.1 GCF_000472965.1 Bradyrhizobium murdochi | reverse complement strand
GCGCTCTCGCTTCAGCGCTTTGATGTATCGAGGTGCCGCCTGGTGCAGCAGATCCTGCAGAGCGCGCCCGTTGTCCAGGCTGCGCTGAACCTCCGGCACAAGCTCTTCCGGCACGTAGACGGCAACGCGACGCCCGTTCGCGCGACCGTAGAGCACATAACTTTGATGCTGTTCGCCAGACCGGCACGCCGGGCAATTCTTGCGGATGCACCGGCTACGACGCAGGCTCAGCGAACCCAGAAGCGCAGGCCAGAGATTCGTCGATTCGCTGCGCAGCCAGCGCGCGACATCCGAAGGCGATTCCGAACAACATGCTTCATATGAACAATGTGATACTATGCACATGTACGTCGCAAGAAAAAACGTGCTCGAAAATCGCGAAATAGCCCTTATTTTAAAGCGCGAAAGGTCTTTCGCGATAGAAACTAGCTAGGGTCCGGCCTTGAGCAGCTCGCGTCGCGCGAGCTGAGGAGGTAGTTGAACCGGCAACCTCGATGCTCCCTGCCAATTTCCCTTTGAGAACCATACGCGACCGTCCAGCCTCTGATCGACTGCAAGCCGCTCGATCTGCCGCCGCCGAACATCATTAAGGGAGCGAACGCGCGCCTGCGATGCCTGGGCCGCCGAGGCAGCATCGGTCGCCTTTCTTCAGGATCATGTTCTACGCGAGTACCTTTCGAGGATTCATGGTGGCATCAACGGTATCCAAAGCTCCGCAGGCGCAATTTGACAGGCTAGTTTGGCGCGACGACCTCTCCATAGCTTTTCCTGAGATCGTGAACCGCAGAGAAGCAGGGTCTGTCCATCGCTCGTTCTTCAGCTGGTTCATTTCATCATTTACGGCAGCTTTCCAAATATTGCATTTGGTAATGATCCCATGTACCCCTTGCAAGCAGGGCCGGCTGCGCGGGATGGATCGAGTCACCGCGACGCAAGTTTCACGCCATCCTTAACATCTTCCTTGATCATGTCGGCGCCCTTCTCGGCCACCATGATCGTGGGCGCGTAGATATTGCCAGAGGGAATGGTTGGCATGATCGAAGCATCAATCACGCGCAGCCCGGCAAGGCCGTGCACGCGCAGGCAGTCATCGACCACGGCCATCGGATCGGCGCCCATCTTGCAGGATCCTACAGGGTGGTACATCGGCCGTCCGGTGCGGCGCGCGTAGTCGAGCCATTCGTCGTAGCTCTGTACCTTGTCGCCGGGACGGTGCTCGAAAGCGATGTGTTTGGCGATGGCGGCATGCTGCATGATCTTTCGCGCGACCTGCATGCCGGCCACCGTGCAGGCGCGGTCCGTTTCCGCCGAGAGAAAATTCGATCGGATGGCGAGCTCGCCGCCGGACGCCGGCGACTTGATATGGATCGAGCCGCGCGATTCTGGCCGGCACTGGGACACCGCGACCGTCATGGCCGGCTCCCTCTCGAGGCGCCCCGATCGCGCCGGGTCGTAGCTGGCTGGCGCCATTGTAAGCTGCACGTCGGGCGTCTCCAAGCGGGGCTCCGTGCGAAGGAAGCCGAACACTAAGCCGGCTGACCGGATGAGCACGCCTGTGCCGCTGACGTAGTATCGTGCGATCTCGCGCAGGAGCCTCAGGCCCCTCGTTCGCTCGTTGAGCGTGATGGGCCGGTTCACTCGCCAACTGATACGTGGCGCGAAGTGATTGCCGCAATTTTCGCCCACTCCGTTTAGTTCGTGGCGGACCTCGATGCCGAACTTCTTGAGGAGTTCTGGCTGACCGATTCCAGAACGCTCTAGCACGCCCGGCGACTGGATCGTGCCGCACGACAGGATCACCTCCCGGCTGCAGCGGGCCTCGCGCTTCTCGCCGTGCAAAGTATAGACGACCCCCACCGCGCGTTTGCCATCGAGCAGGACGTGGTTCACAAGCGCATCGGTCTCGATGCGCAGGTTGGGCCGGCTGCGCGCCGGATCGAGGAAGGCGCGGACGGCTGACCACCGCCGACCGTTCTTGATCGTCGCCTGACAGTAGCCGAAGCCTTCCGGCAAACCGCTATTGTAGTCGTTGTTACGCGGAAAGCCGCTGGCTCCAGCGGCGTCGATGAAGGCGTCACCAAGCACGTGGCGCTCCTCCAGGTCGCTGACATTGAGGAGCCCACCTTTGCCGCGGTACTCATCACCCGGGCCCTCATAGTGCTCCGATTTCTTAAAGTAGGGCAGTACGTCCTCATAGGACCATCCCCGATTGCCGAGTTGGCTCCACGTGTTGTAATCGAGCGGGTGACCGCGCACGTACAGCATTCCGTTTATCGAGCTGCAGCCGCCTAGCACGCGACCACTCGAATACGGAAGGCGCCTGCCGAGCAGGCCGTCCTCGACCTCAATCTCATACCTCCAGGTGAACTTCTTGTGGTTCACGAGCTTTGCGAAGCCTGCAGGAATGTCGATCCACATTGAGTTGTCGCGCGGACCGGCCTCGAGCAACAACGCCTTCACTTTCGGATTCTCGCTTAGGCGATTGGCGAGCACACAGCCAGCCGAACCACCACCGACGATGATGTAATCCCATGCGGGCATGGTTTGTATTTCCTGCTTCATCCCCCTAGCAGCATGTCTACACACAGTTCACGAAATCGGTTCTCGATTTATAGCCGGTTTGCCAAGCCACTGATTTCAACATCACGCCAATATCCGGCGACAACCATCCTCGCCCGTGCGACCGCCCCCATTTGGATGTCGTCAACGATAAAACGGGCACCAAAATCCTTAGCTATGGCACCTGAATTGATTGCAACCATTCCTTACCGGCTACATTTATTCCCCCCTTCTCCCTACACAATTTGGACGAGAATGGCAGCTGAAGCGTCGATCCCGCTGCGCTCGTCCAACAATACCTTCCGCAGGTAGTCAGCCGCATCAACAACTCGCTCGCAATTCGTCGCTGTCAACGCTGACTTTCCCAATAAGTGTGGAGATCGACTGTTCTAACCTATTTCGTGTTGCGCACGTGCTCGACGCACGCAGCTAGGTCGGCAAGGTAGTCATCTAGCGCAGGTGCAACCACAGGGTTCAGCGCAATATGAATTGCCTTCGGCGTGATCGACTTGCCGATGTACCACCCCTTCTCACCCATGCGATCTCCGACGGCATAGATATCGACAGTTGGATCAATTGAGTCATACAGCAGAATGCAGAGATCGCTTGGTCGAATAACCCGAAGACCATTGATCTGCTCTATGCCTGCGGCGAGCCGCTCCTTGGCGTCCATGATTACACGCGCGATCTCGCGATAGCCGGCGTGACCAAGTGTATTCATGACTGCCCATGCTGACGCGATGGGCCCGGCGGCTCGACTACCCTGGAAGGTATCGGTTACGTAAGCGCCGCGCGGCCAATTGCTGAATTCGAAGCGCTGGTACTTTTGATGCTCGCGATCCGCGAAAAGCAACAAGGACGCGCCCTTTGCAGCGAATCCGTACTTGTGGATGTCGGCGGACAGGCTAGAGACGCCTGGGACCGACAAGTCGAAGGCTGGAATAGGATAGCCGATTTCTCGCGCGAGGGGCGCCAGAAATCCTCCTAGACAAGCATCCACGTGAAACCACAAGCCGCGCTTCTTGGCGAGTGCTCCAATCTCCTCAATGGGATCGAATACACCATGTGGATATCCAGGCGCTGAGGCGTAAACCATACACGAGCGCTCGTCGATTGCCGCTTGGAGCAACTCGATATCCGCACGGAAGTCGGATTGGAGAGGCGTCCGCACGACGTCCATCCTGAGATAGTCGGCGGCCTTGTCGGCGGCCGCGTGACCGGAAACGGGCATCACGATCTTAGGACAGTCAATTCCTTTCTCCTTTCGTGCCCAGTCTCTGGCGGTCTTAATTGCGAGAAAGATGCTTTCAGTCCCACCGCTGGTGAACGTCCCTCCAGCGCGGGGGCCCCCGCCCAAGAGTCCCATACCCATTTCGATGACTTCCCTCTCGAGCTTGGCGACGCTCGGAAACGCCGTACGGCCGAGTGCGTTCTCGGTGAAGAACTCTGTGTAGGCCTCTTGTGAGATCCGCAAGAGCTCCTCAGTGTAATGATAGATATAGACCGGAAGTCGTCCAGCCCTCCACGCGTAGTCGTCCTGCTTCATTTGGCGCAGGCGATCTCTGAGCTCACTCCAGTTCGTTCCGAGTTGGGGCAGTGTAGTCATACCTTGATACCCATGTTTAGGGTTTAGGAAATGTGCGATAAGTTATTTCCTGAGCACAACCAGCGCGGATGCACTTGCCGAAGTTGCTCGCGTACACGCACAGTCCGAGCGGTGAGCCGCGAATTCCAGGACGAATCTTCGCGCCACCTCCCAGTTGTGAGGAAAGCGAGTCCGCCACCCTCTGCAGGTCCGTCACTGTGTCTGAGCAATTGATGTGCCACTAGAGACGAGCGAGCCTTGCTTGAAGAGAGGTCCAAAAGATGTGCTTCAGGCCGCGAAGACAGAACAGTTGCGCCTTGGTGTGCTGTTACGGACATTGAACGTCTTCAACCGGACACGGCTGAACACGACGACCGGAGTATTGGGTGATGGCAGCTATTTCTCAATCCAACTCGAGCATTCGCTCAAGGATGTTGTTCGCAATGGCAAAACCGGGGACGGTTCACAGCCCTTCTTGCCAGCGGTCCTGGCTGGCTGATCCAGGCCTCGTCTTCGAAGCTGCGCTAACGTTCCGCATGCGACGAAAAAGCTATCGTGGTCATCTCGACTGCACCTCGTCTGACCGCTGCACTAGCAGCCCCGTCGGGCGAGCCACGAATCCAAGCGCGACCACGTTAGCATGCCTTTCGCTGCCTTCATTAAATACGGGCTTAATGCGGGATGCCGTCCAGCAGACGGACCGTTGGAGCGCTCAGCGAATACTGGTGCCCGCTGCCATGAGACGCTCTCTGGGGTGGCTGAATTTACACGCTTGTGCTGTTAGATCCCGATCAAGGTTTCAAGGCTGATAACATAGGTCCGCGTTTGCTTAGGGAGTGGGCGGCACCTAGCCAAATGCTCCTCGTAGCGCTTTGGGCCAGCGTTGTAGGCCGCGAGAAATCCTCCCCAAGCTGACCTGCCACTGAAGTTTCATCCAGTGGCAGTTAGAGTCTCGGGGTTTTGTACGCCGAATGGCGCAGGTGGAGCAACGGGCGATCGGCGAAGCTGGTCGGGGTTGCGCAGCCAATCGCCCGTTGCGGTGAATGTGGCAGCGTAGGCCGCCGGGGTGAGGTATTTCAGCGACGAGTGCGGACGGTCACCGTTGTAGTCGGCGACCCATATCGCAATCTTTGTCCTGGCGTCGTCGAGATCGAAGAACAGGCTCTCGTTGAGCAGTTCGTCGCGCATGCGCCCGTTGAAGCTCTCGACGAA
>NZ_AXAU01000060.1 GCF_000472965.1 Bradyrhizobium murdochi | reverse complement strand
CCCGTGACGCCGATGTTCCATGTAAACGCCTGGGGCATCCCCTACGGCGCGGTGAACCTCGGTGCGAAGCTCGTGTTCCCCGGGCCGCACCTGCATGCCGATGACCTTCTCGATCTGATGCAGATCGAACCGCCGACGTTGGCCATTGGTGTGCCGACGATCTGGATGANGTTAATGCAGACCTTCGAAGCGGCGCAAGCCGAAGGCTCACCCAACCGGGGCCGATGGAAGTTGCCGAGAGGAATGCACGCGGTGACGGGCGGCGCTACGGTGCCCGAATCTCTGATCCGCGCTTTGGACAAGCACGGCATTTGGATGGAGCAAGGATGGGGCATGACCGAAACGTCGCCCGTTTGCACCCGATCGTATCGCCGGACAGAACTGCGCGATGCCGGCGACGACGAGAAGTACCGCCGCGCCGCGATGGCCGGCGTGCCCGTGCCGCTTGTGGACCTGCGCCTGTGGGGCGATGACGGCGAGCAGCCGTGGGACGGCAAGAGCGTGGGCGAGATCCAGGTGCGTGGCCCGTTTATTACGGGCTCCTACCATGAGGTGCCCGTCACGAATGACAAGTTTACCCAAGACGGCTGGCTGCGCACCGGCGACGTCGCCTCGGTCGACCCGCTCGGCTTCGTGCGGATCACCGACCGCACGAAGGACCTCATCAAGTCCGGCGGTGAGTGGATTAGCTCGGCCGATCTCGAGAGTGCGTTGATGGAGCATCCCGCGGTCGCCGAAGCTGCGGTGATCGCAATCCCGCACGAGAAATGGAGCGAAAGGCCGCTCGCTTGCGTCGTGCTCAAGCCCGGCAAGCAAGTGGACACGAAGGAGTTCAACGAGCACCTGCTGGCGCGCGGCTTCGCGAAGTGGCAATTGCCTGAACGCTACGAGTCCATCGACGCCATACCGCGAACTTCGACCGGAAAATTCTGGAAAGTGAAGCTACGCGAATGCTTCCCGAAGTGAGGTTATCCGGCGCCGCGGATCATCGGCGATGCACATGCGTCAACTGGTTCGCGAATACCGACTTCGGAGCCTCTCGCCGAGAGGCGTCAAAGTCGTGGGTCTCAGCGATCACTCCGCCGCATACTGCGATCTCGCCGGTCTAGATGTGTGGCTAGGTTTACCAGGCGACATTGTGAGACGTAGGCAACTTGCCGAAGTCTCTTCTCATGGAACCCTCGGAGCTGTTGGTCCAAAGGTGCAATGTCCTACTCTGGCGGCCGCGATCGAGCGCCTCAGCGAAAATGCCCCAACTGAAATGTTGCCTTCATGCCGAAGATGTTATGGTGCAACCACGCCGAAGCCGATGGCGTCCAGATGCCACCCAGAATTGCATCCTTGAGGTGGCCCAGTGATGGCTTATAGGAATATCGCCTTTCAGCTCACGCCTGCGTCGCCTGTGAATTCGACCGGCGCGCAACGCGCGCTATCCGTCTCAGTGCGTGTTCGCATACGATTTCGTCGCCATTCGCGGTTTTGCGCCCCACCGATTGCGCGATGCCGGTGATCGAGCGGTTCGGCTTGCGGGCAACCTGCCACGTTTCCTCGCGCTTCACACGCGCGAGAAGGTCGATGCGCTCGCAGAAGCGCTGGCCAAGGAGATGATCTCATGAGTGAGTGAGGTGCGTCAGACCCAGGCTCAACAGCAGGTCCAAACGATAGCGCGCGTCGTCCGGGCCGCGCACCTACGCAACGTTGCGCGGGAGTCCGCATCCGCCGGTCGTCGTGAATTCAAGGCGGCAAGGGGATCCCACCAGTGGAAAAAAAGGTCGTTTAACCGCCGACAAAGTGGGCACCACAATTTCCATGCATAAGATAGTAGATAAAAAGCCGGTGTCGGCTTCGCGGCTCGAACTGACGAGACGGATGGGCCATCATGTCGCTGTCGAACTTAGCGAAACTGCGAAACTAGCGTGGCCGATGGCGCTGACCCAGATTGGGCAGATCGTGATGATGACAACTGATCTTGCCTTCATCGGGCACATCGGTGCAGAGGCGATCGCCGTGGCTGCGCTGGCCGGCAGAGTCTATGTCCTTGCCTTCACGTTCGGCACGGGCCTGCTGGCGCCAATCGCACCGCTAGCGGCGCAGGCGTTTGAAGCGAATAATCCTACCGTGGTGCGCCGCGCGCTGCGCATGGGACTGTGGGTGGCGATGGTGCTAGCGTTCCCGAGGTGCGTTCTGCGGAGAGCAAACACCGCTAGCTTTCGGCCAGGCGTTCGACACGGCGCGGCTCGCCCAGAGATATTTGTTCGGACTCGCCTGGGGCGCGATTCCGGCACTGGGTTTTATGGCTATCCGCAGTTTCATGGGCGCGGTCAACCTGCCGGAGCGGATCGCGTGGATCACGCTTGCAGCCATCCCCGTCGACGCCCTGCTGGCTTACGTAGCGGCGTTCCGGCTCGGTCGGCTCCAGATCGCGTATCCGGTTTAGTCCCAAGCGGCGAAAGTAGCGGCTGACGGTGGCGGCGACACCTCGACCTCGGCCGCGATCTGCTGATTGTGCGATCTGCCGCGCGAGATCAGCAACCCGCTCCGCAGCCACCACATCGGGCGAGGCAAGCCAGCTTGCCGTAAAGGTGAGCGGCGCGAGCATCAGGTCGGTATCGAGCAGTTGCAGCAGTCCATCGGCGAGTTCGTGATCGACGATCGCTGCAGGAATGACGGCCACGTTGAGTCCTTCGATTGCCATATGGATGACGGTGGCGAGCGACGTCGAGGCATGCAGGCGGATCGGCGGCAACTCCGGTCGGTCAAAGAGTTCACGCACCGCCTCATAGGGCTTGGTCTTGCGCGAAAAAGTGATGATCGGAAAGCGTGCGAGGTCTTGCGGCGTTACCGGGCCATTGCCGAGCCTCAGCAAGGGGCTTGCTATAGCATGATGTGCTTATACGGAAACATAGCCTGTTGAGATAGTTGGCGCACTCCTGCTTGGAGAAGAGATCGAAGAGTTCGCCGACCTTTCGCTAGGTTGCCTCGACGTCACGAGGCTCGGCAGCTCGGATCAGGTGTTTGACATGGCGAAGACCTGCTCGATCGGATTAAGGTCGCTGTAGGGCGGCAGGGCAGATGCGCTCCCTGGCGCGGATGGCGTCGCGGGCCGGCTTGCCCTTGACTGCCGAGGTCGTCGAGGATGACGACCTCGCCCTTTGTCAGGGTGAGCGCGAGCACCTTCTCGACATAGAGCGTGAAGAGTTCGCCATTGATGGGGCTAGCAACGACACTTTGCTAACGCAGGCAGCGGCGTAGGCATTGCCTTAGCGACCGCTCCTCCGCACAGGTTAACCGTTCCCGAGTCCCTCAGGTCGAGAACCGCTCGTCGAAACACTGAAACGCGGTCGATTTTTCCCAAATCGACGACGCTCGCCGACAGAGCAGGATGCAGCCGGACCTCTGGATTACAGAACATTACCAACCTTGGTAGGTTCGTTGTTGGTTTGTCTCAGCTAAGAGACTGGAGCCAGCCCAGAACTCGCGCAAGCTTGGAGAAGGGGGCCTGGTCAATATTTGCGAGGGAGGCCGCCCATGGATGGAGTGACTGGCTAGCTACGCAATTTGCATATTGTCGAACGCTAGAAGCAAACGTCTGCTCATGCTCATATTCGTAGGGATCATCTACTTGGCTATGGCGAATCCTATCCGTATCCGTGCGGCGCTTCCTCGGCGGACATTTACCCTTGGAAATTCATGGTCGATGAAACGCAGATTTGATGACAGACCGCACCGAAGCGGCACTGGCGCTGGCACGAAAATATACAGGCTGCTCGAGCGTCATGAGCTTCACGAATTTGTTCCGCGGTATGTTGCGTCACTTCTTGGCGATATCGGGCTCGTCATCCCGCAGGGAGCAAGGCGACGTTGCTCGCCACGATGTCATCCGCGTCTCTTACGATGGCTACTAGAACCGATCTTTCGATTCGCCGAGTTCTACGGCGGAGCGGGCAGACTTTAAACTAAAGGGACGCCTTGATCGCCTCGTTTCGAAATTTCCCATGTGCATCGAACATCGGCTTTAAGTGTCGTCACAGGCTGTTGCCACCCATCTGTACAATGCTGCACTCGATAATGGTCTACTATCGAATCGTCAGGCGCAAATCGCGGCGTCATTAAAATTCTCCTGCTGATAACCATGACTGATGGCCAATTCGATTATGGCATCGCTATCCTCAACCACGCACTACAGGAGCAAGCCAATGCAAACTATCCAAGTGTCTCGAGCGCCAGCCGTTTCGCCTATTACAATCAGAGAACGGATCGGCTCGATCAGCACTGGGGAGATCATCTCGGTCCTGAAAGGTGACATCACGGGCCTCCACATCAAGCAAGCGTTCAGTATCGAAGTAGCCGAGGAGATGACCGCGAATTTTATTCGCAATCCCGGTCTCAAGGAGCGCAAAGACGGCGTTCCCGGACAATATATCGGCGCATCTCACTATAGGAAGGATGCTGCCACCTATTTCGCAGAGTCGGAGAGTGCGCGACCATTCGTCGAAGACCTTTTTAGCAATTTGGTTGATCCGGTCCGCGGATTATTCGACGCATTGATGCGCGAGCTTCGCAATCAAGGCATTGAATTGCGGCTGGCCCGTTCGGTGCACGGTCAGTCCAATATTTGTTGCGCTCTCCGTTGGTCTGGTACCGCTACGTATGCCTTGGAGCCTCACGATGACGTCGCTCAAGTCCTATGTGCCGGGAGCGATTACGAGCTTCCGGCGGTGGGAAACAACACCGTCGTAGCGCTCAACTTCTATGCCAGCATGGCCGAGGAAGGGGGCAATCTGCGGATCTGGAGCCATAAGCCGACGGTCGCTGACCGGAAGTCGCAGGGAGTGGAGAGCACGGGGTATCCCTATTCGACATCTTATCTCGAGGCCGTTCCTTGCCACGATTTCCAGCTCAAGGCGGGAGACATCGCGCTGATAGACGGCGGCTTCATTCACGGAGTCACCCGACAATCAGGCAACGGAAAGTGTCGCCTTCTGCTGCACAGTTTCCTCGGATTTGCGCGGCCGGATCTTGTTCTCTGGTGGACCTGAAGTTAGACGTTCCAGCGACTAACTGGGAGCTATGGGCGAAACTTGGTGACAGCATGCAGGGATAAGGCGGGGTCTCGTGGGGGACCTCTCCACTTCTCCAACGAAGGAGTAATACTCCGTAGCCGACACTAACCTTTTTGAATTCGGCAAGCCAGGAGCTTTTGCCGATCCACTAACCGAAGTTTTCGCAACGTCGCGCGAGCTCTGCTGGTGCATGCGTCGAGCGCGAACTTGGGGCCGGCGCTGCCAGTTAAGGGAATCGTCTTCCCCTATCTTACAACTCTTGAGGATTCGATAGCATTGGTTCTCTTGGGACGCTCGCTGCGCTTAGCCGCCTTGCCGGCATGCGTTGGTGTGTTGCTACAGGACCTTGAGGCTGTCTCAACCTGAAACCAGCGCGAACCGCTGATCAGCAAGGCTGCGCCCCGGCCTAAGCTCGACGGAGTCCCACACGCATCCAGCGCCGAGGAGCATAAGTATGCCAAATTCTACCGGTACGTTTCTCAAAAACTACATGAACTTAGCCAAATGAGCATCTGCAGCCGACCGGGCGCAGCCTGCCGGATCTCTCAGCGGACAGCGTGCCCTCGCAGGCGATCTCATGGAGCGCCGTCGCCGTCGCCGCAGTTCACAGACGGGACAATCAGCGTCTTAATCGATAACTATATGGAGGACCACGCGGATTGGCTTCATTGCGGCGGCATTCGCGTCCACAACTTGCACCGGCCACTTAGCAGTTATATGTCCTTGCCGCTAGATCAGATGTTGGTGCGGTACCACTTTCCCGAGCCGGAGCGCCGGAATAGTAAGGGACCGCCGCCAGGCGCTGACGGTGTGGGCGACCGCGCAGTTGGAGGCGGCTACGCCGGTCGTAGATGAGCCCGTGCCGGCGCGTTCCGGGACAAAACGTGGTCACTTCGAGCCTGGCCGCCATGTTCTTCATTCCGAAAGCGTCGAGGGCGAGCCGGGCGGTGATCTCACTTTGTGAAAGTGGGCCCGTCTCAATGGAGGCCGGTGTCCTCAGGCACGAATTGGCCATGCGGTACGGTTTCAACGTTACACGGCCGTCTCGGCGTAGGGCATGTGAATTGCGAGCAGCGCACATACCGTGCAGCGGTGCTCACTTTCCGCGCCGTTGGATAGTCGCCCGTGAAGAACCCCTAAGGCCTTGACCGGGGACTCAATTTTCTAGCGAAGGCGGTTTTGAGATTGCAAGCTTTTGCGGCTTGAGGCCTCGGAAGCTTGCAAACTTGATTTAGAAGATTCCCTCGAATCGCTGGTCGTGGTTCCGTGGTCGCAGCGGAGGGGACGATGCGACCGAAGAAGCCGGGGACGACGGGGGAAGGCGATCTGTTTCGCGCCAGGCTCGATCAGATCATCAACCTGAAGCACGAGCTGGTGCAGCTTGGCGGCAAGATCGACTGGGACTGGATCGATCGCGAGATCGCGTCGCTCTACAGCGACAAGGGCCGGCCGGCCATCGCAAGCCGCTTCGCGATCGGGCTGTTGCTGCTCAAGCACATCTACGGCCTGTCCGACGAGGGGGTGTGCGAGCGCTGGGTCTACGACCCGTATTTCCAGCACTTCACCGGTGAAGAGTTCTTCCGGCACGAGTTCCCGCATGAGCGTTCCGACCTCAGCCACTGGCGCAAGCGGCTCGGCGACAAGCTGGAGCTTTTATTGGCCGAGAGCCTGCGGGTCGCGCACGAGACCGGCGCGCTGCGGACGCGCGACCTCAAGCGGGTGACGGTGGACACCACCGTTCAGCCCAAGGCCATCACCTTCCCGACCGACGCGTCGCGTCAATGACGAAAGAAATCGACGAACTCGCTGATCAAGATCCACACTGTCGCCGCCTAATGAGTGCGCCCGGCGTCGGGCCGATTATCTCAAGCGCGATGGTCGCCGCCATCGGAACCGGTGATGCCTTCCATAAAGGCCGAGACTTTGCAGCATGGCTTGGTCTGGTACCGAAGCAAATCTCGACCGGCGATCGAACCATTCTCGGCCGCATATCGAGGCGCGGCAATCGGTACCTGCGAACGCTGTTCATTCAAGGTGCCAGAGCCGTACTTCTGCAGCGTC
>NZ_AXAU01000059.1 GCF_000472965.1 Bradyrhizobium murdochi | reverse complement strand
AGGCCATGCTGCTCGAACTCGGCATCAAGCATCGCTACACCAGACCCTACCGGCCGCAAACCAATGGCAAGGTCGAGCGCTTCTGGCGAACCCTCGAAGAGGACGTCATCGAGGGCGCAACCTTCGACAATCTCGACCATTTCGCCAAAGAGCTGTTCGAGTACCTGATCTACTACAATAACCACAGGCCTCATCAGGCCCTTGCAGGGCTCACCCCGAAGGCCTTTGCAGCCACCAAGACCACCGCGATCCAATCAGCGAATTAGTGAACATCGACAGCAATGACGGGGTGAGGGCGGTGCGCAATAGCCGGGCCCAGCGTTGCAAGCAGGAGCAAAGCGGCACCCCAAAGTGTCATTTTATCATCTTGTACATTAGCAGGTGCGGCGGGTTCCAATGACGCCTCACCCTTTTTGGGGCGTGTACTCGTTGGGCAAATGATGGTAGGAAACCTCAGCCATCTCCCGCTGCCCACCGGCATTTCCCAACCACTGGCCCGATGAAAAACGACCAGATCCTCAGCCAGATCACCGAGTTCTGTCGCCAGTACGACATGGCGGAGACGACGTTCGGGCGCCGGGCGGTCAACGACGGGAAGCTGGTGCAGCGGCTGCGCGAGGGCAAGCGCATCACCATCGATACGCTGGACCGCATCCAGGCCTATATCGCGGCGTCCACCGGCACGCTGCCGCCGCCGCGCGGCCTCGAAGTGCCGCCGGAAAAGCGCGACCCCAGGGGCAATTTCCGCTTCTTCGAGAACCGGCAGAAATACCTGCTGTTCGTCCATACCTGCAGCGAAAAGCGGGTGATTGCCGAGCGGGTGGCGCTGGAGCTGTCCAGCCTGCATCCGCGGCCGCCGGCGCTCAGGGTATTCGACGCGGGCGTCGGCGACGGCACGGTGCTGGCGCGGGTGATGCGCTCGATGCACGGCCGTTTCCCCCATATGCCCTTCTATATCGCCGGCAAGGAGTTGAGCCTGGAGGACGTCCGGCTGACGCTCGACAAGGTGCCAGACCGGCTGTTCGAGCACCCGGCGACCGTCATCGTCCTGACCAATATGCATTACGCGGAGGCGCCCTGGCTGACCCCGGCCTCGCCAGCGGCAGCCGCGGGCATGATCTGGCACGAGGTGGCCCTGCGGGGGGCCTCTTCGGGGGAGTTTGAGACGCAAATTGCCGAACTGGGGCCGTTTCTGGAACAGAACTGGCGCGCCAATATCAGCCCCAAATCGGGCATGCCGATCTATGAACGGCCGGTGGCGCTGGTGCTGTACCGGGAAGATCACCGGTTCCTGCTTGATTCGATCATCCCACGGGCCGGCCGGACCGAGGCAAATTTCGACCTTGTGATCGCTTCCCAGCCCTATCGGGCAAAATCCTCTGTGAATTTCCGCGCCAAGCGGATCATTGCGCCGCTGGCCCGGTCGCTTCGGGCAGGGGGCCGATTGATTGGAATTCACTCCCACGGGCAGGATCCGGGCCTGGAAATCATCCAGTCGGTCTGGCCGGGAGAAAATCCTTTCGCCGTGAGCCGCCATGAGCTATTGCGCGCCGTGAAATACGAGCTGGGTTCGGCCGGGCGGGACCTTAACTTTAATGCCTACGCCGATAACCGTTCCATCTTCCGTTATGATATGGAAGCGCTGCCCAACGAGGTCACCGGCTCGATCGGAACCTCGACGGCCTTTGCAGCGTGGAATGCGGCGGTGTATGTCGCCCAGATCGAAGACGACCGGTTGACGGAAATGACTGAAAACAGCCGGACCCTCGATGCCACCAGAGAGGTTCTGCGCAAGCATAACGGGCTTTGGTTTTACGACGAATCCTACGTCATTTCGCGGCGTCGCGACTGACATTCCAGGATACACAACACAGACAGCCGCCGGGGTTCGGCGGGAACAAGGGGTTTGTTGATGCGCGCCTCCTATCTCTTCACCAGCGAGTCGGTTTCCGAGGGTCATCCGGACAAGGTTTGCGATCGAATCTCGGACGAGATCGTCGACCTGTTCTACCGGGAAGGCCCGAAGGCGGGCATCGACCCCTGGCAGATCCGCGCGGCCTGCGAAACGCTTGCCACCACCAACAAGGTCGTCATCGCTGGCGAAACGCGCGGTCCGAGCTCGGTGACCAACGACCAGATCGAGAGCGTTGTTCGCGAGGCGATCAAGGATATCGGCTACGAGCAGGAAGGCTTCCACTGGGAGAAAGCCGACATCGAGATTCTGCTGCATCCGCAGTCGGCCGATATCGCGCAGGGCGTCGATGCCAAGCAGCCCAGCAACCAGGAAGAGGGCGCGGGCGACCAGGGCATCATGTTCGGCTACGCCACCAACGAGACGCCTGACCTGATGCCGGCGCCGATTTTCTACGCTCACAAGATCCTTCGGTTGATTTCCGAAGCACGCCATTCCGGCCGCGAGAAGGTGCTCGGTCCGGACTCCAAGAGCCAGGTCACCGTGCAGTACGAGAACGGCAAGCCGGTCAGCGTGCGCGAGATCGTAGTCTCGCACCAGCATCTGGTCGAGGACCTCACCTCCAATCAGATTCGTGACATCGTTGAACCCTATGTCCGCGAGGCGCTGCCGAAGGAATGGATCAACGGCAAGACCATCTGGCACATCAACCCGACCGGAAAATTCTACATCGGCGGTCCCGACGGCGATTCCGGTCTCACCGGCCGAAAGATCATCGTCGATACGTATGGCGGCGCAGCCCCGCATGGCGGCGGCGCCTTCTCCGGCAAGGATCCGACCAAGGTCGACCGTTCGGCCGCTTATGCCGCGCGCTATGTCGCCAAGAACATCGTCGCCGCCGGTCTCGCCGACCGCTGCACACTGCAGCTCGCTTACGCGATCGGTGTGGCGCGTCCGCTGTCGATCTATATCGACACCCACGGCACTGGAAAGGTGCCGGAAGACCAGCTCGAGCAGGCAGCCGCGAAGGCGATGGATTTGACGCCGCGCGGCATCCGCACCCATCTCGATCTCAATCGCCCGATTTACGCGCGTACCGCAGCCTACGGCCATTTCGGTCGCACGCCCGACAATGAAGGCGGCTTCTCCTGGGAGAAGATCGATCTGGTCGAACCGCTCAAGCGCGCGGTTTAGTTTTAACAGTGTCATTCCGGGGCACCGCGATAGCGGTGAACCCGGATTCTTTTCCACGATTTCGAGATTCCGGGTTCGTGGCTCACGCGCGCCCCGGAATGACGAGCTCAACAGAGGGAAACTCCCCATGACCACTGCCGCCGCCAAGAAGCCCGCCTTCACCGACTACATCGTCAAGGACATTTCGCTCGCCGAATTCGGCCGCAAGGAAATCTCGCTGGCCGAGACCGAGATGCCGGGCCTGATGGCGACGCGCGAGGAATACGGTCCGAAGCAGCCGCTGAAGGGCGCCCGCATCGCCGGCTCCCTGCACATGACGATCCAGACCGCGGTCTTGATCGAAACGCTGGCCGCACTCGGCGCCGACATCCGCTGGGTGTCGTGCAACATCTATTCGACGCAGGATCATGCGGCTGCCGCGATCGCTGCCGCCGGCATTCCGGTGTTTGCGGTGAAGGGCGAGACGCTCGCCGAATACTGGGACTACACCGCAAAGCTGTTCGACTGGCACGGCGGCGGCACGCCCAACATGATCCTCGATGACGGCGGCGATGCCACCATGCTGGTGCATGCCGGCTACCGCGCCGAGCAGGGCGATACCGCCTTCCTCGACAAGCCGACTTCGGAGGAAGAGGAAATCTTCTATGCGCTCGTCAAGCGCCTCCTGAAGGAGAAGCCGAAGGGGTACTTCGCCGAGATCGCCAAGAACATCAAGGGCGTCTCGGAGGAGACCACCACGGGCGTGCATCGCCTCTACGATATGGCGAACAAGGGTACGCTGTTGTTCCCCGCCATCAACGTCAACGACAGCGTGACGAAATCGAAATTCGACAACCTCTATGGTTGCCGCGAGTCGCTGGTCGACGGCATCCGCCGCGGCACCGACGTCATGATGTCCGGCAAGACTGCGATGGTCGCGGGCTTCGGCGACGTCGGAAAGGGCTCGGCGGCGTCGCTGCGCCAGGCCGGCTGCCGCGTCATGGTCTCCGAAGTCGATCCGATCTGCGCGCTGCAGGCGGCGATGGAAGGCTATGAAGTCACGACCATGGAAGACGCCGCTCCGCGCGCCGACATCTTCGTCACCGCGACCGGCAACAAGGACATCATCACCATCGACCACATGCGCGCGATGAAGGATCGCGCCATCGTCTGCAACATCGGTCACTTCGATAACGAGATCCAGATCGCAGGCCTTCGTAACCTGAAGTGGACCAACATCAAGCCGCAGGTCGACGAGATCGAATTCCCCGACAAGCACCGCATCATCCTGTTGTCGGAAGGCCGCTTGGTGAATCTCGGCAACGCCATGGGCCATCCGTCCTTCGTGATGTCGGCCTCCTTCACCAACCAGACGCTGGCGCAGATCGAGCTGTTCGCCAACAACAAGGACGGCAAGTACCAGAAGCAGGTCTACGTGCTGCCGAAGACGCTCGACGAGAAGGTGGCGCGGCTGCATCTCGCCAAGATCGGCGTCAAGCTGACCGAGCTGCGCAAGGACCAGGCCGACTATATCGGCGTCAAGCCGGAAGGCCCATACAAGTCGGATCACTACCGCTACTGATTTCACGTCGCGGGCGGCGTCCTGAAGTAAATGCCAAGGCACTACCAAGCCCCGGAGCGATCCGGGGCTTTTTGCTGGTCGGTCGCACAACCTGCGACGGTTGAAATTCAACGGCAAATTCCGATACAGCCTGTATCGTCGCAGCAACCTGACAATGCGAGTTGCAATTTCTGCCTGCTGGCCATTACATCTGAAAGCAGGGAGGATCGCCATGACCGATACGGCAGAGCATTTCGACGTCCTCATTGTCGGCGCGGGACTGTCCGGCATCGGCGCGGGCTATCATTTGCAGGAGAAGTGCCCCGGCAAGAGCTACGTCATTCTCGAGGGGCGCGACTGTATCGGCGGCACCTGGGATCTGTTTCGTTATCCCGGCATCCGCTCCGACTCCGACATGTACACGCTCGGCTATTCGTTCCGGCCGTGGACCGAACCGAAGGCGATCGCCGACGGGCCGCGGATCCTCAACTATGTTCGCGAGACCGCTGTAGATAACGGCATCGACAAGCACATCCGCTTCCACCACCGCGTCAAGCGCGCGTCGTGGTCGTCGCTGGAGTCGCGCTGGACGGTGGAGGCCGAACGCACCACAGGCGAGGGCGCGACCGAAATCGCGCGCTTCACCTGCAATTTCCTGTTCATGTGCTCGGGCTATTACAAATACGAGGAAGGCTATACGCCGGATTTTTCGGGCACGGCGGACTTCGCCGGCCAGATCGTGCATCCGCAGAAATGGCCTGAGGATCTCGACTATGCGGGCAAACGCGTGGTGGTCATCGGCTCTGGCGCGACCGCCGTGACGCTGGTGCCGGAGATGGCGAAGACCGCTGCGCATGTCACCATGCTGCAGCGTTCGCCGACTTACGTGGTGGCGCGGCCGGCGGAGGACGCGCTTGCCAACAAGCTGCGGAAAAATCTCTCCGCCAAGCTCGCCTATCACATGATCCGCTGGCGCAACGTGCTGTTCGGCATGTATTTCTTTCAGCTCTGCCGCCGCAAGCCCGAGCGCGCCAAGCAGTTGATCCTCGGCGGCGTCAAGATGGCGCTGGGACCGGAATACGATGTCGGCAAGCACTTTACGCCGCGCTACAATCCGTGGGAGCAGCGGCTCTGCCTGGTGCCGGACGGCGACCTGTTTAAATCGATCCGCGACAAGCGCGCTTCCGTCGTCACCAACGAGATCAATACGTTCACCAAGCGCGGCATCAAGCTGAAGGACGGCAGCGAGCTTGAGGCCGATATCATTGTCACCGCGACCGGGCTGGTTCTGCAGGTGCTCGGCGGGCTCGAAGTCAGTGTCGACGGCCGCACGATCGATTTCGCGCGAACGCTGAACTACAAGGGCATGATGTATTCGGACATTCCGAACCTGGCGGCCGCGTTCGGCTACACCAACGCGTCGTGGACGCTGAAATGCGATCTGACCTGCGAATATGTCTGCCGGCTGATCAACTATATGGACCGCAACGGCTACAAACAGTGCATGCCGCATAATGTCGATCCGTCGGTCACCGAACTGCCGTCGCTGGATTTCTCCTCCGGCTATGTGCAGCGCTCGATCGCCAAACTGCCCAAGCAGGGCTCGAAGCGGCCGTGGCGGCTGTACCAGAACTACGCGCTCGACATCGTCACGCTCCGCTACGGCAAGGTCGATGACGGGGTGATGCAGTATTCGTGAAGTCGCATCGGCGGTGGTCGCGTCCCGAAAGCCCCATGCGTCGTTTCGCGTATACGTGTGTGAAGGCGAATCGTCCAAAGTGCTCTCACGGTTAACGCCGGGTTAACCGGCGTACCCATACGCTGCGTGACTTGCGGCACCTGACAGCACGAGGAAGCCCATGGACGCCCAGCGAATTGCCGTCGATGCCCTTGTGGCGCTGACCGATTGCGACCGCGAAGCGGCGATCGCCTTCATCCGCAAATTCTATCTGGCCGGTGTCCGCGACCCGAAGCGGTTGACCTTCAAGGGACTGCAGGCGCTCCGGGGGTGAGGCGGGGGCTCGGATTTTCCGACGATCTCGATGCCATGCTGACGCTGTCATCCCCCGCGAAGGGGGGGATCCAGTACGCCGCGGCTTCTCGGTTCGATCATTGACGTCTCTGGAATACTGGATCGTCCGCCTTCGCGGACGATGACAGTTGAATATAACTTCGCATTCTCGCGGCGCATTGCGCCCGAGCTTTGCTCTCGACTTCCCGCCCTCTGATTCAGAGGGCGCAGGGAAGACCGGGTGCTGGCTGCACCCGCGGTCTCGTGTGCGATTTGCGCAAAAGAAAATGCACACGAGCATACAGGTACAGCGGGAGCATCCCGGCCTTCCCTGCGCAATGGCTTTACGGCTTACTTCGTGCTCTTCCCGGAGAACGGCTCTTTTGCCTCCGTCGCTGCGCAAATAGTTTCACGCAGCTTAACGCCAGCACCGCGGCGCCCGAACCACACGACTTCGCCGTACGCTTCCTGCGCCTACGTCT
>NZ_AXAU01000058.1 GCF_000472965.1 Bradyrhizobium murdochi | reverse complement strand
CCTGCGCGATCTCGCGGCGAGCAGAGCCAGGTCTTCCGCCAGACGGTCAAGCTCACGGACGTGCCGATCGATGGCCGCGCGCTCATCGTCCGGCAACTGTTGAGCGGCCAGCCACGCCCGGCCGCGGGTGTTGAAAAGATCGGCATGCGGGCACTTTGGGATCAGGTGCGCGTGCAGGATCGTTCTTGAGCCGCGTGCGATGCCGCACGACCTGGTAGCGCCGCGCCACCAGCCGACGCTTGCGTTCGGTCTCCGCGTCAGGCGTCCAGATCTGCGGCAGGTACCCCGCCGCCTGCAGACTGGCGAGCGTGCCGGCATCGATCTTGTCGGTCTTCACGTGAGCCTGGGCGATCGCCTTCACCTGCAACGGATTGACGATAATCACCCGTGCCACGAACGGCGCCGGAATCCGCGACACCGCCAGGCTGTTGGCAGTCGCTTCGACCACCACCTCATCACTGGCCAGCAGGGTCTTGCCAAATCCCTCCAGCGCAGTCCGCGTCATATCAATGCGGCCCGCAGGTCGGAGCCTGCCGTCCTCCCAAAACACCACCTCCCCGAAAGTTCGGTGGATGTCGATGCCTATCACCCGTCGTATTCGCACCTCCTGCCAGTCAGAACAACATGACGGGCGCTGCGGGCGACACGACAACTACGGATTCGCGCTCTCGGCGCAACCGGGCGAGTCGCAGAGGCGGCCAGCTACTAACTCGAGCTCGCGGCTCATCGTATGCATCGGCCTGCCCGCACTTCGTGCTCCCGGTGCCTCTGTCCCGATGGTCGCACCATACGCCACGATGTAGAATACCGCAGCGGAACGTTGGCACCGAGAAATCTCATACCGGTTACCAATCCCATCGAGAGCGTGTTCGCCACCGTGCGCCACCGCACCATCCGATCGAAGGGTTGCTTGTCGAACGGGACTGCGCTCGCCATGGTCTTCAAACTGGTCGAGGGCGCACAGAAAAGCTGGCGCCGTCTCGATGGCCACAACCAGTTGCCAAAACTCGTTCTTGGTGTGACATTCAACGACGGGATCGAGGTCATCGCCAGGTCGACCGACCGTCAGCCCATAACCGCCGCCGCCTGACCGGCTCCGCCGTCACCAAAATTTGGCGATAGCTCCGAGGGCGGTCGCGGTTCTGGCAGCGCATCAGCGTCTTCGGCACTCGCGGACAAATCGAAAGATGGCTGAATTTGTGAAGTTCTAACTACGGCGAACACGCCGCTTCTCGGTAAGACGTATCCTGTGTGAAGCTTTTCAATCGCTCTCCGATAGAGAGCGACGCTGTTAAAGCATCTGCCGTATCACGCAAAGCTTTTAGCCTTTCAGCTAGTTGATCGTTCATGATGCGTTGCAGAGGGCCCGTCATGGCGACGGCATGCAGAACCATGCCGCTCGAAAGCTTGACCGGTACGGCGATCGCGGCGACGCCCTCGTCAATCTCTCCAATGCAGGTCGCGTAACCCCGGAGTCGCGCCTCAGCAAGTTGCTGTTCGACCCACACACGATCGTTTCGTGTATTGGCGGTGAGCAACGGCAACTCGTGTGAAAGTGCTTCCTCGATCACCGCTTTCTCCTGATAGGCCATGATCGCCTTTGCCGACGCCGCAGCGTTGATTGGTAACTCGAGGCCAGGTTGAGTGTAACCTCGCCATCTTGCGTCAGGAGAAATAGATGCAGCGACGACAACGCGTGCACCGACCAAACGTGTGACATAGCAGGTTTCTCTGGTGCAATCCGTCAATGCGCGAAGATGAGGTCGTATCAGCGACGTTAGCCAACCGTCGTCCGCCGAGGCGTGAAGTAACCTCATCAGCCGTTCGCCGAGTTCGTAAGGACGATTTCCTCCGCCCTTGGCAAGCCCCGAACGAGCCAAACCCCTGAGCAAGCGATGCGCCGTTGTCTTCGGTAGCTCGAGCAGGACGGCAATTTCAGCCAAAGTGAGAGAGCCCGGGAAGGCTGCGAGCACCTCAAGAATTTGCATGTAGCGCTCAAGTGGACCCGACGGATCTCCGCTGGTTCTTTGCAAGTCCATTCCTGCGTTCCAAGCAAATAGACGCTTGCCCTCGCTTGACTTTGGCGCTCGGGCGCAGCATCGTGTCAGATATCGACCCATTATTCCGGAAAACGGAACGAAAGTCAACCGGTGTTTGTGAAGAGTGAGGTGGGCAAGGCAATGACGGGACAGGAATTTCTTCTGATTGCCTCTTATGTCCGCGATCTGGCGCGGAAGGTGTCAAGGCGGCTGCCCTGGTACGTGCGGCCGGCGGGCACATGGGTAACGCTTAACTCGAGATCGGTCGTTCGGGGGCAGCGATGAATTTCGATCCCTCCCCCGAGCACGAAGCGCTGCGCGACAGCGTCCGCAATTTCTTCGATCGCGAGCTTCCGGAGACGAAGATCCGCGAGATGGATCGGGCACGGCGCATCCCGCGCGATCTGTGGAAACGTCTTGCCCAACTGGGTTGGCCGGGTCTTACGGTACCGACCGAGTACGGGGGAAGCGGCGGGGACGTGATAACCAGCGCGATCCTGTGCGAGGAAATCGCGCGACGCTTCCCGTCACTGGCTAACTACTGGGTGATCACTTCGATGGCGGCAAGGGTGCTGAGTGAATCGGGCACCGAGAAGCAGCAGTCGGAGCTCCTGCCCAAGCTCGCCGGCGGCGAATTCCTGATGAGTTTCGGGATGACCGAGCCCGGCGGGGGAACAGATATCCTCGGCCTGAAGACACGCGCCGCGTTGGTGGGAAACGAGTGGGTTGTGCGCGGGCAGAAGCTCTATACGTCCTTGGCCGACGATGCCAATGCGATCCTGGTTCTATGTCGTACGCATCCGCCCGAGGGCACTAAGCGCTCGCGGGGATTGTCGCTGATACTGACCCCGACCCAGCAGGACGCGGTGAAGGTGCGCCGCCTCGAGCTCATGGGGCAGCGCGCCGGGTGTACCTGCGAGGTCTTCCTTGATGATGCCCGTGCACCGGCCGATGCGGTGGTCGGGGAGGTGGGGCGCGGATGGCACACGCTCCTTCGGACACTGAATGATGAGCGCATCATTTGCGCCGCAATGTATGTCGGCATCACCGCTGCCGCGCTGGATCTGACCGTGCAATACGCCAAGGATCGAACGGCTTTCGGGCGCCCGATCGGCGCCTACCAGGCGGTGCAGCATCCGCTCGCCGACACTGCGGCCGAGCTGGAGCAGATCCGTCTGCTCACTACCAAGGCCGCTTGGCTGCATGCCAACGGACGCGAGTGCTCGGTCGAGGCCGCCATGGCCAAGCTGGCAGCCAGCGAGGTGGCGATTCGCGCAACCGACCGGTGCATGCGCATACTAGGCGGCTTCGGGTTGGTGGAGGAGTCGCCGCTGGAGCGCCTGTTCCGGGACGCTCGCCTCGGACCGTTCAGCCCGATCTCCAACGAAATGGTTCGCAACTTCATCGGTGAACGCATGAGCCTTCCCCGGAGCTACTGAGCAGCCAGCTCCGAAACAGCTGAGATGAGCCGGACCTTCCATGACGATTACGTCCATCCACCTCGATCATTTCCCTTGGTATGACTACAGGCGCTACTCCTTCTCCCTCGGGCTGAAGACGTCCGCGGGCACTTATCTGTCCGGCCATACAGCCTCCGAGTACGAGCCCGCAACCAAGCGCATCGTCGTGCAAGGCGGAGTGACCGAGCAGGTACGCACGGTCTACGCCAAGGTGACGGCCATCCTGGAAGGCGGCGGCCTCGGATACGGCGATGTGGCCAGGATCGTTGAGTACGTGCGCCCCGAGGGTATCGAGCGCTATGCGGAAGCGGCGGCCGTGAGGCGGGAGTTGTTCGGCGGATATCAGCCCGTGGTCAATACCGTCCCGGTGAAGAGCCTGCTCAGGCCGGACGCCTTCATTGAGATCGAGGTGACCGCAGCGGCCGCACCTGGCATTGCCCCGAGTGCTGTCTTCCTGCCGTCGATCCAGCCTGTCGACGACCAGGGGAACATCCTGGGCGCCGGCGACGTGGTGGCCCAGACCCACGCCGTGTACGACCGCGCCGCGCGCATGCTTTCCGCGCTGGGCTTGGGCCTCGATCGCGTCGTGAAGACAGCCACGTACATCACGCCGCGTGCGCTACCTACCTACGAGAACGCCGTGCGGGTGCGACACGAGCGGCTCGGCCCTGTATTCCCAGCCGCCGTGGACATCGTGATGCCGAGGCTGCTGCATCCGCAGGCGATCGTTCAGTGCGATTTCATCGCCGCGCGCGAAATGCCAGTGGCACTGAACCCCGGCTGGAAGCGCTACGAGGACTTGGCTTGCAGCCCGGCCGTGCGAGTCGGAAAGCTGCTCTACATGTCAGGTCAAGGCGCCCTCGACCCGACGACCGGGCGTGTCTTGCACAAGGGGGACGTCGTTGCGCAGGCCGAATGCATCTACAACAATGTGCTCCAGCTGGTGCGGGTCGCTGGAGGCGAGCCACGTCACCTGGTTAAGACCATCGAGTACGTGACGCCAGCTTCGCTCGAGCGCTATCGCGAGGTCACCGGCGTGCGCTCGAAGATGCTGCAGGAACCGCTTCCCGCCTCCACCGGCCTGATCAGCGAAGCACTCTTGCGCCCTGGGATGCGGATCGATGTCGATGCCCTTGCCGTTCTGGACTGACCCATGGCGCTGCTGACCGACGAACTCAAGGCTTGGATCGGCCGCGAAGTCCACTACCCAGCGCGCGAGGAGCTCGGTCGTGCCTCGATCCGGTACTTCGCACTCGCGATGGGCGATGAGAACCCGCTCTATCTCGATGACGCCTACGCGCAGGAGGCCGGCCATCCATCGGTGATCGCGCCGCCAACACTGGTCTGCGAAACCTGCCAATACGCCCATCGCAGGCCGGACCCGAACGGCTACATCGGCCATGAGTGGCAACTGCCGATCACCGACTGCCGCATGATCCGCGCCGGCAACGAGTATCAATTCATGCGGACGGTTCTGCCGGAAGATCGCATCTCCGTTACCTGGACGCTTGAAGACATCGTGGAACGCCCTTCTTCGCGCGGCGGCACGCAGCTGTTCGTCAGCTCGGTCGCTCGCTACAAGGATGCGGCGGGCGAGGTGGTCGCCATCAACTGTGAGACGGTCGTCTACCAGCCGATGGAAAAAGCATGATCAAGCCGACCAAGAGCGTGGCGATGGTTTTGGCGGGGGAGTCGCTGCCGGTGCTGGAGAGGACCTTCACGACGGTCGATCTCATGGCCTATGGCGCCGCCACCTGGGATTGGCACCGCGTGCACTACGACATCGATTTCGCCTGGGCTATGAAACTGCCGAACGTCGTCATCGACGGCCAGGCGTTCGGCGCACTGTTCGCGCGCGCCGTGGTGGACTGGGCCGGACCGCAGGCCTTCGTAGCGCGGCTGTCGTTCAAGATGAAGTCGATGGCCTTCGCCGGGGAGACGCTGCGGATGCAAGGTGAGGTGACGCAAATCCGCAGCTCTACCGTCATTGTGGCGCAGCGCTTGACCAGCGGCCGTCGTCTGGTGTCCGAAGCGGAGACGGAGGTGCGGCTACCCTTCTAGACCCCACGGCTTAGCGCCGATCAGAGCATCAAGGCGAGCGTGAATGTATTCCGCGACCAACGCTTCACAGTCGTGTTTTTTCTCTCCAATCAAGGTGCCAGCAATCGTCGTTTTGCCGCGACGCTGAACTTCTAGATGCGGAAAGCTCGTCGTGATCACCGAATCCAACAGAACAATTGAGAGAATGTCCGTACACGTCGTCAGCTATGAGAACCGTAAAAGCATCGGGCTGGTGCGGATCTCGAATCCTCTAGTCAATGCCATCTCGCCTCAAGTCGTCGAGGGCTTAGGCAGAGCCCTCGCCAGTTTCGAAGCCGATTCCGAAGCCAGAGCACTCGTCATACATTGCGAGGGACGAACTTTCGTGGCGGGCGGCGACATTGCCAGCTTCGAATCAGCCGATTTCGACACCGAGCTTTCAGTTCGCTGCTTACGCGGCTGGATGCGTCCTCGCGTCCGGTTGTGGCAACGCTACACGGAACGGTGCTGGGTGGCGGATTGGAATTGGCGATGGCCTGCGTGCGAGCCGTCGAAGCGACCATCGATGTCGTTCGATGATGGTGATAGGGTGGAGCCTCGCGAATTCGAGCAACTGCGCTTGAGCAGCACCTCGCGAGCACTGCGCCACTTGTTCTTTGCTGGACGCGCCGCGGCGCGTATTCCTGGACTCCCGAGCGATATTCGTGCGAGAGAGCTATGCTCCGTAGGCATTGTGGTCGCCGGCACCATGGGTGGTGGCATTGCCATGAACTTTGCCCATGTCGGCATTCCCGTTGTGCTCGTCGAAACCACCATGAAGCGCTAAAACGCGGCTTATTGCTTGTCCGCAAGAATTACGAGGCTAGCGCGGCGAACGGCAAGCTGAGCAGCAAGCAGGTCGAGAAACGGATGGGTTTGCTGAGCGGATCGCTGGATTATGCCGTCTTGGCGAGCTGCGATCTGATCATCGAAGCTGTATTCAAGAACTTGCAAATCAAGAAAGACGTCTGTGCGCGTCTGGGGCAAGTGTGCAAGACCGGGGCAATCATTGCGACAAACACCTCGACACTCGAAATAGACGTACTCGCAGAAGCAGCAGGCCGGCCGGCCGATATAGTCGGCATGCACTTTTTCAGTCCCGCAAACGTGATGCGCCTCTTCGAGGTGGTACGCGGTGCCAAGACAGCTCCCGACATTCTGGCGACCGCGATGCGGGTCTCGCGCGCCGAATCGGAAAGATCGCGGTGGTCTCCGGTGTCTGCTACGGCTCCATCGGAAATCGCATGCTCGAGCAATACATGTGCGAGATGGAGTTCCTTTGTTGCTCGAGGGGGCGCAGCTCATCGAGGGGCAAGCGCCGCGGTGCGAAGTATGTCGTGGTAGCGATGTGCGTCGGAGGCGGCATGGGAGCTGGCCGCCCGTACGAGGTTGCGTGAGGCGCTCGATATTTCGTGCAGCTCAGGAGTCGTGGTGGTTGGCCATTTCAAGACGGCAGAACTCGAGCGATCGACCTGGGAGGTGCAAGAGGTCGTGCCTCAGGAGTATGAATTTTTGGATTTTGCTCTCCAGAAGTGCCGAGAAGGTACCGCGGCGCTAGCCGCTCCATCTAGGTCAGCGCCGGCCTGCGCGATGCCACTCGTCCCTAAGGCATAAGTATCTGCGCACAAAATCGCGATCGGCTCGGTAACCGCATCT
>NZ_AXAU01000057.1 GCF_000472965.1 Bradyrhizobium murdochi | reverse complement strand
CGGGTGCGCTCGGATACGGGATTGGTGAAGATTTGGTCGGGTGGACCTTGTTCGATGATACGGCCAGCGTCGAAGACAGCGATGCGATCGGAGACCTCGCGTGCAAAGCGCATCTCGTGCGTTACGATCAGAAGCGACACGTTAGACTCGTGCGCAACACCTCGAACGACGTCGAGGACTTCCCCGGCGAGCTCAGGATCGAGCGCTGAGGTGATTTCATCGAGCAGAAGTATTTCAGGTTTCAAGATCAGCGCCCGAGCGATGGCAATGCGCTGCTGCTGACCTCCGGATAGCTGCGCTGGATATGAATGCGCCTTGCTGTTCAGACCCACCATCTGAAGGTATTCGAACGCGCTCTTCTCAGCCTGCTCTCTGGACTGCTTCAACACAGTCATTGGCGCCAAAATCAGGTTTTGCAGCACAGTCAGATGCGGGAATAGATTGAATTGCTGAAAAACCATGCCGCACCGGCGCCGGATTCGCGCCTCCTGCGAGCTCGATAGCGGCTGGCCCGCTGCATCAAATAGTATGCTCTCGCCGAAAACCCGGATATCTCCACCGCTGGGCTTCTCGAGCGTCATTGCCAGGCGCAGCACGGTTGTCTTTCCTGAACCGCTCGGGCCGATGAGCGTGACCTTTTCACCCGGCCTCACTTTCAGGTCGAGATCTACTAGCACGCGGTGAGCACCGAATGATTTAGAGACGTTTTTGAATTCGATAGCCCACATGTCGGCTTGCGGTTCGAGAGCGGCTCCATTTGCCTCCATCGGATTGACGGCTGCAGCGGCTGCGGGCTCGAAGGGTCCCGGTTGGCTAAATTCCGCGGTGCTAACCATGCTTGTCCTTGGCTCTGGAAAGAAGGAAGAGGAACGGCACATTCAGGCCGAAATAGATGAAACCCGCGATGGTAAAGGGCTCGAGATATCGAAAGTGTTCGTAGCTGACCTCGTTAGCTTGGCTCATCAGCACCGGCACCCCGATCGCAAAGAGCACCGCAGTCTCCCGGAACATGCCAAGCACGTAATTAAGAAGAGCGGGAACAGCCCGTTGGATCATCAGCGGAACAAGGACGCGTTGCCACATAATATACCGGCTCAAATTGAGCGCAACGCAGGCGTCGCGCAGCTCGCGCGGGATCGTAATCAGGCTACCTCGGTACACCTCCGAGCAGTACGCGGCGTAAACAATTCCCAACACGGCGATGCCAATGGGAATGGCCGGAAGAGTAATTCCCGCGCTTGGGAGCGCATAGAAGACGAAATACAGTAGAACAAGGGTCGGCACACCTCTGAAGAGTTCAAGCCAGAAGCGCACAAAGGCTCGCCCGACCGTGGTGCTGACACTCTCTAGGATTGCGAGCAGCAGCCCGCCAATCAACGCAATCGTCGAGGCCGCAACCGTCACCAGGATGGTGTACCAAACGCCCACCATGAGATCAGGCAGACTCGCAAGCGCAAAGCTCCAATCCCACGTCATTGAGCGACTCCTGCATGCGCATCCAACGCAGGAGCTCCTTGGACTGACAATCGCGCAGCTCGCAGAGCACGGTTCAGTGGGAGCACCTCTTCAAGCGCGCGAAAGGCAAGGCCGCAAAGAACAGTTAGGATCCAATAGATGGCGCCAAGCAGGCAAAAAACGGCAACCGTCTCGAAGGTTTGCCCGCGAATATAGTTCGCGACATATAGCACATCCTGCACGCCGATGAAGCTCACGATCGCGGTCCACTTGACCATGCTCCTCGCCAGACTGCCGAAAGCGGGCACGATTTGCGAGAGCGCCTGCGGCAAAACAACCTTCGCAAAACTCTGCAGTTTGCTCAGCCCAAGTGCATGACACGCATCGGTTTGCCCGCGATGCACGGCCTCGATACCAGCACGGACGATCTCCGCTCCGTAGGCGGCTCCATCGAGAACGAGCACGAAAATCGCCGCAGCGACGGGACTCAGGCGCGGCATGCCCGGGACAAGTGGCAGCGCATAGAAAACCCAGAACAGGAGAACCAGAGCCGACGGCGCGCGAATGGCCTCGATGAGAAGCATTGAGACGACTCGCAACGCCGGATTTTCTGAAAGTCTCAGCGCACCAAGAATAATCGCACCGATCGCCGCCCCGGGAATAATACACAGGGCCACCCACACAGTAACCCATACCCCCTGCGTGAGTGCGGGCCAGTATTCTAGAACTGCGTACACTGTGGTTCCGCCCTATTCGCAGCTTGGCACGACATCACTGGCCTTTGTGAATTTGGATTGCAGATCCAGTACCTCTTCACCGTTGTCGGGCATGTACTTCTTCACCAGCTCGCGCATAAATCCGTTTTCGAACAATATGCTGTACTGTTTGTCGAATGCGTCACGGAACTTCACGCTTTCCTTGCGAAAGGCGACGCCGGAGGCATATACGGGCGAATTCCTGTCTACGATCACCTCAACACCTTTCTCTTTCGGTTTGGTGACCGTGAATTGACCGACAATAAACGCATCTACCCTACCGCCGGTAACCGTTGCGACACCAGCCTGAGCGTCAGGGACGAATGTGATTTGCTCGGACTTGAGCTCTTTTTTCTGCAGGTATTCGTATTGTCCTGAACTCCGGATTACCGACACTTTGATGTCGGGGCGATGCGCAAGCTCCGCGATACTCGTCAGATGCTTAGGATTCCCGGGCAAGACAAACAGCCCGATCTGACCCGCGAAAGTGGGCCTCGAAAACACGACTGTTTTGCAGCTCGCTTCTGTGATGTTGAGACCGGCCCCGGCGTAATCGTATTGGTGAGAGAGCAGTCCTGGAATCATTGCGGTCCATTCCGTGAGCACCCCCTTTAGCGGTGGCAGGCCCATGCCTTTGAGCACCTGGTTCTGCCACTCAACAACAGAACCCTTCGCCTCCCCGGTCGGCGACACTTCCATGAAAGGAGGCAATGAGGCCAGCGCCACCTTGACTTCGCCGGCTTTGCGGATCGAAGCGAAAAGAGGATCGTCTGTTTGTGCAGACGTGGAAGCCGAATAGCCGGCCGACGTGAGCAGCAGGAACAGCAATGAGAGCTTTGAGATCGAACGCAAGACGTCCCTCCTTACAATTTGTCGTTTCTGCCTTGCATTATGGGCGTATAATCTCGGGCCAGCCAATACCGATTTAGGAGAACTCATACCCGTTAGGTATCGCTGTGCACAGTGAAAGGTATTCCGAAATAAGCTAAGCGCTCATCTGGTGACTTGCCGTACGAGTCAGTATTGCCTGCTCTTAAAAGGGCACTCGCCATTAGGGCGCGACCGATGAATATCCAGCGATTGCGTACTTGGCTGGAAAACCGCCTTTGCAACAACAAGGAGGAGGATGCACTACTAACTCCAGCCCAGCAACTTCGGACCGAAGACCGGCCGATCAAGCTACGGAAACAACCCTCTCGCCGCTTTCGCCTCAAGAACGGTGATCGCGGCTCTTTGTTCGAAACCTCATCCTTTTCGGGTCTTCTCACGACCTTCTCATAAGCGCTTGGAATTCAGTCTAGCTTCCTCAAGAGAACGCGAAAGAACTGACTGTCGGCCTCAGAACAGGCGCTAATGGATGCGGCAGCAGAAGCTGTTGGACGACAGCGACCTACTGATTACGTGCCTCCAGTGCTACGTTGTTAAGACGCCACATCATACAATCATGGTCGACACTGGAGTTGGCAACAACAAGTCGCGATCAGGTTGGCCAAGCTGGCACATGAAAACAGACGATATTTTCCAAAAGGCGTTGAATGCTGCCGGCATTACATTCGACCAGATAGATTTCGTCATGCGCACGCATTTGCATAGCGATCACGTCGGCTGGAATACTCGTCTGGAGAATGGCCGCTGGGTGCCTACGTTTCCAAACGCCCGCTATATCTTCCTCAGAACCGAGTTCGAATATTGGTACGAACTGAACAAGAAGTCATCCGTTCCCGAATTTGCCGATAGCGTGCTCCCGATCGTTGAAGCCGGCCGTGCCGAGATCGTCGAAAATGATCATCAAATAGCGGACCACATTCGTATGTTGCCGACGCCTGGCCACACACTAGGCCACGTCGCATTTGCCTTCGGCCGAAACAAGGATCACGCTGTATTTTGGGGCG
This sequence comes from Bradyrhizobium murdochi, assembly GCF_000472965.1. Taxonomy (GTDB): domain Bacteria; phylum Pseudomonadota; class Alphaproteobacteria; order Rhizobiales; family Xanthobacteraceae; genus Bradyrhizobium; species Bradyrhizobium murdochi. The sequence goes on along the minus strand of NZ_AXAU01000057.1, from coordinate 3,843 downwards.
ATCTGATGTACTCGCCGCTGCAAGCGCTATATCCAGAGCTTTCAGGCAGTATGACGCCGATCCGTCGCAAGCCGCCATCGCGACGGCGGGCGTTCCTTGAGCGCTACTGCGACACAGACACACTGTGCTGCACGGGGCATTTCGTTTCGCCCTCCGTAGTTAGGATACGACGCAAGGGCAGCGGGTTTGCTTGCGACTTCCTGCAAGCGCAGTAGCCTTCGATTAGCACCTGAGGAAGACTCCCGAGAGGCCATTGTCGACGCGCGGCCTCTCGGCGATTTTGAAGCTTAGGTAATGGCGAACGCACACCCGGCGACTGGAGGGCACCGCACGAAACAATCACCTCCCGGCCACAGCAGCACGCCTCGCGCTTTTTCGCCGCGCACGACATAAGCAACACCGACCGCGCGCTTGCCCTCGAGTAGGAGGTAGTCCACAAGCGCATCAGTTTAGATGCGCAGGTTCGGTCGACTTCACACAGGGTCCAAAAAGGTCCGAACCGCTGACCAGCGCCGATTGTTCTCGATGGTCACCTGGGTAGTAACCGAAACCGTCCGGCCGTCCGTTGTTGTAGTCCTGGTTCCGAGGAAAGCCGCTGGCTTCGGCGGCGTCGATGAAAGCGTCGCACAACACATGGCGTTCCACGACGTCACGCACATTGAGGAGCCCGCCCCTACCGCGCGAGCCGTCGCCCTGTCCCTCGTAGTGCTCCTACTTTTGAAGTAGGGCAGAACGTCCTCGTAGGACCATCCGCGATTGCCTAACTGATTCTAGGTGTCGTAATCAAGCGGCTGGCCGCGCACATACAGCATCCCGTTAATGGAGCTGCAGCCACCCAGCACGCGTTCGGCAGACGCCTGGGGGCGACGCCGTCGTTGATCTCCAATCTTTATAGTTCCAATTGAATTTTCTGTTGTTCATGAGCTTGGTGTACCCTGCACGCATGTCGATCCACATTGACTTGTCGCGTGGACCGGCCCCGGTCAGCAACACCTTGACGTTTGCATCCTCGCTCAGGCGATTGGCGAGCACGCAGCCAGCCGAGCCTCCATTAACGATGATGTAGTCCCACACGGTCATAGCCTGCAAATTCCTCGTTTACCTTCTTCTTGTCCACGTGGTCACGGCATCGGACAGGTGATTAGTTTATGCCCAGCTAAGCGGCCCATGCCACGGCACTCTTTCCCGCTCATACCCGTTTGAAATTGAGAAGCCACCAGTTGGCCGGTGCTCTGCCGCCAAAACGCACCCGCAGAGCCGCCGCCGTTGACAATAAAATCATAAGCGTTGTTCATCCGCCAAGATCGAAACGAGGGCTTCACATACAGGACCCTGCGACAGACCATCGATTAGAATCTCGGCGGTCATGAGCCTTCGCCGCGGATCGACCTCCGAGGGCGCCGTCGCCCTAAGCACTATCTCGCCGCGCTCACCCGGATCGAGCGTGATGCTTTCCGCCTCTACAAGCGATGTCCAACCAAATGGCGGTAGGAGGCGAGCTCTGTAAACACCGCGCGCTCCAAGTTGTTTCGAATCCTGATCGTATACGCGACCTCGCTGTTCGGGCGCGCTTCTGAAAGGTATGGCAGCATGCGTGCCCAGAATAGGTCGATGAAGTGGTCTGCGGGTTCAGGCACAACATCGCGGAATGCTGCCTCCTTGCGTTGGATGTAGTCGGTGTATTCGGCGACCATCGAGTGATCCATGGGAATCAGCTCTCCGTGTCCGGGACATACGAGATCAGGGTTCGTCGCCCGTATCACGTTCGCGCAGCGGCGATGCATATCCAACTGAAAGCTGTTGCGCATAACCGTGGACTGGATGGCGATCTCGCGCTCGATCCCCCCGGCCTGAGGATTGAAGAGAAACAGATTGTCCCCCCCAAAGACGATCCGCTTTCCGTCGATCTTACCCAAGATAGCTGCGTGGTATTCGGTTTGACCTGGGGCGTGATAGATCTCGAAGTCGAACCCTCTCCAGTGAAACGCCTCACCATCCCGCAGAATCCGTTGCACTTTGATCGGCTTGTGGAAGCAGCACGGCGTGCTCGCCCACGCAGGGGAATCGGCAATGACCTCGGCGACACAATCGAGAGCCCAGCACTGCGTGCCGAAATGTCGCTGGAGGAACGGTATTCCGCAGACATGGTCGTCATGGATGTGCGTGGGAACGACGAGTTCAATTTCCCGCACCCCGTAATCGTCGCGTAGCTGCTCGAGGTGATGCTGAACGAAACGCAGGGCTTGATAGCTACCATGATCGTTGGAAAAATGGAGATGAGCGTTAGAAATCAGTCCGTAGTCAATCAGCATGGCGTGGCCGCTACCACTCAGCACGATGTAGAAATTGGAGCAGGTGTAGGGTCCGGCCCACAGCAAATGCTTCGTGATCGGCTGCAGCTTGCTCTCGCGTATAGTCTGCCAGTCCTTGAAACTGATAGAGCCCGAGGTAAAAAGCCTGCCTAGATTGGCAAGCGCCTCAAGTCTCGATTCGAGTTTGCCAATGTCTCCTGCCACTTCTCGGATCGGCGCCCCATGCGATGGGTAGGCAGTCGCCACATCCTCTTGTTTCAAGGCGAGAATCGATTGCATTGTAAATTCAATGCCAACCAAGCAGCCGTAGCTATATTCCATTGCGTGAAGCTGATAGAGCTTCCCGCCGCTCGTCATCAGATCGCCGGTAAACGCGACCTTTCTGCCGTCCACCTCTGCGATGAGGCTGATCATGCCGTACGTATGCCCTTTCGCTGGCAGCACGCGAAACTTATACTCCTTCCAGACAAAGGTGCCGTAATCTTCGAGAACTGCATCGACCGGAAGATTGGTCCCTAGCGAGAAGAATGTGTTGGTGTCGTTGTAGTTTCCATAGACGCGCCTCGCTTGCCAATAGGCCTCGGCATTGTCGAACAGGTGCCGTTCGTATTCTGGCACGGCAATTTTCGCTCCGGCCTTCTTAACAATCGGCGTTCCCCAGCACTGATCCCTATGGTGATGGGTATGTAGAACCCAATCGACGCGTTTGATTCCGATAGCGGCAAGATGCTGGATAATGGCGCCGGACCCTGTATCGATCAACAGGCATTCCGCGCCACTTTTCAGAACGTAAACGTTACAAGTGTCTTGAAACTCCCAAAGGTTTTCGGAGCGTTGAATCAGAGACATTCGATTTTCCTCGCAGCTCGTGAATATGAGAACCGGATTTCGTGCGGGCTACCCATGCGCCGAATTCGTTGCCCAGCGATCCGAGTTTCTCAGTACGTGTGGAGATCGACCTTTCCGACCTCGTTCGTGCGGCGCACCTGCTGGACGCACGCAGCCAGATCAGCCAGGTAGTCATCGAGGGCGGGGACGACTACAGGATTGAGCGCGATATGAACTGCCTTTGGCGTGATCGATTTGCCGACGAGCCATCCCTTCTCGCCCATGCGATCTGCGACGGCATAGATGTCGACGTCCGGATCAACCGAGTCGTACAGCAGAATGCAGAGATCGCTGGGTCGAATCACCCGCAGCCCCTTGATCTGCTCCACGCCTGCAATGAGCCGCTCCTTGGTGTCCATGATCACGCGCGCGATCTCCCGATAGCCGGCGTGGCCGAGTGTATTCATCACCGCCCATGCCGATGCGATGGGCCCTGCCGCTCGACTCCCTTGGAAGGTATGGGACAGGAAACTGCCACGCGGCCAATTGCTGAACTCGAAGCGCTGGTACTTCTGATTCTCGCGATCCGCCAAAAGGAGCAAGGACGCGCCCTTGGCGGCGAACCCGTATTTGTGTAGGTCGGCAGACAAGCTGGAGACGCCGGGGACCGACAAGTCGAAGGGGGGAATGGGATAACCGATTT
>NZ_AXAU01000056.1 GCF_000472965.1 Bradyrhizobium murdochi | reverse complement strand
TCCAGCAGGTGCGCCGCACGAACGAGGTCGGAAAGGTCGATCTCCACACGTACTGAGAAACTCGGATCGCTGGGCAACGAATTCGGCGCATGGGTGGCCGGTCAGGAGCTCCTGCGCGTCCGTGACCGGTCATCTGATACCGCTGCGATGCTATTCCGAATGGCGGCGGGATCGGAAGCAGTTCAAGTGCTGGTGAAATGAGGAGAACGAGATTGACTGCAAACGATGTCACGTGGCGCGCAATCATGAAAGGCACTCTTGCCGCGGCGGGACAACCGCCGCGCCCCGGATTGTCCTTGGTAAGGCGAGCAGCCCCAAAGGGAACTAGATGCCCTTGTGCAGTTCCACCGTGCCGGCGGCGCGCTCTCAGCCGCGGTCGCGATAGCCGTCGCGCTGCACCAGCGGAGTCGGCGCTCTTCTCGCTGTGATCGGCGCCCCAACTCCTTGATCCGCAACGACACGATTCGCATCAGCGATCTCATCCGGCTCGACCACTCGGGCAGCGAACAACTGATAGCGCATCGGAGCCCCATTATTGGAAAATGCAAAATGGACGTTCATCCGAACTATATCGCTGGTCGCTGGGTTGCCTCGGCCGGAACCTTGGATGTGATCAATCCTTCCGATGGATCGAAAATCGCCGAAATCTCTCGTGGCGGAGCATCCGAGGTCGACGCCGCGGTCCTGGCCGGTCGCGCTGCGGCAAAAGGGCCGTGGGGAAAAATGGAGGCGGCCTCGCGAGGTCGTCTCTTGCTCAGGATGGCTGAACTCATCCGTCGCGACGTCGAAAAGCTGGCGGCGCTGGAGAGCGATGATGTCGGCAAGCCGATGACGGTCGCGCGCGGCGATGCCGCCGTCTGTGCCCGATATTTCGAATACTATGGTTCGGCCGCCGACAAAGTTCATGGCGAAACCATCCCGTTTCAGCCTGGCTTCACCGTGATGACACACTATGAACCGCACGGTGTAACGGCGCATATCGTGCCCTGGAACTATCCGCTGCAAATGGTCGGCCGCTCGGTCGCGCCGTCACTCGCGATGGGTAATGCAATCGTCCTCAAGCCCGCCGAGGACACGTCGCTGACGGCGCTTGCACTGGCGAAACTCGCCGAGGAGGCGGGCTTTCCGTCTGGTGTCTTCAACGTCGTTACCGGGCTCGGCGAAGAAGCCGGTGCGGCGCTGTCCGCGCATCCTGGCATTGGCCATATAAGCTTCACCGGATCCCGCGAAGTCGGCACGCTGGTACAGACCGCGGCCGCTAAGAACACGATTCCAGTGACGCTCGAACTGGGCGGAAAATCACCGCAAGTGGTCTTCTCGGATGCACCTGTGGAAGAGGCGGTTACCACGATTGTTAGGAGCATCGTGCACAACGCTGGCCAGACCTGCAGTGCCGGTTCGCGGGTTTTGGTCCAAGACCACATCTATGATGAGTTTACACAGCGGCTCGCCAAGCGGTTCAAGGCGCTACGGGTCGGCTCGGCCACCCAGGACCTCGATCTTGGACCTGTCGTCAATGCGGCTCAGCGGACCCGGATAGAAGGCTATCTGGACCTGACTCGGCGCGACCAACTGCCGATTCTGGCGGAAGGAGCGTTCGGTACAAACCTGCCTCGGAATGGCTATTACGTCAAACCAACCTTGATTGGGGACGTCCCTCCGGACCATCGCTTGGCGCAGGAGGAAATCTTCGGACCAGTGTTGGTGGCGCTGCGCTTCCGTGATGAAGACAATGCAGCACGCATCGCGAACGGCACACTATACGGGCTGGCTGCCGGCGTGTGGACCTCGGATCTCGGCCGAGCGATGCGTCTAGCTCGTCGCATCGAAGCGGGGCAGGTGTTCGTGAACAATTATGGGGCGGCCGGCGGCGTTGAACTGCCATTTGGCGGCGTGAAAGGATCAGGCTTTGGTCGTGAAAAAGGCTTTGCCGCGCTGTACGGGTTTGGCGTTCTTAAGACGGTGATTATTCGGCACGGCGTCTAAAAAGCCTCAGGGATAGCCGGCTCTCGGAGAGACGATGGGGATCAAGCGAGACTCGGAAATTCGCCCATTCGAATATCCGGATCCAAGCTTTTTCTGAAATTGATTGACTGCTGCGGCTGGAGGATGACCTATGAAAATTGATGCTGTCGACATCATCCCCCTCGACATGAGATTGCAGGAAGTCTTCAAAGGGGGGACATACCAAGTAGCCTCTCGGCCGACGATCATCACCCGCGTTCATCTCGCGAATGGAATGGTTGGCGAAACCTACGGGGGCGACGAATTTCATACCCAGCGAGAAATCGTCGACGTCATCCGGAATCACCTCGCGCCGCTCCTCATCGGTCAGGACGTGCGCGACTTCCAACGCCTTTGGCAATCGATGTTCCACGTCAACATTGACTTGGGGAATAGGGGGCTGCACCAGCTGGACATGCACCCGCGCGGAATCCTCCTGCAAGCGATCAGCTGCCTCGACAACGCCATGTGGGACGCGCGCGGCAAGCTCTATCAGACACCGGTCTACAAGCTGCTGGGCGGCGTGCGAGAGCGCGTTCCGGTCATCTCGATCGGCGGTTATTATCCAAAGGATGGCCGTGATGCCTGTGAGGCGATCGCAGAGGAAGTCGACATGGTTCGCACGATCGGTTGTATGGGCATCAAGATGAAGGTCGGACGCGCAACCCTCGAGGAGGATCTCGATCGCGTGCGTGCTGCACGGAGAGCCGGGGGGCCCGACTTCGTCCTGACGGTGGACGCGAACCAAGGCTGGGATCCGCTCGATGCGGTCAAGTTCTGCGTGGCCCTGGAGAAGGCCGATCTCGACGTCAGATGGATGGAAGAACCTATTAAATGGTACGACCAGACCGACGGCTTACGGCTCCTTGCGAGCAAGACCACCATCCCGATCAATGTTGGACAGGGCGAGATCAGTGGTCGTGCTTGCCGCGATTTGATTACGAAGGGTGATGTCTCGATTTTGAATCTGGATTGCACGCTGTGCGGAGGCGTCACAGAGTGGCAGCGCGTCGCCGACATGGCAAAGATGATGAATGTCGAGATGGCACACCACGAGGAGCCCCAGGTCGCCATCCATCTCATGGCTGCCAATCCCCATGCGCTGTTCGTCGAGATCTTTGCTAACAAGCTACGTGATCCGCTGCTGTGGGAATTGCCCGAGGACTTCCCGGAGATCAAGAACGGCTACATGGCCGTTCCGCAGGAGCCTGGTTTGGGCATCCGACTCAACGAGAGGGTTATTGAGCGCTATCGCGTCGACTGCTGAAGCTGTTGAACCAATTCTCAAGAGAGTCGACACAAGCCGGGTCTATTTGCCCTTAGGGAGATACTATGGGACACCTGAAATCAACTCGAAATACCTCGCTGGTCGAATTGGACCGCCAGCATCTCATTCACCCTGTCGTGAACTACCGTGTTCATGAGGAGCGTGGCGCAACGATCCTCGAGTCCGGTCACGGCGTGTGGCTCCGTGACCGTCATTGTGCCCCCAAAGGGCTGGCTCAAAGCCATGCGCGATACGTGTCGCCGGCTCGACATTCTGTTCGTAGCCGACGAGGTGATTACCGCCTTCGGTCGTACCGGCCCCATGTTCGCCTGCGAGAGCGAGGGCGTCGAACCGGATCTAATGACTGTCGCCAAAGGTCTGACCGCAGGATATGCTCCTATGGGTGCCGTTCTCCTGTCGGATGAGGTTTATCAAGGTCTCGCAGAGAGCGGAACCCGTTCAGATCCCATTGGCCATGGTCAAACCTATTCTGCCCACCCTGTGAGCGCGGCGATCGGCCTCGAGGTGCTGCGACTCTATCGTGAAGGGGGGCTACTTGCCAACGCAGTCATCCAGTCCAAGTACTTTTCTGCCGGACTGGACAGTCTGCTCGATCACCCGCTGGTTGGTGACTCCCGCCACCGCGGTCTACTCGGCGCTGTCGAGCTCGTCGCAGATAAGGAAAGCCGCACCCGATTTCATCCGTCTCTCAATCTGCCAACTCGTCTCTTTGAGGCGGGATATCGAAACAAAGTGATCTTCCGGGCATTCGGCGATAACATTCTCGGATTCGCCCCGGCGCTCTGCATCACTCAGGAGGAGGTAGGTCAGTTAGTTGAGCGCGTTCGTACGACGCTGGACGATGTGATCAGCCAGGAGGATGTCCGTTCGGCGCTACGCACTACGAAAAAGGCACAAGCCTGAAACGGCAAACCTCCTTTCATATCTAATTGGAACCGATCAATGACCGAGTCCTCCGCCTTGGCGGCTTCGTGGCATCGGCGTCGATAGGTCCTTCACCGACATGATGTTGCGCGACACGGCAGGAACCGCGCCCATCTCAAGGCGCCGCCCGTCACGGTCGATTGCCAGCGATGACGTGCTGAACGCATTGCGGTTGGCCGCAACTGAAGTCGATCTGCTTTCTATTTTGCTGCGGAATTACGACTTGTTAGATCATCCAGCAAACGAGGATAAATCGCCGTCTCGCTCACGATTTGCACGAAAGTGAAATAGAGCGACGGAATTAAAGGCGCATTCTGTACGTTGCGTACTGAACTATTGCTTTGACACATCCTCTATTCGGTTAGTTTTAGACTCACTACTTGTGCGTCGACCCGATGAACAGCAGAGTGGCATGTGACCGATAATGCTAAGAAGGTGAGATGGGCGAACGCATGGTAAGTTGTGGTAGCTTGCGCCATTGCGGAGTGCGCCGGTTCGTGTCCTCCTGGAGGCGTGGATGGCAGGAGAGCCCTGCGTACGACGGACAGGATCTTCACCTGGGCTGCAAGTTGCAAGGGCCGCTGGTGTTCGAAGAGCGCACGATTGCCGCCTTCGTCACCCCCCGCCGCGGTTCACGCCGCGGATGACATCCTGGTCCATATTGGAGCCGTTGCATGAATCTCGCTTTGGACCCGATTACACTCGCACTGGTGCAGAACCGGCTGGATCATATCTCGCGCCAGATGGGATGGGTGATGACCCGTGCCGCCCGCTCTCCGCACTTGACCCAAAGCCACGATTTCTCCTGCTTCATTGCCGACGCCCGCGGCATTGTGATGAGCCAGGCGGACGGTATTCCCATGCATACCGGCGGGGGCGGTTTCGCCGTTCGCGCAATCCTACGTGACTTCAAGGGCGCGATCGCGCCGGAAGACGTCTTCCTGCTGAGCGACCCGTACACCGCCGGCGGCAATCACTTGCCCGACTGGGTCATTGCCCGCCCGGTCTTCGTGAGGGGCAAGTTGGTCGCCTTTGCCTGCAATCGTGCGCACCAAGTGGACATCGGTGGCGGCGCGGCTGGCACTTACAACCCGACCGCCACGGAGATCTTCCACGAAGGCATCCGGCTGCCGGTCCTGAAGTTGATCGAAGCGGGCCGCATGCGTGAGGACCTGTGGCGCCTGCTGCTGCTCAACACGCGCTTGCCCGAGGGCCTCGATGGCGATGTGCGCGCTATGATCGGCTCGACCCAGATCGGCGCCGAGCGCATTGCACTGCTGGTCGAGGAGGCGGGGGCGGATCGTGCCGGGGAGTTCTTCGAAGCCGTGCTCGACCACGCCGACCGCCGCTTTCGAGCCTCCCTCTCCCGCTTGCCCAAGGGCGCCTGGAAGGCAGAGAGTCCAATTGACCACGATTGCTTTCAGCCCGTTGACAGCGTGATCGCGGTCACGCTGTCGATGGGCGAGTCTGGCCTGATCGTCGACTTCGAAGGAACATCGCCGCAGGTGCGGGGCTTCAAGAACAGCTCAATCGCAAACAGCACATCGGCGGTGTTCATGGCGTTGCTCGCGTTTTTCGAAGCGGACCTTCCCAAGAACGAGGGAGCGTTCCGCAGCGTCGAGATCCGGCTGCCTGAAGGCAGTTTGGTGAACGCGCGTCCGCCTGCGCCCATGACAGCGAACACGGTCTACCCGGCAAACGAAATCATCCAGGCGGTCTGGAGGGCGCTGGCGCAGGCACTGCCCGAGCGCGCTTTGGCCGGTTGGCCGAAAGGAGTGCAAGTCATCATGGCGGGGGCTCGCCCCGATGGCGACCGCTATGTCATGCATAACTTTGGATCAGCGGGGGGCAGCGGCGCCATCGAAGGCCGCGATGGTTTCAACATGATCGGGAGTCTGATTACGCTGGGTGGGCTCACTTTACCCAATCTCGAGGACTATGAGCAGTTCTATCCGGTGCGGTTTAACCGGCAGGAGTTCCGCTGTGACGGTGGTGGTCCCGGCCGCTTCCGGGGAGGAACTGGGTGCGACTACGAGGTCGAAGTGTTCACGCCGGCCGACTATTCCATCATGATCGGCGGGATTCCTGGCGGACGAGCAGCCTCATTTGGCGTTGGAGGAGGCAAACCAGGCTTAACCCAAGAACCTACGATCTCGGTGGCCGATGGCAGGAAGATTCGGCCCATCAATTGCGAGGTGGAACGACTGGGACCTGCGACCTACCGTACCCTCACCGCCGGTGGTGGCGGATACGGCGATCCGAAAACGCGCGATCCTTCCAGTGTCCTGCGCGATGTGCGCGACGGCTTCGTCAGTGTCGATGCGGCCGAGCGGGAATACGCCGTGTCCATCACATCCGACGGACGCGGCATCGCTGGAGCAAGGACGTCACAGCTCCGCAGAGCTTAGCTCCACCCCCCGCTCAGGCTGGCAGAAGGTTAGCACGCCGCACAGGACATTAAATGAAATGTGGGGACATAAAACGAGGCGCTGGGACGCCGAACTTCAGGTCGTTGTGAGTAATGATGCGCGGCGTTCGGCTGAAGATGGGATCCCGGCGGCGCACATCAAGTGTCAATCAACGAAACACTTTCGGTTGAGGAGCATGAGTTGAAGTCGGTGAGATCGGAAAGCTCGCGATTTGCGGAGCAAGGATTGTCCGAAGCCGACCTGCGCGCGCGTTTGGCGAGCCAAAGGCGCGGGGACATGGTTTGGAACGATCCGCATAACTTGAAAGCTGCCTATTACGCCGGCGACGACGTCTTTCGGCTGGCACGTGACACTTATTCTGCGTTCCATGGGGACAATCTGCTTTACGGCAGGGCTCTTTTATCCAAGCCTGATGGAATGTCCTCGGAAGTGGTTAGTATGGCGCTGGAGCTGCTAGGCGCCGATGTGGATGCGACCGGAACGATCACGTCCGGTTGAACCGAGAGCATCATTCTCGCGGTAAGGGCCGCCAAAAACTGGGCGATGGCGGAGCGTCCCACCAAGTCCGTTCCGGAAATTCTCATGAGCCATACGGGCCATCCTGCTTTCAACAAGGCGGCCGAACTCCTCGACCTCAAAGTAGTAAGGGTACGGGCAAATTCCGATTGTCGGGCCGAGATCGGAGCCATCCGGCAGCATGTCACCGAGAATACGATCATGATCGTTGGATCGGCGCCCGCCTACCCGATGGGATGTGTTGACCCGATTGCGGACCTCGCGCAAATCGCGAACGAGAGTGGGCTGTGGCTGCATGTCGATGCGTGCGTCGGCGGCTTCTTTCTTCCCTTCGCAAGGGAATTAGATGACGTTCCCGCTTTCGATTTTATCCTAAAAGGTGTCAGATCCATTTCGGCGGATCTTCATAAACACGGATATACAAGCCGCGGTGCATCTTTGCTGTTATTGGCTGATAAGCGTTTCGAGCAATACCAGCGCTTTTTTTTTGACGCGTGGCCGGTCGGTGAGCTCGTCACCATGACAATTGCCGGATCGCGTCCGGGTGGTGCAGTAGCCTCGGCATGGGCCGTGATGAACTTTCTTGGCCGTGCGGGATATCGGGAGCGGGTGAGAAAGATCATAGAAGCGCGCCGTGCCCTCATCCCCGAGATCCAGAGTCTGGAAGAACTGCGGGTCCTTGGCATTCCCAAGGCCGGCATTGTCGGAATTGGTGGAGCGGACGGCATTGACATGCGCGCTGTTAGCCAACGCATGATGGACTGGCAGACGATCTGAAGCAGTCGATTTTCGACGCCAAGATTGGGCGACTCTCAGGGACGTTCGAGAAAAATACGTATGGGGCATGAGGCGGCCCTTCTGATTTTCAACCATCGGAATTAAGCCAATGACCACTCTGCCCGAAGTCGGAACGAACTGGGGTGAGCTCAAGGATCGCTTACGCAACATGAAGCAGGGCGA
>NZ_AXAU01000055.1 GCF_000472965.1 Bradyrhizobium murdochi | reverse complement strand
GTGCAAGCACGCCGGCGTCAAGGTGGTCTGCATTCCGCAGCGTGGCGGCAAGAGAACGGGACGACGTGAAGCGTACGAGAAGAGCGCGGTCTTCAAGAATGGTCAGCGCTTTCGCGCCGGCATTGAGGGACGCATCTCGGTGCTGTTCCGGGGCCGCGGCATGAAGCGCTGTCTCGCCGAGGGACCCCGACCGCTTTGAATTGTGGGTCGGTGCCGCTGTGCTTGCCAACAATCTCATGAGGATCGCGGCAATGCTGATGGCGGGATCGTCGCGCAGGCGAAAAGCTGGTTGATGAACCCGTCGGCCCGCGCCGGTCACTCAAGTGGCCACGGCTCAGCGCATCTCAAGCTGACGGCCGGCGCGCAATACCTGAAACCAACCCAAAAATCATCTTGTTTAGAGCTTGCCGGTCCCGGCGCTCTCCGTGCCCAATCTATCGGCATAACTTGGATCGGCGCCCCAAATCCGGGCGTTTCGCGACAGAAACTAGCTAGTGTCCTGTCCCGGTAATTCGTGTGAGCAAAGTCGATGCAGTTTTTCGATAGTGTCGATTGTTAGGATTTAGGGTAAGAGACGACATTTCTCGGCCAGTACGTAGGTCGAACTTGCGGGTCGTCGAGCATTGGCTCGAACTGCCTTGGAGAGAAACTTTCGTCCAAGAAAGAGCCCTTGGCTTCACCAATTACGGTATCGACCAGTGAGTTACCTTTGGACCGAAGCATAGCCTTAGCTCTGAAATGGACCTGTATACGCGACTCGCCTTTAGAGACGTAATATCGAGGTCTTAACTTAAGGCAGCAGGCAAGTCACGTAGAGGCCAATTTGACGCCAGCCGGCCGAGTACGGCTTGAGCAGTGACTGCATTCGGATCAGTCACCACCTTAGAGTCCGGCCCGAAGAAGGACGGACGGATGAAGCGAGCGAGATTCACGGAAGAGCAGATTATCGTGGTGTTGAAGGAGCATGAGGCCCGGGCGAAGACGGCCGACCTGGCTCGCAAGCATGGGATTTCTGAGGCGACGATCTACAATTGGAAGGCCAAGTATGGCGGCATGGACGTTTCCGAGGCGAAGCGGCTGAGGGCCTTGGAGGAGGAGAACGCAAAGCTGAAGAAGCTTCTGGCCGAGCAGATGCTCGATGCGGCCGCTCTTCGCGAGCTCCTCTCAAAAAATGGTAGGGCCCGCCGCCAAGCGCGCTGCGGTGGCGCATCTGCAGGCCGTCATGAGCCTGTCGGAACGGCGGCCTGCTCGATCGTGGGCGCGGATCGGAAGATGATCCGCTATCGTGCAGCCGCCCTCCGCGGACGGTGCGCGGCCGGCTGCGTGACCTCGCTAACCGCGGCGGCGTTTCGGCTACCGTCGGCTTTTCGTCCTGCGGCGACGAGAGGGTGAACCGTCGGGGATCAACCGGATCTACCGGCTTTATCGGGAAGACGGGCTCACCGTCCGCAAGCGGCGGGCCCGCCGGAAGGCGGTGGGGACCCCAATCCTGGTCGAAGCCAAGCCCAACGCACGCTGTTCGCTGGACTTCGTCCATGACCAGTTCGCCAACGGCCCGCGCTTTCGCATTCTCAACATCGTCGACGACGTTACCAAGGAATGCCTTGGCGCCATTCCGATACCTCGATCTCGGGACGGCGCGTTGCTCGCGAACTCACGGCCATCGTCGAGCGACGCGGCAAGCCAAAAACGATCGTCTCCGACAATGGCACCGAGTTCACCCGCAATGCCATGCTCGCCTGGAGCAAGGACACAGTCCTCGACTGACACTTCATCGCTCCAGGAAGGCCGATGCAGAACGGCTTTGTCGAGAGGTTCAACGGTCGGATGCGCGATGAGTTGCTCAACGAGACCGTGTTCTTCGATCTCGACGACGCCCGTGCCAAGATCGCCAACTGGGTCGCCGACTACAATATTCGGCGGCCTCACTCGTCACTGAAATACCTGACCCCCGCGGTCTATGCAGCACGCCTATCCGCTAGGGACGATCGGCTACGCAATCCCGATCAGCTCCACCGCTCATCCGTTGCTCCACCCGCGCCACTTGGCGTACAAAACTCCGGGGCTCTAACCGCTGCCGGATGAAAAACCAGTGGCAGGTCAACCAAGGTTGAGGACGCCGTGATCGGATGTTGTCTTACCGCAGGCACTTCGAGCATGAACGTGGCTCATCTCGGCGCAATCGCCACTGGACTCCCGGTGGAAGTTTCGGCCCAGACCATCGATCGCCAGTTCGCTTCGAGTCTGGTGGCGATAGCGACCGCCGCCAAGCTGGTCACGGCGGACGCGTGAGTGTGATTATGGCTGGCGGCCTCGAGAACATCTCTGCTGTTCAAAACGAGTACCACGAGTGGACGGGCTGCACGCGCGATAACACTGTGACGGCACGGTCACCCCACGTTTACATGCTTATGTTGCAGACCGCTGAATTCGTCTCGAAGAAGTACGGCACCAGTCGCAACGCCCAGGACGAATATGCCTTGCGCTCCCAACAGCGGACTGCGGCAGCTAAGAAGACCAATCGACTGGACGCGGAAATCGCTCCTCTCGCTTCCACGATGGTAGTGGTCGACAAGGCGACAGGTCAGACGACGCTCGCTGGCTGACCAAGGAAACCGGCCAGATACGACCTTCGAGACAAGGACTAGTCGAGGGTGGCGTTGTCACCGGAAACGCGAGCCAACTTGCCGACGACCAAGCTCCGAATGGGCCGCAATTACCTCTGGCACCGCCAGGGCGATGCCATCAACGCCGTCCTGGCCGCCGCCAGGCTACCACTTGTATGGGGTGTCTCCTATCAAGAGCTCTTAGCCATTCTTCTCCTTGCACCGAGGGTGCAGTTGTGTGCGTCAAGTTCAGCAAATTGATCGTGGGATCCGACGAAGCCATCCCCTTGGTGGGCCCGAGCATGATCAGGCGGCAGCGCGTAACGCCTCCTTTTTGCGCTCTTTCAGCAGATCCATATTCAGATAGCGATAGTCTGCGAGCCAGGCCTCGATGGTCAGCGCCCGCACCAGCCGCAAGCAGCTCTCGGCATTGGGGAAGAGTCGCACCACATAGGTGCGCCGCCTGATTTCAGCGACAGGCGGAAATAGGTCAGGCCTCCTCAATGTTTTCCTCGATCCAGCCGATGAGCTCGGGATACTTGCCGCTCCATTTGGTAAGCCAGGCGGCCAGACAGGCAATCGTCATCGGCATTGCCGGGCACGTAGTCCAGCGCGTTCCTTAATCGTCAGAGACCAGGAACTCCATGCCATGGCGACTGAGAGACATTCCGCGGGAGCTTGCAACATCTGGCGGGCATTGCGCCGCGTACTTGTATGCGGTCGAACGCAATCTTCGATCATGATGCAGCAATACGCATCTCAAGCGAAGCTCCGGCAGCGGGCCCATTCTTCCGCGAGGTCATTTGGATCAAGTTGTAGCGCGGGTCACCGCCACCTCGGAGTATCAGGGTTCAGCGGTTGCTTCGCCAAGCCCCAATTCTGGTGTCCCGTCTCGCGTTCATGCTGCCGGGCGTAACCTGATCCCTACAGGTATTCGCCTGTCGTCGTCAGGCGCCAGAACGCAATGCGCAATTTACGCGCCAGCGCCACGATCATAGTCTTGCGCGTGCCGCCGCGCGCGTCGGTCGCGCGAGTACGGAAACATTGGGCTAATGCGCTGTCCTTCTGGAAAAGAAGAAAGCGCCAGGCCAGTTGGATCATCCCACGCCTTACCGGGCATTGCCAGCGCGTGCAAGGCCCTTCTCCCGTCTTCGCTTGCCGCTCTCATCGGGAACACCCGTGAGACGCGCGTAACGCGCGACCGCTCTGCGATCTCTCAATTGCCGGGAGAGGATCTCATGCACGAGCATGTCCGCTGTTTCGATTCCAACGCCTATGATCCGCGACAGCAACTTGACCATCGCGTGCGGTCCGCTCTCGGGAACCTGCAAACGCTGTAATCGAGCCGCCTCGATCTCCCTGATTTTCTCCCTGACGCGGCGAAGGCTGACCATGTCCCGGCGCATCTCGGCGACATTGTTGGGCGGCAGAGGCACCCCTTCAGGCGTGCGCAGCGTCTCAAGCCGCTCTGACGCATGACGCAGCGGCGGCTTGAAATTGCGAATACCCAGGCGAATGAGACGTGCCTTCATTCGGTTGACAATGCTGGTTTGTGGCTGACAAGGTTCTCACGCTCGCGATTCGGACGCCGGGCGTCCTCTTCATCGAGCCTTGGAAGTCCTGCCATTTGGCAATGGTTCGACTCGCCGCGGAGCCAATCGAGGAGAGCGCGATTCAAATGCTCGGTCTCGAGCCAATCGGTTTTAGCCCGCCGGTGCTCGCGGGGACGGCGACGCTTGTTGAGTGGACAATGAAGGCCTCGACGCCACGAGCCCGCAGCCAGCGCGCCAGCCAAAAGCCATCGCGACCGGCCTCAAAGGCGACCGCTATGCGTGTGATCGCGTGCCCAAAGTTTGCCGCCTCCTCGCGCCAGCGGTGTAGCAACCGGAGCAGCGCGTCTTCGTCGGCGCCAAGCTTCTTCAACGGATGACGATTCAACCCCGGGGACGATTCCAGCGACGAACCAGCTTGAGAGGCTCATCTCAATGACCGCGATCAGCGTACTATTCTGTTCCAGGACCGTGGAAGACCGGCCGAGATCATCTGCCTTTTGCATGGGGTGCTCCATTGCTCATGACCAGCCTCAATACTCTCATGCCTTTGCCGGTCATCCCATAGTATCTTCCGCCGCCTCATCCGCTGGCTGAGGCTCCCGTTGTCCCGAATCCTCGCGCCACGGATCGCTCGGCCTCAGCTCATCTCGCGCTGAAATCCAGGTTCTTCACGGCCGACAGCTCCGAGTTCTCGAGGTTAGCATCTTCACGTTGTCGAGATAATTGGCGCTTGGCGCGCGCAAAACAAATGTCCGAGGCGTCTTGACCTCAGTAGTACAAGTGAGTTCACTCCGGCCTTTGCTGCGCGATCGTTTATGACTTACTTCGTACTTTGTGAGCGCTCAACCGGGCCCGACAAACGCGCGCCGCAAGAGGTTGGAACGTGGCGCAGACCTGATCAACGTGTGGGCGAGGACCGCCACCTCAGCGCGTGCCATCACCGCGAGCGGAATATCGCCGGGGGTGGTGCGTGGTGGCCTGCACGCGCACGAACGTACTGGGCACGAGGTGCGTTGTCGTTGCTGCGGCGGAGGCTGGCTACATAGTCATGCAGCGCCTCGCAGCGTGAACAAGTCTCATCAGCCGTTTGCGAAGTTTTGTAAGGGCGACTTCCTCCGCTGTTGGCAAGCACCGAAAATGAGGCAAATTCCTCATCAAGCGATGCGCCCTGATCTTTGGCGCTTGAGGAGTGCTAGTGACAGAATCTAGGAAAGGCCGCGATTTCCTCAAGCATCTTTGATATTGGCGGCTTCGGTCGAATTTTGCGGCAACCACCTTGATGTTCGCCGCCTTCAGCGCCGCCAAGCACGATGCCTATCGCACATTCATTAGTATCAAGCGAGCAAGCCCAACCAGTAACCTCTGAATCCGGCGACCGCTTCGGCAGATGCTCCTTCTTTCTCGTGTTAGTAATCAGCGTACTACTCGAGGCATCTGATGCGTGGGTTGCTTGACGAAAGGAACGCGCATGCCTGCTTGGGTTCCGGTGAAAGCTCGTGTCTCTGTCGGTTGTCCGACATCAGAGCCGACAATCGGATACAGATGGGCACGAGGAAGAGAGATGATGCCGGTCGCCTCTTGTGCCGGGCTTGAGCGTAAGCTTGAGGCTGGCCGAGATTTATGATGTTCTCACCGGGGCGCGCTTAGCATGGATTGTGCAACCCTAAGTCTTGCACCATCCTCTGACAAACAACTTGCGTTCCAGTCAACTACCAAAGCTAGTAATTGATCTAGAGAACGAAAAGCGTATCACCTATCGCTTGATAAGCGTCGAGCGTCAAACAAAGAGTGCAGCGTGGTACATCAACCACAATCTGTTGTTGCCAATGACTCTAATCGAAGGCAGTGGCTCGTCGCGTGCAGAAATCAGCGGGTTCAGCTCTGCTCCAACTGCGACCTCTCCCTTCTCGTGGAGGCGCATGATGGACTTATCGGCGCGATCGCCAAGCAAGGTTCATCTGGCGTTAATTTCTGGCTGCCGGTCGGCAACATCGCGAGGAAATTCAGCAGGGCGATTGGGAGAAGCCGGCAGCCTGGCGCGGCGGGCAGACTCTGTACTGGCGACGATAAAACCGGCTTTTCGAGGAAGTCGGCCCAGCGTTGGAGACCTGTGGATCTCACTGAAACGCGTTCCGCGGTTTCGAAATTCTAAAAGGCGAGATTTGACGATGTTTGGGACGTGTTGGTCGGATCTCCCTCAACACCGACCTCCAGAGGAGTCAGAGGATGTGTGTCGGAGCGACTTTGTCGGAAGACACGCTCGTCGAGCTCTTCGGTGGCTACGAAGAGTCGAGCATTGAGGCAGCTGTTCTGTGGCGCCAAAGAACGCGACCCACCAGCTGAACTCGGGGCAGAAGGCCAAGTAAAGGAGGTAAGACATGCGGCCCAATGATGAAATGAAGCTCGGAGTGATGCTCCTTCAGGGGGGTGGGCACGAAACTGCATGGCGCGATCCGAGCGTGCCAGCGAATGGCGGGGTGGATATCAATCATTTTGCGCATCAGGCGGCACTTGCCGAAGGTGCGGCATTTCACTTCTTATTTCGCGCCGACACCCCAAGTGTTGTAGATGAAGATCTCGGAACCATAGCTCGTGTAAGCGGAAACGATGGGGGGATCGAGGCAATCACACTGTTGTCGGCGCTTTCATCGAGAACAGAGAATATCGGGCTTGTCGCAACAGCCACAACGACATACCACCACCCTTATCATCTTGCACGCATGTTCGCCTCGCTTGATCACCTATCACGGGGACGTGCGGCCTGGAACATTGTCACCTCGGGATATAAGTTCGAAGCCGCAAATTTCGGCGAAAACGAACTTCCAGATCATGACATGCGCTATGCTCGAGCGAGAGAATTCGTAGAAGTTGTCAAGGGTCTTTGGGACACGTGGGAAGACGACGCCTTCATTCGCGACAGGAAGAGTGGTATTTTCGCTGACACCGCGAAGCTGCATTTGCTTAATCATAGAGGGGACCACTTCTCAGTCAGAGGCCCGCTTAACATTGCAAGGCCGCCGCAAGGGTATCCCGTGTTAGTTCAAGCTGGTGCATCCGATGCCGGAATAGCGTTCGCTGCAGAATTCGGCGAGGTCATATTTACCGCCGCACCTTCGTTAGAGCACGGCAAACGATACTACTCGGCTCTCAAAGAAAAAGTGCGCGCACTTGGGCGGGAGGACGATCAGTTGCTAATCATGCCTGGCATTGTCCCGATTGTTGGGAGGACTGAGCAAGAAGCTGCTGAGAAGCTTGAGAAATTGCACTCGTATACGCACATCGACGTTCTAACTGGGGTGGCCGATCGTTGGCTCGGGTTTGTCACTGACCTGCATTCAATAAACCTGGACTCATTGGTTCCCGAAGCTTTACCGCAGACTAATTTATTCCAGAGTCGCCAAAAGCTGCTCCTCGAACTGGCCGCTCGCCACAAGTTCACCTGGAGGCAACTGATCCGTTTTATCTACGACAGCAAAGGCCATCTCATGGTTGTCGGAACACCGGACAAAATTGCGGACACTATGGTGGAGTGGTTTGATCAACGTGCGGCTGACGGATTCAACGTCTTGCCGGCCATTCTTCCGAATGGACTCAAGGAGTTTGTTGAGCTCGTCGTTCCCGAATTGCGCCAACGGGGCAAATTCAGATCTCGATACTCCGGACAAACACTAAGAGAGAACCTCGGTCTCAAGCGGCCACTCAATCCGTTCACGCAGGCACCTGTAAGCAGTCTTCCCTGAAAAAGTACCCTCGCCGTTGAGCGGGTTCTGCTTTTGGCGTGGCGGTGGGTTTTGACATTGCGCGCTTTCAGGGGCTGGAGGTTCGAAAGCTTGCAGTTTCATTTTCGAGATTGAAACGAAGCCGCTGGCGCGGAATCTGAGGAAATTTGTAACCACCGCCTTTTGTCTGAGAGGATTGAGGGTTCTCAGAGCCCAGCCCTACAGACAGGAGTTTTCCGATGTCCAGGTGAATCCTCGCCGTGATACAATCAAGAGTGCGGTCAAGGCCAAACCACGTGACCTGCCACTGAGTATTTCCGCCAGAAGGAGTTAGAGTCCGCCCCGAAGAGGACGGACAATGAAGCGAGCAAGGTTCACTGAAGAGCAGATTATCGGTGTGTTGAAGGAGCATGAGGCCGGGGCGAAGACGGCCGACCTAGCTCGCAAGCACGGGATATCGGAAGCGACGATCTACAACTGGAAGGCCAAGTTCGGCGGCCTGGATGTCTCCGAGGCCAAGCGGCTGAAGGCGCTGGAGGAGGAGAACGCGAAGCTGAAGAAGCTGCTGGCCGAGCA
>NZ_AXAU01000054.1 GCF_000472965.1 Bradyrhizobium murdochi | reverse complement strand
GCGCTCTCGCTTCAGCGCTTTGATGTATCGAGGTGCCGCCTGGTGCAGCAGATCCTGCAGAGCGCGCCCGTTGTCCAGGCTGCGCTGAACCTCCGGCACAAGCTCTTCCGGCACGTAGACGGCAACGCGACGCCCGTTCGCGCGACCGTAGAGCACATAACTTTGATGCTGTTCGCCAGACCGGCACGCCGGGCAATTCTTGCGGATGCACCGGCTACGACGCAGGCTCAGCGAACCCAGAAGCGCAGGCCAGAGATTCGTCGATTCGCTGCGCAGCCAGCGCGCGACATCCGAAGGCGATTCCGAACAACATGCTTCATATGAACAATGTGATACTATGCACAATCTGCGAGCTCAATCACGACCTGTTGCGCCCTGATGCGGCGGTTGCGCGGGGCGGGAGGAAGAAACCGTGATTGAGATGCGCAGAGCGCAACTGAGCTTTGGCGACGGCTTGATCGCGGGAGAAGTGAGCGACCTTCGCGAAGGCTGGATGATGCATGCTGACCGGGTTCTCGCGGATGAACAGATCGTCGGCGCGGTATACGAGGCGCTGGCGATGCGTCATCCCAAGAGCCGCAGTCGTGGACGGCTGGGCGCACCGGCCGAAGTCGTGTTGCGATTGTTGATCCTCAAGCACGTTCGCAGCTGGAGGCTATCAGGTGCTGGAGCGCGAAGTGCGTGCCAATCTGGTGTATCGCGACTTCTCCCGGGTGGGCGGCGGCAAGACGCCGGACGCCAAGACGATGGGGCGCTGGGGCTTGGCTGTGGATCCGGAGACAATCAAGCAGATCCACGACCGGGTTGTGCAAGTCGCGCAGGAACAAGGGGTGACGCAGGAACGCAGAATGCGCGTGGATACGACGGTGGTGGAGACCACCACCACCCGACCGACAGCACGTTGCTGGGCGACGGAGTCAGGGTGTTGATCCGCACAATGAAGAAGGTCACCAAGATCTTGGGCACGGCCGGAATCAAACTGCGCGATCGAACGCGAAGCGTAAAACTGCGCCTGCTCGAAATCTCGCGAACCGCGCGTGCCAAAGGACCGCTCAATCACGAGAAGCTCAAGCAAGGCTACCGGCGGCTGCTGAACTCGACGAGCCGTGTGGTGGGGCAAGCGAAGCGCTTCTCCCAAGAGATCGCCGCAGGCGTGAAGCGGGTCAGGGGCATCTTGAAACGGCAGGCGCTGCAAGGCTTGCGGCAGGAACTGGAAACGATGATACCGCTCGTGCGGCAGGTGATGCGGCAGACCCGGGAACGCATCTTCCGCGGCAACACGCGGGCAGAGGACAAGCTCTTCAGCGTGCTCGAGCCCTCGACCGAGATCATTCGCAAGGGCAAGGCCGGCAAGCCCAACGAGTTCGGCAAGATGGTCAAGCTGCAGGAAGCCGAAAACCAAATCATGATCGACTACGAAGTCTATGATCGGCGGCCGAGCGATTCGGACCTGCTGGTTCCCGCCATCGAAATCCACCGAGCCAAGCTCGGCCGCACTCCACATCTGGTCGCGGCAGACGCCGGGTTCTACTCCGCCAGGAATGAAGCCGCGGCGAAGGCGAGCGGTGTCAAACGCGTCTGCATCCCCAATCGCTCCACCAAAAGCGTCGCGCGCAAGCGCGAGCAGAAGAAGCGGTGGTTCCGCAACGGCCAGAAATGGCGGACCGGATGCGAGGGGCGCATCAGCGTCGCCAAACGGCGGCACGGGCTCGATCGCTGTCGCTACAAAGGCTGTACCGGAATGAAGCGCTGGGTCGGGCTCGGCGTCGTTGCTGACAACCTCATCAGCATCGGCCGCGTGTTGGAAGAACGGTCACTAAAAACGTAGTCCACTTCCGGAGCAATCTTGCCATCTCATCGCCCCGACCCCGGCGGGGCTTCTCGTTGTCTGCGTGGTTGATCGCGCCCTTCAGAACCGCGATTTTTGCGCCGGAAAGTAGCTAGGATCGCGCCGCTCAACGCGTCGCTGGACCCGACCACTACCTCAAATGTTGACGCAAGCTGATGACGAGAGCACCTAGGCCCGGCAATGCAAAAAAGGCCGCTGCCGGAGTTCGGCAGCGGCCCAGTCCAGTCAGGGAGAAACAGCAGACGATCCGGTCTGCCAGCGGATCCTTAACGAGGTCGAGCGCGAAATCGGAGCGGTCATGATGATGAGGGACGCGACCGCTCAGACTTCTGAACGGGAGCACGCTCTGTCGTTCTTAGCCTTTTTGTCCACGCGCAAAGCTTGAATTCGAGTGCCAATCTCACCCCAGATAGTAGACTCATGATCATGCATCTCTAGGCGAACCGCTTGCGGCGACGCCAATACCAATTTCGGAGAAATTGATGCCAGATTGACATTGATGACTCAGAGATTGGCAGGACGGCCCCGGGCTGCCAGCAGATTCTCAACAACTGTCGAGCGCGTACTCGGAACCGATAGGATGACCAGGGACCGCAATCGTTTTTTCGGAGCAGGCCACTTCATCGTCGCGGAGAGTCAAGCTGGCGGGCAGTCGAAAGATGACGTTTCGCATCATGCGGCGGTGCGCGGCCAAAAAAACTGTTGGTGATCTGTGCTGCCATATCCTTGCCGAAGGCGCGAATGGCCCGACACGGCCGAAGCCGATCGGATCCTGGAAGGGTGCTCTTGCCCGGTCGTGGCCGGCGGCTGGCCTATGTGAGCGACCCGGAAGGATCGTACCTCGGCCAGACGCCGACCGATGACCGCGCGGGGGCTAGGTTCGACTTGCGGGTGGATGTGGCCTCGACCCATTTCAGCCGCCAATGCCTCGACGTCGGCTGCAAGGATTCTATTGCTTAACGCCGGGCTGCGTCCGACGTGCCAGCGCGTGATCTTAAGCGAGCTGCTGTTTGCCTGGGGCAACCGGCATGTCACCGCAGAGCTGCCGTTTGCCGAGGCGAGCGACGCCGGCTTTCCGGTCTCACAGTCTACCGTCTAGAACACTTTGAACCAGTCCACGCCAGCGGGCCTGTTGCGCCGGATCGGTCTTGACGGGTAGCGTTCGTTTCTCGACACGAACACCACACCACATCCGCATTATTATGTGCAGGGCGAGGCATCCCGCTCGATATTACCGAAACCGCTCTCCTGGTTGCGAGTGCGCTCGAGGCGCGCTGGCGGGCCACGAAGTCTCCCGCGTCGATCTGATCATCCATCTGCGCCGCGAGCCGAGTTGATTCCAGCTCAGTGTGTGCAGAGTCGAACTGACGCGTCGGCTTTGCGACAATCCAACTGCGACGAATACTTTCGCTTGTTCAGAAGGTTGGGACGGATGCCAGCGTGGCATGCGGCTTGCTGAAGCGTTTCCTTAGCGAAGCACAACAACGAGCCTCTCGTGATCGCCCGCCGCCACCGCCGCCAAATAGTCATGGTCGGAGATGGCCTGGACTAGGCAGATGGTGACGCGACGGCCAGCAGTCGCGTGGCCTTGCGTTCACCGCAGGCGAGAAGATGGCGATCGCCTATGCGCTGGTGCGAGGCCTAGGTGACGGAGATCGAGGCCGATGATGAACCATTAAGGCCCGAGAGAGGCCGACCCCACGGAATGAGCCGAACAAATGAACACCGAGAACGCTCAAATGAACATCGAGACCGCGCGATCCATTGCCCATTCAGTGTCCCCCGCTACCGAACATTTCGACGTGCTGATCGTCGGCGCTGGTATCTCTGGCATCGGCTGTGCCTACCACCTGAGGACGCAGCTTCCCGGCACCAGTTTTGTTATCCTCGATGCGCAGGAGCGCTTCGGGGGCACCTGGATCACGCACAAATATCCGGGCATCCGCTCCGACAGTGATCTTCACACCTTTGGCTATCGCTTCAAACCCTGGGTCGGTCCGCCGATCGCGACGGCCGGCGAGATTCTCTCTTACATGGATGAAGTGATCGAGGAGAATGATCTAGCCAGGCACATTCGCTACAAGCACCGCGTCCTGTCGGCGCGCTGGTCGAGCGATACCAATCTCTGGACCGTTGAGGCGGACAAGGCCAACAACGGTGAGCGTGCGACCTTCACCGCAAGCTTCCTATGGATGTGCCAAGGCTACTATCGGCATTCGGAAGGCTACACGCCCGATTGGCTCGGCATGAAGGACTTTGCCGGACCTATCGTGCACCCGCAACGCTGGCCGGACGATCTGGACCTCTCGGGCAAGCGGGTGATCGTGATCGGGTCCGGCGCGACCGCGGCAACCTTGATCCCGAACCTCGCCGACAAGTGCGGCCATGTCACGATGCTACAGCGCTCGCCGACTTATTTCTGGATCGGGCGCAACGCCATCGAGCTCGCGGAAGAATTGCGCCGGCTCCAGGTCGACGAAGCGTGGATCCACGAGATCGTCCGCCGCAAGATGCTGTTCGAGCAGTATGCGTTTACCAAGCGCTGCGTGGCCGAGCCGGAGCAGGTGAAGAAGGAACTGATAAGCCAGATCGTCGCCGTGCTCGGGCCGGATTATGATGTTGCCACCCACTTCACGCCGCGCTATAGGCCAATGCAGCAGCGCATCGCCTTCGTACCAGATGCCGATATGTTCTTAGGTATCAAAAGCGGAAAGGCTTCCGTCGTCACCGATGAGATCGAGCGTTTTACTAAGCAAGGCATTTTGTTGAAATCCGGCAAGACGCTCGAAGCCGACATTATCGTCACTGCGACGGGCTTCAATCTTTGCGTACTCGGCGATATCGATTTCGCGATCGACGGCAAGCCGCTGCATTTCTCTGAGACCGTCACCTATCGCGGCATGATGTTCACCGGCATTCCCAACATGGTCTGGGTGTTCGGCTATTTCCGCGCCAGCTGGACATTGCGTGTCGATCTCGTTGCAGAGTTCGTCTGCCGCCTGCTCAAGCATATGAAGGAGAAGGGCGCCAAGAAAGTCGAGGTGGCGCTGCGTCCCGAAGACCACAAAATGCCGCTCTTGTCCTGGATCGATCCGGAGATTTTCAATCCCGGCTACCTGATGCGCAACATGCACCTGTTCCCCAAACGCGCTGACAAGCCGGAATGGCAGCACAGCCAAGATTACTGGACGGAGAAGGACACGATCCCGGCGATCGATCTGGACGACAAGGCGTTTGTGTATGGTTGATGTGTTTGCGCGGACGCGCCACAAACTCCGCATCGTCCTGGCGAAAGCTAGACTCATAATCCCAGAAGATTATGTGACGTCCAGCCCTGCCTGCTGGATCGTGATGATAGGGCTGCCCTGCCTGGCTCGGGGCATTCCCCGCCCAAGATGCGTAAGCCAGCAACCTCAAGTTATCTCCTGGGCGGGCGCTACGCAAAATGCTCCTCAGAGCCGCAACGTGCTTGGTTCGGACGTATGCACGACAAAGGCTGGGCCGCGCTTGATTGGTCGCGAGAATTTGTTGGCGGTGGCCTTGCTCGCCGATTATCCTCAAGAGCATCTTTGCGCCGTCCCCAGACGCCGAGAAAGCCGCGCCGGTGGAAGCGGCCGAGGAGCCGGAAGGGTGCTAGCAAAGCCATCTTCAAACGCCAGCCCAACCTAGACACTTAACTCATCTCCAGGCGCTGGCGCGGGCTCCAAGGAGAGTTCAAAGATATGAGCAACGTTATCAAAGCTCCCACTTCAGCCGCAGGCCGTCGCGCAGCAACTAGGAAAGAGTTGCCGGAACGCCTTAAGGCCTACAAGCAGGTCTGGGTCTTCGTCGAGCAGGAGCGAGGCCAAGTGCATCCTGTCTCCTGGGAGCTCATGGGCGCCGGCCGCAAGCTCGCCGACAAGCTGAAGGCGGACCTCGCGGCGGTCGTGATCGGTCCGGAGGGCGATGTCACGAGCAACGCCGCGCTCGATTCGTTGTGCTACGGCGCGGACCTAACCTATCTCGTAGCCAACAATGTGCTGTCGGGGTATCGCAACGAGTCCTACACCAAGGTGCTGACCGAGCTCGTTAACATCTATAAGCCCGAGATCCTGCTGTTTGGCGCCACCACGCTCGGTCGCGATCTCGCGGGCTCGGTAGCCACCACGCTACTGACGGGTCTCACAGCCGAGTGCACCGATCTCGACGTCGACGCGGATGGTTCACTTGCGACCACGCGTCCGACCTTTGGTGGTTCCCTGCTTTGCGCGATCTACAACTTGAAATGCCGGCCACAGATGGCGACTGTCCGCCCGCGCGTGATGCCGATGCCAGAACCAGTCGCGCGCAGTGCCGCCCGTATAATAATCCATCCGCTTGATCTCGTCGAAGACGATATTGTCACCAAGGTGATGTCGTCTATCCCGGACCATCATTCCGAAAAATCCAATCTCTCCTATGCCGATGTCGTGGTCGCCGGCGGCCTCGGGCTCGGATCGCCAGAGAATTTCGACTTCGTGCGCCAACTCGCCGCTGTGCTTGGCGCAGAATATGGCTGCTCGCGTCCTCTGGTACACAAGGGTTGGGTCTCGTCTGACCGGCAGATCGGCCAGGCGGGCAAGACCATCCGGCCGAAGCTCTATATCGCCGCCGGGATTTCCGGCGCGATCCAGCATCGGGTCGGCGCGGAGGGCGCCGATCTGATAGTCGCCATCAATACCGACAGAAATGCGCCGATCTTCGACTTTGCACACATTGGCATCGTCGCCGACGCGATCTGGCTGCTGCCGGAGCTGACGGCCGCATTTCGCGCGCGGCTGTCGTCGCACTTGCGGACCCGCATCGCGAACTAGAGGAGGTTGTCACGATTGAGAAGGGATTCGATGCAATCGTGGGCAGCGCCGGCAACGCAGCGGCGCTGACTATCGCCAAGACCGGCATGAAGGTGATGCGGCTCGAGCGCGGCAAATATTCCGGATCTAAGAACATGTAGGGGCGAGGCTCTATGCCGAAAAGCGTCGGGCTAACGCATTCTCCGCAGTCTTCTCCAGTAGCCGAACTTCGTCATCCCCTCAAGGGCAAAGGTAGGCAGTCGCTCGTGGAGAAGCTGTAAGGCTTGGATTCGATCTTTCTGGCGAAGGCGTTTCTTAGGTTGCGAGCTTCCGGGATTGGAAAGCTTCGATCGCGAGATCGCGCCGCTTTACAGCGACAAGGGTCGGCTAGCCATCGCAAGCCGGTTCGTGATCGGATTATCGCTGCTCTAGCACATCTAGTGCCTGTCCGACGAGGACGTGTGCGAGCGCTGGTTCGACGACCATATTGCTAGCACTTCACCAGTGAGGAGTTTTTCCGGCACGAGTTTCCGCACGAGCGCTCCGACCTCAGCCACTTGCGCAAGCGGCTCGGCACCAGGTTGGAGCCTTTGCTGGCCGAGAGCTCAAGGTCGCATTCGAGGCCGGCGCGCTGCGCGCGCGATCTCAAGCGGGGACGGTGGACACCACCGTGCCGCCCAAGGCCATCACAATCCGGCCGACGCCGAGCTGGTCTATGCGGCGGAACCGCCGAGTCCGCTAGCACGGCCTTATGCTGCGCCGAGCGCATCTGCGTATCGCCAAACGCGAGGCGATGATGGCTGGACGCCCACGCCAAGCAGTTCAAGCGGCGTCATCGGCAATTGAGCCTGCTGCGGACGCGGCTCGGCCGCCTGATGCGCGACATCCGCCGAAAGATCATCGGCCAGGACGAGCTTGAGACGGAATCCGAGCGCCCGCCGGCACGCGCCGACCAGATCCCAACAGGTAGAGCCGGCGCCGATGGAAGCTCTCCTCCTTCGCGCCCGAGGGTCGAGTGCATCGAAGGAACGGCCTCAGTGCGCCCTATAGTTAATGGCATGGACCACGCCCGCTCTCAGCGGCAACGTGGAACCCGGGCGGGGACAGCAGCAGGAGCGCAGGCCATGTCGAATACGAGCATTGTCACAATCGGCATCGATCTCGGGAAGAACACATTCCATGTCGTCGGTCTCGATGCCACAGGAGCAATCACGCTACGCAAGAAGCGGTCGAGAAATCAGCTTGACCAGTCGCTGGGCAATGTTCCGCGTTGTCTGATCGGAATGGAGGCGTGTGCAGGCGCACATCATCTAGGGCGCAAGCTCGAGAAATTGGGCCATCAAGTACGGCTCTTGCCGGCACAATACGTCAAACCATACCTCAAGGGTCACAAGAATGACTTTCGGGATGCTGAAGCGATCGCCGAGGCCGCTCAGCGGCCGACAATGCGGTTCGTCCCAGTGAAGTCAGCCGAACAACTTGATTTACAGGCACTCCACAGAGTTCGCAGTCGACTGGTGACGCAGAGAACGGCGGTCATCAATCAAATCCGGGGCTTTTTGCTTGAGCGAGGGCTACCAGTGCGCCAGGGAGCGACAGCACTCCGACTGGCGCTTCCTCAGATTCTCTCAGCGCCAAACGACAACTTATCGCCTCGAGTGATCCAGCTCATTCAAGACTTGTCCGAGGACTGGCGCTATCTCGACCGACGGGTCGCGTCAATGACGAAAGAAATCGACGAACTCGCTGATCAAGATCCACACTGTCGCCGCCTAATGAGTGCGCCCGGCGTCGGGCCGATTATCTCAAGCGCGATGGTCGCCGCCATCGGAACCGGTGATGCCTTCTATAAAGGCCGAGACTTTGCAGCATGGCTTGGTCTGGTACCGAAGCAAATCTCGACCGGCGATCGAACCATTCTCGGCCGCATATCGAGGCGCGGCAATCGGTACCTGCGAACGCTGTTCATTCAAGGTGCCAGAGCCGTAC
>NZ_AXAU01000053.1 GCF_000472965.1 Bradyrhizobium murdochi | reverse complement strand
GGTGGCAGGATCGACGGCGAGAACCGGATGCGGTCGGGATCGGTGGCGTCCGCCTCGCGATCGCGCACACGTGGTTGGCGCACAGCGACCGGACCGATACCNGTCNTCACCTCGCGCTCCGGCAGGTGACCGTGGCGGACGACGCGCTGGTAGCCATCCGCGGTCTTCAAATCGGCATGCTTGCCGAGAAAGTCCGCGACCTCGGCCTCGACCGCCTGGGCGAGAAGGGCTCGTGCCCCGCGACGCAGGACTTCTGTGAGTTGATCGGCGACGTTTCCTGGCTGAATCAGCTTGATGATGTTATCCTTGGATACGGCATATCGCTCCTTCGGTGGAGAAGTGGAGGCGTCAAGCACCCCCACGATATGCCGCCTTTCCGATTCCCACCGTCACCAACTTTCGGCGATAGCTCCGGCGCCAGCAGGCCCGTGCCAAACGTAAACGCAAAGACATAGATTCTGCCGGCCAGCGCTGCCGCAGCTACCGTCTCTGTACCGATGTGCCCGATGAAGGCAAGATCAGTTGTCATCATTACGATCTGCCCAACCTGGGTCAGCGCCATCGGCCACGCGAGTTTCGCGCTTTCACTGAGCTCGACTGCGACGTGGTGGATCATCCATCTCTCAGTTCGGGCCGCGAAGCCGACACCGGCTTTTTTCGGCTTGCATGGTGTTGCCCTGTTTGCCGCGGCGGACAAACGACCTCTTACTACCGAGAGGGGTCTCTTCCCGCCTAGAATTCACGAGGACATGCGGATGGGCAGTCATACACAGCATTGCGCTGGCCCGCCTCACGGCCGACGCGCCGAGTTTGGACCGGCCGTTGAGTTTGGGTCTTGCGCACCCTCGTTCCTTAATGAGACTATCTTCTTGCCTTTACCCATAACTTCTGCCAGCGCATCGACCTTTTCGCGTGAGTTCAGCGTGAGGAAAGCATGCAGGTGGCCGCCCGCAGAACCACTCGATCACCAGATCGCGCAATGGATGCGGCGCGACCATGATATCGGCGTAGTCGATCACCGCGATTAAGTCGTATACGAACACGTATTAGGTCGCCTTGTGCCCGTCGAATTCACGATCCAGACGTGAACTGACAGGCGATATTCCTGTAAGCCCATCACTGGGGCTCCCTAGCATGCGATCCCTGGATGGCATCTCTTTTTCAAGCCTCGTGCCAACTGGAAGAGCTTGAATTGTCGCGTATTTGTTCAAGCAGACGTGTCGTGGACTCGACAGCATGTCGCAGATCCGACAGTCGACATCAGAGACGCTTCTTTTCGATTGCCAAGGCCTCGGCGATCGCCTCGCACAAGAAAGTTTCCAAATGCGACTGAGCGGCTGGTAGGTGCTGCGCTGTTGTTGGCAGGATGAGCTATCTCCTCGGTTAACATGAACGGATTGAGGCTCAGTTTTCGCAACTGGCACAGCGCTTGCTGCAGATCACCAGGTAACGCGAGCGCTGCCGTGAAAGCCAGCGACTTCTATCGCGGCTGAATGGTATATCTGGCGAAGAACCCTGCAACATTGGAGGGACCACCATGAGTGAAACGGTTTTGATCTATAATGTCATTCCACGTACCAATGTCGTCAGACGCGCAGCGCGCATCGGGGCTGAAATCAAGAATGTCAAGCTGTCGGGCGATTTGCCGGACGAGACCATCGCTGCGATAAACGGCCTGCTGCTTGAGCACAAGGTCATCTTCTTCCGCGACCAGGGGCACCTCGATAAGGCCCAGCATGAGCGCTTTGCCCTTCGTTTGGGGAAGCTCCTGCCGGTTCCGATTACCAAGTGCATCGGGTCGATCCTCGAGCTTGATTGCACCCACGGAGGTACCCGGGCTGACAGGTGGCACATCGATTTCAGCTACGTTGATGCCTATCCCAAAATTTCGGTGCTACGAGGCGTGGTGATCCCACCATTCGGCGGCGATACGGTCTGGTCAAACGCCGCGACCGCGTATCTGGACCTGCCACCGCCGCTACAACGGCTTGCCAACGACCTCTGGGCCGTTCACAGCAACGTCTTCGACTTCGCGGGAATCAGCCGTGCCCGCGACATCGATAAGAAGTATTTTCGCGAGTTCTATACCGCAACGATCTACGAGACCGAGCATCCCGTCGTGCGTGTCCACCCCGAGACCGGCGAGTGCACGCTGGTACTCGGCACTTACGTGCAGCGTTTCGTTGACATCCCGAAGTATGACGGCCACAGGCTGTTCGATCTGTTCCAGTCTCATATCACGGCGCCCGAAAACACCGTGCGCTGGAACTGGAACGAGGGCGATGTCGCCATCTGGGACAATCGCGCCACGATCCATTATGCGGTCAATGATTACGGCGAACAGCATCGCGTCGTTCGTCTCGCCACTATCGAAGGTGACGTGCCCGTCAGCGTAGATGGCCGGTGCAGTGTAAGGCGCCTCACTCCCACCAAGCCGCTCGCGAATGTCGTCTAGGGCATTCGCAAATTCACGCAGATGCTGCAGATGCGGAGTCTTATCCGCGTTCGCCGCTTGCAGTGTTCGCAGGTCAAACGGCCCGTCGCGAGGCGACGCCATGGGCTACCTCGTCGCGCCCAGTACGCTCAGCACGTCGTTCCGCATCCGCTTCCGTTGCAATTAGGCTTGCGGAATAGCGGACGATGTTGAGGACGAAGTAGGCATAATTATGAGTACGGGAAAGGAGCACGCCGGACCTCACTCAATGCCCTTCAGCCAGGCAAGCGAAGCCGGGACCCGAGGGCTATGCGTAGATCACGGGGGTTACGCTTGTACGGCAAGGGCTCGGCCATTTGATTGCGTCTCGACCTGCTCCTTTCGTGTACGCGACGTACGGCACGATATTTTAAAGCATGTGCTGCGCCGTCGTTGACAGGATGAGCTATCTCCTCGGTTAAATGAACGGCTTGAGCCTCAGTTTTCGCAACTGGTACACCCTATAACGCGAAGCCTGCGCGCAAAATCGCCGGCCAAAGTGCCTTGAAGGATCTCATTGTGGAGGAGGTCTTGCCTGGCCCCGCAGTGAAAACGGACGAGCAGTTCGTAGACGACATGCGCAATCGCGGCGCCGCGACCCTACATCCAGTGGGGACCTGCGCTATGAGCGAGGGTCCGAATACCGTGGTCGATGCCAGGCTGCGTGTGCGCGGGATCGTCGGATTCCGCGTGGTGGATGCCTCAATCATGCCCTCGATCGTCGCCGGCAATACGAACGCTTCGACGATCATGATCGCTGAAAAAGCATCCGACATGATTTTATCTGATGGCAAGCCCGCGGCGGACCAGCGCGTAGCATCGCACTATGACTAGAGGCCTAAAGCCTTCGACGCCGGACGCGACTGAAATAGACGACCGGAAGTGATAGGTCCCCGCGCCGAATACGGTGTCTTGAAGGTGCTAACGCTTTCGACCGAGTTTCGCTGACGAGCGCACCGCGTGAACTGCCCCCTGTTTGACCGGACACCGGCTTATCCAGGGGAGCTAGGCATACGCCTATGTCCGAGACGTTTTCGAAGGTCGAACTCATCACCGG
This sequence comes from Bradyrhizobium murdochi, assembly GCF_000472965.1. Lineage (GTDB taxonomy): Bacteria > Pseudomonadota > Alphaproteobacteria > Rhizobiales > Xanthobacteraceae > Bradyrhizobium > Bradyrhizobium murdochi. The sequence goes on along the minus strand of NZ_AXAU01000053.1, from coordinate 5,136 downwards.
CGTTGCCCGCCGGCAGCGATCTACGACCGAGCAGAAGCACTGATCCTCAAGGATGCTCTTTATCTTACACGGGTTAAAAAAAGACCTTGCTGTCACGATCGCAGGCACCGGCAGGATACCCTTGTTGACCGCTTTCAGTGTTTGCGGAGTTAGACGGACGAANCCGCGCTGGAAGGCGTCGTGCTTCGGCCGGCGCGCAGTAGGCGCGACCGTAGAGCACATAACTTTGATGCTGTTCGCCAGACCGGCACGCCGGGCAATTCTTGCGGATGCACCGGCTACGACGCAGGCTCAGCGAACCCAGAAGCGCAGGCCAGAGATTTGTCGATTCGCTGCGCAGCCAGCGCGCGACATCCGAAGGCGATTCCGAATCAACATGCTTCATATGAAGAATGTGATACTATGCACATGTACGTCGCAAGAAAAAACGTGCTCGAAAATCGCGAAATAGCCCTTATTTTAAAGGGCGAAAGGTCTTTCGCGACAGAAACTAGCCTAGCGGATCGCCCGACGCTCCACAGGATCGACTGATTAGCATTACAGTTGGTGCGCCGGGAGACCGGCAAGGAGTAGGTGGTGGAAGTCCACTGCGATGAAGGAGTAGCGATCCACATCGGCCCCGAGCCGTGCGCAGGCGTCCGCGAGGATGTCGGCGAAGCGTCGGCAGGGGGGCGCATAGGCCAGCCATCGAGCCGCGAAAGAATGTTTTCCCGAGAGCCGACGCTGTCAACTGAGCGGAAGGCAACACGAAGGGGCGCGATATCGCGAGCGCCAGGTCGTCTCGGCGTGGTCGCAGACCCTGGCATGTGCAGAAGCTTCTTGTACGGGAACCGGGAGCTCTCCTGGTCGGCCAGATGCTCATGGAAGCAGCCTGGCCCGCGGCGGGAAGGCGAGGAGCCGTAGCCGCCGATGAACGATCTGGAGAAGTCTGACTCCGCCATAGTGGCTATGAAGTCGCCAAACAAAGCCGGAGGTACGGTGGCGGAGGCGATGGAGCAAAGGGTGGGGACCAAGGGAAACGCGAGACAGCAAAGCACACTCCGGACACAGGGCCGGGATCGTGTGATCCAGGAGCTTGATCGCGTACGGCAAGCCGCAAGGCAGAGGAAGAAGGAGCGGTTCACCGCGCTTCTCCACCATATCAATACCGACACACTCCGCATGGCTTTCTACGCGCTCAAGCGCAAAGCAGTCCCGGCGTGGATGGTGTGACATGGCAGGACTTCGAGACAGATCTGGAGCCTCGGCTTGCAGATCTGCACCGGCGGGTCCACAGAGGAGCGTATCGTCCCCAACCGTCACGTCGGACGTATATCCCGAAGAGTGACGGCCGGGAGAGAGCGCTGGCGATCGCTGCCGTGGAGGACAAAATCGTCCAGGGCGCGACCGTCATGGTGCTCAACGCCATCTACGAAGGCGACTGTCGGCTTCTCCTACGGGTTTCGACCCGGTAGAGGCCCACATGATGGGTTGGACGCCCTGGCGGTAGCGATCACCACGCGGAAGGTGAACTGGATACTTGACGCCGACGTGCAAAACTTTCTCGGAAGTGTGAACCAAGACTGGCTGGTCCAGTTTTTGGAAACACCGCGTCGGCGACAAGCGCATCATCCGCCTGATCCGTAAATGGCTGAAGGCGGGCATTCTCGAAGAAACCGTGGACGACAGGGGCACGGGGCAGGGATCAGTGATTTCGCCGCTGCTCGCCAATGCTTACCTGCACTACCCGTTCGATCTCTGGGCCGAACGCCGGCGACGGCAAGAGGCCCACGGCGACATGATTATCGTGCGCTATGCCGATGATCTCGTGGTTGGCTTCGAGCATGAGGACGAGGCTCGCCGTTTCCTTGATGCGATGCGTGAACGGTTTGAAGCATTCGCGTTGACACTCCATCCAGACAAGACCCGCCTGATTGAGTTCGGTCGCCGTGCGGCGGCCCATCGCAAAGGGCGGGCCTTGGCAAACCGGAGACCTTCATGTTTCTGGGCTTCACCCACATCTGCGGTAAGTCGCGCCGGGGGAGCTTCCTGCTCGCAAGGAAGTCCCGTCGCGACCGTCTGCGGAGGAAGCTTCAGGACGTCAAGGAAGAGCTGCGACGACGGATGCACCAACCGATCCACGCACAGGGGTATGGCTGAGACAGGTCGTCACCGGCCACTTCGCATACTACGGGGTTCCTACAAATGGGCGGGCGCTCTCAGCGTTCCGCAACTATGTGACCGATCTCTGGCGTCGAACGCTTCGGCGGCGGAGCCAACGAGACGGCTTCACGTGGGACCGCATGACGAAGTTGGCGGATGAATGGCTCCCTCAACCCCGTATCCTCCATCGCTGGCCACAACAGCGCTTCGCCGTCACATACCCAAGGTAAGAGCCGGATGCCTTAATTGGGCTCGTCCGGATCCGTGCGGGGGGGCGCTCAGAAATGAGCGTCCCTACCGCGAACTATTTGCGGTGAGCTCTGAATCCGTGGGTCACCATGATTCGGGATCTGATGATTGGTGGCGCGTCAGTTGAAGATACGCTGACGCTGTGGGCTTCGCCGTTGCGAGACATCAAGCAACGTATCCGTCCGCTGTTTACGCAGGAGCGGGTCGCGGCCTCAGCGGGGCAGTTTCTCGACGGACTGTTGGGCAACGAGCCGCGCAAGACGGGCTGGATGCGGGCGGAAGCGGCCGGCGATCCGGGCCCGTGGCGCCAGCAGGCGATCCTGGGCCGGGGGCAGTGGGACGCCGACGCGCTGCGCGACATTGTGCGTGAGTACGCGCTGGAAACGCTTGGCGATGAAGACGCGGTTTTGGTGATCGACGAGACCGGTTTTTTGAAACAGGGTAAGGCGTCGTGCAGGGTGGCACGTCAGTACACCGGCTCGGCAGGCAAAATCACCAATTCTGATGTTCGTTGTCCAGGATTATCGGCATGAGAGTGCGATCTCCGTTTGTGCCGGAGTTGCCGATTGGATGATTGTTACGCAGCGCAGGAGGCAGAGCCGCTGTGACGACGGTTTGCAGACTCTGATACGCGGGTTGGATACCGCATTTCCGTTTGTTCGTCCGGGGCTGCCTCGATCTGCCAGCGCGCATCGACAATGTCGGCCACACAATTGGTGCGAGAGTTTCCCAACCGGGGCTCCGCCCCCAGCGATGCGCAACAATGATGTAGGCTCCTGAGAGTTCTCCTGTGTTGAGGTGGAAGGAAGCGTTGGCTAATTCGGCAAGCGATCAGGTTGCGCTGTGCGGCTCCACCTCTCGGCCGATAGCCCAGAGGAAGGCGGCCATTTCCCGGGCGATGGCCGCGGTGACGACTGCCTGGCGTTTGCCACGTGCCATCAGCTTGCGATAGCGAGCGCAGAGTCTGACTTGGGCTTTCCAGGCGATGTCGCGCACCGCTTTCGTCAGACCGGCCTGCCGCTCCTGCAGCAGGCGGCTCATCCGGGCGGGAAAACGGTAAGTCCAGGCGCCCTCAATGAGCACGCGGCGCGCCCGGCCATTGCCAGCTTTGGTGATGCTGCCGCGCCGGACGCGTTCCCCCGTGGAGTTTTCGCAGGGCACCAGGCCGAGATACGCCATCAGTTGGCGCGGGCTGTCGAAGCGGCGCCTGTCGCCGATTTCGGTGACGAAGGTGACCGCGGTCAGGAGGGCGACGCCGCGTAACGCCTGGTAGGCGGCGATCACTGGAGCCATGGACCATGAGCTCACCGCCGCGGCAACTTGTTCGTCCAGGCGCTTGGGCCGGATCTCGGCGGCCTCGATCGCTTCGCGATACTCGGCCAGCACGAGATACTGCGCCGGATGCTCGAAGCGTTGCTCGCACAGCCATCGTGTATGCGCCTTGGTCCACGCTTGACGGCCGGTGAAGACCCGGCCGTGACGCAGCAGGAAGGAATGCAAGTGCTGACGGGCCCGCCGCAGATCTTCCATCGCGGCTTCCCTGGCACGTACCAGTTCTCGCACCGCCTCGTGCTCCGGATCCGGTACCCAGACCGCGGTCAGCTCTCCCGCACGATGTAGCTTGGCCAGGGTCAGCGCATCACGGCGGTTGGTCTTGACCCGTTCTCCAGGCCGCTTTGGGATCAGTGATGGTGCAACCACGATACAGTCGTGGCCAAGCCGTGTGATCTGACGATGGAGACCGTAGCCGGTCGGGCCGGCTTCGTAGCAAAAGGCGAGGTACCGGTGCCTTTTGGCGAGCTTCGTAACCAGTCGCTCCATCGCATCAGGCGCGCTATCGATCTCACCGATGAAGCGCACGTCGCCATCGCGCCCCGCCTCGGCCACGGCTACCGAGATCTTCAGCTTCGACGTATCCAGTCCCACGTAGATTTTGCTATCCTGCCGCACGGCTCGTCCTCCTATGCGAGAGGCTCGGTGCCGGCCCCACCCGGCGCAACCCTCGCTCATCGCATACTGCGGACGAGCCACCTCTCGGACAACGAACATACGGTCTGCCAGATTGGCGTATTCGCTTGCTATGTGTCGCGGCATGGCCATGCCTTCATCGACTGCGCGTGGTGTTGTCACAGCCGGCAACGCGAGCCAACTTTCGGACGGCGCCTCAACATGCGTTGTGATGGAGCGATCGCTCGCCGGGAAGCGTGGCATGCAGCCCTTGGGAATCTACCGCGGCATCGCAGTGTGGGAGCTCAACGAGGCCTTCCTGCCAGACCCTCTATTGCCGGGACCACTTCGGGATCGATCCCGCCATTTAGAACGTCACGGCGGAGCCATCTCAATCGGCCATCCCTATGGCATGACCGGGGCGCGACTGGTGTTGCATGCTCTCATCGAGGGGCAAGCGCCGCGGTGCGAAGTATGTCGTGGTAGCGATGTGCGTCGGAGGCGGCATGGGAGCTGGCCGCCCGTACGAGGTTGCGTGAGGCGCTCGATATTTCGTGCAGCTCAGGAGTCGTGGTGGTTGGCCATTTCAAGGCGGCAGAACTCGAGCGATCGACCTGGGAGGTGCAAGAGGTCGTGCCTCAGGAGTATGAATTTTTGGATTTTGCTCTCCAGAAGTGCCGAGAAGGTACCGCGGCGCTAGCCGCTCCATCTAGGTCAGCGCCGGCCTGCGCGATGCCACTCGTCCCTAAGGCATAAGTATCTGCGCACAAAATCGCGATCGGCTCGGTAACCGCATCT
>NZ_AXAU01000052.1 GCF_000472965.1 Bradyrhizobium murdochi | reverse complement strand
GTACGGCTCTGGCACCTTGAATGAACAGCGTTCGCAGGTACCGATTGCCGCGCCTCGATATGCGGCCGAGAATGGTTCGATCGCCGGTCGAGATTTGCTTCGGTACCAGACCAAGCCATGCTGCAAAGTCTCGGCCTTTATAGAAGGCATCACCGGTTCCGATGGCGGCGACCATCGCGCTTGAGATAATCGGCCCGACGCCGGGCGCACTCATTAGGCGGCGACAGTGTGGATCTTGATCAGCGAGTTCGTCGATTTCTTTCGTCATTGACGCGACCCGTCGGTCGAGATAGCGCCAGTCCTCGGACAAGTCTTGAATGAGCTGGATCACTCGAGGCGATAAGTTGTCGTTTGGCGCTGAGAGAATCTGAGGAAGCGCCAGTCGGAGTGCTGTCGCTCCCTGGCGCACTGGTAGCCCTCGCTCAAGCAAAAAGCCCCGGATTTGATTGATGACCGCCGTTCTCTGCGTCACCAGTCGACTGCGAACTCTGTGGAGTGCCTGTAAATCAAGTTGTTCGGCTGACTTCACTGGGACGAACCGCATTGTCGGCCGCTGAGCGGCCTCGGCGATCGCTTCAGCATCCCGAAAGTCATTCTTGTGACCCTTGAGGTATGGTTTGACGTATTGTGCCGGCAAGAGCCGTACTTGATGGCCCAATTTCTCGAGCTTGCGCCCTAGATGATGTGCGCCTGCACACGCCTCCATTCCGATCAGACAACGCGGAACATTGCCCAGCGACTGGTCAAGCTGATTTCTCGACCGCTTCTTGCGTAGCGTGATTGCTCCTGTGGCATCGAGACCGACGACATGGAATGTGTTCTTCCCGAGATCGATGCCGATTGTGACAATGCTCGTATTCGACATGGCCTGCGCTCCTGCTGCTGTCCCCGCCCGGGTTCCACGTTGCCGCTGAGAGCGGGCGTGGTCCATGCCATTAACTCGTAAGGCCGATGGGCCTTGCCCTTGCCGATGCACTCCACCTCCGGTGCGTGCAGCGAGTAGACCTTGGGGCCGCGCTGGCGCTGGGTCTGATCGCGCACGCGGCCGGCCAGTGACAGGATGTGACCGAACACCATCTCCTCAAGCCAACCATCGCCTTCGATCTTGCGGCTGATGTCGCGGATGACGCGGCCGAGATAGGTTCGAAGCTTCTTCAAAGCCCGGTTGGCGCGCTTGAACTGCTTGGCATGGGCATAGCGCTGATGCTGGATCAGGGCGAACTTGCCCACCCGCGCATAGGACTGGCGCAACTTGACGCCATGCCGCTGCGCCTGCCGAACCAGGATCTCGCGGGCGCGGTTGAGCAGCCTCGCGTCGGTCGGGAACATCACGTTCTTGGGCTGCACGGTCGTGTCGACGATGACACGATTGAGATCGGACGGCTTGATGGCCTTGGTCTTGGTGGCAACCGCAAGGCTCTCTTGCAGCAGGGCCTGCAGCTTCCCCTCGCCCATGCGCTGGCGCCAGCGCGTCAGCGAGGAGCGGTCGAACACCAGCCGGTGCTGGAAGAACTCCTCGCCGCAGAAGAACTGGTAATGCGGGTTCTCCACCCAGCGCTCGCACAACACTTCATCGGAGAGGTCGTAGGTGTGCTTGAGAATGGCAACCCCCGCCATCAGCCGCGTCGGCAACGGCGGCCGGCCTGGCGTGTCCTCGTAGACCGCGCCAAATCGCTCTTCGAGGAATGACCAGTCGATCGTGCGCGCCAGCTTCACCAGCGGGTGGCCCATGTCGATGATCGCGTCCAGCCGCGAGCGCAGAAGATCGGTCTGTCCGGTGTCGCGTCGTTCCTTCGGTCGCATCGTCCCCTCTGATGCCACCACGGAATCACGCCTCGCGATTCGAGGGAAACCAAAATTCAAACTGCAAGCTTCTAAGGCTTCAAACCCCAAAAGCTTGCAATCTCAAATGCCGCTTCGATTGGAAAATCGACTCCCGTTCAATGGCTTGGGAGATTTTTCACGGTCGACGGATTAGCCAGACTTCGACTGCCGTGATGGTCGGGCTTGCCTCGAGGATCAGCTCGTTGAACATCTTCTCGGCACGGTGTCGTAGTTGCTGGCGACGATCGCGGATCGATCTTTCAGTTGCCGGGATTCAAAGCCCGCCACACCTTGTGGGCGGTGATCGGCATGTCGAGATGGCGCACGCCGAGAGGGCGCAGGGCGTCAAGAATGGCGTTGGCGACCGCGGCGGGCGCGCCGTTGGTCGGCAGTTCGCCCACGCCCTTGAATCCCATTAAGTTGTTGGGCGAGGGCGTGCTGATCGTCTCGATCCGGAAGCTCGGCACGTCGTCGGCACGCGGTAGGGCATAGTTCATCAAGGTGCGGCTGAGCAGCTGACCGGTCTTCTCATCGTAGATGGCTGCTTCCATCAAGGCGTTGCCAATCCCTTGGACCGTGCCGCCATGTATCTGACCGGCGAGCAACCGTGGATTCACGACAACCCCGCAATCGGCCGCTGCCGTGAAGCGGTCGATCCGTGTTGCGCCGGTCTCGGGATCGACCTCGACTTCGCAGACCATGACGCCGGTCGGGTAAGACTCCATCTTGTCGGCGAAAAGCGCCCGGCCCTCGAACGGCTTCCACGCCGCGAGCTCGAGCAGGCTGATGCGACGATCGGTGCCGACGACCTCGAATGCGCCGTGGCGGAATGCGATGTCCTGCGATGCAGTCTCCAGCCGCTCGGCCGCGAGGTCACGCCCGCGCTGAATCACGACGTCGGCTGCGCGCCTCAGCGTAGTGCCGCTGATAATAATGGAGGAGGAACCGCCGGTGCCACCGCCCTGGGGGATGGCGCGCGTGTCACCTTGACGGATCTCGATCGAGTCTGCCGGCACGCCGAGCGCCGCCGACAGGATCTGCGCGTAGACAGTCTCGTGCCCCTGCCCCTGGCTTTGCGTGCCGACCTTAGCAACCACGCGCTGGGCATCGACTTGTACGACAGCATGCTCATCGGCAATCCCGCCCGTGGCGTGCAGGTGGCAGGAGAGGCCGAGGCCGCGCCGCAGGCCGCGCGCTTCGCTGGCGGCACGGCGGATCGCAAAGCCCGGCTCGTCGGCGGCCTCGAGCGCCGTCTCAAACAGCCGCCGACAATCGGCAGCGTCATAGGTATAGCCGCTCGCCGTCGCATACGGCATGTCTTCAGGGTTCAGCAAATTGAGCCGGCGCAATTCGATGGGCGACCGGCTCGTCTCGTGCGCGGCGATATCGACCAGCCGCTCCAACAGGAACAGCGTTTCCGGCTTGCCGGCGCCGCGCATGGCGTCGACAGGAACAGTGTTGGTAAAGGCGCAGTCGAAGTCGACGTGGATCGCCGGGATGCGATAGAGCCCGGAAATCACTTTGGCAAGGCCGGTCGTTGGGGTGGTCGGCGCAAACATCGCGACATAGGCGCCGACATTCGCCTCGGCCTTCACGCGCACGGCGAGGAACCGGCCACCGGCATCGAGTGCGAGCTCGGCCGAGGCGACGAGATCCCGTGAGTGGATGTCGGCGACCGCCAGCTCGGAACGCTCGCAGGTCCAGCGCAGACCTCGGCCGAGCTTGCGTGTCGCCCAAGCCATCAACGCTGCTTCGGGATAGATCTGGTACTTCGGTCCGAAGCCGCCGCCCACATCCTCGGTGATCAGCCGGAGCTTGTCCTTCGGCAGGCCGAGCACGTGCTCGCACATCAGCCGGTGCGGGATGTGCACGCCTTGCGAGGAGAGAGTAAGGGTGACGACGTCGTGGGCCATGTCGTAGGTCGACCAGGCCGCGCGCGGTTCCAAATAGTGTACGATCTGGCGCGGCGAGCGGATGGCGAGCTTGGACACATGCGCCGCCCTGGCAATGGCCGCGTCGGTCGCGGCGGCATCGCCCTTGCTCCAACGGCACATCAGGTTGCCCGGCACCTCGTCGTGCAGCAGCGGCGCGTCGGGTGCGAGCGCCTGCGCCACCGTTACGACCGCGGGCAGTTCCTCGTAGTCGATGGCCAGCAGTTCGGCAGCGTCGCGCGCCTGGTTAAGCGTCTCGGCGAGGATCATCGCCACGATGTCGCCGACGTGGCGCACCCTGCCTACCGGCATAGGCAGATGCGATGGCTCGTGATGGCGCTTGCCGTCAGCATCCTCGATCTCGCTGATGGCGGGGAGATGGCCGAGTTTATCGGCGGCGGTATCCTCGGCGGTATAGATCGCCACGACTCCCGGTGACGTGAACGCGGCTTCCTTATCGATGTGGATGATGCGCGCATGCGCATGCGGCGAGCGCACGAACAGCACTGAAAGCGCGTCAGCGGGTGCCGTGTTGCCGGCATAGCGCCCGCATCCTATGAGGAATCGCCGATCCTCGTGGCGGGCGATCGGCTGGCCGATTTGGGTAGGTGCGTTCAAGGGAGGCATGCTGTCCTCCTGAGCGACGGGAAGGGCCTCGCGCCGATCCCACAGAACGTCGGTGGAGTGAGCGCTAGATCCTTCGTTACGCTCAGGACAAACGCAATCACGCCGCCAGCACGTCGTTGATCAGCGCGCGCGCGCTGTCGATGTCGACGTGAGTGACGTCGAGGTAGGTTACGGCGCCGATGTGGGTCGCGGTATTGGCACCGAGTTCGACGCCGCGCTTCTTTTAGGCCTCGATCAGCATCGCCGTCGTCCAGCCAGTCTTCCTCACCTCGAAGAGGACGAGATTGGTCTCCACGGACGGCATCTCGATCTCCTTGACGTTGGCGATGTCCTCGGCGACGCGCCGCGCATTGTCGTGGATCTCGCGCATACGGTTCCAATTGTGGTCGAGGGACCAGAACGCGGCGGCGATGACGTCGGACTGGCGGATCGAGCCACGCAGCATCTGCTTCTGCCGCCACGGGTCCTTGGTGAACTCCTTCGAGCCCGCGTCGCTCGCATCGACCGACGCACCCAAGCCATTTGTGGGGTCGAGCCAGAACGACTCCACGTAGGCGGGATAGTCGTTTGCCAAGCTGCCGATTAGGCTGGCATTGGCTAGCCGCGCACCGTCCATATGCATGACGACACAGGCGGACCGTGCAACGTTGGCAATGCCCTTCAAAGGTTCGATCGGCCACACCGCACCGAAGCCGCTGTTGGAAGTGCTCTCGACCAAGACCAGGCGCGAGCGCAGTGCATTGCGGATATTGGGTTCGCGGAGCGCTAATTTGAATTGCTCGCCGGTGAAGGCGCCGTGCGCGTCTTCGACCGTGCGGATTATCACGCCGGCGTTGGCCGCAACCCCACCCGACTCGCCGTTGATGATGCGCGCCGCACATGCTTACAAACATTCGTTGATGTCACGCGTCGCCAGGTCTTTTTGGCGAACCGCCCTCGGGCGAGGCCAATACCAGTTTTGGAAGATCAATACCAGATTAGAATTGACAAACAATCCGGTCTGCCAGCGGATCGTCAAGAACTATCAAGCGCGTAACCGGGGCGTCAGGATGACGGAGGGCGCGATTGCTCAGGCTTTGAACCTTTCCAGCGCGCCGTGTTCGGTCAGTCTTAGCTGCCGGGAATGACGTCGAACCGGATGTTTTCAACAGAAACGGAACGGCTATGGGAACAGCCCACTTTTGAACCGCGCACTCGCGCTACGCCGATAGCTATGGTGGCGGTGCGATCGAATACCTCGTCCCGCTTACTTCGCGCCAATACGCGATCGAAGGCACGATCCAGAAGTTGATACTCCCGCCGATTACCCTCGTCCTTCCAAAATAAGCGCTGAAGGTCCTGCACCGATTCAACCTAGCTAACCGCCACACCTCCTGAGTTATTACATAAAAATGTCCGGGATGAGAAAGATCTCCCCTGACGCCTTTCCAATGTCCGATCGGTGTCATTCGCACCTTCAGCAAGTATACGACAGGGCAGATCGCCAGCGAGTTTAGCGTCAGTCACCGGTTCCATTGCAGCTGGGATATCGAGAGCGCAGGCGATAAAGCGCGCGCCCGCGTGATCGGTTACCGCGATCACTTTTGACTCCCATATTGTGCGGCTCGAGCGCGGCGATGGAACGCCGGATTATAGATTCGTCCGCGACGCGGCGGACCAAAGAGCGCCCCTTCTCTGTGGCTTCTCGATTCCCCAATGTACCGCCGGTGCCAACCGTCTTGCCTGTCACAGTGACTGTTTGGCCCTGATATATTCAATAAGTCCTTTCAATGTGATCTGCTCGTTCGCCCATAACGGGCGCCATGGCTCTTATGGCCCGACCAAGGGAACTATTCCTGCATGTATCGACGTAAAAACGCCTCAAGTACGCGCTTGGACAAACTTGATGGATCGACGCTAGTTTCCACTCTTAGCCAACCATACGGCGATCCGATCAGCGTACACCCCGGCTGCGGGGAAGCTGTACCGCCGAGCCCTGCCGGATGCCTGCTCCCTAGTTGAATAGATGCCGAGCCGAGTGCCGCCGAGCGATTGTACTAGCTGATAGCACAAAACTCGCTATGCGCTCCTAAATGCGCGCGACCGTGCTCTGGTATCCATTGGCTAAAATTCTCCGCCTGGATCCTCAAGCAAACGTTCAAGCTCGGCACGAGGAGCGACCGGCATCACGTTCCTCAATCTTCGTTGTGCAATAGATGTCCGATTGAAGACCTGATGTAGGAAAGCAGACAAATGCGGTATGGCCATTCCAACAACGACGTTGGCAGGCACGCGTGTCGTTCGCGTCGAACAAAGCGCGCATCAGATCTCGAGTGGCACGCCGATTGCTGAGATGAGGAGGAAAGAGCCCCCTCAAACGGGGCGGTTCGCTCCAGGAGTTGCCGATGACGCCTACCCGTCTGATCCTGATGAATGCGCTGACGAGGTTTGTGCTTGCTGCGCCAAAGCGGCGAACATCAACGGGTTGGCGAAAACTTCTCCGAGCCAGCAAAAGGTATCGCTGCAGGTTTCAAACAGGAAAGGCGCCGAGAGGCCGTGCGGAGCTTCGGCGCAAGCGGACAATTTTTCGACCAGATCACGCAGCGCGCCGTTCCACGTGCTTCTATCGGTCAACGACTCCCGAACTCGATATTCCTACCAATCCGCAGATCGCCGGCACGAGGTGCGTGGCCTGATACATTGGCGCAATTGAGGTGGGTCGAGCGGCATCGTTTTCTGCGCGTGCACGATGAGCAAATCGTCAATACCATGATTGAACTCACGCGACCATCCGGTTTGGATTTATGACATCATGGGCAGCGAGCACATGGAATACCATCTCCGAGGACGCGGATTTGGTAGAGGCGTCACCTCCGCGACGTACACTACCAGGCGGTTCTGCCGCTATCCAAAAAGACGAAAGAGAAGCGAATGGCGATTGAAGACCCGTCCTCCAAAATCCGTGCACCAGACCATCCCGCAGAGCGGATATTCGTTGACGCTGGTCGCCGCGTGGGTCACCCGGGATCAGATCCCGGAAGAGTCTTGAGCACTTTTTTCGAGGCTGCTCGGTGGGCTCCGTCGACGTTTAATTCGCAACCATGGCGCTCTCTCTATGCCTTGCTGGGCCAGTCAGAATTCGAAATCCTTTCTTATCCCTTTGATCGAGTTCAACCAGAGTTGGACATGCGGCGGCGCTGATCTATCTGCTCTCGAGGAAGAACTTCGCCCTACCCGGCAAGACCGAATCGCAATTCTCACGCACGCATTCCTTCGACAGCGGCGGCGCCTGGGCCAACTTTGCCAACCAGGCAACGGCCGCAGGGTGGGCCGCACACGGCATGGGTGGATTTGACATGGACAAGGCGCGCACTATGCTGAGGGTGCCCGAGGGTTTTGCGATCGAGATCGCGATCGCCGCCAGGGCGACGGCGCACACCTGCCCTCTAGTCTGTTGCAGCGTGAACAGCCCAGCGGCCGTTCACCGGTCGGTGAGTTTGTCGCCCGCGGCTTGTTTCCCCAACGATTCAGAAACTGACGGCTAGCACTTATATGAGGGCTTGGCTTGTCAAGAGGTTTTTTCGCGATCAACATTTCTTCTCTTCGTACGTTTCAAGAGGCCTCGTGCGAGCGCGTTCTGCATTGATGGCACGGCAGGCCCCCTTTGCTTGGCCGCGCTGAGCGGTCACCCCCCGGGAGCGCGGAGGGTCGCGCCGCAAGGCGCGAGGGGTTGACGGCGAAAGCGCGCGCCGAGCCACAATTGGTGTGGCCATTACGCTGCAAACGTAACTGCGGTTCTGTTGATCCTCTTTCCCCGTTTTGACGTTCCGATGACGTTTGTTCAATTGACCCAAGGCGGATCCCCTTTCGTTATGCGGCGCTCGCCGCATCAACTTATATCCGGTCGGGACGAGCCCATACCAAGGTCCCTCATGCAACAGTGCGAGGGTACAGGGCCTCCAAGGAGGATGGGACCATTCTACTTTGCGGCGTATTGCAGCCAGGCTAGGCTACCGGTCACACATCCGCCTTGGAATCGGCAATGTTCCTTCGTCCTCTTTCAGTGAATCTCGTCACACCTTCAGAGCGGCGCCTTCAGGCACCAGACCTGTCTCGAGATAGCGCCAGAGCGCAATCAGCAGCTTGCGTGCGACGGCGACGATCGTAATCCGCCGGATGCGGCCCTTGAGTTTGCCAACACGATCGCGGAACCAGACACTCAAGGGGTTGTCAGGCTGATGCCGCAACCACAGCCAGGCGAGCTCAATCATGACCGTGCGAGCCTTGGCGTTGCCAGCCTTGCTGATCCCCTGATCACGGCACGTCGCGCCGCTCTGGAAATGCGCTGGCGTCAGACCGACATAGCTCGCCAATTGTTTGCGATTGTCAAATGAGCGGTAGAACACTTCGCCGACAAGTGTGTTCGCAAATTCGGGCCCGATGCACTTAATTTTGGCCAGATCCTGGATCTTCTTTGCGCTCGTATGCTCCGTCTCAGTCTTGGCCGATGCAATGGCATCGCGCTCCGCCTCGATCGTTTTGATCATTCCGATGACAAGCTCCAACCGCTGCAGTTCGCGCAGGATTTCCGCCATGAGCCGCGGCGGCAACGACCGACCATCAGCGGTGCGCAACCGTTCCAGCTGCGGCATCCGATCGCGGCGCAGGGGTTGGTACTCATAGATGCCATGGATCGCGAGCAGTCCCTTGATCCGGTTGACATGTTGGATACGTTCGTTGATCAACCGACCACGCTCACGATGGAGCCGACGGTCGTCCTCTTCGGCGACACTTGGCACGCGCACAACGCTCCAAACCTTCGGCTCACCCCGCAGATACGCCATCAGTGATCGGAGCAATCGCTCGACATCGACGCGGTCAGTCTTCGCGCGACGCACCCGACGATCAACCTGCAGACTTGCCGGATCAATGACGTAGTTGCGGATGCCG
>NZ_KI421483.1:142285-364144 GCF_000472965.1 Bradyrhizobium murdochi | reverse complement strand
AGCGCCACCAGATGATCCCAGCTCTTGAATGACTTGTCGTAGGCATCCCCGCCCAGACGATCCACAACTGTCTGAAACTGCCGCCGATTGATCGGTTCAAGGAGCCTTCCAAAAATGCTATCGCGAAATCGCATGCTCGGCCTTCTGTGTCTCGACAACCAGAAAAGGCCGATTTGCCTCGGTCTCGCCGAGCATGCACCGCGACATAGTGAATCATTCCCCGGACAGCCCTGCAAAGAGCGGGGAGAGGTTGAAGAGCATCACTACCGCCGCGTCTCGCGACAACCGGCGGCTTCGGCCTCCTCGACCGAGCAGAACCAGCGCGTGCCTTTTGAGATCTTCATTTCGATCTTCGCATACCAGCGGCTTGTCGGCTGGTGATAGATGCACTCGCCGGAGCGATTGACGTTGCCCTTGATGGTGCAGTCGGGCGAGGGCGCCACCGGTCCGGATGCCGAGGCCAAGAGAACCGCTCGCGCATTCTCCGGCGGCTGGACGGCGCCGAGAACGGCGGTTTTCTTGTTGCGGATGCGCCAGTCCCACGGCGCGATGAACGCGCCCTGCCACATCCCGGCCTTGGCCTCGCGCGCGGCTTTCTCGTCTGCCTCGTAGTCGCGCGAGAGGCGCGTCTGCGCCAGCGCCCAGCCGTTCGACACCAGCCATTTCTGGATGTCCTCACCGTCGGCCTCGCAGCGCGCCACCGTGCGGCCGCGGCGATCCGCCACCGCCCGTGCATGACAGGTCCAGCTCCTAGCCCCGAAACGCTTGATCAGCTCGTCGCGCGCGGCGGCGCCGCAGGTCCAGCGCTCAGCCCTCGTGTTGAGGCAGAGCTGATCGACGGCAGGCGCGTCGATGCCGCCGAGGCGAATGCGCGTGTGGCCGATCTGGAGCTGATCGCCCTCGCGGATTTTTGGAATGCCGGTAATGTCGGCCGCGTGTGAGGTGACGGGCAGTGACAGCAGCAGGAACGCAGAAAGCAACGTCCGTAATTTCATCGGCAATCCCGGTGGCAAAATGACATTGTGCGGACAATGGAGCCGTCTTGCCAGAGCAGGGGTGTCGCACTGCTTTCAACTTCCCGTCATTGATGGGCGAATGGCGAGTAGCGAATGGCGAATGGAAAAGATCGAATCGCCACTCGCCACTCGCTATTCGCTACTCGCCATCGCCCTCCGCGCCAACGCCAGCCCCATCAGCACGAACGCCGACGTCACTTCCGGCCCGCCGACCAGAATCCGCGTCGGCGTCTTCATCTTGTTCCACTCGTACGCCCGGTACGGCCCGTGCCGGCCGCCCTCGCCAAGACTTGTGACGATGCAGTGCAGCGCCGGCGCGAATGTCGAGACGTCGGCGCCGAGATGCGCAAGCGCCATCAGCGCCAGCGCGGCGTCGAACGGGTTCATCTCGCGCGCGATCAGTTCACCCTCGACATAGGCCAGCACCTTCTCGCGGATCAACGCGAACGTGCCGTCCGGATCGATCGCCTGCCGCGCCGGCTCGGGCAATGCCATGAACGCAGCATGGCAGCGGCCGAAATAGGCGGAGTAGAGTTCCGGCAGGTAATAGATGTGCGAGCGAGGATTCTTGAACGCGCCGCTTTCGGCGAGCCGCCGCTGGAAGCCCAGGATGCGATGCACCGTCTCCAGCCGCTGCGGCGTCTCCAGAATCTTCCAGCGTGAAAGGTTGCGGAAACTTACTTCGAGAATATCGAGGTTGAGTGTCGGATCGAGGTCGTTGCCATAAGGCCGGTCGCCCGCGAGATTGTCGATCCAGGTGACGACGCCGCCCTCGTAGTCGATATTGTCGTTCAAGGGCACGGTGACGCGCGGCTCGTTGGCGCCCTCGCGCACCTGGTAGCCGCGGTAGAAGTCGAGCAACGGCTGGTCGAGGATCGGATCGGTGCAGCCGGCCTGTGTGGCGGCCGAGAACGAGCACGCCGTGGTGTCGCAGTCCGGCACGTAGATGCCGAAGCCCAAATCCTGCTTGATCTGCGAGAAGAATTTTGAAAAGCGCGGATGCGGCAGCGGCGCCAGGGCCGTGATCACGTTCACGGTGGTGCCGTCATGCGCGGGCACTTCCTCGGCTGAGGTCTTGAGACAGAAATCGACCATCTCCGAAATCGCGCGCCTTGAGGCCGCGGCCTCGTCCGAAGATGCCAGCCCGGTCTCGACGTAACTGAGCAGCGCCTCGGTGAAGAAGGCGTCGTAATAGGCCGAGCGGTGGCGGATCTGCATCGGCTGCCACATCGGCTCGGCAATCCCTCGCCAGGGCGGGTTGATCAGCGCGCGCGCCGGCGAATGCGCGATGAAGATCCGCGCCAGGCTGAACAAGAGCGTCGAGTTCTTGTAGCCGCGCGAGTTCAGCCCGGTCAGCGCCATCAGCATCTCGCGCCCGCCCATGTCGGCGTCGCCGATCAGGTTGAAGGCGGCATAGGTCGGGATGAAGCCGTTTTTGGCGAATGAGCCGAGCAGATGCGCGCCGCAGCGGCGGATCACCCGGTCGATCTCGCTTCGATCGGGCACCCGGCCCAGTGCCGCCACCGGCCCGGGGGCGGGGTGGCGGACATTAATATCGGCCATCAGCTCGGCGATCGGCTGTCCCACCGCGGCCCAGTCCGGCTCGGCATCGTCGCGGGCCCTTCGCAGCGCCTCCTGCAAGGCGCCGAGCCGCTTCTGGTCGCGCAAGGCCGGGTGCCCGGTCCGCCGCAACAGCGGCCGCAGCGCCGGGTTGCCCAGCGCCGTGCGATAGAATTTTCCCAGATGGGGGTCGCCGCCGCGGTATTTCAGCAGCACGGGGTCGCAGACGTCGTAGAGCGACGGGCCGTCTTTCCGCGCGGTCAGCGCCCGAAATGCGGCGCCGGCGATGGTAGAAAAGCCCATGCAGTTTCTTTCCGCCGGAACGGTGAAGGAAGGGCCACGTTGAGCACGATCCGTAAAACCCCGGTAGTCCCGGGGCTTCTGTTACGGGCTCGATGGGGAGTCCACGCAGCCACCGCCGGCCGGATGGGCCTGCAAGCCCTTGAGAACTAACCAAATCCGGAAGGGAACACAATGTGATATGGGTCACTTAACTGGTGTTAACCCTCCTCTTATAGTCGGCCGCAATTGGTTCCATGCATCGAATGAGGTTGTCCGGGAGGGCCCGACAGGCTAAAAGACCGTTGTTGCGGTGCCGCAAATTGAGCGCAATTAGACGGCACACACCCGGCAACCCCATCAAACCTGAACGGTCCGCACGCGACTAACTGGCGCGGTCTTGCTTGGCGCTATGGACAAACTTGGGAATGGAAACGCGATGAACCTTGGTCAGCTCTGCATTTCCCGCCGCACCGTCACCATTGCCGTTGCTTTTGTGGGCCTGGTATCGCTGGCGATCGGCGCCCATGCCGCGCTGAACAAGCGTTCGCTCGACGCCGCCAAGGCGATCGGCACCGAGCAGACCGGCGCGATCGGCACGTCCAACCGCGTCGCCCTGGTGATTGGCAACGGCCATTATCCGGATGCCGCGGCGCCTTTGTCCCAGCCGATCAATGATGCCCGGGGCCTCACGGCTGCCTTGCGAGCCAAGGGTTTTGATGTCGACGTGGTCGAAGACGCCACCAAGGACGACATGGCCCGCGCCGTCGCCCGCCTGAAAGACAAGATCAAGCCGGACACGGTGGCGATGCTGTTCTTCGGCGGCTATGGCGTCCAGGTCGGCCGCGAGAGCTTTATGATCCCGGTCGACGCCGCGATCTGGAAGGAAGCTGATGTGCGCCGCGACGGCGTGAGCATCGAGCAGGTGCTTGATACGATGACCGAGAAGGGCGCCAGCGCCAAGCTCGTCGTCGTCGACGCCTCCCGCCGCAATCCGTACGAGCGCCGCTTCCGTTCCTATTCACATGGGCTGGCCCCGATCTCCACGCCGGAGAACGCGCTGATCCTGACCTCGGCCACGCCGGGCAAGGTGGCCGACGACGGCAAGGGCCAGTACAGCGTGCTGGTCACCGAACTGCTCAACAATTTGAATTCGCAGTCCGGCGTCGCCAGCGCCTTCAACAAGACCCGCATCTCCATCTCCCGCGCCTCCGACGGCGAGCAGGTGCCGCAGGTGTCGTCGTCCTTGCTGGAAGACGTGCGGCTGGGCGGGTAAGGCGGACCCAACCGTTATCTCTCAACACGTCGTCCCTGCGAACGCAGGGACCCATACGCCGCGGCCCGCGCAAATGGCACACGGCGAGACGGCTTTGCTTCAACAATGTAAGGTGGTTATGGGCCCCTGCGTTCGCAGGGGCGACGGCAACAGTTTGCCCGCCCGTCTACTTCGCGTCGGCGCTCGCCGTCACCGCCCGCACCGGATCGCCCTCGCGCAAGAGCGCGCCGGCGCGCGCCACCACGATGTCGCCTTCCTGCAGGCCCGAGGTGATCTCGACCTGGCCGGCCGACATCAGCCCGGTTTCCACCCGCCGTGTTTCGACGCGGGCGCGCCGCACCACCTGCACCACGGTGCCGGCGGTGCCGTAGAGGATCGCGGTCAGCGGCACGGCGACGCCGCAGCTCTGCCCGGTCCTGATCTGCGCGCGGCCACTTGAATTGACCAGCAGCCGCCGGGGAGTAGTGACGCCGACGAACACCTGCGCGAGCTGGCTGTTCGGCTCCACCGTGGTCGACAGCCGCCGCACCCGTCCGTCGACCTCGCCGGCGCCGATCACCTTGATCCGCGCGGTCTGGTTCACCTGCAGTTTGGCGATATCGCGCGTCGGCACCATGCCGACCAGGTCGAACTCGCCGCGCGCGATGATCGAGAACAGCGCTTCGCCCTTGGCCCCCGCCATCGCGCCGACGGACGCCGTCGAGGCCGAGATCACGCCCGCCACCGGCGCCTGCACCGTGATTTGCCCGCCCTCCGGCAAATTCAGCCGCGCCAGCACCTGCCCTGCGGTGACGCTGTCGCCCGCATCCACCATCACCTCGGCCACCTTCAGCCCCATCCGCTCGGGCCGCACCTGCGTCTCCTCGCGCGCAATGATGGTGCCGGACACCTCGACGATATTGGCAAAACAGGATTTCGCCGCCTTGAGCACCGTGACCGCAGCGCCCTTGGGTGCGGCGGGGTCGGGGTCGTCGGCGGCGGCGAGGGAGGAGGAAAGGCAGATCAAGCCTGCGGCAATCAGGGGGGCCAGCGTCAGTGAAAGGCCGCGCGCGTGGAAGATGGTCATCTGCGTTTCGTTCCCGGTTTCGGCCTTAACCGATACCAGAAGGCCGGCGGGAGAGCCAAGCGCCAAGAATGTCATCCCTCCGCCCGGCTGCGGCCTCCGACGGCGCCGTTTCGAGCGCCAGCGGAACGCCGGCCAGTTCGTCCGCGCGGGCGATATGCCTCGCGATCGCGGGATTGACGGATGACGCGTGCGTCAGCGGGAGCATATGGCCGGCGGCCGGCAAATGCCGGATCTCGGCGCAGTCCATGATCGCGCCGAGCCGCTGCACGATGCGTTGGGTGAGATAGGGCGACAGCCCTCCCGAAAACAATAGCGTCGGCACGCGAAGCGAGGCCGCCGCGGTGGCGACATTCTGTTCGGCGAACGCCGCCGTGAAATCGAACGCAAGCTTGTCGGCACGCTCGATCATGCGCAGGCGCGCGCTGGCCGGTAGCGGATCCTGCGGACCGGACCCGTTCCAGAACTCAACGAACTTGTCGATCGCGTCCAGCGCCGATCCATTCCAGAGGTCCTCGGAAACCTCACGCGCGACCTCTGCGAAACGCGCGTGCAGCCGCCGGTCCGCGTCACTCTCGCACAGCAGTGTCGGCAGCACCGGCTCGATCAGCGTCAGGCTGCGCAGGCGATGCGCGAACGGGGAGCAGGTCGCGATCTTGAACGCAATCGCGCCGCCGTAGGAATGGCCGACGAGATGGATGGGGCCGTCCGCATCGTTGAGCAGGCCGCTCAGGTATCGAACTTCCTCCGCGAGCGTCAGCGGCAGATCCGCCGCACAGCCGCTATTGGCGCCATAACCCGCGATGTCAGGGGCGAAGAATGGATGCTCGCGCCCGAGTTCATCGGCGAGCGTCTTCCATTGGCGGCCTGAGCCCAGCGAGCAATGCAGCGCCACGACGCAAGCCTTTTCGCGATATGCGCGCGAGATTTCAATCACATTGGTCATCGAAATGCTCCTGACGATCCGGAAAAGTGGACACCGGCTTTCTCTCGCGGCAAACGTGGAACGCGTTTGCGCGCAAATCATGCTCAAATCAACGAGCCAGAGCGGGATGACGATTCGGAGAAACGTCATCCCGCTCGGTTTCACTGCTTGGTGATGACGACCTCGAGATATTCGCTGGGCACAACCATCGTGCCGTCGCCGGAGCGGTTCATGCGAACGATCAGGGCATGCAGGTCGTTATGCAGTTCTTCCTGTTTCGCCGGATCGAGGGCTGCGAACGCTTTCAGCACCGGGCCGTAATACGTCTTGAACACGTCGAGGAAGTGCGCCGGCGAGCGATAGCGAAACCTGAACAGGCGCGATTCCGCTCTGATCGAGCGCGCGTCCGCGTCGAACATTTCGGTCAGCCGCGCGCTCGTTCCCCACTGCGCGGGCGATTTGACCCCAGTGGGCGGCGGCAGATATTTGCCGAGCGTCCTGAAGACCTGTCCGATAAAGCCGTCCGGCGTCCAGTTCGCCAGGCCGATCCGGCCCTTGGGCTTGCAGACCCGCATCAGCTCGGCGGCCGCACGGTCCTGGTTCGGTGTGAACATGACGCCGAAGGTGGAGAGCACCGTGTCAAAACTGTTATCATCGAACGGCAGGTTTTCCGCGTCAGCTTCCCTGAATTCGATTGACATGCCTTCCGCCGCGGCGCGTGCCCGACCGCGCTCCAGCAACGCCGGCACATAGTCGGTCGAGGTGACGTCGCACCACCGCCGAGCCGCAGCGAGGCTCGCCATGCCATTGCCGGCGGCGACATCGAGCACCTTTGAGCCGGCCTTGAGATCGAGCGCCTCGCAGAGTTCTTCGCCGACGATCTGCAGCGTCGAGCCGACAATGGCGTAATTGCCAGACGACCATGCGGCTTGTTGGCGCGTCTTGAGGGCTGCAAGGTCGGGGGCAGGTTGGGCGGAATCGGCTTGGGCAGAATCGGCCTGGGTTTGGGTCGCTGCGATCGCGCTCTGGGCGGCCATCGATGTCTCCTTTTGGGATGCTGCGGCCACGGAAGGGGCCGCGATGAACCAAACATGGCCTTGGGCGGACCTAAAGGCTGTGATGCGGGGCTGATTTTGCCTTGAGGGGACCCTGATTTTTCAGTGAGATGCCTCTTTCTGTGAGATTTTTCACAGGGTCCCGCCGGGAAATTCGCTCTACCTCTTCCGGGAGCATGATCCGGAAAAGTGGATACCGGCTTCCCTCGGGACAAACGCGGAGCGTTTGCCCCGAGATCATGCTCAAACAAGAAGTGCGGGACCAAAGTGACCTGAAATTTACGTGCCGATCCGAAATGACTTATGACGATTTAACCGGGATGAAGCCGTGCAATTTCACTTTTCCAACCATGTCCTCGATGTCGACCTTCGCGAGCTGACGCGCGGCGGCCAGAGCGTAGCGGTCGAGCCGCAGGTGTTCGATCTATTGGTTCATCTGATCGAAAACCGCGACCGCGTCGTCACCAAGGACGATCTGATCGAGAAGGTGTGGGACGGCCGCATCATCTCCGAATCCACGCTGACGAGCCGGATCAACGCCGCGCGCAGGGCGGTCGGCGACAGCGGCAAGGATCAAATCATGATCCGCACGCTCGCGCGAAAAGGTTTTCGTTTCGTCGGCGACGTGCAGCCGAAAGCCGCGAACGGCCGCGAAGGGCGTGCTGCTGCGCCCCAGCCGCTCGACCTCACTGGCGAACCGCTGCACCCGCCCCTCCCGGCGCTCGATCGCACCGCGATTGCAGTGCTGCCGTTTGCCAACCTCTCTGGCGAGCCGGAGCAGGAGTATTTTTCGGAAGGCATCAGCGAGGACATCATCACCGCGCTGTCGAAGCTGCGCTGGTTCTATGTGATCGCGCGGAATTCCTCGTTCATCTACCGGGGGAAATCCGTCCACCACCAGCAGATCGGCGAGGAGCTCGGCGTCGGCTATGTCGTCGAAGGCAGCGTGCGCAAGGACGGCGACCATGTGCGCATCACGGCCCAGCTCGTCGACGTGGCGAGCGGCAGTCACCTCTGGGCGGAGCGCTACGACCGCAATCTTGCCGACGTGTTCGCCGTGCAGGACGAAATCACGCAGGCAGTCGTCGCGGCGATCGAGCCGCAACTCTACGCTGCCGAGGATTTCCGGGCCCGGCGCAAGGCGCCTGACAACATGGATGCCTGGGATCTGGTGATGCGGGCGCTATCGCATTATTGGCGCGTGACGCGGCAGGACAATCTGGTCGCGCAGGCGCTCTTGGAAAAGGCGATCAGTGTCGATCCTTCATACGGCCAGGCGCTCAGCCTGCTGGCTGCCTGCCATACGTTCGGCGCCCATATGGGCTGGCAGGAAATGTCCAAGGCCGTACCAACGGCGGAGCGCGCGGCACTGGCGGCGATCCGGGCCGACAGCGAGGACGCGTGGGCGCATTATGCGCTGGCCAGCGTCTATCTGTTCAACCGTCGCTTCGATGATTGCATCGCCGAATTCGAGCTGGCGCTGCGGCTTAATCCGAATTTTTCTCCCGCACGCGGCATCTATGGCGTTGCGTTGTCCTATCGCGGGCGCTGGGAAGACGGTGATCGCGCGGCGCGCGAGGCGCTGAAACTCTCACCCCGCGATCCCTTTGCCGCGATCTATTGCGGCGTCGCCGCCTATTGCCAATATGTCGGCAAAAATTACGCAGAGGCGATCCGCCTGTCGCGTGAAGCGCTACGGCAGCGCGCCGACTTCGTCGGCGCCCACCGCGTGCTGACGGCCTCCCTCGGCATGGCCGGCGACACTGACGTCGCCAAAGCGGCCGTCGAGGGCCTCCTCGGCGCCCAACCCAACTTCTCGCTCGCCTGGCTGGCCAGCGGACTGCCGTTCGAGCACGAGGCTGACAAGGCGCATTATCTGGAAGGGTTTCGGCGCGCCGGTCTGCGATAGCTTCGCGGCGATATCTCAAGAGAGTCTGGACGGTAAATCAGAGCGGTCTGAAAGTCTTGGCCGGTCGTAACGGGCATGTTGACGCTGCCCTCGCTGCCGCGAGGTCGGTGCTCCTCGCGCCTTCGGGCGTACGTACCGAAGCCTGCTGACACCATGCTGGCAGCAGGCCTTCGATAGAAAGGATGCCCGGCAAGCTCACCGGGTTCCGGCTACTGTTTGAAAGAAAATAGCCATGACTATGCTGACCACCATTCCGACCTCCGTCACCAGGCCATTTGCCTGGCGAATTGCGGTTTGGCTCGCGCGCCTGCGCCGTCTCGTCAACAGCCTCCTCGCAGCGGTCATTGCGCGCCACGAACGGCACGCCATGCGCGAGGCCCTGCGCAAGCTCGACGATCGCCATCTCGAGGATCTCGGCATGTACCGCACGCAGATCGACAGCAGCCTCGAAGAATTGGCGCAGACCCGCGCGCGAATGCAGCAGCCCAGTTGGCACTGACAGGCGCGTGCGTCCACGTGGCTTGTTATCAGACGGCCGCAACGGTTGCTAGCACCCGGTCGTTCCCGGCGCCCTCTGATTTTCATGGGGCGGTGAATGAAGCAAATCCTCGGGCGCAACGGCGCTGCGGGAGGATTTGGTGTGTGGCTATTTGAAAATTGAATCAGGCGCTAGCTTCACCCTCCCCTGGAGGGGGAGGGTCGACGAGCATCGCGAGATGCTCGGCGGGGTGGGGTGACGGTCTCTCCACATCCGACGGTGCCCGAGTGGAGAGATCACCCCACCCCGTTTCGCACTTCGCTTCGCTCCATGCGAACCGACCCACGAGCGAGCTTCGCTCGTCTCGGACCCCTCCAGGGGAGGGTAAGCAACCCGCTCATTACGACTTCTTCTTCATCCGCGCCGCCGCTGCGGCGGCATCGACCACATTGTCGACCGACTCGCGCCAGGCGGTGATCTCGGCTGCCAAAATCGGATGATTGAATCCCTTCAAATTCAAATCATCGATCGGCCGGCCCTCGACCCACGGTTCCACCATGCCATAGACGCGCCGGCTCACCACGATCTGGTTGGCCTTGGCCTCGTCGCAGAGGCGCGAGGCGAGGTTGGTCACGCTGCCGATCGCGGCGTATTCCAGGCGCTGCTCAAAACCGATCTGGCCGAGCGTAGCGTAGCCGAGTGCGATGCCGATGCCGAAGCCGAGATTGTGGCCGCGGTTGCGCCACTTCTCGGTCAGGCTGCCGATGGTGTCGCGCATCTCCACTGCCATCCGCACCGCGCGCGCGGTGTGGTCTTCGAACTGGATCGGTGCGTTGAACAGGATCATCACGCCGTCGCCGGCATAGCGGTCGAGCGTGCCCTCATACTTGAAGATCAGTTCGCCGAGCGCTGCGTGATACTCGCGTAGCACGTTCATCGCCTCTTCCGGCTCGGTGGTCTCGGTGAACGCGGTGAAGCCGCGCAAATCGCAGAACACCACCGTCACCTCGCGGCGGTGGCTGTCGAGCAGGCCCTCATGGCCGTCGGAGGAAGCGATAAGCTGCGCCACCTGCGGCGCCAGGAAACGCTCCAGCCGCCGGATGCGCTCGATCTCGCCGAGCTGCGTCTCCACCCGCTCCTCCAGCGAGCGATTCCAGTCGCGGAGCTGGTCGGTCTGCTCCTGCAGCTTGCTCGCCTGTTCGCGCACGATGTCGTTGGCGGCGAGCAACTCGCGGCTCTTGTGGTCCACTTCGGTGAAGAGGCGCGCATTGCGCATCGCTAGCACGGCCTGGTGCGCAAAGGTCTTCATCAGGCCGATCAGGTTGGCGGAGAACTCGCCCTCGTTCCGCCGCAGCACCACCAGCGATCCCAAGATGCCGGTCTGGTCGACCAGCGGCACCACCAGCACCGAGTGGAAGCCGGCTTCCATCGCGACATCGCGCAAGGGATGTTCGGGCGTTGCGCCAAGCCGCGGGATCGCGATCGGCTCGCCGCTGGTTGCGGCTTCGCCGAGCGGCGAATGGTCGGCGTCGATGGCGCGATGGCGGCCTTCGGCAGCCTTGTCGATGCCGATGGCTTCGGTCAGGCTGAACTGGTGATTGCCGGCGTCATAACCGTAAATCAGCACGGCATCGGCATGCGTAATCTCGAGCGCGCGCGCGGCGACCGTAGGCAGCACCGCGTTGAGATCGAGCGAAGAGGCGACCGCGCGGCCGACCTCCTCGAGCACCTTGAGCTCGTTGATCGATTGCGCCAGGTCCCGCGTCCGCTCGTTCACCTTGGCTTCGAGGTTCGAATAGGTCTCGGCGAGCTGCCCGGCCATGCCGTTGAACTGGTTGGCCAGCTCCTCCAATTCGTCGGACGTCTTCACATCGATGCGGTGGCCAAAATCGCCGGCGCCGAGCCGCCGCGCGCCGGCCTGCAGCGCGGTGATCGGCACCAGCAGGCGCCGCGCCATGATGGTGCCAGCGATGATCGCGACCACGAGGCCAAGCGCGATCAAAAGCGCGATCCGCACCAATTGATCGCGGATCGGCGTCAGCGCCTGCGCTGTCGGCTGTTCGAAGAACACGCGCCAGCCGAGTTTCGGCACCAGGCTTGAGGTCGTCAGCACGGCATCGCCATTGGCATCTAGCCCCGACGCCGGCGCGACGCCGCCGGGCTTGCTGACGGCTGCGACCTGCGGCAGCGCCGACAGGATCTTGCCGACCTCGGGCCCGTTCGAGGACCTGGCCAGCACCTCGCCCTTGGCGTCAGTGACATAGGCATACGCCACCTTGCCGACCTGGGCGTCGATCAAAAATTCGGAGAGGAAATCGAGATCGATTTCGGCGACCGTGATGCTGCCGTCGGCATGCGACAGCGAGATCGACATGAACGGCTGCTGGTCGCGCAAATAGGCCGGCGCAAAGCTGGTGCCGCGCGAAACGGTTTCGGTGAAGCGGACATCGCGGGAGAAATCGGCGTTGCTGCCGAGCGTGACGGTCTGCCGCGTCAGGCGAAGCTGCTCGCGGCCGTTGCTGCCAAGCAGCGAGAGCTGGCTGACCTGCGGCACCTGCCGCAGCAATTGGGTGTAGTCGGCGCGGCGCAGATCCAGCGTATTGGAGGAGGCGCGCGTCACCCAGGAGATCTGCCGCTCCAGCTCGGAGATCGACTGCGCGATCCGCTTCGCGGTCGCCTCCGCCTTGTCAGACATGCCGTCGTGGAGCGAGCTCTTGATGCCGCGATAGGTGATCCAGATTTCCATCGCGCCGTTGACGGCCAGCACGAACACGACAAGCCCGACCAGCGCGACGACGTATTTGGCAAACAGCCCCTCGCGGAGAAACCTTGCTCTATCGTTGCCCTCGCTCATCCGGACCCTCGTGCGCCACGCCCTTAAGCATGCGCATCCGTTCGTCGCTTGCCACGGGGCGCTATTGGGGGGCCCCGGATGAGGCCTGTTTAGCACGAATTGAGGGGGCCGGCGGGCCCTCCGCCAGCATGGTTAGCCCCGATTTTAGGCAGTGGATTCGTTGTGCCGGCGGCGGTGCTCAACCTCGCCCCGCCCATCGCGGGGAGAGGTCGGCGCGAAGCGCCGGGTGAGGGGCTGCCTCCGCAATGGGACTCGCGGAGGCAGCCCCTCACCCCAACCCTCTCCCCGTGAAGGACGGGGAGAGGGAGTTAAGGCCTCACCGATTGAACAACTGCCGCAACACCTCGTTCATCGGCTGGCTGTCCTGCTGCGCGGTCGTATCGCTCGGCGCTGCTGGGGGCGGAGGCTCGGCCGGCGCGGCCTGCGTCGGCGCCTCGGCGGGCGAGGTCGGCGCCAGGCTCCGTTGACCGCCCGGCCGCGCGCCGCCTTGCGGCTGATTCTGCCCCAATCCACCCAATCCCTGAATGAGGTTGCCGATGGTCTCGCCAAGCTGGCCGCCGAGCGGATCGTTCGGCTTGCCGCCCGTCTGGCCGGTGCCGGGCGCTGTGCCCTGACCGCCGGCCGCACCTTGTTGTCCGCCGCCGAGCAGGTTGCCGATCGCAGCGCCAAGCCCGGCACCATTCGGTCCGAACAGGCCCTTGCCCATTTCCCTCAGCTTGGCATAGGCCCCCTCCGGATTGTCGAGAATGCCCTGCATCTCCGGATAAATCCGTGGGCTCCCCCACGGGCCCTCGATCATCACGGGAATGCCGAGCCCGACCGGATCGCTGGTGCGGCCCTGGCCTTCGGTGGTCATCACGAGTTTCGGCTCGACACGGAAGCCGATCTGCTTGGTGCCGAGATCGATGGTGCCGACGCCGGTCATCTTCACCAGCGGGCCGACGAGGTTGAGATCGGTGGTCTGCGCCTGCCCCTTGTCGATTTTGAACGACGCCGACAATTGCGAAAGATCCGTCGCCTTCTCATCGCTCGCCTGCCACCCGGACAAGGTGTTCGCCGTCAGCGAGCGGATCATCTGGGCGACATTGAGCCCCTTGATGGCGCCGTCCTGGAACACGACGAAGGCAGTGCCCGCCATGTTCGACATGATCGCGCGCTGGCTAGTGCCGTTGGAGCGCACGCTGATCTTCGCCTGCATCCTGCCGTCGATCCTGTCGAAATCGGCAAGGCCGTGCAGCAGCGGCAGCGCGCGCACGCCGGTGAGGTCGGCCCGCATCGCATAAGTGGGATTGGCGGTGGAGACGTCGACGGTCAGGTCGCCATTGGCGTTGCCGTCATAGGCGCCAAGGTTGGAAACCTGCGCCTTCAGGACGCCGCTTGCGAGCGTGGCGTCGATTGCGGCGGGGGTGAAGCGCGCGTCGCCGATCTTGAGTTCGGCCGCGGAAATGCGCGCCTGCAGGTCGACGTAGTTGAGGCCATTGACGTCGATCGTCGCGTTGCTCCAGGGCTGGCCTGAGGAAGAATCGGTGCTGCGCGACATCGCGACCGTGAGCTTCTGGAAATCGAGGTCGAGCTTGACCAGCGGCTTGCTCGACAGATCGACCGAGGCCCAGCCGTTGAACGCGCCGTCGCCGAGGGTGCCGGTGACGCCGTTGATCATCACGACCGAGCCGTTGAGCCGGGCTTCGGCCTTGGCCGTGAGCTGCGCGTGCAGCAGGCCCGGCGCATCGATCTTGATCTCGGTCGGGATGTTCTGCCGTTCGACGGGGGCGGCGGGCAGCGCCGCTTTGGCTTCGACTTTCAGCGGATGGCCGCCGCTGCGCGCACTGCCGGTCAGCGTGACCTTGCGGTCGGCATCAATCGTGATGTCGGCGTTGACGGTCTCGATCCTGTTCTCGACGCGGTCGCGCAAGTTGGAGAACACGATGGTGCCGCCGGTGACGCTGACATGCTCGATCGAAAAGGCGTCCGTCGTTTTGCCGCCGGCGGGCTTCGAGGGAGGATTGGCCTCCCTCACGCGCTCGCGCTTCAGGGGCAAATTCACCACCGGGCGAATGATGACGAGTTCGGTGATCTGCGGCCGGCCGGCCCACAGGCTCGCCAGCGTCACGTCAGCCTCGATGCTTGACGCCGTGAAACGATGGTTGATGTCGCGATCCCTGGGATCCTGCAGCGTGACATCGTTCAGCCGGATGTTGAGCTGTGGCCACAGGCCGATCTTGGCACCGCCATTGATGGCGAGCTTGTAGCCGGTCTCGCGCTCGATCCGCTCCTGGATCTCGGCCTTCAGGTAGCCCGAGGGGATGCCGATCACCAGCAGCAGCGCGATGACGACGATCACGGCGACAATAATGGCGCCGGCAATTTTCAGTGCTCTCATATCGACATTCCAGACCGCGCAAACGGCTCTTATTTCGGTGGCTCGACACGCCGTCGCAACCGGTCGGGCGAGCTTATCCCGGAAAGGGATAGCGCCCAATGCGGCCAAAAATAATCCCGGGCTACTGCAAAGTTATGTGACTTATGACACACTCGTGGGCAGGGGAATCCTGCTAACGGCGTTCGGGGGCGGTGGAGCCGATCGGGAAGGCGATACAATGACTAAACAGGCCGAATTTGCGGTCATTTTGAAAATGAACCCGATGTTTGCGGATTTGGGTGCCGACGAATTGCAGCGTATCTCCGGCCTTTGCCACACCCAGCAGCTCGACATCGGCGAAATGTTGTTCCAGAAGGGCGATCCCGGCGACGCCCTGTACGGCGTCCGCCGCGGCCAGATCCGGATCGAAACCGGCGCCTCCGACGGCAGCCGCCTGACGTTGAACTTCATGGGCTCCGGCGATCTCTTCGGCGAAGTCGCCGTGCTCGACGGTCAGAGCCGCACCGCGGACGCCACCGCCGGCGAGCCGTCGGAACTGTTCGTGCTGCGCCGCGAGGATTTCCTCGCCTTCCTGGAGCGCGAGCCCAAGGTCGCGATCAAGATCATCATGCTCTTGTGCCAGCGCATCCGCTGGCAGAGCGAACGAATGGAAGAATCCGTGCTGCAGCCGCTGCCGGTCCGGCTGGCGCGGAGGCTCTGTGCGCTCGCTTCCGATTTCGGTTCCGAAGTGCACATCTCGCAGGAACAACTCGGCGTCTTCGTCGGCGCCGCCCGCGAAAGCGTCAACCGGCAACTGCAGCTCTGGCGCAAGGACGGCATCCTGGACCTGCAGCGCGGACGGATTTTGCTGCAGAACATGACCAAGCTGACGGCGGTGGCGAGGAACGAGTAAAGTAGCCGCTCAGCTCAGGCCACTTCTCATAGTGCAGGGTGGGCAATTCTGCGCGTACCCAACAGGTAACGAACACGGGCCGGTCTTCAGCGGCTCGCACGATCCACTTTACCTACTCCGCCGCAGGCGACATCGCGGGCGGGCCCTTGGCCGGCGGCTTGCCGTGATGATCCGGCCCGTGGTCACCAGACTCGGTCTCCGCGCTGGACACGATCAGCTTCTTGCCGAGGCGCCAGCACAGGGCGCCGAAATCGTCCATCACCATGAACATCGCGGGCACGAACACCAGCGACAGGATGGTGGAGAAGATCAGGCCGCCGATCACCGCGAGCGCCATCGGCGAGCGGAATTCGCCGCCGGCGCCGAACGCCAGCGCTGACGGCATCATGCCCGCCGCCATCGCAATCGTCGTCATTACGATCGGGCGCGCGCGCTTCATGCCGGCGTCGATCATGGCGTCTTCGCGCTTCCTGCCCTCGCGGATCGCCGCACTGGCGAACTCGACCAGCATGATGGCGTTCTTGGTGACGATGCCCATCAGCATCAGGATGCCGATCCAAACCGGCGTCGTGAGCTGCTTCCCGGTCAGCAGCAATGCCGCGATCGCGCCGCCGATCGACAGCGGCAGCGAAAACAGGATGGTGATCGGTTGCAGGAAGGTGCCGAACAACAGCACCAGCACCGCGTAGACCATCATCAGGCCGGCGGTGATCGCAGTCGCAAAGCCTTCCGACAATTCGTTGAGGCTTTCGGCGTCGCCCGACGGGCTGACCCTCACACCCTTCGGCAGGCTCTTCATGACCGGAAGATCGTAGATCAACTTGGTGGCGTCGCCGAGGGCTGCGGTGCCGACGAGGTCGGCGGCGACGGTCGCCTGTCGTTCG
The DNA here is from genome assembly GCF_000472965.1 of Bradyrhizobium murdochi. Classification (GTDB taxonomy): domain Bacteria; phylum Pseudomonadota; class Alphaproteobacteria; order Rhizobiales; family Xanthobacteraceae; genus Bradyrhizobium; species Bradyrhizobium murdochi. The sequence continues at coordinate 347,573 of NZ_KI421483.1, read as the reverse complement.
CGGTCATAGCGGTTGATGCTGGTCGGGCCCTGATCGAGCTGGATGTCGGCGACGACAGACAGCGGCACGCCGCCGCGTTCGCCGCGCTGGCCGAGCGGCACCCGCAATTGCTGCAGCATCTGCAGGTCGCTGCGCGCACTGTCCTCGAGCTGGACCCGGATCGGCACCTGACGGTCGCCGGCATCGAACTTCGCCAATGCCGGACCGACGTCGCCAATGGTGGCGACGCGAATCGTCTGCGACAGGCTCTCCGTCGAAACGCCAAGACGTGCCGCCAGTTCGGCGCGCGGCCGGATGCGAAGCTCGGGGCGGTCGAGCGCGGTTTCCGAGATCACGTTGGCGATGATCGGGATCCGCTTCATCTGCGTCGCCAGCTCGCTGGCGACGTTGTTGACGATGTTGCTGTCGGTGCCGGTCACGACCAGCGAAATCGCTCGCAGGCCGTTTTCGTCGAGGAACCAGAAGCGGATATCAGGAACGTTTTCCAGCTCCTGGCCGATCTCGAGTTCGAGCTGCCGCTGCGTAATATTGCGATCGGCCTTCGGCGTGTAGTTGATGATCAGCGCGGCGCGGCGGACTTCCTGCGTCCCCGGCGGTACGCGGCCGCCATCGACGAAGATGCTCTTCACCTCGGGACGCTTGCGCAGACGGGCGACAATTTCTTCAGTGACCTTTTCGGTGTAGGCGAGCTGCGAGCCCGGCGGCAACTCCATTGCCAGCAGCGAGCGCGCGGTGTCCTGCGCGGGCAGAAAGCCTTGCGGCAGCAGCGTGATGCTCCAGATCGAAGCAGCGAAGACGCCGAAGCCGATCAACACCGTGATGAAGTAGTGCTTCACCGACCAGGTCACGATTTTGGAGTAGGTCTGCAGGATGCGCCCGGGCGGCGGGTCTTCGTGCGGGTGATCCTTCAGGAAGTAAGCGGCGAGCACCGGCGTGACGAAGCGCGCGGCGAGCAGCGAGAAGAACACCTGCACCGACACGGTGATGCCGAACTGCTTGAAGAACTGCCCGGCGATACCGGACATGAAGCTGGCGGGAGCAAAAATCGCAATAATCGTCAGCGAAATCGCGATCACCGCGAGACCGATTTCGTCGGCGGCCTCCAGCGCGGCGCGATAGGGCGATTTGCCCATGCGCATGTGGCGGACGATGTTCTCGATTTCAACGATGGCGTCGTCGACCAGAATGCCCGTCGACAGCGTAATGGCGAGGAAGGAGACGAGGTTCAGCGAGAAGCCGAGCAGGTCCATTGCCCAGAACGCCGGGAAGATCGACAGCGGCAGCGAAATCGCGGCGATGATGGTGGCTCTGATATCGCGCAGGAACAGCAGCACGACGATCACCGCGAGGATCGCGCCTTCGAACAAGGTCGAGATCGCCGCATCGTAATTGCCCTTGGTGAAGTTGACCGAGGTGTCGATCAGCTTCAGGTCGACGTCGGGATGGGCAACCTTCAACGCATCGATGCGCTTCTGCACGGCCTCGGCCACCACCACGTCGCTGGCGCCCTTGGAGCGCTTGATGCCGAGCGCCACCACCGGTTCGCCGTTGAAGCGGGCAAAGGTCCGGCGATCGGCAATGGTGTCGGTGACGGTGCCGAGGTCGTCGAGCCGGACTTCGCCGCCGCCGAACAGCGGGATCATCGTGCCGGCGAGATCGTTCAGCGTCTTGGCGCCTGCCAGCGTGCGAATCGCCTGGTCGTTCTTGCCGATTTCAGCACGGCCGCCGGCGAGGTCGACATTGGTGCCGCGAAGGATCTGGCTGACATTGACGGCGGTGAGTCCCGCCGCCTGCAACCGGTCGGGATCGAGCGAAACGAGAATTTCGCGCTCGACACCGCCGATGCGCTCGACCTGCGCAACGCCGCGGACGCCCTGCAGCGCGCGCTTGACGACGTCGTCGACGAAATAGGAAAGCTGCTCCGGCGTCTTGCCCGGCGAGATCGCGGCATAGGTGACGATCGGCAGGCCGATCACGTCGACGCGCTGAATCAGCGGCTCGTTGACGTTCTGCGGCAGGTTCGCGCGTACACGGGTGACGGCATCCTTGACGTCGTTCAGCGCGCGATCGGTGTTGGTTTCGAGCGCGAACTGGATCGTCGTCACCGAAAGACCGTCGGTGATCGACGACGAAATATGCCGCACGCCCTCGACGCCGGAGACGCCGTCCTCGATGGTCTTGGTGACCTGCGCTTCCAATTCGGCTGGAGCCGCGCCGAATTGCGCGACCGCGACCGAAATCACGGGGATGTCGGCGCTCGGCAGCCGCGTCACCGCGAGCTTGGTGAAGCTGACCCAGCCCAGCACTAGGAGAATGATCGAAAAGACGATCGACGGAAGCGGATTCCGGATCGACCAAGCCGAGATATTCAAAGCCATTAGCGTGCCCGCGTGCGTTCGAGTTCGTCGGCGAACATGGTTTTGACCTGGTCGCCGTCGTGCAGCGAGGTACCAGCATCAGCCACGACGATTTCGCCGACGTCGAGGCCTTCAAGAATTTCAGTTGAGGTTTCGGAGGTCAGGCCGACGCGCACCTTTCGGGTTTCGATGGTGTTGCCCTTGACCACCTGCAGGGTCAGGCGGTCGATGGCGGTGCGCGGGACGGCGACGCCGCAGGAGCGCTTGGCGTCGATATTGGCGCGGGCAAACATGCCGACCTTGAGCGAGGGATTGTTGTTCAGCGAAATCCGGACCTTGCCGAGCTGGGTGGTGCGGTCGATCTGCGGTGAGATCTGCCGGACCTTGCCGACGACATCGGGCGCATCGTCACGGCTGATGCGTACCGTCGCACCTGGATTGAGCTTGAGCAGATGAACGCTCGGCACTTCGGCTTCGAGCTCGATTTCATTGTTCACGGAGACACGGAACATCGGGCCGGCCTGCGGCGAAGCCGGCGCGCCGACCGCAGTCCTGACTTCGGTGACGAGGCCGGCAGCCGGCGCGCGAAGCGATATCGGTCCAGACCGACCTCCCGGGGCTCCCGGCTGTTGCGGCGGCGGGGTGAGGCGCGCCATTTCCTGATTTTCGGTAACCGTATCGCCTTCCTTGACGAACAAATCGGTGACCCTGGAGCCTTCCTGATCGACGCCGATCTGGGCTTCGCGCCGCGGCACGATAAAGCCGGTGACGCGGACCATGTCGGAGAAACAGGCATTGGTGGATTTGGTCACGATCACCAGCGCCTGGCCCGGCGTTTCCTTTTCTTCCGCGCGCGGACGGTGCTCGAACCAGTAATAGCCGACGGCCACAACGGCAACGAAGGCCACCCCGAGCGCGGGTTTGAAGTATTCGGAGAATTTCATTGCCGGATCAATCCAGACTGGAAGTCAAATCAAACAGGGCGCATTGGCTGGCCGAAGGCCTGCGATCTCGCCCAAAACGAATACGTCCCGCATTTGTGCTGCGGGACGTATTGTAGCCGGAAACTATTGCTCGGCGCCACGCCCTTACTTGTTGGATGCGTTCGACGCCGTGGCCTTGTTTTCCATGTTCACGACTTGGACGCGGCGGTTCACTTCCGCCAGCGGCTGGCTCGGATCCTTGAGCTTGCTCTTGCCATATCCGACGGTGACGAGATCGGTGCCGTTGATGCCGTATTTATCGACGAGATAGCGCTTGATGGCGTCGGCGCGACGCTCGGAGAGATCCTGATTATAGGCTTCGCCGCCGGCCGCATCGGTGTGGCCTGCGACCACAAAGGTCGAGCCCTTGAGGTCGTTGTTGGTAAGCGCGCGGCCGAGTGCCTGAACCGACGGCAGCGACTTCGCGCTGATATCGGCTGAGTTGTAGTCGAAGTTGATTTCCAGATCGATCTTCGGCTTGTCCTTGACGATGGTGGCGATCTCCTCGCGCTCGGCGATCGAAAGCGAACGCGTGGAGCGACCGCGGAATTTCTGAACTAATTTGCTCTCGGCGGCGGCTGCAGTCGGGTCGACGGTCTGCTGCGGACCGACCGAAAGGCCACGGGTCAGCGGCTTCTTTTCGGGTGCCAGCGCGCGGATGATCTGGTCCTCGGTGACGTTCCTGTCCTGGGCGAGCGCGGTCCCCGCACCCAAGGAAACAGCGCCGACCGCCGCAACCGAAACGATTGCGGCAAAGGTTTTCGTTGCTGAGAAAGTTGCCATTACCAGTCCCCCTCCTGCGGGCTTCCCACGCGGTTCTAAGGTCATCCAAATGAGCTGCCGGACCCTTTTGGTTTGGCCGGTTGCTTTTCTTTAGTCTGGGCGCCCGCCGCAGGGTTCGAGGCGCCGCCAGCCTTGTACCTAAAAAATCGTCACTGCACCCCGTAATCGGCGAATTCCTTAACGATATTGGGGTCCATTGCCTTCGCATTGTTAATATCGAGATCGCCTTCCGAAATCGAGCCGTTGCGCTTCTTGGCAAGACCGCGGCCGTACAGCGACGACGTCAATCTCGGGTTGATCTTGAGGGCGGCATCGAAATCAGCAATTGCATTCTTGTTCTGGCCGCTTTTCAGGTTGACGAGGCCGCGGCTGTCGAGCGCGTCGACGAAATTCGGCCGCAGCCGCAACGCCTCGTTGCAATCCTTCAGTGCTGCCTGCAGGTCCCCGATCACCGTGCGGGCCCAGCAGCGGTTGTTGTAAGCTTCCACATCCTTCGGATTCAGCCGCAGCGAATTGTTGAAGTCCTTGATGGCGAGTTCGTAGGCGCCCTTGCTCGCATAGACCTGTCCGCGCCGGTACAGCGCGGCCGCATCGTCCGGATTGTCGTTGAGCCTGGTAGTCAGGTTCTTGATGGTCGGGTCGTCCGCCAGCGCAACCGCAGTCGGGCTTGGGCTCTCGGTTGGCTTGGCCGGCGGCGGAGGCGGAGGAATCGCGGCTTCAGCCGGCTTCGGCGGCGCCGGAGGAGGCGGTGGTGGAGCAGGCGCGGCCACCTGGGGCGCGGCAGGTGCGGGAGCAGGGGGAGGAGCGGGTGCAGGCGCGGGAGTCGTTGGCGCTGCGGCCACCGGAGCTGGCGGCGGGCCCGCCGGCCGCGGACCGCCGCTGGGAATAAAGGAGAAATCCTCGGCCAGCGATGACGAGATCCACGGCACCTGCTCCTGGCGCGAGGCGCGGGTGACGCCGACGCGGGTGCGGTTCAGCGTTTCCTCCGCCATCAAATCGGGCGTGCGGATTTCCTTCAGCAGCTCTTTCACAAACAGGCTGCGGTCGCTGCCATTGTCGGAAACGACCGACGAGAGCGCGGCCGAATACATCACCAGCGTACCGTTCGGCGCGATAACCGGCGCAAGGCCGGCGGAAAAGCTGCGGAACCGGCGCTCGAACGGATTGCGCCTGCTGGCGTCGATCAACGCGATCTTGACGCCCGCGCCGCGGCTGTTGATCTCCCCCAACACGGTTTCGAGGCTGAAACCGTCGCGGCGAACGTCGGCCTCGGTCCAGATCTGCGCATCGACGGGGATCATGTAGCTCTGGCGGCTCGACTGCACGCCAAAGCCCGAAAAGAATAGCAGCGCGACCGAGCCGGGCTTGATTTTGCCGTACAGCCGCTCGAAGGCGCGGCGCATCTGCTCGCCGGTCAGGTTTTCGCCGATATCGACATTGAAGCCGTCGCGCTTGAGCTCTTCGGCGATGTCGCGCGCATCATTGATCGGTTCCTTCAGGGGCGCCTCGGCGTCCGGATATTTCGCGTTGCCGATCACCAGCGCATACCGTTCGCCGGCTGCGAGCGACGGGGCTACCGACGCGACCGCAAAAATCAGGGAAAGGAGCAATACTAGGCGGGTTTTCATATTGACGGCAATCCAGCCAAAATGGCGCCGTTACCAGCTTGCGCCGCGGCGACCTTACTCTACGCACTCTGCATTATCAAACCGCGCGCACAGCCCGTCAACTGCTTGCGATCTCGTCACTAATTGCGACGATAAACAGTGTTGACGGGCGGCAACACCTTAGGCGTGACTTGGTCTGTGCAACCGGTTCCCGATCTGCTCGACCATCCTTTCGGCTGCGTCCGAATGCGACGGTCATACCCCGCCACCGGGTCTCGCCTTTGGCGAGTCCCCGCCGCGGCCTATCGAGTCCATCGCTGCTGCTCTGGAGCGGATCACCTGCGGTGACGGAAATGTGACCCCTCTCACATAATGCTCTGCAACGCCACGCGGTCCGCGCACCGCGTTTGACCTTTGTAGACGACAATGGCTTGCTGCCGGCATCGGCCAAGCTCAGCAAAGAAAAAGTTCAGCACAAAAGAAAAGTGACACCGATGGGAAACGCCTACGAGATCTATGCCCTGCGCTATGCGACGATGTCGCCGCGCACTCCCCATTTGAATTTTCTGATCCCCGATCCGCACGAAACCACGGCGCAGGATCTGGATTACTTCGTCTGGCTGGTCAGAGGGGGCGGCCGCGACATCCTGGTCGACACCGGCTTCAATGCCGAAGAGGCCAAGGCGCGTTCGCGCAAACTCACGCTCAATCCGGTCGACGCACTGGCCGATTTTGGTGTCGCCGCTGACACGATTCGTGACGTGATCGTCACCCATCTGCATTACGATCACGCGGGCAATCTCGACCGATTTCCCAATGCTCGGTTTCATCTGCAGGACCGCGAGATGAGCTACGCGACCGGGCGCTGCATGTGCAACGGCATGCTGCGGCATCCGTTTTCGGTCGAGCACGTCACCACCATGGTGCGCCACGTCTATGGCGAGCGCGTCACCTTTCATTCCGGCGACGGCGAAATCGCCCCCGGCGTGACGGTGCATCGCGTCGGCGGCCATTCCGATGGCCTGCAGGTCGTGCGCGTCGAAACTGCGCGGGGGCCGGTGGTGCTGGCGTCGGACGCGTCGCACTACTACGCCAATTTGCACAAGCGCAGCCCGTTTCCGATCGTCTACAATGTAGGCGACATGGCGCAGGGCTGGGAAATCGTCGAACGGCTGGCCGGCCATCCCGATCGCTTCATTCCCGGCCACGATCCGATCGTCAGCGAGATCTACCCACGCGCCAGCGATAAGGTCGATGCGTTCGCGCTGCACCTGGCGCCATCGCGGTCGTTTGCTAAGTAACGAGCGGTCGTAATGACAGCGTACAACACGATCGGCTTCATCGGCCTCGGCGTGATGGGCGAGCCGATCTGCCGCAATCTGGTGAAGAAGAGCGGCAAACGCGTGATCGCGTTCGATCTTGCGGCCGAGCCGCTGGCGCGGCTGCGGGCCGAGGGCGCGCAGGCCGCAGGCACCGTCGCCGACGTCGTCAGGCAAAGCGACTTGCTGTTGCTCTGCCTGCCCAGCGCCAAGCACGTGCGCGCAGTGTTCGAGGGCGACGGCATTCTGGCGAACATCCGCAGCGGCCAGGTCGTCGTCGATCTCGGTACGTCGTCGGTTAGCCAAACCCGTGAGTTTGCCAAGCTGCTGCAGGCCAAGGGTGCATCCTGGGCCGACGCGCCGATCGCGCGCACGCGCCAGGCGGCGCAGGACGGCACGCTCAGCGTGATGGTTGGCGCGACGCCCGCGCTTTATGCCGATATCGAGTCACTGATCCGTTGCTTTGCCACTGACGTCACCCATTGCGGCGACGTTGGCGCGGGGCAGGTGACGAAGATTCTCAACAACATGGTGCTGTTCGAAACCGTCAACGCGCTCGCTGAAGCGGTCGCTGTCGCGAAGCATAATGGTGTCGACCCAAAGCTCTTGCTCGATACGCTTTCCAAGGGCTCGGCCGACAGTTTTGCGCTACGCAATCACGGCATGAAAGCGATCGTGCCGGGCAATTTTCCGGAGCGCGCGTTCTCGACCGAATATGCGCTGAAGGATCTTTCCTATGCGCTGGAGCTCGCGGCCGATGCGGGATTGAGAATCCGCGGTGCGGAGCTGGTCGGCACGGTGTTGCAGGAAGCGATCGATGCCGGCTCGGGGGACAATTACTTTCCGGTGATCGCGAAACATATTGGCGGTCGCTAATCGGAGACGATCATGATTCAACGCTTTGCCGGGCTTACACCAACCCGCAGCCGCGCCGTCGCGCACGACGATCTGGTGTTCACGGTGGCTGTCGCGCCCGACCCGGTCACTCCGTCGATGTACGAGCAGAGTGTAAGGGCGCTCGCCCGGATCGACGAAAGCCTCGCATTGTGCGGGACGGACAAGAGCAAGATTCTCTCGGCCATCGTCTACATCGCCGACATCAAGCGGAAAGGCGAGATGAACCGTGCCTGGGATGAATGGGTCGATACCAAGAATCCGCCAGTGCGCGCCTGCATCGGCGTCGATCTCGAGCCGCCGCATATCGTGGAGATCGTGGTGACGGCCGTGAAGTGAGCCTCGGCACAGCGCTCAAGCTGGTCAGTACGCCTCCTTCGCGTCCGCCTCTTCGCTGGTCTGCACCAGGTCGAGGCTCGCCTCGATCTTCCCCAGCAGCCGTGCGAAATCTTTGCGCTCCTGCGCGGACAGGCAGGAGAGAATCTCGTGTTCCCTGCGCAGCAGGCGTGGGATCAATTCCTCATAGAGCGCTTCGCCCTGGTGGGTCAGACGCAGACGGAATTCGCGGCGGTCATCCTCGTTCTCGACGCGCTCGATGATCTCTCGCTTCATCAGCGAGGTGACGGCGCGACTGATGGTGGATTTGTGGGTGCGGGTGCAGTGGGCGATGTATTGCGCGCTGCAGGCATCGTGACGGAAGCCGAGCGTCGCCAGCACGCGCCATTCCGGAATATCGAGCCCATAGCGCTCCGCATACTCGGCCGAGAGTGCGGAGCTGACTTCCGCTGCCAGCCGGTTGAGCCGGAACGGCACGAATTTGAAGAGATCCAGTCGTACGGCCCTTTTTGGGGCGCTCTCTTCCCGCGGACCGACCGCCATTTCGCCTGACATCGCTTTTGGCAAGAATCGCCTCGATTTGAGTTGACGCCGGACCCGGCCGGGGGTTTAAGATAGTTGCAAATGAGACTAATTTAGCAGGGTCGCAGGCCCTTGGCTAGTCACGGGATTGAGCCCGCATGGCTCTGACTAAAACCCAGTTCGGCTATCGTCGCCACCCCGATCAGGATCGTGCGGGTGCGAACGTGGCCGAGCACGCGATCGTCGTGGTCGGCGCAGGTCCAGTAGGGTTGTCGCTGGCGATCGATCTGGCGCAGCGCGGGCAATCCGTCGTGCTACTCGACGACGCTGACCGGATCGGCGAGGGCTCGCGGGCGATCTGCTTCTCCAAGCGCTCGCTCGAATTCTGGGACCGGCTCGGCATCGGCCAGCGCATGATCGACAAGGGCGTGGTGTGGAGCGTCGGCAAGATCTTTCACGGCGATTCCCAGCTCTATCAGTTCAACCTGCTGCCCGAGGAGGGCCACAAGCGGCCGGCCTTCATCAACCTGCAGCAATTCTACGCTGAGGCCTATCTGGTCGATCGTGTCGAGGAACTCTCCGAGATCGACCTGCGCTGGCGGAACAAGGTGACCGGGCTCGAGCCGCACAACGACCATGTGGTGCTGTCGATCGAGACGCCGGACGGCCCCTATCGGTTGTCTGCGCAATACGTGATCGCCTGCGATGGCGCCCGATCCTCGTTGCGGCGGATGGTGGGCGCGGAATTTTCCGGCCAGGTGTTCGAAGACCAGTTCCTGATCGCCGATGTCAAGATGACCGCGGCATTTCCGACCGAGCGCTGGTTCTGGTTCGATCCGCCGTTCCACGCCGGGCGCTCCGCACTTCTGCACAAGCAGCCCGATGATATCTGGCGGATCGACCTGCAGCTCAGCCGGGATGCCGATCCGGCGGTGGAAAAACTGCCGGAGAACGTGCGGCCGCGCATCGCCCGCATGCTCGGTCATGACAAGTTCGATTTCGAATGGATCTCGCTGTACAAATTCCAGTGCCGGCGGATGAACAAGTTCATCCATGGCCGGGTGATCTTTGCCGGTGATGCCGCCCATCAGGTCTCGCCGTTCGGCGCGCGTGGCGCAAATTCCGGGCTCGAGGACGCCGAGAATCTGGCGTGGAAACTCGACCGCGTGCTGCGGGGTATCTCGCCCGAGGCGCTGCTTGAGAGCTACCACATCGAGCGCAGCGCCGCGGCCGATGAGAACATCCGCGAATCCACCCGCTCGACCGACTTCATGGCGCCTAACTCCCACCAGGAGGCGCGGTTGCGCAAGGCGGTGCTATCGCTCGCCCGGGAAACCGAGTTCGGTAAGCGGATGGTGAATGCGGGCCGTCTCTCGACGCCCTCGATCTACGAAACGCCGCTTTCGACCGCCGATAGCGATTCCTGGCGCGGCGGCCCGCGTCCCGGCGCCTCGATGCCGGACGCGCCGGTTGCAGGCCGGACCGGCGAACCGATGTATCTCACCGATGCTTTCATCGGGGCGGGAACGGGGTTCACGCTGCTGGAGTTTAGCAATGGTGCTGCGCCGGAATTGCCTGAGGAAATAGCCACGGTCCGGATTGGCGGCAAAGGCGGTCTGGCCGATTCTGCAGGTCTTGCCGCCAGGCGCTACGACGCTGAGCCCGGCACGGCCTACCTGCTGCGTCCCGATGGCTACGTCGCGGCGCGCTTTCGGCATCCGACCCGGGCGGCACTCGACGCCGCGCTCGCGCGTGCCGCCGGCCACAACTGAGGTTTCGTCATGGCGCTATCGACCAGTTCGAACTTTGCCAAGCCTGATGACGCGTGCCGCGCCATCGTCGAGGCACATCGTGGACTGAACGACGAGCAAAGCGCCGATCTCGATGCGGCACTGGTCCTCATCCTCGCCAATCACATCGGCGATCTCGATGTGCTGAAGGAAGCGATTGCGCTCGCCGCTCGGCGGATGCTCGATGCGGGCCAACAGCAACAGCAGCAACAGCAATAATAATTCGCGTCTTAAAACGAAGTCAGGAATCTAATTGATGGCTAAAGGTTTTGCGTCCACCACCGATCTCGCGGAGAAGAAGATCACCTTCTCCGAAATCGGCACTGATCTTTACGCGTTCACCGCCGAGGGCGATCCGAACTCCGCGATCATTGTCGGCGACGACGGCTGCCTGGTGTTCGACGCGCAGGCGACGCCGGCGATGGCGAACAAGGTGATCGAGCGCGTTCGCACCGTTACCGATAAGCCGATCAAATATGTCGTGCTGTCGCACTATCACGCCGTGCGCGTGCTCGGCGCCTCCGCCTACAAGGCGCAGGGCATCGTGGCGTCGGCCGAAACCTATCGGCTGATCGAGGAGCGCGGCCAGCAGGATTGGGATTCCGAATACGGCCGCTTTCCCCGCCTGTTCCAGGATGCGCAGAGCATTCCCGGGCTGACCTGGCCGACGCTGACCTTTGAAGGCGAGATGTCGATTTACTTAGGAAAACGCGAGGTGCGGCTGATGCAACTCGGCGCCGGGCATACGTCGGGCGACATCGTGGCCTGGGTGCCGGATGCCGAGGTGATGTTTTCTGGCGATCTCATCGAATATCACTCGGCCTGCTATTGCGGCGATGCGCATTTGCGCGAATGGCCGATGACGCTGAATGAAATCCGCGCTTTCAATCCGAAGGCGATCGCGCCGGGCCGCGGCGACGCCCTGAAGGGACTTTCGACCGGGCGCGACGCGATCGCGATGACGCGCGACTTCGTCACCACGCTGTATGGCGCCGCGGAAAGCTCGGTTGCCAAGGGCCGCACGCTGAAAGAGACCTTTGCCGCGACGCGCGAGGTGATGGACCCGAAATTTTCCAGCTTCGCCATCTACGAGCACTGCCTGCCGTTCAACGTCTCGCGCGCGTTCGACGAGGCTTCGGGAATAGACGATCCCGTGATCTGGACCGACAAGCGCGACCAGGAAATGTGGGCCGCCCTGCAAGGAGGAGGATAGACCATGAATATCAACACCTCGCCTGATCAGATCGTTCGCAGCACCGCACAACTGACGCCGGGCTATATGTCCGGTTTCGGCAACAGTTTTGAAACCGAGGCCTTGCCCGGCGCGCTGCCGATGGGCCGCAACTCGCCGCAGCGCTGCGCCTACGGGCTCTACGCCGAACAGCTCTCCGGTTCGCCCTTCACCGCGCCGCGTGGCAGCAATGAGCGCTCCTGGCTCTATCGCATCCGCCCATCGGTGAAGCATTCGGGCCGCTTTGAAAAGGTCGATGCTGGGCTGTGGCGCACCGCGCCGTGCCACGAATATGACTTGCCGATCTCGCAACTCCGCTGGGGTGCGGCGCCGATCCCGAAGGAAGACAAGACTTTCCTGCAGGGCGTGCAGACCATGACGACGGCGGGCGACGCCAATACGCAAGGAGGGATGGCCGCGCACGTCTATCTCATCACGAAGTCAATGGTGGATCAGCATTTCTACAATGCTGACGGCGAGATGATGTTCGTGGCCCAGCAGGGCAACCTGCGTCTCGTCACCGAGTTCGGCCGCATCGATATCGAGCCGGGCGAGATTGCGGTGATCCCGCGCGGCGTGAAATTCCGGGTGGAGATTCCTAATGGACCTGCGCGCGGCTATCTCTGCGAGAACTACGGCGGCGCCTTCACGCTGCCGGAACGCGGGCCGATCGGCGCCAATTGCCTCGCCAACTCGCGCGACTTCCTGACGCCGGTGGCCAGCTATGAGGACAAGGACACGCCGACGGAACTGTACGTGAAATGGGGCGGCTCGCTGTTCAAGACGACGCTGCCGCATTCGCCGATCGACGTGGTGGCGTGGCACGGCAATTACGCGCCCTACAAATACGATCTGCGCACCTTCTCGCCGGTCGGCGCCATCAGCTTCGACCATCCCGATCCCTCGATCTTCACGGTGCTGACCTCGCCGTCGGAAACGGCGGGTACCGCGAATATCGACTTCGTGATTTTCCCGGAGCGCTGGGCGGTCGCCGAAAACACCTTCCGCCCGCCCTGGTATCACATGAACATCATGAGTGAGTTCATGGGGCTGATCTACGGCGTCTACGACGCCAAGCCGCAGGGCTTCGTGCCCGGCGGCATCAGCTTGCACAACTGCATGCTGCCGCACGGCCCCGACCGCGAGGCCTTCGATCACGCCAGCAATGGCGAGCTGAAGCCGGTGAAGCTGACGGGCACCATGGCCTTCATGTTCGAGACGCGCTTTCCGCAGCGGGTGACCCAGCACGCGGCGACGTCGGCAACGCTGCAGGACGACTACGCCGATTGCTGGAAGGGCCTCGAGAAACGGTTCGATCCGAATAGGCGTTAGCACTCTGCTCGTCATTCCGGGGCATCGCGCAGCGATGAACTATAGTGCGCAATTGCGCACCTGAGAATCTCGAGATTCCGGGTCTGGTCCTTCAGACCATCCCGGAATGACGGCGGTTAGAGTTTGTCGCGATATCAGCAGGACAACATTGTGCCCCACCCCAACGATCCCAAACTCCGTTCCTTCATCGACATCGCGCTCGATTCCCATTTCCCGATCCAGAATCTCCCTTACGGCGTGTTCTCCGCCAAGGACGGGCTCGCCCCGCGCGTCGGCGTGGCGATCGGCGACTACGTGCTCGATCTCTGGCAACTCGCGCGGGACTGCCGCTTTGATCTGGTTGAGCCGGCGGTGTTCGCCGCGCCTCAGCTCAATCCGTTCATGGCGCTGGGACCAAAAGTCTGGTCGAGCACGCGTGCGCGGATCAGCGAGCTTTTGCGGCACGACCATCCCGAGCTGCGCGACAACGATGCCTTGCGCAAGCGCGCGCTGGTGCCGATGGCGGACGTGAAGCTGCACATGCCGTTCACGGTCTCCGGCTACACCGATTTCTATTCGTCCAAGGAGCATGCCACCAATGTCGGCGTGATGTTCCGCGGCAAGGACAATGCGCTACAGCCGAACTGGCTGCATATGCCGATCGGCTACAACGGCCGTGCCTCGACCGTCGTGGTCAGCGGCACGCCGGTGCGCCGGCCGCGTGGGCAGTTGAAGCCGCCGACGGCTGACGTGCCGAGCTTTGGGCCATGCAAGCGGCTCGATTTCGAATTGGAGATGGGCGTGGTGGTCGGCCAGCCGTCGGTGATGGGCGAAATGCTCACCGAGAAGCAGGCCGAAGAGATGATCTTCGGTTTCGTTATCCTCAACGACTGGAGTGCGCGCGACATCCAGCAGTGGGAATATGTCCCGCTCGGCCCGTTCCAGGCAAAAGTATTCGCGACCTCGATCAGCCCGTGGGTGGTGACGCGCGAGGCGCTGGAGCCGTTCCGTCTTCATGGCCCTGCGCAGGATCCGAAACCGCTGCCGTACTTGCAGCAGACGCAGCCGAACAATTACGACATGGCGCTCGAGGTCGACTTGCGCGCCGCGCCGATGAAGACGCCGAAAAACATCAGCCGCACCAATTTCAAATACATGTACTGGTCGTCGGTGCAGCAGCTCGTGCACCATGCTTCATCCGGCTGCGCCATGAATGTCGGCGATCTCTTAGGCTCCGGCACCATCTCCGGTCCGGAGAAGGACCAGCGCGGTAGCCTGTTGGAGATAAGCTGGAACGGCACCGAGCCGGTCGAGCTGGCCGAGGGCGTCAAGCGCTCCTTCCTGGAGGACGGCGACTCGCTCGTGATGCGCGGCTGGTGCCAGGGCCACGGCTACCGCGTCGGTTTTGGCGAGGTCGAGGGCACGATTTTGGCGGCGAGGTAGCCGTCATTGTGAGGCCGTAGGGTGGGCAGAGGCGCGTAGCGCCGTGCCCACCATTCTTAATCCAGCAAGCCGACGGATGGTGGGCACGCTTCGCTCTGCCCACCCTACGGCACCTCGCAATGACGGGGATAGTTCACCGCTCCTGCGGCGGAATATCCCTTAAGAGGGCGCAGTGCGCGGCGATATCGTCAAGCGGATATTTTAAATGCACCCGCTTGTCCGACGGCAACTGCTTGGTGACGCATACACCCGGCCGCCGTTCGGTCGCGGGCCGGATCGGCCGCCGCTCAAAGCCGCCGCCGCAGTTCGGGCAAACATTGTGCAGCTTGGTCTCGACGCAATCCGCGCAGAACGTGCATTCATATGAGCAGATCCGCGCGTCGATCGCATTCGGCGGCAGGTCCTTGTCGCAATATTCGCAGTTCGGTCGGAGTTGCAGCGCCATGGTGGCCTCGTGACGTGATTCCGTTGAGATCATCGCAAATCGGCCAGAAAACGCGAATGACGAATTTCCCTCGAATTGCGCCATCTAGGCTTTCAACGGCAGCCTCGCGCTTTCCTTCAGCCGGTCCAGCACGACCGACGAGCGCACATGCGCGACGCTCTGGTGCGGCATCAGCACGTTGTTGACGAGATCGGAGAGGTCCTTCAAGTCGCGCAGCACCACTTTCAGCACATAGTCGGCGTCGCCCGTGAGCGAATAGGCCTCCTGGATGTCGTCGACGCGGTTGACCAGCGCGCGAAACTTCTTGGCGTTGTCGGGCGAATGCGTCGCCAGCGTAATGTGAATGAAGGCGATCAGGTTGAAGCCGAGCGCCTCGCCGGCGAGGTCGGCGTGGTAGCCGGCGATGACCTTTTCCTCCTCGAGCCGCATCCGACGCCGCGAGCATTGCGAGGCAGACAGGCCGACCAGGTCGGCCAGTTGCTGGTTGGTCAGCCGGCCGTCGTCCTGCAGCGCGGCCAGCATTTTGAGGTCGAAGGCGTCCACGGGGATCATGCGTCAATTGCCGGTTTCGTGCACGAATTGTGCGAGATGATAGCCTAACGCCCCTCGGTTTGCATGCACTTTGCGCCCGCTTCGCCCGATATTGATCTAGATCAATTCAAGGGAGATTCGCCATGGGTCCGTTTCCGCACGATGCCCCGGCCGCCACCATCAGCGCCGACAACCCGATGGGCACCGACGGCTTCGAGTTCGTCGAGTATGCGCATCCGAACCCGGAAGAACTGCACGCGCTGTTCAAGCTGATGGGCTATGCGCCTGTCGCCCGCCACAAGACCAAGAAGATCACGGTCTATCGTCAGGGTGACATCAATTATCTCGTCAACGAGGAGCCGGGCACCCATGGCCATGGCTTCGTCGCGGCGCATGGGCCTTGCGCGCCGTCGATGGCGTTTCGCGTGGTCGACGCCAAGCAGGCCTACGAGCGTGCGCTCTCGCTCGGCGCGGAGCCGGCTGATGTTTCGTCCGCCCAGAAGACGCTCGACGTTCCCGCCATCAAGGGCATCGGCGGCAGCCTGCTTTACTTCACCGACCGTTATGGCGCCAAGGGATCGGCCTATGATCTGGAGTTCGAATGGCTTGATACCCGCGATCCTCGGCCCGCTGGCGCCGGGCTCTATTACATCGATCACCTCACCCACAACGTCCATCGCGGCCGCATGGACGTCTGGACCGGCTTCTATGAAAAACTGTTCAACTTCCGCCAGATTCGCTTCTTCGACATCGAGGGCCGCGCGTCCGGCCTGTTCTCGCGTGCGCTGACCAGCCCGGACGGCAAGATCCGGATCCCGATCAACGAGGATGCCGGTGACTCCGGACAGATCGAGGAATATCTCAATATCTATCGCGGCGAGGGCATCCAGCACATCGCCTGCGGCGCGCGGAACATCTACCGCACCGTCGAGACGCTGCGCGAGGCGGGATTGCCGTTCATGCCGTCGCCGCCGGATACCTATTTCGAGAAGATCGACGCGCGCCTGCCGCAGCACGGTGAGGACGTCGCCCGCCTGCAGCGCGACGGCATTCTCATCGACGGTGAGGGCGTGGTTGATGGTGGCCACACCAAGGTGCTCTTGCAGATCTTTTCCGCGAACGCCATCGGGCCGATCTTCTTCGAATTCATCCAGCGCAAGGGCGATGACGGCTTTGGTGAGGGCAACTTCAAGGCGCTGTTCGAATCGATCGAGGAGGATCAGATTCGGCGAGGCGTGTTGAAGGTGGATACCGCGGCGTAGGAACTTCGTAGGGTGGGCAAAAGCGCAGCGTGCCCACCATTACGAGCACCGTACTGAATGGTGGGCACGGCGCGAAGGGCGCCTTTACCCACCCTACGGTTCATCGCTTGGTCCACGCATCAGTCAGTTCGGCAATCTCCGCCTTCTCCGCATCCCGGATCGCCGACGGCGTGCGCGAGAAGCGTGGCGCGGGCGCCGGTTGCGTCACGCCGTGGCGCTCGACGAAAATCTTCCGCGCCGCCATGTGCGGATGATCAGGCGCTTCCGCCATGGTCAGGATCGGTGCGAAGCAGATGTCGGTGCCTTCCATGATCTTGCACCAGTCTTCGCGCGTCTTGCTCTTGAACACTTTCGTCAGCTTCTCCTTCAACGCCGGCCAGGCCTTGCGGTCCATCTGCGCGTCGAAATCGGCGTCGGTGAGGCCGGCATGCTGGCGCAGCAGCGCGTAGAACTGCGGTTCGATCGAGCCGATCGAAATGAAGTTGCCGCAGGAACATTCATAGACACCGTAGAAATGCGCGCCGCCGTCGAGAAAATTCTGCTCGCGGCCTTCGACCCAGCGGCCGATCGCGGTCATGTCGAAGAACATCGACATCAGCGACGCCGCGCCGTCGCACATCGCGGCATCCACCACCTGGCCCTTGCCGGACTTCGACGCTTCCAATAGCGCCGCCAGCACGCCGACCACGAGATAAAGCGCGCCGCCGCCGAAATCGCCGACCAGGTTGAGCGGCGGCACCGGCTTTTCCTTAGGTCCGATCGCCGCAAGCGCGCCGGTGACCGAGATGTAGTTGATGTCATGGCCGGCCGCGTGCGCCAGCGGGCCTTCCTGGCCCCAGCCGGTCATCCGGCCGAACACCAGCCGCGGGTTGCGCGCCATCACCACATCGGGTCCGAGGCCCAGCCGCTCCATCACGCCGGGGCGAAAGCCTTCGATCAGCGCGTCGGCATGGCTAAGCAGATCCAACACCTGCGCGACCGCGGCTTTGTCCTTGAGGTCGATCTCGACCACTTTCCGGCCGCGCCCCGCCACCGACGTCAAATTCTTCTTCGCGCCGACGCGGTCGAGCGTGACGACTTCCGCGCCCATGTCGGCCAGCATCATGCAGGCAAACGGGCCCGGGCCGATGCCGGCGAATTCGACGATGCGGAAGCCTGCGAGCGGGCCGGAGGTGCGGGTGGCGGATTGGGTGGCTGGTTGATCGAGCACGTTGTTTTCTCTCCCAAGGGAACGTCTTAATTAGTTGATTAGCTAAATTGTCCCGCCGAAGCGAGAGCGTGGCAAGCCCTCTTTTGCTGAAAATCTGGTCAAAAACAGAGCGGCGCGCATCACTGCGCGCCGCTCAATATCAAAGTCGCGCGTTCAGGCGCTGATCAGCTCGCCGCGGTCACTGCGCGCTGCGCCATCACCTTAACCAGGTTGGCGCGATAGTCCGAGGTGCCGTGAATGTCATTCATCAGGCCGTCGGCGGAAATGTTGACGTTATCGAGCGCGGCGGCCGACCAGTTGGCCTTCAGCGCCGCCTCGATCGCCGGCACCCGCATGACGCCGTTTTGCGATGCGCCGGTGGCTGCGGCGCGGACGTCACCCGCCGGGGTTTTTGCGACGAACACGCCGGTCAGGGCGAAGCGCGACGCCGGATGGTTGAACTTCGCGTAGCCCGCTTTGTCCTGAACCGGGAACGATACCGCAGTGATGATTTCGCCATCTTCCAGCGCCGTCGAGAACAGGCCCTTGAAGAAATCATCCGCCGATATCGAACGCTTGTTGGTCTTCACGGTGGCCCCGCACGCCAGCACCGCCGCCGGATAGTCGGCCGCGGGATCGTTGTTGGCGAGCGAGCCGCCGATGGTGCCGCGATGCCGCACCGCCGGGTCGCCGATCAGCGAGGCGAGGTAAGCCAATGCCGGGATCGCCTTTTGCACGGTTTCGCTTGAGGCCACGTCGGAATGGGTCGTCGCCGCCTTGATCATTATTCCGTCCCCGGTTGGCTCGATGCCGACCAGCTCCTTGATCTTGCAAAGATCGATGACGTCCGAGGGCGAGGCCAGCCGCTGTTTCATCACCGGGATCAGCGTGTGGCCGCCGGCCAGATATTTCGCATCCGAACCCTTGGCGAACAGGCTTGCGGCTTCGTCGACCGAAGAGGGGCGGTGATAGGTTGTCTGATACATGATGCTTGCTCCTCTCAGCCATGGATCGCATGCCAGACGCGATCGGGCGTCGCTGGCATTTCGAGCTTGTTGTTGTCGATTGCATCCGTGATGGCGTTGATAACGGCAGCCGAAGCGCCGATCGCGCCCGCCTCGCCGCAGCCCTTGACGCCGAGCGGATTGCCCGGACATAGCGTCGTCGTGTGCGACAGCTTGAAGGAGGGCAGGTCATCCGCGCGCGGCATGGTGTAATCCATGAACGACGCGGTCACGAGCTGGCCGGATGAGTCGTACACCACGCCCTCCAGCAGCGCCTGGCCGATGCCTTGGGCAAGGCCGCCATGGACCTGGCCCTCGACGATCATCGGATTGATCAGCCGGCCGAAATCGTCCGCCGCCACGAAGTTGACGAAGGTGCTTTTTCCGGTGCCGGCATCGACTTCCATTTCGCAGATATAGGCGCCGGCCGGGAAGGTGAAGTTGGTCGGGTCGTAGAACGCGCCCTCCTTCAGGCCCGGCTCCATGCCGTCAGGCAAATTGTGCGCGGTGTAGGCCGCGAGCGCGACCATCGGCAGCGCCAGCGACTTGTCGGTGCCGGCGACTTTGAACTCGCCGTTCTCGATGACGATGTCGTTCTCGGAGGCCTCGAGCTGGTGCGCTGCGATCTTCTTGGCTTTCGCCTCGACCTTTTCCATTGCCTTCAGGATCGCGGTGAGACCGACGGCCGCCGAGCGCGAGCCGTAGGTACCCATACCGAACTGCACCTTGTCGGTATCGCCATGGACGATCTGGACCTGGCTGATGGGCACGCCGAGCCGATCGGCAATGAGCTGGCAGAACGTGGTCTCGTGGCCCTGGCCGTGGCTGTGCGATCCCGTCAGGATCTCGATGGTGCCGACGGGATTGACGCGCACTTCCGCTGATTCCCATAAGCCGACGCCGGCGCCGAGGCTGCCGACCGCCTTTGACGGCGCAATGCCGCAGGCCTCGATGTAGCAGGAGATGCCGATCCCGCGCAGCTTGCCTTCGGATTTGGCCTTCGCCTTGCGTGCCGGGAAACCGGCGTAATCGATCGCCTTCATCGCTGCATCTAGCGAGGCGTGGAAGTCGCCGATGTCATAGGCCATGATCACAGGCGTCTGATGCGGAAACTGCGTGATGAAATTCTTCTTCCGCAACTCCGCTGGATCGACCTTCAACTGCCGCGCGGCCGTCTCCATCAGCCGTTCCACCACAAAACTTGCCTCGGGCCGGCCTGCGCCGCGATAGGCGTCGACCGGAACAGTGTTGGTGTAGACGCTGATCACCTCGGCGAAGATGTTGGGAATGTTGTACTGGCCCGACAGCAGCGTCGCATAGAGGTAGGTCGGCACCGAGGAGGAGAACAGCGACATGTAGCCGCCGAGATTGGCGTAGGTCTTGACGCGCAAGCCGGTGACCTTGTTGTCCTTGTCGAACGCCATCTCCGCCTTGGTGAGGTGATCGCGGCCATGGGCGTCGGTCAGGAAGGCTTCGGTGCGGTCGCCGGTCCACTTTACCGGACGCCCGACCTTCTTGGAGGCCCACAGCGCCACCATCTCCTCGGGGTAGATGAAGATTTTTGAGCCAAAGCCGCCGCCGACGTCGGGCGCCACCACCCGCAGCTTGTGCTCCTGCGCGATATTGTAGAACGCCGACAGCACAAGCCGGGCGACATGCGGATTCTGCGAGGTCGTGTAGAGCGTGAAATGCTCTTCGGGCTCGTTATATTCCGCGATCGCCGCACGCGGCTCCATCGCGTTCGGCACCAGGCGATTGTTGGTGATGTCGAGCGAGACGACGTTGGCTGCCGATTTGAAGGCGGCATCGGTCGCGGCTTCATCGCCAATGGTCCAGTCGTAGATCACATTGCCCGGCGCTTCCGGATGCAGTTGCGGCGCGCCCGGCGCGATCGCGGCGCGAATGTCAGGAACGGCAGGCAATTCCTCATAGTTGACGACCACGGCTTCAGCCGCGTCGCGAGCCTGGTTCTTGGTCTCGGCGATCACCACCGCGACCGCCTGGCCGACGAAGCGCACGGTCTCCGGCGCCATCGCCGGCCATGCACCCATCTTCATGCCGGTGCCGTCCTTGGAGGTAATGGCCCAGCCGCAGATCAGATTACCGATCTTGTCGTCGACGACCTGCTGGCCGGTCAGCACGCCGACCACGCCCGGCATCTTCATCGCCTCTGACGTATCGATACTCTTGATCTTGGCATGTGCATGCGGGCTGCGGATGAAGTGTGCGTGGGTCATGCCCACCAGCTTGATATCGTCGACGTAGCGGCCCTTGCCTGTGATGAAGCGGCGGTCTTCCTTGCGCACGACGCTTGCGCCAATGCCTTCAACGCCCATTGTGTCCTCCCGACCGGAATTGTTGTTTCCGCGATTTCCAGCGAAACGCGGAGTTGAATTCGAAAAATGTTGGCCTGCGGCGGCTATTCTGCCGCCTGCGCGACCTTCATGCGCCCAGCCGCGTCGAGCACCGCCTTGACGATGTTGTGGTAGCCGGTGCAGCGGCAGATATTGCCTTCCAGCTCGTGCCGAACGGTCGCCTCGTCGAGATTGCCGCTATGGCGGTGCACAATATCGATCGCCGACATAATCATGCCCGGGGTGCAGTAACCGCACTGAAGGCCGTGATTGTCACGGAAAGCAGCCTGCATCGGGTGCAGTTCGTCGCCCTTGGCGATGCCCTCGATGGTGGTCACGTTGGAGCCGGCGGCCTGGCCGGCCAGCACGGTGCAGGATTTCACCGCCCGGCCGTCGATATGGACAACGCAGGCGCCGCACTGGCTGGTGTCGCAGCCGACATGCGTGCCGGTCAGGTTCAAATGGTCGCGAAGGAGATGGACGAGAAGGGTCCGGTCTTCGACCTCGGCCGAGACGGCCTTGCCGTTTACCGTCAGCTTGACTGTAGACACGCGTGGTACCTCCCGATGTTTTATAATTATTCCAATTAGAAACAGCGGCGAAGGAACTTGCAACTAGGATTTTGGTCGGCGCTGTCATTGTGATGACATTGGCGAGAAGCGTGCGCGTGCCGAAGACTCTCGACGCGAATTTTTCTTACCCTCCCCTGGAGGGGGAGGGTCGGCTCACATGGAGCGTAGCGAAATGTGAGACGGGGTGGGGTGATCTCTCCACTCGGGTACTGTTGGGTGTGGAGAGACCGTCACCCCACCCCGCCGCTCATTACATGAGCGTCGACCCTCCAGGGGAGGGTAAGCCTGGCCCCCTCGCAAGTTTTGCCTAGATTTACCCGCCCTTATCCATTCTGCCTTAACTTTGCGCACCGGATCGGGGGCTGGGCCTCCGATGCCTGTTTTTCAGAACGAAAACGGGGGGTGACGTGCGATTTCTGAAGCGTGGCGGCTCGTCTTTCAAGCTCCCGACCCTGCGGTTCCGCGCCAAGATCATGCTCGGCTTTGCCGTCGTGCTGGCGATTTCGGCCGCCAGCATGGGGTTTGCCTATCTCGGGTTCGAGCGGGTTTCGGCCGGCGTGGAGTCCTACCGGCGCAGCGTGCTGGAGGCCGACCTGTCGCGCGACATCGACCGTGAGCTGATTTCCTACCGCTCGCTCGCGCGCTATTTCGTGGCGACCGGAAAAGAAGAGGACGGCAAGGCGGCGCTGGCCGCCGAAGCCGGCCTGAAGGACGCAATCATTGCCTCGATGAAGGGGACCACCAATCCGACGCGGCTCGAGCAGGTCGCGAAATTGGAGCGGGAGTTCCGCGCCTTCACCAAGATTTTCGCCGACATCGTCAAGGTCAAGGACGAGAGCGCGCGCATCACGCAGAACCAGCTCACCCGCACCGGCAACTCGCTGCGCTACAAGCTGGACGATCTTCCGAGCAATGCCGAGGATGACGAAATGCCTGTCATCACTCTCGGCGCGAAGAAGGTGACCGAGCAGTTTCAGGCGGTCACTGCGCTTGCCAATACGTTCGTGGTCAATTCGGACAAGACGGTCGCTGCCAGCGCAATGGCGCGCCTGAAATTCGTCGAGAACGCGCTCAAGGCGATTTCGTCGAACAACGAAAAGATCCGCGAGGGGATCAAGGAAATCTCCGGCATGCTGGAGGAGTACCAGAAGTCGCTCGCCAAGCTGGTCGACAATTCCAAGGAGATCGACGAGCTGACGTTGGAAATGACGGAATCGGCCGCCGCCATCAACAAGGGCTCGGGCGCCATGAAGTCGGACCTCTTGGCCGATCAGAAGCGGCTCGAAGCCGAGTCGGATGCGACCATCGGCGAGACCGAGCGGCTGATCCTGATCCTTGCCGCCGGCGGCTTTCTGCTCGGCTGTGTCTGGGCCTTCTTCCTCGGCAAAGGTATTTCCCGGCCGATGATTGTGATGTGCAACGCGATGCGCGAACTCGCCGCCGGCAATTTCGAAGTCGTGCTGCCCGGCCTCGGCCGCAAGGACGAACTGGGCGAGATGGCCAGCGCGGTCGAGGAGTTCAAGGTGCAGGCGATCGCCCGGGCCGAGCGCGACGCCGCCACCCAGGAAGCGCAGAACAAGGCGGCGAGTGCTGCGCGCCGCGCCGAACTCATTCGCTTCGCCGACGAATTCGAAGCCGCGGTCGGCGCCATCGTTTCCAACGTGTCGTCCTCGGCCGTGCAGCTCGAATCCGCTGCCGGCAAACTGACGCGGACGGCGGAAACCACCCAGAGCCTCTCGAGCCAGGTCGCCGGCGCCTCGGAAGAAGCCTCCACCAACATGCAGTCGGTGGCATCCGCGACCGAGGAACTGTCGGCTTCCGTCGACGAGATCGGGCGCCGCGTCAAGGAATCCAGCCAGATTGCGGAAGCCGCCGTGCGTCAGGCCGAACAGACCGACGGGCGGATCGGCAGGCTGTCGCGTGCCGCGCAGGAGATCGGCGACGTGGTCAAGCTGATCACGGCGATTGCCGAGCAGACCAACCTTTTGGCACTGAACGCCACCATCGAGGCCGCCCGCGCAGGCGATGCCGGCCGCGGCTTTGCCGTGGTTGCGTCCGAAGTCAAATCGCTCGCCAGCCAGACGGCGAAGGCGACCGACGAGATTTCCAATCACATCTCGGGCATGCAGGGCGCGACGCAGGAATCGGTCGCCGCGATCAAGGAGATCGGCGGCACCATCGGCCGGATCTCCGACATCGCCGCGACGATCGCCAGCGCCGTCGAGCAGCAGAGCGCGGCAACGCAGGAAATTGCGCGCAGCGTCCAGAACGTCGCGGAAGGCACGCAGGAGGCAGCCGCCAACGTCATGCACGTCAATCGCGGCGCGACCGAAACCGGATCGGCGTCCGAGGAAGTACTGAATTCGGCCCGCACGCTATCCAGCGAAAGCACGCGCCTTCGCGAAGAGCTCGACCGCTTCATGGCGAATATCCGGGCGGCGTAGCCGTCGCCACTCTCTATCGTCATCGTCGCCCCTGCGAACGCAGGGGCCCATAATCACCGCTCGGAGTCGTTGAGGCAAAGCTGTCCACCGCGTGCCCTTACGGCGGCCGCGGCGTATGGGTCCCTGCTTTCGCAGGGACGACGCGAAACTACTCCCTCCCGAACTGGTGCTTCAGCTCCACCTTCGCGCGCTCCAGCCGCGCGCGCTGTGTTTTCGGCAACGTCTTGCCGGCGCGGTTGATGTAGAAGGTCAGCATCGAAAGCGCCGAGCGATAGGCGCCTGACTTGCGGCGCGTACTGTGCTCGGCGGAGCGCTTGAGCGATGCCGCGATCTTCTTCGCGCTGGTCTGCTTGAAGACGCCGCGCTTCAGATCGAGCGCGTCGCTCTCCTGTGTCACGCGTTGCGACCACCGTTTCGGTGATGATTTCTTCGCCGTTGTCGTGCGGCTGCTCTTCCGGGCTGCGGTCTTCCGTGGTGTGGTTTTTCGCCGTTCGGCCATGTTCGACCTCCATTGCTGTTTTGCCGAAAACGGTCGCCCGATTATTCGGTTCCCTTGATGCGTCGCGAGAACGCGAAGTCGTATTCAGTCGTGCGTGCTGAATACCGCCTTCGCGGGTATGACAGTCGTTGTGAGCTGCGGTACTTCAACGTCATTGCGAGCGCAGCGAAGCAATCCATTGTCACCTCATGCGCCGAAAGATGGATTGCTTCGCTTCGCTCGCAATGACGTGGAGAGGCCGGCGTGAAACCTCGCGCACGCATAGTGCACGGCAGCAGCTATGCAATTTCGCCATGCGGAAGTCTCAGGAACCGCACCCTCCGAGAGGCGTTATCTTCACGGCGGGCATCAAGTTTGCCGCAATTGAGCGTGAAAACCCTGGGGCTGGGGCGTTCCGGGGTGCTTTTTCATTGGCCAAATCCGATGGATGTGAAAGCGATATGGCGGGGGGCGGCAGTGGCTGAAAGCGCGTCCATTACGTCGCTGGAGCAGGGCAATGCTCGCGTCATCGAGACCAGCATACCCACGCGGCTCGATTGCCTGCGCTGGGGCGGCTTTCATACCCGCGTCGTGGCCGCTCTCGGCATCACCTGGATTCTCGACGGGCTGGAAGTCACGCTGGCGGGCGCCTTGTCGGGCGCGCTGAAGGAGAGCCCGACGCTGCAATTTTCGAATTTCGATGTTGGTCTCGCCAACAGCGCCTATCTCGCCGGCGCCGTGCTCGGCGCCCTCGGTTTCGGTTGGCTGACGGACCGGATCGGGCGCAAGAAACTGTTCTTCATCACTCTCGCGGTCTATCTCAGTGCGACCGCCGCCACCGCGCTGTCGTGGAATGTCGCGAGTTACGCGCTGTTTCGTTTCCTGACCGGGGCGGGCATCGGCGGCGAATATACCGCGATCAACTCGACGATCCAGGAACTGGTGCCGGCGCGCTACCGCGGCTGGACCGACCTGGTGATCAACGGCAGTTTCTGGATTGGGGCTGCGGTCGGAGCGGTCGCCGCCATCGTACTGCTCGATCCCAACGTGCTCGCGCCGGATCTCGGCTGGCGGATGGCCTACTTCATTGGCGCCGCACTCGGCCTGGTCATTTTCGTGATGCGGATGTGGATTCCGGAAAGCCCGCGCTGGCTGATGATCCATGGTCGTCCCGAGGAGGCGCACGCGATTGTCGACGGCATCGAGAGGTCGTCGAAGAGACATCCTGATCATGAGGCCGACGAAATATTCCCGAAGATCCGCTTGCGGATGCGCAGCCACACGCCGCTTGGTGAAGTGGCGCGAACGCTGTTCACGACCTATCGGCAGCGTTCGCTGGTTGGACTGGTGCTGATGGCCTCGCAGGCGTTCTTCTACAATGCCATCTTCTTCACCTTCGCGCTGGTGCTGACCGATTTCTTCGGTATTCCGTCAAACGACGTCGGCTGGTACATCCTGCCTTTTGCGGCGGGCAATTTCCTCGGGCCGTTGTTGCTCGGCCGGCTGTTCGATACGCTCGGTCGCCGCACGATGATCGCGGCGACCTATGGCATTTCCGGCCTGTTGCTCGCGCTGTCGGGCTACCTGTTCTCGATTGGCGCCTTAAGCGCGCAGACCCAGACCATCGCCTGGATGGTGATCTTCTTCTTTGCCTCGCCGGCGGCGAGTGCGGCCTATCTGACCGTCAGCGAGACGTTTCCGCTGGAAGTGCGCGCGCTCGCGATTGCGCTGTTTTACGCGATTGGAACGGGCATCGGCGGCGTGGTGGGACCGGCCCTATTCGGCGCCCTGATCGATACCGGATCGCGCAACACCGTTTTCGCCGGCTACCTGTTAGGGTCGGCATTGATGATCATAGCCGCCGCTGTCGCGTGGCGGTACGCGGTTGCGGCCGAGCGCAAATCGCTCGAATCTGTCGCACGGCCGCTCGCATGTGTGG
The DNA here is from genome assembly GCF_000472965.1 of Bradyrhizobium murdochi. Classification (GTDB taxonomy): domain Bacteria; phylum Pseudomonadota; class Alphaproteobacteria; order Rhizobiales; family Xanthobacteraceae; genus Bradyrhizobium; species Bradyrhizobium murdochi. Next base: position 320,779 of record NZ_KI421483.1, on the reverse strand, counting down.
AGTAGGATGAGATGGACGACATGAATCAGGATCTGGCCGAAATGTCATTGGAAGACGATATCGCCCGCGAAGACGATGCCGCGCTGGAAACTGTTCCGGTGCCGCGCTCGTTGGTGCCGCACTTGAGCGAAACTGCCGTCCTGCTCGACATCGACGGCACGCTGCTCGATCTGATGCCGACACCGCGCGAAGTGTGGGTGCCGCCAGGGTTGGCGAAGACATTGAACCGCCTGCTGGTCAGGACCAACGGCGCGCTTGCGCTGGTCAGCGGCCGTTCGCTCAACGATATCGACCTGATCTTCGCGCCCGATCAATTCCCGGCCGTCGGCGGCCACGGCGCTGAAATGCGGATCGAACCTGACAGCGAGGCGGTGGCCGCCCACGCCCCGCCGATGGACAAGGAGTTGAAGCGCCGGCTGGCGGCGATCGCAAAGCTGAGCCCGGGAATATTGCTGGAGGACAAGGGCTACTCGCTGGCGCTGCACTATCGCCTCGCGCCGCATGCCGAGAAGGCGATCTATGCCGCGGTGTCGCTGATCAGGGCCGATCTGCCCAATGCGCCGATCGAAGTGTTGCCCGGCAAATGCGTCTGCGAGATCAAGCACTCCGGCTTCACCAAGGCGAGCGGCGTGCGCGAATTGATGACGCGCGAGCCGTTCAAGGGGCGCCGTCCGTTCTTCATCGGCGACGACGTTACCGACGAGAGCGTCTTTGCGATCATGCCGGACCTCGATGGCCTCGCCTTCTCCGTCGGCCGCCGTGCCAAAGGCGTGGCCGGGCACTTCGATGCGCCCAGCGACGTCAGGGAATTCCTTACACACCTGCTTGATGACGAAAGGGACGCATCACTGCCATAATGTTTTTCGTCTCGACGAGATTCGAACACAGATTCTCGCGCTTGACGCCGAGGTTCGCGGCAAATTTTATTTTTCGTGAGTTCCGGTGAGTTCCTGCACGCTGCAGCCCGAATTTGGTTTCAATTCGTTGAAAGGGTGATCAGGAACCATATTGATGAACGGCAGTTAAACGCGAGCGTACCAACGGGAGGGGACCTGTGAACCTCGTCGTCGTTTCTAACCGCGTTTCGCGCGGAAAACCCAACGAACCCATGACGGGGGGACTCGCGGCGGCGTTGTTGCCGATCGTCGAGAAGTCGGGCGCTATCTGGGTCGGTTCCAGTGGTCGCGTCCGCGACGGGAACCAGAAGGAACCATTTGCCGAGATCGAGGCGCTCGGCGCCGGCGCACTGGCGATGCTGGACCTGCCGGCCGCGCATTACGGCGGCTATTACGAAGGTTTTGCGAATTCCGCATTATGGCCGGCGCTGCATTCGCGCGCCGATCTGATCCGCGCGTCGCATGAGGACTATCTCAGCTATCGCGAAGTGAACGCCTTCATGGCGCGCGCGCTGTTGCGATTCCGAAAAGCGGATTCCGCGTTCTGGATTCAAGACTACCATTTCCTCGCACTCGGCGCCGAGCTGCGCGATCTCCGCGTCACCGAGCCGATCGGCTTCTTTCTCCATACGCCGTGGCCGGCCCGTTCGGTGATATCAGGCGTGCCGCACCATCGCGAGCTGGTCGAGGCGATGCTGGCCTATGATTTGATCGGCTTCCAGACCGAGGAAGACTGCGAGAACTTCCTGGCTTACGCGCAGTCCGACCTCGGCCTCGTCGTGCATGACGGCGTCATCATTTCGCGCTACGGCCGAACGCGCGCTGCGGTATTTCCGATCGGCATCGATCCGCAGCTATTCGCGCAGTTGGCAACGAAGGCGTCGACCCACCCGGACGTCTCGCGGCTGCGGCGCAGTCTGAATGGCGAGAAGCTCGCGATCGGGGTTGACCGGCTGGATTATTCCAAGGGCCTGATCAACCGCATCAAGGCGTTCGACCGGATGTGGACCTTGCACCCGTCGCTGGCGCGCACGGTGTCGTTGCTGCAGATCGCAACGCCGTCGCGCGGCGCGATCGAGGCCTACGGCAATCTGCAGAGCGAGGTCGCAAGGTTGGTCAGCGACGTCAACGGTGTTCACGGTGAAGTCGACTGGACGCCGATCCGTTATCTCAACAAGGGCTACGGCCAGGCCGTGCTGGCCGGCCTCTATCGCACTGCGCAGGTCGGCGTGGTCACGCCGCTGCAGGACGGCATGAATCTCGTCGCCAAGGAATATGTCGCCGCGCAAAACCCGGTCGACCCTGGCGTGCTCGTGCTGTCGAAGTTCGCCGGCGCCGCCAACGAACTCGACACTGCGCTGTTGGTCAATCCGCACGACATCGACGGCATGGCGCGCACCATTGCGATCGCGCTGTCGATGCCGCTTACCGAACGGCGGATGCGCTGGGAGGCGATGATGGCGAAGCTGCGCGGCCATACCATCCAGCAATGGTTCGCCGATTTCACCGACGCGCTGCGCGAAAGCCAGCTCGATCGCAGCGAACTGGCGCCTGTCCTGGCGGAGCCCCAGCTATGGCCGCTTCGTTCCGCCAGCAACACCAACGCGCGATATCATTAGGGCTTGATGACTTTTGGTTAGAGGCGCCCTCCACCTCTCCCGCTTGCGGGGGAGGTCGGATCGCATCGGAGATGCGATCCGGGTGGGGGCTATCTCCATTCAGGCAGTCTCACCGCTGAGACACCCCCACCCCAGCCCTCCCCCGCAGGCGGGAGAGGGAGCGCACCATCCTGGTGTTCGCGATCAAATCCAATTTTATAATGCTTTAGGCTCGGGCGCAGCATCGTCCGGAGACGCACGCCTCATCCTGAGGTTTGGCAGCGGGGCACCCTCAATAACAATACGACACGCCATCCAGCACCGGGCAGCGCGCCTTGTTCGGCGCGCTCGGATTTTCCATCGGCACCATGCCGCCCTTGCCTGAGCCGGCGAACACGCCGGGGCCGATGACGACGGACGACTTGTTGCCGATGATGACGCTCGGATGCGGCGAGGCCAGCCTCGATCGCGAGCCGTCGGCCCACACGATGGCGTCGCCCGCGAAGATGCCGCGCCGGCCGTCATCGCAGCTTACATCCACGCCCTGACGCGTGCAGGCCTGCGCCATCGCCGGGCCCGCCGCGGCGCCCGCAACCGCCGATAAAAGGATAGCGAACAGAAGCGCCCGCGCGATGATCATGCCGCCCTCCACCGATTGCGTTGCCACTGTGGTCGTCGATCGTGGCCGGATTCCGGTTCAAGGGTCCGGAAAGCACGGATCATCCGATGCTGAACGTGCCAAATTGCCAAATAAATTCAAGGAATTGGGGAAATTTTGACCGCTGTGCCCGGCGTCCCTTGCAAAATCAGTGCTGCCCCTTCAAGAGAGGGCCTCCGGAGAGATGGCCGAGTGGCTTAAGGCGCACGCTTGGAAAGCGTGTGTGCGGGAAACCGTACCGTGGGTTCGAATCCCACTCTCTCCGCCATATCCTGGGCCTGGCCCTCGGATTGCTTGTGGGCGGGCCAGGATTTGGACGGCCAACTGCGCTTTGCCTTTGTTTCTGCACCCTTCCACACCAACGAGATACCGCGCACAGAACCATCGGTACAGGTCGACCGCGTGCCCGTCGCAGATTTGGATATTGCGGCGAGCAAATCGGAAGGTCGATCTTGAGAACAGTGCTCTTGTGAGAGAGGCCGGCCAGTTGCGCCGGATCAGATGGTCGGGGCGCCGTCCCCGCGATGTCTTCGGACCCGTAACAGAGCAGCGCTAAATCCTTTCGCACCTATGCTGCGGAAGCCTTCATAAACCGGCCTGCAAATGCACTCTCCGCAATTCGGTCATCATCCGCTTCAATAAGCTTGCGCCGCCTTTCTTTAAGCGAGCTGCATTGGCCGCGCTCTCATCCGTGACGGGACGGTACTCCTGTCCCCAAAAGCCGATCTGAGCCAAGATGGGTAGGAGCGCGATCCCCTTTTCTGTCAGGCTGTAGATCGCCTTCTGCTTGTGGGCTGGGTCGTCTGTCTTCGTCAGGACTCCCTGCGAGACCAGCGACGCAAGCCGGTCGCTCAGGATTCTGGTCGAGATCTTCTCGTCAGACGCCAGGAATTCTCTGAAGTGACGCTTACCAGCAAAGATCATGTCTCGAATGATCAGCAGCGACCATCGATCTCCGAACACCTCGAGCGCCAAGCTTATCGGACAGGCCGACCGCTGATCCTCCCGCATCGCCGCTCCCAATAATATCAAAACGAAACTGCTTGCGTTATGACATCGAACTCGGCATAATGCAACCAGTCTCTAAACGAGAGCGGTTGGCGGGATGCGCTTTTGCCCGCCGCGAAGTGGGAGCCTAAACGATGAAACCTGAAGCGATCGTGTCGCGCGCGGATTGGTTAGCTGCTCGGAAGGCGTTGCTTGAGAAGGAGAAGGAGCTTTCACGGCTCCGAGATCGGATCAGCGCCGAGCGGCGCGCCCTGCCATGGGTAAAGATCGAGAAGCCTTACGCGTTCGAAGGCGCGAGCGGTCGAGTGGGCCTTGCGGATCTGTTCTCCGGCCGATCGCAGCTCGTCGTCTATCATTTCATGTTCGCGCCCGAATGGGAGGAGGGATGCGTCTCCTGCTCGTTCCTCGCCGACCATATCGACGGTGCGAACCTGCACTTGAGACATCACGACGTTTCCCTGGTCGCTATATCCCGCGCCCCCATCGAGAAACTGCTGGCCTACAAGAGTCGGATGGGCTGGAGGTTCGAGTGGTTCTCGTCCTTCGACTCGACTTTCAACCATGACTTCGGCGTGTCGTTCACACTTGCCGATCTCGCGCATGGCCAGACTTACTACAACTATGAGAAGCGAGAGCGGCAGACCGAAGGCGAGGCGCCCGGCATTAGCGTGTTCGTCAAGGACGACGAGGGACAAGTCTATCACACATACTCGTCTTACGCCCGCGGCGGGGATCTGCTGATCGGCGCCTACAACTATCTCGACCTCACGCCGAAGGGTCGAAACGAGCATGGCCCACACCACAACATGGTGGACTGGATCAAGCGTCATGACGCCTATGAAGGCTCCTCGTAATGAGCGTCCGGCGCTTGAAGTCTTCCGGATCAGCGGGAGCCCTTATGCCTGCCGCGTGCTGCTGACGCTGGAGGTCAAAGGGATCGCCTACACCTCACGCATTCTGCAGGCATCCAATCGCGATACCAAGACCGAGGCGCATCTCAGCCGAACCAAAGGAGGCCTATTTGACAGAGAATACGAGGAAAAAGACCTTCGTTGTTGTGGGCGCGACCGGCAGTGTCGGACGTGTCGTCGCCAGTACACTGGAAAGCCTTGGCCATCAGGTCCGGCTCGTCGCTCGCAGCTTGGGCTTGCCCTTTGAGCACAGAGAGAAGCTCCGCGAAGCCTTTTCTGGCGTGAACGGTGCCTATTTGATGATTCCGTTCGACCGCGCCGCGCCCGATCTGCATCGCGGCGAAGATGAGATTGGGGACGCGCTGGCCCAGGCCGTCGCGGCGAGCGGCGTGCCACGCGTGGTGCTCCTAAGCGGTCTGAGCGCGCATCTAAATGAAAAGATCGTCGGCAGCGCGAAAGGCGCCGCGATGATGGAGCAGCGGCTCGACGCCATGAATATCGGAGAGCTGGCGCATTTGCGGGCCGGCTTCTTCATGGAGAACCTGCTGCAGGGCGTTCCGCAGATGGTGCAAACCGGTGATTTCCGGTGGGCATTTGCTGGCCACAAACCGATGCCGATGATCGCGGCCAAAGATATCGGTGTTCGCGCAGCAGAAATTCTTGTTGCGGCGGACGTCGGCCCTCGCGTGCAGGAATTGCACGGTGCGCGCGACTACACCATGGCCGAGGCGGTGAGCATTCTTGGCGCCTCCATTGGTCTCCCCAATGCCCGCTATATTCAAGTGTCCTATGAGGAAGGCCGGGCCGGGATGATCGGCGCCGGGGCGTCGCCAAGCTTTGCAGATGCTGTCATGGAGACCGCGCGGGGCTTCAATGAAGGTCGGGTCTGGGCGAAGGAAGCCAGATCGCCACGAAACACGACTGAGACCACCTTGGACACGTTCGCGGCAGAAACCCTCGCCCCCGCCTATCGAGCAGCAGTCGAGAGGAGCGGGCGACGACCTATCAAGTAAAGTGGGCGCGACCAATCAGCGTTCGCTTTGCGTCTAGACAATGCGCGCCGGGCCCCGGCCCTGGGGCGTAGACCTGGTGGTGGAGGCGCTCGGTTTTGGAATAAGCTCTCCATCGGGCATTGTCCTGAACTCGTCCAGCGGCATCCAGACGGGACCGACCGGTCGAGCGCAGCCGGTCGACCAGGCCGGACGACGCTTCGGTGCGCGACCTGCTGAAGGCCTGGTCCAGGAACGGCGACGGTCCGGCTACTCCGCGCTACGTCGCCTGCGAAACCGCGCTATGGCTCTTTCAAGACGTCGCCCGCCGACGGAAATTGAAGGGCTGTGCAGAGCCCGGATAAGCCACCATCAGATTCCGCCACCGGACGGCGATCAGGCTGAGCGGTGCGACGGCAATTGGCCTTCGCTATTCGCTTGATGGCACTGTTGTCGATGACGGGTCATTGGGCGGGACAGGCTTTTGTCGAAGACGAAATCCCATTTTCCGGCCGTAGCTCTAACGGTGGGTTCTGGTCTAAGAACGTCGAAAATTCCTGATCTTTCAATGGAGATTGATTGACACTCTCTCCGCCACCTTGCCTTTGTCCAGCCCGGACACATCCGAAACGAGTTGTCGAGGGGTTGCAAGGTTTTCTGCTCCAGGTCGAAGTATCGCATGAAACTGACGAGCCAAATGGCGTCACTGGTAACGACAAGAGCCTAGCACCGGGCTGACGGGAATCCGGCACGAGCCGCATCACACACAACCGGTTTGGAGAACGAGGTGCCAAACCATTTGCTGGTCAACGAGCCATCGTTGTCGATCCAGGGGATCGGGGGCAATTGCGGCAGGTAGGACGCATACGGCATTACTTTCGCAAGCGTCACCCTGCCCGGAAACTGTGCGAGGAACGCCTTGTTCATTCCGCCGTCCAGGCCGCTGTAGATCGGGGCAGCCGGAAAATTGTCTTCAACCAATTGCGCGTATGCACGATCGTCGGCGCGCTGTTTTTCCAGCGCCCGCCGCGCGATTTCGGGATCGACGACGAAGGGCGGGCATTTTTCGGTCGCGTTGAACACGAGAGGGTGCGGCGAATTCGCCGGAGGCTGCGCATCGAATACATAGCGGCGGTTGCACACATCCACCTTGGGCTCGCGTTGCGTCGTCTCGAAATGGTCGTTGCCGACCTTGAGCATTTTCCAGAAGGCCAGGTTGGGGCTATTTCGATGCCGCGCCAGATTTTCCGGCGTCAGGCGGAACGGATAGGCCTGGACCTGGAACGACGGCCGGCCGCTGAGTGAGTCGCGCGCCAGCGAATAGATTTCGCTGATCTGTTCGTCGGTCATGGCATAGCAACCGCTCGACCAGCAGTCGCCGTGGATCATGAGGAAGCTGCCGTTGCGCTTGTTCGCCTTGTCGAAGCTGTTGGGGTAGCCGAGGTTGATCGACAGATAGAAGTTGGAGTTGGGATTCATCAACTCGGGTGTAACCGTATAAAACCCTTCCGGAGCCTGACGGTCGCCCTCGCGCAATTTTGGCCCGAGATCACCCGACCACCGGCAGATCGGATAGGTCTTGAGGATCTGGAAACGGCCGGTCGTGTCCTGCTTCCAGACTTCGAGCTCCGCCTCTTCCTTGAAAAGACGCACAACGATGGGTGAATACTTTGGCATCTTCTTCTGTTCGAGCAGCGAGAGCAGCTCGGGCGGCAGCTCCTGTATTGCCTTGGCCGGCAACGGCTTGCTGCCTTCGCCGAGGCAGGTGACCGGCGTCAAGGCAGCGGCAAAGGCGGCTGCCAGCACGAGAGCCTTACCCGTTCCGATTAAATCGGAACGGGGCTCTCGATTCTTGTTTTGACGCGTTTTCTTGACGCGAACCGGTACCCACTTCGCTGGAAAACGCTCTAGTGCATGTCGGGCCATCGCGCGGATCACTGCTGCACCTCCAGCCCTTCCGCCCGCGCGCCGTTAACTCTCGAACCCGACAAACACCGTAGCCTCCTCGACGGACTTCCGCTCCGACACCACCGCATTCGCCGGAAACGTCTCATCCGGCCAGCCCAGCGCGATACTTTTCATGATGATCTGGTCGTCGGCGATCCCTGCGTGCTCGCGCACCACGGGGGACTGCATGATGCCCTGGCTGTTGATCACGGCGCCCAGCCCGCGCGACCAGGCCGCGTTGACCAGGGCGGTCGCCACGGCGCCGCAGTCGAAGGGCGTATCGTCGCTGTCGTCAAGAACGCGATCATAGGTGATGATCACGCAGACGGGCGCGTCGAACTGACGGAAGCCGCGCAGCACCCAGTCCTGGCGCTTGTCCTTGTTGTCGCGCTCGATCCCCATCGCGGAGAATAATTGCTTGGCGACGCCGACCTGCCTGTCGCGGTGCTTGCCCGCAAAGGGCTGACCAGTGCGGAACTCGCGCGATTGCGGAATGCCCGCCACCATCCGCTCGGTGTTGCCGGCGCGGATCCGATCCAGCGGTTCGCCTGATATGACGTAGAAATTCCAGGGCTGGGTGTTCATCGACGACGGTGCGCGCATCGCCAAACCAATGATTTCGGCAATCAGCGCCTTGGGTACTGGATCAGGTTTGTAACCGCGGATACTCCGGCGACCGAGGATAACGTCATCAAACTGCATCTGTGTGGGCTTCCCCGGATAAGTTCTGAACCAGCTTTCGCCTGACGTCACAGCGGACAGCATCCGTTGCGGGCCCGGGATCGTTTTAGCGGATTTTGGGATGATGAAATTGTGCCGCCGATTTGCCCGACGTGTCAAGGTTTCGGTCCGAACGGTCGGTGCGGCGGCCGCCAGCTACTTTGCATGGGGTTGTTTTCGATATTTTTGGTGCGGGCCACGGCGACCCGGCGCGGCGGCATCGTCCGGAAGGCGCATAGGCCTTCTCAGGCTGTTGCTCAAATCGTGGGTTTTGGTCTGGAAAGATCGAAAACTCCCGATCTTTCAATGGGGATTGACTGACACTCTCTCCGCCAGCCCTCAAATTGTCCAGCCCATCTATTCGACCAGCTTCGCCGCTGCCCGGAGGGTCCTTTTTGCCGCCGCGAGCGGCTGTCTGGCCCGATCACGAACCGGGGGTGGCCGGACGGCTGCCTTAACGGCCTGCGGGTTCATCTTGTTGGAGGCTAACGAACGCCACAGGGCCGCACTGGCTGACAGCACCTTACCGCTGTAGGCTACTCGTGTGCTGGCCAGCCACTGGCTAGCCCGCACTCTGCCAAAAGGGAGAAAAGCAAAAGGGAGGGAGACGTCCGATGAAAATGAGTTCGCTTAGGAAAGTCGCTCTGTTCGCAGTAACCTCCGCCACGTTGGCGTTCGCGGGCACAGCGCTCGCCCAACAGCCTCGGGTCCTCAAGATACAATCGGCGGTTCCGCCGTCATCCACCACGCACGATGCTCTCAAGTTTTTTGCCGACCGCGTCGACAAGCTGACCGGCGGCAATCTCAAGATCGAGGCGCTGCCGGGCGGCGCGGTCGTTCCGCCGTTCGAGATCCTGGATGCCACGCACAAGAAGGTGATCGACGGTGCCTATGGCATCTCCTACTGGTGGTACGGCAAGAGCGTCACCGCGACGCTGTTCGCCAATACACCGGCGGGCATTTTCGGCATGGATGCCGTCGACTTCATTGGATGGGTCTACGAGGGCGGCGGTCTCGATCTGTGGAACGAGTTCTACCAGAAGGAGCTCAAGCTCAATCTGGTGGCGTTTCCGAGCATTCCGCCGAGCCCGCAGGCACTCGGCTGGTTCAAGCGTCCGATCAAGGACCTGCCCGACTTCAGGGGAATGAAGTGCCGGCAGACCGGCATCGTCTCGCAGCTCTATGCCAAGATGGGGATGGCGGTCGTCAACATGCCGGGCGGTGAGATCCTGCCCGCCGCAGAGCGCGGCACAATCGATTGTGCCGAGTGGGTCGGCGGCGTCGAGGATTTGCGACTCGGCCTGCATACGGTCTGGAAATACCACTACACACCCGGCATGCATGAGAGCGCCTCTGTCGCTGAGATCGCGATCAACAAGGACGTGTGGGACAGCTTGCCGGATCAGAACAAGGAAGCCATCAAGTCGGCCACATCAGAGACGTTCCTGCGCTGGTGGGCCAGCTTCCAGCGACAAAACGCGGACGCGATCGCAGAGTTTAAGGAGAAGCACGGAGTTAAGCTCCTGACGACGCCGCCCGAGGTCAATCAGGCCTTCCTCAAAGCCTGGGATGAGTTTGCCGCGGCGGAGGCCGCCAAGAACCCGTTCTTCAAGAAAGTCTTCGAATCTCAAAAGGCCTATGCCGCCAAGGTCGTGCCCGCCAAGCGCTTCATGTTCCCGCCCTACGCTTTGCAGGCGGACCACTACTGGCCCGTTAAAGAATGAGACGGCCTTGAACGCGATGGCATCATATTGAATCGCCATCGCGCTCCAGGTTGATTGAGCAAGATCTCCGGGCAAACGCTTCGCGTTTGTCCCGAGGGAGAACCGGTACCGACTATTCCGGATCATGTTCTGGTGAATGGAGGACATAGCTGGAAGGGCGGCCGAGGCCGCCCTTCTTGGTATAATGAGCAGCCGATCGCTGCTTACCTGACAATGTTCGGCAACCACAGTGCGATTTGCGGGAACAACAGCAGCAGCGCCAGGACTATGACCTGAATCACCATATAGTCGGACATGCCCCGGTAAATCGTGCTCAAGCTCCATTGCGGAACGACATTCCGCAGGTAGTACGCCGACATTGCAACGGGTGGGCTCAAGTACGACGTCTGCATATTGACGGCGGTCAGTGCGCCAAACCAAATCAGCAGGTCGAGCTTGTTCAAGCCGAACTGGAGCTTTTCGACCACCGGCAAAACAATCGGAAGAAAGACCAGGATGATCACGGGCCATTCGAACGGCCAGCCGAGAACGAAAAAGATCACCATGATCAACGCGAGCTTCCACCAGTCACTCAGCGGAAGGGCGAGCAGATAATTGGTAATCAAGTTCGCCGTACCCAGCTTGGTGAAGACAGCGCCGAACACCGTCGAGGCCACCGCCAGAAACAGCACCATGGCCGAGGTCACCATCGTGCCGATGGCCGCGTTGCTGATCGATTGCACGCTGAGCCGGCCGTAAAAGAATGCAAGGAGGATAGCGCCGAAAGCCCCGCACGAGGCTGCCTCGGTCGGCGTGGCGATTCCACTGACGATGGTTCCGAGGGTAAATCCGATCAGCGCGCTGAGAGGTGCAATGCCGAGCATGATGGCGCGAAAGTAGGCGTTCCGGAAGTAGGGGTAAGCCGTCAGAATCGCTAACACCGAAGCGATGGCCGATAGGCTAAACGGCCCGATCGCAAACGACAGACGCGGTACACGCGCTTGGCTTAACAACAAATCGAGCAGCAGATACGCCAATGCGACCAGGCACGCGAGACCCAATCCGACTACAGGAGCGCCTACCTTTTCCGTCGTCATCGCGTCGTAGGTGGCTGTGCGCTCCTCCATGGTCATGGCTGGACCGAGCTTCGGATTGATCAAGCTGCGGACGAGCGTATAGGCAATATAACAGCCAGCGAGCAGAAAGCCCGGGCCGAAAGCCGCTGAATAAAGAAGATTGACGGGCACGCCCATGACCGGGCCCATGACTACCAGCATTACGCTCGGAGGGACCAGAATGCCGAGCGTACCGCCGGCGGCGATTGCACCCGCTGACAGCCGCGCGTCGTAGCCGATTTTGATCATCATCGATCCGGCCATTATGCCGAGCACGGTCACCGCGGCGCCCACGATGCCGGTCGCCATCGCAAAAATAGTTGCCGTTAGAATCACGGCCAAATAGAGCGATCCGCGCACCGGCGCGAGAACGCTGCGCAAAGCCACGAACAGCCGCTCCATGAGTCCGGCCTGTTCGGTCATGTAGCCCATGAAGATGAACAGCGGCACGGCGGGAAAGATCTCGTCTTTCATCGTGCCCCAGATTTGCAGGTAGCCGAGATTGAAAGTCTGCTCCCACCCAAGGCCAATGCCACCAAAGACGAGGGCGAGAAACAGCAGCGTGAAGGAAATCGGAAAACCGATGAAAATGACGAGGACCATACCGACGAGCATGGCAATTCCGAGAGCTTCGGCGGCGGTCATGGTTGTTCAGACCTCGATCTTCTCGTGCCTGGCCAAGAATGCGCCGGTTCGCCAGGCCCAGAGGCTCTTCATCAGCTCCGAGATACCCTGCAAGAACAGCATGAAGGCCGTCAGCGGAATAACCCCGCGCAGCGGCCACAGGACCGGCGTCCACGCGCCGGAGCTTCCGCGTTCGTCGATCGAGAGCGAGTACAGGAAATCGTCTATCGAGAGGAAGAACAGTACGACCATTGTCGGCAGGAAGAACAGCAGGAACGCCAAGCTGTCGATCATGCCTTTCGTGCGATCCGAGAATGCCTCCCACAGTACATCGGTTCGGATGTGAGCGCCCTTCAGGAGCGCCAATGCCGAGCCCAGCATGAACAAGGTCGCGTAGGACATCGTCGTCACATCCAGGGCCCACACCGTGGGATCCCCCAGGACGTAGCGGGCAAAAACCTCGACCACATTGGCGCAGATCAGGGGAATGATCGAGAGGACGAAGAGGTACCCGGTCAATTCCGTGAACTTGTCGATGCTACGGATGACGGCCAAATAGCCGCGGGGTGGCATGGGCTTTGGCGAAGCAGATATGTTGGCCATTGCAGTATGCCCAGACGGCGCCCGCCTTGGACTTCCCTATAGGAGTGCGCGCCACCGCTCCATTCAAATGATCCCAATGCTAGCTTAGCGGCCGTCTGGGTGCCAGCGGATGAATGGCCGCGGCGATCGGTTCAGGATTGCGATGCACAATTAGGCAGAAAAGCAATTCCACGGCGACAAACAAATGCACAGAAGTCCCTGCGGGTTAGCCGCCCGCAGGGGTCGAATGTCTGGTCCTGGGCACTTTTCGAACTCACACGTTTCGCCAGCACGGTCCGCGCCGGGGCGGGTACCCGACCGCAGATGGAGAACGTTGGATTCCAGGTAACTCTCTCCGCCATCCGCCTTCGCGTGCGCTTCGGCGCGGCATACGCGCGACGGAGGGCAAGCGACGGCGGGCCGGTCCTACCGCTGTTGAACAGCCAAGTCATACGCCTCAATCGTTGCCTTGGCGCGCGCGGCTACTTCCGCCGCCGTCATGCCAGGCTTGTAGAGGCTGCTGCCGAGGCCGAACGCCAGAATGCCGGCCTTCGTGTAATCCACGAAGTTCTTGTCGGAGACGCCGCCGACGGCGGCGATCATCAGGTCCGCGGGGAGAACAGCGCGGATCGCGGTGATGCCCGCCGCGCCAAGCACGCTCGCGGGAAAGAATTTGAGGCTTGAGGCGCCAGCCTTGGCGGCAAGCAGCGCCTCCGTCGGGGTAAAGACGCCGGGCATCGTGACCATGCCGCGTGCCCGCGCGCTGGCAATGATTTCAGGGTCGACGTTGGGAGTTACGAGAAGCCGGCCACCGACGTCGTGGAGCCGGGCGACATCGTCCAGCGTCAAGACCGTGCCAGCCCCAACCAGGATTCCGGCGGACGCCTTCCTGACGGCGATCTCGATGGAGCGGAACGGCTCCGGCGAGTTGAGCGGGATCTCGATCGCCGTCATGCCGCTGTCGATCAGCACGCTGACGATATCCTCCGCCTCTTCGGGTCTCACGCCGCGCAGGATCGCGACCAGCGGACGCTTCATCGGGGGAAATGGGACAACGCTCATCGTCTGATCCTTCATACGTTCCAAATCGAGTGAGCGGCCATTGCAAGGCCGCGACGGACCGCATCCTCGGCACCGATTGATCGGACGGGAACGGAAACCGTATCAAACGCCAATTGGTAAAGCATCTGGAGCCTTCCTGACGCCACTAGCGTGATGCCCGCCTTGGGCGCTTCGGCGAGCCCCGCCGCCAGTTCAAGGCCAATGAGCGTGCCCGATATTTTTTCGCGGGCCGAGGATGGCTTGCCGCCATAGAGGAGCTGACCCGATCGCACCTGGAACAACAGATTGGCAGCGAACGCTGGCGCCTCAAAGGCGGCAATGACTGCCGACTTGAATGCGTCGACATCTTCGGCTTCATCGGCGCCGGCCACCGCGTGGGACAGGATCGTTTCGCGCGACACGACGTCGAACAGCTCGCCCGTCATGAACGTGGCGAAGCGCTCGACGGTGCCGCCCTTCGCCCTGACCCATTTCGAATGGGTGCCCGGCATGCAGACAAGCGCCTCGTCAGCCGCATCGACGCCCAAGGCACCGAGCAACTGTGTCTCCTCGCCCCGCATGACGTCCGGCGCCTTGGGGTCTCGTTGCGCTATTCCCGGGAGGATGCGGATGTCACGGTCCTGTCCTGGCACCACGACGGCCTGCTTCAGGAGCGATGCGAGCCGCGCCGGCGTCTCGACATATCCGGCTTCGATCCACCCCTGCCGGGCGCCGGCCATGCCGCAGATGACAACAGGCAGCCCGTCCGCGGCGCCGACGGCTTCCAGATGCGATCGCAGCACGGTTGCGAAGCCAAGCTTGCCTGCAGCCATCATGCCCTCGTGGCTGCGCCGCTCCCCCAGCACGTTGCCGGTCCGGTCGACCAGCCAAAGCCGAAAACTGCTCGTGCCCCAATCGACCGCAACATATGCAGCCTCGCTCATTTCAAATCCGTCCTGATGCCATCTGCGCCTTGAGGACATGGTATCACGCCAATCTGCCGGCGAGCTACGCTCGCTTTCCATTTGATTTGCGGAAGCGCAATCAGCATGATCCGAGGTCATGCGGAGCCAGGCCGTTGCTGCGGCGTGGCTTTGCCAATGAGCACACGTCCGCGACAACGCGGCATCACAACAAAAAGAATGACTTGGGAGGACGCCGTCGTGATCGATTTACCCTTCAGACGTGTAATCATGAGCCTCGGCCTGCTGGTTGCGGCACTCTCGCCACAGGCGCACGCGCAATCGTCCGCCAAGACGGTGACACTGGTGGTGCCCTTTGCGGCGGGCGGCGGCACCGACACCGTCGCGCGTCTGATCGGCGAGCGGATGTCGCGCACGCTCGGCCAGACCGTCATTATCGAGAACGTGGTCGGAGGCGGCAGCACGCTGGCCAATGATCGCGTGGCCCGATCGGCGCCTGACGGCACCACGATCCTCATCAATCACGTCGCGCTGCTTGCGGCTCCCAGCCTGTTCACCAACCTGCGCTATGATACCAAAACGGCGTTTGAGCCGGTCGGCCTCGTCAACAACGCGCCGATGGTTCTAATTGGCCGCAAGTCGATCCCCGGCGCGGGGCCGAAGGACTTTGTGGACTGGATCAAGGCGCAACGCGACAAGGCGAACTTCGCGCATGGCGGCCTCGGGACCAACAGTCATTTGTGCGCCGTGATGATGGGCAATGTGCTCGGCTTCAAGCCCACGGTCGCGGCCTATCGCGGATCGGCGCCGGCCATATCCGATCTGCTGGCGGGGCAGATAGATCTTTTGTGGGATCAGGTAACCAACGCGCTGCCGCAGATCCAGGCCGGAACGCTGCACGGCATCGCCATCACCTCGCCGGAGCGGCTCGAACAATTGAAGGACGTGCCGACCACCGCCGAGCTTGGCATGCCCGAGGTCAGCTACTCGATGTGGCATGGACTGTACGTCGCGAAGGGCACGCCCAAGGAGACCATCGGCGCGCTGAATTCAGCGCTCCGTGCAGCACTGGCCGACCCGACGCTGCTGGAGAAACTGAAGCAGCTCGGTACCTTGCCGTTTCCCGAAAACGAGCTGTCGCCCGAGGCGCACGCGCGCCTGTTCGCCAGCGATCTAACGCGTGTGGCCAAGCTCGTTGAAAGCTCGGGAATCAAGGCGAGCGAAGCGAAGTGAGCGCCGCGTGAGATACGGAAATGGCGGCGCTGCAATCGGCGCCACTCCGTCACACGATCAGATCCTGGGGCGCGTGGGTAGTGACAGCGTTGCCCGGCTGATTCCAAACGAAACTGTCGGACGAGTCGATCGTATTGGCTGCCTCTGAAATCGCTGGCGGTCCTGCAGCGTCTTCCTGGGAACTGATTGACGCCGGGGCGCTCTCTGCAAGGTCGATGACACCCGAAGTGCTGACGTCGGACATATTGTCCTTGAAGTGGAACGTGTCGTTGGCGCCGTTGATGGTGATTGTCACCACCTGTGCGGTGTCGTCGATGGTGGTCACCGTGAAGGTGTCGGTCAGCGTGTCGCAGTCGTTGAGCGCCTGCACTTCGCAATTGGCGTTGCCGAGCTCGTAGGTCCAGACGCCATCCGCCGTCATCGTGAAGGTGCCATAGCCGGCATTGCTCGCCATCGGCGAGCACACTGCCGTGAAGGTGTTGGGCGTGTTGTCGACGTCGGTATCGGTGAGCGTGCCGGTGGCGAACGGCGTACCATATGTGCAAGCGCCAGCTTCGGTTACTGAGCCGGTCGTGGCGCCACAAATGACGGCGGCGTCGTTGGCGCCGTTGATGGTGATTGTCACCACCTGCGGGGTGCCGTCGATGGTGGTCACTGTAAAGCAGTCGGTTAGCGTGTCGCAATCGTTGAGCGCTTGCACTTCGCAATTGGTGTTATCGAGCGTGTAGGTCCAGACGCCATCCGACGTCATGGTGAAGGTGCCGTAGCCACCCGCGCTCGCCTTTGGCGAGTCGATCGCCGCAAAGGTGTTGGGAGTATTGTCAACGTCGGTGTCGGTGAGCGTGCCGGTCGCAGTTGGTTTACAAGATACCGAATTGGCCACGCCGCCAGCCTCGATGACCGACCCTTCCTTGGTTCCGCAAATGATGGCGGCGTCGTTGGTGCCATTGATGGTAACCGTCACCAGCTGCACAGTGCCGTCCAGGGAAGTCACCTTGAAAGTGTCTGTCAGCTTGTCTCCGACATTAAGTGCCTGCACCGCGCAGTTGCTGTCGTCGAGCGTGTAGGTCCACACGCCGTCTGCCGTCATCGTGAAGGTGCCGTAGCCGGCATCGCTGGCTGTCGGGCAGTTGACCGCCACAAAACCGGGCGCGTTATCGACATCGGTAACTGTGAGTGTGCCGGTCGTGGTCGGCAAGTCGCACTTGGTGCCACCGTCCTCGGTCACTGAGCCGGTAGTAGTGCCGGAAATGACCGCTGCATCGTTGGTGCCGTTGATGATGACCGTCACCACCTGTGGGGTGCCGTCGATGGTAGTCACCGTGAAGGAGTCGGTCAGCGTGTCGCCGACGTTGAGGGCCTGGACCGCGCTGCTGGAATCATCGATGGTGTAGGTCCACACGCCGGCCGTCGTCATCGTGAAGGTGCCGAAGCCCTCCGCGCTCGCGGTCGGAGTGCTGACTGCAGTGAAAGTATTGGGCGCGTTGTCGACGTCGATGCTGGTGAGCGTTCCGCTGGCGCTCGGCGCGCCGAGTGATGCGTTGGCGAGGCCGCTGGCCTCGATCACCGTGGCGTCAGTGGCGCCGGAGACGATGGCCGCGTCGTTGGTGCCGTTGATGGCGATCGTAAAGGTTTGATTGGCCGAGAGCGTCCCGTCAAATACGGTAATAGTGAAATCAGTGGTGGTGGGTTCGGTCAGCGCGTTGATCGCGTCATTATCCGGAACGAACGTATAGGCGCCGGTCATGCTGTCGACATAAAGCGTGCCGTAGGGGCCAGCCTTCGATACATTGTACGTTGTCCCGTCGAGTACGGTGCTGCCGGCTGTTCCTCCGCTCACACCGAAGGTCAGTGTCGCGGCACTGTTGGGACTGCTGGCAAGGAAAGTGCCGCTTGACGCGGTGAAGACGTCAAAGACCGAGGTGTCAATTTCGGTCGGCCCGATCACCGCATTCAGCGTCGGCGGCACCGGCGGGGGAGGCGGCAGCTGTCCGATAATCATCTCCGGGGCTGATGCGAGGATCACCGCGGGCAAAGCCGGCAAATCCTGCTCCGGGGCAGAATCATCAATCTCAATGAAATTGATCGGTTGCACCGGCAGTCGCTCCAGGGGAGGAGGCGTGCCTGATCCCGTCGACCCCAGTCCCTTCTCGTAGGTGGCGAGCGCTTCCTGCTGGGCCGCTTGTAATTCAGCCATTCGCGCGGCGGAATTCGTGCTCTGAGTCACGCTGATCGTGGACCCCTGCGAACGCAGGATGATAGTCTGTCCGGGATCGTCGACGAGGAAGTGTCGAGGGATCACCTCCTTGGTGACCAGCTCGAATGCGCCATGCTCGAGGTCCTTGTATGTGATGTTGCCGTCGTCCAGGAACGTGACGTCAGGGTCGGCGGCCCGGGCCTCCTTCATAAGCGAGAACGTCAGTGCTGTGAGCCACAGCATGCCGAACCTGCCGGCATGCGCCCGAGTTTGCGGATCGCCGACCGCGGCTTGAGCGGCAGTGCGGGTCGCACGCCTGAGGGTACCGGAATCGGCGGCGGTCTGATGGTTGCCGACAACTTGGTGAAGCGAGGCCGCAGCGGCCTTACCTTCGTCTCCGGCCTCGGCGTGGGCCCCAACGAGCATGGCTCCAACCCCGTTTGCAACTTGCCGCGTGCGATTTGTCGTGGGGTCTGGTTATGTCCAGCCCGTGAGGTCAAAATATCTTGCGCGGCCAGCCCTCGCTGGCTAGCCGCCGAAATGTCCTGACTCAAGGTTAGCCCAATCCATGGCCATTAGGCTGTAGGCTCAAAAGGAGTAATCCTTTTGAGCGAGCGGTAGATGATGCCTTCCCCCGGCATCGGGTCTAAGGTCGTCTTGACCGGCGGTTCAAACAGCCCCGTGAGCGGTCTCTCGGACAGGATCTTCTCAGAAAGGGGGGATCATGTGCACGCATGCGATTGCCGCATTGATGACAGGCTTCGTTCTGGCGACAGCCGGCTTTTTCGCCGGGCCGGCTCACGCGCAAGTCAGGCCCGCCGTTCAGGATTTCGCGTCGAAGCCGATTGGGAAAGTTGTTGTCGCCACGGGTTCGGTCACGATTGAACGTGCGAGTGCGGCAGTCATTCAGGCGAGCACCTCAGGTCAGGCTGGTCAGGCGAAGGTAGGTGATCTCGTCTATCAGGGCGATGCAGTTGCGACCGGCGCTGACGGTCGGGTCGGCATCAACTTCACCGACGGCACGTCCTTCAATCTGTCGAACAACGCGCGCATGGTTTTGAACGAGTTCGTGTACGATCCAAATAGTCAATCCAACGCGACCTTGTTCAGTCTAACCAAGGGAACCTTCACCTTTGTCGCAGGCAAAGTCGCGAAGACCGGCGATATGAAAGTCGACACCCCGGTCGCGACCATGGGCATTCGCGGCACCACGCCACGCGTCGAAATTTCGGATGATGGGACAGTCAGATTTTCGACGCTCATTGAAGAAGGCAAAAGCAGGGTCACGCGAAAGCCGGCAGCGTCAGCGGTACAGCAACCCGACGAAAAGCCGTATCCAAAATCAAATCTGAACATCTGTCGGGGATGCTAGGTCCATTAGCTGTGCGAGTGAGCTGTCAGCCATCGAGGTCCAGGAGTTAAAATCGAGGACCCCGCCCATTCGCCAGTGCCAAGATCGGAGAGCCTGATATGAAATGCAGTGCGAGCCGGCGCGTCATTCCGGGCCTCGCGCCTGCTTGTGCCTTGCTGCTACTGGCGTCGCTGGCGGCCGCGCAGACCCCCAAGAAGAGCGACTATCTCGAAAACATTCAGCTATGCAACGGGTCGGATCGCACGTCGTTTGCAGTCCGGATCAATGGTTGCACGGCATTCATCGACTCCGGTCAGGGTACGACGATGGCGCTTGCGATCGCCTATAACAATCGTGGCAACGCCCATACGGCAGCGGGGGACGTTGACCGCGCTCTCCCGGATTTCGATCAATCGATCAAACTCGATCCGACTAACGCAAAACCCTTCAACAACCGCGGCGCGGCTTACTTGAGGAAAGGCGCATACGACCTCGCCCTCAAATCTCTTGACGAAGCGATCAAACTCAACCCGAATTACGCCCGAGCTTTCGTCAACCGCGCCGGGGTTCTCCTGAAAAAGCACAAGTACGATCGCGCGGCGCGAGATTACGACGAGGCAATTCGTCTTGAGCCCAATCTGGAAGCTGCCTGGAGCGGACGCTGCTGGACCCGGGCCATCCTCGGCTCGTTGCAGGCGGCGCTTGAGGACTGCAACAAGGTGCTTCAGTCATGGCCGAACGACGCCGCCACATATGATTCGCGCGGACTGATTCACTTGAAGATGGGGGAAGCCGGCGCGGCGATCAATGATTTCAGTGCCGCGCTACGCCTCGATTCCAAGCTGGCGAGTGCGTTTTATGGGCGCGGGCTTGCCAGGCTCAAGAGCGGCGACAAGGCTGGCGGCGATGCCGATATTTCCGCAGCGAAGACGCTGCGGGCCGGAATCGATGACGACTTCATGCGTTATGGCGTGCGCGGCGGCAACTAGCCCCACTGCGTCATAAACCCTCATGGTGAGGAGCGCGAAGCGCGTCTCGAACCATGAGGCCCCGGCTGCTGTGGCCTACATCCCTCGAGACGCCCGCTCTGCGGGCTCCTCAGGATGAGGGTTGAGAAGTTATGACGCAGTAGAACTAGAGCGTTTTCCAGCTCTAGCCGGCGAGCCCGGCGCGGCGAACTCGTCATGAAACGATGCCGCGCCTGGGCTGCCGGGCTAATCCAGCTTCACGTTCGCTTCGGTCGCGACCTTGCGCCAGCGCTCGACTTCCGACGACACCATTTTCGCGAAGGCAGGACCGGCGACATCAGGAACGTCGGAGCCGTTGCGCTCCCAGGCTTCCTTGATGGCGGGCGTCTGCATGGCCTTCTGCACCTCCTTGGCCATCTGCTCGACGATCGCCGGCGGCGTGTTCTTCGGTGCGAACAGGCCGTACCAGGTCGACACTTCATAGCTGGGAAGGCCTGCTTCGGCGGCGGTCGGAAGATCCGGGAATGCGGGCACGCGTTTTGGCGCCGCGACGGCCAGCGCCCGCAACTGTCCGGCCCTCATCGGTGCTGCCGACGAGCCGAGCCCGTCGAAGACAACAGGCACGTGGCCGGCGATGAGATCCTGCATCGCGGGGCCGGCCCCGCGATACGGGACGTGCTGAAGATTGGTCTTGGTCAGAATCTTGAACAGTTCGCCCGCGAGATGATGCGTGGTGCCGGCGCCCGCGGAGCCATAGTTCAATTTGCCCGGATTGGCTTTGGCGTAGGCGATGAACTCGGCCAGCGTTTTGGCGGCAACCTTTTCCGGATTGACGACCACTACCTGCGGCGGCCGCGCGACCAGCGCCACCGCAATAAAATCCTTCTCGAAGTTGTAGTCGAGGTTGGGATAGAGCGAAGGAGCAATGGCGTGATGCGCCGCGCCCATGAAGAAGGTGTAGCCATCGGGCGCCGCCTTCGACGCCGCGGAAGCGCCGACGGTGCCGCCGGCACCCGCGCGGTTTTCGATCAGCACGCGCTTGCCCAATTGGGCGTCGAGCTGAGCCGCCAACGGGCGGGCAAAGGCGTCGGTACCGCCGCCGGCCGCGAACGGCACGATGAAGGTGATCGGCTTCTCCGGCCATGACTGGGCTTGGGCCTGACCGGCCACGGCGGATACCGCCGCCAGAACGGTAAACAGGGCGTACCGGACAACTCTTGACTTCACGGCATTCTCCTCCGGGTATTGCAAATTGGCATCCGCCCTCGGCGGCGCGACGTCTTTTACGTCCCTGATTCCGGCTTTATTCCGGAAGCGGCCAGGGCAACGAGCCCGCACCGTATGCAAGATGCCAGGCGCGATCCATCAAAATGAGCGGCCGGCCGGAGGAAAATGGTCGTAGTCCCTGGGGCGTATGGTCGTTCCTACGGGCACCGGCACGGCTCGTTTCCGGTACGGCCGCGCCAAAGGGTACCAAAAAGGCCCGGACTGCCGCTATCGCGCCGGCGCCGGGGCGGTCGAAACCCCCGGACGAAGCAGAAGCACCATCAGCGGCACGGGGAAGAGCGGGGCGATCCGCTCCCCTGAGAGGAAATTTTGGTCCCTGCGCCAGTCCAAATGGACACTGGTTGCAGAGCCAAATATGCTCGCCTTGGGAATGTGGGGGAAGTGCCGATGACGTGCCGTGCTGCTGCGGTTGCAGCTTTGTTGTGGTCGATTTTTGCCAATTCGAACGCAGAGGCGCGTGGGCCCTACGGCTCGATCAGCGTCGGCAACTGGAAGGGCGGAGCCTACACCCACGATCAGACCGGATCGTTCTCGCATTGTGCAGCAGGCGCCCAATACGCCAGCGGCGTCTATTTTGTCGTGATGATCGACGGCAATGGCGGATGGAGCCTCGGCTTCATGCACGAACAATGGAGACTGAGGACCGGGGAAGCCTTTCCGCTGACCCTGACATTCGATGGTCAGCAACCATTCAACGTCCATGGCGTCCCGATTGCCGACAAGCTGGTTCGCGTGCCGATGCCGAACAACTCCGCGCTGATCAGCCAGTTTCGGCGGGCGAAGGCCATGACGGCCTATACCCAGGGGCAGCTCTTCCAGTTCAATCTCGACCAGACCGGCCAGCTATTGCCGGTATTGGCGAATTGCGTCGCCAAGATCAGGCAATCGGGATTGGCCAGTGCCGGCGATTTTTCGGTCCTGCCCGCCGCCAAGCCCGTCGCCGCAGCGGCGGTGCCGGATGCTGGGCCGGCCAAACCCGACCGACTGTTCGATCAGACCGGCACCGGCTTTCTGGTGAGCACGAACGGACATCTCGTGACCAATGCGCATGTCGTGCATGGATGCGTCGGCGACATTTTGGGCAATCTATCGGGGGAGGCACCCGCCAAATTGCGCCTGGTGTCGAGCGACGAGACCAATGATCTGGCGCTGCTGCAGGTGACGGGCTCGTTCAAGGACGTCGCCAAAATCAGGGACAAGGCGATCCAGTCCGGCGACAGCGTGGTCGCGATCGGCTATCCCTTTCATGGATTGCTGACATCCGATTTCACGGTAACGACCGGGATCGTGAGCTCGCTCAGCGGGATCCTGAACGACACGCGCTTCCTGCAGATCAGTGCGGCCGTTCAACCCGGCAATAGCGGCGGGCCGCTATTGGCCGCAAGCGGTGACGTGGTCGGCGTGGTCGCGGCGAAACTGAATGCCATCAAGTTCGCGAGGGCCACGGGCAACATTCCCGAGAACATCAATTTCGCCATCAAGACGGGAGCCTTGCGGGATTTCCTCGACAACAGCGTGGTGCCGTATCAGATCTCGGACGCCAAGACCGAGTTGAAGACGGCCGAAATCGCCCGCAATGCGCGGGGATTTACGTTCTTAATTTCCTGCAAGGCGAAGGCAAAGGCAAAGGAGAAAGAGACGGCAAAGAACTAGAAATTGCGCCTCCAGTCCCTTCAACGCCTACCGCGAATTGCGGCCGCGGTCTGGGCGTTCCAGGCGCTCCAGCTCACACTGGCGAGGCTTCGCTGGTCGGTCGCAAGCGGCCGCCGGGTCTGCCGCTCATAAGCGGCGATGATGTGCTGCGACTGCCGTATTTTCTGCTCGAGCTCGGCAATGGTCTTCTGGGTCTTGCCAGTCCTGCTCGACTGTGCGGACTCGCCAACCGTGAACCTGGCGGTCTCGATGCCCCTCAATGTCTCGCGAAGCTTCTTGAGCTGGGCGCGGTGCCACGCAATGGCGCTGTCACTATCTACCGGCATGCAAACCCTCCTGATTCGTGGCCGAATCTAGCACGCATGAGGCAAGTTGGGCCAAGGGGGCCCCGGGGCTGGGGCATCGGGCCCACCGATTTCGCATGGCGGGAGGCGGCCGCTTCCCGATTTCGACCCCTTTTTTGCCATCGAAGCGACCGCGGGCGAGCCTTCTAACAACAAACTTGCATGGCGATCTGTGGTCAGCGCGGTCCCTCTTATCGTCCAGGCGGCAGAATGCCGGCCCGGCGCAATGGAGCGTGCGATGAGCGAAGTTGAGTTCGATCGAATTGTCGATGCCGTGCGGAAGGAAATCGCGTTGGCACCGCCGGCGAATTCGTTGACGGGGTTGCGGGCCTCCGAGGTGCGAGCGAAGACCATGGGCGACAAGTCAGCGTCCCGGCGCCACGCTTCGTTCGCTAGGATTCGCCGCGTCGGAGAGGGGCGGAAGCGATACAGGTGACGCGTATAGGAGACCTCATGGAGCGATCGGTGTTTGAAGTCGTGAAGGCGCCGCTGGGCTGGTCGGTGTTTGCCGACAACGTCAAGATTGGCGGCGTCTACGATTCGCGGGGCGCCGCCCTCGAGGCCGCCGTGCTGGCCGCCTCCTATACCGTCAGCGACGGCGGTGGCGTTCAGATCAACGTGCCCGGCGCGGAGGAAGAAAAGCCGAGATGGGCGGTCGCGTTTGACATCGCAGCCGCCATTCTGCCGACGCGGAGCGGGCGCGAGCGACGCGGCGCACGGTAAAGCCGGCGCAGTCGCGAGCCATGCGTAGATCGACACTAGCCGCCGGCGGCTTCACTTTACATCGTCGAACGGCGACACCGCGGGACGGCCAATGCGCGTCCGCTTGATGCGGCGCACTGCCATCGGCGCGCCGTCGGACTGATACTGCAACTCGTATGCCTTGCCGTTCTTGTCTCTCGCGGTGCAGGAAATGCTGGAGACTTCGAGCGTCACGAAGTTTCCGACCTGCTTGCAGAGGCCGGCCGTCAATTCGACCGATGGTATCGGCAGTCCGTCGGCCTTCGGCCTGTCCTTGGATTTCAGCAGCATTCGGTCAATCGGCAGTTCGTACAGATTGGCCTCCGGCCTTCGCCCGTTGTCACCGGAGAACGTGATGGTGTGACTGCCGTCGCTGGGATCGTCGAGCGCTACGGTAAAATTGGCGCGGCCTTCCTCGGTCTGGAAGAACGCCACGGCCCGGCAGGCAAAGTCCCGCCCGGCAACCTTCAGCGTGCTGCACTTGCCGGACATCAGCGCGAAGATGATGGTATCGGGCTCGTCGGAGGCGAGCGCCGGCGCTGTCGTGAGAAGGATGGCAAGGGCGAAAGCCCGACGGCCAGGGCGCGTGGTCATGTTCGGTTGATACGACATCGGGCGCCGTGTTGGCCAGACCGGCGGGGGGCGACAATCGGAAGAGGATAGCGCCGGTTTTGTGATACCTCAGGCCATCAGAAGTCGAGCGGCGCGTTGTCGACTACCTCCTTCATGACGAAGAAGGTCCGGGTCTGGCGAACGCCCGGCAGCGCGATCAACTGTTCGCCGTGGATGCGGTTGAAATCCTCCATGTCGCCGACGCGGATCTTGAGGAAATAGTCGAAATCGCCCGCCACCAGGTGGCAATCGAGCACGAATTTGAGTTGCGCGATCGCCCGCTCGAAGGCGGCAAAGCTTTCCGGCGTGGAGCGGTCGAGCACGACACCGACCATGACGAGCGCGCCCTTGCCGACCTTGCGCGGCGCCACCATCGCCCTGACCCCTGCTATGAATCCCTCGTCGAACAGGCGCTGGGTGCGGCGGTGACAGGTTGCGGCACTGACACCGGCCGTTTCGGCCAGCTCTGCATTGGTCAGCCGGCCGCTATTTTGCAACAAACGCAATATCTTAAGGTCGATACGATCGAGCCTGCCGGGCATGAAAGAATGTTCCGCTCCTATGCCACCTAATGGTCGATAATGCACCGCGCCGCGGGAGTAGTGCAATAATAGCGCTAGCTCCGTGGGAATTTTGAAAGCACCTATCTGACGTGCGGTGATAGGCATTGCCCCGACATCAGACCATCAACGGGGACGACCATGTTGAAGAAATTCGAACGCTATCCGCTCACTTTCGGGCCTACCTACATCGAAAAGCTGGAGCGGCTGTCGCAGCATCTCGGCGGCAAGGTCGAACTCTACGCCAAGCGCGAGGACTGCAATTCGGGGCTCGCCTTCGGCGGCAACAAGCTGCGCAAGCTCGAATACATCGTGCCCGACGCGATCGCTTCCAACGCAGACACGCTGGTCTCGATCGGCGGCGTGCAGTCCAACCACACCCGCATGGTTGCGGCGGTGGCGGCCAAGATCGGCATGAAGTGCCGCCTGGTGCAGGAAAGCTGGGTGCCGCATGAGGACCCGGTCTACGACCGCGTCGGCAACATCCTGCTCAGCCGTGTGATGGGCGCGGACGTGCGGCTGGTGGATGAAGGTTTCGACATCGGCATCCGCCAGAGCTGGGAAGAGGCGATTGCGGATGTGAAGGCCAAGGGCGGCAAGCCCTATGCAATTCCCGCCGGCGCCTCCGTGCACAAATATGGCGGGCTCGGCTATGTCGGGTTTGCGGAAGAAGTCCGCGCGCAGGAGAAGGAGCTAGGGTTTTCCTTCGATTACATCGTGGTCTGCACGGTCACCGGCTCGACCCATGCCGGCATGCTGGTGGGATTTGCCAAGGACGGCCGCGCGCGCAAGGTGATCGGCATCGATGCATCCTTCACCCCGGCCCAGACCAAGGCCCAGGTGTTCGACATCGCGCGCAATACCGCAAGTCTCGTCGAGCTGGGTAGGGAGATCGTCGAGGACGACGTCGTCCTGGTCGAGGATTACGCCCATCCGGCTTACGGTGTTCCGTCAGAAGAGACCAAGGAGGCCATCCGGCTCTGCGCGCGGCTCGAAGGCATGATCACCGATCCCGTCTACGAGGGAAAATCCATGCAGGGCATGATCGACCTCGTGAACAAGGGCTATTTCCCGAAGGGATCGAAGGTGCTCTACGCCCATCTCGGCGGCGCGCCCGCGATCAACGGATACGCTTACACCTTCCGTAACGGATGAGGGGGTGAGCCCGAACCTAAACTAGGCATCTGCCGAGCGCACCACCGCGAGCAGTTCGTCGCCGTAGTGTTCGAGCTTCTTGTCGCCGATGCCGGGAATGTCGCGAAGCGCGTTCAGCGTCGCCGGCCGCGCGGCGGCGATGCCGTCGAGCGTGGAATCATGCAGCACGACATAGGCCGGCACGCCTCGCTGGCGCGCGATCTCCGAGCGCCATGCGCGAAGCGCGGCCTGAAGCGGGGCGTCGGCCGGCCTCGCCTCGATGCGTGGCGCCAGATCGCCACGCCTTGATTTGGCGCGGCTTGCGCGAATGCGCGTGCCCGGCGCTGCCTCGCGCAGCATGATTTCGGTCTCGCCCCTCAGAACGCTGCGCGCGCTCTCGGTCAGCTTCAGCGCGTTGAAGGCCTCGCTGTCCGCTCGCAGATGGCCCATCGCTACCAATTGCCGGATCACGGCACGCCATTGCTTCTCGTTGAGTTCACGGCCGATGCCGAACACCGACAGCTTGTCGTGGCCGAACTGCGTGATCTTCTCGGTTAGCCGGCCGACCAGCACGTCGATCAGATGCGTGGCGCCGAAACGTTGTCCGGTGCGGTAGGCGCAGGACAACAGTTTTTGCGCGGCAACTTTGCCGTCGCGAAGCTGCGGCGGCGACAGGCAGTTGTCGCAATTGCCGCAATTGCTGGAGGTCGCCTCCTCGCCGAAATAGCCGAGCAGGCGGCTGCGCCGGCAGCCCGCGGTTTCCGCCAGCGCCACCAGTGCGTCGAGCTTGCCGATTGAGACGCGCTTGAACGTATCGGAGCCGGCGGATTCGTCGATCATGCGGCGCTGCTGCACGATGTCGGTCAGGCCATAGGCCATCCAGGCGCTGGACGGCTTGCCGTCGCGCCCGGCGCGGCCGGTTTCCTGATAGTAGGCCTCGATGCTTTTCGGCAGATCGAGATGCGCCACGAAGCGCACGTCGGGCTTGTCGATCCCCATGCCGAACGCGATGGTGGCGACGATCACGACGCCATCCTCGTTGATGAAACGGTCCTGGTTGCGGGCGCGGACCCTGGCGTCGAGACCGGCGTGATAGGGCAGGGCCGGAATGCCGGCGTTGCTCAGCGCTTCGGCGGTATCCTCGACCTTGGCGCGCGACAGGCAGTACACGATACCGGCGTCACCTGCGTGCCGCTCGCTGATGAAGGCCTTGAGCTGGGCCGGGGCGTTCTGCTTCTCGACGATCTCGTAGCGAATATTCGGGCGATCGAAACTCGAGATGAAGCTCGGTGCGCCTGATAGTCCCAGCCGGCTCACGATCTCTTTGCGTGTCATCTCGTCGGCGGTTGCCGTCAGCGCAATGCGCGGCACGTCGGGAAAGCGCTCGGCGATCGCGGACAGGCCGATATATTCGGGACGGAAATCGTGCCCCCATTGCGACACGCAATGCGCCTCGTCGATTGCAAACAGCGCGATGTTGGCTTGGCCAAGCAGGGAAAGGCAGCGCGGCGTCAGGAGCCGTTCCGGCGCGACATAGATCAGGTCGAGGTCGCCGGCCAATAGCCGCCGCTCGACCTCCGACGCCTCGTCGAATGACAGCGTCGAGTTCAGCACGGCCGCGTTGACGCCGGCCTCCAGAAGTCCCGCGACCTGGTCGCGCATCAGCGCGATCAGCGGTGACACCACGATGCCGCAGCCCTCGCGCAGCAGCGACGGCAACTGGTAGCACAGCGACTTGCCTCCTCCGGTCGGCATCAGCACCAGGCAATTGCCGCCCTCGGTCACGTGCCGAATGATTTCTTCCTGCGCGCCGCGGAAGGCGGGCAGGCCGAACACGGAATTCAGGACGGACAGCGCATCGGGGGCATTGCCGGGTTCAGCGTACCGGGCTGCGGGGGCAGGCATGGGAGTGAGGTCGTCCGGTTGAAGGCGTATAGCGCGAGGCTTTGGGGCAGATACCGCAGAATTGAGGGATCAATAGGCCAAAAACTTCGTGGCAAGTCTATGCCTGATTTTGATGTTCCCGCGGCGTGTTTCGACATTGGGGGTCAACTGCCGGTGATCGGCGCGTCCGGAGGCGAACGGCGGAGGGAGATTTGTGTTAGAAGGCAACCCAACAACAAAACCCGAGGCGAGAGTATGCGGGCGTCGACGCGGATCATCGCGGGCATCGTTGCCGTCGTGCTGATCGCTGCTGCAGTCGCGGCCTTTGCCATTGCATGGCGCCCGGCAATCGCGGCAATCGATCCTCCCGACCCGCAATCATTCGATACCGCCCTCGTCAAGCGAGGCCGCGACCTGGCGGCGATCGGCAATTGCAGCGATTGTCATACGCCGCGTGGGGCCAAGAACTTTGCAGGCGGTCTGCCGGTGCCGACCCCGTTCGGCACAATCTTTTCCACCAACATCACGCCGGATCCGGAGACGGGAATCGGCCGATGGTCGGAAGCGGCATTCCGCCGCGCGATGCGGTCCGGCGTCAACCGTGAAGGCCAGCACCTTTATCCGACATTCCCATACGACCACTTCACCAACGTCAGCGATGAGGACGACCGGGCGCTCTATGCCTTCTTGATGACGCGGCAGCCGGTCCGCGCAGCGGCACGCGAAAACCAGCTTTCTTTCCCGTTCAACCAGCGGCTCGCCATCACGGGATGGAAATTGCTTTTCCTTCGCCACGACACCTATCGGCCCGATCCCAAACAAAGCGCCGAGTGGAACCGGGGCGCCTATCTGGTCGAAGGGCTCGCGCATTGCGGCGCCTGCCATACGCCGCGAAATGCGCTGGGCGCGGAGCGCGTCAGCGCGCGGTTTGCCGGCGGCGATGTCGACGACTGGCACGCCTATGCGATCAATGACCAGTCCCGCTCACCCGTGCCCTGGACCGCTGATGCATTGTTCGCCTATTTGCGCGAAGGCTGGCATCCCGACCACGGCACCGCGCGCGGGCCGATGGCGAAGGTGGTCAGCAACCTGTCCTCGGTGCCGGCAAGCGACGTCCGCGCCATCGCGGTCTATATGGCCAGCGTTTCCGGTACGACGCCTGGCCGCGCGGGACCAAGCGAGGATGCCTTGACGCGCGCCAGGACCGCTTCGCAGACAAACTCCGTCGGCGCGTCGATCTACACTGCCGCCTGCGCATCGTGCCATGAGGGCGGCAGGCCGCTTCCTTATGGCGGGGTCGATCTCGGCCTCAGCACCGCGATCTCAAGCCCCGATCCGCGCAATCTCGCCAACGTCGTCCTTTCAGGCATTGACGCGGTGGAAGGCGAGCGCAGCCCGATCATGCCGGGCTTTGCCGCCAGCATGAACGATGATCAGGCTTCGGCCTTGCTCAACTATTTGCGGGCACGGTTCAGCGACCAGCCGGCATGGGCCGACCTCAAGAAGACCATCGCGGACGCGCGCCGCACCCAGACTGTATTTCTGCAGACCTCGCCCGCGCCGCGCAACGCGCCTGCCGACCCTCAGCAGCGAGAAAAGCCATGATGACATTGAAGGTCAACGGCCGTGAGCATCAGGTCGACGCGGAGGCGGATACGCCGCTGCTCTACGTGCTGCGTGACGACCTCAAGCTCAATGCCGCCAAGTACGGCTGCGGGTTGGGACAATGCGGCTCGTGCACGGTAATCGTGGACGGCAAGGCGGTGCTGTCCTGCGTCATGCCGATGGTGCTGCTCGAAGGCAAGCAGGTGACGACGCTGGAGGGGCTCGGCACGATCGCCGAGCCCGCGCCGATCCAGCGGGCGTTCATGGAAGAGCAGGCGGCGCAATGCGGCTATTGCATTCCGGGAATGATGATGCGGGCGCAGGCCTTGCTGCAGAAGAATTCGAAACCGACCGACGAGCAAATTCGCGCCGAGCTCGAACCGCATCTGTGCCGCTGCGGCACCCATATGCGGATTCTGCGTGCAGTGCA
Organism: Bradyrhizobium murdochi; assembly: GCF_000472965.1. Classification (GTDB taxonomy): domain Bacteria; phylum Pseudomonadota; class Alphaproteobacteria; order Rhizobiales; family Xanthobacteraceae; genus Bradyrhizobium; species Bradyrhizobium murdochi. The sequence continues at coordinate 290,065 of NZ_KI421483.1, read as the reverse complement.
TCGCGCGGCGCGGCTGATGGACACGGCGGATGCGTTACCAGCAGCAAACGGGAGCGCCCGATGAACGCCCCGCTCATCATCGATCGCCGTCGCGTGCTGGCAGGCGGCGGCGCGCTGATCGTCAGCTTCTCGCTCGGCAGCGGCTTGGCGCAGCAACAAGACGCGCCCGCGGCTTCCGCACCGAGCCCGCCCGGCAGCTTGAAAGCATCGCCCTACCTCGACGCGTGGATCCGTATCGATGCCAATGGCGTCGAGGTGTTCACCGGCAAGGCCGAACTCGGCCAGGGCTTCAAGACGGCGTTTCAGCAGATCGCGGCCGAGGAGCTCGATATCGCCTTTGAATCTCTCAAGGTGACGACGGCGGACACGCGCCTGACCGCAAACGAAGGCTATACGGCCGGCAGCAATTCGATGAAAGACAGCGGCACCGCGATCCAGAACGCGGCAGCGCAGGTCCGCGCGCTGCTGATCGCGGAAGCGGCGAGGCGTCTTGATCTGCCGGCCGAGAGCCTGCGCACGGCAGACGGCGCGGTGATCGCGCCGGATGGCAAGCGCCTGTCGTATGGTGAACTCGTCGCAGGCGAGATGTTACATGTTCAGGCGCAGCCGACGTCCAAACTGAAGGACCCCGCGACGTTCAAGGTGATCGGCCGGCCTGTGCCGCGCGTCGACATCCCCGCAAAAGTGACCGGCGGAGAGGCCTATGTTCAAGACATGCGGCTGCCCGGGATGCTGCATGCCCGCGTCGTGCGGCCGCCGAGCTACGGCGCGGAACTGACCGAATGCGATACCGCCGCCGTCGAGAAACTGCCCGGCGTCGTTAAGGTCGTGCGTGACGGCAATTTCCTGGCCGTGGTCGCCGAAAAGGAATTCCAGTCGATCAAGGCGATGAACGCGCTTGCCGCTGCCGCCAAATGGAAGGAAACCGCAAGCCTGCCGAAGCAGGATGATCTGCTTAACGTGTTGACCAGCCTGCCTTCGCAGGACACGACGATCTTCGAGCGCAGCAATGCCGCGGTCGCGGCCCACAAGACCATCGAGGCGACTTACACGCGGCCCTATCAGGCGCACGGATCGATTGGGCCGTCCTGCGCGGTGGCACAATTCGTCGATGGTGCGATAACGGTGTGGACGCATACGCAAGGCGTCTATCCCGATCGCCAGGGCATCGCCGAAATGCTGCGTTTGCCGCCGGCCAGCGTTCGCCTGATCCATGTCGAAGGCTCCGGCTGCTATGGCCACAACGGCGCCGACGATGCCGCAGCCGACGCTGCGTTGATCGCCCGTGCGTTACCCGGCCGGCCCGTTCGCGTGCACTGGACGCGCGAACAGGAACATGCCTGGGAGCCGTTCGGCCCGGCGATGGTGACGAAGCTCAAGGCCTCACTCGACGACAATGGCAGGATTGCCGACTGGAATTTCGATGTCTGGAGCAATACGCATTCGATGCGGCCGGGCGGCGCCGGGTCGATGCTGGCGGCGCAGCACATGGCGCAACCCTTTGCCGTGCCGGCTCCGAGGCCGTTGCCGCTGCCGGAAGGCGGCGGCGACCGCAACGCAATCCCGTTCTACAATTTCCCCAATGCGCGTGTGGTGCATCACTTCATTGCCGCGATGCCTTTGCGGATTTCAGCGATGCGCGCGCTCGGCGCCTACCATAATGTGTTCTCGATCGAGAGCTTTATCGATGAGCTTGCCATTCTCGCCGGCGCCGATCCGGTCGAGTTCAGATTGAAACATCTCGACGATCAGCGCGGCCGCGACGTGATCGAAAAGGCCGCGCAAGCCTTCGGATGGAAGCCTGATCAAAAACGGCCGCCGGATCGCGGTTACGGCTTTGCCTTTGCGCGTTACAAGAATCTGGCCGCCTATTGCGCCGTCGCTTCCGAAGTGGAGGTGAACCGCGAGACCGGTCGCCCGCGCCTGATCCGTGCGGCGGCGGCGGTCGATAGCGGCCAGGTGGTCAATCCGGACGGGCTGATCAACCAGATCGAGGGCGCAATCGTGCAGTCGATGAGCTGGACGCTGTATGAAAGCGTAACGTTTGACGACACTAGGATTACCAGCATCGACTGGCAGACCTATCCGATCCTGCGTTTCAATTCAGTGCCAGAAAGCATCGACATTCACATCATCGACCGGCCGGGGCAGCCGTTCCTCGGCAGCGGCGAAACCGGGCAGGGCCCGGCGGCGGCCTCGATTGCCAACGCCATCGCCAGCGCCACGGGAAAGCGACTGCGGAATTTGCCGCTGACGCGCAAGCGCATCAAGGAAGCGATCGATGCGTGAAGGCGGTTACTGATAGCTCGCCACGATGTCGGACACCGCGCGTTCGAGTTGCTTGGCGGTCGCGCATTGGCGGACGACGGTGCAGAAGGTCGAATAGCGCGGCATTTCGGAATCGCCCCAGCCCCAGGCCATGCGTCCCTCGGGATTGAGCCAGACCAGTCGCTTCGACCGTTCGGCAATTCGACGAAGAATATCCGCGCGCGGATCGAGATTATTGCTGCGGGCATCGCCGAGCACGATCACGGTGGTTTGCGGCGTGATCGCGCTCATCCACTCATCCTCAAAGTCAGCAAGCGAACTGCCGTAGTCGGAGGAGCCGAAACCTACCTTGGACATGATCTCGGCCATCGCTTCTTCCGGCGGTTTGGATTCCAGGATGTCGCTGACTTCGATGAGGTGTCCTGAAAACGCGAACGAGCGGACGTCGTCCACGACCTCGTGCAGGCTGTGGATCAGCAGCAGGAAGAAATCCGAAACCCGCGCCACGGAGCCCGAGACGTCGCACAATGCCACGATCTTCGGCTTGTCGCGATGCCGCCGCTTCCACGCGGTGAGGAAGGGCACACCGCCCCAGGCGGCGTTGCGGCGGATGGTGCGGCGGACGTCGAGATGGCCACGGCGTTGGCGCTTACGCGGCTTGGAATAGCGCTCCCGCAGGCGGCGCGCGATCTGGCGGATCAGATGCCGCATCTGCTCGACCTGCCGCGGCTCGATCCGCGACAGCGGGGCATTGCGCAAAATTTCGTTGCGCAAGTTTTCCGCTTCCTCGCGGCCGTACAGCATCAGCGCCTGCGAGACGGTGTCGCGCACCGTGCCGCGCAGGCCATCCAGCGCGTTGGTCAGCCGCTCCGCCAGCGCCGGGTTGGTCGCCGCGAGATGATCGAGATCGTCGCGCAGGCGCTGGATGCCCATCTGGTCGAGGATGCGGCCCGAGAAGATGCCGCGCTGCGTGAAGTAGCGGATGTCGGACAGCGAGGCCGCGCTTGCCGCGTTGGCAATCGCAGCCGAAATCTGGTTGCGATCCTGCGCCAGCAACATTTGCGCGAGTTCGCCAAGCCCTTCGGCTTGCTCGTCCCCGTCGCTTGTCTCGCTTGGTGAATCGGATGCCGCGTTGGATCCGTCCGCATCCTGCTCGTTCGGCTTGCCATCTTCGGGCGGCGATTGCGGCTCGGGCTGGTCGAAGAACAGGTCGAAGCAATCGCCGAGCGCCTTCTTCTCATCCTGCGTCTTGGCGAGCGTCAGCAGAAACGTGTCGCGCAGGATGGTGCGGTCGGTAAAGCCGACCTTGGAGACGGCCCGCATTGCGTCGATGCTTTCCGCCGGCGAGAGCCTGACGCCTGCGCCCCGCGCCGCACGAAAGAAGCGATGCAGGTTCTCGCGCATTCGCGCCTCACCCGAAGACGTTTTGACGCGAGGCCTTGGCGATGAAGGTAGAGACCTGCGGCATGGTCGCCTCGATATCCGCCTCGTATTTCAGGAGAACGTTGAGCGTGTCCTTGACCATCTCGTGGCCAAGCTCGGGCGCCTGCAGCAGCACCAGCACGCGCGCCCAGTCGATGGTTTCGCTCACCGATGGCAGTTTCTTCAGGTCGAGCGTGCGCACCTCGTGGATGAAGCTCACCATCTGCCGGCGCAGCGTCTGCGAAATGCCGGGCACCCGGCTTTCGACAATCCGCTCTTCCAGCTTTTGTTCGGGGAAGCCGATATGCAGATGCAGACAGCGCCGCTTCAGCGCGTCGCCAAGATCGCGCTCGCTGTTCGAAGTCAGGATCACGGTCGGAGGCGCGACCGCGATCACCGTCCCGAGTTCCGGAATCGTGACCTGGAAATCGCTGAGGATTTCCAGCAGCAGCGATTCGAATTCGGCATCGGATTTATCGATCTCGTCGATCAGCAATACGCAGCCCGCGGGCTGCTCCAGCGCCTGCAACAACGGCCGCGGTTCGACGAACTCCTTGGAGAAGAACACGTCGCCGAAATCGTGAAGCTGGTTCAGCGCCGCTTCCAGCGTCGGCGCGCCGCCGAGCACTTCGCCGAGCTTGTCCTTCAGGATCTGCGTGTACAGAAGCTGCTTGGCGTATTTCCACTCGTAGAGCGCCTTGGCCTCGTCGAGCCCCTCATAGCATTGCAGGCGGATCATCTTCATGCCGCGCCAGGCGGCGATCGCTTTGGCCAGTTCGGTCTTGCCGACGCCGGCCGGACCTTCGACCAGAATGGGCTTTTCGATCTGCTGCGCCAGATAGACCGCGGTCGCGATCTGGCGGCTCGCAATATAGCCTTGCGCCGCAAGACCGCTTTCCACTGCCTCGATCGAGGCCGAAGGCCTGATATCAGCCACCGGGTTTCAACTCCGAACTGGATAGATTTCAGAGTGTTCTGCCTGCGTTCCAGGCAAAGGACAAGCGTCGAATAGCGTTTTCGAGCGAAGTGGATCCCGGTTCGCGTGAAGAAAACGCGTCAAAAGGAAACTTCTTGCTCATGGACGGCTGCAGTTTTCCGGTATTTTCCGCCTAGCGCAATGCCAGCCCGGTGGCAGCCTCGAGCTCCGTGATCGCCTGCGCCGCACTGACCACCTTGATCGTGGTCATGCCCATCTCGCGCGCCGGCTTCAGATTGACGCCGAGGTCGTCGAGATAGACGCATTTCTTGGGATCGACCTTCAGCGTCTCAACCATCATCCGGTAGATGCGCGGGTCGGGTTTGCGGAGACCGATCTTCGCGGATTCGATGACGTGGTCGAACAGTGCCATCACTTCGGCGACATAGAGCGTGCGGCCGCTGTGGCTGCCGATGGCGTTGGCGGGCAGGTTGTTGGTGATGCAGCCAGTCTTGAACCTTGCCTTGATGCGCTTCAGTGCCTCGACCATCTCGGGCCGCAGATCGCCGGACAGTAGCGGCAGCACGTCCTTGCCGCGAACCGCCGCGCCCAGCGCCAGCGATTCGGCGGCAAACAATTCGTCGAAGGCTTCGATATCGACCTCGGCGCGTTCGAATTTTGCCCAGGCATTTTCCAAATGATTGGCGGCGTTGGTGCGCCGGATGATGTCAGCCGGCAGCCCGCGCTCGGTCTCGAACCGCGTGAACGCCTCGAATGGCGAGGTGGTGAGCACCCCGCCAAAATCCCAGATCACTGCCTCGATCATCATGTCCTGCCGGAAGTAACGCTCCGGGGAGCGGCTAACACGGATTGACTGCCCGAACCAGCCCGATCGCCGCGCTTGGCGATGCGCGCCGCACAAGCTATTGCTGCGCCGATGAAGATACTGCCTCGAATGACTGCCGGCCTGGTGCTGCTGCTCTCCGTTCCCGCCCATGCCATCGTCGGCGGTGGTGCGCCGTCCACCGAAGGTGTGGCCCGCTCCATCATCACCATCGTCGGATCGCGCGGTAATTTCTGCACCGGGGCCTTGATTGCGCCAAGGCTGGTGTTGACGGCGGCGCACTGCGTGCAGCCCGGCGCGGAATACAAGATCGTCGAATATGGTGCAGACAGGCAACCCTCGCTGCAGGACGTGAAGAGCATCGCCATTCATCCTGGCTTCAATATGCAGGCGATATCAAGACATCGTGCGACGGCGGATGTCGCGTTGCTGCAACTGGCGGCGCCGCCCAAGGGAAAGACGACGGCCGCGCTCGGATTGCCTGATATCCCGATCAACGTCGGCAGCCGTTTTACGATCGCGGGCATCGGCGTCACTGTCCGCGGCGACGGCAAGAGCGGCGGCACCATCCGCCTCGCCAGCCTGGTCGCGACCGGCCGGCCGGGAACGCTGCAGATCCGGCTGGTCGATCCGGTGGGGCAGGGCACGCGTGACGGGCTCGGCGCTTGCACGGGAGATTCCGGCGCGCCGGTGTTCGAGGACAAGCCAAGCGGTCTCGTCATTGTCGGCGTGGTGAGCTGGTCGACCGGGCCGAACGGCAGCGCAGGCTGCGGCGGCATGACCGGCGTCACGCCGCTGACGCTGTATCGGGACTGGATAGTGCAATCCGCGCAGAAGTGGGGCGCCGGGTTGTAGCTTGTTCGGTGCCGTAGGGTGGGCAAAGGCGCGTTAGCGCCGTGCCCACCATCTTCCCAAGTCGATGGACTGAATGGTGGGCACGCTTCCGCCTTCGCTCGTTGAGCTACGGCGGACAAGTCGCTTTGCCCACCCTACGGATTCCGTGACTCAATTCCCAGCCGCCTTGTTCGCGGCGGCATTCAGCACGATCAGGCCATCCACAGCCACGCCGAGCTTGCTGTTGATCAAAAACGGATTGACGTCGATCGAGGCGATGCGGTTGCCGGCGTCCGCCATCAGGTTGGAGAGGCCGACCAGCGCCTTCACGGCTGAAGGCTCGTGCAGCGCCGGCTTGCCGCGATAGCCTTTCATCTTGATGCCGGCCTTGGTTTTGGCGATCAACTGTTTCGCCTCGGCTTCGTCCAGCGGCGCGCCGGCCAGCGCGACATCCTTCATCAATTCGATGTCGACCCCGCCGGTGCCGAACAGCACCACGGGACCCATCTCGGCGTCGAGCGAGGCGCCGACCACGAGTTCGAGATCAGCCTTGACCTGCTGCGCGATCAGGATGCCCTCGAGCTTCGGCTTGCTCTTGATCTTCTTCACCCGCGCGGTGATGTCGTTGAACGCCTTCTTTACTTCGGCGGCGCTGTTGAGGTTCAGCACCACGCCGCCGATGTCGGACTTGTGCAGGATGTCGGCGCTGACCACTTTTGCGACTACGGGGAAGCCGATCTTCTTGGCGATCTTGACTGCTTCCGCTGCGGTCTGCGCAATCTCTTCCTTCGAAACGGGGATGCCGTAGGCTTTTAGCAGTTTCTTCGACGCGACCTCGTCCAGCGCCGCGGCGCCGTTGGCGGCCTTGAGCGTCTTCTCCAGCATTGCGCGCGCGGAAGCTTTCGAGCTCGAGACGATGTCAGGCACTTCCTTGCGCAAGGACGCGTATTCGATCAGCGACTTGATCGCGCCGACGGCGCGATCGAGGCCCTGCATCACAGCGACGTTCGGCAGCGACTTGCGCAGGGCCTTGGTGAATTCGGTGAATCCGATCGACATCGCGCTGATATAGACCACGGGCTTGTTAGCGGTTCCTGCCATCTCGTTGACGAGGCGCAGATTGCGCTCGCGCAATTCGTGCGGCGCCTTCGGCAATTCGGCGTCGATGATGACGATGTCGGTGTCGGGATCGTCGATCATGATCTTGATCGACTTGATGTAGACAGAGGGGTCGACCACGGCGGCAAATCCGGCATCGAGCGGATTGCCGACAATGCTGCCGGGCCCGAGCATCTGCGCCAATTGTGCCGTCGCATTCGGGCTGAGCGGCGCGAAGTTCATGCCGGCCGAATAGAACGCGTCGATCAACAGGCCGCGCTTGCCGCCGGAGAGCGATACCGCGGCGAGCCGGTTGCCCTTCGGCGGATCGGCATGGACGAAACATTCGGTGGTCTCGATCAGCTCGTCCAATCCGCGGACGCGGATCACGCCTTCGCGGGTCGAGATCGCGTCAAAGGTTTCGATCGAGCCGGCGAGCGCGCCGGTATGCGCCATCGCGGCGGCGCGGCCGCCTTCGGAGGCGCCTAATTTGAGCGCGATGACCGGCTTGCCGGCAGCCCGCGCGGCCTTGCAGGCTTCGCGGAACACTTTCGTGTTCCGGACACCTTCGAGATAGACGACGATAACGCGGATCGAGGGGTCGGCGGCAAAATAGGTCATCAGGTCCGGCGTCTCGAGCCCGGTCTCATTGCCGGTCGTCACCATATAGCCGACGCCGACGCCGCGATCCTCCAGCGTCTGCCGGATCGCCATCACGATCGCGCCGGATTGGCCGACAATTGCGACAGGACCGGCTTCCATAGTGACGATACGGTCGTCGATATTGGTGAACAGTTTTTCGCCCGCGCTCAGATTGCCGAGGCAGTTCGGTCCGGTGACCGCAAGGCCGGTTTCGCGCACCGCCTCTTTCAATTCAACCGCCAGCCGCTGGCTCTCCTCGTCCTGCAACTCGCTGAAGCCGGAGGTGACGATGGTGGCGGAGCGCGCGCCCGCCGCCGCGGCATCGCGGATCACCTGGACCGCGAAGCGCGCCGGCACCAGCACCAGCACGTGATCGGGCTTCTCCGGCAGGCTCGCGAAATCCTTATAGCAGGGCACGCCCCAGATCGTTTCGCGCTTGGCGTTGACTGGAAACAGTCCGCCTTCGTAACCGTACTTGATCAGATTGTTCCAGATGCGCTCGGCATAGTTGCCGGGCTTGTCGGTAGCGCCGACCAGCACGATATTGCGTGGGTGCAGCATCGCATGGATGCTCTTGACGATGTCGCTGGCGTCAGGCGATGGCGACCATTTTTCGACCGTGTGCGATGCGGTGCTTGCCTGAGCGTCCATGGATATCCCTAACTCTGTTGTTCTTGGCCGCGGCGATCGAGAATGACCGTCCCGCCCTGATTTTCTTTTGATTAGGACCTTTTTATTGAGCCTTGGCGAGGGTGGCAACACGCGTTGCGCGATGAGCGCCATTCGCGCCGCGCAAGATTTCCCGGCTCACAGAATTCAGTGCGTATTTGATACGGGTCCGATCATCGTGGCGTGCACAAGATAGCGCTCCGGCCCCTGCGTCAGCGCGTCGAACGGCCAACAGGTCGACAGCACCAGCTCATGCCCGCCCGCGAGCGGATCGATGCCGGAGGCATCGAAGCGCACGACCGAGGTCGTATCCACCCGATAGCGGAACGTCCGGCCGTCACGTCTGGTGACGTCGATTTCGTCACCGACAATGACGTTCTTCAGGAAAGCGAAATGCGTATCGCGATGCGCCGAATAGACGGCGATGCCGCGTTCGCCGGCGTCGGGTGTCTGTTCGACGTGACCCGGGCCGAAGGCGAGCGCCTGACCGCTGCTGCCTGCGAGCACGATGGCACGGGCACCGAGCCGCTTCACCTCGATACGAGCAACCGGCCAGGTGTCGGCCCACGACCACGGCTTTGTCTCGCGCCCGGTTGCGATGGTTTTCTCAAAGGCGCGCTCCAGCAGGACCTGTGCGATCAGCGCCTTGGCGTGGATGTACGCCCCTTGGCCGAACAGGATAAGGCCGATGAGTGCGAGAAGGAGAGGGAGGATGAAGCGGGGCACCGGGATACTCTCCCCGTCATTGCGAGCCAACAGGTCGCGCGAATGCGCGCCCGATGACAGGCTCCGCGAAGCAATCCAGCTCTCCACGCGGGGATAGATGGATTGCTTCGTCGCTTCGCTCCTCGCAATGACGGTGGTGGTGATAGTTGAGAAAAAAAACGGCGCGCGCGGCTCTGGGGGGACGGGTGGAAGCCGCGCGCGCTCTGGAAAGAGGAGGTCGGGGGTCCCTCCTCCTTTCAGCCGACGTCAACGCAGTGACATCTGACGTCGATTGAACACCAAGACGATCAGGCTGAACGTGATCAGGATCACGCCTGCAATCATCTTCAGTTCGGCATCGGTCGCCGTCCTCGGCAGCGTGACCGTGCTGGGCGCTGTGGTGGCGACAGGCTGGGCCCGCTTCAGCGCCGCGATCTGGACCCGCGCCTCCTCCGTATCCGCGCGCCGTTCCATCGGCATTGCGGGGGTGCGTGGGCGCTCGCCGAACACTTTTTCAAAATCCCAACCCGCCGGCAGGTTGATCGGCAGTTCCGAGACCTTGAGCGGCTCCCCTTGCGGACGGCTCGGCGTCTTGTCGACTGCGACCAGGCTGGTCAGCCGCGTGACGAGTTGATGCTCGAGCGCCAGCGCCAGAATCGCCTTATCCGCATCTTCCGGGGTCGCCTGACGCGTGGTGCGCGCGACTTCGGCGTCCGCGATCTTGCAGCGTGCCCAGAGTTTCGAGAGTCCCTTGCCTTCAGCCGCATCTGCCAGCGGGAGGGTGATGATCCAGGGGCGGTCGCCGATACGCCCCTTGATCTCGATGGAGCCGGCGAGCTTGTCGAGTTTTGCCGCGAGCACCAGCGGCTCGTCGCGGTAGACGTCGGGAATCGCGGCCGGCGTCATGTCGGCGCTGGCGTCGGAGAATTTCGCGACCAGATTGGTCACCGCGGGATTCTCCAGCTTGGCGAACAGCCCGCGCATGCGCTCTTCGACCTGCTCGACCGAGCCGATATGGGTGAAGGTGCCACGGCCGAGTTCGGCGGCGCGCGTCATCAGATAGGTGTTCGGCGCCGAGCCGATGCCGACCATGAAGATGCGCGAGCGGCCGCGCAGCGCGCTGATGGTTTCGAACAATTGCTGCTCGTTGCCGATGGCGCCGTCGGTGAGGAACACGACCTGCCGGACGTAGTTGGTATCGCCGGCCTTGTCGGACAACGCCGCGCGCATCGCGGGCACCATTTCGGTGCCGCCATTGGCTTGCAGTGCGCCGACGAAAGCGGTGGCCCGGCCGATATGCTCGCTGTCGGCCGGCACGGCTGACGGAAACAACAGATCCATGGTGTGGTCGAAGCGGATCACGTTGAAGCGATCGTTCGGCTGCAGGCGGCCGAGCGCATAGATGAGGCTCGCCTTGGCCTGGACGATCGAGACGCCGCCCATCGAACCGGAATTGTCGATCACGAAAATCACCTCGCGCGGCAGCGGATTCTGCTGCGCCTGCTCGACCGACGGCGGCGTGACGAAGGCGAGCAGGTAATCGCTGTCGCCGACGCGCTCGCGGAACAATCCGACCGAGGGCGCCGTCTCGGCCACGGGCTTCCAGGTCAGTTCGAAATCGCGATCCGCCGGCACCGGGCCTTCGGCCAATCGAACAATGCTCGTATTCGCGTCCGGCTTCTCGGTCTTGATCGCGTGATGGGGGCTCTTGATTTCGCCGAGCGGGAAGCCGGCCTGCAGCCGCACGGTGATACGGGTCGGGTTGACCGGTGCGTTGGTCGCGGGGTCGAGCACTTCGGGCGAGATGCGGTCGCGATCCGGAACGGGATCGGATTTGATCGCTCCCCAGCCGCCACCCGGCTTGAAGTCGACGCTTTGCACGACGGGCGCGGGATTGTAGCGCGGGGCCACCACCATCGGCACCCGCAGCGAGAACGTGTCGCCGGATTGTTGGACCGGCTCCTGATACTCGATCTGCACCAGCACGGTTTCGCCGGGACCGATATTTGCGACCGAGTTGGTGAAGATGTTCGGACGCTCCTGTTCGGTCAGCGCCGCCTTCTGCCCGTTCTGCTTCGCCTGTTCGTAGATGGTCTTCGCCTGCTGCCGCTCCTTGATGTCGCCGATCACGACGCGATCGCCGATCACCACCTTCAGCGTATCGACCGCGCCGCCGGCCGGCAGCGGGTAGACATAAACAGCCTCGACCCAGTCTTTCGAAGGGTTGCGGAAAATCTGGGTGATGCGAGCCCGAACGGTGGGGCCGGATACGGTGAGATCGACGTCGATGCCGAGCCGTGATGCATCGGCATATCCCTCGTCGATCTTGAGGAGCAGCGAGCCAGCGCGTGCATCACCGGGCTTGAGGAAATTGGATTGCAGGCTCTCCGCCGACCACACCGGCTCGAAACTCAAAAATAATGCCGCAAACCCGACCAGGATTACGGCAACGCCTTGCATCACAAAGAACAGCACCAGCCTGACCAGGCTGGGCTGTTCGTTGCGTTTGTCGGCCTCGATGTCATCGCATGTCGTCATGTCGCTCTCTCCCGAACGGCGATTTTGCCGCGTGAGAGGGTGCGGAATTCAGCGATTTGGCGCGAGCGGAATGATCGGCCTTGTTCGGCCGCCGGCCAGCGCGGCCCGCCGCGATCGAGGCGGCTTTGTGCGGGTTTGTGATGGATTGTGCGTCTGGTACACTGAGCATGATCTCGAAAGGTGGGCACCGGTTTTCGGAAAAAGATCATGCCCAAAGGAGGCAAGCAGGGGTGACGATGCCAGCGCCGGACAAGCAGCTTTCCGCCGAACAAAGCCGGCAGATTGCCGACACGATTCGCGAGGAGATCGCCCGCCGCCGCATGTCCCGGCAATCGCTGGCCGAGCTTGCAAAACTCAGCCTTTCGACGCTCGAGAAGGTGCTGGGCGGCCGCCGCCCATTTACGCTTGCCACCACCGTCCGGCTCGAGCAGGCGCTCGGCGTTTCCCTGCGCAAGATGCCGGAGGCGCCAGCGCCTGTGGCCGCCATCAACGGCGAGGTGGCGCCCGATGGCTTGGGTGCCTATTCGCGCCGTGCGGTCGCCTGGATCGAGGGAACCTATGTCACGGTGCGTCCCTCGTTCGGCGACAAGGACGCGATCTTCGCCTACCGCACCGAGATCACCTGGGACGATGCGGCGTCTTCCCTGGTGTTTCACGAGAGCGAACGGCAGGACGCTGCGTTCACCCAGTTCGGCGAAGTGGCGGTGCCGAATCAATCCGGCCACATCTATCTCGTCACCAACCGGCACGGCCAGCACCGCCTGATCACGGTGGCGCGGTTGGCGATTTCGGGCGAGATGTACGGCATCATCACGACGCTGCTGGCCGGCCGCGGCTCATTGTTGACGCCGATCGCGGCCCCGATCGCCTATCTGCCGATCAAGATGGTCGCGAACCCGACCTTTGGCCGCGTGTCTGCCGACGACCCCAATTACGCGCAATACCGCCAGCATTTGCGGCGAACGACGGAAGAACCCTTCGCGCTGTTCCTGCCGGGGTAGCGCTCCGCGCTCCGCTGTCATCGTCCGCGAATGCGGACGATCCAGTACGCCGCGGCTTCACGGCTCAATCACTGCTGCCAGTGTTTACTGGATGCCCCGCCGGAGCCCGTCATCCGGCCGGCCGAAGGCCGGACCGGGTGCGACTTGCTACTTTGCATGGGGTTGTTTTCCATATTTCGCGGGGCATGACGATGTGGGCGCGGCAAAGTCACGAAGCCAGCTTGTCGGTCGCTTTCGGCGCGTTGAACTGCTGTCGCAGCGTCGGCTTGTGAATTTTCCCCGTCGCGTTGCGTGGCAGCGCATCGACGAACTCGATCAACCTGGGACATTTGAACCGCGCCAGATTGGCCGCGCAATGGGCGTGAATTTCGGCAGGCGTCAGCGTATGGCCGGGCTTCACGGCCACGATCGCCATGCCGACCTCGCCCCACTGCTCGTTCGGAATGCCGATGACGGCAGCCTCCGCGATGGCGGTGAGCTGATGCAGCACGCTCTCGACCTCGGCCGGATAGACGTTTTCGCCGCCGGAGATGTACATGTCCTTCCAGCGGTCGACGATGTAGTAAAAACCTTCCTCGTCGACGCGTGTGGCGTCACCGGTGTGCAGCCAGCCGTCGGTGAAGGATGATTGATTGGCGTCCGGCCTGTTCCAGTAGCCGGGCGTGACGTTCGGCCCCTTGACCCAGAGCTCGCCAAGCTCGCCGACATCCGCATCCGTCCCGTCGGGACGGACGATCCGCACTTCCGTATGCAGCACCGGCTTGCCGGACGAGCCTGCCTTGCGCGCGGCGTCCTCGCGGTCGAGTGCCAGCACGGCCGGCGACGTCTCGGTCATGCCATAGCCCTGCTGAAGGGCGACGCCGCGCTCTTCCCATACTTTCAGGAGCGGAACCGGCATCGGCGCGCCACCGACGCCGCCGATCACGAGACGGCTGAAATCGGCGGTCGCGAACGAAGGATGCTGCGCCATGAACTGGTAGATCGACGGTACGCCGAAGAATTGCGTAATGCCGTAGGATGGGTCGCTGATCAGTTGCAGCGCCTGGCCGGGATCGAATGCGCGCATGATCAGCACCGTGCCGCCGGCATGCAACACCGGATTGGTGTAGCAATTGAGCCCGCCGGTATGGAATAGCGGCAGCACCGTGAGCAGAACCGTCGAAGGCGAGACATAGGCAGGGCCGCCGAGATTGACGCAATTCCAAAACGTCATGCCATAGGTGATGATCGCGCCCTTGGGCAGGCCTGTTGTGCCCGAGGTGTACATGATGGTCGAGATGTCGTCATGGGTGACGCTTTCGAACCGGTCGAGCGGCGTGGATGCCGCGATCGCCGCTTCATAGGAGCCGCTGGGGCCAAGCAGCAGCGCCGATGAAACGTTGCAGAGTTTGGCGACCGTCAGCGCGACTTCCGCGAGGTCGGTGTCGTGGATCATCACCTTCGGTGAAGAATCACCGACGATGAACTGCAATTCGGGAACTGTAAGCCGCGTATTCAACGGCAGGAAGACCGCCCCTAACCGGCCGCAGGCGAACTGCACTTCGAGCGTATCGGTGGTGTTCAGTGCCAGCACGGCCACGCGATCGCCGCGCTTGACGCCGAGCGCATCGCGCAGATGCGTGGCAAGACGCGAAATGCGGCCGTCGAACTCTGCGTAGGAGAGGCGGCGGTCACTCGCGAGGTCGATGGCCGCGATCTTGTCCGGCGTGCGGCGGCCGAAATGGGCGATCCAGTCGTAATAGCGAACCGAGGGCATGCTTCCTCCAGGGCAGAGCGGTCTTGCGCAGCTCGATACCGGCGATCTTATCTCGTTTTATCTGAGGAAGCCGGCATATCGGTGTAATGTCTTGCGTTGTGTGGCTGGCCGCATCGCCAGGTAGGCCGCAGCCGCTCAACGCAAGTTTGCGCAGGCCAAATCGGGGCATCGTAATCCTTGCGGAGGAAAGCCATGCTGGAGCGCACAAGGGTGCAAAGCCCGTTCTACACGGCGGATCACGAAGCGTTCCGCGACGTGATGCGCCGCTTCGTGGCGCGAGAGATCGAGCCCTATGCCCATGAATGGGACGAAGCCGGCGAATTTCCGCGCCAGCTCTATCGCAAGGCGTCCGAAATCGGGCTGCTTGGGCTCGGCTTTCCGGAAGAATACGGCGGTGTGGCCGCAGACCAGTTCATGAAGATCGTGGCGTCGCAGGAACTGGCGCGCGCCGGTGCGGGCGGGGTCAGCTCCAGCCTGATGAGCCACACCATCGGTTCGCCGCCGATTGCGCGCGCCGGGCGGCCCGAGGTCAAGGCGAGGGTGTTGCCGCAGGTACTGTCGGGCGAGAAGATTTCGGCGCTCGCGATCACCGAGCCGAGCGGCGGCTCCGACGTCGCCAATCTGCGCACCAAGGCGCGGCGCGACGGCGACCATTATGTCGTCAGCGGGGAGAAGACCTTTATCACATCGGGCATGCGGGCCGACTATCTGACGGTGGCGGTGCGCACCGGCGGCGAGGGACCGGGCGGCGTCAGCCTGCTGTTGATCGAAGGTGATACGCCCGGCCTGTCGCGGACGAAACTGAAGAAGATGGGCTGGTGGGCGTCGGATACGGCCACGCTGCATTTCGATGAATGCCGAGTGCCTGCCGAAAATCTGATCGGCGAGGAGGGGCAGGGCTTCAAGCTCATCATGCACAATTTCAACAGCGAGCGCATGGGCATGGCGGCGAGCTGCACGGCCTATGCCCGTGTCTGCGTCGAGGAGGCGATCGCGTATGCCAAGGAGCGCAAGACCTTCGGCAAGCCGATCGCGCAGCACCAGGTGATCCGTCACAAGATCGTCGACATGGCGCAGAAGGTCGTGGCCTCGCAGGCGATGCTGGAAATGTTGGCGTGGCGGCTCGGGCAGGGCGAGAGCCCGGTCGCCGAAATCTGCATGATGAAGAACCAGGCGACCCAAACCATGGCGTTCTGCGCCTCCGAGGCTGTCCAGATTTTCGGCGGCGCCGGCTTCATGCGCGGCGTCAAGGTCGAGCGCATCTATCGCGAGGTCAAGGTCAACGCCATCGGCGGCGGCACCGAGGAGATCATGAAGGATCTCGCCTCGCGGCAGATGGGGTTGTGATACGCCGTCATTCCGGGGCGACGCGAAGCGTCGAACCCGGAATCTCGAGTTGAGTCAAATAATGTCGAGATTCCGGGTTCAGCTCTTTGGGCTGCCCCGGAATGACGAAGGATGAATGAAACGATGCTCTTCACCGCCGACCACGACGAACCCCGTCGTATCCTGCAAAAATTCATCGCCGCCGAAATCAACCCTCACGTCGACGAATGGGAGAAGAACGACATCTTCCCGGCGCATGAATTGTTCAAGAAGCTCGGCGACCTCGGCTTTCTTGGCCTCAACAAACCAGTCGAGTTCGGTGGTCAAGGGCTCGATTATTCCTATGCCTTGATGATGGCGGAAGAGCTCGGTGCCATCAAATGCGGCGGCGTGCCGATGGCGATCGGAGTGCAGACCGATATGGCCACGCCCGCGCTGGCGCGGTTCGGCTCCGACGAAGTGCGCCGCGAGTTTTTGGCCCCCGCCATTGCCGGCGATGCGGTGGCCTGCGTCGGCGTCTCGGAGCCGGGCGCCGGTTCCGACGTCGCCTCGATCAAGACGAGTGCGCGGTCCGACAGCGACGATTACGTCATCAACGGCGGCAAGATGTGGATCACCAACGGCGTGCAGGCGGACTGGATCTGCCTGCTCGCCAACACCAGCGATGGCCAGGTCCATCGCAACAAGTCGCTGATCTGCGTGCCCATGAAGACCAAGGGCGTGCAGGTCGCGCGCAAGCTCGACAAGATGGGCATGCGCTCGTCCGACACCGCGCAGATCTTTTTCGACAACGTCCGGGTGCCCAAGCGCAACCGGATTGGCGAGGAAGGCAAAGGTTTTACCTATCAGATGATTCAGTTCCAGGAGGAGCGGCTATGGGGCGCGGCGGCCTGCCTCAAGGCGCATGAATTCATCATCGCCGAGACCATCGAATATACGCGCAACCGCAAGGCGTTCGGAAAGTCGATCCTCGATAACCAGATCGTCCATTTCAAGCTGGCGGAGATGCAGACCGAGGTCGAGCTGTTGCGCGCGCTGGTCTACCGCGCCGCCGAGGCGTTGATCGCGGGCGAGGACGTGACACGGCTTGCCACCATGGCCAAGCTGAAGGCCGGGCGCCTGGGGCGCGAACTCACCGATGCCTGCCTGCAATTCTGGGGCGGCATGGGCTTTATGAACGAGACGCCCGTCAGCCGGGCCTACCGCGACAGCCGCCTGACCTCGATCGGCGGCGGCGCCGACGAGGTGATGCTGACGGTGTTGTGCAAGATGATGGGCACGCTGCCGAAAAACCAATAGGAACAAGTCGGAAAAAGTAATGATGAGGAACGTCTGATGATCACGCTCTATCACTGCGACGGCGCGCGCTCGTTCCGCCCGCTCTGGATGCTGGAAGAGATGGGCTTGCCCTATGAACTGAAGATGCTGCCGTTCCCGCCGCGCGTGCTCGCCAAGGAATATCTCGCGATCAATCCGCTCGGGACCATTCCGTTCATGATCGATGGCGAGACCAAAATGACGGAGTCCTCCGGCATCTGTTACTATCTCGGCACCAAATACGGACCGACGCCGCTGGTGGTCGGGATGGATGATCCGGCCTATGGCGCCTTCCTGAACTGGATGTATTTCAGCGACGCCACGCTGACTTTTCCGCAAACGCTGGTGTTGAGATACAGCCAGCTCGAGCCGGAGGAACGGCGGAACCCGCAAGTTGCCGGCGATTATGCCAAATGGTTCCTCGGCCGGCTGCGCGCGGTCGAGGCAGCGACCGCCAATGCCGAAAACCTGTGCGCCGGCCGCTTCACCGCGGCCGATATCGTTAACGGCTATGCGCTGCGGCTGGCCGGCAATATCGGCCTGGACAAGGATTTCGGGCCAAATGTCAGGGCCTATTGGGCCCGGTTGCAGGAGCGCGAGGGTTATCAGCGCGCGGTTGCGGCGGAGCGCAAGGCCGGCATCGAGCAAAACGTCGCGCCGCGGATCCGGGCATGAGGATGTGTCATTCCGGGGCGATGCGAAGCATCGAACCCGGAATCTCGAGATTCCGGGTCTGGTGCTTACGCACCATCCCGGAATGACGGATTCCGCCGTAGTCAGTCCTCAAATTTCCGCTATGGTTGACCCATCGCAGCGGCCAGAGAGCCGCGCGAGGAGGACGAGCCATGGACGATACCGGCCACAAATCCGGCCATCTGATGCTGATCACCCCGGAACGCGTGTTCTACGCCGGCCTGCTCGGTCGGCCCCGGCAACGCTGCTCGGGCGCCTTCAACATCTATGTCGCGATCGAGGGCGGTCTGTGGCTCACCACTGCCGATGGCCGCGAAAGCCATGGCGACATGGTTGCTCTGTTGCCGAACGTCAGGCACACCATCGCCAGCGATCATCGCTCGGTGCTCAGCGTCGTCATCGAACCGGAGAGCGTTCGTCCCGGTGTGCTCGACGATCTCGCGACGCGCCTCGCGGGGCCTGAGGGCGTGGCTTTCGCCAGCCGCATTCGGGCCGCCCATCGCGAACTGCGCGAGCATCACGCCCGCAATGAGTTTTCCAGCGCCGAATTCGATCGCCTGTGCCTTGGCGAAGTCTTGCCGCAACGTGAGCTCGATCCACGCGTGGCACATGCGATCGTGCAGATTGGAAAGTTCTCCGGCGAGCCGGTGACGGCGGCAAGCTGCGCCGCGGAGGCCGGATTGTCGCCGTCGCGGTTCCTGCATCTCTTCAAAGAGCAGACCGGGATATCCTTCCGCTCGTTCCGCGCCTGGAAGCGCGCGCGGCATTTGCTGCATTTCGCCAACCAGGACATCAACCTTGCGCATCTCGCGCAGGATATCGGCTATCCCGATTCCACGCATTTCAGCCACTCGATCCGCCGCTTCTACGGGCTGAAGCCGCGCGCAATATTTTCAGGCTCGCGCGATCTCGCGATCTATAGCCACGGCCGTGCCAGCGCCGACAATAGCGGGTTGACGCAAGAAGCCGGCTGATGCGGCACGCATGATCGCGCTGGATATTCGCGATCTCTCGCGTCCCGTTTTCGAAGGTTGATCCATGGGCGACAAGGCCGTCATTACCTGCGCGCTGAACGGCGTGTTGACCGATCCGAAGCAGCACAACGTGCCGGTGACGCCGGAGCAGATGGCGCGTGAGGCCAAGGCCGCCTTCAACGCCGGCGCCAGCATCATGCACATCCATCTGCGCCAGCAGGAGCCGAACAAGGGGCATCTGCCGTCGTGGGATGTCAGTGTGTCCAGGGAAATTCAGCAAGCCATCCGTGAAGCCTGCCCCGGCGTCGTCATCAATCACACGACAGGCACGTCGGGCCCGAAATATCAGGGAGCGCTCGACTGCGTGCGCGAGACCAGGCCCGAGATCGCGGCCTGCAACGCGGGCTCGCTGAACTATCTCAAGGTGAAGTCCGACAACACCTGGGCCTGGCCGCCGATGATGTTCGATAACGCGGTCGAGAAGGTGCAGGACTATCTCGACGTGATGAAGGAAGCGGGCACGATTCCGGAGTTTGAATGTTTCGACGTCGGTATCGTTCGCTGCGTCGGCATGTACGCGCAAACCGGCATGTATTCCGGCCCACTCGAATATAATTTCGTGATGGGCGTGGCGTCAGGCATGCCGGCGGATCCGGAGTTGCTGCCGATCCTGCTCAAGCTGAAATTGCCGCAAGCGCATTGGCAGGTCACTGCGATCGGCCGCGCCGAAATCTGGCCGCTGCACCAGCGCTGCGCCGATCTCGGCGGGCATTTGCGCACCGGGCTGGAGGATACTTTCTATTTGGCTGATGGCACCAAGGCCACCTCGAACGGGCAGCTCATCGAGGCCATCGCGGCCTGCGCACGGCGTGCGGGCCGCGAGATCGCGAGCCCGGCTGAAGCGCGGCAGATTTTCGGAACAAGGCATTGAACTGTCATTCCGGGGCGCGAAGCGAACTATAGGGCGCCCTTGCGCCCCTGAGAATCTCGAGATTCCGGGTCTGGTCCTTCGGACCATCCCGGAATGACGGAGTGAGTTAGTTCATGGCTGTAATTGAATCCACCATCTCCCCCTCCAGCGCTACCTTCCAGGCCAACCGCGACGGTATGCTGGCGCTGATCACGCGGATGCGCGCGCTCGAAGAGCGCGCGCGGGCCGCATCGGCCGCAGCCAAGGACCGCTTCCACAAGCGCGGGCAGTTACTGCCGCGCGAGCGCGTGGCGCTGGTGCTCGATCCGGGCTCGCCCTTTGTCGAGCTGTCGACGCTTGCCGGCTACATGTTCGACGTGCCGGATGCCGAGAAGAGCGTTCCCGGCGGCGGCGTGATCGCCGGTATCGGCTTCGTCTCCGGCATCCGCTGCATGGTCAGCGCCAATGATTCCGGCATCGATGCCGGCGCGTTGCAGCCGTACGGTCTCGACAAGACGCTGCGGGTGCAGGAACTGGCGCTGGAAAACAAGCTGCCTTATGTGCAACTGGTCGAAAGCGCCGGCGCCAATCTGCTGCGCTATCGCGTCGAGGATTTCATCCGCGGCGGCAACATTTTTCGCAATCTGGCGCGGCTGTCGGCCGCGGGGCTGCCCGTTGTCACGGTGACGCATGGATCGTCAACGGCGGGCGGCGCTTACCAGACCGGGCTCTCCGATTACATCGTCATGGTCCGCGGCCGCACCCGCGCATTCCTGGCCGGGCCGCCGCTCTTGAAGGCAGCGACGGGTGAGATCGCAACCGAGGAGGAACTCGGTGGCGCCGAGATGCACACCTCCATTTCGGGTCTTGGCGACTATCTCGCCGAGGACGACCGCGACGCGCTGCGCATCGCGCGCGATATCATGGCCAACCTGGAATGGGATCGGCCGAAGCCTGCGGCATTGTCCTTCAAGCCGCCACGCTATGACGCCGAGGAACTGCTCGGCATCATGCCGATGGACCACAAGCGTCCCGTCGATATGCGCCAGGCCATCGCACGCTTCGTTGACGATTCCGATTTCACCGAGTTCGGCGCGAATTACGGCCCGGCAACGGTCTGCGGCCACGCCCGCATCGAAGGGCAGGCGATCGGGATCATCACCAACAACGGCCCGCTCGACGTGCCCGGCGCCAACAAGGCGACGCATTTCATCCAGGCCTGCTGCCAGTCGCGCACGCCGCTGCTCTACATGAACAACACCACCGGCTACATGGTAGGCCGTGCCTACGAGGAAGCCGGCATGATCAAGCACGGTTCCAAAATGATCCAGGCGGTGACGTCGGCGACCGTGCCGCAGATCACGATCTATTGCGGAGCGTCGTTCGGGGCCGGCAATTACGGCATGTGCGGGCGCGGCTTCCACCCGCGCTTCTGCTTCTCCTGGCCCAATGCCAAGACCGCGGTGATGGGCGGCGAGCAGGCCGCCGAAACCATGGCGATCGTGACCGAGGCTGCGGCGGCGCGGCGGGGCAAGCCGATCGATAAGGAAAAGCTGGAGGCGATGAAGGCGCAGATCACGGGCGTGTTCGACGGCCAGATGGACGTGTTCTCGACCAGCGCGCGGGTGCTCGACGACGGCGTGATCGATCCCCGCGATACCCGCAGCGTGCTTGCCGAAGTGCTGGCGATCTGCCGCGAGGCGGACGCCCGCTCACCGCAGCGCATGCAATTCTCGGTCGCCCGGCCATGAGCGGAATCGAGATGAAGCGAACGCCATTCTTCAAGATTGTCGTCGCCAATCGCGGCGAGATCGCGCTGCGGATCATGCGCACCGCGCGCCGCCTCGGCTATGGCGTGGTTGCCGTCTATTCCGATGCCGATCGTGATGCGATGCACGTGCGTGAGGCGGACCAGGCGGTGCGGATCGGCGAAGCGTTGCCGGCGCAATCCTACCTGCGGATCGACGCGATCATCGCCGCAGCCAAAGCCAGCGGGGCCGGCGCGGTGCATCCGGGCTACGGCTTCCTCGCCGAGAACGAGGATTTTGCGCAGGCCTGCCGCGATGCCGGGCTGGTCTTCATCGGGCCGTCGCCGGAGGCGATTCGGGCGATGGGCAACAAGGCCGGCGCCAAAGACATCATGGCAAAGGCTGGCGTTCCCATCGTGCCCGGCTATCAGGGCGCGGACCAGAGCGACGCAGTAATGCTGGCGGAGGCCAGGAAGATCGGCTTCCCCGTGATGATCAAGGCGGTTGCCGGCGGTGGCGGGCGCGGCATGCGGCTGGTCGAAGACGCCGCGGCATTTCCGGATGCGCTGCGCAGTGCAAGGTCGGAGGCGCAGGGCGCGTTCGGCGATCCCACGCTGATCCTGGAGCGCGCCATCGTCGATCCCCGCCACATCGAGATTCAAGTATTCGGCGATCGCTACGGCAACGCCATTCATCTCGGCGAGCGCGATTGCTCGGTGCAGCGCCGACACCAGAAGCTGATCGAGGAAGCGCCGTCGCCAAAGGTGACGCCCGACTTGCGGGCGCGCATGGGCGCCGTCGCGGTCGCTGCCGTCAAATCAATCGGCTATGAGGGCGCGGGGACGCTGGAGTTCCTGCTCGATCCGTCCGGCGAGTTCTATTTCATGGAAATGAACACGCGTCTGCAGGTCGAGCATCCCGTCACCGAAGCGATTACCGGGCTCGATCTGGTCGAACTGCAATTGCGCATTGCCGCCGGCCAGCCGCTCGGGCTCAAGCAGGAAGACGTCAAATTCTCCGGCCACGCCATCGAGGTGCGGCTGTGCTCGGAGGACGCGGACCATGACTTCATGCCGCAATCGGGACGCATGGCGCTGTGGCAGATGCCCGATGGCATCCGCGTCGAGCACGCGCTGCGATCGGGTTCGGAGATTGCGCCGTTCTACGATTCGATGATCGCCAAGATCATCAGCCATGGTGCCGACCGCAACGAGGCCCGCGGGCGGCTAATTTGCGGACTGGAGCAGACCGCGGCGTTCGGCGTCGCCACCAATCAGGGGTTTCTGATTTCCTGCCTGCGCCATCCCGCCTTTGCCAAGGGCGAAGCGACCACGGCCTTCATCGGCAATCACCGCGACGTATTGCTGGCGCCGCGTGCGAACGACAGTACGGAGGCTGTGCTGGCGGCATTGCTGCTTTATGTCACCAACCCGCATGCGCCTCCCTGGCGCAGCGGACGCAGCCTGGCGGCGACTTTCCCGCTGACGATGCGGATCGACCTTGGTCACGGTGCGTTCGAGGTTGATATCGTTCGGAACCGCGACGGGAGTTATGTCGCCGGCCTCGATGGCGACGAGCGGCATTTCGAGATCGACGAGCTCGGCCCCGACACGATCCGCTTCCGCACCGATGGCCTGATGGAGTCAGCGAGATTCCTGCGCGATGGCGGTCGCCTGTACACCCTGCATCGCGGAGCCTCGATCGCCGCCCGCGATCTGACGCTGGCCGCACCGGCCTCCGCTGCGGCGGCGGACGGCGACGGCAAGGTGCGCGCGACGATGAACGGCCGTGTGGTCGCGGTGCTGGTCAAGCCCGGCGAGCAGGTTGCCGTCGGCCAGCCGGTGATGACGCTGGAAGCGATGAAGATGGAGCATGTGCACATGGCAGGTGTTGCTGGCATGGTTTCGTCGATCGATGTCACCGAGGGCGAGCAGGTGACGACGGGGCGTATCGTCGTGGAAATTGCGGCGGGCTGACTGCGTAGGGTGGGCAAAGGAGCCTAGCGACGTGCCCACCATTGCTGCTGCGGGTGAAATGGTGGGCACGCTTTCGCTTTGCCCACCCTACGGATTCTGCTCCGGTCGCCCCGTGCCATCGTTCAGCCAGCACGCTACCTGATGTCCTTCGCCGGCCTCCAACAGCGCCGGCCGCTCCATCTTGCAGCGGTCCATGACATAGCGACAGCGAGTGTGGAAGGCGCAGCCTGAGGGTGGGTTGATCGGGCTCGGGACGTCGCCGTCGACCATCGGCGCAAGGCGCTTTGCCTTGGGATCAGCGACCGGGACCGACGCCAGCAGCGCCTGCGTATATGGATGCCGCGGGTTCGCAAACAATTCCGACTTGTCCGCGATTTCGACGATGCGTCCGAGATACATCACGGCGACGCGATGGCTGATATGGGCGACTACGGCGAGATCATGCGCAATGAACAGGTAGGAAAAATCGTTCTTGCGCTGCAGATCGATCAACAGGTTGATCACCTGCGCCTGGATCGAGACGTCGAGCGCCGAGACCGGCTCGTCGCACACGATCAGGCTCGGTCCGAGCGACAGTGCCCGCGCGATGCAGATGCGCTGCCGCTGGCCGCCGGAGAATTGGTGCGGGTAGTTCTTCATCTGATCGGGCCGCAATCCCACCTGCGCGAACAGTTCCGCGACGCGTTCCTGCTGCGCACGGCCGGTTGCCAGCCCATGCACGGTGAGTGGCTCGCCGACGATATCGCCCGCGGTCATGCGCGGATTGAGCGAGGCGAACGGATCCTGGAACACGATCTGCATGGAGCGACGGTGCGGCCGCATCTCGGCCTTGCTGAGCCCGGTGATGTCAGTGCCGTTCAGCTTGATGGCGCCGCTGGACGGCTCCACCAGCCGCAGCACGCTGCGCGCCACTGTCGATTTACCGCAGCCGGATTCGCCGACCAGCCCGAGCGTCTCGCCTTTGGCAACCGAGAAGCTGACGCCGTCGACTGCGTGCACGGTGCCGACGCGCCGGCGCAGGACGCCGCCGCGCACCGCGTAATGCTTGACGAGGTCGGTGACTTCAAGGAGGGGGCGTTGGTCGCTCATGGCGCGCCTACCAATTCGGTTGCGCGCCAGCACGCCGCGAGGTGATTGGCATCGATTTCCTGCAGTGGCGGATATTCGGCGCGGCATCGGTCCACAGCAAGGCGGCAGCGTGGCGCAAAGGCGCAGCCTGGCGGCAAGTTGGTCAGCGACGGAACCATGCCGGGAATCTCATTCAGTCGCGCATCGGTCTTGGCACCAAACGAGATCACCGCGGGCATCGAGGCCATCAGCCCGCGCGTGTAGGGATGCTTTGGATTTTCGAACAGGTCCTCTACCGTCGCTTCCTCGACCTTCTTGCCGGCATACATCACGATGACGCGTTGCGCGGTTTGCGCGACGACGCCGAGATCGTGCGTGATCAGGATCAAGCCGGTGCCGAGCCTCTTTTGCAGGTCGACGATCAATGCCAGGATCTGCGCCTGGATCGTCACGTCGAGCGCGGTGGTCGGCTCGTCCGCGATCAGCAGCGCCGGCCGGCACGCCAGGGCCATCGCGATCATCGCGCGCTGCCGCATGCCGCCGGACAGTTGATGAGGATATTCGTGCGCGCGCCGGTCCGGCTCGGGAATGCGAACCAGGCGCAGCATTTCGACCGCCTTGGCCCAGGCTTCCTTCGCGGTCATTTCCTGGTGCAGGCGGAGCACCTCGGTGATCTGGTCGCCGATCCGCATCACCGGATTGAGCGAGGTCATCGGCTCCTGAAAGATCATCGAGATCCGGTTGCCGCGGATATCGCGCATCTTGGCCTCATCGAGGCTGAGCAGATCGGTGCCTTCCAGCGTCACCGAGCCGCCGACCACGCGGCCCGGCGGGTCCGGCACCAGCCGCATCACCGACAGCGCGGTGACGCTCTTGCCGCAGCCGGATTCGCCGACGATCGCGAGCGTCTCGCCGCGGCGGACGGTGAACGAGACGTCGTCGACCGCGCGGAACAGCCCGGAATTGGTGAAGAACACCGTCTGCAGGTTCTTCACATCGAGAATAGTGTCGTCCTTGCGCGCCTCGATCATCAGCCGCGCTGCCTCGGATCGAGGATGTCACGGAGCGCGTCGCCGAACAGATTGGTGCCGAATACGGCAAGGGAGATGGCGACGCCCGGGAAAATCACCAGCCACGGTGCGGTGCGGACATATTCGGCCGCCGATTCCGACAGCATGCGGCCCCAGGACGGATAGGGCTCGGGGATGCCGAGGCCGAGGAACGACAGCGAGGCCTCGGTGAGGATGGTGGAGCCGAGCTGCGCGGTCGCCAGCACGATCAAAGGCGCGAGCGTGTTCGGCAACACGTGGCGGAGCGCGATGCGGGTCTCGCTCATGCCGATCGATTTTGCTGCCTCGACGAAGGGCTGCTCGCGCAGCGCCAGCGTATTGGCGCGGATAACGCGGGCGACGGTGGGGATCAACGGGATCGCAATCGCGATGATCACGTTCGGCAGCGAGGGACCGAGCGCCGCCGTCATCACCAACGCCAGCACCAGCAAGGGCAGCGCCTGCAGGATGTCGGTGACGCGCTGGAACAGCAGATCGACCCAGCCGGACAGATAGCCGGATACGAGGCCGACGATGACGCCGATCGTCGATCCGAGCGCGGTGGCGCCGATGCCGACGGCCAGCGAGATCCGCGCGCCGTGAATGATCCGGCTCCAGACATCACGGCCGAATGAATCGGTTCCCATCCAGTGCGCCGCGTTCGGCGCTGCCAGCCGCTGCGCCGAATCGACGCTGAGCGGGTCGTAGCGGGCGATCAGGTCGGCCGAGATCGCCATCCAGACGAACATAACCATGATGACAAGGCCGATCGTGCCGAGCAGATAGCGCTGCGCCAGGAACACCAGCCGGCGCCAGCCATGCGTCGAATGGGCGCCGGCCCGTCTCAACTCGCTTTCGAAGTTAATCGTGGTCACGCGGCTAGTCCCCATACCGGATGCGCGGATCGATTGCGGCGTAAAGCATGTCGACGGTGAAGTTCGCGACCACCACGACCACGGCGATCAGCATCACGAGATTCTGCACGATCGGGTAATCGCGCCAGCGCAGCGCCTCGACCAGGAAACGGGCCACGCCTGGAATATTGAACACGGTTTCGGTGACGATCAGCCCGCCGATCAGGAACGCCGCCTCGATGCCGATCACGGTGATAACAGGCAGAATCGCGTTCTTCAGCGCGTGGCGATAATTGACCGAAGTCTCGGACGCGCCCTTGGCGCGCGCGGTGCGGATGTAATCCTGCCGCAGAATTTCCAACATCGAGGAGCGCGTTATGCGCATGGTCAGCGCGGCGCTGCGAAAACCGACCGCCATCGCCGGCACGGCATAGATCGCGAACGCCTCTGTCCAGGTCTTCGGGTTCGGATTGTAGATCGGCATGTGGCCGAACAGGGAAACCGAGGCCATCAGGATCAACAGTCCGAGCCAGAACGAAGGCAGCGACAGGCCGCTGAGGCTAACGACGCGCATCGTGTAGTCGAGACGCGATCCCTGATGAACCGCGCTGAGCACTCCCAGGGGAATGCCGATCGAGGCGGAGAACAGCAGCGCGAGACCCGCGAGCTTGGCGGTGATCGGAATGCGCGGCAGGATCTCTTGCAGCGTCGGCTTTTCCGAGACGTAGGAATAGCCGAGATCGCCGTGCAGCAGCCCGCCGATCCAGTTCAAATATTGCTGGTAGATCGGCAGGTCGAGGCCGAGTTCCTTTTCCAGGTTGGCCTTGTCGGTAGGATCGACGAAGCCGGCGGCGTCGAACAGGATGTCGACGATGTTGCCGGGGACGACGCGCAGCAACACGAAGATGATGATCGAGATCCCAACCAGGGTCACGAGCATCAACGCGAGGCGCCGCACGATATAAGCAAACACCCGGCTACTCTCCCTGACCCATCGGCTAGAGTCCCCTCGGTTCTGATGAATCAGAACCGAGCTCTCGATTTTTGTTTTGACGCGTTTTCTTCACGCGAACCGGGATCCACTTCGCTCGAAAACGCTATCGCGGCCGGACGTTACTTGTCCATCCAGACGTCTTCGTAACGGTAGCCATTGTAAGAGCTGTTCACCATGATCGTGATGCCCTTGACATAAGGCTGCCAGCACGAGCCCGCGCGGCTGTGCAAGATGATAGGCCGCGCCACGTCCTCCTGAAGCTTCTTGTCGATCTCCCAGACCAGCTTCTTGCGCTTGGCGGCATCCTTCTCCATCGACTGCTCGTCGAACAGCTTCTCGATTTCCCTGTTGCAGTAGTTGGTGTAGTTGCGCTCCGAGCCGCAAGAATAGTTTTCGTAGAATGACTGGTCGGGATCGTCGACCGCATTGCCGGTGAGGTTGAGGCCGAGCGAGTAATCCTTGCGGGCGACCTTCGGGAACCATTGTGCGGTATCAACGACGTCGAGGTCGCCGTCGATATAGATGCTCTTCATCTGGTCGATCAGGATGACGGCGGGATCGCGGTAGATCGGGATGTTGCGCGTGGCGACCTTGACGGCGAGGCGCTTGTCCGGTCCATAGCCCGCCTTCTGCATCAGCTTGCGCGCCTCTTCCCGATTGGCGTTGACGTCGGGACCGTAACCTGGAATCGATTCCAGCATTTCCTTCGGCATCGCCCACAAACCGCCGGGCGCGGGAAGCATGGTGCCGCCGATGTCGGCCTGTCCCTCGTACAGTATCGAGACAAAGGCCTTGCGGTCGAGCACCAGCGCCAGCGCGCGGCGAATGTCGATATTGTCGAACGGCGGGGCGGACGAGTTGACGATGATGTTGGTCGAGACATTGACCGGCTCGACCACGCATACTGCATTCGGCGCCTGCGACTTGACCTCCTTCAAGAGCGGGATCGACACTTCGGTCGGGAAGGTCATGTCGAACTTCCCGGAGACAAATCCGAGAATGGCCGTCGAACGGTTGGTGATGATGGTGAACTCGATGCCGTCGAGGTGCGGCAGGCCCTTCTTGAAGTAGTCGGGATTCTTGGTGAGCTTGATCGATTCGTTGGCCTTGAACTCGACGAATTTGAACGGGCCGGTGCCGACCGGCTTGGTGCGCATGTCGGCCGGGGAGACGTGGCAGGGGTAAACCGGGGTGTAGCCGGAGGCGAGTAACGACAACAACGCCGGCTGCGGCCTCTTCAGGCTGAACGATGCCTCGAAATCGCCGTTTGTCGTCACGTCCTCGACCTGATTGTACCAGGACTTTCGCGGGTTCTGGCGAAACTTCTGTTGCGACTTGCCCATCAGCATGTCGAAGGTGCATTTGATGTCGGCTGAGGTGAACGGCTTGCCGTCATGCCATTTGACGCCCTGCCTCAATTTGAAAGTGAGTTTCTTGCCGTCGTTGCTCCAGGCCCAGCTCTCCGCCAGATCCGGGACGATGGAATCTGCGCTGTTCTGCGCGACGTCCTGCTTGAACATGACGAGGTTGTTGAAGACCGGCATGAAGGGAACGTTGATCGAGAAGGTCGCGCCTTCATGGATCGAGGCGCTGCCCGGGCTGTCGCGATGATAGACCCTGAGGATGCCGCCCTGTTTCGGCTCGCCGGCCGATGCAACATCATAAGCCGGCAGCAGCAACAACACTGCGGCGGCAAGCGCTTGAACGCTCCGCATGGTCCCCTCCCACATTTGCTCGGTCTCGAAACGGCCGATTGCGTCAGACGATAGCATGACCCCGCGTCTGGGCAACCGGCCAAGACGATGCACAGATCGGCAATTCGAACTAATCGAAATCCGCGCGGCGGAACACGCGCCAACAGGGCTGTTCGCTGCGAAAGCGGCAGATTCGTTGCAGCGTAGCCGTTATGTTACGGCTCGCGCTGGAATGTCTCGCCGGATGATGCACCGCACCACCAGGTGTCGCGACGTCTGTGTTCGGGTTCGCCGTCTCACATCGTCGCATGCTCACACGATCCGCGAGGTCTTGTTGCCCCAATAGCGATCGCGTAACAGGCGCTTGTAGAGCTTGCCGGTCGGCAGCCGCGGCAGTTCGGCCTCGAAATCGATCGAGCGCGGTACTTTCTGGCGCGACAGCGACTGGCTGCAGAAGGCGATCAGTTCGTCGGCCAGTTCCTGTCCCGGCGAGACGCCCGGCATCGGCTGCACCACGGCCTTTACTTCCTCGCCGAGATCAGGATTCGGGACCCCGAACACCGCCGCATCGGCGATCTTGGGGTGGGTGATCAGGAGGTTCTCGCATTCCTGCGGGTAGATGTTGACGCCACCGGAAATGATCATGAAGGTCGCGCGATCGGTCAGATAGAGATAACCGTCCTCGTCGACATAGCCGACGTCGCCGACCGTGCTCATGCTGCCGTCAGGCGAGCGCACCTCCTGGGTCTTGGCCGGGTCGTTGAAATATTCAAACGGGGTCGCGGTCTTGAACCACACCGTGCCCGGGGTGCCCACCGGGCAGGGTCGCATGTTCTCGTCGAGAATATGGAGGTCGCCGAGCATCACCCGGCCGACGGTGCCGCGGTGTGCCAGCCATTCCTCGCTGTTGCAGGCGGTGAAGCCGAGTCCTTCGGTGGCGCCGTAATATTCATGGATGATCGGCCCCCACCATTTGATGACGTCGTCCTTCACCGCAGCCGGGCAGGGCGCGGCAGCATGGATCGCGATCTCGAGCGATGAGAGGTCGTAACGCTTGCGGACATCCGCCGGCAGCTTCAGCATGCGCGAGAACATCGTCGGCACAAGCTGGGTGTGGGTGACGCCCCATCTTTGAACCAGTTCCAGATATCTTTCCGGATCAAAACTTTCCATGATGATGACGGTGCCGCCGGCGCGGATCGTCAAATTGACCGCCGCCTGCGGCGCCGAATGGTACAGCGGGGCGGGGGAAAGGTAGATCATGCCTTCGCGGTAGTGCCAGACGCCATGCAGGAAATCGAAGATCGGCAGGTTTTGAATCGGCGGCTGCTCGGGCAGCGGCCGCAGGATGCCCTTCGGCCGGCCCGTGGTGCCCGACGAATAGAGCATCGCGGTGCCGATGCATTCGTCCGATCTCGGCGTCATCGGCAGGCCTGACGTCGCCTGCTCAAGTCCGACGACGCGCTCGCTCTCGCCGTCGCCGTCTGCGACAATGCACACGTCGACCTTGGGGCATTCCTTCAGCGCCTCGCGGGCGACGTCGAGCTTTGCCTTCGAGGTGATGAGAATGCGCGACTGGCTGTTGGTGAGGATGTAGGCGAGCTCGCCCGCGGTCAGGTAGGAGTTCACGCAGGTATAATAAAGCCCGCTGCGTTCGCCGGCGCCGCAGGCCTCGAGGTAGCGGCTGTTGTTCTCCATGAAGATCGAATAGTGGTCGAGCCGCTTGAGTCCGCGGTTGCGAAACAAGTGCGCAAGCCGGTTCGTACGCGCCTCCAGTTCACGATAGGTTACGGCCTCTCCGGTGGAAGCCATGATGAAGGCGGGTTGCAGCGGACGAAGATGAGCATGTGTGCCGGTGTACATCTTGGCTTCGGTCTCCTTACGCGGTCATGTCGAGAATCTCGCGTACCTGCGCCGGTCCCTCGATCTTGCGCGGGTTGCGCGGCACCCACGGCGTGGCCATCGCTTGTTGCGCGATGCGGTCGAAATGCTCGGGCCCAACCTTGACCTCGCGTAGGCTGCGCGGCATGCCGAGATTGCGAATGAATTGATCGAGCACGTCGCCGGCGTCCTCGTTCGGATGGCCCATGGCGGCTGCGACCAGCGCCTGACGTTCGGCATTCGCTGACTTGTTCCATCGCATCACCGATGGCAGCATCACGCAGGAGGTGTAGCCGTGCGGCACGCCGAATTCGGCGCCGAGCACGTAGCCGATGCCATGGCTGGCGCCCATCGGCACGCCGGAAGCGAGAGGCCCGGTCGAAAGCCAGGTCCCGATCTGACAATCCATCCGCGCGTCGAGGTCGCCGGCCGCGGCCTTCACCCGCGGCAGCGCCTGCGCCAGCATCGATAGGCCTTTCAGCGCCTGCGCGTCGCCATGTGGGTGAGCGTCGCGCGAGCAGATGCCTTCGACGCAATGGTCGACCGCGCGGATACCGGTCGACAGCCACAGCCATTCCGGCGTGTGCTGGGCAAGCCAGGGGTCGAGAATCACGGCGCGGGGCATGAGCAGCGGATGGCGCAGCGCTTCCTTGACCTTCGTCTTCTCGTTGGTGACGCCGGCCGTGGAGGAGAATTCGCCGCCGGCGATCGTCGTCGGCACGCTGATCTGACGCACCATTGGCGCGGTGAGCTGCCGTGAGCCGCCGCGACCGGCCTTGATCCGATCGATGTCATCCGCGCTGCGGACGTCGTTGGCAAGGCAGAGCTGCACGGCCTTGGCGCCGTCGGTGATCGAACCGCCGCCGATCGTGACGATGAGATCGGCATTCGCTGCGCGGGCCTGTTCGCTGGCGGCGATCACGGCTGAGCGCGGCGTGTGCGGCGGCATCGCATCGAACGTACCGACGCAGCGCGGTCCCAACGCACGGCGGATGGTGTCGATCACGTCGGTTTCGCGGTTGAGCGTGCCGCTGACCATCAGGAAGGCGCGCCTCGTGCCGAGCCGATCCAACTGCGCGACGACCGCCTCGGACGCCGGCCGCCCGAACACGACCTCGTCCATGGCGCCGAATACGACACGCCCTCTGTGCACGCTTGTCCTCCCCGGACATTTTCTGGCCCTTGTGGCGGGCCTTGCCGCGAGGTTAGCCGAGGAAATCGGCGACGTCATGCTTGAAGGCGGCAATATGAGCGGACCATCCCGACGCTCGGGCAGTCGCTCGCTTCCCCCTTGCGGGGGCTCCACGAGACGTCTTTGCACGATGTCACGTTTTCGTCATTAGGCGGCGATTAGCTGACCATTCGTCGCAACGGGTTCCGCCTTCATCGCAGTGCGAAAACGCGAAATCGCGCGTTGCGAAGAGCGTTGACTACGCTGATGCATAACGATTGTGCTTGATCCCAGCCGGTTCTTGACGAGACTGGGAACCGATCACATCTGTGGCCTCCGCAACTAAGTTCCACGGCAAGCTTTTCCATCGATCAGGATGTTGAGAATGCAGGGGGAGATGGGATTGAGCACGACTGAGCCATTGAAACGCCCGGCTGCGGCAAGCCGTGATGGTCACTCACTTCGTGGTCTCAAATGGTTGCCCCCATTGTTCGCGCTTGCGCTGTCCGCCTGTGGCGACAAGCCGCCGCAACAGCCAGCCGCCGCGGCGCCATCGGTCACGGTCTCGCAGCCGGTGAAACGTACCGTCACCGATTGGGACGAATTCACCGGCCGCTTCGAGGCCATCCAGGAGGTCCAGGTTCGCGCCCGCGTCGGCGGGTTCGTGACCAGCGTTGAATTCCGCGACGGCGCGATCGTGCGCACGGGCGACCTGCTTTACGTGATTGACGCCCGTCCGTTCGAGGCGGTCGCCGAACAGGCCGACGGGCAGTTGTCCGATGCGCGCGCGAGAGCGGAGCTCGCCAGACGCGAACTCGACCGCGCGCTGACGTTGAACCAGACCCAGGCCGTATCCGACTCTATCGTCGACCAGCGACGCCAGACCTTGCAGGCGGCGCGCGCCGCGGAGATGCAGGCTGAAGGCGCGCTCAAGGCCGCCAAGCTCAACATCGAATTCACCCATGTGATGGCGCCGATCACCGGCCGCGTCAGCCGCCATCTCGTGACGCCTGGCAATCTCGTGCAGGGCTCCGAGGGCGGCGCCACGCTGCTCACCTCGATCGTCTCGCTCGACCCGATCTACATCTATTTCGATGTCGACGAGGCGACTTACCTACGAAACAGCCGGCTCTGGTCCGAAGGCAAGCGGCCGAGCTCGCGCGACACGCCGAACCCGGTCCAGGTGACGCTGACCGGCGAAACCAAGCCCTCGCATGAGGGCAAGATGGATTTCCTCGACAACCGCCTGGACGTCTCGACGGGTACGCTGCGCAGCCGCGCCGTGATCCAGAACAAGGATCTCTCGATCCTGCCCGGGCAGTTCGGCCGCGTCCGGATCATCGGCAGTGCGCCCTATGAGGCGCTGCTGCTGCCGGACACGGCAGTTGCGACCGACCAGTCGCGCAAGATCGTTTTTGTCGTCAAGGACGACAATACGGTCGAGGCGAAGCCGGTGACGCTCGGACCGCTCGATGAAGGCCTGCGCGTGATCCGTGAGGGCCTGAAGCCGGAAGACCGCGTCATTATCGACGGCCTGCAACGGGCGCGGGTGGGGGCAAAGGTCAGCCCACAGCCAGGCGACATCAAGCCGGCCGGTGCCAAGACATGAATCTCGGCCGCCTCTCCATCAACCAGCCCATCCTGGCGATGGTGTTGTCGATCGTGCTTCTGATCGTCGGCGCGATCGCCTACACCACGCTGCCGGTCTCCGAATATCCGCAAGTGGTGCCGCCGACGGTGACGGTCACCACGCAATATCCCGGCGCCTCCGCACAAACCGTGTCCGACACGGTCGCCGCTCCGATCGAGCAGGAGATCAACGGCGTCGAGGACATGCTGTATCTCTACAGCCAGGCCACCTCGAACGGGCAGTTGACGATCACGGTCACCTTCAAGCTCGGCACCGATCTCGACAAGGCCCAGGTGCTGGTGCAGAACCGCGTCGCGATCGCGCAGCCGCGGTTGCCGGAAGAGGTGCAGCGCAACGGCGTCATCACCCGCAAGAACAGTCCCGACATCCTGATGGTCGTGTTCATGCTGTCGCCGGACGACACGTTCGACCAGCTCTACATTTCCAACTACGCGCTGCTGCAGGTCCGCGACGAGTTGCTCCGGCTCGACGGCGTCGGCGACATTCAGATCTTCGGTGCGCGCGACTATTCGATGCGGCTGTGGCTCGACCCCGACAAGATTTCGACGCTCGGCCTGACCGCGGGCGAAGTGGTGGCGGCGATTCGCTCGCAAAACGTGCAGATCGCGGGCGGCCAGATCGCGGAGCCACCGATCGGCGACCGTGCCTTTTCGCCGAATCTCACCTTTACCGGCCGGCTGAAAGACCCGAAACAATTCGAGGAGATTGTGGTCAAGGCCGGTGCCGACGGGCGCACGGTCAAGCTGCGCGATGTCGCGCGGATCGAACTCGGTGCTTTGGCCTATTCGACCAACAGTTTTCTGCTGCGCAAATCCGCGGTCGCCATGCTGGTCACGCAGCGGCCGGGCTCGAATGCACTGGCGACCGCTGAGAATATTTCCAAGACGATGGAGAAGCTGAAGGCGAGCTTCCCGAAGGGGCTCGACTACAACATCGGCTACAACCCGACCGAATTCATCGCGCAGTCCGTCAGCGAGCTGATCAAGACGATCTACGAGGCGATGGCGCTGGTCGTGATCGTGGTGCTGGTATTTTTGCAGGGCTGGCGGCCGGCGATCATCCCGATCATGGCGATTCCGGTGTCGCTGGTCGGCACCTTTGCGGTGATGGCGGCACTAGGATTCTCGATCAACAATCTGACGCTATTCGGCCTTGTGCTGGCGGTCGGCATCGTGGTCGACGACGCGATCGTGGTGGTCGAAAATGTCGAGCGCCACCTCGAACATGGCATGAGCCGGCGCGACGCCGCGCTCCGCACCATGCAGGAGGTCGGCAGCGCGCTGGTGTCGATCGCGCTGGTTCTGTGCGCAGTGTTCGTGCCGACTGCCTTCCTTGGCGGCATCTCCGGGCAGTTCTTCCAGCAGTTCGCCGTCACCATTGCGGTGGCGACCGCGATTTCCTGCTTCTGTTCGCTGACGCTGTCGCCGGCGCTGGCCTCGTTGATTCTGCAGCCGCACGAAGACAAGAGGCCGCCGGCACGCTGGAACTTCATCGCCCGCGGCTGGGGCGCCTTTACCGGCATGTTCAATCGCGGCTTCGACCGGCTGGCACATGGCTATGCCAGCACCGCCGATTTCGTGATCCGGCATTCGGTGGTGATGCTGCTGGTGTACGTGGCGTTGATCGGCGGCGCCGGATGGCTGTTGATGACGACGCCGCAAGGCTTCATTCCGGCGCAGGACCGTGGCTACGTGATCGTCTCCGTGCAATTGCCGGGTGCGGCCTCGCTGGCGCGAACGACCGAGGTGGTCCGCGAGATCGAGCGGATTGCGCTGGATACGCCAGGCATCATTCGAGTCGCGGCATTTGCCGGCTTCTCGGGCGCAACGCGGACGCAGGCGGGCAATGCCGCCGCGCTATTCCCCGTGTTCGAAGATCCGGCAGAGCGCCACAAGAAGGGGCTTTCCGCAGGCGCGATCGCCAACAATCTGCGCGCGCGGCTGGCGAGCATCCAGGGTGCCTTCATCATCGTCATCCCGCCGCCCGCGGTGCCCGGCATCGGCACCGGCGGCGGCTTCACCATGCGCATCCAGGACCGTCAGGGCCGCGGTTCCGAAATGCTCGCGGCCGCGACCGATGAATTGATCGGCGCCGCGCGCAAGGCGCCTGGACTGACCCAGGTGTTCTCGACCTTTGCCGCCAACACGCCGCAGCTGTTCGTCGATATCGACCGCGTCAAGGCGCAGAAGCTCGGCGTACCGATCGCCAATATCAACGAGACGATCCAGACCTACTTCGGCTCGTCCTATGTCAACGACTTCAACCTGTTCGGCCGCACCTACCGCGTCACGGCGCAGGCCGACCTGCCGTTCCGCAAGGAGACGTCCGATCTCTCACGCCTGCGCACCCGCAACGCCGCCGGTGACATGGTAATGCTCGGCAGCGTCGTGAGTTTCAGCGACATCTCCGGCCCCGACCGCGTCGCGCGCTACAATCTCTATCCCGCATCCGAGCTGCAGGGCGATACGTCGCCCGGGACCAGTTCGGCGACCGCGATCGAGACCATGAAGAAGCTGGCCGAGGAAACGTTGCCGAGCGGCTTCTCGTTCGAATGGACCGATCTGTCCTATCAGCAGGTCACCGGCGGCCAAGCCGGCCTCCTCGTGTTCCCGATTTGCGTGCTGTTCGTGTATCTGGTGCTGGCAGCGCAATATGGCTCGTGGAGCCTGCCGTTTGCCGTCATCCTGATCGTGCCGATGTGCCTGCTCGCCGCCACCGTCGGCGTGCGGCTCATGGGGCAGGACGTCAACATCCTGACCCAGATCGGCTTCGTCGTGCTGGTCGGGCTTGCGGCCAAGAACGCCATTCTCATCGTCGAGTTCGCGCGCGACATCGAGCTCGAGGGCAAGGCGCGGTTGGATGCGGTGATCGAGGCCTGCCGGTTGCGGTTGCGGCCGATCCTGATGACGTCATTCGCCTTCATCCTCGGCGTGCTGCCGCTGGTGATCTCGTCGGGCTCGGGCTCGGAGATGCGGCAGGCGGTGGGCGTCGCCGTGTTCTTCGGCATGATTGGGGTCACGCTGTTCGGCCTGGTGTTCACGCCGATCTTCTACGTCATCGTGCGCAACCTCGCCGAAGGCAAGGGCAAGAAGCGAACGGCGGTGTGAATTCGCGCTCGTCATTCCCGGAATGACGGCGCAGTTTCGATCAAGGTTCCCCAATACTTTTGGCTGATCTGAAATGGATGGGCACTCGCGGGGTTATTGAATAAAGTCGCGAGGTTCCTCTGACAAAAAATTCCTGGAGAAAAGAATGAAGTCGGGATTGTTGGCCGCCGTTGCGGCAGTTGGTCTTTTGCTCGCCGCACCGGCATCGGCGCAGGGCGTCAAGATCGGCATTCTGAACGACCAGTCCGGGGTCTACGCCGATTACGGCGGCAAGTGGTCGTTCGAGGCGGCCAAGATGGCGATCGAGGATTTTGGCGGCGAGGTGCTCGGCCACAAGATCGAAATCGTCTCCGCCGACCATCAGAACAAGCCGGATCTCGCCACCGCGATCGCGCGGCGCTGGTATGAGGTCGAGGGCGTCGACATGATCACGGAACTGACGACCTCCTCGGTTGCACTCGCGATTCACGATCTCTCCAGGCAGATGAAGAAGATCGACATCGTCGTGGGTGCTGCGACCTCGCGCCTCACCGGCGACGCCTGCCAGCCCTACGGCTTCCACTGGGCCTACGACACCCACGCGCTCGCCTACGGTACCGGCGGCGCGCTGGTGGAATCCGGCGGCGATAGCTGGTTCTTCATGACCGCCGACTACGCCTTCGGCCATGCGTTGGAAAAAGACACCGGAGATTTCGTCAGGGCGAAGGGCGGCAAGGTGCTCGGCGCAGTCCGCATTCCCCTGAACTCGTCGGACTTTTCTTCCTTCCTGCTGCAGGCGCAAAGTTCGAAAGCCAAGATCATCGGCCTCGCCAATGCCGGCCTCGACACCACCAACTCGATCAAGCAGGCGGCGGAGTTCGGCATCGTCAAGAGCGGCCAAAAGCTCGCCGGCCTGTTGCTGACGCTCGCCGAAGTGCACGGCCTCGGCCTCAACGCCGCGCAGGGCCTGGTGCTGACCGAAGGCTACTACTGGGATCGCGACGCCAAGAGCCGCAACCTCGCGGAACGCTTCTTCAAGCGCACCGGCCGCATGCCGAACATGATTCAGGCCGGCACCTATTCGGCGACGCTGCAATACCTCAAGGCAGTCAAGGCCGCGGGCACCAAGGATACCGAGGCGGTGGCGAAGAAGCTGAAGGAACTCCCGGTCGACGATGACTTCGCGCAGGGCGGCAAGGTGCTGGAAAACGGCCGCATGGTGCACGACCTCTATCTGTTCGAGGTCAAGAAGCCTTCAGAATCGAAGAAGCCGTGGGATTACTACAAGCAGCTCGCCGTGGTGCCGGGCGACAAGGCGTTCCCGGCGGCGAAGGATTCCGGTTGCCCGCTGGTGAAGTAGTCTCCGTTGAAGTAGTCTCCGTCGTCCCTGCGAACGCAGGGACCGATAACCACAAATCTCGATTGTTGAAATGCGCTGGAGCTCCAGCTCAGCATAACCACAGACACCTGTGGTTATGGGCCCCTGCTTTCGCAGGGACGACGAGGGATGGGGTTAGCGCACCGTCACCCCTGCACCAACCGCCACACGATCGCGCCGAATGCGCCGAGCCACAGCGCGATCGTCGCTAGCGCCTGAGTCGCAAAGCCGGGGCTGCGTTGTGGGACCGACTTCGCGTAGCCAAATATATAGAGAATGCGGCCTATCACCCAGACCAGCCCCAGCGCAGCGGCGATGCCGTCGCTGATATAAATCGCGAACAGCCATAGCGCCGGCAAAAAGATCGGCAGCCATTCCAGCGTGTTCATCTGCGCGCGAAACACGCGCTCGAAATCTTCATTACCCGAAATCGCCGGCAGCTTGACGCCGAATTTGCCGCGCGCCTGTGCCACACGAACGGACGAATAGAAGTAGACCAGGATCGCCAGCAAGCTGATGAGCGCGGTGAGATGATACATCGCTGAAACTCCCCTTTTTCGTGCGCGGGCTTAATAGCCCGTCATTTCCAGATAGCCCACCCCCGTGTGGCTGCCTGCGAAGCGAATCGGGCCTTCCCAATAGGGGAAGCTCGTGCCCATCCAGCTTCGGGGATTGAGCGGCGTGCACTCGATCTTGAGCGCCTTGCTTCGAACCTCGATGCGCCATGTGGTCGGAATTTTTCGCGCCCCAATCTCGGTGAACGCGAGTGGCGTCATGGCGATATCCGCGGAGGCAAGTTGCTCGGCCGTGCCGTCGGGCGCAATCCATTTGCCCGAGCCATAATGCTGGCCGTCGGTCTGGCGCATCCGGTACAGCATCAATTTGTCGCCAGCGTTGAAATGCAGCGAGAGCCAGTCCCATCCGCTTTGATCCGCGGCGAGCGGCTGGCTGCTCCACTCGCGATCGAGCCAGGCCATGCCGGTGACGTCGATGGGTCTGTCGTCAATGGTAAGGATGCCCGTCGCCGCATAATGCGGCTGGCTGTAGTAATAGGAGGCCTGTTCGCGCAGCGATTTGCGGCTGTAGCCGCCTTCGCCCTGCAGCACCAGCGGCCGATCCGCGTCCAGGCGCAGCGTGTAGCTGAAGTCGGCACCCGATGCTTTCAGTTCCAGCGGTGCGATATTGTCGTCATTCACGGAATCGAGGGCGCGCATCTCCCAGGCATCGATCCAGGCGTGAAACGGGTTGGCCTCGACGCCGGCCTGGCCAACACCGCCGCGCGCGAACGTCTGGCTGAAGCGATGGGTATCTTCGCGCGTGACGGCGGCATGGCCCATCCATATCTGCTGGTTGGCCCAGCCCTGCTGCGGCCCGCCTGGCGCGATCGCCTGGCGAAACAGCGTCCATTGGGCGCCGTAGCCCGCTCCGCTGACATCAACGAGATTGGCCGTTACATACCACCACTCGACGCGGAATTCCGGATGTGGCCCGTGGTCGGCGGGAAAAGCAAATGTCCTGCCCGGCACGACCGGTGCAAATCCATCCGCGCTTTCGCCAAGTCCGGCAAAGCCCTGCGCGAGTGCCTCGCCGCCGAATCCGGTGAGGAGCGCGCCGCCGACGAAACCGCGGCGGGTAATGAGGCCGCTACCGCTCATTGGCAAAGATCCTCATCAGGCTGGTCGGCTGCATGCGCGCCAGCCTGATGACGGGGAGCGCGGAAGCCGCAACCGCAGCCGCCATAGCGACGCCGGTGAGCCACAGCAATTGCAGCGGAAAGACATGAAACGGCAACCGCCAACCGAACGCCTTGACGTTGACGATCGCGAGCAGGCACCACGCGACCAGCAAACCCAGCGGAAGCGCAAAGATGGTGGTGATGAACGCCACCGAGGTCGTCTTCAACAGCTCGATGGCCGCGAGCCGCCGCCGCGTAACGCCGATCGCCCATAGCGGCGCCAAGTGCGGCAGGCGGGAATTGGCAAGCGTCAAGAGGCTCGTCAACAGCGCCACGCCGGCGACGCCGAGCGTGAAGGCGTTCAGCGCTGCCGTGACCGAGAAAGTCCGGTTGAAGATCCGCGTCGATTCCGCCTTCATCCTCGCCTGGTCGGCGACGTTGCGGTCGTCGAGGCCGAACTTTTCCTGCAGGGCCGAGATCAACGCCGGAATTTTTGGCGGGGCGACCCGCAGTCCCATGCGCGTCAGTGGGATTTCCGGAAAGCGCCGCGTCAGCGCGGCGAAGTTCACGGCGATCTGGCTCTTGGGATTGCCGTAATCGGCATAGATGCCGACCACGTTGAGCGTCCAGTTTCCGCCTGACGCGGGCACTTCGATGCGGTCGCCGAGGGAAAGGTGCAGCCGTCGCGCCAGTTGTTCGCTGACAAGGGCCGCATCGCCGGGGCGAAGCTTGACCCAGGCATTCTCGGTCGATTGCAGCAGCGGCCAGTTGTCGCGATAGGTGGCGTGATCGGGCAGGCCCAGCACCTCGAGCGGTGCGCCCGCCAATTGCGTATCGGCGCGGCCGCCGGGCAGGATCGCCTCGACCTCGGGGCGTTCGCGCAGCCACGCCTTGATCTCGTGTGCCTGCGCGTCGTTGGCGGCGCTGACATAAACTTCTGCCGACAGCCGTCCGTCCAGCCAGACCAGAAACGTGCGGGAAAAACTCTCGACCATGGTGGAGACGCCGACATTCACCGCCAACGCCAGCAACAGCGCCATCAACGCGAGCGACAATCCCGACAATTGCTGGCGGCTGTCGGCCCAGAACCAGATTCCGAGCGGGGCTCGTGCATAGCGCTGGCCAAGCGACAGCACGATCTCCAGAAACATCGGCAGGATCAGCGCTGCGCCGAGCATCAACGCAGCGAGCACGGCAAAGCCCGAAATCAGGGAATCGCCAAACCACAAAAAGCCGGCGGCCGCTGCGAACGCCACGAGCGCCACCGCGCTCTGGTAAGTCAGCCAGCGCCGCTGCGCC
Source organism: Bradyrhizobium murdochi (assembly GCF_000472965.1). Taxonomy (GTDB): domain Bacteria; phylum Pseudomonadota; class Alphaproteobacteria; order Rhizobiales; family Xanthobacteraceae; genus Bradyrhizobium; species Bradyrhizobium murdochi. The sequence continues at coordinate 248,628 of NZ_KI421483.1, read as the reverse complement.
TGTTGCCAGGCGAAGGGCTGGGCGGTGGCGAGCAAGGGCAGCCGCAGCGCCTTGGTCAGGCTGACGGCGGCCGCCGCGAGCGCGCCCAAAATGCTGATCGCGAGACCTGCGACCCACCATTGCGGCTTGAGCGTGAGATGTCCCGGAATCTGCGCGCCATAGAGCCCGCGCAGCGATGCGGCGACGTCGGGCAGCAGCGCACCGGCGATGAAGTAACCGCACACGAGTCCGATCAGCCCCGCAGCCAATGCCAGCGACACCAGCTCAAGCACCAGCACGGCGTTCAGCATCCGCGCCGACACGCCGCAGGCGCGCAAGGTGCGCAACGTCGGCAGCCGCTGCTCGAAAGCGAGCCCGATCGCCGAATTGACGATGAACAGGCCGACAAAGAACGACAGCAACCCGAACGCGGTCAGGTTCAGGTGAAAACTGTCGGTGAGGCGTTCGAGGTCGGTCTCCGCATCGGCTTCGACCAGCCGAAGCTTGTCGCCGGCAACACTTTCGAGCGGCGGGTGCCTCCCTGTCGCCTTGCCGATCAGGAGCCGCGAAAGCTGGTCCGGCATTTTCAGGAGGTTCTGCGCAATGCCGATGTCGACGACCAGTACGCCGGGCACCAGGTTCGTCTGCACGCGAAGCGGCGGCAGCGGTGCGCCGCCATCACCTTGTGGGCGCGCGCCTTCCGCGAGCTTGAGGTCGGAAAGCGTTTCCGGCGCCACCAGCATCTCGCCCGGCGGCGTCATGAAGGATTGCAGGCCGGCTTTGCCGATCGTCGGCGCGCTGCCGACTTCGGCGGGCAGCGTAACGGGCTCGATGCCGAGCAGCCGGAACGACCGTCCCTCGATCTGGATGCGACCTTCCAGCATCGGCGAGACCGGCCAGCCGGCGCGGCGCAACTCGACAAAAAGCTCTTGCGGGAAGCTCACGCCGGTGCGGGCGACCAGCATGGCGGTGCGCGCACCGCCAAACGTAGCGGCAGCGCGATCGTAGGAGGTGCGCGCCTGCTGATTGAGCGCCTGCACGCCGCTCCACAGCGCGGTCGCCGAGATCAACCCGATCAGCAGGGTCGCCAACTGCATCGGGTGCCGCCGCCAATGGCTCAGCAGGACGGCCAGCGTCCACAGTACGCGTTTCACGCGATCACCCCGGCATGGAGGTTGACCTGGCGGTCGAGCGTTGCTGCGAGCCGCGCGCTGTGCGTCACCATCAGAAAACCGCAGCCGCTGCGCTTCACCAGGTCGCGCGCCAGCGCCAGCACCTCGTCCGCCGTGTCCTCGTCGAGATTGCCGGTCGGCTCGTCTGCGAGCAGCAATAGCGGCTTGACTGCCAATGCCCGGCCGATTGCGACGCGTTGTTGCTGACCGCCGGACAATTGCTCGGGATAGCGCTTCAGGAAGCGGCCGAGCCCGAGCCGCTCCACCAATTCGTGGTGCCAGGCCGCATCGTGACGGCCGGCGATGCGAGATTGGAAAGCGAGGTTGTCTTCCACGGTAAGGCTCGGGACCAGGTTGAATTGCTGAAACACCAGGCCGAGCCGGTCGCGGCGCAATTCCGCACGCTCAGCATCGCTGAGTTCGGCAACTGAGGCATCCGCCAGCCTGATCTCGCCGCCGTCGGCCGCATCGAGCCCTGCGATCAGGTGCAGAAGCGTGCTCTTGCCGCTGCCGGATTCGCCGGTAAGTGCCACGCTCTCGCCGGCAGCGACCGTAAGGTTCACGCCGCGCAGCACCGCAACCTCTTCGCCGGCGGTGCGGTAGCTCTTGGTCAGGCCGGTCACGTGCAGCACGGGGCCGGTCGCACTGGGAATGCCTTTGGTCATGCGCGATGATGGACCGATCTGACCATGAAAAATCCCCCGACATGATGGCATGCAACATATCAGGGCACGCGTCCCCGATCACGGCCTCAATCGCGCCGCGCCGCGATCGTGATCCGGTTGTGGCGTGCCCCTGTCGCACCAGTCGGCAGTTGCACGGCGGGCATTTGCGGAAATCCCGGTTGCCTTGCCCGCAAGCCCCCTTGTAGCATCGGAACCGGCCAATCCTACAGAATCAGCAAAGATACGGGGAAACCAGCCATGACCGCGCAAGCGACGCCCAAGGGGACGCCCAAGGGCGCCTGGACAATCACCTTCCTGCTGTTTTTGTTCATGCTGGTGAATTTTGCCGACAAGATCGTCGTCGGGCTTGCCGGCGCGCCGATCATGGATGAGCTGAAGCTCTCGCCGGAGCAGTTCGGCTTTCTCGGCTCCTCGTTCTTTTTCTTGTTTTCGATCTCGGCCATCGTCGTCGGCTTCATCGTCAATCGCATCGATACCCGTTGGGTGCTGCTCGCGATGGCGGTGATCTGGTCGGTGGCGCAGTTTCCGATGGTCGGCACCGTCGGCTTTACGACGCTCGTGATCTGCCGCATCATCCTTGGTGCAGGGGAGGGGCCTGCATTCGCGGTAGCGGCGCACGCGGTCTACAAGTGGTTTCCCGACGAAAAGCGGACGCTACCCACCGCGATCCTTTCGCAGGGCTCGGCGTTCGGCGTGATCCTCGCGGTGCCCGCACTGAACTGGATCATCGTCAATCATAGCTGGCACTATGCGTTCGGCGCGCTCGGCATCGTCGGCCTGATGTGGGTAGCGGCGTGGCTGGTCATGGGCAAGGAAGGGCCGCTGGTTCACGCCGTTACAACGGCTGCAATCGATCCGCGCGTTCCCTATCTCCAGCTTCTGACTTCGCGAACCTTTATCGGCTGCGTCGCCGCGACCTTCGGCGCCTATTGGGCGCTGTCGCTCGGGCTCACCTGGTTCACGCCATTCATTGTCAAGGGGCTCGGCTTCCCGCAAAAGGATGCAGGCTGGATTTCGGTTTTGCCCTGGGTGTTCGGCGCGGCCATCGTGCTGCTGACGGGCTGGATTTCGCAGGTGATGCTGACGCGCGGTTACACGACGCGCGGCGCTCGGGGTGTGCTCGGTTCGGTGCCGCTGATCGTCGGCGGGCTGATCCTCGCGGTACTGCCCTATGTCAACGGCGCTGGGTGGCAGATCGCGTTCCTCGTGGTCGGCTCCGGGCTCTGCGGCTCGATCTATGTGGTCTGTCCGCCGATGCTCGGCGAATTCACGCCGGTGCAGCAGCGCGGCGCCGTGATCGCGATCTATGGCGCGATCTATACGCTGGCGGGAATGATCGCGCCGTTCGTGATGGGCGCCGTGATTCAGAATGCGGCGGTGCCGCTCGACGGCTACATGACCGGCTTCACCATCAACGCCGTGATCATGGCGGCGTCAGGGTTACTCGGCCTGTTGCTGCTGTGGCCGAACACAGAACGCGCAAGGCTGATGGCGCAAGCCACGGCACAGCCGAAGTTTGCGTGACGCAATGGCGCGCTATCGGCTTCATTGCATTGGCACCTCCGGCAACTCCTACAAGCTGGCGCTTTATATGAATTGCGCCGGCCTCGACTGGGAGCCGGTGGGGGTGGATTTTGCCGGCGGCCAGACCCGCGATCCGGCCTGGCGGGCAACTACGAACGCCATGGGCGAGGTCCCGGTGCTCGAAGTCGACGGGCAGCTTATGTCGCAGTCGGGCGCGATCCTGATCTGGCTCGCGGAAACCACCGGCAAGTTTGCGCCCGGCCCTGACCAGCGATACGAGGCCTTGCGCTGGATCATGTTCGATAATCACAAGTTCACGAACAACCATGCGATGCACCGGTTTCAGAGGTCATTCATGCCGGAGCCGGTGCATCCGGCCATCCTGTCGTTCCTGCGCTCGCGTACCGAGGCGAGCTTTGCGATCGCCGAAAAGCATCTCGCCAATCGTGCCTTCATGCTCGGCGACAAGCCCACCATCGTGGATTTTTCGATGGCGGGATATGTGTATTACCCCAAGGAGGAGACCGGCTTCGACATCGCGGCGGATTTTCCGGCGCTCCATGCCTGGCGTGAGCGCCTCGCGGCGCTGCCAGGCTGGAAGCTGCCGTACGAGCTGATGCCGGTGGGATCCGATCTGCGGGTCTCGATGATCCGACCCGCATAACCCTGCAGAGTTTCGTAACCCGGATGGAGCGAAGCGCAACCCGGGTTCAGCCGATCCGCGTGTGAGGTTCTCGGGTTACGCTTCGCTCCACGCGGGCTACGCTCAACTCGCCGCCGCGTCGAACTGCGGCTTGCTTCCCTGCGTGCCGCGCACCAGTTTGCCCGGGCGCGCGCCGGTGGCTTCGCCGGCGCGCTGCGTCACTACGCCGGAGACGATGGTGGCGTCATAGCCATCGACCTGCTGCATCAGACGACGGCCGCCGACCGGCAGGTCGTAATGCACCTTTGGCGGATGCAGATGCAGACGGTCGTAGTCGATCACGTTGACGTCGGCCTTGAAGCCGGGTGCGATCACGCCACGGTCGTAGAGGCCGACCGAGAGCGCGGTCTTGCGCGATTGCGCGGCGACGACGAACGGGATCGACAGTTTTTCGCCGCGGGTGCGGTCGCGCGTCCAGTGCGTCAAGAGATAGGTCGGGAAACTGGCATCGCAGATGATCCCGCAATGCGCGCCGCCGTCGGAGAGCCCCGGCACGGCATTGGGATCGCGCAGCATCTCGCTGACCGCATCGAGATTGCCGTCGGCATAATTGAGGAACGGCACATAGAGCATGCCGCGGCCGTCATCCGTCAGCATCGCATCATAGGCGAGTTCTTCCGGTTGCTTGCCCTGGCGGCGGGCCTGTGCACCCAACGTATTCTCCGGCGGCTGCTCGTAGTCCGGCGGATTTCCGAGCAGGTACATTTTGTCGTAGTTCGGCCGGAAGAACAGCGGATCGTCGGTCGCGGTGGCGTGCTCGCTCAGGATCGCCTTGCGCAGTTCGGGCTGGCGCAGGCGGGCGAGCCGCTCGGCGTGAGGCAAATGCGCGATTGCCTGGTAGCTCGGATGAGTCTGGAACGGGTTGCGCGACAGTTCGAGTCCAAGCATCAGTCCGACCGGGCGGGCGGCGATCTGCGCCGTGATCGACAGGCCGCGCGCGGAAGCCTCTCTGATGGTGTCGAGCGTCTGCCGCCAGCGCTGCGGCGCCTTGTCGTTTTGCGTAATCGAGAACGATACCGGGATCTTTGTGTTCTCCGCCACCCTCAGCATCATCGGCAGGTCTTCGTCGATGCCGGAGAGATCGAGCACGAACTGAAAGACGCTGCGGCCCTGCGCTTGCATCGCCGCCGCGATCGCGGTCAGTTCGTCCTCGCCGGCCTTCAGCGTCGGCGTGAAATCGCCGGTCGAGGTGCGGTGGTTGAGCGTGCGCGAGGTCGAGAAGCCGAGCGCGCCGGCCCGCACGGCATCGGCAGCCAATGCCGCCATCGCCTTGTTGTCGTCTGATGTCGAGGGATCGCGGCGCGCGCCGCGTTCGCCCATCACATAGACGCGCAAAGCCGCGTGCGGCAGTTGCGCGCCGATGTCCATGTCGAAGCTTCTTTTCGACAGCCACTCCATGTAATCCGGAAAGCTCTCCCAGGCCCATGGGATGCCGGCGCTCAACACCGGCTCGGGGATATCCTCGACGCCTTCCATCAACTGAATTAGCCGGACATGGTCGGCCGGACGGCACGGCGCGAAACCGACGCCGCAATTTCCCATGATCGCTGTGGTGATGCCGTTCTGCGAGGAGGGCGTGATGTCCTGGCTCCAGGTGACCTGGCCATCATAATGGGTGTGGACGTCGACGAAGCCCGGCGTAACCAGTCTGCCCCTGGCGTCGATTTCTTCCTTGCCCTTTGCCGCGACCTTGCCGACTTCGGCAATGCGGCCGCCTGCAATCGCCACGTCGGCTTCGAACAAGTCGCCGCCCTTGCCGTCGGCAATAGTGCCGCCGCGGATCACGATGTCGGGGGTCGAGGTCATGGCTTCCATCCCGGATCTGGTTTTTGTTGGCGCATCATCCGATGCGGTCAGATGCTGTCAACCACCGGGGATGAGGCTCAGGAATGCATCGCCGATGCAGTTATGCCCTGGCGGGTTCCGCCGGCTTGCGGTCCGTCACCAGCGCCAGCAGGACCGTCAGCACCATGAAGGCGACGGAGGCGCCGAACACCCAATGCGGCAGGTTCTGGTCCATGATCCAGCCGAACAACAATGGGGAGAGTATGCCGCTGAAATTGAAACCGGTGGAGACGATGCCGAAGGCGCGGCCCGCGGCGCCCGCCGGGGCTGCGTTGCGCACCAGCATGTCGCGCGAGGGGGCGATGACGCCGCCGAGGAATCCGGCCAGCCCCATCGCGGCGGTCAACACCACCGACGGCAAATTGATCGCCGCAATGATTGTTATGATGACGGCGTTGATGGCAAAGCACGCAGCGGCGACATTGCCATGCCGCTTGGTGCGGTCGGCGAGATAGCCGCCGGCGAGCACGCCGGCCGCGCTGGCGCCAAGATAGGCGGTCAGCGCGAAGTTGGCGGCCGAGATCGTCACGCCATAACCGCTCATCAGCGCAACGACGCCGAAGTTGCTGATGCCGGCGCTAGACAGACCCAGCAGCATGAAGAAGATCGTCAGCACTATGATCGCAGGCGTCACGATGCTCTGCTGCGGCGCTGCGGGGTCATCGTTCTTGCGATCGGCCGAACTGGCATCGGGAATCCTGACCGCGATCAATAGCAGCGCTGCCACTGGCCCCACCGCACCAGCCACGATCAGCGCGCCGAGCCCGCCGACGGCTGTCACCAGCATGAGCATGATCGTGGGCGCCACCGCGCCGCCAAGGAAACCCGCAAAGGTATGGACCGAAAATGCCCGGCCCATCCGCGCTTCATCCATATGCGTCGACAGGATCGCATAGTCGCAGGGGTGATAAACGCTGTTGGCAAGGCCGAGCAGCGCCGCCGAGAGGATCAGCGAGACGTAGCTCAGGTGCAGGCCGAGCATGACCAGCGCCAGGCCGCCGACGGTGAGGCCGATCAGCAGCACTTTTCGCGCGCCAATGTGGTCGGCGAGATAGCCGATCGGGGCCTGCGTCAGGCCGGAGACGACGCCGAACACCGTGAGCGCGAAGCCGAGTTCGATGTAGCCGACGCCCAACTGCTCCTTCAGGAACGGAAACAGCATCGGCAGCACGAACAGATGGAAATGGCTGACCCAATGGGCGACCGAAATCGCCGCAAGCGTGCGCAGCGAAGTGTCCGCTTTGGCTTGTTGCGGTGCGGCCAGAATATCGACCATGTCAGCTCAAAATCCTGTGTAACTTGCGGCCCGGCAGGGCCGAAAATATAGGCAGGCCGTTATTTGTCCATGAATGCCACTGCATGGCTGCCCCGGCGCAGGGCAGGGCGCACGAATGCCGCCATTAAATTGGGAGACAAAGGCGGTCGACGCGGCAATGATCCGGCATGCCTGATCCCGCAACACCGCTCCGGGTACTGGTCTCCGAAGGTTCCTCGACCTCGGCCCGAGAGGCCATTACGATTCTCGGTCTTTCGGGCCATCACGTCGAGGTCTGCGATCCCTCGCCCTGGTGTCTGTCGCGGTTCTCGCGCTTCGTCCGCAAATTTCATCGCTGCCCTGGACTGCGGGACGACCCAGCCGGTTACCTGGCCTTCGTCGAGCAGCGACTGGCCGGCGGGAAGTTCGACGTGCTGCTGCCGACGCATGAGCAGGGATTTTTGTTTGCGCGGGTCGCGCAGCGCATCGAAGGCCGCGCCGGTCTCGCGCTGCCGAACTTCGAGAGCTACCGCGAGGCGCATAGCAAGGCCGGCTTCAGCCGGCTGCTCGATCGGTTGAAATTGCCGCAGCCGTCGACGCGCATCGTGCAATCCGCGCAAGGGGTGCGCGATGCGGTTCGCTTTCCGGCCGTCGTGAAGACTTCAGTCGGCACCGCCAGCCGGGGCATCTGGTTCGTGCGCGGCGCGGACGACCTGATGCGCGCGCTGCACGATCTCGAGGACAGCGACGCATTCGTCGGTGAGGTGCTGGTGCAAGACCTCGTCGCAGGCACTACCGAGAAGGCGCAATCGGTGTTCTGCCGCGGCCGGATGCTGGGCTTTCATGCCTATCGGCAGATCGCGGCGGGTGTTGGTGGCGGCGAGGCGATCAAGCAGAGCGTGAGCCGGCCGGTCGTTCGCGCTTACGTCGAGCAGGTCGGCCGGGCGCTCGATTGGCACGGCGCGCTGTCGGTCGATTACATCATGCCGGACGTCGATACCGCGCCATTGCTGATCGATTGCAATCCGCGGCTGGTCGAGCCGATGAATGCCTATCGCTCCGGCGTCGACCTCGTCGGACTTTTGCTTCTGATCTCGCTGGGCGAGACGCCGGCTCCCTTGCTTGCCAGCCGCGAGGGCGTGCTCACGCACTTGGCGATGCAGGCGTTCCTGGGATGTGCGGCACGCGGCGGAACGCGGCCCGACATTCTCAGGGAATGTTTGGATCTCGCTGCGGCGCGCGGGCCTTATGCCGGCAGCAGCGAAGAACTTACCCCGGTGCAGTCGGACTGGATCAGCGCCGTGCCGCTGACGATCACGGCAGCCGTGCTGCTGGCTTCGCCGAAGCTGGCGATCAAACTAGCGCTCGGCGGTTTTGGCGCGCATCTGCTCGATGCAGCGAGTATTCGGGCGATTGAAAGCGAAGGCTTCTACCAACAGAGCCCGTCATCGCCCGCGAGGTGAATCGTAGGGTGGGCAAAGGCGCCCTTCGCGCCGTGCCCACCATTTGCACCGCGATCTCGTCTTGAATGGTGGGCACGCTTCGCTTTGCCCACCCTACAAATCGCGTGCCGCGCTACAACGGCTCATCATCAGGGCCATAACGGTCCCGCTTCGGCGTAGCGATGTCGCCGTCCTCGTGGTCCTCTTCCTCCTCAACCGGCGGGCTCGGCGGCTTTTTCGGTTTGGCATCGCCTTGTTTCGGAGGCTCGCTGTTCTTCCTGCCTGTTCCGCCCATATGATTTCACCAAAGTGATGCATCTTTGCCGGATCAATCGGCGTTTGCGCTGCATGCCGACTCAGGGTAACGGCATGACCTCAATCTAATCGCGGCCGGAAGGTATCCTAGCGCCGGTCAAACGATTCTTCCCGCCCTTTTTGCGGCTTCAGCTCGAAGGGCATCACATGGAGCCAGTATGAAGAAGCCCCGCATTGCGCTCGATGAACCGCAACAGCGCAAGATCCTCCGCGCCGACAAGGCACCGACCACCGGTTATTCGCTGGTCGTGGATGGCCACTTCAAGTCGCATCACGATACGGTGGAGGCGGCTGAGGAAGCGGGCATGGCGTTGAAGAACCGCTTCCAGATGCTTCAGGTGCAGGTTTACGATGCCGAGAACAAGACGCGATCGATGATCGATTGGCCGGGGCCGGCGTAACGCCGGCTCTTTGAGCTCGATCGGCCGATCTCAGGTTCGCCGCCCGCCGTTCTGCTGGCTCGCCAGCCACTCAGACAGGGCCACCGGCTTCTCGTTGGGCCGCTTTGTGCTGCTGCGCGCCTTCTTTGCGGCCTTTGCGGCGGGCGCACGTTGCGGCTCGGCTGCTTCGCGCGCGAGCCGTAACGCCTTCAGCTTTGCCATATTGTCGAGCACGGCTTTCGCCGCTGCGTCGCGTTCGGCCTTGCCGGAGTTTGCGTCCTGAACGGCCTTGGCCGCCTTGTCGAAGCGCGCCTGGGCGCGATCGCGATCCTCTTTCGTCATTTCAAGTCAGCCTCTTTTCGCAATCCTGGCTTTGGTCTTGCCCTTGACCTTCGATTCCGGCGGATTTGCACGGTCGGCCGCTTCTTTTGCCAGGCGCAGCGCGCGCAGCTTCTCGGTTCGCTGGCGGATCGCGATATCGGCAGCCGCGATCTCGGCCATCGCCTTGATGCCGTCGACTTCCTGGGCGCGCTTGCGGTTGAGCCTCATTTCTTTCAGCTCGGCGGCGCTCTTCGGCTCATCATTCATGTCATACCTCTGAAATCACGACTGATATCGTCGAGCGGTCTGTGGCCCATTTACCACGGATCGGCGCGCAGAGGATGTTATTTTCGGTCGAAAATGGCGCAGTTTCTGACAGAATCTGCCTTGGTATGAAATGTTGGCGGGGAACACGGCAGGTCGAGCCGGTCCGGCAGCAAGCCGAACCGGCTAGAGCCTTTTCGGTTCTGATTGAATCAGAACCGGGCTCCAGATTCTTGTTTTGACGCGTTTTCTTGACGCGAACCGGTGTCCACTTCGCTTGAAAACGCTCTAACGTTAGTCAGAACGTCGCGCCGGCCTTTACCATGAAGGTGCGGCCGGGCAGCGGATAGGCCGAGAAACGGCCAGGCGTGAACGAGCTCGCGATGGCGTAGTCGTAATAGAGCGCGTTGAACAGATTGTTCACGCCCACCGACCAGAAGAAGCGATCGTAGGCGCCGCTCAATTTCAAATCGACGGTGGCGTCCGCCGGAATGCGCCGTTGGGTGTTGGCCTGGTCATTGTCCATCACGCGTTCGCTCCAGGCGCGCACCGTGGCGTCGAACACCAGATAGTTCTGCCAGATGTTCCAGGTGACGCCGCCGCTCGCGGTGTAGCGCGACACCAGCGGCACGTCATTGCCCGCGAATGCACCCTCGCGGAAGGCGGCACGGGTGTAGGCCGCGCCGCCGCGGAGCGTCACCGTGTCACTGACGCGCAGCGAAGCGCTGGTCTCCGAGCCGTAGCGGCGGGTCGGACCGAGGTTGACGTTGAAAAACAGCGCCGGGATGAAATGGATCTCGTTCTCGAGGTCCATGTTGTAGATGCTTGATTGCATCTGGAAGCCACCGCTCTTGATGCGGAATCCACCCTCGATGTCGTGCGAGGTCTGGGTCTTCAACTGGAAAGTCCCTGGAACGAAGAAGGGGCCGCTGGAGACGCGCTCGTCGACGGTCGGGGTTCGGAATGCGCGCGCGGCGCGGCCGAATACCGAGAACGCGCTGTTGAATCGATGCTCGAGGCCAGCATGGAGCGCGTATTGTGTTTCGTTGCTGTCCAACGGAGAGGCCGCTGGGCTGCAACTGAAGAACATGGCGCAACCGGGCGCGTTGGGGTCGTACCGATCCCGGGCACTCAGGCTGGTGTTTTGAATCCTGGCGCCGTAAGAGAAATCCGTCGTCGGCAACAGACCGACGGTTTGCTGCCAATAGCCCGCCACCGTCTGTTGCGACAGATCGTAGATGTGGGTGGGCGGAAGGCCTTTGAACGCCCCGCGTTCCTGGTTGAACGTCGCATCGTAATAATCGATGCCGGTCAGGATCTGTGAGGGAATTCCGAAGATCGAGTTCTTGACGCTCAGTCGCGGCGTGATCGACCAGGTTTGCAATGATGCGTCGTTATAGGTCGAGGAGAAGCTCGGCAGCGGCGAAGCAAACGGTACCGCGCCGAAGAAGCCGCTTTGCGTATCCTTCTTCCGAACGCCGCCGTCGACGATCAGATCGACGCCGTTCATGATTGTCTTGGTAAAGCCGGTGGTTGCGCTGGCGCCCTGCTGGTTGCCGTAATCGAACGGCGTATTGGTGCCCCTGCGATCAGTGACGAGTTGATTTAGTCCGATTGAAGGATCGACGGTACGTCCGCCCGGGAAACCGAGCTTCTGGTCGTCACCGGTCACTGTAAGGAAGGCCTTGAGGTCGGGTGTGGTATAATTGAGATTGCCGATCCCGTTGCGTTGATCGAGGGCGTTGTTGACCCGGTAACCATCAGACTTGATGGCGTTGCCATAGAAGGACGTCGACCAAGGTCCGTAGTTGGTCGCGGCCGAGATATTCGCAAGCCGCTGGTTGAACGAGCCGACGCCCGCTTCGCTGCGGATCGTGACCGGTGGGCCGCCGACGCCGTTCTTGAGGACGATGTTGACGACGCCGCCGACCGCGTTGTCACCGTAGAGCACCGCGCCGCTGTTGCCGCGGGTGATTTCGATGCGCTCGATCGAAGTGAGCGGAATGGTCGAGAGATCGACGCCGGCCATGTCGATATCGTTGAGCCTGCGGCCATTGATCAGGACGAGGCTGTTGGCGGTGGCGAACGCGCCGAACCCGCGCAAATCGACCGAGGTCTTGGCGCCGTTCACGCCGCCATAAAGGCTGGTCAACTGCACACCCGGCACCTGCGCGATGATCTCGGACAGCGTCTGGGCCGGCGAATGCGAAATTTCATCCGCCGTGATCACCGTCGCCGACGCTCCGACGATGCCGGAGAACTGCCGGCCGCCGCTGCCGCCCGCACCTTGCGATGAAACGTCCGAGCCGGTCCCGGATGCGGGCCGCCTGCCGGTCGACGGTGCAGCTGCCGGCACGACGCGGCGCGAGGTCGCCCCTTCATCGTAGGTCGGTTTGGCGCGGGTCCGGTTCGGGTCAGTAGGCGAAGTTATCTCAATCGGCGGCAATTGCTCGGATGGTGTCTGCTGCGCCGCTGCGCCGGAAACACCTAGCGATACGATCGGCAGCAGGAAACTGGAGGCGAGCCAAAGGCGGCGCTGCCGCGTGGCTCTATTGTTGGAAGACATGGTTCAGACCTCGGTATGACGTCAGTGGCACGTCACAGCGAACCAAGTATCACCATGTGCTCTCAGCAGCTCAGGTGAAGCTAATGCCTGTACTCCCCGACCGACATCTTCGCGTGTGACCACGGCTGACGGCAGGTCTCCTGGCTCGCGGGTCGTTACCCCATCGTCGCCTTCCCAGGACCGAGATGCCCAGTGGCTTTATGACGAAGGATTCGCCGCTTACAGTTGCGGGGGCAGCCGCGGAATTGGGGAATTTTCCCTGCACCGCATTCCCTTTTGATCCCCAAACGGGAACCGTCGGGAACTATGGTAGAAGTTTGTCAAAGTCCGAGTCAATGCGCCCCGGGGCGTCCGGCGATCCTCACTGGACGAGTGCGCTATTTTTGCCGCATGAGCACGCCTGCCCGCCGCCTGTACCGGGGGCGGGTAAACCTGCTTTAGGACGATCGATGAGTGTTGAGGCCGTAACCCTGACCAATGAGGAAGCCGCGCGCCGGCGGATCGGCGCGACCGCGGCGCTTGCCGCCCTCATGGTGTTCTTGATGCTGATCTCGCTCGGCATCGGGCCGGTGCGGCTGTCGCCGCTTGCGGTGGCGGAAGCGCTGTTCGGCGGCGGCAGCGAGGTGGCGCAGGTGATCGTGCGGGAGATCCGCCTGCCGCGCACGCTGCTGGCGCTCGCGATCGGCGCCATTCTCGGGCTATCGGGCGCGTCGCTGCAGGGTTTGCTCCGCAATCCGCTGGCCTCGCCCTCGCTGTTCGGCGCGCCGCAATCGGCCGCGTTCGGCGCGGTGCTGGTGATCGCGCTTGGGCTTGCCGATGTGCGCTCTTATGCGCTGCCGGTCGCGGCGATCATTGCGGCATTCGCTTCGGTGTTCGTGCTGCTCTCGATCGCCGGCCGCAATGCCGGGCTGTTGATCCTGATCCTGTCCGGTCTTGCGATATCGAGCTTTGCCGGCGCCGCCACCGCGCTGGTGATGAACCTCTCCAGCAATCCCTTCTTGGTGCTGGAGATCGCGTTCTGGCTGCTCGGTTCGCTGGAGGATCGCAGCTTTCAGCATGTGATGCTGGCGTTTCCCTTCATCATTGCCGGTGCGATCATGCTGTTCAGCCAGCGCCATGCCTTTCGCGCGCTGAGCCTGGGCGAGGAAACTGCGCAGAGCCTTGGCGTCGATGTGGGGCGTCTGCGGTTGTTCGTGATTTCAGGCGTCGCGCTCGGCGTCGGCGGCGCGGTCGCTGTCACCGGCACCATCGGTTTCATAGGCCTGGTCGCGCCGCATCTGATGCGGCCCCTGATCGGCCATGACCCCGGGCGGCTGCTGGTGCCGAGCGCATTCGCCGGCTCGGCGCTGCTGCTCGCTGCCGACATCGCGGTGCGCATCATTCCCTCGACGTCGGACATCAAGGTCGGCGTGCTGACGTCGATCATCGGCGTGCCGTTCTTCCTCTATCTGATCATGCGCGAACGCCGTGCGCTCGGCGGAGGTGTCGCATGAGCGAAACGGCGCTACTGACCGCAAGGGGGATCATCGTGCGGCTCGCCGGCCGCGTCGTGCTGAAGGACGTTTCGTTGGCGCTGTCGGCTGGACATCTGGTGGCGCTGGTCGGCCCGAACGGCGCCGGCAAGACTACGCTGCTGCGGGCGCTGGCCGGGCTGATCCCCTCCGAAGGCGAGATCGCGGTCGGCGGCGATGCGCTGGCCTCGCTGCCGCTGCGCGAGCGCGCCAAACGCTTCGGCTATCTGCCGCAGGGGCATCTCGTGCATTGGCCGCTGCCGGCGCGCGATATCGTGGCGCTCGGCCGCTACCCGCATGGCGCAACCGATCCGGCGCGGCTGTCGCCGAAGGACGCCGAGGCCGTGCTGCGCGCGATGCAGGCGGTCGACGTGATGGAGTTCAGCGATCGCCGCGTCACCGAGCTGTCCGGCGGCGAGCGCAGCCGCGTGGCGCTGGCGCGCGCGCTGGCGGTGGAGGCGCCGATCATCCTGGCCGACGAGCCCACCGCCTCGCTCGATCCGCGGCACCAGATCGACGTCATGAAGAATTTGCGCGCGACCGCGGACACGGGCGTGCTGGTCATCGTGGTGACGCACGATCTCGGGCTTGCTGCGCGGTTTGCCGACCATGTGCTGGTACTGAAGGAAGGCAATCTAGTGTCGTGGGGCACGCCGGACGAGGGGCTATCGGAGCAGGTGATGGCGGACGTGTTTCGGATCAGCGCCTACCGCGCGGAGTATCAGCGCGAGGTAGTCATCGTCCCCTGGGCGGATATCTGATGCGCCGGTTCGGCTTTCTTGTCGCCATCGCCGCGTTGGCGATGTCAGGCGGCGCAGCATTCGCGGCCAGCCCTCCGCGTATGGTGTCGATGAATGTCTGCAGCGATCAGTTGCTGCTGGCGCTGGCCGACCCCGAGCAGATTTTGGGCCTCAGCCGCTTCGCACGCGACGGCTGGCAATCGCAGGCGGGCGACATCAGCCGTTATCCGGTATTGTCAGGCGCGGCTGAGGACGTGCTCTTGCTCAAGCCGGACCTGGTCATCGCCAGCGCGTTCGACAAGCGCTCGACGCGGGAGCTGTTGAAGGCGAAGGGCCTTCATCTTGTCGAGCTCGCCGTGCCGCGAAACCTCGAAGAAGCCCGCGCGCAGATCCGCGAGGTCGGCGAGATGACCGGGCACCCCGATCGCGCGGCCGCCGAAATCGCGCGGCTCGACGCCGCGCTGGCGCGCGCCCGCCGTGCCGCTGCTGAACGGCATTATCGCGTGCTGCCGCTGTCGCGGCGCGGCTGGGTGGCGGGCAGCGACGGCTTTCTCGGTTCGCTGCTGAGCGAAGTCGGGCTAAGCAGCGCCGCCGGCGATCTCGGCTTTACATTCGGCGGATTTGCCTCACTGGAAGCGATCGTGTCCGTGAGGCCCGACATCATCGTGGTTTCGCAAGCCGGTGATTATGCGCGCGACGACGGCCAGGCGTTTCTGGTCCATCCGGCGCTGCAGCGCTTCTACCCGCCCGAGCGACGCATCGTGATTCCGGAGCGGCTCACGGAATGCGGCGGCGTCACGCTGGCGGATGCGCTCGATGCGCTGACGGCCGAGTTGAAGCGGGTGGGGCGGTGAGGCTTGCTCGATTTTGTAGGGTGGGCAAAGCGAAGCGTGCCCACCATCCAGAGCCGATGCGTTGACAGATGGTGGGCACGGCGCTGCGCGTTTTTGCCCACCCTACGGGCCGCTACGAGCTACGACTCGTGCACCACCGGCCCGCCGATCTTCTTCCACGCGTCCAGCCCGCCTTCGATATGGGCGGTGTTGGCGAGCCCCGCGTTTTTTGCCGCGGTCACCGCCATCGCCGAGCGCTCGCCGAAGGCGCAGAAGAACACGACCCGGCGGCCGGTGGCGGCGGCGACTTCGCGCAGCATGCCGCCGGGCTTGAGGCTCTCGGCGATGCCGGGGTAGGGCGCATGCAGCGCGCCCGAGATGGTGCCATGTTTGGCGCGCTCGCTGGTCTCGCGCAAGTCCACCAGCAGGATGTCGGGCCGGCCAAGGCTCGCAATCGCATCGCGGGCACAGAGCGCGAGCCCCTGCTTGGCAAGCTCCTCCTGGTGCAGGCCGACATGCATGTTGGCGGGCACCGCGACGTCCATCATCTTGGGATTCGGCAGCTTCAGGTTCGCCATCAGCTCGATATATTCGTCGACGCTGCGTACCTGCAGCCGCGGATTATAGCGGCGCTCCTCGCCGATGGTGGAAACCGTGTCGCCCTTGTAGTCATGGGCGGGGAATACCAGCGTCTCGTCCGGCAGTTTCAGAAGCCGGTTGAAGATCGATTCATATTGTGCGCGCGAAGAGCCGTTCTGGAAATCGGTTCGCCCGGTGCCGCGGATCAACAGCGTGTCGCCAGTGAAGACGCGGTCGCCCATCAAATAGCTATAGGAATCATCAGTGTGGCCGGGCGTGTACATGACATCCAGGCTGAGCCCCTCGATCGTCACCTTGTCGCCCTCGGACACCCGCATCGACACCACGTCGGCCTTGCTCTGCTCGCCCATGATTGTGATGCACTGGGTGCGGTCGCGCAGTTCGCCGAGGCCGGTGACGTGGTCGGCGTGCAGATGGGTGTCGACTGCCTTCACCAGCCGTAAATCCAGCTCGCGCAGAAGCTGGCAGTAGCGATCGGCCTTTTCCAGCACGGGATCGAGGATCAACGCCTCGCCGCCGGCGCGGCTCGCCAGCAGATAACTGTAGGTGCCGGATACGCTGTCGAAGAGTTGACGAAAGATCATGGCTACACGTCCGCGTTAACTCAGGTTGGGTCAGGGCCCGACGTAGCTCCAGCCCTGCTCCTGCAATTCCATCACTCTACCACGCCTGAGGGCGCGATGAAATTAGGACGACTCTCTCCCCGTCATTGCGAGGAGCGCTCGCAATGAATTCACGGCCGCACCAACGTATACCCGTTCCCCGTCAGAAACAGGATCTGCGCGACGCCGACCTGCACCGGCGTTGCCGCGGCGATGAATTCCGGCCGTTTGCCGGCCTCGCGTTCGAGCGTATCGACGGTGTTGAGGCAGACGTCGAAACGCGCACCTTGCGCGACCAGGCTCTCGACCATCTTGCGGTTGGGATTTTCCGGGCGCAGCAGGTCGATGCCGGGGCCGAACGCGACGACCTCGATCGCCACCTTGTCGGGGTCGTAATGCTTCATCAGGTTGCTGGCGACGCTGAGCACGAGGCCCTGCTTGCGCGGATCGTTGTCGGAGAGCTGCAGCACGATCTTGTGTTCGGCGAACGGCTTGTCCTGCAGCGGTGCCTGCTGGGCGCGGGTATGTGGCGCGGCGGCTATGATCAGAAGCGCCACGGCGGTTGCGCGAAGCATGGTCGAAAAGCCCATCATGCCTGTCCCGCAATGCCAGGATTGCCTTCAACGCCTTTCAGTGTCACGCCCGGCGGCGAGCGGTTGGGCGGTTTGCCCGACCTCAGATGCCTTGCGACGATATCCCAGACCGGCGCGCCGGTCTGCTCGTTGACGGAAGCCCAGCCCGCCACCCTATAGTGCTTGTCGGCTTCCAGCGCGCGGCCGTTGTCGAGCTTGAGTTCGGAAATCCGTCTTCCCACGGTTTCGGCCGGCGTGCAGGTGTAGGCGAGCCCGCCGACGCGGACCATGTCGCCGCCCTGCTGGTAATAGGGGTCGGTGTTGAAGAGATTGTCGCAGATGTCTTCCAGCACGTCCTTGATCTGGCCGCCGGTCATGGTCTGGACGTAGGTCTCCGGATAGGTGACGGCGGTCTGCGCCATCACGTCCTCCATCGTCAGCGGCTGGCCGGCCAGCGCCGTGGTGCCCCAGCGAAAACCCGGCGACAGCGCGATCTCCGCGTTCAATTCGCCGAGCAGCGCGTCGCAAATGAGTTGGTCCATGCTGCCGCTGAAATTGCCGCGGCGATAGAGCAGACGGTCGGCTACACCGACCTTCTCGCTGAGCGCAACAGCCTGCGGCTCGCGGATCTCATCGATCAGCGCCTGCATCGCCGGATCGGGCTTTAGCAGTTCCGAGAACACCGGCAGCAGCCGATAGCGGACATCCTTGACCTTGCCCTTGCCGATATCGAGATCGAGCACGCCCAGAAACTTGCCGTTCGAGCCGGCATTGGTGACCAGCGTGGTGCCGCGTGCGTTGGTGACGGCAATCGGTTGCGGCACGGCGTCATGGGTGTGGCCGCCAAGGATGACGTCGATGCCGGTGACGCGGCTGGCGAGCTTGAGATCGACATCCATGCCGTTGTGCGAGAGCAGAATGACGGCGTCGACCTTGTCGGTGCCACGATGCGTATCGACGAGTTTCTGCAGCTCCTCGTCGCGGATGCCGAACTTCCAGTCCGGCGTAAAGCGCTTCGGATGCGCGATCGGCACGTAGGGGAACGCCTGTCCGATCACGGCAACGCGATAGCCACCGATTTCCTTGATGACGGACGGCTTGAACACGCGGCCCGAGGCCGGATCGAACGCCTTGGCGTCATTGAAGGCGGCTTCTTCAGTGAGATAGACGTTCTGCGCCAGGAACTCGCCTTTGAAGCGTTCGAGGTTGGCGCGCAGCGCCTTCTCGCCATAGGTGAATTCCCAATGGCCGGTCATCGCCTCGATGCCGAGCAGGTTGGCGGCCTCCACCATGTCGACGCCACGCATGGTATTGGCAAGACCGGTGCCCTGCCAGAGATCGCCGCCGTCGAGCAGCAGCGAGCGGCCGGAGCCGGCTTCGCTTCGCATGCGATCAATCAACGTCTTCAGATGCGCGAAGCCGCCGAGCTTGCCGAACCGGCCGGCGCCCTTCTCGAACTCGACGTAGGTGAAGGCATAGGCATCGGCGCTGTCCGGGCGGATACCGAAACGATCGAGAAAGGCGTGCCCGACTAGATGCGGCGGGTTGCCCTGCATCGGTCCAACGCCGAGATTGACGCTCGGCTCGCGGAAGAACACCGGCCGAAGCTGCGCGTGCGTATCCGTGATGTGCAGGATACGTGCATTGCCGAAGCGCTCGAGATCGTAAACGCCCCCATTGTCGGCGCCGCGCGCCAACCGTGGCAGGCTGCCGGACAGGGTGGCAGCGCCCGCTAGCGTCAGAAAATCGCGGCGGCGGATGGTCATGCGGGTCTCCGCGCGTCGTAACGGTGTCAGCGTATTTCCAGATCCTTCCAGCGCGTCTTCTCGCTGGTGGCCTGGAAGATCGAAGCCTTGGCCAGCGCCTCCGCTTCCTTGGCCGACGCGGTGGCCTTGTCGAAATCGCCCGCATCCGCCGCCTTCTTCGCCGCCGCCAGCGTGTTCGCCGTGGTGGTCCATTGGTTGCGTAGCTTGCCGGCCTCCTTGTTGGCGGCTTCAGCCGCGGCGTAGGCCGCCTTGAATTCGTCCTCGGAGCCCGCGGCGAGCGCGGGCGCAGCGTCCGCAGCAAATAGCGCCAGAACTAATGCGGATTTCTGCATCAGGTTCCTCATGGCCGCGCTCCCGGACCTGAAATCGGCAGTCCGTTACTGACATAGGAAAGGTAATATTCGACGTTGCGATATTCGTCGTCCTGCGGGTTGAGCGGCACTGCGCGGATCTGGCTGTTGCAGGTGGTGAAGCGCCGGCTGGTGGTGCCCATGCCGCTCCATTCCGAGCGGTAGATCGGCATTGCGTTGACGATGCCAAGCGCGGGCGCGAGCACCTCAGCGCGGATACGCTCGCCCGGGCTCTGCACGTGGCAGGTGGCGCAGGAGAAGTTGAGCTGGCCGCGCCGCGTGTAGAAATATTCCTTGCCGTTCTGGTAAGCCGCGAGCGCGCGCGGATCGTTCGGAATCTTGATGTCCATCGGCTTGCCGCGCGAAGTGAAGGCCATGTAGGCGGTCAGCGCCGCCATTTCGTCCTTCACATAGGAGAACGGCGGTTCGCCATTGGCCTCGCGGCAGCGGTTCAAGGCCAACTCAAGCGTGATGACCTTGCCTTCTTTCTCGTCGAAGTAGGGGTAGTTCTGGCGAATGCCGATGCCGCCGTTCGGGAAGCAGTCGGCATAGGTCTTGCCGTTCTTGAACGGCTTGGAGAACATCTCCTTGCCCAGTTCGAGCGAGAACTCGTAGGGCGGGAACTGTTCCTTGTCCTGCCATTGCCGATAAAGGTCCTCGTTCATCGAATAGGGACCGTTGACGAAGTCCTCGAACTTTACCTTGGGAAATTTGTCTTTGAAGAACTTCTGGAACGCCTTGGCGTCGGCGACAGGATCGATCTTGTCGTCGGCCGCCAATAGCGGCGCGCCCGCCAGCGTCAGCGCGGCCAGCGCAATCGCGGCGGATGCCAGAAAGATCGCGGATCGCAGCTTCATTGTATCTTCGCCGTGGTGGTGTCGGTCGCGCCCTTGTTGTCGACCCAGCTTATCTTCAACTCGTCACCCTTCTTGGCGCCCTTGAACGCGAACTTGACGTAGGGATCCTTGGAGATGCCGCCGCCCCAGTCGGCCGTGAACACGTTCTTGCCGTCATGCTCGAAGGTGAGCTGCTGGATGAAGTGCGCTGGAATGGTCTCGCCCTTGGCGTTCTTGACGAAGCCGGAATCCATCGGGTGCTGGATCAGCGCCTGCACCTCGGTGATGTCGCCGTTCGAAGAAGCGCGCACGCGAATGGTGGATGCCATGTGAGTTCTCCCTCGATGCCCTAACCGCCGCAGCCGCCGACGGTGACCTTGACTTCCTTGGAAGCGCTGTAGAGCTTGCCGCCGGCTTCCACCAGCACGGTCACGTTGCTGGTCTTGGCCATCTTGATGCGGTTGGCGACGTTCGGCAGCGTGCCAGCCGGAATGTTGTACTTTGCAATCAGCACGTTCGGATTCTCGCTGACGAGGAACGCGATCGAGGTTACGTCGGCAAGCGTTGTGGAGACCGAGATCGGCACCACGGCGCCGTTCTCGGCGATCTCAGGCGCATCCATCTTCACCTTGTCCGAGGGCTCGGCGGTCTTGCCGTAGAGCGTCTTGATGACGTCGGCGTCGCTCTTCTGCTTGAATGCCTCTTCCGGATATTTGTCGTTGGCCGCGGCCAGCGCCGGAGTAAGGCCAAACGGAAGGTTGCCGAGGCCAACCAGCGCGACCGCGCCTGCCCCTTGCAGGATCAGGCGGCGGGTGGCCGAAAATCTGACGTCAGTCGTATTCATCGAAAATCTCCTAAGCGTGCGTCAGCACGTCTCAAACTTGCGTCACAACGTCTGCAGGAAATCCACCACCGCCTCGATTTCTTTCTCGGTCAGAAGCCGGTTCCGTCCGAAGGGCGGCATCACGGTGAGCGGATTGCGCAGGGTCTCGTCGTTGAGGATGGCGACGAGATCCTCGCGATTGGGGTATTTGCTCTTGATGTCGACCAGTTCGGGACCGATCGTGCCGGGAAGGTTGCCGCCCTTGATGACATGACAGGTCAGGCAATTGCCCTTGCTGCGGTCGAAGGCCAGCTTGCGGCCTTCATCCACCGCGGACTGCGCCTGCGCGGCGCCCGCGGACGCCAGAGCGACGAGCAGCGCCAACGCCGGAAGCTTTGCGGATTTCGTCGGGAAATGATCGGTCACAGGCGTTTCCGTAATTTCTACTTCTGTTGCATCGTATCGAGTGGCCCGGTCGTGCGCGGCGTCAGATTCCTGCCCTCGGCCGTCGACGATATCCTGACATCGGCGGCGTTGACGCAATCGTTCATGCAGGGTTTTGTCATCGTATCGGGGCGCGGATCGGTCCAGATGAAATTGTCGCGATTGCGCATTTTGACTTTCGGCAAACTGTTGCGATCGGCAACGAATTCATGGGGAACGAGATCGTTAAGGTTCAGAATATAGGCGGTCAAAGCATAAACGTCATCCGCTGACAATGTGTGCGGCGCCTGCATCGGCATGGCGCGGTTAATATAGTCCCACAGGGTCGGGGCGAACGGCCAGTAGCTGCCGACCGTCGGCTCCGGGCGCTCGTCCCGGAGCGATCCGATGCCGCCCACCAGCTTCGGAAACCGGCCCTCGCCTTCGCCGAAGGTTCCATGGCACGCCGCGCATTGTTCGGCATAAACCTCCGCGCCCCGGTCGACGGTGCCCTTGCCGGGCGGCAGGCCCGTTCCGTCCTCGCCGCGCACGTCGATGTCCCATCCGGCGATCTGCGCCGGCGTGGCCACGCTGCCGTAACCGAACGAGCCGGGTTCGGCCGCGCCGGCGAGGCCTGCGGCGCCGGCGAGCAGGATGGCTACGATCGGCAGGCAAATCTTACGCGAGCTGTACATTGAAGACGCTTCCGTCGGGCTTGACCTGCCAGATCTGGATCGAATTGTTGTGGTAGACCGAGTTTGAGCCGCGCTGTGCGCGCAGTTGTGCAATTGTCGGCTGCACATAACCGGTCACGTCGATAACGCGGGATGCGACCAGCGCGGGCCGGCCGTCCCAGCGCCAGGGCACGGTGAATTTCGTCAGCGCCTTCGACAGCACCGGTTCGTGCAGCCGCGCGGTCTGCCAGTTGACGCCGCCGTCCATGGAGACATCGACGCGCTTGACCTTGCCGTTGCCGGTCCAGGCCAGTCCCCGGATTTCATAGAGGCCGGGCCCATCGAGCGGCTTCTCCGGGCAGGGAAAGGTGACGACCGATTTGGCGTCGATCAGCCAGGTGAAGCCGCGCGAGGTGCCGTCCGGCATTAGGTCGGTGTATTTCGAGGTTTCCTCGCGGGTGTGCCACGGCTTTTCGCCAAGCTTGATCCGGCGCAGCCATTTGATGTTGACGTTGCCTTCCCAGCCCGGCACCACCAGCCGCAGCGGGTAGCCCTGTTCGGGCCGCAGCGCCTCACCGTTTTGCGCATAGACCACGAGGCAATCGTCGAGGCATTTGTCGAGCGGCAGGCTGCGATTCATATGCGCGCCGTCGGCGCCTTCGACCATCGCCCACTTCGCCTGCTTTTTGATGCCGACCTCCTCCAGCAGCGTCGACAGTTTGACCCCGGTCCATTCGGCGCAACTGACCATGCCGTGGCTGAACTGAAGCGAATTCATCTGCGCGGCGCGCCAGTTCATGCCGCCATTGGCCGGGCATTCGATGAAATGGATGCGCGACACGGACGGGAAGCGCATGATGTCCTTCATGGTGAGAAGCAGCGGGCGCTCGACGAGGCCGTGGATCATCAGCTTGTGCTGCGCCGGGTCGATATCAGGGCGGCCGGCGTGATGGCGCTCGAAGAACAACCCGTTCGGCGTGATGATGCCGTGCAGGTCCTGCAGCGGCGAAAAGCTCACTGACGATTCCGCGCTCGCGGTCAACCAGGGCACGTTGCGGCGGATGACGGAAGCTTCGGCATCGGCGGGGCGGCCATAGGGCCGGTCGACCACGCCGGCGCCGATCGATTGCGACCAGGGCGCGTCTGCGGGGGGAGACTCCTGCGCCGGGTCCGCTATGGCCTGTTTGCCGCCGACGGCAAGGCTGCTGGTCAGGGCTGCGCCGAGGCCGAGAAAGCGGCGGCGTCCCATCGGGATATCCGGGGCGGCGGGATCGGAGAGAACAGCTTTGCTGCGTAACGGGTCTGGCCGCACGTTTTCTTCCCCTTGCGGCCGCATCGCCGCATCATTTTTTGCTTTTTGCAACGATTATCCACATTTGCTAATTTAGTCAATGCTAAAGAAAGGCTGACGCGCTAGTGTGTTATGTGTGCTTCGCAGGCGCGGAAAAGATACCGGATTTGCAGCGATGAGAGCAGCCGCCCCGGCAGCCCAAGAGACAGAGCAACAGACCACGCAAGAGACCGCCTTTGTCCCCGGCGCCGACGACGCGGCGGCGCTGAAGAAGCTGGCGAAGCAGGCCGGTGACGCCGCGCAGCTCCTGAAGATGCTCGCCAATGAAAAACGCCTGCTGATCCTCTGCTTTCTTGCCGTGCGCGGCGAGATGACGGTGGGCGAGCTGGTCACTGTCGTGAATCTCAGTCAGTCCGCACTGTCGCAGCATCTGGCGAAATTGCGCGCCGACGGCCTGGTGGAATTCCGGCGAACCTCGCAGACGCTGCATTATCGCGTCGCCGATCAGCGCACACTGCGTCTACTTGAGGTGTTGAAGGAGATCTTCTGCGGCGATCTGAAGTGACGCTGCGCCACTGATTTTTCGGGGACCGAACTGCGATGGCTGAACATGCGATGGAATTCGGCAAGGATGGCCGGCCGGTCGAGCCCGACGGCCGGCTCGACGCGGCGGCATTCCACCGTAACCACGAACCGATCTGGGCGGTGCTGCAAAAATTCCTCACCGGCAAATCCGGTGACGTGCTGGAGGCAGGCAGCGGCACCGGCCAGCATGTGGTGCATTTCGCAAAGCGCACGCCCGACATCATTTGGTGGCCGAGCGATCTTAATGAACGACATCTCAACAGCATCGAAGCGTGGCGCGCGCATGCCGGCCTGCCGAACATGCGCCCGGTGTTGCGGGTCGATCTCGTCGATCCGGCCTGGTGTCCGGCGATGCATGACGGCAGCGGGCCGGGCAAACTGCTGGCGGTGTTCTGCGCCAACGTGATCCACATCGCGCCCTGGCGCGTCGCCGAGGGCTTGTTCGCCGGCGCGGCGCGCTATCTCCGCGATGACGGGCGGCTGTTTCTCTATGGCCCGTTCAAGCGCGACGGCAAGCACACCGCGATCAGCAACGCCGTGTTCGACACCAGCCTGCGCGAGCAGGATGCTGAATGGGGCGTGCGCGACGTCGCCGATCTCGAAAAGCTCGCAGCATCGGTGGGTCTTGTCTTGCTCGAAACCGTGCAAATGCCCGCCAACAACATGATCCTCGTCTTCGGACGATCGGACGCGTCGGCATAACGCCTTTCCGCAGCTCAACTGTAGGCGAGGCACCACCCAACTCCGCGAAGCCAGCAGCGCTCATCCGGAATGGATTGGTCGCGGTACAGTCGCGTGACCTTCTGCCAGCCGCCACGGGCGAAGGCTTCGGCTAGAGCTCGTTCGGACGCCTCGTCGCGGCTGCCGGCGCAGGGGAAGATCGCAACTGGCGAGATCCAGTTTGCAAGATAGTCCGCTGCCCTTCGCTCAATTCGGAACACTGCGCCGGCACTCGCCATGCGCTCCGGCGCAATACCGCCAAATCCCTGATCTGACGTTATCGGTATGATCAGGCGACCGCCATCGGCCAGGCTGTCGAGCCAGCGCGTGGCAGGCCGTGTGCAGCCGGCATTGATATAGATGACGTCGGCGGCATCGAACGGCACCTGTGCGCCGTCGCCCTCGATCACGGCGACATTCGCGTAGGGCGCCAGGCCGGCTCTGGCGCGGGCCGCGAGGGCTCCATCATATTCGATCGCCGTAACCCGCCCTGACGGTCCGACCAGGTACGCGAGGATGGCGGTGTAATAGCCTGTGCCCGTTCCGACATGCACCACGTGCTCGCCGACGGCGGGTGTGGCCCGGTGAATGAGATGGGCATGCAACGACGGCTGCCCGTTGTTGACGCCGCGCTCGGGCACGAGCGCGACCAGATCGTCGGTATAGAGATAAACGGGATCGGCGTCGGGTGTCGAAACGTAGTCGCGTAGCCAGCGCCGCACCAGCCAGGGACCGGGCCCAAGAAAGTCCTCGCGGGGTATGGTCGCAAACGCCTGAGCCAGGCGCGCATCGACAACGCTTGCGGCAGCAAGAACCTGCTTGGCGTAGGCCGCACGAATGATGCGGAGTTCGGCTTGCGCATCCATTTTTGCCCCTCCTCTTGGATCATGCTAGCATTGATGTGTGATTTGACACACCAGTCTGTGTGTTAAATAGCACAACCACCATGGGGAGGCCAAGGTGAAGAAGCGGCTCTATCCTGCAGTGCTGGAACGCGGTCCGCGCGGCGCACTCGGCGCGTGGTTTCCGGATTTTCCGGGTTGCGTCGCCGGCGGGCGATCGCAGGAAGCGGCGATCGAGAAAGCGGAGGCCGCGCTGGCGCGAGCGGTGGACGAAATGGCGGAGCAGGGCAGGTCGCTACCGGAGCCAACGCCGATCGAACAGATCGCGCTGCCGAGGGGTGCCGACGTCGTCGCCTACTTCATCGTCGGGGTCGACCCGCCCGATCCGTCCGAACGCGTGAACGTCTATCTGCCGAAGAGCCTGATCACGCGGATCGACAAGCGCGCCACGGAGCTTGGTATGAGTCGTTCCAGCTTCTTCGGCTTCGCTGCCACGATTGCACTTGATTGGAGTCCGCACCTTTCGCATGCCGGCCTTGGAGATCCTCGCTCGAAGGTCCACAAGACGGGCGCGGTGCAAGCTGGCAAACGAGCAGGCAAGAAGCGGTCGTGATACGGTAGCTGCTTGCGCCCCCTGCATGGCGCGCGCCCGTTTGCGTCGGTTGATCGCGCCGCCCCGCGTCTTCATAGTGCTGCGGAATCAATCAATGAGGCTCCCGGCCCGGGGCCTGCCGGGCGGGAATGCCGATGCTGGATACGACAGCCACCGAAGAGCTATCAAACGACGCCCGCGTGCGCGCCAACATGCTGCGGCTCGCCGCGGCGCAGGCGCTGACCGGCGCCAATTCGGCGGTGATTTTCGCCACCGGCTCGATCGTCGGCGCGACGCTGGCGCCGACCATCTCGCTCGCCACCGTGCCGCTGTCGATGTACGTGCTGGGGCTCGCCGCCGGCACGCTGCCGACGGGCGCGATCTCGCGCGCCTATGGCCGCCGTGTCGCGTTCATCATTGGTACCTTCTGTGGAATCCTCACCGGTGCGCTCGCCGCCGCCGCCGTTCTCTATGCCTCGTTCTGGTTGTTCTGCTTTGCGACCTTCCTCGGCGGCCTCTACGGCGCAGTCGCGCAGTCCTATCGCTTTGCCGCCGCTGACGGCGCCAGCACAGCGTTCCGGCCGAAAGCCATGTCCTGGGTGATGGCCGGCGGAGTGTTCGCCGGCGTGCTCGGCCCGCAACTCGTGCAGTGGACCATGGATATCTGGCCGCCTTATCTGTTTGCGTTCAGCTTCGTGGTGCAGGCGTTCGTCGCGCTGGTGGCGACAGCGGTACTGTGGGGCGTCGATGCGCCGAAGCCGGCACCGTCGGACATGCATGGCGGGCGGCCGCTGTTCGAGATTGCACGGCAACCGCGCTTCATTGCCGCGGCGCTGTGCGGCGTGGTTGCGTACCCCATGATGAATCTCGTCATGACTTCTGCGCCGCTCGCCATGAAGATGTGCGGGCTCACGGTGAGCGATTCCAATTTCGGCATCCAGTGGCACATCGTGGCGATGTACGGTCCGAGCTTCTTCACGGGCTCGCTGATCGCGCGCTTCGGCGCACCGACAATTGTGGCACTTGGCCTGACCCTGGAAGCTGCCGCGGCGGCAATCGGCCTTTCCGGCATCACCGCACTGCATTTCTGGGCGACGCTGATCGTGCTCGGGGTGGGCTGGAATTTCGCATTTATCGGCGCCTCGGCATTGGTGCTGGAGACGCACCGGCCGCAGGAGCGCAACAAGGTGCAGGCGTTCAACGACTTCCTGATCTTCGGGATGATGGCGCTGGGGTCGTTCTCGTCCGGTCAGTTGCTGGCGCATTACGGCTGGTCGATGGTAAACATGGTGGTGTTCCCGCCGGTGCTGCTCGGCCTTGTAGTGCTGTCGTTTGCGTCATTTGCAAGGCGTCGCGTGAAGCTGCAGGCGGTCAACGAGATTCCAGGTCCGAGTGTCTAATTACCGGAGGTCCCATGCCGTCGCGCGCCCGTCTCGATGAATTCATCGCCGCCGTCGTCTCCGGCGATCATGCCGGCGCCATCGAGCGCTTCTACACCGAGGACGCCAGCATGCAGGAGAACGCCGCTCCGCCACGGGTCGGCCGCGACGTGCTGGTGGCGCATGAGCGCGCGGTGTTGGAGCGGGTCAAAAGCGTGACCTCGACCTGCGTGACCTCTGTCGTCGAGGGCGACCATGTCGCGATTCACTGGATTTTCGACTTTGTCTTTCATTCCGGCAAGACCGGGCGGTTCGACGAAGTCGCGCTGCAGGAATGGCGCGGCGACAAGGTTTGGCGCGAACGCTTCTTCTACGATCCGTCGAAACCGGCCTAGTGACATCTGCTGACATTTCGGCCGGCGCCGAAGCAATTAAACTCCCGATCTGCTAATGGTGATCGTCATGGCCGGGCTTGTCCCGGCCATCCACGTCTTGATCGCTGCAGGAAGGACGTGGACCCCCGGGACCCGGCTACGCCAAGGCTTCGCCGGGCATACGATATCAGTCCGGCGTAGCTTTAGCGAAGACGGGCAAGCCCGGGCATGACGACGTGAGAAATAGCAAGAGAAGCAAACGACGTTGGACGCTCGCAACTACGCCACCATCGACGAGACCTCGATCCGCTACGACGGCTGGCGCATCGTCGTCGTGTGCTTCCTGCTGGCAACCTTCGGCTGGGGGCTCGGCTTCTACGGCCAGAGCGTCTATGTCGCCGAGTTGCAGCGGCTGCACGGCTGGCCGGCGTCGCTGATTTCGTCCGGCACCACGTTCTTCTATCTGTTCGGCGCAGCGCTGGTCGCGTTCGTCAGCGAGGCGATCAAAGCGTTCGGTCCGCGCAATTGCCTGATCGCGGGGACATTCGCGATGGCCGCGGCCGCGATCTCGATTGGCGAGGTGCGCGAACCCTGGCAGCTTTACCTTGCGAACGCCGTGCTGGCGTTCGGCTGGGCCGGCACCAGCCTCGGCATCATCACCAACACGCTGGGGCTGTGGTTCGACAACAAGCGTGGCATGGCGATCAGCCTGGCGCTGAATGGCGCGAGCTTTGGCGGCATCGTCGGCGTGCCGCTGCTCGTGACCGCGATCGGCTATTTCGGTTTCTCTGGCGCGATGACGGCGTCGGCCGTCGTAATGGTTGCGTTGATGGTGCCGGTGATCCTGCTCTTGGTCGGGCGCCCGCCGCTTCACCTGAGTGCGGGCGGGTTAGAGGCTGCCGACGCGCCGTCGCCGACGCAAATTCGCGCACGCGCCTTTCGCGACATCGGTTTTCTCTCGGTGTCGTCGGCGTTCGCACTGGTGTTGTTCGCGCAGGTCGGCTTCATCGTGCACCTGATCGCATTCCTGGATTCGGTGATCGGGCGGCAGCAGGCGGCGATTGCGGTGGCGCTGTTGACGGCGATGGCAGTGGTTGGTCGGGTGCTGTTTTCCTTCGTGATCGACCGGATGAACCAGCGGCTGGCGTCCTCGCTTTCGTTCGTCAGCCAGGCGGTGGCGCTGCTCATTGTCATCAATGTGCATAACGATTACGTGCTGATGGCGGCCTGCGCGCTGTTCGGCTTTTCCGTCGGCAACCTCATCACATTGCCGGCTCTGATCGTGCAGCGCGAATTCGATCCGCGTTCATTCGGTGTCCTGATCAGTTTGATCACGGCGATCAACCAGATCACGTATGCGTTCGGTCCCGGCGTGGTCGGCCTGTTGCGGGATCTGTCCGGGAGTTACACGCTGCCGTTCTACGGGTGCATCGGCGTGGAGTTGACGGCGGCGGTGCTGATCATGATCCGCGGGCGCGGCCCTGCTCGCGTCCAGTAGCGGCGAACGATTTGCGCGGCGGCCGCCGCGTCTTCCTTTCGCCAATAGCGCCTGACGCCGCGGCCCGCAGCAGGCGGCGGAAGGTGGGACACTCCATGTGGCTCGGGGCGGGACAGGCGGCGGCGTGGCGCAGGCCGTCGCGCATGGCGTTGAGCTTTCGGATCGTCCGCTCCAGCTCATCGGCCTTGGCCGCCAGCATCCGCCGGTCGATGCGCGGCCGGCCGTCGGGTGCGAACATCCTGGCGATCTCATCGAGCGAGAAGCCGGCGGCCCGCCCGAGTGCGATCAGCGCCAGTCGGTCCAACACGGCCGGATCGAACAGCCGGCGAAGGCCCCGCCTTCCGTGAGAGGCGATCAACCCCCTCTCCTCATAGAAGCGCAGGGTCGAGGCGCGAACGCCCGACAATCGAGCCGCCTCTGCGATATCGATGTCTCTCATGCCTTGACCTCAAGTTGACTTGAACTGGCAGAGTGCAGCCATCCGCGCCCACTTGGCAAGGCAGGAAACAGCGATAACAAAAGGAAGAGATCATGAATGTCGCGCAGCAGCCAGATGACGAACAGGCAAGATTATGGAACGGCCCCGCCGGACGTGGCTGGGTCGAGGCACGGCACGTGCTCGAGGAGATGTTCAGGCCCTTCGAGGATTTGCTGGTCCAGGTGGTGTCCGAGGCCGCAGCGAGCTGCGTGCTCGACGTCGGCTGCGGCACGGGTGCCACGACGCTCGCCGCCGCCCGGGCACTCGGTACCAAGGGATACTGCACGGGCATCGACCTCTCGGAACCGATGATCGCCGTGGCACGCGCCCGAGCAGCGCTGGACGGCCAACCTGCAAGTTTCATCTGCGCCGACGCCCAAACACACGCCTTCGCGCCCGCAAGTTTCGACATGATCATTTCGCGTCTCGGGGTCATGTTCTTTGCCGACCCCGTGCAGGCGTTCGCTAATCTGCGCCAGGCGGCACGGCCTGACGCGAGGCTGCGCTTCATTGCCTGGCGGGGTGCGGCGGAAAATCCATTCATGACAACGGCCGAGCGGGCGGCAAAGCCGCTGCTGCCCGACCTTCCCGCGCGTCGACCCGAAGGGCCGGGGCAGTTCGCCTTCGCCGACCAGCGCCGGATCGAGACCATTTTGGCGGCGAGTGGCTGGACAGCGATCGACATCCGGCCGATCGATATCGTCTGCAGCTTTCAGAAGACCGAACTCGCCCGCTACGTCGGCTGGCTTGGACCGGTCGGCCTGTTCCTTCAGGGGGCGGATGAAGGCACTCGTGCACGGGTGATCGAAACCGTCAGCATGGCCTTCGAGCCCTATATACGCGGGCCAGCGGTCTCCTTCACCGCGGCGTGCTGGATGGTGGCAGCGCAGGCTCCAGCGGAGGCCATGCATGACTGAAGCGGCAAATTATCTGACATCGGCGGTTCTGATCGGGACGGGTGCAACCGTCGTGATGGACATCTGGACGATGATCCGGCAGCGGCTGCTTGGCATTCCGTCGCTGGACTATGGTCTGGTAGGGCGCTGGCTCGGCCACCTTGCACGCGGGCGCTTGCGCCACGACCGGATTGCCGCGTCGCCGCCGCTGCGGGGCGAGCGACTGATCGGCTGGTCAGCGCATTACCTGATCGGGATTGTGTTTGCCGGCATGCTGCTTGCGTTCTTCGGCCTCGATTGGGCGCGCGATCCGACGATCGGCCCGGCACTGTTGGTCGGGATCGGCAGCGTGGCCGCGCCGTTCCTGGTGATGCAGCCCGCCATGGGTTTCGGCATTGCCGCGAGCCGCACGTCGCATCCGGCAGCCGCCCGACTACACAGTCTCGTCACGCATGCGGTGTTTGGCGGCGGTCTCTATGCCGGCGGCTGGCTTACGCACCTGGTGCTACGGTGAATCGCATTGGCTTACGCCTCCCGCTGCCGCAGCAGATCCTCCAGATCCAGCCGCTTGGTGAACATCGCGAGCGATCCGTCGGGTGCGCGGGGCCATTCTTCTTTTGGCCGGTCGCGATAGAGTTCGACGCCGTTCTGATCGGGGTCGCGCAAATAGAGCGCCTCGCTGACGCCGTGGTCGCTGGCGCCGTCGAGTTCGATGCCGGCCTGGATCACACGATACAGCGCATCCGCTAGCGCTGCGCGGGTGGGATAGAGAATGGCGGTGTGAAACAAGCCGGTGGTGCCCGGGGGCGGTGGGTGGCCGCCTTTGCTTTCCCAGGTGTTGAGGCCGATGTGATGGTGATAACCGCCGGCCGAAATGAATGCCGCGCCAGAACCCATCCGCTGCATCATCTCGAAGCCGAGCACGCCGCAATAGAAGCCGAGCGCGCGTTCGAGATCGGCGACCTTGAGATGGACATGCCCGATCCGCGTGCCGGCGACGATGGGTGGATGTGAGGGCATGTGCTTCTCCGCGTGTTGTTCTCAACCTCGCCCAGCTTGCGGGGAGAGGCGTAGGCCGCCTTCGGCGGCTGTCCAATAAAGAACGCCGAAGTAGGCTTCGGCTATGTTTTACGCGAAGCGGAAAATCCGGGTGAGGGGGGTACAGATCTATCGGAGGTCACGTTTCGCGGAGGGAGCCCCTCACCCCAACCCTCTCCCCGTGAAGAACGGGGAGAGGGGGAGGAGAGATCACACAAGATCCGATACCTCGCCGTCCGGCAGCCCGAACTCGAACGTGTTCAGCGTCATCGAGACCATCGTGTAGTAGCCGCACAATCCAATGACCTCGACAACGCCACGCACGGTGAGCACCTTCACCGCCTCATCGTACAGTCCCTGCGACACGCCGTGGCCCTCATGCAGCGACTTGGCGAGATCATAGATCATCCGGCCCTTGGGGTCATCGAAGACGGGCGTGCGGCGGTCGCGGATGTCCTCGATGATTTTCGGGTCCATGCCGCCCTTCAGCGCCAGGCGCTTGTGCGCATACCATTCGTAATGCGAGGTCCAGTGCCGCGCGGTGACGAGAATGGCAATTTCGGAAAGCTTTGCCGGAAACATCGTGTTGAAACGGAGCTGCTCGCCAAGCCGCGTGGCGTGCCGCGCCATCTCCGGGCTGTTGAGCCAGGCCATCATCGGCGCCGGCGGGGCGCCGCGCTTGCCGGCGATGGCCTCGTCGTAGGTTTCTTTCTGGTCGGCGCTCATTTCGCCAGGCGAAAGCAACTTCAGCCGCATGCCGGTTTCCTCTTGTTTTTCAATCGCTACCGCTTTGCGCATACACCCGATCAGGCAGCGTGACCACCGCCAGAGCAGCATGGGCTGATGTCAGACATATATTGAATTCCGCAACGCGAGGACTAAGGTCGCTTCCAAACATCCCACATGGAAGCGCCTGATATGTCCGATCTGGAAACATTCCGCCGTGAAACCCGCGCCTGGCTGGAAGCCAATTGTCCGCCGGAAATGCGACGGCCGATGACCTCCGAAAGCGATACCTACTGGGGCGGTCGCAACGCCAAATTCTCCTCCGAGCCGCAGCGCATCTGGTTTGAGCGCATGCGCGACAAGGGCTGGACCGTGCCGGACTGGCCGAAGGAATATGGTGGCGGAGGGCTGGAGCCCGCCGAGCACAAGGTGCTGCGTGAAGAAATGGCGGCGATGGGC
The DNA here is from genome assembly GCF_000472965.1 of Bradyrhizobium murdochi. Classification (GTDB taxonomy): domain Bacteria; phylum Pseudomonadota; class Alphaproteobacteria; order Rhizobiales; family Xanthobacteraceae; genus Bradyrhizobium; species Bradyrhizobium murdochi. The sequence continues at coordinate 215,568 of NZ_KI421483.1, read as the reverse complement.
GCGCGCTCGCCGCTATCGAGCTTCGGCATCTGGATGCTTGGGCCGGCGCTGCTGAAATACGGCACCGAGGCGCAGAAGAAAGAGCACTTGCCAAAGATCGCCGCCGGCCTGATCCGCTGGTGCCAGGGCTATTCCGAGCCGAACGCCGGATCGGACCTCGCCTCGCTGCAGACCCGCGCCGAAAGCGACGGCGACGATTACATCATCAACGGCCAAAAGATCTGGACGTCGTATGCGAACTACGCCGACTGGATTTTCTGCCTAGTGCGCACCGATCCCACCGCGAAGAAGCATGACGGCATCAGCTTCATCCTGTTCGACATGGCCTCGAAGGGCGTGTCGACCAAGCCGATCTTGCTGATCTCCGGTTATTCGCCGTTCTGCGAAACCTTCTTCGACAATGTGCGGGTGCCGAAATCGCATGTGGTCGGCCAGGTCAACCGCGGCTGGGATGTTGCAAAATATCTGCTGCAGCATGAGCGCGCGATGATCTCGGGCACTGGAGAGCGCGGCATCGGCCGTCCGCTCGGACAGGTCGCAGCCGACTCCGTCGGCAGCGATGATTTCGGCCGGCTCGACGATGCCGTGCTGCGCGGCCAGATTGCGGCGTTCGACATCGACGAGGCGGCGTTTGCGGCCGTGGCTGAGCGCGCCGTTGATCTCGCGAAAGCCGGGCAATCGCATCCGGCGTTCTCCTCGGCGATGAAATATTACGGCACCGAGCTCAACAAGCGTCGCCACGAAATCCTGATGTCGGCCGTCGGCATCGATGCGCTGGAATGGGAAAGCGAGCGCTCGAAAGGCGGCGCCCGCCCGCGCGCCTGGCTGCGCACCAAGGCCAACTCGATCGAGGGCGGCACATCGGAGGTGATGCTCGGCATCGTCGCCAAGCGCATCCTCGATCTGCCGGGGGCGTGAGTTTCGCTTACCGTCGTTCCGGGGCGGCGCGAAGCGTCGAACCCGGAACCTCGAGATTCCGGGTTCGATGCTTTCGCATCGCCCCGGAATGACGACCTCAACCATGCACATTCGATAGTTTCTGAACCGGAATTTCCCTATGCCCCTCGTCCTCACCGAAGAACAATCCATGCTGCGCGACAGCGCGCGCGGCCTTATCAGCGACAAGGCGCCGGTGTCGCATCTGCGCAGCTTGCGCGACAGCAAGGACGAGACGGGTTTTTCCCGTGAGCTCTGGAAGGCGTTTGCCGAGATGGGCTTTTCCGGCCTGCTGGTGCCCGAAAATTTCGGCGGCAGCGGGCTCGGCTGCGTTGAGGCCGGCATCGTCATGGAGGAAATCGGCCGCACCTTGATGCCGTCGCCGTTCCTGTCGACCGCGGTGCTGGCGGTATCGGCGCTGTTGCGCGGTGGAAGTGACGCGCAAAAGTCTGCACATCTGCCCAAGATTGCCGACGGATCGCTGCTGGCGGCGCTCGCGATCGACGAAGGCGCAAAACATCGCCCGCTGCAGATCAATTTGCAGGCGGTGCGCTCCGGCAACGGCTTCAAGCTGAACGGCGCCAAGGCGCTCGTGGTCGACGGCCACACCGCCGATCTCCTGATCGTCGCGGCACGCACCGGCGGCGCGGCCGGCGAACGCAATGGGCTGACGCTGTTCCTGGTCGATCCAAAAGCCAAGGGAATTGCGATCGAACGCACGGTGATGGTCGATGCGCATAACGCGGCGCGGATCGAGTTCAGCAGCGTTGAAGTCGATGCCGATCAGGTGCTCGGCGAGGTCGACCAGGGCGGCGCGTTATTGGAGGGCGTGCTCAATATCGGCCGCGGCGCGGTAGCTTCCGAAATGGTGGGCTTGAGCGAAGAAGTGTTCGGCCGCACCGTCACGTATCTGAAGGAGCGCAAGCAGTTCGGCAAATTGATCGGCGAATTCCAGGCGCTGCAGCACCGCGCCTCCCAGCTCTATGTTGATATCGAGATCACCCGCGCGGCCGTTCTGAAGGCGTTGCAGACCCTCGACGGCGATTTCGAGCACGCTGGCGCCGCGGTCGCGGTCGCCAAGGCACGCGCCGGCGCCACGGCGACGCTGGCAGTGCAGGAAGGCGTGCAGATGCACGGCGGCATGGGCATGACCGACCAGTTCGACATCGGCTTCTTCATGAAGCGCGCCCGCGTCTGCCAGGAATTGTTCGGCGACAGCAATTACCACGCCGATCAGTTGGCGCGGATGAAGGGGTATTGATTTTTATACCCTCATGGTGAGGAGCCGCGAAAGCGGCGTCTCGAACCATGAGGCCACCACGGGGGCCACATCCTTCGAGACGCGCGCTATGCGCGCTCCTCAGGATGAGGGGAGGCGGTGGTGGCTCGTCACAAAGCGCCGTCATTGCGAGCGAAGCGAAGCAATCCATGGGGCCGCGGTCGCGGTATGGATTGCTTCGTCGCTTCGCTCCTCGCAATGACGGCGGAGACATCTACCGTATCGGCGGGGCGTACTGAATCCCGCCGTTGCTCCACAGCGAATTCAGGCCGCGCGGGATCTTCAGCTTCGATCCCTCGCCGACATTGCGGTCGTACATCTCGCCGTAATTGCCGACGTGGCGGATGATACGGGCGGCCCAGTCCTTCGGGAGGCCGAGATCTTCGCCATAGGCGCCTTCGGTGCCGACCAACCGCATCACGTCGGGCTTCTTCGACTTCAGCGCCTCGTCGATGTTCTTCGAGGTGATGCCGAGTTCCTCGGCGTTGATCATTGCATACAGCGTCCACTTCACGAGCATCATCCAGTCGTCATCGCGCTGGCGCACCACGGGCGCGAGCGGCTCCTTGGAGATGACGTCGGGCAGGATGACGTGATCGCTCGGCTGGATCAGGTTCAAGCGAAGCGCGTAGAGCTGAGAAACGTCGGCGGTGAAGGTGTCGCACTTGCCGCCCTCATAAGCCTTGAGCACGTCTTCCAGCTTGGGAAACTTGACCTCGGTATACTTCATGTTGTTGGCACGGAAATGGTCGGCGACATTGAGCACCGTCGTCGTCCCCTCCTGCACGCAAACCTTGCTGTTGTTGAGGTCCAGCGCGGAATCGATGTTGCGCGAGCGCGGCAGCATGAAGCCCTGGCCGTCATAATAGGCGACCGCCGGGAAATAGAGGGCGTAGTTGCTCTCGCGGGACATGCTCCAGGTCGTGTTGCGCGAGAGGATGTCGACCTTGCGGCTCTGCAGCTCCTTGAAGCGCTCGTTGGCATCCAGCGCTACGAACTTCGCCTTCTTGGGATCATCGAAGATCGCCGCGGCCACTGCGCGGCAGAAATCGACGTCGAATCCGGTCCAGTCGCCCTTGTCGTCGGGGATCGAGAAGCCGGGCAGGCCCTTGTTGACGCCGCACAGCACTTCGCCGCGGCGGATGGTCCGCTTCAGTGTCTTGGTGTCGTAACGCTCATAGGTGATCGCGCCAGCCGCAATCGCGATTGCGACAGCCAGCCCAATGAGGAGGCCGCCTCGAAATGTCCGTAGCATTTTTTGAACTCACTAAGTGGGAGGAATGGATCGGCGGGAGAAGCGGCGTCGCAATTAAAGCTCCGGCTTCTGCCGCACGATCACCTTGGTGCCCACGGGCACGCGCTCATAGAGATCGGCGACGTCGGCATTGACCAGCCGGAAGCAGCCGGAGGAGACGGCGGTGCCGATGGTGTCGGGCCGGTTGGTGCCGTGGATACGGTAGACAGTGGTGCCGAGATACATCGCGCGCGCGCCGAGCGGGTTGCCAGGGCCGCCGGCCATGAAGCGCGGCAGATAGGGCTGGCGCGCGATCATCTCCGGTGGCGGCGTCCAGTCCGGCCATTCCGCCTTGCGGGTGATATTGAGCAGCCCCTGCCATTGAAATCCTTCGCGGCCAACGCCGATGCCGTAACGCAACGCGCGGCCATTGCCCTGCACCAGATAGAGGTGGCGATCCTGCGTCGAGATGATGATGGTGCCCGGCGGTTCGTTGGTGCGATAGAGCACCGCGGTCTTCCTGAACTGCGGATCCAGCTCGACGGATTCGTCGGGAAGCAGGCCGGGCTGGTCGCCGACATCGGGCTGCCGCATCTGCGCCTGGCTCTGAGAGGCCGAAAGGATCAGACCGCCGGCGGCGATCGCCATCCAGATCAGGTGCCGAAATTTTTTCATCGCAGAAATTCTCCTTGTTGGCGCGGCGGCCAAATGGTTGGCGCTTTGGCAAATCAGCGGAACCATCAAATCTCAGGGCTGGCTTGATGGCAAGTTTAGGGCGAATGCGGCGGATACGTGACTGAAATGTCGTCCATTTTCGTCGTCCACCAAATTCATGGGATATCCCGCCTGCCTTATTTCGGCGCGATCCAGAGCCGCAGCAAAAACGAAATCAGCGCGACGGTGCCGACGCCGCCGAGCCATAGCGCGGCAAACCACAGCAGGCGCTGCATGAGAGGACGGGGGGACCGCTCGTTGGGCTTCAATGGTATCCACTCTCGGGTTTGACCTTGCCGCGGAACACCCAATAGGCCCAGGCGGTATAGCCGAGGATCAGCGGGATCAGCCCGGCGACGCCGACCAGCATGAAGAGCTGGCTGTTTTCCGGCGCCGCCGCCTGCCAGATCGTGATGCTCTGCGGCACGATATAGGGATACATGCTGATGCCGAGGCCGGCATAGGACAGCGCGAACAACGCCAGCGTCAGGAAGAACGGCTGGTAGTCGTATTTGTTGGCGAGACTGCGCAGCAACAGGGCGGTGACTACAGCAACCGAAATCGGTACCTGTGCCGTCATGAGGACGTTCGGCCAGGCGAACCAGCGCTCGGTGTACTGTATATGGAGGAACGGCGTCGCGATACTGACCGCGGCGATGGCCGCGAGCATCGCGAGCAACAGGACCCAGCTCAGATGATAGGCGCGGTCACGCAACTCGCCTTCGGTTTTCATGACCAGCCATGTCGCCCCGAGCAGCGAATAGCCGATCACCAGCGAGATGCCGGTCAGAATGCTGAACGGCGTCAGCCAGTCCCACCAGCCACCGGCATAGCTGCGGCCCCCGACATGCACGCCTTGCAGGATGGCGCCGAGCGCGATGCCCTGCGCCAGCGTCGCCAGCAGCGATCCGCCGAAAAAGGCGATGTCCCATCGGTTGCGCGCGCGCGTCGTGCGCCAACGGAATTCGAATGCGACGCCCCGAAACACCAGGCCGAGCAGCATCGCGATCATGGGCGTGTAGAGCGCCGGCATCAGCACGGCATAGGCCAGCGGGAACGCGGCCATCAGCCCGCCGCCGCCGAGCACCAGCCAGGTTTCGTTGCCGTCCCACACCGGCGCGACGCTGTTCATGATGACGTCGCGATCCCGTTTCTCCGGAAATAGCGGAAACAGGATGCCGAGGCCGAGATCGAAGCCGTCCATCACGACATAGACGAACACGGCAAAGGCGATGATAAAGGCCCAGATGATGGGAAGGTCGATCGGGATCATCGGGCGGCTCCCTCGGCGGTCACGCCTGCGGCCGGCGTGATGCCGGCCGTGCGGATCGGGACCTCGTGTGACGGTCCCTCTTCGCCCGGATGCGGCGGGGCCGCCATCAGGCGCAGCAAATAGATCACGCCGGCGGCGAACACCGCGAAATAGACGATGATGAAGGCGATCAGCGAGGAGGCGACTGCCGGGGCCGCCAGCGGCGAAGCCGATTCAGCCGTGCGCAGCAGTCCATAGACCGTGAACGGCTGCCGTCCGGTTTCGGTGGTGATCCAGCCAGCGAGCACCGCGATGAAGCCCGCCGGGCCCATCAGAAGCGCGAATATGTGGAGCAGGCGCGAGTCATAAAACTTGCCACTCAGGCGCATCAGCAGGCTGAACAGGCCGAGCGCCGCCATCAGAAATCCCAGGCCGACCATGATGCGGAACGACCAGAACGTGAGCGGAACCGGCGGCCAGTTTTCGCGCGGCACGGTGTTGAGGCCAGCCATCGGCGCGTCGAGGGAGTGCTTGAGAATCAATGAGCCCAGCTTCGGCACTTCGACCGCGTAGTCGACTCTGCCGGCGCTCTGATTGGGCAGGCCGAACAGGATCAGGGGGGCGCCGTGCTTGTGGCTCTCGAAGTGGCCCTCCATCGCCATGATCTTCACCGGCTGGTGCTCCAGCGTGTTGAGCCCGTGCTGATCCCCGGCGATGATCTGAATCGGCGCCACCAGCGTCGCCATCCACATCGCCATCGAAAACATCACGCGCGGGCCGGCGAGGTGCCGATCGCGCAACAGGTGCCAGGCACCGACCGCGCCGACCACCAGCGCCGTGGTCAGATACGCTGCCAGCACCATGTGCACGAGACGGTATGGGAACGACGGATTGAAGATCACTTTCAGCCAGTCGGCGGCGATGAACTGACCGGCCTCATTGACGGTGTGGCCGGCTGGCGTCTGCATCCAGGAATTGGCCGACAGAATCCAGAACGCCGAAATCAGCGTGCCGACCGCGACCATCAGCGTCGCCAGAAAATGCAGTTTTGGCCCGACGCGGTTCAGGCCGAACAGCATCACACCGAGGAAACCCGCTTCGAGGAAGAATGCGGTGAGCACCTCATAGGCCATCAACGGCCCGATCACCGGGCCGGTCTTGTCGGAAAAGGCCGACCAGTTGGTGCCGAACTGGTAGGACATCACGATGCCCGACACCACGCCCATCGCGAAGGCGACGGCGAAGATCTTCAGCCAGTAGTTGAACAGGTTGATGTAGACCTCGCGCCCGGTCGCGAGCCACAGCGCTTCGAGCACCGCGAGATAGCTGGCGAGCCCGATCGAGAAGGCCGGGAAGATTATGTGGAACGACATCGTGAAAGCAAACTGCGCCCGGGCCAATACGACCGCATCCCAGCCTTCGAACATCGACACCACCCGTCACTAGTTTCGCCGGATGCAATCGTTCAAAAACGGAACTACAGTTTTCGAAAATTGCGTCCGGACCAGACGTGTACCCTTACCACGCCCGATGCGACGATTGTACCTGCATGCCGCGCGGAACAGGCGTGCAAGCCTATGCGTCACCCGATGAGTTTGGTCTCAGCCGCCGAATGATCTCGGCCTGGACGGCGTGCGTCTGATCCTTGCCGGCCAGCGGCGGGCTGCGGATTTTCTTTCCCGTGCGAAGTCGGATTGTGATCACGTAGAGGCTATCCTTGCGACCGCCGCTCTCCACGTCGATGGCCTCGACATCGTCACCGCCGATCGTCTCCACCTCTGTTGTGCCTTTCCATGAAAGCCGTTCGATCCTGATCGCGCCATCGTGGGCGATCCAGCATGCACTTATCCGATGCAGATATCTGAGCAGCATGAAGGTCACGATCGCGCCGAGCGACCAGACGGCGATCCCGAGGGCGGACAATTTGCCGCTCCACAGTGCATAGATGAGTGGAAGGCTCAGTGTGCCGGCGAGCAGCACGAAGAGAACCTTGAGTCCTCGTACCCTTTTGGGATTGACCGGCTTGCCTAGTCGTATCCCGGCATTGACGGCGTCGAGCGGGTTCTCGGCCGGTTCAGGATCAGGAAGCCGAAGCAACCGGGCAATGTGGACGGTGGTCTGGTGCACCTGGGTGATATCAGGCAGGGGAGGCGAGGTGAGCAAATCTCCCGATTCGGTCTCGAATACGAGGCTGAACTCGATTGATCTTCCGCTGCTCTTTCGAACATGCATCCCCGAAATTTCATCGTACCTGATCAGTTTTTTGTGCAACTTCCCGAACGGACGCTGTTCGCCGATCAGGATTTCGCCTGATGTAATGATCCAGACGACATTGCGATCAAGTAGAGCTGCGCCCAGCAGGAGGCATCCGAACAGCAGTGCAAAAAGGGCGGCGATGCCAAGCCAATGTTCGTTCGGCAGGTGGCTAAGGCCAGGCAAGGCAATCAAACACAGGACTACGGCAGCGCCTGCGAGAGCGAGCCGCTCGTTAAGCGACGTGCCCTTGCGTAGCCTGACTTCATTCTCGTTAGTCGCAGCAACCATCGATGGCGGCAAGCATCATGACCGACGTGGTCACCTAAGCGGCTAAGTGTACGGCTGAAATACGGCAGGCGAGAGTAGCCCTCGCGGCAGATTATTCGCGATCAGCTACTCGCCGCAAAGGTTGCGTTCAGCGGTCCTCCAAAGCAGAGCGACCCGGCTGGGGGGCATCCCGGCCGGGTCGTTGGAGGTCGCTTGGGGGTCTGTAGCTTGGGAGGTAAAGAAGAATTCAGCGGGGGGTCTCGCTGTCGTAGAAGATCACACAGACCTCCTTGGGATTCTTGGTGCCGCAATCGACCACCTGTTCGCGCACGAACGTCGAACCGGCGTCGCGCTGAGCGCGAGGCTGAACGTTCTGGGCCGACAGGGTGGCTAGGGTTGCGACGGCGCCGAGCGGGACGATGAAAAAGCGGAAGGACGGCTTCAGCATGTTCGCTCTCCTGTTCGGCGTTGGTGTGTCAGTGATGATCGGTATAGGGGGTGAGTTTTTCCGGGTGATGTTGTGAAATGTTTCATTTGTTTCGTCGGAAGTAACCTTTGTCCGTCGAAACCGCCCCGTTTTTCTGTCCCTAACTCCAATCTAACTGTCTGAAATCGCTTATCTTTAGGCGGCGATGCTGTCCACGCCGGCGCCCTTAAGCAACTCGGCCAATTGTTTGCGGGCATAGAACATGCGGGTCTTCACCGTGCTCTGGGGGATGCCGATGATCGCGCCGGCCTCTTCCACCGACTTCTCGTGGTAGTAGACCAGGTTGATGATTTCGCGATGCGCCGGCGACAGCTTGGCGACGCAGGCGCGCAGGATGGCGCTTGTGTTGTTGCGGTCGAGCGAGGCTTCCGGCGTGTCGGCCTCGTCGGCGATCTCCAGCACGTCGTCCTGCTCGATGTCCTCATGCTTGCGCTGGCGCAGCGCGGTCAGCGCCTTGAAGCGGGCGATCGACAGCAGCCAGGTCGAAACCTGCGAGCGGCCCTCGAACTGGGTGGCGGTCCGCCACACGTCGAGGAACACCTGGCTGACGAGGTCTTCGGCCATCGTGGTGTCTCGCACCATGCGCAGCACGAAACGGTACACCCGGACGTTATGGCGGGAGTAAAGCACATGCATCGCCGTGCGGTCGCCCTTGGCAATACTCTGCAGCAGCATTTCGTCCGATGTCGCGCGGGCGGCGGCAATCGACTTCTTGGCTGCGGCGTTGATGGCGATGACGTTCGACATGACAGGCTCCCATTGCGCCACGAGGGTGCGGCGTTCCGTTGGGAGAATTGTTAATGAGCCTCCGTTTCGGGACGTCTGCTCGAAAAGGGGAAAATGGTTTCGTGCCGGAGAGAATTGTTTCGTCGCCGGGCCCGCGACGAAACATTCGGGGATAAAAGGCCAGTAATTTCAATATGCGGAAAATTGGAAGATTTCAGATGCGGATTTGTTCCGCGCAGTAGACCCTCATCCTGAGGAGCGCGAAACGCGCGTCTCGAAGGGGATGCAGGCCCATACGGGCCACATGGTTCGAGACGCCGCTTCGCGGCTCCTCACCATGAGGATCAACAGCAGAAGCGCAGAGCAAGCTAACCCTTCTCACCCGTCGGCGAGAACAAATAGCCACCACCCCGGATGGTGCGGATCACGGCGGGCTTGGTGGGATCGATTTCGATCTTGCGGCGGATACGCATGATGCGCAGATCGACGGCGCGGTCGAAGGCTTCGGCGTCGCGCGCATTGGCCAATTCCAACAGCCGCTCGCGCGACAGCACCCGCTTCGGATTCGCCGCGAACACTTTCAAGAGGCCGAATTCGGAGGCCGTCAGCGGATGCTCGTTGCCTTCGTCGTCGCGGAGCGCCTGGGCTTCGAGGTCGAGCCATTTGGTGCCGAACCGCACCAGTTGTTCCTTCTCCGCCTTGGCCGCCGCGGGCTCGGGCGTCGCCGTCTTGGCCGGCGTGCTGCGGCGAAGCACGGAGCGGATGCGCGCCATCAGTTCGCGCAGCTCGCAGGGCTTTGCGATGTAGTCGTCGGCGCCGAGTTCGAGGCCGACGACGCGGTCGATCGGGCTCGCGGTCGCCGTCAGCATAATGACGGGGACGTTGATGCGGCTCTTGAGGTCTCGAATGATCGAAAGCCCGTCTTCCTCGGGCATGTTGAGGTCGAGCACGACGAGGTCGGGCACGGCGTTCTCGATCGCCTTGCGCAGGCTCTTTCCCCCGTCGCACAAGGTCACGCCGAAGCCGTGCATCTTGAGGTAATCGCCGACCATCTCGCGGGCCGGTGCCTCGTCGTCGACGATGAAGATATGCGGGCTCTGGGTCATGTCGTCTCTGTCGCAGGCAGTGTAACCGTAAATGTCGATCCCTGCCCGGGTCCGGCACTTTCCGCAGTCACATGGCCGCCATGCATGTCGATAATACGTTTGACGATCGACAGACCGAGGCCGGTCGAGCTTTCGCCGGCGGTCGGCTTTGCCGAGAGCCGCTGGAAGCGGCCGAACAGCCGGCCGAGATCCTCCGGCGAAAGGCCGGCGCCCTGGTCGGCGATACGAATCACCGTGTCGCTGCCTTCATGGCTCACAGTGACCGTGATCTTGCCGCCGATCGGCGAATATTTGATGGCATTGCTGACGAGGTTGTCGATCGCCTCGCGGATCCGGTCGGCGTCGCACATGGTCACGATGTTCGGCGGGGCTGACACCGTGACGGCCTGCTGCTTGTTGACCGCCGAGGGCAGGTTGGAATCGGCGACCTCAGTCACGAGCGCGGCGACATCGACCGGTTCGCGGCGGATGGTGATGTCGAAGGCATCCGCCATCGCATCCGAAATCAGGTGATCGACCATCGAGGTCAGGCGTTTGGTGGCGTCCCTGATGTGCTCGACCTGCGCGGTAACGTTCTCCTTCGGCGAGCCTGCGCCGATCAATTCGGTCAGCATCTCGGTGCGGCCGAGGATCACGCCGAGCGGGTTCTTCAAATCGTGCGCCACGGTGCCGAGAATTTCGTTCTTGAAGCCGTTGGCGCGCTGCAGCCGCAGCCACTGCGCCGAAAGGCGGCGGTTGGCCTGCATCAGCGCGCGGGTGCGCTGGGCGACGCGGTCCTCGAGCTGGGTGTTGGCCTCATGCAGTTGGCGGTAGAGGATGACATTGTCGAACGCGATCGACAGCCGGCTGGAGAAAATCTCGACCAGTGCGCGGTCGGTGTCGGAAAGCTGGCGCTCGGCCTGCAACAGCACCACCACTTCGCGGCCGCTGCCGGTGCGCAAATACAGCACGCTGCGGTGGTCGGCGAATTCGTTCTTGCGGCGCTGGAAGGCGGCCTCCACCATTTGCCGCAAATCCGGATCGAGCGCCTTCGAGCTCGTCGTGCCGATGAACCGGCTGTAACAGCCCGAGCCCGCCAGCACCGAGAACTCGCTCCCCGGGGCGCCGTCGTCGCGCAGCACCAGGATGCCGGCGCAGTCGACATTGAGCAGCGAGGCGAGCTGGGTCAGCACGCCTTCCGCCAGCCGCTGCATCGATTTGAAGTCGTAGAGCGTCGAGGCGGCGTCGATGATGATTTCAAGCCCGCGCCTTGTCTGCACCATGCGCTCGAGCTGCTGGTAGCTACGCAGCGCCGCCGTGAGCGAGGTGAACAACTTGTCGGCTGTCAGCTCGGTCTTGGCCTTGTAGTCGTTGATGTCGTACTGGACGATGACGCGGCGCTCGGGCGCCTGTCCGGGCTGGCCGGTGCGCAGGATGATGCGGACGGTCTCGTTCTTGATCTCGTTGCGGATGTATTCGACCAACTCCAGGCCCGCGACGTCGGTCTCCATGATGACGTCGAGCAGCACGGCCGCGACGTCCGGATTGTCGCGCATCAAGATGCGGCCTTCGGCCGCGGAATAGGCCGACAGGATCTCCAGGGTCGCGCCGTTGAGACTGTAGTCGCTGAGCGCAAAGCGCGTGCCCTCGTGAACGGCGGCATCGTCGTCGATGACGGCGATCTTCCACTTGCGCGCGGACGAGTCCTCCGGAGCCATTCCGGTATCGTCGATCAGGTGGAGGACATCGTCCTGTTCGGCCATTGCGAGGTTCCGTCGGCTGCTGCTGTCTGGTCTGTACTCGTGGATCCGCCAGTGGATACGCCCTTGGCGACTTTCGGCATGATAATGCGGAAGGTGGTGCCTTGTCCCACCCTTGACTCCAGCATCATCCGGCCGCCGAGCTGTTGAGTGACAAGATTATAGACGATATGCAAGCCCAGTCCGGTGCCGCCCTCGTTGCGGCGCGTCGTAAAGAACGGGTCGAACGCCTGCCGTTGCACGTCCGGCGTCATTCCGGCCCCGTTATCGGCAAAGATGATCTCGACGTCGTCGGCGCCCCGCGCCCGGGCCGAGATCGCGATCGCGCCGGAGCGGCCGTCGGCAAAGGCATGATTGGCGGCATTGAGGAAAAGATTGGTTAATATCTGGCCGTAGGAGCCGGGATAGCCGTCGATGACGAGCCCTTCCGGCACCTCGACCGACAGCGTGATCGCCGCCTTCTTCAACACCGGCCTTAAGCTCGCGACGATCTGGTCGGTGGCCTCGCTCAGGTTGAATTGCCGGCGCTCGGCGTGCGAGCGGTCGACTGCCACCTGCTTGAACGACTGGATCAACTCGCCGGCGCGGTGCAGGTTCGCCACCAGTTGCCCTGCTGCGTCACGCGAGCTCTTGACGAACTCGTCGAGCTTGGAGCGGCGGAGCGGCTCGGTCCGCAACTCGGACTCGAAGGTTTCAGCCCGGCGCGCAAAGCTCGACGCCACCGTCAGGCTGATGCCGATCGGGTTGTTCACCTCATGGGCGACGCCGGCGACCAGCCCGCCGAGCGCCGCCAGCCGCTCGGCGTCGATCAGGTTCTGCTGCGCGGTGTTGAGCTCGAGCAATGCGCTCTCGGCTCTTTCCTTCGAGGCGCGCAGTTCGTCCTCGGTCTTGCGCTTGGCGATGGCGTTCTCGCGGAAGACGTCCACCGCACGCGCCATGGCGCCGACCTCGTCCCTGGCCGTGGTGCCCTGTACGCGGCGATCGTAATTGCCCGACGTGATCGCATGCATCGCCGCCAGGATCTGCTGCAGCGGTAGGCGGATCGAGAGCGCGATCAGGACGCCGGCGGACAGGATGATGCCGAGGAACATCACGGCGATCGACAGCACCCGGCGCGAGATGCCTGACAGCGTCTTGTCAAAAGTCTCCTGCGCCTTTTGCTCGCGCTGGCGCATCTTGTCCGATAGCTCGTCGATAACAGCAATGGCCTCGGCCTGGCTGGCATCGATGGTATTGCGCAACAGTTCGGTCCTGACCGCGAGTTGTTCGGTCAGTTTGGCCATGCCCTCGCGCAGCGCCACGGTCCGGGCCTGCAACCGCGTCAGCGCCATGCGCTGCAGATCATTATCTGCCAGATCGGTCATCACCGGGATGGTCTTCTCGATCGTCTCGGTATTCCTGCGGGCGTCCTCGGCGGAGCCTGAAGCGGGCGACAGGTAATAGGCGTTGGCGGCAACCAGCATGGCCGTAAACGCCTCGCGCGATCTGCCGAGCGCGGGCCAGATCTGCGCGTCGCGATGCCCGGTGGCGCCTTCGATGATCGAATACAGCCCGGCCATCTCCCGGGCCGGTCCCAGCACCTGCTGCTCATAGGTCTTGGTGATGGTGGCCTGCACCGCGCGCAATTCGCCGAAGCCGTTGAGGAAACGGTCGGTGACCTGTTCGAGCCGCTCGACTGATCCCGATAGCATCGGGTCGTTCGAGGCGCGCGTTGTGAGCGTGCCCAGCACGGCCTCTCGCAGCAGCAGGATCTCGGCGAACAGCTCAGGGCTCGGCTGGTTGATGTAGCGGTGGATCAGGTTCTGCAGCCGGCTGGTTTCGCTTTCGAGGTGCGCCAGGATCTTGTCTGATTCCCGCACCTGCCGGACGTCGTCCCATGCAGAGCCCAGCACGTTGGCGCCGTTCCAGATCAAGACGGCGAGCACCATGACGACGGCGGAGTTCAATCCCGCGATCGACAGAATGCGCCATCGGATCGGCACCGCGCGGAGCCATTGGACGACGCGAAAGCGCCCGCGCGCGGCGAGGCTCGCCGGCCGTTGCGCTGGTCGCTGCTGTTGCGGCGCGCCGGTCAAATCCACTCCACTCTGCGAAGGCGCCCGATCAATAACGGCGCCACCGTCCCGATCAATGCAACGTTGGTACGGTGGAGATCCATCGCTCCGGTCCAGGTCTGTCCGGGACGGTCCTGTTCCGCGCCGAACGGGCGGGAATGGAACATTTCGATCCGATGCCTGTCGTTTCGGGGATCGGCGGCAGGGAATCCGCGCGCAAAAACGCCCGTTGAAACCGCCGTAAGCAACAGCGCGACAACAAGCACCAAGGTCCGCGAAAGGTTGGCGCGGCGATACACAGGCGACAAATCCCCTTAGAGATGGAGTCTGCGGCGGGGAGAAAAGGTTCAACGTAATTTTAGCAGAATTTGCCGATGCTTGGCTATTGGTAGCATGGCGGTGCGGGGTCTAGCCTGGGGTTATCCCGATAGGCCGGTTGCAATCTTTAATTGTGCATTGCGGTGATGCCGGCGGATTGAAACCGCGGTCGCGGGGATTTATGAGGGGCGCGGCGAACGGGTACATCGCTCGTGCGGCAGAGCAGGGTGATCACCGGTGAAATCGGGCTTGAGGTTCTTGCAACTCGCAGCGCTCGCCGCCATGGCGCTTGCGTCCCCCGCCCACGCCGCCACCGAGATCATGTGGTGGCACGCGATGTCGGGGGAACTCGGCAAGCAGCTCGAGAAGCTGGCGGCCGATTTCAATGCGTCGCAGTCCGACTACCGGATCGTGCCGACCTACAAGGGCAACTACACCGCGACGGTGACGGCGGCGATCTTCGCATTCCGATCGCGAAGCCAGCCGGCCATCGTGCAGGTCAACGAGATCGCCACCGCAACCATGATGGCGGCAAAAGGCGCGATCTATCCGGTGTTCGAATTGATGCGCGACCAGTCGGAGCCGTTCTCGCCGGAGGCGTATTTGCCGGCCGTGACCGGCTACTATTCCGATGTCGCCGGCAACATGCTCTCGTTCCCGTTCAATGTCTCGACCCCGATCCTCTACTACAACAAGGATCTGTTCCGCGCCGCGGCCCTCGACCCCGAGGTGGCGCCGAAGACCTGGCCTGAGGTCGGCGCCGCGGCGAAGCGCCTGCGTGCGGCCGGCTCGCCCTGCGGGCTCACCACATCCTGGCCGTCCTGGGTCCATGTCGAGAATTTTTCCGCCTTCCACAATCTGCCGCTGGCGACCCGGGGCAACGGCTTTGGCGGTCTCGATGCCGAGCTGACCTTCAACAATCCGGACGTGGTTCGGCACATCGCGCAACTCGCGGAATGGCAGGCGACGAAAGTTTTCGACTATAGCGGCCGCGGAGAATCGGCCGAGCCGCGCTTTCAGAAGGGCGAATGCGCCATATTCATCGGCTCGTCCGGGACGCGCGCCGACATCAAGGCCAATTC
Source organism: Bradyrhizobium murdochi (assembly GCF_000472965.1). Lineage (GTDB taxonomy): Bacteria > Pseudomonadota > Alphaproteobacteria > Rhizobiales > Xanthobacteraceae > Bradyrhizobium > Bradyrhizobium murdochi. The sequence continues at coordinate 200,118 of NZ_KI421483.1, read as the reverse complement.
CAAATTCGAGGTCGGCTACGGCATGATCCCACACCGGCCCGCCATCGCCGGCGCCCCGCAAAACTCTATCATCGGCGGCGCCACGCTATGGGTGCTGCGCGACCGGCCGCACGCCGAATACACCGGCGTTGCGCGGTTCTTCGCCTATCTCTCCAAGCCCGAGGTTCAGGCCGCCTGGCACCAGAACACCGGCTATCTGCCGATCACCCGCGCCGCTTTCGATCTCACCCGCACGCAGGGATTCTACGATCGCAATCCGGGTGCTGCGATCGGAATCGAGCAGATGACGTTGAAGCCGCCGACCGAGAATTCGAAGGGAATCCGGCTTGGGTCCTTTGTGCTGATCCGCGACGCCATCGAGGACGAGCTGGAGCACGTCTTTGGCGGCAAGCGGTCGGCGCAGGCGGCACTCGACGCAGCCGTCGAGCGCGGCAACCGCCTGCTGCGCCAGTTCGAACGGGCCAACCCGGATCGGTGACAAACAAAGTTCAGCGCCCGCATGGCCGCATCTTTGCCGCCATTTACAAGGTACGAGCCCTTCCGCGCCTGGCGCGCCGATCCGGCGCAATGGCTGCCGATCGCGCGCGATATCGCCCGCGGCCACGGCCTGGCATGCGCGGCGCCGCACGTCTTCTCCACCGGCACCAATCTCGTCATTGCCCTCGACGAGAAACTCATCCTCAAAATCTTCCCGTCATTTCTTCGCGCCCAATTCGTCTCGGAACGTGGCGCGCTCGCGCAGCTTCGCGGACGGCTTCGTGTCGCGATTCCCGAAATCGTCGTCGAAGGCGAGCGCGACGGCTGGCCATACCTCGTCATCACGCGGCTAGCAGGCGTGTTGGGGGCGGATGCCTGGCCATCGCTGCCGGAAGCGGACAAGGAGCGCGTGCTTGCACAAATCGGCGAGACCATCGCGGCGGTGCAGCGCGTTCCCGTCGGGCCGCTTGGGCAGATCGAGCCGGGGTGGGATGTCTTCATGCGCGGACAGATCGAAGGATGCCGCGCCCGGCACGCGCGTCTCGGATTGCCACAGAAACTTCTCGACGGCCTGAACGAATTGCTGCGCGATGCGGCCCCGCTGGTCGCGCTGGACGGGCCCGCGGTGATCCTGACTGGCGAGTACATTCCGGAAAACTTCCTGCTCGGCCGCCGCGGTCCGGGTTGGCAGCTCGCGGGGCTGATCGATTTCGGCGACGTGATGACGGGTAGGCGCGAGTACGACCTGCTTGGTCCCAGCGCCTTCATGACCGCAGGCATGCCGAGGCGGGTGCGAAGCCTGTTCGAGGGCTTCGGATATTCAGCCGCTGATATCACCCCTGAGCTGAAGCGGCTGCTGATGGCGCTGATGCTGCTGCATCGGGCCAGCGATCCGGTCAGGCACATTTGTATTGAGGACTGGCAGGAGAGGGTCGCGGACCTCTGTGAGTTGCAGGATTTGCTCTGGCCGGTTTGAGCGGAGCACAGCAATGGAGCGCTCAAAACTGCTGCTCATTAATTGAGCAAATATGCATCTTTGTATGCAATACGTTAGTAAGCCGCCTCCCCGGACGCCATTCGTCTCGGACGTATTCGCCAGCAGAATCCACGGGTTGGCGTGTAAGTAAGCTTTCCTTAAGGGTTGGCACGAACCTTGCGATTCCTCCAAAGCCGTTTCCTCAGGCGTTGGAGCATCACCCATGAAGCGTCGCGATTTCCTCAAATCCGTGTCGGGGCTGGCGGCCGCCGGCGCGCTCACGCCCGCACCGGCGATCTGGTCCTCCGCCAAGGCGCAAGCGAGGTCGGAAACGCTGCTGATCGTCTCCGAAAGCGGGCCCAACAATCTCGACATTCACGGCGTCGGCACCAACGTGCCCGGTTATGAGGTGTCGTGGAATTGCTACGACCGCCTGATCAGCCACGAGATGAAGAGCGGTCCCGGCGGCGTGCCGTATTACGACCGCGACAAGTTCAAGCCCGAGCTCGCCGAGGACATGAAGGTCGGCGACATGTCGGTGACCTTCAAATTGAAGAAGAACGCGAAATTCCACGACGGCGCGCCGGTTACGGCGAAGGACGTCAAATGGTCGCTCGATCGCGCCGTCAGCGTCGGCGGCTTTCCGACCTTTCAGATGGGCGCGGGCTCGCTGACCAAGACCGAGCAGTTCGTCGTCGTCGACGACAGCACGGTGCGGATCGATTTCGCCAAGAAGGACCGCCTCACCATCCCCGATCTCGCGGTCATCGTGCCGTGCATCGTCAATTCCGAGCTGGTGAAGAAGAACGCCACCGAGAAGGATCCGTGGGGCCTCGAATACACCAAGCAGCAGACCGCGGGCTCCGGCGCCTACAAGGTGGTGAAGTGGACGGCCGGCACCGAAGTCATCATGGAGCGCAATGACGCGTGGGCCGGCGGTCCCTTGCCGAAAGTCAGACGCGTGATCTGGCGCATGGTGCCACAGGCCGGCAACCGCCGCGCGCTGCTGGAACGCGGCGACGCCGATATCTCCTACGATCTGCCGAACAAGGATTTCGTCGAGCTGAAGGACAGCGGCAAGCTCAACATCGTCTCGGTGCCCTATTCCAACGGCGTCCAGTATATCGGCATGAACGTCAAGATCGCGCCGTTCGACAACGTCAAGGTGCGTGAGGCCGTCGCCTGCGCGATTCCCTACCAGAAGATCATGGATGCGGTGCTGTTCGGCCTCGCCAAGCCGATGTTCGGTGCCGCGGCCGACAAGGCGACCGAGGTGGCCTGGCCGCAGCCGACCAAATACGTCACCGATATCGCAAAAGCTAAGGCATTGCTGGCGGAAGCCGGCTATCCCAACGGTTTCGAGACTACCCTGTCGTTTGATCTCGGCTTTGCTGGTGTTAACGAGCCGCTCTGCATTCTGGTGCAGGAGAGCCTGGCGCAGATCGGCATCAAGACCACGATCAACAAGATTCCCGGCGCCAACTGGCGCACCGAACTGAACAAGAAGGTACTGCCGCTCTACACCAACGTGTTCTCCGGCTGGCTCGACTATCCCGAATACTTCTTCATCTGGTGCTACGACGGCAAGAATTCGATCTTCAACACCATGAGCTACCAGTCGAAGCCGATGGACGAATTCATCCACGGCGCCGTCGACGCCGCCGCGATCGGCAACACCGCGAAGTACGATGCCGACGTCAAGGGCTTCGTCGATCTCGCCTTCAAGGACATCCCGCGCATCCCGCTGTATCAGCCCTACGTCAACGTCGCGATGCAGAAGAACGTGTCCGGCTATCAATACTGGTTCCACCGGAGGCTGGATTACCGCGCGCTGGTGAAGGCGTGAGAGAGGCGAATGGCGAGTGGCGAGTAGCGAATAGGGAGTAGCGAATGGTGACGCGCAGCCGAGAACAACCATTCGCCATTCGCTATTCGCTATTCGCATGCGCCAAGCGAAGCGCGGAGCACACCCCATGCTCACCATGATCGGCAAGCGGCTGATGTTTGCGATTCCCTCGCTCATCGGGGTCGTGATCGTCACGTTCCTGCTGACGCGCGCGCTGCCGGGAGACCCCGCCGCCTATTTCGCCGGGCCCGCGGCGAGCAAGGAAGCGATCGAGCAGATCCGCAAGAAACTCGGCTTCGACAAGCCGTTGATCGAGCAGTTCTTCCGCTACACCAACGATCTCGCGCATGGCGACTTCGGCAATTCGCTGACCACGGGCCAGCCGGTCGCGACCGAAATCCGCAACCGCCTGCCGGCGTCCGCCGAACTGACGCTGCTTGGCCTCATCGTCTCGATCACGATCGCGATTCCGCTCGGCGTGCTCGCCGCGACCCGCCCGGGCTCGTGGATCGATCATCTCTGCCGCGTCACCACGACGGCCGGCGTGTCGCTGCCGGTGTTCTTTACCGGCCTCGTGCTGGTCTACGTGTTCTATTTCAGGCTCGGCTGGTCGCCGGCGCCGCTCGGCCGGTTAGATGTGTTTTACAGCGCGCCTCCGACCGTGACCGGGCTCTACCTCATCGATGCCCTGATCGCGCGCGAGTTCGAGACGTTTCGTTCGGCGCTGAGCCAGCTCATCCTGCCGGCGGCGACGCTGGGGATCTTCTCGCTGGCGCCGATCGCGCGCATGACGCGGGCCTCGATGCTCGCGGTTCTGGCCTCCGACTTCGTCCGCACCGCGCGCGCCAGCGGGCTTTCTCCGTCGACCGTGATCGTGACCTACGCGTTCCGCAACGCGATGCTGCCCGTCATCACCACGCTCAGCATGGTGTTCTCGTTTCTGCTCGGGGCGAACGTGCTGGTCGAGAAGGTGTTCGCCTGGCCCGGCATCGGCTCCTACGCGGTGGAAGCGCTGATCTCGTCGGACTTCGCGCCGGTGCAGGGTTTTGTGCTGACCATGGCGGTCATGTACGTGCTGCTGAATCTCTTCATCGACATTCTCTACGGCGTGATCGATCCACGCGTGCGGCTTGAAGGGTGAGGTTGGAAATGAGTAGCGTTGCGCCTGTCGTTGAACCTGCTGCTCCCGCCCGCACCTCGGGTTTGGCGGCGATGTTCGAGCATGTCAGATACGTGCTCGGCGAGAACCGCGTCACGGCCTTTGCTTTCGGCTTGCTCGTCATCATCCTGTTTGCCGCGATCTTCGGCCCCTACATCGTTCCCTACGATCCGCTCGCCAGCGATACCGCCGCGGCGCTGAAGCCGCCGTCGGCGGCGCACTGGTTCGGCACCGACCAATTGGGCCGCGATATCTTCAGCCGCGTCATCGTCGCCACAAGGCTCGATACCTTCATTGCAGTCGCCTCGGTGGCGCTGGTGTTCCTGATGGGCGGACTGGCTGGCATCGCCGCCGGCTATTTCGGCGGCTGGACCGACCGCATCGTCGGGCGCATCGCCGATACCATCATGGCGTTTCCGCTGTTCGTGCTGGCGATGGGCATCGTGGCGGCGCTCGGCAATACCGTGCAGAACATCATTATCGCCACCGCGATCGTGAACTTCCCGCTTTACGCGCGCGTCGCCCGCGCCGAAGCCAATGTCCGCCGCAACGCCGGCTTCGTCCAGGCGGCACGGCTGTCAGGCAATGGTGAGATGCGGATTCTCCTGGTCCACATCCTCCCCAACATCATGCCGATCATGATCGTGCAGATGTCGCTGACCATGGGCTACGCCATCCTCAACGCCGCCGGCCTCTCCTTCATCGGGCTTGGCGTGCGGCCGCCGACGGCGGAATGGGGCATCATGGTCGCGGAAGGCGCCACCTTCATGGTGTCGGGCGAATGGTGGATTGCGCTGTTTCCGGGGCTGGCGCTGATGATCGCGGTGTTCTGCTTCAACCTGCTCGGCGACGGCCTTCGCGACATCGTCGATCCGCAGCGGAGGACGTGATGGCTGTCTCCATGCTCGCTGCTGCGCTCCCTCCCCCCTTGCGGGGGAGGGTTGGGGAGAGGGGTGGCCGCGGGAGAGATGGGAGTTTGTGGCTACCCCTCTCCCTGCCCCTCCCCCGCAAGGGGGGAGGGAATGAGAGAACTGTGCCCAACTTGCGCACGAATCTCTCTCGAAAACTATCCAATGAATTCAACCTCGTCCTACTTTGCATGGGGTTGTTTTCGAGATTTTGGCGGAGGTCGTCATGACGGCCCAGCCGCTTCTCGACGTCCACGATCTCACGGTCGAATTCACCACCCGCCGCGGCATCGTCAAGGCGGTGCAGCACGTCAACATCTCGGTGGCCAAGGGCGAGACGCTCGGCATCGTCGGCGAATCCGGCTCCGGCAAGTCGGTGACCTCATATGCCGTGATGCGGATCCTCGACCGCGCCGGCAGGATCGCCGAGGGCTCGGTGATGTTCTCCGGCATCGACGTCAAGGCGGCGAGCGAGAACGAGATGCGCGATCTGCGCGGCCGCGAAATCTCGATGATCTTCCAGAACCCGCGCGCGGCGCTCAATCCGATCCGCAAGGTCGGCGACCAGATCGAGGACGTGCTGCGCCAGCATGTGCAGAGCGCGGCGAGCGATCGCGGCGAGAAGGCGATCGAGGCGCTGGAGCAGGTCAAGATCGCCCGTCCGCGCGAGCGTTATCACGCCTATCCGTTCGAGCTTTCGGGCGGCATGTGCCAGCGCGTCGTGATCGCGCTGGCGCTGGCCTGCAATCCGCAGCTCCTGATCGCGGACGAGCCGACCACCGGCCTGGACGTCACCACGCAGAAGGCGGTGATGGATCTGATCGTGGAGCTGACGAAGCGCCGGCACATGTCGACGATCCTGATCACGCACGATCTTGGGCTTGCCGCAGCCTACTGCGACCGCGTGGTGGTGATGGAGAAGGGCCGGGTGGTAGAGACCGCGAACTCGGCGGACATTTTTGCAAAACCCGAGCACGCCTACACCAAGAAGCTGATGCGCGCGACTCCGCGGCTCGGGGTGTCGTTGCGTGATTTGTTGCCGGAGGAGGAGGTTTTAGCCTCTCCCCGCACGCGGGGAGAGCATAGGCCGCCTTCGGCGGCCGTTCTTAAAGAACGCCGAGGCGAAGCCTCGGCTATGGCACGAAGTGCGGCGGGAGAGCGGGACTCTCCGCGTTCAGGGCTCGCGGAGGCAGCCCCTCACCCCGACCCTCTAAGAGCGAGCTCCGCTCGTCTCGACCCCGCGAAGGGCGGGGAGAGGGAGCAGCCTCTCCTCCTCGTCGAAAAGCTGGTCAAAGAATACCCGCGCCAGGGCGCAAGCGCGGTGCTGTCAAAACTGTTCTCCCGCAAGCCGCCGGTGGAGGCGGAAGTATTCCGCGCCGTTGACGGCATCAGCTTCACCGTCGGTCATGGCGAGAGCGTTGGCCTTGTCGGCGAATCCGGCTGCGGCAAATCGACGACGTCGACGATGGTGATGCGGCTATTGGACCAGAGCTCCGGCCGCATCGTCTTCGATGGCGAGGAGATCGGCGCCATCCTGCCGCAGGCCTTTGCACGGCTGCCGCTGCGCAAGAGCATCCAGATGGTGTTCCAGGATCCGACCGACAGTCTCAACCCGCGCTTCACGGCGGCCCGTGCCATTGCCGATCCGCTTCTGCAGCTCGGCGATATCAGGGGACGCGACGCGTTGCGCGCCCGCTGCGAGGAGCTTGCCGGCCTGGTCGGCCTTCCCGTCAACCTGCTCGATCGTTTCCCGCATCAATTGTCCGGCGGCCAGAAGGCGCGCGTCGGCATCGCGCGCGCGATCGCGCTGCATCCGAAACTCGTGATCCTTGACGAACCCACCGCGGCGCTCGATGTCTCCGTGCAGGCTGTCGTGCTCAATCTGCTGCAGGATCTGAAAGCGTCGATGGGCATGAGCTATTTGTTCGTGTCGCATGATCTGAATGTGGTGCGTCTGCTTTGTGATCGTGTCATCGTGATGCGGGCGGGCCGAATCGTCGAGCAGGGTCCATCCGAACGCGTGCTCGGCGATCCGCAGGACGCCTATACAAAGGAATTGCTGACGGCGATCCCGCATCCGCCGTTGCCGGTTCACTAGAAACTAGAATGGAAGCGAAATGGCCGCCGATCCCCTGGACGATTATATCGATGCCGTTGCCAAGGCGCTGGCGCTGCCGGTCGAAGAAGCCTGGCGTCCCGCAGTGCGGGCCAATCTCGAAGTGTCGCTGAGGCTGGCGCGGCTGGTCGATGAATTCCCGCTGCCGGACGAGACCGAGCCGGCCAGCGTCTACACAGCGTGATAAGGCCATGACAGTGAACAGTGACGGGCTATCGGCCCAACAAATCGCGCAGGCCGTCGCAGGCGGCAAGCTATCCGCGCTCGACGCGACCGAAGCCGCACTGGCGCGAATCGCCAAATATGATTCCGTGCTGAACTCGTTCACCGACATCACCGCCGATCGCGCGCGCGCGAAAGCTCGCGCGGTCGATGCCGCCATTGCCGCCGGCCAGAAGGTGGGACCGCTCGCTGGCGTGTCGTTCGCGGTGAAGAACCTGTTCGACGTGAAGGGTCTTGCCACCCGCGCCGGATCGAAGATCAACCGCGATCTCGCCCCGTCACCGCGGGACGCCACGCTGATCGAGCGCATGGAAGCGGCCGGCGCCGTGCTGGTCGGCGCGCTCAACATGGGCGAATACGCCTATGACTTTACCGGCGAGAACGTGCACGACGGCCCGTCGCGCAATCCGCACGATCCGACGCGGATGACGGGCGGTTCGTCGGGCGGCTCTGGCAGTACGGTCGGCGGTGCGCTCGTCCCGATCGCGTTGGGGTCGGACACCAATGGATCGATCCGCGTGCCGTCATCGTTCTGCGGCGTCTTCGGCCTGAAGCCGACCTATGGCCGGCTGTCGCGCGCCCGCTCGTTTCCCTTTGTCGCAAGCCTCGATCATCTGGGTCCCTTGGCGCGTAATGTCGGCGATCTTGCGCTGGCCTATGATGCCATGCAGGGCCCCGACGCTGACGACGCCGCCTGCACGACACGGCCGGTCGAACCCGTTGCGCCGCTGTTGGCGAAAGGCGTCGACGGCCTGCGCGTCGCGGTGGCCGGCGGGTATTTTCAGAAGAACGTCTTTCCGGAAGCGATCGAGGCCATGGCGCGCATCGCCAAGGCGCTGAACGCGACTAGGACGGTCGAAATTCCCGAAGCCGCGCGCGCCCGCGCCGCGGCTTACGTGATCACCACGACCGAGGGCGCGTCACTGCATCTCGATCGCCTGCGCCAGCGCCCGAATGATTTCGATCCAGCGGTGCGCGACCGCCTGATTGCGGGTGCCATGGTCCCGGCGCCGCTGGTCGACCGCGCGCAAAAATTCCGCCGCTGGTATCGGGCAAGGGTGCTGGAGCTGTTCCAATCGGTGGACGTGATCATCGCGCCGGCGACGCCATGCATCGCGCCCAAGCTCGGCCAGGTAACCTTTACGCTCGACGGCGTCGAACTGCCGGTGCGCGCCAACATCGGCATCCACACCCAGCCGATCTCGTTCATCGGCCTGCCGGTGGTGGCGGTACCGGTACCGCTGGAGCCGATGCCGATCGGTGTGCAGATCATCGCCGCGCCGTGGCGGGAAGATATCGCGTTGCGGGTTGCGCATGCGCTGGAACGGATGGGCGCCGCCGCGGCACCTGCACCGAGAGGATTATCGTGATGGAGATCGATCTGCCCGAGGTAGTGGCCGAAGTCACCGCGCAGTTTGCGCGCTACGAAAAGGCACTGGTGTCGAACGACGTCGCGGTGCTCGACGAACTGTTCCGCAACGATCCCCGCACGCTGCGCTATGGCATCGGCGAAAATCTCTACGGCTACGACGCCATCATGGCGTTCCGCGCCGCGCGCTCGCCGGTCGGGCTGATGCGGCGAACCGACAAGACGGTGATCACGACTTATGGCCGCGATACTGCGGTCGCCTCGACGCTATTCTATCGCGACAGCGCACCGGGAAAGGTTGGGCGGCAGATGCAAACCTGGATACGCTTTCCCGAAGGTTGGAAGATCGTCGCAGCCCATGTCAGCATCATCGACGAACCCGAATCTTCCAAGCAAACGGATCAAAAGGCATGAGTCTGGAAGATCGGCCGGAAGCCGCGGTTCGCCGTGTCGATCGCCCTTCGCCGCAGCGGGACAAGGTCACGCGCGCGGAAGAACTGCGGCTGCAGCTCGCCGATGAGATCGTGCGCGGCGTGCTGCCGCCGGGATCGGCGCTCGACGAGACCGATATCGCCAGGCGCTTTGCCGTGTCGCGCACGCCGGTGCGCGAGGCGCTGCGACAGCTCGTGGCGAGCGGCCTGGTGGAGGCGCGGGCCCATCGCGGCGCGGTGGTGGCGCAGCCCTCGCTGGACCGCCTGACCGAAATGTTCGAAGCGATGGCGGAGCTGGAAGCGTTGTGCGCAGGCCTTGCGGCCGAACGGATGCCGCCGGGGGACCGTCAGAAGCTGGAGGCGATCCACGAGGAATTGCGGGTGCTGAGCCATGCCGGCAATCCGGAACGCTTTCATGCGGTTAACGAGCGCTTTCACAACGCGATCTATGCCGGTTCGCAGAACAGCTACATCGCCGAGATGACGCTGGCCACAAGGGTGCGCGTGCAGCCGTTCCGCCGCGCCCAATTCCGCAATCTCGGGCGGCTGGCAAAATCGCACGCCGAGCACGACCGCGTCGTGGTCGCGATCATGCGCGGCGACAAGAGCGGTGCGGCGGCAGCGATGCGCGCGCATATCGAGCTGGTGCGCGGGGAGTACGAAATTTACGCGGTGTCGGTGTAGGCGGGCGAATAGGGAATGGCGAATAGCGAATGGGGTCTCTTCTCTTCACTACTCGCTATTCGCTACTCCCTATTCGCCCTCATCACACCGTCGCCTTCTCCGCCATGAACGCGCGCCAGCCGCCATAGGCTGAAATATCGCGCGCGCCGTTGATGGCTGCAGGCTCGACCAGAAATCCCTTTACGCCCCTTCCGTCGGCGAGCCGGATCGTGCCGATCCCGAGCGGCGGCGGGATCGCGGCGACGAATTTGCCGAACGCTGCCGCCGACAGCGCCCATAGCTCCAGCTTGATCGAATGCCCCGCGCCTTGCTCCACGCGCAGCATGCCGGGTTTCGGTGGCATCGTGTCGAGCGCGTAGAGTTTGTAGTCCGGCGCGGTCGTGGCCGCCTCGATCAGGCGTCCACCGAGCGCCTGCAGCTCGCCATTGAGCGCCATGCCGGAAAGATGCGCGCCGACCACCGCGAGGGTGATTTCATCGCCGCCCGCGGCTGCCGGCAACGAAGCGGGCGGCGGCTGCATCAGCCCCTTGGCTCCCATCTTCAGTTGGGTATCGGCATGAAACACCCGCCCGATGCTGGCGAGCTGTGCGTCGCGTCCCGCGGGCGCCAGCAGCGTGATGCCAAACGGGATGCCGTCCGCGCGCATCGCGGCCGGCAGCGCGAGGCCGCAGAGGTCGAGCAGGTTGACGAAATTTGTGTAAGTGCCGAGCCGGCTGTTGAGCTCGATCGGATTGGCCAGCACCTGCGCGGTCGAATAGGCAGTCGGCGCCGTCGGCAGCACCATCGCGTCGAAATGAGTAAAGGTCCGCTCGGCTGTGCGCCGCAGCGCCTGCAGCCGATAGAGTGAGGCAAAGGTGTCAGCGGCGGTCAGCCGCGCGCCGGCGGCGGTGATTTCGCGGGTCACTGGATGTATCGAATCCGGCGAAGACGCGAGGAGGTCGCGGATGACAAGGTATCGCTCGGCGACCCACGGGCCTTCGTAAAGCAGCCGCGCGGTCTCATAAAAGGGTTCGAGGTCGAATTCGACCAGCGTGGCGCCGAGCGCCGTCCAGCGCTTGAGCGCCTCGCCATAGGCTTTCTCGGAAGCCGCGTCGCCGAAGAAGATCAATTGGCCATTGCGCGGCACGCCGAGCCGGAGTTTTTCGGGAAATGCCCACATCGGGCTCAGCGGCCGGTCGCGCGAAAACGGATCGGCGCCATCGGGGCCGGCCATGACCGTCAGTGCAGTCATTGCGTCGTCGACGGTGAGCGAGAACACCGAAATGCAGTCCAGCGTGCGGCAGGCCGGGACCAGCCCGGCGTTGGAGATCAGTCCAAGGCTCGGCTTGAGCCCTACGATGTTGTTGAGCATGGCCGGCACGCGGCCCGAACCCGCGGTGTCGGTGCCGAGCGCCAGCGGCACCAAGCCCGCGGAAACCGCCACCGCCGATCCTGAACTCGATCCGCCCGGTACGAGATCGGCGCGGATCGGATTGACGGGAATGCCATAGGGCGAGCGGACGCCGACCAGGCCGGTCGCGAACTGGTCGAGATTGGTCTTGCCGATAATGATGGCGCCGGCCGCGCGCAGTTTTGCGACTGCCGTGGAATCCTGCGCGGGGAAAAAGGAAAAGGCCGGGCAGGCCGCTGTGGTCGCTAAGCCCTGCGCGTCGATATTGTCCTTCACTGCAACCGGGACGCCAAGCAGCGGAAGCAATGCCGCTTCTTTCGAGGCCAGCGCTTCGGCCTCCGCGAGCGCATCCTTCTCGTCGCGCAGGCTGATGAACACGGCGGGATCATTATGGGCGTGGATGCGCTGATAGCTGCGCGCGACGGTTTGCGCCGGGGTGATCGCGCCGGCGCGGTGCGCGGCGACGATGGCGGCAACGGTTTCAGGCGCGTCGGACCCCATGGCAGCAAAACTCCAGCGAGCAAAGGTTACCCGGACTAAGGTACCCGGACCGAAGCAAGCGATGTGCCATTGTGTACAACCGCTCAGTCGAGCCAACGCTCAAATATAGATTTATAATTTCATGCGCTTACCGGCCGACTGCGCATGCCATGAACGCCGGCCGTAGCCGACAACTGCCTAAAACTTGGGCGATTCAGCCCAAGGCGCGGCGCCGGCCGCGATCAGGTGAAGTCCGAGAGTATCTGCAGCAGTTTCTCCCGGTTCTCCTTGCCGATCTTCTCGGCCACATGACGCTCATGCTCGGCGGCAAGCCGCTTGAACTGCGCCAGCGCCGTCCGGCCGCGCGCGGTCAGGTGCAGCGCGTGGGAGCGGCGGTCGGTCGCGGATTTGACGCGGCTGACGAGTTCGCGCTGCTCAAGACTATCCAGAAGATGCACCAGCCGGGCGCGCTCGATGCCGAGCCGTTTTGCAACAGCCATCTGGCTCAGGCCAGGATTGGCCCCGATCACGGTCATCACGGAATACTGCGTGGGGCGGATATCGACGGCGCCGAGCGTGCGAATGAAATCCTGGAAAACCCAGATCTGAAAGCGCCGCACCGCATAGCCGGCGTGGCCTGCCAGCGCGTCGAGGCCGATTTCGCCGTTCGTCAGATCGCTGTGCGCGTTGCCGTTTTCATTTCGCGCGCGGCCGGGGCGCGGCCGAATACCCGCGCGTGACTTGGCTACTCGTGACTTGGCAATTCTGGGGGCCTGACTGTTCCTCGCCATCGTTCCCTTCTAGCGCTTCACGCGACCAAGGGGAAGATTGTTGTTGACGACAACAATTGTTGCGCCCAACATTAGCGTCAAGCCAGCCCTTTCGAGGCGGCAGGAGGAAGCCCATGACCATCGCCGCCATCAGCGGTGCCGATTCCCAAAATCTTTTCGCTGTTCCCGCGATCGTGGCCGATCGCCGGACCGATGGCAGCATCATCCTGAAATCGACCACGCCGCTGCGGCCGAGTGCGCGCTGCATCGGCGACTGGCTGGAGCACTGGGCGCGGCAGGCGCCGGACCGAATCTTTCTCGCCGACCGCGCCAGCATTGATACGCCGTGGACCGCCGTCACCTACAAGGATGCGTTGAAGCAGGTGCGCTCGGCCGCCGCCTGGATCCTCGCGCAGGAGCTGAGCGCCGAGCGGCCATTGGTGATCCTGTCCGACAACAGCGTCGAGCACGCGCTGTTCGCGCTCGCCGCCCAGCATGTCGGCGTGCCATCGGCCGCGATCTCGCCGGCCTATTCGCTGATGTCCAGAGATTTCGACAAGCTCAAGAGCATGGTCACGCTGCTCGGACCGGGCGCCATCTATGTTTCCGGCACAAAGCCGTTTGCCGCGGCGCTGGCGGCGATCTCGCCGCTGCATTCGGCCACCATCGTCAGCGGCAGTGGGGGTGATGACAGCGTGATCTCCTTCCGCGCCGTCGCTTCAACACCGGAAACGCCTGATGTCGAAAAGGCCTTCGCCGCGATTACGCCGGATACCATCGCAAAATTCCTGTTCACCTCGGGCTCGACCGGCACGCCAAAGGCCGTGATCAATACCCAGCGCATGCTGACCTCCAGCCAGCAGGCCAAGGCGCAGACCTGGACGTTCCTCGAAGATATCGGCGACGATCTCGTGATCCTCGACTGGCTGCCCTGGAGCCACACCTTCGGCGCCAACCACAATTTCAATCTGGTGCTGCGCAACGGCGGCACGCTCTATGTCGACGGCGGCAAGCCGGCGCCGGGGTTGTTCGCGACCTCGCTCGCCAATCTGCGCAGCGTGATGCCATCAGTCTATTTCAACGTACCGCGCGGTTTTGACATGCTGATCGCGGCGCTGCGCGGCGACGACGAACTGCGCAAGAAGTTTTTCAGCGAGGTGAAGTTCGCTTTCTACGCCGGCGCAGCCTTGCCGCAGAATCTCTGGGACGCGCTGGAAGAGCTCTCGATCAAGACGGTTGGCCGTGCGATGCCGATGGTGTCGGCCTGGGGCTCGACCGAAACCTCGCCGCTCGCCACCGATTGCCATTTCCAGGCGAAACGTTCCGGCAATATCGGCGTGCCGATCCCGGGCACCGAACTGAAGCTGGTGCCGTCAGGCGACAAGCTGGAGGTGCGGGTACGCGGTCCGAATGTCACGCCCGGTTACTGGAAGGCGCCGGAATTGACCGCGCAGGCCTTCGACGAAGAGGGCTTTTATCTCATCGGCGACGCCGTGACCTTTGCCGATCCGGCGCGTCCCGAACTCGGACTGTTCTTCGATGGCCGCGTCGCCGAGGACTTCAAGCTCAATTCGGGCACCTGGGTCAGCGTCGGCACCTTGCGCGTTGCAGGGATCGCTGCTCTGGCGCCGCTGGCGCAGGACATTGTCGTGACGGGCCATGGCGGCGATGAGGTTCGCTTCCTGGTGTTTCCGAATATTGCGGCCTGCCGTGCACATGCGGGCTTGCCCGATAGCGCCGACGTGAAAGATGTGATTGGCCACGATAAGGTTCGCGCTGCGATCGCGCAGGGCCTTGCGAACCTAAAGGCGCAAAGCGGCAACTCGTCCGGTCACGCAACCCGCGCACTGCTGCTGGCCGAACCCGCGTCCGTCGACGGCGGCGAGATCACCGACAAGGGCTATATCAACCAGCGTGCGGTGCTGACGCGGCGCGCGAGCGCAGTGGCAACGCTGGATGACGACGCCTCGGCCGAATGGATCGGCTAGAAATACTAGGCGCGTCGGGATGCCGCGTGCTTGTGCGCCTCGACCAGCCGCACCAGCATCTGGAGAAATGTCGTCTGCTCGCTCTTGCTGAGCGCGGAAAGCGTCTGCGCATTAAAGCTCTCGCCAAGCCGGCTGGCCTCGTCAGCGCGCTTCTCGCCCGCCGCGCTGAGGCTGAGCTCGACCGCGCGCTTGTCTCGCGCGGATCGCTTGCGCTTCAAGACGCCGGTCTCCTCCATGCGTGACAGGATTTTCACGAGGTTGGGGAGCTGCATCTTCAACACGGCGGCGAGTTCGCTCTGCGTCACCGTCTTGTTGTCCCGCACCGTAACCAGGATGGCGTATTCGAGCGGCGAAAGGTTTAGGGACTCGAAATACGGATAGAACGCCTCGAAGTTCTCCAACTGCAGGATCCGGATCATGAATCCCGGGGTCTGCTGCAGCGCGGTGAGATCGAGTTTTCGCGCCGAGTCCGGCTCGGCCGGTCTGGCCGCTCCGTTGCCGTTGCGCGTCGAAATTTTTCCGATTCGTTCCATGGGCAAAAGCTCGCACGGCATCACGTGAATTGACAATCCTCAAAATGCTTATAAGTTATAAGTAATTTCGAAGCGGTCGCGAAGGCCGCCTTTTCCATACAGGAGGGAACGCATGCGACAGCTTTTTCGCACAGGAATGCTCGTGGTCGCGCTCGGCGGTATCTTCGCAGGCGCTTCCCAAGTCCAAGCCCAGGACCGCGTCCGGATCGGCGTGCTCAACGACCAGTCGGGCGTGTTCTCGACCTACCAGGGCATCGGCTCGGTCATATCAGCGCAAATGGCGGTGGAGGATTATGGCGGTAAGGCTGCCGGTAAGGTGGTCGACGTCATCACCGCCGATCATCAGAACAAGACCGACGTCGGCGTTGGTATCGCGCGGCGCTGGTACGATACCGAAAGCATCGACGCCATCTTCGACCTGCCGAACTCGGCGATTGCGCTCGCGGTTGCCAATATGAGCGAGCAGAAGAACAAGGTCTTCATCGGCTCGGGCGCCGGCACCGCGCTTCTCACCGGCGAAAAGTGCACGCCGAATACCGTGCACTGGACCTACGATACCTATGCCTATGGCCGCGGCCTTGGCAAAGCCGTGGTAGCCCAAGGCGGCAAGAAATGGTTCTTTCTGACCGCCGATTACGCCTTCGGCCACGACTTGGAGAAGCAGGCGATGGAAGGCGTCAAAGCCTCCGGCGGCGAAGTGCTTGGCGCCGTGCGCCATCCGCTCGGCACCGCCGACTACGCTTCCTTCTTGCTGCAGGCGCAGGCCTCGGGTGCCGACATCGTCGGCGTGGCGAATGCCGGTGACGACACCATCACCTCGATCAAGCAGGCGGCGGAGTTCGGGCTGACGCAAAAGCAGAAGTTGGTCGGGCTGATCCTCGGCATGAACGGTATTCCTGCGCTCGGCCTGAAGGCAGCCCAGGGCGCGCAGATCATGAATCCGTTCTATTGGGACCTGAACGACGGCACGCGCGCTTTTGCGAAACGGTTCGCCGAACGCCATCCGCAAAAGAATTATCCGAACGACATGCAGGCCGGCGTCTATGCTTCGGTGCTGCATTATCTGAAGGCCGTCGACAAGATCGGCGGCGCCGCCAACGGCAAGGCTGTTGTCGCCGCGATGAAGGCGATGCCGACCGATGATCCGCTGTTCGGCAAGGGAACCATCCGCGAAGACGGGCGTAAGATTCATCCGCTGTTTCTGCTCGAGGTGAAGAAGCCTGACGAATCCACGTCGAAATGGGATCTGTTGAAGGTCGTCGCTACGATCCCGGGCGATCAGGCATTTCGTCCTGAAAGCGAGGGCAACTGCCCACTCGTCAAGAGATGATCTGACCGGCGGCGGCCGGCAGGAATCGGCTGGGTCGGAAAATCGATCGTTGAGGCTCGTCGTGTATGTTGCCAAGGCAACTAATTTGTGCGAGCGTATTTCCACAACGCGGCCGATCGCAGAGCACGGAGAGTGCCGGGCCGCACAGGGAGAAACGGATGTTCGGGCGTGTCGGATCGCCACGACGCAATGCGATGTCGCGTGCGCAGTGTGGGGGCCGCGGTGTGTCTAATAGACGCCGCTCAGCTCTTCGTATCGACTTCGCCCGCGCCCTTCACGGCGTCGAGATTGCCGTGCACCCGCAGCAGCAGCGCGATCAGGGTCTCCCGCTCCGGCTTGCTCAGGCAGGAGAGCAGGCGGCGCTCGCGTTCGAGCGCGACCGCGATGACCTGATCATGGGTGGCATAGCCCTTCGGGGTCAGCGAGATCGAATGGGTGCGACCGTCCTCGCGGTCGGCCCTGATGCTGACCAGCCCGCGTTCTTCCATGCCGGCGAGCGTCCGGCTCACCGGTCCCTTGTCGAAACCGATCACGTGGCAGATCCGCGCCGCGGAAATTTCCGGCTCGATTGCGAGCAGCGACAGGATCCGCCATTCCGTGACGTTGACCCCAAAGCGCTTCTGATAGACCACGGTCGCGCTGCGCGACAATTTGTTGGCGATGAAGGTGATGAGGGCCGGAACGTAACGGTCGAGGTCGAGCACCTGTTCGGCCCGTCCGCTCCTGCCTGCCGCGCCCGCACGGGGCGCGCGCGCCTGTCTGTTCCTGCTCATGCTTTTCCGATGCTGCTCCAGCGTTCCAGACATAGAGACAGCGCACGCCGCTCCGCAAGAACATTATGCAGGAGACCCACATGAGCGCGACATCCCGGATAGATGCTGCAACCCCGGAGCGGAGTGCGCCGGCCGGCGTGCCCCGTCTGGACGTGGACCCGTTCTCGACCGAGTTTTTTGAGGATCCGCACCGGATCCACGACGTCCTCCGCGAGGCCGGGCCGGTGGTCTGGCTCGAGAAGTGGGGCGTCTATGGCGTCGCCCGCCATGCCGAGGTGCACGCCGTCCTCAACGATCCCCTGACCTTCTGTTCGAGCCGCGGCGTCGGCTTGAGCGATTTCGCCAAGGAAAAGCCGTGGCGACCGCAAAGCATCATCCTTGAAGCGGACCCGCCGGCACATACCAGGACACGCGCAGTCCTCGCCCAGGTGCTGTCACCGGCCGCCATGAAGCAGGTCCGCGAACATTTCACGGCGATGGCCGCGGCCAAGGTCGACGAACTGCTGGCGCGCAGAAGTTTCGATGCTGTTGCCGATCTCGCGGAGGCCTACCCGCTCTCGGTATTTCCTGATGCGATGGGCCTGAAGCAGGAGGGGCGGGAGAATCTGCTCCCCTATGCCAGCCTGGTGTTCAACGCGTTCGGGCCGCCGAACCAGTTACGCCAGGAGGCGATCGAGCGCTCCGCGCCACATCAGGCCTATGTCGCCGCGCAGTGCCAGCGCGAAAATCTTGCGCCCGGCGGCTTCGGCGCTTGCATTCATGCGCGCGCCGACGCCGGCGACATCACGGCGGAAGAGGCGCCGCTGCTGGTGCGCTCGCTGCTTTCGGCCGGCCTCGACACCACCGTCAACGGCATCGGCGCCGCGATGTATTGCCTGGCGCGCTTTCCCGATCAGCTTGCGCGGCTGCGCAGCGATCCGACGCTGGCGCGCAACGCATTCGAGGAAGCGATCCGTTTCGAAAGCCCGGTGCAGACCTTTTTCCGCACCACGACGCGGGAGGTCGAACTCGCCGGCCATCGCATCGGCGAAGGCGAAAAGGTTCTGATGTTCCTTGGCGCCGCCAACCGCGATCCGCGACGCTGGGAAAATCCTGACCGCTACGACGTGACCCGCCGCACCTCCGGCCATGTCGGGTTCGGTTCGGGCATTCATATGTGCGTCGGCCAGCTTCTCGCGCGCCTCGAAGGCGAGGTGATGCTGGCGGCGATCGCGCGCAAGGTTGCAAGTATCGAGATATCAGGCCCGGTGAAGCGCCGCTACAACAACACGCTGCGCGGCCTCGAAAGTCTCCCCATCACCATTTCTCCGGCCTGACGGACCGCCATGCCGAGCATCACGTTTGTTCACCCTGACGGCCGTGCGCAGCGCATCGACGCCAGCAATGGCGAAAGCGCAATGCAGGCGGCGACGCGCCACGATGTCGGTGGAATTCTGGCCGAATGCGGCGGCAACGCGATGTGCGCCACCTGCCACGTCTATGTCGACGAGGGCTGGCTCGCCCGCCTGCCGGCGATGGGCGACGACGAGGACGCGCTGCTGGACGGTGCCGCCGCCGAACGGCGGGCCAACAGCCGCCTGTCCTGCCAGATCAAGTTGGCTGCCGATCTCGATGGTTTGGTTCTCAATCTGCCGGACCGGCAATTGTGACGGTCTAGTCACCTGAACTGAAATCAAACCCGGCGAAGTCCGGGAACGCTCAAGATCACAGTTCGAAAGGGAGAGAACGATGAGGGGTTTAAGGTTAGGTCTCGCGCTTGCTTTGTCTTGCGTGGCGTCGGGCGCGGCGCGCGCGGAAATTTCCGAAAATGTCGTGCGCATCGGCGTGCTGAACGACATTTCCGGCATCTTCCAGGACACCAACGGCATGGGGTCGGTAGAAGCCGCGCGCATGGCAGCGGAGGATTTCAGCGGCGGCGGCAAGGGTATCAAGGTCGAAATCGTCTATGCCGATCACCAGAACAAGGCCGACGTGGGATCTGCGATCGTGCGTAAATGGCTCGACGTCGATGGCGTCGATGCCGTGGTCGACGTGCCGAATTCGGCTGTTGGGCTCACCATCAACTCGCTGCTGCGTGATAGCCGAATGACGTTTCTTGCGTCGTCGACGGCGAGCTCCGACCTGACCGGCAAGGCCTGCTCGCCGAACACGATCCAGTGGGTCAATGATGCCTGGGCGACCGGCAACTCCACCGCGGCGGCGATGATGGCGCGCGGCGGCAAGGAATGGTACTTCATCACGGTGAATTTTGCGCTCGGCCAGGGCATCGAGGCCGAGGCCACCAACTACATCGAAAAGCACGGCGGCAAGGTGCTGGGCTCGGCCAAGCATCCGCTCAACACGCCGGACTTTGCATCGCTTCTGCTGCAGGCGCAGAATTCCAAGGCCAAGGTCATCGGCCTTGCCAATGCCGGCGGCGACACCGTCAATGCGGTGAAGCAGGCGGCCGAGTTCGGCCTTCAGCAAAGCGGACAGACGATGGTGGCGTTCCTGCTGTTTATCAACGACGTCCACGGCATGGGGCTGAAGGTAGGCCAGGGCCTGCAACTGTTCGAGGCGTTTTATTGGGACATGGATGAAAACACCCGAGCGTTTGCAAAGCGCTTCGCAGCGCGGCCGGGCGTGAACGGCAAGATGCCGAGCGGCAATCAGGCCGGCGTCTATGCTTCCACGCTCGCCTATCTCAACGCAGTGGCCGCGACCGGCAGCGATCACGCCAAGGATGCGGTGCCTGAGATGAAGAAGTTCAAGGGCAAGGACAAGCTGTTCGGCGACGTCACCATCCGCCAGGACGGTCGCGTCATCCACCCGATGTACCTGTTCGAGGTCAAGAAGCCCGAAGAGTCGAAATACCCCTATGATTACTATAAGCTGGTATCGACCATTCCGGCCGAGCAGGCCTTCCGCCCGCTTGCCGAAGGCGGCTGCTCGCTGGTGAAGTGAGGCCAGATTAGCCTCTGGCAGGAGGAAACCATGAAAGCGGAAGCAGCTTCTGCATGTCCTGCAACGAGTGACATCACGCCGGCCGTGCTTGCGATCGGCCAGCCTGAGTTTGCGCGAACCCTGATCGCAACGCTCCGTCGGGTGGCGGGCGTGGGTCACTGCATGGTGTTTTCGTTTGCCGGCGAACGCTCTGCGCGCTGTCTGCTCGACATCGGCAACATTCCGATCGGCGCCGAGCTTGGCGCCGCCTATTCGGATCATTTTCACTTCGCCGATCCGAACCGGGATGCAATCTTCCGGAAGCAGGCGATCGGCAGGCCAATCGTGCTGCCGGCCTTTGCCCGACGCATGTACGGAGACAAGTACCGCAAGATCTTCTTTGAAGATTCCGGGATCGTCGACAAGCTGGCGGCTGCGGTCTGGGTCGGGCAGACCTGCTTCTATGTCAACTTCTATCGAACCATGTCGCAGGGCCGTTTCGCCAGCGACGAGGTCGAGCGGTTGCGAACCGTTGCGCCTTCCGTCAGCGCCGCAGTGGCGCGTCATTTCCAGCACGAGCCGGTGTCGCCGGACGATCCGGACCGCACGCTCAAAGCGCTGTTTGCATCAGGCGCGCCGTTCGCGCGTCTCACCGGCCGCGAGCGGGCGGTATGCCTGCGCATCGTTTCCGGCCTCAGCTCGGAGGCGATTTCCGCCGACCTCGGCATCAGCCCGCATTCGACGCTGACCTATCGCAAGCGCGCCTATGGGAAGCTAGGCATCTCCTCACAGAACGAATTGTTTGCGATCGTGCTGCGCCTGCTTGCGGCGCGCAGCATGAACTGAGGTAATCTGCGGTTCTTTCGCCGCCGATCCTGCGCTGTCCGTCCCAATCCGTTGGGACAGACGGCTTTCCTTTGAGGGCTTAGCATACGACCTTTCCGAACCCGGAGGCCGATCGTGAGCACTGCGCCCCGCATCGATATCGAACCTGCCGCTTTCTGGCAGGATCCCTACCCAACGCTCGCAAGGCTGCGGCGAGAGGCGCCGATCGCGTTTGTCCCGCAGCTCGGCAGCACGCTGCTCTGCAGCCGCGACGATATTTTCGTATCGGAAAAGCAGATCGACGTGTTCAGCTCGCACCAGCCCGAGGGCTTGATGAACAAGCTGATGGGCCACAACATGATGCGCAAGGATGGCGATGCGCATATGGTCGAGCGCAAGGCCATCTTTCCCGCGATCTCGCCCAAAACCGTCAAATCGCACTGGACGGCGCAGTTTCAGGCGCATGCCGACCGCATCATCGACGCACTCGAGCCGAAAGGCGCCCTCGACTTCGTGAGGGATTTCGCCCTGCCATTCTCGGCCGAGTGCCTGAAGTCGATCACGGGGCTGACCAACATGCGTTTCCAGGACATGAACGCATGGTCGCAAGGGATGATCGACGGCATCGCCAACTATGCCGGCGATCCTGCGGTGGAGGCACGCTGTCATGCCGCGACCGCCGGCATCGATGCCGCGATCGACGACATGGTCCCGGTGCTGCGCAAGAAGCCCGATCTTAGCCTGCTCTGCGTGATGCTTGCCACCGATATGCCGATGGATAGCGTGCGCGCCAATATCAAGCTCGCGATCAGCGGCGGCCAGAACGAGCCGCGCGATGCCATTGCGGGGACGGCATGGGCGCTGCTCACCCATCCCGATGAGCTTGAACTCGTGCGCGGCGGCGAAATTCCCTGGCTGCAGGCGTTCGAAGAATATGCCCGCTGGATTTCGCCGATCGGCATGTCGCCGCGCCGCGTGGCCCGGCCATGGCGGATTCGCGATGTGGAATTCGAAACCGACGAGCGCGTGTTCCTGATGTTCGGGTCGGCCAATCGCGACGAGAAGCATTTTGAAAACCCGGAATGCTTCGACGTCAGGCGCGACGCCAGCAAGAGCATCGCCTTCGGCGCCGGTCCGCATTTTTGCGCCGGCGCCTGGGCATCGCGGGCGATGGTGGCCGATGTCGCGCTGCCGACTATCTTCAGGCGCTTTCCTGATCTGCATCTGGTCGAGGGCGAGCCGGTGCGGGTCGTCGGATGGGCGTTCCGTGGCCTGCTCAACCTGCCGGTTGCGCTGGGGTAGGGAGTTGGCGCGCGTCTGTCACGGCGCGCAGTGAAAGCTCGCCGCGAGATTGACCTGTCCCGATTTGTAATGCGGCCATGCCGGCCACCGGCACAGCGGCAGCGAACGCAGCGTTTCGAATGCCGGCGCTTCGACCTTCTGCTCGATCACTTCGAGGTCGCCGGGCGCCTTGCCATTCTCGACCCAGTCGACGAGAACGGCCAGCATGTCGACATTGGCGGGCGCGCCTGAGCCGACATGATCGACGCCGGGCGCCGTATAGAGACGGGCGAACTCCGCCGTTTTCTCCTTGCCGAGCGTGCGCTGCACGTTTTCGAAGTAGCGGATCCCCGCATAGGGACTTTGGGCATAGTCGGCCATGTATTCGAGGATCACGAGCTTGCCGCCGCGCGCACCGAACCGGCTGAGATCGGGATTGGTCGAATCCATCAGCTTGGACACGTAAAGCAAGCGCTCCTTGTGGTCCTCAGGCTTGTACATCGTGACGTCGAGCTTCGGGTTGCGCGCGAAGACATATTGAATGCCGCCGGCGCCATAGATCCAGGCGATGCCGTTGCCAGGAGCAGGCGGCTGCGCCGGCGCCGCCTTGCCGAGCCACCACGAGATCCAGCCGCCGGTCGGCCCGAAGGCCGGGGTATTTTCGCCCGACACACCCCAGCCCGGATAGTCATCAAGGCCGTTCTCCAGCGTGAAAGGAAACTTGTAGGTCGCGTGCAGCGTCTCGATCGCCGTGATCTGGGCGTCAGTCAGGCATTGGTCGCCGCTCTGGCCGGACGCGCAGCGCAGCGACTCCGGCTGGAATTTCGCCTTGCAGCCGACCGGATCGAGCACGAGCGAATCCTCGGCGCCGTCGGCCTTGTCGCAGGTCTGCAATACCGCCTTGGCCACGAGTTCGACCTGTGCAGGGCGGATCCAGCCTTCGCCCATTGTGGCGAGACCGGACCGCGTGCCGGCATGCTGCAGCCCGACCCAGTTGATGACGGGCACGCGCGCAAAAATGCCGTCAAAATCCTCCGGATACCGCTGCGCCATCGTTAGCCCCTCGCGGCCGCCTTCCGATGATCCCATGAAGTACAGTTTCTTCGGCGGATTGCCGTAGGCGCGCACCATCAGCGCGACGGCCGCGTCGCGCACGCGCTTGTAGGAGCGATGCGCAAAATTCTCGAACGCTTCGTCGTTGAGCGCAAACACCTGCGGCGGCTCGCCCGGCTTGGTCTCATGGCCGGAATCCGTGCCGTAGGTGACGAAGCCCTGCGCCAGCGGCGATGGCGCGCCGAAGGGATGCGCGGGCGGCAGGGCAAGGCCGGTGATCAGCACGCCGTTGAAACCCCCGCCGCCATATTGCAGCGAGCGGCCGTTCCACTCGACCGGGAGATTCACCTGGAATTTGATCGGGGGCGCATTCGGATCAGAGGGCGCGATCTGGCCGAGCACCTTGCAGAATTCTGGATTGGCCGGCGTGACCCGCGCCGCCGGTGTAGGTCCTCTTTCGGCGACCGCGAGCGGTGTCGGCGCAATCATGGAAGCGGAGTCGACCCGGACGACATTGTCGGTCGGACGGATAAGATCGCTGCAGGTCGCGGCCGGATCCCCGGTCATTTTCGCTGCCATTGCCTCGACGGCGCTTAAGGAGGTCGCCGCGATCAGCGAAGCCAGGCAAGTGCACGCGCGCAAACTGATCTTGGGCCACTGCATCATCTTCTCCCGCCTTGTATCCCGCGTATTGTCTCGCGGTCGTACCAGAATGGCGGGTGCGGCACGGACGTCAACCCAAAAGCGGCGCAGCGCCAGCCTGACCGCGACAGAAGATTTTATCCCGTGACCTTGCTCGAGCCCTGCGTGATCAGCCGAGCGGCGCGCTGGTCGCGGGCGTGAATCCATAGCCAACTCAAGGCGACGCTGAGCCGGTTGCGCAGGCCGATCAGGAAGTAGATGTGGGCGATGCCCCAGATCCACCAGGCGAGATTGCCGCGCAGCTTGATACGGCCGAAATCAATCACGGCCTTCTTCTTGCCGATCTGCGCGAGACTGCCGGCATGCTTGTAGCGGAACGGCGGCAGCGTGCCGCCGGAGAGGCGCGCCTTGATCAGCGCCGCCACATAGCGCCCCTGCTGCTTGGCCGCCGGCGCGATGCCGGGCACGGGATTGCCGTCGGGGCCGGCGATCGTCACGGTATCGCCGATGGCAAACACATCGGGATGGCCGGGCACGGTCAGATCAGGCTCGACCTTCAGGCGGTAAGCGCGGTCGGCGGGCGCATTCAACCATTCGGCCGCGCGCGAAGCGCGCACGCCGGCCGCCCAGACGATGGTCCTGGCCTCCAGCCGCTTGCCGGCATAGACGACGCCATCGATCGCGCATTCGGTGACAGGCTGCCCCAGCACCACCTCAACGCCGAGTTCCTCCAGCGCGCGCTGTGCATAGGCCGAGAGGTCCTCGGGAAAGCCGGCAAGCACGCGCGGGCCGGCTTCGACCAGGACAACGCGGGTCTTGTGGGTATCGATGTTGCGAAAGTCCGGCGGCAGTGTGTCCCTGGCGAGGTCGGCGATGGTGCCGGCCATTTCGACGCCGGTCGGACCGGCGCCGATGATGACGAAGGTGAGTAGCGCCGCGCGCCTGACAGGGTCGGTCTCGCGTTCGGCGCGCTCGAACGCGACGAGGATGCGCCGCCGCAGCGTCGTGGCGTCCTCCAGCGTCTTCAGGCCCGGTGCGAACGGCTCCCATTCATCGTGGCCGAAATAAGCGTGGCGGGCGCCGGTGGCGAGGATCAGCGTGTCGTAGGCGATCGTTTCGCCATCTTCGAGCAGCACGCGCTTTCCCTCGGCATCGACGCCATTCACATTGGCAAACAGCGTCGTCACTTCGGGGCGGTTGCGCAGCAGATAGCGGATCGGCCAGGCGATTTCCGACGTCGCCAGCGAAGCGGTCGCGACCTGGTAGAGCAGCGGCTGGAACAGATGATGGTTGCGGCGGTCGATCAGCGTGATCCGGACCGGCGCCCCGGCGAGGCCAAAGGCGGTCTCCAGACCGCCGAAACCGGCGCCGACGATCACGACGTGATGGGGTTCTTTCGGCACTGTCGTCATGGGAATGCGACCCCGGTTTCAGATGTCTCAACGCCTTGGATTATGTAGCCATTTGCGGCTCCGCTCCAATACGCCTTTGTCAATCGGTCGATAGCGAAAGCGTATGATGCCGTCGTCCCGGCCCTTATGCGCAATTGCGCATCAGGAGCCGGGACCCATAACCACAGGATTTTGTTGTGGCGCAGTGCGGCCGCTCCAGCGTTCTCAACAATACCCTTCTGTGGTTATGGGTCCCTGCGTTCCGCAGGGACGACGGCAAAATAAATTGCCTGCCACCGTATCCTTTGCCCAATCCCAAACGTCCTGGGGGGCGAGATGGCCGCAAAATGAGGAGAAAGCCATGAGACGAACCGTGATCAGGTACAAAACCAAGCCGGAAATGAGCGACAGGAACGCCGAATTGGTCGCGGCGGTATTTGCCGAGCTGAAGGCGGCGCAGCCGGAGGGCTTTCGCTATCTGTCGCTGCGGCTGGAGGATGATACGTTCATCCATTTCGTCGAGACCGCAGCCGATGACGGCTCCAGCGCGTTACCGAAACTGGCGGCGTTTCAGGCGTTCCAGAACGGCATTCGCGAGCGTTGCGCCGAACTGCCGCTACCGAAAGGCGTGACCGTCGTCGGCAATTATCGCATGTTGCGCGAGACCGAGAACGCGCTTGCCGGAGTCTGAATGACAGTGGGTCCCGAGACGTCCGCCGCGTTCGACATCGAGCGCCTGCTGGTGGCGATGCGCCCAAGGCTGCATCGCTATTGCGCGCGCATGGTGGGCTCCGTCATCGACGGCGAGGACGTGCTGCAGGATGCCATGATCAAGGCGGTGGAGGCGCATGCCTCCGCCGGCACGCTCGGCAATCCCGAAGGCTGGCTGTTTCGCATTGCGCACAACACCGCGCTGGATTTCCTGCGCCGGCGCAAGCGCCGAGAGGCGCTCCGGGGACCAGCGGAGGTGGACATGATCGTTGACCAGCTCGATGCCGTGGCAAGCCGCCAGATCGCCGCGACCTCCTTGCGCACCTTCATGCGGTTGCCGGTACCACAGCGTGCGAGCGTGATCCTGATGGACGTGCTCGGCTGCTCGCTGAAGGAAATCTGCGAGGTAATGGATTGCAGCATGCCCGCCGCCAAGGCCGCGCTGCATCGCGGCCGCGCGCAATTGCGGGAAATCGCCAGCGAGCCGGACGACGCGCCGCAGCAAAAACTATCCGACGCCGATCGCGAGCGGCTCGGCGCTTATGTCGCCCATTTCAACGCGCGCGACTTTGACGCCATCCGCGCCATGATTACAGACGATGTCAGGCTCGATCTCGTCAGCAGAACTCACTTGCGTGGCAAGGCCGAAGTGTCCCGCTATTTCGGCAACTACGACAAGGTGAGCGACTGGCACCTGGTGCCGGGCCTGGTGGAGGGGCGTCCCGCCATCCTGGTGTTTGATCCCAACCAAGGCGATGCCAAGCCGAAATATTTCGTTCTGCTGGGCTGGTCGGCCGGCAAGGTCGCGACCATCCGGGATTTCCGCCACGCGCCTTACGTCATCGATGGCGCTGAATACCTGATCTGAAAGAGCGCTTCTGGACGGTGAAGGTGGGAATACGCGATTCCACCCTTGCGAAAAATTGTTTTAAGCCTAAAATGATTTGTGAGGCGGCGCTGCCGGGCGTCCTCGATATTGATCTCGAGCCTTTCATGGATGGAAGCGAGGGGGAGATTGAAAATGTCAGGTAGCCCCCAGCCGGTCCCTTGGTCCGTCCGGGCAACCGGCATTATATTTCTTGCCATCCCCGCCGTCCACGAATTATGGTGCAGGTGGCTTAAGCATGCGCCGAAGGTTCTAACCGGAGCCTTGGGTTCATGCTTGCCGCTGACCGGCGATTTCGCGCACAAAATACCTCACAGATAAGAGGCGCGCGGAGCAAGCGTTGCCGGTCGCCCGGTTGACCGGGTTTTGAGTGATAAACAGGAGGGGAGTGATTATGAAAAAGGCATTCTGGCTGGCGGGCGCAACAATCCTAGCGCTGGCGCAGCCCGCGCTCGCTGGCGACACCATCAAAATCGGCTTTATCTCGACCTTCAGCGGCCCGACCGCTGTGATCGGCAACGACATGCGCAACTCGTTCGAGCTGGCGCTCGACCATCTCGGCCGCAAGATGGGCGGCAAGCCGGTCGAGGTGATCTATGAAGACGACGGCCAGAAGCCTGACGTCGGCAAGCAGAAGACCGAGAAGCTGATCCAGTCCGACAAGGTCGATTTCGTCGTCGGCTACATCTGGTCGAACGTGCTGCTGGCCTCGCTGAAGACCGCGGTCGACAGCAAGACCTTCCTGATCACGTCGAATGCCGGTCCCTCACAGCTCGCCGGCGAGCTCTGTTCGCCTTACGTGTTCTCGACCTCCTGGCAGAACGACCAGACCCCGCAGGCGGTCGGCACCTACATGAACCAGAAGGGCGTGAAATCAGTGTTCCTGATCGGCCCGAACTACGCCGCCGGCAAGGACATGCTGGCCGGCGTCAAAAGCACCTTCAAGGGCCAGGTCGTAGGCGAGGAATATACGGTGTGGCCGAGCCAGCTCGACTTCTCCGCCGAGCTCACCAAGGCGAAGAATTCCAAGGCCGAGTCGATCTTCGTATTCTATCCGGGCGCGGCCGGTGTGCAGTTCCTCAATCAATACGCCCAGGCGGGCCTCAAGGGGCAGATCCCGCTCTATACTGCGTTCACGATCGACGAATTGTCGCTGCCGCTGCAGAAGGAAAACGCAATCGGCGTGCCCGGCGCGCAGCAGTGGGTCAACGACTTGCCGTTCCCCGAGAACAAGAAGTTCGTCGAGGACTACCGCAAGAAGTACACCGGCCTGCGCCCGACCTTCTACGGCGCGCAGTCCTATGACGCCGCGAACCTGGTCAACAGCGCGGTGGTTGCGGTGAAAGGCGATACCTCGAAGAAGGACGAGATGAAGGCCGAGATGGAGAAGGCCAACTTCAAGTCCGTGCGCGGCCCGTTCAAATACGGCAACAACCACATTCCGATCCAGAATTTCTACCTGCAGGACGTGGTCAAGGACGCCGACGGCCAGCTCTCGCTGAAGACGGTGGCGACCATCGTCAAGGACGACCAGGATCGCTTCCACGACAAATGTCCGATGAAGAAGTGATTGTTGGCATGGTCGGTGCATGATCGCCGGAGCGCGCCCTCGGGCTTGACCCGAGGGCGGTTAACGACAGATCATCCGCCCCACAAGAAAAATGGCGGCGGCGCAGATGTGCTGCCGCTGTTTTGTTAGGGCATGATCCGGAAAAGTGGGATCCGGTTTTCCGAAAAGATCATGCCCAAAATAGAAAAATAGAGCGGGATGACGCGTCATCACGCTCTAGGTCTAGAGTTTTAGGTTCATGCTCGTCCTCGTTGAACAATCGCTGAACGGCCTGCAGTTCGGCCTGTTGCTGTTCCTGCTGGCGGCCGGCTTGACGCTGGTGTTCGGCATCATGGACTTCGTCAATCTGGCGCACGGCTCGCTCTACATGATGGGCGCCTATTTCGCGGCGACCTTTGTCGCCTGGACGAACAGTTTTGTGCTTGGCGTGCTGCTCGCGCTCGGCGCCACGCTGCTACTGGGCATCGCGCTCGAATTCATCGCACTGAGACATCTCTACGGCCGCGACCATCTCGATCAGGTGCTGGCGACCTTCGGGCTGATCCTGTTCTTCAACGACGCGGTGCGGCTGATCTGGGGCCCTGCCGGCCTGTCGCTGCCGCTTCCGCCCTGGCTGACCGTGCCGGTGCAGATCGTCCCCGGCGTGTTCTATCCGGCCTACCGTCTCTCGATCATCGTGGTCGCGCTGGCGGTCGCGGCATTGCTCTATATCGTGGTGATGCGGACCAAAATCGGCATGCTGATCCGCGCCGGCGCCTCCAACCGTGAAATGATCGGCGCGCTCGGCATCAACATCAAGCTGCTGTTCACGCTGGTGTTCGGACTTGGCGCGGCGCTCGCAGGCCTTGCCGGTCTGATGCAGGCGCCGATCCTGACCGTGCAGATCGGCATGGGCGAGAACATCCTCATCCTCGCTTTCGTTATCATCGTGATCGGCGGCATCGGCTCGATCCGCGGCGCCTTCATGGCCGCGATCTTCGTCGGCATGATCGATACGCTCGGCCGCGCCTTCCTGCCCGATCTCCTGCGCACCGTGCTGAGTTCCGCCGCCGCTTCCACCGCCGCACCCGCATTGTCATCGATGCTGATCTATCTCCTGATGGCCATCGTCCTCGTCGTGCGGCCGGAGGGGCTGTTTCCGGCTGCCAAGCGATGAAATCTCACATCAACGCCCGCAACGTCATCGTGGCGCTCGTCGCGCTTGGCCTCACCTTGCTGCCGGCCTATTCGGCGCTGACCGGCAACATCTTCATCCTGACGCTGTTCACCCGCATCGTCATCTTCGCGTTGGCTGCCGCGAGCCTCAATCTCATCATGGGCTATGGCGGCATGATGAGCTTTGGCCACGCCGCCTATCTCGGCATTGGCGGTTACGCGGTGGGCATCCTCGCCCACGAAGGCATCGGCTCCGGCTTCATCCAGTGGCCGGTCGCGCTGGCGCTGTCGGCGCTTTATGCGCTGGTGATCGGTGCGCTCAGCCTGCGCACGCGCGGCGTCTATTTCATCATGATCACGCTCGCCTTCGCGCAGATGGCCTATTACATCGCCTCGGGTCTTTCTCGCTATGGTGGAGATGACGGCCTCACCATCTACAAGCGCAGCACTTTCGGCGGCCTGATCGACCTGTCGAACCGCGTGCAGTTCTACTACCTCTGCCTCGCCTGCCTGTTCGGCGGCGTCTATCTGATCTGGCGCATCATCAATTCCCGGTTTGGCATGGTGGTGCAGGGCGTCCGTTCCAACGAGCAGCGCATGCAGGCGATCGGCTTTCACGCTAACCGCTATCGGCTGGTCTGCTTCGTCATCTCCGGTACGATCTGCGGCCTCGCCGGGGCGCTGCTCGCCAACAACACCGATTTCATCAGCCCGGCTGGGATGTACTGGACCCGCTCCGGCGAACTCATGGTGATGGTGGTGTTCGGCGGCATGGGCTCGCTGTTCGGTCCCGTCCTGGGCACCATCGTGTTCCTCCTGCTGGAAGAAGTCCTGTCGCAATTCACCGAATATTGGGCGCTGATCATGGGCCCGCTATTGCTGCTGATCGTGCTGTTCGCGCGCGGCGGCATCATGGGCCTGCTCGGGAGGTTGAGCCGTGGCTGATCCTCTGCTCCGTGTAGAAAACCTGGTCCGAAGTTTTGGTGGCATCAAAGCCACCGACAATCTGTCGCTCGATGTCGTGCCGGGCGAACTGCATGCCATCATCGGTCCCAACGGCGCCGGCAAGACCACGCTGATCAGCCAGTTGACCGGACAGTTGATGCCGAATTCCGGCACCATTCACTTCGCCGGCCGCGAGATCTCGCGGCTGCCGTCCTATCAGCGCAGCCGGCTTGGCCTGGCGCGCTCGTTCCAGATCACCTGCCTGCTGCCGGATTTTACCGCAGCCGATAACGTCGCGCTGGCGGCGCAAGCGCATGACGGCCACTCGTTCCGCTTCTGGGGCTCGGCGCGCAAGGAGAGGCATCTGCGCGACGCGGCGCAGGCGGCGCTCGCGCGGGTAGGGCTCGCCAGACGCGCCGACGTGCTAGTGTCGGAATTGAGCCACGGCGAACAGCGCGAGCTCGAGTTGGCGGTGGCGCTCGCCACCAAGCCGCAATTGCTGCTGCTCGACGAGCCGATGGCCGGCCTCGGCGTCACCGAATCCGCGCGCATGGTGGCGCTGCTCAAGGAATTGCGGAAGGAAGTCACCATCGTGCTGGTCGAGCACGACATGGAAGCGGTGTTCGCGCTGGCCGACCGCATCACGGTGCTGGTTTATGGCCGCGTGATCGCCTCGGGCGATCCAGACGCCATCCGCAACAATGAGGAAGTCAAGCGCGCCTATCTCGGCGACCAGCATGTGGTGGTTAGCCATGGCTGAATCGAGAACCGCCGAAACCCTGCTCGAAGTTGAAGGCATCGAGACCTGCTACGGCCTCAGCCAGGTGCTGTTCGGCCTGTCGCTGAAGGTAAAGTCGGGCGAGATGGTCGCTCTGATGGGCCGCAACGGCATGGGCAAGACCACGACTATCCGCTCCATCATGGGCATGACGCCGGCTCGCGCGGGCACGATCCGCTTCGCGGGTGAGCAGGTGCGCAGCCTGCCGTCCTACAGAATAGCAAAACTCGGCATCGGCCTGGTGCCGGAAGGCCGCCAGATTTTTCCGAACCTGACGGTCTACGAGAATCTGGTGGCGGCTTCGGGCAACCGCTCAGGCAATCCCGATCCCTGGACCATCGACAAGATCCACGCGCTGTTTCCGCGGCTTGCCGAGCGCGGCAACAACATGGGCGTGACCTTGTCGGGCGGCGAGCAGCAGATGCTGGCGATCGGCCGCGCGCTGATGACCAACCCGAAGCTTTTGATCCTCGACGAAGCCACCGAAGGTCTCGCACCGCTGATCCGCGAGGAAATCTGGAACTGCCTGTCGATGCTGAAGGGCCGCGGCCAATCCGTGCTCGTCATCGACAAGAACGTCGCCAACCTCTCCCGCATCGCCGATCGCCACTACATCATCGAGCGCGGGCGGACGGTGTGGACAGGGACATCAGAGCAGTTGATTGCCGAGCCGGACCTGCAGCACCGGTATCTGGGGATTTGAGGGGGGACGTCATTCCGGGGCGATGCGCCAGCATCGAACTATGATGCGCAATTGCGCATCGGAGAATCTCGAGATTCCGGGTCTGGTCCTTCGGACCATCCCGGAATGACGGCGGAGAGGCGTGCGCCCCTTCAAAACATCTCGAAATATTCGCGATGCTCCCAGTCGGACACCTCGGCCTGAAACCGTTCGATCTCCGCGTTCTTGATGTGGACGTAATAGTCCACGAACTCCGCCCCCAGCGCCTGCCGGAAAAACGGATCGTCCTGCAGCGCGAACACCGCCTCGCGCAAACTCTTCGGCAACAGCGCCGCCTTGGTCTCGTACGGCGTGTCCGCTGACGGCCCCGGATCGAGCTTGCGGTCGACGCCATCAAGGCCTGAGAGAATCTGCGAGGCCATGTAAAGATACGGGTTCGCCGCGGGCTCGCCGATGCGGTTTTCCAGCCGGGTGGCCGCATCGCCCGGACTGCCGAGCACGCGGATCATGACGCCGCGGTTGTCGCGGCCCCAGATTGCGCGATCCGGCGCGAGCGAATAGGAGCGGTAGCGCTTGTAGCCGTTGATGGTCGGCGTCGTGAATACCGTGGACGCGCGGGCGTGCTCCAGGAGCCCCGCGAGATAGGCGCGTCCAAACGGGCTCAGCACCTCGTCCTTGTCGCCGGCCATGAACGCATTCTCGCCGCTCGCGCGTGACACCAGCGATTGATGCAGGTGCCAGCCGGAGGCGAAGACATTGGGCAGTTTAGGCCGGCACATGAAGGTCGCGTGATAGCCGTGGCGGCGCGCGATTTGCTTCACCGCCGAGCGGAACAGCACCATGTTATCGGCGGGCGCGAGGCCTTTGGTCGGCGCGAAAGTGAACTCGCACTGGCTCGGGCCGAACTCGACCTCGACCGATCGCAAGGAAAGGCCGAGCGCCAGCACGTCGCGGCGGATGATCTCCAGCGCCGGCTCCATCTGGTCGTAGCGCTGCTCGGTGAGATACTGGTAACCGTGCGACAGCAGGCTGACGGAAGGCGACCGACCCGGCTGTCCGGCATCCTCCGGCGCCATATGCGCGTCGTCGAGCTTGAAGAGATGGAATTCGACTTCGAGCCCAGCAACGAAATCATAGCCGCGCTGTCCGAGCTGATCGATCACCTTGCGATAGAGATGCCGCGTCGCAAACGGCACCGGACGGCCATCGTTGAAATAGAGATCGCACAGCAGCCAGCCGGTGGTCGGCGCCCACGGCAGCACGCGAAACGTGGTGGGGTCTGCGATCATCAGGACATCGGCGGCGCCTTCCATCTCCTTCATGCCGAACCCGCCGCCGGCCGTGAACACCGGAAACACCGTCTTGTGCGAGGTGTCCTTGGCGAGCATGGTCGTGGTGATGGAGCAGCCGCTTTCCAGCGAGGCGATCGCTTCGCTCGCGACCAGCGTCTTGCCGCGGAGGATGCCGTGCTGGTCGGGGAATGAGAGACGGATGACTTCGAGGTTTTTTTCCTCGATGATCCCGCGCAGGCGGCTCGCGGCCTCCTGCTGCTCTTTCGACCACAGCCCGTGACGTTCGACAAAACTCAACGTCTATCCCCCATCTTCCGTCATTCCGGGGCGATGCGCAGCATCGAACCCGGAATCTCGAGATCCCGGGTTCGGCTCTGCGAGCCGCCCCGGAATGACGGTGCTAAATCACTCCGCCGCCGTTAGGTGGGGTACCTTGCCGGCAATCTCGGTCGGCACCGGCGCCGCCCAAGGCGCGCCCCGGCGGCGCTTGACGTCGATTTCCATCCAGTAGATTTCCCAGCCCTGCGTGGGCCCGATGCCGTCCATCGTGGCAGGGCCCTGGATCGAGCGCGCATGCGCCGCGTCGAGGAACAGCATCGGCTTCTCGCCGCCGACCGCCTTCTCGATCTCCTGCCGCAGCAGGCGGCGATACTGCACGATCGCCTTGTCCGATTGTCCCAAATGCTCGTTGGTGCGGTCCTGGATCGGGCCCATCGACTCCACCGCCCACTGATCGTGGACGTTGATGTCGGTCCCCATGCCGGTATAGGTCGCGGTCGCCTGTTCGTGCGGATCGAAGCCGTAATCGTTGCTCTTGTTCTTGCGCGACTTGTAGTCCGGCAACTCGTACAGTTCGAGGCGCTGGTCGCGCATCTTCTTCTTGTCGACCGGCGCCGTGTAAGAGGTGAAGATCGCGTACCAGTAACAGTTCTCGTCATCGATCGGCACGTGCCACTGCGTGATCGTCATCTCCGTGCTCATCGGGATGACGAAGCCGTGCGGGAAAAGCTGGTTGGTGACGCGCACATGGGTGCGTTCTTCGTCGAGCTCGCGCAGCGCGATCAGGCGCAGGCCATATTCGGTATGTTCGACATTGATGATCGGGTTCTCGTATTCGCGCAAAATCTTCGTCATCGGCATGTCGCTGCCGGCGGACGCGCCGCGGAACTGCTTGCCGTAGGCGGTGGAAGTATCTTCGTCCTCGAAGAAGCGGTGCAGGAAGGAGGCGTGCGCCGGATCGATGCCGACTTCCAGCGCCTGCAGCCAGTTGCAGTTGATGTGACCCTTGAACGCAAAGGTATGGCTGTCGGGCGCCACAAAACAGTCGATCTCCGGAAATGCCGGCGGTTCGCCTTCGCCGAGATAGGCCCAGAGGATGCCGCTCTTCTCGACCACGGGGTAGGAGCGCTGCTTGATGCCCTGGCAGAGCTTTGAGTCCTTCGGCTCGGCCGGCGTCTCCAGGCATTGGCCGGAGACATCGAACAGCCAGCCGTGGAAGGCGCAGCGTAGCCCGCCATTCTCCAGCCGTCCGAACGCGAGGTCGGCGCCGCGATGCGCGCAATGGCGATCGATCAGACCGTAGCGGCCTTGCTCGTCGCGAAACAGCACGAGGTTTTCGCCGAGCAGTTTGACCGGGCGAACCGGCTTCGATCCCTGCAGCTCGTCGACCAGCGCCGCCGGCTGCCAGTACATCCGCATCAGCTTGCCGCACGGGTCCTTGCGGCCGGTGCGGGTGATCAGGTCGTTCGCTTCCTGGCTCATCATGGCGAGGATCTCCGCTAGCTGGATTTGTTCGCCTATTGAACTTTTGTGCGATTTTAACGTAAGCTTGGCGTGAGGCAAGCGGATTATGGAGGCGGCAATGCCCAAGCTTAAGCGCGCGGCGGACGCTGACAACCGCGGCGCGACCGATTTCATCGAAAGCCTCGATCGCGGCCTGCGCGTGCTCGAAATATTTGGCGGCAGCCGGCAGCCGATGACGCTGAGCGATCTCGCCAAGGCGGCTGAGCTGCCGCGCGCCACCGCGCGGCGCATTCTTTTCACGCTCGAACGCGCCGGCTTTGTCGCCACCGACGGGAAGCTGTTCCGCCTGACGCCGCGCGTGCTGGTGCTGGCGTCAAGCTATCTCGCCTCCAACCATGTTGTCTCGGTGCTGCAGCCGGCGCTTGATCGATTGTCGGCTGAGGCGCAGGAGATCTCGTCGATGGCGATCCTCGACGGCAACGACGTCGTCTTCATCGCGCGCGCCAGCCCGACGCGAATTTTCTCGTCAGGCATCGATATCGGCTACCGGCTGCCGGCGTTTTGCACCTCGGTCGGCCGTGTCCTGCTGTCGCGGCTGGCCGATGACGAAGTGGCCGCCGCGCTCGACCGGATGGAGCTTGCGCCGCTGACACCGTTCACCATCACCGACAAGAAGCGGCTCCTGAAGACGATCGTCGCCGATCGCGCGCAAGGCTATTCGCTGGTCGATCGCGAAGCCGAGCCGGGTTTCCGTTCGGTCTCGGTGCCGGTCCGCCGCTACGACGGCGCGATCATCGCCGCCATCAACATGGGCGCGCATGTCGACCGCGTGTCCGCGGAAGAGATGGTCGAGAAATTTCTGCCGCGCCTGCGCAAGGCGGCGGCGTCGGTGAAGTCGCTGCTGGTGTGACCGCACGGTATTAGCTCTCGCGAACTGCACGCGATCGTCCGCTTAATGCTTGAACGCCGCGGCGATCGCCTCGAACTGGGCGACGACCTTCGGCGTCACCACATAGTGCAAGATGGCCGCAACCGAGAGGCTGACGGCCATGGCGACGAGCGTGTATTGCGCGGTGAACACCGCCAGAAGGATCGTGCGCAGGCGGCGTCGCCGCACCTTCGGTGCCCGGGCGACGGCAAGGATGGCGTCGTCTTCGTCTTCAACGCTGCTCATGAGATCGCGTTCTAAAGCTCGGACAGAAGCTGATCGAGACGCGACTGCAGCCGCCGGTTGGCCCGTTCGGTCGCGCGCAGCTTGCGTGCCCATTCCAGCGGAATGACGTCGCCCGTCTCTTCTACATCTGAAAACGCCAGCCCGGCCGCGTTGTGGTCGCGCCAGACGAGGCGGGCCAGGCACGAGAGGCCCCTGCGCTTGATTTCGAAATCGATCCGGTCGGGGATGGTGGCCGACTCCTTGAATTCGATCTTCGCCCCGCGCCCGCTGAAATTGCGCACGACACAGGCAAGCGTCGAATTGCGCGCGTTGAATGCGACCATCCCGCCGTAATAGACGCGGGCTCTTTGGTGTTGACGGCGCTCCAGCATGATTGTCCTCCATGCGATTAACGCTTTAGTAACACTCCTTCAGCGTGTATTACAGCCGTCGCTCGCATGAAGCTTGTGCGGTGGTTAACGGTCGCGCTTACCGTCGGACGCAACCGTCGAGCGCGTACCTTCGGCTTGGCCGAAACAGCCGTTTACGAATGGCGCTTTCGTCGAAGCGATCAGGATGCCGCGCTGCGCAGGCCGAACGCGTGCTTGTCATGCAGCACCGGTGCGACCGCGTCGCTCAGCCGCGCCGCCGCCG
This sequence comes from Bradyrhizobium murdochi, assembly GCF_000472965.1. Taxonomy (GTDB): domain Bacteria; phylum Pseudomonadota; class Alphaproteobacteria; order Rhizobiales; family Xanthobacteraceae; genus Bradyrhizobium; species Bradyrhizobium murdochi. Next base: position 162,983 of record NZ_KI421483.1, on the reverse strand, counting down.
CGTCGACGGAGAGGCCTGCGGTGTCGACCACGGCTGATGCCCGCGCATAGAGCGGTTCGCGGCTGACCAGGATGTTGCGCAATTCCGCCATTGCCGAGCGATCGTCGGCCATCGGGCGCAAATCGCCCTGGCGGCGGACGCGCGCCATGTGCTCTTCCGGCTCGGCCTTGAGCCAGATGGTGTAGAACGACGATAGGATCAGGTCGAAGGTCAACGGCTCGGAGACGATGCCGCCGCCGGTCGCCAGCACCATCAATTCCTTGCGCGCCAGCAACTGCGTCAGTGCCGCCTGCTCCATGCGCCTAAAACCTTCCTGGCCGTAGAGCGCGATGATCTCGGCGACGGACAAGCCGTTCTGCGCCTCGACCTCCTTGTTGAGCTCGACGAATTTCCAGCCGATCTTCTTCGCCAGCATCCTGCCGAGGGTGGATTTGCCGGCGCCGCGCAGGCCGATCAGGGCGATGCCGGCGAAGGAAATCCGCCGCTGCGCCGATAGGCCGCCGCCGGCCAGCGCATCCTTGGCCTGCGCAATCTGCGCCGGCGTTGCCTTGCGCAAGAGATCGCGGATCACGGCCCAATCAGGCGCGGGCTCAGCCGAGGGAATGAGATCTTCGAGATGCGCGCCCATCGCGTTCGACACGCGTCGCAGCAGCACGATCGAGACGTTGCCCTTGCCGCTTTCGAGCTGCGCGATATAGCGCTCCGAAATTCCAGAAACTTTTGCGAGCACTTTTCGCGACATGCCGCGAAGGGCGCGCATGGTGCGCACACGCTGGCCAAGCTGCTCGAGAAAGCCGGATTCGGGGTCGCTGGCCTCGGTCATTTCCCTCGTTCGGCATTGCGTCGGGGTGAACGGATTTCGGAAACATAATGCCGATGAGGATTGACAGCAAGCGTAGCCGGTGTCTTTGTATGAATTATAATTCTTAAAAACTCAGGGGAGAAGCGTCGTGAGCGGCACGTCCGGTTCGTACAATGCGGTGACCTGGCTGCTCGACCGCAATGTCGAGGAGGGGCGCGGCGCCAAGCTCGCCTTCACCGACACGGTCACCGAACTCACCTATGGCGAGCTGCAGCGGCAGACTCGCCGCGTTGCCAACATGCTGCGCCGGCTCGGCGTCCGCCGCGAAGAGCGCGTGGCAATGATCATGCTCGACACCGTGGACTTTCCTGCGGTGTTCCTCGGCGCGATCCGCGCTGGCGTCGTGCCGGTGCCGCTCAATACGCTGCTGACGTCGGAACAGTATGCTTATGTGCTGGCCGACAGCCGCGCGCGGGTGCTGTTCGTCTCAGAGGCGCTGTACCCGACGGTGAAAGACATTGTCGGCCGCATGCCGGATCTCGAATGTGTCGTGGTCTCCGGCAAGAATTCGTTCGGCCATAAACTGCTTTCCGAAGAGTTGGCGAAGGAGGGCGATTCTTTCCCAACCGTGGAAACCCATGCCGAGGAGCCGGCATTCTGGCTCTATTCGTCAGGCTCGACCGGCATGCCCAAGGGCGTGCGGCATCTGCATTCCAACCTGCAGGCCACGGCGGAAACCTATGCGAAGCAGGTCCTCGGCATCAGGGAAGACGACGTCTGCCTTTCCGCGGCAAAGCTGTTCTTCGCCTACGGGCTCGGCAATGCGCTTACATTCCCGATGTCGGTCGGCGCCAGCACCGTGCTCAATGCCGACCGGCCGACGCCAGCACGCATGTTCGAGTTGCTGAACAAGTACAACCCGACCATCTTCTACGGCGTGCCGACGCTGTTTGCTTCGATGCTCAATGACGAAACAACGAAGAACGAGCGCGCCGGCACGCGCTTGCGCATCTGCACGTCCGCGGGCGAGGCGCTGCCCGAATCTGTCGGCAATGCCTGGAAGGCGCGCTTCGGCGTCGACATTCTCGACGGCGTCGGCTCGACCGAGCTGTTGCACATCTTCCTCTCGAACGCGCCGGGCGACGTCAAATACGGCTCATCCGGCCGTCCGGTGCCCGGCTACAAGGTGCGGCTGGTGAACGAGGCGGGCGATGACGTGGCCGATGGCGAGGTCGGAGAGCTATTGGTGGAAGCGCCCTCAGCCGCCGAAGGCTATTGGAATCAGCGCGCCAAGAGCCGTGCGACCTTCGAAGGCCACTGGACCCGCACCGGGGACAAATACACTCGCGACGCAGACGGCCGTTATACGTTCTGCGGCCGAAGCGACGACATGTTCAAGGTTTCGGGCATCTGGGTTTCGCCGTTCGAGGTCGAGAGCGCGCTGATCACCCATCCGGCCGTGCTCGAGGCCGCCGTCGTGCCCGAAGCCGATCCCGAAGGATTGTTGAAGCCGAAAGCCTTCGTCGTGCTGCGCGCCGGCGCCAAGACGGATGATCTGCATGAAGCGTTGAAGGAACACGTCAAGCAGAAGATCGGGCCATGGAAATATCCGCGCTGGATCGACGTGGTGGATAGCCTGCCGAAAACGGCGACGGGGAAGATTCAACGGTTCAAGCTGCGGGATGGTGAGACGGCGAAGGCATGATGGGTGCGTTGATTAGAGAGCGAATCGTGACGGTTGAAGTACCGTGTCGTTGCCACGTACTCGATCGTTCCCTCCCCCCTTGCGGGGGAGGGCTAGGGAGAGGGGTGGCGGCAACGGCGGTGTGTGTGGCTTACCCCTCTCCCCAACCCTCCCCCGCAAGGGGGGAGGGAGCTCACCGCGCCGTGTTGTGAGGGGAGCGGTTACAATGACAACCCTAACCCCATCAGGCTTCCTCACGGTCGGCGCCTCCCATCTCGAATACCGCATGATCGGTCCGTCGCCCGAGCACGCGCCTGTTATCGTAATGCTGCATGAGGGGCTCGGCTCGACCGGCCTGTGGGGCGACTTTCCGGATAAGCTGCAGGCCGCGACCGGCGCGAGCGTGTTCGTCTATTCGCGCGCGGGCTATGGCGCATCGACGCCGGTAAAGCTGCCGCGGCCGCTCGACTACATGCACGTCGAGGCGCTCGACGTGTTGCCAAAACTGCTCGACAAGATCGGCTTTCGCCGTGGCCTGCTGCTCGGCCATTCAGATGGCGCCTCGATCGCGTCGATCTATACGGGCTCGCATCAGGATCACCGCGTGCAGGGCCTCGCGCTGATCGCCCCGCATTTCATCGTCGAGGATATTTCGGTGGCGTCGATTGCGAATATCCGGACCGCCTACGAGACCACGAACCTGAAGGGCAAGCTTTCACGCTGGCACAAGGACGTCGACAACGCCTTCTATGGCTGGAACGGCGCATGGCTCGATCCTAATTTCCGCAACTGGGATATTTCGGAATACCTCGCCTATATCCGCGTGCCGATCGCGATCCTGCAAGGTGTGGACGATCAGTATGGGACCATGCGCCAGGTCGAGATCGCTCGGGAAGAATGCTATTGTCCGGTCGATGTGACTGTGATTCTGGGCGCGGGACATCAGCCGCATCGCGAAGCGCCGGAGGCGACGCTCGATGCGATTTCGGATTTCGCAAAGGCGGTGTTGCACACAGGTAGCGGCTCGCAGGGACGGGCCGCTTAACGCATTTTCTCTTGCGCTTGCCGAGGCGCTGTTGCGATGACTGCGCCGTCCTCAGGCATCGGTCATCTGCCGCTGCCGCGATGGGCTTATGTGCCCGGCCAGTCCAAGGAAGCCGCCGCCGATTACGAAACGCTGGCACAGATCGCAGCGCTGGTGCCGGCACGCTTCCAGGGCTACGTGCCGGCGCGCCATCCGGCGCTGCGCTACGGCATGGCGCTCAACGACCACGGCTATTTCTGGGAATCACAGGAGATCCTGGAAGCGGTATGGGCGGCGGCGCCGCAGGGCGGTCGCGAGCGGATTTTGCTGCGCGCCTGCATCCTGGTAACGACCGCCAATCTGCGGCTGCGCATGCAAAAGCCGCACGTCGCGGTCCGGCTATTCGGTGAAGCGCTCGGCGAACTCAAGGCGCTCGGCATGCGCAATGTCGGCGGCGCCGGCTTTGCCGACAGCTTTCCGGTTGCCGCCCTGGCGGCCTCATCAAAGCCAAGCTGGCGCAGCCGCAGCTCGCTAAGGCCGATTCGATCGCCTTTGCGGTCGCTGGCCGAATATGAAACAAAATGCATGTTCCGGCGCTTTCGGCTAGACTCAATCCAAAACCTGCACTATTGTGCATACAACGAACCAAGCAAATCCTGAGAAAACGACAGAGGGTGGCTCATGGCCGGTGAAGATCGCGTCCTTGCGGGGGGAGCGAAATACATCGATTTTCAAACCGATCCGTCGCGCTACCGTCACTGGAAGCTGGCGGTGGAGGGCGAGGTCGCAACCCTCACCATGGACGTCGACGAGAATGCCGGCCTGTTCGAGGGCTATCAGCTCAAGCTGAATTCCTACGATCTCGGCGTCGACATCGAGCTGGCCGACGCCGTGCAGCGGCTGCGCTTCGAACATCCTGAAGTGAAAGTGGTGGTGATGCGTTCCGGCAAGAACCGCGTGTTCTGCGCCGGCGCCAATATCCGCATGCTGGCGGGGGCGACCCACGCCCACAAGGTCAATTTCTGCAAATTCACCAACGAGACCCGCAACGGACTGGAAGATTCATCGGAAAATTCCGGGCAGCGCTTCATCACCGTCGTCAACGGCACCGCGGCCGGCGGCGGCTATGAGCTGGCGCTCGCGACCGATCACATCGTGATGGCCGATGACGGCGCCGCTGCCGTGGCGCTGCCGGAAGTGCCGCTGCTAGCGGTGTTGCCGGGCACCGGCGGTCTGACGCGCGTGGTCGACAAGCGCAAGGTGCGCCGCGACCATGCCGACTTCTTCTGCACCATCGAGGAAGGAATTAAAGGCAAGCGCGCCGTCGCCTGGCGGCTGGTCGATGAAATCGCGCCGAACAGCAAGCTCGAGGCCAAGGTCGCCGAGCGCGCCAAGGAATTCGCCGCCAGCTCGAAGCGCAACGGCAGTGGCAAGGGCATCACGCTTGCGCCGCTCAACCGCACCATCGACGAGGCCGGCATCCGCTACGGTTTTGTCAGCGTCGACATCGACCGCGCGGCGCGCATTGCGACCATTTCGATCAAGGCGCCGGAGGCGGCGCCGCCTGATGATATCGACGGCCTGATCGGGCAGGGCGCGTCGTTCTGGCCGCTCCAGGTGGCGCGCGAGCTCGATGATGCAATCCTTCACTTGCGTATCAACGAACTCGAAATCGCGATGCTGGTGTTCAAGTCGCACGGCGACCCCGCCAATGTGGTCGCTTGCGACGCCTTCCTCGAAGCCAACAAGGCGCACTGGCTGGTCAACGAGATCAGGCATTACTGGAAGCGTGTCTTGAAGCGCATCGACGTTACCTCGCGCACGCTGGTGACGCTGGTCGAGCCCGGCTCCTGCTTTGCTGGCACGCTCGCCGAACTCGTGTTTGCCGCCGACCGTTCCTACATGCTGATCGGCTCGCGCCAGGGCGACAACCGGCCGCCACCGGCGATCCAGCTCACCGCGCTGAATTTCGGCCCCTACCCGATGAGCCACGGCCTGACCCGCCTGCAATCGCGCTTCCAGGCCGATCCGTCCGATCTGGAACGCGCGGAAGCCACCATCGGCACCACGCTCGACGCTGAGGAAGCCGAAGAGCTCGGCCTGGTCACCTTCGCGCTCGACGACATCGATTGGGACGACGAGGTGCGGGTGTTCCTGGAAGAGCGCACCTCCTTCTCGCCCGACGGTCTCACCGGCATGGAAGCGAATCTGCGCTTCGTTGGCCCCGAAACCATGGAATCGAAAATCTTCTCGCGCCTCACGGCGTGGCAGAACTGGATCTTCCAGCGCCCCAACGCGGTCGGCGAAGAAGGCGCGCTGCGCCGCTACGGCACCGGCCAGAAGGCGCAATTCGATATGACGAGAGTCTAAGGGGGCGAATAGCGAATAGGGAGTGGCGAATAGTTGCCCTTCTTCCCATTCGCTACTCGCCATTCGCTATTCGCCAAACACCCCCAAACACGGGAGGCCCCAATGAATTACATGAATGTCGACTACTCGACCAAAATCCCTAACAACGTGAATCTCAGCGAAGACCGCCAGGTGCTGAAGGCGCTGGAGGGCTGGCATCCCGGTTACATGGACTGGTGGGGCGACATGGGGCCGGAAGGTTTTCAACAGTCGCTGGTTTACTTGCGCACCGCCTATTCGGTCGATCCGCGCGGCTGGGCCAAGTTCGACTACGTCAAGATGCCGGAATATCGCTGGGGCATCCTTCTTGCCCCCCAGGAAGAAAATCGCGTCATTCCCTTCGGCGAGAATTACGGCAAGCCGGCCTGGCAGGAAGTCCCCGGCGAGCATCGCGCCACGCTGCGCCGCCTGATCGTGATCCAGGGCGACACCGAGCCCGCCTCCGTCGAGCAGCAGCGCCATCTCGGCAAGACCGCGCCCTCGCTCTACGACCTGCGCAACCTGTTCCAGGTCAATGTCGAGGAAGGCCGCCATCTCTGGGCGATGGTCTATCTGCTGCAGAAATATTTCGGCCGCGACGGCCGCGAGGAGGCCGACGATTTGCTGCGCCGCCGCTCGGGCGATGCGGATTCCCCGCGCATGCTCGGTGCCTTCAACGAGGCGACGCCGGACTGGCTGTCGTTCTTCATGTTCACCTATTTTACCGACCGCGACGGCAAGATGCAGTTGCACAGCCTCGCGCAATCCGGCTTCGATCCGCTGTCGCGCACCTGCCGTTTCATGCTGACCGAAGAGGCCCATCACATGTTCGTCGGCGAGACCGGCATCAGCCGTGTCGTGCAGCGCACCTGCGAGGCGATGAAGGCGGCCGGCATTACCGATCCGACCGATGTCGCCAAGATCCGCGCGCTCGGCGTGATTGACCTGCCGACCATCCAGAAGAAGCTGAACCTGCACTATTCGCTGTCGCTCGATCTTTTTGGTTCGGAAGTCTCGACCAACGCGGCGAATGCCTTCAACGCCGGCATCAAGGGCCGCTACAAGGAAACCCAGATCGACGACGACCACCAGCTCAAGAACGCCACCTATCCGGTGCTCAAGCTGATCGATGGCGTGATCAAGCGGGTCGACGAGCCGGCGCTGACCGCGCTCAACATGCGGCTGCGCGACGACTACACGCAGGATTGCGTCAAGGGCATGCTGCGCTGGAACAAGGTGATCTCGACCGCGGGCTATCAGTACAAGCTGACCCTGCCGAACGTCGCGTTCCACCGCCAGATCGGCGAGTTCAAGGACGTCCACGCCACGCCCGACGGCGTCCTGATCGACGATGCCACCTGGAACCAACGCAAGGGCGAATGGTTGCCTTCGTCGCAGGACGGCGACTTCATCGCCTCGTTGATGAAGCCGGTCACCGAAACCGGCCAGTACGCCTCCTGGATCTCGCCGCCGAAGGTCGGCATCGACAACAAGCCCGGCGATTTCGAGTACGTGAAGATCGAAACCTGAACCACCCCGCAATCGGGGAGCAGTAACATGGACCCCGACCGCGACCTCGAACAACTAAGCCGCGACCAACTGGTCGCGGAGGTGAAGCGCCTCAGAGCAGGCATCCGCGCGCACCGCGACAGCACCGGTCACGATCTGTGCTGGCACCATCCTGATCTCTGGGGCCTCTTGCCCGAGCGGGTCACGCCCGACGTCGCCGTCCCGCCCTGGCCGAAATTTCTGCGCGGGTGCTTGCGCTACCGCGAGGCGCTGGAGCGTGAGTTGCCCAACGCGCCGAAGGCTGATGTCGAATACGAGTGATGGCGGCTCCTAACCTCGCCCCGCTTGCGGGGAGAGGTCGGACTGCGAAGCAGTCCGGGTGAGGGGGTACAGGTCCATCGATAGATCGCAACTCGCGGAGGAGCCCCTCACCCCAACCCTCTCCCCGCGAAGAGCGGGGCGAGGGAGCACGCTGCCGCCGCGGCGTTACCCCGCGATCTCGCTTCCCGCCGTCGCATACACAACGCCGCCGTCCACTGCGATCGTATTGCCGACGACATAATCTCCCGCGCGCGAGGCGAGATAGATCGCTACACCCGCCATATCCTCGTCGGTGCCGACACGCCGCGCCGGAACGCGCTTTGCCACTTCATCGGCGTGGTCGCGCGCGGCGCGGTTCATGTCGGACTTGAAGGCGCCCGGCGCAATCGCGGTGACGTTGATATTGTCCTTGATCAGCTTGGCCGCCATGCGCCGCGTCAGATGGATCACCGCCGCCTTGCTTGCCGCATAGGAATAGGTCTCCGTCGGGTTGACGAAGATGCCGTCGATGGAGGCGATGTTGATCACCTTGGTGGGACGATCGGGCGAGGCCGCCGCACGCAGCGGTTTCGCCAGCGCCTTGGTCAGGAAGAACAGCGACTTGACGTTGAGGTTCATCACCTTGTCCCAGCCGCTTTCCGGGAATTCGTCGAATTCCGCGCCCCACGCCGCGCCCGCATTGTTGACGAGGATGTCGAGCTTCGGCTCCAGCTTGATGATTTCGGATGCCAGCCTTTCGCAGCCTTCGACGGTTGAGATGTCGATCGGCAGCGCGATGCATTCGCCGTCATAGGCGGCGGTGAGCTCTTTGGCGGTCGCCTCGCAGGGACCTGCCTTGCGCGCAGTGATGTAAACCTTCGCCGCGCCCTGCGCGAGAAAGCCGGCCGCGATCATCTTGCCAATGCCGCGCGAACCGCCCGTCACCAGCGCGATGCGGCCTTGAAGCGAGAACAGATCCTTGAACATTGCGTTCCTCCATTTGCTTTGCCGGAGGTTTTGGGCGTGGGAGCAGGGCGAGTCAAGGAAGGTGCGTCCTTCCTTCTCCCCTTGTGGGAGAAGGTGGCGCGAAGCGCCGGATGAGGGGTTCTCTCCGCGGAAAGAACCCCTCATCCGTCTCGCTGCCGCTTCGCGCCAGCGATCCACCTTCTTCCACAAGGGGAAGGGAAGTAAGGACTACGCCGCGTCGATGCGGCGAAAACCGTTCCACATCGCAGTGGCGGCCCCGGAGGTCAGGACGGGGATGATCCGTTCGTCCTGGTAGTTGCCGTTCAGCGAGACCCGCTGCAGCGCGGTCATGTGGTCTGCGCTTTCGGCGAAGATCATGCCGGGCCGCGTCGTGACTGCCGTCTTGAATCCCGCCGCTTTCGCCAGGGCGAATTCGCGCTGGCCCGCGGCGATCCGGTCGCCATAGGGATAGGCGAGATGAAGCACCGGCCGCTGCAACTTAGCCTCGATCCGCGCGCGGCTTTCGGTCAGTTCGAGCCAAGCGGTGTCTTCGCTCAGCCGCGTCAGATTGCAATGCGTGATCGTATGCGCGCCGATCGTCACCAAGGAATCGTCCGCGAACGCCTTCAATTCCTCCCAGGACATACAGAGATCGCGGGCGATGAGAGACTCGTCGACGTCATGGCGCGTGCATAGCGCGGAGATTTCGCGCTGCAGGTCGTGTTCGCCCGGCAGTCGGCGCAGCCAGTCGTGCACGCGGTCGAAGGCGGCCTGCTTGGCTGCCGGCGTCGAGGTATCGAGGCGGGTTGCTGTGCCGCCGATCGGGACTTCGATCGAGGGAGTCTTGGCGATCGCCCTTTCGAGCGCGACCCACCACAACCTTCCGGTGCCTTCGGCGAAATCGCTCGTGACGTAAACGGTGAGGGGCGCGTCAAACTCACGCATCACCGGCAAAGCGTAATCGCGGTTGTCGCGATAGCCGTCGTCGAGGGTAAAGCAAGCAAAGCGCCGCGCGAAATTCCGCTTCTGGAGTCGCTGATGCACCTCGTCCATGGTGACGATGTCGACGTCGAGCGCGCGAAGATGCTCGAGTATCGCGCGCAAGAACTCCGGCTCGACCTCGAGATGATGATTGGGCTGAAACTCGTCGTCGCGGCGCGGACGGACGTGGTGCAGCATGAAAATGATGCCGACGCCTGCGAAGATTGGTCGCAGCAGGTGGTGCGCTCCAGAGAAGTACAGCGCTTCCAGCCCGGCGCGAATGACGGTGTTGCGAAGCAGTTTCATCGAGATGCGGGCTGCCCGGTTAATTACGGGGACGAAACTAGCGACAGACGGCTGAAGAAACAGTTAGCCGGACCGATTTCCGTCTCCTTTCGCGCCTGCGACATTTCGGGTTTGACAGCCCCGCAAGGGTTTGTTTTCTCTCCGTTCCGGACCCGGCGGGAACTCGAATGCGCGGACTTTTCAAGTGGAGTAGCAAATGGTGGCCGGGTGTCATTCCGCTGGTGGTCTGTTGGGCTATCGCGGCGTGGACGAGCACTGAACCGCTGGAAATCGACCTGGCGCAGCGTTCTGCAGCGGCACTCAAGGGCACCATCCTCGATAAGCGGCGGATCTCGGTTGAGGGCCGCGACGTGACCCTGGCAGCAGACGCGTTCTCGGAAGGCGGCCGGCAGAGTGCAGTGGCTTCGGTCGAAGCGGTGCCCGGCGTACGTTTGGTTAACGACGCAACCCGGCTCGTCCCCGAAGCCAAGCCGTTCGTCTGGTCGGCTGAACGCGACGTCGTCCGGGTAACGCTATCGGGCAGCTCGCCCCTGCCGGCGAGCAAGGGCCGGCTGATGGAAGCGGCTCGCGCCAGCCTCGGCGGCGTCGAAGTAGTCGACCGGACGAATCTTGCGCGCGGGGCGTCGCCGCGTTTCGACAATGCCGCGCTGTTGCTGCTCGACCAGATCGGCAAGCTGAAGGACGGCAAGATCACGCTGTCGGACACCACGGTCAGCCTGTCCGGCATGGCACGCGAACTCGGCGGCCGGGAAGCCATCGCCGCCGCGCTGAAAAATCTTCCCGAGGGTTTTTCGGTCGCAGCCAACGAGGTCAAGGCACCGCCCTACATATTCCAGGCCTACAAGGATCCCGTCGCGGTAACGCTGACGCTGACCGGCAACGTGCCCGACAACAACGTCCACGCCGCGCTGGTGGCGGCGGCAGGGCGCAAGTTCTTCAGCGAAAAAGTCGTCGATAACCTCAAGACGAGCATCGGCGCGCCCGCAGGCTTCGCCAACGCGGTGGTACCCGCGCTCGGCGCGCTGTCGCGGCTGTCGACCGGTACGCTCGTCGTCTCCGACCGCGAGGTGAAGCTGTCGGGCGATGCGCTCTATGAAACCGCCGCCAGTCAGATCCGCGCCGGCCTCGGCAAGGACTTTCCGCAGGGCTGGCAGTTCAAGCCGGAAATCTCGGTCAAGCCGGCCGCGGCGCCGGTGGATGCGACGGTCTGCCAGCAATTATTTACTGAGCTGCTCGGCAAGGCCCGGATCCGCTTCGAATCCGGCAAGGCCGACATCGTCGCCGATTCCGCCGGTCTGCTCGATCGCCTGATCGAAACCGCGTTGCGCTGTCCGACCGCCAATATCGAGATCGCGGGACATACCGATACCGACGGCGACGAGGCGTCCAACCAGGCGCTGTCCGAGAAGCGTGCGCAGGCGGTCGCCGACTACCTGGTCAAAGCGGGATTACCCGCCAACCGGTTCAGCGCGGTCGGCTATGGCTCGACGCAGCCGATTGCGCGCAACGAGACCGACCAGGGCAAGGCGCAGAACCGCCGCATCGATTTCGTGGTGAAGTGAGCATGGCCTATCTGACCACATTCTACTGGGGCTGGCTCTTGGCATCAGTACTGCTCGGCTTCGGCATGGGCTGGATATCGGTGGTTCAGCACGGCGAAGGCATCTCGCGGAAATGGCGGTGGGCGCTCTCGGCTTTGGTCGCGGCGCTGGTCGCAGCCGCGCTCGCCCGCGTCGTGCCCGGCCGTTTCGGCTACTGGCTCGATCTCGGCCTGATCATGTTCGCGCTCTACCTCTGCGGCTGCGCGGTCGGGTCATGGTTGCGCGACTGGGTGGTCTCGCGCAGTGCGCCGCCGGCTTGACTGCATCATGAGCCGGCCAGCTTTTCCTCCGTCACTGTCACGGGTTGTTGACCAGGCCCGGCTATGGTCCAGAATCCCCATCGGGCGGCGGGAATGCAGCGAAACTGTGCTACCGCCGTCATCAACTACGGCTAATATGTTGAAGAAGCGCGTTTTATTGTCGTCAGGCGAATTCCACTCCGGCCCAAAACGCGCTACCAGAGGGGCAAGGGAGCCGCGTAGCGGCGGCGGGGTTCGCGCCATTGCCGTCGTCGCAGAAGCGCAATTCGAGGTGTAGATGCTGGAAGCAATACGCAGGGCAACTTCGTTTCTGCGCCAGAAACAGGTCCTGCATAAGCTCGGGGTCCTTATCAGCATCACGGTCATCGCCGTTGCGTGCTACGTGCTCTATCACATGCTCCGCGGCATCGACACCAATGAGGTGATCGACGCCATCAAGGGCACCGAGCCGCGCCGGATCGCGCTGGCGGCCCTGTTCGTGGCGGCAGGCTATTTCACGCTGACCTTCTATGACTGGTTCGCCGTCCACGCCATCGGCCAGCACCACATACCCTACCGCATCAACGCGCTGGCCGCCTTCACCTCCTATTCGATCGGGCACAATGTCGGCGCCAGCGTCTTCACCGGCGGCGCGGTGCGCTACCGGATTTATTCGGCCTGGGGGTTGAACGCGATCGACGTCGCCAAGATCTGTTTCCTGGCCGGGCTCACCTTCTGGCTCGGCAATGCCGCGGTATTGGGACTGGGCATCGCCTACCACCCGGAAGCCGCTGCCTCGATCGATCAACTGCCGGCCTGGCTCAACCGCATTGCGGCCTTCGGAATCATCATCGCCCTGGTCGGCTATGTCGCCTGGGTCTGGGCCCAGCCGCGCGGGGTCGGCCGCGGACCGTGGACGGTCACCCTGCCGGGCGGCCCGCTGACGCTGCTGCAGATCGCCATCGGCATCGTCGATCTCGGGTTCTGTGCGCTGGCGATGTACATGCTGGTGCCGGACGAGCCCGATATCGGCTTTATCGTCGTCGCGGTCATCTTCGTCTCGGCCACGCTGTTGGGGTTCGCCAGCCACTCGCCAGGTGGGCTCGGGGTGTTCGATGCCGCCATGCTGGTCGGCCTCTGGCAGATGGACCGGGAGGACCTGCTCGCCGGCATGCTGCTGTTCCGCGTCCTCTATTATATCGGCCCTTTTGTCATATCTGTAATCTTGCTGACGCTTCGGGAGATTATCATCGGCGCGCGATCGAAGCGCCTGCGCCATTTGGCGCCTGCCGCCGACCCCGAGCCAAGGCATGAGGCCCCCGTCTATGTGCGCGAGCGTGGAGACACCGGCGCCTGATGATGTGGCGGGCGCCTCGCGAATAGCGGAAGGAAAGCGTGCGTCCATGGCGATAGACGATTCGAACTCCTCCTCCTTCTTTGCACCGTGGCCGGACCGGTTGCGGCATTCGGCCATCATCCTGTTGGCCGCCGGGCTGGCGCTGTGCGCGCTGGTGCTGCTGGCGGATCTCTCGCTGGCGCGTGCGGTAGCGGTCTTCATCTGCATCGCCGCCGCAGCGCTGGTGCCGTGGCGGCTGCATGATACCGCCGGTTCCCGCGAGGATGTCCGCGCCGTCAGTCCGGTTGAATCTGCGGCCGTCAGCGCGGTCGTTGCTGGCATGCCGGACCCGGCGGTGCTGCTCGACCGCGCCGGCCGCGTCATCCATCTCAATGCGGCGGCCGCCCAGCTCGCGCCAGCGCTGCGCAAGAACGAACTCGCCCAGTTCGCGCTGCGCTCTCCCGAGATCATCACCGCATTGCGCGAGGCGATCGCGACCAGCGAGCCGCGCCGCGCCAACTATCTCGACCAGGTGCCGGTCGACCGCTGGATGGAACTGATGATCACGCCGGTGCCGGTGCCGACGCTGTTCGGCGGCACCGAACGATGCATGCTGATGACCTTCCACGACCAGACGCCGCTGCGGCGGGTCGAGGAAATGCGCGCCGACTTTGTCGCCAATGCCAGCCATGAGCTGCGCACGCCGCTCGCCGCCTTGTCGGGTTTCATCGATACCCTGCAGGGCCCGGCCAAGGATGATGCCAAGGCGCGCGAGCGCTTTCTCTCCATTATGCATACGCAGGCAACGCGGATGGCGCGGCTGATCGACGACCTGCTGTCGCTGTCGCGGGTCGAGCTGTCGGCGCATGTCCGCCCGGAAGCTTGTGTCGATATCGTGCCGATCATTCGTCAGGTCGCCGACGGGCTGGAGCCGCTGGCCGGGGAACGCCAGGTCGCGATCGAGATCGATCTGCCGGAGACGCCGGTCGCGATTGCGGGTGATCGCGAGGAACTGCTGCGGCTGTTCGAGAACCTGATCGAGAACGCTCTCAAATATGGCGCGTCCGGCGGGAGGGTGATCGTCTCGCTGAGCCAGGTCGCCTCGGGAGAGGGCGCGCCGGAAGTGCGCGTCACGGTCCGCGATTTNGGCCCGGGCATTGCGCCCGAGCATCTGCCGCGGCTGACCGAACGCTTCTACCGGGTCGATGTCGGCGACAGCCGCGCGCAGGGCGGAACCGGGCTCGGCTTATCCTTGGTGAAACATATTCTTAACCGCCATCGCGGCCGGCTGCTGATCGAAAGCGTGCCGAAAAACGGCGCCACCTTCACCGCCTGTTTTCCCCCGGCGAAACCCCCGGCGGTAAGTTAGAGCCCGGCCCTTCCGATGCCTTAATCCTGTCACCCCCTGGTATCACCTAGCGTTTGCAAGCGCAGGGTGAGTGAGGCGTTGCGCACATGTTTGGGGCGCGCGATCAGGATCCGAACAACTTCTTGACCTTTTCCCACAGGCTGGGCGAGACATGGCCGTGCGGCTTCTCAGCGTCATTGACCAAGGCGTTGACGAACACGACGAGATTGGTTGGCTCGAACTTCAAGCCGTGGAAATTGGCTCGCCAGCGACCCTGGTTGTCGATGACATGCGTCACGATGCTGTGGATTTGATAGCCCTCCGGCGTCTTGTCGAACCGATGGCCGAACCGCTCCGCGAGGTTGCGTGTGGCATCCTCCAACTGATCATATCTGGTAGTCAGAAAGAGCCAGTTCGCGGAATCGAGCCTGTGAGCCTGGCCGTAGTGGCGGAGAACGTCTGACGTATCCTTGCTCGGGTCCGTAGTGATGCTGATGAACTGGACCTGCGTTTTCATCGGCGACTGATTGATCAGGCCCTGGATCTCGGCGATCCGGTCGGCGTGCAACGGGCATATGTCAGGACAGCTGGCGTAAATGAAATTTAGGACGACTACCTTGCCGCGGAAATCCGCGAGGCTGGTCGTTCGCCCCTCCGCATCCTGAAGGGTGAATTCGGGCGCTGCTTTGTCGACGGCCTGGAAATACTTCTCCCGATCGCCCAGCATGCCCTCGAGTTCCTTCAGGGAATGTGCCGAGACAGCCGAGGCAACCGTTGCCAAAGCGACCGCAAGAGTTAGGACCAACGGGATTTGCATTTCAGCCTCCATTTTGAACGCGCCCGCTGAAACACCGGGAGCGCCAGTTCAGTTCTCGTTATCCGGCGCTGTTGGTGCGCGCCTGCGCCACTGATCATTAGGCCGACCAGTGCTGCGGTTGTGCATCATGCTGCTGCAGTGATCCATCATCCCGCTCATCTGGCGCATCATCTTCGTGACGCCCATCGTGCCTCGAGCAGGATCGCCGTCCATCATGCGGTGACGGCTCGTCGAGCTGTCCTGCGCGTGAAGCGTCTGCGCGGCGATTGTCGCCGCAACGATTGCGGCAGCGAGTGCGAGTGTAGTGCTGAGCTTCGGCATGAGCTTTCTCCCTTCATTTGGCGACGAGTGCCTTCAGCCATCTAAGGCCGCGCGCAAGCAGTCCCGGCGTTGATTCGTGACGATCGTCGTTGTGGGCAACCCGCTCGATTGAATCGACTTTCCCTGCGATGATCGACTTCAGGAATTCCGTTATCTCAGGCGCGTCCCATTCGTCCGGCCCGATGACGCGACCAATCTCTTGTCCGTTGCGATCGAGGATCAGCGTGGTCGGCAGTCCGACCGCATCGAGCCGCCGGACGGTCTGGCCAGACACATCGAGGTAGATCGGGAGATTCTTGATCTCGACTTCAGTATAGAATTTCTTTATCGCGTCGATTCCGCCGCGATCGATCGAAATGGGCACCACCGCGAAATCATCGCTGCCCAAGATCGACTGCAGACGATCGAGAGCCGGCATTTCGCGCCGGCAGGGCACGCACCAGGTCGCCCAGATGTTGAGGACGACAACCTTCCCCGTGAACTCGGCAAGGCTCTGACTGGCTCCGGCTTCATCTTCGAACGTGATCGCCGGCACCGCCTTCGGTGCCGGATGCATGACAAAGTTCTTCCGCACATCCTGTGCCGCTACGTGTTGGGCCAGTAAGGCGACCGCGGCCGCTGCGGTGAATCGGGCGACCGAACGTAGTGCGATGCGACCGACGCCGTTCATTGCTGTCACAGGCTCCTGATCATCGAGAGTTGAAATGTCCTCTGGGAGTTCATGTCATTTCGCTCGTGGCTGAAGGGATCCGATGACCAGCATCTCTTTCCTCATTCCGTGTCGTAGACCTTTGGCAGCGCGCCATCCTTGGTGACCGCGTAAATCGTGAAGGGCCCGTGTTTGAAGCCGGTCATGCCTGGGGATCCCCACGGCATGCCGGGAAGGGTGATTCCGGCGATTGCCGGCCGCTCCGACAGCAGCTTCCGGATCGTGTTCACCGGGACATGTCCGTCGATCACGTAGCCATCGACGAACATGGTGTGGCAGCCCTGGAATTTTTCGGGCACGCCGGCTTTGCTGCTGATCTCGGCGAGATCGTTGGTTGGCTTCACGTCGACCGTGAAGCCGTACCGCCGAAGGTATGCAGCATATCCCTCGCAGCAACTGCATTGCGGGTTCTTGTACAACATCGCCTGGATCGGCTCGGCGAATGCCGGCAGTGGCAGCACCAGCGTCGCGAGTGTGGCGCCAAGCCAGAAACTTCTTATGTTCATTTCATTCTCCTTCGCAGCGTGGAGTGTTCACGCAACGCGCAGCACCGTCATCATCCCGGACACCTGATGGTTGGTGACGTGGCAGTGCATCATCCAGTCGCCGGGATTGTCGGCCACGAAGGCGACCTCGACAGTATCCCTTGGCGGTACGAGAACGGTGTCGGCCCATCGCCGATGCGGAACCGCCGTCCCATTGCGGGTCAACACCCGAAAGCTGTAGCCGTGCAGGTGCATCGGATGCCACCAAGCCGTTTCATTGCGGATAGTCAGCACGTAGCTTCGGCCAAGCCGGAGCGTCAGCAGTGGTGGCATGTTCGCGTGGCCGTCGCCGGTCATGGATGTGCCATTGATGGCCCAGCTCGCCCCGTGCGACATGCCTTGCATGCCGCCCATTCCCATCATGCCGCCGCCCATCATGCCGCCTTGCAATCGCAATTCGTGGCGCTCGGCAGCGGCCAAATCCGGTTCCGGCAAAGGATTGCGCGGAAGGGAAGGCGAAGGTTCGAGATGATGCGCGCGGAGTGGCGGCTTGTCTTCGTAGACGAACTTTGCGAGCCAGTAGGAAAGCCCCTCGTAAAAATCGTCGATGACCCGGTAGCGCCGTCCCGGTTCGCCTTGCATGTCGATCACGAGATCGACGCGCATGGCTGGACCAAGCAGGATACGGCCGCGTTCGGGCTCGTGGGGATCGCAGGGCTGGCCGTCGATCGCCACGATCACCGGACGGTGACCCTCGAAACGGAGCGACATGATCCGTGCGAGCGAGGTGTTCACGAGACGCAGGCGTATGCGCTCGCCCGCGCGCATCGGCACTTCGTCTGGCACGGCCCCATTGACAGTTACCGTGTTGCCGACGCGGCCGGACATCGCCGCCTCCATCGCGTTGCCGAAGCCGGCTGCAATTTGCGCTTCCGATGTCAGGCGCCAGTCCGACAGCATCCAGACAAGGTCGCGATCAACGGATACCGCCGTCGGCTCCTCGACGATGAAGGCACCCGCCATACCCCGCCCGAGTTGCCGCAGACTGTCAGCATGCGGGTGGTACCAGAACGTCCCGGCATCGGGCGGCGTGAATTCGTATGTGAAGCTCTCGCCGGGTTTGATCGGCGGCTGCGTGAGACCAGGAACGCCGTCCATGGAATTCGGCACACGGATGCCGTGCCAATGGACGGTCGTCTCTTCCGGCAGATCGTTTCGGACGATGACGCGAATGCGCTCGCCCTGGCGCACCCGGATTTCTGGGCCGGGGACGCGATCCCCATAGCACCAGACATCCGTACGCGGGTAAGGCGCGCCAACGATCGGTACCCGGCCGGCCGCTGCGGTGAGCTCGATCACGTTCGGTTCTGCCGGTGCAGCACGTCCGGCGCGCACCAATGAGGCCGATGCGGCGAGCGCGGTGCCGCCAATGAGGAGTGCGCGGCGATTGATCGACGGACCCGAATGAGAGTGCATTGCGAAAACCGATCCTGTGCGTTGATCCGCGGCACGTGGCCATAAAGCCTACGTGCGTTCGATACGCTTGCGACGCTATCAGCGTCACGCGCGAGAGGATCACATCGCCGGGCCGGCGACGTGCCTCAACTCAGGATGGCAGGCCTGGGAGGGTAGGGATCGGGTGGAATTGTATGTCCGGCGGAAGTTGGTCCGGGCAAATCTCCCACCGTTTCGGCCGATGACGGCTCAAACAACGTTCCGATCAAGGGCAAGGCGGCAAAACTGCCGCAGTAGGCGGAGCATGCGGCTGCCGTCATTGCCTTCTGATCATCGCCGCAACCATCGCACTCGCCTGACATCGGCATGTCGGTGGCGGCAGCCATGACCATCTTCACGTCCGCATCCGCGGCGCGCAGGCCATGAGGCGCCAGCCCCACGATAAACGTGATGGCCAGCAACAGCGTCATGACGCGGCGGACCTTCTCCGACATACAATCAAAATAGCGATTGGCTGGGCCGAAAGCTAGGCCGATAGGACATGTATCAGAATGCCTGTTCCATCTCTGAGCCCTCGGCTCACGGGATCGTGACTGTGGCGTGCTCCAGCATAATCGGTGCGGTATCGGGCAGATGGACGCTCGCGGAGGTGCGCGCCCTGGGTAAGTTGACCAGTTGGTCGCTTGTCATTTCTTCACTTTCGAATTGGCGGCGTTTCAGCTTCATACGGTCTATCAGTATGCAGCCGAGCCGACGTCAGGTACGGCTCGGCATCCAGGCGTCGGGAGAGTGCAACCACCGCGTCCGCGAACATCGAGGCAGCGATGGCCCGATTTCCAATAAATTTCGCGACGTGGCCATCTTCGTCACTGGCGAACATTGAGCCAGTATGGATGCCGACCATTGCGTACCAAGGTCCATCTCGTACCAGCAAGGGAGCTCCAGATGAGCCATACCGTGCCTTGCAGTCGTGAATGAGTGCGTCCCAAACGAGGTCACGAACGGTGCACGCCGGATCGACGCTGAGAACCTCGGCGTCGCCGATATCGTTTGAGTAACTCGGCATTCGGATTTGCTGCTCGAGCGACTTCAGGCTTGCAACCGAGTAAAAGCTCAAGAGAAAGGGGTGGACGCCCACCGCGGCCCGATCAAGAACGAGAATCGCCCAATCTTGCGAGGCGTCGTGGACCGATTGTCGCCTGAAGCTTTGTATCGATCCGATGGTCCATACGGTCGCTTGAAAATCGCCAAGCGCGGTTTCCGCCTGATAGCCTAACCGAAAAGACAAGTTGGACTGCTTGATCGAGCCATCTCTTTGAGTGACGCAGTGAGCTGCTGTGACGATGATCCTTGGATGGAGAACGATGGCGGCCGTGCAGCCCATCGTGCCCTTGAATTTCCCGACTGCTGCGTAGGGCGGCAACCGCGCATCGACAATATGACGGAGATCAACGTTGGTGACCTGAGGTGCCTCCTTTCCGGTGCGAGGGACTGATTGGGAATCGACGGCGCTTTGCGGGCCGGTGGTCGCGATGACTAGCGTAGCGGTTGCCAGAAGCGCCCAACTTCCGACGGCCATGAAAATTTGCGTAGCCTGCATCATGGTCCCCTCCCCGAAAATTAGGCAGCGCAATGCCTCCAAAAACGATGGCAGTTTCGGCTACCCGCCGATCCAAGCGACTGCGCTTTGAGGATCCCCGTCGTCAGCAGACCGGGAAGATTGAGGACCTCTGACGGGTCGCTCTATGCCGGTTGCCGTCACACGCTCGAAATCAGGCACGTGACGGCACAGTGCGAGGCAGCCGCGACTGCGGCCACCTCAGCTGAAGGCGGTGGGTCTGGGAGGATACGGGTCCGGAGGGCCGTGGTGATCTCGAATGTCCGGAATCGGCGAGGGAGCTATCACTCGCGGACCTATCAATCCAAGCACGCTCGCAAAGGGGAGGATGGCACTCGCCGCACCGCAGCAAAGGCCGCAAGCAGCATATGAGCCGCAGGCCTTCATCCAGCACTCATGGCAAGGTGCCACCATGTGCTTGGGGTTCGGACGACCGGCAGGTTTTACGAAACTGGCTGACGCTTCAATGCGGGCCTCAGTTGACACGCTAGCCCGTGCGGCCACCGGCAGAGTGAGTGCGGCGACTATCAACAGCAACGGAAACAACCGGGCCATCACGCGCATATTTACAGGCTAACAGCGAACAATCCGCTTCGCAATCTCGCCAGGGAACGCCAGGTCGCGATCGAGATCAATCTGCCGGAGACGCCGGTCGCGATTGCGGGCGATCGCGAGGAACTGCTGCGGCTGTTCGAGAACTTGATCGAGAATGCCCTCAAATATGGCGCGTCCGGCGGGAGGGTGATCGTCTCGCTGAGCCAGGTCGCCTCGGGAGAGGGCGCGCCGGAAGTGCGCGTCACGGTCCGCGA
>NZ_KI421483.1:0-142210 GCF_000472965.1 Bradyrhizobium murdochi | reverse complement strand
GGAACCGGGCTCGGCTTATCCTTGGTGAAACATATTCTTAACCGCCATCGCGGCCGGCTGTTGATCGAAAGCGTGCCGAAAAACGGCGCCACCTTTACCGCCTGTTTTCCCCCGGCGAAACCCCCGACAGCGGCATAAATGCAAGCGATTTCAGTCGCTTGCGTCTGTCATCCAACTGTCATCTAACCTTCGTAAAAGCTCTATCGACCGCGCCTACACGGGCGGCATGAGCGCGATCGGGCGCAACGGCGCTTCGCTCAGGATATGGAGATCAACCATGAATTTCGTCAGGACAATCGTCGCCGCCGGCTTGCTCGCCGCGTCGACCTCGGCCTTCGCTGCCGACATCACCGGCGCGGGCGCCACCTTCCCGTTCCCGATCTATTCGAAGTGGGCCGACGCCTACAAGAAGGAGACCGGCAACGGCCTGAACTACCAGTCGATCGGCTCCGGCGCCGGCATCAAGCAGATCCAGGCCAAGACTGTCACCTTCGGCGCCACCGACGCCCCGCTGAAGGCCGAGCAGCTCCAGAAGGACGGCCTAGTGCAGTGGCCGATGGTGATGGGCGCCATCGTTCCGGTCGTGAACCTCGAAGGCATCAAGCCGGGCGAACTGGTGCTGTCGGGCGAAGTGCTCGGCGACATTTATCTCGGCAAGATCAAGAAGTGGGACGACGCGGCAATCGCCAAGCTCAATCCGAAGCTGAAGCTGCCGGCGGACGCCATCACCGTGGTTCGCCGCTCCGACGGTTCGGGCACCACCTTTAACTTCACCGACTATCTCTCGAAGTCGAACGCCGACTGGAAATCCAAGGTCGGTATGGGCACCGCGGTCGAGTGGCCGGTCGGCGTCGGCGCCAAGGGCAATGAAGGCGTCGCCGGCAATATCGGCCAGACCAAGAACGCGATCGGCTACGTCGAGTATGCCTACGCCAAGCAGAACAAGCTGACCCATACCGCGATGATCAACAAGGCCGGCAAGACGGTGCAGCCGACCATTGCCGCGTTCCAGGCGGCTGCGTCCAATGCCGACTGGGCCAGCGCGCCTGGCTATTACGTGATCCTGACCGACCAGCCTGGCGATGCCTCCTGGCCGATCACTGCAGCGACCTTCATCCTGATGCACAAGGACGCAGCGGATAAGGCCGCGTCCCAGGAAGCCATCAAGTTCTTCAAGTACGCCTTTGAGAAGGGCGACAAGATGGCCGAAGAGCTCGACTACATTCCGATGCCGGATTCGGTCGTCAAGATGATCGAAAAGACCTGGTCGTCGGACATCAAGAGCTGAGACCTCGTGTCCCGGATGCGGTGCAGCGTGCAACGCTGCGCCGCAGAGCCGGGACCCACTGGCGGCCAATCAAGAAGAATAGGCCCCGGAATAGCAGCGCACCGCAAGCGCGCTGCGCTGCATCCGGGGCACGAGACGGATCGAACCGGATCAAGTAGAAGTACAGGGGACCAGCGTGGCAGAGATGGCGGTTGAAAGCGACGTGATGGAAGCTGCCGGACCCTACGATCGCGCCAGGGCCCTCAGCGCTTTCAAGTTCGGCGATGTCACCTTCTACTGGATCACGCGCGCCTGCGCGATCTCGGTGCTCCTCATCCTCGGCGGTATCATCGTTTCGCTGATCATCGGCGCCTGGCCGGCGATCCAGGAATATGGCGCGGCCTTCCTGTGGACGCAGCGCTGGGCACCGTCGGCCGACCCGCCGGTACTGGGCGCGCTCGGTCCGGTCTACGGCACGCTGATCACCTCCGTGATCGCGATGGCGATCGCCATTCCGGTCGGGCTCGGCATCGCGGTGTTCCTCACCGAGATCTGCCCGCTCTGGCTGCGCCGTCCCATCGGCCTTGCGATCGAACTGCTCGCCGGCATTCCTTCCATCATCTACGGCATGTGGGGCTTCTTCGTGCTGGGGCCGTTCCTGGCCAATAACTTTCAGCCGTTCATGATCAGCATGTTCGACGGCGTTCCGGTGCTGGGCACGATCTTCGCCGGCCCGCCTTCCTATCTCAGCCTGTTCAACGCGTCATTGATTCTGGCGATCATGGTGCTGCCCTTCATCACGGCGATCTCGGTCGACGTCTTCAAGACGGTGCCGCCGGTGCTGAAGGAAGCCGCTTATGGCGTCGGCTGCACCACCTGGGAAGTCGTCCGCAACGTCGTCGTTCCCTATACGCGCGTCGGCGTGATCGGCGGCATCATGCTGGCGCTCGGCCGTGCGCTTGGCGAGACCATGGCGGTCACCTTCATCATCGGCAATTCGTTCAAGATCCAGTCCTCGATCTTCGCGCCGGGCACCACGATCTCGGCCGCGATCGCCTCCGAATTCGCCGAGAGCGATGGGTTGCACCAGTCGGGCCTGATACTGCTCGGGCTGCTGCTGTTCGTGCTGACCTTCTGCGTGCTCGCGGCCGCGCGTCTGATGCTGATGCGGCTGGAAAAGAAAGCGGGGAACTAAGATGAACCCGATCTACGCATCGCGCCGCCGCAACGACGTCATCATCCGGATGCTGTGCCTCGCCGCCGCGCTGTTCGGCGTGACCTGGCTGGCGCTGATCCTGTTCACGCTGTTCTACAACGGCCTTGCCGGCCTCAATCTCGCTGTCTTCGCCCAGGACACGCCGCCGCCGGGATCTACCGACGGCGGCCTGCGTAACGCCATCATCGGCTCGATCATCATGACCGTGATCGGGGTCGGCATCGGCGCGCCGCTCGGCCTGTTTGCGGGAACCTATCTCGCCGAATACGGCAAGCACGACAAGCTCACTTCGGTGATCCGCTTCATCAACGACATCCTCTTGAGCGCGCCGTCGATCATCATCGGTCTGTTCATCTACGGCGCCATCGTGGTGCCGATGGGCGGCTTCTCGGCCTTTGCCGGCTGCCTCGCGCTGGCCGTGATCGTGATCCCAGTGGTGGTGCGCACCACCGAGGACATGCTCGGCCTGGTGCCCAATCCGCTGCGCGAGGCGGCGTCCGCGCTCGGCCTGCCGCGCTCGCTGGTGATCCGGCGGATCGCCTACCGCGCCGCGCGCGCCGGCCTGATCACCGGCGTCCTGCTCGCCACCGCCCGCGTCGCCGGTGAAACCGCGCCGCTGTTGTTCACCGCGCTCTCCAACCAGTTCTTCAGCCTGGACCTGACCAAGACGATGGCGAACCTGCCGGTCACCATCAACAACTTCGTCCAGAGCCCCTATGTCTACTGGAAGCAGCTCGCCTGGAGCGGCGCACTGTTGATCACGCTCACCGTATTGGCCCTGAATATTGGCGCGCGCATTCTCGGCGCCGAGAGGACATCCAAATGACCGATCTCTCCGTATCCGTGAGTTCCGCAAACGGGCCGGTCCCGCAGGTGACGTTGCCCGAAGCCGCGCCCAAGGTGACCGCGCGGGGCCTGAACTTCTACTATGGCGAGCATCACGCGTTGAAGGACATCAACCTGACGCTCGGCACCCATCGCGTCACCGCCTTTATCGGGCCGTCCGGCTGCGGCAAATCCACGTTGCTGCGGATATTCAACCGGATGTACGATCTCTATCCGGGTCAGCGCGCCACCGGTCAGCTCTTGCTCGACCAGACCAACGTCCTCGACCCCAAGCTCGATCTCAATCTGCTGCGGGCCCGCGTCGGCATGGTGTTCCAGAAGCCGACGCCGTTCCCGATGACGATCTATGAGAACATCGCCTTCGGCATCCGTCTCTATGAGAAGATCTCCAAGTCGGAGATGGACGGCCGGGTCGAGAAGGCGCTGCGCGGCGGCGCGCTCTGGAACGAGGTCAAGGATAAGTTGAACGCCAGTGGCCTCTCGCTGTCTGGCGGTCAGCAGCAGCGGCTTTGCATCGCGCGCACCGTTGCGGTCAGGCCTGAGGTGATCCTGTTCGACGAGCCGTGCTCGGCGCTGGATCCGATCTCGACCGCCAAGATCGAGGAACTGATCCAGGAACTGGCGGAGGATTACACCATCGCCATCGTCACCCATAACATGCAGCAGGCGGCGCGCGTCTCCGACAAGACCGCCTTCATGTATTTGGGCGAGCTGGTCGAATTCGACGACACCAACAAGATTTTCACGTCGCCCAGTGATCGACGTACCCAGGACTACATCACCGGCCGGTTTGGTTGAGGAGATAGAATATGGCTTCCGAACACACCGCCAAGGCGTTCGACAGCGATCTGCAGGAATTGACCCGGCTGGTCGCCGAGATGGGCGGCCTGGTCGAACGCATGATCACCGAATCCGTCGACGCGCTGGTCCGCCGCGATATCCCGCTCGGCAAGCGCGTCGTCGCCACCGACGTCGAAGTTGACCGCCTGCAGCATCTGATCGAGGAGCGGGCGGTGCTGACCATCGCCCGCCGCCAGCCGATGGCGATCGATCTGCGCGAAATCGTCGGCGCGATGCGGGTTGCCACCGATCTGGAGCGGATCGGCGACCTTGCCAAGAACATGGGCAAGCGCGTCGCGGCACTGGAGAACGATTTCCAGCCGCTGAAACTGATGCGCGGTCTCGAGCACATGACCGATCTGGTGCAGTCGCAGGTCAAGTCGGTGCTGGACGCCTATGCCGCGCACGATCTGCCGGCGGCGATGACGGTGTGGAAGGGCGACGAGGAAGTCGACGCCATCTGCACCTCGCTGTTCCGCGAGCTCCTGACCTACATGATGGAGGATCCGCGCAATATCTCGTTCTGCATCCACCTGATGTTCTGTGCCAAGAATATCGAGCGGATCGGCGACCACGCGACCAACATCGCCGAAACCGTGTTCTACATGATCGAGGGACAGCAAATGCTCGACAAGCGCCCGAAGGGCGACATGACGACGTTTGCCACGACCATCCCGAATACCTGAGGAAGATAGAATGAGTGCGCGCATAATGGTGGTCGAGGATGAGGAAGCGCTCACCACGCTGTTGCGCTACAACCTCGACGCAGAAGGCTATGAGGTCGAAACCGTCGGCCGCGGTGACGATGCGGATACGCGGCTGAAGGAGCGCGTGCCCGATCTCGTCGTGCTCGATTGGATGCTGCCGGGGCTCTCCGGCATCGAGCTGTGCCGCCGCTTAAGGGCGCGCCCCGAGACCAAGCAATTGCCGATCATCATGCTGACCGCGCGTGGCGAAGAGAGCGAGCGGGTGAGGGGGCTGGCGACCGGCGCCGACGATTACATCGTCAAGCCGTTCTCGGTGCCGGAACTGCTGGCGCGCGTGAAGGGCCTGCTGCGCCGTGCGAGCCCCGAGCGGCTCGCCACCGTGCTGACCTATGGCGACATCGAACTCGATCGCGAAAAGCGCCGCGTCGCGCGCTCGGGCCGCCAGATCGATCTCGGCCCGACCGAGTATCGCCTGCTGGAATTTTTCCTCGAGCATCCCGGCCGCGTCTTCAGCCGCGAGCAGTTGCTCGACAGCGTCTGGGGCCGCGACATCTATATCGACGAGCGCACCGTCGACGTCCACATCGGCCGCCTGCGCAAACTGCTCAACCCCGGCCGCGAGCAGGATCCGATCCGCACCGTCCGCGGCGCAGGGTATGCGCTGGATGACCGCTTTGCGAAGGTGGAGCCGTAGCGTTCCGCTATCGTGGCCGCAAAGTGCACCGTCGTTTCCGCAAGCTCCACTGTCGTCCCCGCCTAGTGCGCAATTGCGCACGGGGTGCGGGGACCCGTAACCACAAATCTCGATCGTTGAAATGCGCTAGAGCTCCAGCGAGGTATGGCCACCGACTTCGATGGTTGCCGTGCTTACCTCGCCCCGCTTGCGGGGAGAGGTCGGATCGCATCGCAAGATGCGACCGGGTGAGGGAGTACAGGTCTATCGATAGACCGTGATCGCGGTGAGAGCCCCTCACCCCAACCCTCTCCCCGCAAGAGCGGAGCGAGGGAGCGCAACTGGCGCGGCCTTCGATCGCTCAGCTACAGCGGAGCGAAGTCGTCGCTCGCGCCTCTCAATCACCTCGTCTGCTTCGGCTGCTGCCGCCGCCGATCGGCGGCGGGCTGGTAGGCGATGCGCGAGTGGTGGGCGCAATAGGGCAGGCCGGTGAGCGCCTTGCCGCCGCAGAAGAAGAATTCCGGGCTCGAGGGATCGCCGACCGGCCAGTGGCAGGTGGCCTCGTTCAGTTCGAGCAGCGACAGCCGCTGGCTCATCGGCACGACGTTGTCGAAGGCGATCGGATCCGGCTCCATCTCGACTTCGAAGGCGTGTGCCAGCGCGGTGTTGCCGCGCGAGACCGGGCGCGACACCCGCATCATCGGTTGGGCGGGGCGTGCCTTGCGCTGCCGCGGGGCGGCCGAGGAGGGGCTCTTGGCACGGCCGGACAGGCCCAGCCGGTGCACTTTGCCGATCACGGCGTTTCGCGTCACATTCCCGAGTTCCGCAGCGATCTGGCTCGCCGACAATCCGGCTTCCCAGAGCTTCTTAAGCTGTTCGACGCGATCGTCGGACCAGGTCAAAACCGTCATCGTAATCTTCCCTTCGCGTCGCGCCGGCCAATCGGGGGCAGCGCTGGCGAGTCATTCGTCTCAAAAATCCCTGCGGTCAGAATCCCTTAGCCCTCGCC
The DNA here is from genome assembly GCF_000472965.1 of Bradyrhizobium murdochi. GTDB lineage: Bacteria > Pseudomonadota > Alphaproteobacteria > Rhizobiales > Xanthobacteraceae > Bradyrhizobium > Bradyrhizobium murdochi. Next base: position 135,652 of record NZ_KI421483.1, on the reverse strand, counting down.
GGACGCGCTAACCGCGCCGAACGTTTACGCCTGCACAAAAGGACTCTAAGGGATCAGAACTGCCGCACGAGATGTCGTACCCGACAGCCCAAAAGCTACAATATGGCGGGACTCGGGCGCAAGAGTCCGGGCTCGAACGTCCACATGTTCTGACATCTAGGCATTTCACTGCGTGTTTTCCACCACACCGCAATCTTACGGATTTCAGCATCTTGCACTGCAGGAAGGGCTGTTCCGTGGCGTGTTGACAGCGCCCCACGCCCACATAGAATGCCTCTCACGTGCCGCCCTTAAGAGGCGGCACGTTTCGTTTTCGCAAGACCGGCTGTTGCCGCGTTCGCGCCAATGCACGCCCGCGGCAGGTCTCAAAGGCAGGTCTCAAACCTCAGTGATTGCCATGACCAATAGCGCCACGTCGCATCTGCTCCCTGTCTTCGCCAGGGTCGATCTCGGCTTCGAACGCGGCGAGGGCTGCTGGCTGACCGCCACCAATGGCGAGCGCTATTTGGACTTCACCTCGGGCGTCGCGGTGAATGCGCTCGGTCACTGCCATCCGCACCTGATCGCGGCGCTGCAGGAACAGTCGACGAAACTCTGGCACATGTCGAACCTGTTCAAGTCGCCGGATGGCGAGAAGCTCGCCGCGCGGCTCTGCGAGCAGAGCTTTGCCGACCTCGTGTTCTTCTGCAATTCCGGCGCGGAGGCGATGGAAGGCGTAATCAAGGTCGTGCGCCGCTATCAATTCTCCAAGGGCCATCCTGAACGCTATCGCCTCGTCACCTTCGAGGGCGCCTTCCACGGCCGCACGCTGGGCACGCTCGCAGCCACCGGCTCCGCCAAATATCTCGAAGGCTTTGGGCCGCCGATGGACGGTTTCGACCAGGTGCCGCATGGCGATCTCGAAGCGGTCAAGACAGCGATCGGCCCGCAGACCGCGGGCATCCTGATCGAGCCTGTGCAGGGCGAGGGCGGCGTGCGCTCCGCGCCGCAGTCTTTCTTCAAGGCGCTGCGCCAGCTCTGCGACGAGAAGGGCCTGTTGCTCGCGTTCGACGAGGTGCAGACCGGCATGGGCCGCACCGGCGATCTCTTCGCCTATAAGCGCGTTGGCGTGACACCGGATGTGATGTCGCTGGCCAAAGCGTTGGGTGGCGGCTTCCCGATCGGCGCGGTGCTGGCGACGACGGAAGCCGCAAGCGGCATGACGCCGGGCTCGCACGGCTCGACCTTCGGCGGCAATCCGCTGGCGATCGCAGCCGCCAATGCCGTGCTCGACGTGATGCTGAAGCCTGGCTTCTTCGATCACGTGCAGAAGATGTCGCTGCTGTTGAAGCAGAAACTGGCCTCCGTCGTCGACCGCTATCCCGCCGTGCTGTCGGAAGTGCGCGGCGAGGGGCTTTTGATCGGCGTCAAGGCCGTGGTGCCGTCGGGCGATCTCGTTAACGCATTGCGCGACGAGAAATTGCTCACCGTCGGCGCCGGCGACAATGTGGTGCGATTCCTGGCGCCGCTGATCGTCACCGAGGCCGAGATCGAGGAATCCGTGCAAAGGTTGGAGCGCGCCTGTGTCGCGCTCTCCGCTGGCCAGTTGAAGAAGGCGGCGGGATGATGAGCAAGTCCGTCCGCCACTTCCTCGACATCAACGAACTGCCGTTAGATGAATTGCGCAGCATGCTGGCGTTAAGCGCCACCATGAAGGCGAAACTGAAGGCACATGAGAAGGGCAAGAAGCCGCTCGAAGGCAAGACGCTGGCGATGATCTTCGAACGTCCCTCGACCCGCACCCGGGTGTCGTTCGACGTCGGCATGCGCCAACTCGGCGGCGAAGCCATCATGCTGACCGGTGCCGAGATGCAGCTCGGCCGCGGCGAGACCATCGCCGACACCGCGCGCGTGCTGTCGCGCTATGTCGATGCAATCATGATCCGCATCCTCAACCACGACGCGCTCTTGGAATTGGCCGCGCACGCCACTGTGCCCGTGATCAACGGCCTGACGCGGCGCTCGCATCCCTGCCAGGTGATGGCCGACCTGATGACCTTCGAGGAGCATCGCGGGCCGATCGAGGGCCGCACCGTGGCCTGGACCGGCGACGACAACAACGTGCTGGCCTCGTGGGCGCACGCAGCCGAGCGTTTCAAGTTCAAGCTCAATGTCGCAACCCCGCCGCAGCTTGCGCCGAACAAGGCGATGAAGGACTGGATCAAGGCAACGCAGGCGCCGATCGTGCTCGGCACCGATCCCGAAGCCGCCGTGCGCGGCGCCGATTGCGTCGTCACCGACACCTGGGTGTCGATGGGAGACAAGGATGGCGAACACCGCCACAATGTGCTGAAACCTTATCAGGTCAATGCGAAGCTGATGTCGCTGGCCAAGCCGGACGCGATCTTCATGCACTGCCTGCCCGCCCATCGCGGCGAGGAAGTCACTGACGAGGTGATCGACGGCGCGCAGTCGGTCGTGTTCGACGAGGCCGAAAATCGCCTGCATGCGCAGAAAGGCATTCTGGCCTGGTGTTTTGACGCGGTGGGGTAGCTATCTCCGTCGTCCCTGCGTACGCAGGGACCCATACGCCGCGGCCCTGATGATTGAAGGCAGTGGCTGACGCTCTGCCTGACTCACGACGCCCCGTGGTTATGGGATCCCTGCGTTCGCAGGGACGACGGGTGAAGATAGTTTCGCTGCTCTCAAACCCCTTCCGTTTTGCATTCCGAACCCCCAGATAGAGGTCCATGGTTTCTGAATCCCCCGACATCAAAATCACGACCGAGGCGCCGATCCGCGCGCCGTCGTCCGTTCCCGTCGATGATGCGGTGCTGCCGTTCGAGGTCGCCTCGCTCGATCTGCGCGGACGGCTGACCCGGCTCGGCCCCGCGCTCGACGACATCCTGACCAAGCACGATTATCCGGCGCCGGTTGGAAAACTGCTTGGCGAAGCGATCGTGCTGGCGACGCTGCTCGGCTCGGCGTTGAAGTTCGACGGCCGTTTCATTTTACAGACGCAGACCGATGGCCCGGTGTCGTTTCTGATCGTGGATTTCCAGTCGCCGGATCGGCTGCGCGCCTATGCGCGCTACGACGCAAGACGGTTGAAGGACGGGCAGGATTCAGGCGCCCTGCTCGGCAAGGGCCATCTCGCGATGACCATCGATCAGGGCGCGGACATGAGCCGCTATCAGGGACTGGTGGCGCTCGACGGCGGCAGCCTCGAGGATGCCGCGCATGAATATTTCCTGCGCTCCGAGCAGATCCCGACCCGCGTGCGGCTCGCGGTCGGCGAAGAATGGCGCGGCGGCGACGGCGGCAAACATCGCTGGCGCGCCGGCGGCATGCTGCTGCAATTCCTACCGAAGGCGCCCGAGCGGGCGCGGCAGGCTGACCTGCATCCGGGCGACGCGCCGGAAGGCGCGGTTACGCATCAGGTGGCGGAAGACGACGCATGGGTGGAAGGTCAGTCGCTGATCGGTACCGTCGAGGATGTCGAACTGATCGATCCCGATCTGTCGGGCGAGCGCCTGCTGTATCGCCTGTTTCACGAGCGCGGCGTGCGCGTGTTCTCGCCGCTCTCCTTGCGCGCACAATGCTCCTGCTCGCGCGAGGCGGTCTCGGCGATGCTGAAAAGTTTTGCGCCCAAGGACCGCGCCGAGATGGTCAAGGACGGCAAGGTGGTGGTGACCTGCGAGTTCTGCTCCTCGGTCTACCAGTTCACCCCGCATGAAGCGGGCGTGGAAGAGTAGGGACCGTAGGGTGGGCAAAGGCGCTAGCGCCGTGCCCACCATCCATCAACGAGCACGCTTCGTGATGGTAGGCACGCTAGCGCTTTGCCCACCTCATATGATGGCCGCTCGTCAATTCAACACCCGCTTATTGTCCGGGCTGTCCAGCGAGAACGTCGGCACGTCAATCTCGAAACGCTCGCCGCTTTCGCTGACCATTTGATAGCGCCCGGTCATGAAGCCCGATGCGGTCGGCAGCGGCACGCCGCTGGTATATTCGAAGCGTTCGCCCGGCGCCAAAACAGGCTGCTCGCCGACCACGCCCTCGCCGCGGACTTCCTGCTTGCGGCCGGTGGCGTCGGTGATGATCCAGTGCCGGGTGCGAAGCTGCACGGTCTCGGCGCCGGTATTGGTGATGACGATGGTGTAGGACCAGAAATACTGGCCCTTGTCGACCGACGAGCGCTCGGGGAGGAAGTTCGGTTCGACGGTGACTTCGATCTGACGGGTGACGGCGCGGTACATGCGAACAAGCTTCCGGGAATCCTGTGTCGCATCATAGCCGGGAATGCCGGGGGAACCAATCTCCGCTGCGCCGGGTTGCCCGCCTGCTTCATCGCGGTTTCAACACAGTTCCGTTCTAGAGCGCAGCCGCGCTGCCCGGCCCGGACCTTCCGCTTGCGTATCCCTTGCGTATCTGGTGTGCAGGTTGCGGGCCGATGTTATCTTTTCCGGACAGTGCACGCGCAAAAGCTCAATTGCCCAAACGGTGCCAGATGTCGTCCATTGCCGATCCAGTCGCCGGAACGCCTCGCAGCGATGCCAAGGCCAGCGATGCCAAGGCCGCCGCAGCATCGTCCGCGCCGGCGATTGCGTTCCCGGTGGCCGGCGAGCGCGAATTGCGGCTCGATCTGTTTCGCGGCATGGCGCTGTGGCTGATCTTCATCGACCATCTGCCGACCAACATCCTGACCTGGTTCACGATCCGCAATTACGGATTTTCCGACGCCACCGAGATCTTCATCTTCATCTCCGGATACACCGCCGCCTTCGTCTACGGCCGCGCGATGCTCGAGGCCGGCTTTGTGGTGGCGACCGCGCGCATCATGCGGCGCGTGTGGCAGATCTACGTCGCCCATGTGTTCCTGTTCACGATCTTCCTGGCGGAAATATCCTACGTCGCCACCCGTTTCGAGAATCCGCTCTACAGCGAGGAAATGGGCATCATGGATTTCCTCAAGCAACCGGATGTCACGATCGTCCAGGCGCTGCTGCTGAGATTCCGGCCCGTCAACATGGACGTGCTGCCGCTCTACATCGTGCTGATGCTGTTTCTGCCCATCATCCTGTGGCTGATGAAGTGGCGGGCCGACGTCGCGCTGGGACTATCGGTGCTGCTCTACGCGCTGACCTGGCACTTCGACTGGTATCTGACGGCCTATCCGAGCGGCTTCTGGATATTCAATCCGTTCTGCTGGCAGTTGCTGTTCGTGTTCGGCGCCTGGTGCGCACTGGGCGGGGCGCAGCGCATGTCCCGCATCCTGTCGTCGCCGGTGACAATGTGGATCTGCATCACCTACCTGGTGGCGGCGTTCTTCGTCACGCTCACCTGGCACATTCCGCAGCTCAGCTTCCTGATGCCCAAGCGGATCGAACAGTGGATGTACCCGATCACCAAGACGGATTTGGACGTGCTGCGGTTTGCCCATTTCCTGGCGCTGGCCGCGCTCACCGTGCGCTTCCTGCCCAAGGATTGGTCGGGCCTCAAATCGCGCTGGCTGCGGCCATTGATCCTGTGTGGCCAGCATTCGCTTGAGATATTCTGTCTCGGCGTCTTCCTGGCCTTTGCGGGACACTTTGTGCTGGCGGAAGTCGGTGGGGGTGCCCTCACGCACGCCCTGGTCAGTCTTGCCGGTATCCTCATCATGTGGGGCATGGCGTGGGTGATTTCGTGGTACAAGCATTCGGCCGACAAAGGAGCCTCGAAAACGAAAAGCACGGCAATCAACGCCGATATGGCGGGAGGAAGCGCATGAGGCCCGGCTCGGGAACTGTGCTGGTCCTGGCGCTGCTTGCGGGTCTTGCACCGGCCGGATTGGCACGTGCCCAGGATGCCGCTCCCCAGGCTTGCGAAGTTCCCCCCTACCTCCTCTCCACCGAAAGCACGCTTCCCAAGGTGGCCGAGGCCGTCAAGAACGCCCGGCCGCTGACCGTTCTGGTGGTGGGGAGCCGATCATCGACCATCCTGTCCTCCGAAAACAGCGCCTATCCGGCCAGGCTGCAGGCAGCGCTGAAGGAGAAGCTGCCCTCCACCCCAATCAACCTCTCGGTAGAACTACACACCGGCAAGACCGCCGAGGAGGTGGACGCCGGCCTCGTTAAGCTGGTGGAAGCAAAAAGGCCTACTTTGGTCATCTGGCAGACGGGAACCGTCGATGCTATGCGATCCGTCGATCCTGACGATTTTCGCGGCGCTGTCGACGAGGGCGTTGCTGCGCTGCAAAATGCGGGAGCCGACGTGGTTTTGGTCAATCTGCAATACAGCCCGCGCACGGAAACGATGATTTCGGCGCCGCCATACCTAGATAATATGCGCGTGGTGGCGCAGCAGCATAATGTTCCGCTGTTCGATCGGTTCGCCATCATGCGCCACTGGAACGACGCCGGAGATTTCGATCTGTTCAGTACCTTTCATGGCACCGACATGGCCAAGAGGGTTCATGCCTGCCTCGGCCGCGCGCTGTCGAAATTCGTGCTCGATGCGGCCCGCCTAGATCAGGCGCAGCAGAATTAGGAACTAGCGTTAATGAGTTCTCACTGCCCTTTTCGTTTGTCGACATTGCTGACTGTCTTCGCCGCGGGCCTCGCGCTGTTGATGCCTGCCTCGGTGGCGCCTTTGCATGCCCAGACGGCTTCACCGCAAGCGGGTCAGCAGGCGGCGCTATCCGATGGCGCCAAAGCCGAGAACAACCCGGAAAAGAAACCTTCGGCTGAAGGCGCCCCGCCGCAGGCTGCGCCGGCGGCCACCGGCAATCCGGCCGCGCAGAAGGGCGTCACCGGCAAAGCGATCGACAAGGTGAAGGAAGTCGCGAAATCGGCCGGCGACATCTTCAGCCGCGTTCCCTGCCTGCCGCCGAAGGGCGCTTCCAAATCGATGGGATCGCTGCCGCGTGTCGCGAACAAGCTCGTCGCGGGTCAGCCAGTGGTGATCGTCGCTTTCGGATCGTCATCGACCCAGGGGTACGGCTCCAGTTCGCCGGAATTCACTTATCCGAACAGGCTCGCAGCGCAGCTACGCCGCAAATATCCGACGGCCGACATCTCCGTCGTCAATGCCGGCAAGGGCGGCGAGGACGCGCCGGAAATGATGAAGCGGCTGCAGGCATCCGTGATCGACTTGCGTCCGGATCTGGTGATCTGGCAGGTCGGCACCAATGCGGTGCTGCGCAACCTCGATCCCGGCGAGACCGTCAAGCTCATCGACGAAGGCATCGCACGCATTCAGGCCGCGGGCTCCGACGTCGTGCTGATCGATCCGCAATATTCGCCGCGGGTCAACGAGCACGCCGAAAGTGCCGGCAAGATGATGAAGCTCTTGAACAAGACGGCCGAGCTTCGCAAGGTCGGCGTCTTCCCGCGCTTCGCGGTGATGAAGGACTGGCACGAGCGGCAGGCGATTCCGATCGAGAATTTCGTGATCGCCGACGGCCTGCACATGAGCGACTGGGGCTATGCCTGCTTCGCCCAACTGCTCGGCGACGACATCATCAAGTCGGTCGGCCAGATCAAGCTCGGCGTCGCCGTACCGTCGGACGTGCGAGCCTATCGGCCGATGTAAGCCAGAATCCGTAGGGTGGGCAAAGGCGCGTGAGCGCCGTGCCCACCATTCGATCCACAGACGCGACGTGAATTGGTGGGCACGCTTCGCTTTGCCCACCCTACACGTTCGCGAATCTCACGCCTTCTCCAGCGCCTGCGCAAAATCCTCGATCAGATCATCCGCATGCTCGAGCCCGGCGGAGAAGCGGATAAAGCCCTCGCTGATGCCGAGCTCGGCGCGCGCCTCCGGCGTCAGCCGTTGATGGGTCGTGGTCGCAGGATGGGTGACGAGGCTCTTGCTATCGCCGAGATTGTTGGAGATCTGCGCAAGCTTCAACGCATTGAGGACGCGGAAGGCGGCGGCCTTGCCGCCCTTCACCTCGAAGCCGATCAGCGTCGAGCCGCCGCGCATCTGCTTCTTCACCAGCTCCGCTTGCGGATGATCGGCGCGGCCGGGATAGATCAATCGCGAAATCTTCGGATGGCTTGCCAACGCCTCGGCGATCTTCGCCGCGTTGTCGGTCTGCGCGCGTACCCGCACGCCCAGCGTCTCCAGTCCCTTGAGCAGGACCCACGCGTTGAAGGGCGAGAGCGATGGCCCGGTCTGGCGCATGAAGTTGTGAATGTGCTCTGCGATGAAGGCTTCGGACGAGAGAATGATGCCGCCGAGGCAGCGCCCTTGACCGTCGATATGCTTGGTTGCGGAGTAGACCACGACATCGGCGCCGAGCGAAAGCGGACTCTGCCAGATCGGCGTGGCAAAGACGTTATCGACGACCAGCCGTGCGCCGCCCTTGTGCGCGATCTCGGCAATCGCCGGAATATCGAGCACATCGAGCGTCGGATTGGTCGGGCTCTCCAGGAAGAAGGTCTTGGTGTTAGGCCGCAATGCGCGCTGCCATTGGTCGAGATCGAGGCCGTCGACCAGCGTCGTTTCGATCCCGTAGCGCGGCAGGAGGTCCTGCACGACGTAAAGGCACGAGCCGAACAGGGCTTTCGAGGCCACCACATGATCGCCGGCTCTGAGCGGTGCGAGGATCGCGGTCGTCACTGCGGCCATGCCGGTGGCTGTGGAGCGAGCAGCTTCCGCGCCTTCGAGCTCGATCATTCGGCGCTCGAACATTGAAATGGTAGGATTGGAATAGCGCGAATAGATAAAGCCGGGATCCTCGCCCTTGAAGCGCGCCTCGCACTGCTCCGCGCTGTCGTAGACATAGCCTTGGGTGAGGAACAGCGCTTCCGACGTCTCGCCGAATTGCGAGCGCAGCGTGCCGCCATGGACGAGGCGGGTTTCGGGACGAAAACGCTTGGCAAAACCAACTTCAGACATGTGACCTCCGCCGTGACCAGTAAGAAAATGGTCACAAAAAAACCGGCCTGGAAGGATTTCCACAGGCCGGGATCACACGTGTCCCCGGCCTGTTTAGCTACTTATTTAACGTGGCTGCAAGCCGGCCGGCTCAAATCACCACGGGATAAGTCATGCTGATATTCGCTTGCGCTCTTTCAGTCAAGGCGGCCATCGGATAACCCCTAAAAGCCCATATTTACGAGGTTTGGATGACATTTGGGCATCCAGGGCCACCTCAGAGGACCGCGCCGTGTCGTTCACGCTTCCGCCCGACGGTAACGGAATTCTACCCGACCGCATGATCGCGGCGATGGCGGATGCGGGCCTCATCCTGCCAGCCTATCCGTTTGTCGAAAGCCAGATTCAGCCCGCAAGCCTCGATTTGCGCCTCGGCGACGTTGCCTACCGGGTGCGCGCGAGCTTCCTGCCTGGTCCGGGCGCGACCGTCGCCGAGCGCATCGACGAATTGAAGCTGCATGAAATAAATCTCTCCGACGGCGCGGTGCTGGAGACCAATTGCGTCTACATCGTGCCGCTCCTGGAAAGCCTCGCGCTGCCGCCAGAGATTGTAGCCGCGGCCAACCCGAAGAGTTCGACCGGCCGGCTCGACGTCTTCACCCGCGTGATTGCCGACGGCACCCGCCGCTTCGATATGATCGGCGCGGGCTATCACGGCCCGCTCTATGCCGAGATCAGCCCGAAGACCTTTCCGGTGCTGCTGCGCGAGGGCTCGCGGCTATCACAAGTGCGCTTCCGCACCGGAGATGCCATACTCAATGCCGATGAGCTCGACGCGCTGCATGGCGCCGAGCGCCTGGTCGATATCGATGACGCCGATCTCGCCAATGGCGTGGCGCTGTCGGTCGATCTCTCCGGCGAGAACACCGGCGGCTTCGTCGGCTACCGCGCCAAGCGCCACACCGGTGTGGTCGACGTCGACCGCCGCGGCGGCTATGCGATCGATGAATTCTGGGAGTCGATCCCGGCACGATCAGACGGCAGCCTCATCCTCGATCCCGGCGAGTTCTACATCCTGGCCTCGAAGGAGGCCGTGCAGGTGCCGCCGGATTACGCCGCCGAAATGGTGCCGTTCGATCCCCTGGTCGGCGAATTCCGCGTGCATTACGCCGGATTCTTCGATCCCGGCTTCGGCTATGCCGGCGCCGGCGGGCAGGGTGCGCGGGCCGTGCTCGAAGTGCGCTCGCGCGAGGTGCCGTTCATCCTAGAGCACGGCCAGATCGTCGGCCGCCTGGTCTACGAGAAAATGCTGTCGCGGCCCGATGCGATGTACGGCCAGCGCATCGGCTCGAACTACCAGGCGCAGGGCTTGAAGCTCTCCAAGCATTTCCGGGTCTGACCGCCTGCGCGGAGCGCGCCTCAGTCGCACACGTCAGAGATAAACTCGCCGATCTGCGCAATGGCCTGACGGGCTTCCGGCAACACCGGCACGAATAATTGCCAGACGTGCGGCATGCGCCGCCAGATCTCGAGCTTGCTGCGCGGATTGTGCGACCGAAGCTTCTCCACCATGCGGACAGCATCGTCCCTGAGAATTTCATCGCTGCCGACCTGAATAAGTACCGGCGGCAATCCGGCGGGATCGCCGTAGAGCGGCGAGGCATAGGGCGTACGCGGATCGGCTCCGCCGAGATAGAGCTTCGCCAGATCGGGAAAATCCTCGACATTCAGCATCGGATCGGCCGCTGCATTCGTCTTCAGCGAAGCGCCGGTCAGGGCCAGATCGGTCCAGGGCGACAAGGCGACGGCCGCGGCCGGAAGCGGCTTGCCATCGTCACGGAGCCTCAACAGCAGGCACAGCGTCAGGCCGCCGCCGGCCGAATCTCCCACCACGAACAACTGGCGACTATCCGCCGTGCGACCGACGAGCCAACGATAGCCCTCCACGGCATCTTCAAGGGCTGCCGGAAAAGCGTGCTCCGGAGCGAGGCGGTATTCGAGCGCCCAGACGCGCGCTTGCAAGGCGTCGGCAATCCGCCAGAGGAAGTGCCGGTAATAGATTGGCGCGCCGGAAACATAGGCGCCGCCATGGAGATAAAGCACGTTACGTTCGGGCCGGGATGCCGGCGTGGTAACCCGGTGAAACCGCACCCGACCGGCCTCGATCTCGACTGTTGTGCTCCGGGCGGGCGGATGCGGCACAAACCGCTCCATCGCACGCATATTCTGCCGCCATTGCTCGACATCGAGACTTCCGCCGCGCCGCTTGAGCAACATGCGAATACCGATGCGCAAAAGTTCGGCTCGCAGGCTCATGGCGGCGCTTGCGCTCAGGCCCTGAACGGCACGGCTGTGGGCATGCGCGGGCGGTCGGTAGGCTCCTGCACGATAAGACCGTCCTCGATCTCGACGATGCGATCGGCGTAGGGGACGACGCGCGGATCGTGGGTGACGACCAGCACCGCCCGCTCACGCTCATGGGCGGTCTCGGCGAGAATACGCATGATGCTCTGGCCGTTTTTTCCATCCAGTGCCCCGGTCGGCTCGTCGGCAAGAACGACGGAAGGGTTTGCGACGAGAGCCCGCGCGATGGCGACCCTCTGCTGCTCGCCGCCGCTGAGCCCGCCCGGCAAACTGTCCACCTTTTGCTCAAGCCCGACCATCGCAAGGGCCTCCCGTGACTTCTCCGCCGCGCGCCTGCCGTGCTCGCCACGAATATCCAGCGCCAATTGCACGTTCTGGGTCGCGGTCAGCGTCGGGAACAAATGATAGGACTGGAATACGAAGCCAATATGCTCGCGCCGAATCCTAGCGAGCGCTTCCTTGTCGGCGTCGGCTGTCGGCGTCCCGCATATGGTGACGCTGCCCGAATTCGGCGTCAGCATGCATCCGAGGACTAAAAGCAGCGTAGTCTTGCCGCTCCCCGAAGGGCCCATCAGCAGCGTCAACTCGCCCCGCCGCAGCGAGAGGTCGATGCCGCGCAACGCGTGCACCTCGCCGGCGCCGCGACCCAGCTTCTTCTCGACCGACTTGGCTTCGACTACATAGTCATTCATCGCATGAACACCGTGGCTGGGTCGATACGAACGACACGGATAATTGCTCCAATGCCGGATGCTACGCACATCACCACCGTCAGCGCGAACAACGCCGCCATCAGCCATGGCGTGATGACAATCGGCAACGCGCTTTTGGCGGTCATCTGGACGACGATCGAGCCGATCCCGGCGGCGATTGCAAATCCGATCACGGCGTTGATGAGTGCCTGATAGATGATCACGGTATAGATATAGGCATTCGAGGAACCCATCGCGCGCAAAGTGGCGAATTCGTTCAGATGATCCTTGGTGCTGGAGTAGAGCGTCTGTGCGACGATCACGGTGCCGACGATCACTCCGAGCAATGCGCCGGCAAACAGCGCGGCTCCGGCCCCTGTGCCAAACAGCCAGAACGACCGGCTGCGGCTGCGGAAATCGTCCGACGTGAGAACCTCTGCATCGCCGACCTCCGCGCGAATGGCGCTGAGCGCCTTCTCTCGATCGGCATCGTCTTTCAGCCGAACTAGAACGCTGCTGGCGCGATCGCGCGGCGTTCCGGTATAGTTGCGCGCATTTTTCAAGTCCACAAACACGTACGGCGTCGTGGCGAACGAGCGGATGCCATCGGTGACCGCGACCACGCGCACCTTGCGGCCACGGATTTCTGCCGTCGAGCCGACGCCGCTGACACCGAGCCGCTCAAAATAGGAGCGGTCGACCGCAACGTTCGCTCCTTGCGTCAACGCCGGCACGTTGCCGTCCACGACGTTGAAGGGTTGCAGGCTGCCGTCGCGCAGGTCGGCGCTCACAATGAAGACCGGCGTCACTTCGCCGCTTTCCAGGCGCCAGTCTGAGAAGCCGATCACGAGCGGGGCGGCCCAACTCACGCCTTCCATGGTGGCGACGCGGTCGCGCAGCTTGACGTCGAGCAGCGAAGGATCCTCGAAGCATTTGGCGCCCTTGGGCAGGATCCACAAATCGGCCGAGGCATTGTCGATCATCGTCGTGACCATTCGGCCGAACCCGAGGAACAGGCCCATCTGGATCATGACGAGGACGACCGAGAAGACGATTCCGACCATGGTCGCGACGAAGCGAAGCCGATCGTGGAACAGGTTGCGGGACGCAAGTGTCAGTACCAGCGACATGTCGGGATCCGTTATCGCGGTTGATTGGCGATGGCTCTCTTGTCTTGCGGCTCGGAATGGCGCGAAACCAGCGCTCTTCCGCCGATCTTCATTCCGGCGCTTGCAGCCAGACTTATGGCGAGCGCAGCGGCAAAAACGATCGTCGCCTTGCCGATCGCGTTGAGATCGACATCAAGCAACGCGTATTGCAGCCACACGACCACGGCGTAGTGCAGCAGATAGATGCTATAGGCATTGCTGGAGAGGCTATCGAGCAGGCGATCGCGCGATTGCAGCAGCCGAAGGCAGAGCGCCAGCAGACACAGAGCGGCGGCCGCGGAAGCAACTGGAAATGCCAGCGCCGAAGCCAGCCGAAAGAGCGACGCGCTCGCCTGCCACTCCGGCAAGGTCAGCGATGTGAGCCCGCCCCATACGGACATGCTAGCGATGGCGGCCGCAAGCCAGGCCAGCCAATGACGTGCAAGCGGACCATCGGGACGCAATACGCTGCGCTCGGGGCCGTGGCTGCCAATCGCAAATCCGGCGAAGAAATAGACCACGTAGTGCAGCGGCCGGCTGAGCTGAAATGAAAATGGGCCGAGAAAGGTCCACTCCCACGGTGTGAAAGCCATCGCCAGCGGCACATAGGCCAGCGCAGAGAGCGCCGCCAGCCCAATGAAGAACATTAGCGGGCGATCGGCAACGCGGGCGACGAGCGCGCTCAATGCTCGAAGCCAATGCGGGGCGAACGCGTGGAGGGCAGCCGCAACGGCGCCCAGCAGAAAGATCTGCCACAAAAACCACTGCGGCCCGGCAGGCCACATCGGAAGCGCGCGCCAGTGTTGCCAAAAGGCGCTGAAGGAGGGATCGGCCGCGGTCAGCCGATAGGACGCGAAGTAGGCGAGAGGGCTGAGAATGCCGACGGCAAAAACGAACGGCAGGCCGATCCGCCACGAGCGCTCCAGGGTGTAGGTGCGAGGCCCCTTGCGGCCAAGGCTGGACGGCGTGAACAGACCGGCCAGCAAGAACATTAGCGACATCAGGCTGACATCCTGCCACGCGCAGAACAGGTCGAAGCCGAACCAGCGCTGGCTATCGAGGATTGGGAATGCAATCCAGCGATAGGGCGGTGCGTCGAACGGAAAGGGATCGGCCGGTTGCGATGCGAGGTACGGCAGCACGGAGTGAAACGCGACCACGATGACGATGGTAATCGCGCGCAAGTTGCTGAGGGGCACGTTGACCTGTGATGACACGGCCATTCGTCCACGCTGCCATCCCACTGATTTGAGAACCGGCAGAGGGTCAACGTGGAGCCGGCGCGCTCGTTCCCGTTAACGTGCGGAACTCGCCCCTTCGGGAGCGTTGTCCCCAACCTGGCCGGCCGTGGGAGACCGTGTTGCTTTTACCGCGATGCCGACCTCGCTGCCGGCGTTACGCGCCAGATCGTGTTGCCGACATCGTCAGCCACCAGCAGCGCGCCCTGCTTGTCGAGCCGCAGCCCGACCGGGCGGCCCTGCGCCTGGCCCTTGTCGTTGAGAAAACCGGTGAGCACGTCCTGCGGCGGTCCGGATGGCTTGCCGTCCTTGAAGGGGACAAAGATCACCTTGTAGCCGGAGGGGGGTTTACGATTCCAGGAGCCGTGCTGGCCGATGAAGGCGCCATTGGCCATTTCGGATGGGAACAGATTGCCAGTGTTGAAGGTGAGCCCGAGCGAGGCGGTATGCGCGCCGAGCGCATAATCCGGGGCCATCGCCTTCTGCACGAGATCAGGCCGCCGCGGCTCGACGCGGGTGTCGACATGGTCGCCGAAATAGCTGTATGGCCAGCCGTAGAACGCGCCGTCCTTCACCGACGTCATGTAATCGGGCACCAGGTCGTTGCCGATCTCGTCGCGCTCGTTGACCACGACCCAGAGTTCGCCGGTAACTGGATTCCAGGCCGGGCCATTCGGATTGCGCAGGCCCGAAGCGAACACGCGCCATTGACCGCTTGCTCGATCGACTTCCAGTATCGCCGCGCGATCCTTTTCAGCATCCATGCCGTTTTCACCGACATTGCTGTTGGAGCCGACCGTTGCGTAGAGCTTGGTGCCGTCGGGGCTGGCGGTGAGGTCCTTGGTCCAGTGATGATTGAGGGGGCCGGCCGGCAGGTCGGCAAGCTTGACGCCGGGTCCGCCGATCTTGGTGTCCCCTTCGCGATAAGGGAATTTCATGATCGCGTCAGTATTGGCGACATAGAACTCGTCGCCGACCAGCACCATGCCGAAGGGCGAATTCAGCCCGCTGATGAAAGTGGTTCTTAGCTCGGCAACGCCATCACCGTCAGCGTCGCGTAGCAGCGTAATGCGGTTGGCGCTGGGAACGCCGGCGCCGGCCCAGTTCTGCGCCTGCTTGTAGATGAAGCCCTTGATGCTCATGCCGCCGCCCTGCTTCGGCGGCGCGTTGCTCTCAGCGACCAGCACGTCGCCGTTCGGCAGTGTGTAGACAGTACGCGGATGTTCAAGGTTGAGGGCAAAGGCGCTGACCGTCATGCCGTTTGCGGCGGTCGGCGTGGCGCCGTTCGGCCAGCGGTTGACGGTTGCGATGTCCACCGTCGGGATCCAGGAATGTTCCGGTGGCGGCAGGTTGGGCGAAGGACCATAGCTCTGCGCCACGGTCGCGGTCTCCTTGGGGTCGCTACAGGCGGCCAGTGGCAGCGCCAACGCGCCGACGCAGATGGCCAGAAGGAGGGTCTTGCGCATGGCAGGGTTCTCCGAGATATCGCCCGTACAATGCCGTTCCGGCCCGAACGTTCGTGTTCCGGCATGAATTCCCTGTGAAATGGCCGGCCGAAGGCCCGCCACGCAATCCCGCAGGCCCCCAATGCGCGCCGTGCACGTGGAATCAGGCTTCGCCATGCTAGGAAGCAGCGCGCCGCGGCTCCTCAAGTCCGCGCGCTGGGAGCAGAAATGTCCGATCTCGGCGTTGCCGAAATTCCCGTAGATGAGGATGAGCGTCCGCTTCCGCCACCGGCGGCGCCGGCGAAAAACGCGTTGCTCGACGGCCCGATCCTGCGCACGCTGTTGTGGCTGGCCTGGCCGAATGTAATCGCGCTCACCGCGGGCACCTGCGTCGTCATCGCCGAGACCTCCTATATCGGCCGTCTGGGCGTGGAGTCGCTCGCCGCGATGGCGCTGGTGTTTCCTACCGTGATCCTGACCATGACGATGTCAGGCGGCGCCATGGGGGGCGGCGTGGCATCCGCGATCGCGCGTGCGCTCGGCGCCGGTGACCTCGACCGCGCCTCGACCCTTGCCGCGCACGCGCTGCTGATCGGCCTCTGCTTCGGGCTGGCCTTCATGCTGGGCATGCTGATCTTCGGCCCCAAACTGCTCGAACTGCTCGGCGGCCGCGGCAACGTGCTGACCCAGGCGGTGGCCTACACGCAAATCTTCTTCGGCGGCGCCGTGGTGCCGTGGCTGATGAACACGATGTCCGGCATTCTGCGCGGCACCGGCAACATGAAGCTGCCGTCGCTGCTGATGCTGTCGTCGGCGATTTGCCAGATCATTCTCGGCGGCACGCTGGGCTTGGGTCTCGGCCCGATCCCGCAGTTCGGCATGCGCGGCGTCGCGGCCGGTTCGCTGATTGCTTACCTGATCAGCATCTCCGTGATGTCCTGGTATCTGTTTTCCGGCCGTGCGCGCGTCGTTCCCAAGATCAGGGGCCTTCGTATTCAGTGGTCGATGTTCATCGACATCCTGAAGGTCGGGGCCATCGCCTGCTTCTCGCCGCTTCAGTCGGTGCTGACGATCAGTATCTTCACCCACATGCTGGCGAGTTTTGGCACCGAAGTCCTCGCCGGCTACGGCATCGGCGCGCGGCTCGAATTCATGCTGACGTCGATCTCATTTGCAGTCGGCATCGCCTCGGTTCCGATGGTCGGCATGGCCGTCGGCGCGCAGCGCGTCGCGCGGGCCCGCAAGATTGCCTGGACGGCGGGGCTCGTCGCATTCGCCTCGGTCGGCACATTTGCGACCTTCATCGCAATCTTCCCCGACATCTGGGTCAACCTCTTCACCGACGATGCGGCCGTGCGTGCCGCGAGCCGTCAATATCTTTCGACGGCGGCGCCGATGTACGCCTTCCTCGGCCTTGCCACGGCGATGTATTTTTCGTCGCAGGGCGCGGCCAAGGTGATCGGCCCTGTCATGGCGCAGACCGCGCGGCTGTTGTTCATCGGCGCTGGTGGCTGGTGGCTGTTGGCGCACGACGCCACCGGGCGGAACTTCTTCATGCTGGCGGCGGCCTCCATGGTGCTGCTCGGCGTGCTCTCATGCGCGAGCGTGGTACTGACGCGCTGGGGGCCGAAGCAGCGGGTGCCCGCGGTTAGTCCGGCGCTGTCGTAGTGATCGTCATTGCGAGGAGCGAAGCGACGAAGCAATCCATCTAGCCTCGTATGCGGAAAGATGGATTGCTTCGCTTCGCTCGCAATGACGAGAACAACTACCTTCGCCTATGCCGCCGGCCATGACGGCCGCTGCCGACATTAGCCATACGCATCAGTTGCGGGACCATGCGCATCAGCTCGCCGCCGCCAGCGCCGCCGAGCATGCCCATGAAATCGCCGCCGCCGAAATTCATGCCACCAGCGTTCGCCGTAACCCTCGGGAACGTAGCCGCCGCCAAACCCGCCGGGGATACCACCGCCCATCATGCCGCCGAGCCCACCGCCACCGCCTTCCATCATGCGGCTCATCATCGGGCCCATGGTCTGCATCATCATGGCAAAGCGGCGCTTGCCCATCTTCGCCTTCATCATTTCCAGCATAGGCGCCATCTGCCTCATCATGTCTGAGCCGTCACCGCCGCCGCCGAAGCCGGCAAATTGCGCCTTTGCCGGCGTCGACGTCAGGGCGAACAGCAACAGCAGCGTGGCCGCCTGGCACACCACCTTGTCAGCTCCCGTCATGGTTCTGCTCCTCATGCGCCGGCCGCCGCGGGCGCGGCGCTATTCGGACGCATAGGGGGAGGCTAGGAGCGAGACGTCTCTGCGATCTGTGCGAATGATCACGTTCAATCCGATTGAGACCTGCGCCGGGCCGTGAACTCGGTGTTGATCCGCCAGCTCTTGCCATCGTCGGCCGAGACTTCGCCCTGCCAGAGGAAGGAGTCGTCGGTGATGTCCCTAAAACTCCACCGGGCTAGCTGGCCATCCGGCCGGGTGCCCAGTTGCACGATGTCGGCACCCTCGGCGCGCCCGATCATCTGCAGAAAAGTCCGCGTCACCGGGTCGGTCCACTGGATGCGCCAGGCGTCGATATCGGGATCGTAGACCCGCAGCGTGGTGCCATAAGAATTGAATTTGGCGGCGGCATCGCCATGACGCAGTTCTCCGCGCGGCGGCACGATCCAGACGTCCTGGATCGCGCGCCCCTCCAGCGCCCAGCCGAAATGCCATTCGCCGGCGCGGCGCCGCTCGCGGCCATCTTCGGAAAACTGTCTGACATCGAGATCCCAGGAGCCGACGAAGCGCCCATAAAGATCCATCTTGCCAGCACGGTCGGCGGAAGGGCCATTCGCGCCGAGGGCATCGAGAAATGGCGAGGTCATGCCGCGCTCCGTCCCAGGGCTTTCTGGATGGCGCGCATGCCCAGATCCATCTGCGCGTCCATATAGGGTGCGATCTCGTTCGGCAGCACGTCGACGATCCACACGAAGCGGGTGCGCCCGTTGGCATCATCGAACACCTGTGCCGAGGCGCTATGCTGCTTGATACGTTCGCTGACGATGGCATAGACCAGCCGCCGCTTGCTGTCGTCGCAATCGACCAGGATTTCGCGCGCTACGGTGCCGTTCGAGAATGTCACGATGCGCGCGTCGTCGCCGTCGAGCTTGGTGTCGGTGACGAAGCCCGGCACTAGCCGCGTATGCAGCGCACCGAAATCGCGCAGTGCATCCCAGACGTCGGCAGGGTTCGCGTCGATGAGGATTTCCTTGTGAATGGAAGCCATGGTGATGAGTCCGCTGTTGTTGGTTCGTGATTGTTGGATTCGTCCTTGCGAGGATCGGCGCTACGTACAAACGGCCTCGACATTGTTGCCGTCGGGGTCGATCAAAAACGCAGCGTAATAGGTTGGGCTGTAATCCGCGCGCAGTCCGGCGCCGCCATTGTCGCGGCCGCCGGCCTTCAGGCCCTCGGCGTGGAATTTCTGGATCGCCGCATGATCCTTGGCGCGGAACGCGACATGCGCGGCGGAGCCTGAAGATCCCTTGTGCAGATGCAGCCAGAGCGTCGGCGCGCCCTTCGGGCCGAAGCCTGCGCCGGAATCATCCCGCGAGCACAGCACGAAGCCTAAGGGCGCGAGCGCTGCCGTATAGAAGCGCACGCTGGCGTCGAGATCGCCGACGCGTAATCCGATGTGGTCGTACATGACATTCTCCAGCAAAAAACTGCCGCGAGCTCGCGCGGCCTGGAGAAAGCCTAGTCAGTGGAGGGCCAGCCGTTCTTGGAAAATCTTGCGCATGCCCCGCGAGGCCTGGCGGAATTTCAGCGGCGAGGCGCCGGCGGCGCGATGGAAGGTGCGCACGAAATTGGAGAGGTCGGCAAAACCGACGTCATAGGCGATGTCGGTGATGGGGCTGTCGTCGTCGGCCAAGCGCCGCGCGGCATGGCGCAGCCGCGAGCGCACCAGATATTGGTGCGGGGTGACGCCGAGCGCTTGCGAGAACAGCCGCAGGAAATGGAACGGGCTGATCCCGGCCTCGGCCGCGGCGTCCTCCAGGCTGATCTGACGGTGCGAATTGGCATCGATCCACAGCGCGGTCTCCACCGCACGGCGGCGGTCGCGCGCCGCATCAGGGCCGGATTTGCGGGACTTGCCGGAAACTACCTCGACAAAGCGGCTCGCCAGCACCTGACCGATCTCATCGAGGCCGATGTCGCTGCTGCCATCTGCTGCCGCTTGCGCCAGTTCGCCAAGCACGACGAGCTCCGGCAGCGGCGGCGCGGAACCGATCTGCCATGGCGACCGGCTGTCGCCAATGGTTTCCACCAGCTCGGGCGCTAGGAAGAACGACAGGCACTCGTCGCCGCAGACGTGCTCGTGGGTGCAGGTATATTCATCGCCGGGATGGCCGATCAGGACCGATCCCACCACCAGTTCGCTGCACTTGCCGCGGCTGCGCAGGCCGAAACTGCCTCTGCGCACATAGGAAATCGAATGACCGCCATGCTGCTCCGCGAACGGCTTGTCGCCCGGTCCCGCGGTGCAGCGAAAGTCGAAGACGGATATGGACTTGCGTTCAAGAAGCGTGGTCGCGATCATCCCGCCTACTTAAGGATGCGGGCGCGGCGGTGCAACCGGCAGCAGCACGTCGAACAATGTCTTGCCGGAGGTCTGGCTGGCGCCCTCGATCGAGAGCAGCCGCCGCTTGGAGATCGCCCCGCCAAAGGCTGAGATCTTGTCGGCATAGTTGCCGGCTTCGAGCACGCGATGACAGGGCACGATGATCATGAAGGGGTTGCGGCCGATCGCCCGCGCCACCGAATGGACCGCGCCTGAAGCGCGAAGGCTGGCGGCCACTTCCGCATAGGTCCGCGTCTCGCCGCGCGGGATCGCGCGCGTATAGGCATAGACGCGCTGGTTGAAGGCGGGAATGTCGGTCATATCGAGCGCAACGTCGGACAGATCGCACGCTGCCCCGCGCGACAGCGCGATGATGCCCTCAATGGCGACCTGTACATTTGCCGGCGGGCGAAGCTCGCGGGCATAAGGATAGACTTGATAGAGCCGCCGCCGCGTGTCGATCTCGCGGACTTCCGGCAGCTGCACGCCGATAATGCCCGCCGGGCTCCAAGCGATCCCGCAGCGGCCGATCCCCGTGTCGAAAAAGGTGTAGCCACGCCCCGTCATCCGCCACCAGCCCCAGACGCGAATCATCCCATCGGCCTGACGAATCGCATGGAATTCTGGCGAAGTCGACCGCGAGCAAGACGGCCAATGGAACAGCTTGGCGGATCGCGAAAGGTCGGCTAATCATGGGGCAAGACCTGCGGGCGTAGTTCAATGGTAGAACGGCAGCTTCCCAAGCTGCATACGAGGGTTCGATTCCCTTCGCCCGCTCCAAATCCCTTGCCAGAACCTATGAGAAGCGGTCGGCCTTCCAAAGAAGGTCGGCAAGAACCGATTTATTTTTCGGATGCCTTTCCGCAAAGCCGTTCCAATCGATCGAGAAACGGCTGCTGGCTTGCGAGGATCTTCTGCCTAGCGGTGGACAGGGTAAACCACGCTGCCTGGTCAATCTCGGGAAAGCTGATGATTCGACCGCTTTGGGGAGGCCATTCCATCGCGACCTCGTTGCACTTGATGGAGCTGACATCGAGATCGCCTTCAAGCGCATAGCCCCAGACGATCTTGCCGGCACGCTGGCGTACCTGGCCCAAGGACTGCAGGGGGCCGGAGGCTTCGATCCCGAGCTCTTCTGCGAACTCGCGCCGCGCTGCTATTTCCGGGTGCTCTTCGCCATCCAATTCTCCCTTCGGGAGCGACCAAGCGCCCAAATCGCGGGTGCGCCAGAACGGTCCGCCGGGATGAACGAGAAGAACCTTGATACCGCCTTTGCGGCGGTACATTAGGATGCCAGCACTGGTGGCCGCCATCGAACGTAACCTACGAATATCCAAATCATTCCGCCGCTGCACTGGCCGTCTTGGCCTTTTCCTCCAGAACCGCCGCGATCGCGTCGTCGACCCGCTCGAGCCAGATGAATTCCAGTTTCGAGCGGGCGCTCGCCGGGATGTCATCGAAATCGCGGCGATTTCTTGCAGGCAGCATCACGCGGGTCAGGCCTGCGGCCGCAGCGGCGACGACTTTCTCCTTGATGCCGCCAACAGGCAGCACCAGGCCGCGCAATGAAATCTCGCCGGTCATGGCGGTATCGCTTCGCACTGTGCGATTGGTCAGCAGGGACGCAAGCGCGGTGAACATCGCGACACCCGCGCTTGGTCCGTCTTTCGGTGTAGCGCCGGCGGGGACGTGAACGTGAATGTCGGCCTTTCCAAGCTGCGCGGTATCGATGCCAAGCTGAGATGCGCGGTTCTTGACCAGGGTCAGAGCCGCCTGCGCACTTTCGCGCATGACCTCGCCGAGCTGACCCGTCAGGATCAGCGTTCCTTTGCCCGGCATTCGCGAGGCCTCTATAAAGAGAATATCGCCTCCGACCGGCGTCCATGCCAATCCGGTCGCCACACCGGGAATGCTGGTACGCATGGCGATCTCATTCTCGAACCGGGGCGCGCCTAAAATGGTGGCGATGTCGCTCGATGAGAGACGAACCCGATCGGTACTGCCTTCGGCGATCTGGACGGCCACGTTGCGAAGCGCCCTGCCAATCTCCCGCTCCAGATTGCGAACGCCGGCCTCCCGGGTATAGCTGCGGATAATCAATCTCAGCGCCTCCGGATCGATCTCGGCCTGCTCCGCCTTGAGCCCGTTAGCCTCCAATTGGCGACGAACGAGATAGCGCCGGGCGATCTCGAGTTTTTCATCCTCAGTGTAGCCGGCGAGACTGATGACCTCCATCCGATCCAGAAGCGGGCCGGGAACAGTATCGAGCATGTTGGCGGTGGTCAGAAAGACGACGCGCGAAAGATCGAAGGGAACGCCGAGATAGTTGTCGCGGAACGTCGCGTTCTGCTCGGGGTCGAGCACTTCGAGCATCGCGGCGGAGGGATCGCCCTGAATGCCGCGGCCCATCTTGTCGATCTCGTCGAGCATCATCACGCAATTGCGAGCGCCCGCCTTCTTGATCGCCTGGATGATGTTGCCGGGCAGTGAGCCGATATAGGTGCGCCGATGGCCACGGATCTCTGCCTCGTCATGAACGCCACCGAGGCTGACGCGCACGAAGGGACGCTCCATGGCGCGCGCAATGGATTGGCCTAATGATGTCTTGCCGACGCCCGGTGGACCGGCAAAGCAGAGAATCGGCGCTTTGCCGCCAGGCGCGAGCTTTCTGACGGCGAGGTATTCGATGATTCGGCTCTTGATCTTTTCCAGGCCGTAATGATCCTCATCGAGAATCCGTCTTGCCTCGGCGATGTCGATCGGCTTCTCCTCCGGCAGGCTCCACGGCAGTTCGATCAACCAGTCGAGATAGCTTCGCACCATCCCGGCCTCTGCAGCTCCGTCCGGCATCCGCTCGTAGCGGCGGAGCTCCTTTCGCGCCTGGCTTTCCGCCTCAGGTGGCATGTTGGCCTTGGCAATGGCCTCAGTCAGTTCCGCTACCTCCTGCGCCTTTCCATCGCCCTCACCGAGCTGGCGCTGAATGGTTGCCATCTGCTCGCG
Organism: Bradyrhizobium murdochi; assembly: GCF_000472965.1. Classification (GTDB taxonomy): domain Bacteria; phylum Pseudomonadota; class Alphaproteobacteria; order Rhizobiales; family Xanthobacteraceae; genus Bradyrhizobium; species Bradyrhizobium murdochi. The sequence continues at coordinate 112,316 of NZ_KI421483.1, read as the reverse complement.
CAGGATCGCTTCTCTCTGACGCTGATCGAACGTGGCTTTGGTTTGCTGGCCGATCTCGTTGCTCAGCCTGAGTACTTCGATGCGTTCGGCCAAATGACGTGAGACCGTCTCCATGCGAGGGTTGAGGTCGACCGTCTCAAGAATTTCCTGTTTCTCCTGCGGTTTGATGTCCATGTATGAAGTCGCGAGGTCAGCGAGTGTCGATGGCGAGGTGGTGCCTTGCAGGACTGCAATCAATTCTTGCGGCGTCTGCGGCAGCAGTTGTGCCGCCTCGATAGCCTGGCGCTGCAGATTGAGGAAACGAGCTTCGATCTCGGGTGAATCGGTCGTCGGCTCGGGTATGTGAAGTACGCGAGCTACCGGATACGGGGTGCCCGGCAGGAAATCCAGCACGCGCATTCGCTGCACGCCTTGGCAGACGATGTGGTGGCTGTCATCGGGTCCTGTGATGTAGCGAACGATATTGGCGACCGTGCCTACGCGGTGCAGATCGTCAGGTCCGGGATCCCCCAATTCCGGATCGCGCTGAAGCAGGATTCCGATCTGCCGCTGTTCGCGGATAGCCTGCTGTGCCGCCGCGATCGATTTCGGGCGCCCTATGGTGATCGGAACAACTACGCCGGGAAACAGAACCGTGTTTCGCACGGGCACGATGATGAGTGCGTCACTGGGGATAGGGAACGCCTGATCGGACGATGCAGGCGACGGATTGGGGCTGGTCGCTTCATTGTCTTGGGACATGGCCAACTCTCAGGAGGATTTGGCAAGGCGCAGGCCAATGCAACCGTGGGCGGCGAAGCGGGTGATGGCGTAGCGGCCTGCCGGCAGCCGAATGCGGCGTTCGAACCGCCCTTGAGGCAGCTCGAGGCGTAGAATACGTGCGTTGCGCAGTTCTGCGGGAAGCGTGCGGCGTCCGCTCACTACCAGCATCCCGTTTTCGAGCAGTGCTTCGACTTCATTCGGATCGACCCCCGGCAATGCGATTAGAATGAGAATCTCGCGATCGGTCTCCAGCACATCGATGGGCGGCTCCCAACTTGGCTCTCGAACGCCAGCCAATGGCTGCAAATTCAGGAACTGCTGGTGAAGGCGTTCGGCCCGGGCGAGCGTCTCGATGGCGTCGGACAGCATCCAGTTGATTGGATCTTTCTCCGGCATGGCGCTCCTCCGTTACATCGATCCAAAATGAGGTTAGATTGCTGTTTTCATGCGGAAACAACATCGCTGGCACCCGCGCAAGCACGACGAAATAAGTCTCCGTCGCGGCTGCGGTTCCGAAATCGATGACACGCCATCATGAAATGAAACTTGCACCCAAGCAACGACATGCTGCTCACCGGAACGCTCCTAGCGCTCGACGATGCGCTTGGGCTTGATCAGATCGCGCTCCTCTATCCGCGGTGGCAGGCGGCGGCTGGCGGTCCGACCCGCCGATGATCTTGGATCGAGAAGCCGGTCTCGAATTAATGTGGCCTTAGCCCGTTCTGGTTACGTTGCCCGCCTCTCCCGGGCAAAGCGGAAACAAAAATGCGGATCGGTCGGCTTTTTGGCGACGTGGTGGAGCTGATCAACACCATCGCGGGCCAGACCAACCTCCTGGCGCTGAATGCCACCATCGAAGCGGCGCGCGCGGGCGAGGCGGGGCGCGGTTTTGCGGTGGTCGCCTCCGAAGTGAAGGCGTTGGCCGAGCAGACCGCGAAAGCGACCGGCGAGATCAGCCAGCAGATATCGGGCATCCAGGCGGCGACGCAGGAATCGGTCGGCGCCATCAAGGAGATCGGCGATGCCATCGGCCGGATGTCGGAGATTGCCGCCACCATCGCCGCCGCCGTCGAGGAGCAGGGCGCGGCGACGCAGGAAATATCCCGCAACGTGCAGCAGGCCGCGAACGGCACGCAGCAGGTTTCCGCCAACATCACGGACGTGCAGCGCGGTGCCAGCGAGACCGGCTCCGCCTCCGCCCAGGTGCTATCAGCGGCAAAATCGCTGTCCGGCGAAAGCGATCGGCTAAAGCGCGAGGTCGGCAAGTTCCTCAGCTCGGTGCGCGCCGCCTGAGCCGCCTCGCCAGCGGCTACGGCGCAATCGTCAACACCGCCTTCATGTTCGGATGGTAGCGGCAGTAATATTCGACGCTGCCGGCCTTCGTCAGCACCGAGGTCACCGTCTTCTTCGGCGGCGTGGCGATGTCGAAATCGCCGTTGCGCGCGGTCGCGGTGTGGGCGAATACGTCCTTGTTGATCCATTCGATGGTGTCGCCGACCTTGGCAGACACCTCGGCCGGCGCGAACACCAGATTGTCGATCGTGATCTGGATCGTCGCTGCATGCGCCGGGACGACCGCCGCGCCAAGCAGCAGGGCGGCGACGAGGGGCAGGTATCGTCCCGGATGCATGGCGGGTCTCCTACTTCAGCTTGGCGGCGACTTGTTCGGCGTGCTGCTGGTGGCCTTGAAAAATCTTTAGGCCGGTTTGCAGCAGGCTCTTCAGCTCGGCATTACTGGCTGACGGAATCAATTGCGTCTCCAGCGCGCTGTTGACGGTCTTGTGGTAGGCGACCTCGTTGGCGAGATAGGCCTTGTCGTATTCGGCGCCCTTCAGCTTGTCGAGCTCGGCGAGTTTCTCGGTGGCCTGCTTCGACAGCGTCTTGCTGGTGTCGTTGTCCTCCGGCGTCACCTTCAGCTTCTTGACCAGGTCGAGCGCCTGCTTGTTCACGGCCTCATGGTCGCGCACCATGTCTTGCGCGAACGCCTTGACGTCCTTGTTGCTGGCTTTCGCGATCGCCTGCTTGGCGGCGTTGATGTCGATGACGCCCGCCGTGTAGGCGATATGCGCGATCTGAGGATCGGTGGGTTTTGCTCCTTGCGCCAGCACGGCGCTGCCAAGAAAGCTCAATGCGGCGATCGCCGCGCTCAATCGGATGAACATGGTTTGATACTCCTGTGGCGCCGGGCGCGAGCACTCGGCGCATGTTGGTTGCACAGGGAATTGGATGGAGAAGGCGGCTGGAGGTTCCGGGAAAATCGGCCTTGTCGCAGCAGTTGGGCCTGCATGGTTCGAGACGCGCGGCTACGCCGCGCTCCTCACCATGAGGTCTCGGACCTCATCCTGAGGAGCCCGCGCAGCGGGCGTCTCGAAGGATGAAGCCACCGCGGTCAGTTACGCTAATACTCCAGCCGCTTCAGCACGGCGTCCGTCAGCCGCTCGCAGCGCCGGCCGGCAAAGGGGAACGCCTCCATCACCACGGGACCGATCTTGTTCTCGACGATATCGCGCAGCATGGTGCGGGCGCGGTGCAGTCGGGTTTTTACCGTCTCCGGCTTCAGCCCAAGAAGTTCGGCGGTCTCTTCCACATTCATCCCCTCGATCACGCGGGTGATGAAGACGAGACGGAACGCTTCCGGCAATTCGTCGATGGCGTGTTCGACGACATGCTGAATTTCACGCTGGGCCATGGATTTTTCCGGATCGTCGGCGGCGAGAGGAAACTGGATGATCTGGGCCTCCAGCGCGCCCTGCGGCAATGAGTCCAGTTCGACGGCGGGCCGCTGCCGGCGCAGCCGGCCGAGCGCCTCATTCATGGTGATCCGCGACAACCACGTCGACAGGCTGGAATCACCGCGAAAGTTTTCCAGATGGGTGAAGGCACGGACATAAGCCTCCTGCACGACGTCTTCGGCCTCGCCATCGTTGCGCAGAATGCCGCGGGCGAGCCGGTACAGCCTGCGATTATTCGCCTGCATGATCGCGCGCACCGCCGCCTCGTCGCGGGCCAGCGCGCGGCGCACCAACTCGGCGTCGCCGGTATCGAGGCGCGCGATGTCCGGTATGTGGGCCTGGTGCATGATATCCACCAATATCAGGGTATTGGGATTGGATGCTGCAGGAGCCAGCAGGTTCCCGAAATAATTTCGGCTGCATGGACGGGCCAAACGTCAGCGTGCCAGCCATTCGGTATGACGCTTTGGCTCCACTGAGCCTTTCAATTTTGCGATAGAAGCCATGTCCACATTCAAATTCCTCGAACCCTCGCCGCGATCTATTCTGCACGTCAACCAACCCTTGGAATCGCGGAGGAAATTGAGCCCGATGGCGGAAGCAGCAAAATCACGTGCCGAGGCCGCACCGGCGCTGCCGACGTGGCCGGACGAGATCTACCGCGTGCTCAAGGACGCCGGCATTCGCCAGGTCGCGATGGTTCCGGACGCCGGCCACAGCCGCCTGATCCGCTCCTTCGAGGCCGATCCCGAGACTCGCGTCGTCACGCTGACGACGGAGGAAGAGGGCGTAGCGATGCTGGCGGGCGCGTGGCTCGGCGGCGAGCGCGGCGTGCTGCTGTTGCAATCGAGCGGCGTCGGCAATTGCATCAACATGCTGTCGCTGCCCGTCATCTGCCATATGCCGTTATTGATGATCGTCACCATGCGCGGCGATTGGGGCGAATTCAATCCGTGGCAGATCCCGATGGGGCAGGGCACGCGGCCCTCGTTGGAGGCCATGGGCGTGATCGTGAACAAGGTCGACGAGCCGGATCTCGTCGCCTCCACCGTGCAGGGCGCGGCCAACCTCGCCTTCAACACCTGGAAGCCGGTGGCGGTCCTGGTCGGCCAGCGCGTGCTTGGCGCGAAGAATTTCAAGGAGCTTGCCCGCAAATGAGCAATCCGAACGCGCTTCTGCATCGCCGCGACGTCGTCAACGAATTGTTGCGCGACCGCGCCGATCTCCTCGTCATCGCCGGGCTCGGCGCGCCGAACTGGGATGTCTCCGCCGCCGGCGACCATCCGAACAATTTTCCGCTCTGGGGCGCGATGGGCGCCGCCTCGATGATCGGGCTTGGCCTCGCTTTGGCGCAACCGAAGCGCAAGGTTCTGGTCATCACCGGCGACGGCGAGATGCTGATGAATATCGGCTCGCTCGCCACGATCGCGGTCGAAGCGCCGAAGAATCTCACGATCGCCGTTCTCGACAACGAGCGCTTCGGGGAGACCGGCATGCAGAAGACCCCCACCGCCTCCGGCGTCGACCTTGCCGCCATCGCGACCGCCTGCGGCATCCGCACCTCACGCATTGTTCGCACGATGGCGGAAGTCACCGAATTGCGCGACCTCGCGCATGAAGGGCGAGGAACGGTTTTCGCGCAGATCAAGATCAATCCCGAGGCGCTGGTGTTCGTGATGCCGCCTGCCGACGGCGTCATCCTGACGACGCGCTTCCGGCAATCGGTGTTGGGAGACGAGGCGCTGTATAATTGAGGCGCAGCTACGCCGTCATGTTGATCTTCCAGCGTTCTTCCCGGGAGAGCTGTTGAATCTCGGATACGATCAGGGTGGCGATCGTCGTCGTTGCGATCGACGGCGGGTGGGCGATCGGCGAGGCCAAAATCAATTCGCGCGACACGGCGGGACTGACGGCCGCCATCTCCAGCCGTTTCGCCGCCACCTCGGTGCGGATGGCCGAGGGCGGCAGCAGCGTGTAGCCGAGCCCTTCCTCCATCAGGCTGATCTGGGCGCGGTAGGAATCGACCTCGATCATGGCCTCTAACTTCAGTTTTTCGCGCGCCAGCGCTTTCTCCAAGAGCGCCCGCAAGCCATGCGAGATGCTCGGCAGGATCAGCTTTTGCTTCACCAGCCACTTCAGATCGACCTGCTTGCGCTTGTTCAGCCCGGACCCCGGTGGCCCGACAGCGACGATATCCTCGCGGCCGATCGACTGGACCTGAAGATGGAGATCGACCGCCGGACCATAAATGATCGCGAGATCCATCTCGCCGCGGTGCAGCCATTCGACCAGGTGCCCGCCATAGCTCTCCACGATGCGCAGCGAGACATCGGGAAACTCGTTGAGGACGCGGCGGGCAAACCGTCCGGACAGGACGGCGCTGACCGTCGGCACCAGCCCGAGGATGACGCGGCCCGACGGATTGCCGTTCGCCGATTTGAGGTCGTCGCTGACCTGCTCGATCTGGCGGATCAGGCCGGTGGTGCGGTCGAGCAGCATCCGGCCCGCGCTGGTCAACAGCATGCCGCGCCCATTGCGGACGAACAGCTCGACGCGAAGCTCATGCTCGAGCAGCTTGATGTGGCGGCTCAGCGCCGGCTGCGCGGCACGCAGCCGATCCGCGGCCTTGCTCAGGCTTCCAAGTTCGGCTACGGCCCGGAAAGTCCGCAATTGTTTGAGATCCATCAGGTGCCCAGAGTGCCTATTGTGCAAGCGATCATATGCCGTTTTCGGAATCTCCGTCCATGACCGTACCCTCTGTTACCTCCTCGCAAGTTCGCGCCGCGCTGCTGCTGCGCGAGGAAATCGCGCTGCTCGATGTCAGGCACGAGGCCGTGTTCGCCACCGGACATCCCCTGTTTGCCGCCAACATGGCGGCCGACCGGATCGCGCTCGAAGCGGAGACGCGGTTGCCGCGCAAGGAGGTGCCGATCGTGCTCTATGACGCTGGTGAAGGCCTCGTCATCGTAGCGGCAGACCACCTGAAAGCGTTGGGCTACCCCAACGTTCGCCAGCTCGACGGCGGGCTGCAGGGCTGGAAGTGGGCGGGCTACGAGGTGTTCGAGGACGTCAATTCCTACGCCAAGGCCTTCGGCGAACTGGTCGAGTCGCGCCGCCACACGCCTTCGCTCGCCGCCGAGGAAGTCGGCGCCCTGATTGCGAGTGGCGCCAATATCCAAATCCTCGATGTCCGCCGCTTCGATGAATACGCCACCATGAACATCCCGGGCTCCATCAGCGTGCCCGGCGCCGAACTGGTGCTGCGCGCCGGCCGCGCCGCGCCGGATCCCGAGACCACCATCATCGTCAATTGCGCAGGCCGCACCCGCTCGATCATCGGTACCCAGTCGCTGATCAATGCCGGCGTCGCGAACAAGGTGCGGGCGCTGCGCAACGGCACCATCGGCTGGACGCTGGCCAAACAACGTCTCGAACATGGCAGTGACAGGCGCGGCGAGGTCGGTGCCATCAAAGGCGGCGAAGCCAATGCCCGCGACGTCGCCTATCGCGCCGGTGTCCGCCATATCGGATCAGAGGAAATGGCGGCGTTGCGGGCGCAGGCCAACCGTACGCTCTACTGCTTCGACGTCCGCTCGGAGGAGGAATACACGGCTGGCCATTTCAAGGGCTTCCGCCATTACGCCGGCGGGCAATTAGTGCAGGAAATCGATATGGCGGCGCCGGTGCGCGGCGCCCGGATCGTGCTGACGGACAATATGCGCGTGCGCGCCGACATGACCGCGTCCTGGCTGGCGCAAATGCGCTGGGAAACTTACGTGCTTGAAGGGGGCTACGACGCCACGCTGGAAATCGGACCGCCGCGCCTGATCCCAAAACCCGATCCGTCACACCGCTATCGCCGGCCCTATGAGGGCACCGATGTCAAGGAAAGCGCGATGCAGGCTTATCTCGACTGGGAATACGGTCTCGTCGAGCAGCTCCGCCGCGACGCCACGCACGGATTCTTCGTGATTTGAGCGGACTTGTCTCGCCGTAGCTCGAAGAGAAGGCGGAAGGCGATGCCCATCATTCATCCGCGCCGAAACTGGCCAGCTTCTCGGCCGAATAATTCTCGCCGACCGAGAGCGCGCAAATCCGCGAGATATGCACGTAGGGAAGGCCGGTCTCCTCGGCCCAGGCGTTGAACTGCGCCTGCACCTTGGCGAGATCGCGCTTGGAGGTAACCGTCTCCGCGATGTCGAGCCCGGCATCGCGCAGGCACAGCACGACGTCTCTGGAGGTGACGAATCCGTCCCAACCGAGGAAACGCAGCATCATCTGCCCGGTATTGCCGCCGAGCCGGCTGCCGCGCTTGGCCAGCAGTTCCAGCAATCCGGCCTGGTCCGACGACGGCCAGTTCGCAAGGAACTTGCCGAAGCTGCCGTGCTCCTTCGCAACGTCGCGGACGAAACCGGCATTGGCGCGCACCGACATGATCTTGGCGCCGTTGCGCACGATGCGGGTGTCTTTCATCAGGCTGTCCCAGAAATCATCCGGCTGCAGCGTCAGCGGCCCGGGCTTGAAGCTGAGAAACGCCTTTTCGAAGCCCGGCCATTTGCTCTCGATCACGCTCCAGGCAAAGCCCGCGCAGAACACCCGCTTGGTCATTTCGGCGAGAATCCGGTCGTCGCCGAGCTCGGCGAGCGCCTTCGGGTCCGGCTTGGCCGGCAGCAGCTTGGCGAGGGCCTTCGGCCCGCCCTTGCGCTTCTCGGCGCGGGCGCGGATGGTCTTGAACGCGGTCACGGTGCATGGCCCCATATGCTGAAGTTGAAAACCACGGCTGAAATACCCGGAAAGCCGCAGTGTAGCGGATCATCCCGAAATTCCCAGCCGGCAGCCTGGGAGGTTAACCGTCGCAGAAGTGATCGGCTGATCTGCAAAGAATGGATGGTGTCCTGGCTGGATTTCGCTTAAAGCATCCCCACCTCATTCAAATCCGTCAGGCCGTGCGGCTGCGCGTCGTCAATGCGCAGCTTTTTAAGTCATTTCGGTTCGAGGCGCCCTTTGTCATATTCCCGGCCGACAACGCCAACCAAGGTCTGACATCCCGTGACATTACTGCCCGCAAATGCGCCGCTCGCCCGAGCTCTGGCGGAACGCAATTATGATCGGCTGACGCCGGTGCAGACGGCGGTGCTGGCCGCCGATGCTGATGGCCGCGACCTGCTCGTCTCTGCGCAAACCGGTTCCGGCAAAACGGTCGCCTATGGTCTGGCGATTGGAACGAACCTGCTGGATGGCGCCGAACGATTCGAGCGGGCTGCCGCGCCCCTTGCATTGATTGTCGCGCCGACCCGCGAGCTTGCGCTTCAGGTGCACCGCGAACTCGGCTGGCTCTATCAGCACGCGGAGGCGCGCGTGGTTTCCTGCGTCGGCGGCATGGATCCGCGCCGCGAGCAGCGCGAACTGGCCGCGGGCGCCCATATCGTGGTCGGCACACCGGGGCGACTCTGCGATCATTTGCGGCGCGGCCGACTTGACGTCAGCGAGTTGAAGGCGATCGTGCTCGACGAGGCCGACGAGATGCTCGACCTCGGCTTCCGTGAGGATATGGAGTTCATCCTGCAGGCCACGCCGGACGACCGCCGCACGCTGCTGTTCTCGGCGACCCTGCCGCAGGGTATCGTCGCGCTGGCAAAGGAATATCAGCAGGAGGCCTTCCGCGTCGAAGTCGCCGGCGACGAGGGCGGTCATGCCGATATCGAGTATCGCGCGATCCGGATCGCCGCCGGCGATGTCGAGCACGCCGTCGTCAATCTCCTCCGCTATTTCGAATCGCCTGGCACGCTGGTGTTTTGCAACACGCGCGAGGCCGTGCGGCATCTGCAGGCAACGCTGCTGGAGCGCGGCTTCTCCGTGGTGGCGCTGTCGGGCGAGTTGACCCAGAACGAGCGAACGCTGGCGCTGCAGGCCTTACGCGACGGCCGCGCCCGCGTTTGCGTTGCGACCGACGTTGCCGCGCGCGGCATCGATCTGCCGAACCTCGACCTCGTCATCCACGCCGATCTGCCGAACGATCCGGAAGTCATGCAGCATCGCTCGGGGCGCACCGGGCGGGCCGGTCGCAAGGGCGTCAGTATCTTGCTGGTGCCGCCGGCGCGGCGGCGTCGCGCGGACATGTTGCTCAAGCTCGCCGGCATTGACGCGGCGTGGGGCTTGGCGCCGCAGCCGGACGAAATCCGCAAGCTCGATCAGGAGCGGCTGCTGCGCGATGATGTGTTCGCAGGCGAAATAACTGCCGAGGATGAGGCACTCGTGCAAACCTTGCTTGCTGAACGGTCATCGCAAGAGATCGCCACCGCGCTGGCACGGCTCTATCGCGCGCGGTTGCCCTCTCCCGAAGACATCGTCGATCCCGGCGAGGAGCGCGTCAAATCTCGTGCCGAGCGCGCCCGCGAGCGGGCCGATCGCGAGGCTGGAAGGGGAGTGAAGCCAACGAAATCCTCGACGCGCCACCGCATGGCGGAGGACACCGTGTGGTTCAGCGCCGCGATAGGACGCCGGAAGAACGCGGAAGCGCGTTGGCTGCTGCCGATGTTGTGCCGCCGCGGCAGCATCAAGAAGGAAGATATCGGCACCATCCGCATTCTCGACACCGTCACCGAGTTCGAGATTTCCGCGCGCGTCGCCGGCCGCTTCGCTGCGCGAATCCGCCGTCCCGACAAGGAAGACAGCATTCGCATCGAGGCGATGACGAATGCCCCGCCGCGCGACGAGGCACGGCCTTCGAAGCCCCATGGCAAAGCTCACAGCGGCAGGCCACATCGCGAAACCCAGAATGGATACGACACGCGATCCGACAAACCCGACGCCGCTGACCGGGCGAATTTCGCCACCAGGGGCCAGCGTCGGGACAAGCCGGCCTACGCCAGAAAGCCGCGGCAGGAAGGGGAAGCGCCCGCCAAGGCTGCCTTCGGGAAAAAGAAAAAGAAGAAGTTTCGTAGCTAACGGTCTTGATCGAGGATCCGCAACAAGTTTCCGGAGCGCGAATGCCGACTACTTAACAGAGATTCTTGCGGACCTGGACTAACCTTGCATCCATGTTTGAAATGGATGCTGGGGGATTGCATGACCAGGACAGCCCTGACGTTGGGAAAGCATTTTGAAAACACCGTGCCGTTCTCGCTGGGCGTGATTTCGTCCGGGCGCCTGCTGCACACCGCCGGGATTACCGCACGCGACGCCGACGGTGGGGTCGTCGGTGAAGGCGACATGCGTGCGCAGGTCGCGCAATGCTTTGCCAATCTGGCCGATGTTCTCGAGCACGCAGCGACCTCGTTCGACAACGTGGTCAAGTTCACCATCTTCACGACCGACATCGACCGCTTCAACCACGACACCCGCGATATCCGGTTTCCCTATTTCAGCGGCCGTCCTGCCGCGACGCTGGTCGAGGTGAGCAGGCTCGTCGATCCGCGCATGCTGGTCGAGATCGAAGCCATCGTTTGCCTGGATTGAAGCGATGCAACGCTCTGCGCCGCAGTCCTTGGCGAATTTCCTCGCGGCTGAGGCGCAGGCTATCGCGGACCGCTGCACGAAATGCGGCCAATGCGTCAGCGTATGCCCGGTCATTCCGTACGGCGCCGCGGTGAATACGCCGCCCGCTCAGGTCGTCGGCGGCATCGTGGACTTCCTCGGCGGGCAGGAACAACTCGATCCGGCGTCGGACACGTGGGCATCGACCTGCAACGGCTGCGGTCTCTGCATCCCCGCCTGTCCCGAGGGGATTAATCCGCGCAAGATGCTCGCGCTTGCCAGCGCGAGATCGGCGTCGCGCGGATCGAAAATCCCCGAACTTTTCCGCCGCATGTCCCGCGCTATCAAAGTCATGGCCGCCATGCAGCTTATCCCAGAGGAATTCCGCCGCGTATTCGTGCCACCTCGCCGGAGGCATACGCCGATCGTGTTCTATCTTGGCTGCAACGCACTCCGCACGCCCCACTTGCTGTTCAACTCGATGGCGGTGCTCGACGTGCTCGGCTCAGACTATGAAGTCGTCGGCGGTCCGTCCTCCTGTTGCGGCGTCATCGCCACCAAATGGGAAGGTGAAATCCGTACCGGCGAACGCGTCACCGCTAACGCGATCGATCGTTTCGAAGGGTTCAGTCCGGAACGGGTGCTGAACTGGTGCCCGACGTGCCCGTTGCACCTTGGCGAAACCCTCGAAGGTATCGCAAGACCAGCTACGAATTCGACCATTTGACCGAGTATCTCGTCAGCCGAATTGACGAATTGCGGGAAAGATTTGTGATCCCGATTGCACGCCGCGTTATTGTCCACGCGCATGTCGGTCGCGCCGATATTTGCCGCAATGTCGATTTGCTGTTGCGCGCAATTCCGGGGCTCGAAATCATCGAAACCGTTTTTGAATCCGGCTATACCTGCGGCGGCTCCGGCTGCAGCAAGTCGCCGGAACTGGCCGCACGCGAACATAACGAGCTTCTTGCGCGCGCAGAGGCGACGGGCGCCGATATCCTGGTTACGCTCTACCATGGCTGCCACGCGGTTTTCATCGGCGCGGAGGCTCAAGGAAAATTTCGCGTGCTCAATTACACCGATCTCTTGGTCGAAGCGCTTGGCGGCGTGCCTCATCCCGATCGGCTGAAGGAGTTTCGCCTGCTCGATGACTGGCGGATGATCGTCGAAGAAAGCCGTCCCTATCTGCAAGCCAATGGCCTAGACATCGATCCAGAATGGCTCAAGCAGCATGGGCCTGCCATCTTCGCGTCGCTGGAATTCAAGGGGCAGCTTGATTGCTTCGAGAAAGGACATGCGCATGCAAACCCTGCCTGATGTGCAGGCTCCCGCCAGAACACTGTCGCCGAAATGGAATATCGCGACCGAAGGACTGAGCGCGGCACAGCGTCAGACGATCCTTGATCGCATGAAGGCCGTGTCGTTCGATCCGAAGGAAATCCTGTTCGATCAGGGCGAGCCGAGCGATACGCTGCTGCTCGTCACCGAGGGCCGTGTCAGGCTGTTCCAGACGCTGGAGAACGGCGAACAATTCACCTTCGGCATCTGCCTGCCGGGCACGATCCTCGGGCTGGCGGCAACCGTCACCGGACAGGGCCGCATCCTATCGGCCGAAGCGCTGGAATCGGCCACCGCATCCATCATGACGCGCACCGATTTCCTGCATTGCCTCGCGGAAATTCCGCCGTTCCACTGGAACATTACCCGGCTGCTTGCCATCCTCTCGATTGAGAGCATCGAACGCAGCGGGCCGATGGTGCTGGACCGCGCCTCAGTGCGGCTCGGCACGGTGCTCAAATCGCTGGCGCGGCCGGAGCCGGGTGATACGTCGCAGCAATGCCTCTTGGTTGTCGACCTCACGCAGCAGGAACTCGCCAGGATGATCGGCGTCAGCCGAAGCTGGGTCGCGATTGCGCTGTCCGAATTCGAGCGGCTCGGGCTGATCTCCAAGAGCCGCGGCAAGATCGTGATCCGCAACGCCAAGCGCCTAGACGGCTTCATCGCCGAGGAGCGCAATCACTAGCGCCGATCTCGCGCGGATACCCCAAACGGAAGTCCAATATAGGATAGCTCATGAGCGTCTACATCATCGCCCAGTTGAAGTTCACCCGCCGCGAACTCTACGATCGCTATCAGGCGCGCTTTATGGGCGTATTCCAGAAATTCCGTGGCAAGCTGCTGGTAGCGGACGCAGATCCGGTCGTACTGGAAGGCGAATGGCCGCGCGACAAGGTCGTAATCATGGAATTTCCCGATGACGCCGCGGCAAAGGAATTTCAGAGTTCGCCGGAGTATCAGGAGATCGCAGTCGATCGCAAAGCCGGCGCCGATGCCATCGTGCTGGCGGTGAGGGGGTTGTGACATGGCGCGGGTTTGAGTTGATCGCCCGGCGATAACAAGCCGCGGCTGCCCACGGAAATAACGCGCCCGTCCGCGCCGATCGCAAGGCATCTCGGGACACCCGGAATCAAGCCTGCCGGCGGTGGTTACAGGTTCCGTGCTCGCATTATTGCATTCCGGAACATCAACGAGGTTGGCTTTCGCCGGACCATTCTTGTGCTATTGCTATCAGGCGCTTCGCTCGCTTTGACATGATTGCGCCATCATGGCCGAAGCTTGCGAAGCCTAAAAAATCCTTCAGCCTTGGCCGAAAGAATCATGACCACACCTGAGCGAAATGCTTCCGTCTCGATTGATCCCGTAAAGCTCGACCGCCTCGCCGAAGTCGCGGTCAAGGTCGGCTTGCGGCTACAGCCGGGGCAGGACCTGCTGCTGACCGCGCCCTCGGTCGCACTGCCGCTGGTGCGCCGGATTGCCGTACATGCGTACAAGGCCGGCGCGGGTTTGGTGACCCCGTTACTATCGGACGAGGCGATCACGCTGGCGCGCTATCGCTACGGCCACGAGGCCGGTTTCGATCGTGCCGCCAACTGGCTCTATGAGGGCATGGCGAAGGCGTTCGGCGCCAATACCGCGCGCTTGGCCATCGTCGGCGACAATCCGATGCTGCTGTCGGGCGAGGATCCCGCGAAAGTGGCGCGTGCCAGCAAGGCCAATTCGATCGCCTATCAGCCAGCGCTGGACAAGATCGTCAATTTCGATACCAACTGGAACATCATCGCCTATCCGAGTCCGTCCTGGGCCAAACAGGTTTTCCCTGACGTCCCCGAGGACGTCGCGGTGGCAAAACTGGCGGATGCGATTTTTGCGGCGTCCCGCGTCGATCAGGATGGCGCCGTCGCCGCCTGGGAAAAACACAACGCCGTGCTGCGCGAGCGCACCGAATGGCTGAACGGCCAGCGCTTCCACGCGCTGAAATACTCCGGCCCGGGCACCGATCTGACGATCGGCCTTGCCGACGGCCATGAATGGGAAGGCGGCGCCTCGACCGCGAAGAACGGCATTACCTGCAACGCCAATATCCCGACCGAGGAAGTCTTCACCACGCCGCATTGCCGGCGCGTCAGTGGCCATGTCGTCTCCTCGAAGCCGCTGTCCTATCAGGGCACGCTGATCGACAACATTGCGGTCAGGTTCGAGGAAGGCCGCATCGTCGAGGCAAAGGCCTCACGCGGCGAGGAGGTGCTCAAGAAGGTGCTCGACACCGACGAGGGCGCGGCGCGTCTCGGCGAAGTGGCGCTGGTGCCGCATTCCTCGCCGATCTCGAAAAGCGGTCTGTTGTTCTTCAACACGCTGTTCGACGAGAACGCCGCCTCCCATATCGCGCTCGGCCAGTGCTACTCGAAATGCTTCGTCGGCGGCGACAAGCTGACGCCGGAACAGATTGCAGCACAGGGCGGCAACAAGAGCCTCATTCACATCGACTGGATGATCGGATCGGCCGAAACCGACATCGATGGCATTCACGCCGACGGAAGCCGCGTGCCGGTGTTCCGCAAGGGCGAGTGGGCGTGATTAGCCCAGCGTGAGCCTGTAGAAGTCGGTCGCCGTCTTCGAAAACAGCGCGGTCTTCTCGGCCTCGTTATATTGCGCGGCGATACGCTTGAACGCGTTGAATATCACCTGATAGCTGCACTGCCCCTTGTCGGGCGGAAAATTGCTTTCGAACATGCATCGGTTCGGGCCGAACGCCTCGATGCAAGCTTCGACATAGGGGCGCCAGGCGGCCGCGGCCTCCTCGGAAGACGGCGGCTTCGGCCTCAGGTGAAAGTCGTAGCCGAGCAGGCACATCGCGAGCCCGCCGAGCTTCACCGCGACGTTCGGGCATCGCGCGATTTCCTGGATCGAGGCCTTCCATTCCGGGAACACTTCGTCGCGCTGGCCGGCAAAGCGGCCGATGCCGACCGGGCCGCCGCAATGATCGAGCACGATTTTGGTGTCGGGGAAAGCGCGGGCGAGATCGGTGAGTTCGCCGATCTGCGGATGAAACAGCCAGGCGTCGAAGCTCAGGCCCAATGGCGCGAGGCAGGCAAAGCCCCTGCGGAACGTGCTGTCGAGTAACAGCCCCTGCGGCCGCCTCGCATACATGCCGGCGACGTTGGGGTCGGCATCCCAGGCCGAGGAATGCCGGATGCCGCGGAAGCGGCCGTTGCCGGCAGCGATCTCCGCTTCCAGCACGGCCCTTGCGCCTTCGCCGAGCATCAGGTTGGCGTGGCTGACGATACCGGCACAGATCGCGGCTTTGCCATAGCCGCCGCTCGCCGCCATCGCCGCAACGCCATTGGCGAACTCGACCTCGCCGACCGGGCGAAACGCTTCCGGCCCGTGCGCACGGTACATCGAGCGGCAATCGACATAGACGGTCGCGATAATGTTATGGCCGGAGGCAATGTCTGTAGCCATTTCCTCGATCAGGTAGCGCAGGCCGCCGCGGTCCCAGAGATGGTGATGCGGATCGACGATCGGGCGGGCGGGATCGATGATCTCTTCGGTGTGCTGCGCCAGCCAGTCTTCGCGCGGATCGGCGTAGAGCCCGCTCCTGGAGGCGGGTGCAGTGCTGGCCATGGACGTCGCTCCCTTGAATCGCTGATTCTTGTTTGATGCGCCTACACCCCCTCCAGAATGATCACCGTCGGCGTGCCCGGCAGCGTGTCGCGCGAAATCTTCAAGGTTCGCTCGCTCCGCTGATCGATCTGGAATTGCTGCCCGATCAGACGCATGAATTCATCGAGAGGGGTGGCGAAGCGGTGCATCGGCAGCACGATGGAGGAACGTAGCCGCCGGGTGATCTCGGAAACGCCGTCGAGCGACATCGTATAGGTGCCGTCGATCGGCACCATCACGATGTCGAGCCGGCCGATCGCCGCAAAATGCGTCTCGTCGAGTTTGTGGTGTAGATGTCCGAGATGGCCGATGCAGAGGCCGGCGACTTCGAAGATGAAGATCGAGTTGCCGTCCTTGATCATGCCGCCGCTGGAGCCCTCGCCATAGTAGCGGCGGATGTCGGTCGGCACGTTGCGTATATAGACGTCGCCGACACGCGTAGATATTTGCGCCGCCTGTCCGTTCTCGCCCCAGCCATGCAACACGTGCGCAATCTTCGGGTCAGGGAACAACGTGTAATGCGTCGAGTGCGCGCGGTTCATGGTAACGACATCAGGCAGGCGGCCGGTCCGGTAGGCGCCGTTGAAGTCAGTCCCGATCCGCACGCCGTCGGGCGTGTCGATGTAATAGGTGGAATGTCCGACATAGGTAATCGCGACCTCTTCTATCTTGACGGCGGTACGGCGCAGGCTGACTGGAACGGCGCGTGGCGGCGCATTCGCCATCGCGAGGCACTCGCTGCGTAAAGGTTGCTGTTGGGCGGCCGCCGGGATGATCAGCGAGCCGAGGAAGGCGAGGGCGACAGCAAGGGATCGCAACATGGCATGACCCGTCAGCGGTGAAGGCCGTGGGCGACACTGTATCGCCGAATTCGGGAGACGTCATGGCATTCGCGCAGGGCAGCGCGCCGGATTTGCTTCATCGGGGGCGGGCTATGACATATTGTAAGAAACAACCTGGGAGTTCGCCGTGAATGAAGAACCCGCCGCCCCGACCTCGCGTGCCCCGTCATCGAAGCGGCTGGAGCCGCTGCGGCAGGTCGATGCCGGCCCGCTCAGCATCGCCTATTACGAGGCAGGCCCGGCGGATGGCCCCGCCGTGATGCTGATGCATGGCTTTCCCTACGACATTCATTCCTATGTCGACGTCGCACCGCAACTGGCTGCCCAGGGCTGCCGTGTCGTCGTTCCCTATCTGCGCGGCTACGGCCCGACCCGGTTTCGCGATGCCGCAACACCGCGCTCGGGCGAGCAGGCGGCGATCGGCGCCGACATGATGGCGCTGATGGATGCGCTCGACATCGGCCGCGCGGTGTTCGCTGGCTACGACTGGGGTGGCCGCGCGGCCTGCGTCGGCGCGGCGCTATGGCCAGAACGATGCATCGGGCTTGTCTGCGTCAATTCCTATCTGATCCAGGATATCGCCAACGCCATGGTGCCGATGCGCCCCGAGCGCGAGGTGGCGCTGTGGTACCAGTATTACTTCCAGCTCGAGCGCGGCCGCGCCGGCCTTGCTGCCAACCGACGCGAGATCGCCCGAATATTGTGGACGCAGTGGTCGCCGAACTGGTCGTTCGACGATGCCTGCTTCGAGCGGACTGCAATGGCCCACGACAATCCCGATTACGTCGATGTGGTGATCCACAGCTATCGCCACCGCTTCGGTCTGGCCGAGGGCGATCCGCAATATGCCGGCATCCAGCGCCGGCTGGCGGCACTTCCTCCCATCACCGTGTCGTCAATCACGCTGAACGGCGCTGGAGATGGCGTGGCGCCCCCAAGCGATGGCGCCGCCAGCGCGTCGAAATTCGCCGGCCGCCGCGTCCATCGCGTGGTGCCGCGCGTCGGGCACAATCTGCCGCAGGAAGCGCCGGAAGCCTTTGCGGCGGCGGTGATGGAACTGCTCGAGTCCTAGGCGCCGAGGGAAGTCGTTCCGAGAGCCGGAAGATCGCAACCCATCAGTCCCGCCGTGGGCTGATCTTCCACGTCGCAGCGAGAATCGCCGCCGTCATCGCCCCGCTGATCACGGCGGCAACCGGGATCGTGACGGCGAGAACTGACGTCGCGGCCCAGCCGATCGAGCAGAAGGCTTCGGCGAAGGTCGCCAGTCGCGACGAAGTCTGGCGGCGGCGGAAGTGGGTGCGTTTGGCCTGCACGCGGAACCAGAGCTGGATCGCGGCGGCGGAGACGGTCGCTATAATGACGCCGAGCGCGGTGACGATCGCCTGCGTTAGGGAGGCGAACGCAAGCGCTGCGATCAGCGGCGTGAAGATGGTGCCGATGGCGATCAGCACCACTTCGACCTTGGCGCGGATCACGCGCGAGGGCGGCAGCGGAGCGGTTGCGACCAGGTCGGCGGCATCTTCTCCTGAGATCGTCAGCCAGGCGAGGCCGCCGGCAAGCTGGCCCGCCGCCATCACGATCACGGGCGTGATCAGCACGATCGCGTCAGAGCTTTCGGAAAAGCTTCGCCACAGCAAAAGGGCCGGCGGCACCAGATACAGCAATTGCATCAGGCTTTGCGACACCAGCCACGGGTCGCGCCGCAGCAGCAGGAACTCCTTGGTGCGTAGCGCCCGTTGCCGAGAGCCGCCGCGAAACGCCGTGGCGCGCGGCCCGCGACGGGCAGCGCGCGTGGTCGCGGCGACACGGACGACGGTATCGGCAAATCGCGGCGAAAAGATCGCCATCACGGCGCCGAGCAGCAGCAACCCGCCGGCCAAGAGCCATGACAGCACGATGCCGTCGCCGATCGCCGCACGCGCCGGCCACCACAGCGGACTGTCGAGACCAGGCGCATAGGCTGAAGCGGCATCGGAGGTCAGCACTGCGAAGCGAGACAACGTACCGTAGGAAAGGATGGCCGCGACCTGGAGCGCGATGACGAAGCCGGCGCCGATGACGGCGGCCACGATCTGTGCGACGAGGCGGGTGCGGCTCGGACCGATCAGCCTGAACAGCAGCACGGTGATCGCGATCGCTGCCGCTGCAGCCGAAAGGCCGATGGCGACGACGACGCCGAACGCCGAGAGCCAGCGCGCGCCGCCGCCGATCACGAGAACGTCGACAAAGGGCGTCGACAGCAGCAGCGCCATTCCGATGACGGATAGCGCGATCGCCGCGATCCGCACCGAGAACACGTTGGCGAGGTTAACCGGCGATGACATCAGGAGGTCGAGATCGGCGCGGGCGTAGAACACCCGCGTCACGGATTCGATCGCCTGCGACAGCATCAATGCCCAGGCGAGAAAGATGGTCGCGGTGATGACGATCAGTTCCGGCTTGCTTAGCGGAGCCTGCAAATCCGCAAAGCGGCCGATCACCGCATAGGCCGGCAGGTGCATGATGGCAGCGAACACGACCAGGGCGATGATCGCGCGCTTTCGTTTTCCACGGCTGCCGGTGATCATGGCCAGCCATTCGCGCCAGGCCAACCGGATTTCGTGCCGGGCAAACCAGGTGAGCGCCGCGGCCGAGCTCATGCGGCTGCCGCCCCGGCGTCGACGAGCGCGATGAACATGTCTTCGAGGCTGGTGTCGCCACGGCCGTTCTGCTGGCGCAGCTCGCTGAGCGTACCCTCGGCCACCAGCCGTCCCGCGGCGATGACGCCAATCCGATCGGCCATCCGCTCGGCCACTTCGAGAATATGCGTCGTCATGATCACGGTGCAGCCGGAACGGACGCGCTCCTGCAGCAATCCCTTGACGTGCCGCGCCGACAGCGCATCTAACCCGGTCAGCGGCTCGTCCAGGATGATCAGCCGCGGATCGTGAACCAGTGCGCCGGCGAGCGCCACCTTCTGCCGCATGCCCTTGGAAAATCCCTCGCAGCGTTCGTGCAGATGCGGCTCCAGTCCGAGCGACGCCAGAAGCTGGTGAGTGGAAGTTTTGGAGGTTGCCGGATCGATGCCCCACAGGCCGGCGACGAATTCGAGATACTCCAGCGGCGTCAGCTTGTCGTAGATCATGGGCTCGTCGGAAACCCAGGCCATGATCTGCTTGGCGGCGACGGGATCGGCGAGCGCATCGATGTCCAATATGGAAACGGAGCCTGCGTCGGGCTTGAGCAGACCGGCGACCATCCGCAAGGTCGTAGTCTTGCCGGCGCCGTTGGGGCCGAGCAGGGCATAGAACTCGCCGGTGCGAACGGTGAGGTCGAGCGCATCGACCGCCGGGCGGTCAAAACGCTTCGTTAACCCTCGTACCTCGAGCGCCGATACATCCGCTTTCATGATTTCGGAACGATCCAGTTGTTCGTCGCGGACCATGAACCGAAGAACTTTCGGCGCGGTGAATCTGGTGGACCAAATCGCGCCGACCCCCGCAACTTCCCGGGCTGCGGCATTTCTCCGCAATTGTTAACGGCGCCGCTCGCAGCGCTTTGTTGACAGCGGTCGGCGCTTTGGGCTCAATGCGACGGGACATATGCGGCTGCAGGCATCGTGGATGCGGGGGCAGCGTGTAGACACAAGATGCGAAAGAGGCGATCGACAGAATCGCCCGGCATCGGGGAGGGAAATGAATGCTGGACTTCGTTCAGCAGCTCGTGAGTGGCATCGCGCTCGGCTGCGTTTATGGCCTGATCGCGCTCGGTTTTGTGCTCATTTACAAGGCAACCGAGGTCGTCAATTTCGCTCAGGGCGATTTGATGATGCTGGGCGGATTCTTCGCCTTCACATTCATCGGCATGCTTGGTCTCAATTACTGGCTCGGATTCGCCGGTGCCGTCATCGCCATGGCCCTGTTCGGCATGTTGGCCGAACGCGTCGTCGTGCGCCCGATTCTCGGCTATCCGCAGTTTTCCATCATCATGGCAACGATCGGGCTCGGATACTTCCTGCGCTCCGTCGTCGGCATGATCTGGGGCACCGACGATTTCAAGATCGAGACGCCGTTCAGCGACGGTGTGCTGCGAATCGGCTCGCTGGTGCTGGCATACGACAAGCTGTCGGTGATCGCCGCCACCATCATCCTCTGCGCGCTGCTATACCTTTTCTTCAACCGTACCACGCTCGGCACCGCGATGCGCGCCAGTTCGGAGAACATGCTGGCTGCCTACTACATGGGCATTCCGGTCAAGCGCGTGGTCTCGATCGTGTGGGCGATCGCTGCGGCGGTCGCGACCGCAGCCGGCGTGCTGTTGGCGCCGATCACTTTCATTCACTCCAATGTCGGTCTCGTGCTTGGTTTGAAAGCATTTCCCGCCGCCGTGCTTGGCGGCTTCGGCTCGATCCCCGGCGCCGTGGTCGGAGGCGTGTTGATCGGCGTGATCGAGAGCATGGCCGGCTTCTACCTGCCGCAGGGCTGGAAAGACGTCGCGCCCTACATCGTCCTTCTGGTGGTGCTGCTGCTCAAGCCCGAAGGCCTGTTCGGTGTTCACATGCGGAAGAAAGTCTAATGCGTTTTCTCTTCAAGACGGATTACGAAGACGACATCAAACTGTTTCCGCATAGCGGCTACATCGTCTCCTACGGTATCCTGCTGGCGTTTCTTCTGATCGCGCCGTTCGTGCTTTCCAGCTACCTCGTCAGCCAGCTGGTGTTCGTCTGCATCTATGCGACGGTGGGCGTGGGATTGATGATTCTCACCGGCTTCACCGGGCAGGCCTCGCTCGGACACGCCGCCTTTCTAGCGATCGGCGCCTACACGGCGGCCTATCTGCAGCAGTTCAACGTGCCGTTTCCGGTCTATTTCCTGGCTGGCGGTCTGTTGACCGGCGTGGTCGGCGCGCTCGTCGGATTCCCGGCGCTGCGGCTGACGGGCATCTATCTCGTCATTGCGACAATTTCCTTCGCCTTCATCGTTGAAGAAGTGCTGGCCCGTTGGGAGACGGTAACCCACGGCAACGAGGGCATGCGGGTCAAGACGCTCAGCCTGTTCGGGCAGGCGGTGCCGCAAAACGGCCCGAGCTTCTACTATCTCTGTCTTGCCGTACTGATCCTCACCATCGTCGGCACGCTCAATCTGCTGCGCTCGCCGACAGGACGCGCCTTCGTCGCGATCCGCGACAGCGAAACGGCGGCGCGGAGCATGGGCGTCAACGTATCGCTCTACAAGGTGAAGTCGTTTGCGATCAGCGCGGCGATCACCGGCCTCGCCGGCGTGCTGTTCGCGCACAAGCTCTCCTTCATCTCGCCGGAAATGTTCACGCTGCAACTCTCGATCGAGTTCATCATCGTGATCCTGATCGGCGGCGCCTTCAGCCTGCACGGCGCGGTGCTGGGCGCAATCTTTCTGGTCATGATCGATCCGTTCCTGACGTACCTGAAGGACGATCTGCCCGGCATCATCGCCGGCATCGCCGCGACCTTCGGCGCCGACAGCATTACGGCCGGGAAAATTCACGGCAATGTCGCTGCCATTGCCTCCGCCAACGGCCTGAAGGGCGCCATCTACGGGGTGATCATCGTGCTGTTCGTGCTGTTCGAGCCGCTCGGTCTCTACGGCCGCTGGCTGAAGATAAAACTCTTCTTCCAGCTCTTCCCGCTCTACAAGCGCGCTACCTTCAAACGCCAGAAGATCTATGTGAAATCGGAGCGGAACCGATGAGCTATTTCCGTGCCGAAAATCTCTCTCTGCACTTCGGCGGCTTGAAGGCGGTCGATTCCGTCAGCTTCGCGGTGGAGAAGGGCGAGATACTCTCGATCATCGGTCCGAACGGCGCCGGCAAGAGTTCAATCTTCAATCTGATCTCGCGGATTTATCCGCCGACCTCGGGCAGGATCTTCTTCGAGGACCAGGATATTACCAATCAGCCGGCCTACGATATCGCAGGCCTCGGCATCGCCCGCACCTTCCAGAACATCGAATTGTTCGAGAATGCGACCATGCTGAGCAATCTCCTGGTCGGCCGCCACCGCCACTCCACCACGCGGCTCTGGCAGGAATTGCTGTTCCTGCCGAGCGTGCGCGCCGGCGAAAAGATGCATCGCCGCCGTGTCGAGCAGGTGATCGAATTTCTCGATCTCGAAGCCTATCGCGACAAGCTTATCTCGGGACTGCCTTACGGCGTTCGCAAGGTGATCGAGCTGGCGCGCGCGCTGTGCTCCGAGCCGAAGCTGATCCTGCTCGACGAGCCGTCCTCCGGGCTCAATGTCGAGGAGACCGAGGACATGTCGTTCTGGATCCGCGACATGAAGACCGAGCTTGGCATCACCGTCTTGATGGTCGAGCACGACATGACGCTGGTTAATCGCGTCTCCGACCGCGTGATTGCGCTCAACTACGGCCGCGTGCTCGCGATGGGCTCGCCGTCCGAGGTGCAGCGCCATCCCGACGTCGTCGCCGCCTATCTCGGCGCATGAGGATGATGCCATGAGCGCTTCCGACATCATCCTCAAGCTCAGCAATATCGAGAGCTATTACGGGCCTATCATGGCCATCCGCGGCATCAGCCTGGAGGTGCCGCGCGGCCGCATCGTTACCCTGCTCGGCGCCAACGGCGCCGGCAAGACCACCGTGCTCAAGACCATCTCCGGCATTCTCGATCCGCAAAAAGGCTCGATCGAATTTCTGGGCAAGCCAATCCAGCGCATGGAAGCCGACAAGATCGTGCGGCTGGGCTTGAGCCACGTGCCGGAGGGGCGCGAGGTGTTTCCGTTCCTCTCGGTACGCGAAAATCTGATGATGGGCGCCTACCCGCGCAAGGATCGGGCCGGCGTCGCCGAGGATCTCGATCGCGTCTACGGCTATTTCCCGCGGCTGAAGGAACGCATCAACCAGCCGGCCGGGCAGCTTTCCGGCGGCGAGCAGCAGATGCTGGCGATCGGGCGGGCGCTGATGAACCGGCCGACCCTGCTACTTTTGGACGAGCCCTCGCTCGGCCTGTCGCCGATCCTGGTGAAAGAGATCTTCGCCATCATCAAGCGCGTCAACGAGGAGCAGGGCATGTCGATCCTGCTGGTCGAGCAGAATGCCAAGGTGGCGCTGGAGACCGCGCATTACGGCTACGTACTGGAAATTGGCCGGGTCGTGATGAACGACACCTGCGAGCGGCTGATGAATTCAAAGGACATCCAGGAATTCTATCTCGGCGCCAAGGAAGAGGGCGCCCGCGGCGAACGGCGCTGGAAGAAGAAGAAGACGTGGCGTTAGAAGGCCTGGCCTTAGAAGACTTGGCGTTAGAAGACCTGGCGTTAACCGTCGCAGTCAAAAGCATGGCGTTAAGAACGAGTTAGAGCTAAATTCGAGCCCTGCTTCGAAAACCAAGACCGGTTCAAACACCGGCACCAGAGGCAGGCGACAGAGGGAGGAGATGCGCATGGCCAGACCGGCAGTGCTGACGGTCGCCGACACGATCGCGAAGAGCTTCTTGCTGTCCGTGGAAACACGCGGCGACCGGCCGGCGATCCGCGAGAAGAAATTCGGCATCTGGCAGCCGACCAGTTGGCGCGAGTGGCTGCAGATATCCAAGGACGTGGCGTATGGCCTGCATGCGAGCGGGTTCCGGCCCGGGGACGTTGCCTCGATCATCGCCAACGCCGTGCCGGAATGGGTCTATGCCGACATGGGTATCCTCTGCGCCGGCGGCGTTTCATCCGGCATCTATCCAACCGACTCCTCGTCGCAGGTCGAATATCTCATCAACGATTCCTCGACCAAGGTAATCTTCGCTGAGGACGAGGAGCAGCTCGACAAGATCCTCGCCTGCCGTTCGCGTTGTCCGACGCTGCAGAAGATCATCGTGTTCGATATGGAAGGCCTGACCGGCTTTACCGACCCGATGGTGCTGTCGCTGGCCGAGTTCATGGCGCTCGGCCGCAACCACGCGCAGGGCAATGAGGCGCTGTGGGACGAGATGATCGCAAGCCGCAGCACAGGCGATCTCGCTATCCTCGTCTATACCTCGGGCACCACCGGCCCACCCAAGGGCGCCATGCATTCCAACCGCAGCGTGACGTATCAGATGCGCCACGCCAATGACCTGTTTCCATCGACCGATAACGAGGAACGGCTGGTGTTCCTGCCGCTCTGCCACGTCGCCGAGCGGATCGGCGGCTATTACGTCTCGCTGGCGCTGGGATCGGTGATGAATTTCGCCGAGAGCCCGGAGACCGTGCCGGATAATCTGCGCGAGGTGCAGCCGACCGCCTTCCTCGCGGTGCCCCGGATTTGGGAAAAGTTCTATTCCGGAATCACGATCGCGCTGAAGGATGCGACCACATTCCAGAAATGGATGTACCGCAACGCGCTCGCCATCGGCAATCGGATGACCGAGTACAAGCTGCAGGGCGATGCGCCGCCACTCTCTCTGCGGCTGGCCAACCGCGTCGCCTATTGGCTGGTGTTCCGCAACATCCGCCGCATGCTCGGGCTCGACCGGTGCCGGCTGGCCTTTACCGGCGCGGCCCCGATCGCGCCGGACCTGATCCGTTGGTATCTCGCGCTCGGCCTCGACATGCGCGAAGTCTACGGCCAGACCGAGAATTGCGGTGTCGCGACCATCATGCCGCCTGACCGCATCAAGCTCGGTTCGGTCGGCAAGGCCGCGCCGTGGGGCGAGGTTGCGATCTCGCCGCAGGGCGAGATCCTGATCCGCGGCGATTTCCTGTTCATGGGCTATCTTAACCAGCCGGAGAAAACCGCCGAGACCATCGACGCCAAGGGATGGCTGCACACCGGCGACGTCGGCTCGATCGACAATGAAGGCTTCATCAAGATCACTGACCGGATGAAGGACATCATCATCACCTCGGGCGGCAAGAACATCACGCCGTCGGAGATCGAGAACCAGCTAAAATTCTCGCCTTACGTTTCTGACGCCGTGGTGATCGGCGACAAGCGGCCGTATTTGACCTGCCTCGTCATGATCGACCAGGAGAATGTCGAGAAATACGCGCAGGACCACAATATTCCCTTCACCAATTATGCCAGCCTGTGCCGTGCGCAGGAGATCCAGGACTTGATCCAGCGTGAGATCGAGGCGGTCAACGCCAACTTCGCGCGCGTCGAAACCATCAAGAAGTTCTACCTCATCGAGCGTCAGTTGACTCCCGAGGACGAGGAACTGACGCCGACCATGAAGCTGAAGCGCACCTTCGTGAATAAGCGCTACGCCGCCGAAATCGACGCCATGTATCGCGAACGGGCGGTGGCGTAGGCGGAGATTTGGAACCAAGTATTTGAAAACGGCGAAGGACTGAGAAGGCCCACCCTTCGCGCAACACGGGCCAAGGAAGAGGAGACTGCAATGTCGAAATCGTTCAAGGTGCTGGGCCTTGCGGTGAGCGCCCTTGCGCTGACCCAATTGCCGGCCGCAGCCCAAACCAAGGTTACCGATCAAGGCATCTCGGCCAATGAGATCGTCATCGGTACCCATCAGGACCTGTCCGGTCCGATCAAGGTCTGGGGCGTGCCGGTATCCAACGGTATGAAGATGGCAGCCGAAGAGATCAATAACGCCGGCGGCATCCACGGTCGCAAGATCAAGCTGATCATCGAAGATAGCGGCTACGATCCGAAGCGCGCCGTGCTGGCCTCGCAGAAGATGGTCGAGCGCGACAAGGTCTTCGCCATGGTCGGCCCGATGGGATCGCCGACGGTGCTGGCGTCGCAGGATATCCTGTTCGACGCCGGCGTCATGCAGCTCTTCCCGCTGACGGCGGCCGAATTCACCTTCAAGTTCGATCCGGCTAAGCCGCAGGAGAGGCTGAAGTTCAACAACCTGTTGCCTTACGTCGAGAGCACCCGCGCCGCCGTCAAGTACATGATCGAAGCGAAGAACTTCAAGAAGCCCTGCATCATGTATCAGGACGACGAGTACGGAAAGAACGTGCTTGACGGTTTCAACCAGCAGGTCGCAGCCATGAAGCTAACGGCCGCTTCCGTCACCAGCTACAAGCGCGGCGCTTCCGACTTCAGCGCGCAGATCGCCAAGATGAAGTCCGACGGCTGCGATGTGGTCGTGCTCGGAACTGTGATCCGCGAAACCATCGGCGCGATGGGCGAAGCCAAGAAGCTCGGTTGGGATGTCACCTTCCTCGGCGCCACGCCGACCAACGTTTTGGAAGTGCCGGCGCTCGGCAAGGACGCGGTGGAAGGCCTCTACGCGGCTTCCGGCTTCGAAATCCCGTACGAAGACACCGCCAAGGGCAAGGTCAAGGATTGGCTGGTCAACTACAAGAAGATGTTCGGCACCGACGCGAACACCCAGGCGATCATCGGCTACAACGCCATGATGACGTTTGCGTTCTACGCCGAGAAGGCTGGCAAGGACCTGACCGGCCAGAAGATGATGAGCGCGCTGGAGTCAGGCGAGCAGTTCCGCGACATCTTCAACTCGCCGCCGACCAAGTTCTCCAAGACCGACCATCTGGCCAACACGATTACCCAGGTCCAGCAGATCAAGAACGGCCGCTGGGTGCTGGTCAAGGAAGGCCTGATGTTCTGAGCGGCGCTTCGCTCTAACGACAGGCTCTCAACGAGAAAGGGCTGCGCGAGAAGATCGCGCAGCTCTCTTTATTTGCGCATTTGAGGTCTGGTGCTTGCGCACCATCCCGGGATGACTTCGTCACTTCGGCCTTATCGCGTCCGCGGTGCCTTGGATGAAGGCCTGTATCTTCACCACGTCTGCTTCGGTCAGCTTGCCGGTGAAGTCGGGCATGCCCTGATCGTGGAACGGGCCCTTGAACACGAAGTTCTTCAGGTTCTCGATGGTCTCCTTGGAAACGTAGCCGAGGTTCCTGACATTGCCGCCCTTGTCGACGCCGGGCACGCCATGGCATTGCGCGCAGGCGGTGACATAGAGCGCAGTGCCTTCGGGAACGTCCTTCGGATCGTACTTGACGCCGGCGAGCAGGCCTTCGGTCTGGTACTTCACGAAGGCCGGGGGTGGCGCTTTGCCGTCGAGCGCGAACGTGTAGACGGTGCCCGGGCTCTGCAGCTCGGTGGCGCGGGCGGCAATTCCGAACACGCCGCCCCAGCCGACCGCGATCGAGACGTACTGCTTGCCGTCGACCAGATAGGTCGAGGCGGCCGCAACCACACCGGTACCGACCGGCGTCTCCCAAAGCTTTTCGCCCGTCGTGGCGTTGTAGGCGATGAAGCGGCCGTCCGCAGTGCCCTGGAAAACGAGGTTGCCCGCGGTGGTGAGCGTGCCGCCGTTCCACGGCGCCACATATTCCGCGCGCCAGGCTTCCTTCTGCCTCACTGGATCCCAGGCGAGCAGGCGGCCGAACGGCGCGCTCTTCGGCGGCGTCGCGTTGAGCATGAAGCCGACGTTCCAGCCCGCGGCGGAAGCGAATTTGCCGGGCTCCTGTGCGTTGTGCTTGACCGCCTTTTCCGGCGTGAGGTTCACCGGAATGTTCTGCGCCGGCAGATAGACAAGCCCGGTCTGCGGATTGAACGACATCGGATGCCAGTTATGGGCGCCGTACGGGCCCGGGATGCTGTCATACTGCTCCCTCCCGCGCGCCTCCTTCACCTCGATCGGCCGGCCGTTGGCGTCGTAGCCGGTCGCCCAGTTCACATCGACGAAGTTCTTGGCCGAGATGAACTTGCCGTTAGTGCGGTCGACGACGAAGAAGAAGCCGTTCTTCGGCGCGTGCAGGATCACCTTGCGCGGGGTGCCGTCGATGGTGAGATCGGCGAGGATCATCGGCTGGGTGGAGGTGTAGTCCCAGTGATCGCCGGGCGTCTCCTGATAGTGCCAGACGTATTTTCCGGTGTCGGCGTTCAGCGCGACCAGCGAGGCCAGATAGAGGTTGTCGCCGCCGGACGGGCTGCGCACATCCCGATTCCACGGTGAGCCATTGCCGGTGCCGATATAGAGGAGGTTGAGGTCTGGATCGAAAGTGATGGTATCCCACGCCGTTCCGCCGCCGCCGTTGATCCAGTATTTGCCGGCGGGATCCCAGGTCTTGGCGGCAGCCGCCATTGATTCATCTTCGAACGGTTTTGACGGATCGCCCGGCACCGTGAACCAGCGCCAGGCCTGGTTGCCGGTTTCGGCGTCGTAAGCGGTGACGTAGCCGCGGGCGCCGTATTCCGCGCCGCCATTGCCGATCACGACCTTGCCGTTGAACACGCGCGGCGCGCCGGTGATGGTGTAGGAATGCTCCGTGTCGATCAGCGTGTCCTTTTCCCAGATCACTTTGCCGGTGACGGCATCGAGCGCGATCAGCCGCCCGTCATAGACGCCGACGAACACCTTGCCTTTCCAGAGCGCAACGCCGCGATTGACCACGTCGCAGCAACCCCGATAGCCCTTTGTGCGATCGACCTTCGGATCGTACGTCCAGAGCCGCTTGCCGGTGCGGGCATCGATGGCGTGAACCACGCTCCAGGATGCGGTCTGATACATGACGCCGTCGACAACGACCGGCGTCGCCTCGACGCCGCGGGAGGATTCCAGCGGATAGCTCCACACCAGTCCGAGCTTCTTCACATTATCGGCGTTGATCTGGTTGAGCTTGGAAAAGCGCGTCTCGGCGTAGTCGAGGCCGATGGTCGGCCAGTCGTTCGAGGTCGCGGTGTTGGCCTTGATCGATGCGCCGTCGACCGCCGAAGTAACCGCTTTGATGTGCTCGGGCGATCCCTTGGCGGGTGTCTGCGCAAGGGCTGTATTGTAGCCCAGCGTCAGGCCCAGCCCGATTGCGATCACGGCCTGCGCAAGGCGCGCCGGCCGACGGAAAGTAACGGCAATTTCAGGAAATAAAAGGCAAGCGGAATCAACGCGCGGCAAACGTGTCATCTCATTCCCTCCCAGTGATCTCTAGCGGATCTGGTGGAATGCTATGCCGGTGAGAAGGATCGCGTCAATCAACGCGATGCGCGAAACGAAAAAGAGAAAATTTGTCTCGCATGTTTTGCGCGAGCGCTTTCGCCGAACGAGTGCAAGCTGGGCATACCGGCTGCAGCGCACCATCGGCCGTGAGGCAGGAAAGATCAGGTAAGGAAAGCAGATTGTTGCCTGCCGACGCCGCGCAACAATTGCGCGCCGTCATTCGGTCGGCACGTTCGAATGACCGCTCGGCGGAGCGGCCAGAGAACTCACGACGAGCGGAGCCGCAAGCGTACTGCCCGAAGCATCGGCGAGCAGCGGAGTATCGGCATATCGCATCACGCCGTGCTGGCCGATGACGAATGTCGGCCGAAAGTTTCTGACGTCGACGTCCTCGACCATAGCCATGCGGCGGTTATCGAGCGTCAGCCAGCGCCCCTCCAGCCGCGCGGCAGCCACGGCATGGTCCTCGCCGCGGATGGTATCGTGCAGCACCACGATCCTGAGATCGTCGGGCGCGAGGCCGGCGCGGCGCAAGGCTATGAATTTCGCAATCGCATAATCCTCGCAGTCGCCGCCGCCGCGCGCGAGCGTTGCGAGCGGCGGCGTCCAGACGTCGATCTGGCCGTGCTGGGCGAGATCGCTCATCGGCCGGATGGCGAGATTGACGGCGCGGTTGATTTCGCCGAGCCGCGCGCGGCCTTCGCGCAAGCGCGCGGCGTCGACAATGTCGAGGAATTTCAGTGCGGCCGGAGACACGCAGCCGTCACGGTCGCCTTCGCAGAGCGCAAGCTGCACCATTTCGTCGTCGAGCCGGCGCTGCACGCCAAGCCATTTGTCGCGCAGCCCGCCGCCGGCGAGGGAAGATGCGGCAAGTCCGAACGGCTCGGCCGACCGCTGGATCATCTCCACCGGCGTGGATGAATCGCCCGGTGCGGAGGGCTGGTCCGTCTCCGCGCGTAGGTCGGCTGGCCCGAACCAGGCCAGGCCGCACGCGACGATGCCTGCACGCCATGCGCGTGCATAGACTGACAACCCCATCTGACACCCCTCGTCCGGGCATCGGCGGGCTTGCTCTGCCTGCTCGTGCCCAGATCATTTCAGAACGGGCAGCATGGGCAACGGCGCTTTTGATCCGTTTAAAAGGAGGGGAGGCCTATCGGAAGTTTGCGAAGAAGCGTGAACGCAGCCTTGCCGGTTTGCAGAGGATTTTATCGATCCACTCAGATCGGCCCTCATCAGGCCCGCTCGGTTATCCCTGACAGACGCAGACACGGCGCAAAAGTTTACGGTTGCGGAAGGGTCACAGATCACCCGAATTAACCTTGCCGGCAGAATCGCTCGGTGGCGGCTGCAACCTATTTCGGATGCCTTGAAGCGATGGCGGCTTCTTGTGGATCGGCGACACGGTCAGCCCTTCGGGCGGCTGTCGCTTCCTTCAGGAAGCGGCACTTCTGCGCTGCAGAAACGATAACGTATTGTGACTGTTTATCTTTATGACTTGAGGCGGCCGTGCCTAATCTTCAATCGGTCCACGGTAAACCCTGCCTTCTCCTCGCCACACTCTCGCCCGACAGTTTTTCCGGACCTTTTCGGTCCTGTTGCAGACTTACCCCATATTGAGGGGGTTCGCGGCGTGCCTGCTTTTGTGTTCCCTACCTGCGTGGTATGAAAACCCCGCAGGGAAATTTCATACTTCTTAACCATTTAGATTGGTGTTCCATTGAACTACGCCGGCAAATTCGGATCGGGCGCCCTCGCCCCTTTTTCCGGCGCGGATATTGGCTCTGGGCCCCTGCTGTCACCGCACGGCCATTTTCCTTCCCACGGTAAGCTCCATGTCGACAAAGTTTCGACGCATGCGCCGTCCGACGCCATAATTATTTCTGATGCTCACCTGCTCTTCAGCGGCGACTTCAAGCGGTCCGGCGTCGATCTGATCCTCAGCAGCGCCGACCGCGAGCTCGTGCTGCGCGATTACTTCAAGGGCGAGAAGCGCGCTGCACTGGCCTCGCCGGATGGTGCCCATCTCACCGGCGACATCGTCAACGCGCTGAGCGGGCACACCCAGTTCGCACAAGCCGACGGCAGCGCCAGCGTCGCGCCGCCTGTGATCGGGCATGTCACCAAGCTGACGGGGAATGCGACCGCGATCCGCAACGGCGTCTCGATCATCCTGAACCAGGGCGAAACTGTCCATAAGGGCGACGTGGTCCAGTCCGGCTCCGATTCGACGCTTGGCATCACCTTCATCGACGGCAGCGTGTTCGGTCTCGCATCGAATGCCAGGATGGTGCTGAACGAAATGGTCTACGACCCCAACGGGTCGGACAACAAGTCGCTGCTTAGCCTGGTGCAGGGCACGATCTCGTTCGTCGCCGGCGCCACCGCCAAGAAAGGCGACATGAAGGTTGACACCCCGGTCGCGACCATGGGCATCCGCGGCACCGCGGTGCTGGTCGAGATCGACTTCGAAGTGCCCGGCTCGGGTATCGCGCCGCCGGCGAAATTCCAGGTGCTGGTCGAGCCCGACGGCACCACCGGCTCCTACATCCTGTTCGACAAGACTACGCTGACGCCGATCGCGACCGTCAACCGGGCGGGCACGCAGACGATCGTCAGCGGCCAGGGTACGGTCAGCTTTCAATCGTCGGTGCAGCTATCGCCCGACGCGCAGAAGATCATCAGCGACGTGTTCTCGCTGAAGTTCACCGACCTGAACAATCCGAACACCAAGCTCACCACCAATTTTACCGATTCGATCGTTCCGGAAACCTTGTTCGTCAAGCTGGCCGGCGGGGAGTTCATTCCCGTGACGCTTCAGCTACTCAACATCCCGAGCGGGACTACTCCCCCCGTGGATCCGGGACCGGCCCCCAGGCTCGTGCATATTCCGGGGCCGCCGCTGGCTGCGGCGCACGGCGGCGCGGTTACCGAACGGATCGATGTGACCGCGAGCTCCGCGCTCGACAGCATCTCGGGCGTCGTCAACTATATCGATGTCAATGTCGGCGACACGCCGAGCGTCAGTACGCAGTTTTCTTCTTTCATCTATCAGAACGCACAAGGCGCCGACGTCACCGCCACGCTGACGGCGCAGCAACTGGCTGCGATCACAGCGGTCGAAGTGCCGCTGTCCGTGGTGCAGGATCCCAACGGCAAGAACATCGGTACGGCGACCTGGACCTACACCATCGCCGACGGCGCGTTCGACTTCCTCGCCGCTGGCGAGACGCTAGAGCTGACCTACATGGCGCGGGTCGACAACAATTTTGCGCCGAACAATGAGACGACGTTTGTGCCGTTTACGATCGTCATCACCGGCACCAACGATAAGCCGACGATTTCTGCGACCGGCGGCGAGATCACGGAGCGGATCGGCACCGGCAATACGGTGATCGATACCGTGTCCGGCACCGTTACCTTCGGCGATGTCGACCTGACCGATCGTCCCGTCGTCAGCGTGGCGATCTCCACGACCGATCCGTTCCGCTACTATGATGCGCAAGGCAACGACGTCACCGCGACGCTGACGCCGGAACAGTTGGCGGCGATCCTGGCCGTCGAGGTGCCGCTCGGCGTGGTGCAGGCTCCCGGAAACAGCAACAACGGCACGGCAACCTGGACCTACAGCGTCGAGGATAACAAGTTCGATTTTATCGCCAAGGGCGAGACGCTGGTGCTCAACTACGTCGCCCAGGTCGATGACGGCCATGGCGGCGTCATTACAACGTCGATCACGGTCTCGATCGACGGCGCGGATGTCGCCGTCTCCGGCACCAACGACATTCCGACCATCGAGGTGACGAACGCTGCGTTCCCCGAGCTGGTGAATCCCAGCCAGCCGAATCCGACTGGATCCCCGGCGCTTCATACGGTATCGGGCACCATCAGCTTCACCGACGTCGACCTGACCGACCGGCCGGTGGCGAGCGCCGCCTTTGCTTCCTACACCTATCAGGGCGCGGCCGACGCCAGTCTCACGCTCACGGCCGGACAACTCGACGCGGTCGATGCCGCGCTGACGGTGGCGCAGGCGGCCGGCAATACAAACAACGGTTCGGCGAGCTGGACCTACAGCGTCCCCGATAGCGCGTTCGATTTTCTCGCAGATGGCGAAGTCCTGACGCTGACCTACACCGCGACCGTCAATGACGGTCACGGCGGGATCATCAACAAGCCGCTCATCGTCACCGTGACCGGCACTAACGATACGGCCGTCATCGCCAGCAGTCCGCAATCCGCAGCAATTTCGGAGATCGCCGACACCTCTGGCTCGGCGACGCCGGATCACGCCAACGGCGCGATCACATTCACCGATGTCGACTGGACCGATACGCATGCCGTCACGATTACCAATGTGGTCGCAACCGGCACCCAGACGGCTCTGATCGACTACGACACCCAGTTCGGCTGGCTTTCGCTGGGCGCGTTGACCGATTCTACGGGCGGCGCGACCGGCTCCCAGAGCTGGACCTTCTCGGCGCCGGATCATTATTTCGACTATCTCGCCGACGGCGAGGCCATCACGCTCACCTACACGGTGCAGGTTGACGACCACCACGGCGGCGTCACCACCAAAGACGTGGTCATTACCGTCAACGGCGCCAATGATGCGCCCGTGGTGACCACAACCAACGGCACCTTTACCGAAATGGCCGGCACCGGCAACGCCATAATGGACCACGCCGGCGGCAGCATCACCTTTGCCGATTTCGATCTCAGCAACCGGCCGGACGTATCCGCGTCATACGCCAGCTACACCTACAAGGCTGCGGACGGCACGACCGATCTGCTCCTGACCGCACAGCAGCAAGACGATCTCGGGGTCGCCCTGACGCTGACACCGGTCCTCGACAATACCAACAATGGTTCGGTGAATTGGTCCTATGACGTGGCCGACAGCCAGTTCGATTTCCTCGCTTATGGCGAAACGCTAACGCTGACCTACACCGCCAAGGTTAATGACCACCATGGCGGCGTTGTCACCAAGCCGGTCACCGTCACCATCACCGGCACCAATGACGTGCCGACGCTGGACGCCGAGATCGCGGGCAAGCTCACCGACACCGCGGCGAATGACAGTTTTGGCAATCTCACGGGGACGTTGACCGGGCACGATGTCGATCACGATGAGACCGCCTCGCTGAGTTATGCTGCGCTCGACGGATCCAGCGCGGTGAACACCGCGGTCGCCGGCCTCTACGGTTCGCTGACAGTGAACGCCGACGGCAGCTACACCTACGTTCCCAATGCCGCCGCGATCAACGCGCTGCACGAAGGCAGCTATACCGATATGTTCACGGTGCAAACGGCCGACGTGCACGGCACCGTCAGCACCGCCATTCTGACGGTCGAGGTCAATGGCACTAATGATGCGCCGACGTTCGCCGGCAGCAATCTTGCATCGACCTATCACGCAGGTGACGCGTCGGTCGCCGTTGTCGGCAGTGTGTCGGCCAGCGATATCGACAGCGCCAACTACGATGGCGGAACGCTGACGGCGACGGTGACGGCGGGTGGCAAGCAAGGCGACGCCCTCTCCATCGTCGGCAACGACTACATCACGCTCGACAACAATACCGTGATGTTCGACGCTGACGGCGCGGGTAGCGGCATTGCCGTAGCGATCGGTACGCTGACCGACAACATCAACAGCCTCACGATTGATCTCAACACCAATGCCAACGACATGGCGGTCGCCAAGCTGACGCAGGCGATCGGGTTCCAGAACACCAACACTGCTCCCGTCGCCGGCGAGCGCACCGTGACATTCACGCTCCAGGATGGCGGCGGCACCGCCAATGATGGGCAGGATACCGACTCTTTCACTGCGACGGTCAACGTCACGGCGAACAACCACGCAGCGACAGTCGGTGGCGACATTACTGGCAGCGTGTTCGAGGATGAGAACTACACCGACGCCAGCGGTCATATAGTCGGGAACGATGTCGATCAGGGCGTGCTCACCGTGGAGGATGTCGATAGCGGCGAGAGCTATTTCCTGCCGGTCGATGCGGCTGCGCTGATCGGCACCTACGGTAACTTCACTTTCGACGAGGAAACTGGCCACTGGACGTATGCGCTCGTCCACGATCGGGTAAACGGTCTTGCTGCGGGCCAGATCGAGTACGACACGCTGACGGTGACGACTGCCGACGGCACGACGCAGGACATCACGGTCGAGGTCAACGGCACCAACGACGCGCCTGCCCTGGGCGCTCAGAATCTCGCGGCGACCTACGCGGCGAATGGAGCCGCGGTGGCCGTCGTCACCAACGTCTCGGTGAGTGACGTCGACAGTACTACCGACTATAATGGCGGATCGCTAATTGCATGGGTGCAGGACGGGCGGCGCGACGGCGATATCTTGTCGATCGCAGATAGTCAGTACATTTCGCTTTCCGGCACCACGATCCTGTTCGATGCCGACGGTAGCGGCAATTTGGCTGACTCTATCGCGATCGGCACACTGAGCGACAGCATCGATCCGGCGATTGACCTGAACAGCGCCGCCACCAATGAGGCCATCGCGCATCTGATCCAGGCGATCCGGTTCCAGAGCATCGCTCAGGATCCGGAGGCCGGCCAACGTACTGTGGTATTCGCACTCACCGACGGCGACGGCACCGATCACCACGGCCAGGATACAGGTTTGCTGTACGCGACGGTCAATGTCACTGCCGCGCCGCTGATCTTGACCGACAATCTGCGTATTGAAGAGGTTGGTGAGACCACAACGGTCAGCGGGCTTTCAGTTTCCGACGCGGATGCAATTGCTGCGGAAACCTTCACCGTCAACGTGGCTGACGGGTCGGATAGCAGCATGACGCCGTCGACGGTCTCCGGTTCCCTGACCGACATCAACACCACACTGGGCAATGGCCTGACTTATGATCCGGGGCTGATCCCGCCGGCGGTGACCGACATGGTTACCATTACCGTCGCCGACGGATTCGGCGCCACCGATACCGTGAACTTCATCTTTAACGAGGCGGGCACGGGCCCGAATATCACGCTGCAGGGAACTGACGGCAAGGACGTGATTTTTGCGACCGGCCATACCGACACGCTCACGGGCCGCGCAGGCGCCGATCAGTTCGTGTTCAGGGCCGGCTCCGGTGACGACACGATCACCGACTTCACGCCCGGCCTGGACAGGATTGATCTGCATGGCCAGTTGCCGTTCGTTGCAGGCAATGCCGACTCGTTCGACGCGTGGATCAAAAACGACGCTTTGGTCGAGCCGTTGGCCAGTGGTACTCTGATTCATCTCGAAGATGGCGACCATATTCTGCTTTCGGGTGTCGGCCGCGCCAGCCTCCACCTCAACGATTTCATCCTGCATCCCAGCGGCGGCGGACAGGTCTGAAGCGTCTCTTGCGTTAGGCCGCGAATGTTACGGCAGGCGCGGAATGCCCAGCCGGTCGACCTCGGCGAGCACGGCGGCGAGGTTCTGGTGGCCGGCGCCGAAATGGCCCTTGCGTTCGCTGAGTGGGACCGTGTGAACGCCGGGTAGACGGTAGTGCCGGTCGTGGACGAGACATCGGTTGCGGATAAGTGGCCACAGCATCAGGCCGAGCATGCGCTGGTCGTGGCCATATTTCGCGGTCGGCCCAAACTTGAAATAGCGTCGCATCAACTCGACGATGTCGATTCCGCAATCGGTGCGGCCGGCCCAGGTGCAGCCGATCATCAGTTCGTTGTGCATGACGTGATCGCGCACGGCGTGAAAGGGGTAGCCGCTCTCGATCCATTGCCGGACCAGATCGGCCTCGCCAGCGGAAAGCCGTGCGTCGCAATCGCGCACAAGGAAACGCCCGACCGTGCGATCGTTCATGACCAGGAAACGTTGAAACAGGCCGACGCCCGGATATTCGTCCTCGATGTTGCGGACGTCGCCGCCGTTTTCGCGCAGGAAGGCCACGCAGGCCGGTGGGACGGCGGCGTCGACATAGAACCGGCAGGTCCAGCCGGGATATATCGTGCGGCTGAGCACGAGGTTGATCATGGCTCCGTAACTATAGAAAGGCGCGGTCCCCCACAGTGAAAATGAAATGACGTTCGCACCTGATGGCGGGCCATCGGGCTCCTTCAGGGAGAAAGGCGGGGGATTGTTGCAGGCCTCGGCATCCCGCAGGTCGAGCGCGCGTTGCCCGTAACGGATCGCTTCATTGACTTTGCCGGTGTAAAAGGTCGCGACCTTGAGCGTGTCGAGGATCGTGAGATCGTCGCCGAGACGCTCGATGTAGCGCGACGCCTGCACGATCGTCTCGTCGTAGCGTTTCAGATTGGTCAGTGTCGCGATCCGTGCCTTCTCCAGCCGGGCATTGTCCGGCTGGCGCCGGTTCAACTCTTCGGCGAGTGCCAGCGCCGGCTCCCAATCGCGTTTCTGGAAGAACGCATCGAACAGCAATTCCTTGGCGACGAGATTCTGCGGATAGCTGACGGTGATGGCACACAATTGGACGATCGCTTCGTCGTTCTTGCCGGCCCGCAGCAGTGAGCGAATGGCGTTGTACCGTTCCGCAGGCTGCGGAAGCGTCCCGCTCAGGAAGTCGGACATCGGTAGCTCGGGTCAGGTTTGAAGCAATTTTTCAAATGATACGGCTTCATTTAATAGACGAACCGGCATCGGTGTTGAATAGTCAGTGTCGATTGTACAACACTGACCGCCCCCGCGGCCTCGATTCTTTAGCCCGGATAATTAACAAATGTGCCTCGTAGGAATTCGGTGCCGCAGTCCGGCCGGGCGTGATACCCAGGTACCATGAAGCTCCGCGCTCTACCCAGGTGGTTCAAGCGGCGCGTCGGCTATGCCCGGCTGCTGTGCGTTGGGCTGCTGATCGGGTTCGCCTGGCTGCGCATTGCCGACCCGGCGCCGATCGAGGAAATTCGGATCAGGACTTTTGACGCTTTCCAGCGCATCGACCCGCGCAAGAAAACGGCAAGGCCGGTAACCATCGTCGACATCGACGAGAAGAGCCAGGAAAAACTCGGGCAGTGGCCGTGGCCGCGCACCCGGCTCGCTGACCTCATCACCGAACTGACCCAGCTCGGCGCGGTCGTGATCGCGTTCGACGCGGTGTTTTCGGAGCCCGACCGGCTCAACCCTGCCTTGGCGGCGGATACCTTCCGCAATCTCGACGAGGAAACCCGCGCCAGGCTGCGCGCCCTGCCGAGCAACGATCAGATCTTCGCCGACGCCATCCGGCAGTCGCGGGTCGTGCTCGGCGAGTCCGGCCTGCCGGAGGAAATTGCGACCCTCGACAAGACGCTGCCGGTCACCGGGCTCGCGATGCTGGGCGAGGAGCCGCAGCGCTTCATGTTCGATTTTCCCGGCCTGCTTCGCAATGTGCCGGTGCTGGAGCATGCGGCAGCCGGGCGCGGGCTGTTCACCGTCAGGCCCGAACGCGACGGCATCGTGCGGCGGGTGCCGATGATCATGCTCGCACAGGGCCAGACCATGCCGTCGCTGACCTTCGAGATGCTTCGGGTGGCCACCGGGTCCGACACCATCCTGATCAAGGCGGAGAAGGCCGGCATCAAGAGCCTCGGCATCAAGGGCGTCCAGATCCCGACCGACCACAACGGCCAGCTCTGGGTCCATTATGCCCGCAACGATGCCTCGATCTACGTCCCCGCGATCAACGTGCTGGAGAAAAATGTCGCCCCCGACATGATCGCGGGCAAGCTGGTGCTGATCGGCACCTCCGCGGTTGGCCTCAACGACATCAAGACCACGCCGGTGTCCCGCGCCATGCCCGGGGTCGAAATCCACGCCCAGGTGCTCGAAAGCGCGCTGACCGGGGCGGTGATCTCGCAGCCGAACTATGGCATCGGCGTTGAATTCGCAGCAGCGATGTTGCTCGGGGTTCTCGTGATCGTCTTTGCACCCCTGTTCGGTCCCGTCTCGCTGGTGATCGTCGGAGGCGCGTTTGCATCCGTGCTGGTCGGAACGTCGGCATATTTCTACGCCCAGCATCGCCTGCTGATCGACTTCACCTATCCGTTGATGTCGACCACGTCGATTTACCTCACGCTGATCTTTTCCGCCTTCGTGCGCGAGCAGGCGCAGCGCCGCCAAATCCGCTCCGCCTTCGGCCAGTATCTGTCGCCGGCCTTGGTCGAACAGCTCGCGCAGTCGCCGGAAAAGCTGGTGCTCGGCGGCGAAGAGCGCGAGATGACCATCATGTTCTCCGATATGCGCGGCTTCACCTCGATCTCGGAAACCTACAAGAACGACCCGCAAGGCCTCACGGCGCTGATGAACCGTTTCCTGACGC
Organism: Bradyrhizobium murdochi; assembly: GCF_000472965.1. Taxonomy (GTDB): domain Bacteria; phylum Pseudomonadota; class Alphaproteobacteria; order Rhizobiales; family Xanthobacteraceae; genus Bradyrhizobium; species Bradyrhizobium murdochi. The sequence continues at coordinate 72,338 of NZ_KI421483.1, read as the reverse complement.
CGCTGACCAACGCCATCCTCGACCGCAAGGGCACCATCGACAAATATATGGGCGACGCCATCATGGCGTTCTGGAATGCGCCGCTCGACGACAAGGACCACGAGCTCAACGCTTGCGAGGCCGCGCTCGACATGCTGGATCGCGTCGATGAGCTCAACCAGGCGCGCGAGCAGGAGGCCAAGCAAGAGGGACGTCCGTTCATTCCGCTCAATGCCGGCATCGGGCTCAATACCGGCATCTGCGTGGTCGGCAACATGGGTTCCGACCAGCGCTTCGACTATTCGGTGTTCGGCGACAGCGTCAATCTCGCTTCGCGCCTCGAAGGGCAGTCGAAAGAATATGGTTTTCCGATCATTGTTGGCTCCAAGACCGCGCTCGCGGTCAAGGACAAGTTCGCCATTCTCGAGCTCGACTTCATCATGGTGAAAGGCAAGAAGGAGCCGGAGGTGATCTACGCCATCGCCGGCCGCGAGGACACCGCGCAGTCCGGCCGCTTCCAGCGCCTGCGCAACCTGACGATCGAGATGCTCGCCTGCTACCGCAACCGCGACTGGGACGGCGCGCTGGCCGCAATCGAGCGCGGCCGCAAGACCGACGAGGCAAACGCGCTGGAGCTGCTCTACAATCTCTACGAAGCGCGCATCCGCGGCTATCTCGAAAATCCGCCGCCGGAAGACTGGAACGGCGCCTTCGCGCTGCTGACGAAGTGACGGATTGTAGGGTGGGCAAAGCGTAGCGTGCCCACCATCACGAGCGCGGCATGGAATGGTGGGCACGGCGCTGCGCGCCTTTGCCCACCCTACAATTCCTCACTCCAGCCCGATCTGCGTCAGATCCTGGAACCAGTGCTGCGCCTGCACGAATTTCTTCACCTTCGGCGACAGCGCATGCGGGTTGGTGTCGTGCACGACCCATACGAGCGTGGCGTCGTCGACGATCTGCGCGTGCGCCTGCGCCAACAGCTCGTCCTGCTTGGCGACATCAAAAGTCTGCTTGGCCTCGTCGATCAGCGCATCGACCTTCGCGCTTCTGTAGCCGCCCCAGTTAACGCCGACAGGCGCAACCTGGCCGGAGTGGAAGAAGCGGACGATGGCGTAGAGCGGGTCTGAGGTGACGTAGGCGATGTTGTTCGACGTGATGCCGGCGTTCATCTCATCGGCCGCGCCCTTGCGCCAGGCCGTGTATAGCGTCTCGAGCTCGACCACCTTGAAGTCGATCTCGATGCCGATCTCCTTAAAGCTCTGCTGCAGAAATTCGTTCATCGGCAGCGACAGCATCTGCCCGGTGCCGCCCTGCGCGATGACGAAGGTGGTCTTCAGCGGCTTCTCCTTCGAATAGCCGGCCTCCTGCACCAGCTTCTTTGCCGCCGCGACATCATATTTGAGCTCGAAGGACGGCTTGCCGAACCACGGGCTCGACGGATCGACCTGGCCCTTGGCGGGTTTCGCCAGACCGTTCATCAGCCCGACCACCGCCTCGCGGTCGATCGCGAGGTTGAGCGCCTTGCGCAGGCGGATGTCGGTCCAGGGCGAGCCGGGCAAGACGCTCAAATGATAATTCCAGACATGCGGCGTGACGTTGTCGACGATCTTCATGCCGGCGGATTTAAGCTGCGGCACCGCGTCCGGCGCCGGGGTCTCAATCAGGTCGACCTGGCCGGCCAATAGCGCGTTGGTGCGCGTCAGCGCTTCCGGCATCGGGATCAGCACGATCTTGTCGGCCTTCGGAAGCCGCTTCTTGTCCCAATAGTCGGCATTCCTGGTCAGCTCGGCGAGTTCGCGCGGCACGAGTTTTGTCAGTTTGAACGGCCCGGTGCCGGAGGGCTGGCTGGCGAACTTGTCCCAATCCTTGCCGAGCTTTTCATATTGCGCCGGGCTGGAAACCAGAAACCACAGCATCTGGTACGGAAAGAAGGAGTCGACCGTCTTGGTCGTGATCTCGATGGTGGCGTCGTCGATCTTGGCGTAGCTCGCGACCGAGGGCAGGCGGGTCTTGACCTGCGCGCTCTGCCGCTTGTCGAACTGCGGTGCCTTGTCGTTGAGCACCTTGTCGAGATTCCAGATCACCGCGTCGGCATTGAATTCGGTGCCGTCGTGAAACTTGACGCCCTTGCGGAGCGAGAAGCGCCATTTCTTCTTGTCTTGCTCGTCAACCTTCCATTCGGTCGCGAGCCCCGGCACCAGCTTGCCAGGCCGGTCGGCCACGTCCATTTCCCAGGCTACCAGCGGATCGTAGATCGTATAGGCAGAAAACTGATAGGCGCCGGCGCCGCGATCGGGCTGGCCGGTCGTTAGCGGGATGTCCGCCATCGAAATGCCGTAGCGCACAACGGTCTCGGCCTGCGCCGAAATCGTGGAGATGCCAAGAGATAACCCAAGGGTAACTGCCGCGGCAGCAAGAAGCATCGAATTTCGGGTGCGCATGAATTAGGCTCCATCGGGCAGGGTCTGGAGCTAAAAATGCAAGCTTGGTGCCAGCTTAGGCATTGGACTTGACTTGCATGCGCGCTTCACAAGGAGTTGTGCGGTCAAACGCGTAGCCCGAAGGGAAGCATGCCGTTTGGCACAGGCGTTGCATACGGCTGCATAAGAATTAGTCACCAGGCGTTGAAAAGGGGATTGCTGCATATGCGTAACGACAAATCGAAGAAGACGGCCACCGCGTGGCTGCTGGCTACGGCGCTGGTGGTCGGGTTGCCGCAACTCGCAAGCGCCGAAACGGTGCTGCGGATCGGCATGACGGCTGCCGATATTCCGCGCACGCTCGGCCAGCCTGATCAGGGTTTTGAGGGCAACCGATTTACCGGGCTGACGATGTATGACGGCCTGACGATGTGGGACCTCTCGTCCCGCGACAAGGCAAGCGTCATGATTCCGGGCCTCGCGACCGAATGGAAGGTGGACGAGGCCGACAAGAAGAAGTGGACCTTCAAGCTGCGCCCCGGCGTCAAATTCCATGACGGCAGCGACTTCAATGCCGACGCCGTGGTCTGGAACGTCGAGAAGGTGCTGAAGCAGGATGCGCCGCATTTTGACGCCAGCCAGGTCGGTGTCACCGCCTCGCGCATGCCGACGCTGGCCTCGGCGCGCAAGATCGACGATATGACGGTGGAATTGACCACCAAGGAGCCGGACAGCTTTCTGCCGATCAACTTGACCAACCTGTTCATGGCGAGCCCTGCCAAGTGGCAGGCCTTCTATGACAAGGCGGAAGGCGCCGACGCTAAGGCGAAGTCGCAGGCCGCCTGGGCCGCGTTCGCCAGGGACGCCTCGGGTACCGGCCCGTGGAAGATGTCGAAATTCACGCCGCGCGAACGGCTCGAACTCGTGAAGAACGAAGGCTATTGGGACAAGGGCCGCGTGCCCAAGGTCGACCGGATGGTGCTGCTGCCGATGCCGGAGGCCAATGCCCGCACCGCGGCCTTGCTGTCCGGCCAGGTCGACTGGGTCGAGGCACCCGCGCCCGACGCGGTCAGGGAGATCAAGCAGCGGGGCTTCCAGCTCCAGGCCAACGAATCCCCGCACGTCTGGCCGTGGCAGTTCTCGCGCATTGAGGGCTCGCCCTGGAACGACATCCGCGTTCGCAAGGCCGCCAATCTCTGCGTCGACCGCGAAGGGCTCAAGGAGGGGCTGCTTGCCGGCCTGATGGTGCCGGCGACCGGCACGTTCGAGCCCGGCCATCCCTGGCGCGGAAAGCCGACCTTCGAGATCAAATATGACCTGAAGGCCGCCCAGAAGCTGATGCAGGAGGCGGGCTACGGCCCGAACAAGAAGCTGACGGTGAAGACCCAGACTTCGGCGTCGGGATCGGGCCAGATGCAGCCTCTGCCGATGAACGAATATCTGCAGCAGGCATTGGCGGAATGCTATTTCGACGTTCAGCTCGACGTTATCGAGTGGAACACGCTGTTCACCAACTGGCGCCGCGGCGCCAAGGATCCGACCGCCAACGGCGCCAACGCCACCAACGTCACCTACGCGGCGATGGATCCGTTCTTCGCGTTGGTGCGCTTCCTGCAATCGTCGATGGCGCCTCCGGTCTCGAACAATTGGGGCTACATCAACAATCCTAAGTTCGACGAGCTGGTGACCAAGGCCCGCCAGACCTTCGACCCCGCCGCGCGTGACGCGGCGCTGGCCGAACTGCACGCGGCCTCGGTGGACGATGCGGCGTTCCTCTACGTCGCCCACGACGTCTCGCCGCGCGCCATGAGCCCGAAGGTGAAAGGCTTCGTGCAGCCGAAGAGCTGGTTCGTCGACTTCTCGCCGGTGTCGATGGCGCCGTGAGCCTTGGTGCGTGACGCTTGCTCACCCTCTCCCCTTGTGGGAGAGGGTGGATCGACGCCGCGAAGCGGCGGCGAGACGGGTGAGGGGTTCTATCCGCGGATGTGCCTCCCTCATCTGAATTGATCATGTCCGCGGATAGAACCCCTCATCCGGCGCGGACCAAAGTCCGCGCCACCTTCTCCCACGAGGGGAGAAGGGAAGAAGAGAGTCGCTCGTGTTCGCTTACATTGCCCGACGTATCCTCTACGTCATTCCGATCGTGATCAGCGTCGCGCTGGTGTGCTTCCTGCTCGTGCACATCACGCCCGGCGATCCCCTGGTCGCGGTGCTGCCGGCGGATGCGTCGCAGGAACTCGCTGCGCAAATGCGCACGGCTTACGGCTTCGACCGGCCGCTGCCGGTGCAATTCGGCCTTTGGTTATGGCGCGCGCTCCATGGCGATCTCGGCAGTTCGATCGCGACCGGCCGCCCGGTGCTGTCGGAAGTCCTGCGCGCCGTCGGCAACACCGTCACGCTTGCGGTTGCCGCCGCGCTGATCGGCTTCACGCTCGGGCTGATGTTCGGCCTGATCGCCGGCTATTTCCGCGACACCTGGATCGACAAGGTCGCGACCTCCATTGCAATCGCCGGTGTCTCGGTGCCGCATTACTGGCTCGGCATGGTGATGGTCATCATTTTCTCGGTGCAGCTCAACTGGCTGCCCGCGGTCGGCGCCGGTCCCGGCGGCTCCGGTTCGTGGGGCTGGGACTGGGAGCACATGAAATACCTTATCCTGCCGGCGATCACGACCGCGGTGATCCCTATGGGCATCATCACCCGCACCGTCCGGGCGCTGACCGGCGACATCCTGAGCCAGGATTTTGTCGAAGCGTTGCGCGCCAAAGGGATGCGCGAATTGGACGTGTTCCGCCACGTCGTCAAGAACGCCGCGCCGACTGCGCTTGCGGTGATGGGCCTGCAACTGGGTTACATGCTCGGCGGCTCGATCCTGATTGAGACCGTGTTCTCCTGGCCCGGCTCGGGCTTGCTGCTCAATTCCGCGATCTTCCAGCGCGACCTGCCGCTGCTGCAAGGCACGATTTTGGTGCTGGCGCTGTTCTTCGTCACGCTCAATCTGCTGGTCGATATCGCGCAGGCCGCGATCGACCCGCGAATCAAGCGGGGATAGAGCATGATCCGGAAAAGTGGACACCGGTTTTCCCTCGCGACAAACGCGGAACGCGTTTGCGCGGAGATCATGCTCCAACACAGAGTCTTCGCATGACCGTGATGTCGGATACCGCCCTGCAAGCCGCGCCCGCGACCAAGGCGCGTGGCTATTGGGCCACCGTCGGCCGCCGCATCGCGCGCGACAAGGTCAGCATGGTCTGCGCTTTCGTGCTGGTGCTGATCTTCGCCTCCGCACTTCTTGCGCCGTGGCTCGGCCTTGCCGATCCCTATCAGGGCTCGATGATCCGCCGGCTTCGCCATATCGGCACGCCGAACTATCCGCTCGGCACCGACGAACTCGGCCGCGACATGCTGGCGCGGCTGATCTATGGCGGAAGGCTGTCGCTGATCATCGGCATCCTGCCGGTGATTTTCGCCTTCGTTATCGGCACCTCGCTCGGTCTCGTCGCCGGCTATGTCGGCGGCCGGCTCAACACAGCCATCATGCGTACGGTGGACGTGTTCTACGCTTTCCCGTCGGTGCTGCTGGCAATCGCGATCTCCGGCGCGCTGGGCGCGGGTATCGTCAATTCCATCGTCTCGCTGACCATCGTGTTCGTGCCGCAGATCACCCGCGTCGCCGAAAGCGTCACCACCGGCGTGCGCAACATGGATTTTGTGGAAGCTGCGCGCGCCTCCGGCGCCGGACCTTTTACCATCATGCGCGTGCATATGCTCGGCAATGTTCTCGGCCCGATCTTCGTCTACGCAACAGGCTTGATCTCGGTGTCGATGATCCTCGCCGCCGGCCTGTCATTCCTCGGCCTCGGCACCAAACCGCCGGAGCCGGAATGGGGCTTGATGCTGAATACGCTGCGCACCGCGATCTATATCAATCCCTGGGTGGCGGCGCTGCCGGGCGTGATGATCTTTGCGGTATCGATCTGCTTCAATCTTTTGAGCGACGGCATGCGCAGCGCCATGGACATCAGGAACTGACGCGATGATTGAGACATCCACCTCAGTCGAATTGCTGGAGCAGGTCGAAGACATCGGCGGGGCAGCGCAACCGCTGCTGCAGGTTACCGGCCTGACCAAACATTTCCCGGTGCGCGGCGACCTGTTCAGCCCTCGCAAAACTGTGCGCGCGGTCGACGATGTTTCCTTCTCCATCGCCAAGGGTGAAACGGTCGGCATCGTAGGCGAATCCGGCTGCGGCAAGTCGACCACGGCGCGGCTTCTGATGCATCTGATGAAGCGTGACGCCGGCGACATCGTCTATGACGGCATGCAGGTCGGCCGCGCGCTGTCCTTGCGGGAATTGCGCCGCGGCATGCAGATGGTGTTTCAGGACAGCTACGCCTCGCTCAATCCGCGCCTGACCATCGAGGAATCGATCGCCTTCGGCCCCAAGGTGCATGGCATGGCCGACGCAGCCGCACGCACGCTGGCGCGCGAGCTCCTCGGCAAAGTTGGCTTGCGTCCCGAAACTTTCGCCAACCGCTACCCGCACGAAATTTCCGGCGGCCAGCGCCAGCGCGTCAATATCGCGCGTGCGCTGGCGTTGTCGCCGCGGCTGGTGATTCTCGATGAAGCGGTGTCTGCGCTCGACAAATCGGTCGAAGCCCAGGTGCTAAACCTGTTGGCGGACCTCAAGCGCGAATTCGGCCTGACCTATCTTTTCATCAGCCACGATCTCAACGTGGTGCGCTACATCTCGGACCGCGTGCTGGTGATGTATCTCGGCGAGGTGGTCGAACTCGGCCCGGTCGACAAGGTCTGGGATGCGCCGGCACATCCCTACACGCGGGCGCTCTTGGCGGCGATGCCGTCGTCCGACCCTGATAACCGCACCGAGACGCCGCCGATCTCCGGCGATCCGCCCAATCCGATCGACCCGCCGTCGGGGTGCCGGTTTCACACCCGTTGCCCGTTTGCGGAGCCGCTCTGCGCAAATGCGACGCCAAAACTCAGCGATGTCGATACAATGGGCCATCAGGCGGCGTGCTACATGGCCATACCCGGCTCCGGGCACAGCCGCGCATCGGCCAAAGAAAATGCCAAGAAAAGTGACATGGGAGTAACCGCTGCATGACAAGACCCGATCCCAAGCAGGTCAAGGTAATGACAGACGTCGCCGGCGTGCCGCAGGATGCAGAAGTGTCCGCGCGCATCGCCAATTCCATCGGTCCGGCCTTTGACGGGTTTGCGCCCGTTGCCGGCACGCTGCCGATGGACCTTGAGCCAGCAAGTTTCCTGCTGGTGCAGAACGCGAAGGTGTCGAAATGAGCGGCGAACCGGCCTTGATGTCGCTGGTCGCGGTCGCCAAGGCGATCGCCGGCAAGAAATTGTCCTCGCGCGAAGTGACGCAATCCTGCCTCGACCGCATCGCGCAATGGCAACCGCGCGTCAACGCCTTCATGGCGATCGAGGCGGAGGGGGCACTTGCCGCGGCTGATGCCGCCGACGCCGTGCTCGCCAAGGGCCAAAATCTAGGTCCGCTGCACGGTGTCCCGATGGCGCATAAGGACATGTATTACGAGGCCGGCAAGGTGGTCACTTGCGGCTCCAAAATCCGGCGCGATTTCGTTGCGACGACGACCTCGACCGCGTTGCAGCGCCTGAAGGACGCCGGCTCCGTCAGGCTCGGCTCGCTGCAGATGGTCGAGTTCGCCTACGGGCCGACCGGCCACAACGTGCATTACGGCGCGGTGCGTAATCCCTGGAACGTCGATCACATCACCGGTGGTTCGTCGTCCGGCTCGGGCTCCGCAGTTGCGGCGCGGCTGACCTTTGCTGCACTGGGCTCCGATACCGGCGGCTCGATCCGGATGCCCGCGCATTTCTGCGGCGTCACCGGTTTCAAGACCACCGTCGGCCTGATCAGCCGCGCCGGCGCGATGCCGCTGTCGCAATCGCTCGACACCGTCGGTCCGCTGGCGCAAACCGTCGAGGACTGCGCGCTGCTCGTAGGCCTGATGGCGGGCGCCGATCCCGAGGACCCGACCACGTCCACGCGGCCGGTGCCGAACTACATGGCCGCGACCACGGGCTCGATGAAGGGCTTGAGGATCGGCGTACCGACCGCCTTCTATGTCGACGACCTCGATCCCGAGGTAGCGCGCGTGCTCGACGAGACCATCGCTACCCTCAAAAAAGAGGGCGCCGAGATCGTCAAGGTCGAACTGCCGGACCAGCGCCAGCTCACGGCCGCCTGCCAGATCGTGCTTGCCACCGAGGCGGCTGCCTTCCACAAGCGCTGGATGATCGAGCGACCGCAGGATTACGGCGGTCAGGTGTTAATGCGGCTCCAGAACGGTCTCGCCATTCCGGCCGTGACCTATCTCGAAGCGATGCGCTGGCGCGGTCCGGCGCTGGCCGCCTACCTCGCGGCGGTGGAAGACGCCGACGCCGTGATCGCGCCGGTTGCCCCGATGCCGGCGGCGACGATTGCCGAGAGCGATGTCGGCAATAGCCTGGAGGCGGAAGCTGTCATCCAGCGCATCACGCGGTTCACCCGCCCGATCAATTATCTCGGCCTGCCGTCGCTTTCGATTCCCGCGGGTTTCACCAAGAAGGGGCTGCCGGTCGGCATGCAGTTGATCGGCCGTCCCTTCGATGAGGCCGGGCTCGTGCGGATCGGCGCGGCGTTCCAGCGTACGACGGATTATCACCAGCAGGTACCCGAACTGGCATGAGCAACCTCGTCGATATCCGCGACCTCAACATCCGCTTCACCGGCGACCGTACGGTTCATGCCGTCAACGACATCTCGCTCTCGCTTGGCGAGGGCGAGGTGCTCGGCCTGCTCGGCGAATCCGGCTCGGGAAAAAGCGTGACGCTGCGCGCGCTGATGCGGCTGTTGCCGAAGAAGCGGACGCAGATTTCCGGCACCGTGAAGGTGTTGGGACGCGATGTGCTCGCAATGAACGACGAGGAGCTGTCGGCGTTTCGCGGCCAGACCGTCTCGATGATTTTTCAGGAGCCCGCGCTGGCGCTCGACCCCGTCTACACGATCGGCCGCCAGATCGCGGAAACCGTGATCCGCCACGAAGGCAAGAGCGAGAAGGAGGGACTCGCGCGCGCGTTGGAAATGCTGGAAGTGGTGCGGATTCCCTCCGCCAAGCGCCGCTTAGAGGCCTATCCGCACGAAATGAGCGGTGGCATGCGGCAGCGCGCCATGATCGCGCTGGCGCTGGCTTGCAAACCGAAAATACTGCTGGCGGACGAGCCGACCACGGCGCTGGACGCCACCGTGCAGATTCAGATCCTGCTGCTGCTCCGCGAATTGCAGCGCGAGTTCGGCATGTCCGTGATCTTCGTGACCCACGATATCGGCGTCGCCATCGAAATCTGCGACCGCGTCGCGGTCATGTATGCCGGCCAGATCGTGGAGCAGGGCCCCTTGCGCGACATCGTCCGCACCCCGGTGCATCCATATGCCAAGGGGCTACTGGCTGCTACCGTCCACGGCGCAAAACGCGGCCAGCGGCTGGAGACCATCCCGGGCACGCCGCCCTCGCTCGACAAGGCGCCCGTCAGTTGTTCGTTCGCGCCACGCTGCATGGTTGCGCAGCCGCGCTGCAGCGAGCGTCTGCCACCGAATGTGCAGGTATCGCCGGATCGAACGGCGCGTTGTGTGCTGGCGGAGGCGGCGGAAGTTTCTGCCGAGACCTGAGACTCCGCGCTGCACCGCGTCGGGACACGAAAGAAGTTACCCACCCAATCCGGGATCAGCCCACTGCTCGATTTGCGACGGTCCGACCACCTGTTTTGGCTGATGCGGATTGAGCGTGCCGGCGCTGGCGGACCAGCCCTTGGCCAAAATTTGCATTGCAAACAGCTTGGCGTCTATTTCAGATTTGAAGGTGCGGGTCGAGCGGGCCATGCTCTCCGCAGTATTGTCCGTCTTGTCCGGACCGAAAGTCACATACCAAGTATCGCCCTGTTTCATGCCGACATAACGCGCGTGACATAAAAAAGTTCACTTCGCAGGTGCAGTTGACCGCCGGGCGGATTGCGGCTCGTCACATCGGACAATCGTGGATAGGCTGTCGTACGGCCTGCGCCGCAAAACCCCGGGGGCTTCACATGCAGATTTCCAACGAAGGTATTCTCGTCATTCTGTTTGTCGGCCTGGTGGCCGGCTGGCTCGCCGGCAAGATCGTGCGCGGCACCGGCTTTGGCATCATCGGCGACATTCTCGTGGGCATCGCCGGCGCGCTGCTTGCGAGCTTGCTGTTTCCCAGGCTCGGCATCCGTCTCGGCACCGGACTGGTGTCCGAGATCGTCTACTCTACCATCGGCGCCGTCATCCTGCTCGTGGTCGTGCGGCTGCTCCGCACCGGCAGGCGGTGGTAGTTCGCGCTATTTCGCCTGCGCCACTGCGTCGACGGCCCAGCGCCGCACTGCGGCGATGCGGCGGTCGCGCGCCTGCTCGGTGCGGGAGACGAGATAGATCGTCTCGCTATGCGTGGCCTCGAATGTAAACGGTGCAACCAGCTTCTTACCGAAGCCGGGCCGCGCCTTGATCAACGGCGACATCGCGAGCGTCACGCCGAGCCCGTGTTCGGCGGCTTCTAGCATCGCCGGCACGCTGTCGAGCCACAAATGTCCGCGCGGGCTTAGGTGTTGAAGCCCGGCCTCGCGCAGCCAGACCGACCAGGCGCGCGGCTGCGTCGTTAGGTGTATCAACACCTGCTGTGACAGATCTGCCGGCTGCTTCAATCCCGCTTTGACCAGCGCGGGCGCGCAGACCGGCAAACCCTTCACCGCGACCAGCGGTTCGAATTTCAGTCCTGTCGAATGCTCGCGGCCATAGCGGATCGCAACATCGACGCGGGACGCGTTGAAATCGGCATACTGATGCGTGGCCTCGATGCGCAACGTGAGGCCCGGGTTGCGCCGCTTGAATTCCGGCAGCGCCGGAAGCAGCACGGCGGAAGTAAAGAACGGCAGCGAACTGATCCAGAGTTCGGCGTCCGCATCGCGGCGTTTTCGCAGCATGTCGCGGCTGGCATTCTGCAGCGCCAAAAGCGCGGTCGAGATTTGTGCGAAATAGCGTTCGCCATCGGCGGTCAGCCGCACCGAACGCGCGCCGCGCACGAACAGTTTTGTGCCGAACTGCTCTTCCAGCCCGCGGATCTGGTGGCTGATCGCCGACGGGCTGAGCGAAAGATCGCGCGCCGCGCGGCGAAAGCTCAGTTGCGACGCAGCGCGCTCGAATGCCAGCAATGCGGTTAAGGGCGGTATCAACCGCAGCGGAGGCGGTGCTTCCGATGGTTGAATGCTGTTCATCTGAGGTGAGGAAATCCCTTTTGTCTGATACCTCAGCTTCCGTCAAACTGGTTCAACGTTCAATATTTCTCATCTCAGGACTCCGCACACCTTTGGCAATCTTCGAACCCCTTGGCGCTAATCGCTGGCAACCCACACCGCTCGCCGCGGGTCCCTTCGCGGGCCTGCAGGGCGGGGCGGTTGCAAGCCTGTTGACGGCGGAGATCGAGGCGCTGGCGCCGGCGCGAAAGTGGGGCACGGCGATCGCGTCGTCGGCTTGGTTTCTGCGGCCGACGCCGATGGCACCGTTGCGAACCCAGCTTTCGGTCGTCACCGAAGGCGGCCGCGTCAGCGTGATCGACAACACGCTGTGGCCGGTGGATGAGGATCAGCCCTGCGCCACAGTGCGGGTGACACTATCGCGCGAACGCGCGGTCGATGTCCCCGGGTTCACCGAGCCTGCGCGCGAGGCTGCCGATCCCACACGGTTTCCGATCCGCACCAGGCGGGCGGCACATGGTCGGCCCTGGTTCATGGAGGCGATGGAGGCGCGCGAAGGCGATGACGTCGCCTGGTTTCGCATGAATCAGGCGGTCATTGATGGCGCAGGATCCTTGTCAAAGGCGCCATTGTCCTCGGTGCTCGGCCTGGCGGACTGGACCCATGGCATCGCCCGCCCGTTCCAGGATGTAGTGGCGGATCCGAACCCCAATCTGACGGTTCAATTGTTCCGCCAGCCGGCCGGCGAATGGGTCGGCATTCGCGCACAAGCCAGGTGGCGGCCGGCGGCCGGGTTAGGAGCCGGTAGCGGCGTCCTGCTCGACATCCATGGCGAGATCGGCCGGGTCTCGATGTCGGTGATTCTGGTGCCGTTTCCGCCGCAAATGGAGCCCGCGCCCGCCGAAGGACTGGCGCCGGCGTCAAATTAGCTGCCCCAAACTCGCCAATTTCTCTCTCTCCACCCCCTTCATGGGGGTGAATTGGATGTAGGTTAACGTGACTTAAAATAGACGGTGTCCAAAAACACCGGTAAAACCTGCACGTCCCTATCCTTTTGAAGAGATGCGCATAAATGGCAGCCGCTCCCGTCCGGCGTTCCGAGCTCGGTGAAGCGCTGCGCGCCTGCCGCAACGCCTTTATCGGCGTCGGCGTCATGAGCTGCATGATCAATCTGCTGTATCTCACCGGCTCGATTTTCATGCTGGAGGTCTACGACCGCGTGCTGCCCAGCCGCAGCGTGCCTACCCTGGTCGGCCTCGTGATTCTCGCGGCCGGACTCTACATCGCGCAAGGCGGCCTCGATCTGATCCGTGGTCGCATTCTCGGCCGCATCGGCACCGCGCTCGATGAGGCCATCAACACGCGCGTGTTCGAGACCGTGGTGCGCCTGCCGCTGATGGTCGGCAGCCGCAACGAGGGCCTGCAGCCGCTGCGCGATCTCGACAATGTCAGGTCGTTCCTCGGCAGCATGGGGCCGGGCGCGTTCTTCGATCTGCCGTGGCTGCCGTTCTATCTCGCGATCTGCTTTCTGTTTCACTGGCTGCTCGGCGTCACCGCTTTGGTCGGCGCCGTCATTCTGGTGACGCTGACGCTGATCACCGAGTTCCTGTCGCGCACGCCCGCAAAGGAGGCGATGACGCTGGCCGCGCGGCGCAGCGATCTCGCCGCCACCAGCCGGCGCAACGCCGAAGTGCTGGTGGCGATGGGCATGTCCGGACGGCTGATGAAGCGCTGGAGCGAGGCCAACGAGACCTATCTGGCAGGCAGTCAGCGCGCCAGCGACATCGCCGGCGGCCTCGGCGCGGTCGCCAAGGTCCTGCGCATGATGCTGCAATCGGCGGTGCTCGCGGTCGGCGCTTACCTCGTGATCCACCAGGAAGCCACGGCCGGCATCATCATCGCGGGGTCGATCTTGAGCGCGCGGGCGCTGGCGCCGGTCGATCTCGCCATCGCTCACTGGAAAGGTTTTGTTGCCGCGCGCCAGAGCTGGCATCGCCTGTCAAAACTCCTGCAACAAATACCGCCGGCAAATGAACAGACGCTGTTGCAGGCGCCCACGAAGCGACTGTCGGTCGAGGCGGTCAGTATCGTGCCGCCGGGCGACCAGCGCGTCATTGTGCAGGACGTCAGCTTCGCCGTCGAAGCCGGGTCCGGCGTCGGCGTCATCGGTCCGAGCGGTTCCGGCAAGTCGTCGCTGGTGCGCGCGTTGGTCGGCGTCTGGATGCCGGCCCGCGGCAAGGTGCGGCTCGATGGCGCGGCGCTCGACCAATGGTCGTCGGACGTGCTCGGCCGCCATATCGGCTATCTGCCGCAGGACGTCGAATTGTTCGCCGGCACCGTGGCGCAGAACATCTGCCGCTTCGATCCCGAGGCGAAATCGGAGGCGATCATTGCCGCCGCCAAGGACGCCGGCGTGCACGAGATGATCATCAAGATGCGCGAAGGCTACGATACCCAGATCGGCGAGCAGGGCACTGCGCTGTCGGCCGGGCAGGCGCAGCGCGTGGCGCTGGCGCGCGCGCTCTATGGCAATCCGTTCCTGATCGTGCTCGACGAGCCGAACTCCAACCTCGACAGCGAGGGCGACGAGGCGCTGACCCGCGCCGTGCGCGCCGCCCGCGAGCGCGGCGCCATCGTGGTCGTGGTCGCGCACCGGCCGATCGGCATCGAGGCGGTCGATCAATTGCTGGTCTTGAAGGACGGTCGCATGCAGGCGTTTGGTCCCAAGGAAACTGTGCTTGGCCAGGTGCTGCAGCGGGTGCCCTCGCCGCCGCCACCGATCAAGATCGTGTCCGAAGCAGGAGCTACGAAAAAATCATGACCGCGGAGCTGAAAGGCGCGCGCCGCTCGATACGCTCGCATCTCATCGTCGGTCTTGCGCTGATGCTGGTTCTCGCCGGCGGATTCGGCGGCTGGGCCTCGACGGTGCAGATTTCCGGCGCGCTGATCGCGCCGGGCTCGGTGGTGGTCGATTCCAACGTCAAGAAGGTACAGCACCCGACCGGCGGCGTGGTCGGCGAGGTCCGGGTGCGCGACGGCGACGTGGTAAAGGCGGGCGACGTCGTGGTGCGGCTCGACGAGACCGTGGTCAAAGCGAGCCTTGCCATCGTCGTCAAGACGCTGAACGGCTTGTGGGCGCGGGCGGCGCGGCTCGAAGCCGAGCAGCGCGGCCTCGACAAGATCAAGTTCCCGCCGCAGCTCTCCGATCGCGCCGACGACCCTGACGTCCGCGACATCATCGCGAGCGAAACCAAACTGTTCGAGGTTCGCGTGTTCGGGCGCGCCGGGCAGAAATCGCAATTGCGCGAACGCGTGGCCCAGCTCAATGAAGAAATCGCCGGCCTCACCGCGCAGGAACAGGCCAAGGAAAAGGAAATCGCGCTGGTCGAGAAAGAGCTGGTCGGCGTCCGCCAGCTCTACGAGCAGCGCCTGATCCAGATCTCGCGCCTGACGATTTTGGAGCGCGATCTCGCCCGGCTGTCGGGCGAGCGTGCGCAATACATCGCCGCGCGCGCGCAGGCGAAGGGCAAGATCACCGAAACCGAACTGCAGATCATCCAGATCGACAAGGACGTGGTCAGCGAAGTCTCCAAGGATCTGCGCGAGACCAACGACAAGATCGGCGAGTTCGTCGAGCGCAAGGTCACCGCGGAGGATCAGCTCCGCCGCATCGAGATCCGCGCGCCGCAGGACGGCGTCGTGCTGCAGTCGACCGTGCACACCGTCGGCGGCGTCATCACCGCGGGCGACGCCATCATGATGATTGTGCCGAAGGCCGACGATCTCTCGGTCGAGGCCAAGGTCAATCCACAGGACATCGACAAGCTGCAGATCGGCCAGAAGACGCTTCTGCGCCTATCCGCTTTCAACCAGCGCACCACACCGGAACTCAACGGCGTGGTGACCCGCGTCTCTGCCGACGTCACCTCCGACCAGCGCACCGGCCAGAGCTACTATACTATTCGCGTCTCGATGCCTCCGGATGAAGTTGCCCGCCTCGGCGAGGTCAAGATCATTCCCGGCATGCCGGTGGAAGCCTTCGTGCAAACCGGCGACCGCACCATGTTCTCCTATCTGATGAAGCCGTTCAGCGACCAACTGATGCGCTCGTTCCGGGAGCGGTGAGGGCGCTCTCCGCTGTCGTCGCTGCGAACGCCACGCATGGGTCCCGGCTCTGCGTCGCGTCACTGCGTGCCGCGCCGCGTTCGGGACACGAGAGGTTTTTGCAGTCAGAATCGTAGGGTGGGCAAAGCGCAGCGTGCCCACCATCACGTGCGGAGTTCCCGATGGTGGGCACGTCGCTACGCTCCTTTGCCCACCCTACGATTCTTCTCCTCGTCTCTGCAGAGACGGCGTCTTACTTCGACAAATTCTCCAGCAACAAATTCAACGCCGTGCTTGCAAATTGTTGCATGTTCGCCTGCCGGTCGGCGCTGCCGGTTTCCAGTGTGAACACTTCGTTTTGCGGACCCGCTACTGCCACGCAGCTATGGCCCGCGGCATCGCCGTAGCGGTTGCCGGTTGGTCCCGTTGCGCCGGTTTCCGACAATCCCCAGTCGGTCGCGAAGCGTTGGCGGACCTGGGCGGCGAGCAATTTCGCGTATGGTTCGGACGCCGAGCGGATGCCCTTCATTGCCTCGTCCGGAATATCCATCAGCAGCAGACGCGCGTCGCGGGTATAGACCACGGCGCCGCCGAGGAAATAGGCCGATGCGCCCGGCACCGATAACAGCGCCGCAGAGATCAGCCCGCCGGTGGAGGATTCCGCCACCGAAATCGTCTGTTTCCGCGCGATCAGTTGGGTCGCGATCTTTTCGGCGATCGTAACAAGCTCTTTCATTTCAACTCCTGCGCGTAGTCATTGGTCCAGTCATGCCTTCCTAACACAGGAGGGTTACGCTTGCCGAGTTGCCGTGCGCGCGCCGCCCTGATTGAATGCCTCAAACAACTGCGTCGACGCGGCCATACGAGGAAACATCATGACGTCGCCGATCGCGGGCGGCGTGGATTGCGATCTGCATCCCGCCGTTCCGCATCTGACCAGCCTGTTGCCCTACATGAACGACTACTGGCGCGACCAGGTGACAACGCGCGGCATGACCGACCTGGTCTCGCAATCCTATCCGACCCATTCGCCGATTTCGTCGCGGCCGGACTGGCGGCCGGCGCAGGGCAAGCCGGGCGCCGATTTGGCCGACATGCAGAAGCAGGCGCTCGACCGGTTCGGCGTTCGTTTCGGCATCTGCAATCCGCTCTACGGCGTGCAGATGGTGTTCTCCGAGGACATGCAGGACGCGTTCTGCCGCGCGCTGAACGATTGGCTGGCCAAAGAATGGCTCGACAAGGACGATCGGCTGCGCGGCTCGATCGTGATCCCCACGCAAAGCGTCGAGAAGTCGGTCGCGGAGATCGAACGCTGCGCTGGAGACAGGCGCTTCGTCCAGGTGCTGATGCTGGTCATGGGCGACATGCCCCTGGGCAAGCGCGCCTACTGGCCGATCTACGCCACCGCCGAACGTCTCGGCCTCACCATCGGCATCCATGCCGGCAGCGCCTATCACAACCCGCCGACCTCGATCGGCTGGGGCTCCTACCACATCGAGGACTATGTAGCCCAAGCGACCGCGTTCCAGACTCAGCTCACCAGCTTGATCGTGGAAGGCGTGTTCGCCCGTCATCCGAATCTGAAAATGGTGATGCTAGAATCAGGCTTCACCTGGTTGCCGGCCTATCTCTGGCGCCTGCACAAGTTCTGGCGCGGCATTCGGATGGAAACGCCGTGGGTGGATCGCGCGCCGCTGGAGATTGTGCGCAGCAACATCCGCTTCTCGCTGCAGCCGGTCGATGCGCCGCCCGATCCCGCAACCCTGAACCGCCTGTTTGACCATATGCAGTCGGACGAATTGCTCCTATTCTCGACCGACTATCCGCACTGGCAGTTCGATGGCGACGAGGTGCTGCCGCCGGGATTGTCGCCCGATCTGGTTCGCAAGATCATGATCGACAATCCGTTCGCGACATACGGCCGGTTGCAAGCGGTGAAGGAGACGACGCCATGAACGTCCAGTTCCGTCCTGAATCTTCGGCATCCGTTAGCATCGAGACCGCGATCGCCGATTGCGACATTCACCCGGCGCGCGCTACCAAGGACGAACTTTATCCTTATCTGGCGAAGCGCTGGCATTCGCATCTCGAGACCTATGGCATCCAGGCCTATCACGGCATGATGGAGGGCCCGCCCTATCCGAAGGCGCAGCCCAACGCCTCGCGCCGCGATGCCTGGCCGCCGGAAGGCGGGCCGCAGGGCTCCTCGCTGTCCTTCATGCAGAAGCAGCTTCTCGATCCCTACAATGTCGCGCTCGGCGTGCTCAATCCGCTCGCCAGCGGGCAGGGCCTCCGCAACCAGGATCTTGCCGGCGCGCTCTGCTCCGCGATCAACGACTGGCAGATCGAGAAATGGACCAGCAAGGACAAGCGCCTGAAGGCCTCGATCGTCGTTCCCAATGAGGATGGCGTGGCCGCCGCCGCCGAAATTCGCAAGCGTGCGGGCGATCCGAATTTCGTGCAGGTGCTGCTGCTCAGCCGCAATGTCGAGCCGCTCGGCCAGCGCCGCTACTGGCCAGTCTACGAGGCCGCGCAGGAGATCGGGCTGCCGGTCGGCGTCCATGCCTTCGGCTTCGGCGGCAATCCGCTCACGCCGTCCGGCTGGCCGAGCTTCTACATCGAGGAGATGGTCGGCCATGCGCAATGCCAGCAGACGGTGCTGGCGAGCCTTGTGCTCGAAGGCGTGTTCGAGCGTTTCCCGAAGCTGAAGATGGTGATGATCGAGGCCGGCTTCGGCTGGGCGCCGTCGCTCGCC
Organism: Bradyrhizobium murdochi; assembly: GCF_000472965.1. Taxonomy (GTDB): domain Bacteria; phylum Pseudomonadota; class Alphaproteobacteria; order Rhizobiales; family Xanthobacteraceae; genus Bradyrhizobium; species Bradyrhizobium murdochi. The sequence continues at coordinate 53,768 of NZ_KI421483.1, read as the reverse complement.
TGGCGGCTCGACAAGAGCTTCGAGCGCCTGCACAGCGAGGTGCCGCATCTGAAACGAAAACCGTCGGAATATATCCGCGACCACGTCTGGTGGACCACGCAGCCGATGGAAGATCCGGAGCGCCGCGATCACTTGTTCCAGACGATCGAATGGATCGGTTGGGACAGACTGTTGTTCGCCACCGATTACCCGCATTGGGATTTCGACGAGCCGTCGCGCGTGTTGCCGGCCGGCGTCAGCGAAGCCAACCGCGAGGCGTTCTATCTCGGCAACGCCAAGAAGCTGTACGGGATGGTTTGATGGTGCGGCACGTCATTGCCCCGGTGGACGAATTGCCGCCGGGGACACGAAAATTCCTCGACATCGACGGCCGGCCGATCGCGATTTTCAACATCAAGGGCGAGTTCTTCGGCCTTCTGAACCGCTGCCCGCATCAGGGCGCGGCCCTGTGCGAGGGCCCGTTGATTGGCCTCGCGCAATCCTCCAACCCCGGCGAGATCGAGTATACAAAACTCGGCGAAATCATCCGCTGTCCCTGGCACGGCTGGGAATTCGACATCCGCACCGGGCAATCCTATTGCGACCCGAAACGCTTTCGCGCGCGCGCCTATCCCGTCAACGTCGAGCCGGGATCGGCCGTGGTGAAGGGCCCGTATGTGGCAGAGACCCTCGCCGTGTCGGTCGAAAGCGACTACGTGGTGGTGGATCTGTAGCGGCCGCAGGGGGCAGGCCGCAATTCAACTACATTTGGCCCTTCCATAAACCGAACTTCCAATGAGTAATCGCCTTCCTGCAAAAGACGCACCGCTGCCTGAAGGAATCATTCGAGGTCGGGCGGAACGTGGCGAAGTTGTTCACCAGATCCCACCGCTCCGGCCTGGCGTCCGCATCTTTCCACTTCGCGTCTACTGCAAGCCACTCGGCTCTACATCGCCGTTTGCGTGGGTCTTCGATAGCACTTCTATGGGCTTCCGTGCCCTTCCGCGGGGTGGTAGCGTTCGGACCGAACCCACTCATCTGGGGGAACATTTCACATGAGTGGGTGCGCTTACATTGCTGTTTCCGACGGATCTGACTTCGTTCCTCGATTTCTTACGCCAGCACGGCGATGTGGCCTACAGCCTCGTATTTGCCTATGCGGCCTCGCATAGTCTGCTGCTTGCGCTATTCGCGGGCTACGCGGCGCACTCGGGTGCGCTGGGTCTTGGCACGCTCATCGTAGTCTGCTGGTTCGGCAGCTTCGCCGGCGACGTCATTCGCTTCTGGATCGGGCGGCGTTATGGCCTCCGCTTGCTCGATCGTTTCCCGCGGTTTGAGCGCCCCGTCCAGACCGTGGTCCGGCTGACGGACCGTCACTATGCCTGGATGATCCTGTTTCACCGTTTCCCGCACGGCGTCCGCGGGCTCGCGGGATTTGCCTACGGGATATCGCGGCTGCCCTGGTCGACTTTCCTTGCGCTCAACTTCGTTGCGGCGGGCCTTTGGTCCGGCGCCATTGTCTCGGCCGGCTATGCCTTCGGTCAGTTCTCGGAGAAGTCGATCAACAATGCCTCTTCGGGTCTGGGTCTCGTGATGTTGGTCGCATTCCTCGGCCTGTCCTGGTTGCTCAGCAGAAAGCTCGATCAGATCGTGGAGCGGTACTGACGCAAAACGTTCGCTTACTCCTGAACAACGATCCGGGGTGGGCAAAAGCGCGCCAGCGCCGTGCCCACCATCTCTCATCGTATGCGGTCCTCGATGGTGGGCACGCTTCCGCCTTCGCTCATGGAGCTACGAGCGGACGTGGTCGCTTTGCGTACCCTACGATCGACGTCGATGGTTATCGACCACCACCGCCACCGCCTCCGCCGCCGCCACCACCACCGCCATCACGCAGCGCCTGGTTTTCGCGCGGATCGAGATTCTTCATGTAGCTCAGCGAAGTGTCGCCGCGGGTGCGAAGCCGCGCCACATAGTGCATGTGATCTCCGCAAGCCTGCCGTGATACCGCCTGATCGCAGTACCGCGACGACACGAACGCGGGAGCTGCCATGGCGCTGCTCGCGCCGACCGCGACCAAAGCAGCCGCAGACAGCATTAACTTCATCGACATCTGTACTCTCCATTCCTGTTGGCGAAGCCGGAATGGCTCGCACAGGAGTTCGACGGCGCCAGATGAAAACCGGTTCAGAGGAGTCGATTGAAAATAACGGCGGCCCGACCGATAACTCGAATGTGAACGATCTCCGGTGTTCCGAGCCGTCGTCCCCGCGAAGACGGGTGACCCAGTATCCCAGAGACAGCAGGAACGCCTGCTGCTGTCTCCACGTCATTGCGAGGAGCGAAGCGACGAAGCAATCCATATTTCGGCGCGCGGCGCGATGGATTGCTTCGCTTCGCTCGCAATGACGGGGAGAGGCCGGTTGGCTTACTCCAGCGTCGTCCCCTGTGCCATCGCCTTCCGCTCCCGTGCATAGCGCACCAGGGCGGCGAAGCGATAGATGCCGTGCACGAACTTGCCATAGGGCATGGTGACGAACAGCGAAAACACCACGCCGAGATGTAGCGCCAGCAGCGGTCCCATCGCTGCCGTCTCGCGCAGGATCAGCAGCGCCATGCCTGTGAGACTCGTCAGGAACAACATCGCGATGAACGCGACATCCATGCCGTAACGCGCCTCATCGACCAGGATGGAATCGCGCTTCCATCGTTCAGCGAGCAAACCGATCGGCCCGATCAACAGCCCGGTGCCGCCGAGCGTGCCGAGCACCACGGGCAGATCCCACCATGCATACGGCGCCTCGCGCGCCAGCAGATAGTGATAGAGTGTTGCGACGCAGGTCGAGGCAAAGCACAGCGCAAAACCGTAGAAGGTGAGGTGATGATAGAGCCGGCGACGGTCGGTCGGACGGTCGTCCTCGTTGAAGCAGCCGACGCCGCCGCCGTCGAGATAGCGCAACTCGCCGGCGTCGCGGATGGCCTGCAACAGCGCGCGTGCATCGGTCTTCATGCCGATGGGTTCGCCGATGTCGCGCCAGAAGGCGCGCACGCCCATCGCCAGCGCCATGATCGCGTAAAGGAACGCCGCGCCGAACAGGGCTGCCATCGCATTGTGCGGCATCAGTTTGTAGAACGCGCCAGGTCCGGTATGGATGCCGAACAGCACCTCGCGATCGTGTAAAGCAGCGAAGCCGAAAATGAATACAGCAACGCTGAGCGCGGCAACGAGGCTGATGACGAGGCCGTTGCGCGCGAACGTGCCCGCGAAGGCGCGTGGCCATGCATAGGCCGCATAAGATTCCGCGCGCGCTACCGCGAGCGTCCTCGGCACATTGACGTTGAATTCGTGCGGCGGCGAGAACTGGCAATCGGTGTAGCAGGCGCCGCAGGCGTGGCAGAGATTGGCGAGATAATTGAGATCGCCGTCGGAGAAAGCGCGGCGCATTTCCATCGCTGGAAACACTGCGCAGAGGCCCTCGCAATAGCGGCAGGAGTTGCAGACCGTCATCAGGCGGTCGGCCTCCTCCAGAATCTTCGTCCCGTGCATGATGCGCTGCTTCCTGCCCTCGCGGCCAACCCGGTTATTTCGTCAACCCCTTGCCCTCCAGCCACTTCTGGATCAGGGCGGCGACCTCGGCATTGTTCTTGTCCATCATCACCATGTGCGAATTGCCCTTGATGCCGACTTGCGGCAGATCGACGACATCGACGCTGCCGCCCGCCGCCTTGATCGCGTCCGCAAACGCAAGGCCGTTGGCGCGAATCTTCGGCCAGCGCGAATCCTTTTCGATGTAGTCGCCATAGACGATCAGCGTCGGGATGTTCTTCAGCACATCGACTTTCGCGGGATCGCCGACGCCGGCCGGCTCGATCGCAATCAGCGCCTTGACCTTGTCGGGCCGCGCCTGCGCTACCTTGAAGCCGAAACTGCCGGCCTGGCTGTGGAACAGGATGATGGAAGGGCCGACGCGGTCGATCTCGGCGATATAGGCGGCGATGATCGCATCATCGGTGGTGGTCCAGCGCGGCACGTTCTGCTTGACGAAGTTCTCGTAGCCTTCGTTCGGAAACTGGCTGCCGGGCATCAGCTTCCGCTTGGCCGGATCGGGATTGTAGGAGCCGACGCCGTCGCCGATCCGAAACCGCTCGAACGGATTGGCTGTCGTGAGGAATACCGGCTCGCTCTTGAAGATATCTGGATACTGCGCCCAGCCGGCGCGGCCGCGCTCGACCGCGTCGGAATTGTAGACGGCCCAGCCCTTGCGCAGAAAATAGTTCAGCCAGCCTTCGCGCCCGTCGGGCGTCGTCTCATAGGTGACGCCGGTGAGTCCGCCGCCATGCCACATCAGCAGTGGATAGGCGCCCTTTTCGTTCGCGGGCAGAAAATACTGCACATACATCTGCTCGACCTGATAGGTGCCGTTGGGATCGACCTTTGCCGGCACCCCGCCGGGGGTGAATGTCACTTCCTTCACCGGCTTGCCGGAAATTTCGACCAGCCGGCCGCCGACATGGAACGAACCCATGTCGCGTAGCGCGATCGGCTCGGCGGCGTGGGCCAGCGTCGCGTTCATCAGAACGACTGCAGCAGTAGTGATCGCAAGCCGCATCACAAGTCCTCCCTTGTTCTCTCCCTCTCCCCGCAAAGGGCGGGGCGAAGTGAGTTGAGCGCGTGTCTAATTCCGCGCATTCTTCGCCGCTTCCCGTCCCGCGACCCGACCGAACACGCTGCCGATGGTCATCCCGATACCGGCCGCATAGCCCTTGCCGAGTACGTTGCCGGCCATGATCTCGCCGGCCGCGAACATGTTGGCCGAAGGCTTGCCGTCCTTCATCACCATGCGCGCCTGCCTGTTCACGCGGGTGCCGAGATAGGTGAAGGTGATGCCGGGCCGCACAGGATAGGCGAGGTAAGGCGGCGTCTCAATCCGGCGCGCCCAATGCGTCTTCGGCGGCGTGATGCCTTCCGTGCGGCAATCGTCGAGGATAGTGTGATCGAACGTGCCCGGCTTAACCGCGGCGTTGAATTCGGCGATGGTCTTCTCCAGCGACGCCGGATCGAGCTCAAGCTTGGCGGCCAATTCGGCAATACTCCCGCCCTCGATCGGCGGAAACAGCGTCGGCATAAAACTGTTGCGAACGGAGTTATCGAAGATGATGTAGGCGATCTGGTCCGGTTGCGCGGCCACCAGCCGCCCCCAGATCGCATAACGCTTCGGCCAGATATCCTCGCCCTCGTCGTAGAAGCGCTGGGCGTGCTTGTTGACGACAATGCCGAACACGACCGAGTCGTGGCGGGTGATGATGCCGCCATCGAACTTCGGTGCGCGAGCGTCGATCGCAACCGCATGGCATTGGGTGGGATCGCCGATATCCTGCACGCCCTTGTCGAGCAGCATTTTCAGGATCGAGCCGCGGTTATAGGGCGTGCCACGGATGAGGAAATTATTCGCCGCCTCGCCCCAATATTCCTTCAGCCATTCGATATTGGCTTCAAAGCCGCCGGCGGCGGCAACCAGTGCGGAAGCGCGGATTTCGCTCGTGCCGTCGATCGGCTGCTTCAGCCTCGCCGACAGAAACATGCCGTGCTCGATCTCGAGGTCGATCACCTCGGCATCGTAGACGATCTCGACGCCGAGTTTTTCCGCGGTGAGATAGAGCGCGTTCAGCATCGCGCGTCCGCCGCCGAGGAAGAACGAGTTGGTGCGGCCCAGACTCAGCGTCCCGCCGAGCGAGGGTTGCCAACGCACGCCCTGTTCGACGATCCAGTTCAGAATGTCCTTGGACTCTCTGATCATGAATTTCGCCAGTTCCTCGTCGGTCTGACCGCCGGTCAGTCGCAACAGATCGTCCCAGAACTCCTCTTCCGTGTACGGCCCGGTGAGAATGTCGGTCGCGGCATCGTGCGCGCAACGCATGTTGCGGGTGTGGCGGGTGTTGCCGCCGCGATAAAATTTCGGAGCGCCTTCCAGCACCAGCACGGAAGCACCTGCGCGCCGAGCGCTGATGGCGGCGCAGAGAGCAGCGTTGCCACCGCCGATCACCAGCACATCGAACTTCTGATTCAAATCGGCCATGCGCTCTTGTTGTCGTTGTTGGCCTCAAAATCAAACCGGCGCTCGGCCAGGCAAATCCATCCGCCCCCGCGGATTTTCTAGCCGGATGCAACGGCCGCGTCACGCCTCTCGTGCGCCTGCAGCAGTAATCAGCATGGCCGCATGCGACGATGTCGCATGCACCTGCCTGTGCGGAACATCAGCGCAATCAGGGACGGTTCTGAACGGAGGCGAGCAGCCATTGCCGGAAAGCCGCGAGCTTTGGCGGATCGGCTCTACCCGCCGGCGAGACCAGATAGAATCCGGCATCGACCGGGAAAGCCATCTTGAAGGGAACGACCAAGCGTTCCTTGGCGATGTCCTCCTGCACATAGGCGGTGCGGCCCATCGCAACGCCAAGGCCGTCGATCGCGGCCTGCACCGTCATGAAGATCATGTCGAACGTCACGCCCGGCTGTTTGGAAAAATCGGCCGGCAGCCCGGCCGCCGTCAGCCACAGCCGCCAGTCGTCGCTATTCGCGTTGCTGGTATGCAGCAGCACGTGATCCCGGAGGTCTTCGGGGCATTTCAGCGGCTTGTTCCCCTTGAGCAGCGCCGGACTGCACACCGGAAAGAGCTCGTCCGCCATCAGCCAGTCGGCGCGAACGCCAGGCCACTGGCCGCGGCCGTAGCGGATCGCGGCGTCGACCTTGTCGCGCTGGAAGTCGACGAGGTTGATCGAGGTCGTGATGCGAACGTCGATCCCCGGTTGCGCTTCCTGAAAAGCCGTGAGGCGCGGCAGCAGCCATTTGGCGGCCAGCGAGGCTAGCGTCGACACCGTCAGGACATGGTCGTCGTCTTTCCGCAGCAGGCGGTCGGTCGCGAGCCGGAGATCGTTGAAGGCGGCGCGGATGCCGGGAAGGTATTCCTGCGCTTCCGCCGTCAATGTCAGCGAGCGGTTCTGGCGGACAAAGAGGCGGACCCCGAGCTCTTCCTCCAGCCGCTTGATCTGGTGACTGATCGCGGTCTGCGTGACGTTCAGCTCGGAGGCGGCCTGCGTGAAGCTCAGATGCCGGGCGGCTGCCTCGAAGGCGCGCAGGCCATTCAGCGACGGCAGTCTGCCGGTCATTCCGATGCTCCCTTAATACATGAGTTTATATCATCCGAAACGGTACAAAGTGTCGTTTGTGAACGGCCCTGGAAGCGCAGATATTAGTGCCAACAGATTACTACAGGAGCGGAAAATGTCCACTTACACGCATGAATCGATGATAAATCATCATGGACCGGGGATTCTGAGCCAATTGGCCGAGACCCTCCATGTCTGGCGGCAGCGGTACCAATCCCGCCGCGAGCTGGCCAAGTGGTCCGAGCGGGAGTTGCACGATATCGGCGTCTCCTGGAGCGACGTTGCCTACGAGGCCGAAAAACCGTTCTGGCGGGCTTAAGTGGCAGCCGGCCGACGCCGCCTCGTCTGGGGGACGCCGGCCATTTTCATTGAGGACCGACGGGAGCGCGCCATGACCACGATGCGTTTCGACGATCTCAGGCAGTATTCGGACGTGCTGCGCTCGCGGCATGGCCAGGCCGTGACCGTGCGCTTCGTCGAGCCGCGCGACGCCGAGGCGCTGCAGAACTATTTCCGCGCGCTTTCGACGCGCTCCCGTTACAACCGCTTCCTCGGCGCCGCCAGCGAACTGCCGCCGTCCGAACTTGATCGCTTCATCCAGGTCGGCGAAGCGGATCGGTTCAGTGTGGTCGCGACCATGCCGGTCGACGGCCGCGAGACCATCGTCGGCGAGGCGCGCTATGCCTTCGACAGCGAGAGCGCTGCAATCGAATTCGGCCTCTCGATCGACGATCGCTGGCAGGGCCACGGCATCGGCAGGGCGCTGTTGAAAAACCTCGAATGCCGCGCGGCCGCGTTCGGCGCCGAGCGCATCTTCGGCGACACGCTGCGTTCCAACGATGCCATGATCGCGCTTGCCCGCAAGTCCGGCTACGGCTTCACCAATACGCCCGGCGACTGGAGGCTGACGCGCTTCCAGAAAGATATCCATGTCGAACCGCAGGAAATCCCATGCGCCAGTTGGCGGCTTGCCGCCGTCTCTCCCCGCGCAATGTCCTCGCTTGCGGTTTGACCACTGAGCCCGGTTCTGGCCGCTCCAGAACCGGGCCATTTTTCCGCTACCCGCGGAAAAGGAACTCAGCTTCCCCTGAACACCGGCTTGCGCTTGTCGATGAAGGCCTGCACCGCCTCCTTGTGATCACCGGTGGCGGTCAGGCGGACGAGGCGCTCGGCCTCGTGGTCGCGCGCGGTGGCGAAATCGAATTGCAGCGCTTCGTCGAGATTGTCCTTGATGTAGCGCAGCGCCAGCGTCGGGCCTTCGGCCATGGATTTGGCAAGCGCGAAGGCCTCAGTCTGCAGTCTGTCGTCGGGCACCACGCGGTTGACGAGGCCGATCGCCTCGGATCTGGCGGCATCGACCTTGTCGCCGGTAAACATCAGTTCGCGCGCCCGCGACGTTCCGACCAGCCGCGTCAGCAGCCAGGCGATGCCGTAGTCGCCGGAGAGCGCCACGCGGACATAGCCGGTGGAGATGAAGGCGGATTGCGCCGCCAGTCTGATATCGCAGGCCAGCGCGAGCGCGAGGCCGGCGCCGACCGCGGGGCCGGGCAGTGCCGCAATCGTCGGTTTGCGCACCGAGGCCAGCGCGCCGGTCAGCAGGCGCTGCCGCTCCTGCAGGTCGGCGACCTTCTCGTTATAGGACATCTCCAGCTTCTTCTTGTCGCGATGCGCGCCCATGCCCTTGACGTTGCCACCGGCGCAGAATGCGGTGCCCGCGCCGGTGAGCAGGAGCGCACCGACCTCGGGGTTCTCGCCGCAGCTCTTGATCATGCTGCGAAGCGCCGGCGTCAGCGTATCCGAGAACGCGTTGCGCGCTTCGGGGCGGTTCAGCGTGATGATGGCGACGCGGTCGCGGATCACGCAGAGCAGTTCGTCGGTGCCGGTGTCGATTTTGGTTTCGGTGGTCATGGTGGCCCCTGTGTCGTTGTTTTTCCGTCATTGCGAGGAGCGGTAGGATGGGCAAGGCGAAGCGTGCCCACCATCGAGGAGCGCGCGCGACGATAGATGGTTGGCACGGCGCAAGCGCCTTTGCCCACCCTACGGGTTCACGTCTCAAAACTTCTCCACCCAGGGCCGCAGCTCCACTTCCCACGTCCAGGCGCTGCGCGGTTGCTGCAGCACGTTCCAGTAGCTCAGCGCAATCGCGTCGGGATCGAGCATTGAATCCGGCCGATCGGCAGGCTCCGTACGCGCAGCGCTGCGAATGCCGCCGTCGATGACGAAATGCGCGACATGGATGCCCTGCGGCGACAATTCGCGCGCCATGCTTTGGGCCAACCCACGCAGCGCAAACTTGCCCATCGCGAACGGCGCCGACTGCGGATAGCCCTTCACGCTGGCGGAGGCGCCGGTGAACAGGATCGCGCCGTGCTTGTTCGGCAGCATGCGTGTCGCCGCCTGCTGGGCCACCAGAAAGCCGCCGAAGGCGGAGACTGCAATCGCATTTGCAACTTCGGCCGGAACCAGGTCGGTGAAGGCGCCGCGTGCGCGGCCGCTGGCGTTATAGACGACGATATCGGGCGTGCCGATCTCGCGCTCGACCATGCCAAAGAGACGCTCGACTTCCTCCGCCTCGGTAGCGTTGCAGGCAAAGGCGCGGGCGCCGGTCTCGGTGCAGAGCGCGCCAAGCTTCTCGATCTTGCGCGCGGCAAGCGCAACCTTGATGCCTTCGCGCGCGAACAGTCGCGCCAGCGATGCGCTCAATCCCTCGCCGACACCAACAATCAGGGCAATCTTGTATTTTGGCAATTCCATGGGCGCAGTCCTCGGATGGTGGGGATTAGGTAATCTAGGAACCCGATTCCGCCTGGCAATCGTCCGCCATGGCGGCCCTCCAATTATGCTTATTGACGGCACGTCCGCCCGCGTTATCGATAGTTGACCAACATCGGGCGGAACGAACAAGGGCTAAAAATGCATCCACTCATGCAAGACCGTGCAGCCGCGTCAGCCAATCAGCCGGGATTGCTCGCACCCGATACGACGGGGATGAACTTCTACCGTGCCGATCCGGCGTTGACGGATCTGCTTCGCCTGCATCTGCCGGACGCGCTGTTTCGCCATATCGAGCCGCATCTCGACCGGCTCGGCGAATTGGCCGGCGGCTATCTCGACGAATGCGCGCGGCTTGCCGACCGCCACACACCGGTGCTGCACCAGCGCGACAAGTTCGGCCGCGACATCCAGTATATCGAATATCACCCGGCCTATCGCGAGCTGGAGAAAGCCGCGTTCGGCGAGTTCGGCATTCACGCGATGTCGATCCGCAAGGGCATCATGGGCTGGCCGGACAAATATCCCGTCGTCGCCAAGCATGCCTTCACGTTCCTGTTCAATCAGACCGAATTCGGCATGGGTTGTCCGATCAACGTCACGGATGGTTGCGCGAAACTGCTCAACAATTTCGGCAGCGATGCGCTGAAGGCAAAATACCTCGACGGCCTGACCCAGACCGACATGAGCAAGCTGACCCAAGGCGGCCAGTTCATGACCGAGAAGGAAGGCGGCTCTGACGTCGGCACGCTGACGACGAGGGCCGTGCAGGAAGGCGATCACTGGCGGCTCTACGGCGAGAAATGGTTCTGCTCAAATGCCGACGCCAAGGTGGTGATGCTGCTGGCGCGGCCGGAAGGAGCGGGGCCCGGCACGCGCGGCGTAGGTCTCTTCCTGATGCCGCGGTATCTCGATGACGGCTCGCAGAATCACTACCGGATCGTGCGCCTGAAGGACAAGCTCGGCACCCGTTCGATGGCGTCAGGCGAGATTAAGTTCGAGGGCGCGATTGCCTACGCCGTCGGCAAGCTCGACCGCGGCTTCGTGCAGATGGCCGAGATGGTCAACTCCTCGCGGCTGTCCAATGGCGTCAAGTCCACCGCGCTGATGCGGCGCGCGCACCATGACGCGATGACGGTGGCGAAGAGCCGCGTGGTGTTCGGCCAGCGCATTATCGACCTGCCGCTGGCGCGGCGGCAGTTGATGAAGATCATGCTGCCGACCGAGCAGGCGCTGTCGATGAGTTCTCTCACGGCCGACGCGCTCGATCGCGCGGAAGCCGGCAGCCAGGACGCGGCGGCGCTGCTGCGCATCCTGACGCCGACGCTGAAATTCCGCGCCACGCGCGACGCGCGAAAAGTCTGCGGCGATGCGTTGGAGATGCGCGGCGGCATCGGCTACATTGAGGAGTTTGCCACCGCGCGGCTGCTGCGCGACGCCCATCTCGGATCGATCTGGGAGGGCACCGGCAACATCGTCGCAATCGACGCGCTGACCCGCGCGGTCGGGCGCCACGGCGCCGACGCCGCGCTCGCGGCCGATCTGCACGCCCGCCTCGACGAGAGCACCAGCGTGCCGCAAGCCTGGCGCAAGCGCTTACGTGAACTGACAGACCGCGCAGTCGGCTTTGCCCGCGAGGTCGCCAGCCGCACCGACAATGAGGGCGATGCACGGCGCGCCACCAGCCTCCTCTATCATGTCGCCAGCGCCGTTGCGCTGGCCTGGGAGGGCGGGCGTATCCACGACATGCGCGGCGACGCTAGGCGACTGTTGCTGTCGCGGATGGTGGTCGACCATCGCGTCACGCCGAGCGATCCGTTCCGGCTTGCGGAAAATGCCGCCCAGCGCGCGATCACTGGCCATTTGCTCGGCGAACGCAGCGTCGGCATGGCCGAGGTTGGCGAATTGCTTGTCGCAGCGTAGGCTGCAGCCAGTACTGGTTCAAAAATAACAGAATTGAAGGGGAAGCACCGATGAAGGCCGCCGTTCTGCATGAAGTCAACCAGCCGCTGGTGATCGAGGAGGTCAGCGTGCCGAATCCCGGCCCGCGCGAAGTCCTGATCCGCACGCGCGTCGCCGGCCTCTGTCATTCCGACCTGCACTTCATGGAGGGACTGTATCCGCACCCGTTGCCGGCCGTGCTCGGCCATGAATCGGCGGGCGTCGTCGAAAAGGTCGGCTCCGACGTCACCTATGTAAAGCCCGGCGATCACGTCGTGACGTGTCTTTCGGTGTTCTGCGGCACCTGCGATAACTGCACCACCGGCCGGACCGTGCTGTGCACCGACACGACCGTGAAGATGCTGCCCGGTCAGTCGAACCGGCTGTCCTGGGCGCGTGAGGAAAAGCTTCATCAGTTCCTCAATCTCTCGTCATTCGCCGAGCAGATGCTGGTGCACGAGAACGCCATCGTCAAAATCCGCAAGGACATGCCACTGGAACTCGCGGCTCTGATCGGCTGCGGCGTCATCACCGGCTATGGCGCGGTCGTGAACACCGCAAAGGTGCAGGCCGGCGAAACGGTGGCCGTGATCGGCTGCGGCGGCGTCGGCATGGCCGCGATCAATGGTGCCGCGATCGCTGGCGCCGGCCGCATCATCGCGATCGATACCAATCCGGCCAAGCTGCAGTTGGCCACAAAACTCGGCGCCACAGACATCGTCGATCCTTCCCGCGGCGACGTGGTGCAGCAGGTGCGCGAACTCACCAATGGTGGCGTGCATCACTCCTTCGAGGTGCTGGGCCGCAAGGAAACTGCCGAGCAATCCTTCGCGATGCTGGCGGCCGGCGGCACCGCGACCATCGTCGGCATGATCCCGTTCGGCCAGAAGATCGAGCTGCACGGCTTCGATTTCCTTAGGGAGCGCCGCATCCAGGGCTCGTCGATGGGCTCCAATCATTTCCGCGTCGACATGCCCCGCCTCGTCGAATTCTACATGCGCGGCAAGCTGCATCTCGAGGACTGGATTTCGGCCAAGCTGAAACTCTCCGAAATCAACGAAGGTTTTGCCAACATGAAAGCCGGCAAGACGCTACGCAGCGTGATCGTGTTTGATAGCTGACGACAACGTCGTCATCCCGGGGCGATGCGAAGCATCGAACCCGGGATCTCGAGATTCCGGGTTCAGCCCTGGCGGGCTGCCCCGGAATGACGGCGTTGGTTCACCGCGACACATGCGCCGACACCGCGAGCCACTTGCCATTCTGCTTCGCCCAGCAATCGGTATAACGCCCATGAGCCTGCTGGCCGTCCGGCGTGGTGTAGCTCGTCGCTGCGTGGATGATGGCGAAATCGCCGAGGATTCGGATCTTCACGTCTTCCGCGCGGAGGTTCTTGATCGCGACAGGCTTTGCGGTCTGTTGCAGGAACGTGGCGCGATCGACCAGCGACTTGTCGGGATTGGAGCAGTAGAAATCGGCTGCGAGGATTTCGTCAAAGCGTTTGACGTCGGAATTCTGCACGGACGCGACATAGTCGCGGTTGAGCTCTGTCAGCTCGGCGAGGTCGTTGTTCATGATTCCTCCGGTTCTTGGTCGTCACTGCAGAGCGGCTATCACGCTGTTATCGGCGAGCGTTTGATCACGACACGGGCGAGCGAGCCAAGCACGTAACCCGCGAGCGAGAAGGCGACGGGCGGCAAGAGCTGCTTGAGATCAAAGGTGGCTCGAGACACGAGTTGTTCAAGCGCCGGCGGCACCAGCAGAAGATCCAAGTTCAGGAAAACAAGCGGCGATACCACGAGCAGCGCCAAACGGAGCCGGTGTTTGGCAAAGATGCATAGTACTGCAACGATAACCGCCGTGGCGCTGAACAGGCCATAGGCAATCTCAAAGCCGAGAGCGTGGCGGATGTTGAAAGCAGTGGCCAGCAACAGACCCCAAACAAGGCCAGCGATCAGAAGCGCTGCGTCGTCGACGCGCGGGAAAAGCGGCAGATACCCCAGTGCCAGGAATACCAGGATCGACAGGGTAGGCCAGGCAGCGACAAAGGTGCCATGCATCAGCCCCCACAAGTGGAACGTTGGCCAGCCGAGCGCGGCATAGGCATAGCCAAGCGGCCACATCAGCAGGAAGCCGGCGACGATGGCGATGACGCTTCGAATGAAAGTCCGCATGGCGCTTTCAACGATACCGCTTCACCCTCCCGGCGAGGAGATGCGCTTGCGCGCAACTCCCCGGCACGAGGTATCTTCAATCATCAAACATCGGTGGCGGCTTGAAGCCGCCGAACTCGCGCTCGATCAGCTCGGCCAACCTCAAAGGCGTCCGATCCTCCAGCCACGGCCCGACGATCTGCACACCGACCGGCAATCCGTCCGGCGAAAAGCCGGTCGGGATCGCGGTCGCGGGCAGGCCGGGTAGGGTGGCGATGCCCGGCCAGGCAAACTGATCGGTATAAGCATGTGCCCTGCCGTCGATCAGGACTCGGCGTTGTGCCTGGTCGGGCGTATGATCGTGCGGAAAGGCCGGTGTCGGCATGATCGGACAGATTACCGCATCGAACGATTTGAATAGCTCGCGCCATTGCGCGCGCAACCGCGTCCGTCCGACGCTCGCCATCACCCAGTCGCGGTGGCTAAGCGCGATGCCGCGGGTCAGTTCGGCCTGAAGGCTGCTGTCATCTGCCGGCAGGGCTGCGGCCGCGGCCGCAGCGCCGGTATATACATCCGCCGGAAAACTCGCGGCGAGGAACGACAGCAGCATCCGCACGTAGAGTCGCGAAGAGGCCGCGAAGTCAGGCAGCAGAGGGCTCGAGCGGAAGATCTTGGCACCAGCCTTCTCGATATTGCTGGCGAGCTGGTCGATAGTACCGCGGACGGTCTCGTCGGTCGGCAACACTGGATCGGTGTCGATCACGAGAATGCGGAAGTCCTTCAAGTCCGTGTGGCGCGCCGCCGGCAACTCGAGGCGATAGGCCTTGCCGGCCTCGAGCGGATCGGGACCGGCCATGACGTCCAGCAGCAGCGACAAGTCGGCAGCGCCGCGCGCCATCGGACCGATCACGGCGAGATCGCGCTCGTATGGCAGCGGCGGAGCCGGCGGCGCTGTATGGCCGCGCGACGGCAACAGCGCATACGTCGGTTTGTGCGCATAGACGCTGCAATGGAACGCCGGCACGCGCAGCGAGCCGCCGATGTCGGAGCCGAGCGAGAGGGCGCCATAGCCTGCAGCGAGCGCCGCCGACGATCCGCCGGAGGAGCCTCCCGGCGTGCGGCCGAGATCATAGGGATTGTTGGTGGTGCCGTAGATGTCGTTGTAGCTCTGCCAATCCGCGAGGTTGAGCGGCACGTTGGTTTTCGCGAGGATAACTCCGCCGGCGTCCTTGACCCGCGAGATCGACAATGCGTCTTCGGTTGGCGCGAAATTCTTCTGCGCCGGAATACCCCATGTCGTCGGTAGTCCCGCGATATTGTAGGATTCCTTCACCGTCAGGGGAATGCCGAGCAGCGGCTTCTTCACGCCGCGCGCCAGTTCGGCGTCGGTGGCGCGGGCGGCGGCAAGGCCGCGCTCGAAATCGCGAACGCAAATCGCGTTGATCTTCGCGTCGTGCCGCTCGATCCGGCCGATTGCATCCTCGGCCAGTTCAACGGCCGAGACCTTCTTCGCGGCAAGCGCCGTGGACAGTTCAACGGCGGTCTTGAAACTCCATTGCGATTTGGCCAAGGCGTACGCTCCGCTCTGTTCCGGATACGGCGCGGATGATGCTCAGTTTGGGTGCGTGCGGCAAGAGCAATAGCTGTACAGCGGCGGTCCTCTCCTGCCGGTATGCTACCGGCTCGGCTTTGTCTTTGCGTTGTCCTTTGCTTGTTGCAGGAACTGCATCAGCAACCGACTCACTTCGCCGGGCTGCTCCTGCTGCACCCAGTGGCCAGCGCCGTCGACAAGATGGCAGCCGAGCATGTTGGTGCAGGCTCGCGACTGCATCGCCTCATAGACGCCGGGGCGCTGATAGGTGCCCCAGTCCTGCTTGCCCGAGATGAAAGCGGACGGCACGTCGATGGTGCGGCCGGACCATGTCTGCAATTCCGGCACGAACGCGCCCGAGGTGCCGCAGCGATACCATTGCAGCCCGCCCTGGAATCCGTTGCGCTCGTACTCGGCGCTGTAGAAGGCAAGCTCATTGTCCGGCAGCCATTTGTTGGCGGCGATTTCGGCGGCCGATGGCATTTCCTCGGCGACGGTGGCGGCCATGTCCTTGGCGAGGTCCATCACATAATAGGTCGGCAGCTTTGCGATCTCTTCCGCGCTCCAGGATTTCAGCGGGTAGGGCTGGTTGGCTTTCCAGTCGGCGCTCTTGTGGTGGTAGTAGGCGCGCAGGAAATCATGCACGCCCTGCGGCGCGCTGTGCATGTCGGCATTTGCCTCGCGCGTCGAGTAATACCATTGGTAATGTTTCCGCGGGCGTGGCAGCGCGGCGAGCTCGCGGTGAATGGGATCATCGGCCGCCTTGGCGGGCTCGTGCACGGTGTTGAACGGCAGCGATGGAGGCCCGCCGAACGGTGCGCTCATCATGACGACCGAGCGAAACACGTCGGGCCGTATCAGCGCGCACCACGCGGCGACCGATGAGCCGAAATCATGCCCGATCACGGCATCGACGCTTGCGTAGCCGAACGCCGATACCAGCCCGAGCGCGTCGCGCACCAGATTGGTGAGGCGGAACGAGGCGAGGTCGCCGTCATAGTCCGGATCCCATCCGGTGGTGCGGCCATAGCCGCGCTGGTCCGGCGCGATCACGTGATAGCCGGCGCTGGCGAGAACCGGCATCACCTTGCGCCAGGAATAGGCGAGTTCGGGAAAGCCGTGCAGGAGCAGGAGGCACGGACGGCCGGGTGTCTCGAAGCCGGCTTCGAGCACGTGCATGCGGAGGCCGTTGATGCTGTCGACGGTGCGGGAGCGGATGGAGGAGGGAAGCGGGATGTCGGGGAGGGAAGCTGTTGTGTTCATCCGGCGCACTCCCTTGTCGTCCCGGACAAGCGAGCGTAGCGAGCGCGATCCGGGACCCATAACCACAAATGTTCGCCGCGATAAAAGGCCGTGGCCCCAGCTTTGTAAAGCGATCAACAGCGGTGGTTATGGGTCCCGGCGTTCGCCGGGACGACTGTGGAGAGATTTACGCCTTCGCCGCCGGCTTCGGCCAGTACCGGTCGCGCAGGTGCCGCTTCACCAGCTTCCCGGTCGGCGTGCGCGGCAGCTCGGCTTCGAAGTCGATGCTCTTCGGGCACTTGATCGGCGACAGATGTTTTCGGCAAAATGCGATCAGTTCGGCCTCGAGATCCTTGCCGGCTTTGGCCATGTCGTGGGGCTGCACCACGGCCTTGACCTCCTCGCCCATTTCCTCGTTCGGCACGCCGAACACGGCGACGTCGGAAACGGCAGGATGCGTGATCAGCACGTCCTCGGTCTCCTGCGGGTAGATGTTCACCCCGCCGGAGATGATCATGTAGCTCTTGCGGTCGGTGAGATAGAGAAAGCCTTCCGCGTCGAGATAGCCGACGTCGCCGAGCGTCGACCAGCCCTTGGTGTTGTAGGCCTTCTTGGTCTTCTCGGGATCGTTGTGATAGGTGAAAACAGGCGCGTCGGCGAAATAGACCGTGCCGATTTCGCCGGTCGGTCTCTCCTCGTCATTCTCGTCGAGGATTTTCACCTTGCCGACCACGGCGCGGCCGACGGTGCCGCGATGGGTCAGCCATTGCTGCGAAGTTGAAACGGTGACGCCGTTGCCTTCGGAGCCGGCGTAGTATTCGATCAGGATCGGCCCCCACCACTCGATCATTTTCGCTTTCACGTCGACCGGGCAGGGTGCCGCGGCATGGATCGCGCCTTTCAGCGTCGAGACGTCGTAAGCCGCGCGCACCTCGTCCGGCAATTTCAGCATCCGCACGAACATGGTCGGCACGAGCTGCGACTGCGTGACCTTGTATTTTTCGACGAGTTTCAGAAATTCCTCGGCGTCGAAATGCTCCATGATGATGGAGGTGCCACCGAGCGTGATCGCCATCATGTTGAAGCGCAGGGGAGCTGCGTGATAGAGCGGCGCCGGCGACAGATAGATGCTGTCGGACGACATGCCGCACATGTCGGCGCAGAGAATTTTCAACAGCGGGTTCGGCACGTCGATCGCCTTGCCCTCGAACTCCTTCTTGATGCCCATCGGCCGCCCGGTGGTGCCGGAGGAATACAGCATGTCATAGCCGGCGACCTCGTCCGCAATCGGCGTCACCGGCATCGCGATCGCTTCCTTGTCCCAGGAGCGGAATCCCGGCGCAGGCTCGTCGACCATGAAGAACAGCGGTTCGCCGGGTTCGCCCTTGATCAGGCCTTTAACCTTGTCGGCGCATTGCGGCGTGGTGATAAAAACCTTGGCGCCGCAATCCTTCACGATATAGGCGATCTCCTCCTCGGTAAGGTAGCGGCTGATCGCGGTGTAATAGAGCCCCGAGCGCTGCGCCGCCCAGCAGATCTCCATGAACGCCAGGCGGTTTTCCATCAGGAATGCGATGTGGTCGCCGGCCTTCAGCCCGAGCTTGCGGAACAATTGCGCGCCCTGGTTCGAAAGCTCGTCAAGCTCGCGATAGGTGATCGCCTTGCCGGTGCCGGCCATCTGGTAGGCGATCTTGTTCGGCGTGTTGCGGGCGTGGATGGAGGGGTGGGACATAGGGAATCCTCAAAGCGCGAATGGCGAGTAGCGAATGGCGAATAGGGAAAGCAGATAGCCCTGCCCACTCACCATTCGCTACTCGCCATTCGCTATTCGCAGCTTACAGCCTTTCCACGATCGTCACGTTGGCCATGCCGCCGCCTTCGCACATGGTCTGCAGGCCGTAGCGCTTGTTGTTCTGCTTCAGCGCATTGACCAGCGTGGTCATAAGCTTGGTGCCGGAGCCGCCGAGCGGATGGCCGAGCGCGATCGCGCCGCCATTGACGTTGAGCCTGTCCGTATCGGCGCCCGTCGTCTTCAGCCACGCCACCGGCACGGCCGCGAAGGCTTCGTTGACCTCGAACAGGTCGATGTCATTGATCGACATGCCGGCCTTTTCCAGCGCCCGCTTGGTGGCGTGCAGCGGTGCATCCAGCATGATCACGGGATCGCCGCCCATCATGGTCATGTGATGGATGCGCGCCAGCGGCTTCACGCCGAGCGACTTCAGGCCCTTCTCGTTGACCACCAGCACGCCGGAGGCGCCGTCGCAAATCTGGCTGGCGCTGGCGGCGGTGTGCTTGCCGTTCTCGGCGATCAGCTTGACGCCCCGGATGCCGTCGAGGCTGGCGTCGAAGCGGATGCCTTCGTCGATATGGTGGGTGTCAGTCGAGTTGTCGGCGCGGGTAATCTGCAGCGGAACGATTTCATCCCTGAACTTGCCGGCTTGCGTCGCGGCAATCGCGCGCTGATGGCTGTTGTAGGAGTACTCGTCGAGCTGGTCCTTGGAGAGCCCGTACTTCTCCGCCATCATTTCCGCGCCGGTGAACTGGCTGAACACGATGTTCGGATATTTCGCCTCGATACCCGGGCTCTTGTAATGACCAAAGCCGTTCTTGGCCGGCAGCGACGAAGCAAGCCCCATCGGCACCCGCGTCATCGATTCCACGCCGGCGGCGATCACGATGTCCATCGAGCCGGCCATCACCGCCTGCGCCGCAAAGTGCAGCGCCTGCTGCGACGAGCCACACTGCCGGTCGACCGAGGTGGCGGGCACGCTCTCAGGCAGCTTCGAGGCCATCACCGCGTTGCGCGCAACGTTGTTGGATTGCTCGCCGGCCTGCATCACGCAGCCCATGATCACGTCCTCGATCTGGGCCGGGTCGACGCCAGTGCGGTCGACCAGCGAATTGAGCACGGAAGCGGCGAGATCGGCCGGGTGCCAGCCTGCGAGACGTCCGCCCTTGCGGCCACCGGCAGTGCGTGCGGCGGCGACGATATAGGCCTCGGCCATGTCTGTTCTCCCTGAATGTTGTTTGTGGCTTGGAAAGATGGGCCGGATTTAAGGGTGGCTGCGGGATTTAGTCAATCAATCAATTAACTCTTGAGTGCAGCCGCGGCATGCGCTTATGTGCGGCCAGATTTTCGCCTCTCAGCAGTGATGGGATCACCGTTGAATACCAGCGTACCGACCAGGCTCCCGAGCGGCAAAAATACCACCGCCGAGAAGCTGCTTGTGGCGGCGAGCGAGCTAATGATCGAGCGCGCCTCGATCGAGGTGTCGCTGTCCGACATCGCACAGAAGTCGGGCGTCAACGCCGCGCTGGTGAAATACCACTTTGGGAACAAGGACGGGCTGTTACTGGCGCTTCTGGCCCGTGACGCCGCGACCGAGATGTCGCAGCTCGAATATCTAATCAGCCAGCCGATCTCGCCGACGGCAAAGCTTCGCCTGCATATCGGCGGCATCATCCGCGCCTATCACCAGTTCCCCTACATGAACCGGCTGATCCACTATCTCCTGCACGAGAGCAGTCCGGAAGCCGCCGACGAAGTCTCGCAATTCTTTGTCGCGCCCTTGCTCGACTTTCACCGCCGCCTGCTCGCCGAAGGCATCAAGGCCGGCGAGTTCCGCAAGGTCGATCCGGTCATGTTTTACACCAGCCTGATCGGCGCCTGCGATCACCTGTTCTTCGGCCGCCACGCGATGTCGCGCGCGACCGGGGTCGGTCCGGTCACCGACGAAGTCTGCCGCGAATACATCAAGCACATGGAAGCGCTGATCTGCGGCGGCATGTTGAACGGGCGAATAGCGAGTAGCGAGTAGCGAATGGGCCGTCATTCCATTCGCTACTCCCTATTCGCCATTCGCCATCTAGAGAAGAAACGCCAAAGGAAGGAAAGGTTGTTACCATGCAGTTGAAAGACGTTGCCGTTCTCATCACCGGCGGTGGCTCCGGCTTAGGGGCAGCGACCGCCCGCGCCATGGCCGCGAAGGGCGCCAAGATCGGCGTGCTCGATCAGAACAAGGAGAATGCCGAGAAGGTCGCGGCCGAAGTGAAGGGCGTAGCCCTTCATGCCGACGTCACCAGCGAGGAGCAGATGAAGGCGGCGATCGCCAAGGCGGAATCCGCTCATGGTGTCGCGCGCGTGCTGATGAACTGCGCCGGCATCGGCGGCTCGCAGCGCGTGGTCGGCAAGGACGGCGTCTATCCCTTGGAAAAGTTCGTCCGCATCATCAACGTCAATCTGATCGGCACCTTCAACGCGCTGCGATTGTTCGCCGAGCGGCTCGCCACCGCGGCCCCCGTCGGCGAGGAGCGCGGCGTCGTCATCAACACCGCATCCGTTGCGGCCTATGAAGGCCAGATCGGCCAGATCGCCTATTCCGCCTCGAAGGGCGGCATCGTCGGCCTCACTTTGCCGGCGGCGCGCGACCTCGCCAGCCTGAAGATCCGCGTCAACACGATCGCCCCCGGCATCTTCTTCACGCCGCTGCTGATGGGCCTGAACGAGGAAGCCCGCAAGAGCCTTGGCGCCCAGGTGCCGCATCCGGCCCGCCTCGGCGAGCCGGACGAATACGGCGCGCTCGCCGTACACATCGTCGAGAACGCGATGCTCAACGGCGAGACCATCCGCCTCGACGGCGCCATCCGCATGGCGCCGCGGTAAGGGGGCTCTCTTCCCTTCTCCCCTTGTGGGAGAAGGTGGCTTCGCGAAGCGAAGACGGATGAGGGGTTCTCTCCGGCTGGCAACCCTCACCGAATCGAATGCACGGCTGATGCCGGTGTAGCCCTCTCCCACAAGGGGAGAGGGCGCAGCAATGAGCGCCGCAGTCCGCGGATGCAGGGAGCGTTCGATGACTCAACCGCTGCTGATCGAACATCGTGACGGGGGCGATTGGGTCACGCTCAATCGCCCGGACAGTCTCAACGCGCTCGATCCCTCGCTGATCGACGCGCTCAATGGCTATTTCGAAGGACTGCAGCGCAATCGCTCGACCCGCGTCGTGGTGCTGAAGGGCGCAGGCGCATCGTTCTGCGCCGGGCTCGATCTCAAACACGCTATGAAGCGCCGCGCCGGGCAGCAGGAGCCGCCTGGTGTCACCGAGTCCCTAGATTCGCAACGCCGCATCGCCGACATCGTGATGTTGATGCGGCGCTGCCCGCAGCCGATCATCGCGCTGATTCAGGGCGCGGCCGCCGGCGGCGGTTTTGCGCTGGCGCTCGCCGCCGATATCCGGATTGCCACCAAATCCGCGCGGATGAACTGCGCCTTCATCAAGCTCGGTCTTGGCGGCTGCGACATCGGCACCTCCTATTTCCTGCCGCGCCTGGTCGGCGTCTCCGTTGCTTCCGAGTTGATCCTCACCGGCCGTTTCATCAGCGCCGAGCGGGCGCTGGCCGTCGGCCTCGTCTCAGAGGTCGTCGAGGAAGGAGAGCTTGATGCGGCGGCCGAGCCTTACGTCGAGGCGATGATGACGGCCTCGCCGGTCGGCCTAAGGCTGTCGAAGGAATGCCTCAACATGAGCGTCGATGCCGGCTCGATCGAAGCCGTGATCGCGATGGAAGACCGCAATCAGGTGTTGTGCAGCCGCTCGGAAGATTTCAACGAAGGCATCAGGGCCTTCCTTGAGAAACGAAAGCCTGTCTATATCAGGCGATGACGACAAGATCCGCAAAGGACAAGAATTCCGGGAGACGCAATATGAGTGGGAGTGCAGCAAAGGTGCTGACAAAGCCGGCCTTCCGCAAGATCGAATGGCTGCCGCGCGACATCGCGGTCGAGCGTCGTCCCGATGGCGTCATCATCCTGAAGTCGCGCATTCCGCTGCAGCCCTACGAGAAGCACATTCCGGCGTCGCTTTCGAAATGGGCGAAGCAAGATCCCGAACGGATCTGGCTCGCGCAGCGCGGCGGCGCTGAGCGGCAATGGCGGAAAGTCTCCTACGGCGAAGCCAAGCGTGTCGTCGACGGACTGACGCAGGGCCTGCTCAACCTTGGCCTCGAAGCAGGCCGCCCCGTCGCGATCCTCTCGGGTAACTCCATCGAGCACGCGCTGATGACACAGGCCGCGATGCAGGCCCGTTTGCCGGCCGCGCCGGTGTCGCCGGCCTATTCGCTGATGAGCCAGGATCATCTCAAGCTCAAATATCTCTTCGGCCTGATCAAGCCTGCGGTGGTGATGGTGCAGGACGGTCCGACCTTTGAGAAGGCGCTCAGGGCGATCGACCTGGCCGGCGTCACTGTGGTTCACGTCGCGCGACCCTGCGAAGGTATCAAGAGCGTGTCGTTTGCCGAACTCGCGGCAACGCCGGCTACCAAGGATGTCGAAGACTCGATCTCGCAAATCACGCCGAAAACCGTCGGCAAGCTCTTGTTCACCTCGGGCTCAACCGGCATGCCGAAGGCCGTCATCAATACGCAGGAGATGATGTGCGCCAACGCGGCGATGATGATGCAGGTGCGCCCGCGCGACCCGAACGGGCCGGTTTCCACCTATCTCGACTGGATGCCCTGGAATCACACCATGGGCGGCAATGCGCTGTTCAACCCGGCGCTGATCGACGGCGGCACGCTCTACATCGACGACGGCCGCCCGATGCCCGGCCAGTTCGACGAGACCATCCGCAACTTGCACGAGATATCGCCGACCTATTACGCCAACGTCCCCGCCGGCTATGCCGCGCTCGCCGCTGCGATGGAGAAGGACGACGCGCTGTGCCGCAGCTTCTTCAAGAACCTGACCGTGATGGCCTATGGCGGCGCGCGGCTGCCGGACGATCTTTACGACCGTATGCAGGCGCTGGCGGTGAAGACCACCGGCGAGCGCATCGTGTTCTACACCGGCTGGGGCTCGACCGAGACCGCGCCGACCTCGACCGGCACCTATTGGGACACCGAGCGCGTCGGCCTGATCGGCCTGCCGTTTCCCGGCGTCGACCTGAAGATGGTGCCGTGCGGCTCCAAGTACGAATTGCGCCTGCGCGGCATCAACGTCACGCCGGGCTATTTCGGCCAGTCTGAATTGACGAAGAAGATGTTCGACGAGGAAGGTTTTTACTGCATCGGCGACGCCGGCGTGTTCGTCGATGACAAGGATCCGCTGCAGGGCATCATCTTTGCCGGGCGCGTGGTCGAAGACTTCAAGCTCACGACCGGCACCTTCGTCCATGTCGGCTCATTGCGCACCGACGCCATCGCGGCCGCGACGCCGGTGGTGCATGACGCGCTGGTCACGGGGCAGGATCGTCCGTTCATCGGACTTTTGGCCTGGCCCAATCTGCACGCCTGCCGGCAGATCGTGGGGAATCCCGATGCGACGTTCGAAGAGGTGGTCAAGCATCCCCAGGTGATCGCCCGCCTGAAGCGTGGCTTGGAAGCGCATAATGCTTCTGCTACCGGCAGCAGCATGCGGATTGTGCGGGCCATGCTGATGGCCGAGCCGCCCTCGATCGACGGCAACGAACTCACCGACAAGGGCTACATCAACCAGCGCGCCGGCCTCGAACGCCGCGCCGCGCTGGTGGAGAAGCTCTACGCCGACAAGCCGGGAGACGACGTGATTGTGCTGCAATGAGAATCCTCTCCCATCCGTCATTCCGGGGCGCGCGAAGCGCGAACCCGGAATCCAGAAGTTTCTTACATCGAGATTCCGGGTTCGATGCTGCGCATCGCCCCGGAATGACAGCAAGTAAAGGTAGCCGCCATGAACTTCGATTTCTCCGACGAACAAAAACAAATGCGCGACGCGGCGCGGAAATTTCTCGCCGAAAAATGCCCGCCGAAGGCCGTGCGCGAGGTGCTCGACGGCAAGGCGCCGTATGACAAGGAATTGTGGAAGGGACTTGCCGAGATGGGATTCCTCGGCGTCGCGATCCCCGAAGAGTTCGGTGGCGCAGGCGCGGGCCATCTCGAGCTTTGCGTGATCGCGGAAGAAATGGGCCGCGCGAATGCGCCGGTGCCGTTCTCCTCCACGGTCTATCTCGCCGCCGAGGCGCTGCTGCTGGCTGGCTCCGATGCGCAGAAGCAGAAATGGCTGCCGAAGATCGCTTCCGGTGAGGCGATCGGCACGCTGGCGCTGTTCGAAGGCAAGGGCAATCCGTCACCGAAGGCGATCAAGCTGCAGGCTTCCGGCGGCACGCTCAACGGCGTGAAGAGGCCGGTGCCGGATGGCGCGATTGCCGATTTTGCGGTCGTTGCCGCGCGTACCGGTTCAACCGGTCGCGATTCCGATATCTCGCTGTTCCTGGTCGACCTCAAGGCCGGCGGCGTCGAGGCGAAGCCGTTGACCAATATCGATCCGACCCGCGGGCAAGCCGAGCTCACCTTCACGAAAGCGAAGGCCGAACCGCTGGGAGCGGCCGGCGACGGCTGGAGCATCCTCACGCAAGTGCTCGACCGCGCCGCCGTGCTGCTGGCGTTCGAGCAGGTCGGCGGCTCCGATCGCGCGCTGGAAATGGGCCGCGACTACGCGCTCGACCGTATCGCGTTCGGCCGGCCGATCGGCTCGTTCCAGGCAGTGAAGCACATGCTCGCCGACATGTACGTCTCGGCGACGCTGGCGCGCTCGAATTGCTATTACGGCGCCTGGGCGCTCTCGACCAACGCCGCGGAGTTGCCGGAAGCCGCCGCTGCTGCGCGCATCAGCGCGACGCAGGCGTTCCAGCACTGCTCCAAGAACAACATCCAGGTTCACGGCGGCATGGGTTTCACCTGGGAGTTCGACTGCCACATGTACTACCGCCGCGCCAACGCGTCAGCGCTGACGCTCGGCAGCCTGTCGTACTGGGAAGATCAGTTGATCGACCGCATGCGCAAGAAGAACGCGGCGTAAAGGCACCTGTAGGATGGGTAGAGCGAAGCGAAACCCATCATCACACCGGCCAAGAAAGAGATGGGTATCGCTTCGCTACACCCATCCTACGAAGCCGGAACGCGATCGAGGATTGAGAACATGAACTTCGACGACACCCCGCAGGAAGCCGCGTTCCGCGCTGAAGCCCGCGCGTGGATACAAGCCAACGCGCCGAAGCAATATGAGGAGGAACTTCGAAAGTCCTCGCTCGGCCGCACCGTGCTGAAGGGCGCCAACATTCTCGAGGTCGCAAAGGCCTGGCAGAAGAAGAAGGCCGAAGCTGGGTGGGCCTGCCTGCACTGGCCGAAGGAGTATGGCGGCCGCGGCGCCTCGCCGATCGAGCGGGTGATCTGGCAGCAGGAAGAGGGACCGTTCGGCAAACTCTCCGGCATGTTCATCATAGGCCACGGCATGTGCGGCCCGACCATGATGGCCTATGCCGGCGAGGAGCAGAAGCGAAAGTATCTGCCTCCGCTCGCTTCCGGCGAGAAGATCTGGTGTCAGTTGTTCTCTGAACCTGCCGGCGGCTCCGACGTCGCAGGGCTTCGCACCCGTGCCGAGAAGAAGGGCGACGACTGGATCATCAACGGCCAGAAGATCTGGACCTCGGGCGCGCATTATTCCGATTACGGCATTCTGCTGACGCGCACCGATCCCAACGTGCCCAAGCACAAGGGCCTGACGATGTTCTTCCTCGACATGAAGAGCCCCGGCGTCGAGGTGCGGCCGATCAAGCAGGCCAGCGGCCAGTCCGACTTCAACGAGGTCTATTTTACCGATGTGAAGATCCCGGACTCGCAGCGGCTTGGCGCCGTCAATGATGGCTGGAACGTCTCGCTGACCACGCTGATGAACGAGCGCATGTCGATCGGCGCCGGTGTCGCGACCGGATTCCCGGAACTGTTCGAGTTCTGCAACAGCCTGATGCTGGAAGACGGCCCCGCAATCGAGGATCGCAGCGTTCGTTCAAGGCTTGCAAACTACGCGGTGAAGGCCAGTGGCCTCCGATACACCAGCATGCGCGCGATCTCGGCGCTCTCGAAGGGCGAGCGTCCGGGCCCGGAGAATTCGATCGGCAAGCTGGTGGCGGGATCGATGGTCCAGGAAGTCGCGATGTACGCGCTCGACCTGCAGGGCGCCGCCGGCGTGCTGAGCGGGCCGGAAGACGCCGAAGTTGCCAGCAAATTCCAGGCGATGCTGCTGCGCGCGCCGGGCACCCGCGTCGAAGGCGGTACCGACGAGATCATGCGCAACATCATCGCCGAACGCGTGCTTGGCTTGCCCGGCGACATCCGGATCGACAAGGACGTGCCGTTCAATCAGATTCCGACCAAGGGAAGAGCTTAAACGAGTTTGTAGGGTGGGCAACGCGCAAGCGTTGCCCACCGCATCACACTCAGATGGTGGGCTCGCTTCGCTTAGCCCACCCTACGCAGAACAAAAAAGGAAGCCGCCATGAACTTCGACGACACCCCGCAGGAAGCGGAATTTCGAGCCACGGCTCGCAAATGGATCGACGCCAACGCGCCGAAGCAATATGAGGCGGAGCTTTCAAAATCCTCGCTCGGCCGCATCCGGCTGGAAAAGGAAGATATCGTCGATGTCGGCAAGGCCTGGCAAAAGAAGAAGGCCGAGGGCGGCTGGGCCTGCCTGCACTGGCCGAAGGAATATGGCGGCCGCGGCGCCAGCCCGATCGAGAAGGTGATCTGGCAGCAGGAAGAGGGCGTCTACGGCAAGCTGACGCAGCCGTTCCAGATCGGCGAGGGCATGTGCGGCCCGACGGTGATGGCGTTCGGCAGCGAGGAGCACAAGCGCCACTATCTGCCGAAGCTCGCTTCCGGCGAACACATCTGGTGTCAGCTCTTCTCCGAACCCGCCGGCGGCTCGGACGTCGCGGGGCTTCGCACGCGCGCGGAAAAGCAGGGCGACAACTGGATCGTCAACGGCCAGAAGATCTGGACCTCAGGCGCGCACTACTCCGACTACGGCCTCTTGATCACGCGCACCGACCCCAACGTGCCCAAGCACAAGGGCCTGACGATGTTCTTCCTCGACATGAAGAGCAAGGGCGTCGAGGTGCGGCCGATCAAGCAGGCCAACGGCATGCAGGAGTTCAACGAGGTATATTTCACCGATGTGGTGATCCCGGACAGCCAACGGCTCGGCGCGGTCGGCGACGGCTGGAACGTGTCGCTGACCACGTTGATGAACGAGCGGATGTCGATCGGTTCGCGCCTTGCGACGGGCTTCCCCGAGATGTTCGAGTTCTGCTCCAACCTGATGACCGATGACGGGCTTGCGATCGACGATCCCGCGACGCGCTCGAAACTCGCGAACTGGGCGGTGAAGGCGAGCGGGCTGAAATACACCAGCTATCGCGCGATTTCGTCGCTGTCGAAGGGCGAGCGGCCGGGCCCGGAAAACTCGATCGGCAAGCTGGTGTCGGGTTCGATGCTGCAGGATATCGCGACCTATGCGATGGATCTGCAGGGCGCGGCCGGCGCGCTCACCGGCGCGGATGAGGAAATGGCGCGCGGTCAGTTCCAGCAGATGCTGTTGTCCTCGCCCTCGATGCGCATTGCCGGCGGCACCGACGAGATCCTGCGCAACATCATCGCCGAGCGCGTGCTCGGCCTGCCCGGCGATATCAGAGTCGACAAGGACGTGCCGTTCAACAAGATCCCGACCAAGGGGCGAGGCTAGCCGTCATTCCGGGGCGCCGCGAAGCGGCGAACCCGGAATCCAGAGGTTTCGTATCGAGATTCCGGGTTCGCGCTGCGCGCGCCCCGGAATGACGGAAGAGGAAGCGCCATGGACGCGAAAACGTCGAATGCTCATTATATGACTGCGGACCGCATCGACGTGCTCGAAGACCTCCTGAACGAGCGCTACTCCGTGCGCGCGTTCCTGCCGCAGGACGTGCCGCGCGAGACCATCGAGCATATCCTAAGGGTCTCGCAGCGCACGGCGTCGTGGTGCAACAGCCAGCCCTGGCAGGTGCTGATCGCCAGCGGCGAGGCCAAGGAGACATTTCGCAAGGCGATCTATGCTGAGGCCGCCTCCGGCGCGAAAGACGATCATGATTTCACGCCGCCGCGCGAATATCTCGGCGTCTATCTCGAGCGCCGCCGCGAGAGCGGTTTTCAGCTCTACAACACGCTCGGCATCGCCAGAGGCGACAAGATGGCCTACGCCAAACAGGCGCTGGAGAACTACAATTTCTTCGGCGCCCCACATGTCGCTGTTATCCACACCGATGAGCCGCTCGGCATCTATGGCGCGGTCGATTGCGGCGCCTATGTCTCGAATTTCATGCTGGCGGCGCAGGCGCTCGGCCTCGGCACCATTCCGCAGGCAGCATTGGCGCGGCATTCCGGATTGATCCGGCGTCACTTCAATCTGGCGGACGACCGCCGCGTGGTCTGCGGCATTTCCTTCGGCTACGCCGACCACGCCCACAAGGTCAACAGCTACCGCACCTCGCGGGCGAGTGTGGCCGACACGGTGACGTTCGTGGAGGAGTAGATCCTTCTCCCCTTGTGGGAGAAGGTGGCGCGAAGCGCCGGATGAGGGGTATGTCTCCGCGGAGAGAACCCCTCACCCGTCTCGAATGAGCTTCGCTCATTCGATCCACCCTCTCCCACAAGGGGAGAGGGAGTGAACCCTCAAACGTTCAGCAGCAACAGCACTTCGGCGACTTCGTCCGAAAACCGCTTCTTGATTCCCGCGACCATCACCCAGTCGGGATCATCAGGTATCGCCGTTGCGCCCGGCATGCCGTGATCGCGCAAAGCGCGTGCGCAGCCGAGCCAGTCGCCGCCCTCGACCGGTTCGTTGCAGGAGGCCCAACCCAGCGTGCCGCAGGCGTTGTCGCCGTGGCCGTGCTGCTCGGTCCAATCAGCGCCGTGTTCAAGCAGGAAGCGCGTCAGCGCGGCATCGCCGCGGAACACCGCGAGGTTGAGCGCGGATGCATCCCAGTCGCCGCCGCGCACCGCGATCGGCCAGCCGAGCCTGACCATCAGCTTGACGACGTCATCGGCGCCGGCCGCGGCCATGTCAGGCAGTAATCGCAACTGTGCCGGCGACAACGAGGCCGGCAGGTCGGGCCGCCGCGAGCGGATCGCTCGCGCCTCGGTTTCGTCGCCGCGCGCACATGCGGCGACGAAGCGCTCTTCGTCGGAGATATCAGGTTCGCCCTCGCGCAGCAGGGATGCGACCTCGGAGAGTCCGAACTGCAGCGCCAGCCTGTAGGGACTGATGCCGTCACCGGTTGGCCGCAACCGGTCGGCGCCAGCCTCCAGCAATGCCTTCACATGGCGGGGGCGCCGGCGGTAGATCGCCCATGCCAAAGGCGAGCCCCAATCGGTCAGCGGCTTGTTCCGCGCCGGCTCGTTCGAATCGCCGCCATGCTGCAGCAACAGTTTTAGCGCGGTATCGTCTTCGAGATCGATCGAGCGGTAGATTGCGTTGCTCTCTGCAATCCGCGCGCCGTGCTCCAGCAATAGCTGCGTGCACGCCGGATTCTCCAATGAATGATAAAGCGATTCGCCGTCATTCGGATCTGCTCCCGCTTCGAGCAGCAATTTGGTCAGCGCCGGATCATGGTTGCTGCCGGCCGCGCCATAAAGCGTCGAGAGCGGATAGCGTCGGTCAGGCTCGTTCAGCGATCCAGGCGGCCAGCGGCTGTAGATGTGCTGGTTGACGTCGGCGCCTGCCGCTATGAGCGATCGCGCGCTTGCGTGCAGGCGTTCGCGAAATTCTTCCACATGCAGCAGGCTCGAATGCGCGACCGCGAACAGCGGCGGCAATCGCAGCGGGCCGCCGGGACGGTTGATCCAGGCCGGATCGGCCTGTGTCGCTCGCTGCAGTGCGCTTTCGTCGCCGGTCGCGCAGGCGAGATAAGGATCGCCCGCGACGAGTTCGGGATCATCGGCCAGGATGCGCAGCGCGACGCGCGGGTTGGCGCGGTTAGCCGCGCCGCTGACGTCGCCGGAATAGAGAAGCTGGGTCCAGTGCAGGACGCGGACCGTGCGTTCGTTGCGCGCTGCCATCTGCACTTCGACGTATTGTTTCAGGTCGGGCCAGGAAGCAAAGCCGTGCTCGCGCGCGAGGCATGATTGCGCGTCGTGCAGGCGAAGTTCGAGGGATACAATATCGCCATCGCTGCGGCCGGCCGCCGCCGGCAGCGCATGCCGAAACCTCGCCATCGCCGCCGGGTCGCGGCTTCGATACAGGCGGATCAATTCCTTGGCTTGCTTCTTCAGATGATCGAGATTCAATCGATCGGGAGACCGGTTCATCAGACACCTCCGTGCATGACATCACCGACGGCCCGCAATACCGGCTGCACAAAGGCTCTAAGATGTCGCTCGAAAGCTGCAAGTGGGTTCAACCCTTCCCGCGGGCCCGGGCGCGGCTTGCACCGCAGGCGCCACAGTATGGCTGCAGCGGGCGGGGGTCAACGGATCAGGCGCGCAGAAAAACCCCGGCCGCGTGGCGAGCGGCCGGGATCTTTCTTAGCAACGCTGGTTCGATCAGTAGGCGCAGACGTTCACGGTGCGCAGGCGCATGCCACGGCGGGTTTCGACCCAGCGCTGTTGCAGGCAGCCATTGAAACCGGTGTCGACATAGACGCCGCCGAAGCCGACGCCGATGGCAGGACCCCAGCCGTAGCCATGGCCCCAATGATGGCCCCAGTGATGGCCGTGATAGAAGCCGCCGGCGGAAGCGGGCGCTGCAGCGGCAATGGTCAGCGAGGCGACGGCAATCAGTCCGAGGATAACCTTGCGAAACATACTCATTTTCTCCAGTTGCTTGGCACGAGGCCTTGTTGCGTCCCTGCCCATCAGTCGGATCAGGCGCAGCTTGCGTTCACGTGCGAAGGGGAGAATCGTGTTTCAGGAGTGTTTCGTGAGACGAGATTTCCGGGCACCCTTTCGATCAGGATGTGCGCTCCGCACCGTCTGATAGCGGGCGGCCATGGCTTGTGTGAGCTCGGCCATCTTGTCGCGCAGCTCGGCTGGTGCCAGCACCTCGGCCTCCGCGCCGAGGCGCAGCAGTTCGGCAGCGGCATGCCACACCGTTTTCCCGATCGGCACGACGGCAATCCGCCAGCCGGCCGCATCAGCAGTCTCCTCGATACGGGTACGCGTCCTCACATAGGGCTGGCTCAAGGCGTCGAGCAGTTTTACGCCAAGCGGCGATAGCCGGACGGTGGCGGAGTCCGGATGCATCTCGGTTTCGAGCCGAAGCGTTGCGGCTTGCCAATAGGCAGCGAGATCGAAATTGGCAGGCCGGACGAAACACTCATCCAGAACGTTGCAATCCAGAACGCGCGCGACGCGATAGGTGCGCACGCTGCCGTCGACGTGTCCGGCGAGATACCAGCTTCCGCCCTTCAGCACGAGCCCGAGCGGCGCGACGCGGCGGCGCTTCTCGGCCCTCCAGCTCTGGTAGCGGATTTCGATCAGGCACTCGCGCAGCAGCGCGTCGGCAATCGCACGCAGATGTTTGGGCTGCTCGGCCTCGCCGAACCAGCCTGGGGCATCGAGATGAAAGCGCTCCTGCATCCGGCCGGCATTCGGGCGCAGATTGGCCGGCAGCGCCGCCATCAGCTTGGTCTGCGCCGCCATCATCGCGGCGTCGAGGCCAAGCGCGGCTGCGGGCCCTGGCAGTCCCGTCATGAACAGCGCCTCGGCCTCCGGTTGTGACAGGCCATTCAGCCGCACGCGATAGCCGTCGAGCAGGCGATAGCCGCCTTCCGCGCCGCGCTCGGCATAGATGGGGATGCCGGCGGCGGCGAGCGCATCGATGTCGCGATAGATGGTGCGCACCGAAACTTCGCAGGTATCAGCGAGTTCAGGCGCGGTGACCTGTCCCCGCGCCTGCAAGGTGGTGAGGATGGAAAGCAACCGGCTTGCGCGCATGGGCCCTCTTAAACCATACCTGACACAAGATGTCAGGTATGGCCGGGCATAGAAGGGTACCCGTGGGGCCGAAAAGGAGACTGCCAATGACCAGCAAGGACCGCATCACCCTTTATTACTCGCCGCAGAGCCGCGCGACCGGCACGCGGGTGCTGCTGGAGGAATTGGGGGCGCCTTACGATCTTCATGCCCTGAACATGAAGGTGGGCGAGCAGCGCCAGCCGGCCTATCTCGCCATCAATCCGCTGGGCAAGGTGCCGTTGATCCGCCACGGCGACGCGCTGGTGACCGAACAGGTCGCCATCTACATCTATCTCGCCGACCTGTTTCCGGAAGCCGGGCTGACGCCCGCGCTCGACGATCCCAGGCGTGGCCCGTATCTGCGCTGGATCGCCTATTATGGTTCGTCCTTCGAGCCAGCTCTGATCGACAAGTTCATGAAGCACGAACCGACGCCGCCGGCGCAATCGCCCTATTCCGACTACGACTCCATGCTGGGCGTCCTGGAGACGCAGCTTTCCAGGGGGCCTTATCTGCTCGGGGACCGCATGACGGCTGCCGATATTCTCTGGGGCGTCGCGTTCAATTGGACGATGATGTTCGGCCTCGTGCCCGAAAAGGACGTGTTCAAGGCCTATGCCGAGCGCATTACGTCGCGGCCCGCCTTCCAGCGGATCAGCGCCGCCGATGATGCCATGGCGGCGGAGCACGCCGCGGCTTGCGGGTGAGTGGCGCGACGAGGTTTGATCGCTGGATGACAAAGACAGTTCACACCACCAACTGCTTCAACACCTTCATCCAGGTCGCGGAGGATTGTCCCGCGCGTACCGGCAAGGAACCGCCGGCCCGCGCGGGCAATCCGACGGTTGCCGGGCTGCAGTACAAGATGATTGCGGAAGCGCCCTACAAATACACGTCCGACGACGTGATATTCGCGACATCCGCCCGCGGCCGGCAGCTCGGTGCCAAGGCGACGAAGCAGGAGCTAAGCCTTGCCCGCGAGGAATTCTTCTCAAAAGGGCAGGCGTGCCTGAGAGCGTCAGGCCTCGGCAAGCGCTTCGGCTGGGGCGTGCACGCCGATGTCGAGGGGCGCGTCGCGATCTATGCGGTCGACAGCAAGCGCTACCAGGCGCTTGCGTGCGATCCTGCTATCCAGCAGGTCCGAGCGATGCGTACCAGGCGTGCCTGAACTTTTCGCTCAAAATTTCGGTGGCCGCTTTTCCGCGAATGCCTCGATGCCTTCCTTGATCTCGGCGCTGCGCATGCTCTCGCGGTGGCGGCGGTCGGCAGCCTCTTCGTCAAGTTTGCCGCGGGCGAATTCGTTGATGGCGCGCTTCATGCCGCGCATCGCCAGCGGCGCGTTGCCGGCCAGGATAGCAGCGAGACGATCCACCTCCTCGTCCAGCATCGCCACCGGCACCATGGCGGTGAGGTAACCGATCCGGAGCATTTCCGGTGCCGTAATCTTCTGCGCGGTGAGAAACAGCATCTTTGCATTGTCGACGCCGAGCCGCGAGACGTAGCGCTTAATTCCGCTCTTGTAGTAGTGCAGGCCGAGCCGCGCCGCCGGCATGAACATTTCGGCCGTATCGACCCCGATACGGAAATCGCAGGCCAGCGCGAGGTCGGTCGCGCCTCCATAGACGCCGCCATTGAGCCGGCAGATCGTCGGCACGCCGAGGTCCTCCAGCCGACCGACCACTGCTTCGAATGCCGATCCCGCGCTCGGCTGTTCCTTCTCGCTGATCGCTCGGTCCGCGACCGAATTGAGATCATAACCGGCGCTGAACGCGCGGCCGGTGCCGGTCAGCACCAGCACGCGGATCGCCGGATCGGCCTCGATCCGGTCGAACAGTTTCATGAGTTCGCCGAGGTCCTCGCTCTGCAGCCGGTTCAGATGATTCGGCCGGTTGAGGCGGATGGTGGCGCGCGGGCCGCTGATCTCAAGGACTGGTGCGCTCGCCGCTTCGGACATTCTGTTCTCCATTATTCTTTTGTCTGTCTTGGCACGCCGTCGGGCCGGGAGGACCGTCAAATGCCTTGTCAAAACCCGGGCCGCGGCCGGCACTGTCCAGCAAGCGCCATTGCGGTGAATTTTACCCCGGAAAGGTGAGAATCCCGACAAATAGTCGCGTTTTCCTCGTATACCAAAGCAAGCCCGCGGACATTACGATAGCGGGCACGGCAACAGTAACGCGAATTAGATCACTCCCTGAAGAAAATTGGTTGGCCTCCAATGGATACGTCTCATCTGGCACAACACGCGGGAACGGCCGGTGCGCTATTTGCCACGATCTTCGTCGTTGCCACCACGACGATGAAGACCATGATCCCCTTGCGGGTTTTCGGCATTCTCGCCAACGTCATCCTGATCATCACCGCAATTCCCGCCCGAAACTACCTGGTCATGGTGGTGCAGTTGATCATGCTGCTGGTTAATTCCTATCGGCTGCACCAGATGTTGCAGTTGGTGCGCGACGTCAAAAAATCCGTCAACAGCGACCTGTCGATGGAATGGTTGAAGCCGTTCATGACCGAGCGCCAATGCCAGGCCGGCGAAATCCTGTTCTATAAGGATGAGAAGGCCGAGGACATGCTCTATATCGTCAGCGGCAAGTTCAAGCTG
The DNA here is from genome assembly GCF_000472965.1 of Bradyrhizobium murdochi. Lineage (GTDB taxonomy): Bacteria > Pseudomonadota > Alphaproteobacteria > Rhizobiales > Xanthobacteraceae > Bradyrhizobium > Bradyrhizobium murdochi. The sequence goes on along the minus strand of NZ_KI421483.1, from coordinate 18,523 downwards.
GTCGAATCCGGCATCGTGCTACCGGTAGGCGCCATCGTTGGCGAGCTCGGTATGCTGTCGCCGTCGAACATGCGAACCCAGACGCTGGAATGCGTCGAATCCGGCCTCATCCTCAGCGTCAGTTACACCAAGGTTGAGGAGCTCTACGTGCAGAACCCGGCCTTCGGCTTCTATTTCCTGCGGCTGTCGAGTGCCCGGCTGTTTCAGAATATTGAAACGCTTGAGCGGCGACTGGCACAGCAGTCTGCGCCGGCAGCCGAGCCGAAACCCGCGTAGAGGCCGGAGCCCAAGGAGTGTCAGACCGCGGTATTCTGTCGTCGTTGCGTTATCTCTTCGCCGATTTCATCGGCGACGATGACGACGAGCCGCCATTCCTGCCCGAAGGACTGCCGGAGTCGGTGATGGCGGTGGCGAGCGAGGCCATCCATCTCCTCATCGACTATCAGGGCCCGGGCTACGCCCGCCTCTATGTCGACCGGCTGCGGCGGTTCATCGGCAAACGAGGCGTCGACGACGTGATGCTCGGCGAAATAGCGCGGCTGATGGCGGTGCGCATGAGCTATCAGGACCCGATCCGGATCGCGCAGATCAAGCTCGCCGAACTGCACGGCCCGCCCGGTGTGTTGGCCGGGTCCGTCGAGGTCAAAAAATTCCGGCTTGAAGAGCTGATCGGCGCGCTTCCCGCCGTCATCGCCGAATACCTGCTTGATGCGCTGGAGTGGGTGGGATGGACGCACAAGCGCGTCTCGATCCGCTTTAGTACGGCAAGTCGCTTTGGCATTCGCCGCCTCAAGATCGAGGCGGGGCTGCGGCGATGGCGGCTGCTTTCGGTGCGTTATGCCAAGGAGCGGGTCTGGGTCGAGCGCTGGCTGCACATGATCGACCGCAGCCTGACCAAACAGCCCCAGGCCGCGCCCACGATCATCCAGACCGCGACCATGATCGAGGGCTATGGCGACGTCTATCGGCAGGGCATGGCGGACTGGAACGCGATCATCGACGGGCTTGCCAAGCCGACCTTCGATGGCGTGCTGGCCTTGTCAGATCTTGCCGGCGCGATAGTCGAAGCGCGCGCCGCCGCGTTGCCTGACCCGCGGCAGACCGCGCTCAAGCGCAAGATCGCCGAGATAAGGGCACGGGTGTCCGTTAACGTGTAGGGTGGGCGAAGGAGCGTGAGCGACGTGCCCACCATCTATCCATGCGCGAGGTCCTGACGGTGGGCACGTCGCTAGCGCTCCTTTGCCCACCCTACAAGAGATCGAGCTTACGCGCTCTGCGCGGTCTTCACGACCACGACCTTGTCGTCCTGCGGATGATCATGCGCGGCATGTCGCTTGAGATGTTCGCGGCGCAGGCCGATTTCGTCGCGCACGAATTCATAGCCGAGCTTGAAGGTATCCAGCCCATCGCTACTGATGGTGCCGTCGCGCAAGCCGATCACCACGCCGCGCAGGATCGCTTCCAGCTCGTCCTGCAGTTCGTCGAGCGCGTCGAGCGAGTTGGCGTATTCGACACGTTCGCCGATATCGAGAATCGCGGTCGCGAGCTGGCTGGCCTTTTCCGGTGCGATCCGGGTGACCTTGGCGTAGATGGCGGCAAAGATGGAGCCGATGATGCTGAGCGCCAATAGCGCCACATACATCAAATCGCTGTAGCGCTCGACAAAGGACTTGGTTTCGTCGTTGATGTATTCGGCAGCGCCCGGATGCGCCACGACGAAGGCGTCCTTGTCGGTCTCTGCGGGCTCGATCTTGGAGGCGAAGCCGTCGGGTAGCGCAAGCTCGGCCTTGTTCTCGTAGATGATCCGCGCAAGATCGCCGACGGTGGTGGTCGAGAGCCTGGATTGGGCGACCAGCAGCCATTCGAGCCCGATCGTCTCAACGTCTTCCGCAGGGACGGCGGGGGAGGCGGACAGCATTCCGGTCGCTACCGTCTCCTCCGAGATCGCCGGGTACTTCCTCGCGATCGCTTTCGCCGAATCGATCGCGTTCAGTGTGAAGCTGCCGCGTCTGGCATATTGCGCGTAACTCTTGTCCTTTACGATCTGCGAGGCGTGCGCGATCTTGATCACGGCGCCGAAACCCGCGGCGAACAATTGGTCGAAGGTCGCGCCCGGCGGAGCCATCTGGACCCGCGCCGCCGCATCCGGGTTGTCGGAGAGCTCGAGAATGTTGCGTACCAGCGCAGCCCCGCTCTCGTTGTCGGCGACAACGGCGATTTTCTTTTTCTTCAGCTCCGCGATGGATTTGATTTTCTTGCCGTTCGGGCTGATCAGCAACAGCAGGTCGTGTTCGAGGATCGCCAGCGCGCGGGCGCGGGGCGGAATCCTGGCGTCGGTGCGCAAGATCGCAAGGTGGGCTTCCTTGCGGTCGAACTGCGACAACGCCTTGGCATTGTCGCCGTTGGGCACGATCTTGAGCCGCAGCCGAGAGGAGTTGTTCTTCAGCACCGTCGCCAGCCCGGCCGCGAAGCGCGCCTCCGGGCCGCTGGTATCACCGACGGCAAATACCAGCGTCTCGGAATTGCGCAGCAGCGTCCGGCCACCCCACACCACCGCGGCGGTCAGGACTAGCGTCAGGATGGAAAACAGCAGGATCTGGGTCCGGTTGCTTTTGACGGCCCGCATGCGGCGACGCGGCATTTTCGGATGCGGCGTTGCGGCTTCAGCACTCATGGCTCGTACCCGGGGATCAGGGACGTGTCGCCGGCCGAGCTGGCGCCGCGGGCCGTCCGAATGAATTCGTAAATATATACAAAAGGATGATAATTTTGCCCGCCGGCCGATGATAGCCCTCTCCCATGGGATTGCAAACCGCGCCGGCCGGGTAACCTTACCCCCGGGACCACGCTGCGCGAGGTTGCCGCAGTATCGCAGTTCCGCCACACCGTGCGATTTTCAGACTACCCACAGGTGCATTCCGCCGCGGGAGATGTCATAAATAATGCAACGTTCGAATAGTCCGGGTTTGACAAGAACATTGCGCTGACAGCCTAGGCCCCGGTTTTTCGCCATCTCGTCAGTCCCAGCCAAAGGGCGTCAGCTTTGTTGTTTCCTTCGATGTCGTCCTCGATCCCGGTAGGTGCGCTGATCGGATGGATGCTGCTTCTCACGGTGAAGCACGTCATTGCCGATTTCATGCTGCAAACTTCCTGGATGGCGATCGGCAAGGATCAAAAGACCGGCTGGGCGATGCCGCTGCTCGCGCATTGCCTCGTGCACCTCGCGGTATCGCTGGCGTTGATCCTGATCGTCGCGCCGAGATTCTGGTTCGTCGCGTTTATCGATTTCTTCATTCACATCACCGTCGACCGCCTCAAGGGGATCATCGCCTCCCGGTTCGGCGTGACGCTCGAGAACGAGCATCCGTGGTTCTGGACGCTGATCGGCGTCGATCAGGCGCTGCATCATCTCACCGGTTTCGGCCTGGCGATTTTCATGGCGGCGAACTGATCCCGCCTGGCGGCATCAGTCCAATCTTCTCCGAATTCGGAATGCGCACCCACGTTGGCGCGAATCACGTTCTGATTCCGGTTCATGCGCCACTGGCAAGCGCTCCGGAACACTACTGGTGCAGGTGGTTAACCCTTCATTAGAGAATTACGCGGCATCTTCCGGATAGGGAGAACCCGCAATGTTTTCAAGCCGCGACGCCTTCGAGAACGATTTCTGTCCGGTCCGGGACGAGCTGCTGGGCGAGATGTATCGCGCCAATCCGCATGGGCTGTCGCTGCTGGTGGAAAGCGTTTCATCAGACGTCCGCGCCATGCTGGCACTGTTCTGCTACCGCCGCAGCCACCTCCACGCGCTGGCCATCGCCATCGCCGCGAGCTGCACCGAACGCGAGTTGATCTATTTCGGCGGCCGGGTCGGCTCCACGCTCTACGCGCTGTCGCGCGAACCCGCCGCGCGTTCCGCCTCGTCGTCATCTAACGGCCGCAAGCCGATCACCCTTTCGACCAAACCGCTCTCGACCTTCAAGCCGATCGAGGACGAGATCGACGACGAAGATTTTGCCGAAGCCGTGACCGCGTAAACAAACACCCAAACTCTCCGTCGTCCCTGCGAACGCAGGGACCCATAACCACCGGCCTTGGTTGGTTATCGAGCGACAGCCGTTCTGCTCTATCGATAGATCAGCGGTATGTGTCCCTGCGCCCGTGCGCAATTGCGCACTAGGAAGGGGCGACGGGAAGTATCGGCAATCCGTGCCGGTTTCGCGCCATCGCGCATTCCACGTCACCGGGCATGCAGGTCCGGCACACCTCGGGCCGCACCGCGTAGACCAGGCACGACGTCGCTTCGCCAACCTTGCCTGACAGCGCCGAACAGCGATCGCCGTCGCAGCGCATTCCCGACAGCCGTTCGTTGACGAATTGTTCCGGGATCAGGTCGAGCGCCGCATCGTCCTCGGTGGTGAAACGCGGCCAGTTCTGCGAGTAGCTGCAGCAGGCGCCACAGGCTTGGCAGGGGCTTTGGTTGTCGGCGGCGATTCCTTGCATGTTTCAGCGTTTAGCCCGGAATGGCGGCGACGGCCAGCGACCGGCCTCAAGTATCCTTTGGCGCCTCCCAGACCAGGCTCCGCCGCCATTTCGCCCGCAAGATATCGCGCCGTTCCGGATATTTTTCGTCGTGATAGACCGCGTCGACGACGCGGTCGGTGCGGAAGCTGCGAAAATCCTTCCGCAGTTCGCACCATGCCGCCAGTATCCGCACCGCCTCGTGATAGCCGACCGCGATCGGCCAGATCGTGCGCTGGCTGTCGCGGCCATGCTCGTCGCGATAATTCAGCGTGATCTTCTTGCCGTCGTGGATCTGCGCCCGCGTCCGCACCATGTCGATGCGGTCGGGCTCCCGGTTCCAGGCCCGCCGGGCGCGGCTGGCCGGCTCCAGCACGAATGGCCGCAAGCGCTCCGGCACGGTCTCGGCGACTTTCGCCATCAGGTCCTGAGCGGCGCGCGCCAATGCAGGGTCGGCGTGGCCGACCACCCATTGCGCGCCGAGCACGCAGGCCTCGATCTCATCTGGCGTGAGCATCAAGGGCGGCAGGTCGAATCCCTTTTCCAGGATGTAGCCGACGCCGGCTTCGCCGCGGATCGGCACGCGCTGTTCGATCAGGGTCGTTATGTCGCGGTAGATGGTTCGCTTCGAAGTCTCCAGCTCCGCCGCGATTGCGTCTGCGGTCAAAGGCTTCCGGGTGCGCCGGAGCACCTGAATGATTTGAAACAGCCGGTCGGCCCGTCTCATGGCTCGTCTCTTTTCCTGATCGATAGCCCGCGATGCTGACAGCATGTTGGCAGCAGGGGTTTTGTATATCGGGACAACACCTCAATTAAAGGGAACTTGTCCATGACGATTTTCACCGAATTCGGCTTCCGGCAAAGCCGCGGACCTCTCGTGAATGCCCATCGATTTGCATTGGAACAGCTCGTTTCCATCCACTGCGTCACCACCGACCTGCGCTGGGCGATGGTTGAGCTGGCATGGCGGTCGCTCATCGCCGCGTGCGCCCTGGCGCAAGAGCAGCTTGCGTCGTGGGTGCGCAAGACCCGTTCGCCGCGGGAGGAAGGCGGCGGCCGGCACTGCTGCTGCTGACACCATGGTGGCAGCAGGGGGGCGCTAGCCTCGGCCAGCGTTTTTTGAGATCGGGAGACCAGCATGATTACCGTCTACGGCTTCGGTGCCGGCTTCGGCCTGCCGGAGATCAGCCCCTTTGTGACCAAGACCGAGGTCCAGCTCAAGATGGCCGGTCTTGCCTATCGCAAGGAGAAGGCCAAGCCGCCGGCTTCGCCCAAGGGACAGTTGCCGTACATCGTCGATGAGGCCGAGACGATCGCCGATTCCACCTTCATTCGCGCGCATCTGGAGGCCAAGTATGGTTTCGACTTCGATGCGCCGCTCAGCCTGCAGGCGCGGGCGCAGGCCTGGGCATTCGAGCGGATGATCGAGCATCATATCTATTGGGCGCTGGTCGGCGCGCGCTGGGTCGACGGCGACAATTTTGCCAAGGGCCCTGCGCACTTCTTCGACAGCGCACCGGCGCACTTACGCGAGAAGATGCGCGAGGACGCCCAGTTCCGCGTCGCCGAGAACTACCTGCTCAGCGGCCTCGGCCGCCACGCCCCGGACGAGGACATCGATCTTGCCGCCCGCTCGCTGTTTGCGCTGTCGGTCCAGCTCGGCGACAAGCCGTTCTTGATGGGCGAAACACCCTGCGGCATGGACGCAACCGCGTTCGGCGCGCTCGCCGGAATCCTGACGCCGTTCTTCGAGTCGGCGCTGCGGCAGCGGACGGAGCAGTTCGCCAATCTCACCGCCTATGTCGACCGGATGATGCTGCTGTACTATCCGGAATTCGCCTGGGCGCCGGTGCAGCAGCAAGCCGCCTGATTACGGCTTTTTGTTTGACGCGTTTTCTTCACGCGAACCGGTACCACTTCGCTTGAAAACGCTTTAGCCTGCCGGAGCGGGCTGGCTCTGCAAAGCGGCCAGCTCGCTCTCAAGTTCGGCAATGCGGGCGTCGCGCACGGCCAACGCCTGCGCGACGTCGGCGGCATCGAACTTCTGCGGAATGTGCTGCGGGCAGTTGGTGTCCCACGCCGCAATCTTGAACAGGATGACCTGCTCAGGCCGCGCTTTGTAGCCGTGCGGCATCAGCGATTTCGTCAGCGCCGGATCGTCCTCCACCACGCGCGCCTCGCCCCAGATCTTCACGCGCCGGCGATGCGCATAGTCCATCACGAAAATATGTGCCTTCGGATTCTCCGATAGATTGCCCTGGCTGATGTACTGCCGATTGCCGCTGTAGTCGGCGAACGCGATGGTGTTCTTGTCGAGGATTTTGACAAAACCCTTCGGCCCGCCGCGGTGCTGGATGTAAGGCTGGCCGTCGGCCGAAGCGGTCGCGAGATAGAAGCTCGTGGTTTCCGCCAGGAAGCCGGCGAGGTTTTCGTCGATCTCGACGCGCCAGCCGCCGCGCGCCTCGACGCTGGCATAGGCCTCGCGCGAGCCCTTGCGTGTCTGGATCGCTTTTACCGCCGGGGTGAAGGCGACGTCGCTGGAATAGGTGTGAACGTCAGACATCTGAGCCTCCCGTGGACCGCCTAAACGATCGTCCTTCGGGCTTTAAGATGGATGTTTCCGTAGCTTGAACAATCTTTGGAATTGACACTTCACTATTGCTGGATATGCAATAATGGGATGGACCGGCTCGATGCGATGCAGGCCTTTGTTGCGGTGGCCGACCTGCGGGGATTTGCCCCGGCGGCGCGCAAGCTCGGCCTGTCGCCATCGGGCGTGACGCGGCTGATTGCGGCGCTGGAGGATCGTCTCGGCGCGCGGCTGCTGCAGCGGACGACGCGGCAGGTGACGCTGACCGACGCCGGCTCACGCTATCTGGAGCGGGCGCGGCGGATCCTTGCCGACGTCGAGGAGGCCGAGGGCGCCGTCGCGGGCGAGCGCACGCGCCCCGAGGGGCAGCTCGTCATCTCGGCGCCGGTCGGGTTCGGCCGGCTGCACGTCAGCGCAATCGTGACCGCCTACCTGAAGCGCTATCCCGACGTCGGCGTCGATCTCCGTTTGTCCGACCGCATGATCAACCTCGTCGAGGACGGCGTCGATCTCGCCGTCCGGATCGGCCATCTGCCCGACTCGACGCTGGTGGCGCGCCATGTCGGCGAAATGCGGCGGATCGTGGTGGCGTCGCCCGGCTATCTCCGGGCGCGCGGCGAGCCGCAGCGGCCACGGGACATCTCCGCGCATGACACGATCCAATTCGGCGCCATGACGGCGGCGCTCGACTGGCGTTTCGTTGAGGACGGCCGCGAGATCCGCGTCGCCAGCACGCCGCGCTTTGCCACCAACAGCTCGGATGCTGCGATCCAGTATGCCGAGCAGGACGGCGGGCTGACGCGGGTGATGGCCTATCAGGCCGCCGAATCGCTGAAAGCGCGGCGTCTCCGAATCGTGCTCGCGCCGTTCGAACAGCCCGCGATGCCGATCCACATCGTCTATCCGACCTCGCGGCTGCTCTCGGCCAAGGTCCGCACCTTCGTCGATCTCGTGACCGAAATCGCCGACTGGCATTTCGGGTAGTAATGTCATTCCGGGTCTGGTGCTGGCGCACCATCCCGGAATGACATCATGCCTTCTTCGGCACCACGCGAAACGTCGCATTGGCCCGCGCGATCACGGCGTCGTCGGCCTTGATCAGGCTCTGCGCGAAGCAGATCGTCTTGCCGGTCTTGACCACCTCGCTTTCGACCGCGAGCCACTGCCCGACCTCCGCGGTGCCGACGAAATCGACCGCGAGGCTGATCGTCACCAGTGACGGTACCCCGCCCATCACATGGGCGCAGCTATGGCCCATGGCGCCGTCGGCAAGCGCTGCGATAAGCCCGCCATGGATCATGCCGCGGGCGTTGGTGTGCGGTTTGGCTAGCCGCAAGCCGATGATGACAGCCTTGTCGGTCCGCTTCGAATAGAGCGGCTCCCATGGATCGGTAAGCGGGCTCTTGCGGGTGTGCGGTTCGAAGCCTTGGGGAATGTCGGTGGCTGTCATGTGCAACTCGCTGCGTAATGATTTCTCCCATCATTGAACGCAACGCACTTGCGAAGTCACCGCCTACAAAGTTTTAAACGGGATTTCGACAGGCGTTTGAAATGGCATGACGGCGAAGCGACCGTAGGGTGGGCAAAGCGCAGCGTGCCCACCATTTTATGCGGAGCGCCTGATGGTGGGCACGGCGCGAAGAGCGCCTTTGCCCACCCTACAAGTTGGATCAAAACGGCAGCCCTACGATTGGTCTAAAAAGGCAGCCCGACATAATTCTCCGACAGCGACGCGGACGCTGCCTTCGAATTGACGACGTAGTCCAGCTCGGCGAGCTGAATCCGTGCGCCGAATTCGCCCTGGTCCGGGAATTTGTGCAGCATCGAGGTCATCCACCAGGAGAAGCGCACGGCCTTCCAGACGCGCGACAAGGCCTTCGCCGAATAGCCATCGATGCCGGCGGAGGATTTCTCGTCGTAATATTCGCGCAGCGCCTGCGAGAGGTAATGCACGTCGCTGGCGGCGAGGTTCAGGCCCTTGGCGCCGGTCGGCGGTACGATGTGGGAGGCGTCGCCGGCCAAAAACATCCGGCCGAACCGCATCGGCTCGGCGACGAAACTGCGCAGCGGTGCGATGCTTTTTTCGATCGAGGGGCCGGTGACGAGTTCGTCGGCCGCCTTCTGATCGATCCGGCGCTTCAGCTCGTCCCAGAAGCGGTCGTCCGGCCACTGGTCGATATGATCGTCGAGCGAACACTGCACGTAATAGCGGCTGCGCCGGGTCGAGCGCATGGTGCAGAGCGCGAACCCGCGCGCATGGTTCGAGTAGATCAGCTCGGGGCTGACCGGCGGCGTCTCCGAGAGGATGCCGAGCCAGCCGAATGGATAGATCCGTTCAAAGGTCTGGATCGCGGACGGCTTTACGCTGGCGCGGCTGACGCCATGAAAGCCGTCGCAGCCGGCGATGAAGTCGCATTCGATCTCGTGGGTGACGCCGTCCTTGACGTAGCTGACGCGCGGGCGGTCGGTATCGAAATCGAGCGGTTTGACGTCGGCGGCCTGGTAGATGGTGGTGAGGCCGGCCGCCTTGCGCGCGTTCATCAGGTCGAGCGTCACCTCGGTCTGGCCGTAGATCATGACGGTCTTGCCGGTGGCGCCGTGCAAGTCGATGCGGTGCCGCGCGCCGCTGAACGCGAGTTCGAGACCGTGGTGGACCAGCCCCTCGCGATGGGCGCGCTCACCGGCGCCGACCTCGTCGAGCAGCGCCACCGTGCCTTCCTCGAGCAGGCCGGCGCGGATGCGGCCGAGCACATATTCGCCTGTCTGGCGCTCGAGAATGACGTTATCGACGCCGTAGCGGTGAAGTAGTTGCCCAAGCAACAATCCTGCCGGACCTGCACCTATGATTGCGACTTTTGTCCTCAATACCCGCTCCTCCCGGTATTATAGGTTTCAAGCCGGCGGTTGCCCCCAGGCTTGCAATGGTAGTTATCTTGCAATGGTAGTTATATCATATAACGGTTTTGGCAAAGGACATTGGCGCGAAACAGTATCAATGTACTTCGCGGCGGTGCACGTGGCGACCAGGGGAAGAGGAGACGCCGCGGCTGAACGTTCGCCTTGAAAAGGCGGGCGAGTTAGATAACATGTTAATTAACAGGGTCGGGCGATCGAACAGCCCGCGTGCCGAGGGAGAGGATGCCGATGAGGAAAGCATTTCTGGCGATGCTGCTGGCCGCCAGCGTGACGCCTGCGCTGGCGCAGGAAAAAACCTTCGAACTGAAGCTGTCGCATTGGGTGCCGGCCTCGCATCCGCTGCAGAAGGCGCTGGAGGAATGGGGTGCGGCGGTCGAGAAGGAATCCGGCGGCACCATCAAGTCCAAGGTGTTCCCGGCGCAGCAGCTCGGCAAGGCATTCGATCATTACGACATGGCGCGCGACGGCATCGCCGATGTCACCTACATCAACCCGGGCTATCAGCCGGGGCGGTTTCCACTGATCGGCGCCGGTGAATTGCCCTTCCTGATGTCGGACGCCAAGGGCGGCTCGATGGCGCTCGACGCCTGGTATCGCAAATATGCCGAGAAGGAGATGAAGGACGTCAAGTTCTGCCTGGCCTTCATCCATTCGCCGTCGACTTTCCATTCCCGGACGAAGAAAATCGTCACGCCCGATGACATCAAGGGCATGAAGGTCCGGCCCGCCCACGCCACCATGGCGAATTTCGTCACCCAGCTCGGCGGCACCAACGTGCAGTCCTCGGCGCCTGAGGTCCGCGACATCATCGAACGCGGCGTCGCCGACTCCGTTACCTTCCCGTGGGGGTCGGTCGTGCTGTTCGGCATCGACAAGGTGACGAAGTATCACATCGAAGCGCCGATCTACGTCACGACCTTTGCCTTCGTGATGAACAAGGACAAGTACAACCAGATGTCCGACAAGCAAAAGAAGGCGATCGACAACAATTGCAACACGGAAGCCGCCGGCCGCGTCGGCGAACCCTGGGGCAAGTATGAGGATGCCGGCGTCGAGAAGATCAAGGCGATGTCGGGTCACGAGGTCTATAAGCTGACGCCGGAGCAGACCGCGCAATGGAAGAAGGCGGCCGAGCCGCTGGTCAAGACCTGGGGCGAGAGCGTCAAGAAGAATGGCGGCGACCCGGACGCGGCGTTGGCCGAGCTCAAGGCCTCGCTCACCAAGTACAACGCGCTCGCGCAGTAGAACGCAAGCGCTCTTGCCGGCGGCAGGGATCTCCTGCCGCCGCCTCCTCCCTGCCATTGCCAGCCGTTCGGAGCGGACATGAATCGCGCGTGGATGGATCGTTTCATTGACACGATCGAATGGATCGCGGCCGGCTTTGTCGGCATCGTTGCGCTCAACATCTTCATCGGCGTCCTGCTGCGCAACACCTTCAACTATGCGATCCCCGATTCCTTCGACATCGGGCGCATGCTGCTCGGCATCCTGATCTTCTGGGGCATCGCGGCCACCAGCTATCGCGGCGGCCATATCACGGTCGATCTGATCTGGGCCAATGTCGGCCCGAGATACCAGCGCATCATCGACGTGTTCGCAACACTGGTGCTGCTGTTCGTCGTCACCGTGCAGACCTATACCCTGTTCGACAAGGTGCGCGGCACCTACAACGATAACGTCCTGACGTATGAAGTGCATATGCCAACCTGGCCGTTCTTCGCGATCGCCTGGGCAGGCGACGCCGCCGCGGTGCTTCTGATCGCGATCCGCACCTGGCGTCTGGTCTTCCATCCGGAAGACATCCATGACGCCAAGATCAAGACCGTGGAGTAGGGCGGGATGACCACCGATACCGTCGCGGTCCTGGGATTTGTCGCGCTCTTCGTGCTGATGCTGCTGCGCGTGCCGGTCGGCATGGCGATGGGCCTCGTCGGCGTCTGCGGCTTCGGTTATCTGGTCGGCTTCACGCCGGCGCTCAAGATGGTCGGCCAGACCTCGATGCGCACGGTGACCGACTACACCTTCGGCGTGATTCCGATGTTCCTCTTGATGGGCGCGTTCGTCAGCAATTCCGGCATGAGCCGCGAACTGTTCCGCGCCGCCAACGGCTTTGTCGGGCATCTGCGCGGCGGGCTTGGCATTGCTACCGTCGGGGCCTGCGGCGGTTTTGCCGCAATCTGCGGCTCGTCAGTGGCGACCGCCGCGACGTTCTCGGCCGTCGCCTATCCGGAAATGCGGCGCTATGGCTATCCGCAATCCTTTGCAACCGGCGTGATCGCGGCCGGCGGCACGTTAGGCGCCATGTTGCCGCCATCGACGGTGCTCGCCGTCTACGGCATCATCACCGAGCAGGACATCGGCAAGCTGTTCATCGCCGGCATCATCCCCGGCCTGCTCGCCATTGCGATGTACATGCTTACGATTTCGCTGATCGGCTGGTTCCGGCCGGACTTCCTGCCGGCGGGTCCGCAAACCAAATGGCGTGAGCGCTTGGCCGGCCTGAAGAACATCTGGGCGCCGGTGCTGCTGTTCATCTTCGTGATCGGTGGGCTGTACGGCCTGCCATTTCTGCCGCGCTTTACGCCGACGGAGGCAGGCGGCGTCGGCGCCACCGGTGCGTTCCTGATTGGCATACTGACGGGAAGGCTGGACAAGGAAAAGATCCTGGGTTCGTTACTGCAGGCGACCCGCACCGCAGCCGCGGTGTTCACCGTGCTGATCGGCGCGCTCATCTTCGGCTATTTCCTGACGGTGACGCAGACCCCGCAGAAGGTCACCGAGCTGCTCACCGGCCTCGGGCTCGGTCCCTACGGCATTCTGGCGCTGATCATGGTGATGTATCTGGTGCTGGGCTGCCTGATGGATGCCATGGCCATGATCATCCTGACGGTGCCGATCATCTTTCCGGTGATCGTGCATCTCGGTTTTGATCCGATCTGGTTCGGTGTCATCATCGTGATGACGGTCGAACTTGGCCTGATCTCTCCGCCGATCGGCATGAATGTCTTTGTCATCAAGAGCGTCGTCAAGGACGTGTCGTTCTCCACGATCTTCCGTGGCGTGATGCCCTTCGTGGTGACGGACTTGATCCGGCTGGTGATCCTGATCGCATTTCCTCTGCTGGCACTGTGGCTGCCGCAGCGCATGGCCGGATAGTCGTGCTGCGTCTCCCTCATGGTGAGGAGCGCGAAGCGCGTCTCGAACCATGAGGCCCCGTCTGTGGCCTACATCCTTCGAGACGCCGCTCCGCGGCTCCTCAGGATGAGGGATGTGAGCGGCTATGACGCAGTAAAAATAGGGTGATCCGATGACCCCGCAGCTTGAGACCAGATACGTCTTCACCATCACCGTGCGGATCGGCGAGGTGACCTCGGCCGGCGAGATCGGCACCGGCGTGCGCCGGATCATTCCGATCATCGGCGGCGAGGTGAAGGGCGAAATCAACGGCAAGGTCTGCGCCTTTGGCGCCGACTTCCAGATCATCCGCCCGAACGAGCTGATCGAGCTGGAAGCAAAGTACGCCTTCGAGACCGACGACGGCGCGGTGGTCTATGTCGAGAACAAGGGCCTGCGCTTCGGCCCGGTCGAACTGCTACAGAAGCTCAAGCGCGGCGAGCCGGTCGATCCAAAACTGATCTATTTCCGCACCGTGCCGAGATTCGAGACGGGCGCAGAGAAATATCACCGGCTGATGCAAAACCTCTTCATCGCCTCCGCCGCCCGCCACCCCGACCACGTCGTCATCGACGTGCATCAGGTGTTGTGAGGCTTTTGAGCCGCGGCGACCCTCCCCCTCCAGGGGAGGGTGAGCTCGCAGACATCGCAGTTGTAGGGTGGGCAAAGGAGCGCTAGCGACGTGCCCACCATCGATCGTCGTGTGCGCTGCTTGATGGTGGGCACGCTGTGACTTTGTCTGTGGCTGCCCGCGGGCAAATCACTTCTGATTTTCAGAAATCATGTCAAGTCCAGGAATCAAAAATATTCCGCTTTCGTTCTCACCTAAATCAGTCGCATAACTCCGCCTGTCTCACGGCAGATGAGGGGCGTCGGCCACGTCACGAATGCGCGGTGAGATGCGATGGACGCAGATGGCGTGATAGACGTTGCGCGCCGGAAGCGTACGGCGAAGTCGTGTGGTTCGGGCGCCGCGGTGCTGGCGTTAAGTTGCGTGAAGCCATTTGCGCAGCGACGGAGGCAAAAGAGCCGTTCTCCGGGAAGAGCACGAAGTAAGCCGTAAAGCCATTGCGCAGGGAAGGCCGGGATGCTCCCGCTGTACCTGTATGCTCGTGTGCGTTCTTTCTATGCGCAATTGCACACGAGACCGCGGGTGCGGCGCGCACCCGGTCTTCCCTGCGCCCTCTGAACGAGAGGGCGGGAAGTTGAGGGCAAACCTCGGGCGCAACGCGTCGCGAGATCGCGGAGTCATATTTTGTAGCGCGACTATCTCCATCCCCGTCGTCCCTGCGAACGCAGGGACCCATACGCCGCGGCGGATGCTGTCTTGCGGGGATGGTCGACGACTTTCCCTCAACGATCAGCAGCGGTGGTTATGGGTCCCTGCTTTCGCAGGGACGACGGCAGTGTCGTGATCGCGTCAGCCGCCTTGACTCCCGCCCAGCAAAATCGTTATAAAACATAACTATTCTGCGCAGGACCTAAAGTCGCTCATGGGAAACGCCTCCACCGCCGCTGCGGGTCAATCCGACCTGCTCAAGATCGAGCAGAAGGGCGCGGTGCTGACCGTGGGGCTTAACCGTCCGGCCAAGCGCAATGCGCTCAACGACGGCATCATCCTTGCGATCCAGGATTGCTTCTCCAATCTGCCTGATGGCACAGGCGCGGTGGTCATCCATGGCGTCGGCGACCATTTCTCCTCCGGCCTTGACCTGTCCGAACTGACCGAGCACGACGCCACCGAGGGCCTACGCCATTCGCAGATGTGGCACCGGGTGTTCGACCGCATCCAGTATAGCCGCGTTCCCGTCATCGCGGCGCTAAAGGGCGCGGTGATCGGCGGCGGGCTGGAGCTGGCCTGCGCCGCCCATATCCGCGTTGCCGAACCATCAGCCTATTTCGCGCTGCCCGAAGGCCAGCGCGGCATTTTCGTCGGCGGCGGCGGATCGGTGCGGCTGCCGCGGCTGATCGGGGTGGCGCGGATGATCGACATGATGCTCACCGGTCGCGTCTACTCGGCGACCGAGGGCTCGTCTTATGGTTTCTCGCAATATCTCACGGAGGCCGACGGCGCGCTGCCGAAGGCGCTGGAACTGGCGGAACGGGTGGCGGCGAACGCGCCGCTGACCAATTTTGCCGTGCTGCAGGCGCTGCCGATGATCGCGGAGGCCAATCCACAAACCGGCCTGCTGATGGAATCCTTGATGGCAACCGTGGCGCAGAGCGATAAAGAGGCCAAGCGCCGCATTCGCGCGTTTCTCGACCACAAGACCGCAAAGGTGAAGCCGACCTGACATGAGCGCCAAGCCCAGCGTGTCCGCCTCGACCGATTCAGCCGCGCGCGCCGATCATCCGCTGCGCCCGATCTCGTTCGGCACGCCCGCGGTGCATGTCGAGCGCCGCGACGACGGCACCATCTACCTGCGTCCGAAAGCGCAGTTGCGCGACTATCCGGTGCGCATCACCGACCGCCTGCATCATTGGGCCGCAGCGGCGCCTGACCGGGTCTTCATGGCGGAACGCAACTCGGCACGGGGCTGGCGGCAGATCACCTATGCAGAGCTCCTGACGTTATCGCGGCACATTGCGTCTGCGCTGCTGGCGCGCGGACTTTCGGCCGAGAAGCCGGTCGTCATCCTGTCCGGCAACTCGGTCGATCATGCGCTCGTCGCGTTCGGCGCGTTCTATGCCGGCATTCCCTTCTGTCCGGTATCGCCGGCCTATTCGCTGGTATCACGCGACTACGGCAAGCTCAGCTATCTGATGAAGCTGTTGACTCCCGGCCTCGTGTTCGTCGACGACGCGACGAAATTCACCGATGCGCTCGCCGCCAATGTATCGTTCGGGACCGAGATTGTCGCCTCGCGCGGTGCGGTGCCCGGCCGTGATGTCACGACGCTTGCGGATCTGATGGCGACGCCATTGCATCCGCGCCTCGACGCGGCGCATGAGGCGATCGGCCCGGACACGATCGCCAAATTCCTGCTAACGTCGGGCTCGACCGGCAACCCGAAGGCCGTGATCAACACCCAGCGCATGATCTGCGCCAATCAGGTGATGCTGCGTGAGACGCTGGCGTTCCTGAAGGACGAGCCGCCGGTCATCGTCGATTGGCTGCCGTGGAATCACACCTTCGGCGGCAATCACAATATCGGGCTGACGCTCTACAATGGCGGCTCGATGTATCTCGACGAAGGCAAGCCGATGCCCGGCGGTATTGAAGAGACCGTGCGCAATCTCCAGGAGATTTCGCCGACGGTCTATTTCAACGTGCCCAAGGGTTATGAATCGCTATTACCCTATCTGCGCGACGATGCAGCCTTGCGCAAAAAATTCTTTGCGCGGCTCCATGCGATGTTCTTCTCGGGCGCTGCGCTGTCGGCCTTCGTCTGGAACAGCCTCGACGAACTGTCGGTCCAGGAAACCGGCTATCGCGTGCCGATGCTGACCGGCCTTGGCGCCACCGAGACCGCGCCGTTCTTCATGTCGGTCAATCCGATGACCAGCCGCTCCGGCCATGTCGGGCTGCCGGTGTTGGGTAATGATGCGAAACTCGTGCCCAATAATGGCAAGCTGGAGGTTCGCGCCAAGGGCCCGAACGTGATGCCCGGCTATTGGCGTCAGCCTGATATGACGGCGAAGTCCTTCGATGAGGAAGGCTTCTACAAGATGGGCGACGCGCTCAAGCCGGCCGATCCAGATAATTTCGGCGCCGGCTTCGATTTCGACGGCCGCATCGGCGAGGACTTCAAGCTTGCCAGCGGCACCTGGGTCAGCGTCGGCCCGTTACGGGCGCGCTTCGTCGCGGCCTGCGCGCCGCTGGTGCGGGACGTCGTCATTGCCGGCATCAACCGCGACGAAATATCGGCGCTGGTGGTGCTCGACCTCGACGGTTGCCGCCTGATCAATCCAACGCTTCCGCATGACGACCTGGCCACCGCGGCGTCCGATCCGCTGATCGTCGCCGCCTTCCGCGAACGCTTTAAGAAGCTCGTTGTGGACGCAACCGGATCGTCGACCCGGATCACGCGCGCGGTGCTGCTCGATACGCCGCTGTCGATCGATCGCGGCGAGGTCACCGACAAGGGCTCGATTAACCAGCGCGCTGTTCTGGAGAACCGCAGTGCGCTGATCGAGGAGATCTATTCGTCCGTGCCACCAGCGCAGGTGATCACGCCGTAACCGAATTCGCGCAAAGCTTGTCAGGGAGAGCACCATGCAGTTGAAGGACCAGGCCGCCATCGTCACCGGCGGCGCATCGGGATTGGGCGCGGCGACCGCGCGCCGCCTCGCGGCGCAAGGCGCCAAGGTTGCAGTCTGCGATCTCAACGCCAACCTAGCAGAGGCCGTCGCGGCCGAGATCGGCGGCGTCGCCCTGATCTGCGACGTTTCCGATGCCGCCTCCGCGGAAGCCGCGATCGCCAAGGCGGCGGCGGCCCATGGTCCGGCGCGCGTACTGGTGAACTGCGCCGGCATCGGCGTCGCCAAGCGCGTGATCGGCAAGGACGGCCCGATGGCGCTCGGCGATTTCGATAAGGTGATCAAGGTCAACCTGATCGGCTCGTTCAACATGCTGCGGTTGGCGACAGCTCCGATGTCGAAGCTCGAGCCGCTTGCGACCGGCGAGCGCGGCGTGGTGATCTCGACCGCCTCGGTCGCGGCCTATGACGGCCAGATCGGTCAGTCGGCTTATTCGGCTTCCAAGGGCGGCATCGTCGCCATGACGCTGCCGATCGCGCGCGAACTGGCGCAGTTCGGCATTCGCGTGCTGACGATCGCGCCGGGCCTGTTCCTCACGCCGCTGCTCGCCAACCTGCCGCAGGAAGCGCAGGATTCGCTTGCCGCCTCGATCCCGTTCCCGCGCCGCCTCGGCCAGGCCGACGAGTTTGCCTCGCTGGCGCTGCACATGATCGACAACCCCTATTTGAACGGCGAAGTGGTGCGGCTCGATGCAGCGCTTCGCATGGCGCCGCGCTAGAACATGATGAAATCAGATTTGATTGCGACCAAGAAGAAGGTGCGCTCCCTGTCCCGCTTGCGGCAGGGCTGTCCGGGGAATGATTCACTATGTCGCGGTGCATGCTCGGCGAGACCGAGGCAAATCGGCCTTTTCTGGTTGTCGAGACACAGAAGGCCGAGCATGCGATTTCGCGATAGCATTTTTGGAAGGCTCCTTGAACCGATCAATCGGCGGCAGTTTCAGACAGTTGTGGATCGTCTGGGCGGGGATGCCTACGACAAGTCATTCAAGAGCTGGGATCATCTGGTGGCGCTGATCTACGCGCAGCTGAGCAGGAACGACAGTCTGCGCGGGGTGGTGGCGGG
>NZ_AXAU01000051.1 GCF_000472965.1 Bradyrhizobium murdochi | reverse complement strand
CCTGCGCGATCTCGCGGCGAGCAGAGCCAGGTCTTCCGCCAGACGGTCAAGCTCACGGACGTGCCGATCGATGGCCGCGCGCTCATCGTCCGGCAACTGTTGAGCGGCCAGCCACGCCCGGCCGCGGGTGTTGAAAAGATCGGCATGCGGGCACTTTGGGATCAGGTGCGCGTGCAGGATCGTTCTTGAGCCCCGCGTGCGATGCCGCACGACCTGGTAGCGCCGCGCCACCAGCCGACGCTTGCGTTCGGTCTCCGCGTCAGGCGTCCAGATCTGCGGCAGGTACCCCGCCGCCTGCAGACTGGCGAGCGTGCCGGCATCGATCTTGTCGGTCTTCACGTGAGCCTGGGCGATCGCCTTCACCTGCAACGGATTGGCGATAATCACCCGTGCCACGGTAGCTATCGAAATTTATGATCCCGGTAGGGACGCTCATTGCTGAGCGCCCCCCGGACAGATCCGGACATGCAGCTTTCCCGCATCCGGCTCCCACCTCGGGTGCTTGACGGCGAAGCGCTGTTCTGGCCCCGGGGGTGAAGGATCCTCGCTTTCGGGAGCCAGTCATCCGACAGCTTCGTGATCCGCGCCCAAGTCAGGTGGTCCTTCTGGCTGCGTCGCCTCAGCGAGCGCCGCCATAGGTCGATGATGTGGTAGCGGAACGCCTCCAGCACGCGCCCATTCGTCGGCACGGCATGGTAGGCGAAGAAGCCGGTGACGACTTGCCTCAGCCATTTCCCCTGGTCGGGGATCGGCTGATGCGCCGTCGTCGCATCTCATCCTTAATCTCGCTGAGTTTCGCTTGTATGCGGTCGTGCCGCGACTTCCGCTTGAGCAGGAAGCCGCCTCGGCGCGATGTGCCGCAGATGAAGCTGAACCCGAGGAAATTGAAGGTTTCCGGTTTGCCGATCCCGCGCCGTTGGCGGTTGGTCGCAGCACGGCGGCCAAACTCGATCAGGCGGGTCTTTTCCGGATGAAGCGACAATGCGAACTCCTGCAGTCGCGTTCGCATCGCATCCAAGAAGGGACGGGCGTCGTCCTCATGTTCGAAGCCGACGCCGATGTCGTCGGCGAAGCGCACGATGATCATATCGCCCGTAGCGTCGCGCCGTCGCCAGCGCTCGGCCCAGAGATCGAACACAAGATGAAGGTAGACGTTGGCAAGGAGCGGCGAGATCACCGAGCCTTGGCCCGTTCCCTTATCATTGGTCGTGACGATCCCGTCTTCAAGAACGCCCGTTTTGAGCTATTTCTGGATCAGGCCGATGATGCGCTGGTCGCCGACCCGATGTTCAACGAAGCGAACCAGCCAGGATTGACTGACACGATCGAAGAACGACCGAATGTCGGCGTCCAGGATGTAGTTCACCTTCGTCCTGTTGATCCCGACAACCAAGGCGTCCAGCGCATCATGCTGGCCGCGCCCCCGGCCGGAAACCATAGCTGTATCCGAGGAAGTCCTCCTCGAAGATCGCGTTCAGCACGGCAGCAGTTGCGCGTTGGACGACCTTGTCTTCCAGGGCAGCCACTGCGAGTGGGCGCTGTCTGCCATCCGCCTTCGGAATATACCGGCGGCGGCTTGGTTGCGCCCGGTACGCTCCCCGATGG
The DNA here is from genome assembly GCF_000472965.1 of Bradyrhizobium murdochi. Lineage (GTDB taxonomy): Bacteria > Pseudomonadota > Alphaproteobacteria > Rhizobiales > Xanthobacteraceae > Bradyrhizobium > Bradyrhizobium murdochi. The sequence goes on along the minus strand of NZ_AXAU01000051.1, from coordinate 8,342 downwards.
ACCCGTGCGTGCAGATCTGCGAGCTTGCGATCGAGATCGGCCTCGTAGTCCCGCCACGTCACCCATCCACTCCAGGCGCGGCCTCCCGCTTAAGTGCGAAGAACGCCGTCCTGAGCATAGGCAGGCTGAGATGGTGGTAGAGCGCGGTGAACCGTTCCTTCTTCCTTTGCCTTGCGGCTTGGCGTACGCGCTCCAACGCCTGTGACACGCTTTCCCGGTCCTGCGCCCGGCGCGTGCTGAGCTGGTTCGCGTTCCCCTTGGCCCCCGTCCTTCGCTCCACCGACTCCGCCGCCGGTAACCCGGCTTTGTTCGTCAGCTTCGTTGCTAGTATGACGGGGGTCTGACTTCTCGTGTCCGTGCATCACCGGCTACAGCTCCTCGCTTTCCCGGTGCGGGCCGGGGCGGCCGGACCGTCCCCCGGTCAGACTCGAGATCTCCCGGTTTCCGCGCAAGGAACGTCCATACATGCCAGGGTCTACGACCACGCCGGGACGTCCAGGTGCTCGCGTTATCGCACCCGTCCGCGTCGCCTTCCGCTCTGAGTACAGCGTCGACTCCCGGGACAATCTTCTTTCGCGGCTCAATGGCTGGCCTGCATGCTCCCCTGCCGACGCTTCGCCAGCGCCCTCACGGACGCTGCCGAACGGCTTGGGGCCGATGTGGGTCGCTACTCCTTCATCGTAATGGACTCTCACCATCTATTCCTTGCGGCCTCCCGACGCACACTCATTCAGATTAGCTAGCTAGGTCGTGGGACTAAAGACCTAGGCCCTATTTGATTCGGTAGCTGTCCAAGCGAGGTAGCCAGTGGTTAGTTGGTTTGAACTAGGGGACCGATCTGAGCTGCCCTTAGAGAGCGCAGTATGGAGATAGACCTATGAAACTCGCTTACGGATACAGAGCTTTTTGGGAGGCTGCCCGCAAGAACTACCCGGATCAAACAAGGCCGGGTGGAAATCTTAATTGGGCCATTGAACTGAGTAGCGTTGCGAATGCTGACTGTTCCGATCGCTTTGCAAAGCCATCGGCACGAGGATGGAAGTCGTTTCTTCACGCAAAGCTTTTTCCCAGCTACTCGACAAAAGTTGGAGCTTTGGCGCTGACGTACAAAGGGTTAATAAATGTCAAGACCCCTTTTGATTTGGCTCTGTATACGAGGCTTATTTGGGAACTTCAGCCGAGGACAATTCTAGAGCTCGGTTCGCTTCAAGGTGGCAGCGGCCTGTGGTTTGCTGATCAAATGTCGGTGCTTTGTGAGAAACCAGGTGAAGTTCACTCCTTTGATCTGAACACCAAATGTATCCATGTAGATGCAAAGCATCCCCTTCTTACCTTTCATCAGGTTGATCTTTCGAACGTCGCGGCCTTCGATGAACATCTGCTGATAAGGCTGCCCCATCCTTGGCTGGTGATCGACGACGCGCACGTACAAATATTTTCGATATTTTCTTACTTGAGCCGCTTCCTCGTGTCGGGCGATTACTATGTCTTCGAAGACGATCCCATGAAGGCAGATAAAGAGATTATTGATGGCTTGCAGTTAGTCGAGCAATCAGGATTTCTTGTCGATACTTATTATACCGACGCGTTTGGAAGCAATTTTACTTGTGCTCCAAATGCATGGCTTCGAAAATCCTAGGTTAGCACTACTTTGGCAGGATTTATTCGCTGGGGCTTTTACGGATGCGTCTTCTGCAGTGTAGGCATCGCAGAGATGACGGTCGAGGAACGAGGGCGACGATGGCTTGGCGTGCCGCCGGCGATGTGAGATTAATTCCGCCGGCCTATGTAAAACCTTACGTGCGACGAGGAGCCAAGAACGACGCCGCCGCTGACGCGGCCGCGATCTGCGAAGCGGTCACCCGCCCCAATATTCGGTTCGTTCCAATCAAGAGTGTCGAGAACCAAGGCTTCTAATGCTTCATCGCGCAAGAGGCCTGCTGGTGCGCCAGAGAACCATGGCGTCTTGCGCTATCCGAGCTCACTTTGCTGAGTTCGGAATCATTGTCGGACAGGGCCGGCAAAGGGTGGATGGTCTGGTGGACTTGTTGGATGACGAGGAGCTGACGCTACCTGCCCATGCCCGCATGGCACTGACTGTTCTTGTGAACCAACTGCAGGAATTGGACCGGCAGGTCGAGGCCATCGAGCGTAAGCTGGCTGACATCCAGAGAGAAAATCCGATGGCGAAGTTGCCTTCCTCGATTCCCGGCATTGGTCCCATAACCGCCACGGCCCTCGCCGCGACCGTGCCGGACCCGACCATGTTCCGCTCGGGGGCGAGAGTTCGAGGCCTGGCTGGGCCTGACGCCTAAGCAGAATTCCAGCGGCGGGAAGGACCGGCTCGGCCGCATAACGAAACGGGGCGATTCCTATCTCAGACACTTTCTTGTCATCGGGGCACGCAACGTCGTTCGGTACCCAAAGGCCCGCTCCCGGGTCGGAGGTGGCTGGATCGAAGCTCTGCTTGAACGACGTCGGCCCATGGTCGTCGCTATCGCCGTTGCCAACAAGTTGGCCCGGATCGTCTGGGCGATGATGACGACCGGGGAATTCTATCGGCCTAAGCGCGCGGCTTGAGCTGCCGCGTATCCTGGCCACCTTAAGGTGTGAGGGCAAATGACAGCATGATGGAAACCGGCGGAGCTGGGGATCGAGAAAGCCCGAAGAGTTTTAAGCGCAACAAGCGCGACCCGTTAATGAGGCCTCGATCCGCGATCTTCATCAGGGCCAGCGGCCATGGTATCAGTCGCACTAACAGGCCGTATTGAACGCACCCGACCGTTATCCAAAGTGCTGCCAAAATGTGAAGCTCGCGATGAAGGCGTTCTGCATGGGCTTGCCCGGTGCAATGTAGTGCCATGCCACCCGGCTCTGATCCGCCCATGTCAGGATAGCGTTGCTCGTCAGCTCGCTGCGTTGTCGCTGACCACCATCTTCGGCTTGCCGCGTTCAATCACGAGCCGATCCAGTTCCCGCGCCACTTCTAGAGCGGTTCCCGATCAGGTTGGCTCGTATCCAGCGGCTTCGAAGTAGTTGGCGCATTCGCGCGGCGTGAAGCGGTCGAGGCAGCGTCCGATTGCGCTCCACAGGCCTTCGACGGTGCGCTGGGCGGCGGCGCGCAGCAGCGCTTTCAACTTGGAGAAGGCGTTCTCGATCGGATTGAAGTCGGGCTGTAGGGCGGGAGATAGAGGAGCTTTGCGCCGGCAGCCTCGATCGCCGCGCGCACGCTCGCGCCCTTATGGCTGCCGAGGTTGATGGGGTGGACGCCCCCTCACGGCATCGCTGTGCCAAAGTGGTGTCGTTGACCATCACTTGAACGGAGGCGTCCATGTCGGAAGTTAGCATAATCGGGTTGGATCTGGCGAAGAATGTGTTCCAGATGCACGGCGCGGATGCATCAGGAGCCGTGCTTTTCCGCAAGAAGCTGCGCCGGGACCAAGTGCGCAAATTTCTTGCCGCGCAGCCGGCTTGCACGGTCGCCATGGAGACCTGCGCCAGCAGCCATTACTGGGCGCGCGAAATCGCGAGGCTGGGGCATGAGGTGCGACTGATTGCGCCAGACTATGTAAAGCCTTTCGTGAAGCGGCAGAAGAATGATGCCGCCGATGCGGAAGCGATCTGCGAAGCCGTCCAGCGGCCGACCATGCGTTTCGTGGCGGTGAAGAGCGCGGAGCAGCAGGCGGCGGCCGTTGTGTTTCGCGCCCGCGACCTCCTGGTGCGTCAGCGCACTCAGACCATCAATGCGATCCGCGGCCATCTGGCCGAATTCGGGATGGTAGCGGCGCAAGGCCCGTCCCATGTTGCCAAACTCGTGTCGGCGATCGAGGACCGTGACACCGACATTCCTGAGCTGGCCCGACCGATCCTGCGCCTGCTCGTGGAGCAGTTGCGATCACTGGACGAGAGGGTGGCGCTGCTCGACCGTGAGCTCGCCCGGCGCGCCAGGGAGGATGCCGAAGCGAAGCGGTTGATGACGATCCCGGGAATCGGGCCGATCACGGCGACGGCGCTCGTTGCCCTGGCGCCGATGGCTCAGGCCTTCAAGAGGGGACGCGACTTTGTGGCGTGGCTGGGGCTCACCCCGCTGCAGCGCTCCACCGGCGGAAAGCAGAAGCTCGGCGAGACATCCCGCATGGGCGAACGAACCCTACGCCGACTGCTGATCATCGGCGCGAGCGCGGCCGTGCGCTGGGCAATGCGCAAAGGCTCGACCGCCGATCCTTGGCTTGCGCGCATGCTTGCCCGCAAGCCGCCCATGCTGGTGATCGTCGCCCTCGCCAACAAGATGGCACGCATCGTCTGGGCATTGATGGCGAGAGGCGGAACCTATCGGGCTCCGGCTGCGGCGAAGTAGTTCCGCGGCAGGGCCTTGAGAGTGTGAGAAGGTCAACCGGAGAGGTATGGCGCAACTGTCAACGAGACGGGATCGGGAAAACCAGATCATGGATACGCGCCTCGAGCACGCGAGGTTGAATTGGACCCGCTCCGCGAACTCCCATACGGGCCGGCGGCATGTGACAGCCGCAGCAAAAGGCCGGACACATGTCAGCACCCGACCACGCTCCGTGCTCTTCGAAAGATTCTTCTTGCACCAACGGGGGCGTCCACACATGTCCATGACGACAATATCGCCTTTCCGCAATTCTGGAACGAGAACCTGATCGACATAGGCCTGGAACGCTCGCCCGTTGATCGGCCCATCGAGAACCATCGGCGCGACCATGCCCGACAGGCGCAGGCCGGCGACGAAGGTCGTCGTCTTCCAGTGGCCGTGCGGGATGGAGGCACGCAGCCGCTCGCCGCGGGGCGCCCACCCGCGAGTACGCGCCATATTGGTCGACGCCCATGTCTCGTCGATGAAGACGAGCTTGTCAGGATCGAGGTCGATCTGGCCGTCGAACCATTCCTCCCGCCTCTTCACGATGTCCGGCCGCTCCTGCTCGGCGGCGTGCGCGGTCTTTTTTTGAGCGTGATCTTCCGGCGCTGGAAGAAGCGCGACAACGCGGAGACGCTGAAGGCGTATCCATCGGCCGCGAGCGCCGCCTTCATCTCCTCCAACGTGCTGTCGGGCTTGACCGCAATCAGCGCGAGGATGCGTTCGGCCGGCGCTTCGATCGCCGCCCTGCGGCTTCGGCGTCACCTCGCCCGTCTCGCGCTTGCGCCACCCAGCGGATCGCGCTCGACACGCCCACGCGAAAGTGCGCCGCAGCCTCTCGACGCGACATGCCGCCCTCAACGGCAGCGACCACACGCCTGCGAAGATCGACCGAAAGAGATGTCGCCATGCCCGCCGGCCTCCTTCGCCAGCAGGCAGCTTGAATCAGAACCGGCCTGATTTGGGAATCCCAAACGATTCAATCCGGTCGGGACCTGCTCTAGTGCGCGGAAGTTAAGTTATTGAGCAGGGTTCTGACCGAACTTCGTAGACAGCTGCCGTTTGCGCTCCTGGGTCTGGACACCGACAACGGCTCTGTGTCCATGAATGAGACCTTGAAAGTGTATTGCGAGCAGGCTGGTATCGTCTTCACGCGCTGTCGCCCCTATCGCAAGAACGATCAGGCCTTTGTCGAGCAGAAGAACGGCCGCGGTGGTCCGACGAATGCTCGGCTACCGTCGATTCGAGGGGCTTGAAGCGGCTGCTGCTGGCTCAGCTTTACCGTTCGACCCGCTTGTTCGTGAACTTTTTCCAGCCGTCGTTCAAATTGATACGAAAGGAGCGCGACGGAGCGCGGGTCCGCAAAACGTACAGCGCCCCCGCGACCCCCACATCAGCGGCTGGTTGCCGAAGCAAGAACACCCGTTGCCGTCCGCGCCCGCGTCAATGAAATCTATGCGGGTTTGGATTCGGTCGCCTTACTGCGCGATATTCGAGCCGCGCAGGAGCACTTGGCTAGTCTCGCCGACGCCGCTCCGGCAAGCCAGCCAACTGCGGCGCCACCGATTGAACAGTTCTTGTCGAGCTTGCGAATAGCGTGGAAAGAAGGAGCGGGACGCCCGACCGACAGGCCAATTGCGAAGCCGAAGCGAGAGCGACGACGTCCCGATCCGCTCGTCAAAGCCACGCCACAGCTGCGCGAATGGTTCGAGGCGGAGCCGTGGCGGACCAGCAGCGAACTCCTCTCCAAGCTTCAGGCAGAATACCCAGGTCTACCCGAGCAAGGTGCTCCGAACTCTGCAACGTCGTCTCAAATTGTGGCGCAGCGAGCAAACAAGCGCACTGTTGTTTGGTCCCGGGCAAAACGCGGCACAAACCGATGTGATCGTCGCATCACCGGAAAGTCCTCCACTGCTCGACGGAGGCATGGTGGTGTGAAGTGGACCGGCGATCGACCGTGCTCAAGGCTGGCGCGATGCGCCACCGCCTTTGGCGGCTGGCAGCCTTGACCACGCCCGATCACCGGTCTGTTGGCTTTGCAAGCGCTCGGTCGAGGACCGAGCGCGACAGCGGCGCGCTCGCAATGCCGACCAGTTGTGCGACCGGCCTCCTGGCTAGGGAGCAAAATAGGTGAGGCAACAATCGGTGTATCGGGAACACAGCTACATGCGGCAATACGTCTTCCCACCCAGATTGCCTGATTGACGCTGCCCCTCACTTTGATCGCCGCGCCGCACTTGGTCTTGGTGGCAACCGCAAGGCTCTCTTGCAGCAGGGCCTGCAGCTTCCCCTCGCCCATGCGCTGGCGCCAGCGCGTCAGCGAGGAGCGGTCGAACACCAGCCGATGCTGGAAGAACTCCTCGCCGCAGAAGAACTGGTAATACGGGTTCTCCACCCAGCGCTCGCACAACACTTCATCGGAGAGGTCGTAGGTGTGCTTGAGAATGGCAACCCCCGCCATCAGCCGCGTCGGCAACGGCGGCCGGCCTGGCGCGTCCTCGTAGACCGCGCCAAATCGCTCTTCGAGGAATGACCAGTCGATGTGCGCGCCAGCTTCACCAGCGGGTGGCCCATGTCGATGATCGCGTCCAGCCGCGAGCGCAGAAGATCGGTCTGTCCGGTGTCGCGTCGTTCCTTCGGTCGCATCGTCCCCTCCGATGCCACCACGGAATCACGCCTCGCGATTCGAGGGAAACCAAAATTCAAACTGCAAGCTTCTAAGACTTCAAACCCCAAAAGCTTGCAATCTCAAATGCCGCTTCGATCGGAAAATCGACTCCCGTTCAATGGCTTGGGAGATTTTTCACGGTCGACTCACTGTTATCCGGACCGGCGATCCAAGAGTATGGTTTCCGAGCCACGGTCGGGTATCGGAAAGGATGGCTACGTGTGCTGTGCACCTGGCTATGGGCCGCGTTCCGCTTCAACTGCTTGATAGTCTCCGGGCGCCAGTTGACCACAAAGATCGGCGCCGCCGGCGTGGGTGATTCGCTCAGTGCGCTTAGATTGGTGGCAGCTTCAATTCGCAAACTAGCCGTGCTGGCCGACAGTTGGCGGCCAGATTCCGCGGATGTGTACAATCCGAGTCTGCAGTGCAGGCGCGAGCCGCAGGGCACGCGCGTTGCCGATAAGGATAGGTGCCGCGATCTGCGAATTCCGAACGGCCAACAGAGCGCATTGATCTTCGAACGCGCGAGAACGCGACCAAGTTTACGCACATCCTGACGATCGGGCTACTTCTGCAACAAATAGGAGTGCTCGGCAATTCAGCATCCGAGACTTGTTGGAGCGCTGCGAAGAGCGTGCCATTGAGAAAAAGAGAGGGCGTCTAATCCGAGAACATGATCGACGCCGCTCCCAATTCGAAAAGGCCCCCGGTGGGCATACCGGAGGCCTTCTTGGAGGTTAAACCTAGACCTATAGAGCCGTTCCTTTTCTCCTTCCGCTAGTTTGACAAATACTCACCAGTTACGCTGAGCGCGGAGTAGCAGGCTCAGTGTGTTCTGGTCCTTCAGCTCGTAGGTGGTGCCGGGCTTGGCGATACTGGGTTGCGCCGGTATTACCACTGTGCTTCCGGCCGCGTACTTCTGGTCGAGCATGGTGTAAGTCAAGTCGGCCGAGAAGGTGAGGTTCTTGATCGGGGTCCAGCGCGTGATCACACCGACAACCGCGTAATTGAAATCGGGGTTGCAGCCACCAATACCGCTCGAGAGCGCGAGGCCTGCTACGACTGCGCCGCAGATGTACCCCTTGGCCGTGTCNTTATACCGCACAGCACCCCACCCACCGTAGATCGCGGTGTTCCAGTAAGGATCCCAGTTATGGTTGTAGGCACCATTGAAGCCATAGGTCGTGGTCAATTCCTGGCCAGCACCAGTCACAAACACCGAGTCGGACAGACCAGCAAGGCCGACGCTCTGGTAAGCTCCCGCGAGACCCGTACCACCGTACATCGCGTAGGTGG
>NZ_AXAU01000050.1 GCF_000472965.1 Bradyrhizobium murdochi | reverse complement strand
TTCGTCGAGAGCTTCAACGGGCGCATGCGCGACGAACTGCTCAACGAGAGCCTGTTCTTCGATCTCGACGACGCCAGGACAAAGATTGCGATATGGGTCGCCGACTACAACGGTGACCGTCCGCACTCGTCGCTGAAATACCTCACCCCGGCGGCCTACGCTGCCACATTCACCGCAACGGGCGATTGGCTGCGCAACCCCGACCAGCTTCGCCGATCGCCCGTTGCTCCACCTGCGCCATTCGGCGTACAAAACCCCGAGACTCTAACTGCCACTGGATGAAACTTCAGTGGCAGGTCAGCTCCAGTCCCATGATTGCTACGATGAATGATCTAGCACGTTTGTAACGCGAGAGCGATCTTCTCGCCTTTCTCCAGAAATGGTAGGTGGCTCTCTTTGCTTTGTGCTGTAGTATTCACCCACCGACGATCAGTCGCGTCTAAAGTGCCACGATTTGTACGTGGCGGCAATTCGCGAAACGACAGCTCGAGACGACTAGAGATCGTGAGAGTTCTCCAGAGTCTTGTACCTAACGAAGAACCGCATATTCAAGAGATATCGGGGTTGCACATGGCAGGTCCAACAAACCTTCCCAGAAGCATTCGCAGACCGTCGGGTCATACCAGGAGTTTCCAATGACGCTTACCCGATTGATCCTCATGAATGCGCTGACGAGGTTTGTGCTCGGCATCCAAGTGACGAACATCAATGTCGCGGTTGCCGCGCACTTCTCCGAGCCGAGCAAGAGATTGCTGCGGGTTTCAAACGGAAAACTGTGACGAGCATCGGTGCAAGCGGACGGTTTTACAGCGAGACTACGCCAGGCGCTCCCTTTCAGGCGTTTCTCTCGGCCGAAGACTTCCGCCTGTAAGGAATTGGTCGAGGATGGTCCCGCCGTTCCCGGAAAGCGGCATCACGTACACGATCGGCACGTTCGAGCCATGCTGGAAGACCGCGAATTTCGTGAGGCGCCGAACGTTGAACGCAAGAGTGGTCCTCTTATGGGATCGACATGCCTTGCGCGAATTTCATATTCGATGGGGCAGATATTCGAGCGCGTTACGAGCCAGCTTGCAAGCAGACGACCTTTGGGCAGCTACAGCGTCGATTTGGCAGGTGGCGGCTGAGCCGCCTACCTTTTGAAGGTATGAAAGGATCATGAACATGAAGCAAGTTGAACCTCCTTCGTGTAGCCGCGTAGCGTCGACCGTATTTGTAGGCAGGAATCGTCGTGGCAACTGGGTTGCCCGCGAACGAAACGGTCTCTTTGGCGGCCTCTTCGTGAACCGTGCCCAAGCGCTCAAATACGCGCTTTTCGAGAATGGCCATCGTCGAGAAAACCTCATCGAGGTGTCGCGCGAAATTGAGCTCGATATCCCGCCAATTCGCAGATTGCCGGCGCGAGGCGCGTACGCCTGATACGTCGACGCAATTGAGAAGGGTCGGATGCTGAGCTTTGCTGCGCGTTCGATCGGAATCAGATCGTCGATACCATGATTGCGCTCACGTACACATCCAGTTTGGATAGTGAGATCATCACGGTCAGCGACTCCATACCAAAAATTGCCGCGTCGTCGGCCTTGTGACGCTGTTTGGGACCATTGGAGAGTAGGACATGGCCGGCTGCTGATGCCGGAGTGGCTTTAGACATAAGTTTCGTCCGCCTCAGCGAAACTGGAGGTGCAATTTCCCCGCCCAACAGCAGTGACAAGAACCGGCACCTCTCCAACTCTCCAGTCTCACGATGCCTTCGCGCGCCATGCAGGACACCTAGAAGACTCTTTAGCGCACCGAGGCAATTGACCGTCTGACTGCTACCAAGGCGAGATACGCCTCTCAAAGATCGAGGAACTCGCTGTCCAACGATGCGCCACCAGCCAGCAGGGGCCTTCGCGAAGCGGACATCTTGGCCATCAGTCGACCAGGAGGGCGATTGAGCGAATATGTCAAGAAGTGGCAATCCTTCCTACGCTTCCCCCAGAAATGGTAGGGGACTCTCTTTCCCTTTTCTGTATTCTCTCCATTCAGAAAAACGTTGAGAGCCTATGAGCGTCTTATCGAGTATAGCTCAATGAGAAATATTCTAATTTCCTCGAATTGGTTAAACGATAAGGCGATCGATGACGCTTTTATAAGAACTCCTGCTCAAGCCACAATTAGCGATTTCCTTCGACAAGTCGTGCGCGACAGCAAACTGGAATCGGCCGCTCAATCTGTGATCGGCGAACGACAGAAGCAACTGCTGATCATTATTAACTTACTTCGCTATGCTGAGGCTGAAATACTTGAGTTGAATCTTGAAATATCGGCCGTTCTCTTGGGGGCCGCGATCACCGATCTCACTCAACAGTTGGATTAGTGCGCGGGCGGACGCAACCCTCTCGCCGGGTATACCGCCTTGTGGAGACGGATCTCGGTCGTTAACTGCGGTACAAAGAAGTAGGCGCCGCGCAACTATGCGCCTGAAGCGCACCTGGCAATACAGTTCCGGTGCCTGGAACAGTCCGCCGCAGGGCCAATATTTGGCTCAATCGGCCTAGTCGCCGCACTAGTTCATTGGGTAAGTGCCGATCGTCGCAGCGAGCCGATCTTGCCACGTCCACAGCAAAGTAGAGATCTTTCAGCTCGGGACAGCGAGTGATGCAGCGCAGTTCTGCGTTGGATAGATTAAGAACAGGTAGTCAAGAGATGTTAGCGGGCCACCTAAAGACTCTCACGCAATCCCAGCTGCATCGCGCAGCTGTCGTCCTTGTCCTTGACAAGCCCCCGCGATCCGCGCCTTTCGCGACATGTGTGCCCGACGGATGGACGAAACCAGGTATGAGTTTCTCCGCATCGATGCCTGAAGTAGGGGGATAAGCATGTCGCAGTCAAATCCATTAGGCAGCGGAGCACCATCGCGCCTCTCCTCTTGTCGAAAATGGGCTTCACATGATCGCCGACCCAAGCAGCGTTCGCGGAGCCCGGTGCAATGGATGTCATTGGTCCCATGCGTTGTTATTAACGTTTCGCATTTCGCCATCGAAGTAGATTGCTTACGTCCTCGCTAGTCCTATGCAGGCTGGATCAGTCCAAGGATGGCAACGTCATGCGCCAAGGGCCCTTCGTTCTGAATTACGGCCATCATCGTCGCATAACTCGAGCGAAATGGGCCTGGGCGGAGTTGCTACGGAATCCGTCTAAAAGAATATTCTTTGCCATCGGCGCCAACTCCCTCAGCCCCGCGATGAAGGAACGGTTCACAGACTCCTTCGTTCGCCGATAAGCGACTTCCGGATAGGCGCCAAGCAGCCCAGCTCGCCAAATGGCTCTCTCGACGACATCCTTCGTCTCAGCAATCTCATTGAAAAGTTTGTGTTCTACGCCCCATCCAACCGGCACAACCTCAGAGCCGAAGATAACATCCGACATTGCCGCGCGCCCAAGCGATTTCCGGAGCATGTAGGCGCCGATTGGACAAGCCAGCCCCTGCTTGAGTTCCCAGCCGAGCGCCTTCGCTGTTGGCGTTCCCACGCGCCAATCGCAGCAAAGTGCTATCTGGAGTCCGGCCCCTATGGCATATCCGTCAATCCCTGCGACGGTAGGCTTTGTTACGCTTAGAATCGCAATGTAAAGCCCGAGTGTCCGGTTTATCAGGTTCTCAACGTCGGCCGACGTTTTAACTTCGCGTGCTTCGCTTAAATCGTCACCGACGCCGAAAGAGCGGTCTACTCCACCAGTAAGGACCATTGCCTTCACGGCGGGTTCGTCTTGGGCCCATCTACAAGTCTCGACAATACCTTGCTCAAGCTCTCGGTTGAGCGGGTTTACCGGCTTTTCGCGATTGAACTGCGCCACAAGGACACTCCCCCTCGTGTGAACATTTAGTGCTGCCATGCACATCTCCCGTGATGTTGTGGGAACGTCACCGTTTCGGCGGCGGAGTGGCTTACGTAGGATCAAGAGTCGTGTAACCGAGCTCAACTCCTGCCGGGGCTAGTCCAATCACCTCGTTGTGCCCGCGGCCACTCTTCTCGTGCATTCGAGCTTTATCAATTTTTCGATCCAAGCCAAGAGCAAAGTTCTCCTTATCGGCGTTATTTTTTCTTCTATTATTCTCCTATTAGGTGTAGACTCCTTTCGATTGATCGGCGCGATAGATCAGTCGAAGAGCATGCGATCCAGGGCTTACTCCATTCCGCAGGGATGTGGTCGATGGCGACTCTTGGGAGGCGAAGGAGGACTCACGCGATATCGCTAAGAATCGGAGAGACGATGTTCCGGGTCGAGATGTCTGAAGAAGAACTCAGAGTCGTGTTCTTACGCGCGCCGACCGTAGATACGGAAAGCGCTCGGAGAAAAGAGATCTTGAGTCTGATTGCGCGCCTCGGCGATCGCCTCAAGGTCGATTTCTCGTCGATGCGGAGAGGTTTCAAAGGTGAAATGGACACCCGTCGCGCAACTGCCGCACGGTCTGGCGCATATGCTCGGAGCAAGCGCCTTCGGCTGTCGTCACTTCCGGGGCTCAACGCGCTGGCGGCGACCTCGGCAGCCGTCTGCAAACTGCCGCGGCTAGTCGCCTGGACCAGACTAGTCGAGTACCGCCGCAGGCGGTTGCTTGACGTCCGTGCGAAGAGACGAGCGCGACTGGCCGAACTCGTCGGACCTGTCATCATTTTATCGAGGTACTAATGAGCAGGATCAATCAACACAACGGCCACGATCCATCCCTGGCGAACTGCGCACAGACGGTCGTGAAGAATCTTTACGAAATTGGGGAAATTCCGCCATTGGGCCATGCACCGAAGCACATGCATGCCTGGGTCATACGCCGTGAGCGGCACGGTGATCCAGAGAATGCAATGCAAGTGGAGGTCGTCGATACGCCCGCTGTAGGGCCAGAGGACGCCCTGGTCATGATTATGGCGGCCGGGGTAGGCTACAATGGTGTTTGGGCGTCCCTCGGGCAGCCAGTTTCGCCCTTCGATTTGCATCGGCACTCCCATCACATTGCCGGATCCGATGCTGCGGGAATTGTTTGGTCCGTCGGAGATCGCGTAAAGAAATGGAAGGTGGGTGACGAGGTGGTTGTCCATTGCCATCAGCACGACGGCGACGATGTCGAGTGCGATGGCGGTGATCCCATGTTGTCGCCTTCTCTGAGAATTTGGGGCTATGAAACTCCGGACGGATCTTTCGCACAATTCGCACGCGTTCAATCGCGTCAGCTATTAACCAAGCCGACGCACCTGAGCTGGGAGGAGAGCGCCTGCTATATGGGCACGGTGGGGACTGCATACCGAATGCTGTTTGGTCATTACCCGCATGCGGTCCGACCAGGTCAAAACGTGTTGGTGTGGGGTGCGGCTGGCGGGCTTGGCTCGATGGCGGTTCAACTCGTAACATTAACGGGCGCTAACGCAATCGGCATCGTTTCTGAGGAATCGAAGCGTGACTATGTGATGTCCTTGGGTGCCAAAGGCGTGATAAACCGCAAAGAGTTTGACTGTTGGGGTCGACTTCCCGATAGCGATAAGATCGCTGCATACAGGGATTACATGAAGGAGGTGCGCCGCTTCGGCAGAGCCATTTGGGAGATTACAGGAGGGGGCGCCGATGTCGACATTGTCTTCGAGCATCCGGGAGAGATGACATTTCCAGTGAGCTGCTACGTCGTGAAACGAGGCGGAATGGTTGTGTTCTGTGGTGGGACTTCGGGTTACAACCTTACTATGGACGCTCGCTTTATGTGGATGCGGCAAAAAAGAGTCCAGGGCAGCCACTTCGCGAATCCATATCAATTGTGGGAAGCGAATCGGCTTGTTCATGAACGGCGAATAAATCCATGCCTTTCCGAAGTCTTCACCTGGGACGAAATTCCGCGCGCACACAGGAAAATGTGGAGAAACGAGCATCAGCCTGGAAACATGGCGGTTCTTGTCCAAGCAAGTGCGGCGCAGATGACTAGATAACTGGAACCTAGCTTGGCGACCAATTCATACGCCAATTCACTTACGAACTTTGAAGTGGACCCATGCGTGGGGCCACGGGACCGGTTTGTTGGTTGGAATCTCGGCCGCTCCGATCTCCCGAACTGATCACGCTGCAAACCGCTGCTGCCGTTGTTGCGGCTGCGATGGGGTGGACGCCCCTCGACGGCATCGATGTGCCAAAGTGAAGGGTGTTGAACCGTCACAAAAAGGAAGCGTCCGTGAACGAAGTTAGCACGATTGGACTAGACTTGGCGAAACATGTTTTTCAGGCACATGGCGCAGACGCTGGCGGCGATGTTGTTTTCCGCAAACAGCTGCGTCGTGACAAAGTTTCTTTGCCCAGCAGCCTGCGTGCCTGGTAGCGATGGAAGCCTGCGCCAGCGCCCATTACTGGGCTCGTGAGATTGGTCAAGCTGGGTCACACGGTGCGTCTGATTCCACCGTCCTATGTAAAGCCCTTTGTTAAGCGCCAGAAAAACGATATGGCGGATGCAGAAGCGATTTGCGAAGCAGCCCAACGCCCCACCATGCGCTTTGCCCCCGTGAAGGGTGAGGATCAGCAGGCGAGCGCGGTCGTGTTTCGCGCTCGCGATCTTTTGGTCCGGCAACGTACTCAGATCATAAACGCGTTGCGAGGTCCACCTCGCCGAATACGGCCTGGTCGTTGCGAAGGGAGCATCCAATGTCGCCGCGCTGATTGAGCACGCGCAAGCTTCCGGGAGCAGCGTGCCAACGGCGGCGCAACCGGCGCTCGATATCCTGGTCAAGATGCTGGGGGTGCTGGAAGAGCAAATCAAGCAGCTCGATATTGAGATCGCGCGACGAGCCCGGGAAGAGGAAGTTGCTCGACGGCTTATGACGGTTCCTGGCATCGGCCCAATCACGGCGACAGCTCTGATGGCGCTAGCGCCTGAGCCTGAAAGCTTCAAACGTGGCCGGGATTTCGCCGCGTGGTTGGGGTTGACGCCGCTGCAACGTTCAACTGGTGGAAAACAGAAGCTCGGCCAAATATCGAAAATGGGTGAGCGAACACTGCGGCGTCTCCTCATTATCGGGGCGAGTGCGGTGGTGAAGCTGGCTCGCCGACGCGGTGCATCGCAAGGGACATGGCTGGAGCGCATGCTCGCTCGTAAGCCGCCCATGCTTGTCGCCGTCGCGCTTGCCAACAAGATGGCTCGTACCGTTTGGGCTTTGATGGTCAACGGTGGGGTCTACAAAGCTCCGGTCGCAGCGGCTTAATCGCTTAGTCCGCCCGACCAGAGGTCGTCGAGGAGGTAGGAAGGTCAAACGGAAGGTACGGCGCAACAGTCGATGAGACGGGGTCAGGAAAACCAGTACATGCCCAGGTGCTTCCAAGTACGCCGCTGTGATTTGGACCTGATCCGCGAACTCCCATACGGGCCCGCGACATATGACGGTCGCAATAAAGGCCGGACAGATGTCAGCACCCGACTACGCGCAACACCTAATCGAAAGATTCTTCTTGCATTCACCGGGGCGTCCACAGATGGGCATGTGGGCAACACTTTAGCGTTGTCCAAGCGCAGCGTCACATCCACAGCCGTGTCGGACGTCCTCGTGCTTGAGCGAGCGTCACAGTCGCTCGATGAACACGTTGACCATCCAGCGGCCGCGGCCGTCCATCAAGATGCGAATGCCGGCCGCCATGAGCGCGCCGATGAAGGCAGCGCTGGTGAACTGGCTGCTCTGATCGATGTTGAAGATCTCCAGCCGCCCGAAGCGCGAGCGCCTCCTGCAGGGCATCGAGGCAGAACGAGGTGTCTATCGCGTTCGACAGCCGCGAGACCTTTACCTCCCGGCTCACCCGGTCCATGATCGCCATCAGATAGAGGAAGCCGCGGCCGATCGGAATGTAGGTGATGTCTGCGCACCAGACCTGTTTGGAGCGCTCGATCGCGAGGCCCCGCGGCAGACAGGGGAAGATCTTGTGCCCCTGGCGCGGGCTTCGTGGTGCGGGGCTTCGGCCCAAGCGCCGCGAATCTCATCCTGCGCATCAGCCGCTGTATGCGCTTACGATTGACCCCATGGCCCGCCGTCCGCAGCATCGCCGTCATCCGCGACGAGTCGAGGGACTGCCAGGCTGTGAACAACTCGTCGATCCGCCGCATCAGCGCCGGATCGTCGTTGGCGGCCAGGCGCAGCCGATAGATGCTCGAACGGGCGACGCCGAGCAGCTGGCACTGCGGGCGCACCGACAGGTTGGAATGATCCCGGTCCACGAGCGCATGGCGGTCCGGGCGCTCATCTTCCGGACCTCTTCGCGAAAAAATCGCGATCGAGGATCAAGTGGCCGATCTTGCCATGCGGTCGATCTCGCGCTCGCGGTTGGCTCTGGCATCACTGCTGCCGCTCTCGAAGGTCGCGCCGCCTGCTCTGCTTCTTCCAGGCGTAAATCTGGTTCGGATGCACCTGATAGCGCTGCGACAGATCGGCTATTGTCGCTTGTTCGCGCAGCGCTTCCAGCGCAATCTTCGCCTTCAGCGCCGCGTCAATCTTCCGCCTCGTCCTCTGCGTCATTCCTCGCTCCGTCTGTTGCACGGAACGGCGCGAAATCCAACTAGAACCTATCTAAAAAATTGCCGGAACAGGATCAGCAGGCAAGCGAAGTTCTGCGGATAGAACTCCCAGCGGACCAGCAAGCGACGCCTCCACTGTATCCAGGCGAAGAAGCGTTCAACCAGCCAGCGCCGAGCATAGCGACGAAGTCTGCGCCGGTCTTGGGTGAGCGACCTCATCCGGTTAGAGCGATGGGGAGCGATCATCTCAGTGCCGTATGAGCGCAGTTTTTGATCGAGCGCGTCGCTGTCGTAGGCGCGGTCGCCGATCAGGTTCTCTGGCTTGGCCTCGATCATGTAGAAAATCGAAGCAAAGCTGCACCAAGGTAAGCATCCGGCGGCGGCCCCCGGCCAGGCCGTTTTGGCGGCAGGCTGATCGCGCTTAAGCGGCGTGAGCGACGTTCTGAGGTCGCCAATTCCAGGGCAAAAGTTCGTGGATGCGCTTAGCGGGATAGTCCGGCAGGCGGGCCAGCACGTCGGCGAGCCAAGCCTGTGGATCGATGTCGTTGAGCTTGGCGCTGGCGATGAGGGTGTAGATCGCAGCCGCACGCCGGCCGCCCTCATCGGAGCCGGCAAAGGTCCAATTTCTTCTGCCCACGGCGACAGCCCGAAGCTCGCGCTCGGCGGCATTGTTCGACATGCAAAGCCGTCCGTCATCAAGGAAGCGGGTAAATGCGTCCCAGCGGCTGAGGCGGTAATTGATTGCCTTTGTCGTATCGTTGTTCCTGGAGAGCTTGGCGCGCTGTTCGCGCAACCACGCTTGAAGTTCGACGATCAGAGGGCGGCTACGCTCCTGGCGCACGCGCAGGCGCTCCTGCGGAGCAAGACCGTTGATCTCACGTTCGACGGCGAACAGGACATCGATGCGCTTGACCGCCTCGGCCGCGATCGGCGCCTTGCTGAGCCGCGCGAGATCGAAGAACTTGCGCCTGCCGTGAGCCCAGCATGCAGCCTCGACGATCGGGCCTGCCTTGCGATTGGCCTCGTAGAGCCTGCTGAAGCCGGCATAAGCGTCGGCCTGCATCAGCCCGGCATAGCCCGCCAAATGCTGCTCCGGATGCTCCCCACCACGATCCGGCGAGTAGAAGAACATGGCTGCGGGAGGATCCGGCCCGGCAAACGGACGGTCGTCGCGCACATAGGTCCAGAGCCGGCCGGTCCGGGTCTTGCCCTTGGCGAGAACCGGCACCGTGGTGTCATCCGCATGGATGCGCTCGGCAGCGAAGACATGGCTCCGGATTGCGTCGACCAGCGGCATCAGGGTTGCGGCCGACGCGCCCACCCAGTCGGCGAGCGTCGAGACATCGAGGTCGATGCCTTCGCGCTGGTAGACGTCGCTCTGACGATTGAGCGGCAGGTGCAGGCCGTACTTGGCGAACAAGACATGAGCGAGCAGCTTCGGCCCTGCACGCCCGCGCGCAATTGGATGCGAGGGCGCCGGCGGCTGGCTGATCGCTTCGCAGGCCCGGCAGACGAACTTCTCGCGCACGTGCTGGATCACCTTCCACTGGCGCGGAATGAGTTCCAGCATCTCGGTCACGTCCTCGCCGATCTTGCGCAATCGGTTGTCGCCGCAGCATGGGCAGGTCCCTGGCACCGGATAGACAATGCGCTCCCGTGGCAAATGCTCCGGCAGCGGCCGGCGCGCCGGCTTGCGGCGCTCGAACGATGGCACCGCAATCTTCTCGGCTGCCGCCGCGGTCTCGGCTTGCGCGGCGTTCTCCTCCAGATCAGCGAGCTGCAGTTCGAGCTGGTCCAATAGTGCCCCGCGCTCGGAGGACTGTCCGAACTGCTGGTGCCGCAGCTTCCTGATCGTGAGTTTGAGCTTCTCGATCAGCAATGTCCGCGCTTGGGCCTCGGCTTCCGCAGCCAACCGGGCCGCGCGCTCGGCGCGCAACATTGCCTTCAACGCGGTCACATCGTTGGGGAGAGAATCATCGGCGCCCATCGCCGACCAGAGAATCACAACATGGAGGCTCTGTCCGGGCTGCCGAGCACGTAATCGATTCAAATCCCGGCGATCAGCCCGCCGCC
>NZ_AXAU01000049.1 GCF_000472965.1 Bradyrhizobium murdochi | reverse complement strand
CCACCCCGCGCAGACTGTCGTTCCTGCTCAGCTGCGCGTAGATCAGCGCCACCAGATGATCCCAGCTCTTGAATGACTTGTCGTAGGCATCCCCGCCCAGACGATCCACAACTGTCTGAAACTGCCGCCGATTGATCGGTTCAAGGAGCCTTCCAAAAATGCTATCGCGAAATCGCATGCTCGGCCTTCTGTGTCTCGACAACCAGAAAAGGCCGATTTGCCTCGGTCTCGCCGAGCATGCACCGCGACATAGTGAATCATTCCCCGGACAGCCCTGCACAAGGGGAGAGGGGAAGTGGCACCGAATCTCTGCTAACACCCCTGCATGACAGCACCTGAAGCCGCCTCCTCGACATCAGCCGCCCCCGCGCCAAACTGGCGCGAGGCTTGGGCCGTGTATCTCCAGCCGCGCGTGCTGATCGTGCTGGTGCTCGGCTTTTCGTCCGGGCTACCGCTGGCGCTGTCCGGATCGACGCTGCTGGTGTGGATGCGCGAAGCCGGCGTCGATCTCGGTACCATTGGGCTGTTCGCGCTGGTCGGCACACCCTACACGCTGAAATTTGCCTGGGCGCCGCTGGTCGATGCGCTGCATGTGCCGATCTTCACGCGCGCGTTCGGCCGCAGACGCGGCTGGCTGGTGTTCTCGCAACTGCTCCTGATCGGCGCGATCCTGCTGCTGGCGCTGACCGACCCGGCGCGCTCGCCGCTGTTCGTGGCGCTCGGCGCGCTTCTGGTCGCCACCATGTCCTCGACGCAGGACATCGTGGTCGACGCATTTCGCGTCGAGAGCCTGCCCGAAAGCGAACAGGCCGCCGGGATGGCCTCCTACGTAGCGGCCTACCGGATCGGCATGTTGGTCTCGACCGCCGGCGTGCTGTTCCTGGTAAGCGCGTTCGAGGACACCGGCATCGGGCGTAGCTCAGCGTGGATGTGGGGCTATGTTGCCATGGCTGCGCTGGTGCTGATCGGGACCGTCACGGCGCTGGCCGCCACCGAGCCTGAACAATCGGTGCGCGCGGAGGCCAAGACCCACGACGAGGCTGCATTCTCGCGCGTTATGCATGCCGCCATCGGGGCGTTCTCCGAATTTCTGGTCCGCAAGCATGCCTTGACGGTGCTGGCCTTCGTGGTGCTGTTCAAGCTCACCGACGCATTTTCCGGCACCATGACCGCGCCGTTCGTGATCGACCTCGGCTTCACCCGCAACGACTACGCCGCCATCGTCAAGGGCGTCGGTCTCGCCGCAACCCTGATCGGCGGCTTTGCCGGCGGCTATGTGGCGCGGCGATATTCGCTGGTCGCGAGCCTCTGGATCGGCGGCGTGCTGCAGGCGATTTCCAACCTGGTGTTTGCATGGCTCGCCTTTGTCGGCACCAATCAATGGGCGCTGGCCGCCGCCATTTCGGCGGAAAACTTCACCGGCGCGATCGGCACCGTGATCTTCGTCGCCTATCTCTCGGCGCTATGCCAGAACCCCTTGCACACAGCGACCCAATACGCGCTGCTCACCGCACTGGCCGCTGTCGGACGCACCTATCTATCCTCCGGCGCCGGCTATGTGGCGGAGGCGACGGGCTGGCCGCTGTTCTTCGTGATCTCCGTTGCGATAGCGGTGCCAAGCCTGATCCTGCTGGCGTGGCTGCAGCGGCGCCGGCATTTTGCGGCGCTGGGGCCGGTGAAGGTTTAGTTGCTCATCGGCAACCGCCAACACTAATCGTCATCACCCGCGAAAGCGGGTGATCCAGTATTCCAGAGCAGTTGCGTAGAATCGAGAGAGCGCGGCGTACTGGATCGCCCGGTCCTAGTGCGCAATTGCGCACAAGGCCGGGCGACGACAGCGGTCTATTGTGGCAATGACGGCCGCGACACCTCAATGCTTCGTTACCACGCTCCACTTCGTGATCACGGCTTCGCTGATCTGCCCGGCATCCTGCGCGCAGGCGACTTCGTCGACCTTGACCGAGATTTCCTTGCCGATGAAATTCTTCAGTTGCGCGGCCTGGGCGTCGCTGCTGGTGACGAGCTGGAACGTCTCGGGCCCGGTTTCGAGATTGCAGAGCCCGCTCGGCGGCGGCAGGCGGCGCGGTTCGCTGGTGATCTGGTAGGTCGCGGCGCGCTTCTTGCCGCCCTTCATGGCGTTGAGTTCGCCGGACAGGACGTCGCCGGCCTTGATCGGCTTGCCGGGCTTCGGCGCGGGCTCGGTCTGCTGCGCCCACGCCGCAGGCGCGATCAAGGTCGCCGCCATGAGGACCGCAAAACAATAGCGCTTGCCGAATCGTGGTTTCGTCATGTCGATCAGTTCCGTTGGTGATGGCTAGAACAGCGTGCGCTGCCGCATGGCAGCCGATAGCGTACCTTCGTCGAGATAATCAAGCTCGCCGCCGACCGGCACGCCATGGGCAAGCCGGGTGATCTTGACGTTGGCGTCCTGCAGGAGATCGGTGATGTAATGCGCGGTGGTCTGGCCATCGACCGTAGCGTTCAGCGCGAGCACGATTTCGCTGACTTGCGACTCATGCGCGCGCGCCACCAGCGCGTCGATGGTCAGGTCCTGCGGACCGATGCCGTCGAGTGGCGACAATGTGGCGCCGAGCACGTGGTAGCGGCCGTTGGTCGCATTCGCCCGCTCCAGCGCCCAGAGGTCGGCGACGTCGGCGACCACGACGATAGTCGAAGGATCGCGCCTGGGGTCGGTGCACACGGTGCAGGGATTTTGCGTATCGATATTGCCGCAGGTCTTGCAGACCTGAATCCTGTCGATGGCCACCTGCAGCGCGCCAGCCAAGGGCGTCATCAGCGCCTCGCGCTTCTTGATCAGGTGCAGCGCCGCGCGCCGCGCCGAGCGCGGACCCAAGCCGGGCAGGCGCGCCAGAAGCTGGATCAGGCGTTCGATTTCAGGGCCGGCAACGCTTGCGGCCATTTCAGCTGAGACCAAGTCCAGGCGGCAGGCCGAGCCCGCCGGTCAGCGCCTGCATCTTTTCCATCGCCGCGGTTTCCGCCTTGCGCCGCGCGTCGTTTTGCGCGGTAACCAGCAGATCCTCGAGCACTTCGCGCTCCTCGGCCTTCATCAGCGACGGATCGATCTTCACGCCCTTCACTTCCATCTTCGCAGTCATGCGAACGGCAACCAGCCCGCCGCCGGAAATGCCCTCGACCTCGAGATTGCCGAGCTCTTCCTGCATCGCCTGCATCTTGGATTGCAGCTCCGCCGCCTGCTTCATCATGCCGAGAAAATCAGCCATTCATCCGTCCTCTCGAGAGTCCGATCAGTCGTCGTCGCCGTCGGAAGTCTCGTTCCAGTCGTCAGTGATAATATCGGATTCCGGCGGCTCGGCGGCAAGCCTTCGCACCTCGACGACCTTGGTGCCGGGAAACCGCGCCAGCACCTCCTGCACGCGCGGATCGGCCTCGGCTGCGCGGGCATGCTCGTTTCTTGCTTGCTCGTTCTGCGAACGCAATGTCGGCTGGCCGGCCTCGTTGGAGACGATCACGGTCCAGCGCCGCCCGGTCCACAGTTCCAGCTTGCGGGAGAGGTCGTTGACCAGCCCCCGCGCCGCATTCCGCTCCAGCGCCACCTCAAGCCGGCCATCCTCGAAGCGGACCAGCCGCATATCGGCTTCCAGCGCCGCCTTGGTCAGGAGATCGCGCTTTTCACCGGCGAGTGCGACAAGCTGCGGGAAAGTCATGATCCGCAGCACGGGCGCGGAGTCCGTTTGTGCCGACGGCGCCGCCATTTGCGGGCGCGCGGACGCTTCCGCGCCGGAGCGGGGCGAGGCCGGCGTCCGCATCGGCGACGCGGCAGACATTGAAGATACCGGTGCGGTGGGTGCAGCCCGTGACGGCGCCGCGCTGCCTGACGCGATCTGCGCGCCACCGCCGTTTTGGTCGAGCATCCGGATCGCCTCATCCGGTGTCGGCAAGTCGGCGACATAGGCGATGCGCACCAGCACCATCTCGGCGGCCGCCGCCGGCCGGGTCGCGGTCTGCACCTCCGTGATGCCCTTGAGCAGCATCTGCCACATCCGCGACAGCACCCGCATCGACAGCTTTGCGGCAAATTCACGGGCGCGGACGCGCTCAGTCTCGCCGAACGCGACGTTGTCGGCGGTGGCGGGGACGATCTTCACGCGGGTGACGAAATTGACGAATTCGGCGAGGTCGGACAGCACCACGACCGGATCGGCGCCGACGTCATATTGGCTGCGGAATTCGCCAAAGGCGCTGGCGATATCGCCGCGCGCCAGATGCTCGAACAGGTCGATCACCCGGGTCCGGTCGGCAAGCCCCAGCATCTGCCGTACCGCGTCGGCACGGACAAGTCCCGCCGCATGCGCAATTGCCTGATCGAACAGCGACAGCGAATCGCGCACCGAACCTTCGGCGGCGCGCGCGATGATGCCAAGCGCTTCCGGCTCGACCTCAACACCTTCCTTTTTCGCGATATTGGAGAGATGCCCCATCAGCACGTCGGCCTCGACCCGGCGCAGGTCAAAACGCTGGCAGCGCGACAGCACCGTCACCGGGACTTTACGGATCTCGGTAGTGGCGAATACGAATTTGGCGTGCTCCGGCGGCTCTTCCAGCGTCTTCAGGAAGGCGTTGAACGCCGCCGTCGACAGCATGTGGACTTCGTCGATGATGTAGACCTTGTAGCGGGCACTGGCCGGCGCATAGCGCACGCTGTCATTGATCTGGCGCACGTCGTCAACGCCGGTATGGGACGCGGCGTCCATTTCCAGCACGTCCATGTGCCGGCTTTCCATGATCGCCTGGCAGTGCACGCCGAGATCCGGCATGTGGATGGTCGGCCCCTTCACCGAACCATCCGGCTTCTCGTAGTTGAGCGCGCGGGCCAGAATCCGCGCCGTGGTGGTTTTGCCGACGCCGCGGACGCCGGTCAGGATCCAGGCCTGCGGAATCCGGCCCGTTTCGAACGCGTTCGAGACGGTGCGGACCATGGCCTCCTGGCCGATCAGGTCGTCGAAATTGGAGGGGCGGTATTTTCGCGCCAGCACCCGGTAGGGCTTGGCGGTGGCGGCCTGGCCGCCGAGCTCCAAGCCACCCTGGCCGGCGCCTGCTGTCATATCGGGGGGAGCGCCAGCATCACTCATCGGTCGATCCGCAATTGATTGTCTCTCGGGGCCGGCTTGCGGATAGGAACGCAATCGAGCGCATGGCGCAGACTGGCCGCGTTCATGCGCGATTCGCTCGAAAAACAGGTAGGAGACTGACGAGCGACCCGATCCGGACCTCGTTAGGGCTGCTTCCTTCCGGACCTGACCCGGTTGGCGAGTGGCTCGTCCACCGCCAATCTCCCGGTCCCTATTTGGGGCCAAAAGGGCCGGAAAGCAAGCGGGGCTTTCCCTGTAATACTCCGCGTTTCCCTGTCATACCCCGCGAAAGCGGGATATCCAGTACGCCGCGGCCCGACGGTAAAACTGAACGGCCGCGGCGTACTGGATCATCCGCTTTCGCGGATGATGACACCTTGGTATGAAATCGCGTGAGTGCCCTCTAGAAGGCACTTTGAAGGCCCGACATGCATCGGGCGCAGGAACCCTTGATGCCGTCTGACACCTGGTCGCTGCATTCCCAGCTCAAAAAGGACACCATCGACATCGGCGACCTGCCGCTGTGCAAGGTGCTGGTGATCAAGGACGCGCATTACCCGTGGCTGCTGCTGGTGCCGCGCCGTGAGGGTGCGGTGGAAATCATCGACCTCGACGATGTCGAGCAGGCGCAGTTGATGACCGAAATCTCCCGGGTTTCGCGGGCGCTGAAAGAGATCACTAAATGCGACAAGCTCAATGTCGCGGCGCTCGGCAATTTGGTGCCCCAGTTGCATGTCCATGTCATCGCGCGGCGCACCAGCGATGCGGCCTGGCCGCGTCCGGTCTGGGGCGTGATGCCGCCGCTCGCGCACGACGCCGAGGAAGTTCAGAATTTCATCAACGCGCTTCGCCGCAAGATCTGGTTGGGTTGAATAGATGTCCGCATTCGACAAATATCCGCTGGGGAAGCCCGCTTTCGTTACCCATATTCTCGATCGCGCCGCGCATTTGCGCACCAACGACGAAAAACTGTTCGCGCTGGAGACCCAGCGCAACGCCAGCGCCTATGTGATCTACCGCGACTCGCTTCTGGTGAAGCAGGAGGCGGACGGGCCGCGCGTGCTGCTCGGCGTCGAAGAAGCCGTGAAGCTCGGCGCCAATCCCGGCACGATCTTTCTGGGCTTGCGCGACGGCGCGCCCATTTTCGGCATGGGCATTTCGGCGGCCGCCGTGGAAAAGCTGCTGACGCGCGACGACGTCGCCGTGACCGAGCTGCGCGGCATGGCCATGCAGGGTACCGTGCCGCCGGAACAACTCTCCGCGATCGCCATGGCCAAATCGATGGTGACCTGGCATCAACGCCACGGCTATTGCGCCAATTGCGGCACCCGCACCGCGATGAAGGAAGGCGGCTGGAAGCGCGAGTGCCCGAGCTGCAAGGCCGAGCACTTTCCGCGCACCGATCCGGTCGTGATCATGCTGGTTACGCATGGTGATCGATGCCTGCTCGGCCGGCAGAAGCAGTTCATGCCTGGAATGTGGTCGTGCCTCGCTGGCTTCGTCGAAGCGGCCGAGACGATCGAGGACGCGGTCTGCCGGGAGATTTTCGAGGAATCCGGCATCCGTTGCACCGACGTGAGCTATTACATGACGCAGCCGTGGCCCTATCCGTCATCGCTGATGATCGGATGTTCCGCGCGCGCGCTCAATGAGGAGATCGTGGTGGACCGCGCAGAACTGGAGGACGCGCGCTGGTTCGATCGCTCCGAAGTCGCTCTCATGCACAAGCGCCAGCATCCCGACGGCCTGTTTGCCGCGCATCCCTTCGCGATCGCGCATCATTTGATCGGCCAATGGTTGCATCCGCGGGGATAACTGCGCGTAGCACGGAACCGGCGCCTGCTTGCTCGATTAACTGGGGACTTGAACGGACATGACGGATTTACGCATGAACTTTCAGGACAAGGCGCCGAAAATACCTCCGCGTGTCCTCTGCATCGGCATGCCGGTGCGTGACCTCACTTTTCATACGCCGGGCGTTCCCGGGCGCGGTTCCAAGGAGAACGCCACCGCATTCGACGAAATCTGCGGCGGCAACGCGCTTAATGGCGCGATAGGCATCGTTCGGCTCGGTGGCCGCGCCTCGATTTGCGGGCCGATGGGCGATGCCAAGGAAACATCGAGCCGCTTCATCTTCGAGCAGATGGCGCATGAGGGCATCGAGACAAAGCATCTCATCCACATGCCGGGGCTGGTGACGCCGATCTCGGCGGTGATGATCGATCCTTCCGGCGAGCGCACCATCGTGACCTTCCGCGATCCGAACCTGTGGCATGTGAAGTTGCCCGACTTCGACACGTTGCTGGACGATTGCGCCGCCATTCTCACCGAGAGCCGCTGCGCGGAGTTCTGCACCGAGCTCTGCGCCGAGGCGGTCCGGCGCGGCATTCCCGTCATTGTCGACGTCGATCGCGCGATGTCGATGCGCGAGGGCCTGTTGAACGCCTCCACGCATCTGGTGTTCTCGAGCGAGCCGCTGCAGGAAACCGCAGATGTTAGCGACGATGCCCAGGCGCTGAAGAAGATTGCAAAACTGACCCCCTCGTTTCTGGCAGGAACCCGAGGCCCGAGGGGCACGATCTGGCTCGACGAGAACGGCGGTATCCAGGAAACCCCGGCCTTCCCGGTGCATACGGTAGACACCCTAGGCGCCGGCGACGTGTTCCACGGCGCGTTTGCGCTCGCGATCACCGAGAAGCAGGATTTGCGGCAGGCGCTTCGATTTGCCTCCGCCGCGGCGGCATTGAAATGCACCCGCTTCGGGGGGGCCTTCGCAGCCCCGCAACGTGCTGAAGTTGAAGAGTTTTTGACCCACGGCCATGTTGCGGGCCAGACTTCGACCGGTCACTAACGGCTTGCTATAGAAGAATTTTCTATATATGAGGGTATCAGACCTTTCATATGGAACATTCTTCTCATGACCGACCTAGCCGTTCAGCTCCCTGAAGCCAGCCGCCGGCTGGATGCCATCGACCGCAAGATCCTGACCGTGCTGCAGGAGGACGCCTCGCTATCGGTTGCCGAGATTGGGGACCGGGTCGGGTTGTCATCGACACCGTGCTGGAAGCGGATCCAGCGGCTGGAGGCCGATGGCGTGATCCTGCGCCGGGTGGCGCTGGTCGACCAGAACAAGATCGGGCTCGGCATTTCCGTGTTCGTCTCGGTCGAGAGCGCCGACCATTCCGAGGCCTGGCTGCGAAAGTTCGCCGACGCCGTCAGCGCCATGCCCGAGGTGATGGAATTCTACCGGATGGCCGGCGACGTCGATTACATGCTGCGCGTCGTGGTCGCCGACATGGCGAGCTATGACGTGTTCTACAAAAAGCTGATCAGCGCCGTGCCGCTGAAGAACGTCACCTCGCGGTTTGCGATGGAGAAGATCAAGTCGGTGACCGCGCTGCCAGTGCCGGCGGCGTAGGGGGCGATCCCGCAATAAGCTCCGCTGTCATCGTCCGCGAAGGCGGACGATCCAGTATTCCAGAGACGCCAGCGATTTGAACCGAGAAGCCGCGGCGTACTGGGTCCTCCGCTTTCGCGGAGGACGACAGTTGTGAGCGGGAAAGACTGCGCCGCCCTCAAATCTTCTGGTTATACGCACCCACTTCCGGATGCGTGCGCAGCACGGAATCCATCGCTTCGAACATGTCGCGCATGCGCGCCTCACTTACCGGGCTCTCGACCACGACCACCAGTTCCGGCTTGTTCGATGAGGCCCGCACCAGACCCCAGCTTCCGTCCTCGACGGTGACGCGCACGCCGTTGACTGTGACGAGATCGCGGATCTTCTGGCCGGCGACCTTGTCGCCCTTCTTCTGCAGCGCTTCGAAATGCTTCACTACGGCGTCGGCGACGCCGTACTTGGCCTCGTCGGCGCAATGCGGCGACATGGTCGGCGACGACCAGGTTTTCGGCAGCGCGTTCTTCAGGTCCGCCATCGACTTATCAGGCGCGCGATCGAGCATCTCGCAGATAGCAATTGCCGAGACCAGGCCGTCGTCATAGCCGCGGCCGAACGGCTTGTTGAAGAAGAAGTGGCCCGATTTTTCGAAGCCTGCCAGCGCGCCCATCTCGTTGGTGCGGCGCTTCATGTAGGAATGGCCGGTCTTCCAGTAGGCGGTTTTTGCGCCCTGCTTTTGCAGCACCGGATCCGTGACGAACAATCCCGTCGATTTCACGTCGACCACGAACTGCGCTTCCTTGTGGATCGCCGACATGTCGCGCGCCAGCATCACGCCGACCTTGTCGGCGAAGATTTCCTCGCCGGTATTGTCGACGACACCGCAGCGGTCGCCATCGCCGTCGAAGCCCAGGCCCACATCGGCCTCGTGCTTGAGCACGGCGTCGCGGATCGCGTGCAGCATCTCCATGTCTTCCGGATTCGGATTGTATTTCGGAAACGTGTGGTCGAGCTCGGTGTCGAGCGGGATCACCTCACAGCCGATCGCCTCCAAAACCTGCGGCGCGAACGCGCCCGCGGTGCCGTTGCCGCAAGCGGCAACAACCTTCAGCTTGCGCTTCAGCTTTGGACGCTTGGTGAGATCGGCGATATAGCGCGCCGGAAAATTCTCGTGGAACTGATAGGAGCCACCGACCTTGTTGTTGAAATCGGCCTTGAGCACGATCTCCTTCAGCCGCGTCATCTCGTCGGGGCCGAAGGTGAGCGGGCGGTTGGCGCCCATCTTGACGCCGGTCCAGCCATTGTCGTTGTGCGAGGCGGTGACCATGGCGACGCAGGGCACGTCGAGATCGAACTGCGCGAAATAGGCCATCGGCGTCACCGCGAGCCCGATGTCGTGCACCTTGCAGCCCGCAGCCATCAGGCCGGAAATCAACGCGTATTTGATCGAGGCCGAATAGCCGCGGAAATCGTGGCCGGTGACGATCTCCTGTTTCACGCCGAGTTCCGCAATCAGCGCACCGAGCCCCATGCCCAGCGCCTGAACGCCCATCAAATTGATCTCCTTCTCGAACAGCCAGCGCGCGTCGTATTCGCGGAAACCAGTCGCCTTCACCATCGGCCCGGATTCGAAATCATAGGTATTCGGAACCAGCACGGATTTGGGCTTCGGGAACATGAGATGACCTTGTCATGAAAGCGAGGGAACCGCAGCCATAGCGAAAGCGCAGGCCGGGCGAAAGGCGGGACCGGCGCCTTGTGGCCGCTAATTGCGGCGAATTTGGCATTTGCGGCAAACGGCGCCACCGGACCTAGGCGCCCGATCTCCGAATTTCTGCTTCGATGACAACCTTCAACGGCGGCAAGGGTTGCTGCACGGTCTCCCAAACCAATTGGGCAGCAACGTCCTCGTAGTCGTGACGATAGACGTTTCCGGCGTCTGCCATTTGCTTCCAGGAGATCGCGGAGTGGCGCGCCTTTAGCTCATTTGGTAGGCGCCGCGAAGCTTCAGATATGATCTCCAGGCAACGAGTAACTGCATAGAAAGTCCGCAAATCCGTCTTGAATGTTTCGCGGTCCAGACCATCGACGAAGTTCTCCGCCAAATCGATGTGATGGAGGACATCGCGGAGCGCGCGGTTCGTAGGATCAGAAGGCATAGATCGCGTCAGCCATTGCCGCCGGGCGGACATAAGGCTTGAGCCCTTCGCGGTTCACAACGTCCACGGGCCGATCAAAAAGCTGCGCGATGTATTCCTTGATATCCACGTAGTCGAAGACCGTAACACGAGCCTCCGGATCGAATTCGATCATGATATCGATATCGCTGTCAGAACGATTTTCGCCGCGTGCCACTGACCCGAACAAGGCAACATGCTTCACACCCCGCCCGCGCAGGGCGTGTTCGGAGCGTCGCAGGGTCTCCAAGGCTTCGGAACGGTTCATCTGAAAAATATAGCATGCCGCCAGGCCGGGCGGGAAGCTCTACTGTTCCAGCACCATTCGGCCGTTGGCATATTCGAAGCGCTTCAGCTTCGACAGGAACGACAGGCCGAGCAGGTTCTCCGACAGCGCTTCGTCCGGCAGCACCACGGCGTCGACGTCGCGCACCACGAGGCCACCGAGTTCGATCATCGCAAGCCGCGTGCGCGCGGCCTTGATGGTGCCGTTGGCCGTGGTGACGGTCGCGTTGTAGTCGCTGCGCGAGGGACGCAGGCCGAAGCGGGCCGCCGACTTTTCGTTCAGCGCCACCAGCGAGGCGCCGGTGTCGACCATGAAGTTGATGCGTTGCCCATCGATGCGACCGTCGGCCTGGAAATGGCCGCGCGCATCGCGGGGAATGTGGAGGCTGCGGCCTGAGGCTTGCGCGACGGTTTGCACGGGAGGTTTTTGAGGCGACGTGCTGGCGGAGGCCGAGGTCGGCGACATCTTGTCTGCCATCTGCGCCATGTAGGTGCCGAGGCCGACCAGGACGGCGGCAAGGATCATCAGGTTACGCATCACGCCACACTCGATTCCAGACCGCCGATATCACCACGCCAGCCGCGCAACCGCGACTAACGGCGATGACCGGGCCTGCCATTTTGACGAAAAGGATGAGTGAAGTGTTAACGGGCTTCTCTTGAACCTCTCCCCGCTCTTTGCAGGGCTGTCCGGGGAATGATTCACTATGTCGCGGTGCATGCTCGGCGAGACCGAGGCAAATCGGCCTTTTCTGGTTGTCGAGACACAGAAGGCCGAGCATGCGATTTCGCGATAGCATTTTTGGAAGGCTCCTTGAACCGATCAATCGGCGGCAGTTTCAGACAGTTGTGGATCGTCTGGGCGGGGATGCCTACGACAAGTCATTCAAGAGCTGGGATCATCTGGTGGCGCTGATCTACGCGCAGCTGAGCAGGAACGACAGTCTGCGCGGGGTGG
>NZ_AXAU01000048.1 GCF_000472965.1 Bradyrhizobium murdochi | reverse complement strand
AGCAGGAACGGCACCTTGCGGGAATGCGGGTCCTGGTAGAGGTGATCGATCCGCGCCGTGTTGAACGAGGACGACCGCCGCTTGATGCCGTGGACCTCATAGCCGAGGCCGAGCAGATATTCGGCCAAATAGGCGCCGTCCTGGCCGGTGACGCCGGTGATCAGCGCGACACGACGTTTTGAGGCGTTCACCAGTACTTCTCCATAGGTCCGCCAACACGACCTGCGTTTGGCATGATGTCACTGCCGGTTCCAAATGGGCCGCGATCAGGTCCGGAGTACCCGCTTGCGGCTCATAACATCTTGACATCTCGGATGTCCATGACCGAAGAAATTGTTGAACGAAGTGAATTGGAATGAGGTGAAAGGGGCAGTGTGAGGGCTGAGCCAGAGCAATGCGGATTTGAGTGGTTTACCAGCGTTTGTGTTGCTCAGACAATATAGTCCTTGTGCTTCCCCTTAGATTGCTGCTCGATGGAAAAAAGGGAGCATTGATGGTCAGGTTTGGCCTCCTGGGTTGCGGACGCATTGCCACACGTCACTCAGAACTTTTGGGCGGCAACCATATCGACGGAGCCAGGCTCGTTGCCGTTTGTGACACCGTTCGCAACCGCGCCGACGCGATCGCGTCGAAGTTCGGTGTCCCGGCGATCTATGACACGGACGAATTCCTCGCCCGGAAGGATATCGACGCGGTGGCGGTGCTGACGCCGAGCGGGATGCATCCCGCCCATGTCATCGCCTGCGCCAAGGCCGGAAAGCACGCCATCGTCGAGAAGCCGATGGCGCTGCGGCTTCAGGACGCCGACGACATGATCCGCGCCTGCGACGAGGCAGGCGTCAAGCTGTTCGTCGTCAAACAGAATCGCTTCAACGTGCCGGTAGTGAAGGCGCGCGAGGCGCTGG
Organism: Bradyrhizobium murdochi; assembly: GCF_000472965.1. Lineage (GTDB taxonomy): Bacteria > Pseudomonadota > Alphaproteobacteria > Rhizobiales > Xanthobacteraceae > Bradyrhizobium > Bradyrhizobium murdochi. The sequence goes on along the minus strand of NZ_AXAU01000048.1, from coordinate 13,287 downwards.
AGGCCGGCCGCTTCGGCCGCCTGATACTCGGCACCGTGCGCGTCCGCTGGTGCCGCGACCAGGCCTATTACGACCAGGATGCCTGGCGTGGCACCTGGGCCTATGACGGCGGCGTGCTCTCGAATCAGGCCAGCCATCACGTCGACATGCTGGAATGGTTTTTCGGCGACGTCGTCAGCGTGCATGCCCGCGCGGTTACGGCGCTGGCAAAGATCGAGGCCGAGGACACTGCGGTCGCCACGCTGAAGTTCCGCAACGGCGCGCTCGGGATCATCGAGGCGACCACGGCTGCGCGTCCGACCGACCTCGAAGGCTCGCTTTCGATTCTCGGAGAGAAGGGAACGGTCGAAATTGCCGGCTTTGCCGTCAACCAGATCCGGCACTGGCGCTTTGCCGAGGAACTTGCCTCGGACAAGGACGTGGTCGAGAAATTTTCCGTCAATCCGCCGAACGTTTACGGCTTCGGTCACCAAGCCTATTACCAGCACGTGATCGACTGTCTGGTGAACCAGCGTTCGGCGCTGGTTGATGGTCTCGAAGGGCGCAAGAGCCTGGAACTGATTTCGGCGCTCTACGAGTCGATCGAGACGGGCGCCGAGGTGCCGCTTCGCTTCGCGCCTCGGCTGGGCCGGCTCGGTGTCGTGTCGTGAACCGGCCGGAGATACATCAGGCGGACGTGCGCGACGTCGAGTTCGGCGCGCGCGTCAGGATCGTCGAGCCGTGCAATCTTTATGGCTGCAAGATCGGCGACGATTGCTTTGTCGGGCCGTTCACGGAGATCCAGAAAGACGTCGTGATCGGCGCCCGCACGCGGGTACAGTCCCACGCCTTCATCTGCGAACTGGTCACGATCGGCGAAGACTGTTTTGTCGGGCACGGGGTGATGTTCGTGAACGATACGTTCTCGACCGGCGGCCCGGCGCGCGGCAACAGGGATTTATGGCGCGAGACCGTGATCGGAAACCGCGTCTCGATCGGCTCCAACGCCACCATCTTGCCGGTGAGGATCGCCAATGACGTCGTGATCGGCGCAGGCTCCGTTGTGACCAGAGATATCACGTCGCCAGGGACCTATGCCGGCAATCCGGCGCGACGGCTGCTGACGGACAAGTAGGAAGACGAGCGATGCCGGTGCCTTTTGCGGATCTGCAACTGCAGTATCAGACCATCAAGAGCGAGATCGATGGCGCGATTGCCTCCGTCATCCGCGACAACGCCTTCATTCGCGGGTCCTACGTCGACGCGTTCGAACGGGAGTTCGCCGCTGCCGTTGACGTCAAGCATTGCTTGTCCTGCGCCAACGGCACCGACGCACTGTATCTCGCCATGGCCGCGCTGAAGGTCAAGCCGGGCGACGAGGTGATCACCACGGCGCATTCCTGGATCAGCACGTCCGCAATGATCACGCATGCCGGCGCCACCGTGGTGTTCTGCGACACCGACGGCTCGACGTTCACGATCGATCCGGCGGCGATCGAGGCGGCGATTACGCCGCGCACCGTCGGCATCATCCCCGTGCATCTATACGGGCAGCCGGCCGACATGGATGCGATTATGGCGATCGCCAGCAGGCATAAGCTCTGGGTGATCGAGGACTGCGCGCAGGCGCATCTGGCGCGTTACAAGGGCCAGCAGGTCGGCACGTTCGGCGCGGCCGCGACCTATTCGTTCTATCCGGGCAAGAATCTCGGTGCGATGGGCGATGCCGGTGCCGTCGTCACCAACGACGGCACGCTCGCCGAGCACATGACGATGCTGGCGCGGCACGGCGGTCTGGTAAAGCATCAACATCACATCGAAGGCATCAACAGCCGGCTCGATGGCATGCAGGCCGCGATCCTGTCGGCGAAGCTGCCACGTTTGCCGCAATGGACAAAGGCGCGTCGGGATGCGGCCGAGGTCTACGATGCCGGCCTCAACCAGATCGAGGACGTGATCGTGCCGCAGGTCGCGCCGGGCCGCAGTCACGTTTATCATCTCTACACCATCCGGCATCCGCGCCGCGATGCATTGGCTGCGCACCTGAACGCCAACGGCGTGCAAACCGCGATCAACTATCCGACGGCGCTGCCGTTCCTTGCCGCGTATCAGCGGTTCGGCCATCGCCCGGAGCAATTTCCGAATGCGTTTGGCGATCAGGGACGCATCCTGTCGCTGCCGATGTTTGCCGAGATCACTCGGGCACAGCAGGACGAAGTGATCGATCTGGTTCGTAAGTTTTGAGCGCTCAGCGCTCGTCCGCGATCACCTTGCCGTCATTCGGCAACGCGCCTGCGCCGACCAGCTCGACATTGCCGCCGAGCTTTGTCACCGCGCGCAGCGTTGCTGCGAGTTCGTCCTGTAGCGTCTCGCTAGCCGCAGCCGTTTCCGCCTTCAGCGTCATCACATCGCTCTCGCCGGATCGCGTGACCACAAGACGTAGTCTTCCGAGTTGCGGATGGCGCTTGGCGATCTCGGCGATCTGCTCGGGGCGGACGAACATGCCCTTCACCTTGGTGGTCTGGTCGGCGCGACCCATCCAGCCCTTGATACGCATGTTGGTGCGCCCGCATGGGCTTGTTCCCGGCAGCGCCGCGGTAAGATCGCCGAGCGCGAGCCGGATCCAGGGATGCTGCGGGTCGAGCGAGGTGACGACGATCTCACCGACGTCGCCGGGCGCCACAGGATCGCCGGTGCCGGGACGCACGATCTCCATGATCAGGTCCTCGTTGACGACCATGCCTTCGCGCGCCGGCGTCTCGAACGCGATCATGCCGAGGTCGGCGGTGCCGAACGCCTGATAGGCGTCGATGCCGCGCGCCTTGACTTCGTCCTGCAGTGATTTCGGGAACGCCGCGCCGGAGACCAGCGCGCGCTTGATCGAGGAGACATCACGTCCGGCATTCGCGGCGGCGTCGAGCAGGATCTTGAGGAAATCAGGCGTGCCGCTGTAGCCGACCGGGCGATAGGCCTCGATCAGTTCAAACTGCTGCTCGGTATTGCCGGGACCGGCTGGAATCACCGCGCAGCCCAGCGCCCGCGCCGAGGCATCGAAAATGAAGCCGCCCGGCGTCAGATGGTAACTGAAGGTGTTGAGCACGACGTCGCCGGGCCGAAAGCCCGCCGCGAATAGCGCCCGTGCGCCACGCCATGGGTCGGCGTGAACGGGCTCGGGCTCGAAGATCGGTCCCGGCGAGGTAAACAGCCGTCCGAACGACCCGAGCGACCCGGCGACGAAGCCGCCGAAGGGCGGTGCCGCCTTGTGCAGGGCAGGGAGTTCCGATTTGCGCAGCACCGGCAACTCAGCAAGCGCGGCGCGGCTGGTCACGGCGGCGGGATCGATGCCTTTCAAGCGCTCGGCATAGGCCGGCGCGGCGAGCGCCTTGCGCAGGACGTCCGGAAGCTTTGAAAACAGCTCCGCCTCGCGTAGGCCCGGCTCGCGCGTTTCAAGGGCGTCGTAGTGGTCGGTCATGGCTGATGCCTCAGGTGAGGGCCGATTGCGTGCCGCCTCTGACGTGCTATCAGACGGCTTTTACCGGTGTTGATGTTCCAGGGAACGCAATGGCTGAAAGAGATACCGCTGCGGCGGCAGACACGCTGGATTCGGCCGATATCGTCGCCAAGTTGAAGCTTCGCATGGTCGACCATTGCCTGCCGCTGTGGTCGACCGAGGGGTGGGACGACAGAGCGGGCGGCTTTATCGATCGGCTCGATCCGGACGGCCGTGCAGACCGCCTGGCGCCGCGCCGGGTTTTCGTGCAGGCGCGCCAGATCTATTGCTTCGCCAAGGCGGCGCAGATGGGCTGGTATCCGCAGGGGCGCGCGATCGCGCTCAAAGGGCTGGAGCACCTGCTGGCGAAGGCGAAAGCCCCCGACGGCAAGCCGGGCTTTGTGCACACGCTGCAGCCTGATGGCGCGGTGCTGGATCCGCTGCGGGATTCCTACGACCACGCCTTCGTGCTGTTGGCACTGGCAACCGTCTATGCGCTCGATCGCGATGCGCAGGTCCGCGCCGAGATCGACGGGCTGTGCCACTTCGTCGAGACGCAACTGCGCTCGCCGCATGGCGGCGTTCACGAAGGATTGCCGGCATCGCTGCCGCGGCGGCAAAACCCGCAGATGCACCTGTTCGAGGCGATGATTTCCGCGTTCGACGCGACACATGACCTCGTGTTCCAGAACCGGGCCGGCAATTTCTTCAGCCTGTTTCTGGCCAACCTCTACGATAAGCAGCGGCAGATGCTTGGCGAATATTTCGAGGAGGACTGGTCGAAGATCGAGCCGGTCAGCGTCGAGCCCGGGCATCAGGCGGAATGGGCGTGGCTGCTGAAAGGTTTTGAGCGCATCACCGGCTGTCCGACCGGGCGCTATCGCGGCGAATTGCTGGCAACAGCGCTGCGCTATCGCGACGAGGCGACCGGCTGCCTGATCGACGAAGGGGACGCCCGCGGCAACATCAGGCGGCATACGCGCCGGCTGTGGCCACAGACGGAAATCGCCAAGGCGTGGATCGCGCAGGCCGAAGCGGGCGAGGCAGGCGCGGCCGATGAAGCGCGCGCGGCGCTGGCGCGGCTCGAACGGCACTATCTCAGCCATCCCGTCACGGGCGGCTGGTACGACCAACTCGACCGCGACGGCAACTCCCTGGTCGCCACCATTCCTGCGTCTTCGTTCTATCATGTTCTCTGCGCGGTCGCGGAAGCGGAGCAGGTGCTCGGTTGAGCATCTGAACCTCACAGCCACCGCTTTCGCCGCTTGAAGCTCTTGAGGTTCTTGAAACTCTTGCGCTGATCGCCGGCGCCGCCGAGATAGAACTCCTTGACGTCCTCGTTGTCGCGCAGTTCGTCAGCGGTGCCGTCGAGCACCACCTTGCCCTGTTCCATGATGTAGCCGTGGCTCGCGACCGACAGCGCCGCGCGCGCGTTCTGCTCCACGAGCAGGATGGTGACGCCGAGGTCGCGGTTGATCGCTTTGATGATCCCAAACACTTCCTTGACCAGGAGCGGCGACAGGCCCATCGACGGCTCGTCCATCAGGATCATCTTGGGGCGCGCCATCAGCGCGCGGCCGATCGCCAGCATCTGCTGTTCGCCGCCGGAGAGATAGCCGGCGAGCCCGGTGCGCTCCTTGAGCCGCGGGAAGTATCTGAACACCATGTCGATGTCGGCGGCGATCTCATTGTCGGTGCGCGTGAACGCGCCGAGCTTCAGATTCTCGATCGACGTCATGTCCGCGATGATGCGGCGGCCTTCCATCACCTGGAAGATGCCGCGGCGCACGATCTTGTCGGGGTCGATGCCGTTGATGCGCTCGCCGTCGAAGACAATTTCGCCGCGGATCACTTCGCCGTCCTCGGTCTTGAGCAGGCCCGAGATCGCCTTCAACGTCGTCGACTTGCCGGCGCCGTTGGCGCCGAGCAGCGCCACGATCGCGCCCTTCGGCACTTCAAGGCTCAAGCCGCGCAGCACCAGGATGACCTTGTCATAGACCACCTCGATGTTGTGGACGCTGAGCAGCGGGGCAGCGGCTTGCGCGGCAGTCTTCGCAGGACGATTGAGTTCGGTTGCTTCAGTCATGTTCTTGGTCCCGGCGCTCGTAGTGGGGTGCGCTTCCACGCCACCCACCGCTGTCATCACCCGCGAAAGCGGGTGATCCAGTATTCCAGAGGCGGCTGTGATTCACCGAGAAGCCGCGGCGTACTGGGTCCCCCGCCTTCGCGGGGGACGACAGCCGAATGCGTTCAGCGCCTCTCGGCAACCACGACCTCACCAACCCAGCCACTCGGGCTTGCGCGGCAGGTCGATCGTCTTCACCTTTTCCATCTTGATGCCGCCGTTCTTGACGAGCTCGTTGAGCGGGGCGTCGGTCGCGCCTGCGACCTTCATGCGATACAGATCGACCTTGAGCGTGCCGCGGTGATCCTTCTCGGTGAAGGTCGAGGGGTTGCAGATGCCTTCGCCGCCGGCGGGCACCCAATCCTTCTTCTGATAGAAGCCCTTCTTGACGTTCTCGCCGGTGGCGCCGCCGTTCTTGGCCGCCCATTCGACGGCTTCCTTCATGTAGAGCGCGGTGCAGACGCCGGCGAGGTAATGCACGGGACGGTATGCGGTACCGGCCGCGTCCGACATCTTGGAGATTTCCATGAACGTCTTCATGCCGGGCGCGTTACCGCCCCAGGCGATCGCGGTGCGCAGCGGAAACACCACGCCGTCGGCGGCAGCACCGGCAGCCTTGGCGGCGTTCTCATCCATGCCCCAGACGTTGCCGAGGAACTGCACGTCGACGCCGGCTGCCTTGCAGGCGTTGAGCACGGAGATGTTGGAGCCGGCGGTATTGCCGAGATAGGCGTAGTTGGCGCCCGAGCTCTTCAGCGTCAGGCACTGCGCGCTGTAGTCGCCAGGCGTCAATGCGAACACGATCGGCGGCAGCACTTCGAACCCGAGATCGGTGGCAATCGCTTCACCTGCCGCCTTCGGCGCGTTCGGATAGGGGTGGTTGGCGCCCATGTGGACGTATTTCGGCTTGCCGGGCTTGCCCTTGGCTTTCCAGTCCTCCGCGGCCCAGGTCAGCATGCCGCGAAGTGCGTCCGAATAGCTCGGTCCATAGAAGAAGTTGTAGGGCGCGGGCTTGGCCTTTCCGCCGGCTCCGGTCGGATCGGAGAGTGCTGCGGCATAGGATGCCGAGATATCCGGGATCTTGTCCTGGGCCAGGAATCCCGTCAGCGCCTCGGTATCGGCGGTGCCCCAGCCGAGAATGGCGGCGACTTTGTCGGCGCCCGACCATTTCTTGTACTGGGCGATCGCGCGCGGCACCTGATAGCCGTAGTCGACGGTATCGAGGTTGACCTTGCCGCCGTTGATGCCGCCGCTCTTGTTGATCCATGCATAGGTATCGGCGACACCCTGTCCGAACGGCGTTCCGACGTCCGAAGTTGGTCCTGAATAGTCGGTGAGATGCCCCAGCGCGACCGGCGCCTGGGCCGATGCAGCGGTAGAACCCAACAGCAAAGCAAGCGAGGCCGTGCTCAACAGAGTCTTCATCGTCATGGACATAGTCCTCCCGGTTACTTCTCGAGGTCTTCTCGTTGTTCGTCCCGTTCCGACCTCAATGCGAGAACGGGTAGAGTTTCCAGTATGCCTTGATCTGCCGCCATCGATGCGCAAGTCCATCCGGCTCGAACACCAGAAAGATGATGATGATCAGGCCGATGGCCATCTCGCGCAAGAAAGCGATATTGTTCTTTAGTCCCAGAAATTGATCGATCGGGCTGTCGCGGAGCGCGACGCTGAGCCATTCCATCGATTCCGGCAGCAGCACCATGAAGGCGGTGCCCATCAGGGTGCCCATGATCGAACCGAGCCCGCCGATGATGATCATGGCAAGGAAGATGATCGAGCGATCGATGCCAAAGCCTTCGTTGGAGACAACCTGATTGTAATGCGCATAGAGCGCGCCGCCGACGCCGGCAAAGAAAGCGGCGAGGCCGAACGATAGCGTCCGGTACTTGGTCAGGTTGATGCCCATGATCTCGGCGGACAGATAATGGTCGCGCACGGCGACCAGCGCGCGTCCGTCGCGCGAACGGATCAGGTTCGTCACCAGCAGGTAGCAGACGACGACATAGGCCAGCACGACGTAGAAATATTGCTTATCGCCGCGCAGCATGTATCCGAAGATCGAGAACGGTTCGGCGCTGGCGGGAACGCTGCCGCCGGTGAACCATTCGGCGCGGGCAAAGAAGTCGAGCAGGATGTATTGCGCCGCCAGCGTCGCGATCGCGAGATAAAGCCCCTTCAGCCGCGCCGCGGGCAGGCCGAAGACCAGACCGACCGCGGCGGTCACGACGCCGGCGAGCGGAATGCAGAAGAAGACGGGAATGCCGAACCGGTTCGAGAGATAGGCCGAGGTAAAGGCGCCGAAACCGAAGAAGGCAGCATGACCGATCGAGATCTGGCCGGTGAAGCCAACGACGATGTTCAGCCCAAGTGCTGCGATGCCGAAGATGCCGATCTGGATCAGCAGGCTGAGGATGTATTCGTTGACGACGTGTGGCGCAAAGCAAATCAGCACGATGCCGGCGATCATGGCGTTGCGGCTGGTCGTGGTCGGAAACACGGTGGTATCCGCCGCATAGCTGGTGCGGAAATCGCCGGCGGGAATGAGGGTCTGGCCTGCCATAATGATTTACACCCGCTCGATGTCTTTGGTGCCGAACAGGCCGTACGGCTTGATCATGAGGATGATGATGAGCGCATAGAACGGCGCGATCTCGTAGAGATTGCCCCAGTGCAGGTACTCGCTGTCGAGAAAGTGCGCGACGTTTTCCAACAGGCCGATGATGATGCCGCCAAGCACGGCGCCGCCAACGCTGTCGAGACCACCGAGGATCGCGGCCGGAAACACCTTGACGCCGTAGGCGGAGAGGCCTGCCGAGACGCCATTGACGACGGCCACCACCACGCCTGCGACGGCGGAGACGGTCGCCGAGATCGCCCAGGCCATCGCGAATACGCTTTTGACGGAAATGCCGAGCGACTGCGCCACCTGCTGGTTGAACGCGGTCGCGCGCATCGCCAGACCATATTTGGAGAGGCGGAAGAACCACGCCATGCCCACCATCATCGCCACCGAGACTGCGAGGCTCATCAGGTAGACGGTCTGCACCTGCAGTCCGAGAATGTTGACGTTCTGGGTCTCGAAGATGCGCGGGAACGGCTGCAAATTGACGCCGAACATCCATTTCATCAGTGCCGAAAACACGGTCGAGAGCGCGATCGTCACCATGATCACGGAAATGATCGGCTCGCCGATCATGGGGCGCAGGATAACGATCTGGATCGCGATGCCGAACAGGAACATGAACACCAGCGTGATCGGCATGCCCAAATAGAACGGCACCTGATATTTGGTCAGCAGCCACCAGCACACCCAGGCGCCGACCAGCAGCAGTTCGCCCTGCGCGAAGTTCACCACCTGCGTCGCCTTGTAGATCAGCACGAACGACATCGCGACCACGCCGTAGAGCGTGCCGACCACGAGGCCGTTGACGAGGAGCTGAATCAGAAGCTGGGTGTTCATGCCACTTGACGCCGTTGGATTGCGGGCCCATTCCCCTCTCCCCTTGTGGGAGAGGGGGGCTTCGCGAAGCGAAGGCGGGTGAGGGGTTCTCTCCGCGTTCGCATGTGTGGAGAGGAACCCCTCACCCAAGCGAGTTCGTGTTGACCGGCGGTGTAGCCCTCTCCCACAAGGGGAGAGGGCGCATTAACTGGCACCGCGCGAAGCCGCTGCAACATTCTCATTCCGCGGCCTCCGCCATCGGCGCAGGTCCGCCGAGATCGACGACCCGCAGCGTGGTGCGGATGCGCTGGGTGGTGCCGTCCTGGAAGCGGATCACGGTATCGACCGGAATGTCGCTCTTGCCAGCGTAGATCGCGTCGATGATATCGGCGTATTTCTCGTTGATGACGCTGCGGCGGACCTTTCGGGTGCGGGTCAGTTCGCCGTCGTCAGCGTCGAGCTCCTTGTAGAGCAGCAGGAAGCGTGAGATGCGCTGCGCCGGCGGCAGCGTGGCGTTGACGTCTTCGACCTCCTTGCGCAACAGCGCATAGACCTCAGGGCGCGAGGAGAGGTCGGTATAGGTCGTGAACGAGATGCGGTTCTTCTCCGCCCATTTCGAGATGATCGAATAACGAATACAGATCATCGCCGCCAGCGCATCGCGGCCGGCGCCGAGCACCACCGTCTCGGCGATGTAGGGCGAGAATTTTAGCTTGTTTTCCAGATATTGCGGCGAGAAGCGCTCACCGCGCGCGGTCTCGGCGAGATCCTTGATGCGGTCGATGACGACGAGTTGGCCATCATTGTTGAAGTAGCCGGCGTCACCGGAATGCATCCAGCCGTCCTTGATGTCGGCGGCCGAGGCTTCCGGATTCTTGTAATAGCCTAGGAACATATTGGGGTGGCGCACGACGATTTCGCCGACGCCGTTGACGTCGGGGCTGTCGACGCGGATCTCGATGTCAGCGGCCATCGGCACGCCGGTCGTATCCGGATCGACCTTGCCGGCAGGGTGCAGCGTGTAGGCACCGAGCAGTTCGGTCTGGCCATAGAGCGTGCGCAGCGGCACGCCCATCGCCTGGAAGAATTTGAAGGTATCGGGCCCGAGCGCGGCGCCGCCGGTTGCCGCCGAGCGCAGTCGCGTGAAGCCCAGGCGGTCGCGCAGCGCGCGGAACAGGAGCTGATCGGCAAATATCGAATGCTTGCCCTGAGCCAGCGCGGAAAGGCCCGTCTTCATTCCGATATCGAACAGCTTTTGCTTCAGCGGCGAGGAATCCATCACGCCGGCACGGACATCCGCGGCGATCGATTCCCAGAGCCGCGGCGCGAACAGCACGAAAGTTGGCGCGATCTCGCGGAAATCGTGCATCATGGTCTCGGGCTCTTCGACGAAGTTGACCTTCATCCGACACAGCAGCCCTTTGCCGAGCGCGTAGACCTGTTCCATGATCCAGGGCAGCGGCAGCACCGAGACGTATTCGTCGTCCGGTCCCTTCGGATCGAAGGCCAAATACGTCGCGCAGTGTTTCAGAACGCGTCCAGCCGCCAGCATCGCCAGCTTGGGATTGGCCGTGGTGCCCGATGTCGTGCAGAGGATCGCGACGTCCTCGCCGCGCGTCGCATCGACCAGCCGATCGTAGAGCCCGGGCTCGCGCGCGGCCCGGTCGCGGCCCATCGTGGCGAGCTTTTCGGCTTCCATCAGGCGGGGATCGTCGTATTTCCGCATGCCGCGCGGATCGGAATAGACGATGTGCTTGAGGTTGGGAGCGCGATCGGCGAGCGCCAGCAGCTTATCGACCTGCTCCTCGTCCTCGGCGAACACCAGCTTGGCTTCACCGTAGCTGAGCAGATAGGCCGCTTCCTCGTCCAGCACATCGCGATAAAGGCCCAGGCTCATGGCGCCGATGGCATGGGTTGCGATTTCCGCGGCCACCCAGTCCGGGCGATTGTCGCCGATGATGCCGATGACGTCGCCGCCGCCAAGACCCAGTTCGACCAAGCCGAGCGCGAAATCGTGGACGCGGGTCTGGTATTCGCTCCAGGTGAAGACGCGCCACAGCCCGAGATCCTTTTCGCGCAGCGCAATCTCGCCGCCGTGCTCGCTCGCGTTGAGGCGCAGCAGCTTAGGAAAGGTATCGGCTAGGGCGGCGCGCCCGGCGTAATCCATCATGCCACGCTCTCCCGAGGCGCCGGCGTGTCGTCGGGGTCGACGAGGACCTCATCCTCTTCGCCGAGATAGGCGCGTTTCACATGCGGATCGGCGAGGACCGAGGCGGGATCGCCTTCGGCGATCTTGCGGCCGAAATCCAGCACCATGACTCGGTGGGAGATATCCATCACCACGCCCATGTCATGCTCGATCATCATCACGGTCATGCCGAACTCTTCGTTGAGGTCGACGATGTAGCGCGCCATGTCCTCCTTTTCCTCGAAGTTCATGCCGGCCATCGGCTCGTCGAGCAGGATCAGTTGCGGCTCCAGCGCCATCGCGCGGGCCAGCTCGACGCGCTTGCGCAGGCCGTAGGGCAGGGTGCCGGCGGTAGCCTTGCGCACCGACTGCAGGTCAAGGAAATCGATGATCTCCTCCACCTTGCGGCGGTGCTCGAGTTCCTCGCGCCGCGCGCCGGTCAGCCAGTAAAGCGAACCGGTGATAAAATTGTTCTTCAAGAGGTGATGCCGCCCGACCATGATGTTGTCGAGCACGCTCATGTGGTGGAACAGCGCCAGGTTCTGGAAAGTGCGGCCGATGCCGAGCTGTGGCCGCGCGTTCGGATTGAGGCCGGTAATATCCTTGCCGCGGTAGAATAGCCGGCCTTCGGTCGGCTTGTAGCGGCCGGAAATGCAATTGACGATGGAGGTCTTGCCGGCGCCGTTCGGGCCGATGATCGAGAACAATTCGCCCTCGTTCACGCCGAACGAAACCTCGGTCAGCGCACGGACGCCACCGAAGCGCAGCGACACGCCGCGCACTTCCAACGTATGAGCCACTCATTCCCTCCAGATAAGGCGCTTGCCGCGCTCTTTATCTATCGTTCGCAACTGCACCCGCAACTTACATCCGGAGTGACCTTCCGGCCATCCGACTAACGATGCCGATCACGGCCGGCATCACGCGTGTAACGCTGGACCCCAAACCGGTAGCGCCATGGGCACACCGGCCGAGGTGGCCCTCCTTAGGGCAATGCGATAGTTTGAAATGTCTTTTGCCTGACAATTCGTCGGGAAATTTTGCCGGCTGCACTTTTATTGCGGTGCAGCAAGTGTGGGGCGTGACGGTCGATGCGATCATGATTGCTGCGGATTACCTCAAACGCATCGCGGCCTGGTCGCGTGAACTGAACGAGCGGGAAATCGAGGTCGCCCGTGCCGGCATCGTCGAGAAATCCTATCGCGCCAACGAGCACATCTTCATGCGCGGCGATCCCTTCGACTACTGGACCGGTATCGTCACGGGTCTTGCCCGGATGAGTACCGTGTCGAGCGGGGGCAAGGCCGCAACCTTCGCCGGCCTCACGGCCGGTGCCTGGTTCGGCGAAGGCTCGGTGCTCAAGGGCGAGCCGCGCCGTTACGACGTGGTGGCATTGCGCGACACCAGGCTGGCGCTGATGGACCGTAGCACCTTCTTCTGGCTGTTCGAGAACAGCGTGGCGTTCAACCGCTTTCTGGTCCGGCAGCTCAACGAGCGGCTCGGCCAGTTCATCGGAGCGGTGGAACATGGCCGCACGCTCGATGCAACCAGCCGCGTCGCGCGTTCCATCGCCTCGCTGTTCAACCCGATTCTCTATCCGGACATGACGCGCCATCTCGAGATCACGCAGGAGGAAATCGGAGCGCTCTCCGGTATTTCGCGGCAAAACGCCAACCAGTGCCTGAAGCGGCTCGAGAAGGAGGGCTTGCTACGGCTCGAATATGGCGGCGTCACCATCATCGAACTCGAACGCTTGCGCCACCATGGCGATTAGGTGCCTAAGAGCCTGATTTCAAACGGCTTTGGCGATAGACTTGGCGTAGGTCGAATGCTATGGCCTGCGCGACGAGCGGGTTTGGAGAAGATATGACGGCTCAGGATTTAAAGCGGCGCGTGGCGCTGATCACCGGCGTTACCGGCCAGGACGGCGCCTACTTGGCCGAATATCTGCTCGGCCTCGGCTATGAAGTCCACGGCATCAAGCGGCGGTCGTCCTCGTTCAACACGGCGCGGATCGATCACCTCTACCAGGACCCGCATTCCCGCAAGGTGCCGTTCCTGCT
>NZ_AXAU01000047.1 GCF_000472965.1 Bradyrhizobium murdochi | reverse complement strand
CCTTGATCTGCTCCACGCCTGCAATGAGCCGCTCCTTGGTGTCCATGATCACGCGCGCGATCTCCCGATAGCCGGCGTGGCCGAGTGTATTCATCACCGCCCATGCCGATGCGATGGGCCCTGCCGCTCGACTCCCTTGGAAGGTATGGGACAGGAAACTGCCACGCGGCCAATTGCTGAACTCGAAGCGCTGGTACTTCTGATTCTCGCGATCCGCCAAAAGGAGCAAGGACGCGCCCTTGGCGGCGAACCCGTATTTGTGTAGGTCGGCAGACAAGCTGGAGACGCCGGGGACCGACAAGTCGAAGGGGGGAATGGGATAACCGATTTCCCGCACAAAGGGCGCGAGAAACCCGCCGACGCAAGCATCGACGTGAAGCCACAAGCCGTGCTTCCTGGCAAACGCGCCAATCTCCTCGATGGGATCGAAGACGCCATGCGGGTATCCCGGCGCCGAGGCGTAGAGCATGCATGTGCGTTCGTCGATCGCAGCTTCGAGCAAACCGATGTCTGCGCGAAAGTCCTCTCGGAGAGCCGTGCGTACGACGTCCATTCCGAGGTAGCCGGCGGATTTGTCGACACTCGCGTGACCGGAAACCGCCATGACGATCTTGGGGCGATCGATCCCCTTCTCCTTTCGCGCCCACTCTCTGGCGGTTTTCAGTGCGAGAAAGATGCTTTCGGTCCCTCCGCTGGTAAAGGTCCCGCCGGCGGCGGGGCCTCCGCCCAGGAGTCCGATACCCATTTCGATAACTTCCCCCTCGAGTTGGGCGACGCTCGGAAAGGCGTTACGGCCGAGTGCATTCTCGCTGAAGAACTCCATGTAGGCCTCTTGCGAGACCTGCAGCAGCTCATTGGTATAGTGATAGATATATGACGGACCCAAAAGTCGGCTCTTGGCGTAGTCGCCCTGCTTCATGTTGCGTAAGCGATCCTTGAGCTCACCCCAGTTCGTTCCGACTTCGGGCAGAGTGGTCATTGGCTTAATTCCGATGGTTGAGTTGAGCAAAATGGGGTGAATACTCGCTAGATTGTACGAAGGTGCAAAGTCCTCGCTTCATCGATACTGCACCCGTCTGGCATGATCGCCACTGCGTAGTCCCGTTCGGCCGCCGCGATGCTCACGAGGCCGTCGCGCACGTCACGCAGAACACGGGCCGGATCGCGTGTCCTCGGATCACCATATCCACCGCCGCCGGCAGACAGGTGATGGTAAGTCGCCGGCCCGAGATGTTCCACGCCGCAGTCCATGGGGTGAACCGTCCTGCCATCGGTTTCCGAGATCGTCGGCTTCACCGTTGCACCTGGCTTGCCTCCGCTTACTCCGAAACCGGTTGCTCTTCCTCCAGGGATGCTGCCAAGAAAAAACGAATAATCGGCTGACGAGAACACCTCGACCTCGTAGTCGCCACCCGTTCCGCCGCGGAAGCGGCCGGCACCGCCGCCGTCGCAGCGGAACTCCTGGCGGTGGAAACGGACCGGGTACAACTGCTCGTAATCCTCGAGATTGGGCAGGATGAGCCCGCCGAGGGTAATGAGGGCGCCCATCATGTTGATGCCGTCCCGGCCTTCGACTGCGCCGATGCCCCCGGATGCTGCAAAGGGATACATTACGTAACGGTCGCCATTGGGCTGAAAACCCGCGGTATTGACCTGCACCCCTTTGGGCCATCCGGCACAAGCGCGCGCAGGCAGCGCCTGGGCCAACGCTCTCCAGATCGCGTTGATGATCTCGAAGGCTGGGTAGATGGTGTTCGCCGTCATCGCCGCCGGCGGCCGCGCGTTCACCAATGTGCCTTCTGGCAGACGGATCTCGACACTGCGGAATGCGCCCTCGTTCTTGGGCAGATCCGGTTCGAAGAATGCGGCGAGCGCCAGGTACACCGCCGAATGGCTGTTCGCGATCGAGCTGTTCTTGAAGCCCCGGATCTGCGGCGAGGTTCCTTCGAAGTCGACGACAAGGCCGGAATCGCCAACAGTCAGCGTGACCGAGACCGCGCTGTCAGTGGGACCGAAGCAGTCGTGGTCGATAGGTTCGTCTGCCTTCCAGGTGCCCTTGGACAAGCGCGAGGCCGAGGCACGAAAGCGCCGATCAGCGTGGCTGAGCACGCCTTCGAAGAATTCGTCGGCAGAATCCACTCCTACTTCATCAACCAGGGCCGCGATGCGCTCCGCGCCGATCCGGGTGGAACCGATCATGGCGCGCAGATCACCATCGAGGCCCTGCGGCAGCCGAGTGTTGAGGAGCAGCAGTCGCCAGAGGTCCTCACGCAATCGGCCTGCTTCGATTAACTTCAGCACCGGCAAACGAATGCCTTCATGGAAGATTTCGGTGGCTGTCGGGTTGTAAGAGCCCGCCGCACCGCCGCCGATGTCCACCTGGTGCGCGCGATTGCAGGTGAAAGCCACTAGCTTGCCTTTGACGATGACCGGCCGCGCGATGACCCAATCGGGCAGGTGATTGCCTCCCGCGGTGTAAGGGTCACTCAGGAGAAAGACATCTTCCGACGCGATCGCGTCCTTGAAGTCACGCAGGATAGCGCGAACGGCGAACCCGCCGCCCCCGGTATGGATGGGAATTCCGTCGGCCTGACTCATCACGAGGCCGCGGGCGTCGGCGATGAAGCAGGAGAAATCGTGACTCTGCGTCAAGTGCGGAGATCGTGCGCTACGCGTCATGACCCATCCCATCTGTCGCGAGATGTGGTCCAGCCGGTTCTGCACTAGAGCGAGTGCAATAGGATCTAGCTCCGTTGTCATACGGCAGTTCCGATGTGCAAGATGAAGTCAGAGACGGCGTTGACTTCCACGATGTCCCTGGGCCCAACGAAGGCTGTGGTGGTGCGCTCTTCGATTAGGAGCGGTCCTTGCAGCTTGCAGCCCGGCCTGAGATCCTCCCCGTCGTAAACTGGGATGTCTTGCCACCCGCAAGCCGAGTCGATCCACACGGGACGTTTTTGTCGCGCCGCAGGGGACTTTTGGTCAGATGCTAGAGCCGGCGGGAGTGACCACTCCAGACCGCCGCGCCCCACAACTCGCAACGCCCTGATCTCGATACGACCGCCGGGCTGAATGTGACCGAATAGGCGCTGATGTTCGGCTTCGAAAGCCTGCCGTACTTTTGCGGCATCGAATCGATTCGCCTCCAAGGTGACACGTACGGGCCATTGCTGGCCCGCGTACCGCAGATCCATCTCGTGCTGGATCGCGCTCTTCTCCGCAAAGCCCTGCCGCACCAAAGAGCCCCGCGCCCTCGATTCGAGCTGAATAAAGGCCGCACCTAGTGCCGCATGATCGACTTTGTCGAGGTCGGCGACGAAGACCTGCAGGTAATCCTGCCGCACATCGGACTGCAAAGTCCCCATCGCGCAGAAGGCGCCCGCGGCGCGCGGCAACAGCGCGCGTTTGCATCCCAGCGCGCGCGCAACGGACGAACCATGCATGGGACCTGCACCACCTGCGGCTACGAGTGTAAAGTTCGCCGGATTGTGCCCGCGCTCGATGCTGAGGCGCTCGACTGCGTGCAGCAGGTTCTGCTCCAATAGCCGAATCACGCCAGCCGACGCGTCTTCGATGGATAGGCCGAGTGGGCGCGCCAGCTTGGTTTCGATCGCACGCCGCGCAAGAGCCAGATCGAGCTTCACCGCGCCACCGGCGAGGGGTCCTTCGCGCATGCGTCCGAGGACCAGCTGCGCATCGGTCACCGTCGGCTCTTCGCCCCCGAGTCCGTATGCCGCCGGCCCTGGCTGCGCACCGGCGCCTTTTGGACCGACGTTCAACAGGCCGGCTGAATCCACCCAGGCGATCGTCCCGCCACCGGCCCCCACGGTGTAGATCTCCACGGACGGCGTAGTGAGGTGGTATCCGTCGATTTCGAGCTGGTCGCGCACAGGCACGTCACCTTTCGCCATTACCATGACGTCGCAGCTCGTGCCGCCGATCTCCATCGAGATGAAGTTGGCTTGGTCTTCCGACTCGGCACATCCTCTCAGCGCACCGACAGCTGCAGCGGGGCCGGACAACACGAGCATCACCGGCCGGTTAGCGACTTCTGTCACCGAGACGGCGCCGCCGTTACTCTGTAACATGAGCAGCGAACGCGGCAGGCCATGTTCGCGCAGGCGTTTGTCCAGCGCTTCGAGATAGCGCGTAACCTTCGGCGCGACGTAGGCGTTCACTACAGCCGTGGAGCCGCGCTCGTACTCACCCATGGTCGGCATGATCTCGCTCGAAACTGAGATCCAGTCGCCACCCCAGCTCCTTGCCAGCGCCTCGCGAGTTTCGCGCTCATGCCTGCTTTCGAGAAAGCTGTTGAACAGGCACACGGCGACAGATTCAACGCCTTCCTTCTTGAACAGGGCCGCAGCATTGGCAACGTCTTCTGTGGCGAGCGGTATCACCTCCGAGCCATCCGCGGCGATCCGTCCACGGACAGGCTGACGCAAGTAGCGCGGAACCAGAACCTGCGGAGCGGGCGCGCGGTGATCCCATTGGTTCTCACGAATGCCGCGACGGATCTCCAGGGAATCGCGAAACCCATGAGTGGTCAGCATCCCGACCCGCGCGCCCTTTTTTTCCAGGATCGTGTTGGTGGCGACGGTCGAGCCGTGCACAAACAAAGCGCAATTTCTCAGCAGGGCAGAAAGCGGCAATTCGAGTTTAGCCGCGGCCAACCGCAGGACGTTCAGCACGCCCTCGCTGGGATCGGCCGTGTTTGACGGTGCCTTGAAAATACGCACACTGCCAGCTGCGTCGCGCAAGACCATGTCGGTAAAGGTGCCGCCCACGTCAACGCCGATGCGCCAAGGGGCCAGGATTGAGGAGGCGCTAGCAGTCATTGGTGACCTTTCTTGTCGACAGGCGTTTCGTGGAAAACTCACATCGAGCTTTTCGCTGATCTGGGCTCATTTCCTCCGAGTAGTCGTCTAGGTTAGTTGGTACTTCGGTGCCTAGAATAATGCGAGAGCAGGAATTCACCTTACCGTCCCTTCCACACAGGACTGCGTTTCTCGGCGAACGCACTCAGCCCTTCGAGCCTATCTTCCGAGTCTAGAACTCTTTGAGCGAGCGGCATCTGTTTCGCCCAGTCCTCTTCCTGTTCGAGACACTGGAAGATAACCTCCTTGCTTGCCGCCAATGCGAGAGGACCATTCGCGAGTATCGACTCGGCCAACTTGAGCGCCTCCTCCAGTGCCTTTCCCGGCTCTGCAAGGCGGTTGACGAACCCGAAGCGCTCGAAATAAGGCGCCTCCTTGAAGGCACCCGTGAGCGCCAACTCCATGGCTAGATGATAGGGCATTTGGCGGGGAAGCCGGAAGAGGCCGCCACCAGTTGCTAAGACATTATGCCGGACCTCCGGCAAACCGAACTTGGCATCGCGCGCCGCAACTATCAAATCGCAGGCTACGCAGGTCTCGAAACCGCCGCCGACCGCATATCCCTCCACAGCCGCGATTAAGGGCTTCCGCGGTGGCCGCCTGATGACACCGAAACCACCGCGGGCAAGCTGCGGCGGCTGGCCGCTCTTGGCAGCCTGCTCCTTGAGATCTGCACCGGCGCAGAAATTGCCGCCCGCGCCTGTGATGATGCCGACGAATAATTCATTGTCCCGATCGAGAAGGTCCATCGCCGCTTCCATCGCCCGCGAGGCCGCGAGGTCGACGGCGTTCCTCACCTCCGGACGGTTGAACGTAACGATCAGTATCGGGCCACGACGTTCGGTCAATATCGATTGGGACGCTTCACTCACTCGCCTCTCCTTGGGAAAAAACGATTTCGCCTGGGTCATCTGGACACTATTGCGGCAATCACAGCACGTCCGAATTCGTCAGCCGCTTCACTTTTGTGAACGACTGGCACGTCATGCTTTGGCTCCGTGCTTGGCGCAACGTTGCCACTCTACCCAACGAGAAACGTTCATTGGCTCGGACAGTTCTCAATCCCAGCTCACGCTAACAGTTGCCTGGCAAGCACGCGATGCTTGAGAGCTTCTGATGGACCCTCGTAGATGCGCGCCATGCGCTGATTGTCGTACCAGTGCGCAAGCGGGCTTTCGTATGTACAACCTGCGGCGCCGTGGATCTGGATTGCGCGATCGATGACGCGACCAACCATCTCAGTGCAGGTGATCTTTATCATGCTTGCTTCGATGCGCGTGTCATCACCGCGATCATCCTTCTCCGCACAAGTATACATCATTAGGCGGTTCTGTTGAATTTCGATCCATGAATCGACGATCATCGACTGGATCGATTGCTTCTCGCTCAGCGCGCCGCCGAATAGGACCCTCTGCTTGGCGTATTCCACCATCATGTCATAGCAGCGCTGGGCAATCCCCAGCGCGACGGCAGCAATATCAAAGCGCCCGAGATTCAGCGACTTTTGAGCGCCTTTGAACCCACCACCCTCCGCGCCAATGTGCGCAAAGTTATCAACTCTGCAATCCTCAAACGTAAGCTGATGCGTCCCGTGCGTGAAGCCGAGCATCGGCAGCGGGCGCGCGATGAGGCCCGGATTGCCCTTCTCCACGGCGAACATCGAGATGTTATTGGCAGCCCTCTCCTTGCCGATGCGAGCGAAGACGAATACTCGATCAGCATTGTCGAACTCCGATATCCAGATCTTCGAGCCGTTGATGACCCAGCGATCGCCATCTTGCTTCGCGTGCGTCGAAATGCTGCGGGCCGGATCGGATCCACCACCGGGTTCGGTCAGCGCAAAGCAAGTCTCTGTGGAATCAGACAGGAAGGGATCGAGGTAACGGGCTTTCTGCTCGCCCTGGAGGTTAAACAGGCTCGGAATGATCTCGCCGCCGAAGCGGATCGGAGTCAGGCATTTGCGGTTTTCTTCGATGACGGCAAGTCGATCCACCAATGACAGGTTTGCGCCACCGAACTCGGCTGGCACGGGAAGCCCCCAAAGCCCGGCCTTCCGGGCCGCTTCGCGCCCGGGCCGGTAGTCCGCGAGCGTCAGCTTCTCGCCTCGGAGCATTCGCGCCTCAAGCGGCATCTGGTGGTCTTTGACGATCCTCCGAACCAGATCGACCAGCGCCCGCGTCTCTTCGTTGAACTCATACATTGTTTCTTCCTTGGGACTTCACACAGCGGTCACGCGCGGGGCGACAGCTGCAACGCTGGACATCGTCAAGAACAGAACATCAGTTCGCAATAATCCTCAGCCATGAGACTGGACTTGCGACACGCATCCTTTTGCTTGCTTTTGCTTTGCGACGAGCGTGGGAACATTTAGGCGGAACGGCTCGCGCCGGGCCAATACCGTTTGCTGAAGGACTGATACCCGATCAGCATGGCTGCCGGTCTGGTCGGATTGCGTGCTCGGCAGCAGCCTCTGCCGGACATGATGCCCCCGCAGTAGGAGCGCGTTCATGTCGTTAATGCCCCAGCTCGATGAATGTGATGCCGCGTGTTGCGCGCAAAACGAGCGGCCGTGGCGGCTACGACCAAGGCGTAAACGATGCGGCAAGGCTGGTCATGAGGTCAGTCGGCTCATTTGCATGCATCGAAGATTCCATTCGGCTGGATCGAGATGGCAGTCGGGCAAGTGAAGGCCCGGTTTGGTGGCCGTGATCGCTGTTGCTCGTACGGTCAAGGTGCCTCAAGCCAAAGCCGCCCCCAAATTGGCGACCGCCTCGAAAGAGGCGGCTGGCCTATTTTCTGGCTGAGGGCCCCTCCCCCGCGAGCCGAAAGCTTCCGCAGCCGCAACGAAAGGGCTTGATGTCCATCTGTTGGTAATGAAGCTACACGTAACCAGGGCAGGACCTAAAGACATAGTAGATCGGCGCAATCCGGTGCGTTTGCTGAACGCAAAGCCCTGCCAAACGGACAATGCATTTGCGTTTTTTCAAACGCACGGATCAAATCGTACCGCGACAAAGACGCGGCGCGCGGTGACTAGGCGCAGATCGATCTATCTTGGAAAAACCGTGCGCCGCGTTCCGCAGAGGGCATGCATCCGCTGACCGGCAAGCGCCCGGTAATACCCATCTGATATCGATCGACCTGCAATTGGTATTGTTCCGCCGAAGCAGTTTCACGCACAATGCGCATCGCTTACTCTGCATCGATGCATTCCAGGACAAGAATGGTGCGGGCGATGCAAAATCTCTGCTAGTCCTGCTGCCCCCAGCGACCGGCTATAGATTTCAACCTTTGCACAAGTGGCCGCCCCTCTTCTCGTTTTGATCCGGAAGCCAGCGTAGCTTGGCCGACTAGGAAATGGAGCGACGCGGCACGATGGAGCGCTCGAAGGAAGGGTGCAGCCTAAAGAGGGCCGCCCTCTAAATCACGGCCATGGTCTTATTCTTGAGATCGGTAACCAGCATCAATCCAGGCGAATGCGTGATCGCAAACGGCAACTTGGCAGCATTGATCACAGATTGTGGTGTGACGCCGCAGGCCCAAAATACCGGGATCTCATCATCGGCGATCGGCACAGCGTCACCATAGTCGGACTTGTTGATGTCCTTGATACCAATAAGATGCGGATGACCAAGATGCATCGGCGCACCGTGCACGGCTGGGTAGCGCGAGGTGATCTGCACGGCGCGGATCGCATCCGCAGGCTGAAGCGGACGCATGGACACCACCATGGTGGCCGGCGAACGGGCCGGCCGGTGCACATTCAATATTAGTGCGGTACATCGGCACGCGCACGTTGAGCTCGATGTGACGGATCGGCGTGCCTTCCCCGAGCAGGGCCTCTTCAAAAGAGAACGAGCAACCAAGTACAAAAGTGACGAGATCGTCACGCCAATAGTTGATGATGTCGGTCGGCTCGTCGACGATTTCGCCGTGACGCCAGACCCGATAGCGCGGCACATCGGTGCGGACATCGAGGTCGGCTCCGAGCGAAGGAATGTGCGGGCTGCCGACGTCGGACATGCCGATGATCGGGCATGCTTCTGGTTGAACTGGAAAAAGCGGTGAAAAGCGCCGGCGTCTCGTTCCGGGAGAATCGCCAGATTGCCCTGCACGAAGCCTGGAGTGACACCGGCGGTGGAAGCAACCTGCCCGCTCCGATAAGCGAGCCGGGCCTGACGACTAGGAAAGTCGCTGTTCAATCCAGTTTGCTGCGCTGCCACCAAAATCGATCCCTACAATTTCAACAAGCGCAGCCAATACCAACTGAAACATCAAGTCCAATTTTCCTTGTTAATCGACGTTGATCAATCAGATTTATCGCCAAAGGTTAGTCGCACAATGCCGGACTTCGGATTGCTTGAAACATTCCTCTGGGTCGCGAAGCTCGGCAGCTTTCGAATGGCGGCCGAGCGGCTCAATACCACCCAGCCAGCAGTCTCCCAGCGTATTGCCCGACTTGAGTGCCAGATGGGCGTGCGGCTCCTGAACCGTGGTTCTCGAGGGGTATCGGTCACCCCAAGTGGTCAACAGGCGATGGTCTATGTGGAGAAAATGATCGGCCTGCGCGCGGCCATGATGGCCGAGATCGGCGATGCTTCGGGTATGCACGGCGTGATGCGCCTCGGCGTGGCTGAGACGATCGTGCACACTTGGCTGCCGCAGTTCGTCAAAAGCGTCAACCGACTCTATCCGAACCTGTTGCTGGAAATCGAGGTCGATATCACACCTAATCTGGCTGCCCGTCTGCTTGCGCAGGAGATCGAGCTTGCGTTTGTGGTCGGACCGTTGTCGAACTCCGGCATTCATAATCGCGTATTGGCTGAGTATCCGATCGGCTTTCTCGCAAGCCCGTTGCTGGGGCTCGGAAATGGTCTCGTGACGCGAGAAGACCTCGCACGCTTTCCGATCATTACGTTTCCGCGCAAGACGAGGCCATACGAAGCGGTGCGCGAACTCTTCGCCCGGCCCGGGTCGCCGCCAATCCGCCTGCACGCCTCGACATCTCTTGCCAGCGTAATCCATATGGCGCTCGAAGGCCTTAACGTGGCCGTCATCCCTACAGCAAGCGTCGAGAGGGAACTGGCCGACGGACGGCTCCAGCTGCTCGACACTGGCCTGAGCCTCACACCGCTCACCTTTACGGCAAGCTGGCTCACCTCGCCCGATATGGCCGCTCTGGAGCAAGTCGCAGATCTCGCGCGGCAAACCGCGTTATCAAATCTTGTGGTGGAGACCGCCGCTGTGGTGCCTGACGTTGAAGGACTGCCAGTGAGTTGATATCCGAAACTGAGTCGAGCCGCGAGAAAACGCGCCGCTCGATTCGGCTAGCGTCTACTCTCCATCTCGGAGACCACATACTTCCGCGCTACGTCCAAAGGGTATCGACTGACGCTGAGCGCCGAGGGGAAGCAGTTGGGCGACTGTCGGCAAACTTGCAAAAAAAGCGGCTACAGCTGCGTCTCTGCACTCTCGGCTCGATTTCCGATTGCGCCAAAAATCGCCATCTCGAGGCTGGCCGGCGGCGGCACGCTTCGCGGCGCGCGCAGGCCGGCGGATTCGGGCCTGGTGGCATGCGCATTTAGGTGGCCTAATAGATTACTCTCATGCGGGTACAGCACGTGCGAGCAGGAATTTATTCAGACGAAATATGCACTCATCACATTACCACGGGATTACCTCACCGTCATAGTTAATTAGGTGCCCTGTGTTGTGCGGGCCGAGGTCAGCAATTACCTTGCGCATGCCAGATACACTTTCTTCAACTTCGATATCTGCATTGTTCGTTCCCATATCGGTCTTCACCCACCCCGGATGAAGCGCCGCGACAACAATACCTCTTTCCACCAAGTCGATCGCCAGGCTCCGCGTTATGGAATGGACCGCAGCTTTTGTGGCGCGGTAAAGGTACTTTCCCCCTTCCCGGTTACACGCCATGCTGCCTTGGCGGCTGCCGATATTGACGATCTTTCCATCAGGAGGGATGATCGAGAGGAGAGCTTCCGCTAACTGAAGCGGTGCAATGACGTTGATATGAAACGCAGATTGCCAGTTTTCGTAATCCAGTTTCCCAAGCTGTTGTGCGCCAGGGTGATAACCTGCATTGTTAATCAACAGGTCGATTTTCCGCCCTTCGAGTGAATGGGCGAGAGCACGAATGGCTTCTTCGTCACGAACGTCCAGCTGTAACAACTCGGCACCGCAATCACGCGCCCGAACTCCTTCGTCCAGCCGGCGCGAAGTTGCGATGACGAGCCAGCCGGCCTCGCGGTACTGTCGTACGAACTCTAGACCCAAGCCGCGGTTAGCCCCGGTCACTAGGACAGTTTGCATCGCATTTGCCTCCTTGAAATCAGCAGTCGGAAACAAGCCTCACTAAAACGGTGCGTGTGGAATAGTCACTGCGAGCCCCGCTCCTGGATTGAATCTGGACAGTTGGATGGAGAGATTGCGGCCTCTCGCGGTCTGCTTTCCCGCGCTCGGCATAACTCGCGAGCAGCGAGCGCGGACCACCGCTCACTCATGACGTACATCTTCTTCGAAGCGGTTCATTACGCTGCTGAAGTCGGCGAGTATTGGCCAGCTCGAATGCCATGCTCACTTGTAGCTTCGCCTTCTAGGGCGCCCCATCGGGAATGCCTCGATTTCAACACCAACACTGTGAGCGGCAAACACTATTGAGCCCAAGGTTTTGTATAGTTGGTCGGTCTATGTAGATCACCGAGTGATCCCTTCGAGACTGTACGACGCATTTTTATAGATTGTCGCGCGATCACTTATGGGGAGCCAATACCAATTTCAGGGCGGTCAATGCCAATTTGAAATTGATGAATCTGCTGCGATCGCGGTCATTGACCTCAGCATGGCGAAGCGAAACTAAACGCTCAATGCTTTGCTGTATGCGCCACGCGCTGCGTTGAGCTCCTTGGAAGGCTGCGAACTGCTGTGTCATCAAAAACGACATGAATGATAGATTCAGGACGCGCGAGGAGAGCAGCATTCGGTGGAAAAGAAGCAGACAGCGGTGGCTTTCTTTTCCGGGGCGGTTCGTAACGACGCAAATAGAGGCCGCAGTCGAAAAGCGCATTTTTAATCAGCTATGAAGTGCCTTATCGCCTTCCCCTAGTCACGTGAATCTAACGTTCGCCGCATAGGGTGTGCTGGGCTTCGTGGCAGAAGCGTTTGACGGAAGCCAAAATCTGGTCTGCGGACTTGGTCCATTTGAATGGCTTCGGGTTCTTGTTGTGCAGGTCGATGAATGTACGGATATCGGCCTCGAGTTGCTGACGGAGGTGTGAACACCTCGGTGGATCTGCTTCGGGTGAGTTCAGCGAACCAGCGCTCAACCTGATTGAGCCATGACGCGGAAGTCGGCGTAAAGTGGACATGATAATGCGGCCGGCGGGCGAGCCACGCTTTGATCTTGGGCGTCTTTTGTGGGTGGCGTAGTTTTTCCATGACGATATGATATGGAGCCCTTCAGGAACTTGCGCATCGATCTCTTCTTCAAGAACGCAACTGCCCGGTGGTGCTTGTAGCACTTACCGATGATGAACCCCGAGCCGACATCGAGCGCGGCAAACAGCGAGGTCGCACCATGCCGCACATAGCTGTGCGTACGACGCTCCGGTATGCCGGGCATCATCGGCAAGACCGGTTGCTCGCGATCGAGCGCCTGAATCTGGCTTTTCTCATCGATGCTAAGAACTAGGGCTCGACTCGGTGGGAATAGGTAAAGGCCGACGATATTGCGCACCTTGTCGACGAACAGGGGATGGCGATGCGCAATACTTGCCTGGGTACGCGTCGCCTGGACTCCTAAGCCTGAATAATTCGCACCCGCCCCAGAGAGTTACTGGTCGCACCTCGGCTCCATCGAAGGTGCCAGTTCGTAGCGGCTTGATAACTGTGCACGAAACGAAGCAACCGCGCTTCGGAGAGATGGGCTCCGATCAGTTGAATCCCGAATGGCCTGTCCTCTTCACTAAATCCGGCGGCAAACGTGACGGTCGGATTGCCGCTTGCATTAAACGGGGTAGTGAAACGTTGCATTCGGACCCGGGAATGGTCGGTTTGGGCTTCGAGATGGTGTTCCAACTCCGACCACGTCACCGACTGAAAACTGGCGATTGGCATGATCAGCGCATCGACTTCCTGCAGCGTCAGGCGGAGCAGCCCGCTGAACCGGTCGCGCTCGATTACGGTCCTGGCATAGTCTAGAGGATTTATGCGGAGGCCGGATTCAAGACCGTGTGTTATCCGCGGTCCGTAGCGGTCGGCCATGGCTGGATAGGTTCGTGCGTGCACAGCGGCAAGTTCTGCCATTTGCACCTCCCACGTGTGCCGCAACATGGGCAACGGGTCGGGGAAGATGATCGGCTTGATCTCCGCTCCCATCGATTCGAAAACGCGCACCGCATCTTCGAGAAGTTCGATGATGCGTTTCTCGGCGCCATCGCCATTATAATTGCGATCAATGCCGATCCTGACGCCTCGCAAGGATTCCATTCCGCCCAAGGCGCTCAAATAGTCGGGTACCGGATCGAGTAGGCTGGTGGGGTCTAAGGGATCGTGTCCGGCAATGACACCTATCGTCGCTGCGACATCCGCAGCGGATCGTGCCATTGGCCCCAGCGTGTCATAGGTAGGCGCAAAATCGAATACCCCGTACCGGCTTACGCGCCCCCTCGTCGGCATGAGACCCGTCAATCCATGCTGGGCGCTTGGGAAGCGTATCGATCCTGCCGTGTCGGAGCCGACAGCCGCGAAGCATAAACCGGCAGCTAACGCGACTCCGGAGCCGGAGGATGAGGATCCGGTCCAGAGATCGTCCCGCCAAGGGTTTACAGGATTGCCGAACGTTGGATCATGATCGACGGATGCGCCCTCGGCCAGATGCAGCTTACCTAGCAGCACCGCACCGGCATCACGCAAGCGACGGACCACCGTCGCGTCTGCATCGGGCTTAAAATGCTTCCGGAACGACATGCCGCCTGTGGTCGGTATACCTTGGGTAAAGCAGAGATCTTTCACTGCTACCGGCACGCCGTGTAGTGGGCCGCGGCACCGCCCCTGGCGAAGCTCGGCCTCCGCCCGGGCTGCCTGTCGACGCGCAATCTCCGGAGTGACCGTCAAGAAGCAGTTGAACCGCGGGTTCAGCCGCTTGATGCGTTCGAGCATAAACTCCGTCAGCGCAATCGGCGACACCTGCCCCGAACGAAGTTTTTCAGCCACCGTCAGCAGTGAATCGTAACACCAATCCTCAGAACTCATTATGACCCCTGTGCCAGCTTGCCCAGACTCCCTACCTTGACATGAACCTCCAACCTTCAAGTCAATCGACCACCAGCTGCCGTCCACGATAACATTCCAACGCTCTTGCGATCTTCAATGGTTTAGCACGGATTTTAGGAAGGCGCGGGTGCGCTCGGATACGGGATTGGTGAAGATTTGGTCGGGTGGACCTTGTTCGATGATACGGCCAGCGTCGAAGACAGCGATGCGATCGGAGACCTCGCGTGCAAAGCGCATCTCGTGCGTTACGATCAGAAGCGACACGTTAGACTCGTGCGCAACACCTCGAACGACGTCGAGGACTTCCCCGGCGAGCTCAGGATCGAGCGCTGAGGTGATTTCATCGAGCAGAAGTATTTCAGGTTTCAAGATCAGCGCCCGAGCGAT
>NZ_AXAU01000046.1 GCF_000472965.1 Bradyrhizobium murdochi | reverse complement strand
GAGCGATCGCGCAAACCATCGACACCTTCCGCGCGGAAGCGTTCGACCCATTTGGCGACCGTCTTCGCTGTGGTGTTGAACTGACGGCCGGCCGCGGCCTTGCTCAGCCCGCCGTCGACTACGCTCCGCGCCATCGCCTCTCGACCTTTCGGTGTCAGAGGCGCATTCTTATGGGTGTCCATTCGGTTCTCCCCTCAGAATCTGAAGCTTCAGCAACCTCAGCTTCCTCGGTCAGGGCCGAATGGACAACCTCCTGAAAGCTCACAACTAGCGACAGGGCCGTGGTCGCGCTGCCCTGCAGCATATCGGGTGACCACGGCCTGCCGGTGAAGTGATACGAGACATGCG
Source organism: Bradyrhizobium murdochi (assembly GCF_000472965.1). GTDB lineage: Bacteria > Pseudomonadota > Alphaproteobacteria > Rhizobiales > Xanthobacteraceae > Bradyrhizobium > Bradyrhizobium murdochi. The sequence goes on along the minus strand of NZ_AXAU01000046.1, from coordinate 14,456 downwards.
GCTATTGCCCTTGTCTCCTTGTCCGATCGGACTACCTTCCGGGACATTATTCAGCGAGGACGTCCCGATGAGCACCCTAAAACCCCTCAAGATCGACATCGTCTCCGACGTGGTCTGCCCCTGGTGCTACATCGGCAAACGCCGGATCGAGAACGCCTTGGCGCTGGTGCCGGATGTTCCCGTCGAAGTGCGTTGGCGGCCGTTCTTCCTCAATTCCTGGGTACCGCGCGAGGGCATCAGTCGCGACGAATATCTCACCGCGAAATTCGGTTCGGTCGAGGCCTACAAGGGTATCGCAGGCCGCGTCGTGGCGGCTGCGGGCGAGGAGGGGCTGACCTACCGCCCTGAACTCGTGAAGCGCCAACCCAACACCATCGACTGCCACCGCCTGATCCACTGGGCTGAGGCCCAGGGAAAATCAGCCGAAATGAAGCAGCGCCTGATGGAATTGTACTTTCGCGATGGCGGCGATCTGACCGATGTCAACGTGCTGGTGCAGGCCGCGGCCGATGTCGGCCTCGACGCCGACGATGTGCGCAAGCGTCTTGCCACCGATGAGGATGTTGCGCTGATCTCCGGCCAGGCTCAGGAAGCGTCCGACAAAGGCATCTCGGGCGTTCCCACTTTCGTCTTCGCGCAGAAATATGCAGTGTCCGGCGCCCAGCCGGCCGAGCAACTCGCCCGCGCGATCCGGCAAGTTTCCAGCGAGATCAACGCGCGGGCCGCGGAGTAGCCGGGGGTTCTTCTCCCTCGCCCCGCTCTTGCGGGGTCGAGACGAGCGAAGCTCGCTCTGAGAGGATCGGGGTGAGGGGGCTCTCTCCGCACGGCTCAGTGTAGCGTTTGACGGGAGTGCTGCCCCAAACAACAAACAGCAAGAAACTTGGGAGGCAATCATGATCTACGAACTGCGCACCTACACCTTAAAACCCGGCACGCTCGGCGACATGATCAAGGCCGCGAGTACGATATCGCGCCAGATCCGCAAGGACGATTACGGCAAGCTCGAAGGCTACTGGTCGACCGAGATCGGCCCGCTTAATCAAGTTCTGCACATGTGGAGCTACAACAGTTTTGACGAGCGCGCCCGGTTGCGCGCCGAGCTTGCGAAAAACCCGCGCTGGACCGGCGAGTACGTTCCGCTGATCCGCCCCTGGTTGGTCCGTCAGGACATCCGCCTGATGAACGCGGTGAGGCCTCCGGTGGCCCCGGCATCGACGGGCAATGTCTATGAACTCCGCAACTACCGCGCCAAGGCGGCGGGCGGCCTCAAGCAATGGCTCGATGCATTCACCGCGGTACTGCCGGAGCGCGAAAAATATTCAAAGATCGTCGGCCTCTGGACCACCGAAGCGGGGCAGCCGAACGAAGCCTGCCACATCTGGGCCTATCCCAGCCTGAACGCCCGCGCCGAAGCGCGCGGGAACGCGATGAAGGATCCGGCCTGGCAGGAATTTCTCGGGAAGGGTCCCGGATTTCTCGACGAGATGCACTCGACCATCATGCTGCCGGCGCCGCATTCGCCGCTGCAGTGAGGCTGGTTACGCCCCCTTCAAATAATAGTTCGCGCGTTTGCCGAGCGCGATCCGCCGCAGCACGCGGCGCATCGCCATCGAGGCGCGCAGCGGCTTTATCAGGGTCGTCACGGTGCGATAGAACGCCAGCTTGAGCGCGTCGAGCAGCGGCTGTTTGCCCGGCGGCTGCTGCGGCAGGCCGATGCTGCGCAGCATCGAATTGAAGAAGTGCAGGTCGTTCATCCGCCGCACTTCGCGCGTCTTCCAGGTGATCGCCATAGAGATCGAGAACGAACCTGCGGTGCGCACCCAGTGCGGCCATTGATACGGCACATAGCAGCCCTCGCCCGCGAACAGGTGGAATTCCTTGCCCAACGGAGCAAGGCTCTCGTCATATTTCAGGTTGCGATGTTTGGTCATCGAGCGCTCGATCTCGTCGTCGGAGACGATCGAACGGTCGGTGTTGTCGAAGATCGTGAAGAATTTTTCGCCGTGGATGTGCACGAAGAAATTGTCTTCGCTGTCGAGATGAAAGGGCGTGGTCGAATTCGGCGAGGACACGAACAGGAAACCTTCGACCTGCTCGAAGCCGGCATCAGCCAAGCTGTTGAAGCCGCGGGCGCGGGTGACCGACAGCAGCGTGTCCTCCAGCAGCGCCCAATATTCCGGCGAATTTTCGATCCGCTTGAGCACCATCCAGGCGCCGGCGGTCTCGATGCTCTTCACGACTTCGACGGGGTCGAGGTCGACGGAGGGAATCGCATCCGGATCCTGGCTGATCGCGACCTTGCCGGAATTATATTCGATCAGGTCGCGTGGCAATTCGGAAGCCAGCTGCGCGATGCGTGGCAGCGTCAGCAGCGGATGGCCGGCGAGCTTGTGGCGGATCGCGAACGGCTTTAGCGGAAAGTCGCGGCGGAGCGCGTCATGGTCGGCCGTAATGACGGGCGCTATAGCGGTGAGCGTATTCATTTAGGATTTCTCCCGACTCTTTCTGATGAAATGGACGAGACGCCGCGCCGGCTCGCGGATTGCCGACCGCAAGGGGAGCGCGGCGCGAATCAACGCCACCACCGGATCGTTCCGCCGCAGCGGAATCAACACGTCGCCGATCGCAAGGCGTCCGCGCCAGATCGGGTTGATCATGGGATGGTCGGGATTTGCGGTGGAATCCACCATGGCAATGGCTGGATCGGCGCAAAGATGCTGCGTCAGCTCCAGCGTCAATTGCACGCCCGGCGAAAACTTCGCAAAGCGCTCGTCGACGCCGAGCTTGAAGTAGAAGGCGCGATCCTGATGGCGCAGCACGATCGCTGCCGCTACCGGTATGTCGCCGGCGCGCAAGGTCACGATCTCGCATTGGCCGGTCTCGGCCAGCGCCGACGTGGCGCGGCGGACGAACGCGGCATCGCCCTCGTGCTGGCCGAGGGCCGTGCCACGCTGGCCCTTCCAGCCGCTGGCTTCCAGTACCAGGAAGGTTTCGACGGCGGCAGCGATCTCGCCGGGCGTCCGCGCCACGTCGAAATGGACGGCGCCGTGCTCGGCGAGGCGATTGCGCTGGCGGCGCAGTTCTTTCAGTTTCTTTGCGCCGAGCGCTTCGCGCAGCACTGTATCGGCGTCGGCCGTGGCATCGAGGCAGGCGCGGACATGCGATTGCAGCACCAGCGGCTGCATGTCGCCGCGATGCAGCACATTGCTGAAGGCCTTCATGGCCGCGCCATCGAGCGGGGTGGCACGGAAAATCAGCGCATGCGCGCCGGCCCGCCGGGCCCGGCGCAGGATGCTTGTGACGGCTTCCTCCGCCATACCAGCGTCGAGCAGCGGCGTGCAAAGCGTGCCGTAGGGATCGGCGCTGACCAGAGCGGGCAGCGGGATCTTGTAGGCGCGCCACATCGAGATCACGGGCGCTAGGCCGATCAAGGTGGATGCATCGCGCCACGCGCCGAGCGCGGCGACATTCGAACGGCCCCGCGCCGAAGCATTCACGGCCAATTCCCATTCGGGCAAGTAATAGCCGTTCGGCTCGGCGGCGCCGTCGGTGAGTGCGCGCCATTGGGGCGCGGAGATGCCGGTAAGCGGCGTCAGCGCCTCGCCGATGGCTGGCGCATTTGCCTCCTTGCTCGATGCCCGGCGCACCGTCGATATGTCGGCAATATCGGCCACTTTCCCCGTATCCCCATTCGCGATTTATGTGGCGACGACGCCTTGAGGGCATTCCTTGGCCATCGCGTTCACAGTGTGACCCTAGCGAAAAGAGTTGGAAAATAGCGTTGCTGCGACGCTCGGATTTGAGGTGTCGCGTTAACCGATCGTTCAGCCTGACAAAACCGCTCGGCCGTCACGCCACCTCGGCGGCTACGGGAGCGGTCAGGAATCTGGCTTCAAAATCCCGAGCGGGCATCGGCTTGCCGAAGAAATAACCCTGTCCCTCTTCGCAGCCCATCCTGACCAGGCAGTCGGCCGTGGCGCGGTCCTCGACGCCTTCGGCGATGACGGACAGGCCGAGCTGCTTGCTCAGTCCGATGGTCGAGCTAACGATCGCCGCGTCGTCGGGATTGGTCAGCAAGCCCAACACGAAAGACCGATCGATCTTCAGCCCGTCGAGCGGGAATTTCTTCAGATAGCTCAAGCTGGCAAAGCCGGTGCCGAAATCGTCGAAGGACAGGCGAACGCCAAGCTCCTGAATCTCGAGGAACGTTTTCAGCGCGCTCTGCTCATCGTGGAGCAGAATATCTTCGGTGACTTCGAGCTCGAGGCTGGTTGGACCCAAGCCGGTGCTGGCGAGCACCTGCGCGACCGAGACCGCGAGGTCACCGGACTCCAACTGCGACGGCGAGAGGTTGACGCCGATGCGGAGTTTGTGTCCCGCGCGTTCCCAGGCGGCTCCCTGGGTGCAGGCGGTTCGTAGAACCCATTCGGCGATCCGCTCGGAAATCGGAGAGGTATTGACGACCGGCATGAACTCGCCCGGCGAAACCAGGCCCCGTACGGGATGACGCCAGCGGATCAGGGCTTCCGCACCGATCAATCGGCCGTCGGCCAGATGAAATTGTGGTTGGTAGAACAATTCGAACTGATTGCGCTCCGCGGCCAGCGCCAGCTCAGCTTCCAGCGTCAGGCGCGTCTCCAGTTGGCGGCGGATCGAGTCTTCGAACAGCACGTGGCCGCCGCGGTTGGTCGCCTTGGCGCGGCTCAGCGCCAGATGGGCGTTGCTGAGGAGTTCGTCCGCCGTTCGTCCATCGCCTGGGCAAACGGCGGCTCCAATGCTGACCTTGACGCGGAGGTACCGGTTTCCGGCCAGCAGCGGCGCGTCGAAGCCGTCGCCTATCTGTTCGGCGAAGCGGCTGAGGTTTTCTCCGATGTCGCTGGTCGGAACGGCGATGGCGAATTCGTCTCCGCTCAAGCGGGCGACCAGACCCGCGGACGGAACGGCCGCCGTCAGTCGCTGCGAAATGGCACGAAGCACGAGATCGCCACAAGTGTTGCCGAGCATGTCATTGATCTGCTGGAAGCCGTCGATACCGATCACCAGCAGTGCCACCGTGCGGCCGTCCGTCTCGACCGCGGAAATTTTGGCCTCGAGCTGGACGTGAAGCGTGTTGCGGTTGATGAGCCCCGTCAGCGTGTCGTGTTCCGCAAGATATCTCATTCTCTCGGCTGCGCGCTTGCGTACCGAGATGTCGCGCAGGATCGCGCCGAATTGAAATCCGTCGGTGCCTTGCCAGCCGGAGAAGGAGGCTTCGACCGGAAACACCTCGCCATTGCTGCGGCGTCCGTCGAACTCGACCACCGACCCGGCAGCCAGATGTGCCGCGTTCTTGATGGAGAAGGCGGATGTGGCCGGGGCTTGGTCACGTGCGCAAATCTCGTCGAACGGCCGACCGATCATCTCTTCGGGCAGATAGCCGAAGATCGCGGTCGCGCCCGGATTCCACACCGTGATCAAATAGTTGGAGTCGGTACAGATCAGGCCGTCGCCGAGCGACATCGCCACGCGCTGAAAGCGGCTCTCGGCGACCCGGCCGAGCAGATCCCTGATGTCGATTTCGTCGAGCGCGATGGCCGCGATGTAGACGATGATAGCGATGTGAAATAGCGACGTATCAAGAATGAGCGGGAACGCCGTCTGCAAGGCAAACGCGCCTGCCTCGAGTGTGAACGCCGTTGCGCCGAGCAGCGCGACCCGCTTGCCGGCGGTGAGGCGGCGCCACGAGAACAGCATCAGCAAGGCGAGCAACGCCAGGCCGGCCGCGGTGACGACGCCCGAGGTCCATTGCAGCGCGCGGTTCTGCAGCAGCGACTCCGCAGCCAGCGTCTGCAGCACCGGGCCGGACAGGATCGCACCGTTCGGCACGCTGAAGCGGTCCCCAAGTTCGAGCGCAGTGCCGCCGATGACGACCTTCTTGCCCCTGAGTTTTTGCAGTGTCGCCGGGTCGCCGTTCAGAACGTCGGCAAAAGACACTTTGGGGATTCCGGCCGTTCGGATGCTGAAGTCGATCAGAAAGGGGGTCCGCTTTTCGGCGTATTGGCCGGCGAGCAGGGCAGCCATCGAGGGTACGAATTTGCCGTCCAGCTTCTCACCGAACGGATAACGCCGGACGAGGCCATCGGGCCCGACCTCGACATTGACGATCGCTGACCACGAATGCTCGGCGAATTGCGGCAGCGGGCGATTGATGTGAAGCGTCGTCCTGTCGGTGCGGGGTTGCTGGAAGGAGGGCAGCACCACCGATCCGCCGGCGCCCTCGAGGGCTTCGGCAAACTTTCGGTCCGAGGACGCATCCGAAGGTGACGAGAAGTCGACATCGAGTGCGATGTCCTGGACGTCCGCCTTCTGAAGCTGCCGGATCAATTCGGCGTGGAGCAGGCGCGGCCACGGCCAGACGCCGATCCTGTCGATCGACGATGCGTCGATCGCGATCACCACGATGTCGCCGCTGACGTGTCGCGACTGCCAGGCAAACCGTAGGTCGGCCAGGGTGTTGCGAAGCGAGCTGTGCCAGCCGCCCGCCAGGACGATTGCCAGCGCGATCGTCACGAAAATATGCGGCCGATATCGTTTCACTTGGTCACCGTTCTGGTGTTTCGGGTTTGACTGGTCGTTCGGTCCCGGGGAAACCGGCTCTTGCAGTTGATTCTACGGCTAACGGCCTCTTCCGTGTCCGCTGGCATGACCGTTGCTGCGGCCACTGCCGTTAGCTGCGTTGCCGCTTCCAGTGGCAGCAGTCTCGTTGCCGCTATTGCCGCTGCCGCCATTGCCATTGCCGTTACCAGTTCCGCTGTTGCCGTTGACGCTATTGGTGTTACCTCCGGCGACAGCCGCTACCGCGCTTGCATTTGCTCGACCGGCGGCACTGGCGGCGGCTCCGTTGCCATTATCTCCTTGACCATTGTTGGCGGCGGCCATGTCCGTGCCGGGAGTTGATGAACTCCAGACCGTATTGGGTTCGGAGGCGCCCCGCGCCGCGCCGACCGAAGCCGAACCGCCATGGGCGAGACCGTTGGTGACGCGATGGAAGTTCACCCGAACTTCGCCGATCGACGAGGAGATGCGAGTGACGCCATGTTTGGCGGGATGGGCGTTCGCATGCTTGTTTTGTCCGTTGGCCGCATGACGCGGCGCGGAGAGACCGTTGCGCGGCACCGGCACGCGCTCGATCGAAGGTGCGCGCGGCTTGCCGTGCTCGATCGGGGCGAGGACGCCGGCTCCGCCCAGCGACAGCCCGGTCTTGCCGTTGGCGAACGCGATCGCATGCTGGCCGGCCATCACTTGCGCGATCTGACCCGACTTGAAATCGGCGACTTCGACCTGACCGCGGATCACATCGACGGTGGTCTTGCCGGCGTTCACGGTGACGCGGAATTGCGTGCCCTTCACCACGGCGGCGAGGTAGGGCGTTTCGACCTCGAAATGCTTGACGTTGCGTTTTTCGACGTCGAGCAGGATCGAACCCGCCTGCTGCACGATCGTGGTCGAAAGCCCTTCCTTCTTATGGGCGGGGACGCCGACCACGGAATTCGGCGCGACCATGATCATTTCCTCGCCGCGCTTCAACAGGACGCGACCGGTGCGGCCGGTGCGAACCGTATCGCCCGGCTTCAACACGTCTTCCTGTTTGATCGATGCCTGCTGCACGCCGCTGCCCGTGAGCCAGACCTCGCCGGAAGATTTGCTGACGGTCCACTCGTCGCCATCGGCCGCGTAAGCGGCGGAAGCCGTCGCCAGGGAGAAGATCGCCGCGAGTGTTCTCGAGACGTGAGGGATCGCACGCATGAAACGCTCTCCGATTGCCGCTTTATCCCGGACGCTATTGGAAATGTTTCAACATTGAGTGAGCGGAAGCCGTGCGCTGTGAGGGACGCGTTAACCATTCGTTGACCATAATTTTCTATTAAAAATCAGATGGCTAACAGTTCCGCTCACGATTCCGATTCCTTGTCCGTACAACTACGGAAGTGGGCCTGTTCAGCTTTGTCCCGTGTGGTTAGCCTCGGGTTGTGGACTTCGCTCGCCTGTTTTCCGGCCTACGCGCAGCAAGCGCATCAGCCCGGTTATGATCCGCGGCAGACTGAAAAGCGTTTCGAGGACCAGCAATCCAGCCAGGGCGCGAACGGGCGGCCCAGACTGCCGTCGCCGCAATTTGCCGAGACGAAGGGGCAGGGAGACACCAAGCCGCTGTTCGTGCTTCGGCGCGTCTCGATCAGCGGCGCCGTTGCGATACCACAGGACCGGCTGGTGACGGCGTATCAACCCTACATCGGGAAAAAGGTGTCGCAGGCCGACCTCGCGGCGATGGCCAGTGCGGTCAGCGAGGTCTATCGCGCCGCCGGCTTTCACCTCAGCCGGGCGATCATCCCGCCGCAGGATATCCAGAGCGGCGAGCTTCGCATTCAGGTCGTCGAAGGCAGCATCACCGAGCTGATGCTGAAGGGTGACGGCGCCGACGAATTCGGCGTCCGCCCCATGCTCGATGCCGTACTGGCGGAGCGGCCCTCGCGGCTTGCAACGCTGGAACGGCAATTGCTGCTGATCAACGGCCGCCCAGGCGTGCGGATCGTGGACACCGCGATTGATGAGATCGGCACGACAACCGGCAATTTCCGCCTGATCGTCTCCGTGAAAACCTGGCACGTCTTCACATCGTTCGGCATCGACAATCTCGGATCCTCGTCGGTCGGACCGTGGCAGAGCTATGGGACGGCGGCGTTCAATTCCTATCTCGCGCCCGGCGATTCGCTCGTGTTCAACCTCTCGACCACGCCCGGCGATCCCAGGCAGCTCGCATTCGGCCGTCTGTCCTACGAAATGCCCGTCGGCACTGACGGCGCGCGTATCGGTGCGTACGGCTATTACAGCGAAGTCTGGCCCGGTGATTACCGCCGGCTCTACAGCGACAACATCAAGACCCACTCGTTCGAAGTTCGCGGCAGCATTGCTCCGTTGCAATCGCAGAAGTCCAGCCTGACGCTGACCGCGGCTGCGGGATTCACCAACGCCACCGAAAACGACGTGTTCGGCCTGATCTATGCCGATCGCATCCGCACCGTGAGTCTGGCGTCGGACTACCGCCTGCAGGATAATTTCGGCGGCACCAATTATCTGACGGTGAACTACCGCCAGGGCCTCGACATTCTCGGCGCCTCGCACAGCGGCGACGACTATCTGTCGCGCGTCGGCGCGTCCGGCACTTTCTCCGCGCTGAATTTCTGGTTCACGCGCTATCAGACGCTGACGGACGCATGGTCGGTGAAGCTCGCTGCCGCTGGTCAGGCGGCGTCCCGCCCGCTCTTCACCTCGCAGCAATTCTATCTCGGCGGCATTGCGTTCGGCCGCGGCTATGGCAGCGCCGAGATCAGCGGCGATAACGGCCTTGCGGGCACCGTCGAACTGCGCTTCGACCAGAAGACGAACCTGCAATATCTGAGCGGCTACCAGCTCTACGGCTTCGTCGACAGCGGTGTGGCCTGGAATGACGGCTATCAGCTCAGCGACGGCCTGTCGCTCACCTCGGCCGGAGGCGGCGTTCGCTTTTTCCTCGCCGAAGGCCTGCAAGCCGACATCGGCGCCGCCGCGCCGCTCAGCTACCGCGCGCCTGACAACCCCACCCGCGGCGCGCGCGTACTGTTCTCGCTGACCAGCGCGCTGAAGCTCTGCCCGGTGCGGGCGACGACGCGGTGTTTGTAGAGCTAGACCGGCTCGTAGCTCTCGGTCGCGCAGGTATCCTCGGCTTCGACCTTTTGGCGGTCGGCGATCGCGCCGTCGGAAATTTCGATCCGATAGGTCTGCGTGCCCAGCGGCTTGCCGGTCACCGAAACCACTTCGGCCTTGACGCAGGCGGTCCAGCCCGGGCCGCGGAGGTTGGGGCGCGGCTCGGAGACGCGGACCTGGGTCGGTTGCGAGGCCGCCACGAACACCGAATCGAGCTTTTGCCGCAGCAGCAGCTTGACGTCGGGCGGCGTCCCCAGCGCAGGCGGGTCGGGCGCCTTGCCTCGCATGAAGTCGGGCACGGGCGCGCGGACGTCGGCAAAACCGCAACCCGCAAGCGTCAGCGCCGCGCCCGCTACCAGCGCTATGTGAACCACGATCCGTCGCATCGGAGGTTGTTTTACCCCGGCGGCGCCATTTCGGACAGGGGATTGCCGTGCACATAACGATCTCGCGACTGTGATTTGGATCACTGCGCGGGATTCTGGGCCTGCGACAACGTCGCCGTCGAATGGGGCCGCCATCACGTCTCACAGGGCGCGGCCGGCTTGAACCTTTGGCTTCGAGGCCGTGACCAATCCGAAGCCTGCATTGTCGGGAGGTGGCATCATGTTCCGTCACGCGCTGCTCAAGCTGATGATTCCTGCGGCGGTTCTGCTGGGCGCCCATTCGGCCTCCGCCGAAAGTCGCCTCGCACTGGTGATCGGCCAATCCGCCTATCGCTCGGTGCCCGCGCTGCCCAATCCGGCCAATGACGCCAAGGCGGTCACGCAATTGCTGACCGATTCCGGCTTCGAGGTTTCGACCGCCGCCGATCTTTCGCAGAATCAAATGCGGGAGGTGGTCAGCGAATTCGCCGGCAAGGTGGCCGCGAAGGGCGCCGATACGATCGCCCTGGTGTTTTACGCCGGCCATGGGCTGCAGATCGACGGCGAGAATTTTCTGGTCCCGGTCGATATCGATCCGAAGCGGGAAGCCGACATTCCGATCCAGGCAGTACGCCTCAACGACATCCTGAACACGCTGACATCGGTGCCGAGCAGGATGCGTATCCTGATGCTCGATGCCTGCCGCAACAATCCATTCCCCGATCTCAAGACCGCCGGCAGCGGCCTTGCGCTGGTCGATGCCAAGGTCGGTGCGCCCGGCACGTTTCTGTCGTTCTCGACTTCGCCCGGCGCGGTCGCGGAAGACGGCTCGGGCTCCAACAGCCCGTATACGACCGCGCTGCTCGCGGCCGGCAAGGAGCAGGGGATTCCGATCGAGGAGACCTTCAAGCGGGTGCGGCTTGCGGTGAACAAGGTCACCGAAGGGCGGCAGACGCCGTGGGACAGCTCTTCGCTGACCGAGGATTTCCGCTTTTTCGGCGCCTCGGTCGCCGGACCCAAGCCTGCCGCAGCTCCGAAGAAGACGGTTGCCGAGTGGACGCGCGATCTGAAGGGCAAACCGGTCGAGGCGGCAAACGAATTGATCGTGGCCGACGGCACCGACGAAGCCTATGAGGCCTTTGCCGGCCTTTACCCGCAAACCTCGCTCGGGCGGCTGGCGCGGGACTGGCTGGTCCGTCACCGGCGCATGGTGGCGTGGAATAACGCTGTGCTGATCAATACCGCGTCCGCTTATCGTTCGTTCCTGACGCGATTCCCCGACAGCGATCTGGCCGCGACCGCGCGCAAGCTGGAGGAGCGGCTGCGCAACCGTCCGGATTTCGCGCCGCCTGCTATCGCCGCCGCAGCCGTGCCGCAAAACGTCGCGCTCGCCGCTCCGATGTGCCCTTGCAACGTCCAGCCGCCGCAGCAGCCGATCAAGGTCAATGCACCGGTCAAGCGCGTCGAGCCCGATCCGCCGAAGCGGGTCGATCGCAAGCCGCCGCGGCGTGTGCGTGAGCCGGATGACGACGTTGTGGTCGTTCGCCGTCCGCCCCCGCGCGTGGTCTACGAGGAGCCGCCACCGCCGCCGGTCAGCATCGGCATCGGGATCGGTCTCGGCGGATTCGGTGGCGGCCGTGGTGGCCACGGCGGCAACTATGGCGACGGCCGCCGGGGTGGATACTGAAGTGCCAATAGGGTAATCGATCCCGCAAGCGTGGGTTGCGCTTGCGGGGGCAGGATGCGAAATCCGGTTTGTCTGTTCGCTTTGATCGTTGCCATCTTCTGTGGGGGTAATCCGCTTCCTGCTTCCGCCTGGGAGCATTGGGGCGGCGATCGCGGCGGATCGCGATTTTCGCCGCTCAAGCAGATCACGCCCGACAATGTCGGCAATCTCGTCCGCGCCTGGGAATTTCGTACTGGCGATCTCGATCGCCGGCCGGTCGAGGCGATGAAGCGGACCAAGTTTCAGGCCACCCCGCTGCTTGTCGAGGACAGCCTGATCTTCTGCTCGCCTTTCAACGAGGTCATCGCGCTCGACCCCGGCAGTGGTGTGCCGAAGTGGCGATACGATCCTGATATCTCGACCGCCCAACGCCCGGCCAACCGCTACACTTGCCGCGGCGTAGCCTATTGGCTCGACGAGCGCGCCGCTGAAAATGCCGCCTGCCGCGCACGGATATTCATGGGCACCAACGACGTTCGCCTGATCGCGCTCGACGCCAGGACCGGCGTCCCCTGTGCCGATTTCGGCAACAATGGCGAGATCAAGTTCGCAATCGGTCCATTGGAGTGGCCCGGCGAATTCCAGATCACGTCGGCGCCCGTCATTGCCGGCGACACTGTCATCGTCGGCTCCGCAATTGCAGATAATCGCCGCGTCGAAGCGCCGCCGGGCACGGTGCGCGCATTCGATGCACGAACCGGGCAACCGCGCTGGAGCTTCGATCCGCTGGTGCATGATGGCGTGATTGCCGGCCACGCCAATGTCTGGGCGCCGATGTCGGTGGATGAGGAGCGCGGCCTGGTATTCTTGCCCACGTCCTCGCCGAGCCCGGATTTCTGGGGCGGCAAGCGGCCCGGCAATAACGACTACGCCAATTCGATCGTCGCACTGCGCGCGGAGACCGGCGAGCGGGTGTGGTCGTTTCAAACCGTGCATCACGACGTCTGGGATTACGACCTGCCGGCGCAGCCGACATTGGCGCGCATCGACACCGGCAAAGGCCTGCGCGACGTGGTGATCCAGCCCACCAAACAAGGCTTCGTGTTCGTGCTCGACCGCGACACCGGCGAGCCGGTGTGGCCGGTGGAGGAACGCGCGGTGCCGCAGGGCGGGGCCGAAGGCGAGCAGCTCTCGCCGACGCAGCCGTTTCCGACCCACGTCCCGGCGCTGCTGCCGCAACAGATCTCGGCCGACGACGTGTTCGGCCTGATTCCGTTCTGGGACAGCGGAGCCTGCCGCGCGCAGGTCGCCTCTGCCCGCAACGAAGGCCTCTACACGCCGCCGTCCACGCAGGGCACCGTGGTGTTTCCAATGACCGGCGGCGGCGTGAACTGGGGCGGCGTCGCATTCGATCCGGTCAGCCAGATTCTTTACGCCAACACGACGCGGGCGATTCACATTATCAAATTGCTTCCACGTGCCGCTATGGCCGATGGCTTCAACCCGCCGTCCGGTCACGACTTCGGACGGCAACAGGGCACGCCGTTTGCGATGACGCGCGCGGTTGCACTGTCGCCGCTGGGTCTGTTGTGCAACAAGCCTCCCTGGGGCGAGCTGGTCGCGGTCGATCTCAAGGCCGGCAAGATTCTCTGGCGATCGAGGGTAGGCACCACGGAAGATCGTGCGCCGCTCGGCATCGCTTTTCCCTTCGGCACGCCGCTCGTCAGCGGCGTCGCGATCACTGCCGGCGGCCTGGTCTTCACCGGCGCGATGGATGCTTATTTGCGCGCCCTCGACGCCCGATCGGGGCGGGAGCTGTGGCAGGGCCGGTTGCAGGTGCCGGGCGTCGCCAATCCCATGACCTACATGTGGAAGGGCGAGCAATACGTCGCGATCGGCGCCGGCGGTCATTCCGAGTCCGGCACCACGATCGGCGACAGCGTGGTGGCGTTCCGCCTGGCGCGGCCGGGCGAGACGCCCTCGCTGTGGTCGCGCACCATCGACCGGCCCGGTGGGCGATTTATGAGCGGGGCGATTGCGGTCGGGTTGGTGATCGTGGCGATGGCGATCGTGCTGTGGCGCTGGCGGCGGAGCAGGGCAGCGGCGTGAGTGGGTGCAACCACTAGTGCGTTCGCAGGGACGACGGAGATGCTTGGGCGCGTGGCAAATCAGTTCGTCGTCCCGTAGGGTGGGCAAAGCGACTTGTCCGCCGTAGCTCAACGAGCGAAGGCGGAAAGCGTGCCCACCATCGGGAAGCCTGCTCGATGATAATGGTGGGCACGGCGCAAGCGCGCCTTTGCCCACCCTACAATTTTCTAAAGCATCGCGAACGCGCTCGAGACCATCGCCACCGGCTTGTTGTCAGTGGCGGAAAGCAGCGTGACGCGGCCGAAGCTCATGGTGCGTCCGAGACGGACCACGCGCGCATCGGCCAGCACGTCGGAGGCAGAGACCGCGCGCATGAAATGCGTGGTCTGGTCGACCGTCGTCATTGCTGTGCAAGTTCACTAATTCGCTGATTGGATCGCTCCTCTGGAGGACGATCCGATGCGCGATAATAGCTATGACCGGACGATTGAACGCAATTACCTGCAGAAGTGGCGGTTTTTGATCCCGGAATATGAGGCGGTCAAGGCGGGTCGTTCGGCGGTGTTCAAGAGTGTTGGGGATTTCTACCGCCACCACGGAACCTGTTCGCAGACCTT
>NZ_AXAU01000045.1 GCF_000472965.1 Bradyrhizobium murdochi | reverse complement strand
GACAATGGTCCTTGCTACCAATCCTTTGCGTTCCGAACAGCCTGCAAGCGTCTCGGCCTCAAGCATATCCGTACCAAGCCCTACACACCCAAGACCAACGGCAAGGCTGAGCGCTTCATCCAGACAAGCCTGCGCGAGTGGGCTTATGCCCGCGCTTACGACACCTCAGACGAACGCGCCGCCGAACTGCCACGCTGGCTTCACCGCTACAATTGGCACAGACCTCATGGCAGTATCGGATCAAAGCCACCCATCAGCAGACTCGGTCTAACCGGGAACAACCTGTTGAGGCTCCACAGTTAGTCGGCGACTCCCCGGCCGACGCACGATGTAGGATGGGTAGAGCGGGAGCGAAACCCATCAACACCGTTCATGACATTGATGGGTATCGCGGAGTTTATCATCGGGCCGGCCGAAGGCCGGATCCGTTGGCTCCACCCATCCTACAAGTTACGTCAAAGCAGCCGCTATCTGCCGCATCCGGTCGGCTGTCAAATCATCGGCGGGAAAGAACGTCTCCAGCGCCAGCTCCTGCAGCGTGATGTCGACGGGCGTGCCGAACACCATGGTGGTGGAGATGAAACTCAGCACGTCGCCATTGTGGCGCAGCTTGAAGGGGATCGCGACATTGTCGGCCGAGATCGGCCCCGAGCGCGCCGGCATCCGATAGGCTTTCAGCTCCTGATACAGTTTGAGCAGTTCGGGATCAGCCGTTGCCTCGCACTGACGATGCAGCCGTTCCAGAAGATGCGCGCTCCATTCGGCAAGATTGACCGTGCGCGGCGCGAGCCCCTCGGGATGAAAGGCGAGCCGCATAATGTTGATGGGATGCCCGAGCAAATGCGGCGGGATGCCCTCGAGCAGCGGCGCCACCATGCGGTTGGCCGTCACCAGATTCCAGTGCCGGTCATAGGCCAACGCCGGATTGGGCTCGTGGGCTTTGAGCACCAGATCGATCGCCTGCCGCGCTGACTTTAGCGCCGGATCATCCAGCGAGCGTTGCGGAAAGGCCGGGGCAAAACCCGCCGCGACCAGGAGCACGTTGCGTTCACGCAAGGGGACCTCCAATCGCTCGGCAAGCTTGAGCACCATTTCCCGCGATGGCGCGGCGCGGCCGGTTTCAACAAAACTGAGGTGACGCGCGGATATTTCGGCATCGCTCGCCAGATCGAGCTGGCTCAGATGGCGGCGCTGGCGCCATTCGCGCAAGTGATCGCCAATGTGGAGGGGCTGGGTTCGTTCGGCTCGCGCCGTGGCAGCATGTGCGTTCATGGTGGAAAACCTACCATGCGAATTTCATCCATTCCATTACGTCCAAGGTAATCGATTTTGACGCCTAACCGCTTGAACTCGCATGAATTTCTTTTTCTTTCTCCTGACCGATACCAATACAAATACCAACATCCCGAACTCAAACAAAAAATGCTGGCGAGCCGATATTGGCGAGCCTTACCCCATGTTCGTCCAGTCCTGAGTTCGAAAGTGATCCAGCAAGTGCGCGAGAAGTTCGTCTGCGTAACCTGCCAAGCTATCACCGAACACGCCGGACCCTCGACCCGATTGCACGTGGACGTGCGGGGCCGAAGCTGTTCGCCCATATGAGTGCTGAGACCGGCGCGCAGGCGGTGCGGAGTAAGTCGCCGCCGACCAGGTAAAATGCCTTGCCGAAGCCTATCCTTCGCTTCGGACAGACGACGATGGAATGTGGCTCCTTGCGAGAAGTTCGATCATTCCCGGCTTGGCGCGGTAGCCAGGTTTCTCGCTGCGCTTCCGTACAGGTCAGGAGTGGGCCCGCCCGCGTGGGCTTCTGCGCTGCAGCTGGTCCACCTAGGCGGACCGGACCGCGGCACACCAATTTCGAAGACGGTTCGATCTGCGCCTCTCACCCGCCGATAGGGTATGGTTTGACGGCGGCGATCTCAGGACGCTGCTGGATCTCTCCAGCGCCTGGACGCTGCGCCACCTGTACCTTGAAGTTTTTGGCGAGAATGGCTGGGAAAGCAATATGCTCCTGTCGGCGCGGATCCTCGAATACAAGCAGCCTACTACGGTGCGTCGAGTGCAATAACGATGAGCTGTGAGTTGCGGCTCGGAAACTCGGAAGACGCGGACTGTTGCAAGTCTTCGGACTTGCAATGGGATTTCAGCCAATCGCGTCGATCTTCCCGGACCAAGTGCCAGGCGGGTTTCGAATCGCAAGCCGCCTCTCTCCGTCCTGGAGTTCGTCGAAGGCCGATTTGGGCTTCCGCGAATAAGAGACGTCCATATTCACGTCAGGCATCTCTAGGTCGCGCCTGGGGAACGGAACGCGGCGGAAACGCAGACCTATGGCAGTTCGGATTACTTGTCTGGTGTTAGGAGCGCGGAACGCGGGATACGCATAGGATTCGTCCTGAGCAGGCTGACGTTTAAGCAGCGGCCGCCCGGCGATCCGAAGGCTGCAGGGCTGGGCGATCTCGGTGCTGCAAGAAGCCGGCGAAGTCCGCGGCAGCGGCGATCCGCACGCCCGAAAGGGCAAAAAAATCGACTCCCTCTCAATGGCTTGGACAGTTCCTTCACGACGACTAGGCAAAATGCGAACCTGATCGGATTTCTCGAAGGGTGTCCGCTATGGCACCAGAAGCGCCTTGAAGTGGCCCTGCTAAAGCATCCCGTTCTTCTGCGGGCTGGTGCGGCGGCGGTCTGGCGCTTTGTTCAGTAGGCCGGCAAGCCGCAGACCTTCCAGGATGCCTTCCAGCCGCTGCACACGGATCATCGAAGCAACCATTGAAACGGCGTCCTGCTGTTGGATCGTGAAGTGCACTTCCGGAAATTGCTCAGACATCGCCTCCAAGAATGTCTGCGGGTTGGTAACGTGATCTCGGACCGCATGCGCCGCTTCCTCCGCGAGGTAGGTCGCCAAATCGCCGTCGACGAACCCGACGAAATTGAAGTCATAGCGGGTACGGTCCTTGATCGATTGCCGAATCAGCTCGCTTTGGTGTTTTGCCTCAACGAAGAGCATAAAGACCGCATCAGGCAGGTTGTCGCGCGGCACGTTCTTCAAATCAGCGATTCGGGCGTAGATATCCTTCCCTGCCCCCTCGTTCCGCTCGAATCGGGCTTGAACCTCCTGGGTCTCGTGCTTCCGCAGCATTTTCTTCTTCTTTCCGAACATCGCACATCCTCCTAGACTAGGCCGCGAAGCGCCTCCAAAAGCGAAGGTGCTTGCGTTTCGGTGCAGCCTCTCAAGCGAGCATCGTCTCACTCTGCTGGCCATGGGAGCATGACGGACCTTTTCCTAGGCTCTCTTTGGGACGAATCACCACTCAATGACTCTGCGTGATTCTTGAGGAGAATGGAGGTCACTGACTACAACGAGAGTTTTCCTCTGAGAGGTCATATAGACAAGATGCATGTTGATGCGAGCCCGCGCAGCCCTCGCGATAATCCCGATCAGGGGCAACCTGCTTATAATACGCTCGCATCCCCGTATACCAATGTGTACTCGAGCTAGCCACCGGGATGATTGGCACCAAGCGCGGACGCAATCATTATAGCCTTATATTGTCCAGACAATTCGAGGGGCTATGAAGAGTCAAATCTACTCCCTGTTTGGGGAGGCGCAGGAACGCACAGCTGAAGGTGGTGCACCTACGCTATATTCCAGTTTGATCGATGACCTGGGTCAGTTGAATTTCGCAGACGCGGATGACCGTCGAGCATTCCCTCCGACCCTACACAGCACATTAGTAAGGCATGGACTGTTCGGGCTCACTACACCAGCAGAGCACGGCGGATTAGCTCTTCCCTTGCAAGAGGCCATCGACCTCATCTCCGCCACTGCATCCTTCGATGTCTCGGCTGCCTCTACCCTCGTCATCCATAACTTCCTGGCCTTGCCCTGCATCGAAGCGGCACCGCACATCCCTGAACAAAGGCATGTCATGTGGGGTGCAACACGCGGCGACCTTTGCGCTTTCGCTTTGACGGAGCCTGGAGCTGGCTCTGCCCCGCGGCATATACAGGCTTCGGCTTTCATGCACGAAGATAGAGTTCGCATCTCTGGCCGCAAAATTTGGATCGGCCTCGCTGACTGGGCTCGTTGGATCGTTTGCTTTGCGCGAGCCTCCGGTCCCGATGCGAAAGGTCGGTTCGTTTGTGTACTAGTTGATAGGCAGGCTCCAGGCCTAAAGGTCACGCACGAGCATCGCACACTTGGTCTACGTGGCATTATTCAAAATACTCTAGAGTTCCAGGATGTCGAGGTGCCGAGTGCTTACGTACTCTCTCGCGATCAAGACGGCTGGGGAGCAGCAGCATCTAGTATGAACCGCGGGCGTATCGGTGTGGCTGCTATGGGTCTTGGAGCCCTTGAGCGCGCTATCCAGGTTGCAGCCTCATATGCAAGCTATCGTCGACTAGGTAAGCTGCGCATGATTGAGAACAGCTATATCGAGCAGTTATTTGAGCAGATGGTACTTCGGCGGGAAGTCGTGAAGGCAATGCTGGGCGCATCCTGCCGACTTGTCTCAGCGCAGGGCGCGCCGAACGTCCACCTTGCGTCGGCAACGAAGGTTTTGTCGTCAGAGTGGTGCGGCCTCGTCGCTGATCAATGCGTCCAACTGTTAGGTGGCCGTGGTTACGACGAGAGAACGCCTGTAGCTAAAATCTATCGAGACGCTCGCATTCTCCGCATCTTCGAGGGTCCGACTGAGACCCTCCTATCGCATCTCGGCCGCTGCCTTCTCTCTAGAGCCACACGTGACGAAATAGCCGATCTTTTTCTGTCTCTTGGTGCGGCGCCAGTCCATGCTGCTGCAATTGAGGAACTCTCTGGGCTCAATGAGACAGACGGTGCCGTGCTAATCTATGCAGGTTGGCTCACCACACTAGGACTGGCACAAGCTGTCATGTCTTCTGGTTGCTTCTCCGCCTCAGATTGTGCCGCAGCCGCGGCTGACCTAGTCAGTTCCGAATTAGCAACTCTCCGCACTCGCGCGCCGGCACGGCCATCTTTCGAACGCCGCACTAACGCTAGCCGGACTCTGAATACCTTTCTTCAAGACGCAGCTTCTTCCATCCGCTCACCTGTCCTCACAGACGATTACCTCAAATTGGTTCAGTATGTCTGACACCTAGTGTCCCGAGTCACAAGTTCGCAATCGTAGATTCGCATCGCTGTGCCAGAGATGACGGCTGCAACAGCGACGGAGGATCTGATGTCGGCCCCTGCGCGCGGCAGTCCTCGGCTTTGGCGCGGTAATAGGCTGAATTATTTCGAGTCTTATTCCGCTCAGTGCGTGAGAGTCCACGTCGTGTGCCCCGGCGCGACCGTTGGGCGTGCCGCGCCGGGGCGGTGCTTCCTCTCGGTCGACCAGGGATTGCGCGTTGAAGTTCGATCAGCAAAAGAGGTCGCACATCAGAAGGCATCTCAGTGAACTGCTGGATACCTGAGAGTGGCGCCTTCATCAGGCTCCAGGGTCTTCGGTTGAACCGAGCACCGTAGCTGTGCGAGCCTCAGCCATTCATCGGAACGCCGCAGCAGTCGCTGTTTGTCGATCGGACCAGCCGTCTTTGCAGCTTGCTGCCGACATTGCTCTGCTCGCGCGCGGAGAATTTCTGCACGATCAGCCATGGCAACCTCGTACCCTTGATAGCCCGAAGGCCGCTTAGCCTACTAGCAACATAGCGCGCCTAATCAGTTCGCCTTGATCTACATCACTCGCGCGAGCCGCTTTGCTAGCTGCGGCAGTTGCGAACCCTCTTCACGACCCTTCTTCACGGCGTCGGCCGATTACGGGTCTTCCTGGATTCAGCTGACTTCGTGCGCTTGCTCGCGGCGACCGGCGCCCGGTCCTGAAAGGCCGCCGAAAATCCTGCAGGTCGCCACGCCTACCGGACGGGCGCATCCCCATTAGCCCCTAAGCCGGTCCCGGAATGCCTGCCGATTGGTGACGAGGTTGTCGAGGTGCAGCGGCTCGTGCTGTGGCCGCTCTCCTTGCGCCAATCGTCGAACCAGCTCCCGCGTGCCATCCACCACGAACACGCCGCAATCATAGCGGTTCTGCTGCGGGGCCATGCCGGCTCGCTGCAGAGTGACGCCCAGCCGTTCTGCCAGTTGTTCTGCAGGCCCGTTATTGTGCCCCTCGGCGGAGTCGTAATGATAGGCGACCGGCTCTCCTCGTGTGCGGCGATCAACGAGCAGCAGCGACCAATGGGTGCCGCGGCGCTTAGGATCGGTCGCACTGGCATTGTTCACTGGCAGGAATAGGAAGTCGGCTACATCATTACCATTCCGATCATAGACGATGCGCTGCAATGCGCGGAGCGCGTCGCTCTCGGCGCCCCAGCTCAACTGAAAGGCTATGAGGGGATCCACAAACCGCGTTCGAGCGGCGAGATTCGGATCATCCACTTGCAACTCCTGCGCCAGGAGCTCGTAATCCCTCTGAATATGCTCGTCGCCCAGCCATTGCACGGCGCCGAGCGCCCGTCCGTTGCGGTCGTGGGACGAGGCTGCCGGACCCAACGCCCCGATCTGGGCACCGGAGGGTGTCCGCGGGAACACCGACAGATAGTTCGCGTGATCACGCAGCTCCTCCGGTGTGGACGGCAAATCAAGGCCGCCGTAGACGTGTGACGGAGCCGCTGGCGCAGCTTCACTAGCAGCTCGAGGGTGATGGATGAGCTGAACGTCATTGGTCCCTCCCGACCCAAAGACGGCCGTGTAGCGCTCACCGCGAATGTCGTAGCACTTCGCCGGCTGCGCCGCGTCCGGCAAGAGGCCCCAGCGGCCCAGCTTCGAGAGCATTGTGTCCGGGGCGGGTTGGGTGCCGTGGAAAAAGTCCTCGGGCTTCCACGCGCCGGGCTGTGGCGGGTGCGCTTCAACAGTGACTGGGCCGGCTATAGCAGCGCATTCCGAGGGATGGCCAGCTACGACGCCTGGTCGACCCCGCAGGCGCGAGACGGCATGCCTTGCGAGGCCGGCTTCGGGCTCGGCCCTTACACGTGCCTCATCCTTTCGCAGGATTAGTTCAGCCATGAAGAGCGCTCATTTCAGTCTGTGACGAGTTGAAGTGGCCGCGTGAGCTGGACGAGTATTTGGCGCAGCGAAAGACTCTGCTAAACACGAGATGAGTCACGCGATTTTGGACGGCATGCACCGAATGTATCTTGAGCCAAGCAACCCAGACTCGCTGGCTTTCCATGAGGCATTTGCCGACATCTTCGCTCTCTTGCAACACTTCACCATGCCGGAGGCCGTGACCAGATCGGAAGGTTGCGTGGGGATCTTTCGCAGCGGTCGCTGCTCAGCAATCGCGCACTCCAGTTCGGGCAGCGATGGGCAATTATGGGCCGCCTCCCGTGAGAGGTCATTTCTTCGCCAGGGTGCACTCGCTCTGGCCGAGCGGCAGGAACACCTGATCGCAGGAACGGAGGCCAGAACATTATGGTAGCTCCACGCAACTTCGATTCGGAGGGGCCTTCTGATCTGCACGAGCAACTTATATCTTCGACCATTCGTTTGTCCTCGCGCACCCTGCCCGTCCCGGCAAAGAAGTCGCTGACGGGCAATTCGCGCACCTTGGCGACGGCCTTGCCTTCATCGTTCGCAACCTGCACGGCCTTGGAGGTGCATCACGGCCGGATAGACGCCGGCCTGCAGAAACGTCGGCATCACCTTTAGCACCTGGGAGAAGCGATTGAGTTCTGCGAATCAACGCTGGGCTTCGGTCAAATGAACGAGCTGCGATCCGGCGCGATAGAGCGCCTCCCGCGCCGTACGAAAGCGCGGCGCCTCGATCGCAGCGACCGGAAGCGGAAGGTCCTGCTCTGCGACATGCCCCAGCACATAGGATGCGAGCACAGCGCCAAATACCGTACCCGGCGCAATGCCGCGGCCATTGTATCCGCTGAGCGCGACCACATTGCGGTCGAGCTTGTGAAAGCGCGGCAAGTTGTCCGATGTCATGCCGATCATGCCGAACCAGCCGGCCTCGAATTCGATATGGGCGAGTTGCGGAAACAGTTTGCGCAATGAGCGGATCGCCCACGCGCGGTGGATCGCCGCGCCGCTGCCCTCGAGCGCCCCGACGCTGCCATACACGAGACGACCGGCACGGTCGAAGCGGAAGGAGCTGAGCACCTGCTTCGTATCCCAGGCGCCCTGCCGCTCAGGAAGGATCGATGCGCGCAGATTGTCGGACAACGGTTGAGTCGCGAAGTTGAAGTATGGTAGATGAATCTGCTCCTGCCGAAGCTGCGACCACGGTCCGCGCGCATAGGCATCGGTGGCTACGATCACCCAATTTGCTCGCACCGATCCCGAGGTCGTACTGACTGTCCAGCGCGCACCATCGTCGGCGGCGGAAACAGCCGGGCTCCCTGTGAATACCGTCGCCCCCGCCGCAAGCGCCGCGCTCGCCAGTCCGCGAACATAGGCGAGCGGTTGAATGGTGCCGGCGCGCTTGTCCAACAATGCGCACGTGTAGTCGCCGCCACCGATCTTGCGGCGTGTCTCGGCCGCGTCGAGCACCTCGACCGGCGCGCCACGCCGCTGCCATTGCTCGGCCCGCGCCTCGATCTGTTCGCGGCCCTTGTGTCCGACGGCACAATGCAGCGTGCCCGTGCGCTCTACCTCACACGCAATGCCGTGGTTCTCGATCAGGTCGAACACCATCTGTGGCCCGTTACCGAGCAGCTCGATCAGGCGCTCGCCAAAAGGTTGGCCGAGCGTGCCAGCGAGCGTGTCCGGCATCACCCACATCCCGGCATTCACTAGGCCGACATTGCGTCCCGAACCGCCGAATCCGATCTCGGACGCTTCCAGCACGGCGACGCGCGCGCCGCCCTCGGCGAGATGAAGCGCCGACGATAGGCCAGTATATCCGCCTCCGATGACGACGACATCGACGTCCAACTTGTCGGCCAAGGTCACGGTCTGCGGCGCGGCCGGCGCGGTCAGCTCCCATAATCCATGCGATGTCGGATCGCCCTGCATCAAAGCTCCCTTGGGCCCAACCGGCGAACCGCGTCGGCAACGCGCCGACAAGCCGCGGTTGCAGAAGCCTGGCTGATCGACGATGGACGCGAGGTCGACTGGGTCTGCACCGCGGCCATGGCGCGGATCAGCGCCTCGTCAGCCGTGAGAAAATTGTTGGCCTGCTGACATAGCACCAGCAACGGCTTGCCGCCCAGCACGATGTCGGCATAAGTCACCCAATTAAGCATCGGGATGATGACCTCGTCGCCGGCATCGAGCATCGCCATCATGGCGTTGAACAGGATCTGCTTCGCGCCTGCGGCGACCGTGATCTCGTCAGATGCGAAGTCGATCCCGTTGTCGCGCTTGAACTTGGCCCGGATCGCCGCCTTCAATTCGGGCGTACCGTCGAGCGCGGTGTATTTCGTCGCGCCCGCCCGCATGGCGCGCGCCGTCGCGTCCTTGACGTGATCGGGCGTATCGAAATCGGGCTCGCCGGTGCCGAGCACGATGACGTCCCGCCCCTCGCGCTTCATCTCCGTGGCAAGGCCGGTGATCTTCAGGATCTCCGAGACGCCGATCGCCGACAGACGGCTCGAGGGTCGGAACAGCGACCAGGTTGCAACGGGAACGTTCACGTCTTTGCACTTCTCTCACATCACGTCGAATTTGACGTCCTGTGCCAGCGGCAGCGTCCGGCCGTAATTGATGGTGTTGGTGGCGCGGCGCATATAAGCCTTCCACGAATCGGAGCCGGACTCGCGCCCGCCGCCGGTTTCCTTCTCGCCGCCGAATGCGCCGCCGATCTCTGCGCCCGAGGGGCCAATATTGACATTCGCAATGCCGCAATCGGACCCGCGCGCCGAAAGGAAGATCTCGGCCTCGCGCAGATCATTGGTGAAGATCGACGACGACAGCCCTGCGGAACGGCGTTGTGCAGATCGAGTACGGCGTCGAAATCGCTGTACTTAAGCACGTAAAGGATCGGCGCGAAGGTCTCATGCTCGACTGGCCCCGCCTGGACGGGCATCTCGATCAGCGCCGGACGGACATAGTGGGCCTCGTCGGCGCCCTCGATGACAACCCGTTCGCCGCCGTGAATCTGCCCGCCGGCGGCCTTTGCGGCCTCAAGAGCGTCTTGCATGGAGCGATACGCCGCGCCATCGATCAGCGGACCGACCAGCGTGCCGCTTTCGAGGGGATTGCCGACCGTCACCGACGCGTAGGCGCGCTTCAGCCGCAGCACGAAGCTGTCATACACGCTGTCATGGACGAACAGGCGACGCAGCGTCGTGCAGCGCTGACCGGCGGTGCCCATGGCTGCAAATGCGACGCCGCGCAAAATCAGGTCGAGATCGGCGGTCGGCGCGACGATGGCGGCGTTGTTGCCGCCGAGCTCCAGGATCGCGCGCGCGAAGCGCTTGGCAAGGCGCGGACCTACCGCCCGGCCCATAGCCGTCGAGCCGGTGGCCGAGACCAGGGGAACCTTGGCATGATCAACCAGAACTTCACCGATGTCGCGGCCGCCGATCAGCATCGCCGAAAGCCCGTCCGGCGCAGTGCCGCCATCCTGCCTGAAGCGCGTTAGCGCGCGGTTGAACAGCGCCTGTGTAGCGAGCGCGGTCAGCGGGGTCTTCTCCGACGGCTTCCAGACGGTGCTGTTTCCGCACACCAGCGCCAGCGCGGCATTCCATGCCCACACCGCGACCGGGAAATTGAACGCGGAAATGATGCCGGTGACGCCGAGCGGATGCCAGCTTTCCATCATGCGATGCTCGCCGCGCTCTGTCGCGATGGTGAGGCCGTAGAGCTGGCGCGACAGGCCGACCGCGAAATCGCAGATGTCGACCATCTCCTGGACTTCGCCGAGGCCTTCGGACGTGATCTTCCCGACCTCGATCGAGACCAGCCGGCCGAGCGCCGCCTTGTGGGCGCGCAGCTCCTCGCCGAGTAGCCGCACCAGCTCGCCGCGCTTCGCTGCCGGCACCAGTCTCCAGGCGCGAAAGGCTAGGTTGGCGCGCTCGATATCTGCATTGGCACCGGCAATGCTGGTCTCCTCGACTTCTGCGACGACCTTGTTGGTGATCGGTGAGCGAACCACGAGCGACCCGTTCGTGTAGCTGCCCCGGCCCACGCCGAATGCCGAAAGAAGCGTGTCGATCTCGATGGCTAGGTCGGCGTTGCGGGCCTGTGTGTGCCCGGCGGATGTAACGGACATGGCGGTTTTCCGAAGCTCGGCGTTGGTTGAGTAATGGTCCCATTCGCGCCGGTCATGCGCGCGCGACGGCTCTTTGATCGAACTGAGCGGGTGCTTTCGTCAATCATTATTCCTTCTCACACGGTCGCATGGATTTGGAATTCGGACAAGCGGAGCTCATTCAGCGCTCGGTCGAGTGAGGCGTTTCGGTTTACGCATAGAGTTCCAGTTCGTCATGGGCGGCCGCACCCACGCTGCCTCGAACGCGCCGCGATTCGAATCCGCGGCTTAGTTCTTCTGGGCGTCATCGCCGAGGTTGGACTGGAAGAAGCCGGCGGCGCTGACCGGGAGGAAGTCCTCGTACACGATCGGATCAACACGAAGATGGCCTGTCGCTACCAGTTCATCCACCGACATGGAACTCTCGCGCTGCCGCAATCCCGGCCTCTGTCGCCGAATAGCGGAAGAACGCCAGCCCTGGGCGCGGAGCTCGGCCCAGTCGTCGGCAAACGATCCGAACTACGTCATCCTGAGCCTGCCCAGATTTGACGTTGCCCGCGCTTATTCGCTGACTGGACACAATGGCCGCCACATGCTGTCGACCCCAGTCAAGAAGCGCCCTCCCGGCGATTCTGAATTCGGCCGCGATGCGGTTCACCCGTCCGATCAGTCTATTATGTGTTGTTTGGCGAAAAGGTTCAGATTGAGTCACCCAAGGGCATTTTCACGCCACCACTGCACGGATGCCCGCCACTGATCTTTTTTGCCGCCGGAATCGGCATCGCGCCCTTTATCGGTTCATCTCGAAGTGCTCGCGGCTGCCGCAACGGCGGCGAGCATGCTTTTGCCCGGCGGTTGCGGGAGCTCACGGACCTGCTGCCGGAGTTCGAGCTTGTCACGGCATATTCGGCGCCGCGCGCGCAGGATCGCCCCCTCGATGACTACGACTACGCGGGCCGGCTGGACCTGTCGCCGATCGGCTCGTTGCTGCCGCTGAGTCCCCTCGTCTACCTCCGCGGTCTGCCCGATTTCACGACATCGATGACGAGCCGGCTACTCGAGCGTGGCGTCCCACGCTTCGACATCTTTACGGAAGCATTCGCCCCCCCGCCCGTCGTACCGCGGATGCTCGAGGCGCAGACTGTCCGCATTTTCGACAGTGACACGAGCTTCATCTGGACGCCGGACCTCAGCACTCTTCTTGATGCAGCGCTCGCGGCAGGTTTGTCGCTGCCCAGCGGCTGCCGCGTTGGCAAGTGTGAGAGCTGCCTGATGCGTGTGGTCGATGGCAACGTCGCCCAACTGGGTGGCGAGGACAGCGCGACCGGCCAGTGCCTGACCTGTCAATCCGTGCCGCTCTCGAAACTAACACTCGCATTCTGATCGGCAAAGATGAACTGAACGCAACACCAGCGCGATTTTGGCGGGCCGCAATGATCGATACGACTGACAAAGCCATCTACATCGACAAAGCACGGATACAAACCAACTTGCTTGCGAGATTCTCGCAGTACATCTTCGCCGAGCGCTGGTTTCCCGATGCCTATGTGTTCGTTCTGATCGCGGTGGTCGCTATCGCGCTCGGGACGATCGCGCATGGCGCCTCCCCACTCGAAGGGAACGCCAAGCATCTCGGGCCTGCTGCTGGAGTTCCCTATCTATGAAGGCAAAGTTGGCGACAAGCGATCCCAGGACCAATCGTGCAGTAAATCCTTCCTCCACATGGGGGTACCACCTGTCTCCGACGTTGTTTGACGGAGGCCTCTGCGTCTTTTGAAAGCTGCTTCTTGCGGCAAGCAGGGCTTTTCCGGTGCGCCAACCTGTGGAATTGATTGCCGGGCCACAATCGCAAAAATGAAGTAGTGGCACATCTACTGAAAATCCATTAGCCTAGCTTATTGTGTTCGGCCTGCCAGATTTGCGTGTTCTCGAAGTCGCTGCCGTCGTCATCGAAGAAGGCAGCATGAGTGCGGCCGGCATTCGACTTGGCATGACGCAATCCGCGGTTTCACAGGCCATGAAGCGCGCCGAAACACAGATCGGCGCCCCCCTGGTACATCGCGATCGTCGTCCCCTGGGGCCCACGGAAGCCGGAATTACTCTTCTCGCCCATATGCGCGAGATATCGCTTCGCGTCGAACGCGCGGTGGAGGAGATGCGCGCTGCGGCGGCCCGGCCTGAGCGCGAAGACCTTCGGCTCGGGATGATCGACACTTTCGCCTCGACCGTCGGTCCACTTCTGGTCCGCAGCTTGATGGATGGCTCGATCGCGCTGAGGGTGAGCGCCTATTCGGGGCTGGTGCACGCCCACGCCGAGGCGCTAATGCGCAACGAGATCGATGCCGCGGTCACGTCGGACCCGATGGAAGGAGTAGACGACCTCAACCGTTTCCCGCTGTTCCGCGAGCCGTTTCTCCTCGTCGCGCCGATTTCGCGGGCAGATACCCTACGCAATCGTCCTCTGGAGGAGCTCCTATTCGAGCATCGATTGATCCGCTACAGCGCCCGTTCGCACATGGGCACGCAGATCGAGCGCCATCTTCGACGATTGAGGATCGAGCACCCACAGGCACTATCCTTCGACACGTCGGACTCGTTACTTGCCATGGTCGCAAATGGGATGGGCGTAGCAATTACCACGCCACTTTGCGTTTTGCAGGGGGCAACCCATCGGCCAGCGCTGGAGGTAATGCCGCTGCCTGCGACGGGTATTTCGCGTACGATCACACTTGTTACCAGACGGGGCGGAGTGGACACGTTGGGTCCGCGCATCGCTGAGGCAGCCCGTGGGCTCTTACGAAAATGGACTTTGCCGCAGATCGCGGCTCAAGTCCCCTGGTTAGCTAACGTTATCGAAAAGATGGTGCTGGAATCATCGATTGCCGATCAAGACGCCTGACCACCACCTTCCCCTTTCAGAACGTCGCCTTGATGAGTTTTCGCGATCCAGTGCCAACGGGTCGAAACGAGCGCAGCCACTATAATGGCAGCTACTGATCTCTATTAACCTCCATAACATCTCAGATCTTCAGTTCAAATCTCGTCGGTCTTCGGAGAGATTTGCCGGGACATTTCCGGACAAGAGGAAGAGAGATGCCAGCGACGCGCACAGAAACGGACAGTCTCGGGCCGCGCGAGCTACCAGCCGACGCTCTTTATGGGGTGGTCTCGCTGCGTGTTATGGGGTGGTCTCGCTGCGTGGCAGCGAGAATTTTGACATTTCATTCCAGAAGCTCGGGGACGAGCCGACGCTCCTGCGGGCCCTAGCGCGGATCAAGCGTGCTGCGGCAGCGGCCAATCGCGATCTGGGAACGCTCGATGCCCGAGTAGCGGAAGCACTGATCGCAGCAGCAGACGAGGTCGTGGCTGGCCAACACGATAAGCAGTTCATCATTGATCTCCTCGAAGGCTCCGGCGGCACCTCGATCAACATGAACATGAATGAGGTGCTGGCAAATCGAGCCTTGCAGATCATCGGCGAGAAGCCTGGTCGGTCTGACGTGATCAACCCAAACGATCACGTGAATCTGGGCCAGTCGACCAATGACGTGTTGCCCTCGGCGTTGAAGCTTGCGGCTTACGAAAAGTCGGCGGCGTTGGTTCACGCACTTTGAGGCACCTTGCGGATGCTCTTGCAGAGAGAGCTGCGGCCTTCGATGACGTGCTACGCATCGGCCGCACCTGCATGCAAGCCGCGCAGCCCATGCGACTTGGCCAGGCATTCGGTGGTTACGCCTCCGTTGTTAGACGGCTCTCCGCCAAGCTCTCAACAGTCCGCGAGGATCTTCTGGTATTGCCCCTCGGAGGCACCGCGATTGGTACCGGGCTAGGTGCGGTCCCAGGTTATCGCCGTGCCGTCTACGCCCATCTTGCCCAAGTTCTGGCTGCAGCCGTACGCCCCGGCAACGACATGTTCGACGCTATGCAGAATGCCGACGCCTTGGCCCGCGTTTCATCGGAGATCCGCATCGCAGCAGAGGTCATGGCCAAAATATCGTCGGATCTCATCGTTCTTTCTTCTGGCCCGAATACAGGTCTTGGCGAACTCCGCTTGCCGACGGTTCAGCCAGGCTCTTCGAGCATGCCTGGCAAGATCAATCCTGTACTCCCGATGATGATACAGCAAGTCGCATTCGCCATCGTGGGGAATGATGCAGCAGTGTCACTTTCGGCTTTGAATGGACAACTCGAGATCAACCATTTCGAGCCCGTCATCGCGTCCCGTCTGTTCGATTCGATCGATCTTCTCACGCGATCAGAGAGAATATTCGCCGACCGTTGCATTGCGGGCATCGAGGCGGATCGAGAGCGCTCGCTCACTAACCTAATGAGGTCGTCAGCACTTGCGACCGTGTTCGTGCCTCGTCTCGGATATGCGCAGGTATCAAAGCTCGTGCACAGGGCGGCGGCCGAACGGCGCCCCTTTATCGAAATCGCCATCGAGCGCGGGCTACTTAACAAGGATGATGTATTGCAGATGCTGCGAGAGAGCACCCA
This sequence comes from Bradyrhizobium murdochi, assembly GCF_000472965.1. Classification (GTDB taxonomy): domain Bacteria; phylum Pseudomonadota; class Alphaproteobacteria; order Rhizobiales; family Xanthobacteraceae; genus Bradyrhizobium; species Bradyrhizobium murdochi. Next base: position 2,120 of record NZ_AXAU01000045.1, on the reverse strand, counting down.
TTATCGAGAGAACGCCGCGTGAGCCGCTATTCCGCAGTTTCCATTCTTCGCCACGGTCTCACCGGCAACCAGCATTGGCCCGCGCCCGGCGTGATCCCGCTCCCAAGCCGTCGTACGATGTCGCAGTCGTCGGCGGCGGCGGGAATGGGTTTGCCACCGCCTATTACCTCGCAACAACTGCGCGGCCGCCCACTGCCGCTAATGCCGCATCCACCGAGTCCAGAAGCGTGCCGTCCAGATCAAAGATAGCGGCTTTCGCAACTCACAGCCCTCCATGGTCGGAGCAAGTCAGTTTCGCATACCAGTCGGCATGAAGCGTGTACTTCGCCATGCGGCGGTTGAGATCCGGCGAGCCGTCGTCCCACCATACCGGACCGCGCTCGCTGAGCGCCTGCTTAGCCCCGTCCACGGCCCTATGCGCCCTTGATTCAGCCTAGCGGTCGGCCGCCCTCTTGGCGTCGCGCACCGCCCGCCGCGCCGCCATTAGCCGGGCAACGAGATGGTCTCGCGTGACCTCGTCGAGATTGGAATTTGCCATCCGCGATAGCCTGCCGCGGACGACGAAGTAGTGGCCGTCTGGCGTCACCGGATGCTTCACGACGCATAAGCCGACTTCCGCTTCGGTTTGGCCGCCTTCTGCCCGGTCGCCGCCTTGCGCGGCCCTTGCCTTGTTTCTTCGGCGCCTCTGTCGCGGCCACCGCGCCGCCTCCGATGCTCTTGGGGAGCGCGCCACAAGTCACTCGCCAGCGACCGCCGTGCGCGGTTCGTGAGCGTCGAGGCCTACCGCGAGGCGGGCGGCGTGCTCACGCATGACCTCTTTGACGAGGATGGCGGCGGCTACTTCGCCGATGCCGAGCTTTTGGACCGCCTCGCGCGGGAGAGGCTTCAGGAAGCAACAGCACCCATCGCCGCCGAGGGCTGGAAATGGGGCGTGGCGCGCCGAGTTCGACCATGACGCGACCGCCCGCATGCGCCGTCTTTCTCCCATCCCGGTCAAGCGCACCAAGGCCGAAAATAAGCGGCTTGAGAAGCTCAGCGCCCGCTGCGACAAGTTCTGCGAGGAGTATGGCGACGAGGTGCCGGACGATGTCGGGGAGCAACTGCTCGCCATCGACCGCAAGATCGACGCGCTCACTCGCGTAACCTACCGCCCGACAGAGATGGCGGTCGCCGGTGCCTTTATCCGATCAATTCTATCACCACGATCGAATTCAAGCGCCCCGGCCGAGACGACTACAATGAATCAGACAACCCGCTCTCACAAGCGTTCAAGCTCATCGAGGAAATCCGCAACGGCGAATTTCAGATCAGGGGACGCCCAGTTCCGGTTTCGAACAAAGACATTCCCGCGACCATCTATTGCGTCTGCGATCTCACGCCGACGTTCCGCCGCGCGCTCAAAGACCGCGATGCGTTCGTGACGCCCGATATTCAGGCGTACTACGGTTTCCACCGTGGCTTTAATGCGTACTACGAGGTGATCGACTACACGAAAATGCTGCGCGACGCGAAGAACCGGAATCGCGTCTTCTTCGAAAAGCTCAACCTTGTGAATAATCATTAGACCAAGACGCCGCCTCATTGAGCCCATCACAATGACCGCGAAGACAAAATCTGAGCGCTTTCGTAGGCTGGTTTCGCATGGATACTTCGCGCCGGAACTACCTCCATGCTTCGTTTCAGATGATCTTGCGCGCCATCGAAAATTCGTACTCCGTGGTATCGAGGCGCTTCCGCCCATACGCGGGAAACCCGCCTATCATCGCTACATAACAGAGCCGAGCTGGTTCTATTTTCCGCGATTTGGTAAGGACGATCGGAGATACGGGGTCCCAAACCCGATCTCGTATCTTCTGTTAGCCAATGACCTGCCACTGAGTATTTCCGCCAGAAGGAGTTAGAGTCCGCCCCGAAGAGGACGGACAATGAAGCGAGCAAGGTTCACTGAAGAGCAGATTATCGGTGTGTTGAAGGAGCATGAGGCCGGGGCGAAGACGGCCGACCTAGCTCGCAAGCACGGGATATCGGAAGCGACGATCTACAACTGGAAGGCCAAGTTCGGCGGCCTGGATGTCTCCGAGGCCAAGCGGCTGAAGGCGCTGGAGGAGGAGAACGCGAAG
>NZ_AXAU01000044.1 GCF_000472965.1 Bradyrhizobium murdochi | reverse complement strand
CGTGACTACGACGCCAACCTCCTAGGCCGCACCGCATAAGAAACAGGGCCGGAAAGGAAGATCCAAGGTCGGATTAGAAGGCACAACAACCCGCCGAGGTTTGCGAGACGGAAAGGACGAATGGAGAAACGGTTCCACCGACACTTCTGAAGCCTGGTTCGACTCCATGGCCCTTCTTGAGGCCGGCGAGTTATTGAGGACAGAAGTGGGCGGATATCCATGATGGCTCGGGGCAACAGCCCCAAATTGAAGCCGGATAGATTGGCGCAAACCGCTTCATCCGTTTGTCGATTCCTCTTGCAACGCGGGCGTGGTCCATAGATCGGCGTCAAGGTCTCGCTCGTGACCACCATCGCCGCACCCCGGGGCGGCCAGATCGTGCTGCACGCCAAGGCCCTGCCGGGCAACCCGTATGACGCAATACGCTCGGGACATCATCGAAGTCACTGAGAAGCTTACCGGCCTACGAGATCTCGCGGGCCTATGTTGACAACGGCTATCGCGGTACAACGCATCAGATCCGCACCGCATCTTAATCTCCGGCCAGAAGCTGGCGGCGTCTTGGGTGCAATCAAACGGAGCTCCGGCGGCGATCCAGCATCGAGATCGTGATCGGTCGCACGAGAAGTGACGACTGTCTCGACTGATGCCACCTCAAGGGCCTCGATGGGGTGCCGCCAACGTCGTCCTTTCCGTGGCCGGTCATAACCTCCGCCTCTTCCTAGCTTAGCGGATGCTTCTGTTGCGTCTAATCCTGATAGCCCTGTGACGCGCGGGATCGGCTTCCTAACGGACAACTAGATATGATGTGTCAATAGTGCATCGTCCGACTTGCTAAAACTCGTTGGCGCGACTGTTCGAAGTTGGTCCTCCCAATAGGAAAATTAGTCGCTGGCAAGCCCGAGGAGGTCTTTGGCCGGGGCTGGGGAGGCAAAGCAAGCTAACCTGACATTTAATGCGGGGCGAACGCCCTAAAGGCATGAGAATGCCTCATCCGGCTGGCCTCATCCGCATCGCGTCGGGATTGTAGACCTGACCGAACCGGTTGCTGAGGAAGTCCGTCATTGCGATCTCCTCCTGTCGGACAAAGCCCCTTGCCGATAGCCTTCCCTGCGCCAGAAGGTCGAAGACAGTGGCAGCGCCTGCCGCGGTTGTGATCTGGATAGCACTCAATTTTCGTCCCGCAACCGTTCCTGCATAGATCTTGTTTGCATAGGTTTCCTGCACATAACGGCCATCCCGCCAGCCGCAGACGGTGACGAAGATGACCACGACGTCCTGCATGGTCGCGGGTAGAGCGTTTTCCAATAGATCCTTCAGCAAATCGCGGCGGTTCTTCAGATTGAGATCGTTTAGCAGCGCCTTAATGATCGCCTGATGGCCAGGATAACGGATGGTGCGGTAGTTCATGGTGCGCACCTTACCCTCCAGCGTCCTTGCTAGCGTGCCGAGGCCGCCGGAGGTATTAAAAGCTTCATAGGTCACACCGTCGAGCGAAAGCTCCTCCCGCTCCTCCATCGCCGGCACAGTCACCAGTCTGCCTTCGACGATGGCTTCGCAGGGCTTGATGTATTCGTTGATCAGGCCATCGATGCTCCAAGTCAGGTTATAGTTGAGTGCATTGGAGGGATATTGCGGCAGCGCGCCGACGCGCATGCGCACGCTGTCGAGGCTATCGAATCGCGATGCCAGATCGATGGCGACGATCGAAATGAAGCCGGGCGCTAGACCGCATTGGGGGATGAATGCGCGGTCGGCATTCTGCGCCAGAGCCTCGATCTCCTTTGTAGTCACGACATCCTCGGTCAAATCGAGATAGTGCCCCCCCGCCGCCAGCGTGGCCTCGGCGATCTGTCTCGTCAGATAGAATGGGGCGGCCGAAAGCACGGCGAATTTACCTTTGAGCGCGGCCACGAGACTTGCATGGTCGGCAATGTCAAGTACCGCAGTTGAAACCGCAGGATGGCGATCGATCTTGGCGAGCTGCTCGCCGCTGCGATCGACGACTGTCAGTTTGTAATCGCCGATGTCGGCCAGCATCGATGCGATCGCGCCACCGATCCTACCTGCCCCGATGATCATAAGGTCTTTCATGTTTGTCTTCCCCTTTTTGAACTTTGGATTTTTTGCAGGTTTGCGCAGAGATTGAACGATTCATAGCAACAGAAGAAGCGTTTCCGCCTACCTGTTTCTGTGGATTTACCAATCAGGTCAGATAGTCTGACAGGCGCTCATGCGACCAACTCGCGGAGGGAGGACCGTTAACGCTTCTGGGCCGAATACCTGCGTGCGCGTCTGGTTAAAGAGCTGTGCTTGTCACGTGCCACCGCATAGGCCGGCTTGAGCAGCTGGAAAGAGAATCGTGATTGCCAGTCATGGTTTCGTGTCCGAAAAATTTTGATCACGGCGCATGTGCTGATCACGATTGCGTCGAAAGCGCTAGCGCAGGTTTGCTTTCGCTTGAAAGAAGTCGCACGAAGTCAGCAGTCTTCATTTTGGCTTGACTGCGATGATCGCCGCCTCGTCTATCGCGAAGCTGAATTAAATGATTGGACACAATCGGGATCGATGCGCCGCCGTGGTAGACCGTTTGCGCAGCTCGGAGTTCGAGCGTTACGATGGCTTCGGCCAGCTCGCATAGCGGGGCTCGGCCAATAGCAGGCGTCGGATCCGGCCAAGACGCCAAAGATGGTGGGACAGAAGGTGCCGCCGCGGGCTAAAGAGAGAAGCCTAAAAAACTGCCGTCACCCAAGATGGCGGCGGAGCCGCAGCGGAAATCTGCGTGCGCCGCGCCATCGGCGCGAGTCGATCAGCTATGCTGAGAGAGCTAGCCAAAGAGCGAACATACTGCGGGGTCCGGGTCGGGCCAACTACCGGAATTGGGGATGGCGCCCGCATAACCCAGCGTGGTCGGATCGAGTTATTCGTCGTACAATGTACTTGGTGGATTACGTACCATGGTGCAAGAGCGGCCAGTCGAGCGGCGAATCGCGCGAGCCGTACTGGAAAGATAAGGAACAGAATACCATGAGTGAGCTGTTTGATCTAGAAAGCAATCAAGGTCGCCCTGATCACCGGAGTCGATCAGGGCGCGCGGGACGTCACTTAAGTGGTCGTTTCGTTTTGCCGCCCACAAGATGGCGGATGTCGCTCTGAACGATCATTTCTCTAACGCGTCGAAGTGGCGCCAAGGAATGGTGAGCAAGGCCGCTGCGGTCAACCGTAGCGCTGCGGGGCGCTAAAGCGGCATTCAGCCTTTGGAGGGCACGTAGGAGAATGCTCTCTGCACGGCAGCTGTCGCTTTGATGAACAATTTAGCTTCGCAAACAGGAAACGAGAAGCGACATGTACGAGTTCAAAGAAGAAACGCGGGCGCTCGTCAATTTGGTTCGGCGGATCGTCAAAGACCACCAGGCGGCGCTCGAGACGCGAAGGCTCAGAGGCGAGAAGCTGACCTCGGCCGACTATCAGTCCGGCCGTGAGGCGGCCCGTCAGGCTGGTCTGTGGGGGCTCAGCCTGCCGCGCGAACTTGGTGGCGCGGACCTTTGTCTTGTCGATCGCCTCGCCGTCATCGAAGAAAACCGTAAATGCCTGACGCCGATCCGCTTCGGGGGCGACGCTTTACCCGACTTGCTCCATCTGCAGGGCGAGCAGAAGGCTCGTTACCTCGACCCCTTCTTGTCTGACGCCACAGCGATATGCTTTGCGCTGACCGAGCCCGGCGGCGGCTCCGATCCGGCTCGCAACACTTCGACCCATGCCAAGCGCGACGGTAAGGACTGGGTGATCAACGGCTCCAAGATCTGGGTCAGCGACTTCGATGAGGCCGATCGCGCATTTGTTTTCGCCCGCATCACCAAGGAAAATACAGCTGGCAACCTTTCGATGTTCGCTGTGGAGAAGGACAACCCAGGCCTAATCGCACGTCCGGTGCCGATGCTCGGCGGGTACACGACGCATCAGCTGACCTTTGACGATTGCAGAGTAGACGAGGTTGCGCGCATCGGCGCTGAAGGCGCCGGATTCAAAGGTGCACAAGATGCACTAAACGCGACCCGGTTCGGCAATGCCGCAGCGACGCTCGGCATTGCTCAGCGCTGCTACGACATGATGGTCGAATACGCTAAGCGGCGAGTCCTATTCGGAAGCCCGCTCAGCGATAAGCAAGCGATCCAATCTATGATCATCGACTCATGGATAGAAATCCAACAGAACCGACTGATGATGTACACCTGCGCGGAGAGATATGATCGTGGTGAGAATACGCGCGTCGATGCAAGTATGACTAAGTTGACCTGCACTGAAATGGTCGGCCGCGTCATTGACCGCGCAATCCAAATCCACGGCGGCGCGGGTTGCACATATGAGAGTCCGCTTGCGCACTGGTACGATAGTCAGCGCATGTCGCGCATCTGGGTAGGGGCGAGCGAAGTTCTCAAGTATCGCGTACTTGCTCGGCATCTATTGGCGTGAGCGCTAATCCACAGAGACCCAAACAGGATCGAGAGCGGCGCAAATTGAACAGGCAGCCAGCGCTGGATGGCTCGCGCTCTCGTCGAAGCGGTACTGGAAGACTGGACGCTCTATGAACCGGACGCTGTCGGAATCGTCGAGAGCGACTCCTTCAGGGCCCTTACCGGGTGGAAGCAAAGAGCTTATCGATGGCCACGGCGCTGCCGCCGCGCTCCACCTAGGGGCAGAGCGAACATTGTCCTCAACTAGCGCCGCAGGATGCCAGCACGGTGTTCGCCTGCTAGGCGCCCAGTATGCGAGCTCTGCGTAGCGGCTGCCGGATTCATCGATGGTCTTGCATTACGACGAGGAGACGAGAAACTACATGTATGAGTTCAAGGAACAAACACGGGCGCTCGTCGACCTCGTTCGCAAGATTGTGGAAGACCATCAGGAGCCGCTCGAAAAACGAAAGCTCAGGGGCGAGAATCTGTTCTTAGCGGACTATGAGCCCGGACGTGACGCGGCCCGTAGGGTTGGCCTGTGGGGACTCAGCCTGCCGGCCGAATTCGGCGGCGCGGACCTTTCCCTGGTCGATCGACTCGCCGTTATCGAGGAAAACAAGAAATGCCTGACGCCGATTCTCTTCGGAGGCGAGGTTCCCCCCGACTTGCTCCATTTGCGGGGCGAGCAGAAGGCCCGTTACCTCGACCCCATCATGTCTGACGACAAACGGTGCGCCTTTGCGTTTGTCGAGCCCGAGGGCGGGTCGGATCCGGCTCGCAACACTTCGACCTGTGCGAAGCGGGACGGCGACGGATGGGTCATCAATGGCTCTAAGATTTTCGTCAGCGGCTTCGAGAATGCCGATCTTGTGTTCGTCTTGGCCCTCACCGGCGAGGAGAAAGGTGCTAAGAATATGTCGATCTTCGCTGTGGAGAGGGGCAGGCCAGGTCTCATCGAAGATGGTCCGGTGCCGATGCTCGGCGGGGCGAACTCGATCGACAGAGGCAATCACTTCACGACGTACCGCCTAGTGTTTGAAGATTGCAGAGTTAACGATCTTGCGCGCATTGGCGCGGAAGGCGCCGGATTCAAGGGAGCACAAAGCGTACTGAATTGGACCCGGTTTGGCAATGCCGCGGCGGCCCTCGGCATTGCTCAGCGCTGCTACGACATGATGGTCGAACACGCCAAGCAGCGAGTTTTATTCGGAAGCCCGCTCAGCGATAAGCAGGCGATCCAGGCCATTATCGTCGACTCATGGATCGAAATCCAACAGAGCCGACTGATGATGTACACCTGCGCCGCGAAAGATGATCGCGGCGAGGATACGCGCGTCGAAGCGGCCGTGGCCAAGTTGACCTGCACCGAAATGGTCGGGCGCATCATCGACCGGGCAATCCAGATTCATGGTGGCGCCGGCTGCACCTATGAGAGTCCGCTTGCGCACTGGTATGACAAGCAGCGCATGGCGCGCATCTACGAAGGCGCAACCGAAGTCCTCAAGTACCGAGCGCTCGCCCGCAGACTTTTGGCGTGAGCGCGTGAGCTGTGCAAATGAAAAGGCACCGGCGCCGCGCCGCGCGCGGCCATCGAAATTACCATTTTCCGTCATATTTTTATTCGAGTGGTTAGTTGTCGCTTCTCACGTTAACTATCGGTTTCGTCTCCTGCGGCTCGACGGTATCCATCCGGCTCGGAGAAGAAGATCCGGTTTCAGCAGTCATCGCAGCAGTACGCGATGGGGCGAAGTGGAGAGCCAGAGCCGTGTTCGATGGGAAGCGGAGCGGCGAATTACGAGGTGTAGGTTAGCCACGCATTTCAGGATCAGGACGCCATTTGGCAGCCGGTGCTTGACGTATCCTGGCATCGTGCCAATAGATACCCCGTTCGCCAACGCCGCTTCGCAAGCGATCGTGTCTGCTCCGACGGCACAGACGTGCCGCTCCTTAAGAAGGATCACCGCTTCTTCATCATGCCTGGAGCGTTGTGTGCGTACCATTGGGCCTGGACGTCGCGCCGCCAATGCCGCCTAATCCATCCGAAGTTTACCAGTGCGATCTCGTCGGAGCCGACAGAGATCCGTGCTTACGTTCATAAGATTCAATGTCTGACGGCGTGAGGACGTCGCCGGGTTTCCAGTCTCGATCGGAGAAATCGTAGACCACGTCCTCAGCCACGAGTCGGTCAACGGCAACCGTCTCGATTGAGGTGTGCATCTGGTCGGGGATTGTGTGCGCAGGCGCGTCGACATGGCAGCCGATATGCTCGGCATGCTGAGATTCTGGCAGTAATATCCGTCGCTCTCGTGCACGACGGTCGGATCGATAATCAGGTGTGGATGCGTCGGCCATCGAGGAATGCCTCGGCCCAGCATCGGTGCGAGGTCGACGGGCCGGAGCGAACGAAGATGCTGGGCAGCAGTGCGGATCCCTTCAGAGCATCGGCCCGGATTGGGCGTAACTGGATCCATCATGTCACCTCTACAGGGGGCCCGTTGTTAGCGCTGGACGCGCAGTATCGCAGGCGAAACTAAACTAGCTTGTTGAGAATGGGCTGGATGCCGTCGCGTTTGCAGAGCGCTTGGGGGCCAGTTAAGCGGTTCGCCAAGGAGCCGGACCATCCTCAGCCCGATTACCAACGCGGCCGTCGACCCCGCCACGAACGGAAGATAGACGCAAACGATGTTGCTCATCTGCATAGGATATCGCCAGTTACATGATCCGTCTCCGAAAGGATGCCCTCAACAACCGAGCCACGTCGACCCCCCAAATATGGTCGTGTGCAAGCGTGGATCATGCCGAGTGAGCGATTTGGCCGGATCCGATCGAGAACCGCAGACACCCGGCATGATCCCGATCAAGGACGGCGTCGTCGTACTTGAAGAGCGGTAGCATGCTTCCGTCCAGAAGGGAGAAAGGTGCTCCACGTGTGTAACGAGACACACCCGGAACTCGCTGCGCCAATTCGTCGATCTGGCACGCAGGGGAAGAAAACATTGCCGCCTGAAGGTCATCTCTCCGCTACCCTATTGTAGTTCTCGGTACCGTCGGGCAATTGAGCCGAGCGAGGTTCCGGCGGCGGCGAGAGAGATGAAGTCCAAAGAGCTTTTGCGATTGGCGGGCGGCGATGTGACCGGACTGCGCTAGCTTGTTGAAGAGTCGACGCGGTTGCGCTCGCGCTTGCGCTGCAGAGCATTGGTCTGCGGGAAGCTGTGTCTCACGCCGGATCATGTCGGGAATGCTTGGCGGTGGCGGCGCCCGCCCAATCATGGGCCAGCAGGCAATTAGTACCGTCGGTATTCTCCGGATTCCGGTTTCTTCGGTAGGACTGGCTCGAGGCCGCTCCAACCTGACAATAGGGCGGATCGACCGCGTGATGCCCTTTTTCTGGAGGACCTGAATCACTCTCGACTGATTTGCGCTTGAGCTAATTAAGTGCGGTACCTAGCTGAGCGTGTGGCGTCCGCTCGCGGCGCTTCTCATGAACATGGTGATCTAATTACCAGAAAAATGCCGCGGCTGGTGTACTCATCGGGACAGTAAGAAATGCTGCGCCACGCGCCAGGAATAAGCGGCCATCTACTTCTTAGCTACTGCCACTGAGCGGCGCCGCCGCTACGACGCCCTAGATGCTCGGCCTATCTGATTCGGTAGCTGCGAGTGACGTAGTTAGTGGTTTAGTTTGCTTCGACCAGGAGACGATCGAGTTACCCGTAAGAGATAGAACCTCCAATTTGGCCCGATGTCGCCAAGCTTTGCCGCCTTGCCCACTCTTCTGAGTGGTCAAGCACGTTCTCTTCGCAAATCAGAATGGGGAATGAAATGCCGCAGCAGATCGCTCTCTCGGATGGTGGTCGCCCACCTGGACACTTTCGGAACACCGCCTACATGGTCAACGAGAGCAAACCGTATTTCGATGCGGCCCACGTGTCTGGTCTTATGGCCGTCCAAGCACGTTCTATGGCCGGACGCACGGTTGCTTTGGGTACCGGTCGCCTTGACAGTCGCCCGCTAGTGACCGATTTCGTGCGATGTTCCTACCTAGGCCTCGACAATCATCCGGTGATTGTCGCTGGAGCGATCGAGGCGATTGAGGCGCATCGGTCATTGCACTGGTCGTGCGCACGAACGCGACTCAACTTCGATCTTCTGGCAGAGCTTGAAGCAACTCTGTCGGAGATGTTCTGCGCGCGCGTGCTCGCGTTTTCCACAGTCATGCTGGCCAATCTTGGCGCCATGCCCCTCCTTGCTTCGGGCCAATTGACGGGGGGAAGGAAGCCGGTTGTCGTATTCGATCGAATTGCGCATACATCGCTCGCCTATCACAAGCCGGTGGTCGCTGATGAAACTCGGGTGGAAACGATTGCGCACAACGACATCGACGCTCTCGAACGCCTGTGCCGCGAACATCCAGTTGTCGCCTATGTATGCGATGGTGTTTACTCCATGGGAGGGAATTCACCCATCAAAGAGCTGCGCCAGCTCCAGGAACGCTATGGGCTCTTTCTCTATATCGACGATGCTCACGGCATATCGCTATTCGGACGCCAAGGCGAAGGATTTGCTCGCTCTCAGTTTCCGCAAGTGCTGGGTGACCGCACGATCATAGCAGCCTCGCTGGCCAAAGGATTCGGCGCGTCGGGCGGCATGTTGATGGTCGGAACGGCCGACTATGAAGCTCTGTTTCGACGCTACTCCATTCCTTATGCGTTTTCGGTGGCTCCCAATCTGGCGGCGGTTGGCGCGGCGCTCGGCTCGTGCAAGATTCACCGCTCGGCAGAACTTGGCGAACGGCAGAGGCAGTTGGCGGAACGGATCAAAATCTTTGACCGTCGTGTCGTAACTGCCGAGCAAGGCAATTCGTTTCCGATCAGAATGATCGCAATCGGGTCGGAAGCCAAGGCGATTGCAATCGCAAGAGAGCTTCTCGATGCCGGGTTCTATACTTCGGTGACGTTCTTCCCGACAGTCGGGCGAGGGAAGGCGGGAATTCGCGTGTGTATTACGGCGGATCATGAGGCTCGCGACATAGAACGGCTGTGCGACTGCATCTTGGAAAGGATAGCTGACCCAGCCGGAAAGCTCCTATAGGATCAGCGGTCCCCCTGAGGTGACGTGATGATGCAGCGAATGAATTTATCGAGCTGTCCGATAGGACCAAGTTGCCATCATCTGACGCGGACGGTAAGCATGAGCTCGTCAATCCGATCCATTGTGCAACTTCGAAGGAGCGAAGCCGTACCCGACTGACATACACGCTGATTGTCGGTCGGTTTGCCCCGGGAAAACGCTTCACACGCGGGACACTGTGATGCGCTTTCGCAGCTTGCTCCAGCCGAGGCAATGCGCGCAAATCTGCGATCGGGAACGGCCGTACCGCTGGAGCCTACAGAACTGGACGAAACGCTCGAGCGTGGCCTTCCCCCTAGTTCGTGCGCCGCTCTGCCTTCTCGATGCTGCGGGCTTGTCCGCTTCGCCGTCGAGGACTGCTTGACGATATGAAATTAGGAAAACCCAGAGGCCAAAGCGACCGGCGCGTTGCTCTCGTAACCGGAGGAGCACGTGGGATCGGATTCGAAATCGTACGCAGATTCTTGGCCGATGGCTATCAGGTCGCCTTTATATCGACAAGAGCTGAGCATGTGGAGCGGGCGCTTGACATTCTTAGCTGCCCGGAGGGCCGGCTCTATGCTGAGAAGGGCGACGTAACGCGACAAAATGAGATTTTGGGATTTATTGATCGCATCCGGGCTCGTTGGGGCGAGATTGCGATTTTGGTGAATAATGCAGGCATCTCCCCCAAACGCGTCGATCAGGATGCACCCTGGCTTTCGCAAACGTCGCTGGAGGAATGGGCGCGGGTCATCGATGTCAATCTCAACGGACCGTTCATTCTCACACGGCTCTTAGCGCCGGCAATGATTGCGAAGGGTCACGGACGCATCATCAATGTCGGATCGCTCGCAGGCCGTGCCATGCCGTTGATCGCAGGGCCGCACTATGCCGCATCGAAGGCGGGATTGGTCGGATTAACCCGCGCTACTGCGCGAGATCTCGCTCCACACGGTATTACGGTTAATTGTATCGCTCCTGGGCGGATTCTCAGCGATCTGACTGGGCCAGCTGAGGCCTCAGTCAACCGCGCCGCTCTCAACCGGATTCCAGTCGGCCGTTTTGGAACAGCTGAAGAGGTTGCGCACGTCGCAGCCTTTCTGGCCTCGCCGATGGCGGGCTTTATCACCGGTGCAACCATTGATATCACAGGGGGAGAGTTCGCCGCCTGAGGCGATGCTCATTGCAGTCTTGGCGCGAGCGCCTAACTCGCGGTGGAACGTAACCGAGGTCCAAACTGGTCCAAACCGCGCCAAGAAGAACGAGACCGACGCCTGCAGCATCGATCTTTTCAGCGCCGGCACCCAGCCCTCGGCAGTTCGCGGTGTCGTCCGCCAAGTGCCTTGGATTGGGGCTAGTTTGGTTGTCCACGTATCCGGTCCTCGTCGGCAGCTCATGCCAACGATGACGAGATTGGATCGCGCTCGATCAAAAATGGGGGCGGTCGCGTACCGTCGTTGCAGGGCAGGATTGAGCACGGGCTCACTGTTGGAGTCGTCAGTCAGCGCGACGGATCTGTGATCTGCGATTGCGACGCCTTAAGCACACCGTGTCGATTGCAAAAAATGTCCAATCGCAGTGCCGTTAGCGAATCCGCCGAGCACTAATCGAAAAGGTTATTTTATCAAACGTTGGCAACTTCAGCACGGACAACGAACTCCGTGTACCCGGCGTTGACAAGCGTTCCTCATCAATCAATCGCATGATGGCATCACGTGCTAGTGAGACACTAGTCAGCCTGACCACGAGACGAAGGGGCAGTGAGTCGAGGCTCCGATAACTGGCCGGAACTATCGCAATCAATCTTCCGTTTTCTCATTGCTGTTGGAGCCGGGCTCCGGTGTAGCATCACGGCTCGCATCCCTCAGTAAAATCCGCGCTGCGAGCCGCTGCCCAGCCATCTCGATTGCTTTGTTTCCAACAGGAGCAAACGTGTATTTCCGCTCACGCAGAGCATTGAGACACCATGCCTGTGGGCCGGGGTACGCGCCGTATGCTGCTGAACGTGGCTAAACTTCCATTTCCGTGCTGGTACGATCCTTGCACAGTTTTGGCGGAGACCTCTGCAACAGCTGCGCAGGCATCGGGAAGCAGTCTTTGCAATTCCGCGCATGGGCAGCTTGATCGGGGATGCAGCAGTCGGCGAATCCGCCAGCATGAGGCCGCAGTCGTACGCCCGTAAGGCTGTACGCGGCTCGTGCTGGCCCTAGGCCTGCTTACATGGCAGGTGATACTCCGGAGCACCAGGATGATTGGGAAAAAGGAGCCTTCGGTGGGAGCTTTATCACATTTGCAGGTCATCGAAATTGGTAGCTCGGCCGCAACAAGCTATTGTGCTCGGTTGTTCGCGGATTTCGGTGCCGATGTTCAGAAAGTCGAGCCGCCAGCTGGCGATCCGCTTCGGCGATGCGCGCCGCTCACCCCGCGGGGGAATAGTCCGTGGTTTGCGTTCCTCAACTTTAACAAGTCAAGCATCATTATTGATGCCACTGACCCAGACGCGATCACACGGCTGACCGCGCTGATCGAGGATTGCGATATTCTGATCGATGGCCGCTACGTCGATCCCGCGAATTGTCCGAGCATTGATATCGCCGCAATCCGCCAGCGACGTCCCGGGTTAACATACCTCGAAGCAAGCTGGTTTTGCCATGATGGCCCGTATGCAGGATTCGCCGCAACCGATTCGACCATCCGTGCGCTCGCCGGCCTCGTCAAGCTGGTTGGACCGGTCGAAGGCCCGCCATCACACGCCCCGGATTTCCAGACGGGTATCCTCGCGGGCCTATGGGGCTTCATCGCCGCGGCTTCTTCCGCAGTTGCGCGAATGCAGGGTGGGGCGGGGCGGTCGTGGTCGCTTAGTATTTTCGAATCGAGTCTCGCTCTTAGCGATTATCTCATGTTCGAGGCGTTCGCGCACGGCGATGTGATGCGCAGGATTGGCTCTAATCGCTTCTGGCCTGGCTTTCCGGTCGGAATTTATGAAACCAAAGAAGGCCGGCTCGGGGTTACTACGGTGACGCCGGCGCAATGGCGCGCATTTTGCGACATGCTCGGGCTATCCGAATTGCGTGATGATCCGGCCCTTGTTCTTGGCGAAGACCGTCGGCAACGTGCGGAAGAGCTCGAGAGAAAATTCATTCCAAGGCTGAAGTCGCGAACAGCACGAGAGTGGTTTGCAGAGGGACTGAAGCGCAAAATACCGATGGTGCCTGTGCCCGAAATTTCCGATTTGCTCCTTGACGCCGAGAAAAGCGCGCGTGGCGCAATCGTACCCGTCGTGCTTAGCGAAGAAAATGGCCTGACGGTTGGCTCAATGCTGCGGCTCACATTCACTCCGCCGCGCCGGGGCGGGAAGGTGCCGGCTCCCGGCGAGCAGCAAGCTTTCGCGAATGCAAGGCATCTAACCGGCACCGCGTGGCCATCGTCACGTTCCATCGATACGGCGCGGCGGCCGTTGCAGGGAATTCGTGTCATCGACTTCTCGATGGGCTGGGCGGGGCCGTTGTGCACCAGAACACTGGCTGATCTCGGCGCTGACGTTATCAAAGTCGAGGCCATCCAGTATCCGGACTGGTGGCGCGGTGTTGACCGGCGGCCTGCTTACATCGATAGCGAGATGTACGAAAAGACGGTGCGCTTCTGCGTCATGAACCGCAACAAGCGCGGTATCACGCTCGACCTGACGCGGCCGCAAGGCGTCGCGCTCGCCAAACGGCTTGTGGCGGAAGCCGATATCGTCGTCAATAATTATTCTGTTGATGTGCTGCCGAAGCTCGGGCTTGGCTACGACGTGCTCAGAACGCTCAACCCGCGGCTCGTCATGATGTCGATGTCTGCATTTGGTGCAGACAGCGTCAATCGCGATTGCCGAGCCTATGGCTCGACTCTCGAGCAGGGATCGGGCTTGCCGAGCGTGATCGGAAATCCCGGTGGGCCGCCCACAATGAGCCACACCGCCTTTGGAGATCCGGTTGGCGGGTTGAACGGCTGCGCTGCAGTTCTGGTCGCCTTGATCCACGCCCGCAACACTGGGCAGGGACAGTTCATTGATCTGGCGCAGATTGAATGCATGATGCCGTTCGAGGCGCCATGGATCACCGTCCACTCGATCGACGGTGTTCCACCACCGAGATACGGCAGTCGACATCCTCAGTTCGTGCCGCACGGCTGCTTCCGGTGTGCGGGTGAGGACAACTGGATCATGATAGCGGTAACCGACGCGGAAATGTGGCACAGGCTCGCGCGGCTTATTGGGCGGCCTGATTGGGCCAGGGACACATCGTTGAAATCAGCGGAAGCTCGCCGTGGCATCGAGGACGTGATCGAGACAGCCATTACAGCCTGGACACTCTCCCGAGACGCGGATCAGGCCATGTCTGAGTTGCAGGCCGCAGGGGTTGCTGCCGGCGTGGCCCGCCTGCCGATTGAGCTTCTCAAGGATCGGCATCTTGCGTCGCGGGGATTTCTGCAGGACGTCGAACGTGCTTTCATTGGCCGACATCCTCAGCCCTCAATGCCGATTCGCGAAGCTGCATCGCCCTATGCGATCTGCACAGCTGCGCCGACGCTCGGACAGCATAACGTGGAGGTCCTATCAGAGCTCCTCGGCCTTTCTGACTCTGAGATTGCACAATTGATAAGGGGGGGCATTATTGGTACGGCAATGCTCTCGGAGGGTGAGCTCGCATCGAAGAAATTGTCGTCAGACTGACAAATCGAGTTTAGGCCTCGATGTCCCTCAGGATCTGCAGACGCGCATCCGCGAATCAAAACCAACGATGGCGGCTGAGTTAAATGTTGCGAGCAACTGGCTAGCGGTCGTCCCTGCGTCGACATGTGCAGATCGCATGTAATGGCATTAAGCCGTGGTGCACACGTTGGACACAGTTCAAACCAATATACAGATGGCCGCGTGCGATGCGGCTAGACCAAGGCGGTTCAGGTATAAGCTAGCAGTAAGGCCGGCCCTAAGCGTATGCTGCACGTCACAGCAGTTAGGTCTGTGCCTGATCGGGTTCGCTGGATAGCTGAAGTTTGCGCGATAGTTGGGGCAGTCTTCCGGATCGAAGGCTTTCTTCGCCGGTGACGGCGCAGACCGCATGGTCGATACGAGCCGCTGCTTCTGAGAAGATTTTTGAGCTTGACGAAGATCTGTTCCATGAGTCAAGGTAGTATCTTGGCGAGAAGAAGATACTTGGCACCCCGGGGGCCGAGCAAAGGGCCTGCCGCACGGCGTGCCCCCCGGTGGCTTCCGCGATCATCTATGATCACGCCGTCGTCGGCCGAAGTCGGGAGCAGCGTCTCTACATGCACCATCAATCCCCTCCTGCTATGCGGAAGCTCGGCGGTCAGCCCTGCCCCCTGCAGAGCCATCCTAGCTCAGCCACTTATCTTCGCGCGGAACGCGTACCACACCAAACGCTATTAGGTAGGCTGAACGCGTAATCGTGTCCGTCAGCGTCGCGCCTCTCAGTCCGCTCGCCCAAGCGCCAGGCTCCGGCTGGTCGGCGCCGGAGGCACTTGACGTCGGTGGAATGTTGTTGAGGTCGGTCAGGTGATGTCCTCGTATCGTTCGCATGGGTCAATTGAACGAACTATCTGGAAATGTTATAATTCGCATTTGTCGATGTGAGAAATGAAGCCTGAGGCCGGGTTTAATCGTGCCATACAACAACCTTGACGCGAGAATTGGCGAACGCATTCGAGCCCAGCGAAAGCGAGTCGGCTTAAGTCAGAAGAAGCTCGCGAGTCGGTTGGACATAGTTTTTCAGCAACTGCAGAAGCACGAGAATGGCACAAGTAGAGTGCCTGCTAGTCGGCTTTACGAAATTGCTCGAGCGCTGAACACTCCGATAGCACATTTCTACGAAGTCGATGAGCGCGAATCGCTACGACGGGCGTCGCCACTCTCCGACGTGTCTGCAATAGTTGGCGCGCAAAGGGGCAAGTTGGCAAAACAGGTCCTCGAACTTGTCACGGCTTTCATGAAGATTAAGGACGAGCATGCCCGAACGGATATTGTTTCGTTGGTGGCAAAGCTTTCGAAGTTGAACGCTAGGCGGTAGAGCCGCTGCCAGATTTGACCGCGAAGGGTAACAATAATGCGTTACCGTGTCCCAGTTTCGGTCTCCTGCCCTAGCACGCTTTGAAAGTGCTGTTGTGCTGCTCTGCTCGCAACGCCAGCAACATGCGCTTGCTTTGTCTCCAGCGCGATGTCGTGCAATCCAGCGAGTAAGCCTTGATTGATTGACTCTTTCGTTCGCCGAAAAGTGATTTCCGGAAACTCACTGAGAATCTGCGCTCGCGCGATAGCCGTCTCCATAAGATTTTCCGAATCCGCGACCTCGTGAAGCAATTTGTGGTCCACCGCCCACGAAATCGGAACGGCCTCGCACCCATAGACGATGTCAGACATCGCCGCTCGACCCACGAAACTCTCGAGCAAATACCCGCCCACTATACAAGCGATTCCGTGCTTCAGTTCCCACATAACCAGCTTGGTCCCCGGCGCTCCGACGCGCCAATCGCAACATAGCGAGACCTGAAAGCCGAGGCCTATTGCGTATCCACCGACTGCGGCAACGGTCGGTTTCGTGACCTTGAGTATCGTAGAATAAAAATCAATCAACCTATCAATATAGGCCTCCACTGCCACGCTTCCGGAAAGCTGGGCCACTTCGTTAAAATCACCACCAGCGCAAAACGATCTGTCATTCCCTCCTGTCAGTACTAAGGCCCGTATCGCTGGATTGTCATTTGTCTCTCGGCATATCGAGCGAATGGCGTTCTCGAGTTCTAGACTCATCGGATTGTGAGCGTTGGCGTGATTGAACTGCGCGACCAGAACCGCGCCTCGTGTTTCCGTTTCCAATATGGCCATGGTGCCTCCAATCGATCACCTGCATCTGATAGGTCGCGGCTCGCTCAGCCCGTGACACTCGGAGTCCGACGATGAACATCGATACACCCATAAAGAGAAATAGTCAACCAAGAAGAACATCTACAATGAGAACGATCTCTTGCCAAGTGCTGCCTATGGGGCATAGTATGGAGGTGCGCGTTCCGCTACATGCACGTGAAAGGGGAGACCCATGCCACTTCCTGGTCCTGTCGAACGAGAATTCCTTCATCGCCGGGCTATAGAAGTGGTTGGCTACCGTCGTCGCGATCAACTCTGGGATATCGAGGCCCGCCTGATCGACTCGAAGGCCAATGCTTACGCGAATCCTTGGCGTGGAGAAGTCCTCCCAGGCGAACCGGTGCACGACATGTCGCTGCGGTTGACCGTCGATACAAGCTTTAAAATTCGTGCACTAGATGTTGCGAGCGATAAGAATCCGTATCCGACGTGCTCGGAAGCAGCGAGCGCGTTCGCTCCGCTCGTGGGTCTCACGATAGGGTCCGGTTGGAAAAAGAAAGTCAAAGAGCGCGTCGCCCAAACTGCTGGCTGCACTCACCTCGCTGAACTTATAGGTTCTGTCGGATCGGTAATGTTCCAGACCATCTTGCCGGTCCTGCAGCAAGAAGGAGCATTCCACAAGCATCCTCGCCCAGGGTTGATCGATAGCTGCTACGCTTACCGGCGGGGCAGTGAGGTCGTAAAGCATTTATGGCCTAACTTGCCGGTCGAGTAACTGGGTCACCGGCAGGTCCAACGTGCAGAAGCCCGGATTGATCAATTCAGAAAAACAGATCTTGCTTTGTGGAGGTGCAAATCGTGCTCGCAAGCGCATCTGCCGCGTAAGCATACGGCTCTAACAGACGACCCTTCTTAGGATGGCAGTCATGCACGGTTCCGGCATTGAAGAATGATTACTGGTTGCAATGACTAAGGTCGTCCTGTGATTAGAGAGAATATTTCCTCGCGGGAGCCGCCTCAAAGGCATGGATCCTGGAAATCGCGTCCACCGCTTATTCCGGCGCAGCCGCAATAGACCCGATTTGACGTACACACTATTACACGAAAGAGTTCGCATCGGCGGGCCAAGGCTGGGGTTTGTGGCTACTCAACGCGCAGAGTCGCTGCTGACGCGAAGTGAAAGTGGACCCCGGATTTCGGACCAGTTGACTAGAACCTATCTCAAAATTGGAAGCTAGAGTCGATTGACGATGAAGGCGCTATAAAGGAAGAATGATTCGGCTGACGGACGAGCAATGGGAACGCATCCGGAAACACTTTCCGGAGGAGCACATTGCTGATGGACGACCGGGTCGGAAGCCTGTTGCGACGCGCCGGGTTCTGGAAGCGGTTCTGTGGATTTTGAACACGGGTGCTCAGTGGCACATGCTGCCGCAAAGCTATCCGAACTATAAAACCGTGCATCGGCGCTTTCAGAACTGGTGCCACAATGAAGTATTGCGGCGTGGTCTGACCGACATCGCCAACGAACTTCGCGAGAACGGCGCGCTCGATGAAGAAGAGTGTTTCATCGACTGAACATTCGCGATGGCCAAGGGCGGAGGCGCGGAGATCGGTCCTACGAGGCGCGGAAAAGGCCTGAAAATCATGGCGATTGTGGATCGCCATGGCTTGCCGCTCTCGGTGAGCACCCATGCCGCGAACCATCACGAAGTGCGCTTGGTGCGTATCCGTCCGCTGAAGGCCGCCTTGCGAAGTGAGGCGCGGTATTGAGAACTGTCCTTATGGACAGTGATAAGCGCAGTGCCCAGGTCGAGCGGCTTGGAGTGGTGGAGACGGGCCGGCGCCGACGCTGGTCCGAGGATGAGAAGCTCAAGATCGTCCTGGAGAGCTTGCAGGCGCCGCGCCAGGTTGCAGCGACGGCGCGGCGATATGGCGTGTCGCGCTCATTGCTGCTCCGATGGCGACGGTTGTTTCGCCCAGAGCCGAAGGATGGCACCGAACGACACGCGGGCTTTGTACCAGCGCGGGTAGTCCCGGAGTCAGGGACGGTGCCCGGTCCGGGCGGCTCGGCGGGCGGCGGGGCGATCGAGATCGAGTTTGCGACCGGAGCCCGGATGCGGATCACTGGCGCGGTCGATACGGCGACGCTGAAGGCAGCTGTCGCAGCTTTGGCTGATGGGCGGCCGCGATGATTCCCATTGCATCGGGCGTGCGGGTGTGGATTGCGACCGGCCACACCGATATGCGCCGCGGCATGAACTCGCTGGCCTTGCTGGTGCAGGAGGCCTTCAGGCGCGACCCGCATGGCGGCGATCTGTATGTCTTCCGCGGCAAGAGCGGCAAGCTGATCAAGATCCTTTGGCATGATGGACTGGGCATGTCGCTCTACGCGAAGCGGCTGGAGCGCGGCCGTTTCCTCTGGCCGTCATCGGCTGATGGCGTGGTGACGATCACGCCAGCCCAGCTTGGCTACTTGCTGGAGGGCATTGACTGGCGGATGCCGCAACGCACGTGGCGCCCGCAGGCGGCGGG
>NZ_AXAU01000043.1 GCF_000472965.1 Bradyrhizobium murdochi | reverse complement strand
CCCGGCCTGATCGCGGCGCTGAAGGAACAGACCGCCGAGACCCGGCGCGCGGCCTAAGCAAGCCTGGCCGGGGCATTAAGGAAGTTAGACCATGACAACCAAGACCGAGACCATCGAGGGCACCGTGGCCGAATACGTCACCGCCGTGATCGGCGGGCAATTGTTCGGCCTGCCGATCTCGCGGGTGCAGGACGTGTTCATGCCGGAACGGCTGACGCGGGTGCCGCTGTCCTCCGCCGAGATCGCCGGCGTGCTCAATCTGCGCGGCCGCATCGTCACCGTGGTCGACATGCGCGCCCGGCTCGGCCTGCCGAAGAACGACGACGGCAAGCCGCCGATGGCGGTCGGCGTCGACCTCCGCGGCGAGTCCTACGGCCTTCTGATCGACCAGATCGGCGAGGTGCTGCGGCTGCCCGATGCGAGCCGCGAGGAGAACCCCGTCAACCTCGACCCCCGCATGGCGAAATTCGCCGGCGGCGTGCACCGCCTCGACGGCCAGCTCATGGTCGTCCTCGACGTCGATCGCGTTCTCGAACTCGCGCCGAAACAAGCCCTCGCGGCGTAGCACTGCTCGCCAAGCAAGGAGGCCAATAATGAAAACCTGTCTTGTTGTCGATGACTCCAGCATCGTGCGAAAGATCGCGCGCCGCATCCTGGAAGAGCTGGACTTCCAAATTACTGAAGCCGAGGACGGCGAGCAGGCGCTTGAAGCCTGCAAGAGTGCCATGCCCACGGCAGTTCTGCTCGACTGGAACATGCCGGTCATGGACGGTTACGAATTCCTCGGCCATCTGCGCCGCCTGCCCGGCGGTGACGCGCCCAAAGTGGTGTTCTGCACCACCGAGAACGGCATGGATCATATTTCCCGCGCGCTGCATGCCGGCGCCAATGAATACATCATGAAGCCTTTCGACAAGGACATCGTCGCGGCAAAATTCCAGGAAGTCGGCTTGGTCGCGCTCCCGGAATAGAGCCCGATCTAAATCTTATCGCTTGTCCTTGAGAGGCTCCCGTGACCCCGCCAGACTATGAATATCTGCGTAAGCTCCTGAAGGATCATTCCGGTCTCGACCTGTCCGCAGACAAGCAATACCTGATCGAAAGCCGCCTGCTTCCGCTGTCGCGCAAATGCGGTGTGTCGGGCATCGGCGAACTCGTGCAGAAAATGAAGGGCGGATCGGCATCGATCATCGCCCAGGTGGTCGAGGCCATGACCACCAACGAGACCTTCTTCTTTCGCGACAAGGTGCCGTTCGAACACTTCCGCGATACGATCGTGCCGGAGCTGCTGAAGGCCCGCGCCGGCCGCAAGAGCATCAGGATATGGTGTGCCGCCGGCTCGACCGGCCAGGAGCCGTATTCGCTTGCGATGTCGCTGAAGGAGATGGGCGCGGCGCTTGCCGGCTGGCGGATCGAGATCATCGCGACCGACCTGTCGCAGGAAGTGCTCGAAAAATCGAAGTCGGGCGTCTACAGCCAGTTCGAGGTCCAGCGCGGCCTTCCGATTCAGCTTCTCGTCAAATATTTCAAGCAGAACGGCGAACTGTGGCAGATCAGCCCGGAGCTGCGCGGCATGGTGCAGCATCGCCAGCTCAATCTGCTGCATGATTTCTCCCAGCTCGGCACCTTCGACGTCATCTTCTGCCGGAACGTCCTGATCTATTTCGATCAGGATACCAAGATCAATATCTTTGGCCGCCTCGCCAAGGCAATGGAAGGCGATGGCTTCCTGGTGCTGGGGGCGGCGGAAACGGTCGTCGGCCTGACCGATGTCTTCAAGCCGTTCCCGGACAAGCGCGGCCTCTATCGGCCGAGCGGTGCGCGTGCCGCATCTCTGCAGGGCGCAGCGGCAATGCCAAAAATCGCGGTAATGGCAGGACGGTGAGCGATGACAGAGGGCGGCAAGGGCACGGAGCGAGTTACGTTCAGCCGCGGCTATGATGTCTGCATCATGGCGATCGACGGGACCTGGCGCAGGGACTGCCAGCTCAACGCGATCTCGGACACCGACGCCGAACTGACTGTGGAAGGCTCCATTCAAGGCCTCAATCTCAAGGAGTTCTTCCTGCTGCTGTCGTCGACCGGCCTCGCCTATCGCCGGTGCGAGCTCGTTCGTGTCAACGGCACGGAAATGGACATCCGCTTCCTGAGAGGCAAGCACAGCAAGAAAAAGTCAGGCGCGTCGTCAAAATCCGAAGAGGCGATGAGCTGAAGCGGATGGTGCTGCGGGGGCCAGGCATGCATCGCGGCCGCGGCCGTTGTGTAGCGGGGAGATACGTCGTCAAGCGCGATGACGTTGATGGAACTCTCGGGAGCGCCGGACGAAACTTCCCCGGCAATCATTTGTTCAATTAGTCGCAGGCTATTCTTATAGATGTGCGTTGCTACTTGTGCGCTAAGCCGTGGTCCCGTACAAATACGGTCCGGTATGAAGTGAATACCGTTATCCGAGTGTGCGTCACATCAACCACGCATGGACGATGGAACATGGCTGAAAAAGCCCCCTCCCGCGGGGAAATTTTCGTAGTCGATGACGATCCAGCCGTTCGCGACACGCTTTCGATGGTGCTGTCGGCAGCCGGCTATCAGGTCATCTGTTTCGCCGACGGCGCCGCGCTGCTGGCTGTTGCACGAACGCGGACGCCAGCCTGCATCCTGCTCGACGTGCATATCCCCGGCAAATCCGGCCTCGATATTCTGAAAGAGCTTCATGGTGAGGATTACCCTGCACCGATCTTCATGGTCTCGGGGCAGGGCGATATCGCCATGGCGGTCAGCGCCATCAAAAACGGCGCGCTGGACTTCATCGAAAAGCCGTTTCGCGGCAGCGAAATCGTGGCAAGACTCGATGAGGCGGTCGAGGCCTATGCTCGCCGGCAGGCGCAAAGTACGTCATCGCGCATCGCGACCCTGCATTTTCCGGGACGGGAACCGCTCACGCGACGGGAACGCGAGGTGCTGGAGCAGTTCACCGCCGGCGCTTCGAACAAGGAAGCGGGGCGACATCTCGGGATCAGCCCGCGCACGATTGAGGACCACCGCGCCAATATCATGAAGAAACTCGGCGCGCGGAATGCCGCCGACCTGGTTCGCATCGTGATGACCACCCAGCGACAGGGCCAAATCTAATCCAAGGCTGATCGAGACTGATCGCAGGCAGGCCGGCTCCGGCGCGGCCTTGCGCTGGATGCAGCGCCGCCGTTGCCATCAATCGGTGAGCGCTTTGCGGATCATGATCGCCATATCC
This sequence comes from Bradyrhizobium murdochi, assembly GCF_000472965.1. Taxonomy (GTDB): domain Bacteria; phylum Pseudomonadota; class Alphaproteobacteria; order Rhizobiales; family Xanthobacteraceae; genus Bradyrhizobium; species Bradyrhizobium murdochi. The sequence goes on along the minus strand of NZ_AXAU01000043.1, from coordinate 19,622 downwards.
GATTTCCGATAGGGCTTGGCGAGCAGCAATACGCCTTCGTCGAGTCGCCCGTGATGAATGATGGCATTCTCGGTATAGCCCGAGGTGAACAGTACCCTTAGTCCGGGCCTGGCCTTCGCTATCTCGTCGGCGAGCTGGCGGCCGTTCATGCCGGGCATGATCACGTCGGTGAACAGCAGATCAAACGGACGGCCGGTATGGACCAACGCGAGGGCTTCAGTGGCGTTCGCCGCATCCAGCGTGACGTAACCGAGTGAATGCAGTTGCGCCAGCACATAGTCGCGCACCAGCTTGTCGTCCTCCACCACCAGAATTGTTTCATGGCCGCCCTCGACAGCGGGCGCCAGCGTAGCCTCGGCGGCCGGCAATGCGCCCGTGGCCGGCGGCAGATACATCTTGATCGTCGTGCCATGGCCTTCTTCGCTGTAGATCATGATGTGGCCGGCCGATTGTTTGATGAAGCCGTACACCATGCTCAGACCGAGGCCGGTACCTTTGCCAGGTCCCTTCGAGGTGAAGAACGGATTGAACACCTTGTCGAGCATCGCGGCCGGAATGCCGGTTCCGGTATCGCTCACCGCAATCATGGCGTAGCGTCCGGGCCGGACGTCGCTGTGCATCCTCGCATAATTGTCGTCGAGCATGACGAAGCCGGTTTCGATGATGAGCTTGCCGCCATTGGGCATCGCGTCGCGGGCATTTAGCGCCAGATTGAGGATCGCGGTGGCGAGTTGATTGGGATCGACGATCGCAGGGCACGTTTCGTCGTCGAACACGGATTCGATCTCGACATGCTCGCCGAGCGTCCGCTGCAGCAGTTTCGCCGTGTCGATAATCAGCGTGTTGACGTCGGTTACCTTCGGCTCCAGCGGCTGCTTGCGCGCGAAGGCGAGCAGGTGCTGGGTGAGGTCGGCGCCGCGTGAGGCCGCCTCGTCGATCATTCGCGTGATGGCGGCAAGCTGCGGGTCGCCCTTGACGGCATCGGCCAGAATTTCGATCGTTCCGGTGATCACCGTCAGGATATTGTTGAAGTCGTGCGCGATGCCGCCGGTGAGCTGTCCCATCGCCTCCATCTTCTCGGCCTGCCGGATCCTGTCCTCGGCCGCGATCTGGTCGGTGAGGTCGCGCATGAAGCCGTTGAACACGAATCCATTGCGCCGCCGAAGCGCGGTAACGCTGAGCTCGACCTTGATTTCCTTTTCGTCTCGCCGCATCGCCTCGATTTCGAAGCGGCGGTCGAGGATGGCGGCCTCGCCGGTGCGCAGAAACCGCTCCAGGCCGGCCTTGTGGGCGGCGCGATGGACGTCGGGAATGATCAGCTCGCTCAGCTTGGTGCCGATCGCTTCCGCGCGCGGCCAGCCGAATATCTTCTCCGCCTGCGAGTTCCAGTCGGTGACGATGCCCTGATCGTCCATCTGCACGAAGGCATCGAGCGCGGTGTCGATAATGCCGCGCGCGAGCTGTTCGCTTTCGCGCAACGTCTCTTGCGCCAACCGGCCCTCGGTCATATCGCGGCCGACGAAGAAGAAGCGCTTGACCGGCTCGGACCATGTCCCGAGCCATGACAACCACACCTCTCGTCCGTCCTTGTGAATGCAGCGGGTATCGGACATCTTCGGGCGCTGCCCGCGCCGTGCTGCCCGCATTTCCTGACGCGAGGTCTCGAGGTGGTCGGGGTGGATAAAATCCTCGCCGCTGCGGCCGATCATTTCTTCTGGCCGATAACCCAATATGGCCTCGCAGCTCGGGCTGATCTGAACCAGGAATCCTCGGGAATCCATCACCATGATCAGATCCTGCGAGGTCTCGAAGATGCGGCGAAGCTCTTCGGTCTGTTGCCGCAGCACCTGCCTGGTCTTGTTGGTCTCGGTGATGTCGCGTGCCACCTTCGAGATGCCGATGGTCGCGCCTGAGGGGGCCTTGATCGGCGATACGCTGAGCGAGACTTCGATCCGGCCGCCATCCTTTTTCAGGCGGACGGTTTCATGTTGCTCGATGCTTTCGCCCGAGCCGATCCGGCGCAACGTGTCATGCACCTCGGGTAGCCGGTCCATCGGAACGAGAAGCGTGATGTTCTTGCCCACAGTTTCCGCAGCCGCGTACCCGTACAGCCGCTCCGCGGCCGAATTCCAGCCGGTGATCGTGCCATCGAGCGACGTCGTGACGATGGCGTCACTGGAGGATTCGACCGCTGCGCTGAACAGCCGTTCCCGTTCGGCGTGATGATCGCGCGCAGCTATGGTGCGGCGATGCTCCTCGACCTCCTGTTGGAGCGCTGCGGTTTTTACATTGATCTCCTCGATCGCGTACGCGAACGCCCGCGCGAGCACGCCGGTCTCGCCGCGCGCATCGACCGGGATGGCCGCCTTCCCTTTGGCCACGCCTTGAACGGCTTCGGTCAGCCGGACGATCGGCCGGGCCAGCGACCTCGCGATCAGCAGCGCCAGCACTGCTGCGCACAACACCGCGATCGCCCCGACCAGAAGCGAGGTATTTCGGATGCTCGCAGCCGGCGCCATGATCACGGCGTTGGGGGTAGTTTCGATGACCCCAACCCATTCGGAACCGGCCAGGACGGCGGGAGCAAACGCGATCCCGTTGGACCGCCCAGCTTGGTCCGCAACGATTTCGGCGCTGCCTTGCTTTGCTCCGGCCTGCGACGCCAGATGCGGGAAGTCAGCTTTCCAGTCGTTGGGTTTGCCGAGCAACAGGCCGAATTCGCGCGACCGGTCGGGGTGAATGAGATAGTCGCCCTGCCGGTTGACGACGTAGATCGTCTCGCCCGGCCACGCCGATGCTCTGATACGGTCGAACGCGCGCCGCATGTCGACATTGATCATGAAGATGCCGAACGGTTTGTCGTCGGTCGTGAAAATCGGCGTCGCGACGCGGATTGTCGGCCGGTGCACCTCTTCGATCAGGCCGTTGAAGCGGCCGAGATCGAGCGGCGAGACGTAGAGCTGTTTATGACCCAGCCGGATCGTTTCCTGGAAATAGCCGCGATCGCCTCGCTTCTGCAGGCCCGCTTCAGGGACGATCCGAACCGTGCCGTTCGGTCCATTGCGGTCGACGCGGACCAGCTCGCGGCCGTCGTCGTCGAGGCCGATAATCCGAAACATCGCGTATGTCGGCTTGGCTTCGAGTTCCGCCGCGAAACGTGACGCTATCCGGTCGCGCCAGATCTTTTCGGAGACGCCATCGACCGGATCAATGCCGCCCGCCTGGCGGGCACGGACCAGCCCGTGCAGCGCCACCGCCGAACGAAAGCCCGCAACATCTCCGGTCGCGCTCGCCGCATAATATTCTAGATCGGTCGCGAGCTGCCGTGAATGCGTCTCGATGCGGTCGCGCGCACGCTGCAGGAGCGCCTGTTCCAGGTTGTGATAGCTCAGCCATCCGACCGCGGTAACCGCGATCGCGACCAACGCAATCATCGCGATGGCTAGCCTGGTTGTGAGCGTCATGTCGGTGTTCGCTCGCCCTCCCGCTCCAATCCAGCAATCCACCGGACGAATCGGATGCTATGGCGCATTACGGGAAGGACGCAACACGGCGGGGCGTGGCGGCGAGCCACGTTCGGCGGCTTCCAGGCAGCCTGTGACGGCAGCCAGAAGCTCGGCCGGCCGGAACGGCTTCCGCAGACTGGAAATCGCCCCGAGCTTGGTCGCCATGGTCAGGGAGTCGGGCGCCGAGTCCGGTTCGGGCGAGATCGGCCGGCCGGAAATGACGATGATCGGCATGTGCGGCCGCTGCTGGCGAACCATCCGCATGGTTTCAAATCCGTCCATTCCAGGCATAAAAATGTCGAGGAACAGCAAATCGAAATCTCCGCTCTGGCACAATGCCAAGCCCTGTCGCCCGTCACCGGCGGTGACCACATTATGCCCGGCGCGCTCCAGCAGCAGACGGATGGTCACCTGTACCGCCACATCGTCATCCACGACGAGTATCTTCGCCAAATTAAGAGGTTCTCCGGGCCCCGCTGGAATCAAGTCGCGGCAGGCTGCAAGTTTTGCCGAATCCTCGTATTGCCGCAACTGCTCCAGCGGTAGGCACGTTCCGGTTGGGCGGTCAAAAAAGCCGGTGCAAAATGCCGGTGTCCGCATGCTGCCGGGCAGACAGATCCGGAACCCCGCGGAGATGTCGTAGCAGTCAGTTGCTCAGATATTCCGGATAGCGCGAGCGGATTTGGTCGAGCTCGCTCAGTGTTCCCGACAAATGGGTACGCAGGTGCTTCTGCGCCTCTTCGGGTTGGCCGGCCTCGATCGCTTTTGCAATCAGCTTGTGATGCCGCAGGATATCCTGCGCCTTGCCGGGGGAGGGCAGATGCAGCCGGCGCAGCCTGTCGATATGTCCGCTGCGGCTGCGCACCAGCGACCAGATGTCCTGCTTGTCGGTGGCGGCGTAGAGCTGGGCATGGAACTCGTTGTCGGCGGCCATGAATTTTTCGAAGTCGCCGGCTTTCACGAAATGCTGTTGGCGGACGATGGTCGCATGGAGCTCGGCCGTGAAGGCTTCGTCATGGCGCATTGCCAGCATGCGGACAATTTCTAGCTCGACCGCCTGCCGCAGGAAATGCGCCTGCTGCGCCAGCCGCACGTCGACCCGGCTGACCACCGTGGCATATTGCGGAAAGACGTCGACCAGCCCTTCCTCCTCGAGCCGCATCAGCGCATCGCGGATCGGTGTCGAACTCACTCCGAACTGTCCGGCCAGCGCAGCGCGCGATAGCGGCGATCCCGGCGGCAGCTCCAGCGAAATGATCATGCCGCGCAGGCGCTCGAACACCTGCGGCGCGGCCTGACGATCGCGATCGAGCCGATTGGCGGAGCGCGGCACGGTCCGGCGGGAAACGATCTGGGATGCAGCCATCGAACGAACCGGCCTTATAGAAGGCGCTTGCTTCAAATGCACTAATACATTAGTGCATTTCCATCGAAGCGTCAATGAAACGCCGGAGGAGATGCACATGAGAAACAGAATGTGGAGCGCCTGCGCGGGCGCCGTCGTGGCACTTGCCATGGTGCTGCCGGGCTCTCAGGCAGCAGCCCAGCAGAAGACGGAGATTTCGCTGTCGCGGCAGCCGGGCATTTTCTACATGCCCTCGCACATCATGGAAAAACACAAGCTGATCGAGAAGCACGCAGCTTCCCTCGGCGTGTCTGGCGTCACCACCAAGTGGATCAACTTAAGCGGCGGCGGCGCACAGACCGACGCGCTATTGGCAGGCAGCGTCGATATCCTCAACACCGGGACCGGCAATCTCTTATTGCTGTGGGACCGCACCCGCGGCGGCGTCAAGGGCATCGTCGCCACCTCGGCGCAGCCGATGACGCTGATCAGCCGCGATCCGAACATCAAGTCGATCAAGGATTTTGGTCCGAACGACAAGATCGCCGTGCCGACGGTGAAGGTCTCGACGCAGGCGATCGTGCTGCAGATCGCAGCAAGTGAGACCTTCGGCGCCGACCAGTGGTCGAAGCTCGATGCCAGCACGGTGCAGCTCGGCCATCCCGACGCCTATGTGGCGATGACCAATGCCCAGCACGAGGTCCGCAATCATTTTGCGATCCCGCCGTTCACCTTCCTCGAACTGAAGAATGTGCCCGGCGCGCATGTGGTGTTGTCGTCGCCCGACGTGATGGGCGGGCCGCTCAGCCAGGCGCAGTTCTTCACCACGACCAAATTCGCCGACGCCAATCCGAAGATCGTGCAGGCCGTGCGCGACGCCACCAAGGAAGCGCAGGATTTGATCCGCGGCGACACCAAGGCCGCGGTTGAGATCTACAAGGAAGTCACCGGCGACAAGACTAGCGTCGAGGATTTGCTGGCATGGCTGAAGGAGCCCGGCATGATGGAATGGAACCTGCAGCCGCAGGGCACCATGAAGTTCGCCACCCATCTGCACAAGGTCGGCACGCTGAAGACCATGCCCAAGGCGTGGACCGATTATTACCTGCCGGTCGCGCACGACCTGAAGGGCAATTGATCGACATGGCAGCGCTTCTCGACGTCAGTGACGTAACACTGCGCTACAAGACCTCGAGCGCGGTCGTGACCGCGACCGAGCGGGTCAGCTTCACGGTCGATCGTTCCGATCGCTTCGTGCTGCTCGGCCCCTCCGGTTGCGGCAAGTCGACCCTGTTGAAGGCGGTCGGCGGCTATATGAAACCGAGCGAAGGCAAGATGCGGATCTCGGGCCGGGAAATATCCGAGCCCGGAGCCGACCGCATGATGATCTTCCAGGAGTTCGACCAGCTCTTGCCGTGGAAGACGGTGCTCGAAAACGTGATGTTTCCGCTGCTGATGACGCGGAAACTGCCGCGCAAGGAAGCGGAGATGCGGGCGCGGGCCTACATCGAAAAAGTCAGCCTCACCCGCGTCGTCGATGCCTACCCGCACACGCTATCCGGCGGCATGAAGCAGCGCGTCGCGATCGCGCGCGGCATGGCGATGGAGCCGGATATTCTTTTGATGGACGAGCCGTTCGCAGCCCTCGATGCGCTGACGCGGCGAACCTGCCAGGACGAACTGCTGCAGCTCTGGGCAGAAACCAAATTCACCGTCCTGTTCGTCACCCATTCGATCGCGGAGGCGATCAAGATCGGCAACCGCATCCTGCTGCTGTCGCCGCATCCCGGCCGGGTCAAGGCCGAGGTGATCGACGTCGACAAGGTTTCCGGCGAAGACGGCAGCGCAGCGCGGCTGGAAAAGCAGATCCATGATCTCTTGTTCGCCGACGCTGTCACGGCACACTAAAGGGAGCGCGCGATGGGTGAGGCCAGGATTCTGTTGCGCGATGCCGCCGAACTGACGGCGGCGGTGCCGGCCGAGGTCGAGCGCAAGCTGACGGTGCTGGAGCTGTTGTGGAACGACGGCTTTGTGCGCAAAGCCGTGATCATCATCTTCCTCGCCGCGGCCTGGGAGACCTACGGCACCATCCTGAACAATCCGCTGCTGTTCCCGACCTTCCACGACACCATCGTCACCATGTTCGACAAGGTGCGCGACGGCACCATTCCCTTGCGCGCCTGGGCGTCGCTGAAGGTGCTGTTCATGGGCTATGCCGCCGGCATTGCGCTCGCCGCCATTTTCACGATTCTCGCGATCTCAACCCGGATCGGCACGGATTTCCTCGAAACCATCACGGCGATGTTCAATCCGTTGCCGGCAATCGCGCTGTTACCGCTGGCGCTGATCTGGTTCGGTCTCGGTAACGGCAGCCTCGTCTTCGTGCTGATCCACTCGGTGCTGTGGCCGGTCGCGCTCAACACCCATTCCGGCTTCAAGAGCGTCTCGAACACGCTGCGCATGGTCGGCCGTAATTACGGCCTGCGCGGTTTGCCCTACGTATTCCGCATCCTGATTCCCGCAGCCTTCGCCTCGATCCTGACGGGCCTGAAGATCGGCTGGGCGTTTGCCTGGCGTACGCTGATCGCCGCCGAACTGGTGTTCGGCGTGTCGTCGGGGCAGGGCGGCCTCGGCTGGTTCATCTTCGAGAACCGCAACTTGCTGGATATCCCCGCCGTGTTCGCCGGCCTGTTGACCGTGATCGTCATTGGCCTGATCGTGGAGAACCTGATCTTCCGCACGATCGAGCGCAACACCGTCCAGAAATGGGGGACGCAGTCATGAGCAACAAGAAGAACCCTGCTGATCTCCGCAGCGCGCGCTGGTTCGCGCCTGATGATCTCCGCGCCTTCGGCCACCGCTCGCGCGCCATGCAGATGGGCTACGCGCCGGAGGAATGGAACGGCCGGCCAGTGATTGCGATCCTCAACACCTGGTCGGATGCGCAGCCCTGCCACATGCATTTCAAGAGCCGCGTCGACGACGTCAAGCGCGGCATCTTGATGGCGGGCGGTTTCCCGATGGAACTGCCGGCGCTGTCGTTGTCGGAATCGTTCCTGAAGCCGACCACCATGCTCTACCGCAACATGCTGGCGATGGATGCCGAGGAACTGCTCCGCGGCCATCCGGTCGATGGCGTGTTGCTTATGGGTGGCTGCGACAAGACCACGCCCGGCCTCCTGCTCGGTGCCACCAGCATGAACCTGCCGACGATCTATCTGCCGGCCGGGCCGATGCTGCGCGGTAACTGGAAGGGCAAGACGCTGGGTTCGGGCTCGGACGCCTGGAAATACTGGGACGAGCGCCGTGCCGGAAAAATCTCCGACAAGGACTGGGTCGACGTCGAGGCCGGCATCGCCCGCAGCTACGGCACCTGCATGACGATGGGCACGGCGTCGACCATGACGGCGATTGCGGAATCGATCGGCATGACGCTGCCGGGCGCGTCCTCGATTCCCGCCGCCGATGCCGGCCACATCCGCATGGCCTCCGAATGCGGCCGCCGCATCGTCGAGATGGTGTGGGAGGACCTGACGCCGGACAAGATCCAGACCCGAAGGGCCTTCGAGAACGCGATCACGGTCGCGATGGCGATGGGCTGCTCGACCAATGCGATCATCCATCTGATCGCGCAGGCTCGCCGCGCCGGCCAGGACATCGGGCTCGACGATTTCGAAAAAGCCAGCCGCAAGGTGCCTGTGATCGCCAACGTGCGGCCGAGCGGCGACAAATATCTGATGGAAGATTTCTTCTACGCCGGCGGCTTGCCGGGCCTGATGAGCCGCATCAAGCAGCATCTGCATCTCGACGTCATGACGGCCACCGGCGAGACGCTCGGCGAAAACATCGCGCGTGCCGAAGTCTATAATGACGACGTTATCCGCACCGTCGAGAATCCGATCTACAAGGAGGGCGCGCTTGCGGTGCTCAAGGGCAATCTCGCGCCCGATGGTTGCGTGATCAAGCCGAGTGCCTGCGAGCCGCGCTTCCTCAAGCACACCGGGCCCGCGCTGGTGTTCGACGATTACCCTTCGCTGAAGAAGGCGATCGACGATCCCAATCTCGACGTCACGGCGGATCACGTGCTGATCCTGCGCAATGCGGGTCCGCAAGGAGGGCCGGGCATGCCGGAATGGGGCATGCTGCCGATCCCGACCAAGCTGGTGAAGCAGGGCGTGCGCGACATGGTTCGGCTGTCGGATGCGCGCATGAGCGGCACCAGCTACGGCGCCTGCATCCTGCACGTCTCGCCGGAATCCTATATCGGCGGGCCGCTGGCGCTGGTGCGAACCGGCGACAAGATCACGCTCGACGTCAACGCCCGTACCATCAATCTCGATGTGCCGGAGGCGGAGCTCGCAATGCGCCGCGCCGAGTGGAAGGCGCCGCAGCCACGTTACGAGCGCGGCTATGGCTGGATGTTCACCCGCCACATCAAGCAGGCCAATGAAGGCTGCGATTTTGATTTTCTGGAGACCGGATTTGGGGCTCCGGTCGAGGAGCCGCCGATTTATTAGCCACCGTCGTTCCGGGATGGTCCGAAGGACCAGACCCGGAACCTCGAGATTCCGGGTTCGATGCTGACGCATCGCCCCGGAATGACACCAAACAAAAAGCATCACAGGGGAGGACAACCAATGAACATCACTCGACGTAACTTGCTCGAAGGCGCCGGCGCCGCTGCCGCCACGACGCTGCTCGCGCGCACCGCCCTCGCGCAATCGTTCCCGTTCACGCCGAACCAGCGCTATCCCGATCCGGCGGTGCAAATCCTCGATCCGAGTTTTGCAAAGTACCGGATCTATTCCTCGACCATTGAGCAGGTCGCGACCGGCATGCGCTGGGCCGAAGGGCCGGCGTATTTTCCTGAGGGTGGCTATCTCCTGTTCTCCGATATCCCCAACAACCGCATCATGAAGTTCGACGAGAAGACCAACCAGACCTCGGTCTTCCGCGCCAATGCCAATTACGCCAACGGCAACGCCCGCGATCGTCAGGGCCGCCTCGTCACCTGCGAGCATTCGGTCACCCGTCGCGTCACCCGCACCGAGAAGGACGGCAAGATCACCGTGCTGGCCGACAAGTTCGAGGGCAAGCGGCTCAACGCGCCGAACGACGTCGTGGTGAAATCCGACGACACCATCTGGTTCACCGATCCCTTGTTCGGCATCAACGGCGAGTGGGAAGGCAAAAAGGAAAAGCCCGAGCAGGCGACTACCAACGTCTATCGCCTGACCAAGGACGGCAAGCTCACCGCCGTGATCACCGACATCGTCAATCCCAATGGCCTAGCGTTCTCGCCGGATGAGAAAAAGCTCTACGTCGTGGAATGGAAGGGCACGCCAAACCGCAGCGTCTGGAGCTTTGACGTCAACGAGGACGGCACGGTGGGCAACAAGACCAAGCTGATCGACGCCGCGGATCAGGGCGCGCTCGACGGTTTCCGCGTCGACCGCGACGGCAATTTGTGGTGCGGCTGGGGCTCCAACGGCGCGCTGCAGCCCGAGCCGACGGAGGTTGGCGGCCGCCGGGTGTATCAGCTCAAGGGCAAGCCAGAGGATCTCGACGGCGTGATGGTGTTCAGCCCGGCCGGCAAGCCGCTAGCCCACATCCGCCTGCCGGAACGCTGCGCCAATCTCACCTTCGGCGGCCCGAAGAACAACCGCCTCTACATGACGAGCTGCCACTCGGTCTATGCGCTGTATGTGGAAGCGCACGGGGCGGTGTGATTGATGTTGTCATTCCGGGATGGTCCGAAGGACCAGACCTCAGATGCGCAATTGCGCATCGGGGAATCTCGAGATTCCGGATTCGCTTGCTGAGGCGAGCGCTCCGGAATGACGACCCAGAAAGCGAGAACACAATGACAAAACTGAGCGACGCCACCCGCAATAAACTCAAAACCGTCTCCACGGCCACCGTCGCCACCGCGCTGTTCAAGCGCGGCTTCCGCATCCAAATGATCCAGGATGTGCACCCCTTAGGCCCCAATCAGCCGGTGCTGGTCGGCGAGGCCTTCACGCTGCGCTACATGCCGGCGCGCGAGGACCTCAACAAGATCGACGTGTTCCGCGACCGCTCCCACCCGCAGCGCAAGGCGATCGAGGATTGCCCGCCGGGCGCGGTGCTGGTGATGGACAGTCGCAAGGACGCCCGCGCCGCGTCCGCCGGCGCCATCCTGGTGACGCGGCTGATGCAGCGCGGCTGCGCCGGCGTCATCACCGATGGCGGCTTTCGGGATTCGGCTGAGATCGCAAAGCTCGGCTTCCCCGCCTATCACCACCGCCCGAGCGCGCCGACCAATCTCACGCTGCATCAGGCGATCGAGATCAACGTGCCGATCGGTTGCGGTGACGCGCCGGTGTTTCCGGGCGATGTCATCCTCGGCGATGCCGACGGCGTGATCGTAATCCCCGCGCATCTGGTCGACGAAATCGCCGACGAGGCGGTCGAGATGACGGCGTTCGAGGATTTCGTCACCGAGCAGGTCCAGAACGGCCGCGGCATTTTCGGGCTCTATCCGGCGACCGATCCGCAGACGCTGACTGATTTCGCGGAGTGGCGAAAGAAGAATGGGCGTTAACTGCGTGCCCCGGACGCAGCGCAGCGCAAAGCGGTGCGCTGCAGAGCCGGGGCTTATGCGTTGGTGGGTCCCGGCCCTGCGATGCAGCGTTGCACGCTGCACCGCGTCCGGGACACGAGCGCCTCACACCTCCGCCTTCTCCGCCAGCCCCACCGCCCATAGCGCAAACGCATAGGCGATCGCGACTTCATCGAGCCGGTTGAACCGGCCCGACGCGCCGCCGTGGCCGGCGCCCATGTTGGTGCGCAGCAGCACCGGACCGCCACCGGTCATGGTCGCGCGCAACCGCGCGATCCATTTCGCCGGCTCCCAATAGGTGACGCGCGGATCGGTAAGGCCGCCCATCGCGAGCACAGCGGGATATTCCTTCGCCGCGATATTATCGTAGGGCGAGTACGACAAGATGGTGCGAAAATCCTTTTCGCTCTCGATCGGGTTGCCCCATTCCGGCCATTCCGGCGGCGTCAGCGGCAGCGTGTCGTCGAGCATGGTGTTGAGGACGTCGACGAACGGCACTTCGGCGACTATGCCGGCGAACAATTCGCCGGCCCGGTTGGCGCTGGCTCCCATCAGCATGCCGCCGGCGCTGCCGCCATGGCCGACGATGCGCTTGGCGCTGGTGTACTTTGCCTCGATCAAGGCGCGCCCGGCGGCAGCGAAATCATCGAACGAGTTCGTCTTCTTCTCGCGCTTGCCGTCGAGATACCAGCCCCAGCCTTTGTCCGCGCCGCCGCGGATATGCGCGATCGCATAGACAAAGCCGCGATCGACCAGCGACAGCCGGTTGGTTGAGAACGACGCCGGCATCGCCATGCCGTAGGAGCCGTAGCCGTAGAGCAATAGCGGCGCGCTGCCGTCGCGCACGAGGTCCTTGCGGTGCAGGATCGAGACCGGCACTAACGCGCCGTCATGCGACGTCGCCATGATCCGCGTGGTGACATAGTCGGCCGGGTCATGCCCGGACGGTATCTCCTGCCGCTTGCGCAAGACGCGCGTTCGCTTCGCCATGTCGTAGTCATAGACTTCCGACGGCGTCGTCATTGACGAATAGGAAAACCGCAGATTGGTGGTCTCGAACTCGTAGCTGCCCATGGTGTCCAGCGAATACGCCGCCTCGTCAAAGGCGATGGCATGTTCCTCGCCGTTACCGAGATCGCGGATAATGATCGCGGGCAGCGCATTGGCGCGCTCCAGCCGCACCATGTGGCCAGCATAGAGTTCGACGTCGAGCACATAGATGCCGGCGCGATGCGGAATCAAATCGCGCCAGTTGGCGCGTTCGGGCGAGGCGAGCGGCGCGGTGACGACCTTGAAGTCGATCGCGTCATCCGCATTGGTTAGAATGAACAATTCATCGCCGCGGTCGGCGATCGAATACTGTACGCCTTCTTCGCGTTCCGCCACCAGCCGCGGCGGCGCTTCGGGATTGGCGAGATCGATCAGCCGCTGTTCCGAGGTCTCATGATCGCCGCCGGCGATCACGCAGAATCGCCCCGAAGAGCTCTCGTGCAGATGGGTGAACCAGCCGGAATCCTTTTCTTCATAGATCAGCGTATCGTCGGCTTGCCTGGTGTCCATCCGGTGCCGCCACACCTGCATCGGGCGATGGTTGTCGTTGAGTTTGACATAGAAGAAGCTTTGGCAATCCTTGCTCCAGACGATGCCGCCATCGGTCTCCTCGACGAGATCGTCGCGGTCGATCCCCGTCTCCCAGTCGCGCACGCGGATCGAGAAATATTCCGAGCCGTTGGTATCGGCACTCCACGCGTGCAGCCTGTGATCAGGTGAATGCCGCGCGCCGCCGAACTTGAAATATTCATGGTCCTTGGCGAGGGCATCGCCGTCGAGCACGATTCTTACCGCGCCGCCATCACGCTGCGTGCGGCCGAACATTTCATGCTGCCCGCCCTCGCGGAATTTTCTCAAATAGGCGAACGGGCCGTCCGGCGACGGCACGCTGGAATCGTCCTCCTTGATCCGTCCGCGCATTTCCGCGACCAGTTTCTTCTGCAGGACGGCGGTGTGGCCGAGCAGGCTCTCGGTGTAATCGTTCTCGGCTTCCAGATATTTGCGGATGTCCGGGTCGAGGATCGAGGGGTCGCGCAGCACTTCCTGCCATTTCGGGTCCTTCAGCCAGGCATAGTCGTCCTGCACGGTGGTGCCGTGCGTAGTAAAAGTATGCGGCCGGCGCGGGGCGACCGGCGGCGAGAGGGCGGGCTTTTTGGCGGCGGCTTGTGTCACGCGGTCCTCGTATGGCTCAATGATTGTGCCTTATATCGGGGCGAACGGCCGGATTACCAGATGCGATCCGTAGGGTGGGCAAAGCGAAGCGTGCCCACCATTCCGTGCGGGATGCTTGATGGTGGGCACGGCGCCAGAGCGCCTTTGCCCACCCTACGGGTCCGGTTGCTAACTATTCCGCAACTTCGCCCCGGCGCCGCCGCCGAACATCGGGATCCGGTTCACCGCGAGCACCACCGCAAAGGTGATCACCAGCATCGCGATGCCAAGCACCGAGATCGCGGCGAGGTCGCCGCTTTCGTTTAGGTCGTAGATCAAAACCGACAGCACCTTGGTCTGCGAGGTGAACAGCACGATCGCCGCGGACAATTCCCGCATCACGCCGATGAAGATGAAGCACCAGGTCGCGATCACGCCGGTGCGCAACAAGGGTGCCGTGATCTGCCGCAGCGATTGCAGCCGGCTCGCGCCGAGAATGCGGCTGGCGTCCTCCAGTTCGGGATGAATGGTCGCGAACGCCGCCTGCAATTGCTGATAGGCCGACGGCAAATTGATGGTGAGAAACGCCAGCAGCAGGATCCACAGCGTGCCATAGAGCACGAAGGGCGGCCGCGTGTAGCTCAAGAATAGTCCAACACCGAGCACGATGCCGGGCACGGCCACCGGGGCGGTCGCGAGAAAGCCGAGCATGCGATGGCTCGCGATCACGCGGCGGGTCGTGACATAGGCGGCCACGAGCGCGAGAACCGTGCCGATCGTCGCCGTCGATGCACCCAGGATCACCGTGTTCTTCAGGGCAAGCTGGGTCGACGACAATTCGGTGAACACGAAGACGACGTTGTGCAGCGTCGCCGTCGACGGCGTCACCAGCGTGGTCGCGTTCGGCGAGAACGCCGCGTTGAGCAGCGCGAAATAGGGCAGGAACACCGGGTTAAGCAGCACGAGGAGGCAGAACGCCAGCGCGGCCCAGCGCCATGGCCCCATTTCGATCGGCCGCGGCGGGCCGTATTTGCCGCCGAGCACGGAGTAGCCGCGGCGGCCGAGCAGAAATTTCTGGCCCTGCAGCAGCAGGATCGTCAGCAGCAATAGCGGCACGGCGGCGGCAGCAGCTAGTTCGAGCTTTGGCGGATACTGGAACAGGCTCCAGATCTTCGTCGTCATGGTATGGAAGCCGGCCGGCAGCGCCAGGATCGCGGGCGATCCGAACAGCGTCATCGCCTGCAGGAAAGCGATCAGCGCGCCGGCGACCAGCGCCGGCAGCGCCAGGGGAATCGTGACGCGCCGCGCCGTGGTCCAGGCCTTGCCGCCGAGAATGGCGGAAGCATCTTCCAGCTCGCCCGGCATGTTGTCGAGCGCATTGGCGACCAGCACGAACACAAAGGGGAAGGTGTAGCAGGAGATCACAAAGATCAGCCCGGTCAGCGAATAGATGTCGAACAAGGGATCTTCGGCACCGGTGAGGTAACGATAGAGCTGATTCAGCATGCCGCTGTTGGGCGCCGCCAGCAATTCCCAGGCAACCGCGCCCAGAAACGGCGGTGTCACGAAGGAAGCCGTCACCAGCGCGCGGATGATCTGCCGTCCCGGCATGTCGGTGCGCGACACTAGCCAGCCGATCGGGGCGGCGACAAGGCAGCAGGCCACCGCGGAAGTGGTGGCGATGATCGCCGTCGTCAGCAATGGATCGAGGAAAGCGGGGTCGGTGAATAGCGTGACGAAATTCTGCAGCGTCGGATGTCGCGCCTTGTCGGTGAAAGCGAAAACCATCAGCCACGACAGCGGCAGCACGATCAGCACAATCATGAAGGCCGCGAACAGCCACAGGATGGGGCGGGTGAGGTCGATGCGAGATTTTGGGGCGTCGGTGGCGATGGTGGTCATTTGATCCGCGAGTCAGCTATCTCCCTCATCCTGAGGAGCGGCGTCTTCGCCGCGTCTCGAAGGATGAAATGGCGCGATGGTGGCCTCATGGTTCTCCCAGCGATGCGAAGCATCGTCCGGAGACGGCGCGGAGCCTGTCATCGGGCCGCGCTTCGCGCGGACCCGTTGGCGCCTCATCACCATGAGGGTCTAAACCCTGAGCAGCGGCGCATGTTGCGTCTTGAAAGCTTTCGTTTCCTCATCGCGTCCTCCCGTCTCGTTTCGTGGCTATCGGCTCAGCGCCCGGCAGCGTTCGGGCGGCAGCGTCAGCCAGACCTCGCTGCCCTTTTGTACGCTGGTTTCGGTCGGCGTGATGGCGCGCAAACTGGTGCCGTCGGCCACCTCGACCATGTAGTCGCGCACCGCGCCAAGATAGACCTGCCGCGTGACGACCGCTTTGATCGCATTCTCTGGTGATGCGGGCGCCTGCGTCGAAAGCCCGATATCGTGCTGGCGGATCGCGACAACGGCGTCCTGGCCTGCCGTGAGCGGTGCGCCGGCCACCTTCAGCGTCGCGCCCGCGAAGGCAACATGGTTGGCGTCGCGCGCGGTGCCCTTGATGACATTGCTGGCGCCGATGAAGCGGGCGACGAATTCGGACTCCGGCCGTGCGTAGATGTCTTCGGGCGTGCCGAGCTGGTCGATCCGGCCGCCGTTCATGACCGCGATCAGGTCGGCCGTGGTCATGGCCTCGGACTGGTCGTGGGTGACGTAGACGGTGGTGTAGCGATATTCGTCGTGCAGGCGGCGGATTTCGAACCGCATCTCCTCGCGCAAATTCGCGTCGAGATTTGAGAGTGGCTCGTCGAGCAGCAGCGTCTCGGGCTCGACGATCAGCGCGCGCGCCAGTGCCACGCGCTGCTGCTGCCCGCCGGAGAGCTCGCCGGGATAGCGCTGCGCCAGTGCCTCGAGTTTTGCCGTGACCAGGATCGCCGCCAGCTTCTTCGCGATGGTGTCGCGGTCGAGCTTGCGCAGGCGCAGGCCGTAGACGATGTTTTCGGTCACCGTCATATGCGGCCACAGCGCGTAGCTCTGAAAGATCATCGACATGTTGCGCTGTTCGGGCGGCAGCGTGCGCGCGCGTGACGACACCAGCCGCTCGCCGACATGGATCTCGCCGTCGGAAGGTTCCAGAAAGCCCGCGATCAGCCGCAGCGTGGTGGTCTTGCCGCAGCCCGACGGCCCCAGCAGGCAGACCAGTTGTCCGTGATCGATTTTCAGCGAGACGTTATCGACCACCGCAAGTGAGCCAAATCGCTTGGTCAGGCCGCGTAAATCAACGGACGCCAATCGCCTCACTCCCACTCTTGTTCTTGCACGGATCAGCGCCCGGCTTGGTATGCCAGTATACGCACGAATGCGGGTTCGAAAAGAGAGTTGAGTTGGGAAAGGATGTTGTCGTCCCTGCGAACGCATGCGTTCGCAGGGACCCATACGCCGCGGCCCGCGGAAATGGCACTACGTGAGACGGCTTCTTCTCACAACAAACAGTCGTGGTTATGGGTCCCTGCGTTCGCGGGGGCAACAGGCTCTACGCCTCGACGTTTTCTCCGAGATACTCGATCGCGGCCTCGGTTCCGCCCTTGCCATGGGGAATGCCGAGCGCGTTGAGGCCGACCTCGACGACGCCGAGCGTGCCCAGGATCATCGGCGCATTTACGTGGCCCATATGGGCGATGCGGAACGCCTGGCCGGACAAATCGCCGATGCCGGTGCCGAGCACCACGCCGCATTTCTCCTTGCAGTAGCGCTGCAGCGCGGCCGGATCGTAGCCGTTCATGGTCACCGTCGTCACCGTGTTTGAGCGCTCATTGGCCTCCGCGATGTTGAAGCCAATAACCTGGCCCTCGCTCCAGACCGCGACCGCGCGGCGCACCGCCTCGGCGAGCAAACGATGGCGCTGGAACGCGTTCTCCAGCCCTTCCGTCTGCAGCATATCGATCGCCTTGCGCAGCGCGAACAATAGATGCACCGGGGCAGTGCCGGCATATTTGCGGTAATGCTCGCTGCCCTCGCGCTCGGTCCAGTCCCAATAGGGCGTGCGCAGGTTGGCATTTTTATGCACCTCGCGGGCGCGGTCGTTGGCGGCGACAAAACCTAAGCCGGGCGGCGTCATCAGGCCCTTCTGCGAGCCGGACATCGCGACGTCGATACCCCAAGCGTCCATCTCGAACGGCATGCAGCCGAGCGAAGCCACGGTGTCGACCATGAACAGCGCGGGATGCCCGGTCGATTTGATCGCCTTGCCGATCGCCTCGATATCGTTATAGGCGCCGGACGCAGTATCGACCTGCACGGCGACGATGGCCTTGATGGTGTGGTCCTTGTCTTGCCGCAGCCGCGCCTCGACCTCGCTCGCGCGGATCGCGCGGCGCCAGTCGCCCCTGAGCACCTCGACCTCGGCGCCCATTGCAGCCGCCGCCTGGCCCCAGCCGATCGCAAACCGTCCGCTTTCCAGGACCAGCAGCTTGTCGCCACGCGACAACACGTTGGACAGCGTCGCTTCCCACGCGCCATGGCCGTTGGCGATGTAGATGTAGGATTTGCCTTTGGTGGCGAACAGCTTTGAGAGATCGGCGAGCAGGCTTTCGGTCAGCTGCACCATCTGGTCGGAATAGATGTCGAGCGCCGGGCGATGCATCGCTTGCAGCACTTCGTCGGGCATGGTGGTAGGTCCCGGGATGGCCAGAAATTCCCGGCCCGCACGAACGGTCATTTTTTGGTTTTCCTTAATTGTAGAACGTCAGGGGAGCGGTATCGGTCGAAGGTCGGCATAATATTGGATCGCAGCCGTCATTGCGAGCGCAGCGAAGCAATCCAGAGGCGCAAAAAGAGTTGATTGCTCTCATTGCTCCGCTCTCCACAATCATCGCAGGTCATTTCCCCACAGCATTCGCGATCGCGCGCCAGATTTGATCCTTGAGCTCGGTCGCCGGCGGGCTCGGGATCGTCAGCGCAGGTCCCTCGCGCTTTCGGCAGGCCTCGACCAGCCGCAGCACCCAGATTTCGCCGTCGGTGTAATAGGCGTCGCCGCCGCCGTTCCGCCCTGCGATCGTGGGACCGATGCCGGTGACTTGGTATTTCGCGTCCACCATGCCGGCATTTTCCAGGTCAGTCGCAAGCAGCGCGCGCTCGGCGTCGAGATCGGGCGAGATGTGGTGCGTGACGGCGGCGGTGTATCGGCTGACGCCGACGCCGCGATCCTCCGTCGCAGCTCCCAGCCAGACCGGTCGCTTTTCCTCGCCGCTCTCCAGCACCTTCCAATAGCGCACATGGTTGCGGCGGTCGGCGCTGGCGCCGATCGGTTTTTCATAGGCAAGATCCTCGCGGCGACCGAGGTAGTAAAGGTTGCTCACCGGCGCCTCCTTGTAGGGGCGATCGAGCAGCACGCTGCCGATGATCTCGATCGAGGATTTCAGCGTAATCCGGTCGGCCGGATACCAGCCCGCAGCATGCATGGCGCAGACCACATCGCGCTGGTCTCCGATCAGCCCGACATTCATGGGATCGCCGGGAATGCCCTGCGCGGTGCGCGTCACCATCGGCATGCTGGTCAGTCCGCGCTGATGCTCGTAGTGAGTCCAGAAGCCCGGCAGCACCAGATAAGCGAGCAGGCCGTAACCGCCGAGGATGACGAGTGCGAGCAACATCGCCCGCCGCCAGCCGCTGCGTCGTTGCCGCATTCGCTTTTCGATGCGTTGATCGGGCATCGTCGTCGAGACTCCCTCTCCCCGTTCTTACGGGGAGAGGGTTGGGGTGAGGGGCTCTCTCCGCGAGTTCGACAATTTGATAGACCTGTACCCCCTCACCCGGATCGCGAAGAGCGATCCGACCTCTCCCCGCAAGCGCAGGGCTGTCCGGGGAAGATCAGCCATAGCAGAACTCCATCTGGTTTGGGGAGGTTGGAGGTTTGCGAATGCTGGGATTGATGGGTGGGGGCTTGTCGATGGTGGCGATGGATCGACGGGTGAACAGGAACTGGCTGACGAGTTCGGCCAGCCTGAGCGGCAGCATGGTGATGCAGTTG
>NZ_AXAU01000042.1 GCF_000472965.1 Bradyrhizobium murdochi | reverse complement strand
TGGCACGCCTTGGCAAGACAAGCCTCCAGCCGCCGCCACACTTACCGCGAGCCCATCGACCGTCTGACCTTCCGTTTCTTGGTTCGACCGGAGCACCGTTTCTTCGTCCCGACCTGCCGTTCCGACGACGTCGCGCGCAGCCGCCCTCAAGGATGGCCGTCGCTCCAGTCCCGCTCAAAACCTCCGCCGCCGCCAGGCCACGCCTTGACGGCGGCGAGCACGGCGTCATGCTCGCACGGCAATCGGACGATCCGATCGCGCACAATCAATCGATCTAATGGTTGCTACGGAGCACCCGTCGTCTTATCAGCCATGCAGCTTGTTCGCGGTCTCCGCGATCACGCGCCCCTGATAGCGCGCGCCGGCGAGTTCGTTTTCGCTCGGCTGGCGGCTGCCGTCACCGCCGGTGATCGTGGTGGCGCCATAGGGCGCGCCGCCGGTGACTTCGTCGAGCTTCATCTGGCCGGCAAAGCCGTAGTTCAGGCCGACGACCGTCATGCCGAAGTGCAAGAGATTGGTGATGATCGAAAACAGCGTGGTTTCCTGCCCGCCATGCTGGGTCGCCGTCGCGGTAAAGGCACCGCCGACCTTGCCGTGCAGCGCGCCCTTGGCCCAGAGCCCGCCGGCCTGATCGAGGAAATTCGCCATCTGCGACGCCATCCGGCCGAAGCGGGTGCCGGTGCCGATGATGATCGCGTCGTAATTGGCGAGGTCCTCGATGTTTGCGATCGGCGCGGCTTGATCGAGCTTGTAATGCGAGGCCTTGGCGACCGCTTCAGGCACGAGTTCCGGCACGCGCTTGATGTCGACGGTGGCGCCGGCCTTGCGCGCGCCTTCGGCTACGGCATTCGCCATCGCCTCAATGTGACCGTAAGCGGAATAATAGAGCACGAGTACTTTCGCCATGGTGGTTGTCCTTTGGGTTTGGGTTGGTTTGATTTTTGGAAATGAGCCGTCATTGCCGGGCTTGCCGTCTTCGCTTAGGCTTCGCCGGCCTAGTGCTGTGGTGCCCGGCGAAGCCTCGGGGCGTAGCCGGGACCCGGCAATCCGTCGCCTTCGCAAGGAGTCTCGCGAAGGAGGATGGATGCCCGGGTCGAGCCCGGGCATGACGAGCGGTGAATGGCTTAAGCCGCGTCGACCAGCACCAGTTCGGAATCTTCCAGCGCGGTAATCGTCAGCTTCGCCTCGTCGCGGATCGCAGCGCCATCGCGGGCATTGACGCGCACGCCGTTGACTTCGACGCTGCCGGCCGCCGGCACGAGATAGAGGTGACGCGCCTTCGCCGCCTCGTACGCCGCGCTCTCGCCCGCCTTCAGCGTGGTGGCAAGCACCCGCGCATCGGCGCGGATCGGCAGCGCATCCTTGTCGCCGGCAATGCCGCTGGCGATGGTGACGAGCTTGCCGGAGCGATCCGACTTCGGAAACGGTTTGGCGCCCCAGGTCGGCTGGCCACCGCTCGTCGTCGGCTCGATCCAGATCTGGAATATCTTGGTCTTGCTCGGCTCCAGATTGTACTCGGAGTGACGAATGCCGCTTCCGGCGCTCATCACCTGCACGTCGCCGGCTTCAGTCCGGCCCTTGTTGCCGAGCGAGTCCTGGTGCGTGATCGCGCCTTCGCGGACATATGTGATGATTTCCATGTTGGCGTGGGGATGGGCGGGAAAGCCGGTGTTCGGCGCGATCTCGTCATCGTTCCACACCCGCAAAGCGCCGTGGCCCATATTGTCGGGATCGTAATGGCTGCCGAACGAGAAGTGGTGTTTTGCCTTCAGCCAGCCGTGATCGGCGCTGCCGAGCTTTGCAAATGGTCTAAGTTCGATCATGGGATTGTTCCTTCGTTGAAAGTTTTTGAATTAAGTGGCCGGGCGGCCATCCATCTGGGTGCGCAATATCTTGAACATCGTCAAGGGCGGCAGCGTCTCGCTTTCGAGGCAGGCCAGCGCCATCGCTTCCGGCGTCACCCGCTCTATCCAGGCGACGTTGAGCCCGAATGCCTTGGCGCCGCAGGCGTCCCAAGGATTGGAGGAGATGAACAGCACCTCGGCAGGCGGCACGTGCAGCACCTCCTCGATCAGCGCATAGACCTCAGGGCTGGGCTTGAAGATCTTCTTCGCGTCGACGCTGATGGTCGCATCGAGCACGCGGTCGAGCCCGCTGTTCTTCACCAGCGCGTTGAGCATGCCGGGGCTGCCGTTGGACAGGATCGCGAGCTTGCAATCCTTCATCGCCGATAGCGCCGCAAGCGCATCCGGATAGAGATCGAGATGCAGATATTTGTCGATGATGCGCGCGAAAGTCTCGTCGTCATATTGCAGCCCGAGGCTGCGCAGCGTGTAGGCCAGCGAGTCGCGCGTGGCGACCGAGAAATCCTGATAGCGTCCCATCAGCGAACGCAGCCAGGTGTATTCGAGTTGCTTGATGCGCCAGACTTGGGTGATGATTTCGCCATAGCCAGGAAACGCGTCCTCGGTGACGTCAGCCACCGACTGGACGTCGTAAAGCGTGCCGTAGGCGTCGAAGACAACAGCTTTGATGGTCACGGTAACTACTCTTTCGCTCCGATGGTCGCGCCGAGAAATTCACGAAGAGCCTCGGATGATTGATCCGTCGCCGACTGGTTGAATTCGAGGTGGTGATCCTCGATAAGATTCTTTGGACCAGGCGCATCGAAAGCGTGATAGGCGCCGGGATAGACGATTAGTTTGACCGGAGCGCCG
Organism: Bradyrhizobium murdochi; assembly: GCF_000472965.1. GTDB lineage: Bacteria > Pseudomonadota > Alphaproteobacteria > Rhizobiales > Xanthobacteraceae > Bradyrhizobium > Bradyrhizobium murdochi. The sequence goes on along the minus strand of NZ_AXAU01000042.1, from coordinate 22,242 downwards.
CGCTCCTGCCGTGAAATCCCCCAAGCGTCCTGGCCGTCCACCATATTGCGGCACTCCTCGGCAGGCGTCCAGTCATCGAGTTCGCCGATCAGGATAAGCGTCGGCGCTGTCATGTAGCCCTTGAAGCTGCCGCAAGGTGGATAGAAAGCGATAGCGGCCCCGAATTTGTTCGGCGATGTCTTTTCGAAGGGGCCATGTTCGACCGCTCTGAGCGCCGTCGCGCCACCGCGCGCGAAACCCAGCACCGCGACGCGGGCGGGATCGACGGATGGAAGCCGTACCAGAAACTTCAGGGCCCGGTAGGCGTCTCTATCCACATCATGGGGAGTGGTGTTGTGGCAACTATCGATGCCGCGCGGACCCAGGCTATCTACCGTGAGAGCCACGTAGCCCCACGCCGCGATTCGCTTTCCCCAGCGCTCGTCGGTCTGCTGCCAGTTGCCGTTGCAACTGTGCAGCAGGATGACGGCAGGCGAGGGGCCTGCCTCAGTGGTTTGCCTTAGATAACCCTGAAGCGGGTGTGAGCTGGCAAGCGGGCTTTCGATTTCAACGACGATCGGGGAATTGTCAGCCGCAAAGCAATCGGCCGCACTTCCAATCAGGAGCGCGGTGGCGAAGACGATTTTGGCGAGCTTCACCACGGACCATCCTCGTCCTCAATAGTCCGCTTGCATGGGACGTCGTACTATATACCCAAAATCTTCCTTGCGTTGGCTTTCATCACCTTGGGCCTGATCTCCTCGCGGATCTCGAGCTTGGCAAAATCCGCCAGCCAGCGGTCTGGCGTGATCACCGGCCAGTCCGAGCCGAACAGCATCTTGTCCTGCAAAATCGAGTTGATGTAGCGCACCAGGATCGGCGGGAAATATTTCGGCGACCAGCCGGAGAGGTCGATATAGACGTTCGGTTTGTGGGTCGCGACCGACAGCGCCTCTTCCTGCCAGGGGAAGGAGGGATGCGCGAGGATGATCTTGAGGTCGGGGAAATCAGCCGCGACATCGTCCATGTACATCGGGTTGGAATATTTTAAGCGCATCCCCATGCCGCCGGGCATGCCGGAACCTACGCCGGTCTGCCCGGTGTGAAACAATGCGATCGCGCCGCCGTCATTGATCGCTTCGAAAAGCGGGTACGCCATGCGGTCGTTGGCGTAAAAGCCCTGCATGGTCGGATGGAATTTGAAGCCGCGAACGCCGTATTCCTCGATCAGCTTGCGCGCCTCGCGCACCCCTAACTTGCCCTTGTGCGGATCGATCGAGACGAACGGGATCAAAACGTCGAGATGGTCGGAGGCGACCTCCAGCATCTCGTAATTGTTGTAGCGGCGAAAGCCGGTCTCGCGCTCGGCATCGACCGGGAAGATCACGGCTGCGATGTTCTTCGAGCGGTAGTAGGCCGCGGTCTCCGGCACGGTCGGCGGATGCTTGTGCGGCGATTTGAAGTATTCGGCCATGCGCTCCTGAAAATCGTCGTAGCCGTCGTCGCCATGCAACCCGCAGGGCTCTTCCGCATGGGTGTGGATGTCGATCGCGACGACTTTCTCGATATCGGGCAGCTTGAGCTTGGGCATTTGAGTTTCCCGCCGGCTTGATTTTTGGGTCTGGAAAATTGATTATACTATATAACGAATTCCGCAAGGCGGCAGAACAAAAGACAGAAAACAAGGGAGCACGGCATGGCCCAAACGCAGGCCTTCGAGACCGATTTCTGGAAAGACGCCAACTTAAGAAAGGTCTGGGACGACATCGTTCCCGGCGAGCCGCGCAAGACCATCCCCTACACGCTGACCAAAGAGGCGATCGAGCTGTACTGCAAATCGGTCGGCGAAACTCATCCGATCTATTTCGACGAGGCCTATGCGAAGACCACGCGCTATGGCGGGCTGATCGCGCCGCCCTCGATCCACATCCTCCTGATGTTCTCATGCACGCCGGCGGACGACTGGATGCGCTCGCCGGGCACTGTCAATGCCGGGCAGTCCTGGAGCTACAACATTCCGGCCAGGCCCGGCGACGTCATCACCTTGCAGGCCCGCGCGCTCGACAAGTTCATCAAGCGCGAACGGCTGTTCGTGGTGCACGACAACGTCTTCTTTAATCAGAAGGGCGACGTAATCTGTTCCGGCCGTGGCTGGACGATTCGGCCGATGTGAGCGGGGAGGTTGCGATGACCACGACGTTCGAAAAGCTCAGAGCCGGCGATGCCATCGACGGTCCCGCCTTCGCGGTGAGCCGTGACTCCATCCGACTGTTCTGCGACGCCTCGCTCGACTACAACCCGCTGCATCTCGACGACGAGTACATGAAGGGCAGTTTCGGCAAGACCAATTTCGGCGGCATCATCATGCACGGCATGAACAATTTTGGTCTGATCTCGCGCATGATCACCGACTGGGCGTATCCTGCAGGCGCGATCCACCGCCGGCTTGAGACGCGATGGGTCAAGCCGGTCCGGCCGGGCGACACCATCCAGCCCTCTGGCACCATCAAGGCCAAGCAGGTGACTGAAAAATCCCGCTGGGTCTTGATCGACGTGGTGGTGAAGAACCAGACGGGCGAAAAGGTCGCGACCGGCGAGGCTCTGGTCGAGTTCCCGCGCGACCTGTTCTGCCAGTAATTCCGGAGAGTTCTTCGGAAGGCCAGGCGATCCGCATCGGTGCCGGGCATCGGTTTGCCCCGCGTTAGGCCCGGAACGGGACAGATGGACCCGAAAACGGCCCATCTGCATTGACATCCGAGCTCGCGCTGCTTAGAAATCGCCCCGTCCCGGGCGGTCGGCCGCTTTTCGGGATTAATCCCATTTTGCCACTTTCGGGTAGCTCAGGTTCGGGCCTCCAGCACGGCCTTTCAAAGCATCAGGATTGTCCCATGAAGGTCCGTAACTCCTTGAAATCGCTGCGCGGCCGCCACCGCAACAACCGCCTGGTCCGCCGCAAGGGCCGGGTCTATGTGATCAACAAGGTGCAGCGCCGCTTCAAGGCCCGCCAGGGTTAATCCTGGCGGCTCAGCAGGCTTTTTTCCTCGCTTCACGGGTCTTTGACGATCTGCTGCTTTGCGGCGCGATTTTGCGCGTCTAGACTTGCTCCATGGTTTTGAGATTCCCAGGCGCGCGTAACTGCCGGATCGTGGTCATTGCCGCTGTCATGACAGCCGTGCCGGCCGCTGCGTTTGCCCAGAACGACCCCAGGGTCATTCCTCCACCGAAATCCGAGAAGAAGTTGCCGGAAGCGCCGAGCAAGCTTCCGAAGGTTGGTGCGGATCGTACCCGCGGACTGGACTTCCTGTTCGGTGCCCTGAAAGCTGCCCCCGATGAAGCCAGCGCCAAACATGTCGAGGCGCGGATCTGGGCGCAGTGGATGCAGACGCCAAGCGACACGGCTGCGCTGCTGATGCTGCGCGCCAAGGCCGCGATGGATGCGCAGAAGATCGACGTCGCGCTAAAACTGCTGGATTCTCTCGTCAAGCTGCGTCCCGACTACGTCGAGGCATGGAATCGTCGCGCCACGCTGTATTACCTGAAGAACGACTACACCCGTTCGCTCGAGGACATCCGCCAGGTGTTGATCCGCGAGCCCCGGCATTTCGGCGCGCTGGCCGGGCTCGGCATGATCATGCAGGAGATCGGCGACGAAAAGCGCGCGCTGGAAGCCTTCCGCAAGGCGCTGGACGTCAATCCGCATCTGGAGAAGGTGCCGGAACTGGTCAAGACGCTGACCGAAAAGGTCGAAGGCCGCGATATCTGAACTTTGGCGGTTTAGCCCTGATTTCCCGCGATTGCATCAGGCAGGAAACGTCGCGCCGCGTGCGCGGTGTTATTGGCTGACTACGTGACAGAGCGAGCCAACTGCTGCTAGCTGGCGGTGGACGAGCCGCCCGCAGAGACGCCGGAAAACGAGCACCAACCAGGGTGCTCTTGAGCCCTTTTGCGTCTTGGAAAACGCGTCGGCTCACAGGACCTCTCACAAGACCTAGTGTACGGCGTTGCTGCCGCGGGCCAGACCGTCGAGGCCTACCGCGGCGTAGATTTGCGCCAACTCCGTCTCAAGCTGCTCATTGACCCGCAGCAGCGCCTTGAGTGCGCCGCGGATGTCGCCATTGCAACTCGCTACGATCTGATCGATGGCGGCTTCGCTTGCGTCGGAAATCATGGGTAGTCCTCCGATGATACGCTGGAACAATTTGTAGTGAGCGGCCCTGTTCCTGTGGATGTTGGGTACAGTGCAAGCGCCTGGCTACCCCCCAATCAGGCACGCGCACACATGGCAAAAGTGGCAACGACACTGTACAAACCTGCCGATGACGTCAGTATGACCCCGCTATCCACAGGTTCTGCCCTCTGTGGACAGCTTCCGAAACCTGCGCCGATCCGGGCCGTAGCTCGCTGGTGCAGAAAATCAGCCGGAAACTCTCGATGGTGGTGGCGATTTTAGTGGCGGCGCTGGTGGTGCTGGCGCTGGTCACGCAAGCCGGCGTTTTTCTCAGCGAACGGGCCCATCCGGCCCAGGGCAGGATGGTCGAGGTGGCGGGCGGGGCCCTGCATATCCTCGATATCGGTCCGCGCGATGCGGCGGGGCCGCCGGTCGTGATGCTGCACGGCGCCAGTTCCAATCTGGAAGTGATGCGGCAGCCGGTCGGGGAGCAGCTTGCCGGAAAGCACCGCGTGATCCTGATCGACCGTCCCGGGCATGGCTGGAGCACCCGCGCTCGCCCCGAGGACTCCACGCCCGAAATTCAGGCCCGCATGATCGAGGAGGCGTTGACCAAGCTCGGCGTCGGCCAAGCGATCTTCGTGGTTCATTCCTGGGCCGGCGCGCTGGGGGCGCGTATCGCGCTGGACTACCCGCATTCTGTCGCCGGTTTGGTGATGCTCGCGCCCGTGGCCTATCCCTGGACCGGCGGCGTCGGGCGTTACAACAAACTGATCGCCACGCCGGTGGTCGGCCCGCTGTTCGCCTACACCATCACGCTGCCGCTCGGAGTGCTGCTGGCCGATTCGGGCGCGCGGGGCGTGTTCCTGCCGCAGACCATGCCGGACGGTTTTGTCAAAAACACCGCCACGCCGCTGTTGCTGCGGCCGCGCGAATTCATTGCCAATGCGCGCGATCTGGTAACGCTGAAAGCGGCGGTCGCTGAGCAGGCGCCGCGCTACGGCGAGATCAAGGCGCCCGTCACCATCATCACCGGCGACGCCGACAAGACGGTGTCGACCAACATCCACTCACGGCCGTTCGCGACGGCCGCCCAGAACACGAAATTGATCGTGCTGCCGGGCGTCGGTCACATGATTCAGAATGCGGTTCCCGATCTCGTCATCGCCGAAATCGAGGCAATGATCGGCGCATTGCCGCCGAGTGCGGCGACCGCAGTGGTGCGTTGAGCGTGCGCGTGGCCTGACGGCATTGGATGAGATACGATCAACGCGCGCGGGATTCCGCTGCTCGTCCCGCGAGGGATGAAGCTTAAGAGTCGCGATATCGGGCAGCTTACCTTCGAGGGAGAGCCCCATGTACGCCGCCATTCGTCAGGGCAAGGCCAAGCCCGGCAAGGCCGAAGAGCTGACACGCAGAATCAAGGAGGGCGCGATTCCCGTCATCAGCGGCGTCGAGGGCTTCATGGCCTACTATGTGGTCTACGCGCCCGACGATACGGTGATCGCGATCAGCCTGTTCAACAACTTTGCGGCCGCCGAGGAATCCAACAAGCGCGCGCTGGCGTGGATCGAACACGACCTGGCGCCACTGTTGACCGGACCGGCCACCGCGACGGCCGGACCGGTGATCGTGCACACGCTGGCTTGATGCGGGCGAGCGCGGGAGCGCTCTCAGATCAGAGCGGGGTTGCATTCTTCACCCTCCCCTGGAGGGGGAGGGTCGGCTCACATGGAGCGTAGCGAGATGTGAGACGGGTTGGGGTGATCTCTCCACTCGGGCACTGTTGGGCGTGGAGAGACCGTCACCCCACCCCGCCGCTACGCGGCGACCCTCCCCCTCCAGGGAGGGTAAGAGGCCCAGCTCTCACTTCTGCTTGCCGTCCTTATCGAACGAGGAGACATAGGCCCAGAGGTCGTTCGCCTCTTTCTCGTTCTTGATGCCGGCGAAGATCATCTTGGTGCCGGGAATCTTCGCCTTGGGGTCCTTGATGTATTCGAGGAACACATCCTTGCCCCAGGTAATGCCGGAATTCTTGTTGGCTTCCGAATAGGAATAGCCCTCGATGGTGCCGGACTTGCGGCCGTCGAGCCCGTTCAGTACCGGGCCGACCTTGTTCTTGGCGCCCTCGCCGATCGCATGGCAGGCTAGGCATTTGTTGAACGAGGTCTTGCCCGCGGCGACGTCCTGCGCCAGCACGCCCGATGACGCGGCCAATGAGGTAACGACGACCAGCGCGCTCAAAGTCGATATTTTCATGTGGTGCTCTTCTCGTTTCTTCCCAGAGAGGCGGATTTCTTGTGGCAGGCCCGCTTGGATTGGACAAGCCACGAAACTTTGACAGGTTTCACCATTGCCGACTTGTCCCAGAGAGAACTGATCGTTTGAAGCGTGGCAATCCAACCTTCGGATAGCCTACCCAAACCTGGGCAGACGTGCTTGATTTACCACCACAAATCGTTATTGGCCGGGCCTGGAGGATTCGCATGGCCATCATGATGCCGGCTTCCGATCAGGCGGTTCTGGAACGCCGGGATGCCATCGTTGCCGCTCTTCGCGCGATCGTGCCCGGCGAGGGCGTGATCGACAGTGCGGCCGAGATGCTGGCCTATGAGTCCGATGGTCTCACCGCCTACCGGCAACCGCCGATGGTCGTGGTGCTGCCCGATACCACGGAGCAGGTATCCAGAGTTCTCAAATACTGCTTCGAACAGGGCATCAAGGTGGTGCCGCGCGGCTCCGGCACGTCACTGTCAGGCGGCGCGCTGCCGCTCGTGGATGGCGTGCTGCTGGGCCTGGGCAAGTTCAAGCGCATCCGCGAGATCGATTTCGACAACCGCGTGGTGGTCACCGAACCCGGCGTCACCAACCTCGCCATCAGCCAGGCGGTGGCGCATGCCGGTTTCTATTACGCGCCCGATCCCTCCTCGCAGATCGCCTGCTCGATCGGCGGCAATGTCGCGGAGAATTCCGGCGGCGTGCATTGCCTGAAATACGGTATGACCACCAACAACGTGCTGGGCTGCGAGATCGTGCTGATGTCGGGCGAGATCCTGCGCATCGGCGGCAAGGCGGCCGAGAATTCCGGCTACGATTTGATGGGCATCATCACCGGCTCGGAGGGCCTGCTCGGCGTCATCACCGAGATCACGGTGCGAATCCTGCAGAAGCCGGAGACGGCCCGCGCCCTGATGGTCGGCTTCGCCGAGGTCGAGGCCGCCGGCGAATGCGTGGCACGGATCATCGGCGCCGGCATCATTCCCGGCGGCATGGAAATGATGGACAAGCCGGCGATCCACGCCGCCGAAGCTTTTGTTCACGCCGGTTATCCGCTCGATGTCGAGGCGCTTCTGATCATCGAGCTCGATGGTCCGAGCGTCGAAGTCGACGAATTGATCAAGCGGGTCGAGGCGATCGCGCAAGGCTGCGGCTCGACGAGCTGCCAGATTTCGACGTCGGAGGCCGAGCGCAATCTGTTCTGGGCCGGCCGCAAGGCGGCGTTTCCGGCGGTGGGGCGGATATCGCCCGACTATCTCTGCATGGACGGCACGATTCCGCGCGGCGCGCTGCCGAAGGCGCTCGCGCGCATCCGCGACCTCTCGGCGAAATACGATCTGCGCGTCGCCAATGTGTTCCACGCCGGCGACGGCAACCTGCACCCCTTGATCCTTTACGACGCCAACAAGCCTGGCGAGATCGAGCGGGCGGAAGCCTTCGGCGCCGACATCCTGCGGGCCTGCGTCGAATTCGGCGGCGTGCTCACCGGCGAGCATGGCGTCGGCATCGAGAAGCGTGATTTGATGGGCGAGATGTTTTCCGAAATCGACCTCAACCAGCAGCAGCGCCTGAAATGCGCCTTCGACGCGCAGGGCCTGCTCAACCCCGGAAAAGTGTTCCCGACGCTGCATCGCTGCGCCGAACTCGGCCGCATGCATGTGCACGCCGGCAAATTGGCGTTTCCGGATTTGCCGAGATTTTAGTGATGAACTTCAAAGATAGTTGCAGACGTGACGGAGGCTCTCATGAGCACCTCTCGTGCGGCTTACCCCTCTCCCCAACCCTCCCCCGCAAGGGGGGAGGGAGCCCATCTGCCCGTGCGTCCCTGACGAATTGTGCTTATCCCGCTGGTTCGCAACACGCTGAAGCGGTGAGGCGAAGTGATGTTGGCACGCTGGTCAGGCTCCCTCCCCCCTTGCGGGGGAGGGTTGGGGAGAGGGGTAAGCCCCGGACGCTGATCGGAGAGAGGCCGCGAAACTGTATCAGCAAACCGCGGGCGACGATCGGCACAGTAAGCCGCGGTCACGCCATGCATGCAACGTACAGTTCAGGTGCGCCGTGGACACCTTGAGAGTACGTGACGCCAAGGACGTCGAGGAGGTCGTGCGGGCGGCGATCGCCGGCGAACAGCCGCTTGAGATCGTCGGCCATGGCACCAAGCGTGGCATCGGCCAGCCGATGGCGACCAATGCCGTGCTCGATGTGTCGGCGCTGAACGCCGTCAGCGCCTATGAGCCGAACGAGCTGATCATCACGGTGCAAGCCGGCGCCCCGCTCGCCGACGTGCAGTCGCTGATCGATTCCAAGAACCAGCAATTCGCCTTCGAGCCGATCGATACGTCGGCCCTGACAGGCGCATCCGGCAATGGCACGATCGGCGGCATGATCGGCTCAGGTCTCGCCGGTCCGCGCCGCATCAAGGCCGGCGGCGCCCGCGATCACCTGCTGGGCGCGCATGCGGTGTCCGGCTTCGGCGACAGCTTCAAGACCGGCGGACGGGTGGTCAAGAACGTCACCGGCTACGACCTCTGCAAGCTCCTGACGGGCTCGTGGGGCACGCTGGCGGTCATGACCGAAGTCACGGTGAAGGTGATGCCGAAGCCTGAGAGCGAGCGCACGCTGGTGCTCGCAGGCCTCGACGATCTGACCGCGAACCGGGCGATGACCGCAGCACTCGGCTCGCCGTTTGACGTCTCGGGCGCGGCGCACCTGCCGAATTCGGCGTTCCGCCCTGCGACCGGCGCGCTTGCGGATTTTGCCTCTCAGGGGCGGGCGGTCACGCTATTGCGGCTCGAAGGCATCGCAGCTTCGGTGGCGGATCGCGCCACTTCGCTGGGCAAAACGCTTGCGCCGTTCGGATCGGTGGAAATGCTTGAGGACGCTGCCTCGGCAACGCTCTGGAGCGCGATCCGCGACGTCGAACCGTTCGCCGCAAGTGGCGCGCTCGGCGCCTGGCCGGTGTGGCGGATCGTTTGTCCGCCGGCATCCGGCGGCGCGCTCGGGCAGGCGCTGGCGCGCGAGACCGGGGGCGACGTGATCTATGATTGGGGCGGCGGCCTGATCTGGGCGGCCTTGCCGCCCAAGCCGGACGCGCTAACCGCGATGGTGCGTCAGCGCGTCGAGGCGGTCGGCGGCCACGCGTCGCTGATCCGCGCGTCCGAAGAGACCAGGCAAAATGTCGACGTCTTCCATCCGCAATCCGGCGGCATCGCCGCGCTGAGTGAGCGCGTGCGCCACAGCTTCGATCCGAAGATCATCCTCAACCGCGGCCGGATGGTGAGGGTATCAGCGTCATGAAAACCGAATTCTCACTGGCCCAGCTCGCCGATCCCGATATCGCCGAAGCCGACAAGATCCTGCGCGCCTGCGTGCATTGCGGCTTCTGCACCGCGACCTGTCCGACTTACGTCCTGCTCGGCGACGAGCTCGATAGCCCGCGCGGGCGCATCTACCTGATCAAGGAGATGCTGGAAAAGGACCGCCCGCCGACGGCGGAGGTGGTCAAGCACATCGACCGCTGCCTTTCCTGCCTCGCCTGCATGACGACGTGTCCGTCCGGCGTGCATTACATGCACCTGGTCGATCAGGCGCGGGTCCGAATCGAGCGCGACTATTCGCGGCCGTTGACCGAGCGGGCCTTGCGCGCCGTGCTGGCGCTGGTGCTGCCGCGGCCGGAGCTGTTTCGCGCCAGCATGATCATGGCGCGGCTCGCCCGCCCGTTCGCGGCCCTGCTGCCGGCGAAGGCGGCCGCGACCCCCGGCCTGATGCGGCGAATCAAGGCGATGCTGGCGCTCGCGCCGAAACGCCTTCCGCCGCCGGGCCCCTCGGGCGGCAGCGTGTTTCCGGCCCAGGGCGAGAAGCGCGGGCGGGTCGCCCTATTGCAGGGCTGTGCCCAGCAGGTGCTGGCGCCGCGCATCAACCAGGCCGCCATCAATCTCCTGACGCGCCACGGCATCGAGGTCGTCCTGGTCAGGGACGAGCAATGCTGCGGCGCGCTCACCCATCATCTCGGGCAGGACGGCGACGCGCTGGCGCGGGCTCGCGCCAACATCAAGGTGTGGAAAAAGGAAGCGGAACAAGGCGGCCTCGACGCCATCCTGATCACGGCGTCGGGCTGCGGCACGGTCATCAAGGACTATGGTTTCATGCTGCGCGAGGATCGCGATTTCGCTAGCCCTGCAGCGCAAATCTCTGCGCTGGCAAAGGATATCACCGAGTATCTCGCCGGCATCGCGCTCACGCCATCGAGCCAGAAAGGCGACGTAACGGTGGCCTATCACTCGGCCTGTTCGCTGCAGCATGGACAGAAAATCACAGCCCTTCCGAAAGAATTGCTTTCCAAGAATGGATTCGTGGTGAAAGATGTACCTGAGAGCCATTTGTGTTGCGGTTCGGCGGGGACCTACAACATTCTCCAGCCTGACATTGCGAGCAGGTTGCGCGATCGAAAGGTCGCCAACATTGCGACAGTCAAACCGGACATGATCGCTGCGGGCAATATTGGGTGCATGGTGCAAATTGCCGGCGGTACGTCAGTTCCTGTGGTGCACACGATTGAGCTTCTCGATTGGGCGACGGGAGGTCCCAGGCCAGGATTGAATTGATCGATCGGCCCTTGGGCATGATCCGGGAAGCCCGCTCCGCGTCTCGACAGCGGATCGGCATCCGGTTTTCGTCGGGACAGGCGCGCCAAGCGTCTCGCCCGGAGATCATGCCCAGACAAGGATGGAGCGGGAGGGCACTTCGAAGAAGTGTCGCCCCGGTCTAGCCTGCGGACTATCGAAGCGCTCGACATGGACAGGCGCAACAGGAGGACCACGATGGCGAAGAAGAGTAAGAAGGCGAAGAAGGCTAAAAAGGCCAAGAAGGCCGTAGCGGCGAGGAAGAAGTCCGCCAAGAAGTCGGCGAAGAAGGCTGCCAAGAAATCAGCGAAGAAGGGCGCCAAGAAGTCGGCGAAGAAATCCGCCAAGAAGGCGGCCAAGAAGTCAAAGGCCGCCGCACCGAAAAAGGCTGCAAAGAAGAGCCCGGCCAAGAAAAGGAAGGCGGCTGCCAAGCCCGCCGCTCCCCAGCCGCAGCCGGCGATGACGGAGCCCGAACCGGCGCCTGCGCCGAGCTGGGCTTCTCCGGAGCCGTCCAACCCGTCATGGGGATCGGGCTCCTCCAACGGCGGCGATCAGCACTAGCTCTCTCGCCGAGACCGATGTTTCGAGAGGCCGCAGCGTCCCACCCGCTGCGGCCTTTTTATTGGGACTGGCCGAAAGCACTGGTGAAGCGACCGAAGCGGTGTATTCACGGGGAGGTTGATTCGTGAGAGCCGCTCTCCGGTGTGTCACCGGTGCCGCGGTTTGCCGGTTCCGTGCGCCGCCGGGCAATCAGGAAACCCGTAAAATTGTTGTGAGAATGCAACACCGGCCGAGAACATTTCTGGAAACGTACCAAACGCCTAAAAAGGCGGCACGTGCTTGACTTTTTTGCTTCACGACCATGACGCCGCGGCCCACTCTGTGACCGCGTTAAGACATTTGGCCGCAGTCGGTTATCGCTTGCCCGGGGGGCGCCGGAGCTGGACTGTCAAGAAGGGTGATGGGGATCGATATGAAGAAAGTGGCTTTGTTAGCAACGGCGCTGGCAATGGTGTCCGGTTCGGCTCTCGCTGCGGATATGCGGGTGAAGGCCGTCAAGGCGCCGCCGCCGGTCGCGTTCGATCCCTGGGATTTCGCCTTCGGCGCCGGAATCACCAACGACTACATCTTCCGCGGCATCACCCAGTCCAACCACAAGCCGTCGGTCAACGCCTATTTCGAGCCGCGTTACAACGTCACCAAGGACCTCCAGCTCTATGTTGGCCTCGGCGCTGCGAGCATCTCCTTCCCCAACCGTGCCGCGGCTGAAGTCGATGCTTACGGCGGTGTCCGCGCGACGTTTGGCGCTTTCGCCGTCGACGTCGGCGCCTGGGGCTACCTCTATCCGGGCGGCACCTGCCACTACGGTGCGGCAACTGACACTGCCGGCGTCCCGCTCAGCCTCGAATGCCAGACGAATGCTCTGCTCAACGGCAACGTCATCAAGAAAGACCTCAGCTTCTTCGAGGTCTATGGCAAGGTGAACTACACCTTCAACGACAACTTCTCACTGGGCGGCAATGTCTATTATACGCCGAGCTTCCTCAACACCGGCGCCGAAGGCACCTATGCCTCGATCGTCGGCAAGGCGATCGCGCCGAGCGCCTGGTTCGGCGCCAGCGGCATCGGCATGTATGTGTCGGGTGAATTCGGCCGTCAGTGGCTCGGTACCTCCGACTCCTTCTACGGCGTGGCTGCGTTCCCGAACGGCATCAACTATGCCGATTACAACACCTGGAACATCGGCATTGGCTTCACCTACAAGGTGTTCACGCTGGACTTCCGTTACTCCGACACCAACCTGTCGCAGGGTGATTGCAACGCCTTCACAAGCGACCACACCGCGACGTTCAACGGCAGCTTCACGCCAATCAATCCGACTGGCGTCGGCTCCAAGTGGTGCGGCGCCGCCGGCATCGTGAAGCTGTCGGCTGACCTGACCGCGATGACCAACCTGAAGTAAGGTCTTCCTGTCGAAGATAAGGGGGCGGCAGAGCGATCTGCCGCCCTTTTCTTTTGGGTGGATGTGATGAAACGGGCTTGGCAGCGCGGGCTGCGTAAAGCAATCGCCCGCAACGATCGCCACAGCGCTGTGGCAGGCGCGGTCGCGGGCCTCGGCGGCGCGATTGCCATCGGCGTCATGGAGTGGTTTTCGCTCGCCGCGCATTATCCGCTCGCGGTGATTCCGTTCGCCACTTCGATCGTGCTGGTGATCGGATCGCCTGACGTGGCGCCGGCGCAGCCGCGCGCCCTGATCGGCGGTCATGTGGTGTCGGCCCTGGTCGGCCTCGCGGTGCTGAAGCTGACGGGACCGCAGGCCTGGGCGGCGGCGGCCGCCGTCGGCCTTTCGATTCTGGCGATGTACGTCACCGGGACCTTTCACCCGCCGGCAGGCATCAATCCGCTGCTGGTGGTCTCAGGCAATCTGCCCTGGACATTCCTGCTCGCGCCGGTGCTGGCCGGCGCGCTGCTGTTGACCGCCTTCTCCTGGGTTTGGCACCGCTGGGTGCGCCGCCAGCCATGGCCGCGGCGCTGGCTGTAGGAAACGGGCTACATGGCTACGACGCAGCGGCGCTCTTGTTGTCCTGCAGTGCGAATCCGTCCCCCGCTCGGGCAAGCACGACATTGCGATCATGGAAGACATCGAGCGTCGAACGATGGCCGATCGAGATGATGGTGGTCGCCGGCAATTTAGCTTCAAGCAGGCGATAAAGCGCCGCTTCCGAAGGTTCGTCGAGTGACGCCGTCGCCTCGTCGAGGAACAGGTATTGTGGCACATGCAACAGCGCCCGCGCCAATCCAAGTCGCTGCTGCTCGCCGAGCGACAGCGTCCGATTCCAGTGCCCGTGTTCATCGAGTTGCGACGCGAGCTTCGGCAATCCCACCAGCTCGAGCGTCTGGCTGATCTGGCCGGTCGTGAACGCCCCTTCCTTGGCCGGGTATTCGACCGCCGCCCGTAGCGTTCCGGTCGGGAAATACGGCCGCTGCGGCAGCATCATCAAGGTCGCCCCGGCAGGCACGGTGATCGAGCCGGAGCCGAACGGCCAGATGCCGGCAATGGCGCGGAACAGCGTGGATTTGCCGGAGCCGGACGGGCCGGTGACCAGCGTGCGCTCGCCCCTGCGCAAGCTGAATCCATCCGCGTTCACCAGCGGCGTTCCGTTCGGCAGACGTAGCGCCAGGCCCTTGAGGTCGATGGCGCCTTCGCCCGCCTTGACGACGTGAATTCGCTCGCTGCGGGTTGCCAGTTCGCCCGCCGCCACGATCCCAGCCTCGAACCCATCAAGACGGTTGACCACGGCCTGCCACTCCGCCAACTGGCGATAGATGGTGATGAAGAACGACAGCGCGCCCTGCACGTTCGAGAACGCCGATGCGGTTTGCATCATGCCGCCGAGTTGAATCTTCTCCGCGAAATAGGCCGGTGCCACCAGCACGTAGGGGAAGACCACCGAAGCCTGATTGTAGCTCGCCGTGAATGCCGTAATCTTCTTGGTTCGGCTCATAATGCCGAGCCAGTTCTCCACCACGCGTCCGAAGCGAACGAGCAGGCGCTCACGCTCGGCCTGCTCACCGTGCAGCAGCGCGATCTGCTCGGAATTTTCGCGCACGCGTACCAGGTTGAACCGAAAATCCGCTTCATATTGCTGCTGCCGGAAATCGAGGCCCACCAGTGGCCAGCCGATCAGATGGGTCAGGATGGTGCCGAGCACCGAATAGATCAATGCGCCCCAGACCAGGTAGCCTGGGATCGCAAAGTCCTGACCAAGCAGATGCAGCGGCGCGGCGTTCGAAAGCCCCCATAGGATGCCGACAAAGGATGCCAGCGTAACGATCGAGTTCAGCAATCCCAGGCCAATGTTGAGCGTGCGATCGACGAACAGCTTGACGTCGTCGGTCATGCGCTGATCGGGGTTGTCGGCCGCGTCGCCCTGAAGCTGCATCCGATAATGATTGGCCTGATGCAGCCAGTCACCGAGATATTGCGCGGTCATCCAGCGCCGCCAGCGGATCTGCAGCCATTGATTGAGATAGAGCTGATAGACCGCCAGCACGACAAAGATGCTGACAACGACGCAGAAATAGATGATCTCGCTGACGAAGGAGTCCCAGTTGCGATCCTGCAGCGCGTTGTAGAAGCGGGCATTCCATTGATTGATCAGGACGTTGATGCCGACGATCGCAAGCTCGATCACGATGACTGCGGCCAGCAGGCCACGGCCGGCCCATTTGTCTTCGGAACGGAAATAGGGCGCGGAGATGCGCCATACGGCGGCGAGCGTCGAGCGAATGTTTTTCACAGATTGCCGTCTCCGGGGAGGGCCTCAAAGGCCTGAAAAATCGGGACAATTGGTGATTTTATTGGGCTGGCCCACGCGGGTGCCGCGGTCAGCGTTGGCGTGTCCCGATGTTGAAGTCAACCCTGGCATCTTCACAACGGCGCGGGACGGCAGGCCACTTCGCGAGGATGTGAGCGATTCGGCGGTGCCAACCCAGCCCAAACCACGCAAAGCAAGGCTATTCCCCACCCATCGCTCAACACGCGGCCGCTGTCCACGCCAGCCGGCGCGCCAATAACAATGTGGGAGAACCGCAATGTGGGATCAAATCTATAATCCGCTTGGCAACACGGCATTGTCGACGATCGCCGCCGCCGTGCCTGTCGTCACGCTGTTGGTGCTGATTGCCAGAGGCAAGGTCAAGGCGCATTTGGCGGCCATCATTGTGCTGATTACAGCCAACATCATCACGACAGGCATCTTCACCATGCCCGCCGGCATGTCGATCCGCGCCTCGAAGGCCCGATCCTTCGCTACGTCTTCCTGCATTCCATCGTGCTGGCCTGCCTTGTCGGCGCGCTGGTGACGCTGCAGGCCCGCGTCTATCCGTTCACAATGCTGGTGCTGAAATAGGTGCGTCGAGGGTCAGCCGAAAATCCCCGCGGCCGGTGCCGCGGGGATTTTTCGTCGGAGGGGCATTTGGGAATCATCAGAACAGACGCCTCGCCGGCTCGAATTTCGGCTTATTCAGTCGCGTTCACATTCACTCTGGAAGTCCGGCTTTTCGCAAACCGTCGGCGAACATGGCGAAATCCTGATCTCGGCGGAATGCTGCCAGGTCTCTCAGGTTCGAAATGCGCAGACCGGGATTATGTTTCAGCGCCAGTTCCACGCCTTTCTGTGCAGGTTCAAGCCGTGCAGCAAGCGCATTGCTTGCCGCATATGCGCATACTGGTAGCAGGAGAACTGGATTGTCGCGCATCGACGATTCGGCATAGGATGATGCCATGTCGTAATCACCTGACAGAAAGTGAGCATAAGCCGCGGCTCCGTGCATGCTTGCGGGATCGAGCGGACTCAGACGCAAGGCATGCGCGGCGTGTTCAAGTGCCAAGTCAGGCTCGCCTCTCCATACCCTCAACCACGCGCTAAGTATCCACCCTGTCGCATAGTTCGGATTGACTGTCAGTCCCCGATCCATGAACGCCACGGCTGTGTCGAACTCGTACGCTATGAAGGCAAGAGCATAGCTGCCCATACACAATGCAACCGGGTCGTCGTTACCCAAATGCACTGCTTTCCGGGCAAGCCTGGTAGCTTCGGCGCTCTCCTGTACATGTTCAATCATCCAACCGCGCGCCTTTCGCTGAATGTAGCACCATGCTGCCATACCGTAAGCACAAGCCAGCTTGGGATCGACTTCGATCGCTTTGCAGTAGAGCTGGAGAGCCTCATGATTTGTCTCCATCGACCCCCGATGATGCCTGGCCAGTCCGCGCAGGTAGTAGTCATAGGCTGCCAGATTTTCCGTTGGTTTATGGTTGGCCCGCTTGATATCCTCACGCTGCAGCTTGGGGGCGATCGCACCCACGACGCTCTCGGTGACGTGGTCCTGGAGATCAAATATATCTTCGAGCGCACCCTCAAATCGGCCCGCCCAGAGATGTGCCCTGGTTTCGGTGTCGATCAGTTGGCCCGCGATACGAATGCGGTTGCCCGCCTTGCGCACGCTACCTTCGAGGACGTAGCGTACTCCAAGTTCGCGACCGACTTGCCTTACATCGACCGTCCGGCCCTTGTAGGTGAAACTTGAGTTTCGCGCGATCACAAACAGCCAACGGAAGAGCGACAGCGCAATCGTGATATCTTCCACGACGCCGTCCGCCAAATACTCCTGCTCGGGGTCGGCACTGAGATTCTGGAAGGGCAGCACCGCAATCGAGGGCTTGTCGGGGCGTGACAGCGTGGATTTTCGTGGGACTGCACCGTCTATGACTCGGAAAACCCGAATCGGACGCGCAATATTCTTGAGGTTTTGTTCGCCCAGATCGGCGAATTCAGCCCGGATATTGCCTTGGACGTGATCGTAGGCAGAAGACGAGATGCAGATGCCGCCGGGTTCTGCGATGCCCTCAAGCCGAGCCGCAATGTTGACGCCATCTCCAAAAATGTCATGTGGTTCGACGATCACGTCGCCGATATTGATGCCCACGCGAAAAGCGATGCGGTTATCTTCCACGTCATCGATTGTAAGGTCCTTGATGCGGGCCTGGAACTGCACAGCAGCTCGAACCGCTTCGACCGCGCTCGGAAACTCCGCCAGGAGCCCATCGCCGGTATTTTTCACGATCCGGCCACCGTGCTCAGCAATTGCGGGCTCGACGCTACCCGCGAGGAGCGTTGTCAGTCTGGCGTGCGTTGCCTCTTCGTCGTTGTGCATAAGACGCGAATAGCCGGCCACGTCGGCGGCCAAAATCGCCGACAGCCTGCGCTTGATCCGGACTGGCCGCTCTTGCACCATGGCCGCAATCCAACCACGGTATACTGTACGACCGATCGGCCTATTCCGCCACGTGCTTTAGGGCGGCGGCCGGGAGCGGAGGTCGGATTTTGGTGCGCCGCCCTAGCCAATCATGTCATTGTTCAATAGAACGGCGCGCGGTGGTGGGGGATCGATATTTCGAGGGTTGCATGATTTCATTCGCGCGCATGTCGAAGCCGGCGGCATCAATTCTGCTGATCACCGCAGCACTTCATCTCAGCCCGGTCAGGGCCGAGAACGGCTTTCCGTTCGGCTCGGAAATGACACTCGACGTGGATCGTCAGCGCGGGTCGAAGCGGATTCCCAATCTCGAGATCGGCGACAAGGGCGAGGTGGTGCTGGAACTCTGGTGCAAGGGCGGCAAGGGCCAGTTCTCGGTGGCCGGCAATACCGTGATCTTCGTTCCCGGCGCGATGGAGAACCGGCCCTGTCCACCGGATCGCGCGCAGCAGGATGATGAATTGATCGCGGCGCTGGCCGAGGCCGGCACCTGGAAGCGGCAGGGCGATTTCGTGTCGTTCGTCGGCACGAAAACGCTGCGCTTCCGCATCAACACGAACTAGGTCGGGAATTCAGTCAGGGGGTCGCAATGAGGCCGCTGGCGGTGGCAACGACCCAGCGGCCGCCCCAGCGCACGATCGATTCGACGCGTCCGATTCCGGGAATGGTGTCGCCGCGTGCGGCCATCCTGATGCCGTCGGGACCTTCGAGAACGGCGGTGCCATCCCGAACATCGACAACCGTCCAGCCGGAAATGGTGGTCGGCTTCGTTTCCGGCGCCGCCACCAAAGGCTGTGGCCGCATCGCAATCGCCGAGGGGCCCACATTTGCCTGGGAGGCCGGGCCCGCAGAAGGGCGTGCGCCGGCCGACAACACGGCGGACGGCTTGGGAATGCTTCCGACGATGGCGGGCGAGTCGGAGGCGGATGCGGTCTTCCGGGTGCCTTCAACCTTGCCGCTCGACCGTGCTTCAGCAATACGCGGCGAGGGTGCTTCCTTCTGCGCAACGGCTTCAAGGCCGAGCGTGCCTGCCAACTCGGGCCAACTCAGGCCGCCGGCCCATCCCAATCCAAAGCTTGCCGCCACGGCGACGGTGACCAGCAACGCGTTGCGCGCCCGGTCGCGAAATGACTCCCGCACCACCAATACGCCATCGCGATCGGGCACGAGAAAATCCCACGAGTTCGCCGGCTGCTCCGGCCCTCGGCCGTCAACCACATTCCCCGACAAGATGCTTTCGACGGTACTTGGCTCGCGGTTGTGCATGGCGTTGGCCCACATTCAGCTAGCCGATGATGTTCCTTTAAACTGAATCGAGTCTTAACAACCTGGCGAACGAAGTGCTGCAGCGAGCTCGGTTGACAGGAAGATGTTCGTCTGGGTCATTAGCGTCGTCGTACGACGCGAAGGACCCAAAGCGGACACCGACCTTTTTGGTAGCCTATTAAGTCAGCATCTCTGACTTGTGGTTCGCCCTTCGCTGATGATGTAGTTTTTCTGGTGTGACGCACGCAACGTTCTGGCGCGAGGCTTCACTCCAGTTCCCATAACTGACCGCCCATTGCGATTTGCGTCTCTTGCTGCATACAGCTTGGGAGGAACTCGCATGAAAAAGTTGCTGCTAACGGCGACCAGCTTGATTGCGCTCTCCATTCCGGCAATGGCCCAAAATACCGAGGTCCGGGTGATGCCCGATACGCTCACCTGGAAGGATAATCCAGCCTTTCCGAAGGGCGTTCAGATTGCGACCCTGGTCGGTGATCCGACGAAAGCGGGCGAGGTTGTCGTCTTGCGCATCAAGTTTCCACCTAACTTCCAGATGCCTCCGCATACGCATCCCTATTCCGAAGTCGTTACCGTCATAAGTGGTGACATTGGCAGCAGCCATGGTGAAAAATTCGAAAAGAAGGGTGACCTCCTGAAGCCAGGCTCGCTATGGGTGTACCCCGCAAGACACCCGCACTACGCCTGGACCGGAAACGAGGAAGGGATACTTCAAGTCCAATTTATCGGCCCTGGTGGCATCGATTACATCAATCCGGCTGACGATCCGCGCAAACAATAGCCGCTTGCATTGCAAGAGGCCGTCTCAAGCGGACACTTGTCTGCACGGTATTCGCAAGGGAGGATGTCATGCAATCTTCTCCAAAATTGGCGAACGCAGCACTTGCCCTGTGCATGGTGGTGTTGTCGTTTGGCTCCAGCGCCTTAGCCGAGCCGAAAGCGGAAGTGGCGGCGGCGACGTCGGGATGGGCCAGGCTCTTGACGAAGGCGATCCCGAAAAGGTGCTGCCGCTCTATTCGGACGATGCCGTGCTCTGGGGCACACTGTCGCCGACCGTGCGCTCCGACCGGGCGGCGCTACGAGACTATTTCGTGGGCGCCTTCAAGGTTCTGCCCAGCCTCAAGGTAACCTTCGGCGATCAACTCATCCGCGTGTACGGGAATGCAGCAGTCAATACCGGCTACTACACGTTTTCTTATGTGAAGGATGGCGAGACGAAGACATTGCCCGCGCGCTACAGCTTCACCTATGTCAAGAACGGCCAGCGTTGGCTGATCGTCGACCATCATTCCTCGGCCATGCCATCAACCCCGAGATAGCCGGCTAGTTTTCGAGCGGTGACGGCCCTAGGGGCTCAGCTACGGTACGAAATCATCGTTACTGGGGCGTGAAGCGGTTAATACCGTCACGCACTTCTGATACTCGGCACCGCCCTACTTCCACACACTCTTGTCCGCGTCCCAGCGCTGGCCCTTGAACTCTTTCGCCAGCGCTTCGAGCGAGCCGTTGTCGTCCTTTGGCTCGCCGCCTTCCTCGTCGCCGGTGGATTCTTCCGACAAATTCAGTTTTGGGCCGGCGCCTTCATCTGCGGTCGTGATCACCGGGCTCGAGATCCACAGCAACAGCCGATCGGTGGCGCCGGGTTTATCCGGTGAGGTCAGCGCGGTGACCTCGACAGTTTCGGTCAGCGCGAGCGCGGGATAGATCGGGCTCGGCCGCTTGAAGCTCAGCGTCAGTTTTCCGGTGTTGGCGTCCCACTCGGTGTCTGCGGGCTTGGCGGCAAGCGTTTTTGCGAGCACGCCTGAAATGGCGGACGCGATCTTGTCCCTGTTGATCTTGTCGCCGTCGCGCCACTCGGCCGCGGCAAAGCGGATGGTGCGGTCCATTTCGATGCTGCCGCTGGTCCATCCCGCGGCAACCACGCCGGGCATCGACTTCGCCTTCGCGATCAGCGCTGCGGCCCGCTCCGGATCGGCCGTCAGGTTGATGGTCTGCTCGCCGGCGCGCAGCGCATCACAGGAGATCGAAAGGCTGGAAAGCCCGACCTCGACGGCCTCGCCCTTCAGGCTTTTCAGGAAATCCAGTGCGGCATCGAGCTTGACCCGCACGCCGATCGCTTCCGGCGAGACGTCGGTAAAATCCTTCGGCGCCGGCGTGATGCCGTCGTCGCTGGTCTGGTTGTCCAGAAATTCCTTCTCGCTGAGATCGGAATTGTCGGTCGAGGTCACTTCGGTCACGGTCTGGCCGATCGTGATCTGGCCGCGGAACTCGAAGGTGTCGCCGACCGCCTTGCGCACCAGCTTGACGGTAACCGGCAGCTTGTCGCCGAGGCTCTGCGTGGTGCCGGTCAGGTTCTGGCCACTGACGGCGAGGTTGGCGACGAAGCGGTCCTTGCGGTCGGCACCCTTTGCGGCGGGGTAGCAGACGTCGAGGGTAGCCGCGGTGACGTTCTTGCCCTGGCGGGTTTCCTTCAGAATGACATCGGCATTGCCGTCCATCAGCCCATCGATCGCGGTGAAATAGCGCGTCTCGGTCGCGCCCGGCGCGGTCTTGGGCTGCAGTTTCATCTGAGCGAAGGCGAGGTGAGGGGAGGCGATCGCCAGACCGAGCAGGAGAAGAGGGAGCGCGCGCATGTGAAGTTCCCTGAAGCGGCGGAATTGACCGTGTCCTAGTAGCAATCCTCGGTGTCGTCAGCCAAAAAGATGGCCGTGGGGAGGCGTCATACCGCTCGTCTGTTTTGATGGAGCTTTGGCAAATGCTCACCCCGGCAAGAATGTAGCGTCTTTTGCGTGTCCTCGGCTGCTTAGCATTAGTCAGGGACGTACCGGCGGAAGGGTTCCCTCCCCCCTTGCGGGCAGGGCTGTCCGGGGAAGATCAGCCATAGCAGAACTCCATCTGGTTTGGGGAGGTTGGAGGTTTGCGAATGCTGGGATTGATGGGTGGGGGCTTGTCGATGGTGGCGATGGATCGACGGGTGAACAGGAACTGGCTGACGAGTTCGGCCAGCCTGAGCGGCAGCATGGTGATGCAGTTGGCGTGCGCGGCCATGCGCAGCAACAGGTAAGCGATCATCGCGGCGAGGACTTGCAG
>NZ_AXAU01000005.1:342500-392571 GCF_000472965.1 Bradyrhizobium murdochi | reverse complement strand
CTACCAATCCTTTGCGTTCCGAACAGCCTGCAAGCGTCTCGGCCTCAAGCATATCCGTACCAAGCCCTACACACCCAAGACCAACCGCAAGGCTGAGCGCTTCATCCAGACAAGCCTGCGCGAGTGGGCTTATGCCCGCGCTTACGACACCTCAGACGAACGCGCCGCCGAACTGCCACGCTGGCTTTACCGCTACAATTGGCACAGACCTCATGGCAGTATCGGATCAAAGCCACCCATCAGCAGACTCGGTCTAACCGGGAACAACCTGTTGAGGCTCCACATCTAGAGCGTTTTCCAGCGAAGTGGACACCGGTTCGCGCGTCAAAACGAAAACCTAGAGCCCGGTTCTGATTCAATCAGAACCGAAATGGCTCTAGGATGCGGCCAACGCCTGGTTTGCTTCGTAATAGCTGCGATACCAGGCCGCGAACCTCTGGATGCCGTCCTCGATCGGGGTTGCCGGGCGAAAGCCAACGTCGCGCACGAGGTCATCGACATCGGCATAGGTGGTCGGCACGTCGCCCGGCTGCATGGGCAGCAGTTCCTTGTTGGCCTTGCGGCCCAACTCCCGCTCGAGGATATCGAGCACGAGCATCAATTCCTGCGGCTTGTTGTTGCCGACATTGTAGATGCGCCAAGGGGCGATGCTCGACCCCGGGTCCTGAATTCCATCCAGCCCGGGCCCGGGCTGCCCGACCTGCGGCGCGCGATCGATCAGGCGGACCAGAGCCTCCGTCACGTCATCGATATAGGTGAAGTCGCGAAGCATCCGGCCGCCATTGAACAACTTGACCGGATCGCCGCGAACGATCGCGTCCGCAAACACGAACAGCGCCATATCGGGCCGATACCACGGGCCGTACACCGTGAAGAAGCGCAAGCCAGTGCACGGAATTCCGTAAAGATGGCTGTACGAATGGGCCATCAGTTCGTTGGCCTTCTTGCTCGCGGCATAAAGGCTGATCGGATGATCGACATTGTCATGCACCGAGAAGGGCAACTTCCTGTTGGCCCCGTAAACGGACGACGAGGATGCGAACAACAAATGACGGCAGCCATGGTGCCGGCATCCTTCCAGGACATTGGTGAAGCCGACCAGATTGGCGTCGACATAAGCGTGCGGATCCTGCAGCGAATACCGCACGCCGGCCTGCGCGGCCAGATGGATGACGACGGGAAACCGATGGCGCGCAAACAGCGCCGGTATCGCGACGCGATCCGCCACGTCCAGCTCTTCAAACTGAAAACGCGAATCGTTGCGCAGGATCGCGAGCCGGGCTGCCTTCAGTTGCGGATCGTAGTATGAATTGAGGTTGTCGAGCCCGACCACGCGATGGCCCGACTGCAGCAACCGTTGCGCCACGTGAAATCCGATGAAGCCCGCGGCTCCCGTTACCAGAATTGCTTGATCCGGCATCATGCGTGCATCCTCCACCAGCCGATGTCATGACGGCTCATGCTTGTCAGTACGCCACCGATTTCGGCCGCCCCACGCCGCAGTACAGAAAACCGTTTCGCCTCACCTCCTCCGGAGAGTAGATGTTGCGCAGATCGACAATCACGGGACAGGCCATGATGGTGGACAATTCCTTGAGATCCAGCGCCCGGAACTGCTCCCATTCCGTGACGATGACGAGCGCGTGGCATCCTTTCGCGCAACGATAGGCGCTATCGCAGAAAGTAACGTTCTCGAACACCTTCTTCGCCTGCTCCATGCCGACGGGATCGAAAACGCGCACGTCGGCTCCCATGTCCTGCAGCGCGGTGATCAGCGGAATCGACGGCGCGTCGCGCATGTCGTCGGTATCCGGCTTGAACGTTACGCCGAGCACCGCAATGGATTTGCCCCTGATGTTGCCGCCGAACGCATTCGCGACCTTGCGCGCCATCGCCCGCTTGCGCTGGTCGTTGACGGCGACCACCGTTTCGACGATGCGCACCGGCGCTTCGTTGTCCTGACCGGTCTTGATCAGCGCCATCGCGTCCTTTGGAAAGCAGGAGCCGCCGAAGCCCGGCCCCGCATGCAGGAATTTCTGCCCGATCCGGTTATCGAGCCCGATCCCGCGCGCCACTTCCTGCACATTGGCGCCGACCTTCTCGGCGAGATCGGCGATCTCGTTGATGAAGGCGATCTTGGTGGCGAGAAAGGAGTTGGCGGCGTATTTCGTCAATTCGGCGGTGCGGCGATCGGTATAGAGGATCGGGGACGCGTTGAGGTGGAGCGGCCGGTACACCTCGGCCATCACGCTGCGGGCGCGCGCGTCGTCCGTTCCGATCACGATCCGGTCGGGATGCTTGAAGTCGCGGATCGCCGCCCCTTCGCGCAGGAATTCGGGATTGGAAACGACAGCAACTTTGGCGTCGGGATTTTCTTCGCGGATGATGCGCTCGACCTCGTCGCCGGTCCCGACCGGGACCGTCGACTTGGTGACCACCACCGCCTGGTCGGGAAGCACGCCGGCGATCTCGCGCGCCGCCGCATAGACATAGGAAAGATCAGCATGGCCGTCGCCGCGGCGGGACGGCGTGCCTACCGCGATGAACACCACTTCCGCACCGCTGACGGCCGATTTCAGATCGCTCGAAAATGAAAGGCGGCCTTGGCCGACGTTTCGCGCCACCAGTTCGGCCAGTCCAGGTTCGTGGATCGGCATCTCCCCGTTGTCGAGGCTCGCAACCTTCTCCGCATTGCTGTCGATACAGACGACCTGATGGCCAAAATCGGAAAAGCACGCCCCTGACACCAGCCCGACATAGCCGGCGCCAATCATCGCTATATGCATTACGGTTCCTGTCTGAAAAGCAGCGCGGCCCAAGGCCGCGCCGGCGGGAAGGCGGTGAAGCAGCGAGCTAGCTGCTCAATATCGATTCGCCGTCGAGATGACGGGGAAAGAAGAAGAAGTTGTTGACGTAGAACTGTCCGTTCTTGCGGCCGCCGTCCGGCCGCAGCGCATCGGCATCCTGAAGCCTTCGGGAATCGAACTGTTCCACTCCAATCACGTCGTTGTCCTTCAGGAAGAACCCCCGATAGGATTTGTTCCGGAAGAATTCGAACACCGAGCGGGTCGCCTCGGCGCGGTGGCGGTCCTCGGCCTCGACCAGGAATACCGGCTGGCAGCGCTCCAGAAGCTCGACGGCACCGTTCAGCACATTCAACTCGTGGCCTTCGACGTCGATCTTTACGAACGCCACGTCCTGGTCGATGACAGCGTCGAGCCGCGCGATCGGCACATGGGCGGAAACGAGCTTCGCCGAAGAATCGGCTCGCGCCTCCAGCGAGGCAAGGCCGTACACTAAGCCATCTTCGCCTTGCGGGATGAACAGCTCGGCATCGCCGTCATGATCCGACAGCGCGATCTCGTGGACGCTCACATTGCGCGCCGAGGTTCGGCGCAACAACCTCGCCATCTGCTGCGAAGGCTCGAAGGCGTGGACCTGCCGGGAAAGGCGCGCCAGCCGCCGCGTGTAGAGGCCGCAGTTTGCGCCGACGTCGACCGTCACCGCGTCGTCGGGAATGACCTTGTCGAGATAGGACAGTTCCCGCTCCGCCGATTTGGGGCGCTTCATGAAGTGCCATTGCAGCCATATCGAGGGAAACGCATCCTTCACCAGCTCTTTGACGTGTTGTTTTGTGTTCATTGCTGCCTCCCTTGACGTAGCGCGCGCACGCCTCGTTGCGGCGTGCCTCGCCCTCGATGCGGATGCTGCCTCCCAACCCACCACACCTCAAACGCGGTCATAGATATCCTGCACGCGGACGATGTCGTCCTCCCCGAGATACGTGCCCGACTGGACCTCGATCAGGTTGAGGGGAACCTTTCCGGGGTTCTCCAGACGATGCATGCATCCCAAGGGTACGAAGATCGACTCGTTCTCGCGCAGCAGGATTTCCTCGTCGTCGCGCGTAACGATCGCGGTGCCGTTCACCACCACCCAATGTTCGGCGCGATGATAATGTTTCTGCAGCGACAGCTTGGCGCCGGGATTGACGGTGATGCGCTTGACCTGAAACCGCTCCCCGGCATGGATCGATTGATAGTATCCCCAGGGGCGATGGACGCTGTGGGTCTGCGTGGCCGAGCGATGGCCTCTTGCTTTCAGGCGCTCGACCAGTTTTCCGACGTCTTGGTCGCGTTTCCGGCTGGTCACCAGCACCACGTCCGGCGACGTGGCGATGACGAGATCCTCGACGCCGAGCGCCGCGACCAGTTGCCCGTCGCCCCGCACGTAACAACCCGAAGCATCTTCCACTACCGCATCGCCGATCACGACATTGCCAGACGTATCCTTCTCCGCCATCGACCACAGGGCCGACCAGCTTCCGACATCGCTCCAGTCGAACGTGGCGGGAACCACCACCGCGTTGTCGGTCTTCTCCATGATCGCGTAGTCCATCGAGATGCTCGGACAGGCCTCGAAAGCGCGCTCATCAAGCCGGAGAAAATCAAGGTCGCGGGTTGCGCCCGTCAGCGCCTTGCGACAGGCGGCCAGGACCTCGGGTGCCCGGTGCGCCAATTCGTCGATGAACTGACGTGCCGGCAGCAGAAATATCCCGCTGTTCCAGACATGCTCGTCGCAGGCCAGCAGGCGCTCGACCGTGACCAGATCCGGCTTCTCGACGAAGCTGGCGACGTTACGAATCGGAGAAGCGGCTTCCAGCTCATCGCCCATCCGAATATAGCCGAATCCGGTCGCTGCCGACGAAGGCCGCACGCCGAACAGAACGAATCGGCCGTAGCGCGCGGCCGCGATGCCCGTCGATATGGCGGCGCGAAACGCGGCGTGATCCCGCACCCAGTGATCGACCGGCATCGCCAGTATCACCGCGTCGGGATCCGCTTCGCTGGCGAGCAGGGCCGCAACCGCAACCGCAGGAGCGGTGTTTCTTCCGAACGGCTCGAGCACGATGGTCGGACGATCGACGCCGACCGCGCGCAACTGCTCGCCGATCGCAAACCGATGCTCGGCGTTTGCGATCACCATCGGGTCGGTAAACAGCGAGCGATCGTCGACCCGTAGCGCCGTTTGCTGCAGCAGGGTGTTCTCGCCGAGCAGCGAGAGCAGTTGCTTGGGATAGGTCTCGCGCGAAAGCGGCCACAGCCGCGAGCCGGCGCCACCGGACAGGAGAACGGGTACGATACGGCCGCGCGGCGCGATCATCGACATTGCATGGTCCTTCGATATTGCGACGGTGGTCGGTCAGAATCCGCTTCCGGACAGGAACTCTTTGCGGATCGTGCGGATGATGATCATGATGTCCATGCGCAGCGACCACCTCTCGATATAAACGAGATCGTAATCGATCCGCGAAACCGCAGGACCGAACTCGGCCGTGCTTCCCCTGCAGCCGCTGACCTGCGCGAGCCCGGTAATGCCCGGCCGCGCCGTATGCCGCTGAAAATAATAAGGCACGAGGTGTTCGTAGGGCAGATCCGCCGCCAGCATTCCCGGCACATGCGGCCGCGGTCCAACCAGCGACATATCGCCTTTGATCACGTTGATCAATTGCGGAATTTCGTCGAGGCTGGTCTTGCGCAGAATTCGCCCCACCGGCGTCACGCGCGCATCGCCCTGAACCGTCTGCTTTACGCCGCGTACATCGCCCGCATCCGCGCGCATGGTGCGGAACTTGTAGATCTTGAAGCGGCGGTTGCGATAGCCGTATCGATACTGGAAGAACAACACCGGGCCCGGTGACGTCAGCTTTATCGCAACTGCGATGACGATCAGGAGCGGCGCGAAGAACAGCAATGCGCCGCTTGCCGCAGCAATATCGAACACACGCTTTGCAATCGACGAGGATGGTTCGTTTCGCGCCCTTCGGCGCGAGCGCCGGCGGGCTCGATGCGCGCCATGCGTACCGCCGCCGGCAAATTCGACAGGACGGACTGATATCTCAGTTCGCTCTCTTCGAATCGGCGTAACGTTGCTCCTCGGCGCAACGTCGCTCCGATCGAAGTTGGCTGTCACGATGGAGGCCATGACTCTCCTCTCTGCGGGAACCGGGCTGTGAATCGAACGCGTGGCGTTACTCGACAGCGAGCGCGACGATTTCGCAGCAGCGAACGTCCGCACTTCGCGGCCGCTAAGACTTTCCAGAATTTTGAGCGAAGTTTGGCGCAAATGCGAAAGCGGTGCCGCATCACGGCGGAACTGAATCGTTAACGAGATTTGTGCGACGCGATATTCCGATTTGTTCGGAGATGCTTAGTCTCGATTTGCCTGGTTAATGAGCTGCGCGTGACTCGAGGCTGCCATGCATAATCGAAAAGCGCGGAACAAAATCCATTGTTCGTTTCTCGGTGAATGTAGCGTCGCTGCACGGGCAACAAATGCCTGTCTCGTCGTTGTTTTGTTAAGTCGAAAGCCAAGCGATCCTCTGCAGCCTGACGACTGGTGGTGATTGAGGCGCACGGCTGGTGCGGTGATCGCAACGTTTGGAAAGAAAACAGAGACGGCAGCGATTCGCGAGCCGTCCACCTTGCGGAACGCTTCCAGGGAGGCGCCCATGATGGCCGAACGTCTGCACAGCCGTGCGCTGGTGCCGCACGGTACATTGTCGCCCGATCGCAGGCTGAGGAACCGCATCATCATCGCGAACGCAGCTGCGTGGATTGCGATCGTGACCCTGATCGGCCTGCTCGTTTTCTAATCTATTACTTGTGGCTGCGTCTCGGTGTATGGTGTCATGGATTGACCGCCGCGCGGTTCCATGATCGACATCGCACACCATGCACCGAACGTCTGCGGGACCTTCACGCTCCGTTAACGCTTCAACACCTGCCGATACACGCATCTATGCAGTCGGCGACATTCATGGGCGTGCCGACCTGTTGAGCGAGATCATTGCACGCATCGACGATGACATAAGGCGGAGACCGATCGCGCGCGCAATCGAAGTCTATCTCGGCGATTATGTTGATCGCGGACCACACTCCAAGACGGTGATCGACCTGCTCGCAGTCAGACTCGTTAACCACCACGCGGTATGTCTGCGCGGCAACCACGAGGCCGTTATGGAAGGGTTCCTTCAGGATCCGGCCATCTTGCAATATTGGCTGCAGCTGGGCGGCATGCAGACGCTTGCATCGTATGGCGTTGAACTGCATGACGAAACCGCGACGGCGAACGACGTGCATCGCCGCTTTCTCGACGCGTTTCCGCGTACGCACCAACTGTTCATGCAGTGCTTGCGCAATCAATTCAGGTGCGGCGATTTCCTGTTCGTGCACGCCGGCATTCGTCCGGATGTCCCGATCGAGCATCAGGATCCCAACGACCTGATGTGGATTCGCGATGCATTCCTGGACTGTACGCGGGATCACGAACAATTCATCGTGCACGGCCATACGCCCGTGCCGCATCCGGATATCAGACATAACCGAATCAACATCGATACTGCTGCGTGGCGGACGGGAACGTTGACCTGCATTGCGATTGAAGGATCAGCGATTCTCTTCCTGTGACTCGCATGCAACGTTTCGTTAACGCGTGCGCGCATATTGGGCACATGGAACTTCGTCATCACATTCTTTCGCCGTTTTTGCTTCCATATGATCCGCGGCTGTTACGTGCATTCATGGAGATGCAGCCATGCAGCAACGGTCGTTCAGCGCCGGCCCGACGCTTCCCTCTCTTCTCTTCGTCCTTGTAGTTGCCGGCATCAGTGCCGGATTTTCAATTCGTGCTTCAGCACAAACGCCACCATCCGCAGCGTCTGCGGACCGTTACGTTCTCGGCCCGAACGATCGAATCAGGCTGAAAGTCTACGGCGAACCTGACATCACCGGCGAGTATGAAATCGACAACGGCGGTCAAGTTTCGATTCCGCTCGCCGGTCACATCAAAGCTGCAGGCGCCACGACGCGGCAGCTTGAAAAAGCGATAGCATCCGCGCTTGCAAAGGGAATCGTGCGCGATCCGCGCGTCAACGTCGAGATCGCGCAGTATCGCCCGTACTACATCCTCGGCGAGGTGAAGAAGAGCGGCGAATATCCATACCGCAATGGGTTGACGGTCATGGACGCGATCGCAAGCGCCGGCGGATTCACGTACCGCGCCAACGAAAGCAAGGTCTATCTCCGCCGTGCAGGTGCAGGTGTGGAAGAGACTCACCCTCTCGATGCTCCCGTTCCGGTCTATCCCGGCGACAATATTAGGGTTCCGGAGCGCTACTTCTAGCGTTTCGGAATTGCAGGTGAGGTGATGCCGCTCATGAGTGGATGATGGCGCATGTTGCGCTGTTGTCACAGTTCGCATTTTGCAGATGCGAAATATTTTGCGACGCGAGGAAAACTTTTTCCGGCAAGGCGCGTTGCAAGCGAGCGCATCACTTCAATCTCACAACTCAAAAACCTTGCGCCAGCGTACCGAGTATGAGGCCTGCCGTTCTTATGCGCAGTCGACGATCATTATTTGAGCGATGGGCCTCGCCCGATAAGTGTTCGCCGCCTTCGCGTTCCCGCAAGGGATGGGTGATGGGATTCGAGTCTGCATCGCAGAATACATCTGAGCGACGCGGAGAGCGATCGCATTCCATAGGCGTGCCCGGCCGCTTCAGCTTCAACCTGTTGCCCGCTCCGGCGGCAGTCATCCTGCTCGGTCTCGGATCGTCCGCGAATGCACAAGCCATTCCGTGGACCAGCGGAGAGTTCGCTTCACCCTGGAACGCGCAGAAAATCTTTGAGCCGTCATCGCTGCCGGACAGGACCGATCCGGACAACCGCGAAGAGATACCGCCCGAGGACATGCCGGTGAAAAAGCGACAACAGCCTGGCTATGAACCCGTCGGCATTCGCGCCGGCTCCTGGATGTTCAACCCGTCGCTGACCGCCGGCACTTTTTACGACAGCAACGTCTTTGCCTCGAACACCACCAAGCGTTCCGACATCGCGGCGGTGATCGAGCCCACCCTTCGCGCGCACTCATTATGGGGACGGCATGGCGTTGATCTGAAGCTGAATGCGCAGCAGACGCTCTACAGCCAGAATTCGAGCCTGAACCAGACCAATGGCAGCCTGAAGGGCAACGGCTGGCTCGACATTACGAAAGACACGATGCTGCTGGGCAGCTTTCAGGTCGCACATCTGAACGAAGGCGTCGGCACGCTCGGTTCGCCCAGCAACGCCATATCGCCAACGCCGTATAACCTGATGTCCGGCGACGTCACGTTGCGCAGGGAGTTCAACCGGCTGACGACCTCGATCGGCTTCCGAACCGACTCCTACGACTTCCAATCGACGCGCGCGCAGGACGGCACCATCATCAACCAGGATGCCCGCGACGGGCAGATCTATGCACTGCACAGCCGGATCGATTATGCGATCTCTTCCACCCTCGGCTGGTTCGGCGGCGTGGAAGGCAATCAGCGCGATATCAGGGGAACGCCGGGCCATACTCTGGATTCGCAGGGCTATCGCGCGCTGTCCGGCATCACCGTCGGGCTGAGCAACCTTGTCACCGGCGAATTCGGCGCCGGTTACGTCCAACAGCGTTTCGACGATCCGTCGATCGGCATGGTCGAAGGTCCTTCCTATCGTGCGCGGCTGACATGGCGACCCACCCGCCTGCTCGACGTGCATTTCAATGCCGAACAGCTCGTCACGCAGACCTCCGACACCAGCGCCACCGGCGTGCTTGCGAATGCGGTTCAACTCGGCGTCGACTACGAACTGCGGCGCAACGTGATCGTATCGCTGGCGGGCGGTTACGAGAACGACCGGTTCTTCGGCCAGGTCCGCAAGGACAACGTGCTGACATCAGACACGCGGGTCAAATATCTCATCAACCGCTTCGGCGCCGTTTCCGCCTACTACCGCTACACCAAGCGCGACAGCGACGTTCCCGTCTTCAGCTTCGACAAACACCTGGTAGGAATGAATGTTACAGCGCAATTCTGACCTGCCCTATGTGGTCCCCGACGAGCCTCCGGTTCGTCCCGCGGAAAGCTGGCAGTATCCGACCGTCGATCTGCGCGAGATGGGCCGCATCCTGCGCCGTCGCTACAGGCTGGTGGTACTACCGGTCGCCGTCCTGCTCGGGCTGGCGCTGACCTATCTGATGCTCACGACTACTTTATATACGGCGACGTCGACCGTGCTGGTCGATCCGCGCCGCGCCAATGTCGTCGAGACCAACCAGTCCGTGCTGTCGAATTTCGGCACCGACGATGCAACCATCGAAAGCCAGACGCTGCTGATTCAGTCGGTTGCGATCCTGGTGCGCGTCGTCGGC
The DNA here is from genome assembly GCF_000472965.1 of Bradyrhizobium murdochi. Lineage (GTDB taxonomy): Bacteria > Pseudomonadota > Alphaproteobacteria > Rhizobiales > Xanthobacteraceae > Bradyrhizobium > Bradyrhizobium murdochi. The sequence continues at coordinate 382,335 of NZ_AXAU01000005.1, read as the reverse complement.
AAGCTGAAGCTGACGGAGGATGCGGAATTCAAACCCAAACCGGGCCTGCTTGATCCGATCAGACGGCTGTTCAGCATGTTCAGCAGCAGCGGGCCAGGCGACGGTGCAAGCGCCGAAGATGCCGCCAGGGCGCGGTCGGTCGAGATCCTTCAGAGACGGATGAAGGTAACAAGGCAGGGCACCACTTTCCTCGTCGACATCGCCGTCAACTCGGAATCGCCGCAGAAGGCCGCAACCATCGCCAACGCGGTTGCGGACGCTTATTTCGACGAGCAGGTCCGCGCCAAACACGACGCCACGCGCATTGCCGCGAACTGGCTCAACGGCCAGATCGAGGAGTTGAAGTCGCGAGTCGTTGCGTCCGAGAAAGCGGTCGAGGATTATCGCTCCGCCAACAACCTGATGGTCTCGCAGGGCGTAACCCTCAACGACCAGCAGCTCACCGACCTCAACAACAAGCTGATCGCCGCACGCGTGCAAACGGCAGAGGCGCGGGCAAAATACGAGCAGGTCCAGGACATCGCGAAATCAGGCGGCGATCCCGGCGGCATCAACGCGGCCATTTCCTCGGAAATGATCACCAAGCTGCGCACGCAATATGCCGACATCGCCAAGAACGAGGCGGATCTGTCGAGCAAATACGGCGCGCGTCATCCCCTCGTCGCCAATGTGCGGGCGCAGCGGCGCGACACGCAGAAGCTGATCAACGACGAAATCCGGCGGATACTGGACAGCACCAAGCACGACTACGACGTCGCGCGTTCCCGCGAGACATCCCTGCAGCAGAACCTGGACAAGCTCCAGGGCGTGTCCACTTCCTCCGGCCAGGCGCAGGTACGCTTACGCGAACTGCAGCGCGAGGCCGAAGCCAGCCGCACACTCTACGAATCCTATCTGGCGCGTTCCAAGGAGACCACCGCGCAAGAGAGCCTGGAGATGCCGGATTCCCGGATCGTGACCAAGGCCAGCATCCCGATCAGGCCGTCGTCACCCAAGACGATGCTGATCCTGGGGCTTGCCCTGATGCTCGGGCTCGGGGCGGGCAGCGTGCTGGCTTTCCTCACCGACTATCTCGACGGCCGCATCAAGACACTCGAACAGGCCGAATCCATTGCGGGTGTCCCGGCCCTTGCCGCGGTTCCGTTGATCGGCACGCGAGAGCTGGCCCGTCTCGCGCGGCGCGGACGCAGCGAACTGGACAACTACGATCCGAAGACCACCAAACTGCTGCCGCCGGCGTTGCAGCCGCCTTTGACGCGTTACGCGATCGACGAGCCTGGCACGTTCTTCGCGGAGGCCATCCGCGCGGTCCGCCTGTCGCTGCAACGGACGATGCGGGCGCAGCCGGTGAAGGTCGTGCAGGTCACCTCGGCGCTCGACAGCGAGGGCAAAACAACGCTTGCCATCAACCTGGCGCAGTCGCTGGCGACTCTTGGCATCCGAACGCTGCTCATCGATGGGGACCTCCGCAATCCACAAGTGACCCGTTCCCTGTGTCCGCGCACCGAAGCCGGACTGCTGGAAGTCGCGATCGGACACGTCGCCCCGGAACACGCCGTCCTCGTGGATCAAAGCACCGGGCTCTCTGTGTTGCCGTCGACCAGGATCAAGCAGGTCGAGTTCATCACCGAATTGATGTTCTCCGACCGGATCGTCGACGTGCTCGATTATTTCCGCCACCGCTACGAATTGATCGTGATCGACTCGCCGCCGCTGGTGCCCCTGGTCGATGGCCGCGCGCTCGCCGAACTGTCCGATCGCATCATCCTGGCACTCGCGTGGGACCAGACCCCCCGCGAAGTGCTGTCCCATGCCATGGACCTGCTGTCCCCCGTCAGTGACCGGATCATGGGAACGGTGCTCACCCGCGTCGATCTCAGCCGGCTGCAATTCTATGACTATTACCGCAGCTCGGCCTACCTGAAGCCATACGGTACCGCGGGCCTGCATGCCGGAGCGGCGCGGTGAGAGCGCGCGGACCGTTGAACGGATCGGCCGGTGTCGCACGGGTGCATCCGCGCCACCCTGCTTCACCGGCAGTGCGGGCAGCTTCCCCTATGGGTGGGCGCGTCGCGAATGCCGACGCGTTCATCGAACGGATCGCGACCGGCTTGATGCTGCTGGCCGTCATGGCGACCTTCACGCTCTCGTCCTCCGTGCTGACCAACTGGAAGATCCACTATTTGACGTCGGGCGGAAATTTTTTAGAAAAGCTGCACCCGGTGACTTACTTCACGTTGCTGGCATTCTCCCTGCTGCTGATGCGCAGCCGCGGACCGGTCGGCGAGATCAACCGGATGTTTTCCGAGTCGAAGCTGCTGCTGGCGTATCTGCTCTGCTGGCTGTTTCTGCTGGTCCAGGTCATCGTGCTCGCACGCCCGTTCACGGTCATCATCGACACGTTCCTGCTGCCGATCCTGATCGCGATGGTGATGTGGCAGTTGTCGCCGGCGCAAAGGCGCCCGCTAGCCTGGGCCATTCACCTGACGATCCTGCTGAATGTCGTGCTCGGATATTATGAATATTTCTCCGGCCATCGGCTGATCCCGCTGACGCTCGGCGACGTCGTGGTGATGGGCGAATGGCGCTCGGCGGCGCTGCTGGGTCACCCGCTCACGGCATCCGGTATCGTCGGCGGCTACGTGCTGGCGCTGGCGCTTCGCCCAGCGATTTGTCCGCCGATCCTGCTGCGGCTGCCCTTGATCGCGTTCTGCCTGGGATCGCTGATGGCGTTCGGCGGCCGAACGGCGCTGGTCACGGTACTGGGAGTCCTCGGGCTGATCGGGGCCTTCGAGATGGTGCGCCTGATACAGGGAAAGCGAACGCAGCTTCCCGCGGCCATTCTCGCCATCTGCGTGCTGTTCGCTGCAGGCGCCATCGTCTTCGCCGCGCTCGACCTCGGCATTTTCGACAAGATGCTGCTGCGCTTCTCTTCTGATAAGGGCAGCGCGCTGGCGCGCTTCGCCACCTTCAACCTGCTCTCGCATTTCGATTGGAACGAACTGATCCTCGGTCCCAACCCGGTCCGGGTGAATGCGTTGCAGTCGCAGCTCGGCCTCAACTACGGCATCGAGAACTTCTGGATTTCCGCCATCGTCCAGTTCGGCCTCATCCACACCGTCGTTCTGACGATCGGATTGATCTGCTTCTTCGTCGAATTGCTGCGCCGTTCGAGCGCCGCTGCATGGGCGATCGTGCTGCTGATCATCGTCATCGCCGCGAGTTCGGTAAGCTTCTCGTCGAAGAACATTCAGCTTGCGCAGTTCGTCATCCTCATTTCGGTCCTGCTGCCGCGCGAGCAGCGGCGCATCGCCGTGCCCCCGCAAGTCCGCGCGCCTGTCACCTATCGGTCCGTTCTGGCATAAACTTTAGGATTCCCTTTCGTATGGCCATCTACGTCGACAACACCCACCTCGGACGTCACGTCACCGGTCTCGAACGCATTACGCTGGAGCTGTTCTCCGCCGCAGCGCTTGCGCCGCTCGATGTCGTGCCGGTGACGGCGAAGGGTCTTCGCCAGATGCTGACGACGCAGACCCTGGGCCTGCCGATGCGGCTCGCCGCTTCGTCGTCGATCCTGCTCTGTCCCGGCTTTCCGCCGAGCCCGCTGCTGCGGCCGTTCGCATCGCGGGTGCTGCCCTATATCCACGATGATTTCCTGATCACGCGGCGCGCCGAGCTCAACATGCGGGCGCGACTTTACATGGCCGGTCCCTTCAGGCTCGCGCTGCGACACTATCCGCGCTTTCTGGCCAACTCCGGCGATACCAGGCGCAAACTTGCCGCGCATTGCCGGCCCGATGCCGAAGTGACGCTTTATCGTCCCGCGGTGCGCAACGTGTTCGGCCTCGACCCCGGACAGCGCGGCGAACGGAGCGCGCGGCCCCAACCGCTGCGGCTGATCACGCTGGGCACGGTCGAGCCGCGCAAGAATTTTGGAGCGGCGGCGAAAGTCCTCGACGCTCTGCGCATGCAGGGATTTCCCGACGCTACGCTGGATATCGTCGGAAGGCCGGGATGGGGTAACGACTGGCAAGCCCTCGAGAAGCAGCCGGGCGTTACGCTGCACGGATATCAGTCCGCCGACCGTGTCAATCAACTGCTTGACGCCGCCGATCTGTTCATCTGCACCTCCCATGACGAAGGCCTGGGATTGCCGCTGCTGGAGGCGCAATACGCCGGCCTGCCGATCATCGCCCCCGATGCCTCCATCTTTCGCGAGGTGCTCGGCGAGTCCGGCATCTACATCGATACCGCGGATCCTGCTGCGGCGGCCGCGCGGATTGCGGCTGCGCTCTCCAACGAGGATTGGCGCGCCCGATACGTGGCGCAGGCACTACGAAATCTGACGCGCTGGAACGATCTGGCCCGCGGCGATCGCGAGAACGTCATCAGCCTGATTGCCCGCCTTGCCCACCTCCAGGGTAGCGCTACTCCGGAGTACCGCCGCCTTGCATGACACCAGCGCCACAAGGCACCAGGATGGATTGCGGATCATCGCGGCCGGCGCCGTGGTGATCCTTCACTATTCCGATTACTTCAAGGACTTGCCCGTCGGCCGTTTCATGGTCGCGCACACCTGGCATTTCAATCTGTTCGTGGACCTGTTCTTTGTGGTCTCCGGCTTTGTCATTGCCCGTCAATACTTTGGCCGCGTCGACGATGCCGCATCGATCGGCCGCTTCCTGTGGCGCCGCCTCGCCCGCATCTATCCGCTGCATCTCGCCACGCTCGCCTTCTATGTGGCGCTTGCCGGCGCACTCCATTTCGGCGCCGCCCGAACGGACAACCCGGCCCGTTATCCGCTTTCCGATCTGCCTGCGCAGTTCCTGCTGCTTCACGCGTTCATTGGCGAGCGCCTGACGTTCAACTTCCCGAGTTGGTCGCTCTCGGCGGAGATGTTTTGCTATCTGCTTTTTCCGCTGGTCGCGTTGATTGCGCAACGTCGCAAGAAGGCGGTTATTGCGCTCGTGGTCCTTGCCGCTCTTGCCAATTCCCTTTGGGCGTCGGCTGCCGAAACGGCACCCTGGGCCGACTGGATCAACCAAGGCGGCGCCTTCAGGGCGCTGCCTGCCTTCAATCTCGGTATGGCCGGCTATCTGTTTCGCGACCGGATCGCGCGTTGGCCCGCGATGCCCGGCGCGCTGGCGACGTCGCTGGCGGGTTTTATTGTACTCGGCTCCCTGCTGCCAACGACGACCGCGCTGCTTGCGATCTACGCCATCGCAATGCTTGCGATTCAGGCCGACTGCGCCGGACGTGAGACGCTGCTGTCGCGGCTCGGCTTCGATCGCTGGTCGGCGCTGACGTATTCCTGTTACATGCTGCATATTCCCGTCGCGACCGTCGTCATCACCTTTGGATCGCGCCTGCTTTCCTTGTCGGAGCATGAACGGCTGATTCTGGCGCCAGTGGCGATCACCGTTCTTGCATTTGCGAGCGTCGTCTCGCTGCGCACGTTCGAAACGCCGCTGCGGCGATATCTGACCGAAGCTTACGACCGCCGCGCCCTCAAACATGTGCCGTCTCCGGCGATCACGCGGCAGGAGAGCACATGATGACGGTCGTCGAACGCGTATCAGCAAGCCCGCAATCTCTGAGCGTCTCGCGCGCAACGGCCCAAAGCCGCGATAGCATCGTCGACACCATGCGCGGCATCGCCATTTTGATGGTGATCGGAATCCATTCGCTGCCGCAGCCGCTCGACGCGATCTGGGCAAAATCACTTGATGCAGCGCTGCGGCCCTGCGTGCCGGTGTTCCTGTTCGCTTCCGGATATCTCACGGCGCTTTCCGGCCGCGTCCCCCTGGTAAAGCGGTTGAAGGCAGCCCTGGTCCCTTACGCGATCGCGTTCGCCGCCGCCTACATCTACATGGCCCTGCATAATCCGGCGATGGACCATCGCATCGGCACGGGGCTCGCCCGGTTCGGGCTGGGATATGTGTTCGTCTACTATTACGTCTTCGTCTATGTCTGCTGCACGCTCGGTCTGTGGCTCGTTTATGCAGCCGGCGGGGACGAACAACCCGTTTCAAGGCAACGAATCACCACGCTGCTGCTGCTCTCGATCGGCTGCGGCCTGCTTGCCGGCAGTTATTTGGATCCCGCCATGTCGAGGCTCGGCGCGTCGGAGGCGCTGCTCGACGAGATCCGCATGCGCGACATTCCGTTCTGGTTCTCGTTTGCCGCGCTTGGCGCGCTGACCGCAATGTTCAAAGACCTGCTCGAACAGGATATGCGCCGTGCGCACCTTGGCGCCGTGCTGGCCGCCTATTTGTTCTATGCCAGCGTGCGCATTTTCAACCTCGGCGACGCCGCCACTTACGATTCGACCGCCTTCTTCCTCTATGCGGCCCTGTTCTGCGTTTCGCTGTTCGCCATCCAGCCGAACTCCCCGCTACTCGGGTGGATCGGCTCGGGCAGCTACTTCATCTATCTCTGGCACATCTTCATCGTGATGGCGCTGCGCGATCACGCCGGGCTGCGCCAACTCGGCGGCGTCGCCAGCTTTGCCGTTTCCTGCGTCTTGACGGCCCTCGTCTCTGCCGCCGCGCTGCTCGCCGTGCGGCAACTCGCCTCGCCCCGAATCTGCCGCTGGCTGGGGGCTTGAGCGATGCTTCTGAAGCACACTTTGCTCTATCTGCCCGCGCAATTCGTCGGACCGCTGTTCCAGCTTCTGGCGATGATCGTGTGGACGCATGTCGTCGACGAGCACACGCTCGGCGTCATCACGCTGATTACGGCCACGCACGAATTGCTGCAGATCGGCTTTCTTGCCTGGTGGTCGCAATTTGCGCTGCGCTTCCTCGGACGCTACCAGGACGTCAACGACGCGCCGCGCTTCTATCGCACCGAAAACGCGGTCTTGCTGGCGTCCCTCGCGTTGCAAAGCGCGGCCGTCGTCGGAATTTTGCATCTGGTCATCGCGCCCGGCGCCGGAACGGGCCTTCTGCTCGCCGCCATCGCCTATGTGATAACCCGGTCGCTCAACCTCTACATCGGTGAACGCGCCCGCGCGCGGCAGCAGATCCGCGTCTACACGATCCAGCAGGTGTTCGGGCCATCCGTCGGATTTGTCGTGGGCCTGGTGTTGATCAAGCTGCTTGGCCAATCCCCGGATTGGCCACTTGCGGGTTACGCGGCCGCGCAACTGACGGCCGCGCTCATCGTCCTGCCCTGGATCGGCTGGGGTCACCGCTTGTGGCCGATCGATCGGGAGATCGTGGTCCACGCCCTGCGCTACGGCATCCCGCTGATCATCGGCGGAGCGCTCGGCTGGGTCGGCCTCAATGCATCGCGCTTCATCGTCAACGAAATGTCCGGAGTGGCTGCCGCCGGTCTGTTCGCCGTCGGCTATGGCCTCGGCCAGCGGGCCGCGGCGGTCGCAGCTATGCTGGTGACGGCAGCGGCGTTCCCGCTGGCGGTGAAGAGCATGGAGCAACACGGCGACCAGGCCGGAATGCGCCAGCTCGCCAACAACAGCGCGCTCCTTGTCGCAATCCTGGCGCCAAGCCTCGCCGGCATCATCATACTGAGAACGGAGATCGTGCATCTCCTGATCGCAGCGCCGTTCCAAACGGTGACGCTCGCCATCCTGCCGCTTTCCACGCTCGCCGGCGCAATCCGCAACCTGCGCGCCCATTTCGGCGACCAGGTCTTTCTCCTGCAAAACCGCACGCGCTGGATGATGGCCATTGCCGCAATCGACGCGACGATGACCGTGGTGTTGAGCGTCTTGTTCCTGCCGCGATGGGGACTACCCGGCGTCGCCGGCGCCACGGTGCTGGCGGCACTGGCCGCCGCCACCGTGAGTTTTTCAATCGGGTTTACACGATTTGGCCTGCGCCTTCCGGTCGGCCATCTCGTGCGCATCGTATTGGCCACCATCGCCATGGCGGCCGTGCTGCGGATATTTCCGGAGGCCCGGACGATCCCGATTCTGGCGGCCCACATTGCGGCAGGCGCTGCCACCTATTTCGCAGCGCTTGCCCTGCTCTATGCACCGTCGCTGGTGCGGATGCTTCGGCCACGCCCACAGCATTCAGGGGCGTGAGCGCATTCGACACCATCGGCGCCTACGACTTTCTGGCATTCTCGAACGCACGCGCCATCGCGAACCAAAGCGGCTTCTTCTGCATCGACGAATCGAACGGAAGCGGCCGAGGTAGCCGGCGCGCGTGCGGATCCTTCTTCTTTGCAGCGTCGGTATAGAACGAGTAGTTATCGGCAAGTTCCCACGCGATCACCATTTTGACGGCCGGCACCCGAAGCGCGTTGGTCAGGAACTTCTCCGCCGTCTCGGCGATCATGGCGTCGCGCGCTGCGATGTCGTCCGGAAACGTGTCGTCGCGCACGTCGAACTCGGTCAGATAGATCTCGACGCCACGTCCGGCGAGCGCATGAAGGAATTCGGTAAACCGTCCGGGATCGTGCGGATAGCGAGGCTGCAGGTGACTTTGCAAACCGACGGCATGCAGCGGCACGCCGGCATGCTTCAGTTCGTCGACCAGTTGCAGCAGGCCGCGGCGCACCGCGAGGCCGACGTCGTCGTCGCGTTCGCTCTGCGCCTCGTTGAGAACCAGTTTTGTCTTTCGGTCGATCCTCGCCACGCGCTCGAAGGCGCGGCGCACATAGCCGGTACCGAATGTGTCGTACCATGGACCCAGCCGGTAGCCGCCGGGCGCCTTGTGCCCGGGCCAGAACGGCTCGTTGACGACATCCCATGAATGCAATTTGCCTACGTAGCGGGCAGCCACTTCGTCGATATAGGAATCGAAGAACCTCTCACGCTCGGCACTGCTCATGCTCTTGATCCATTGCGGAACCCATTCGTTCCAGATCAGGCAGTGACCGCGCATCGGAACGTTGTGACTCGCACAAAATTGCAGCAGACGATCTGCGCTCTCGAATCGCTTCGGCCCCGGCTGCGGCGCGATGGTTCCCATTTTCATTGCGATGTCCGTCGTGACGATGCGCACCTGCGTTTGATACAGCTCGCGATACGCAAGATCCTTGTCGATCACCGGACCTGCAGCCGCGCCGAACACGATTCCGTTACGAGCTGCGATGACGCCGAGACTCTGCGCAGGCTGTGCGGCGAATGCTTCCTTGCCGCACGAAGCAATGCTTGCTCCTGCGATGAGAGCAAGCGCATCTCGCCTCGACCACTCCTGCATAGCTGATCTCCATGATGTGAATGATTCGCCGCGATGTCTCGTCCATCGCAACGCGGCATCGCCATCGTTGCGTCGCATTAGTTCGATTTCGTGACGAATGTCCGTCGAGAAAATTTTCGGCACGTAGTTCCCGCCGCGCAACAACGCGTCTGCCGATAGTCCCCCACGAGTACGTCTCTCGATTACATCATCCGCAGGAGTCGACATGTTGGAACCACCAGCGCAGTTGCAGCCCAGCCTCACTGTCGATGGGATAACGATCAATGTTCCCTCGCTTCCGGAAGCCGTGTCTTCGATCGTGTCGGCCGCGCAACATGGCGACAACTTCAGCGTCTGCACGCTCAATCTCGACCACGTTGTTCAGCTTCAACACCACGCCAATTTTCGCGCGGCCTATCGTCGTGCCCGATTTGTCACCGCCGACGGGTTCCCCATTGTCGTGCTGAGCCGCCTCATGGGCGTGACAATCGAACGCACGACCGGCGCCGATCTCGTCGAGCCGGTTTGCGCGGAAGCCCGCAAGAAAGGACTCCCGGTCTTTCTGCTAGGGGCGAATGACCTCACGCTCAAGATGACGGCCCGACGCCTATCGGAACGATTCAAGGGATTGCAGATCGCGGGATGCTTTGCGCCGGGACCGGGATTCGATCCCTATTCCAGCGAGGCCGATACTGCGATCGAGCGCATTCGTGCCTCGGGCGCCAGACTTTGCTTCGTCGCGCTGGGTGCGCCAAGGCAGGAGCTGTTCGCGGCGCGATGCCTCGACGAACTCGATGGAACGGGCGTGTTGTGCATCGGAGCCGCACTCGATTTCATCGCCGGCACGCAAAGCCGCGCGCCGGCTATCGCGCGCAGCACCGGCATGGAATGGGCGTGGCGCATGCTGCGCGAGCCGCGCCGGCTCGGCCCCCGCTATATCAAATGCATGACAGTTGTTCCGCGCCTCGTTGCGCGAACCATTCCGCAAATCGTCCAGGCACGCATGAGGAAAGCGGCATGACTTCAACATTGACCCTGGCGCTACGGGCGCGAAATGCCAACCGGATTAAGCCACGCTACCAGATCTGCCTGATCCACCCGTTCGATCCGCGCGGCGAAAAGGTTGGCGGCCTCGAAACATACATCCGCGATTTCATTACGTTCCATCCGACCGACACCGACATCCTCTTCATTGGCGTCGACTCGACGGGCGAGCTGGAGCTCGGACGGCTTCACCGGATGACGTTCCGGGGTCGCGGCTTCGACTTCCTGCCGATCCTGCACTATTCGGACCAGCAGGCGCGCGAAGCGGCCCGCAGCATCCGCACCTCGCTGACCGGGCAGTTCTTCATGGCACTGCTCCGCCACTTCGGCCCGATCGCAAGGCTGATCCGCGCCAGGCGGTGCTCGGTCGATCTGCGGCGGGTGGAATTCTCCTGGTTGCCGGCGATCCTGCGGCTGCCGTTCGTGCAGATGCTTCACGGCGAGGGCGCGCCGAAATTGCAGATGGATTCGCTGCTGCGGAAATACGCCTTCGTCCACAATACCGGCGAGCGGTTTGCCGTCGCCATGAGCGAGAAATTTCTCTGCGTCAATCCGTTCATCACTGAGCGGTTGCAGCGGACCTATCCGCGCCGCAAGGACAAGATCGACACGCTCTGGACATGGGTCAACACGGATATCTTCAAGCCGCAACTCTGGCCGCTGAACTCGTCGCCGTTCCAGATCGTGTTCGCCGGCCGGCTCGATGAATTCAAGGATCCACCGCTGATGTTTCGCACAATCGACCGCCTGCGGCGGCGATTGAACGGCGACGTACGCTTTCACTATATCGGCACCAGCGACCCGCACCGGTTCGAAGAGTTCGGCGCGATCGAAGACATCACCGTCCGCCACGGCTTCAAGGACGCCGCCGGTATGGCGGAGACGCTGGCAAGCGCCCATGCCGGCATCCTGACATCGGAATTCGAAGGCATGCCGCGCTGCGTGCTCGAGACCCTTGCGGTCGGCCGGCCGGTCGTCGCCATGCACCTGCCCCAGCTCGAACCCGTGATCCATTCTGGCGTCAGCGGCCATCTAGTGGCGCGAAGCGGCAGCCGCGACGACATGGCCGATGCGCTCGCGCAGCGGTTCGTCGACGTCCGGAATGCGATCGACGCGGGCACGATGAACCCGGTACAAATCGCCGACTCCATTCGGGCGTTCACGCCGGGCACACAGCTTGCGCGAGTCTTCCGCTATCATCAGGAAATTCAGGATGCCCGCGGACTTGCCGCCGCGGCGCCAACTTACTGAGGGCGCCGAGTTGAACATCCTTCTGTTGACCAGCGAGTTCGCCCCCGCGATGGGAGGAATTGGGACTTACGCGCGCGAAATTGCGGCAGCCGCCAGCCGGCTCGGCGCCCAGGTCACCGTGGTGGCGCCGGACTACGCACGGCAGAATGCCGACGACGATCGCACTCTTCCTTTCGAGGTCGTGCGCTACAGCGGCGGCCTCCACTCCATGCGCGACATGCCGCGCAAGATCATGCTGACGCGCCGCGGTGTCCGCGGCGACCGATATGACGTGGTCCATGCCGCCGACTGGCCGTTTTTCATTCCGGTTGCGCTTTCGAGATGGCGAACGCAGGCGCGGGTATTGATGACGGTGCATGGTACCGAGATCAACGAAACGCAGACGACGCTGAAGCGCATGGCGATCCGCGGCGCCGGCGTGTTCGGACCGCGGACGGAGATCGTCGCCAACAGCGGCTTTACCGAGACGCTGTTCCGCGAGCGGTTTGCCGTCGACCCGCGCCAGATCAGCGCGATCAATCTCGGCGTATCGGAGTTCTGGTTCGGCGGCCGACAGACGCGCCGGGAGATTCGCCTGGCCCATCGTCTACCGGAAGACCGGCTGGTGATGATCACGGTCGCGCGCATCACGCGCCGCAAGGGACATCATCTGACGCTTGCCGCGCTATCGCAGCTTCCGGACGATCTGCGCCAGCGCATCACGTGGCTCGTGATCGGCCCGGACGGCGAAGCCGAGTACGTCGATGCTCTGCGACGCGAAGCCGAAGCGGCGGCCTGCGACATTCGTTTCCTCGGCCCGCAATCGAACGAAGACATCCGCGATCTCTACGCGGCATCGGATTTCTTTTGCCTGACGGGTCTTCCCGACACGACCGGCCGGGTGGAGGGATTTGGATTGGTCTATCTCGAGGCCGGGGCCGCCGGCCTGCCAAGCGTCGCGACCGACGTCGGCGGCGTGCCTGACGCAGTGCTCGCCGACGAGACTGGAATTCTCGTGCCGCCGTCGGCCGAGAGCATATCGCAGGCGATTGCAGAGCTGGCCGCCGATCGGAATCTGCGCGCCATTCTCGCGGCAGGCGCATCATCCCATGCCCGCGCCCTTTCATGGGAACGATGCGCGGCGACAACCTATGGCCTGCCCTACACCGGCAAGCCGGCATCTGCAGACCGCGCTATCGGAATAACGGCATGAAGCTGCTGGTCGCGACCGCGATGCTGCTGACGCTCGCAAGCGGTGCAGCGCAGGCGGACAGCGAGAATTGCCGCAAGAGCCGCGAGTATCTCCTGGGAACGCCCGGCGGGGACCTGTCCCTGACGCCGCAGGCCTATAACGACCTGTTCAAGATCTGCGTCGCGGCATCAGCCATGCCCAACGTGAAGGATGCGTATATCCTGCGCGACGGCGGCATCGCCGTGGTCCCCAAGCAGGACAGCGTTTCAGCAACGGCAGCCACGCTGGCTCAGTTCTGCGACGCCTATCCTCGCGGCGTGCTCCGCTTCATCACCAGCAAGGAAAAGCTTTCCATCCGCTCCGTGACCGACGTCGCACGGATGTCGTCGACCTCGTCCACGCCATGCAAGAAGATTAAGGGCGTCTCTTAGAGCGCGCCATCGGTCGAAACTCACTTCTGCCGGTTGTAGTAATCCGGCATGTCATGCGGATCCATCGACTGTTCGGCCCTGCGGCCCAGAAAGAAGAAGCCGCTGGCGGCATCTGCTGCGGCCCGGCCGCGACCGAACGCATCGAGATATCTGATCCAGAAGAACGGCAGCACGATCAAGCGTGACAGCTTGTTGCCCGCACCGAGCGCGCGCGCGAAATAGCGGATTGACCATTCAAGCGCCACACCGGCGCCGCCGACCGGTCCGGCGTTGATCTCGGAAAATCGCCTGAACAGCCAGCGGTGACCGCTCTGCGTAAAGCGCGAAAAGTCATAGGCCCGCTCGTGCACCTGCTGCATGAACGGCGTCTCCGCATAGACCAGGCCTTCCAGCCGCAGCACCCGATGCAGCTCGGCAACGACCGTTGCTGGCTCCAGCACATGTTCCAGCACCGCCTGCACCCAGACGCCGTCGAACACGCCGTCTTCGAAGGGTAGGCTGTGGGCGTCAGCCACCAGCACGGTGTGCGGCGAAGCGTAGACGTCGGTGCCGACAAGCTCGATGGAGTCGTCCCGGTAGAGTTCGTCTGCGCCCAAACCGATCGTTCCGCCACCGACAACGAGTACAACCGGCCGCCTCGACTCCCGCTTCAACAGCTCGATGAACGTTGCGCTGTTGGCGACCGCAACCGGATTGCCTCCAAAGGTAAGGCGATGCAGCCGCGATCCAAGGGAACGGCGGCTGACGTCCCGCTGCAGCGCCGAGCCATTCTCGGCCTCGTACATCCTGCGTTCAAAAATGCTTGCTGCGAAATCGATCAGCACCGGCTGCGAGCCGATCATCGGAAACCCGACCTTGCTATAATCGCAGGCACGGTTCGAGCAGGTTGGCTGTGACCACACGTTCCGCAGCGGCGACGAGCAGCGAGGACAGCGAAGGCGCTTCTTCCAGTGCGTGGGTTCCGTATTCGCTACCGAATGATCGACGGCAGAAAGCTGCAAAGAAGGACCTCATATGTCATTTCTTCTGCCCTGCCCCGCTCATGACTCTCAATCGATGCTATTTCGAATGCAACGACAGCGCAACAATGCGGGACCGGGAACAATTCGGATGGTTGCAATTGGATGTCGCAGGAAGCTGCAGCCAGATGCCACCGTGAGGGCTTGCGAGAACGCAACGCACAAACCCGCCCTGCTGTTTCGAATAAATTTTACGATTTGTCGAAAAGCCTTGCAGCCGGCGCGTTTCGCGTCGCCTGGCTGGCGAGATCGGCCTCAGCCCACGAACCACGGCATCTGCCCGATCAGGTGAAGAGCAGGTGGTCCGATATCAGGTGAATCATGGATACATCATGACCGGGATCAATCCGGCTCACGCGGTCTCCGATTGACTTCCCTGCCTTGAAATCCCTTGCCGCAGCATGTCTGACCACCTCGCTGAAAATGAACGGATCGCGGCCTGCGCTGTTCAGAACGGCGCTGCATTTTCAGCGCGCAGCCGGAGCTCTGCGCCGGACTGGCGAACGGCCCGCTGGCGTCGACGATGTCATCGGCGAACTGCAGGAATACAAGACGTGTGAGATGATCGGTACCGTCGCGGCCTGCGACGCAGGTCGTTCACCACCAGTTGGTCGTCGACAGTCGAGATGTCGTAGTCACGCACATTGCCGGAAAAATTCGCGGTATCGACGCCCTCTCCACCCTCGATGATGTCGTCGCCGGCACCGGCCGTGATGAGATCGTTACCCGCTCCGCCATCGATCACGTCGTTGTTCGTCGCCGCGCGGGAAAGCCAATCCTGGTGCCAAGATGCAATCGAACTCAGGCCCATAAGCGCAACCCGCTTAAACAGCCTTCGAACCCTCGGGAGAATGCTGCCTGCTTCGAGCGCTATTTGAGTACATTGCCGATACTTTCCAAGCTCGGCGCAGATCCGCGACCATCTTGCGCCAAGCGTCGCCGCTCGACCCGCCGAAGCGGCGGACGTAAGCCGGGTGAAAAGTGATTTGCAGGGGGCGGCCATCAAATTGGAGCTTTGCTTTGCGCGACGCTTGGATCGAACGCGACGCCCTGAACAGGCGAGCCGCCGTGCTGCCGAGCGCAACGACTACGCGCGGCTTGGAGCGCCGGATGTCCATCAGCACCGCGGCGCCGTAATGATTGATTTCCTCGATAGTTGGAGCGCGATTGCGCGGCTTGGATTTTTTCGTGTGTTCTATAGGCCGAAATGGCATCACGTTGGCCAAACGCAGTTGTCTGAGGTCGATCCCAGCCTGCTCAAGCAATTTGCGCAACGCGCAGCCAGCCGGCCCGACAAAGGGCCTGCCCTGCTCAGCTTCTTCGGCGCCAGGAGCCTCGCCAACCAAGTATAGCCGCGGTTGCCGGAAGAGACCCTCGGGCGCAACCCGGCGCTGATCGAGTCGCTTGTTGGCAGCGCTTGTCTCGGCCATCGGTGCCTGCACTTGCCAAAGCTTGGTAACGCGAATGTCG
Source organism: Bradyrhizobium murdochi (assembly GCF_000472965.1). Lineage (GTDB taxonomy): Bacteria > Pseudomonadota > Alphaproteobacteria > Rhizobiales > Xanthobacteraceae > Bradyrhizobium > Bradyrhizobium murdochi. The sequence goes on along the minus strand of NZ_AXAU01000005.1, from coordinate 366,794 downwards.
TCCGGCCATTTCATTTTGCTTTTTGCGAGTGACGACGTAGGCGTTCCCAAACGGAGCCTTTAATGCGACATCAGTACCGGAACGGTCATCGTGTCGAGAATGCCGCGCGTCACGCCCCCGAGGAAGAACTCGCGCAGCCGCGAATGGCCGAACCCGCCCATGACGATAAGGTCGGCTGATAGATCTGCCGCGTGCGACAGGATTACGTTTGTGACATCGGCCCCATCGGCGGTGAGCGCTTTGGTACTGGTATTCAAGTCGTGGCGCGCCAAGTGTCTGCCAACCGCCGCCAGGGATTCTTCGGCTTCCCGACGCCTATTGCCTACGTTGATCACCTCGATCGACTTCGCGCGCTCCAATAGCGGCATTGAGTCCGCGAGCGCCCGCGCGGCAGTGCGGCTTCCGTCCCAGCAGACGAGAATGCAGCCGAGCTTGATGCCGTCCTTTTGGATACTGGGTACGACGACGATAGGCCGTCCGGATTCAAACATCGCTGCTTCAGCGGCAAGACCCGTGGAGGTCGTCACTCCGGGCTCGGTCTGCGCAACGATTGCAAGATCGAACGTCCGAGCAATACGGCCAAACGTCCTTGGAATTCCTTCAATGCTGGTCTCGACCATCTGCGCTTCGGCAGGAAGATGAGCCTGCGCCGCAGCCTGTTTGAATCTTTCGATGGCCCCGTTTGCCGCCCTGGCGCTCTCTTCGCGCAGGGACTCGATTAGGTCGGCCGGAACAGCCTCCATGCCGCCGGCCACAATCGCTGGGGAGTGACACATTGCGATCCCTGCAATCTGGGCGTCGAACATCCTGGCGACGGATATCGCGTACGCTGCTGCAGGATCGCGAGAGTTACCGGTCGCCAAGTTGACGACAATATCCCGAATCACGGCCAGCCTCCTCATGATGAGCTGCCCCCTTGTGGGCAAAGGGCTTGCGAGTTCGTTCGTGCAAAACGGCCGCTTCAAAATGAAGAACTCCGGGCGGCCCGCAATAGTTCCGAGCGCAAAGGCCAGTGGAGCGGTCCCGCCGAGAGCAGAACACGTCCGTCCTCAGGTTTCGCGATTGTAGAAGGATTGCTCCATCATCCGCTGTGTCCCAGCCGCTGCTTGGGCAAGTTTGCCGGCTGCGGCGAGAGCCGCCCACCGTGCGCCTCTTCGTGCATCGACCGCAAATAGTGCTCGGCGTGCTGAAGATAATTTTCCGCTGCGATCAGATCTCCCTTCAGCGCTTCAGCGCGAGCCAAATCTACGTAGCGCTCGTAATTCCTTTGTGCGCTCTGAGACTGCCTCGGGGGGCGGGTCCTGACGACTTTGCTTTTCCGTGACTGTGTTCTTCTCGCCATTGTGGTAGCTGTAAAATTGATCTTCTGCGCAAGGCTATCGCCGACGACGTGTTCGGGTCCGGGCTGCCTTTTTGGCTGCCGCAGAGCGCTGCGCCGGACCTTTGGTCTTTACGGCCTTCCGAGCCGCCGCTGCGCGGGCCGAGGCGGAGCGACGCGAGGCGGCGCTTCGTGCTTGTTTCGACAGTGCCGCGCGCGACGCCGTGCTGCGTGGTTCACGCTTGAGAGTCTGCGATACAGCACGTGAAACGCGCGGCCGGCGTCGGGTCTTTCGCTTGCCTTGGCCCGCCTCATAGGCGTATTCGGCGCTTTTGCGGGTCCTTGCCTTGGCCTTGCCTTTTGCCGGCGGACGAAGCGGAACGCCCGCGCGCCGTGCCTTGGATAGGCCGATTGCAATCGCCTGCTGTGGCGATCTCGCTCCATGTTGGCCGCGGCGGACTTTCCGAATCTCCTCGTGCACAAACTCGCCCGCCTGGGTGGTTGGCGATTTGCCCGCGCGTTTGTCCCGCCTGGCCTTCTGCACTGTTCTTCGCTCTGGCATGATCGTCTCCAGTTAGTGGTGCCTCGCCCCACGAAACGGCTTTGCCAGTGGCCGTTCTCTCAAGAAACTAACGTCCGACCACGGGAAATGGTCCCGCAGGCGGAAGCTCTGACCGAAGCGCTCAACGGGTCGAAAGCGACAAAAGCTGAGCGAAGCCTGATCGAACGGATTGTTCAGCGCTCTGGGCTCACGCGGGAAACGTTCTCCTTCAGTTCCATCGCGGGAACATTCACCGCTAAACGTCAGGCTTCGCGGCGAGGGATCGGCGCGCTGCGCTGCTGCACCGAACTTGATCCGCTCGAAGCTCGGCATCGAGCCGTGTCTACCCAGATCGTCTGGCGAGTTGTGACGAGTCGGCATTCAAAAGATCCAAACCACTGCGAGCACTCCTGGCGCAGCGCTATGCTCAAGTTGTTGCCGAGGCTTGGCGTGCGCTGAGGGCTGGGATCGCCAGTGCGTATCCCGCCGGCGTTGTGACTGCGTGTTCAGGATACGCCTAGCGAGAATCATCGCCGTCTCTGGTCGATAAAAATACAACATCCAACAAAAACGAATGCTCTTTTGAAGGCTTCTAACGCCCGAGACATGTCTGCTTGCCAAACGATTCAGTAAGAGGCCGCCACGATGACGATCAAATCGGGGTGAGGATGAATCTTTCGACGAAGAAGCTCTACTGTGCCGTTTGTTGTGGCACAGCGAGTTACCTGGCACTGTCCTTTCAATTAGTGCAAGAAGTTCACGCAAGAGAACCAGTCTCCTTACCTGCCGTCACGATTGACTCACCAAAACGTCAAGCCGTACGACGTCTACAGCCTCAGCAGGGCGCAAGGAGCGCGCGCGTCGTTGCTCCGCGCGCTGCGGCTCCAGCGAGACAGCGCGAGGCTGTCCCATATCTCACGCCTTCGACCGGCACCATTGGTCAGCCGCCGGCTCCCTATGCGGGCGGCCAGGTCGGGACCACCACACGCGTCGGCATGTTGGGCAATCGCAATGTCTTCGATACGCCGTTCAACACGACGGGTTACACGGACAAGCTCATCCGCGACCAGCAAGCCAACACCATCACCGACGTCACCGACAACGATCCCTCGGTGCGCACGAACTCTCCACGCTACAGCGGACTCGACGGATTCTTGATCCGCGGCTTTCCGGTATTCGCAAGCGACATCGCGTTCGACGGCCTCTACGGCATCACCGATACGCGCCGCCCTGCCCTTGAACCCATCGAGCGCGTGGAGATCCTCAAGGGACCAAGCGCCCTGCTGTATGGGATTTCGCCGTTTGGAAACATTGGCGGCACAATCAACCTCATTCCGAAACGCGCCACCGACGATCCGATCACGCGATGGACGACGGGCTTCGTGTCCAACGGAAATGTTGGGTCGGCGATCGATTTCGGCCGGCGCTTTGGCGCCAACAAAGAATGGGGCGTTCGCGTCAATGGCGCATATCGCGATGGCCGGACGCCGATCGACTTCCAGACGGATGGGTTCGGCGTCGGCGCGGTTGCTCTCGACTACCGTGGCGAGCGGTTCCGGGCCACCGTCGATTTCGGTTACCAGCAGCGGGACCTCAACGCACCCACGCGCGTGCGGCAAGTGGACCTGGGCTTTCCCATCCCGGCTTCGCCCTCGCTGACGATCAACCAGCAGCAGCCGTGGGAATACTACAATTCCAACCATCGATACGCTGCGGCCCGCGCCGAATATGACCTCAACGATTTCTGGACGCTGTATGGAGCTTACGGTCGCAGCCGATCCAAGGAGATCTTCTTCGGTGGAACTCTGCGCATCACGAACGCACTGGGCAGGTTCACGTCACAGCCGGCCCTCACCGTGCAGGATTTCGATCGCGAGACTGGGGAGATCGGGCTACGCGGCCGTTTCGCCACGGGCGCGGTGAAACATTCTACCGTGCTTGCGGCAACCGGGCTGTGGCAAGACAGCGGAACTGCCACGACCAATGTCGGACCATCGATCACGTCGAACCTCTATAACCCGGTTTACGTGGCTCCGCGTAGCGCGGCGGGCTTGTCGCACAACGCTCCACTTTCAGCGCGGCGCATCAATCAAAGCGTCGCGATCGCGGATACGATGTCGATCCTCGATGATCGCGTGCTTCTCACCTTGGGCGGGCGCTGGCAGGGCATCGACGTCACCAACTTCAACACGACCACGGGTGCCGTGACCTCACGCCCGCAGAACGAGGCGGTCACCCCTGCCGTGGCTCTCGTCGTGAAGCCAATCAGCAACCTGTCGCTCTACGGCAACTACATCGAAGGCCTGACGTCGGGTGGAACAGCGCCGACCAGTGCCGATAATCGAGGTCAAGTCTTTCCTGCGATCGTAACCAAGCAGATCGAGGTCGGCGCCAAGTACGACTTCGGGATCTTGGGAGTTACTGTGGCGGCGTTTGAGATCACGCAGCCCAACGGCATCACCGATCCGACGACCAATATCTTCTCGGTGGACGGCGAGCAGCGCAATCGTGGATTGGAGTTCAACACCTTCGGCGAGGTCGCCCCGGGAATGCGCCTGCTCGGTGGCGTGGCCTTCCTCGATGGCGTGCAGACCAAGACGACTGGCGGCCGCTTCGACGGCAAAACCGCGGTCGGCGTTCCGGACATTCAATTCAACCTCTATGGCGAATACGATCTGCCCTTCTGGCGGACATCGGGAGTGGCAACCCTGACTGCGCGCGTCATTTACACCTCGCCGCAATATTACGATCAGGGGAACACGCAGCAGATCCCGGACTGGGTTCGGACCGACATCGGAGCACGCTACGTTACCAAGATTGACGGCAGGCCACTGACGTTGCGCGCGGCAGTCGAAAACGTCTTTGGTCTGGACTACTGGGCGACGACGGGACGTGGCTTCTTGACTCCGGGCACACCGCGCACCTACCGGCTCTCGGCGAGCATCGACTTTTGAGGCGCCGTGAGACAGTGACGTTGTGAACGACCTTTCAGGAGCCAAAGCAGCAGCCGCCTGGACGCCCACAAAGGCGCCCCGGCTGCGCGTTGCGCTGGTCTGGCTCCACCGTTGGATTGGCCTCAGCCTGGGGCTCCTCCTCGTGGCGATCGGGCTCACGGGCAGCTTCATCGTCTTTTATCGCGAGATCGATGCGGCATTGAATCCGAGCCTGTACACCCCGGCCGGACCTCAGCACGGTCTCGAGGCCGCCGAGGTCATGCGGATTGCGGCCACGGTGGATCCGGCGCCGATCCGATCCATTATTGCACCTGACCGGACTTGGCCGGTCTGGGTCGTCATGCACTCCCACCCGACGGAGAACGGTCGGTACCCGAGCCTCTGGACCACCATGATCGATCCCTCGAACGGGAAGGTGCTGGGCCGGCGCGACTACACGAACTGCTTCGCATTCACCGTCTATCGCGTGCACTACAATCTGCTGCTCCATGACTGGTGGGGCCACGAGCTTGTCGGGGTGATGGGCTTCGTGCTGCTCGGGATGGCTTTCTCGGGCCTATATCTGTGGTGGCCGAAGCGAGGCCGGTTCTGGCGCTCGGTCTCGATCCGCAGGCACGTGTCGCCGCAACGCTTTATGCTCGATCTGCACAACACCGCAGGCTTTTGGAGCCTGGCGTTGCTTGCTCTGATCTCCGTTACGGGTATCGGTATCGTGTTTCCCGGTGTCATCCGCCCGGTAGTCGGCCTGGTCTCGACGGCCACTCCTTATCCGTCGCCGACCATCAAGCCTTCACCGCCAAGCGGAGCCGCGCGATTGTCTGCTGATGCGATCATTCTGGCGGCGCGCGCCGCCAAGCCCGGCTACGACATAGCGCAATTGAATCCGCCGAGCGAAAGCCGCAACACCTGGCGTGTCCTGTTGCGCCCGCCGGGCTCCAATCCAGCCCTTCGCACCCGCGGTGCCATCTGGCTCGATCCCTGGACGGGGGCACTCGCACACGACCGCACGCCCGATTCCATGTCACTGGGCGACCGCTATACGACCGAACAGCTCTGGCTCCATAACGGATCGACCTTCGGCTTACTCGGCCGTCTTCTGGTCTTTGCTTCCGGCTTCGTGCCGCTCATTCTGTTCGTCACAAGCTTTCAGGTTTGGCGATCCAAAGCGAGGCACAGGGCAAAAAGGAGCCACGCGCGAAGCTCATGAGCGTGGCCTCGTTCAATGGAGCGAATGAGCTCCGAGCGTGCGCACAAGCGCATGCGAAAGCACCGACGCCGCTCTTCCAAAACGAACGCCGCCAAGTCGTTGACTTGGCGGCGTTATTTGGTTGCGGGGGCAAGATTTGAACTTGCGACCTTCAGGTTATGAGCCTGACGAGCTACCGGGCTGCTCCACCCCGCGTTAAACCGTTGCACTGCCTTCGAAAAACCAGACCCGAAGCGAAGCCGGCCAACGCGTGTTTGCGCCGATCGATCCCGTCCGGAGGCTTCCTGAGAAGGCAACCCGGGCAAGGCCATCGGGTGCGAGGGGTATGTATCAACGTCACCCTGCTTTGGAAAGGGGCAAGAACGAGCTTTTGCAGATTTTATGACAGCAAAAACGAGGGGTTGGAGCGCCAAAACCGACCTCAAAATTGGCCTTTGGAACCGCTCTTGCCATAAACGCCGCAAAAGCGGAGTTTTGCTCCAAAGCCGCGGCTCATCAGGTCGTCGCCAGAACAAAAATCCGGGAGGGGGATGGGCGTGACCGATATCTTCGATTTCGTGGTGGTGGGTGGCGGCTCCGGTGGCTGCACGGTGGCGGGCCGGCTGTCGGAGGATTCGAAGACGTCGGTGGCGCTACTCGATGCCGGCGGCAGGAATGACAATTGGGAGGTCACGACGCCGTTCGCGCTTGTGCTGATGGTCGCAGGCAACGTCAACAACTGGGCCTTCAGCACGGTGCCGCAGAAGGGCCTCAACGGCCGCATCGGCTATCAACCGCGCGGCAAGGGGCTCGGCGGCTCCTCGGCCATCAACGCGATGGTTTATATCCGCGGCCACCGCGCCGACTATGATCGATGGGCCTCGCTCGGCAATACCGGCTGGTCGTTCGCCGACGTGCTGCCCTACTTCAAGCGCGCCGAAGACAATGCCGATTTTGACGGCGAATATCACGGCAAGGGCGGCCCCCTCGCGGTCAACAAGTCGCGCACCGGTAATCCGGTGCAGCAGATTTTTCTGCAGGCCGCGCAGGAAGCGCAGTTTCGCCTGCGCGAGGATTTCAACGCCGACGAGCACGAAGGCCTCGGCATCTATCAACTGACGCAGCGGAACGGCGAACGCTGCAGCGCCGCGCGCGCCTATATCCACCCGCATATGGGACGCCGCGCGAATTTGCGTGTCGAGACCCATGCCCACGCCACACGCCTCCTGTTCGAAGGCAAGCGCGCGGTCGGCGTCGAGTACCGGCAGGGCAAGGAGCTGAAGCAAATTCGCGCCCGGCGCGAGGTGATCCTCTCCGCCGGCGCGTTCCAGACGCCGCATGTTCTGATGCTGTCGGGCATCGGCGACAGTATCGAGCTTGCAAAGCACGGCGTCGCCGCCGTGCATCACCTGCCTGGCGTCGGACAAAACCTGCAGGATCATCCGGATTTCGTGTTCGGCTACATGTCCGACAATCCCCACTTCAACGGCATTTCACTTAAAGCGCTGCCGCGGCTGCTGCGGGCCATCCAACAGTATCGCCGCAAACGCACCGGGCCGATGACATCGAATTTCGCCGAATGCGGCGGCTTCCTGAAAACCCGGCCCGATCTCGACATCCCGGACATCCAGCTTCATTTCGGCATGGCTATGGCCGACGATCATGGCCGCAAGCGCCATCGCGGCACCGGCTTCTCCTGCCACGTCTGCCTGCTGCGGCCGAAGAGCCGCGGCAGCGTTTCGCTGCTCGGCGCCGGTCCGTTTGCGCCGCCGCTGATCGATCCGAATTTCTTTGGCGAGGCGGACGACCTGGAAGCCATGGTCGCCGGCTTCAAGACCACGCGCCGGCTGATGGAGACGCCGGCACTGCGCGCGTTGCAGAAGAAGGAGATGTTCACGGAAGGCGTGCATAGCGATGACGACATCCGCGACGTGTTGCGCGCCCGGGTCGACACCGTCTATCACCCGGTCGGCACTGCCAAGATGGGCGCCAACGATCCCATGGCGGTGGTCGATCCGAAGCTGAAAGTGTACGGCGTCGAAGGATTGCGCGTGGTCGATGCGTCGATCATGCCGACCCTGATCGGCGGCAACACCAATGCACCGACGATCATGATCGGGGAAAAGGCCGCCGACATGATCAGAGCGGAGATGCGCGCGGGTTGATTTTCGTTGTAGCGCCCCTCCGTCATTGCGAGGAGCGAAGCGACGAAGCAATCCATCTATCCGTTATGCCGTGGCATGGATTGCTTCGCTTCGCTCGCAATGACGTGGAGTGAGCCGATTTCCGAGATCGCAATTATGCATTATCAGCACACTCCACGGCTTACCAGCAGTATCCGATTTGGCTAGAGTGGCCGCATCGGACTACAAGAATATCACCTGATGCAACGGGAGAGAAAAAGTGGATCTTGGGATCAAAGGCCGCCGTGCCATCGTCTGCGCATCGAGCAAGGGCTTGGGGCGCGCCTGCGCCGTGGCGCTGGCCAATGAGGGCGTGCACGTCACGTTGACCGCGCGCGGAGCGGAGGCACTGAAGAAGGCGGCCGACGATATCCGCAAGGCCAATCCCGGCGTCACGGTAACCGAGATTGTCGGCGACATCACGACGCCCGCCGGCCGCGAAGCCGTGCTGAAGGCCTGTCCCGAACCGGACATCCTAATCAACAATGCCGGCGGTCCGCCGCCCGGCGATTTCCGCAACTGGACCCGCGATGACTGGATCAAGGCAATCGACGCCAACATGCTGACGCCGATCGAACTGATCAAGGCGACGGTGGACGGCATGATGGCGCGGAAATTTGGCCGCATCGTCAATATCACCTCGGCCGCAGTGAAGGCGCCGATCGAAGTGCTGGGCCTCTCCAACGGCGCCCGCGCTGGCCTCACCGGTTTCGTCGCCGGGATCGCGCGCAAGACCGTGATCAACAACGTCACTATCAATGCGCTACTGCCAGGACCGTTCGACACGGACCGCCTGCGCGGACCGGTGGCGAAGGTCGACGCCGAAAAGCGCGGCATCACCGTGGATCAGTTGCTGGCCGAGCGCGCAAAACTCAATCCCGCCGGGCGGTTCGGCGATCCCGACGAGTTCGGCTATGCCTGCGCCTTCCTGTGCGGCGCCAAGGCCGGCTTCATCACCGGCCAGAACATTTTGCTCGACGGCGGCGCTTTCCCCGGCACGCTATGAAGGCAGTCTGGTACGAGCGAACCGGGCCAGCACAGGAAGTGCTGGCCTATGGCGAGATGCCGGCGCCGGTGGCTGGCCCGGGCGAAGTCCGGGTACGGCTGGAGACGTCCGGCGTCAATCCCGCCGATGTCGGCCGCCGCGGCGGCGGCTACCGGCCGATGGAGTATCCGCGCGTTATTCCAAACAGCGATGGCGCCGGCATCATCGATCAGGTCGGCGACGGCGTCACGCGGCTCAAGATCGGCCAGCGCGTCTGGCTGTTCAACGGCCAGCGCAATGGCCGCGCGTTCGGCACCGCGGCTGAATATATTGCGCTCGCCGAACATCTGGTGACGCCGCTGCCGGATAGTCTCTCGTTTGCCGAAGGCGCTACGCTGGGCATTCCCGGCATGACGGCATGGTGCTGTCTCTATTGTGACGGGCCGATCGTGGGGCAGACGGTGCTCGTCACCGGCGGCGCCGGCGCGGTCGGGCACTATGCCGTGCAGCTCGCCAAATGGGGTGGCGCCAAGGTGATCGCGACCGTCAGTTCGGCAGCCAAGGCCGAGCAGGCACGTCTCGCCGGCGCCGATCTCGTCGTCAACTACAAGACGGAGGACGTTGTTGCGAAGGCGATGGCCTTCACCGGGCAGCGCGGCGTCGACCGCGTCGTCGATGTCGATTTCGGCGGCAATATCGCGACCACGCTGAAACTGATGTGCACCAATTCGACGATTGCGGTCTACGCCACCAACGGCAACCGCACGCCGGTCGTGCCAATGCGCGAATTGATGGAGAAATGCATCGCGGTCCGCGCACTCGTGCTGTTTGCGCTGCCGCCGCCGCTACTGGCGGCAGCGCAAGCCGACATCACGAAATGGCTGTCGGCAGGCCGGCGCATCCATAACGTCGCCGCGCAGTTCGCACTCTCGGACACCGCGCTGGCGCACCTTGCGGTGGAGAAAGGCGACAAGCTGGGCACCGTTATCGTGGATTGCGCTCGTCTTCTTCCCGCTGGCTGACACCGGAGGAATCGGCCGTCGTTCGCTCCTCGTTCCAGCTAAGGCCGAACTCGTCGAGCCCCTGCGCCAGCAAATCTCCAAGCATCGGCTCGCCGAGAAGATAGCGCGCGGTGTCGCGGTCCCGCTGGCCCGCCGCTTCCGCACGTAGATCCTCCCATTCCTCGATGGTGGCGTCGCCGCGCCCCAGTCGCATCAGCGCGACGAGAGCGACCCTCTCGTCCTCGGAAAGCGAGTTGATGAAGCCGGTGATCTCGCTGACGACTGGATCTTTTCCGTTGTCCTGCAGCACGTCGATCATGTCGTCATCGCCCGCGTTCGATCCTGAATCCGGATCGGATGCGCCTTCCTTGACGTCGAATTGCCGGGCCTTCTCGATCAGAAAGCCGATTTTTTCGGGCGAAATAAGGAGTTCTGGCATCGCATGTTCCTCATACGGGCTATGCGATAACGCTGAACGCCGTCGGATGATCCATTGCGCCGGCAGATGGAAACCCGCATCCTTGCCCGAACAATCAGAAACGAGAGGATGCGCCGGATGCACTGGAACGTGGGCAGGGTCAGGATCACGAGAATTGTCGAAATGGAGACTGTCGGCAGCACCCGTTTCATTCTTCCGCTCGCGACCAACGAGGAAATCCGGAAATTGCCTTGGCTGATCCCGCAATTTGCGACCGAGGAAGGCCGGCTGAAAATGTCGATCCATTCGTTCCTGGTCGAGACTCCGTCGCGCCGGATCATCGTCGATACCGGTCTCGGCAACGACAAGCAGGGCCGCAATGTGCCGACCTGGAACAACCGAAAGCATCCGTTCCTCGACATGCTGACAGCGGCGGGCTTCCCGCCCGACAGCATCGATACCGTGCTGTGCACGCACCTGCATGTCGACCATGTCGGCTGGAACACGAAACTCGTCGACGGCAAATGGGTGCCGACCTTCGCCAATGCCCGCTATGTATTCGGCAGAGGCGAATACGAGCACTGGCGCGACCACAGCGATGCGCCGGATAAGCTCGCCGTGTTCGACGATTCCGTGAAGCCGATCGCCGACGCCGGCAACTCCGAGCTCGTCGCCAGCGATGCCAGATTGACGGATGAAATCACGTTGATCCCGACCTCCGGCCACAGTCCCGGCCATATGAGCGTCCACATCAAGTCGGACGGTGAGGAAGCCCTGCTGACGGGGGACGTCGCCCATCATCCGTGCCAGATGGCCCATCTCGACTGGTCCTCGACTGCCGATTCCGATCCCCGGCAATCGGCCGAAACCCGCCGCGAACTATTTTCGCGCTTCGCCGACACGCCCACACTGGTGATAGGCGGGCACTTCAGTGCCGGTCACATCAAGCGCGATGGCGACGCTTTCCGGTTCGTGGCGCTGGGGTGACCTTGAGGCGTCTTTCTTGCCCCTCATGGTGAGAAGGCGCTTGCGCCGTCTCGAACCATGTAGGCCCCAGTCGGGCCACATCCTTCGAGATGGCCGCGCTGCGGCCTCCTCAGGATGAGGGTCTGGTATGTAGCGCTGGGGTCGGGTCGGCAGTTGAATTTCCTGCGCCGCTGTTCCAAGAAGCGTGCCGAGGTATACCACCAATAAGATCTGATAACCCCGCAGGGAGCGATAAAATGAAGCTTGTTCGTTACGGCGCCAAGGGTGCGGAAAAGCCCGGCCTGATCGATAAATCCGGCCAGCTGCGCGATCTTTCCGCCCATGTCAGGGATCTCGACGGGGATGCCTATGCGCCGGCCTCGCTGGCCAAGCTGGCGGCGCTGGATACCTCCAAGCTTCCCGCCGTCGACGGCAAGCAGCGCCTGGGCGCGCCGGTCACCGGCATCTCGAAATTCGTGGCGATCGGTCTGAACTACAGCGACCACGCCAAGGAGACGGGATCGCCGATCCCGACCGAGCCGATCTTCTTCATCAAGGCCAACACCTCGCTGTCGGGCCCGAACGATGCGGTCGAAAAGCCGCGCGGCTCCACCAAGCTCGACTGGGAAGTCGAGATCGCCGCCATCATCGGCACCCGCGCCAAATATGTCTCGGAGGCCGACGCGCTCGACCACATCGCCGGCTATTGCGTCTGCAACGACGTCTCCGAGCGCAATTTCCAGATCGAGCGGCTCGGTCAGTGGACCAAGGGCAAGTCGCACGACACGTTCGGCCCGCTCGGCCCGTGGCTGGTCACCAAGGACGAAATCCCCGACGTGCAGAAGCTGTCGATGTGGCTCGACGTCAACGGCAAGCGCTGCCAGACCGGATCGACCTCGACCATGATCTTCTCGATGGCGAAGTGCATTTCCTATGTCTCGCAGTTCATGACGCTGTTGCCCGGCGACATCGTCACCACCGGCACCCCGCCCGGCGTGGGCCTCGGCATGAAGCCGCCGACCTTCCTCAACGTCGGCGACGTCGTCACGCTCGGCATCGAAGGGCTCGGCGAGCAGCGCCAGGAAATCATTGCGGCCTAGACGTCATACCCCGCCACCGGGTCTCGCCTTCGGCGAGCCCGGCGACAGGCTCTTGCGGGGTATCCAGTACGCCGCGGCATTGGTGAGAAAACCGAACCGCCGCGGCGTACTGGATCATCCGCTTTCGCGGATGATGACATCGAGTGTCATCGCCGCACAAAACAAGAAGAAGCCTCCGAGGAACCCCTCCATGAAACTCACCTTCTCTCCCGCCTCGCCGTTCGCCCGAAAAGTCCGCATCGCCGCGATCGAGACCGGCCTGATCGACAAGATTGAACTCACTCCGGCGACGGTTGCTCCGGGTCAACCCAATGAAGAATACTCGAAGATCACGCCGCTGAAAAAGCTGCCGGTGCTGATCCTCGACAATGGTGACGTCATTCTCGATTCCTATGTCATCGTCGAATATCTCGACGAGCTCGCCGGCGGCGGAAAGCTGATCCCCGCATCCGGGCCTGAGCGGTGGAAGGTGAAGAGCGACCATTCCCTGCTGCAGGGCATGCTCGATTCCATGCTGCTGTGCCGCTACGAAAAGATGGCGAGGCCGGAAGGGCTGCGCTGGGACGCCTGGCACGACGACCATTGGAATCGTGCGTGGGCCGGCATGGCACGGTTCGAGAACAAGCCCGAAGTGCTGTCCGGTCCGTTCAACATTGCGCAGATCGGCCTGGTTTGCGTGCTCGGCTATGCCGACTTCCGCTTTGCCGATTGCGGCTGGCGCAAGGCCTATCCGAAGCTCGACGCTTTCCATCAGAGGATGATGGAACGGCCGTCGGTGAAAATCTCGGTGCCGCCGCCGGCGTAACAACGAGAGGGGGAGACAGCGGCATGCGCGAGGTTGCCAAAGGATCGCAGCGCCTCGGCTTCGCCGCTGTCTTCGCGCTCACGGCGTCTGCTGCCGCCGCGCAGCAGCTCCATCAATTCTCGACGGATCAGCGTAATCTCGCCTGCGGCAGCCCAGCCGCGACTGACGACGGTTGGCTGACTGCTGGCGACCGGCAAATCGTTTCGGTCAAATTGATCGAGCAATCAGTCACGCCACGTTTTCGGGCGATCGGTTATTTCGGCGACCTGCCAACTTCATTATTTCTTACGTCCCGGACAACAACGCACGACAATTCAGCAGGAAAACCATGAGCCTGAAATTCACCGTGGGCGACCTCGCCATTTACCGCATCATCGAGCAGGAAACCACCTTCCTGCCGGCGCTGGAGATGCTGCCGGGGGCTGACACCGGAGGTCCTTGCGGAGAACCGGTCATGGATGCGAGACGCCGGCGCGCTCGACGACAAGGACGTGCTGATCCTCTGCTTCCAGTCTTACGTAGTGAAGACGCCGCACCACACCATCCTGATCGATAGCTGCATCGGCAACGACAAGCCGCGGCCGCAGCGGCCGAAATGGAACATGAAGGCCGACGACACCTATATGCGCGGTCTCGCCGCAGCCGGCTTCTCCGTCGAAGACATCGACTACGTCATGTGCACGCATCTGCATGTCGACCATGTCGGCTGGAACACGCGGCTCGACAATGGCCGCTGGGTGCCGACATTCCCGAAAGCGCGCTACGTGTTCGACAAGACCGAATTCGACTACTGGACCGAGACGCACGCGAAGACGCCGGTGCCGCCATTTGGCGATAGCGTGCTGCCGGTCGTCGAGGCCAAACAGGCCGAAATCGTCCGCAGCGATTTTGCGATCGGCGACCACACCCGCATCCTGCCGACGCCGGGCCATACGCCCGGCCATGTCGCCTTCACCTTCGGCCGCGCTAAGGATGACGCCGTATTCTCGGGCGACCTGATGCATTCGCCGTTGCAGACGCGCTATCCGGAACTATCCGTGAAGTTCGACGTCGACCAGGCGCAGGCGGCGGCGACGCGGCGCGGCTTCCTGGAGCGCTACTGCGACACCGATACCCTGTGCTGCACCGCGCATTTCCCGTCACCTTCGGTTGGGAAGATTCGGCGCGCCGGCAACGGATTCTCCTGCGAGGCGATATGAACTCGAACCCATCCGCTTTCGAGACGCTTTCGTGCTCGCAATCAAATCTAGTTTCATCATGCTTTCCGAGCGCTCAGTCGAACAGGCTCGGCGTGTGGTTCACCGCCGCGCCTTCGATCGCCAGCATCTTGAGCTTCGTCACCACCCCGCCATTGGCGGAGAAGCCGCCGGGCTTGTTGCCCGCCGCGAGCACGCGATGACACGGCACGACGATCGGACAGGGGTTGCGCCCGAGCGCCTGACCGACGTCGCGCGACAGCTCGACGCCGCCCAGCTTCCTGGCGATATCGCCATAGGTCATGGTCTTGCCCGGCGGTATCGTACGCGCGATGTCGTAGACGCCGCGGTTGAATTCGGGGACGCCGTCGAGATCGAGCACGACGTCGGCGAGATCCTTCGGCTTGCCTTCGAGCAGTTCGACGATGCCGTCGATCGCGGCCTGCACCTTTGCGGGCGGCGACGTCTCGATCAGGTCGTCATGGCGCTGCTGCAGGCGAGTGCGGGTCTTCTTCTCGTCGCCCATCGGCAATTGCACCGAGGTAATGCCGCGCTCACCCCAGACGATGCCGCAACGGCCGATCGCGGTGTCGAATATCGCAAAATGGTGCCCGGTCATGACTGGCTCCATATTCTCCTGTTCAATGCCACTAGCTTTCCTCTCAAGCTCAAATCTAGGCTTGGAGATTATTGCTATCCACCCGAATCCCGGGGGAACTTGACGGCATGAACAACTTCCGCTGATCTGGGGCTCCCGCCGACGCCCTTCAATGGCCCTCGCCTGCTTCCAATTCCGCGAGCTTCGTGTGCAAACCCTTCACGTCAACGGCTATGACATGGCCTATCTCGATGTCGGCCACGGCGCCGGCAATGGCCCACCGCTGGTGTGCGTGCATGGCTCGCTGTGCGATTTCCGGATCTGGTCGTCGGTGCTGGGACCGCTGACGCGCAAGCACCGCGTGATCGCGCCGTCGCTCCGGCACTT
The DNA here is from genome assembly GCF_000472965.1 of Bradyrhizobium murdochi. GTDB lineage: Bacteria > Pseudomonadota > Alphaproteobacteria > Rhizobiales > Xanthobacteraceae > Bradyrhizobium > Bradyrhizobium murdochi. The sequence goes on along the minus strand of NZ_AXAU01000005.1, from coordinate 351,156 downwards.
CTTCCCGGAGCATTGGGACGGCGTCGGCGATACCTATTCGATCGCCCAGCATGTCGACGACGTGATCGGCTTCATCGAAAAGCTGGATGCAAGGCCGGTCGACCTGATGGGCCATTCCCGCGGCGGGCACATCTGCTTTCGCGTCGCGCAGCGCCGGCCTGATCTGCTACGCAAGTTGATCCTGGCCGAGCCCGGCGGCGAACTCGATGCCACGCTCGATCCGGCTTACATGCCCGGCCCCTCGCCGCTGGCCGGAATGATCGCGGCTTCCGCCAAGGTGATCGCCAAGGGCGATATCGACGGCGGCTTGCAGATTTTCATGGATGCGCTGGAAGGTCCCGGCGCCTGGAAGCGCCTGCCGGCGACGCCGAAACAATTGCTGCGCGACAACGCCACGACGCTGATCGGGCAGATGCGCGACCACCGGCCGCCCTTCTCCAAGGCGGATGCGGAGGCAATCAAGACGCCGACGCTGTTTATCGGCGGCGCCAACACCAAAGGTATGCTGCCAAAGGTGCTGAATGCCTTGGCCGCCAACGTCAGGGGATCGCGCGTCGAGATGATCCCGGGGGCCACGCATCCGATGTTCGAACAGGCGCCGCAGAAATATTGCGAAATCGTGCTGTCGTATCTCGCGGAGGATTGATCGCGATGCAGACCTTGAACGTCAACGGCTACGACTTGGCCTATCTCGATGTCGGCCAAGGCGCTGCCAACAACCCGCCGCTGGTTCTCGTGCACGGCACGCTCGGCGATTTCCGCACCTGGAACGCCGTGCTGGGGCCGCTATCGAAACAGCACCGCGTAATCTCGCTGAGCCTGCGGCGGTTCTTTCCGGAACATTGGGACGGCGTCGGCAACGACTATCTGGTGGCGCAGCACGTCGCAGACGTCATCGGATTCATCGAAAAACTCAATGCCGGGCCGGTCGATCTGATCGGCCATTCCCGCGGCGGCCATATCGGATTCCGGGTGGCCCAGGCGCGGGCTGATTTATTGCGCAAGGCCGTCCTTGCTGAACCGGGCGGCGATCTCGAGCCGTCGCTGCAGCCGAGCAGTCCACCTCCTGGCCCCGTGCCGCTGGGCCCGCGCATTCCGATCGCGGCCGAGATGGTGCGAAACGGTGACACTGACGGCGCGCTGGCGCTGTTCGTCGATGGCATCGACGGCGAAGGCGCATGGGCGCGATGGCCGGCGGCGGCGCGGCAGCAATTGCGCGACAATATCCATACGCTGCTCGGCCAGGTCGGCGAAAACCGCCAGCCATTCCTGAAGAGCGAAGCGGAGGCGATCAGGACACCGATGCTGCTGATCGGCGGCGGCGACACCAGGGGCGCGCTGGCGGTGATCTGGCGTGTGCTGGCCGAACACATTCCGGGCGCGCGGACGGCGGTGATCCCGCGCACGCGCCACTGGATGTTCGAACAGGCGCCGCAGGAGTTTTCAGAGATCGTGCTGGATTTCCTGGCGGGGTAGATGCACCGCCGACTTCTTACTTCTGGTCGAGCCGCCACGCACCATCCCAATCGGCGGCCGGCGGATTGAGCTGAAAATTCTCGACACGCCTGGCCAGCGCCGCGGCCGGTCCGTCGCTGGGGACTGCCTCGAGCGCCGCCTGAAAGGCCCGACGCGCGTCGTCCCAGCGGCGCTCCCGATAGGCGGCAAGCCCTTTGGCATATCGCTCACGCAACGCCAATTGCTTCTCGGTGAGCTCGCCCTTGCGCCCCAGGATATCGAACACGGCCTGGGGAACGGTCTGACCGGCAACCACCAGCCGATCGATCTCGCGGGATTCGACTGCATCGCCGGCCGCCGTGATCGCAACCTCCGAAACCAGCGAATGGCTGCCATAGACCTTGTTGGCGTTCTCCAGTCGCGATGCGAGATTAACCGCATCCCCCATCACCGTGTAGCTCATCATGAATTCCGAGCCGATGCTGCCGACCAGCACTTCACCGGTGGCAACGCCAATGCGAACGTCGCAGTCGCTCGGCACGGTGCGTATGCCCAGCAATTCAGGCAACTCCCTGCGCAGCGCCGTACCGCGATCGGCCATCTCGACTGCGGCGAGGCAGGCCAGGCGCGCCTGCTCGCTATGCTCGGTAAAGGGAGGCCCCCAATAGGCCATGATCGCGTCGCCGATATACTTGTCGATGATGCCGCGATGGCTGCGGATCGGCCCTGACATCGTCGATAGATAGTGGTTCATCACCTTGACGAGGCCCTGCGGCGTCATGCCCTCGCTGAGGCTGGTAAAGCCCTGCATGTCGCAGAACAGCACGGTCATCACCCGCCGCTCGCCGGCGCTGGCGGTCAGCGATCGCTGGTCGATCAACCCTTCCACCACGCGCGGATCGACGTAGCGGCCGAAAGTCTCGCGGAGGTGCTCCTTGTGGCGCAGTTGCTCGACCATGTTGTTGAAGGCGGCCGTGAGCTGGCCAATTTCATCGCGCGTGGTGACGTCGATCGATCCGTCGAGCCGGCCGGCCTCGACGGCGCGGGTGCCGTCCAGCAGCCGCCGCACCGGGCGAGTAATGCCGGTGCTGACAAAGAACGCGAACGTCAGTCCGAGAATGGCCGCAAGCATCGTCACGATCGCAGAGATGACAATCGCGCGCTGCTGATCCCGCATCGTCACGGCCGCATCGCTGCGGACCTGCTCCAGCATGTCGTGCCGGATTTCCTCAATCTTGCGATTGAATTCGTCGCGAAGCGCGTCGGTCCGAACAAGGCTGGCCCGTACTTCCGGCATGTTGCCGGCTTCGAGCAGCGGCCACATCCGCTTGCTCTCTTCGTCCAGATAACGGCGAAGGTCGCTCGTTATGGTTTCGATCCGGTTTTCGATCCGTCCGAGCTTGGCGTCGTCGGAGACGGTGGTCGGATCCTCAATGATTGCGATGATCAGGGCGCGGGCAGCCTGCGCCTCCTGGTCGATCTCCCTGCCCTTCGCCTCATAGATGGTTTGCTGATCGGCAAAGGCAGTCTCGTCCGGCGGCGTCTGTATCTTGAGGAATACCGTCCGGCGAGCCACCACCGCCTGCTCCAGCGAGCGGACATTCATCCGCGCCAGATGCCCATATGCTTCAACATACTTTGTCGTCAACTCATCGAGCTGATGCGCAATTTTTCGCGTCATCACCGTCGACAGCGCCGAGATGATCACCATCAGGAAGATCAGCCCGATGGCGATGCCAAGGATTCGCTTGCGGATGGTCGGTCGCAGCATCGAGGTAGGTTCTAAAGCCAAGGACATGTTGGGAAACGGGATGAAGCAGGAAAAGCGAAAGCCCGGCCGATCCGGCCGGGCCTGTTGTTTTAGCGCGCGCCGGTGAATTAAGCACGTTCCGGCGCGTTAAAATTGGCCATAGTTTTGGGATTCCCTTCCCGCTACACCTTCCAGACGCCCACAGGCTGACGTACGGCAACGTTAAGCCTGTTCCAGACATTGATATTGGCGATCGCCAGAATCAACGCCGCGAGCTCCGCCTCGTCGAAACGCTTGTCGACCTCACTCCAGACCTCGTCCGGCACCGGATCGGCGCGGTCGCTGATCCGGGTCAGCGCTTCCGTCAACGCCAGGGCCGCGCGCTCGGCTTCGGTGAAATAGGGCGTGTCGCGCCAGGCCGCCACCGCGAACAGGCGGTCGTCGGTTTCGCCGGCCTTCCTGGCGAGTTTCGGGTGCATGTCGACGCAGACGCTGCAGCCGTTGATCTGGCTGGCCCGCAGGTGCACCAGCTCAAGCAGTTTTTCCGGCAGGCTGTTCTTGGTTAGGTCACCCAGCGCCTGCAGCGCCTTCATGGCGTCGGGAACGACCATGACGGGGTGATTCATTCTGGGTTGCATCATTTGGTGCTCCATATGCTTGTTTCTGTTTTTGACGCGGCGGCGCCGATTTGCTGTCACATCGGCGCGCTTTCGTTCGTCATCACCATGACGGAACGCGACATGGGAATGTGACCGATGGACGAGAAAAAGTTTCTGGCTGAGAAATTCGAGGCCAACCGGCCCCATCTGCGGGCGGTGGCCTACCGCATGCTGGGCTCGACCAGCGAGGTCGACGATGCCGTGCAGGAAACCTGGCTGCGGCTGAGCCGCTCCGATACCAGCGCGGTCGAAAACCTCGGGGGGTGGCTGACCACGGTCGTCGCGCGCGTCTGCCTTGACATGCTGCGCTCGCGCAAATCGCGGCGCGAGGAACCAATGGGTCCGCACGTGCCGGAACCTGTCGCCGATGACCAGCATGGGCGGGACGCAGAGATGGCCGATTCGGTCGGCGCAGCACTGCTGGTGGTGCTGGAGACGCTCGCACCTGCGGAGCGGCTTGCTTTCGTGCTGCACGACATGTTCGCCGTGCCGTTCGAGGAGATCGCGCCCATCGTCGGCCGCACGCCGGCCGCGGCAAGGCAACTGGCCAGCCGCGCCCGTCGCCGGGTGCAGGGCACGCCGCCGCCGGATCCCGACTTCGGCCGGCAGAAAAGCATCGTCGAGGCCTTCATCAAGGCCTCCCGCGAGGGCGACTTCGAAGGGCTGCTCGCGGTGCTCGATCCCGACGTGGTGTTCCGCGCCGATTCCGCCGCGCAGCGACTGGGCTCGTTCGCGGAAATCCGTGGCGCTACTGGGGTGGCTGAAGCCTTCAAGGGACGCGCACAAGCCGCCAAGCCGGCGCTGGTCGACGGTGCATTCGCGCTCGCTGTCATTCTCGGCGGACAACTGCGCATCGTGGTGCGGCTGACGATCAGTGGCGACAGGATATCGGCGGTGGAAGCGGTGGCCGATGCCGAGCGGATCGAACAGTTCGACGTAAACCTGCTTACGTAAGCGGCGTCATCTTTGTTGCGGAGAACACGATCGCCTGAACTGGCATCCGGCCGGGATCGCCGAATTCGCGGCGAAACGCCTGCGCCATCGCGTCGACGATCTGGTCCGGATCGACGCCGCCGCGCGCCTGGACCTGATCGATCAGCGGATTGCCATGGACGGCTGCCCGCGCGAAGGTCGCGACGTCAGGGAGTTCTCTTACCTGACTGATCACGGCAATGCCGATGTCGCCGAAGCCAACCGTGATCAGCATCTCCTTGATCGGATCGATCTGGTGGCAGGAAAACGGCACGTTGTAAAACTGCGGCGGGTCGGTCGCGAAGAATCGGCCCGCCACTTCATGCGCGATCCTACCGAACGGATTGTAGCGGTGAGAGTCCCAAACGCTGAGCACGTAGCGGCCGCCGGGCGCGAGCACACGATAGGCCTCGGAAAAAGATTTTGCCTGGTCCGGAAAGAACATTAGGCCGAACTGGCAAACGATCGCATCGAAGCTTGCATCGGCGAAGGGAAGCGCGACCGCATCGGCCGGCTGGAAGGCAACCTGCTCGCCGGTCTGAAACTTGGCGCGGGCAATATCGAGCATCGGCGGATTGAAATCGGTCGCCGTAAGTTGGGTATCGGCCGGCAACGCATCTCGTAGCTTGCGCGTAACGATGCCGGTGCCGGCCGCTGTCTCCAGGACCCGCGCCGGGCGGCCAGCCGCGACGCGTTGCGCAATGTCAGCGGCATATTCGACAAAAATGACCGGTCCGAGGCCCTGATCGTAGTAATGCGGGATGCTGCCCGTGAAACTCGCGGCATTGTTGTCCATGATCACCCTCCGATCACGCCCCGTCGAAATATAGCCTGCCGGGCGCGCGACAATTGTGAGTCTCCCCACAGCCCCTTGACGCAGCCAGGGCCGGTCGCTAACTTCCGAATTCGGAATTCCGTATTCCAAAAGGACGGCCCGGCATGATCCCCTTGGATCCACTCCCCAACCTGATCGACCAGGTCTATGCCCGGATCCTCGAGGCAATCACCGATCGTTCGTTGCCGCCCGGGCATCGCATCCGGCAGAACGAGCTTGCAGAAAAGCTCGGCGTATCGCGCCAGCCGGTGTCCCATGCGCTGCATCTGCTGCATCGGCAGGGGCTCGTCGCCGAAAGCGGCCGCCGCGGCTTTGAGGTCATCCGGCTCGATCCCGAACGCATTCGCCAGCTCTACGAAGTGCGAGGCGCGATCGACGCGCTGGCAGCCAAGCTCGCGGCTGGGCGGGCGAGAGCCGACGCTTCCGGGCGCGCGCAACTCGAGGCCGCGCTGCAGGCCGGGCGGAGCATCGGCAAAGACACGCCGCTTTCGCGGCTGATCGCCCTCGACGTCGATTTTCACAGCGCCGTCTATCGCCTCGCGGGCAATCCGGCGATCGAGGAAATGATCGCGCCGCAATGGCCGCATATGCGCCGCTCGATGGCGACCGTGCTGGCGGAGCTCGATTACCGCGAGCGCGCCTGGGAAGAGCATGAGGCTATTGCGGCGCAGATTTTCGCCGGCAATGCCAGGACGGCGGAGGCCGCGGCGCTGGCGCATGCGCAGACGGCCGGGCGGATGACTGAGGAGAGACTGAGGGCGACGGATAGGGCGGCGTAGTGCAGGTCCTCATCCTGAGGAGCCGCGAAGCGGCGTCTCGAAGGATGGGTCACGGGCCTCATGGTTCGAGACGCGCGAAGACGCGCTCCTCACCATGAGGGGAGAGAAAACAAAAACCAAAGGAGGAAACACCATGAAACTGACGCCACAGCAGATCGAATTCTTCAACCGCGAAGGCTGGCTGTTCCTGCCCGAGCTATTCAGCCAGGAGGAAGTGGATTATCTCGCCCGCGAAGCCGTCAGCATCTACGACACCAACCGCCCGGAGGTGTGGCGCGAGAAGAGCGGCGCGCCGCGCACCGCCTTTGCCGCGCATCTCTATAACGAGGCGTTCGGCGCTCTCGGCGCGCATCCACGCATGATCGAGCCGATCGAGCAGATCTTCGGCGAGAAGGTCTACATGCATCAATTCAAGATCAACGCCAAAGCCGCCTTCACCGGTGACGTCTGGCAGTGGCATCAGGATTACGGCACCTGGAAGCGCGACGACGGCATGCCGGAGCCGCGCGCGATGAACATCGCGATCTTCCTGGACGAGGTCATGCCGATCAACGGCCCGTTGATGCTGGTGCCGAAGAGCCAGCACGCCGGCGACCTCAAGGCCTCGCATGATCTGGAAACGACGTCCTATCCGCTGTGGACCTTGGATGAGGAGACTGTCACCCGGCTGGTGAAGGAAGGCGGCATCGTCGCCCCCACCGGCAAGGCCGGCGGCATGCTGATGTTCCACGGCAATCTGGTGCACGGATCAAGCGGCAACATCACGCCCTACCCGCGCAAGATCGTCTACCTGACGCTGAATGCAGTCTCGAACTACATTCGCACGCCGACGAGGCCCGACTACATCGCGCATCGCGACTTCACGCCGATCCAGACCGTCGACGATGACGCGCTGCTGCGGCTCGCGCGTGCGCATCGGCAAGCCGCGGAGTGAGGCTCTCGTGCCCCGGACGCAGCGCAGCGCGAAGCGGTGCGCTGCTGAGCCGGGGCCCACTCCCGTCGTATCTCCTTCATGGGTCCCGGCTCTGCGGAGCAGCACTTCCGGACGATGCTTCGCATCGCCTAGGCTGCACCGCGTCCGGGACACGATAACTGGAAACTCTCCATGAACCTCCACCACCTTCTCAACGCCCGCCTGGCGGCCGGCAAGCCGGTTCGCGTCGCGCTGATCGGCGCCGGAAAATTCGGCTCGATGTTCCTGTCGCAGGTGCCGCATACGCCGGGACTCGAAGTGCCCGTCATCATCGACATCAATCGTGATCGGGCCCGCGAAGCCTGCCGCACCGTCGGCTGGGATCAGGCGAGGATCGCGCGGACGGTCTTCACCGACGACGGCGCGCGCGCGATCGCCGACAGCGCAGTGGACGTCGTGGTGGAAGCTACCGGTAACCCGGCCGTCGGCATTAGGCATGCCCGCGCGGCCATTGCGGCGGGCAAGCATGTCGTGATGGTCAATGTCGAGGCCGACGTGCTGGCCGGGCCGCTACTGGCGCAGGAAGCGCGCAGGGCTGGCGTGGTCTATTCGCTGGCCTATGGCGACCAGCCGGCGCTGACGGCGGAGATGGTGGATTGGGCGCGCGCGACGGGCTTTCGCGTCGTCGCCGCCGGCAAGGGCACCAAATACCTCCCCGCCTATCACGACGTGACGCCGGACGGCGTCTGGCAGCATTACGGGCTGACGGCGGGCGAAGCACAATCGGCCGGCATGAATCCGCAGATGTTCAACTCATTCCTGGACGGCACCAAATCCGCGATCGAAATGGCGGCGATCGCCAACGCGACCGGACTGGACGTGCCGTCGGATGGGTTGCTGTTTCCACCTTGCGGCGTCGACGATCTGCCGCATGTGATGCGGCCAAGTGATAAGGGCGGCGTGCTGGAGAAGGCTGGTCTTGCGGAAGTCGTGTCTTCGCTGGAGCGCGACGGCCGTCCTGTATTCAGGGATCTGCGCTGGGGCGTCTATGTCGTGCTGGAGGCGCCGAACGATTACGCTGCCGATTGCTTCAGGCAATATGGGCTGAAGACCGATGCATCAGGCCGATATGCGGCGATGTACAAGCCGTATCATCTGATCGGACTTGAGCTGAATATCTCGATCCTCTCGGCCGCGCTACGCAACGAGCCGACCGGTCAGCCGCATGATTTTCGCGGCGACGTCGCTGCGGTAGCAAAACGCGATCTGCGCGCCGGCGAAATGCTGGACGGC
>NZ_AXAU01000005.1:0-337500 GCF_000472965.1 Bradyrhizobium murdochi | reverse complement strand
TTGGTAAGACGGTAAGTCCCCCTAGCCCATCCAGTGCTCTACCCCCCGAAGCATTCATGCGAGGCGATACCTAAATATCTTTCGCGGAGAACCAGCTATTTCCCAGTTTGATTGGCCTTTCACCCCTAACCACAAGTCATCGGAGTCTTTTTCAACAGACACCCGTTCGGTCCTCCAGTGAGTGTTACCTCACCTTCAACCTGCTCATGGCTAGATCACTAGGTTTCGGGTCTAATACAACGAACTTGGCGCCCTATTCAGACTCGCTTTCGCTGCGCATACGCCTATCGGCTTAAGCTTGCTCGTTAAATTAAGTCGCTGGCCCATAATACAAAAGGTACGACGTCACCCAGAACGTATCTTGGGCTCCGTCTGTTTGTAGGTGTCCGGTTTCAGGTCTATTTCACTCCCCTCGTCGGGGTGCTTTTCACCTTTCCCTCACGGTACTGGTTCACTATCGGTCGCTGAGGAGTACTTAGGCTTGGAGGGTGGTCCCCCCGTGTTCAGACAGGATTACACGTGTCCCGCCTTACTCAAGGATACATCATCGCATTACCCGTACGGGGCTATCACCCTCTGAGGCCCTGCTTTCCTGACAGGTTCCGGTTGTCTTTGATGTATCACTGGCCTGGTCCGCGTTCGCTCGCCACTACTAACGGAGTCTCGATTGATGTCCTTTCCTCCAGGTACTTAGATGTTTCAGTTCCCTGGGTTCGCTTAAAACCTCCTATGAATTCAGAGATTTCATACCTTCACTTGATAACTGGAAATCCAAAACCTCACGGCTTGGTCTCACACATTGCTGTACGAACCCCAAGATAGAGATCTTGGAGTTCCAGCTATCGAAGGTGGGTTTCCCCATTCGGAAATCCGTGGATCAAAGCTTCTTCGCAGCTCCCCACGGCTTATCGCAGCGTAGCACGTCCTTCATCGCCTCTCAGCGCCAAGGCATCCACCGAACACCCTTAAGGCACTTGATTGCTCTCATTATCAATGTCCACACACTCGGCAGAATGTTGTCTGCGCAACAGCCATTGAAGGCACGCATCCTCGATGAATGCGATTGCAACAGCCGGACACTGATTAGAAAGACCAGCTTGCTTCGTAAGATCGAACCGATAGCGAGGCGGTCAAGCTTCGCTACAAAGATCATTTACAACTCACTCATCTTGCGATGAGCGAGCGCCGAAATGATCTGGAGATTAGGAATGAGAGCCTGCAAATTGCTTTGCAGATCCCAAACTCGGATCGATCTCCTCTTTACGATGTCAGATATCACGCATGACGCTATCCATCCGGACTGCGCATGCGAAGTGATGTTTCGCGGACGATTATTCGAGGCATTCCCGATCTTCGATTTCATCTGGTGGAGCCAGACGGGATCGAACCGACGACCTCATGCTTGCAAAGCACGCGCTCTCCCAGCTGAGCTATGGCCCCGTACCAGAAGACGAATGTCTTTTTCGCGCTCGCCTTCGCTGGCGCTACGGCGCAGCAGCCTTCGTTCAAGAAAGGCCTGCCGAGCCGAAGCTGCGTAGCAGCGAAGGCTGGTGGGCCTGGGAAGACTTGAACTTCCGACCTCACGCTTATCAAGCGCGCGCTCTAACCAACTGAGCTACAAGCCCCTAACACGAAGGACTCAAGCTCGCGCGCAATCGCCTCACGCCGATGCATCGCACAAGCGCCAAACCTTCGCACAGCGCTAAGCCCTGGCGCGTGTTCGTCCGCGAAGAAAGAGAAACGAAGACGGCGAAATCCCGCCAATGCAGCTCAACAATCCTGACGATTGTTGGCCACTGATGTTTCTAAAACGATCCGATAGATAGCAAGCTATCTGAAGGATCATCCTTAGAAAGGAGGTGATCCAGCCGCAGGTTCCCCTACGGCTACCTTGTTACGACTTCACCCCAGTCGCTGACCCTACCGTGGCCGGCTGCCCCCTTTCGGTTAGCGCACCGTCTTCAGGTAAAACCAACTCCCATGGTGTGACGGGCGGTGTGTACAAGGCCCGGGAACGTATTCACCGTGGCGTGCTGATCCACGATTACTAGCGATTCCAACTTCATGGGCTCGAGTTGCAGAGCCCAATCCGAACTGAGACGGCTTTTTGAGATTTGCGAAGGGTCACCCCTTAGCATCCCATTGTCACCGCCATTGTAGCACGTGTGTAGCCCAGCCCGTAAGGGCCATGAGGACTTGACGTCATCCCCACCTTCCTCGCGGCTTATCACCGGCAGTCTCCTTAGAGTGCTCAACTAAATGGTAGCAACTAAGGACGGGGGTTGCGCTCGTTGCGGGACTTAACCCAACATCTCACGACACGAGCTGACGACAGCCATGCAGCACCTGTCTCCGGTCCAGCCGAACTGAAGGACTCCGTCTCTGGAGTCCGCGACCGGGATGTCAAGGGCTGGTAAGGTTCTGCGCGTTGCGTCGAATTAAACCACATGCTCCACCGCTTGTGCGGGCCCCCGTCAATTCCTTTGAGTTTTAATCTTGCGACCGTACTCCCCAGGCGGAATGCTTAAAGCGTTAGCTGCGCCACTAGTGAGTAAACCCACTAACGGCTGGCATTCATCGTTTACGGCGTGGACTACCAGGGTATCTAATCCTGTTTGCTCCCCACGCTTTCGTGCCTCAGCGTCAGTATCGGGCCAGTGAGCCGCCTTCGCCACTGGTGTTCTTGCGAATATCTACGAATTTCACCTCTACACTCGCAGTTCCACTCACCTCTCCCGAACTCAAGATCTTCAGTATCAAAGGCAGTTCTGGAGTTGAGCTCCAGGATTTCACCCCTGACTTAAAGACCCGCCTACGCACCCTTTACGCCCAGTGATTCCGAGCAACGCTAGCCCCCTTCGTATTACCGCGGCTGCTGGCACGAAGTTAGCCGGGGCTTATTCTTGCGGTACCGTCATTATCTTCCCGCACAAAAGAGCTTTACAACCCTAGGGCCTTCATCACTCACGCGGCATGGCTGGATCAGGCTTGCGCCCATTGTCCAATATTCCCCACTGCTGCCTCCCGTAGGAGTTTGGGCCGTGTCTCAGTCCCAATGTGGCTGATCATCCTCTCAGACCAGCTACTGATCGTCGCCTTGGTGAGCCATTACCTCACCAACTAGCTAATCAGACGCGGGCCGATCTTTCGGCGATAAATCTTTCCCCGTAAGGGCTTATCCGGTATTAGCCCAAGTTTCCCTGGGTTGTTCCGAACCAAAAGGTACGTTCCCACGCGTTACTCACCCGTCTGCCGCTGACGTATTGCTACGCCCGCTCGACTTGCATGTGTTAAGCCTGCCGCCAGCGTTCGCTCTGAGCCAGGATCAAACTCTCAAGTTGGACTTGAAACCTTGAACCGGCTGATCACAACGTTTGACGAGGTCCCACCATATTTATCGCCCGCGATTCACATCGCTGACGACGATGGTGTAACCTTTAAAACGTGTACCGCCGAAGTCTTTCGTCCAGCCTCAATGCTTCAATACTTGCGTATTCAAGCGATCGAGACTCGCAAGGACTCCGCCGTCCACGTTTCTCTTTCTTCATCTTCACTTGTCAAACAGCCCGGGACCGCTGGGGTCCCACCCTTCCATCTCAGGAAGGTTCCGTTGCCACCCATCCGACGACAAATAACAACCGATTGGTATCGGCTGTTGAGTCACTCATCGTAATGAGGAGCTTACGGGGCGCGAAGAGATGCCTTGGCCTCGTGGCCAATGCATCGCCGCGCTCAGTGGCCGGGTTATAGGCCCGCCCGATCGGGGTTGTCAACGCCCTTCGTCAACAAATTGTCGCATCACTCGCAAGAATTTTGGGACGCCAAGAAGTCCCTATGTTTCGGGCCTTTGGCCGCACTTGAGCCACAATCCTGCGACGTTCTGACTATAAGGTAAGCATTGAATCACCGGATGCCAGTGGGGGCTGCCCGGTGTGTTCATCTACCCGGGACAGGCGATCTCGAGGAACCCGTCGCCTTTCCCTACGCGGCCAGGAAACTTCGAGAGATCTGCTGACCATTGACGTTCGAGACTGCGGCCGGTCTTCTTCTGGCCTCTGATTCCCGAATTTCCATGCGTGCGGCAACGCCATGCTCCGGAATCGCTCCCTCAAAAGGGGAAACGTGGGGTCTGGATCGGGCGAGGTCTTGTCGATGTCGATGGAATTTGGGGGGAGACAGGGTTGAGCCAGAAGGCGCCACGCGGAAGCGGCTATGGACGCGAGATCGGGATCATTGATCTCGGTCACGAGCCGCCGCTTTCCGTCGATGGCTCCGAAGCCGCGGTGATCGATCGCCGCCGTGTCTCTGTACAATGGTTCAGCGGCACTATCCTTACCGGTCTGTGCGGCGCGGCCCTCATCGGCGGCGCCGTTTTTGCGTCCCTCGACGGCGAAATGACCTTTGCCAAGTTGCCGGAGCGGGTCGAAGGCACGTTGCGCGGGGCATTCGGAGCCAATGACCGCTCCGCCACCCTGCATAAGAGCGACCGCCTGCCGCCGCCCGGCGAATCCACCGCCTCGCGCAATGTGATGCGGGTATCGACGGTTACCCGCGTCGGGAACCGCGACGTGATGCGGGTGCGGCCATTCGTTCGCATCTCCGGCAATCTATCGATGACGACGAACGATCTCGCCGCCAAGATCCCGCCGTTCAACGCCCAGCGCATGCTGACCGATGTCGGCAGCCCTACACAGCCGGCTTCCGAGGATCCGAACAATCCCGAGGCGGTCGAACCTGACGCCGAGGTTTCCTTCGTGACCAAGGATCTCGCAACGGTGCTGCCGAAGGCGAAAGTCTCCGCCGTGGTCGCGCTGGACGAAGTCCTGATGCGGGTGCGGGATGCCGCGAACTGGCGCGGCTCGGGCGGCGTCCGCTACACGGCGCTTGCCAATGCCGCCGCCGACGCCAGCGGCGTCCAGTCCGATCTCAAGCTCGCCTATGCCACCGAAGGCAACGTCTCCGATCCCTATGCCGGCTTTGAAACCCGCATCGTGCCGGAAAATGTCACCCTGCTGCCGAAGACCAAGGACCAGATCACCGGCGGCCACCCCACCGGCGAACGCGTTCACATCGTGAGGAAGGGCGACAGCGTCGCTTCAATCCTGCGCGACCAGGGCGCGACGCCGGATGAAGCCAGGGCGATCGCGTTGACCCTTGGCGCCCGCGGCCGCGACGGCGGCCTGAAGGAAGGCCAGAAGCTGCGCATCCTGATGGCGCCCTCGGGCCTCGGCCCCGCCGCCCGGCTGCAGCCCTATCGCGTGATCGTCGCCAACGACACCACCGTCGAAGCCGTGGCCGCGCTGTCGGACGTCGGCAAATATGTCGCGGTCGACGTGCAGAGCATGAATACCGTCGCTGAAGCCCCCGCCGGCAAAGATGACGACGATGACGACGAGGACGATGGCAGCGGCGTCCGGCTCTACCAGAGCATCTACGAGACCGCCATGCGCAACAAGGTGCCGGCCGCCGTGATCGAGGACATGGTCCGCATCTATTCCTACGATGTCGATTTCCAGCGCAAGGTGCAGCCGGGCGACTCCTTCGATGTGTTCTTCGCCGGCGACGACGAAGCCACCCCCAGCACCGAAAAGACCGAGGTGATGTTCGCTTCCCTCACCGTCGGTGGCGAGACCAAAAAATACTATCGCTTCCAGACCCCGGACGATTCCGTCGTCGATTTTTACGACGAGACCGGCAAGAGCGCGAAGAAGTTCCTGGTCCGCAAACCCGTCAACAACGCCATCATGCGGTCGGGCTTCGGCGGCCGCCGCCACCCGATTTTGGGCTTTACCAAGATGCACACCGGCGTGGACTGGGCGACCCCCTACGGCACGCCGATCTTCGCCTCCGGCAACGGCGTGGTCGAGAAGGTCGGCTGGGAAGGCGGCTACGGCAAATATGTTCGCCTGAAACACAACAACGGCTACGAGACCGCCTACGGCCACATGTCGGCGTTCGCCAAGGGCATGGAGCCCGGCAAGCGCGTGCGCCAGGGCCAGGTGATCGGCTTCGTCGGATCGACCGGCATGTCGACCGGCGCCCATGTCCACTACGAAATTCTCGTCAACGGCCGCTTCGTCGACCCGATGCGTGTCAAGCTGCCGCGCGGCCGCTCGCTCGAAGGCTCAATACTGGCGAGCTTCGAAAAGGAACGCGACCGTCTCGACGCCCAGATGAGCAACCGCGGCAACTCGGCGCGGGTTTCCGAAGCCACCGGCACCACGCCGCAGACCCGCCAGGTCAGCCGCTGACACTGCTCGTCCAGATTGGACGCTACCAGGGAAAGCGCCGCCCCGAGCGGCAACTTGCCTACGGCGCCGTGTGAGCGCTGATCAGGAAGACGATTCCGATCGCCGTAAGTCCGAAGGCAACGGCCGCCAGCGGCAGCAGCATGTCGATTGCCGCGTGCGTACCATGGATCTTGCTGTCCCAGACCGCGAAGTCGCCAACTCTCCAATCATGAAACGAGGTCTCGTCGGAGTGCGGTTGATGTGGCTTCGCGTGTCGCTTCCAGACCAGCGACAGCGACCACGGAAGCAGGACGGCAACCAGCAGCAATACGCTGACCATGGCCAGCAGAAGTCCGATGTCGCTCTGGCGGTCGAACAATATCCAGGCCGCTGCGGCGAACCACGCCACAAGCCCGACGGCGGCCCCATAGATACTGGGGTGGATCTGATCGAAGACGGGTCTGTTGCGTAGAACTATTTCTTTCGTCATCGGAGGGAACCCTGTCTCTGGTTACTCTGGGCCGATGTTCCCGGCAGTAGCCGACGCCGATCACCTAGAAGGGCAATCGCAGCGCCGCCCCGCGGTTTCATTAATTTGCGTTCAGCCGCGGCCCCGATGGAACCGGAACGGCCGGTATCCAGTTGACTAACTGGCAAAATCTTCAATGGAGGATGCCATGGAGAATTGGAGCAACGCAAAATTGTGCGACGTCGCGAACCTGGTCCTCGGCGCGATACTGTTCTTTTCGCCGTGGATGTTCGGCTTTGACGCCGGAACGGTTTCCAACAACGCCTATGTCACAGGCCTCGTAATCGCGATCCTTGCGATAGCGGCGCTGGCAGCGTTCGCGGTGTGGGAGGAATGGCTGAACCTGATCGTCGGACTGTGGGCGCTGGTATCGCCTTGGGTACTGGGCTTCCAGGGGACCACGGCGATGACGGTGCACGTGTTGATCGGCGCTGCGGTTGCGGTGCTGGCGGCGATCGAAATCTGGCTCATGACGCAATACCCGCCGCGGCTTACTACGGGCCGCTGAGGCGCCTTGCCCTCGTACCGTCCGCCGCGAGCATGCGGCGGGCGGTTGTTGGTGCGACGTGAAGGGGATGAGCAGCAATGAACCGCATTACCCGGGACGACATCATCAAGGCAGTCAGCGGGGCTGACGAAGTCACGATTGCCCAGATTATCGGAACCGGCGCCACAGTGGACGAGCTGGCGGAGGCTCAAGCCTGGATGGCCAACGACGAGCCGATGCTGAATGCAGGCCGGCCGCTGGCGACCGGCCGGGTCCGCGAACTCGTGGATATACTGACGGAACTCGAGCCCGAGGACGATGATCCCGGTCAGCCGGGGCCTGCCGTCAGTTCAATGGAATGACACAGTCACAGGCTCCTTAGCCAAAGCCCCGAACATTGCGTGTTCGGGGCTTTTGCGTTGGTAGGGCGCCTCAATTCAGCTTGCGCTTCGGCACCGGCGCTTCGAACTGGGCGATCTCCGCGGTCTGCGCAGCCGTGCCGTTGAACGTCAGCACGTTGCCTTCGCTCGAGATCACGACGCCGTCGCCGTCGGCAATCTCGCCGGCGAGGATCATCTCGGCCAGGGGATCCTGCAGGTTGCGCTGGATCACCCGCTTCAGCGGGCGGGCACCGTAGGCCGGATCCCAGCCCTTGGCGGCCAGCCAGTCGCGTGCGGCGGCATCCAGCGTCAGCGTGATCTTGCGATCCTCCAGCAGCCTCTGCAGGCGAGCGAACTGGATCTCGACGATCCGGCCCATCTCGCTCTTCTGCAAGCGGTGGAACAGGATGATCTCGTCGACGCGGTTGAGGAATTCGGGCCGGAAATGCGCCCGCACCATCCCCATCACCTGTTCGCGCACCGCCATTGTGTCCTCGCCTTCCGGCTGGTTCACCAAAAACTCCGAACCGAGGTTCGAGGTCATGATGATCAGCGTATTACGGAAGTCGACGGTGCGGCCCTGGCCGTCGGTCAGCCGGCCGTCGTCAAGCACCTGCAGCAGCACGTTGAAGACGTCGGGATGCGCCTTTTCGATCTCGTCGAACAGCACCACCTGATAGGGCCGCCGCCGCACCGCTTCGGTGAGCGCCCCGCCCTCGTCATAGCCGACATAGCCGGGAGGCGCGCCGATCAGCCGCGACACCGAGTGCTTTTCCATGAACTCGGACATGTCGAGGCGGACCATCGCGGTCTCGTCGTTGAACAGGTACTCCGCCAGCGCCTTCGTCAGTTCGGTCTTGCCGACGCCGGTCGGGCCTAAGAACATGAACGAACCCATCGGGCGGTTCGGGTCCTGCAGGCCGGCGCGCGAACGGCGCACGGCGGTTGCCACCGCTCGCACGGCTTCGGCCTGGCCGACCACGCGCTTGCCGAGGCTATCCTCCATCTTCAGGAGCTTGTCCCTTTCGCCTTCCAGCATCTTGTCGACGGGAACGCCGGTCCAGCGCGACACCACCTGCGCGATGTGGTTGGCGGTTACTGCCTCCTCCATCATCTCGCCCACGTCTTCCTTGGCTTCGAGTTCGGCGAGCTTCTTTTCGAGTTCGGGAATTCGGCCATAGGCGAGCTCACCCGCACGCTGGAATTCGCCGCGGCGCTGGGCATTGGCGAGTTCGATGCGCAAGGTGTCGAGTTCGCTCTTCAGCTTCTGCGCGTTCGACAGCTTGTTCTTCTCCGCGCTCCAGCGCGAAGTCAGGTCGGCCGATTGCTTCTCGAGTTCGGCAAGTTCCTTTTCCAGCGTCTGCAGGCGGGTTTTCGAGCCGAGATCAGTTTCCTTCTTCAGGGCCTCCTGCTCGATCTTCAGCCTGATGATTTCCCGATCCATCAAATCGAGTTCTTCCGGCTTGGAATCAACCTGCATTTTCAGCCGCGCCGAGGCCTCATCGACGAGGTCGATGGCCTTGTCGGGCAGGAAACGATCGGTGATGTAGCGGTTCGACAGCGTGGTCGCGGCGACAAGCGCGGAATCGCTGATGCGAACGCCGTGGTGCTGCTCGTACTTGTCCTTCAGGCCGCGCAGGATCGAGATGGTGTCCTCGACCGTCGGCTCGGAGACGAAGATCGGCTGGAAGCGCCGCGCCAGCGCGGCGTCCTTCTCGACATGCTTGCGGTATTCGTCGAGCGTGGTCGCGCCGATGCAGTGCAGCTCGCCGCGCGCCAACGCCGGCTTCAAGAGGTTGGACGCGTCCATCGCGCCATCCGCCTTGCCGGCGCCGACCAGCGTATGCATCTCGTCGATGAACAGGATGATCGAGCCTTCGGCGGAGGTAACTTCCTGCAGCACCGCCTTCAGCCGCTCCTCGAACTCGCCGCGGTACTTGGCGCCTGCAATCAGCGCGCCCATGTCGAGCGAGAGCAGTTTCTTGTCTTTCAGGCTCTCGGGCACGTCGCCATTGAGGATACGCAGCGCCAGGCCCTCGACAATCGCGGTCTTGCCGACGCCGGGCTCGCCGATCAGCACCGGATTGTTCTTGGTGCGGCGGGAAAGCACCTGGATGGTGCGGCGGATTTCCTCGTCCCGGCCAATGACTGGGTCGAGCTTGCCGTCACGCGCGGCTTGCGTGAGGTCGCGAGCATATTTCTTCAGCGCGTCATAGGCGTTTTCGGCCGATGCGCTATCGGCTGTACGGCCCTTGCGCATCGATTCGATTGCGGCATTGAGGTTTTGCGGCGTGACGCCGCCCTTGCTCA
Organism: Bradyrhizobium murdochi; assembly: GCF_000472965.1. Taxonomy (GTDB): domain Bacteria; phylum Pseudomonadota; class Alphaproteobacteria; order Rhizobiales; family Xanthobacteraceae; genus Bradyrhizobium; species Bradyrhizobium murdochi. Next base: position 327,564 of record NZ_AXAU01000005.1, on the reverse strand, counting down.
GAATGGTACCGGCCTCGCCGCTCTTCTCGAGCGTCAGCCCCAGCAGCAGCCGCTCGACCGTGACAAAGCTGTCGCCGGCCTTCTCGGCGGCTTTTTCCGCCGCGTCGAAGGCGCGCGCCATATCTGGGGCAAGATAGATCTGCCCGGCGCCGCTTCCCGAGACTTTCGGCAGCTTCTTCAGGGCGTCCTCGGTGGCCTTGAGGATGGCGCGGGAATTACCGCCAGCGCGGTCGATCAGCCCGCCGGCAAGCCCCTCGCTATCGTCCAGCAGCACCTTGAGCACATGCAGCGTCGAGAACTGCTGGTGCCCGTCGCGCATGGCGAGCGACTGCGCAGACTGGATGAAGCCGCGCGCCCGCTCGGTGTATTTTTCAATATTCATCTTTTGCTTCCCTCGGCATGCCGCTCCCACCCGGGGCGCGATCAGCAAAAGTGGAAACTGGTTTTGCGTCCGATCGCGCCCCATTTATGTTTGGCGCGTGACCTTGACGCGAAACCGCACACACTTTCGCGGGTCACGCGTGGCATGATTGCGGCATCTTCATTGGGTATTCGCGGACCGCGTTGACATTCCTCAACCGGCCGCGATCGTCGCCCGCTTTTCAGGCTTGCCTCGAATGTGGGCATCGCGGGGAAAAACGGAAGAGGCCCACTCACAAATTCGGGAACAGTTGGCGAAAGCCAAAGGAATCTCTTAATAAGCCGCATGGACGCTACCTCCCCCGCCCGGATCGCCGGGATTTACCGTTACCCCGTCAAAGGTCTGACCCCGGAGCAGCTCGACCACGCCGAGCTCAAGCGTGGGCAAACCCTTTTGGCTGACCGCCGCTACGCCATCGAGAACGGCCCCTCCGGTTTCGATCCGGCGCAGCCGAAATGGCTGCCGAAGCCGCACTTCCTGATGCTGATGCGGGATGAGTGGCTGGCCGGCCTGCACTCCCATTTCGACGATGCGAGCAACGTCCTCTCGATCCGCCGGAACGGCGAGATTGCAGCCCAGGGCGACCTCACGACTGCCGAGGGCCGGCGGACAATCGAGAACTTCTTTGCCACCGCCTTTGCCGGCCAGATCAAGGGCCCGCCGAAGGTGCTGGAAAGCCCCGGCCACAGCTTTTCGGACGTCGCCCGCAAGGTCCTTTCGATCATCAACCTCGCCAGCGTCCGCGCCATCGAGGACATCGTCGGCGCCCCCGTTCATCCGCTTCGCTTCCGCGCCAATCTCTATGTCGAGGGCTGGCCGGCCTGGCACGAATTCGACCTGCTCGACCGGACGCTTGCGATCGGCGATGTCAGGCTGAAGGTGGTGAAACGCATCGTCCGCTGCGCCGCCGTCAATGTCGATCCCGATACCGCCCAGCGCGACCTGGCGATCCCCCCGGCGCTGCAGCGCCGGCTCGGCCACGGCGATTGCGGGATCTATGCCGAGGTAATCACCGGCGGCAGCATCAGCACTGGCGATGCGATCGCGGCGGAGCAGGCGGAGTTGTTGTGATTCCGTTCCCGGTAGGATGGGTGGAGCGACTTGTCCGCCGTAGCTCAACGAGCGGAAGCGATACCCATCGATACCGGTCGCGATCCGATGGGTATCGCTGCGCTCCACCCATCCTACGATTCTCAAGCAGCACAATGACTGTCATACCCGCGAATGCGGGTATCCAGTACGCCGCGGCTTATCGGTTCTATCATTGACGTCTCTGGAATACTGGGTCACCCGCCTTCGCGGGTGACGACAATTGAGTATGAGTTCGCATTCTTGCGACGCATTTCGCCCGAGGTTTGCTCTTCACTTCCCGCCCTCTCGTTGAGAGGGCGCCAGGGGAGGGTAAGCAAGACATACAACACCCGATGCACGTCGATGACGACGCTCGATAGAGCTACTCCGCCGGCGCAAGCTGGCCCCTGCTCGAGCGTGCTGCAGCGGTTTCGCGCACCCGGACACGGGCGCGGCGCTTGCGCCACCAGATCACGACGCCGGTCACCGACAGCGCCGCAACCACCAGCCCCATCACCGAGATCAGGATGCGGCCGGGCAGCCCGAGGATACGGCCGGAATGCAGCGGGAATTGCGCCTGCACGAAGATATCGGCGGCGGTGCCGACCCACGGCAGTCGCTCGCCGATCGGGCGTCCGTCCTCGCTGTCATAGTAAAGCTGCGCCGGGCCGACGCCGCCGGCGCCATGATCGTCGCCGGGATGGAAGAAGGCCGCGGCATACACGCCGTGGGCCGGGCCGTAATTGATCGAACCGACTGGCGTGGTCCAACCCCGGCTCTTGCCGTCGGCCGCGGCGCGCGCGGCGATATCGGCATACGTGACCTTGGGTTCGATCGGATCGTCGAGATGCCGATACGGACGCTGCTCATACGGCGTCGGGGTATAGTTCGATACCGTCTTCATCAGCGGCGAGAACACCTCGAAATACAGGTTGAGCGAGAATGCGGTGAAGGCGATGACGAACAGCAGCGCCCAGGTCCACAGGCTGAAAGCGCGGTGGATATCGAAATTGATTCGATAGGCACTGCCCGAGGTCTTGATCTTCCAGGCCGGCGCCCAGCGTGCCCAGAAGCCTCGGCCGAGTTCGCGCGCAACGGCAGGCGCCCGTTCTGCCCTGGCGCGACGACGAGACGGCAGGGTGAGATAGAAACCGACGAAGCAATCGATGGTCCAGATGATTGCGATGACGCCAAGCACGCGCATCCCCCAGCGATCGCTGCCCCAGAATTCCGGGATGTGCATGGTGTAGTGCAGCTTGTAGAGGAACGAGACGAAGTTGGCACGCGTCACCGGCCACACCGCGCCCCAGTAGCGCCGCCCGAGCTCGGCGCCGGTGTTGGGATCGAGGAATATCTGATTGTAGTCGAGATTAAATCGCTTGCCGGTGGCGGGATCGATCCGCGGCAGCACGAAGAACCACAGCGAATGGTCTTTCTCGGGCGTCATGAACATGTGGACCACGCGCGCACGCGGATCGCGTTGCTCGATCAGCTTGACAAGTTCGACGGAAGGAATCGCGGGACCGCTGCTGGTCACATCGAACAGATGCGCGTTCAAGAGGTCGTCGATCTCATGATCCCACGAGATGATCGCGCCCGTGATGCCGGAAAAAAACAGAAAGCCGGCGGTGAGAAGGCCGGCCCAGCGATGCAGTCGCCCGAAGATTGATTTCATGGCTTCGCCCGTGCTGTTGGGTACCTCAATGAGCAAACATCATCACCGCCGGTCGACCGACCGGCAGTGATGTATCCGTCGCATTTCGCGGCAGACCTACCATCGATAGGTCAGCTTGGCGATCGCCTTGCGGCCTTCGGCATAGAAGCAGCTCGTGTAGCCGTAGCAGGCCGCGACATAGCGGGTGTCGGCGATGTTGGTGACGTTCAGCGCCAGGCGATAGTTGTCTTTGGTGTAGGCCAGCAGCGCGTCGACCGCGGTCGACGCCGATACCTTGAAGGTGTTGGCGTCATCGCCGAAGGTCGAGCCGACATAGCGAATGCCTCCGCCGACCTGCACGCCGGCGAGCGGGCCACCCTGCATCGTGTAGTCGCCCCACAGCGAGAACCGATTCAGCGGCACCGTGGTCGGCGCCTTGCCGACGTTCACGGGATCCTTTGTGACCACGGCGTCGATATAGGAGTAGGCGCCGCGAATGTTGAAGCCATCCACCAGCGTGGCGCTGCCCTCAAGCTCGATGCCGCGCGATTTCACCTCTCCGGTCTGCTCGGGAATATATGCCGGGGGCGCCCCGAAGGCGACGACGTTGGCCCGCGTCAGGTCGAAGGCCGCCAGCGTGATCAGCGCATTGATCCCGACCGGCTGGTACTTCACGCCGACTTCATACTGGACGCCGGTTTCCGGCTTCAGCAGTTCGCCCGCGGCGTTGACGTTGAGCACCGGCAGGAACGATTCGGCGTAGCTGAAGTACGGCGCGATCCCGTTGTCGAAACTGTACATCACGGCGGCACGGCCGGTGAATGCCGAAGCATCGGTCGTGGCGAAAGACTTGTTGAATCGGTCGTCGAGATCGGTCGTCACGAAATCCTGCCGGCCGCCCACCAGGAACGAGAGCCGGCCGAGTTTGATCTGGTCCTGCGCGTAGACCCCCATCTGCGACTGCTTGATGTGCTTGTCGTCGTAGGGCCCGTCATTGGTCCATGTGTTGGTGTAGACAGGCGCAAACACGTTGAGCTTGCCGGTGCTGTACCCTGAAGCGGCGTCCTGGAACGAGGTGTTGCGGTAGTCGATACCGAACAGCGTGGTGTGGCTCAGGATGCCGGTGACGAACTTGCCCTGGAGCTGATTATCGACCGCGAAGGAGTTGATGGTCGATGCACCGCCGGCGCCATAGCGCGACATCAGGCCTACGGCTTCGTCGGTCGCCGACGCATAGCCGGTGCCATAGAAGCTCTGCTGCTCGTTGTGCATCCACGCATAGCGCAGGTTCTGCCGGAACGTGAGGGCATCGTTGATATCGTGCGAAAGCAGGTATCCGGCCGTGGCCAGTTCGGTATCAAATCGGTTGAAATTGGGTTCGCCGCCGAAAAACGTATTGCGGATGAAGCGGCCGTTATTGGCAAACGCCGTGCCCGACGCCGGCAGGAACTGCAGGCCCCAGCCGGCAGTGTCCTTCTGATAATTGGCCAGCAACGTGATGGTGGTGGCGTCGTTCGGCTTGAACGTCAGCGCCGGCGCGATGAAGACGCGATTGTCCTTGGTGAAGTCGACCTGGGTTTCGCCGTCGCGGACGACACCGGTGAGGCGCCACAACACGGTGCCTTCCTTGTTGGCGGGGCCGCCAACGTCGAATTGGCCCTGGTAGCGATTGAAGCTGCCGCCGGAGACAGAAACCTCGCCGAACTGGTAGGCTGTGGGCAGCTTGCTGACGTAGTTAAGAATGCCGCCGGTGCCGCTGCCGCCGTACATCACCGAGGACGGCCCCTTCAGCACTTCGAGTCGCTCGGCGCCGTAGGGCTCGAGGCCGAGGAAATGCACGTATTGGCTGCTGGGCAGCCGGAGGCCGTCGAGATAGAGGCCCGGCATGGTCATGTCGAAACCGCGGATCTGCAACCCGCCGAAGCGCGTGTCGGAACCGCCGTTGACGTCGCCGCTGACTCCCGCGGTATAGCGGAGCGCCGCGCCGACCGATTCCGCACCCTGGTTTTTGACCTGGTCCGTGGTGACGACGGAGATCGACTGCGGGGTTTCGATGATCGGCGTGTCGGTTTTGGTCGCGGTGCCCGTGCGGGTTGCGACAAAGCCGCGCACGGGACCGTTGGCGCGTTCGCCGGCACCTGGGCCCGATGCAGGCACAGCCGGTGCCGCCTGCGGATTGGCGGCGGCGCGAGTGACGCGCGTAGCGCGCGTGGTCGCAGCACGGCGGGATGGCTGGGCCGCGGCCGGACGCGCGCGCTGCTGCGGCGCGTCCACGGTGACCGGCGGCAGTGACGACTGCGCCAGCGCACCACCTGTCGGCAGGGAAAGGGTGAAACTGCTGACTGCCCCGAGGCAGATCATTCGCATCAGTTGAAGTCGAGTGGCGGAAAACGAATGAAATGCTGCCAGTGTCACCCTTAGATACCCCGAAGTCTGCCGGCTTGGCCGGTATGATTTTTGATGCCCCGCTCTAGCGCAGGCATCTTCGGAGTTCGATGGGCGGTTGCTAGAATTGCTCCAGACTGCGCGATCGATCGGAATTTAATGCGCGCCCGTCGTCTTGCAGACAGCCGCGACGTGCGGCGGCGATCTCATCATCAACGTCAATGCGACTGGAGAGAAGCGCCGGTTTGCCAATGGCAACAGCGGGAGAGACGTGCGATCGCGTCGCCTTCAATTGTGACGCGCGGCAGCGTCGCGCCGACGTACGGGTCGCCTCGAACTGGATTTCAGATTCCAAGCGCAATAAGGCCAGTACAAACCACAATCAAACTGACGACGATAACCGCAAGAAAACTGGATGAAGCAAAATCTTCGCGCATGACGACACCTACCGCCTCTCGCGTGAGCCTGAACCTCGCCCCAGAGAGTCTCAAATAGCCTCCGGTTGTTTGGGGAGAGCCATCAAACCATTGGTTTGTTTCAGCGTGTCTTCGTCGGACTGAGAAAACGACTTCGTCGGAAGGTCCTGCTGTTACGTCCCAGAGTTCCCACGAAACGTCCTCACGAAACTGGGAAGCCGGCGCAGCACAGGGATACGCCGCGCCACGCAACAAGGGTTCGGGTTTCCGAGATGTGGCGTAGTTCATACGCCGCTGCAGCGCCCCGCATTACAGATTAGCGAACGGAGGGCAGTGGCAATGGAAGACACCATAGGGCTCTACCGAACGCTGTTGAGCAATCGCGCGTATCACCAAGGCAGCTTAGGCGTCCACTTGATCACTTCGCCTATTAACCCAAGGCAGACAACGCCGGCGTTCTTGACATATAGTTCAGTACTCAGACGCGCGGGATGTCTGTTCGGAGGATTGAGATCATGGGCAAAACACAGGGATCGTTCGTCCTGGCTATCGCTGCTGCCCTTTTCAGCCCACCGGTAGGGGCGCAGCAGGCTCCTGCCGAAACGCCGCAAACAATGCTGTCGGCTCAGATTCGTACGCAGGGGTTTACCTGTGACAAGGCGCTCGGCGCCACCAGGGACAGGAAGCGCTCACAGCCGGACCGCGCCGTCTGGGTCCTCAAATGTAGCAACGCGACATACCGCGTCACACGCGCCCCCGACATGGCGGCGAAGGTCGAAGTGCTCCCGTAAGCGAATGACCTTCGCTCAAAGCTGGGCGCCGTCGGGTTTCCGCTGACCTCGGCCACTCCCCCGTCAGCGCTGTATGGTGGGCAAAGCGAAGCGTGCCCACCATCAAGCAGCACGATCGGGGATGAATGGTGGGCACGGCGCACGCGCGCCTTTGCCCACCCTGCCGTTTAGCCGCGCCTCAACTCGTCGGCATCACGTAGGCGTAGATGCGGCCGCGCGAGACTGGCATCTCGCGGACGCGGTTGCCGCTGTTGCCGGAGATCATGATCGGATTGCCCTTGGCGTCGATGCCGGTGATGATGCCGACATGGCCGCCGCGGCGGCCGCGCGACATCACCGCAATCGCGCCGACCTGCGGGCCGGAAACGCGCTGGCCGTATTTCGCGAACGAGCTCGCCATGTCCGAGCCGGTGCCGCGATAGCCGGAATGCTGTAGCACCATGTTCATGAACCGCGCGCACCACAGCCTGCCGCGCCCCGTCGGGTTGCCGCCGAGATATTTCCGTGCTTCGGCGACGACGTTCGAGGATGTGTATCCTGAGGCCATCGCGCCGCTGTTCGGCGTTACCGTTGAATTGGATTCGACGCTCGTTCCCGGCGTGACGCTTGCGTTGGCATCGGCCAGACCGCGCGCGTGCATCTGCGTGACCGCGCGCTCCCAGCGCGATGTGTGCGCGGCGTGCCGGATCCGGGCGCGACGGCCGGCGCGATCGGCGCGCGCTGCCTTGACTGTGTTGGACGAGACGAAACCGCCGGGTGTCACCATCTCGGCGCTGCTTCCCAGGAAACTCGGGTTATTCTCGGCAAGGCCGCCTGCCTGCATTTGTGCAACCCTGCGCTTCCAGCGCGACATTCTGAGAGCATGGCGATGGTGGCGATATGCATAATGCTTGACGTGATGGACGGCGTGATAGGCGCGAGCGTGTCGCCCTGCGCCGTGATGTGGTCTTGCTGAAGCCGGAGAGACGAATACGAAGATGGAAGCCGAACACAGTGCCAGCGCAATGAAACGAAGCGACCGGCGAAACGCAAACAACTGACTCATACTTGAACCTCTAACACTCCCACACGTTGCGTTCGTCTACGAACGAACGCGGCCGGCGTTTTGCGTTTGGCGGTGTGACGAGAGGAAGATTTTCTGTGGCGGAGAGGAAACAATTTCGGGGTGATTCCGCGACGATTCGATGGCGAAAGTGACCCCTTCCTGCCGCATTGCAGCCCCGAGAATTAATTGCAATTTTGTGGGTTAGCTGCGCAAGGAAGTTACGAAACAACAAGAAAATCGAGAGGAATCCGAAATGCCCTATGCCGTCGCCAAGGATCGCGTGCGTCTCTATTTCGAGGAGGCCGGAAGCGGGACGCCGATCATCTTCCTGCACGAGTTCGCGGCCGACCACACCAATTGGGAGCCGCAGATGCGCTACTTCTCGCGTGGCCATCGCTGCATCGCCTATTCGGCGCGTGGCTATACGCCATCCGACGTGCCGCCGTCGGCCGAGGTCTACACCTACGAGTATTTCTACACCGACGCGCTCGCCGTGCTCGATCACCTCGGCATTGCCAAAGCGCATTTCGTCGGCCTGTCGATGGGCTCCTATTCCTCGCTGCAGGTCGGCCTCAATGCGCCGGAGCGCGCGCTGTCGATGACGCTCGCCGCCGTCGGCGCCGGCTCGTCACTCGAACAGCTCGACGCCTTCCGCGCGCAATGCGTCGCCAATGCCGAGCAATATGAGGCGATCGGATCGGTTGAAGTCGCCAAGGTGACGCGTGAGGCGCCGAGCCGGATTCCGTTTTTGCTGAAGGACCCGCGCGGCCACGCCGATTTCTACGCCGCGCTGGCGCGGCATGATGCCAGGGGCTCGGCCAACACCATGCGCAGCTTTCAGGGCAAGCGACCGTCGATCTACACCATGACGGATGCGATCCGACGCGTGCCGACGCCGGCGCTGATCCTGTGCGGCGACGAGGACGACAATTGTATTGAACCGAGCCTGTTCCTGAAGCGCCATTTGCCGGCAGCGGGGCTTTCGTTCTTTCCGAAATCGGGCCACGTGCTCAATCTGGAAGAGCCGGCGCTGTTCAACGAGATGGTGGAGCGGTTCATCGCGCTGGCGGAAGCCGGGCGATGGCCGGCGCGCGATCCGCGGTCGATGGTGGCGGCGGTTTAGCCACAGCGGCGGAGCACCACCTCTCCCGCTGGCGAGCACGTGTGAGAGACGCACCGGCGGAAGGGTTCCCTCTCCCCTTGCGGGAGAGGGTTAGGGAGAGGGGTGCCGCTTGCTCCGCTGCATGACGACGAGCAAGAACAAGACGCTCCACGATTTGCTGCCGCTACACATGTCTCGTTGGCGCACCGTTGGACTTCTTCTCCCTCCATCGCTCGCGGCTTACCCCTCTCCCCAACCCTCCCCCGCAAGGGGGGAGGGAGACCTGGCAGGGTGCTTACCTCACAATGGTGCGCGATTGTGCTCGAGATTCCGGGTTCGCGTCTTCGACGCGCCCCGGAATGACGCCGAAGGCATCACTTCCCCTTCCCGCCCCTACTCAGCAAAAACACGCCCTGCTCGCCGAACATGTTCCAGACCCACCAGGGCAGGTTCAGCGGCACGGGACGGCCGTAGAGATCGAGCGCTACCGCGCGCTCCATCTTGACGTTGATCTCGTCGCAGAGCTGGACGAAATCCTTGATCGTGCAGAAATGGATGTTCGGCGTGTCGTACCAGGTCGCCGGCAGGTTTTCGGTACGCGGCATGTGGCCGCCGACGAGTAGTTGCAGCCGCATCTTCCAGAAGCCGAAATTCGGAAACGACACGATCGCGCGCCGGCCGATGCGCAGCAGGTTTTCCAACACCGGCTTCGGCTGCCGCGTCGCCTGCAGCGTCTGCGACAGGATGACGTAATCGAAGGCATCGTCCGGATAATTGACGAGGTCGGTATCGGCGTCGCCCTGCACCACGGCGAGACCCCGGGCAACGCAGCGGTTGACGCCCTCGCGCGACAATTCGATGCCGCGGCCATCGATGCCGCGGCTCTCCAGGAGTTGCAGCAATTCGCCGTCGCCGCAGCCGACGTCGAGCACTTTCGAGCCGGCCGCAATCATCTCGGCGACGAGGAGATGATCGGTGCGATATTTGCCGGTGCGATCGGGCGCTATGCCGCCGAGCGGCAACGCTTGTTCCTGAAGGGCCATATCAACCGCCTGTACCGTCAAGGCCGCGCGCGTTCCCTGCGGATTCCAGGAAGGCGCGAGAAATGTCGAAGAACTCGGGCACGTCGAGCAGGAAGGCATCGTGGCCGCGGTCGGTCTCGATCTCGGCGAACGACACCCGCGCGCTCGATGCGTTCAGCGCATGCACCAGCGCCCGCGATTCCGAGGTCGGAAACAGCCAGTCGGAGGTGAACGACACCACGCAGAAGCGGGTCTTGATGCCGCGAAACGCTTCCGCCAGCACGCCATCATGGTCGGCGGCGATATCGAAATAGTCCATCGCGCGCGTCAAATAGAGATAGCTGTTGGCATCGAAGCGCTCGACAAAGGACGAGCCCTGATAGCGCAGATAGCTTTCGACCTGGAAATCCGCGTCGAACGAAAACGTCGGTAGTTCGCGATCCTGCATCCGCCGCCCGAACTTGCGATGCAGCGCGGCGTCGGAAAGATAGGTGATGTGCCCCGCCATCCGCGCCACCGCCAGTCCGCGATGCGGATGCGTGCTGCGTTCGAAATAGCGCCCATGGTGCCAGTCCGGATCAGCCATCACGGCCTGCCGGCCGAGTTCGTGAAACGCGATGTTTTGCGCCGAATGGCGCGTTGAGCAGGCGACCGGCAGCGCGGAAAACACCCGTTCCGGATAGGCTGCCGTCCATTGCAGCACCTGCATGCCGCCCATGGAGCCGCCGATCACGCATAGCAATGTTTGGATGCCCAGCCGGTCGAGCAACATGGCCTGCGCGCGGACCATGTCGGGGATGGTGATGATCGGAAAATCCAGTCCCCACGCCTTGCCGGTCGCTGGATTGGTCGAGGCCGGACCGGTCGATCCCATGCAGCCGCCGATCACATTCGAACAGATGATGAAATATTTGTCGGTGTCGAGCGGACGGCCGGGACCGACCATGATTTCCCACCAGCCGGCCTTGCCGGTCAGAGGATGCACGTTGGCGACATGCTGATCCAGCGTCAGCGCGTGGCAGATCAGGATCGCGTTGGAGCGGTTGGCGTTCAACTCACCATAGGTCTGGTACGCGATCTGGAATGGCGCGAGATCGATGCCGCAATCGAGCTTCAAGGGCTGCTCGATGCCAAACTTTTCCACCGGCGAGGTCGGATGATCGGCCTCATGGGCGCGGTCCTCGCTGTGAATCGACGGACTGGATACCGACTGCAATTGTGTCATCCCGACCTTCCTCCTCGCGGAGGTCCTTAACGACAGAAATCAGGCCGCAAAAAACCCGGCCTGAACGAAAGGTTCGGCCGGGATCAATCTGTCCCCGGCCTGTTTAGCGAGTTGTTTAACGTGGCTGCAAGCCGGCCGGCTCAAATGACCACGGAATGGAACAAAGCTAGTCCGAAGCAGGTCCCCCGTCAAGGCAGCCGCATGGTTAACCGGGCTCGCAGACCTCATGGTGAGGAGGCGCCCTTGCGTCGTCTCGAACCATGAGGGAGAACGGGCTTCATCCCTCGAGACGCGGCGCATGCGCTGCTCCTCAGGATGAGGTAAAGCTCTCATCAGGTTACGCCCAATGTCCAAGGCTCCCCCGGCTCCGCCCTCGCTGCAGGAATTGCGCAAGGAGATCGACGCGATCGACGAGCAGGTCCATCGCCTCTTGATGGCGCGCGGCGACATCATCGACCGGCTGATCCAGGTGAAGCAGACCCAGGAAGTGGGCTCGGCGTTCCGGCCCGCGCGCGAGGCCAGCATGATGCGCAGCCTGGTCGAGCGCCATCGCGGCATCCTGCCGCTCGATACCATCGAGAGCATCTGGCGCGTCATCATCTCGACCTTCACTTACGTTCAGGCGCCGTTCTCGGTGCATGCGGACGTCTCGGTCGGCGAGCCGGCGATGCGGGATTCGGCGCGGTTTCACTTCGGCTTTGTCGTGCCCTATGTCGGCCATTTCAGCGCACAGGCCGCGGTTGAAGCCGTGGCGAAATCCAAGGGCGATCTGGCGCTGGTCTCGGCGGTCTCGAGCCGCACACCGTGGTGGAGCGCGCTGGAAGCCGAAGGCGCGCCAAAAATCATTGCCCGGCTGCCGTTCCTCGAACGCGCCGATCATCCCGCGGCGCTGCCGGTATTCCTGATCTCGCGCGTGGCCGATGATGCCAAGGTGACGGAGGTGCAGATGTGGAGCGTCCGCGTCTCGGGGTGGAACGCCGATATCGCTCGCGCACTCGCCCCGCTCGCCGAAATCGTCGCCGTGCCCGATACCGCTTTCGACGGCGCGGCGCTTTTGGTATCGGATGCCGGCACCGGGTTCGAGAAGATCAAGACCGCGCTGATCCAGGCCGGCGCCTCGGTGCGCTCGTCGGCTCTCGTCGGAAGCCACGCAACACGCTATACGGTGCCCCCGAACGGGTCGGCAAAGCCTTAAAAACGCCGCCCGAAATTCCGGAGTTGAAGATGAACCGCCCCGTGCCGAATCCCGGCATTCTCGATATTGCGCCCTACACGCCCGGCAAGACCCCGGTGCCGGAGCCGGGCCGCAAGGTGTTCAAGCTGTCGGCCAACGAGACCCCGTTCGGGCCGTCGCCGAAGGCGATCGAAGTCTACAAGCACGTGGCTGATCATCTGGAGGACTATCCGGAAGGAACCTCGCGGGTGCTGCGCGAAGCGATTGGGCGCGCCTACGGACTCGATCCCAACCGCATCATCTGCGGCGCCGGCTCGGACGAAATCCTTAATCTTTTAGCGCACACCTATCTCAGCCAGGGCGATGAGGCGATCTCGACCGCCCACGGCTTCCTGGTCTATCCGATCGCGACGATGGCGAACGGCGCCAAGAACGTTATTGCGCCCGAGACCAATTTTACCGCCGACGTCGACGCCATTCTCGCGCGCGTGACGCCGCGCACGAAACTGGTATGGCTCGCCAACCCGAACAACCCGACCGGCACCTACGTGCCGTTCGACGAGGTCAAGCGGCTGCGCGCTGGCCTGCCGTCGAATGTGCTGCTGGTGCTCGACGCTGCGTACTCCGACTACGTGTCGCGTAACGATTACGAGCTCGGCCTGGAGCTGGTGGCCACCACCGAAAACACCGTGATGACGCATACCTTCTCCAAGATTCACGGGCTGGCGGCTCTGCGGATCGGCTGGATGTTCGGCCCGGCGCACATCGTCGACGCCGTCAACCGCATCCGCGGTCCCTTCAACGTCTCGACGCCGGCGATGCTGGCGGCGGTCGCCGCGATCGAGGACACTGCGCATGTACAGAAGTCGAAGGCGTTCACCGAACAGTGGCGCAACTGGCTGACGGAGGAGATCGGCAAACTGGGACTGAAGGTGACGCCGAGCGTCGCCAATTTCGTGCTGATCCACTTCCCGACCGAGAAGGGCAAGACCTCGGCCGACGCGGACGCGTTCCTGACCAAACGTGGCCTGGTGCTGCGGGCGCTGAACAATTACGGCCTGCCGCATGCGCTACGCATGACCATCGGCACCGAGGAGGCCAACCGCCTCGTCGTCGACGCCCTGCGCGACTTCATGGCGGTCAAGTGAGTCCGGTACCGATCTTCCGACGCGTCGCGCTGATCGGCTTCGGCCTGATCGGCGGCTCGATCGCGCGCGCGGTGCGGGCCCAGGGGCTCGCCAGCGAAATCGTCACCACCGCGCGCTCGGAAAAGACGCGCGCACGCGTGGTGGAGCTCGGCATCGTCGATCGCGTGCTGGAGACCAACGTGGAGGCCGTCAAAGACGCCGACCTCGTGATTCTCTGCATCCCCGTCGGCGCCTGCGGGCAGGTGGCGCAGGAGATCGCGCCGTTCCTGAAAGCGGGCGCGATCGTTTCCGACGCCGGCTCAGTCAAGGGCGCCATCGTCCGCGAGATGGCGCCGCATTTGCCGGGCCATGTTCATTTCGTTCCGGCGCACCCGGTCGCCGGCACCGAGCATTCGGGTCCCGATTCCGGCTTCGCCGAACTGTTCATCAATCGCTGGTGCATTCTCACCCCGCCCGAGGGTGCCGACCCCATGGCGGTCGAAACACTGCGCGCGTTCTGGGCCGGCATGGGCGCCAGGGTCGAGACCATGACGCCTGATCATCACGACCTGGTGCTGGCGATCACCAGCCATTTGCCGCATCTGATCGCCTACACCATCGTCGGCACTGCCGACGAGCTGGCGCAGGTGACCTCATCGGAGGTCATCAAGTTTTCTGCTGGCGGCTTTCGCGACTTCACCCGCATCGCGGCGTCGGACCCGACGATGTGGCGCGACGTGTTCTTGAACAACAAGGAGGCCGTGCTGGAAATGCTCGGCACCTTCAACGAGGACCTTTCAAAGCTCACCCGCGCCATCCGCCGGGGCGACGGCGAGGCGCTGTTCGAGCATTTCACCCGCACCCGCGCCATCCGCCGCGGCATCGTCGAGATCGGCCAGGATTCCGCCGCGCCGGATTTCGGGCGCCCGCATCCGCCGCTGGAGAAGAAGGCGGATTAGAGGCGCCGCTCTCTCAGCCGTCATTGCGAGCGAAGCGAAGCAATCCATGCCTCCGCACGGGGAAAGATGGGATGGATTGCTTCGCTGCGCTCGCAATGACGTGGATAGAGCGGTGCGCAATGAACGCTAAAACAGCGGCGGCACCTGGCCCACTTTCAACGGCCCCAGAAACACCGCGCCGTCAACAAAGCGCAGCGGGAAGGCTCGCGCTTTCTTGCCTTCCAGCTCCGCCTCCTTGCCGAGCGAATTGATGCCGGCCGCGACGCCGGCATTGGCGTTCTGCTTGACGACCTTGCCGAGCCCCGGGATCGCCTTGTCGAGCGCGCCGAACAGATTGTTGAGGTCCTGAGACTTGACGCCGGGTGCGACGCGATCAAGCGTTGCCTGCGGCACGCCCTCCTCCAGCATCTTCTCGATGCCAAGCGCCGGAATCACGCGCTCCAGTCCCGTCACCGTCATCTGCAATTCGCCGTCGATCCGACCCTGCGCATTGAGGCGCAGCGTGCCGGCGGCCAGCGAGATCAGATCGCCCTGCTGAATCCGCGAGCGGACGATCTCGACATGGCCGCCCGCCGCCTGCAATTCCCGGAAACGTTCGGGCCACGGCTTCGGTGTAAAATCCTTCAAACCGGTGAGCTTGGTCTGGATGTCGGCGTCGAACGGCTGCGCCAGCACCGGGTGCACCTCCTGCACATTGCCGCCGGATATCTGCAGCACGGCTTCGATCGCGGGCTGATCCTTCGTCGAGCCTTCGGCAAGACGGCCGTGCAGCTCGACATGGCGGGCGCGCGCCAGCGGCGTCTCGACCGGTCCGTTGACGCGGTCGATCGAGGGATTGTCGAACACGATGGAAGCGCGCCGCGGCACATCGGGCAATCCGCTCACGCTGCTGCGGCCCAAGGTCCAGTTCACCTTCATCGACGGCGGCTGGCCGCGATCGGCGAGCGTAGCCGGCGCCTTGAATTCGGCGATCAGGAGTCTCGGCTGGTAGATCTGCGCGATCACCATGATCTCGCCGAGCCGCGCGGTGAACGGCACCTGCGCGCCGGCGGTCTGCGAGATCAGCGAAACGCTGGCGTCGTCGCAGCGGACTTCGAAGCGGAACGGGAAGCCGGCCACTGAACGCTTGCCGCACGCATAGACCCGACCGGCTTTCGCCTCCTGCAGCGCCCACGCATCGGCGCGCACGCCGACTTCGGAAGCGGCATAGAACCAGAACGCGCTCCATGCCGCGGCAATAACAAGGAGCAGTGCAGGCGCGATGAAGAGGCGCCACAGCGGGCGCCGGCGCGGCGCAGGGATCATGTCAGGCATGCGGCGTCCTTTGGCTAGCGATTTTGGCGAATGTAAGTATCCGCTCGTCGCAACAAAAGGCATTGAATCCACTTCGCTTTGTCGCGCCGTTCTGGTAGCGGTGCACGTGGCATGCCCGCAATTGAGTTCAACGATACGGAATTCTCGCAAGGCGACCTCTGGGTGTTCGGCTACGGCTCCCTGATGTGGCGCCCGGGCTTCGAATTCATCGAACGGGTTCCGGCACGGCTGATCGGCGAGCACCGCGCGCTCTGCGTCTACTCCTTCGTCCATCGGGGCACGCCGGAAAAGCCCGGCCTCGTTCTCGGACTCGACCGCGGCGGCGCCTGCCGCGGCATCGCATTCCGCGTCGCGGAGAAGTACCGCGCCGCCACCATCGCCTATTTGCGCGAGCGCGAGCAGGTCACTTCGGTCTACCGCGAGGTGATGCGGTCGGTGTGGCTGGAGAACGATGCGCGTCAACGCGTCAGCGCGCTTGTCTATGTGGTCGACCGCGGCCACGTGCAATATGCCGGCCGGCTGTCGCTCACCGAGCAGCTACGTCATGTGCTGCAGGGACACGGCCAGTCCGGCGTCAACCGCGATTACGTTTTGGCTACCGTGAAAGCCATCGAAGCGGAAGGCTTTCGCGATTCGCAACTGCACCGGCTCGCGGCGATGCTGCACACCCAGCATCCACCGCCTCTTCCCGCGGAGAACAGCGACCGTTGAGCTGGGGTGTGTACTCATAAGCGGACTGGAATGAAATCCGGTGGCCGCGATAGTATTCGCCATTGGAGGCAAAGCGGACCTCGAAGGTCGGGGCCGCGCATGTCTGTTAATGGCCGACCCTTAGCCGACCTATGGACCGGATGCGAGTTCCATGAGGATTGTGCGCAGGCTTAAGAGCACTACGACGCAGCCGACCAGAAGCATCAGGACTTTATCCGGGATGTGTTTGGTCGCAAGCGCTGCGAACGGCGCCGCGATGACCCCCCCGATGATAAGACCGGCGATGATAGGCCACAGGCTCAGGCCAACGGTGAGAAAGAAAGTCGTTGATATGGTCAAAGTGACGAAAAACTCGGCCAAGTTGACTGAGCCGATGGCGTAGCGCGGCGTCGCGCCTTGGCCAAGGAGTGTAGAGGTCACGGTCAGGCCCCATCCCCCTCCGCCAATGGCGTCGAGGACGCCGCCGAACAAACCCAGAGGACCGACTGCGCGCGGAGTAGGTGCCTCAATTGGGCGAGCCGCTAGCGCCTTCCAGACGATAAATGCGCCAAGCAGAAGGAGGTAAGCGCTGATGAAAGGCTTCAAGGCTTCGCCGGGGAGTTCGGAGAGTGCATAGGCGCCGATTGCCCCACCAATCATTCCCGGAATGGCAAGACGCAGGAGCAGTTTGCGGTCAACATTGCCAAAGCGCCAATGGGCGAGACCCGAGGCGCCGGTGGTGAATGTCTCCGCCGCATGCACACACGCGCTTGCGGTGGCGGGAGGCACGCCCAGGCCGAGGAGCACAGAGGTAGCCGTTACGCCGTAGGCCATGCCGATCGCACCATCGATCATTTGCGCGACGAAGCCTATGATGACGTAAAGAAGTACGTCGTCCCACATGGGAATCCCCGATCGACTTGTTTCCGCCGGTTACGAACGCCAGCAGCGCGCACGGCGTTCACACTATCGACCTCATATGCTTCAACACGCCAAAGGCGTCCCCAATTTCGTCAACAACGCGCACTGCTGTTCCGCAGAATCGCTTTAGTCTAGTTGACCTGCGCCGTCGCCGGCGGGCGCGGCGCCGGCATGGGCTGATCGAAAAGTTCGGGCACGAGATCGATGCCCGCACTGGCGAGGCGCACGCGCACCTCCGCGGCGACGTATTTCGCATATTCCGACAGCAACAGACGCAGCGTCGCGCCGCTGGTCCACCACGGCTCGTCGCGCCATTTGTCGCCGATCACCGCGAACGGAATCAGCGTGACATCTGGCATCGCATGCGACAATTCCAGAATAGCCCGCGGCATGTGGTAATTCGACGTCACCACGATCAGCGACTTGAAGCCGCGCTCCTGCGCCCAGCGCCGCGTCTCGGCGGCATTGCTGCGCGTGTTGACCGCAGAGCGGTCGAGATCGACGCAACAGCCGAGCAGCGAGTGGTTATCGGGCAACGAGCGCGAAATGTCGCGCGCGGCGTTGGTCGGATGCACGCCCGAAATCAACAGCCGCTTGCCGTAGCCCCCGGCGAGCAATTCCATTGCATCCGACACCCGCGACGAGCCGCCGGTGAAGACCACGATCCCGTCGGCGCTGCGCGCCGGCTTGATTTCGGCGCCGCGCAATTGCGAGAGGAAGGCGATGAAGCCCACCGCCGCACCGACGAACAGGATCGCCATGGAGCCGACGATGACCGCACGCAGCCATCCGCGCGGCCGCGCGGCACCCGCCCTCGGCGTACTATCGTCGTGCTGCAAATCCATATCGTCCGGCAACCCTCGTCCCGCGCATAATTCTAGAACGTTTTCACGCGAAGTGGAGTCCCGGTCCGCGGGTCAAGTCCGTGACTTGCTTCACTTGAAAATACCAATGGCCCACCTCAATCGATATCGTCCAGCGTCGCAAACAGCGTCCGCCGCGACGCCCAGGCGGTAATGGCGGCAATCGCCACGGCCTGTACTGCCAGCGCCAGATAGCCAGACGGCGGCAGCGAAAATGTCCCGAGCAGCGCTGCGAACTGATCGCCGACAGGGGTCCCCGAGAACCAGCCGGCGATCGATTCGGAGAAGCCGAAACCTAGCATCGCGGCGCCGCCGCCGATCACCCCGCCCTCCAGCCCGAGCCGGAGAAAATGCCGCAGGAAATGGTTGGCGATATAGCGGTCGCCGGCGCCGACGAAGTGCAGTACCTCGACGATCGGGCGATTCGCCGCCATCGCGCCGCGGGTCGCGAACGACACCGAAATAATCGTCGCGACGATCACCAGTGCGAGAATGCCAATGCCAGCAAACACGGTGGCGCCAGTCATCGAGCGCATGCGCTCGATCCAGGCGCGGTGATCGTCGACGCTCGCCGACGGCGCCACTTGCGTTACCCTGGAGCGCAATGCAGCGAGGTCGAGTATGGTGCCGGGCTGGACGCGCGCGACGACGACGCGCGGCACCGGCAACTGCTCGATCGACAGCCCGCTGCCGAGCCACGGCTCCAGTAATCTGGCCGATTCATCCTTGCTGAACGGCTTGACCTGGACGATGCCGGGCTGCGTCCGCATCGCCTCCACCACCGCGGCCGCGTCGCGCTCGAGATCGCGCCCGGCCTGCGGGCGCACCTGAACGGTGATTTCGCTGGCGACTTCGGACTGCCATTCCGCCGCCGATGCGCTGACGAGCAGCACGGTGCCGGTGGTGATGGAAGCAAGGAACGTCATGATGGCGACGACGGCGACCAGCGCGCGGCCGGAGATCGACGCCCGCGGCACGATCGGCGACATGTTGCGCGCGCGCGCCGGCACCTGCGGACGTTCGTCGCCGAGGTCCACCAGCGGCCCATGCTCGTCACCGGCCCTACTCATAGATGTGCAGCCGTCCCTGGTGCAGCACCATCCGCCGCGCCTCGTACTGGTCCATCAGCGTGATATCGTGGGTCGCGATGATCACCGCGGTGCCCAGCCGGTTCAATTCGATAAACAACCGTAGCAAGCGCCGGCCGAGCGTCGGATCGACGCTGCCGGTCGGCTCGTCCGCCAGCAGCAATTGCGGCCGCGAGATCACCGCGCGCGCGATCGCCGCGCGCTGCTTCTCACCACCCGACAGGATCGGCGGCAGCGCGTCCATGCGCTCGCCGAGGCCGACCCACTTCAGGAGGTCGATCACCTCGCGGCGATAGCTGGATTCGTCACGGCCCATCACGCGGAACGGCAGCGCCACGTTCTCGTAGGTCGTCATGTGGTCAAGCAGACGAAAATCCTGCAGCACGATACCGATGCGCGTGCGCAGACCCGCAATCTGATCCTTGCCCAGCAGCGAGACATCCTGGCCGAACAGGTTGACGAGGCCGCGGGTCGGCCGCAGCGACAGAAACAACAGCCGCAGCAGCGAGGTCTTGCCCGCGCCGGAGGGACCGGTGAGAAACTGGAAGGAATGGGCGGGAATCACGAAGGAAAGGTCGCGCAAAATCTCCGGGCCGAGCCCGTACCGCAAACCGACATTTTCGAACCGAACCAAGCTCAGCTCCGCTCGACATGTACCATGGCCGAGCTCCGCTCGGCATGGACCGTGGCCGAGCTCCGCTCGGCGTGGACCGTGGCCGGAAACCCCGGACTTGAACCTGAACCTGGACCTGAACCTGAACTTTGGGCTCGTGGCCCGCTGGTTTGGGCGCCAACCGGACAAAACGGTTTTGCGGCCGTTATGGTTTCCGATTCGTTAACGGTCGGTATGTAGCATCCGGGCGAAGACACTGGTGAGATGGGCTCCATGCATATCGTTTGTCCCCATTGTACAACATCTTACGCCATCAATCCGGCCACGTTGGGCACCGCTGGGCGCACCGTCCGCTGCTCCCGCTGCAAGGAAACCTGGCTGGCGCGGCCCGAGGACGCGATCGAACTGGCCGCCATGCCGGCAGCCATGCCGAGCGCTCCGCCAGTTCCGGCGCAATCGAGCCAGCCGGCCGCAACCGATGCCGCGGCCGAATGGGAGGCGATGGCGCGCGAGGAAGAGGAACAGGACACCCCCGTGGTTGACAGTCCCTCGATTTCACCCCGTTGGCCGGCCGAGGGCGAAGGATCGCGCCAAGGCGGCGACAGCGACTGGCCATCGGTTGCCCGGTACGATGCGGAAGACCATGGGGATATCCCGATCACCACGCACCGCGAGCGGCTGGCCCGTCTTTTCCGGCTGCCCTCCCTGCCCGGCATTCCGTTCATCCCGTCCATCGGCCTGCCGACCGCCTGCGCCGCAATGGGCGCGCTGATACTGGCGCTGATGATCTGGCGTACCGAAATCGTGCGGCTGCTACCGCAAACCGCGACGTTCTACAAGATGGTCGGGCTGGAAGTGAACCTGCGCGGTCTCGCCTTCAAGGACATCAAGATCACCAACGAGACCGTGGACGGCAAGCCGGTTCTGGTCATCGAGGGCGTGATCGTCGGCGAGACCAAAAAGCCGGTCGAATTGCCGCGACTGCGCTTCTCCGTCCGCGACGCGCAGGGCGCCGAGATCTATGCCTGGAACGCGGTATTGGAACAGCCGGTGCTCAAGCCCGGCGAGCGCGCCTATTTCAAGTCGCGGCTGGCTTCGCCGCCGCCCGAAGGCCGTAATATTGACGTACGCTTTTTCAACAAGCGGGATCTGGCCGGCCACGCCTGAACCTGGCCCGCTTCCGCAAGGCGAGAGATCAAGACTTCATGCCACGCGTGCTGATTGCCGATGACGAAGACTCCATGCGCTCGCTGGTGGCACGCGCCATCGCCATGGATGGCCACGAGACCGTCACCGCCGGGGACGGCGCCGACGCGCTCGATATCCTGACGCGCGAGCAAGGCCTGTTCGACCTGCTCTTGACTGACATCCAGATGCCGGTCATGGACGGCATCGCGCTGGCGCTGACGGCGGCGCGGGATTTTCCCAACCTGAAGATCCTGCTGATGACAGGCTTCGCCGACCAGCGCGAACGCGCCTCCGGCCTCAATGCGATCGTGCACGACGTGGTGACGAAGCCGTTTTCGGTGCACGACATCCGCACCGCGGTGGCGGACGCGCTGGCGGCGAGGAAGGCGGGGTGACCCGTTAGTCCGTAGGGTGGGCAGAGCGAAGCGTGCCCACCTTCTCGATGAGAACAAAAATGGTGGGCACGGCGCAAATGCGCCTTTGCCCACCCTACAAGATCAATAATCCTTCAACAGCCGCTCGATGTAATCCAGTTCGATCTGCGGACGGGCCGGATCGCCGAGACGGCGGCGCAGTTCTTCCAAAATCCGGCGGACCCGCTGCACGTCGATCTCGCCGGGGATCTTCACCGTGTAGTCGTCGGTGAATTCGTTATGGCGCATCGGCCGGCCGAGCGGATCGGTCGAGTTGGCAGCGCCCTGCTGGCGGCCTCTCGGGTTGCCGGGGCCGTCGCCCGGCTGGTCGCCGTCACCTTGCTGCATGGCTTCCGCAAGGCTCTGGGCGCCCTTGCGCAGCGCGTCGAGCGCGCGGCCCTGCGAGTCCACTGCGCCCTCGGCATTGCCCTCGCCGAGCCGGCCGGTGGCATCGCCCATGGCCGAATCGGCCTGATCGAGCCCGTCCTCGCCGTCGCCTTGCTCGCCGCCTTGACCCTGACCCTGTTGGCCCTGCTGCCCCTGCTGGTCGCCACGCTGGCCCTGCTGGCCGCGCTGGCCCGGGCCCATGCCGCGCTTGGCAAGCTCTTCCTGCAACTTCTTCAGGCGGTCGCGCAGGCCCTGCTGGTCCTGTTGCAGATCGCCCATGCTCTGATCGCCCTGCTTGTCACCCTGCTTGCCGCGCATGCGGTCGCGCCGCGAATCCTGGCCCTGCTTGTAGGTCTTGTCGCGCAATTGCTGCTGCTTGCGGATCATGTCGCCGAGCTCGTTCAGCGCCTGCTCCATCTCGTTGTCGCCGCCCTGGCCGGGCTGCGCCATCTGCAGGTTTTCCAGCATCTGCTGGAGCTGTTCCAATAGCTGCTTGGCGGCATCCTTGTCACCGGAACGCGACATCCGCTCCAGCCGGTCAAGCATGTTCTTGAGATCCTGCTGGCTCAGCACTTTCGTGTTGGGATCGAGCGGGCGCGCCTGTTGCTGCGGGTTGTTGCGGAACTGCTCGGCGAGCTGGCGCAGGAAATTGTCCAGCGCAGCGCGCAGATTATCCGTCAGCTTCTTGATCTCCTCGTCGGTGGCGCCACGCTCCAGCGCCTGCTTGAGCGCGTCCTGCGCCGCGCGCAGCGCCTTCTCGACATCGGTGATGTTGCCGTCCTCGATGGTGACGGCAAGCGCCCACATGCTAGCGACGACCTCGCGCAGCGCGGCATCGGTGCGCGCCTCCTCCAGTTGGTGCTTGACACTGAAGAGACCGAGATAGTGACCGGCTTCGGGCGTGAACAATTCCGGCGCGATCATCAGCGCATCGAGGGCGGTATAGACTTGCGAATTCTGATTGGCATCGAGCGCCAGAATGCGGCGCTGTTCGATCAGGGCGCGGGCGAGGGGCTTGGTGAACAGCCGTTCCGGCAGCCGCATGTTGAACGGCTCGCTCTTGCCCTCATTGCCGGCCTCGTCCTTGGCCGTGAGCGTCAGCGTCACATCGGCGCCGGCATAGGGATCCTCGCTGAGATCCTTCACGGTCTGGCCGACGCCGTTGCGGGTGCGCGCATTCGGCAGCACCAGCGCAAACTGCGGCGGCTCGAACAGCGGCCGTGGCTCGGCCTTCTCGGCCTCCTTGCTCTTGTCTTCCTTGTTGCCTTCCTTATTCCCTTCCTTGCCGGCATCGGGAGCACGGACGGCGAATTGCGCGCGCGCTTCGGTGACGCCGTAATCATCCTCGAGCTTGTAGGACGTCTGCAGCGAGCCGCGGGCCTGGCGCTCCGGATCTTTCGCCAGCGAGATGGTCGGGGCACGGTCGGGCATCGCCGCGAAGCGCCACAGCGGCTGGCCGGAGGGCGCGCGGACATGCGCGGTGCCGTCACCGTTGATCTTGAAATGCCGTTCGTTGGTGCCCTTCGGCGCCTGCTCGCTGGGCGCGACCTCGGTCACGCCGCCGCCGACCACGACGTCGATATTGCCGCCGCTGGAGCGCACCAGCAGCGTGCTGCCTGCAGGCACCGGCAATGGTGCCCCGCCATCGGGAGAAGCCGCATCCCTGTTGGCGGCAGACAGAATGACCGGCGGCTTGCCGGTATAGAGCGGCGGGGTGACCCAGGCATCGACCCGGACGTTGGCCGGCGTCAGCACGCCGTTCCAGTCGAACGCCGCGGCAATTCGTAGCCGGCGCTCGTCGCCGGCGGCGACATAGGCGGCCGCCAGCATCACCATGATCAGCGCACGCAGCGCCCAGGGGTCGTGGATCGCCAGCCGCGGCGAAGGCAGCCCGGCGCGGATCCGCTTGATCGAGGCCAGCGTGCGCTCGCGCTGCTCCCGCCACAGCGCCTGCGCGATCGGATCCTTGGTCGAGAGTGTATCGGTCAGCGCGGTCGCCGGGCGATGGCGAACGCCGGTGCCGCGGTCGAGCCGGCTCAACGCCTGTTCGCGGCTCGGCCAGCGAAACCGCGCGAGCGGGAACAATGCGGCCAGCGCCGCAAGGGCGAACAGGCCAAGGCAGACCGCACGTGCAAGGAACGGCAGCGCCAGCCACAATCCGGCCCAGGATGCCACCAGAAACAGCCCAATGACGCTCAGAAACCGGACGAGCCCTGGCCAGGTACGTTCCCACGCAATCGCGTATTGGGCCCGTTGCAGAGCCTGCGTCAGTTGAAGCCGCGCGACGACATCCGGCTCGCGCGCTGGCTTTGTGGGGTCGGGGGTGGCGCCGCTCAACAATCTCTCCGGGTTGTCCACAAGTCAGCGTAGCACAACGGCGGCAATGAGGCACCCGTTCCCGGGGTAACCCACACCCGGAAATACGCATAACATTACACGAAGGCGTGACTGCGGGCGTCCCTCCCCGTAACGTTCGCGCCGAACCGTAAAACTACGAGGAAGCGACATGGATCAGAAGACACACGACAAGGGACTGGAAATTCGCAAAGCGGTGCTCGGCGAGGCCTATGTCGACAGCGCGCTGAAGAGCGCCGACAGTTTTAACAAGCCGTTCCAGGAACTCGTCACCGAATATTGCTGGGGCGCGGTGTGGGGCCGCGAGGAACTGCCGCGCAAGACCCGCAGCATGCTCAATCTGGCCATGATCTCAATCCTGAACCGCCCGCATGAACTGAAGGCACACATCAAGGGCGCGCTGACCAACGGTGTCAGTCGCGACGAGATCCGCGAGATCTTCATGCAGGTTTCGATCTATGCCGGCATCCCGACCGGCGTCGACAGCTTTCGCATCGCGCGCGAGGTGTTCGCGGAGTTGGATCAGGGGTGAACGCTTTCTCCAATTCGACAGCACAGCAACATAATTCCGTCATTGCGAGCGAAGCGAAGCAATCCATGACGCCACAAGCGGATAGATGGATTGCTTCGTCGCTTCGCTCCTCGCAATGACGAATTCGGAGAGATACCATGGAAATCGGATTCATCGGCCTCGGGAAGATGGGCTTCCCGATGGCGCGCCGCCTGATCGAGGCCAGGCATGAACTCACCGTGTTCGATACGCGGCGGGAAGCCATAGACAAGCTCGTCGCGCTCGGCGCGCAGGCGGCATCGTCGCCGAAGGATATCGCCGATCGCTGCGAGACGGTGCTGGCGAGCTTGCCGTCGCTGCAGGCGTCGCTCGAGGTTGCGACCGGCGCAGGCGGCGTGATCGAGGGCAAACGCGTCAAACGCTTCGTCGATCTCTCCACCGTCGGCTCGCAAATGGCGGCCAAGATTCACGGTCTTCTGGCGAAGAATAACATCGTGCAGATCGACAGCCCTGTCAGCGGCGGCGTCGGCGGCGCCGAGAAGGGAACGCTGGCCGTGATGGTCTCCGGTCCGCGCGCCGATTACGAGCTGACAAAACCCGCGCTCGACGTGATCGGGAAAGTGTTTTTCATCGGCGAAAAGCCCGGCTCGGCGCAGACCATGAAACTCGCCAACAATTTCCTGTCGGCGACCGCGATGGTGGCGACATCGGAAGCGGTTGTGATGGGCGTCAAGGCTGGGCTCGATCCGGCCGTGATGATCGACGTTATCAACGCAGGTTCCGGACTGAACACGGCGAGCCGCGACAAGTTTCCGCGCTCGGTGCTGCCGCGCAGTTTCGACTTCGGCTTCGCCACGGGACTGATGGTGAAGGACGTGCGGCTTGCGCTGGAAGAGATGAAATCGCTGGGACTGTCGATGGAAGTCGCCGAAGCGGTCGGGCGCTTGTGGGAAGTCATCATCCGCGACGAGGGCGCGGAGTCGGATTTCACCGCGGCGATCAAGCCGATCGAAAAGGCGGCCGGCGTGGTGGTCAGCGGTGGTACGAAGGGCAGTCACACGGCGGAATAAAGCTCCGTCGTCGTCCCTGCGAACGCAGGGACCCATACTCTGCGGCCGGTGTTGTTTAGAAAAGAACGATAACGAGCAGGTCGCGAAACAATTAACGCCTGTAGTTATGGGTCCCTGCGTTCGCAGGGACGACGGGGTTATTGTGGCGCCACCAGTGTCATTACAACCACGGCGCCGGCCTATCCATCGCGATCAGTTCATCGACCTCGATGCGGGGGCGGACGATCGCGTACTGATCGTCCTTGACCAGGACTTCCGGCACTAAAGGCCGCGTATTGTAGAAGCCGGACTGCACCGCGCCATAGGCACCGGCGGTCATGATGGCCAGGAGATCGCCGGCCTTGGGCTCGGGCAAATTGCGATCGAGCGCGAGATAGTCGCCGGTCTCGCAGACGGGCCCGACCACGTCGGCCGTGATCGTCTGCGCACCCTTGGCCGCCTCGCGAACCGGGAGGATGTCGTGGTGGGCCTCGTAAAGCGTCGGGCGGATCAGATCGTTCATCGCAGCGTCAATGATGACGAAGTTCTTGGCTTCGCCCGGCTTCACATAGATGACGCGGGAGACCAGGATGCCGGCATTGCCGACGATCATCCGCCCGGGCTCGAACATCAGCGTACAGCCGAGATTGTGCGTGACACGCTTGACCATCGCGGCATAGGCCGACGGCAATGGCGGCGCCTCGCGGTCGGCGTGATAGGGGATGCCGAGCCCGCCGCCGAAATCGATATGCTCGATCCTGTGGCCATCGGCGCGCAGCGTCTGCACGAAATCGGAAAGAATCCGGAACGCGGTTTCCATTTTGGAGAGATCGGTGATCTGGCTGCCGATGTGCATATCGGTGCCGGTCACCTCGATCCCACGCAGCTTCGCTGCAAGGGCATAGACCTCGCGTGCGCGTGCAATGGGAATGCCGAACTTGTTCTCGGACTTGCCGGTGGCGATCTTGGCATGCGTGCCGGCGTCGACGTCAGGGTTGACGCGCAACGAAATCCGCGCGGTCTTTCCGGTCTCGACTGCTAGCTTCGACAGCAGTTCCAGTTCGGGTTCGGACTCGACGTTGATGCAGAGGATGTCGGCCGAAAGCGCGGCGCGCAGCTCGGCTTCGGTCTTGCCGACGCCGGAGAACAGAATCTTGCTCGGTGGAATCCCGGCCGCCAGCGCGCGCTTCAATTCGCCGCCGGAGACGACATCGGCGCCGGCGCCAAGTTTCGCCAGGGTGCGCAGCACCGCCTGGTTGGAATTGGCTTTCATGGCGTAGCAGACCAGCGCCTTCTCGCCGGCAAAGGCCTCGGTGAAGACGCGGTAGTGACGCTCCAGCGTCGCCGTCGAATAGCAATAAAACGGCGTGCCGACGGCGTCCGCGAGGTCGGACAGATTCACGGCCTCGGCGTGCAGCACGCCGTTGCGATAGTCGAAGTGATTCATGGCGTGCTCAGTCCAGCAGCGGATCGAGAACGAATTTCTTCTTGCCGCCCTTGGGTGCGCTGGGGCCCGCCTCGGATCCATAGGTCGAATTGAAGACGCCGGGCTGCGCCGCACGCTCGGCCTCGGTATCCGACGTGGCCTGCGCCTGCGGCGGTGCGCTCGGCGGCAGATCGAGCCCGCCCTTGCGTCCGCAGCCGGCGAGTGAGAGCGCGGTCACGCTCAACAGGATGATGGCCCATCCCGACGATGACGGGCGGTAGTTACTGATCACGACGAAATCCCCAATGCGCGCCGCACCATACAAAGGTTGCCGCAGTCTGGCGAGTGCCGATCGGCCACGGAAACCCAAGAAAACCCAAGGAAAAACCCAAGAAATTGCAGCGAAAATTTCGCTCAGCCCGAGTTTTGCTCTTTTTCCAGCCGTTTCAGCCAGGCTTTGGCCTGCGAAAGCACGTTCTTCGGCGCGGTACCGCCATAGCTGGTCCGGCTTTTGACCGAGGCCTCCACCGATAGCACGCGCAGGGCGTCCGCGGTGATGTCAGGCTCGACCTCCTGCATCGCCTTGAGCGGCAATTCGTGCAGCGCCACGCCCTGCTTCGACGCGAGCGCGACGATTCGCCCGGTAACATGATGGGCGTCGCGGAACGGCATTTTCAGCGTCCGCACCAGCCAGTCGGCGAGATCGGTGGCGGTGGCGTAGCCCTCGCCGGCCGCGGCCTTCATCCGCGCCTCGTCGGGGACGAGATCGAGGACCATGCCGGTCATCGCGCGAATCGCGAGCGAGAGCGCGGAAAACGCCTCCATCGCGCCCTGCTTGTCCTCCTGCATGTCCTTTTGATAGGCGAGCGGCAGCCCCTTCATCACGATCAAAAGCCCGTTGAGCGCGCCGATCACCCGGCCGGTCTTGGCGCGCACCAGCTCGGCCGCGTCCGGATTGCGCTTCTGCGGCATGATCGAGGAGCCGGTGGTGAACTTGTCGGAGAGCCGCACCAGCCCCACCAGCGGCGACGTCCAGATCACGATCTCCTCGGCAAAGCGCGACATGTGCACGGCCGCGATCGACGCCGCCGACAGGGTTTCGAGCACGAAGTCGCGGTCCGATACTGCGTCCAGCGAATTGGCCATGGGGCGGTCGAAGCCGAGCGCCTTGGCGGTGGCAGGGCGATCGATCGGAAACGAAGTTCCGGCGAGCGCCGCGGCGCCGAGCGGCGATTCGTTCAGCCGCTTGCGCGCGTCGGCAAAACGGCCGCGGTCGCGCGCCGCCATCTCGACATAGGCGAGCAGATGATGCCCGAACGTGACCGGCTGGGCGGTCTGCAGATGGGTGAAGCCCGGCATCACGGTTGCGGCATGCTCCAGCGCGCGGGCAGCCAAAGCGTGCTGGAAGGCGGCTAGCGCCGCGTCCGTCTCGTCGATCGTGTCGCGGACATAGAGCCGGAAATCGGTCGCGACCTGGTCGTTGCGCGAACGCGCGGTATGCAGCCGCCCGGCGGCCGGCCCGATCAGTTCGGAAAGCCGGCTCTCGACATTCATATGGATGTCTTCGAGCGCGCGCTTGAAATCGAACGCGCCCTTGCCGATCTCTGACAAAATCGTGTCTAGACCCTTGCCGATATTTTTCGCATCACTCGCGGTGATAATGCCTTGCGCGGCCAGCATTGCCGCGTGGGCCTTGGACGCGGCAATGTCCTGGGCATAGAGGTGACGATCGACGTCGATCGAGACGTTGATTTCCTCCATGATCGCATCGGGGCGCTCGCTGAACCGGCCGCCCCACATCTTGTTGCTCATGACTTCCCAAGCCCTGCCATCTATATCGTCGGAGTTACGCGAAACGCCGCGCCGGTTTCGACCGTAATTCGACCGTAACCTTGAGCCCTGCATAGCCGTATCTGACACAGGATGACAAACGATATGCCCGAAATGTCCCCGCCCCGCCCCGCCACGAGGCGCCGGATCCCGATCGCCATCGGCGCGGTGGCGGCTGCGGGCGTGGTCGGATTGGGCGCGTTTTACGGACTCGGCAGCTTCAAGCGCGGAATGGGTGGCGATCCGTCCTGTGCGGCAGCCGTCGAACTGGCCCGCAAGATATCGCCACTGGCGCATGGCGAGGTGGCCGCGCTGACCATGGCAACGACACCGTTGCGGTTGCCCGACCTCGCCTTCGAGGATGCCGAGGGTAAGCCGAGGAAGCTGTCGGAATGGCGCGGCAAGACCGTGCTGGTGAACCTGTGGGCCACCTGGTGCGTGCCTTGTCGCAAGGAAATGCCGGCGCTGGAGCACCTGCAGGCCAAGCTCGGCGGCAAGGATTTCGAGGTGGTCGCCATCAACATCGACACCCGCGACCCCGAGAAGCCGAAGAACTTCCTGAAAGAGGCCAATCTGACCCGGCTCGGCTATTTCGCCGACCCAAAAGCCAAGGTCTTTCAGGATCTTAAGGGTGTAGGCAAGGCGCTGGGCATGCCCACTTCAGTGCTGGTGGACGCCCAGGGCTGCGAGATCGCCACCCTTGCCGGCCCCGCCGAATGGGCCAGCGAGGACGCGATCAAGCTGATCAAGGGCGCGATGCAGCCGATGAAGGCGGGGAGTTAGCGGGGCCACGCAGTGGCGGAGGCGTTGCTCCCGGTCTGACCCGTCAGACCTCATCCTGAGGAGCCGCGTCAGCGGCGTCTCGAAGGATGAATGGCACTAGCGGGGCCACATGGTTCGAGACGGCGCTAAAGCGCCTCCTCACCATGAGGGTTTAACAGTTGCGTCGGGGGCGAGCTTAGGCCGCGATATTGAGGTTGCCGCCGACGCCCGGGGCAAGATTGGCGGTCGAGGGCGTGCCGAGCAGCGTCTGGACTGCGGCCTTCTCGGCGTCCGCATTCTGCTTGATGATCGAGGTCTGAATCTGCTGCTGCGTGCCCGCTGCCTGCATCGCGAGCATGCTCGAAACCATAGCCATCATATCCATACGCAGCACTCCTCAAACCTGAGGGCACCGTACCCCGGCACCGGTTAATGAATGCTTGGCGATCGAAGAAAAGTTGGGCGGGCGCGCGAATACACGTCAGGTGACACGCTGCGCGCGTCCGGAATTCGTAGGATGGGTGGAGCGAAGCGATACCCATCAATTCGTGCGCGGAAGCGTGATGGGTTTCGCTGCGCTCTACCCATCCTAAGAAGACGCGATGACGCCTAGCGCGTCGGGACCGGCTTGTCGCCGCGGTAGTCGTAGAAACCACGCTGTGTTTTGCGGCCGAGCCAGCCGGCCTCGACATATTTCACGAGTAGCGGGCACGGCCGGTATTTTGAATCCGCCAGCCCCTCATGCAGCACCTGCATGATCGACAGACAGGTATCGAGCCCGATGAAATCGGCCAGTTCCAGCGGCCCCATCGGATGGTGCGCGCCGAGCTTCATGGCGGCGTCGATCGCCTCGACGTTGCCGACGCCTTCATAGAGCGTGTAGATCGCCTCGTTGATCATCGGCAGCAGGATGCGGTTGACGATGAAGGCCGGGAAATCTTCGGACACCGCGATCTGCTTGCCGAGTTTCGTGACGAATTCCTTGGCGGTGTCGAACGTCAAATCGTCGGTGGCGATGCCGCGGATCAGCTCGACCAGTTCCATCTGCGGCACCGGATTCATGAAGTGAATGCCGATGAAGCGCTCGGGACGATCGGTCGAGGCGGCGAGCCGGGTGATCGAGATCGACGAGGAGTTGGTGGCGACGATCGCTTCCGGCTTCAATACTGCGCAGAGTTCGTGAAAGATCTTGCGCTTGACCTCTTCCTTTTCGACCGCGGTCTCGATTACGAGGTCGCAATCCGAAAGCCCGTCGAGCGTCTCGGTGGAGGAAATCCGCTCCAGCGCCTTCTTGCGCGCGTCCTCGGTGATGATCTGCTTGGCAACTTGGCGCGACAAATGACCGTTGATGGTCGCCATCGCCGATTTCAGCCGTTCGTCGGAGACGTCGTTGAGCACCACGTCCAAGCCGGCGAGCGCCGCCACATGCGCAATCCCGTGGCCCATCTGGCCCGAGCCGATCACGCCGACCTTCTTGATTGTCACCGCCATCTTGTCATCCACCGGAACGGCGCGCACATCGCGCCTGTTCGTCCTGGTCCCGTTTTGGCACGCTATATTAATGCGAAGCCGCAAATCTACTTCGCTTTAGCATAAAACACCGGCCGGATGTTACGCATCCGGCCGCTGTTTATCGCTGTGGTTACTTTCCGAGCTTGCCGAGCGCATCGGTCAGTTCAGGAACCGCCTGATAGAGGTCAGCGACCAGGCCGTAATCGGCAACCTGGAAGATCGGCGCGTCTTCATCCTTGTTGATCGCAACGATCACCTTGGAATCCTTCATGCCGGCGAGATGCTGGATCGCGCCGGAGATACCGATTGCGACATATAGTTCCGGAGCGACCACCTTGCCGGTCTGACCGACCTGCCAGTCGTTGGGCGCATAGCCGGCATCGACCGCGGCGCGCGAGGCGCCGACGCCGGCGCTGAGCTTGTCGGCGAGCGGCTCGATATATTTGGCAAAGTTCTCGCGGCTCTGCATGGCGCGGCCGCCGGAAACGATGATCTTTGCTGAGGTCAGTTCCGGACGGTCGCTCTTCGCCACCTCTTCGCCGATGAAGCTGGAAAGGCCCGGATCGGCCGCAGCGGCGACGTCCTCCACCGGCGCACTGCCGCCCTCACCCGCCGCGGCAAAGGTCGAAGTCCGCACCGTGATGACCTTCTTGGCGTCCTTGGACTTCACCGTCTGGATCGCGTTGCCGGCATAGATCGGCCGCTCGAAGGTATCGGGCGAAACCACCTTGATGATCTCGGACACCTGCATCACGTCGAGCAGAGCTGCGACGCGCGGCATCACGTTCTTGAAGCGCGATGTCGCAGGCGCGACGAGAGCATCGTAACCGGAGGCCAGCGACACGATCAGCGCGGCCAGCGGCTCGGCGAGATCATGGGCATAGGCGGCATTGTCCGCGAGCAGCACCTTCTTGACGCCGGCAAGCTTGGCTGCGGCATCGGCCGCACCCTTGGCGTTCGCGCCGGCGACCAGCACGTGCACATCGGCGCCGAGCGCAGCGGCTGCCGTCAGCGTCTTGTTGGTCGCATCCTTGATCGACGCGTTGTCGTGTTCGGCAATCAATAGCGTCGTCATCAGAGAACCCCGGCTTCGGTCTTGAGTTTGGAAACAAGCTCAGCGACGTCCTTAACCTTGACGCCACCCTTGCGGCCGGGCGGTTCCGCCGTCTTGAGCACTTCGAGATGCGGCGTGAGATCGACGCCGTAATCGGCGGCGCTCTTGTCGTCGATCGGCTTCTTCTTCGCCTTCATGATGTTGGGCAGCGACGCATAACGCGGCTCGTTCAGCCGCAGGTCGGTGGTGACGATCGCCGGTCCCTTCAGCTTCACGGTCTGCAGGCCGCCGTCGACCTCGCGCGTGACCTTGAAGTCGGAGCCTTCAACTTCGAGCTTGGAGGCAAACGTCGCCTGCGGCCACCCGAGCAGCGCGGCCAGCATCTGGCCGGTCTGGTTCGAATCGTCGTCGATCGCCTGCTTGCCGAGAATGACGAGGCCGGGCTTCTCGGCATCCGCTACTGCTTTGAGAAGCTTCGCGACCGCCAGCGGCTCCACATTGCCTTCGGCCTTGACGAGGATGCCGCGGTCGGCGCCCATGGCGAGACCGGTCCGGATCGTCTCCGAGGCCTGCGCCGGGCCGATCGACACCACCACGACTTCAGTCGCCTTGCCGGCTTCCTTCAGCCGCAACGCTTCCTCGACAGCGATTTCGTCGAACGGATTCATCGACATCTTCACGTTAGCGAGTTCCACGCCGGTTCCGTCGCTCTTGACGCGGACCTTGACGTTGAAATCGACCACCCGCTTTACCGGCACAAGAACCTTCATCGATCCTCTTTCGCTTGAATTCTGGGGTTTGATCAGCTTGTTATTAGCTTGGGCGCGGAACCTAAAGGTCCCGCTATCGGCGGTCAACGCGCGAAAGCCAAAAATCGGCCCCGGAAGGCCCTGCCTTCAGGGCCTACCTTAACGGTTCTGACCCGGCACCCACAACACGTCTCCGGCCCCATTATCGTTCATTGCGCGACTGGCCACGAACAGGAAATCGGACAGGCGGTTCATATACTGAATGGCGGCCGCGCTCACCGGCTCCTCCGGCCGCGCGGCGAGTTCCACCATGATCCGTTCCGCCCTGCGGCATATGGTACGGGCGAGGTGCAGGTATGCGGCAGCGGGGGTGCCGCCGGGCAGCACGAACGAGGTCAGGGGCGCGAGATGATCGTTCAGCGCGTCGATGTCGCGCTCGAGCCGCTCGACCTGGCTCGACAGCATCCGGAGCCGCTCGGCCTTGCCGTCGCGCTGTGGCACCGCAAGGTCGGCCCCGAGATCGAACAAATCGTTTTGGATCCGGCCGAGCATCGCATCGAGTTCGCGGGCATCGCCGAGATGCAGCCTCACCACGCCGATGGCGGCGTTGGTTTCATCGACGGTGCCGTAGGCGCTAATGCGCAGATCGTATTTCGGGCGGCGCTCGCCGCTGCCGAGCGCCGTGGTGCCGTCATCGCCAGTCTTCGTATAGATGCGGTTGAGCACGACCATAGCCGCTTCCCCTTTCCTGCCCTTATCTACCCAACGCCCACACCACGACCATGGTGATGACGATGGCAATGAACTGCAGCAGCACCCGAAGCCGCATCAGGCTCTGGGAGCGGTTCGGCGAGCCGCCCCGCATCATGTTGACGAGGCCGAGCAACAGCACGATAGCCACGGCCGCAAGCGCGATGGGGAGAACAATCGAACTCAGAAAGGATGTCATCGGCGGTACATAACACCGTGCGGCGCCGACTTCCACACGATCACAACTCTCGCACTACCGCTCGACGATCTGGCTTTTAACCCAATAATATCAGATGCTAGCCCCGGCTTAGGACCGGACCGCAATACCCCGATCGAGGTGAGATGTGAAGCTCATTCGCTACGTCTACCTCGTCGTCATGGAGGCGTTTTATACGTTCCTCGCCGATGACGGCTGGGCGATCGCGAGCCACATCGCGCTGTCCACGTTGATGGCGCTATTTCCGTTCCTGATCGTGCTGACGTCGCTGGCTGGCTTTTTCGGCTCCAAGGAACTGGCCGATGGGGCCGTCGGACTGTTGCTGCAAACCTGGCCACAACAGGTCGCCGACGCGCTCTCAGGCGAAATCCACGACGTGCTGACGACGACGCGCGGCGACATCCTGACCGTCGGCGCGGTGCTGGCGGTCTATTTCGCCTCCAACGGCGTCGAGGCGCTGCGGGTCGCGCTGAACCGCGCCTATTCGGTGGTCGAGCCGCGGGCGTGGTACTGGCTGCGGCTGGAATCGATCGGCTATACGCTGGTCGCCGCCGTCACGTCGCTCTTGATGGCGTTCCTGATCGTGCTCGGTCCGCTGATCCTGGAGACGGCGCGCCGCCACATTCCGTTCTTCGTCGAGTCCAACGAAGGCCTTCTCACCTTCGCCCGTTACGGCATCACGATCACCGCGATGACGGTAGCGCTGTTCGTGCTGCATGCCTGGCTGCCGTGTGGCCGGCGGAGTTTTCTGCAGATCCTTCCGGGCATCGTCTTCACGATGGTGGGATCGTTGATCTCGGGCGTCGTGTTCGGCCAATATCTGGCGCGCTTCGCCAGCAACTATGTGACGATGTATGCGGGGCTTGCCTCGGTCATCATCGCGCTGGTGTTTCTGTATTTCATTTCGGCGATTTTCGTCTTCGGCGGCGAACTGAACGCAGCCATCATGAAATCGCGGTTGCCGAAGGGGATGTCGCTGCATGCAGCGCAGTCGCCAGGGCGCGCGGGCTCACAGGCTTGACCAGAAAGATCTCGGCGCCGGCGGCGCGCGACGCCGCCTCGTCTTCGCTGCGGCCTGATATGCCGATGATCGGAATGCGGCCGAGCGGCGGCTCCAGCGCGCGAATGCGCCTGATCGCCTCGACACCGTCGATACCCGGCAGGACCATGTCCATCAACACCGCATCGAATGCGCCTTGCGCAAGCCGCTCGGGCGCCGCCTCGCCCTGGCCGATGAAGTCGGTCTGATGACCGAGTTCGGTCAGGATCGTGTTGAGCACGACGCGGCCGAACGGATTGTCTTCGACGCTGAGCAGGCGCAACGGCCGAGGCGAACTGATCGATACCTCGCCTTCGGCACCGGACGCCGCCGTCACGGCGTCCTTGGCGGGCGACATCACGACGTTGAGGATAAAGGTGGTGCCGCCGCCCCGGCGTTGCGTCACGATGATGTCGCCGCCCATGGCACGTGCCAGTTGCTTGACCGACGACAATCCGAGACCGGCGCCGCCGAAGCGCGATGCAATGGAGACATTGGCCTGTGAGAACGGCCGGAACAAGCGCTTGATTTCGTTCAGCGCAAGGCCGATCCCGCTGTCGGAGATCGCGAATGAAACGGCGACCTTGCCCTTCGGACCCCGCACCGGCGTGACCTGCAGCCCAACACTGCCCTGTTCAGTGAATTTTACCGCATTGTCGATCAGGTTCTCCAGCGCGGCGCGCAGGCGGACGGGATCGCCGATTGCAAACCCTGGAAGCTTTTCGGAAATATCGACCGACGACTCCAGGCCCTTGGCCGCGGCGCGCCCGGTCAGCGAATCGCCGGCATTGCGGGCGAGCGTATGCAGGTCGAAGAAGTCCTGCCGCACCTCGAGCCCGGGGCCGCCGCTGCGCGCGGCGTCGACG
Source organism: Bradyrhizobium murdochi (assembly GCF_000472965.1). Taxonomy (GTDB): domain Bacteria; phylum Pseudomonadota; class Alphaproteobacteria; order Rhizobiales; family Xanthobacteraceae; genus Bradyrhizobium; species Bradyrhizobium murdochi. The sequence continues at coordinate 291,575 of NZ_AXAU01000005.1, read as the reverse complement.
AACAGGGTCGCAAGGCTCGCCAGATGTTCCGCGCCGGCCTTGATGGTATCGACCCAGCGCCGTTCGCGTTCGTCGAGGTCCGAGGTCGCGAGCAGATTGCTGATCGCGAGAATGCCGGTCAGCGGCGTGCGGACCTCGTGCGCAAAGGCCGCCAGCGCGCTCTCGACCATGCCGGGCGCAGCGATGGCGGACTTGCGCGTGGCGCGTTTTTTGACCGCGGCGCCGGATACGCGCTTTTTCGCTCGCCGCTTCTTGACTGTTCCCGTGGTGCCTGGTGAGCGCCGCTTTGCCGCCATGGTCCCCCTTCCTCTGCCGCGACCAGCATGACACGCGATGGCGGCCGGTGTCACGGAGACGTTTTCAACAACCCGCAGTGGTACTACAGGAATCGTCGGGACAAGCCGACGAGGCTGCGAATACCCGCAGGGGTGACACCTTGCCCACGCAATTCGCGCAAGGCCGTGGCTTGTGTCGATTTCGATAGCTTGTGTCCCGACGCATCCTCGATGAGGCGGTGATGCCGATACACCGGTTGCGGGATACCGAGCAACCGCTGCAACACCAGGTGGACGCTCGTCGACCAGAACAGGTCCCTGCCCCGTACAACGTCGGTCACGCCCTGCAGGGCGTCGTCGATCACGACGGAGAGATGATAGCTGGTCGGCGTCTCCTTGCGCGCCAGGATGACGTCACCCCACGCTTCAGGGCGCGCGGCGACGACGCCGGTCTCGCCGCCGGGCCCTGCACCCTCTTCCTGCCAGGCCAGTTCCTTCGTGCGCGCGAGCGCTGCCTGCATGTCTAGCCGCAGCGCGTAAGGCACGCCTTGCGCGATCAACTCTTGGCGCCGGTCCGGCGGCAGCGATTTCGCGACGCCCGGATAGACCGGCGCCCCATCGGGATCCCGCGGCCAGGGCGCGCCGGCCTCGCGCTGCGCGACGAGACGGGCGATTTCCGCGCGGCTCTCGAAGCTCGGATAGATCAGACCTAAACCTGCCAATTTTTCGACCGCTTCACGATAGCGCGCAAAATGCTCCGATTGCCGCCGCACCGGCGTTTCCCAGGATATCCCGAGCCAGGCGAGGTCTTCATAGATCGCCGCCTCGAATTCCGGCCGGCAACGCGTCGCGTCGATATCCTCGATCCGCAGCAGAAACCGCCCACCGCGCTCGCGCGCGAGGTCGAAATTCAGGAGCGCCGAATAGGCGTGGCCGAGATGGAGGTAGCCGTTCGGGCTGGGGGCAAATCGGAAAACGGGTGGCGGCATTACACGGGTCTCGTCATAACCGGACTGCCGTCGCCCTCGCGCTCCAGGCGTTCGACGACAGCTCGGTAGAATCGTTCGGCCTCCGCGACGACTTCGTCGGGCGCCCGCGCGCGACCGCCCTCAAATAATGCCCTCGCCAATTGGAATTCCGAATCGATGAAGCTCGCAACGACGGGAGGCAGTGGAGCTGCCCCAAGCTCGCGCGTCACAAGCTTGCGGTCCATAAGTTCGGCAACCTCCCTGCTCAAGTCCGCCGGCGGATCACATTCCTCCATGAGTGTGGGAAAGTGCATTGGTGCGATAGCTTCGCGCGGTCGCATGCGCAGCCAGCGCAAGGTCGCCGCTGGACGCAAGGCATAGAAGATCTTCTTCTGCGCCACGCTTGTCCCATCACCAAAGTAGACCCGCCTCTGGCGCTCTCCGAGATGAAGGTAGTGGCGACCTATAGCCTCCCGGGTCGCGGTATGCCGCGCGAACTCCAGGAAGCCGTCCCGAAACCAGGCCTGCCCGCGATATATCACGGGCGACCGCAGCCACTCCACAATCACCGCATTGCCCTTCAGCAACAGCCGGAGCGCCTTGCCAAGGTCCCACCCGTTCGCGTCAAGGTCATCTTCGGGCGGGAACTCGATCACGTCCCGTGGAGGCCAAGGGGTGATGTGTTCTGCAATACGCCTCACGAAAACGAAACGACAGTCGTAGTCGCTATCAGGCGAAGAAAAGCCCCATGCACGGCTTCCGCTTTCGATGGCCAGCGGCAAGAATACGTTATGCTCGCTGGCGACACGGTCGAGCAGCGTATCGATCAGCGCGACCTTCTCGCCATCCATCTCGGGCGGCATGCTTCTCAAACTCATCTTTCCAACTCGAAAGCGGGCCATGACCTGTCCGCCGAGGCAGAAAGATATCGACAGCCGAAAACCGCAGACGGCTATTCGCAGTCTGCACAAGCCAGATTACCATGCCCCGCCATGACTAAGAAGATTCCGAAATGACCGTCCACCTCAACAGCCAGTCCGATCTCGAAGACGCCGTCCATGCATTGGTCAAGCAAGACCCAAGGCTCAAGCCGATTTTTGAGTTGACGGGCATGCCGGCGCTGCGGCAGCGCGAGCCGGGGTTCGCGGGGCTTGCTGGCATCGTCTGCGGCCAGCAATTGTCTATCGCCAGCGCCGGAGCGATCTGGGCGCGGCTGACGGCGGCGTTCGATCCGTTCGATCACGAGGTGATCCGCAAGACCCGCGCCGACCGCCTCGGCCGGCTCGGGCTGTCGGCCGCCAAGATCAAGACCCTCAAACACATCGCGCGCGAACTGGCCGCCGAGCGGCTTAATCTCGAGGTGCTGGGGGAAGAGGATGCGGATGCCGCCCACCACACGCTGACCGCGCTGCCCGGCATCGGCCCGTGGACCGCCGACATCTATTTGCTGTTCTGCCTCGGCCATGGCGACGCCTGGCCGGCCGGCGACCTCGCGGTGCAGGAGGCCGTGAAGATCGGGCTTGGCCTAAAGACGCGCCCGACCGTCAAGCAGATGGCGCCGCTGGCCGAACCGTGGCGTCCCCTGCGCGGCGCGGCGGCGCATCTGTGGTGGAGCTATTATCGCGTGCTGAAGAAACGCGAAGGCGTGCTTCCCGACAAACTCATCCCCGCAACCTCACCCGATCCTCCCGCGCGGAAGCGGTAACAAAGTCGATCACGGCGCGCACGGCCGGGAGGTCGACGAGATCGGGATGCGCCAGCAGCCAGATATCGGCCACGCTGACGAGTTTTTGCGGGGCGACGCGGACGAGTTCCGGATAGGCGGCGGCGACGAAGCAGGACAGCGTCGAAATTCCGAGACCGGCGCGTGCGGCGGCGAGCATGTCGCCTTGAGAGGAACAGCGCATCACCATCGAGCCCTGCCGCGTGATCGCATCGCTCCAGCGCGCCAGCCGCTCGTTCGACAGCCGGTCGGCGAAGCCGATGACGCTGTGGCCCTTCCATTCGTCGCGCCGCTCGGGCAGGCGCCGCCGCGCGGCATAGTCGCGTGAGGCGTAGAAGCCGGTGCCGAGCCGGCCGATCTTGCGGCCGATCAAGTTCTCCTCGCCGCTATCGACGGGGCGCAGCACGACATCGGCCTCGCGGCGGCGGACGCTCGCCGGATACGGATGGGTAATGATCTCGAGCTGAATATGGTCGTGCTGGCGCAGGAACGGCCCGAGCCGCGGCATCAACCAGTGCGAGGCGAGCGTGGCGCCGATCGACAGCTTGACCACGCCGCGCGCCTGCGCACCGGTCGCCGATACCGCGGCTTCGGCGCGCAACGCCGCCGCGGCCATCGCATCGACATGCTCGCGAAATTTCTGGCCGTGCGAAGTCAGCGAAAGACCCTCGTTGGACCGGGCGAAGAGGGGAATGCCGAGTTGACCTTCCAGTTCGGCAATCTTACGCCCGACCGTCGGATGACTGGAGCGCAACCGGCGCGCGGCCGCCGCGAAGCTGCCGGTCTCGGCCACGGCGACGAAGGTCTTGCACAGGTCCCAGTCCATCGGTGCTCCCGCGATTTCAGATCGGCCTTGTTCATAACTGGATGAGCATCTGTTCAATATTGAACGGATGGCGGCGGCCGTCCAGCCTTATAGTAGACGGCAACAACAGCGCCCGGCCGGCGGCTCCGCCCGCGGTACGGCGCTCTCAATCAACATCATCGACGCAGTCCGGATTTTAGGTCCCGGCTGGGCGTTGCAAGGGAGAGACCGAATGCCGTTGCCTGCTTCGCTTGCCAATTCGCTCGAACTGCCGGTGGTCGGCTCACCCTTGTTCATCGTGTCCGGGCCCGAGCTCGTGATCGCCCAGTGCAAGGCCGGGATTGTCGGCTCGTTTCCGGCGCTGAACGCGCGACCGGTCGAAAAGCTCGACGAATGGCTGAGCCGAATCGAGAACGAGCTGGGCGAGTACAAGGCGCTGCATCCAGAGAAGAAGGTCGCGCCCTACGCGGTCAACCAGATCTGCCATTCGTCCAACGACCGGCTGATGAAGGACATGGAGACCTGCGTGAAGCACCAGGTCCCGATCATCATCACCTCGCTGCGCCCGCCGATCGAAATCGTCGAGGCCGCGCATTCCTATGGCGGCGTCGTGTTCCACGACGTGATCAACGTCAAGCATGCGCGGAAGGCGGCCGAACATGGCGTCGACGGCCTAATCCTGGTCTGCGCCGGCGCCGGCGGCCATGCCGGCACGCTGTCGCCGTTCGCGCTGCTGCGCGAAGTGAAGCAGTGGTTCAAGGGCACTGTACTGCTGTCGGGTGCGATCTCGGATGGCTGGGGCATCGCGTCCGCGCTCGCGCTTGGCGCCGACATGGCCTACATGGGCACGCGCTTCATCGCAACACAGGAGGCCAATGCCGATCCGGCCTACAAAGCCGCGCTGATCGACCACGCCGCGCATGACATCGTCTATTCCAACCTGTTCACCGGCGTGCACGGCAATTATCTCGGCCCGTCGATCGTGGCCGCGGGGCTCGATCCCGCCAATCTGCCGCAAAGCGACAAGTCGAAGATGAATTTCGGCTCCGGCGGCAATACCAAGGCCAAGGCGTGGCGCGACATCTGGGGCTCCGGCCAGGGCATCGGCCAGATCGCCGACGCGCCGCCGGTCGCAGAGTTGGTGGAGCGGCTCAGATGCGAATTCGCCGACGCCAGCGAGGAGTTTCTAAAACGAGCGCGCGCCTAAGACGCGCCGAATTCAACGACAAGACAATCAAATAAACAGAGGGATGGGAACCATGAGACTGTCGCGACCTGTGTTGACTATCGCGCTCGCGTTGCTGGGAAGCACCACGGCTCTCGCCGAAGGTGACAAGGGTGAAATCCGCATCGGCCAGACGCTGCCCTATAGCGGCCCGGCATCCGGCTTCGGCATCATCGGCCGGGCGCAGGAAGCCTATTTTGAGAAGATCAACGCCGAGGGCGGCATCAACGGCCGCAAGATCAAGTTCTTCAGCCTTGATGACGCGTACTCGCCGCCCAAGACGGTCGAGCAGACCCGAAAGCTCGTCGAGCAGGAAGAGGTGCTGCTGACCTTCGGCTCGCTCGGCACCGCCACCAACAACGCCGTGCATCGCTACCTCAATAGCAAGAAGGTGCCGCAGCTGTTCGTGCTGAGCGGCGCAACCAAATGGGCCGACCCGAAGAATTTTCCGTGGACCATGCCGGGAATGGCGACCTATCAGTCCGAAGGCGTCGTCTACGCCAAGCATGTCCTGCAGACCAAGCCCGACGCCAAGATCGCCATCCTGTCGCAGAACGACGATTTCGGCCGCGACTACGTCGCCGGATTCAAGCGGGCACTCGGCGACAAGGCCGCGAACATGATCGTGTCGGAGGCAACCTACGAGACCAGCGCGCCAACCATCAGCTCGCAGCTTGCGACACTGAAGGCCTCGGGCGCCAACGTGATGTTTGGTGTCGTGCTCGGCAAGTTCACCTCGCAGATGATCAAGGGCGTCGCCGAGATCAATTGGAAGCCGGATCTGTTTTTTGTGCCGACCTCGGCGTCATCGATCTCGTTCCTGGAGCCGGCCGGGCTGGAGAACGCCGTCGGCCTGATCTCGTCCAGTAACCAGAAGGACACGATGGACGTTCAATGGGCCAATGACCCCGGCGTGAAAGAGTATTTCGCGTTCATGAAGCAATATTTGCCGAATGCGGACCTCTCCAATTCGAACTACGCCGCCGGCTATCACTATGCGAACCTGATGGTGAAAGTTCTGATGGCCTGCAAGGACGATTTCAGCCGCGAGAACATCATGAAGCAGGCCGCCTCGTTGCGTGATGTGCCGCTTCCACTGCTATTGCCGGGCATCACGGTAACGACCGCTGCCGATGACTACCTGCCGTTCCAGCAATTACGGCTGCGCCGCTTCGACGGCAAGAGCTGGGTCGGCTTCGGTGAAATTCTGGACGACCGCTAAGCGGCGCGTCCGGTTAGCCCGGGAGAGAACATGACATCGATCATCAGCGGCGAACGCCAGATCAGCTACCCTGACATACACGCCCGCATCGCGCGGGCGGCAACGGGCTTCAAGGCGCTCGGCGTCAGTGGCGGCGTGCCCGTCGGCATGATGCTGCGCAACGATTTTGCGTTCTTCGAAGTCTCGGGCGGCGCAGCCGCGCTGGGCAGCCCGGTGGTGCCGATCAACTGGCATTTGAAGGCCGAGGAAGTCGCCTACATCCTCGCCGACAGCGGCGCCAAAATCCTGGTCTGCCATGCCGACCTGCTGCCGCAGATCAGAGACGGCCTGCCCGCCGACGTGCGGCTCCTGGTGGTGGCGACGCCGCCGGAAATCGCGGCCGCCTTCAACGTCGCGCCCGTACTGACGAGAGTCCCCGACGGCGTGACCGACTGGGACCGCTGGCGCGACACGCATGCGCCCTCGCAGGAATCGCCGATCGGTAGCGCGCCGATGTTCTATACGTCGGGCACCACCGGCCTGCCGAAAGGCGTGCGCCGCAAGCCGATGACGCCGGAACAGGCTGCGGCTTCGGCGCGGGTCGGCGGCATCGCCTATGGCGTCAAGCCGAACGAAGACCAGGTCGTCCTGATGAACGGGCCGATGTACCATTCGGCGCCGAACTCTTACGGCATGCTGGCATTCCGCAGCGGTTGCCAAATCGTGCTCGAACCGCGCTTCGATCCCGAAGACATGCTGCAACTGATCGAGCGTCATCGGGTTACCCACATGCACATGGTGCCGACGATGTTCGTCCGCCTGCTGCGCCTGCCGGATGAGGTGAAGCGTCGTTACGATCTGTCCTCGCTGCGCTTCATCGTGCATGGGGCCGCGCCCTGCCCGTCGCAGGTCAAGCGTGCCATGATCGGTTGGTGGGGACCGGTCATCAACGAATATTTCGGCTCGACCGAAACCGGCATCCCGGTGTGGCATTCGGCCGAAGAAGCGCTGGCAAAACCCGGCACCGTCGGCCGCGCCATCGAAGGCGGCGTCGTGAAAATCTTCCGCCCCGACGGCCAGCCGTGTGGCGTTGGCGAGCCCGGCGAAATCTTCATGCGGCAAATGTCCGTGCCGGATTTCGACTACCACGGCAAGGCCGGGGCCCGCGCCGAAGCCGGCCGCGACGGCCTCGTCAGCGTCGGCGACGTCGGCTATCTCGACGCAGACGGCTATTTGTTCCTGTGCGACCGCAAGCGCGATATGGTGATCTCGGGCGGCGTCAACATCTATCCCGCCGAAATCGAGAACGCGCTGATCGGCATGGACGGCGTGCGCGACTGCGCGGTATTCGGCGTTCCCGACGACGAATTCGGCGAGCGGCTTTTTGCGTGCATCGAGCCGGAAGCGAATGCGTCGCTGTCCCCGGCCGCCGTGCAGGAATTTTTGCGCGGACGTCTCGCCAACTTCAAGGTGCCCAAGGACATCCAGTTCATGGACGCCATGCCGCGCGAAGCCACCGGCAAGATTTTTAAGCGCAAGCTGCGCGATCTGTATGCGGAGGGAAAACTCTGCGCGACTGGTTAAGGTTCGTCATTCCGGGGCGCGTCGCAGACGCGAACCCGGAATCTCGAGATTCCGGGTTCGACGCTATGCGTCGCCCCGGAATGACGGGGTGAGATTTCGACGAGATTCCAAACACCGTTTTAAACATCATGACTGTTGCAAAACGGTCATCGGTCGGCGCAAAGATCGCTGCATGTGAAGCGCAGGGATCGAAACAATGCTATCCACCGACTTCGTCGTCGCCCGGAACGATCTGCAGCAATGCAAGACCATCGAGACGCAACTGCCTGATGCGGCCGCGCTGCCTGACGAGACGCTGCTGGTAAAGGTGACGCGCTTCGCCTTCACCGCCAACAACATCACTTATGCCGTGCTCGGCGATCATCTAAAATACTGGCAGTTGTTTCCGGCGCCCGAAGGTTTCGGCAACGTTCCGGTATGGGGGTTTGGCGAGGTGATCGCCTCGAAGCATCCCGGCATTGCCGCAGGCGAAATACTGTTCGGCTACTTCCCGATGTCGACGCATCTCGTGATCGAGGCTGCCGACGTCTCCAAGCGAGCCTTACGCGATGCCGCCGCACACCGGCAGGGCGTGGCGCCGGTCTATAATGCCTATGCACGCGTCAGCGGCGATCCGGCGTTCGCAGGCAGGCAAGGCGACTATCAGGCGCTGCTGCGCCCCTTGTTCATGCTGTCGTTCCTGGTTGATGACTTTCTCGCCGAGAACGAATTTTATGGCGCAAAAGGCGTAGTGCTGTCGTCGGCCTCCAGCAAGACCGCCTACGGGCTCGCGCACCTCCTGGATGCGAGAGATAACGGCATCAAGACGATCGGCCTGACTTCGCCGGGCAACACGACCTTCGTCAAATCGCTTGGCTGTTACGACGAGGTCGTGACCTATGAGGACGTAAGCTCGCTGCCGACGAACTCTGCGGTCGCCTATGTGGACATGGCCGGCAATACTCCATTACGTGCAACGCTGCACCAGCACTTCGGCGACCAAATGAAATACAGCGGAATCGTTGGGCTGACGCATCGCAAGTCGTTGCCCGCTGATTCGGCACAGGCACTACCCGGCGCCAAGCCGCAATTCTTCTTCGCGCCGGACCACATCCGCAAGCGCGCCAAGGAGTGGGGACCGGGCGGCGTCGACATGCGGTTCGGCGCTGCATGGTCCGGCTTCGTCCCGAACCTGGAACGTTGGATGAAGGTGACCGAGAACCATGGGCCCGCGGCGGTTCAACGCGCCTATCTCGACACCCTTAACGGCCGCGTCCCGCCGGATCACGGGCTGATACTTTCGCTCTCGGAATAGGCGGCATCTCCTCACGCCCTTTCCGCGCCGTCCGTAATAGGTATAGGCTCGCCCCCAAGGAAACGCCGCGAAGACGGCCGGTGATGGGAAACGCCCATGCTCGACAGGACGGACGACAGTTCGCTAGCCGCCGACACTTGGCTTGCGCAGTTTGAAGAAGCGCTCGGAAAACCCGACGAAGGGTTGTTGAAGACGCTGTTCCATCCCGACAGCTATTGGCGCGATGTGCTGGCGCTGAGTTGGAACATCCAGACGCTGAATGGCGCCGACGCCATTCTGAAGGCGCTTCGCCCTCTCGCTCGCAGCGCGGCGCCGACCGGCTTTGCCATCGCTCCCGATCGCGCTGCGCCGCGCAAGGTGATGCGGGCGGGCACCAACGCGATCGAGGCGATCTTCAAGTTCGAAACCAAGGTCGGGCGCGGCAACGGCATCATCCGCCTGATATCAGATGCGACGATGGCAACCGGTTGAAGGCCTGGACACTGCTGACCGAGCTTGGCGAACTCAAAGGTTTTGAGGAACAGCTCGGCGTGAACCGCCCGCGCGGCAACTCCTATTCGCGGGACTTTCGCGGGCCGAACTGGCTCGACCTGCGCAAGGCATCGGCTGAATATGCCGACCACGATCCCGCCGTTCTCGTCATTGGCGGCGGGCAATCCGGGCTCTCGATCGCCGCGCGGCTGAAGCAATTGAACGTCGATACGCTGATCGTCGATCGCGAAAAACGCATCGGCGACAATTGGCGCAAGCGCTATCACGCGCTGACGCTGCACAACCAGGTGCAGGTCAATCACCTGCCCTACATGCCCTTCCCGCCGAACTGGCCGACCTATATTCCGAAGGACAAGCTGGCCAACTGGTTCGAAGCCTATGTCGAGGCCATGGAGCTGAATTTTTGGACCGAGACCGAGTTCGAGGGCGGCAGCTATAACGAGAAGGAAGGCCGCTGGACGGTGACGCTGCGCTGTGCCGACGGCAGCCAGCGCAGCATGCATCCACGCCATGTCGTGCTGGCGACCGGCGTCAGCGGCATTCCGAGCGTGCCCGACATTCCGGGATTGAAGGACTTTGCCGGCAAGGTGATGCATTCCAGCCAGTATGACGATGGTGAGAACTGGAAGGGCAAGCGCGCCATTGTGATCGGCACCGGCAACAGCGGCCACGACATCGCGCAGGACCTGCATTCCAGCGGCGCAAAAGTCACGCTGTTCCAGCGCTCTTCGACGCTGGTCGTCAGCATCGAGCCATCGGCGCAACTGGTCTACGCGCCTTACAATGAAGGCACGCTCGAGGATAACGACCTGATCGTAACCTCGATGCCGTTGAAGCTGGCGCGCAAGAGCCACGCATTGACCGCGGAGAAGTCCAAGGCGCTCGATAAGGAATTGCTCGATGGCCTGGAGGGCGTCGGCTTCAAGCTCGATTTTGGCGAAGACAACACCGGCTGGCAGTTCAAATATCTCACCCGCGGCGGCGGCTATTATTTCAACGTCGGCTGCTCCGATCTTATTGTCAAAGGCGATATCGCGCTGAAGCAGTTTGCCGATCTCGCCACGTTCACGGCCACTGGCGCCAAGATGAAGAGCGGCGAGACAATCGCCGCCGATCTCGTGGTGCTCGCGACCGGCTACAAGCGCCAGGAAGAGCTGGTGCGAAAACTGTTCGGCGAGGCGGTGGAAAAGCGCGTCGGCACGATCTGGGGATTTGGCGAGGAGCAGGAACTGCGCAACATGTACAGGCGGACCGGCCAGCCCGGCCTGTGGTTCATCGCCGGCGGCCTCGCGCAATGCCGCATCGGCTCAAAACATCTGGCGCTGCAGATCAAGGCGATCGAGGAAGGGCTGTTGCCGCGAGGCGCGTGAGTTCTGCCTCGCGATCGCTGATTTGCCTGATGATGAAAGCTGCCGCGCGGCGCCAGGCCTCGTCGTTGTCGCCGCGGAAGCTGACGAGGCGCTCGAACACCACCTTCCGCGCCTTCACGTCGATGATGTCGAATTTCGCCCATTGCACGAGCGTGCTCATCTTGTGAACGCTGCCGATCAGCAGAAGGTCGGCGCCGGCCGCCTGCGCCTTGCCGAGCAACTGAGCGACGGTGAGGTCTCCGACAGAACAGGCGGTTGCCGGACAATCGAGATCGGCGCTTCGCAGCTTTCCGCTCGCCGCCAGATCGGTACGCAGCGAGGCCTCGAAAGTGCGCAGGCGCCGCAAATGATCGGCGCTTTGATCGATGACCTCGCCCGAGGTGTCGATATATTCGATTTCGGCGACTGCGAAGATGAGCGGCTTGTCCTGCGCCCGATCCAGCAGACGGTTCTGGATCAGCCACCGCGCCCCGCGGCCCCAGGCCACATTTGCGCCCATGCGCAGATCCGTCTGCTCGACCACGACGATCGCCCCGGATCTGGCGTCGCGTATCTTGAAGGTGACCGCGTATTCCGTTCGGGTGATTCGCGTGACGATCCCGATCATCGACTGATCTGCACCGAGGCCGGCGGCGATCCTGGCTTCGCAGCCCTGGCAGTCCCTCAACTTGCCTGCTTTCGCCGCTTGGTCGTTCACGGCGCTGAGGTCGACGATATTGTAGCGCCCGGACGCCGCGATCAGCCGGCGCGCTTCCTCCGTCGAAAGCCGCAATTGCTCGCGATCGATATCATCAGGAGGGACATAGGCGGCCCCGGCACTGAAATCCTCCAGTTCGAAGGGAAAGACTGCGATTTTGATCGGAGGCGGCGCGGGCGTTTCAGCGGCCGCAGCCGTCGCGAGCGCGGCCAGCACAATGGCCGGAGCGAGGATAGTGGCGATGGAGCGCATGGATCACCTCGGAACTGCTAAATCGGAGCTGCCTTAGTCGCCGCGATTTCGCCCGATCTGCTGCCCCGCCGAAACGGCAGCTTTCCCTGCATCAGCCGGGTGAAATACCCGATCTTGGCTTCCCGCGCTTTCTTCCCGTGGAAATTTGCTTCTATAGTCTAAGCCTATGGGAGGGAGCTTGCGACAGGCATCCAACTCCGTGGCGAGCCCTGTGCCCGCCATCGATCTGAAGCTGCGGCTGGCGTTACGCGTCGCGGCGCTTGCGGCAGTTTGCTTCATCGCCGTCGCGGCCTACGCCTTATTCGACAGCGACCGTGCCGCGAAGGCCAAAGCGAGCCGAATCGCCGAGATCGTGGCCCGGGATCTCTCGTTGCAGCAATCGCAGGCGCAATGGCTCTCCGTCTCCATCAACGCAACGCCGGATTTGCAGGGAATTGCGGCGCTGATGGAGCCGGGCCTTTGCATTGCCTACCGCGACACTACCGGCGCGTTTCGCCAGGGCGTCTGCAGTGGAGCGCCCGCAGACGAATTGGCCGCGCCCGAAAGCTTCGCCTCCCTCTATCGCACCGTCTTTCGTCCGGGTGAACCGGTCTCGATGCCGGTCCTCGTTGCCGGCAGTGCTCGGGGCATGGCGGTCGCAACCTTCGACCCCGCCACGCAGATCGGCCAGAGCTGGCGCGAGGTGAGCCGGCTGCTCTCCATCATGGCGTTCGCGCTGGCCGGGCTTTGTATTGCGGTCTATGCCGCGCTGGCGCGGGCGCTGCGGCCGACCCAGGCCGTTGCCACAGGACTGCGGCAACTGGCGGCTAACGATCTTTCTGCGCGCCTGCCGCGTTTCGACCTTGCGGAATTGTCGGCAATTTCCGGCGTCTTCAACACCCTTGCACAGCGGCTGCAGGCAACGCTTGCCGAACGCAACGCTCTGACGCGAAAACTGATCGAAGTGCAGGACGAGGAGCGGCGCCATCTTGCGCGCGAGCTGCACGACGAATTCGGCCAGTCGCTTTCCGCCATCGCGGCGCAGGCCGCCGCCGCCGCTCACACCGCGGAGCGCCAATGCCCGCCACTATGCGAGGAATGCCGGGGCATCTCGCGTACGACCGCGCATATGATGGAAACCTTGCGCGGCGCGCTGGTGCGCCTGCGGCCGCCCGACGTCGAGGAACTCGGCCTCACCGTCAGCCTCGAAAGCCTAGTTGCGGGCTGGAATGGCTTTGAGAAGGGCCGCACCCGGTTCGAGATCGCCGTCACTGGCAGCGCCGACGCCTTGCCGCCCGGTGTCAGCGCCAGTCTTTATCGCATCGCGCAGGAAGCGATCACCAATGCTGCCAAGCATGCACAGGCTAGGTGCGTGCAATTGCGTCTCGAGGCCGGAGACGCCGAGATCGTCCTGACCGTCGAGGACGACGGCGAAGCGGCCAGCGCCAGCCTGACGCCGAAGGCCGGCATGGGACTGCTCGGCATGCAAGAGCGCGTGGTTTCGCTCGGAGGGACCTTGCAATTCGAGCGGCGAGAGGCGGGCGGCGCCCGACTTGTCGCGCGCATTCCCACGATGCGGATGGAGTCTTAGACATGGCGGATGCCGGTGGCCGCACGCGCGTGATGCTGGTGGACGACCATGCCATCGTGCGCGAGGGCTATCGCTCGCTGCTGCAGAAGCAGGATCGCCTGCAAGTCGTCGCTGAAGCCGACAATGGGGCCGACGCCTATCGCGTCTACAAGGAAGCCAAGCCCGACCTCGTCATCATGGACCTGTCGATGCCGGGAATTGGCGGGGTCGAGGCTATCAGGCGCATCCGGCAATGGGATAGGTCGGCGCGCATCCTGGTCTTTACGATGCACCAGAGCGCGGCCTATGCGGTCCAGGCGATCAAGGCGGGCGCGTGTGGCTTTGTCACCAAAAGCAATCCGCCCGACGCGCTGCTGCGCGCGATTGCCGAAGTCATGGCCGGACGCATCGCGCTCAGCCCCGACATCGACCACGAACTCGCCATCGCCAGGCTCGCCGACGAGCCTTCGGCAGTCGACGCACTGAGCCCACGGGAATTCGAAATCCTGCGCATGCTGCTGGCGGAGAAATCCGTGGATGAGATCGCAAACACGCTGCATATCAGCGTGAAGACCGCGGCCAACACGCGCTATCAGATCCGCGCCAAGCTCGGCGTCGCCTCCGACATCGAATTGGTACGCCTGGCGCTTCGCCAGCGGATCATCGCGGCGGAGGATATGGGAAGCTAGGCTGGAAGAAACGTGCCATGCGCAAATCCCCCTCGTGCTTCGGGCAGGTCTCTGCAACACTCCTGGCCAACAAAATATCGGATTGGGGAGAAGCGCATGTCGGTCATTCTCGGCTCGGGCGAGCATCGATACCGCGTAGTGGAGAATTGGGCGAAGCTGCCGGACGGCTGGAGCCTGACCGACGTCGCTTCGGTCGCCGTCGACAGCAAGGACCGCATCTACGTCTTCAACCGCGGCGCCCATCCGATGGTGGTGCTGGACCGCGAGGGCAATTTCATCAAGAGCTGGGGCGAAGGGCTGTTCAACCGCGCCCACGGCCTGCACATCGATATCGACGACAATCTCTATTGCACCGACGATGGCGATCACACCGTGCGCAAGTGCACGACCGACGGCAAGGTGCTGCTCACCATCGGCATCCCGAACAAGCCCGCGCCGTTCATGAGCGGCGAGCCGTTTCATCGCTGCACGCATACCGCGCTGTCGCCGAAGGGCGAGATCTACGTCTCCGACGGCTACGGCAATGCCTGCGTCCACAAATATTCGCCGGACGGCAAGCTCTTGAAGACCTGGGGCGAGCCGGGCACCGATCCCGGCCAGTTTAATATCGTTCACAACATCGCCACCGACGCCGACGGCTGGGTCTATGTCGCGGACCGCGAGAACCATCGCGTGCAGGTGTTCGACGGTAACGGCAAATACGAGACGCAGTGGAATTATCTGCACCGGCCGTGCGCACTGTGCTGCTGCGGCGGCAAACAGCCGACATTCATCGTCGGCGAACTCGGCCCCGGCATGGCCGTCAATCGTAAGGTGCCCAATCTCGGTCCGCGGCTTTCGATCGTGGATTCGAAGGGCAAGCGGATTGCCCGCCTCGGCGGCGAAAACGGCCCGGGGCTGGAAGCCGGCAAATTCCTCGCCCCGCACGGCATCGCGCTGGATTCCAGGGGCGACATCTATATCGGCGAGGTCGGCGTCACCGACTGGAAGACCAGCTTTCCGGATACGCCGATGCCGCCGGAAGTCGGGGTAGCGCGTTGCCTGCAGAAGCTGGAGAAGATCTAGACCGGTGCTAGGGGCACGGCCTTGCTAGCGCCGGAGGCCGGAAGCGCGGGACCGGCCTCGCCCGTCAAACAGCATGTGCTCACGCGCGAGGCCTTCTCCGACGACATCGAAGAAGGCACGCACGCGCGCCGTCTTCTTCAGATCAGCATGTGTCACGATCCACAATTCGCCAACCAGATCCGACACCGCATCCGGCAGCGCACGGACGAGATCGCGATCCTCGTCCCCGAGATAGCAAGGCAGCAGTGCGAGACCGATGCCGGCCTTCGCGGCGATGAACTGATTGACGAGGCTGTTGGTCCGGTAGACGAAGGCATCATCTGGCACCATTCGATTGAGCCAGTCGGCCGCCATGATGCCGACTGCGGTTTCTTCCCATCCGATCAGGGCGTGGCGGCCGAGATCTTCGGGAGAGGAAACGGCCCCGCCTCTTTCTTTGAGATAGGCGGTTGCACCGTAAACCGTCCATGCGACGTCGGCGAGTTTGCGACCCCAGAGATCGCCCTCCTTCGGCCGCATCGGACGAAGCGCGATATCAGCCTCGCGGCGCGAGAGATTGAGGACGCGGTTGTCGACCACGAGCTCGACGACGATACCGGGATGGGTTCGCCGGAACGCGGCGAGATGGCTGGTCAGTTTTCGATAGGCGAGCGTCTCCGAGGAGGTTACGCGCAGGCGGCCGGAGGGACGGTGGTCGCGCCCCGCAATGTCGCGGTCGATGGCGATCGCTTCATCTTCCATCCGCTCGGCCGCTGCCGCCATCCGCTCGCCGGCAGGCGTTGCTTGATACGCTCCGCCGGGAAGACGCTCGAACAGACGCACGCCGAGCCGCGTTTCCAGGGCATTCAGGCGCCGAAACGCGGTCGAGTGATCAATATCGAGCGCTTTGGCGGCGCCGGTAAGGCTGCTTGCCCGATGCACCGCCAACACGAGTTGGGGCTCGTTCCAGTCCTCCATGGCGCAGACGTAAGCGCCGCTTGCAGTTTCGCAAGTGACGCTGGCGTATTCCCAACGTGCTTTCCGCCGCGCCAAACGTTACCTACCGCAACGGGAAGCGAGATGAGGAACTTAAGGTGACACCGATCCGGCCTTGCACCGGAGCGTCAGGCCACGGCCTCCTCGCATCGACAACCTTCAACACATGGGAGTCCGAGAAATGGGTGCTCCGTCCCCCGAACTTTGCAATCTCTGGCTGGCACGCGCGTTCAATGCGCAGGACGTTGACGCCGCGGCAGCGATGTACCACCCCGACGCCTCGATCGTTCAGGTCGACGAGGTCCATGGCGGCAGCACCGTCGTGCGCGGCGCCGACGGCATCCGCAAGACGATGGCGGCCTATGTCGGATTGAAGCCGCACATGGATGTCGTGACCCATCACACGACGGTTTCCGGCGACTTCGCGATGACGCGGTCGCAGTGGTTGATCAAGGGCACCGACGAAAACGGCAAGCCCACCGAGGTGCATCACCATGGTATGGAGGTTCACCGCAGGATGCCCGACGGCACATGGGTATTCTTCATGGATCACCCGTTCGGTGCCGATCCGAGCTGGGCGGTCGAAGCTCCGCCGCACACCGAATAGTCGGCCGCGTTACCAACTCGGAGGTCTGCAATGCAAGAACTTGCCACGCTCGCCAGCATCGTCGCCGCGCTCAGCGTCGGGGTGATCAGCCCCGGCCCCAGCTTCGTGATGGTGGCGCGCGTCGCTGTCGCATCAAGCAGAATTCGAGCGCTTGCTACAGCCTTGGGCATGGGTGCAGGCGGTGCGATCTTCGGCGCGGCGGCGCTGCTCGGACTCCAGAGCGTCTTGCTGGCGGTGCCCGCGCTCTATGCAGCACTCAGGGTGCTGGGAGGCCTGTATCTCTGCTACCTCGGCTTCCTCATCTTCAGATCGGCGCGGCAGCCTGTCACGATGGTCGCGGCCGGCGGCGAAGCCAGCTCCCGGCCCTTCCGCGCGTTCTGGCTGGGCGTCACCACACAGGTGAGCAACCCGAAGGCAGCCATCGTCTACGCAAGCGTGTTCGCCGCTTTTCTCCCCGCGTCCTTCTCGCTGGGGTTCGCCGCCGCGCTGCTTGCCATGGTGTTTCTTGTTGAGTCCGCCTGGTATGCGTTGGTCGCCGTTCTCTTCTCGTCGTCAGGGCCGCAACGGGCCTATTTGTCGTACAAATCCTGGATCGATCGCGCGGCCGGCGCCGTCATGTTCGGCCTGGGCCTGAGGCTCGTGACCAGCGCCGCCAAGCCGTAGACACCATGCATTGCCTGTCTTGATCCGTTTTTTTCGCAGACGGAGTTTACGCAATCAGCCTGAAGTTGATTGCTACGCGAACCGGCAGCCACTTGGCTCGAACGCCATGTCGCTCAGACCTCGCCGATTGCCTCCCGCCTGCGTTTGTCGGATTCTTCCGCATAGCGCCGCATGGCATGGGCTTCCGTGAGAATCCCGATCGGCCGGCGTTCGCCATCGGTTTCGACGACCGCCAGCGATTCCGCTTCGGCGGCGTCAAAGACCGCGATGGCTTCCTGAATGTTCATGACGGGATACAGCACGACCTCCCGATGATGCAGGATGCCAGCGAGGCCGCGCGTGAAATCGATATCCGGTGCATGCGCCTCGGCCACCAGCGCCAACCCCACGTAGTGTCCCATGGCATCGACCGCCACGACCTGCGTCTTGGACCCCAATGGAAATTTCAGCCGGAACTGCTCGATGCCGACACCGGCGTCAACCGTGGCGACGTCCGACCGCATCAGGCGCCGGACGGTGAGATCACGGATCCAGCCGACATCGGCGGCACTGCGGATGGTCTCGCCGCGCAGATGCAGGCGCCAGGTCGCAAACGAGTAGCCGAACAATTCACGGGTAATCTGGGTGGATATGATGACTGCGGCGAGCACCACTGTGGTGAGCCAGAGATTGCCGGTCGATTCCAGCGCGATAAACGACATCGTCAGGGGGCCGCCGATCACGGATGCCGACAGCGCGCTCATCCCGATCACGGCATAGACATTGGGATCCAGCGCAAGACCCGGCCAGAGCAGATCGACGCCGGCGGCGTAGAGGCGGCCACCGAGCGCGCCCATCAGCAGAGTAGCGAAGAACAATCCGCCACGGAAGCCGGAGCCGAGCGAGACAATCGAGGCCAGCGCTTTCAGAACGAAGACGCCAGCGATCATCTGCAACGGCATCGAGACGAGGCCGGAAAAATGCAGCGCGCCATGCCCGGACGACATCACCTGAGGCGTCAGCAGCGCGAACAGACCGACCCCGAGGCCGCCGAGCGCCGGGCGCAACGGCGGCCAAAGACGGATCTTCGCAAGCCCCATCTCGCACAAGGCCACACCGCGCATGATGAGGATGCCGAACAACGCCGCCAGAACCCCGAGCAGCGCGGCAACGGCAAGATCGCGTCCGACCACATTGCCGACCGGGCCGACGCTGATGCCGAACGACAGTTCCTCAAATCCGTGGGTGACGAAATAACCCGCCACGGCGGCGACGCCGACCGGCGTCAGGCTGGCCGACGTATAGCCTCCGATCACAAGCTCGAAAGCATAGAAGGCGCCGGCGAGCGGAGCGCCGAACGCGCCCGAGATCGCAGCCGCCGCCCCGCAACCGACCATGATGCGCTGGTCGGCGCGGCGCAGGTGAAACCCACGGCCGAGCGAAGCGGCAAGGCCGCTCGCAAGCTGTGTATAACCCGCTTCAAGGCCGACCGATGCTCCGACACCACTGGACCAGGTGGTCTGCAGCGCCACGATGACGCTGCCGCGAAACGACATACGCCCGCCATGCAGGGCATTGGCTTCGATGGGATCGATCTCGCGCGCAGGTCGCCAGCGCAGCAGCAGCAGGAAGGCCACCCCCAGCAGCAAGCCGCCGAGGCTTGGAACCAGCACGGCACGCAACATCTCGATACTAGGCTGGCTGGAAAGCCGCTCCGTAAGGCCGATGTTGAACAGCAGCGCGTGGAGGGCGGCCACCGCCACACTCATCGCCAGCACCACCAACCCGCCGACGGTTCCGATCATCGCTGCCAGAACCACCAGGCTCGTTTCATGGGCGCGAACGAATGCCCGCAACCGGCGTGGCGCCTCAAGATAACGTGAAGGGGTGGGCCATTCCTGGGTCCGCCAGCGGCTGAGCAATGCCCGTCAGGTCCCGATTTAGCGGTCTTCTCGGCCATGATGCAAATCGGGGCGGAACGGCGGCATCAGCGGATAAGCCCCGGAACGCTCTTCACAATCCCGTCACGCTGCCTGTAGTATGCAGGACACACGCTGCTTCGCAGCTAACATGGGGGTCAGGAGCGTTACTTGAACGCACATGTCTCGCAGGGCGGTTGGCCGGTATTGGTGCTGAACGCGGATTTCCGGCCGCTGAGCTACTACCCGCTGTCTCTCTGGTCGTGGCAGGACGCGATCAAGGCGGTGTTTCTCGATCGCGTCAACATCGTCGAGCACTACGACCGCGCGGTACACAGCCCGAGCTTCGAGATGCAGCTTCCGAGCGTGGTGTCGCTCAAATCCTTCGTCAAGCCGAGCACGCATCCCGCCTTCACCCGATTCAACGTTTTCCTGCGCGACCGCTTCGTCTGCCAGTACTGCAACGCGCATGACGACCTGACCTTCGACCACATCATTCCGCGCAGCAAGGGCGGTCAGACCACCTGGGAGAACGTGGTCGCGGCCTGTTCGCCATGTAACTTGCGCAAGGGCAATCTGACCCCGCAGCAGGCGAAGATGTTTCCGCGGCAAACGCCCTTCGCGCCGACGGTACATCAACTGCATCGCAACGGCCGATTATTTCCGCCGAACTATCTGCACGATAGCTGGCTGGATTATCTTTATTGGGACACCGAACTCGATCCATAAGGATCCGCGCGGATTTATCCGTACCTTCGATCGGTTGGCCTTCGGTTCAAACTGGCACCGACATCAAGACAAATGCGTCCCGCCCCCGAGGCACACGCGTCAAAGTGAAATTGAATCTCCGGTGACCGGCGCGCCATTCCGGGCCCGCCAGTCACCTTGAGGTCTATTCAGATTTGATAGTCCATGTCGGCCATGCTCGCGCCCGGAGCTGTCGGCGGGGACTTCTTCTTCGGGAGTTCAGCGACCATTGCCTCCGTAGTGACCAGCAGGCCCGCCACCGAGGCGGCGTCCTCCAGTGCCGTCCGCACCACCTTGGTAGGATCAATAATCCCCTTTGCGATCAGGTTACAGAACTCGCCGGTCTGGGCATCAAAGCCGAAGGCGTATGTATCCTTGTCCAGGATTTGTCCGACCACGAGTGAGCCATCCTCGCCCGCGTTGATGGCAATCTGGCGCGTCGGCCACGACAGCGCTTTCTTCACGATCTCGACGCCGTAGCGCTCATCCTCGTTGGCTGCTTTCAGCCTATCGAGCGCCTTGACGGCACGGAGCAGGGGAACGCCGCCGCCGGGCAAAATGCCTTCCTCGACTGCAGCGCGGGTGGCATGCAGCGCGTCGTCGACGCGATCCTTGCGCTCCCTTACCTCGACCTCGGTGGCCCCGCCGACGCGGATCACCGCGACGCCGCCTGCGAGCTTGGCGAGCCGCTCCTGGAGTTTCTCACGATCATAGTCGGAGGTGGTCTTCTCTATCTCGGTCTTGATCTGGGCAATGCGAGCCTCGATATCGGCTTTCTTGCCACCGCCGCTGACGATCGTCGTATTCTCCTTCTCGATCCTCACCTTCTTGGCGTGGCCAAGCATATTGATAGTTACGCTCTCCAGCTTGATGCCGAGATCCTCTGAGATCATGGTGCCGCCGGTAAGGATGGCGATATCCTGAAGCATCGCCTTGCGGCGATCGCCGAAGCCGGGCGCCTTCACTGCCGCGACTTTCAGTCCGCCCCGCAGCCGGTTCACGACAAGGGTGGCAAGCGCTTCGCCCTCCACGTCCTCGGCAATGATGAGCAGCGGCTTGCCTGACTGCACGATCGATTCAAGCAGCGGCAGCAGCGGCTGCAATCCCGACAGCTTCTTTTCGTGAATCAAAATGTAGGAGTCTTCGAGCTCGACCCGCATCTTCTCAGCGTTGGTAACGAAGTAGGGCGAGATATAGCCGCGGTCGAACTGCATTCCCTCCACCACTTCGAGTTCTGTCTGCAGCGACTTGGCCTCCTCCACGGTAATGACACCGTCGTTACCGACCTTCTTCATGGCGTCGGCGAGGAAGCGGCCGATCTCAGCGTCGCCGTTGGCCGAAATGGTTGCAACCTGCGCGATCTCGTCATTCGACGTGATCTTTTTCGAGTTCTTCTCGATATCACTGATCAGCGCATCGATCGCGCGGTCGATACCGCGCTTGAGGTCCATCGGATTCACGCCTGCGGCGACGGCCTTCGCCCCCTCTTTCACGATCGCCTGCGCAAGCACGGTGGCAGTCGTGGTGCCGTCGCCAACGCGATCCGAAGTTCTCGACGCCACCTCGCGCACCATCTGCGCGCCCATGTTCTCGAACTTGTCGTCAAGCTCGATCTCTTTCGCGACGGTCACGCCATCCTTGGTGATGCGTGGCGCACCGAACGACTTCTCGATAACGACGTTTCGTCCTTTCGGACCAAGCGTGACCTTCACCGTATTGGCGAGAATGTCGACGCCGCGCAGCATCTTCTCGCGGGCATCGACCGAAAATTTGACTTCCTTGGCAGCCATGGTCTTGCTCCTAAGATACTGTTCCTCGGTTGCTCATCACATCGGGCGGGCTTTCAAGCGGGCTTACGACTGGCGCCGGCCTCCCACCAGCACGCCCATAATGCCGTCTTTCAAGATCAAACCGGTGCCATCGATCTTGCTCGGTGCCGATCGTTTGCCGAACAGCACGCGATCGCCCACCCGAACGTCGATCGGAACCTACACCATGCGACCTAGGTGGGTCAGGATTGCGCCGCAAGGGGGCTTGCAAGAATCACCGGGCATCGCGCCCGCCTGGCCGTTCCAGGAACAAACCGGCTGCTCGCGCAGTTATCCAATCCCTTGGCCTGCAGGGGCGGCTGCCGCCTTGCGGATCATGTTCCTCCTGAGCAGGCTTGAAGCAACCGATGGTTAAGGCGCAGCCGTGCTTACCGCGCCCGTACATCAATTGCGTCCCCCGCCCCATGTCGTCGTGGTTGGTAATGAGAAGGGCGGCTCGGGCAAAACCACCATCGCAATGCACGTCGCCGTTGCGCTGCTGAAGGCCGGCCAGCGTGTCGCAACCGTCGACCTCGACGGCCGGCAGCGGACCCTCACGCACTATGTCGAGAGCCGACGCGGCTGGGCGCGGCGGAGCCAGGTCGATCTGGAGCTGCCGACGCATTTCTGCATCGCCCCCGTCGAAGGTGTCATGGTGGCGCAAAACGAGGCCGCCGAATGCTCCGATTTTCAGCGAGCCATTGCCGCCGCAGCGCAGGACCGCCATGACTTCGTCGTGATCGATACGCCGCCACATGACAGCTATCTGATGCGGCTCGCGCATTCGATCACCGACACCCTGGTGACGCCGCTTAGCGACAGTTTTGTCGACCTCGATGTGCTGGCGTCGCTCGATCCGGTGACGTTGACGGTCACCGGGATCAGCCATTACGGCGAGTTGGTCCGCGAGACGCGTCGCCATCGCCGGCCGCTCGATGGCGCCCCCATCGATTGGGTAGTCCTGCGCAACCGGATTTCGCCGCAACGATCATCTACCGCCCAGGTTGTTTGCGGCTGCCTGCAGGAGCTGGCCCTCAATGCAGGTTTCCGGGTTGTAACCGGCTTTCACGACCGCCCGATTTATCGCGACCTGTTTCCCCGCGGGCTCACCGCGCTGGACGAGCTATGCGAGACAGTGCCCGGCATCGACGTGGATGTCTCTCGCCGCCCCGCGTGCCGCGAGATTGAGGACCTGATCGAGGGGTTGAAACTGCCGGTCAACGATCGCGGCCGCCGCCGCGTGGCGCTGCGCGCCGAGTGGTTTGCTTCTCGCGACAGCCCGCTGGATACCGATATCCTGACCGGTCCGTAAGCGGAGGTGTCATTACGGAGCTTGCGGCCAACAACTTCGTGAGCGCCAGGAACGACCGTGCGTGGTGTGGGTTCGTTGGAAGCCGTAACAAGCAGCAAAGGAGATTGCGGAACATGACAATGAAATCGCGCATTTGCTCGATGGCCGGCGTAGCAGTCGCCGGCTCGTTGGCCTTCGGCGTCACCAGCGCATCCGCGCAGGCAATCTATGTCGATTCGTACGTCGACCCCTATCCCGTGGCAGTGGCTCCCGGCAGCGTTTACGTCGCACCGGCGCCGGTTGTCACGGCACCGCCGATTGTGCGGCCACGCACCGTCGTGGTCAGCCGTCGGGCCTATGTGCCGACCCCTGCGTTTGGCGCGCCGGTGCCTGTCGACTACGGACCCTACGGCTACACCACGGAAGTCGGTTATGGCATTTCCGACTGGTGAGCCTATCGCGTAGACGCCCGACGCCGGCGTTGGAAAAGGCCCCGCCGAGGCGGGGCCTTTTCTTTTCAAAGTCTGCCTTGCATGCTCCGGTCTCCCTTCACGCCGCCATCCAATTCTGCCACGGTAGCTTTTGAGGCGCCCGCCTCGTCAGAAATTAAGAGCGGCATCAACGCTCCAACGGAAACGCCCCATGCTCATTCCCATCGCCGACGTGCCACGCTGGTATGCCGAACGGAAACCGAAGGACACGATCGCGGTCAGTCACGGCACGGACGCCATCACCTGGGAGCAGCTCGAACGCAACGCCAACCGCCGCGCCCGCGCTTTCGCCGCCAAGGGCGTGAAGCCCGGCGATTTCGTCGCGATCGGGCTTCCCAACAGCAACGTGTTTTTCGAAACCACGTTTGCGGTATGGAAGTGCGGCGCGACGCCGACGTCGCTGACCTGGCGATTGCCGCGCGGCGAGGCCGCAGCCGTGCTCGATATTCTCAAGCCATCGCTGGTGGTCGGCGGCCAGGCGGACTGGAATGCGCCGAATTCGCTGCCCGCCGATTTCACCCCCGAAGGTTTTTCGGACGAGCCGGTGAACAATCCGGTGGCGCGCTACTGGAAGGCGATGACCAGCGGCGGCTCGACCGGGCGGCCGAAAGTGATCCTCGATCACCGGCCCGCCGTGATCGATACCGCCGGACCGGCGGCGCTCGGCATGCCACTCGGCGCTTCCCTGCTCAACCCTGGCCCGCTCTACCACAACGCGCCCTTCATCGTTTCGCACACCGCGCTGTTCCACGGTGGACGCGTCACCGGCCTCGTCAAATTCGACGCCGAGGAATGCTTGCGCCTGATCGAGGCCAGCCGGGTACAGTGGGTCAATTTCGTGCCCACCATGATGCACCGGATCTGGGCGCTGCCCGAGGAGGTGCGCAATTGCTACGACTTGTCGAGCCTGCAGATCGTATTTCACATGGCCGCGCCGATGCCGCCATGGCTGAAGGAGAAATGGATCGAGTGGCTGGGACCGGAGCGCATCTACGAGCTCTATGGCGGCACCGAAGCACAGGGCGCCACGATCATATCGGGCGTTGAATGGCTCGAACACCATGGCTCGGTCGGCAAGATCGGCGACACCTGTCGCTTAAGGATCATCGGCGAGGACGGCAACGATGTAGCGCCGGGCGAGACCGGCGAGATTTATTTCCTGCCCAATGACGGCCCGGGCTCCACCTATCACTATCTCGGCGCCGAGCCGAAACGCCGGCCTGACGGCTGGGAATCGCTCGGCGATATCGGCCGGCTCGACGCGGAAGGCTATCTCTATCTCGGCGATCGGCTCGCCGACATGATCCTGCGCGGCGGCGCCAACATCTATCCGGCCGAAGTCGAGGCTGCGGTATCGGCACATCCCGATGTGCGCTCCTGCGTCGTGGTCGGCCTGCCCGATCCCGAATTCGGGCAGCGCGTGCACGCTATTCTCGAACTCGACCGGGGCACAGACGCGAAGGCTATCGCCGACGGCATGGCTGCGTTCCTGGCCGACCGGCTCAGCCGCTACAAACACCCGGAAAGTTTCGAGGCCGTCGATGTCGGCCTGCGCGACGATTCCGGCAAGGTCCGCCGGACGTTGCTGCGCGACGAACGCGCCGGCTGGTTGAAGGAGAACCGCGAATTCCGGATCATGCCGGCCCGCGCGCGGGCAAATGTGGAATGACCTTAACTGGCCCTGGAACAATTGTGAATCTGCCCCCTTATGAGTCGCATGCCGGCCCATTTGGGGGGACACTTTCAAGACGGCCGTTTGCAGCATAGACTGTGACGAATTTCCCGCGCTTTCGCCCGAACGCGCGCCGGTTTGCCAGGAGACCATCCATGCCTTCTTTGACCGAATGGAGAGTGCCGCCCGCAAACCAGCCGCGCCCGGGCGATTACGCCTTCGACCTCGACAAGGCCCTGTCGTCGGTGGTCGGGCTGCATTCGATCATTCCACCCGATGCGTTCAGCGCCGAGACGCTCGGCACCGAACGCGCCGGCAATGGCGTCGTGATCGATGACGGGCTGGTGCTGACGATCGGCTATCTCATCACCGAGGCGGAGGCCGTCTGGCTGCACCGCGGCGACGGCCGCGTGGTGGAGGGCCACGCGCTCGGCTTCGACTTCGAGTCCGGCTTCGGCCTGGTGCAAGCGCTCGGCGACCTCGACCTCGATCCGCTGCCTTTCGGTTCTTCCGCCACTGCTGCAATCGGCGACCGCGTCGTGGTCGGAGGCGCCGGCGGGCGCACGCGCTCGGTCGCCAGCCAGATCGTGGCCAAGCAGGAATTCGCGGGCTATTGGGAATATCTGCTGGATGAGGCGATCTTCACCCATCCCGCGCATCCCAATTGGGGCGGCACCGGGCTGATCTCGAGCCGCGGCGAACTGATCGGCATTGGCTCGCTGCAGCTCGAACGCGAGCGCGAGGGCAAGGCCGAGCACGTCAACATGATCGTGCCGATCGATCTGCTGAAGCCCGTACTCGACGACATCAGGAAATTCGGCCGCGCCAACAAGCCGGCGCGACCGTGGCTCGGCATGTTCACCACCGAAATCGACAACCGCGTCGTGGTGGTCGGCATCGCCGGCAAGGGACCCGCGGCGCTTGCCGAACTAAAGACCGGCGACGTCATTCTCGCTGTCAACGGCGACAAGATCACCAGCCAGATCGGCTTCTATCGCAAGCTCTGGTCGCTCGGCAGCGCCGGCGTCGACGTACCGCTCACGGTCTACCACGAGGGCCTCACCTTCGACGTCGTGCTGGCTTCGACCGACCGTGCCAAGCTATTGAAGACGCCAATACTTCACTAGATCAGACTTCACTCGATCAAGATTTCACTGGATTGAGGCTGCATTGAAATAGGGGATGGCGTGATGAGTGAGGCCGTGGTGGACGACATCGTGGCCGTGCTGCCGCCGCTATTGCAATCGCTGGAAGCCCTCGGCTTTATCGCGCGCTACCTGAACCCGCCCGACTTCGACCGCGTGATGGAGGCCGCAGGCCAGCCTGACGAGGCCTTGCGCGCAGTCCGCTCGAAGCTCGCAGAATGGCCGGCGGAGTTCGCAGATATCAAGACCTCCCTCGAAACGGCGAGCGATGCGACGCTCGCCGCGTTCGCTGCTCTGCGCGTCGTGCAAAATGGCAATGGCGATCTCGTCAGCGTGTTTCGCGCACTTCGCTACGCTCCGCGTGCGCAGGAGGCGCTATATGCGCTGGCTGCAAAATTGCCGCCGGTGAGTGAGTTCTTCGTCGAACCGTCGCTGCGCGACGACGACGATCTCGCGGCGCGGCTGGCGGCGCCAGCCAATCCAAACACCGGCGTCTTTCACGACCATGACGAGCCGGGCAGCCGTGGCGGCTTCTCCGCCTACGTACCGGAATATTACGCCCCCGACCGCGCGCTTCCGCTGGTGATGGCGCTGCATGGCGGCAGCGGCAATGGCCGCGGTTTTCTGTGGAGCTGGCTGCGCGACGCCCGTAGCCGCGGCGCGATCCTGGTCGCCCCGACCGCGACCGGCTCGACCTGGGCACTGATGGGCGAGGACACCGACACGCCGAATTTGATGCACATCCTGGACGCTGTGCGCTCGCGCTGGAACGTCGATCCCAGGCGGATGCTGCTGACCGGGATAAGCGATGGCGGCACGTTCTGCTATGTCACGGGATTCGAGAGCGCCTCGCCGTTCACTCACCTCGCGCCGGTCTCGGCAACGTTTCATCCGCTGATGGCAGAAATGGCCGACGCCGACAGGTTGCGTGGCCTGCCCGTTCATATCGTGCACGGCCGGCTGGACTGGATGTTTCCTGTACAGGTGGCGCGGCAGACCGCCCAAGCGCTGTCGGCCGCGGGTGCCAACGTCATCTATCGCGAGCTCGACGATCTCAGCCACACCTATCCGCGCGAGATGAATGTAGAGATATTGCAATGGCTGAACGGCCAAGCCTGACCACCGATGATGCTGCCGACACAATCTCGTCTGAATTTATCCCTATGAGCAGAACAACTTAGCCAACAACGTGGGGGCGTTGATCAGCCGGTTCATTGGAACCGCGAGAGGATACGTCATGCCCTCGAACACCGGCCCCGGCGCTCCCGCGGCTACTGCGCCTGCCTCCAATTCGCTGTTGCTCTCGAAAGGCGTCACGCGCCTCGAAGTCACGCTGAAGCTGACGACTGCGATTCTCGCGCTGGCCGCCGGCGTCTACACTTATCTCGGCGTCCGTGAGCTGCTCAACGGCAACCCGACTACGGTGTTCTTCGCCGCTGTGATCTATTCGGTTGCGGTATCGGTCGGCATTTACGCGTTCTGGATCTTCCTGATGCAGTTCATGCCCCACGTGGTGGACCGCACCGGCCGCGGCCTGATGTTCGGCTGCATGCTGCTGGGCTCGCTGATGATCGTGGCGATGTCATCCTGGCTCAACGCTTCGGCGCTGGCAGGCGCGGCCGCGATCCAGCAGCATCTCGCCATCACTGTGCAGAATTACACCCGCGACCTCGATACCGCCAACAGCAACGCTATCGCCGCGCAAGGGCTGTTGCCGGACATTCAGTTGGCGTCATCGCGGTTTGCGAAGCTGGCAGACGCCGAACGCGCGGGATCACTGACCGGCACTTCCGGATCCGGCACCGTCGTGCAGCTTCTGACGCAGATGTCCGGACAGCTCGATAGTCTCGGGCAGGAAGTCCAGGCATCGGCCAAGCGCGTCTCGACCCTGTTCGAGCAGGGCGGCAAGCATCTGGCGAAGATGCGCGAACTGATTTCCGACCGGGGGCCGATCTCGACGCGCAGCGACGCCTTTGCGACGGAATCGCTGGCGCTCTCCGGCGTGATCGCCAACCTGCAGCAGACCTCGGTGGCGCCCGCCGTCAAGCGCGCGGCGGCGTCGCTGTCGTCAGGCTTCATCGCGCCCGCCGCGGGCGGCCGCACGGCCGATCTCGCCGACCGGCAAACTGCCATGGTCGGCAAGGTCGAGAGCTCGATCGCGACACAGGCGGCTTCGCTCGCCGAGGCGGCCGACAAGATCCTGGCTTTACCACGGGTCGAGCCGGCCCGATTCCAGACCATGTCGCCTGCCGAGGCCGTGCTTCGTTACGCCGGCGATTTCATTCCGAGTTGGGCCGGCGCGATCTCGATCGATTTGATGCCGGCGGTGCTGGTCTTGATCCTGTGTGTCGTGCACGCCGCGATCCGGCGCGAGGGGCTTCCCGCGTTCAGCGCCTCTGACATGACCGCGGGCGAACTGGTTGCGGCCCTGCAGATGGCCCGCGAAGTCGAGGACGCGCGCCGGGTGGCGCCACGTGAGTCCGGGAGCAAGGCCCGCACTGAAGAGCCTGTGGCCGATCAAGCGGCGGAGACGGACGAAAACGTTACCTCGCTATCGTCGGCGCGGCATACCAAGTAGGTTTCGCCATGCAGCGATCCGCAACGCTTCAACAGCGCGTTCAAGCGTTCCTGGCGGCCAATCCGGACGAAGCGATCCTGCGTTGGCTGTTCCGCAGCATCGTCACGATCACGATCGCTGTACTGGCGGCCGATCTCGCCGGCATGAACGGATGGATCGGCGCTGCCGGTCCTGCCGTCGAGCTTAGGCAGGACACGCCTTCGCTGAACCTTCCCAATGCGGTGCCATCCATTCTGGGGCCGCTGGCACCCGGCGACGACAAGCGCCTGACGCCGCGGCCGCAAGCAGATGGCGTGATGGCCAAGCCGATGACCTTCGAGCTGGTGGGTGGCGGCAAGCTGATGGCGACCGGCACCATTACGCCAGGGATTTCGGATGCGTTTGCAGCCGAGGTCGCCAAGCGCGGCGATTACATCAAGACGGTGGTGCTCAACTCGCCGGGCGGCTCGGTCAGCGATGCGTTGGCGATGGGACGGCTCATTCGAGAGCGTAATTTCGCGACCGAGATCGAGGCCGGCAAATACTGCGCCTCATCTTGCCCGCTGGTGTTAGCCGGCGGCGTCGAGCGCCGGGTCGGCGACAAGGCCATCGTCGGCGTGCATCAGGTGGCGGCGCTGGGCACCACAGCCGGCCTGCCGCGCGACGAGATGAACGTGGCGCAAAATATCTCGGCGCGGTGCCAGCGCTATCTCGGCGACATGGGTGTGAACCTCCAGGTCTGGGTGCATGCGATGGAGACGCCGCACGACAAGCTTTTCGTGTTCAAGCCCGATGAATTGAAGTCGCTCAACCTGGCGACAGCCACAGGGGCGGCACCTTCCGCCTCGGCTCCCCGCCCGGCGCCGCCGAAGGCGCGATCCTAGATCGGGGAACCATCCCTCGCCTTCCGCGTTAGTGAGCGGTCACGGAGGTATCGCATGCGGACGTTTGTCGGAATGATTTTGGGCGCGCTGCTGCTGGTTTTCGGCGTCTATGTCTACGATTCCATGCGGACATCGAGCGTCGCCAGCGGCCAGGTCGCACAGGCTAATCGCACCCTCGTCAACTGGGATGTCGTGGCAGAAGACTGGAAGGCGCTGAAAGCGCGCGCCCACGACGATTGGGTCAAGCTCTCGTCGCGATAATTCCTCGATAGTTTCCTGGCGAGATCAGTCGCAACATTCAAACGCCGTCGTCCCGCACGACGGCGTTTTGACGCTCTAGACTAATTGCTCTTCTTCGCCTTGCGCGCGTCGGCAATCACCATCTCGAATTCCGCCATGGTCAGGATTCCCGGCACGCGGAACTTGCCGACGATGAAGGACGGCGTTCCCTTGAATCCGAAGGCCACCGCTTGATCGTGGTTGCGGGCGAGAATGATGTCGATTGCCTTCGCATTCGTCGTGAGGTCGCGGTTGAGGCGATCCATGTCGATGCCGGCGCCTGCCACCAGTTCGCGGATGCGCGGTTCGGTCAATTTCGAACTGACGCCGATCATCGCCTCGTGCGCCGGAAGGTACTTGTCCTGATACTTGGCGGCGAGCGCCACCCGCGCGGCGTATCTCGAGACGTCGCCCAGAATCGGCCAGTCCTTCAGCACCAGGCGGACCTTGCCGTCGTCCTGCACCACCTGTTGGATCTCAGGCGCGATCTTGCGACAATACGGGCAGTTGTAGTCGAACCATTCGACGATGTTGATGTCGCCGTCGAGATTGCCGGTCGCGGGAGCGTCGGGGTCGCGGAGCACCAGGGCTTCGGTCAGGACGTCATCGCCTTGCGCGAACGCCGGACGCGTCATGCCCGCGCCGAACAGGGCCACGCCCGCGCCGAGCAAGCCAAGCGCTTCGCGCCGCGTCGGGCCTGGGATCGTCCCGGCCGGATTATTCAATCGCTTCATCTGGGTCTCGCCAAGGGCTGCATTTCCTGTCTACGGCTGAGATAGGGATATGTTACGCGCCAGCATATAGAGCGCCACGGCAATAATGGCCACGGCGAACACGATGTTGAGCGCGCCGCGGCGCTCGGCGAGGTGCCGCGCCGAACGCGTGCCGGCCAATCCGCCAGCGAGGCCGCCCGCCACGAACAGTCCCGCCAATGCCCACGACACAAGCCCGGACCAGGCATAGCTGGCGGCCGTGGTCAGGCCGAACGCGGTGACCGCGACCAGCGAGGAGGAGACCGCGTTCATGATCGGCATGCCGGTCGCCAGCATCAGGGCCGGCACGATCAGGAATCCGCCGCCGATGCCGAAGAATCCCGACACCGTTCCGGTGGCGAGACCGAGGCCGACGATAGCCGGCATGTTCGCCATCGAGACCTTGACGTCAGGCAGGCCGATCCGCGAGCGCGTCTTCAGCATCAACAGCGCGATGACGATCATCACCAGCGCGAATAGCGCCAATAGCCGTTGACCGTCCATCATCTTGCCGAGGATCGAACCGCCGAAGGCGCCGGCCATGCCGGCCGCGGCGAAGATCAGCGCGCAGGACCAGATCACGGTGCCGCCGCGCGCATGGTTGGACAGGTTGAGCGCGGCGTTGGCGGCCACCGCGATCGCGCTGGTGCCGATCGCCATATGGGGCTCCGCCACGCCGACCACATAGACCATCAGCGGCACCGCCAGGATCGAGCCGCCGCCGCCGACCAGGCCAAGCGAGAACCCAACCAGCATCCCAGACGCCAGTCCCAGCACGCCTTGCGCGGTGGAGATGATCAAGTTGAAAGACTCAGTTGCACGGCGCGACCATAGAAGGATTTTCTGCAGATCGCCATGGCCGCAGCACAAAGCTGCACTGCAATACACATCAGCCGATCAGGCTGCGAACATGCCCCGTGTCTGGCGACGCGCCCTCGCGGCTGGTCAGCGCCATCAGCGTGCCGGTCATGGTCGCGATCAGCGTCTCCTTGCCGTCATGCGCCGCATAGGCGCGGGCCTCGCACACCGTCAGCGTGCGGCCGGGCTTGACGACGTTGGCGCGGAACGCGAACCGCTCGCCGCGCGCCGGCGCCAGCAAGTTGGTCTTGAATTCCACGGTGAGGATTCCCGCGCCCGGCGGCATCAGCGTGAAGGCGGCGACGCCGCAGGCATTGTCGAGCGCGGCCGTGATGATCCCGGCGTGGATGAAGCCGTGCTGCTGGGTGAGGTCGAGCGAATAATCCATCGCGAGATCGGCCTCGCCGGGCTCCAGCCGCGCGATCGAAATGCCGAGTGTCTTCATCGCGCGCTGCTGCTCGAACATGTCGGTCGCGACCGCGCGATAATCCGGGTTCTTCGGCTCGAAGCGCGGCATCGGTCACGCCATCGCCGGTTCGAGATGCCGCATCGCGGCGTCGCGGATGGCTCGGGCGAACGGCGTTGATTTCCGCGCCTGTCGATCCATGTGCACGCCGGTGATCTCGCAAGTCGCTGCGATCTCGCTGGTCTCGGCGTTGCGCATCTCGTGGACGAAGCGGATCGACTTGTCGCGAACCTCGAGGAGCCGGCTCCTGACCTCGACGATGTCGCCGGCGAGCAGTTCGCGCTTGTAGGTGATGTTTTGCTGCACAGCGGCCATGCCGCGGCCGGAGGTGCGCAAGTACGACGGCGTCAGCCCGAGCCGGGCGAACAGATTCCAGTTCGCCTCGTCGAACTTGCCGACATACCACATGATGTTCATGTGCCCGACATGATCGCATTGCCACGGATAGACCGTGCCGCGATAGGTCGCGTCCGTCTCCATCGTTTGCTCCCGCTCTTTTGCTTCTTGATACGGTAGCGTATCAGACTCTCTCCGGGTTAGCAATACGGTACCGTATCGACACTCGGTGGGACCGGACCATGAGCGATGCCAAAGGAGAGGCGCGAACCGCAGAGGCGCGCGCCGGCGAGGTTCGTCACGAGAGCTGGATCGAAGCCGGCTTTGAGGAAAGCGCCCGGACCGGCATCGAGGGCGTACGGGTCGAGGTGCTGGCCAAGAACCTCGGCGTCACCAAGGGCGGCTTTTACCGCCGCTTCCGCGACCGCGCGGCCCTGCTGGACGCCATGCTGCAGCACTGGAGCGCGGGCCGCATCGCCGCGATCGAGAAACAGGCCAGCCTCGACGGCGCGACCGCGCGCGAGCGGCTGAAGGCGCTGATCGCGCTCTATTCCGAGCGCATGAACACCGAGGCCATGGCGGTCGAACTGGCGATCCGGCAATGGGCACGATCCGACGAGCTGGCGGCCAATGCGGTGGCGAGCGTGGACGCCGCGCGGCTGAAGAATGTCGGGCATCTCTATCGCGCGACGGGACTGGCGGCCGAGGAGGCCGACGCACAGGCCTTCCTGTTCTACTGCTTCGTGTTCGGCCAGAGCCTGCTGTTTCTCGAACATGGCCAGCGCAAGCGCGCGCAACTGGTGGCGAAGTCGGCCGAAACATTGCTCCGCGAAATATAGGCGCGGCCGAAACCTCCGGCCGCGCCCACGTCGATTGCTGGTTAGGCCGAGCCCTTCAGCTTCTTGTTGCATTCGCTGTAATAGCCGCCGCCCTTCTGGATCCACTTCATCCCGCCATTGGCGTTGCTGGCCTTGTTGGCGTTGTACTGATCGAGGCAGGTGTGGAAGCGCTGCTTCGTCGCCGTCTCCTTCGAATATTTTGCGTCGACAGCGCTCGGAAAAGTCGCGGGGCCGGATGGCGTAGCCGCAGGTGCGGCATCCTTCTTGGCAGCCGCCTTCTCTTCCTTCGGCGCGGCGGCCGGAGCCGCAGCGGCGGCAGCGGGCGCGGCGTCGGCGCCGCATTGGGCTTTCCGGAAGTCGTTCCACTTCTGGCCACCGAGCGTGCCGGCAGCCTTCGCGGCCTGGTATTTGGCGCTGCATTCCTGCGCCGTCAGGGCATTCGCCTGCGAGGTCATCGCAAACGCAGCCAATGCCGACAGCGCGCACGCGCCCAGTATTTTTGCTTGAATAGTCATCCCTGGTCTCCTTAGGGCAGTAGTCATCTGCGGCGACCATCCTAGCGCAACCCCAGCTTGCGACAACGCATCGGACGATCCCTGCGGTAAAAATTTTCTGACGGCGAAGAGGCGCGATCCGCCGTCGCATTCAGCCCGCATTCAGCCAAGGCTACGGGACGTTTGTGCAGGCATTGTGCAGACGCTAGCCATGCATTGCTGCAATCGCGTGACGCATTTGTCCGGCGCAAGCGGATTTGCCATAAGGCGGCGTGAGCCTAATCCCCGCCTCGATTTCTTCCGCCATGGCCGACCGTGCCAAGATTCTCGGCACGCTGGAGACGCTCGTCATCGGCGCCGCCGGCGGCTTGCTGTTTCTGTGGCTCAACCTGCCGGGCGGGTTGATTTCCGGCGCGATGGCCGCGGTGGGCATCGCCGCGCTGGCAGGGCGGCCAGTCACCATGCCGGCGATCCTGACGCAGAGCGTTTTGGTGCTGCTCGGCATCACGCTGGGCTCGCTGGTATCGCGGCAACTGATCCAGCACATGAGCGCCTATCCCCTGACCATCGGCTTGTTGGCGCTGGCGACGTTCTGCTCGACCTTCGGCTCGAGTTTCTATCTGCAGCGCGTGCACGGCTGGGACCAGACCTCGGCGCTGCTGGCGGGAAGCCCCGGTGCGCTGTCGCAGATCACCATGCTCGCCGCCGAGAGGGGCGCCGATGTCGCGGCAATCGCCGTGGTGCAGACCATGCGCGTGATCATCCTGACCGCCGCCCTGCCGCTGCTGCTGGCCTTCACTGGCATTGCGTCGAGCACGCCGACGGAAGTGGCGAGCCTCATCGCTTCGCCGCTCGAACTCGCCGTGCTGGCGGCCGCGGCCATTGCCGTCGCACTGCTTTTGCGGCTCGCCAAATTTCCGGCGAGCTGGATGTTCGGCGCGATGATCGCTTCCGCCGCGCTGCACGGCACCGGCCTGATCGAGGGCGGCCTGCCGCCCTGGATGCGCGGCGTGGCGCTGGTCGGCATCGGCGCCGTGATCGGCACGCGCTTTGCGCGCATCAGCAAGTCGACGCTGCTCAGCCACATCAATGCCGGGCTCGGCTCGTTTGCGGTCGCGATCCTCATCTCCGCCATTTTCGTCACGGTGATCATGCTGGCCACCGATGTGCGCTTCGCCGACGTCGTCGTGGCGTTTGCACCCGGCGCGATGGACGCCATGCTGGCGCTGGCGCTCACGCTGCATATCGATCCGATCTTCGTCGGCGCCCATCATATGTCGCGCTTCGTGTTCGTCTCGATCACGACGCCCGGCATCGTGCACCTGTTCGGCCGCCCGCAGGAGGACGTGGACGATTAGACGAGGTCGATTTTTGCGGCCTATCCACTCGTCGTCCCGGCGAACGCAGGGCCCCATAGCCACCGCTCGCGATTGTCGACGGGATCGCGGCTCCGGCTTCATGTCCCAATCCGCATTTGTGATTATGGGTCCCTGCGTTCGCCGGGACGACGCACTGAATACGAGTTCGCGATCTCGCGACATGAACTGCCCGAGGTTTACTACTAACTTCCCGCCCGCTTGATCAGAGGGCGCAGGGAAGACCGGGTGCGCGCTGCACCCGCGGTCTCGTGTGCAAAGTGCGCAAAGAAAAACGCACACGAGCATACAGGTTCAGCGGAAACACTCCGGCCTTCCCTGCGCAATGGCTTTACGGCTTACTTCGTGCTCTTCCCGGCGAACGGCTTTCTTGCCACCGTCGCCCCCGAGAAGCTTCGCTTCCAAAGGACTTAATGCCAGCACCGCGGCATCAGAACCACACGACTTCGCCGTACGCTTCCTGCGCCTACGTCTTGCGCATTCAGCGTCCACCGCATCTCACCGCACGTTCGTGACGATCGCGAAGCGCCCCTCATCCGCGGTGAGACGGGCGGAGTTATGCGACTGATTTGGGTAAGAACGAAAGCGGAATATTTTTGATTCCCGGGCTTGACACGATTTCGGAAAATCAGAAGTGATTTGCCCACCCCTGTTGATCTGTCGCAGCGGTGCATCGAGATTGCGCTTGCGCGCCCGGCAAATCAGCTCGGAGTTCGTAGGGTGGGCAAAGCGCAAGCGTGCCCACCATCACGAAGCGTGCTCGATGATGAATGGTGGGCACGGCGCTATCGCGCCTTTGCCCACCCTACGAGGCTGCCCGCTTGGCCGACACGATGCCCCACACGGCGATCACCGCCATCGCCAGCGAGATCAGCACGTTGTAGCCGGCAAGGGAGAGCCCGAGGAAGCGCCACTGCACCTCGTCGCACCGGATCACCTTCACCGTGTCGAGACGCTGCAGCAGCGTGCCGGCGCTGCCGAGATCGGCCAGCGGGCCGGAGCAATCGGTCGGGCCCTGCCAGAATTGCCATTCGACGCCGGCGTGATAGCCGCCGAGCCAGGCATTGGCGAGCGCCGCGAGCAGCAGCACCGCAAACCCGGCCAGCACCACCTGCCGCGGCGCCCCGCGCGAGGCGGCAAAGGCGACCAGGAGGCTGAGCGGGACCGCCAGATAATAGGCGTAGCGCTGTTCGAGGCACAGCGGACAGGGGCGGATATCCAGCACGAGCTGGAAGAACCAGGCGCCTGCCAGCGTCGCCGCGGCGACGACCGCGATCGCCAATGCCGCAACGACGACGGGATCGGCGGGATGGCGCGCGTGCGACGAATGGAGGGCATCTGACGTCACGGATGTGCTCCGGAGCATGGGTTCATGCTCAAAATAGGCATCAGCCTCCTATCCCGCCACCGCCCAGGTGTCGAGAACACCACAATCACTTCCGCGCGGGTTGACCCGGAAGCGCCGCCCGCTATATTCCGCCGGCTTCGCCGCACCGGCCTCACGGCCTCGCGTCCGAAGGCCCCTGTGGCGGAACTGGTAGACGCGCTCGACTCAAAATCGAGTTCCGCAAGGAGTGCTGGTTCGATTCCGGCCAGGGGCACCACGCTTCGCCCTCGCGGGCTACGCGTGGCGCAGCCGCGGCGCTGCAGACGAAGCGTGCCCGGCACAGCCCGAAGGGCGACGGGCCAAAGCGAGCGACATCGTCCCTCCATCGGCTGTATTTTCCGCATGACGAGCTACGTGCCCAACTCGGACGTGTTGAGTTTTCTGTCCGCGATTGATCCGCCTCACCGCGAAGCTGTCGCTGCGGTACGGAAATAAAAGGGCTCGCTCGGCAGCGAGCCGTAGACAAAAGGCTCCTGCTGCCGTCCGGTTGCGGCCATCACATCATCGCGGACGAAGCGAAAGAGCATGGAGATCTCCAGCCCCGGCTGCTTCAGCCGATTGAGCAGCGCTTTCATGAACGGAGAGTTGTCGTCGTTCCCGTCATGCGCCACCTGACCGGCTTTCGCTGCATAGGCGATCATGGTCCCGCCCTCGGGCTCCACGCGCGCCAGCCCCGTTCCGAGCGAGCGCGTGCTGTTGGTGAAGCGCATCTGCGGCGCGAACGGATTGTCCCGGCATGCATCCAGCACGATGAGCCGCAATCCCCGCACGCCTTCGATCGCGGTGCTGAGCTCATCGATCGACACTGCTTCGAGGCGCACGTCGCGATCGGTCTTCAACTGCGCATCGACAGGTGCGAGCCAGTTGATTCCGCCCATCTCGAGTCCGTGGCCGGCAAAATAGATGACGGCCCAGTCAGACGTTTCTGCCTCTCTGGCGAAGGCTCGCAGGGCGGCAAACATCTGTTCGCGCGTCTGATCGCGCAGCAGCGTCACCTTGCGGAAGCCAAGCGAGTCGAATTCCGCCGCCAGCGCTTCGGCGTCGCGGCCCGCATTCTTGAGGGGTGAAACGTTCTGATAGGCGGCATTGCCGATCACCAGCGCAACCCGATTGTTGCGCTCGCGCGACGGCGTTGCGCCCGGCGCGACCGGTTCGCCGCGGGGCGGCGCCATTGCGCTATCCACCTCGCGCACAAGCTGCTCCGCCTCGCGGAACACGTCGGCGGCGTCGGGGCTGGACAGCGGCAGCCGGCGCGCGGTGGACAGCGCATCGCGCGCGGCCGTGACATTGTTCGTTCGGGCCAATGCCACGCTCTTAAGAGCAAACGCTTCCGCATTGTTCGGGTCGATCTTGAGCAGCGCACCCAGCACAGGAAGGGATTCCGAATAGCGCTTCATCGCCACGAGGGATTTGCCGTGCAGCAGGCCAATGTCGGAGTACATCTTTTGCTGCGAAAAATTGCTGGTCGCCCGGGTGGCGCGAGCCCGCGCAACCTGTTGGAGCGCCTCATCGGGACGGCCGAGTTGCAGCAGGAAGTCGGCTTGATTGATGAAATTGTAGACATCGCCAGGTTGCAGCCTGGCCGCCTGGTCGAGGTCGGCCCGACTCTCCGCGATGTTGCCACGCCGGACGAACGCCGCGGCGCGGTTGCGCAGCGCGCCGGCGCGATCCGAATCGCTGTTCGCCATGGCGAACGCCTGAGTGGCGTCCTTGATGGCAAGATCGAATTGGCCGAGTCCACTGCGGATCGTGCTCCGGTTCAGCCACGCGTCGACGAAGGATGGGTTATCTTCAAGTGACCGGTCGCAGTTCGCCAGTGCATTGCTGTAGTCGTGCCGCATGATGAACTTGTAGCACCGATTGTAGTAGGCAGTAGCGCGCTCGCGTTTTGGAATGCCGCGCGTGTTGATGATCGCCATACAGGCTGTGAGCCCGGCCTCGGCGTCGTTCGCCTGGCAGGTCTGCCAGAGCTTTGCGCGATTGTCGGAAGGTGCGGCCTCGGATGCGCCGGCACCAGGCAACATCAGCGCAAGCGCTAGCACCATGGCATGGCCCGACCAGGCGGCCTGCCGATGAGCGAACGGAAGCGCGATCATGAACGTGTCCTATTGAGAACGGCGACTTGCCTCCGCCCCGGCGAACCAACCACATCCGCGAGATGCGATGGCTGGTCGAGAGCCCGCGCCACCCTCTTGGTCAGCACGATCATGACCGTTGCGACGAACAGGAAAATCGACCCGATGAAAGCCAGGATGATCGGCATCATCCAAAGCGGCAGCACGCCCAGGATGGCGGCCGATTCCGGCACGCCGGGATCGTAAACAACAGGCACTTCCTGCCCGGTGCGGTAAAGGGGCGGATTGGTTCGCAGGCCGGACTGGAATTCGACGGTCCTGCCGTCAATGGTGTCGAAACGCACAATTGGCGTAAAGAGATAGCCCTTGTTCTCGCTGTCGCGCACGCGCAGCATCTCGATCACGGTACCCTGTGTTTCAACGGCGCGGGCAAGCCACGCTTTCGTGCTCCAGACGCTAAAGCCCGCGCCGAGCAGCAGCAGCAGCCCGATCGGTATCAGCGCGAACCTCGCGAGACGGCTGAGAAAAACGGCAGGATCTTCCATAAAAAGACGCGCCCTGCGGCAAACACTATTGTAGGCGTGGATGTGTCTTGGCGTGGACCGAAAGGTTCAATCGCCACGCAGGTGTTATGGCACCAGCGGCGAGCACAACTCCCGGACAGCGCGTCGCGGACGCACCGAGGTTTGCTCTTCCAACCTCCGGCCTTCCCTCACTTCTTCCCGAACGCGCTGAGCAGTCCGCCCAACAGCTTCGACGCGATCCCACCCAGCGCGCCGAAGCCGCCGGTGGCGCCGATTACGCCGGTGATGATCGGAATCAAGGTCGCCATGGTCGAGCCTGAAACCGGCGCGGTTGTGGTTGGCGCCTGACCGGCGATCGCTCCAAGATTGAAGGGCAAATTGAGAATGCCTGCCGACTGCAGCAGCGTGACGATACCGAGCATGCCGGCAGAAAGCTGTACGCTCGGCCGCGACATGGCCGGCGCGAGCGGCTCGGCGGGCTTGTCCGGCTTTTCGGTGCCCGGGAATGGCTTACCGGTCAGGCGCTCGTAGAGCAGCGGCATCAGCACGGTGATGAGATCGACCGGCGCCGCGGCACCAGGCTGTTGCGGCGTTGCCGGATGCGAGACGACCGGCGCCGGGATGGTATTGACCGGCTGCGCGAGCACCGGTGCGTTGGCAATTGGCGTCACCGCCGGCGCCGGCTTGCCGGTCGCAAGCACGGTAAGAAGCTGCGTGATGTCGAGCTGCTTGCCGGTAAGCGCTGACTGCAGAATCAGCGGCAGCAGCAGTTCGAGGCCTTGGCCCGGCTTGGCAGGATCGGCGGCCATCGGTTTCTCCTTCGATAGCAACATGAGAATGAGCGGAAGCAGTTGCTGCAGGTCGAGCGCGGGAGCGCCAGCGGCGGGACTCGTCTCCGCCACCGCGACAGGCATTGCGGCTTTGGCCCCGAGCGAGATGCCGAGCGCCGCCGCCGTCTCCGGCCCGACCGCGCCATCGACGACCATGCCCTCGGCTTCCTGGAAACGCAGCACGGCGGCTTGCGTGTTCAATCCGAACTCGCCGTCGATCAGGCCGGGATCGAAGCCTTTGGCGGCCAGCGCCGCCTGGATGCGCGCAACCACGGCCATATCCATGTTCGGCGCACCGACCTCGTAGATGACGGCTGGCGGGTTGACCTTGATCGGCGCGGCATTGTCATAGGAGATGCCGGGAATCAGGATGCCGGTGTGCCAGCCGCGGCCATGCACCGTGTCGGCCACCACGCCGTAACGCCGTCCCTTTGCCTCGATGGTGCCGCCATTGCCGTCGCATACGGCGATGTGGCCCATCTTGCCCGGACCCGGCGGATAACGGAGCACGATGCCGCCGACGGTCGCCGCCGCCTCCTCCACCGAAACGCGTTTTCCCAGCCGCTCGAGGTCGGCCTTCCAGGCACCGGTATAGGCATCGGCCTTGGCCGGCTGTGCCGTGTGGTCGACGCAGCCGTAAAGCGTGCCGGCCTCCTGATAGACCAGCCATGAGACGAACTCGGCGCAATCCCATGGGCCGTGCCAATGCGGATCGTCCTTCGGCACCCGGGTGTTGACGTATTGCTCGCCGATATGCGCGCGGGCGCGCTGCACCAGGCCCGCACCCGAGGGCACACCGTTTGCGGGCGGCTGGGCAACGGCTATGGCTGGCAGACCGTCGAAGAAAGCGTCGGCGCTGCCGGCCTTGTACATGCGATGGGCCTGACGCCACTGCTCCTCGGTCAGGTTATTGCCTTTGCCCGACTCGCGGCCGGCGATGGCTTTCAGCAGGGCAATAGCCTGCACGGGATCGTCGACCATCTCCTTTGTCAGGATGGCGTTCGCGTCATAGCCGGGCACACCGAAGCCGTGGGCGCCGGTCCACTTCGTTCCGGCCTCGCCGATCCGCATGCCGACATAGCTGCGCGACAACAGATCGAAGTTCGAGGCTGCGCCGTTCACCGGCGAGGGAAAGCGCGCGATCTTGTGGCCACCGCCGATGATGCCATAGCCGGTCTGGCCGAAGCGCGCGGCCCGGGCGCTCGGATATTGAGCGCCGGGATTGTTGTAGCGGAACGAAGCGACCTCGCTGCCTGCAACGTCGTCGCGATTGTCAGCCGTTGAGGGGTCGGTAGACCTGCCGATTTGACCCATTGCGCGCTCCCCCGTTGGTGTGCCTGTTGCCAGTTTCCTCTTCGCCGATCGCTGCGTCCTCGGCCTCGGTTTGCTGCTCATTGGCCGGCCCAGATCTGCCCTTTCGGCACGATGATCCGATCGTCGCGGCCAGTGACAACCGGCCGGACGCGCTGTCCGCACTATCGATATTCGCTTGCGCAGCCGGAGCATTACCGCTCACGGCGAACCGTGAAGAGCCTACAGCGTTCTGCAGCCTTCACGTGTGAGCTAGCTAACAGTTGCGATGCAGGTCACCTGCAATTCGACATCGCATCTGCCGCACTGAACAGGAGAGCGTTCATTGTCGCGGCTGCCGGCGCGACAGTCCACCGCGCGCCGGCGGCGGACCATGGCAGTCCGTCGGCATTACGGTGACACCGTCACCGTAATGCCTGGCACATCCGACGTTTCGCTCTCACGCCTCCCGGTACCAGCTCGCGAGCTGCCACAGATCGTTGTCCCAGCCCGAGATATGCGCGGTCAGCTTGCCGCCGAGCGCGGCGACACGGCTGCGGGAGACGATGGGTTGGATGTAGTTGTCCGACACGACGAGGTCGTTGAGCTTGATGAACAGCGCCGCGCGCTTCACTGCGTCGAGCTCCCGTTCGACCTGCTTGTAGATCTCGTCATATTCCTTGCTTTGCCAGCGCGAGACATTGCGCCCCTGCCACTTGTTGTCCTTGTTCGCCACCTGCCACGACGTGTATTGGTTCATGAAGAACTGCGGATCGGCCTGCGGCATGGTGGTGTTGTACATCTGCGCGTCGCAATAGAAATGCGTGTAGGTGTCGGGATTGGCGGTGTCGGAGGAGAAGAACACCGATCCCACCACCGACTTCAGTTCGACGTCGATGCCCGCTTTCTGGCATGCCTGCTTGACGATGGCCTGGGTCTTCTGCCTCGGCGCATTGATCGAGGTCTGGAACACGAACTTCAACCGCTTGCCGTCCTTGGCGCGAATGCCGTCGCCGCCTTTCTTCCAGCCGGCGGCCTCGAGGATCTGGTTGGCTTTCTCGATGTTGAACTCGAATTTGGTGTTTTTCGAGCGGAAGCGTTCCGGGTTGTTGAGGAAGTTCGCGGTGGCCAGCGCCGTGCGGCCATAGATGTGTTTCTCGATCGACGTGCGATCGATCAGGAGATTGATGGCCTGGCGCACGGCCGGATCGCTGAACAGCGGATGTTTGGTCTTGATGCTGGCGCGCTCGCCGTCGACCTCGACCGCGGGATCAGTCGAGTTGAGCTGGATGAATTCAACATTGCCTGACGGAGTGATGCTCACCTTGCCCTTTCCGGCAGCCTCGAGCCTCAGCAGGATCTCGTCTTCGACCTGCATGTTCCAGGCATAGTCATATTCGCCGGTCTGCAGCACCGCGCGCGCCGCCGATACCGCGTCGCCGCCGCCCTTGACCTCCAGCTCATCGAACTGCGGCCGGTTGGCAACGTGGTAGTTGGGATTGATCTTGGCGCGAAGCATGTCGCCCGGCTTGAAATCCACGAACAGATAAGGGCCGGTGCCGACCGGCTTCAGATTGTTCGGCGCCTCGCGCGATTTCGCGCCGACGTAATCCTTGAACAGATGCTTCGGGATGATCGTGCCGTAATTGCCGACAAAGGCATCGGCCCAGAACGGCGTCGGCTTGGCAAAAGTCAGGCGGACGGTGAAGTCGTCGATCTTCTCGACCGTGATGTCCTTGAAGTTGGCAATCGAGACCGCTGCGGTCTCCGGTGTCTTGGCATATTCCCAGGTGAAGACG
Organism: Bradyrhizobium murdochi; assembly: GCF_000472965.1. Taxonomy (GTDB): domain Bacteria; phylum Pseudomonadota; class Alphaproteobacteria; order Rhizobiales; family Xanthobacteraceae; genus Bradyrhizobium; species Bradyrhizobium murdochi. The sequence continues at coordinate 248,343 of NZ_AXAU01000005.1, read as the reverse complement.
ACATCGTCGGCCGTGAACGGCATGCCGTCATGCCATTTGACGCCGCGTTTCAGCTTCCAGACCACGGAGCGGCCGTCCTCGGACAATCCATCGTTCTCCTTGCTCGGAACCTCGGCAGCGAGGATCGGAACCAGGTTGCCGTCGCCATCCCATCCCGCCAGCGGCTCGTAGAAGATCCGGGAGCCTTCCTGATCCTTGGTGCCGACGGCGAAATGGGGATTGAGCAGGGTTATGGCCTGCCAATACAGCAGCTTCAGCACGCCCCCGCCGCCGGCCTTGGTCGGCTTGTAGGGAAGCGCGGTCGCAGCCATCGCGACACCGGACCGGCTCAGCATCATCCCGGCCATCGGCGCCGTAAGGCCGACCGCGATCATTCGCTGGACAAAGGCCCGCCGCGACAACCGACCGGTCTTGACGTCTGCAATCAGGTCTCGAAGTTCCCGTTCTTTCATGGGCCGACTCCCTAACTGGTGTTGGATGCTTCGTCGTTGAATGCCTCGTCACTTCCGATTCTGGAAATGGATCAGGTCAGCGCGAACCTGTCAAAGCAGGATCCGGGCCATGCCGTCATGCCAAGTCCCGTCAGCCAAGTCCCGTCAAGCATCACCTGCAATTGAGTGCATCGGCGCGACAGTTCCCGGCTTTGTTGTCTTGACCGCGCTCGCCTTTATTACAACCATTGAATGATCCAGCCACTTTAGCTGAGGTGCTCTCATGTCGTCGACATCCGATCTGCCGCGTCTGAACAGGAGAGCTTTCGTTGCCGTGGCTGCCGGCGCGACAGTCGGTTGCGCGCCGGCGCTCGCCCAGCATGCGGGCCATGGCACGCCGTCAGGCACGGCGCTGCCTGAAGCAGCGCCCTCCTCCGATCCGTTCGCCCGGCTTCAGGGCGGCACGCCGCATCACCTCACCACCGAGCAGATTGCCCAGCGAAAGGTTGACAGTCCGGCGCCGAAAGGCCCGCAGGGGCGCTGGACACCGAAGGCGGCGTTGCCGCTGCCGCGGAGCGAAATGGCCTGGGCCACCGCCTGGGCGGGACGCATGCATATCGTGGGCGGCTATGGCGAAGGCCGCGTCGATCGCGCCTATCATCATGTTTACGATCCAAAGGACGATCGATGGTTCAACGCCGCGCCATTGCCGCGTGGCGCCAACCATGTTGCCGTCGTGGCAGATGCAGGGCGCGTCTACGCGCTCGGCGGCTTCATCGAGCAGAACCGCAATCCCGACCCGAATGCGTTTTTCTACGACGTGGCGTCCGACAACTGGACGACGATCGCGCCATTGTCACGCCCGCGTGGGGCGGCCGCGGCGGTGGCGCTTGATGGCAAGATCCATCTGATCGGTGGCGCCGGCGCCCCCACTAACGAGCGCGCCAGCGTCGGCTGGCATGAGGTCTATGACCCGCAAACTGACAAGTGGGAAATCCGGAAAGCGCTCCCCGCCGCGCGCGACCATGTCGGCGCGGTCGCCTATAGCGGCATGATCCACATCATCGGCGGCCGCTTCAACACCTTCGAATACAACACCGATCTTCACCACGTTTATCTGCCCGCATCAGACACCTGGAAGGAGCGCGCGCCGCTGCCTACCGCGCGGTCGGGCCATGGCCTCGTCGTCTACCGCGACCGCTTGTTCGCGATGGGCGGCGAATACGGTGTGCAGGACAGAGGCCAGATCTCGCAAGGCGCCGTATTCGGTCAGATGGAGAGTCACGATCCGAAGACCAATAGCTGGCAATCTCATGCGCCGATGCTGACACCGCGGCACGCGGTCGGCGCCACCACGATCGGCGATACCATCTATGTTGCGGGCGGAGGCGCGGTGACGGGCGGTGCGGTCCAGTCGTCCGTGCACGAGGCGTTTACGCTGGCTGGCAAGTGATTTGCAAAAACGACGAACTTACCGGCCCCAGAATGCCGACGTGGCCTTGAACCGCCGCCATCTCTGGCGCAGCTTCTTCGCTACTGCAATCTGGTCGCGCGCTCGCCAGCCGGTCATTGCGCCGACGGCAAAACGAAGCGCGGGCCGATTGTCCTGCCCGATGGTATCGAGCAATGCGCTGATATTTGCGATGTCGCGTGCGCGTCCAAGACTGTTTTGAAGCCTGGCGAGCCGCGCCACGTAACGCTTGGCGCGCGCACGGTCGGCGTAAAGCGGCGAGAAGAATTCCGCCGCATAACGCAGCTTCTTGAGATCGATTCTGAGATCGTGTTGCGCATCGGCGTCAAGTCGCCGGAAGTGCGCGCCACGCTTGAGCACCTTATGGTGCCATCTCGCGAGAATTTTATCCGCGAGCGTCGGCATCGGCTGTGACAGCACGGCCAACGCCTCGCTTTCAATCTCGTTGCGCCAGCCGCGGCGTTCGACCCAATTCCCCAACGACAGCAGGAAGCGGCTGCAACGCGGATCGACAAGAACCGCTTGCAGGACAGCGTAGTTCGATTTGCGCTGTAGCTGGACCACCTCACGCAGGTCGACCAGGTCGACCTCGGGAGCCGCCGTCGCAAGGCGAGAGACGGTCGTGACTGCGAACACATCCCAATCGCGAGTCGGACCGAGTTGCTGCATCAACCATCTTGCCTCGCCGTTGATCGCCTCGAACGATGGCGATGGGATCTCCCGCCGGAACAGCGCGCAGATTGTGCGCAGACGGCGCAATGCGACCCGCATCTGGTGCACGCCTTCAGGGTCGGATCCCTCTCTCGCCACCGCGTGGTTATTCAGAAGATGCTGCCAGCAGCTCCCCGCCAGCAGCGCAATCACGTCATCAACCGCGTGTTCAGCGGTGATGCCGACTACCGGTTCGGCTTTCACCGCCGGCTGCACGACGTCGAACGCCAGCGCATAGCCGCGTTCTGCCTTGCTCCGCGTGCCGATTTGCAACGGCGCGGTGTCGAGCAACTGCGCTCCAAGATCAAACAACGCGCCGGCGTTGCCGCTCTTCAATTCGAGTTCGATTTCGGACAGGAGTTCCTGACGCGTACCGGCCTCGATGATCCCCTCGTCGAACGCGATTTCGACCGACGCATCGGGCAGATTGAGCTGCCGAGCATGCCGGCGAACCTTGGTCGCAAACGCCGGCACGAGCGCATCGGGGGCAAGCGTCGTTACGGGATCGCCGATCTCGGCGGCGGGAAGCCGCGCCAGGTCGGGAGTGATGCCGTCAACCGGCGTTTCCCACTGCCGTCGCGCCAACGGCCGTCCGCTGTCGGGCGGAAACTTCAGCGTCTGAATGAAATGCTTGCCGCAGCGGCGCACGCGCAGCGACATGCCGCGCTGGAACAGCACTCGTTCCGGCGTGTCGTAATAAACCGTTTCCAGCCGGCGGACGACGCCGCGATTGCGCGCATGCTGTGCGATGACGGGCATTTCGCGCAGCTTCTCCAGGACACCCTGCGGCGCCAGCAGCTTAAGTTCGATTTCCGCTTGCTCAGCCGGTCGCACAGCAATCGCGCTGCCGGAATCGTGCACGATTGGGCCGTTCAACGGAGACTCCATTGGCAGGGGGAGACGTATGAATATTTTATGACAACCGAAAAATATACACAAACAGTCTACTGGAAAACTCTGCAAATGGCTTGGGCAGTTCCGGTGCCGAGGCCTTGGGTCGCCTCTGTTCGGGCATGAAACCAGTCGGGAGTGGGAAAAAACTTACCGAGCGGAGGCCGCGGACCAGCGGGACGCGGGAGGCTGTTCGGATGATGAGAATGCCGCATCCGCGAAAAAAGAGGCCGCCTCAATCGAGCGGCCCTTAATTTACTTTCTACGCGGCAGTTTGATCGGAATATGCGGCGCAGTACTGGTCACGACTGGAGATGATCTATCATCGGAAGCGTGACTTTTGAGTGTCTCCAGCACCAGAAAAAACTTCTCGGCAAGCATGGCGATGACCTCGCTGGCGAATTTGTCTCCGTCATTGGTCGAGTCGGATTGCTGGAGATTCAATCACTCGCGCGGGGCCGCCGCAATTAAATTCGCGCATCAGAGTAAGCGCTCCGTAGTCGCACGGGAAGCTGCGGCATTGAGCCTATGACTGTCGTCGGGAAGATCGGCCTCGCGCCATGCCCGAGCCGCCCTGCGGCGCGGGCGAGTTGGACGCCCGCCGATGAGCTGCGGCGCCGACCAACTCAAATCCGTTTCCTCATTTCGTCGCCGACCACGCGAAGGTCGATCCTGCCGATCAGATCGGAACGAAGCGCCTCGGCTTCGCTGATGGCGGCCATGGTCTGCCGCAAAGTACTGATGTTCGAGCCGAGCGACACGATGCCGCCCAGCACCGCGGCAATCGAGCCGAGGGCGGCGACCTGATTGGACCCGAGCAGGCCAAGCATCGTGACGAGCATCAATCCGGCGCCGAGCGCGATCACCGACTTCGAGACCAGCGTGATCTTGCGGCACCGCTCGGCGACCTCGGCCAGCTCCTCGAGCCGCGCTTCGATCCGCGAAATCTCGTCAATCGGGTCGTCGTCGTCCATCAATATCAAAATCCGGTTTTGCAGGTTTCGTTTCAAGAATCGTCGGCGGGCAGATCTCTTACCGCAAATGACAGGCCGATGCCCATCGGCCTCACCTCTCCCGACGATCATCCAGCCGCGGTCGTCCGGTCCACGCCCGATTGAGCCACCGGGTAGCCAGCTCGAGCCGCGGCTTTCCCTGCAGCCGCGCCTGCGCTTCGTGATAGGGGCCTACGTAGCGGAGGCGGGTCGGCAGGTGGGGATATAGGCGGCGTATCCACTTGAGCGCGCGATCCGCGGCTCTCTGATCGCGTTCGTCGAAATCGAGGCCGAAGCCTGTGCGCAGCCGCTCGGGCAACATCTGTGCGCTCAGGGCCACGTACCAGCGCGGCGGCCGCAACCACGGACGTGCACCGGTCAAGATGTGGTGGGCCACGTCACGCGCTGCAGTGCTGACGGACAAGGTATCCGATTGAGCCATCGCGGCGTTGTAATCGGCGAAGGATGACCAATCCGCCGGCAGGTCCGCGGGTCTCAGCCCGAACAATGCGCCGAACAGCCGGCTTTCGGCCCAATATTGCTCGCGCTGTTCGGGCGACAGCGGAGGCAACACGAGGTCGTGCGCGATGGCGGCAGTTTCGACGAGGGTGGCGTGAACCCAGCGCAACGCGGCGATGTCGTTGGCACTGTAGGATGAACCTTGGGCGAAGCGACCGCTCGCCTCGGGTAACGCGCCGGAGATCATCGCGTGCCGCCGATGCAGACGCCGGGCCGCGGCAGTCGCGCCATCGAGCGAACCGAACACCATTGTGAACATCAGCTCAAAGGTTCGATGAAAGCGGCCGACCGGATCGGTAAAGGTGTGCGAGTGCTCGGCAATGGCGGTCGCGACCCAGGGATGCGCCAGTTGAAGCAGCAAGGCGCGCCCGGCTCCCAGAAAGATCACGGCTTCCCTGTCGATCCGCCACGTCATCGACGCCGGGCCAAAAATGCCCTCAGCCGGCCCGGCGGCGCCGGCCCTGACGGCATCGAGAGTAGCGTCTAGATCGCTTTCCGAGACCAATTGGCAAACCTTCGAGAGAGATCGAGCTGGTTTTTCGCGAGGCGATTCTACCGTAACTCAGCGTGCGCGGGCAGAGATATCCCGAGCATTGGTAAAGCCAAACCAGGCGAGCGGCAACGCGAGGCCGCAGAGCACCGCCATCGCAACGAACGCCCCTCCGCCATACCTGGCATAGAAAAGCCCTGAAAGCAGCGTCAGTGCGGCCGTCACTACGCCTGAACCAAACGCGTAGATGGCTTGAGCCGTTGCGGCCAATTTGGCGGGGACAAGAGCTGCCATCAACCGCATGCAAGAAAGATGCAGCAGCGCGAACGTCAATCCGTGCAGCGGCTGCACCATCGCGAGCGCCACAACGGACGTCGTGGTCCCCGCAACCGACCAGCGGATGATTCCGGCTGCTGCCGCCAACGCCGCCGCACCACGCGCGCCGAGCCGACTGAGCAAGGCCGGTCCGATCAGAAAGAATACGATGACTTCTGCGGCGACGGCTTCCGACCACAAGACGCTTATGACGAAGGTGTCTATTCCGGCATTGCTCCACCGGATCACCGCAAAGGCGTCATGCATGGCGTGGCTGCCATAGATCAGAGCCGAGACGAGGATCAGGATTCGAAACTGCGCAATTCCAAGGAGTCCACGTACCGCGCTCGCAAGCTGCGAGGCGCCGGCATGCGGCGCTGGTGGAGCTGAAACCTTGGGCACCAGCGCGGTTGCCCCAGCGGCAGCGACGAGCAGGGCTGCGTTCAACCAGACCACGCGCGTCAGATCAGTGGACGTGATGAGTTGCCCGATGATCAGCGTGCCGCAGACGAAAGCCGCCGATGCCGAACCGCGGATCCAGCCGTATTCGAACGGCCGCCCCGCGATCTGCGGCCTGGCCGTGTTGACTGACAACGCGTCGGCTATCGACGTCGTAGGAGCCAGTGCGACGGCTTGAACCAGCGCCAGAAACAGCAACAGCCAAAAGCCTTCGGCTGACAGCAACGCCACAGCCGTTGCGGCGGCCAGGGCGGCGCAGAATGCGAGCACGAGGCGCAACGATTGCAGGAAGTCTGCAAACATCCCGACGAGCGGACCGGCGACAAGACGCGCCAGCAACGCAGCCGCCAGTATCAAGCCGATCTGCTCGAACGTGAGCGCTCTGGTTTCAAAAAACTTCGGCCAGAACGGCGATGCCACGCCGAACGCCGCGTACAACGCGGCGTAAAGAGCGATGTAGGCGACCGGCCCGGGAACGCGCATTCTTTTGAAAGTTCCATTCGGTAGAATTACGGACGAGAAGAACACCGCTCTGCCGTAGTTCATCCGCGAAATCTCCACATCCAACTTCTATCCGACCGGCCTTCACACAAATGGATGGAAGTTGATGCGATATCTTTTCGCCGCCGTGATTGCTGTGTTCGTAGTCGCGGTGGATTTTGAAAGTTCCGGAGTCAGGTCAGCATGGATGGAACCATCTTTTGTTGTCGCTGAAGCGCAATCGGAACCCGCCGCGACATCGAATTCTCACACAGGAACTGTGACCGCATCGGTTGCGCATTCGCAAGAACCGGACGCAGCAAGTGTCGTCGCGCCGAACCAACCGGCAACGACGGCAGATGCCGCGGCTCATGCGGTCGCCTCGATAAAGGAGGAGGCGCCAGCGAATCCGATCTGTGAAGCGGTCAGAAGCGCCGCTGAGGAACACGATATTCCGATCGGGTTTCTCGCGCGCCTGCTCTGGCAGGAAAGCAGGTTTCGAACGGCAGTGGTCAGCTCTGCAGGCGCGCAGGGCATTGCGCAATTCATGCCGCGAACGGCGGTCGAAATGGGCTTGAAAGACCCGTTCGATCCGCTGCAGGCGATTCCTGCGTCGGCAAGATTTCTTCGCAAGCTTCATGATCAGTTCGGAAATCTCGGGCTTGCGGCGGCGGCGTACAACGCGGGCGGCGGCAGGATCGAGAAGTGGCTATCGCGACGCGGCGGGTTGCCGAACGAAACGCGCGCTTACGTCAAGATCATCACCGGCAACAAGGCGGAGGCCTGGACGGACGCAAACAACACTGTCCATATGCCGACGGACCTGCCGGATAAGGCACCATGTGAAGGCGTCGGTGGCCTGTCGAAGGAAGACCAGATCGCCGAAATTCCGGTCGATCTGGCGCCTTCCATCAGCGGAATGGTGCGAAAGGTTGATATTGCCGAAGAGAGCCACGCGGCTCTCAAGAAGCGGCGAGTTGTTGCAAGCCGAACCACAAGGGCCGTACGTACGGCCTCCCGGAATGCGCATGCCCGAGTAACCCGGCTGGCAGCAAAGGCTGCGACACGGAAGCCCGGCAAGCAATCCGGCATGCGCATTGCGTCGGCGGCCGGCAGCGGCAGCCGGACAAAGTCGTCGAAAGCATCGCGGGAATTGTAGGCTCGGATCGACCCGCCAATTGGCACGCAAAAAAGCCCGCATTGCTGCGGGCTTTTTTCTCGCCGGCCTGTCTTACCAGCGGCCGGTGCCGAAGCTGAAGGTTACACCGGGACCGCCGCCGTAATAGCGGGGACCGTAGTACCCGTACCGGCGCGGCGCGTAATAGCCGTAGCTATCGTAGTACGGGCGATAGTGCCGGTGGTAACCCCAGTGCCGATGACGCCAGTGGCGACGATGGGCACTGAAGTCAGTGGAAGACTGCACAGTATCCGTCGCAGGTTTCGCCTTCACCGAATTGTCGGCGGCGTTGGCGGCGGAACCGCCGATCAGCGCAGCAGCACCAACGGCAAATGCGATGGCTAGTTTCTTCATCATCGAACTCCAGTGATTGTGTCCACTCTACGGAGTCTAATCACCGCGCCGCGATCACGTTCCGTCTGCGACATTAAGGCTGCGATAGCTACTTGAACAAACATTCATGAATATGAACGGTGGTGGTTCCTTTCGACGACTGATCGCAGTCTCGCATCACGCGCCGGAATCGCTGGCGTTGGGATAGAACAACTGCTCGCCGTTGATCTTGTAGCCGGCGATCGCCTTCTGGCCCTCTGATGATATCAGCCAGTCGATGAATTGTTGGCCGAGATCCTTCTTGACGCTCGGATGTTTCTCCGGATTCACCAGCATGACGCCGTACTGGTTGAACAGGCGCTTGTCGCCTTCGACGGCAATTCCGAGGTCGCCGCGATTCTTGAACGACAACCAGGTGCCGCGATCGGCGAGCACATAGGCGTTCGAGGCCGAGGCGGTGTTGAGCGCAGCGCCCATGCCCTGCCCGATCTCCTTGTACCAGGGGCCCTTGTCCTTTGCGATGTCGATGCCGGCGATCTTCCAGAGATTGAGCTCGGCCTGATGCGTGCCGGACTTGTCGCCGCGCGAGATGAAATCGGCTCCCTTCGCCTTGATCGCGGAGAGCGCAGCAACAATGTCCTTCGAGCCTTTGATGCCGGCCGGATCGCTCTTCGGGCCGATCAGGATGAAGTCGTTGTACATCACGGGATGGCGCCTGACGCCAAACCCTTCGGACACGAATTTTTCTTCCGCAGGTTTGGCGTGGACGAACACGACGTCGGCATCGCCGCGGCGGCCGGTATCGAGCGCCTGTCCCGTGCCCTGCGCTACCACCTTCACGTCGATGCCGGTCCTGACCTTGAACATCGGCAGGATATAGCCGAACAATCCGGAATCCTGCGTAGAGGTGGTCGAAGCCACCACGATCGATTTATCCTGAGCGATGGCGTGGCTTGAGAATGCGAGGGCGGTGGTCGCCGCAATCAGCAAGCGGCGGGTGAGTATGGTCATAGGTTCTCCTTCTTTTGTTTGCGCATGATCTTTTCGGAAAACCGGTGACCACTTTGCACTAACGTGGCCCTCCGGGTCCGGATCATGCGCTAAATCAATAGTTCGCCGGCGAGGAACGCCCTCGCCTCGGCGGTCTGCGGCGCGTCGAAGAACGATGCGGCTGCACTGGTTTCGACAATACGGCCGCGGTGAAGCATGACGATCTCGCCGGCGAGCCTGCGCGCTTCGCCGAGATCATGGGTCGCCATCACGACCTTGATGTTGCGCTCGCTCACAGTGCGGATGATGTCTTCCACCGCCTTGGTGGCGATGGGGTCGAGGCTCGCGGTCGGCTCGTCCAAAAACAGCACCGCCGGATCGCGCGCGAGCGCGCGTGCCAGCGCCAGCCGCTGCTGCTCGCCGCCGGAGAGCCTTCGCGCCGCGCGGTCGGCGAGCGCGTGCAAGCCGACCAGTTCGAGCAACTCGGCGACGCGTCGCGCATGCTCCGCGCGCGGAATGTCGGCGGCGCGCAGCGCAAAACGGAGATTGGCGCTAGCGCTGCGCCGGAGCATCGCCGGGCGCTGAAACACGATCGCGCGCTTCAGCGGCGGCACATGTTCGAGCCCGCCCCAGGTGATGCGCCCGCGCGAAGGTGCCAGCAGCCCCATCGCCAGGCGCAGCATCGTCGATTTTCCCGAGCCGTTGGGGCCGATCAATACCGTGGGCGGGCCCGGCGCCAGCGTGAGCGCTACGTCGTCGAGGATCGTGATCCCACCGGCCGTAACCGTCACGCGATCGAATTCAATCGGCAGTTCGCTCGAAGGCGCGCGCATGATCATCCCGCCAATCGCTCGCCGGCGCGGCGCACGCTCCAGGCCAGCGCGTTGACCGCGATCACGATCGAAATCAGCACGAGGCCGAGACCGATCGCGAGCGGCAGGTCGCCCTTGGAAGTCTCCAGGGCAATCGCCGTCGTCATCGTGCGGGTGAAGCCTTCGATGTTGCCGCCGACGATGATGATGGCGCCGACCTCCGCCGCCGCGCGGCCGAAGCCGGCGAGCAGCGCCGTGACCAGGCTGAAGCGCGCGTCCCAGATCAGCGCCATGACGCGGCCGAGCGGCCCGAGGTTCATCGCGGTGAGTTCGTCGCGGTATTCGAGCCAGAGATCCTCGATGGTCTGCCGCGTCAGCGCGGCGATGATCGGCGCGACCAGCACGGTCTGCGCGACGATCATGGCGCTCGGGGTGAACAACAGGCCGAACGCGCCGAGCAGCCCGGAGCGCGACAGCGCGAGATACACCGCGAGACCGACGACGACCGGCGGCAGGCCCATCAGCGCATTGAGCAGGACGATGACGCCCTGGCGGCCGGGGAATCTCGTCAGCGCGATCCAGGCGCCCAAGGGAATGCCAATCAGCGCGGCCAGCGCCACCGCTGAAAGACTCACATACAGCGACAGCCGCACGATCGCGAACAGCGCGGGATCGCCGGAGAGCACAAGTTGAAGGGCGGACGGGCCGTCTGGCATTTGTAATTCCACTAGCCGGGGGCATCTTGCGCAGATAGCAACGATATGGTCAATTTCTGTAATATTTGCACCCCAATGCATGTTAGTGCCGATGCCGGAGCTCCTCACGACCGACGAAGCAGCCGATTATCTTCGCCTCTCCGAGCGCAAGCTCTATGAGCTGGTGGCGAACCGCGAAGTTCCCTGCAGCAAGGTGACCGGCCGCTGGCTGTTTCCGCGCACGGCGCTGGATCGCTGGGTGTCCGCCGGACTCATTGCGCCTGCTGGCCTGGCACAGGTCGCATCGCCGATCCTCGGCGGCAGCCACGATCCGCTGCTGGAATGGGGCTTACGTGAGAGCAATTCCGGCCTCGCCAGCCTGGCCGAAGGCAGCGAGGAAGGCCTGCGGCGGCTGACGCGTGGCGAGGTGATGATCGCGGCGATCCATCTGCACCGGCTCGACGGCGATGACGAGAGAGCTAATGTCGAGGCGGTCGCCGATGCGCCGGGCTTGCACGATGCGGTCGTGCTCGGCTTTGCGCGGCGTGAGCAGGGCATTCTGGTCGCCTCAGGCAATCCGATGGGGCTTCGCGATATGACGTCGATCGCGACATCACAAGCACGGATGGCGCAACGCCCGCCCGGTGCCGGCGCGCAATTGCTGCTGCTCGCCCTGCTCGCTCGCGCGGGCATCACGCTCGAGGATCTGAAACTTGCAAGACCCGCCTTCCCCACCGGACCCGATATTGCGCAAGCCATCCGCGCCGGCCGCATCGATTGCGGCATCGCGACGCGAAGCGTGGCGAAAGCGGCGGGACTCGATTTCCTGCCGCTTGTCTGGGAGCGTTTTGATCTCGTGATGCGGCAGCGCGACTACTTTATGAAGGGACCGCAGGCGCTGTTCGAGTTCATGCGCGGGCCGAGCTTCCGCGATCGCGCAGGCGAGCTTGGTGGTTATGACGTCAGCGAGGCCGGCGCGGTGCGGCTAGTGAATTGAGGGGGCGCGAACGAGTCCCTCGCTGCTTTTGGCCTGGAAAGGCCGTTTTGCCATCTACTCTCGTGCAAGGAAAACCACGGAAGGTTCTACCTCGACGAGGAATTCATCGTTGGCGAGGCTCGCCACCCCAATCCAAGTTGCACACGGTGGATTGTCGCCGAACGTCGCCTTGAGAGCGCCACTGATTGCGTCGCTTTCATGCATGTGGCTTTGCTTGATGTAGAGGCGTAACGCACCGACCTGATCGAGTCTCGCGCCGGCCGATGCCAGTGCGACAGCAAGGTTTTCAAGGCTCTTCTGGAGTTGGCGACCGACATCGCCAGCACCGACGATGTTTCGATCTGCATCCCAAGCAACTTGACCAGATACGTGTACAGCGTTGCCGACAGGTGTCGGGATGACTGCTATCTGCGCAAAACCGTAGCGCCGGCTGTCAAAGAGTTCGGAAGAAACGTGTACTGATCGGGTCATTGCGGCTCCTGCTTGTGGCTCTTCTCGGGCGACATGCTTTGCTCGAAAACGCGACGCTCACCGCCGTCCCGGCAGCCACGCGACAAACCCCGCCTCGCCGAGCCGCTTCATCACATCATCCAGATGCACGCGATCCCGCGTTTCGATGACGACTTCGAGCAGGGTGCCCTTGGCGGGCAGATCGGAGAACGTGCGCTGGTGTGAGACTTCGATGATGTTGGCGCCGGCTTCGGCGAGTAGCGCCGAGACGGCGGCGAGCTGGCCGGGCCGGTCGACGATGTCGATCGCGATCTGGGTCAGCCGGCCCTCGCGCGCGAGCTCGCGGGTCAGCACGGAAGCGATCAGCCGTGTGTCGATGTTGCCGCCGGTTAGCACAAGGCCGACATTGCGGCCGGAAAAACGCTCCGACGTGGCCAGCACCGCGGCAAGGCCGGCCGCGCCGGCGCCCTCGACCACGGTCTTTTCGATCGCGATCAGCATCGTCACCGCGCGCTCGATCTGGTCCTCGGTGACGAGCACGATGTCGTCGACGAGATGGCGGATGATCTCGGTGGTGATCCGGCCCGGCACCTTCACCGCAATACCCTCAGCGAGTGTATCGCCGCGCATCGGCAGATGATCGCCGCGGATGGCGTTGTACATCGAAGGATAGAGCTGCGCCTGTACGCCTATGATCTGCAGATCCGGCTTCAGCGATTTGGCCGCAACCGCCATGCCGGAGATCAGCCCGCCACCGCCGATCGGAACCACCAGCGTATCGAGCTGCGGCGCCGCCCGCAGCATTTCGACCGCGATGGTGCCCTGCCCCGCAATGATCAAGGGATCATCGTAAGGGTGAATCATGATCATGCCGTGCGCCTCGCCATGCGTGCGCGCAAATTCGCCGGCCTCTTCCAGTGTCTTGCCGGAGATGATCGTGTTCGCGCCGTGACGCCGCGTGTTCTCGATCTTCACCATCGGGGTGCCGATCGGCATCACGATGGCTGCGGGAATGCCGAGCCGGCTCGCATGATAAGCCACGCCCTGCGCGTGATTGCCGGCTGACATCGCGATCACGCCGCGCCGCCGCTCCTCCGGCGACAGCGCCAGCAGCCGGTTGAGCGCGCCACGCTCCTTGAAGGTCGAGGTGAACTGCAGGTTCTCGAATTTGAGCCAAAGGTTGCAGCCGCAGATCTCGCTCAGCGTCCGGCTCTGGTCGCATTCGGTAACGAGGACCGCCCCGGCAATGGACGCGCCCGCGGCCGTGATGTCCTCCGGTATGACGGCAAGGCGGGCGGGTTCGGAACCGACTTTCGTCGGCGGTACATTTTTAGGAGGATTCGGCATTTCGGTGGCCTCGTTGAGAGGCAATCGTATAGGCCTTTTCCGCTCCTTTCGCCTCCCTCGAATCTCGTAAAAATCCCGCCCCATGAACATGGGTGTCGCAAAAAACTGCCACGGGGTTACACTTGCGCGGGCTGCAGGGACAAAGCAGCCGGAGTTTTCAGATGAATTCATTGAGCGACGGGCCCAAGGCGGAAGCCATCACGGTCGTGCTGGTCGAGGACGACGCGCCGACGCTGTGGCGGCTGCAGGACGCGCTCGCCAAGGCCGGGTATCAGGTCAGGGCCGCCGGCACGCTCGCGGAAGCCCGCGCCTGTCTCGCGCAAGGCGCGCCAAAGGTGCTGCTGACCGATCTTCAGTTGCCGGACGGCCATGGCGTCGACCTGATCCGCGAGACCCGCCGGCGCTTTCCCGATACCGAGATCATGGTGATCTCTATCCTGGGCGACGAAGAAAGCGTGATTTCGGCGATCACCGTCGGCGCGACGGGCTATCTGCTCAAGGACGCGTTCCCGACCGACATCGCCGCCACCGTGCGCGATCTTGTCGCCGGCCATTCGCCGATCTCGGCCTCGATCGCGCGTTTCATCGTGCGCCGGACCCAGAGCACGCCGGAGCCACCGCCAGGCCCAGCACTCAACACCACCAAACTGACGCCGCGCGAAATCGACATTCTCTGGGGCATCGCCAAGGGCTTCAGCTATGCCGAGATCGCCAGCCATCTCGGCCTGTCGCGTCAGACCGTGCCCGGGCATATCAAGAGCATCTATCGCAAGCTCGAAGTTCATACCCGGGGCGAGGCGGTGTTCGAGGCGGTCCAGCAGGGCTTGATCAAGTTGTGAACGATCACGGCGACGACGTGCAACCGGAGCTGCGCGGCCGCGCGCGGCGCCGGCTGCGATCGTCCCGTCTCATCCAGTATCTGCTGCTGCAGGCGGCGATCACCGTCGCCGGCGTCGCGGTGCTTCTGCAATCGCTGCCTGGACCTCCAACGCAGTATCAGGTGACGGCCTTTCAGCTCACCGAAGCCGGCGCCGAGCGGGCGGTGACGCTGCCGTACTTCTCACCGTTGCGGAATGCGATGAACGATCCGCCCCGCTTCAGGGGACACTTCGTGCGCCCGGCCGGCGAGGCCTCGCGGGCATGGTCGGTGTTCCTGCCGCGCTTCACCAACGGGGTCGAGGTCACCGTCAACGATGTCGTGATCCTCGATAGCCGGCGCGATCCTGCCGCCAACCGCCCCGACCGCAACACGCCGGCGATTGCGGTGATCCCCGCTTCCGTGCTGCGAGATGGCGACAACGCCATCTCGATCCGGCTGTTCATCTGGGGTCCGATCACCGGCTTTCTCGATCGCATCTGGGTCGGCCCGGATGAAGCGTTGCGCCCGACGTATAATCTCAGAACGCTGGTGTTCGTGACGTTGCCGGTGGTGTTCTCATCCTGGCAGGCGATTCTGGCGGTGATCCTCGGCATCATGTGGGTGATGCGTCGCCACGAGCCGGCCTACGGCGTTCTGGCGGCGGCGATGGCCGTGGGTGTCGGCCAGGCGTTCCTGCAAACGCCGATGGATGAGACGCCGTTTTCCAGATTCAATGTGATCCTGATTTCCTCCGCGCCGATCGAAAGCGCACTGGTGCTGGTCTTTGCGCTGCTGCTCTCGGGCTGGAAGTGGCAGCGCTACGCCTGGATCATCTTCATTCCGGGCATCGCCTTGGCGCTGGCCGGCCTGTTCGGAAATCAGGCGCTGGTGCGCGCCCTCTTCCTGATTCTCGCCGTACCGATGGTCGGTATCTCCCTTCTCATCATGGCCGTCGTTACTGCGCGATCGGCGCTGCAACGGCAGAACGTCGCGAGCTTCCTGCTCGGCTGCGCGGTCACGATCATGCTGACCTGCTGGATCGTCGACCTGCTCTCGGTGTTTCAGATGATGCCCAACCGCATCTTCACCGCGCGGCTGTCTTATTCGGCGATGCTGGTCGCGATCGGCGCGGGGCTCACCTGGCGGTTCGCCCGGGCGCTGAACCAGGTCGATGGCTTTGCCGGCCGCCTCGTCACCCAGGTGCGCGAGGCGGAGGAGAAGCTGAAGGCCAGTTTCGCCCGCGAGGAGGAGCGCGCCCGCGCCGCGGCGCTGGCGCGGGAGCGCACGCGGCTGATGCGCGACCTGCATGACGGGCTCGGCGGCCAACTCGTCAGCATCGTGGCGCTCAGCGAGCGCGGCAATGGCAGCGCGGGGATCGGCGATGCGGCGCGCGCTGCGCTAAAGGATCTGCGCCTCGTCATCGACTCCATGGACGACATCGGCGGCGATTTGATGCTGGCGCTGGGCTCATGGCGCGAACGCGCCATGGCGCAGCTTCGCCCGCATGACATCGCGCTGGACTGGCGCGCGGTCACGGCGCAGGGCCTGCCGGTTCATCCCGAGTTGCGGCCATGGCACGTCATCCAGATCGTGCGGCTGTTGGATGAAGCGGTGACCAATGCGGTCAAGCACGCCGAGGCGCGGCGCATTACGGTGAGGATCGAGACGCTGGTGGACGCCGACGGCCTCGAGCGCGGCTGCATCACCGTCGAGGATGACGGCAGGGGGTTTGAGATCGCGCCTGACGGCGGAGCCGCCGGAGCTGCGAAAACGGCGCGCGGCCTGCGCAACATGCGAAGCCGCGCCGCGCGCTGTGGCGCGGAGCTGGAACTGAGCTCCAGCGCCCAAGGGACCCACAAAGGTACACGCGTGAGGCTGACCTTGCCCCACCGCTTTCCCGACAGCGACGGCGCTGCCGGTTAGCATGCACATTTTCAGTTTACGCCTTTTCTTTACGCGAACCGGTGCCCACCCCCAGAGATCGAGTCCGAGGGCATGCTTCGCCTGAAAGCGCCTTGCTTCAGCGGCGGCCGACGCGGTTGACCGGGCCACCGCGGTTCATCGGCGTGCCGGGACGAACACCGACGCCCCGAGCTCCGACGCCCACAGCGCCGACGCCGACACGGGCAACGCCCACGGCCGGTGTCACGACCGCAGCCGCCGCGACCGGCGTCGGGCGCGCGACGCAGCCCTTCGGCACGCCAACCGTCTTGCAATAAACCACTGCAGCCTGGGCAGAGCCTACGCCGCCGACTGCAAAGGAAGCCACGGCCGAAAACGCCGCGAGCATCAGACCTGCGCTCAGCCAACCTGTCTTCTTCAACATGTGTCATCTCTCCCGAATTGGGCGTGCAGCTCTTTGCGATGTGCCGATCGGTCACCGCAGCCGACGCGAGATGTACATGGTCTATCGAGATGCCCGGCAACATCCCATGAAAATGGTGTGGGTGCGCGCGGGGTGATTTACGGCCCGCTTCCGACGCCATGAACATGGCATGGACCGCGGGCGCAACCTCGACGAGTTTTCGCGCGCTTTCAATCTCCCATTCTCGTCAAAAGGTGATCCATGATGAAATCCATTCATGTCGTGGCCGCGGCCACTGCGCTGATCCTGTCGCTCGGCGCCGGCTCGCTGGCTCAGGCGCAATCCGGCCCCACTCCCCAGGAGCAAATGGCCTGCCGCTCGGATGCCGGAAAATTCTGTGCCGAGCATATCGGCAAGCCGCCGCAGATGAATGCCTGCCTGAAAGCGAACAAGACGAAGCTGTCGGACGGCTGCCGCAAGGTGGTGGAATCGCGCGGCGGCTAGCTGAGACGTAGCGTTTGATTTGATTGAAGCGGCGCGATCGGGCCTGCGTTCCCCGGATGCTGCGCAGCGCCATCAGCGCGTTCACGCGCGTCTTCGACGCGGTGCAGCGCCACGCGCTACACCGCGTCCGGGACACGCATGCCCGATCGATCAATCCTGATCGAACAACCTGATGCGCGGCATTTCAATCCGTGCCGGCTCGCCAGCGAACGCTTCTTCGCGGATGATGATGCGCTGCGGCTCGGTCGCTTCCCGGACCTGCGTCTCGACCGCCTCGAGGTCCTGCTCGCGGGGCTGCTGGAAACGGCGCTTGTCGGCCCAGCGCTGACGCCGCTCGGCGCGTCGCTGTCCGGCGGCAGCCCGTTTGAGATCGGCATCACGCGCCTTGGCAAACGCCTCCTGGGGCGCAGCCGCCTTCTCCGGCGCAGCAGTCTTTTCGCTGGCCTGTTCGGCGGGCTTCGAGGGTTTCGGCGGTGGCGTTACAGGTTGAGCGGCCGCTGCGTTATTGGCCGTCTTCTCTTCGGTGGAAGCATTATTGGCGGACGGCGCTGCCGCCGTTTGCGGCTGTGGTGGCGTTGGCGGCTGTGGCTGCGTCTGTTGGGGCTGCGTTTGCGGCTGCTCGTGGGCGGGCGCGGTGTTGGCCGCAGCCACCGTCGCCGCGACATAGGGCACCGGCTCCGATGGCTCCGTCGAGACGGGTATCGGCTCCGCTGACATCCGGCGTTCCAGTTTCGAGAGCATCTGCGTCGGCGGGCTGACGATGTTGGCAGCCAGATATCCACCGCCAAGACCGGCGGCGACCGCGACGACCACGGTTCCTGCCCCCGCAAAAAAGGCGGTTGATGCGCGCATCGGCAAACTCCCTCATCGACGCGGGCAACGCGTGGGGTAGGGCGATGTTCCGGTGCGGCGCCGTGTGTGTGTGTGTGTGTAGGAGTTCTGTGTAAGGGTCGGAACCAGCGGCGCAGAGCGCCACTCAGATCATTGCGGCGACTTTTTCCAGCCCGATGATGCGGGCAAGCGAGCGCACTTCGCTCTTCTGGTCCTCACGCAACTGGAATAGCAGCGGCATCGCCGCCGATTTCAATTGCTGGACTTCTGCGGACTCTGGATCGATCGGCACGCCCGTCGCATTCGGGTTGGCCTGGCGGCCCGCATGAATCTTGCGGGCGACAGCACGCAGCGCAGTCTCCACCGGCGGCCAGTAGTACTCCTGCGACGCCGTCAGTTTCAGGCGGTCCTTGATGCCGGCGATCTGGCCATCGCTCAACAGCGTGTAGCTTTTCTGCGGCTGGGGCTTGGCTGCGGCCTTGGGCTTGACGGGCGCAGGCGCCTGCACCGGCGCCGTGCTCGGCGCGGCGGTGGACGTCGTGGGCGGGACGGTGGGCGCCGCGATTTCCTTCGGCATGGCCATATCGACGGGCGAGGTCGAGGCATAGGCCCGGCGCAGCGATTCGTTCAGCGCGGGATCCCTGGGCTGGGGCTCAACCGCGGCGGTGGCGTAACTTAGGACCGCCAGGCGATCCTTTTTGCCTTCCTTGTTCGAGACCGGCGCCTGGACGGAGGAAGCCGACGCCAGTTCGAACCGGGTGGCAGGCACGCTGTCGCGGCCGACAATGGCGGTGACGGCGGCGCCGGCCACGAGAAAACAGATCAGCGCGACAATCGTCATAGTCTTGGTCAAAAAGGTCTCCATTCCCGCCGACGTTTGGCCCTTTTGCCGAAAAACTGGATGATAATTGAGGCTATACGATGCCAATCGCCGCGCGGACACGGTCGAAAAGATGGGAAAAAATCCCGAAATGGCCCCGGAATCAGGCCGCTGCGGCCAATTCATAGGCCTCCTGGATATCGGCAACGATATCGGAGGCTTCCCACAGGGCGTTGGGGGCGACCTGCTGCAGGGTGACGGTCCAGTTGCACTTGCGGTTGCGCGGCATGCTGACGACGTCGAACTCGATGCCGCGGCACAGCGGATGCCGGTCGAGCGCAAACATCACCCGGCGCCGGATCTCTTCGAGAGTCGCCGGGGTTTTGGCAGAATACCGGTCGAAATCCATTCCATACCCCTTTCGATTTGCCGTCGGTCCGACCGTGGCGGCGGATCATCGTCGGGGCTATTGTTGGGGCTGATATGGTTAACGGCGCGTTAAGCCTTCGGAATGGCAAGGGCCGGAACGCGAGCAAACTGCGGAGCGGAACAGCCCGGCATGGCTGAAGCGACATCCCAGACGACGTCAGTCGCCACCGGGCCATCGGTTCGCGCCGCGCTGGTGGCGGCGATCGCGATTTCCGCCTTCACGCTGTCGATCGCGACGTTCGAACTGTCGATGGCGGATTGGCCCTCCGGCTTCGTCCTGCTTGTCGTCGTGCCGCTGGTCGCGCTGGTTTTCTTCGGCTGCATCGTGTGGTCGGCTTCGCTGCTCCCCAAGATCCGAACCAGTGGCGCGAAGTTCGCCCTCCCCTTCCTGATCTGCGCGCTGACGTTTGTCATTCTCGCCTACGCCCCGCTGCACCAGGTCGCCCTCCAGCAGAATTTCCGATGGCATCGGGCTGACCGCGAACGGATCGTGGCGCGGGTCGAAGCCGGCGAACTGAAACCTAACGTCTCCTACAACAAGAACCTGATCGCGCTCGGCGACCGCGAGCGCAATGTTTCCGTCGGCAACGACATCGTCGTCGACGAGACGGAAGAAGGCACCTATGTGCTGTTTTTGACCTCACGCGGCCTGAAGCACTATTTCACCGGCTTCCTGCACGTGCCGCCGGGCGGTGATCCCAAAGACTTCTTCGAGTTCGCCGACAAGCCGCCGAGCCGGCTCGAGCGCTATGACGAGAATTGGTATTTCGTGGCGAACTAGGCCGTCTTTTCTCGAAGCGAGCCGCCGGCGATGGTGCCGAGCGCGATGCCGCCGATGATCAGCGCCATCGCCAGAAACAGCGACGGCTCGAGCGGCTCGTTCAGGATGGCGGTGGCGCTGACGATGCCGAGCAGTGGCGTCGCGAGCAGGCACAGCGAGGTGGTGACTGCCGGCAGGCTGCGGTTCACCATGGTCATCGCCCAGTTGGCGAATGCGGTGCAGACGATAGCGCTATAGAGCATCAGGCCGGCGAGACGCGCCGTCCACGCGATACGTGGCAGGCCTTCCACGAGCCACGCGATGGTCGACAGCAGCGCCGCCGCCAGCAACACCTGCCAGAACACGAGTTGGAAGGGTGTCGAGATCCATTTGTGCGCGCGGACGTAGACGATGTTGCCGGCCCAGCAGAACGCGGCAATCAGAATCAGGCCGCTGCCGAACAGCGCGTTGCGGTCACCCCAGTTCAGCGTCTGCGGATTGAAGATGACCGCGAGGCCCGCCAGGCCGCAGCCGATACCGATCGCGCGCCGGCGCGTGATATGCTCCGACAGAAACATGGCTGCCCCGATCGCGACCCATAGCGGCGTCGTATAGCCGAGCACGATCGCCCTACCGGCCGGCACGAATTGCAGCCCGGCCGCCACCAGCGCGGAAAACGCCACCAGATGCAGGATCGAGGTGCAGAACACGACCGGCAGATCGCCGCGCTTCGGAACGATGAACGTCCCCTGCGCCCACAACATCGGCGCCAGCGTCGCGGCGGCGATCACGCAACGCAGTGCCGTCGCCCATAGCGGGGACACGTCATGCACGACCACCTTCGTCACCGGCCAGTTGGTCCCCCACGCCAACACGACGCCGGCAAGCAACGCCGCCGCGCTGCGGGTTGAAAGTCCACTGGCCATCTCGAACTGGTCCCGTCATGAGTCGATCGGCGTTGCCTAGCCTTTCAACTGGCTCTAATGAAAGAACCAGTTTTGACGATTTGCTGGTGCCAGTTGTGGACGACCTGCTTCCTGGAATGCTGCATCTGGCGCGCGACAGCGGCGCGACGCTAACGCGCCAGCTCACCGACCAGTTGCGGCATCTCATCACGGAAGGACGCCTCGCGCCTGGCCAGCGCCTGCCCTCGAGCCGGCAACTGGCGCAATCGCTCGCCCTCTCACGCAACACCGTCTCGTTTGCGATCGAACAATTGGCCGCGGAAGGCTATCTCTCGCTCTCCGCCGGACGCCGTCCGGTGGTCGCCGAAGGCCTGTCGCTCGATCGCCGCAAGATGTCGCCGCGAAGCAGCCGGGCCGGAAGCGAGCGGATAGGCCTATCGTCCTGGGCGCGCGGCCTGCAGCGGGCGGGCTGGCCGCCTGTTCATGACGGGCGGCCGCGACCGTTTCAGCCCGGGCTGGCGGACGAGCGCGAGTTTCCGCACGATGTGTGGAGCCGCTGCCTGCGGCGCGCGGCGCGAACCGCACCGCTACGCCGCGACCGGCCCATCAACCATCGACCGCTGCAAGAAGCGCTGCTCGGGCATCTCGTGGTTCATCGCGGAATCAAAGCCAAGGCCGATCAGATATTGATCGTGCCGACGGCGCAATCCGGCCTGACGCTGATCGCAGATGCGCTGCTCGAGCGCGGCGATCACGCCTGGATCGAAAGCCCGGGCTATGGCGGCGCCAACGTCGCATTGCATGCCGCCGGCGCGATCGTTTCCGCCATACCGCTCGATGCACAAGGCATGGCCGTCCCATCCCGCAAGGAGGCGCCGCGGCTGATCTTCGTCACGCCGTCGCATCAATATCCGACCGGGCGGCTGATGCCGATCGGCCGCCGCCTCGAACTGCTGCGTTTCGCCGAAGCCACGGGCGCCTGCATCATCGAGGACGACTACGACGGCGAATTTCACTATGAGGCCCGCCCGGTGGCCGCCCTGCAGGGGCTCGCAACGTCGCCGCGCGTGTTTTATCTCGGCACGTTTTCGAAGGCGACGTATGCGGACATTCGCTTCGGTTACCTTGTCGTCCCGGAAGCGCTGATTGGTCACTTCGAGCTGGCGCAGCGCCACATGGGAATGCTGACGTCAATCGCCATGCAGGATGCGCTGGCCGAGTTCATCGCATCCGGCGCCTATCTCGGCCACATCAGAAGGATGACGCGCCTCTACAAGGGCCGGCGCGACCGCATGCTGCAGGCGCTTGCCGCTGCAGCCGGCGACTGTCTCGCGATCGAAGCGCCGGCCGGCGGCATGCAATTGCTGGCAAGGTGCAGCAGACCGGCAAACGACCGGCAATTGTCGGCGCGCCTGCTTGACGCCGACGTCGCCAGCCGGCCTCTATCGAGCATGCTGTATCACAAGACCGATGAGCAGGGCCTGTTTCTCGGCTTTGCGGCATGGAATGAAAAAGAGATCGATCAGGCGGCGCGCATCCTTGGTCGAATCCTGCGTTGACACGCGCTGAGGACATTGCGTGACGAACTAGCCTGCCGCCCGCCTGGGCTTCGCATTCGCGGCGGCAGCGGCGGGCGCCGGAACCTGCATCAGAATGGTTTGGCTAGCGGGCGCGATTTCCACGCCGCACTCCTGGAATCGCCGCTTCATGCGGCGGTTGAATTCCCGCTGCACCGGCCAGCGGCCGGCGTCGCTGCAGCGGATCTGGCCGACGATCGAAGCCATCGAGCCGTCTACCTTGTCGACGCCCCAGAGTTCGAGATCGCCGCGGATCAGGTGCTGGAATTCGGGCTCGCGGCGCATTTCGGCTACGATGTCCTTCAGGATCTGGCCGGCTCGGTCGGTGTCTTCCTTGTAGGCCACGTTGACGCTGACGGCTGCATTGCCGGCGCCGCGGCTTGAATTGGTGATCGTCGTCACCGCACTGAACGGCACGATGTGCACGGAGCCGTCGCCGGCGCGCAGGCGAAGGGTGCGGATCGAAACATTTTCCACGACCCCTGACAGGCCCGACAGCGTGACAGTGTCGCCGACTTGCACCGTGTTCTCGATCAGGAGAAACAGCCCGGTAATGAGGTCCTGCACCAGTTTCTGCGAGCCGAAGCCGATGGCGATACCGACGATACCGGCGCCGGCGAGCAGCGGCGCGACATTGACGCCGATCTCGCTGAGCGCCGTGAGGCCAACGACGACGACGATGAGGCACAACAGTGCCGTTCGCAGCATCGGCTGAAACGTGCGCAGCCGCGCCGCGCGGGCGTAGTGACCGTCGCGCGACAATGCGGTTACCTTGCGGTCCAGCAACGCGTTGCTGATTTCCCAGATCGCCGCAGCAGCGAGTGCTGCAATGCCGACGGTAACCACCGCCGACAACAGCCGGCTGCCGATCTGGCCGCCGTAGAACCAGACGATGGCGTCGATGCCCCAGACTTCCAGCAGCGCGACAAAGCCGATGAAGGCGATCGCGGCCGAGATGACGTTGCGCAACAGCGGCAGATAGCGGTTGGCGCGGTTCTCCAAGCCCGGAAAGCGGCGCAGCAGATCCGGGCTGATGCGGAAGCCACGATCGATCAAGCTCAGCACCAGCATGGTGGAAAGACGCACGATCAGCGCAACCGCGACGGTGCCGACGAAATATTGCAGCAGCAGCGCGTAACCGTTGCGGATGTTGAGCGCCCACACTGCCCACAAGGCGAGGTCGAGCGCGATCGCAAGATAGTGCCACAGACCGGCGACGCGGTTGCGCACCCTGGCGGCTGTGCCGTCGCGGCCGGCCGGCGCGCGAATAGCATCCGCAACTTGGCGGCGGCACTGCAGGATGATGACGACAATGAAGAGATGGACGACCAGCATCACCAGGCGCAGCAACGCCATGTAGCCGCCGCGATGCAAGCCCAACAGCAACGCCACATTGGCGAAGGCAATGCCCGAGACACCGACGGTGACGATGCGCCGCGCCCAGATCTCGATATAGGCTGCGGTCTCGGCGCGAACGCGAAACAGGCCGAAAGGTCCGGCCAACGCCCGTACCACGCAGATCAGCCCGCGCGTCAGTGCATAGGCGTTCACCACCGCGAGGATCACGAGCCGGGTGGTTGCGAGATCGCCGATCCCGGTTCCCAGCAACGTCGTGGCGGTACCAATAAAGACAAGCACCGGGAACAATTCGAGCGCGAGCCGTCCTAGCACGAAGGGCAACCTGACCATCGACTGCCAGGTGCGCGCCAGACTGAGGCGGCGCCGATGCAGCTCGGGCGCGGCCGTGACGTCAGCCACGGAGGATGGCGGATCGGCCACCGCCAAAGTCGGCACCGGCGCGCGCGCCGCTTGCGGCAGGCGCGCTTCCAACAGCGCCACCGGGCGCTTGATCAGGCGGAAAACCAGCCACTCGGCAGCGAGGGCGCAAAGAAACACCAGCGCCAGTTTCCACGCGATGTCGAACAACTGGTGATAGGCGGACGGATCGTTGGCGGTCCGCACGAACCAGTAATAGAACGCCCGAAAGTCCGTCAGCGTCCGAGCCACATCGGCGACCTCGCGCGAGATCTCGCCGACCCGCTCGGATACCGTCAGCAGGAGCTGTGCGCCGAGGCTGTCGGCGGTGAGCGGCATCGCGGATTGCTGTTCGGGCGCGGGAGCCGCGCCTTGCGGTGGCGGCGAGGCATTGGCGATCGCACGTAGCGTCTCGATGACTTGCGCGCGCTTCTTGTCATCTGAAAGCGTATCGAGCGCCCGCTTCGCCTGATCGGGCGTCAGGACGTCAGCTTTATCGGTAGGGGCGGCAGGCGCAGCGCCGGGCTGCGCGACAACCGGGAAGGTAAACAGCGCGCAGATGAGCAGGATCGCGGGGAAGAGCTTGTGCGACACGAAGGCCTCGCTGAATAAAATGCGCCCGGCGGCGAAACCTGGAATCGGTCTCGCCTTCGCGCGTGCGTCATGTCGGATTGCCTGTTTTCGCCGTCATCCTGTGTCGGAAGTTTGCCAGCGCGGCGGCTTTCTCTTGGCATTTGCCGTTGGGCGCGCCCTAGCATTGCTGCATGACAAAAATGCGGTGGCTGGATTGCCGGGAACCTTTTGCGCGCTAGCTAATTTGCAGGCGCGTGGCAGCGTCCCGATATTCCGCCGCTGTGCGCGCAACCATCTCATCAACCGAAAGAATGTGCGTCACGCCCGAAACGGCATGTCCCGCACTCCAAATATCCTTCCAGCGTTTCGGGCGGTTCTCGCGCGCGCCGATGTCGATATCCTTGGCGATATCGATCGCGCCCCGCTCGGGAAGATCGTCCGGATCGAGACCGGCGGCCTCGATCGAGGGGCGCAGCATGTTGGTCTGCAGGCCCGTGAATGCCTTGGTCAGCAGGATGTCGTCGGCGCTGCTGGCGACCAGCATCTCCTTGTAGCGCGTGTCCGCCATGCTTTCCCGCGTGGCGATGAATTTGGTACCCATATAGGCGAGATCGCAGCCGAGCGCCTCGGCCGCGCGCAGGGCGTGACCATCCGCGATGCCGCCCGCCAGCACCAGGGGTCCGTCGAAGAAAGCGCGTACCGCGCGCACGAACACGAAGGGATTGAGCCAGCCGGTCTGGCCGCCCGCGCCTGCCGTTAGCAGCACCAGCCCATCGGCACCGGCAGCCGCCGCGCGCTCGGCGTGGCGGATGGATGCGACGTCGGCAAACACCAGCGCGCCGGCATCGCGCAACGGCTTCAATACCGGCGCCGGCGAGCCGACGGAGGTAATAATCATTTCCGGCCGGTGACGCAGCAGCACCTGCAGATCCTGCTCCAGCCGCGCATTGGAGCGATGCACGATCAGATTGGCGCATACAGGCGCTGCGGGCTTGCCGCTTGCATCCGAGTGCTGCTTCAGCCGGTCATCGATGTCCGTCAGCCATTGATCGAGTTGTTCGGGGCTGCGGCAATTCACGGTCGGAAACGAACCGATCACGCCGTTGCGGCAGGCAGCTACCACCAACTCGACGCCGGAGACGAGAAACATCGGCGCTGCAATCAGCGGCAGGCTGAGGCGGTCGCGAAAGCGCGCAAGAGCATCGGTTGGTTGCATCATCCAAGCTTGAGCAGTGTGCCTGTTGTGCTAGCGTTCACCCAACATTGGCACGGGCGAAGGCCAATTACAAAACAGGCAGGAGGAAGAAGGATGGGCAATCCGCTCTACGCGTTCCCGGCGGCATGCGAGCAGACCTTGCTGGCGCTGGCGCGCTACCCGGAGCGCACGGCGTTCGCCTGGCCGGGCGGATCGCTCACCTATCGCGGCGCGACCGACATGATCGGGCGCATGCAGGCCGTGTTCATGAAGCTGGGCCTTCAGCCCGGCAGCCGCGTCGCGTTTCTCACCGCCAACCGCGCCGACACCTGGTGCGCCGGCGTCGCTGCGCAGCTCTCGCGATTGGCGATCACCTGGCTGCATCCACTGGGTTCACTGGACGACCAACTGTTTCAGCTCGAGGATTCCGACGCACAGATGCTGGTGGTCGACGGCGTTACCTTCCGCGACCGCGGCGGCGAACTCGCGGCCAAAGCCACCGGCGTGAAAACGGTGTTCACGCTCGGCCCCGCCGGCTACGGCACCGACCTCTTGCAAACGATTGAAGCCGCCGGCAGCGCCACGGCACGCAGCTTTGCCGGACCCGACGACATCGCCACGCTCAATTACACCGGCGGCACCACGGGCAAATCCAAGGGCGCGCTGCGGCACCACCGGGAATATGGCGGCTGGGCCAGTGCGATCCTGGCCGATTTCGAAATTCCGGATACGCCGCGCTATCTCACCGTCGCGCCGATCAGCCATGTCGCGGGGACGAAAGTGCTGCCGACGCTGATGCGCGGCGGCACCGTGCATATGCTGAAAGGCTTTGATCCCGAAGCCGTGTTCAAGACCATCGAACGCGAGAAGATCAATTTCACGCTGTTCGTGCCGACGATTATCTACGTCATGCTGGATCATCCCTCACTCGACAAGACCGACCTCTCCTCGCTCGAACTCTTGCTGTACGGCGCGTCCGCGATGTCGCCGAGCCGGCTGGTCGAGGGCATCGAGCGAATCGGGCCGGTGTTCTCGCAGCTCTACGGCCAGACCGAATGTTATCCGGTATCCGTGCTGCGCAAGGCCGACCACGATCCCAGGACGCCGGAGCTGTTCCTGTCCTGCGGATTCCCGATCGCCGCTTGCCAGATGAAGATCCTCGACAATGACGACCGGGAAGTCGCAACCGGCGAGGCCGGCGAGATCTGCGTGCGCGGCACGCATGTGATGGCCGAATATTGGAAACGGCCCGACGCGACCGCGGAGACGCTGAAGAACGGCTGGCTGCACACCGGCGACATCGCGCGATCGGACGAACGCGGCTACATGTTCATTCTCGACCGCAAGAAGGACATGATCGTCTCCGGCGGCTTCAACATCTTTCCGCGCGAGGTCGAGGATGTCTTGTCGCAACATGCCGACGTCGCCATGGTCGCCGTGGTCGGCGTGCCCGACGACAAATGGGGCGAGGCCGTCACCGCCGTGATCGTCGCCCGCGAAGGCGCGCGACCGAATCCGGACGAGCTGATCAACCTCGTGAAGGCGAAGAAAGGCTCGGCGCACGCGCCCAAGCACATCAAGTTCGTTGGCGAGTTGCCGATGACCGGCGTCGGCAAGGTCGACAAGAAGGCGCTGAAGGCAGGCTTCTGGACCGGCCGCGAGCGGATGGTGGGGTAGCGATCAATTAGCTCGGTCGGCACCGCGCCTTTCAGCCGGCCATGCGACGTTCGGCGGGGGCCTTCTTGTCGAAATTATTGGGCACTTCGATATCGACTTCGAGCGTCGACACCGTCTTGCCACGCTCCAGCTTGACCATCACCTTGTCTGGATCGAGCGCAACGTGCTTCGATACAACAGCGAGAATCTCCTCCCGCAGCGTGACCAAAAGGTCGGATTGGCCGAGCAAGCCGCGCTCATGTGCCAGCAGAATTTGCAGCCGCTCCCGCGCGACCGGGGCGGTTGCATTGCGGCCACCGAATAGCCGCAGCAAGTTCAAGCTCATGCAGCCCTCCGTCCCAGCAGCCGGTTCATGAAGCCCTTGCGCTCGGCCGGCACGACCATCGCGACTTCCTCGCCCATCAGGCGGCGCGACGCGTCGATATAGGCACGGGCCGGCGCGCTCTCAGCGTTGTTGAGCGTCACCGGCGTGCCGACGTTGGACGCCTTCAGGACATCCTGGCTCTCGGGAATGATGCCGAGCAGAGGCGTCGCGAGGATTTCCAAGATGTCGTCGATGTTGAGCATCTCCCCGCGCGCTGCACGCGCCGGATCGTAGCGGGTGATCAGAACATGCTTTTCTACCCGCTCGCCGCGCTCCGCCCTCACCGTCTTCGAATCGAGCATGCCGATGATGCGATCGGAGTCGCGCACCGAGGACACTTCGGGATTGGTGACGATGACGGCTTCGTCGGCATAGCGCATGGCGAGTGTCGCGCCGCGCTCGATGCCGGCCGGGCTGTCGCACAGGATCCAGTCGAACCGGCTCCTGAGCTCGGCGATAACGCGGCCGACGCCCTCGTCGGTCAGCGCATCCTTGTCGCGGGTCTGCGAGGCCGGCAGCAGCCAGAGATTTTCCAGCCGCTTGTCGCGGATCAGGGCCTGCGGCAGCTTGGCGACGCCCTGCACCACGTTGATGAGGTCGAACACCACGCGGCGTTCGGCGCCCATCACCAGATCGAGGTTGCGCAGGCCGACATCGAAATCGACCACCACGACACTTTGCCCGCTCTGCGCAAGCGCCGCGCCGAGCGCGGCCGTCGAGGTGGTTTTTCCAACGCCTCCCTTGCCCGAGGTAACGACCAGGACCTTGGCCATACTTGATCTCCTTAGCCGGTTAATTCAGCGGGGTAATTTTCATGGTGTCGCCCTCCAGCCAGGCTTGCGCCGGGCGGCTGCGGAGCGCGACATCGATTTCTTCTGCGGTCTGGTAATAGCCATCGATCGCAAGCAGCTCGGCCTCGATCTTCTGGCAATAAATCCGTGCGGCTGAATTGCCGTTGACGCCGGCCATCGCGCGGCCGCGCAGCGTGCCGTAGATGTGGATCGATCCGCCGGCGACGATCTCCGCGCCCGACCCGACCGAGCCCAAAACCGTGACATCGCCTTCCATGAAAACGATGGACTGGCCCGAACGTACCGGGTTCTCCAGCAGCAGCGAGGTCGGCTTCTTCGGCTCGGGCTCCGATTTCTGCGTTGACTCGCTTCGCGTGATCACGCAGGCACGGCCGCCAGTCAGCAAGGGCGGCATGTTCGCCGCGAGGCGGTCTTCCTCCACCCCCTCGATGCCGAGGACGCGGATGTTGCGCTCGTTGAGACTGCCGACGAGATGGGCGATGGCGGAGCTTGAGAGGTCGACGGCTGAGAGATCGAGCACGATCGGCTTGCCGACGAAGTATCCGGGCGACCGCGCCAGCGTGGCGTCGATCTCGGCGAGCCATTCCACGATCGGCACGACAGGGCTGAATACGAACGCGACATAGGACCGGCCGCGCAGCCGGACCAATTGACGCGTGGGATCCGCTCGGACGTCCATGATGTTCGACTCGCCTTTCTTATTGAATGGTTAACAATCGACGAACTTGGTTAACGAGTAATTAATGTGACAACCCGCGCTACGCGCAGAAAACAGCGCAACGGGCGGCGAATCCGGCGCATTTATGGCCGATTCTTGCTGCTGAATGCAGCGAGGGCGCGGAAAAGCCTATGAAAACAGGGGTCACGTGAGTTGTAGTTAACGCGAGCTCAACTTACTTTTGTCACGTTTCCGACCTAAATTAGTCCTCGCGCGGCTCCAACAAACCTATGTGTGCTGGCAGATCCTCGCGGTCTGGCAGCTCAATCCGTCGGGCAGCAGACGGAACATTTGCCGGCAGGGGACGAGGCAGTGGAAGCCGTTAGCGTTGTGTGGTCGCGAGATTCGATCTCGCAGGCAGGTGTCGTCGGACGCAGGGACGACGCCGAACACCTTGATTCAAATCTTCCAAGCAAGCTCGACAGCGGACAGCAAGCGGACGTCGATGATCCCGCGCGCCTCTTCCGCGACCTGGAACTCCTGATCGGTACGTCACCTGCCGTTCCGCCGCCGAGCAATCCGCCGGTCAATCCGCCAAGCGACAAGAGGAGTGAGCGTATGAGTAGTGTGAGTGAGCAGGACCACATCAATCCCCGCGATCCCCTGTACTACGCGCCGCGCTCGCTACGTGAGCGGTCGGCTTCCATGCGCGACGCCAGCCCCGCAACGACACCGTTCTCTCCGGCGTCGTTCGACTCCCAACTCGAGAGCGCCGTATCCGATGCGCTGCGCCATCCCCTCGATCCCGAGATCATGCGCGAACCTCAACTGGAATCGAAGAAGGCGTTGTGGAGCGTCGCAGCGCGCTTTGGTGCCGCGATCGGCGTCGCGGCTGTGGTGGCGCTGTTCTTCGTCATCGCCGTGCCGGGGTCGCGGCAGAGCGACAGTGGGCCGTCGGCGTCCTCCGGAATCGTGCAGTCGATCAAGGCTGCCCTGTTCCAATCCGGAGAGGCTTCGCCAAAGCCTGCAATCAGCGAATTCCAGGCCGTTCTCGCCTCCACGCCACCGAGCGCCCCGCCTGCGTCCGAGCAGTCGCAGTTGCTCAAGCAATTCATGCAGTGGCGCGAGAAGCCGGATCCGGCGACGCCACAACGCGCCAACCCATGATCCAGATGGAGGAATGACAATGCCTGAGAACCGACTTTTCCGCCATCTTGTTCTCAAGGAGTTTGCCATGACCTCGCACCGGATCTCCTTGCTGGTCGGGGCCGTGCTCTTCGGAATCGCAGGCAGCGCCCAGGCTGCCGGCGACATTGCGATCGTGCGCGACCTTGCCGGCCGCGTCGGCCCCGTGATCGGCTCGGCCCAGGCCTGCCGCGACATTGCGCGTCCCCGCATCCAGACCATCGTCGACAAGTTTTCACAGGTGATCCGCGAAGCCTCGTCGAACGAGGCCGAGCGTTCTGATCTCACCCAGACGTTCGATCGCAGCGTGGCCGACGGCCGCGCCGCCGTTAGCTCGGGCAAAATCGATTGCATCCGGGCCGATCGTCAGCTTGCCGATCTCGAACGCTCGATCGCGGGCCCTAGTCTTTCCAGCGTCATCGGCCCGTCCCCTGCCGCCGCGGCAACGGCCGCGAACGCGGCGACCGCGCCGACCGCCCCGGTCCCGACCGGGCCGTTGCCACGCGGCATCGGCGAAAAGGAAATCCGCTTCGGCATCGCCGCGCCCTTCTCCGGCTCGGCGCGTGAGCTGGGACGCCAGATGAAGCTCGGAATTGAAACCGCCTTCAACCGGATCAACGATGCCGGCGGCGTCGACGGGCGGATGCTCAAACTGCACGCCGCCGACGACGGCTACGAGCCTTCGCGCACCGCGGACGCGATGAAGCAGCTCTATGAAAAGGACCAGGTGTTCGGCATCGTCGGCAATGTCGGCACGCCGACCGCGGCGGTGGCGATTCCCTATGCGCTCGAGCGCCGGATGCTGTTCTTCGGGGCCTTCACCGGCGCCAACATCCTGCGCAACGATCCGCCGGATCGCTACGTGTTCAACTACCGCGCCAGCTATGTTCAGGAAACCGACGCAGTCGTCCGCTACCTCGTCAAGATACGCCGGCTGCAGCCTCGGCAGATCGCGGTGTTTGCGCAGCAGGATTCGTACGGCGACGCCGGATTTGCCGGGGTCGCCAAGGCGTTTCGCTCCATGGGCGTGAACGACGGCGCCATCCTCCGGCTCAATTATGCGCGCAACACCGTCGACGTCGACGACGCGATCAACCAGTTGAAACTCGCGAAGCCGCCGATCAAGGCCGTCGTCATGGTCGCCACCTACCGGGCCGCGGCGCGGTTCATCGAGAAGACGCGCGACCTCTATCCCGGGATGATCTACTCCAACGTCTCGTTCGTCGGCTCCACCGCGCTTGCCGAAGAACTGAAACTCTTGGGACCGCGCTACACGAACGGCGTGATCGTGACGCAGGTGGTGCCGGCGGTGTCGGGCTATTCGTCCGCCGTGCTCGAATACAAGAATGCGCTCGCCAAGTATTTCCCGGGCGAAGCGCCCGACTACGTTTCGTTCGAGGGCTATGTCGCAGCCAACGTCCTGATCGCGGGCATCAAGCGGACCGGCCCGCAGCTCGATACCGAGAAGCTGATCGACACCTTGGAGACGATGCGCAATCTCGACCTCGGTCTCGGGACCCAGCTCAGCTTCGGCCGCTCCGAGCACCAAGCCTCGAACAAGGTGTGGGGCACGGCACTCGACGAAAGCGGGCGTTACCAGCCGATCGATCTCGAATGATTGAAGGGGCCGCAATCTCGGTGATTGCGGTCCCTTTACGTACCGACCCCGCGCAGTCAGCGCTTCTCGATGACAAGGCTCTGGATGGCGCGGCCGAAATAGCCGCGCTCGTCGGCAAGCCGCGCCATTGCAAGCCCTGCGCCATCGGGACCGATCCAGGACTCGGCATCGAGCAGGATCCAGTCGCCGACCGGCTCACGGGCAAAATTCACGGTCAGGTCGGCATTGAGAAAGGTCCACGCGCGGAAATCCAGCACGGCCGAGGTGCCGTTGCAGAAATCCGCCGCCGCCATCGCCCGCATCGCCTGCGAAACGGCTGCGCCTTCCACGATCGGCCGGTCGACGCGGTACCAGATCGCACCGGGACCGGGCTCTCCGAAGCGGCCGCGCGCGGCGCGCAGCGACATGCCTGATACGAATGGGCTGGAGGAAAAATCCGCGGGCTCGACGCGCGATCGATTCGGCCCCGGCAGCTCGACTGGCAGGATCGCGGCCTCTAGCGGCAATTCCTGGGCCTGCACCTTGATCTTCAGCACGGTCGCGCCGACCACGACGACGCCGTTAGCCAATAGCCTGACCGCGCAGAGCTGGATCTTGCGCCCCTCGCGCAAGACTTCGCTCTCGATGGTCAGCGGCCCCACCGGCACGGGACGCATCAGGTCCACGGTGACGCGCGCAACCCGCATCGCGACCGGCGTCGGAATCCGCTCCGCCGCCCACACCACCAGCGCCGCCGGCGGCGAACCGTGCTGCATGCTCGGGTCCCACGGACCTGCCGCAAAGGGGCTGGTGACGACGTCGTTGCCGTCAACGCGAAAAATGCCGTCCATTGAATGAGAAGTCCTATCGATCAAGGGACGAGCTTCTTGCCTGCTTCGGCAGAGCGAGTCGAGCCCGCGGCGGGCAGAGCACCGTGCGCCATTCGCGGGAGACGGCGAGCAAGGCGGCGCGTCAAATGAACGCCATGCCGCCATTGAGGACGATGGTCTGCCCGGTCATGTAGCTGTTGCCGAGCACCATCGCGACGGCTTGCGCGACTTCCTCGGCCTGACCCATCCGGCCGAGCGGGATGTTGCGCGCCAGATCCGTCCGGCCGCCCAACATGTCGGTCTCGATCAGCGACGGCGCCACCGCGTTGACGGTGATGCCGTCCTTGACCAGCCGCGCCGCATAGCCTCGCGTGAGGCCTTCCATGCCGGCCTTGGAGGCGTTGTAGTGCACTCCGATCGCGCCGGCGCCGCGCGCCGCGCCCGACGAAATATTGACGATGCGACCCCATTTGTGCGCCCGCATCGCCGGTAGCACCGCCTGCGTGCATAGGAACGCCGATTTCAGGTTTACCGCGATGGTGCGGTCGAAATCGTCCTCGGTGAGATCGTCGACGCCACGCACGATAGCTAAGCCGGCATTGTTGACGAGAATGTCGATCGGACCGAGCGCGGAAGCAACCTGCTCGACCATGTTGGCAACGGCCGCCGCCTGCGAGACATCGGCTCCGACCGCGATGGCGCGGCCGCCATTGGCCTTGATGGCGGCGACGACGGCATCGGCATCACCAGCGCGCTCGCGATAATTGACCGCGACCGCGGCGCCGGCCTCGGCAAGCGTCAAGGCAACCGCCGCGCCGATACCGCGGGACGCGCCCGTCACCAGGGCGACCCGCGCGCTCAAGTTCTGTCCGGCCATCACCGATCCTCCGTCGCATCCACGACGGGGCGCGCTCCGCAAGATGCCTCACAATGCGGGGTCGACCGCCTCGTCATATTCCTTCTTGAACCGCGCAATCAACTCGGCGGCCGGCACCACCTTGCCGATGCCGCCAATACCTTGGCCGCTGCCCCAGATCTCCTTCCATGCCTTCGGCTTGGCGCGCTCGCCGGAGGCGTCGGTGCCAAAACTCATCTTCGAGGGATCGGACGTCGGCAGGTCGTCGGGATTGAGACCGGCCTTGACGATCGACGGCTTGAGGTAATTGCCGTGCACGCCGGTGAACAGGTTCGAATAGACGATGTCTTCCGCCGACGACGACGTGATCATCTCCTTGTAGGCTTCGACCGCGTTGGCTTCCTGGGTCGCGATGAAGGCGGAGCCGATATAGGCGAAGTCGGCGCCGAGGATGCGCGCCGCACGGATGGCGCGGCCGTTGGCGATCGCGCCCGACAGCGCGATCGGTCCGTCGAACCAGGCGCGCGTTTCTTCGACGAAGGCGAGCGGCGAGATCGTGCCGGCATGGCCGCCGGCGCCGGCCGCAACCAGGATCAGGCCGTCGGCGCCCTTCTCGATCGCCTTGTGCGCGAATTTCTGGTTGATCACGTCGTGGAAGACGATGCCGCCCCAATTGTGCGCCGCCTGGTTCAGATCCTCGCGCGCGCCGAGCGAGGTGATCAGCATCGGCACCTTATACTTCTCGCAGGCCGCGAGATCGTGATCGAGCCGGTTGTTGGACTTGTGAACGATCTGGTTCACCGCGAACGGCGCCGATGGCCGCTCCGGATGCACCTTGTCGTAGGCTGCGAGTTCTTCGGTGATCCGCGCCAGCCATTCGTCGAGCAGCGAAGCCGGCCGCGCGTTCAGCGCCGGAAACGATCCGACCACGCCGGCCTTGCACTGGGCAATCACGAGATCGGGCACGGAGATGATGAACAGCGGCGACCCGATCACGGGTATCGACAAGCGGCCCTTGAACAGCGCGGGCATGGACATTCGAAGCGATCCTCTGGTTATTCAGGCAAGCGATTTGGCTCTAGAGATGCCAGACGTCATACCAACCAACAAGGCAATCTTTCCAGTGTCAAGTATTGCGTTTTGGCGCTGCCAGATGACGGAACGGCCGCTACTGACAGAGCGCCCTCGTCACGTAATTTTCCGTCTTGCAGTCGCCAGACTGCCGCTTGTAGCCGGGCAGGAACACTTTCGGCGAG
The DNA here is from genome assembly GCF_000472965.1 of Bradyrhizobium murdochi. Classification (GTDB taxonomy): domain Bacteria; phylum Pseudomonadota; class Alphaproteobacteria; order Rhizobiales; family Xanthobacteraceae; genus Bradyrhizobium; species Bradyrhizobium murdochi. The sequence continues at coordinate 213,035 of NZ_AXAU01000005.1, read as the reverse complement.
CATTTCTCGGCCGCGTCAGTATCGAGGCTCTTGCCTTCCTTGTAGCCCTTGCTCTGGCACAGCCGGTCGGCGCCGGCCTTGCAGTCCGGCGCGCCGTTGGCCGCCACCAGACACGCCGCCCGCCCACTCACCATGGCTGATGGCCTGGCGATATTCGACAGGCTGTCGCCGGCACCCTTGGCGCCGGCGTTGAGATCGTCGATGGTCTCGCCCGGGCTCTTCAGCGGCAGCAGCAGCGATTTGGATTTCTCGAACAGCTTTCCGATTTCGTTGATCAGGCCGGGATTTTCCTGGCGCGGCGCTTGCTGCGGCTCACTCTGCTGCCGCTCGGGCTGCGCCCGCACCGGCTGCTGGGCCGGCGACTGCAGGCCGAGCGAGGGCTGCGGCGCGCCTTGCGACCAGCCGGCATCGGGAGCGATCGCAAGCACGGATGCAACGAGGCCAACGGTCACGCATTGCGTCCCGAATAGCTTGACCAAACGGCCGATTCGATCGGGCATGGAACGAAACGTAGCCTGAAGCCGGGATGCCGGCAAAGCCTAGACCAGCTTGAACGCGGCGTAGAAACCGAACACCAGGACGATGGCACCGATGGCCACCCAGGTGCCAAGGCGCTTTTCCAGCTCGGCCCGGATCGCGTCGCCATAGCGGTTGAGCAGGACCGCGACCACGAAGAACCGTCCGCCGCGTGCCACGATCGAGCACAGGATGAACAGCCAGATGTTGTAGCCGGCAAACCCCGAGGTGATGGTGACGAGCTTGTAGGGGATCGGCGTCAGCCCCTTCAGCAGGATGATCACCGCGCCCCATTCGGCATAGGAGGCGCGGAAGGTTTCGACCTTGTCACTGAGACCGTAGATCGTGATCAGCCAGTGCCCAACCGAGTCATAGAGCAACGCACCGATGGCGTATCCGACCACGCCGCCGGCAACGGATGCGATGGTACAGACGGTCGCGAACCACCACGCCTTCTTCGGCTGCGCCAGCGACATCGGCAGCAGCATGATGTCGGGCGGGATCGGGAAGAACGAGCTTTCCGCGAAAGACACCGCCGCCATGATCCAGAGCGCATAGGGCTTGTCGGCGGCGTTGATACACCAATCGTAGGTCCGTTTGAGCATGGACGCATCAACCATCATGGAGCGGATTTGTCCATGCCGGAAAACGACGGAATTTGAGAGGATTTGCTACCGCTTGCGTAAGGAACGGCCTTCCAGCGCGACAATTCGCCGCCGGACTGCGGGGCCTGCCGCCGCCTTGGGCAGCGGCTTGGTTGGCGCCGTTTTCGGCGACTTGACGGGCTTTGGCAGCTTTTCGGCAATGCCGAGCAGGTCCTCGCGCCGCTCCATTTCGCGCCAGACGTCCTCCGGCTTCACGCCGGCCGATGCCCACAGCACGGTCAGGTTATAGAGCAGGTCGGCGCTCTCGCGGACCACCGCGTCGGTCTTGCCGTTGACGGCATCGATCACGACTTCGATGGCTTCCTCGGCGAGCTTCTTGGCCATCTTGGAGGGGCCGCGCTGAAACAGCCGGGCCGTGCGCGACGTTGCCGGATCGAGATCCCTGGCCGCGAGGACAGCCTGATAAAGCCGTTCGAGCGAATCACTCATTCTCCGAGCCTAATGCAAAGCCATGGCCGGCGTGTTAACGGCCACCTCTGCAACCATAAAAATCCACCGGCCGGGGGCGACCGGTGGATTCATATTGAACGGATGACATTTTAGCGGTCGCGTTTACCAGCCGCCATAGTAGGGGCCGCCGCCATAATAGTAGGCGCGAGGCCGGTAATAATACGGGCTACCGTAATAGACCGGGCCGCCACCATAATAGCCATAGCCGCGATCATAGTAGTAATCGCGGCGGTTCTGGGTGGCCGCAATCGCAAGTCCCGTACCGACGATGCCGGCAAAGGCCGCCGCTGCCGCCGCGCCACCGCCACCGCGATAGTACCTGCGGCGGGCGCTAATATCGGTCGCGTCGCTGGTCCCGGTTGAGGCCGTCACGCCCTTGCTCGACGGTGCGGAGCCCGCGAATGCCGTGGTCGTCGGCGCGACTGCCGTCAGTGCAACGGCCACAACCGTCGCCACCGCGCTGGCGCGGCCGATCGATGAAAACACACCCTTTTGCGCAAACATCTCGACATCCTCCGTGGAAGCTGGCCTGACAGGCCTTCGATAGCTAACCACCGAACGGATACTAGGTTCCCGAATCCGAACGGCGGCTGAACGATCCCTGGCAAAATCGTGGCAGTCATCGACCATTCAGGTTAGATGCTGCACAATGGCTCGCCTAAAGGCCAAGTCTGCCGTCGGCGATGTCACGAAACCGACATCGCCGCAGCGGCAACTTGTCCCACCTCTTGCTGATGTCATCTCAATGCGTGCGATCAGGACCAACGCCATCCGCTCTCGCCTGAGCGTTCTCTTGGCTTTCCTTGCCGGGCTGTGCGCCATTGCGGGCTTGTCAGCGAATAGCGCCCTTGCCGCCGACGAACCTCGGCCTCCGCTCGCAATCCAGTTTTCGCTGGATCGTCCGATCGATGCCGCGGCGGCGCCGTTCGTGATGGCGGCCGCCGGCGGCCTGTTCAGCGCTGAGGCGCTTGCGGTCACGATCAACATCGCCAGCGGATCGCCGGACGCGATTGCACGGGTCGCGGCAGGCACCAGCGATTTTGCCGTCGTCGACATCAACGCATTGATGCGGTTTCGCGACAAGGACAAGCAGGGCGGCCCCAGGATCAAGGCCGTGTTCGTGCTGTTCAACAAGGCGCCCTATGCCATCATCGCTCGCAAGAGCCGCGGCATCCGCGCGCTGACCGATATTGAGGGCAAGACTCTCGGCGTCGCCGAAGGCGACCTGTCGGGCCGGCTGTGGCCGGCGGTAGCGCACCAGAACAGCATCAAGATCAAGAGCGTGAAGCAGAGCAGCATCAGTGCCGCGGTGCGCGAGCCGATGCTGTCGGCGGGCCAGATCGATGCCGTGACCGGATTCTCCTATCTGTCGGCGATCAATCTCAGGGATCGCGGCGTGCCTGCCGACGATCTGGCGGTGCTGAAATTCGCCGACTATGGCTGTGAAGCCTACGGTTTCGCTATTATCGCCAATCCGGGGCTGGCGGCCGCCAAGCCCGAGGCAGTGAAAGGATTCGTGCGGGCCGTCATCGGCGGGTTGCATCTCACGGTCAAAGACCCCGAACGCGCCGCAACCGAGGTCGCAAATCGCATGGACGGCGGCTCGAAGGACCTCGAACTCGAGCGGCTGCAAAGCATCCTGCGCGACTACGTCCTCACCAGCGAAGTGAAACGCAACGGCATCGGCGCCATCGATCCGGCACGCTTCGAACGCTCGATCGATCAGGTCGCGGACGACTTCAAGTTTCAGAAGCGGCCGCAGGCGTCCGACATTTTCGACGACCAGTTTTTGCCCCCGCTCAACAACCGGTTGATTAATTGAACCGCCGCGTCGTCTCCCCCGCAAGGGGGAGGGAGCCTGATCAGCGTGCTCACCTCACTTCGCGTTGCTGTGCTGAAGTTGCAAACACGTAAGGGAAGCACCGGCGGATGGGTTCCCTCTCCCCTTGAGGGTTAGGGAGAGGGGTGCCGCTTGCTCAACTGCCTGCCGAAGTCGCCTACCTCACTCCTGACGAATGCGCCTGCCTCACTAGTCGTCCCGAGCGATCCCAGTTTACAATGGGCGATTGAATCGCCTTGCGAGTCCTCATCTGATGTCCATGCTGCGCCTTTACACCCGTGTCCTTGAGCTGCTCGGCAAGGAGGCGCGGCTGGGCTGGATTCTCGCCGTTGCCAATCTCTTGCTGGCTGGGGCGCAATTCGCCGAGCCGGTGCTGTTCGGCAAGATCGTCGACGTGCTCTCGGGCAAGCCGCAGAGCGGAATGCTGGCCTCGAACTCGGCCTGGCCGCTGCTGGCCGCCTGGGTGGCGTTCGGCCTGTTCACCATCGCGTGCAGCGCGCTCGTCGCGCTCCATGCCGACAAGCTGGCACACCGCCAGCGCCAAGTGGTGCTGACCGATTACTTCGAGCACATCATGCAACTGCCGCTGACCTTCCATACCGGCACCCATTCGGGCCGGCTGATGAAGGTGATGTTGAACGGCACCGACTCGCTGTGGCGGCTCTGGCTCGCCTTCTTCCGCGAGCATTTTGCGGCGATTCTGTCGCTGGTCGTGCTGCTGCCGCTGGCGCTTTACATCAACTGGCGGCTGGCGATCCTGTTGTTCGTCCTGTGCGTGGTGTTCACGGTGCTGACCACGTTTGTCGTGCGCAAGACCTACGGCATGCAGAGTGACGTCGAGGCGCAGTACAGCGATCTCTCGGCGCGCGCGTCCGATGCGCTCGGCAACGTCGCGCTGGTGCAGAGCTTCGTGCGGATCGATGCGGAAGTTCAGGGCCTGCGCTTCGTCGCCGACAAGCTGCTCGCCGCGCAGATGCCGGTGCTAGGCTGGTGGGCGCTGGTCACCGTCATCACCCGCGCTTCCACCACCATCACCGTGCTCGCGATCTTTACCGTCGGCATCTATCTGCACGCGCAGGGACAGACGACGGTCGGCGAGATCGTGATGTTTGTCAGCTTCGCGACCATGCTGATCCAGAAGCTGGAACAGGTGGTGAGCTTCATCAACAGCGTGTTCATGGAGGCCCCAAGGCTGCAGGAATTCTTCGACGTGCTGGATGCTGTACCCGCGGTGCGCGACCGGCCCGGAGCGGTCGATACCGGACGGCTTTCCGGCCTCGTCGAATTCCACGACGTGTCGTTTTCCTATGACGGCAAACGGCCCGCGGTCGAAGACGTTTCGTTTACCGCTCTGCCCGGGCAGACCATCGCCCTGGTCGGCCCGACCGGGGCCGGCAAGTCGACGGCGATTGCGCTGTTGCACCGTGCCTTCGATCCGCAGTCCGGCATCATCAAGATCGACGGCATGGACATTCGCGCGTTGAAGCTGACGGCGCTGCGGCGAAACATCGGCGTGGTGTTCCAGGAGGCGCTGCTGTTCAACCGCTCGATCGCGGACAATCTGCTCGTCGGCAAGCCGGATGCGACCGACGAGGAAATGCGCATCGCCGCGAGCCGCGCGCAGGCGCTGGAATTCATCGAGCGCAGCGAGAAGAAATTCGAGACCCATGCCGGCGAGCGCGGTCGCATGCTGTCCGGCGGCGAGCGGCAGCGCCTGTCGATCGCCCGCGCGCTGCTGAAAGACCCGCCGATCCTGATTCTTGACGAGGCGACCAGCGCGCTCGACGCCGTCACCGAGGCCAAGGTCAACGCGGCGCTCGACGAGGTGATGAAAGGCCGCACCACCTTTGTAATCGCTCACCGGCTTTCGACCATTCGCAACGCGACTCGCATTCTGATGTTCGACAACGGGCGGGTGATCGAAAGCGGAACTTTCGATGAACTGGTGACCATGGGCGGTCGCTTCGCGGAACTTGCCAAGGCCCAGTTCATGGTGCAGGAGAATGCGCAGGCCGGCATCAAGGTAAAATAGGCCGGCAAGCATCTGTTACGGTTCAATTATCGCCGAAATTGCGCCTACTTCGTCCACGATTAAATCGCCGGGCCTCTGTTCTGAATCGCCAAGCCGGTATAGGTTTGCGAGCTGTCGCAATGCGACGGCGCCGGACACGCTTGAAACCCGAACATTTGATTTAAGGACCTCTCCTTTTCGAAGGCGGGTCTCAAAGGACCGGAACGGAAAAGTGCATCTTCTTCGCCCGTTGCTTCGCGCTTCCTCATTGAACCTGATTTTGCTGGCGACGGCGCTTGCCGTCATAACGCCGCGCGCCGTGCACGCCGAAGCGCTGCTGGTGGTGGAAGCCGATACCGGCAAGGTGCTGCAGGCCGACAACGCCACCATGCCCTGGTATCCCGCCTCGGTGACCAAGATCATGACGGCTTACGTCACGCTGAAGGCGGTCAAGGAAGGACGACTGTCGCTCGACACGCTCCTGACAGTGTCGCCGGTCGCCGCCTCGCAGTCGCCGTCCAAGATGGGTTTTCCTCCCGGCACCCAGGTCACCATCGACAACGCGCTCAAGATGATGATGGTGAAGTCGGCCAACGACATGGCCGTGGTGCTCGCGGAAGGCGTCGGCGGCTCGGTCGAGGGTTTCTCGGCGATCATGAACCAGACCGCCTTGCGGCTCGGCATGACGCAGACGAGTTATGTCAATCCCAACGGCCTGCCGGCAGACGGACAGGTCACCTCGGCGCGCGATCTCGCGATCCTGGCACGCGCCGTCATTCGCGACCTGCCCGAATACGAATACTTCATGCAGATCCCCTCGATCCGCTACGGCCGCAGGGTGACCCAAAATTTCAACAAGCTGATCGGGCGCTATCCCGGCGCCGACGGTTTCAAGACCGGCTTCATCTGCGCTTCCGGCTACAATCTGGTCGCGTCCGCCACGCGCAACGGCAAGCGGCTGATCGCCGTCGTGCTCGGCGCATCCTCAGGCCAGGCGCGGGCCATTCGTGCAGCGCAATTGCTGGAGCGCGGCTTCGGCAACGGACTGGGTTGGCTGACGCCCGCGCTCGGCACCGTCGACAAACTGATTCCGGTCGATGCGACGCCGCCGAACCTGCGCGACGAGATGTGCAACGGCAAGCGCAAGCGGCCGGCCACCGACGAGGACCCGGACATCGTGGCCTCCAACGGCAATGTATCGGCCGGCGAGAGTGCGGTGAACTTCTTTACGGCGGGGCTGCAGCACCACCCGGTCAAACCTGCGGATCTGCTGGCGGCCGCGGCAGAGCCGTCCGAGCCTGTTCCGGTCTATACCGGTCCAACCAAGACCGGCCCGGCATTGATCGCCGCCGTTGCGGCGGATGCCGAGAAGCAGACGCCGGCCAAGCGCGGCAAGAAATCGACGATTGCAGCGAAGAAGCCTGACGCAGCACCAAAGGCCGAAGCCAGCGCGAAGCCGGCAGCCAAGCCTGCTGCAGTCCGGCATGCGACCGCCAAACCGGAGGCTGCCGCCAAGCCGGCCGCCACTGCCGAGAGAAAGCCGGCCGCCACGGCCACGGCCGAGAAAAAGCCGGCAGCTTCCGCCGACAAAAAGCCGGCCGCCAAGCCCGTCGCCGTCGGAGACAAACCCGCGCCGAAGCCGGCCAAGCCGAACGCCGCCGCTAAACCCAAAGGCGAAAACAAGCCGGCTGGTTAACGGGCCGCGGAGCCACGTAATTAGGCAGCTTTCCTGCCGTTCGGCCGAACGATTCCAGATCGCCGAAATGCGTCGATAGCGCGCAGCCGCTTGCCATCGGCGGCGGCATTCACAATACTGCCCAAAACAAGGCATGCCCGGCCGAGAAACAGGGAGCCATAGCGTTTTCAAGCGAAGTGGGTACCGGTTCGCATGAAGAAAACGCGTCAAACAAAAATTGGAGCACGGATCTGATGCAATCAGAGCCGGGCTCGGAAGCAGAGGGGAGATACCATGGAGCGGATCTGGCTCAAGCAATATCCGGCCGGCGTGCCAGCCGATATCGACGTTACCCAGTACTCGTCGCTGGTCGAGCTGTTGGAAGAAAGCTTCAAGAAGTTCGCCGATCGCAAGGCGTTCATCTGCATGGACAAGTCGATCAGCTACCGCGACCTCGACGAGATGTCGGCCGCGCTCGGCGCCTATCTGCAGAGCAAGGGCCTGCAAAAGGGCGCCCGCGTCGCGCTGATGATGCCGAACGTGCTGCAATATCCGATTTCGACCGCCGCCGTGCTGCGCGCGGGATATGCCGTGGTGAATGTCAATCCGCTCTACACGCCGCGCGAGCTCGAGCATCAGCTCAAGGATTCCGGCGCCGAAGCGATCATCGTGCTGGAGAATTTCGCCACCACGGTGCAGCAGGTGATCGCGCGGACCTCGGTCAAGCACGTGATCGTCGGCAGCATGGGCGACCTGCTCGGCTTCAAGGGCGTGATCGTCAATCTGGTGGTCCGAAAAGTGAAGAAGATGGTGCCGGCCTGGTCGCTTCCAGGCTCGGTCTCGTTCAACGAGGCGCTTGCCGCCGGCCGCAGCATGAAACTCAATAAGCCGCAGCTCAATCGCGATGACGTCGCCTTCCTGCAATATACCGGCGGCACCACCGGCGTCTCCAAGGGCGCGACGTTGCTGCACAAGAACATTCTCGCCAACGTGCTGCAGAACGACGCCTGGCTGCAGCCGGCGCTGAAGAAGCCGCCGCATGTCGACCAGCTCTTCATCGTCTGTGCGCTGCCGCTCTATCACATCTTCGCACTGACGGCGTGCTTCCTAATGGCGGTGCGGGCCGGCGGCGTCAACCTCCTGATCCCGAATCCGCGCGACATACCGGGCTTCATCAAGGAATTGATGAAATACCAGGTCAACAGCTTCCCGGCGGTCAACACGCTCTACAATGCCCTGCTCAACGCACCCGGCTTCGACAAGGTCGACTTCTCCAAGCTGAAGACCTCCTTCGGCGGCGGCATGGCGACGCAAAAGGCGGTCGCCGAGAAATGGCTGAAGGTCACCGGCTGCGCGCTGTCGGAAGGCTATGGCCTGTCCGAGACCTCGCCGGTGCTGACCTGCAACCCCGCGGACACCGATCAGTTCTCCGGCTCAATCGGCATTCCCGTGCCCTCGACCTACATCTCGATCCGCGACGACGACGGCAAGGAAGTGCCGCTCGGCCAGCCGGGCGAGATCTGCGCCAAGGGACCGCAGGTGATGGCCGGCTACTGGAATCGGTCGGAAGAGACCGCGAACGTGATGACCGCGGACGGCTTCTTCCGCACCGGCGACATCGGCGTCATGGACGAACGCGGCTACACCAAGATCGTCGACCGCAAGAAGGACATGATCCTGGTCTCGGGCTTCAACGTCTATCCGAACGAGATCGAGGAAGTGATCGCGGGGCATCCAGGCGTGCTCGAATGCGCCGTGATCGGTGTGGCGGATTCGAAGTCGGGCGAGGCAGTGAAGGCCTTCATCGTCAAGAAGGACCCAAACCTATCGGCCGATGACGTCATCAAGTACTGCACCACGCAGCTCACCGCCTACAAGGTCCCCAAGCAGATCGAGTTCAGGACCGATTTGCCCAAGACCAATGTCGGCAAGATCCTGCGCCGCGAACTGCGCGACGAGAAGAAGGCCGCGGCGTAAGGCGCACGCGGACCGCTTGACATGACGGAGACTAACGTCGCACCAGCCGACATTCTGGCCTTCTGGCGCGACGCCGGCCCTGATCGCTGGTACACGCGCGACGACGCTTTCGATGCGGAGGTGTGCCGGCGCTTTCTCAGCCTTTGGCAGAGAGCGGCGGCGGGCGAGCTATCGTCGTGGGAAACGAGCGATGACGGCGCGCTGGCGCTCGTCATCGTGCTCGACCAGTTTCCCCGCAACATGTTCCGCGGCGACGCGAGAACCTACGCCAGCGACCGCCTCGCGCGCGAGGTGGCGCACCGCGCCGTCGATCGCGGCGTCGACGCGCGGATCGATCCCGCTTTGCGCGAATTCCTCTATCTGCCTTTCATGCATTCGGAGCACCTGGGCGACCAGTTGCGCTGCATCGAACTGTCACGCGCGGCCGGCCATACCGAAAGCCTGAAATGGGCCGAGCACCACGCCGATATCATCCGGCGCTTCGGCCGCTTCCCCCACCGCAACCACCTTCTGGGCCGCGCTACTACGCCGGAGGAGCAGACATTCCTCGATGAAGGCGGCTTTTCGCCGTGATGACGCAAGCGTGAACGGTCTCAACCGTTGCCGTTTCGAGCCTGACGAATATTGTGCCGGCTACCTGCCCGGTCTAAGAAATACCCGCTCATTGAGGGAGAATAGACGATGACGATCCAAGTTGGCGACAAGCTGCCGGAAGCCAAGTTTCGCGTGATGACGGCGGAAGGCCCGCAGGTCAAAACCACCGACGACATTTTCAAGGGCAAGAAGGTGGCGCTGTTTGCGGTGCCCGGCGCCTATACCGGCACCTGCCACAAGATGCACCTGCCGAGCATCTTCCTCAACGCCTATGCCATCAAGGACAAGGGCGTGAACACGATCGCCATCGTCTCCGTCAACGACGCCTTCGTCATGAATGCGTGGAAGCGCGACACTGACCAGCGCGACGAAGCCGTATTCCTCGCCGACGGCAATGCCGACTTCACCAAGGCGATCGGCATGGAGCTCGATGCCTCCGGCAATGGCCTCGGCATCCGCTCCAAGCGCTATTCGATGCTGGTGGAAGACGGCGTGGTGAAGAAGCTCAACCTCGAGCCCGCGCCGGGCAAGGTCGAAGTTTCCGGCGGCGATACGCTGCTGGGGCAGCTCTAATCCGAAGCGCGTCGTGTCGCAATGAAGTCCCCACAACAACGCTGTCGTCGCCCGGCTTGACCGGGCGATCCAGTACGCCGCGGCTTCTCGGCCTTTCTCAACATCGCTGGAATACTAGGTCACCCGCCTTCGAGGGTGACGATGACGGGAGGATGTGGCACGGCTTCTTCCCTTCTCCCCTTGTGGGAGAAGGTGGCGCGAAGCGCCGGATGAGGGGTTCTCTCCGCGGACGCAGACGTTTCAGACTAGGGACGCATACCCGCGGAGAGAACCCCTCACCCGTCTCAATCGCGCTTTGCGCGATTGATCCACCCTCTCCCACAAGGGGAGAGGGGAAGAGGCACCCTACTTCCCCACTCTTTCCTGCAACCTCGCCATCGCCACGCCCTCGCGCGCCAATTGATCGGCGCGCTCGTTTTCGGCGTGGCCGGCGTGGCCCCTGATCCAGTGCCAGCGCACCTGGTGCGGTTTCAGCGCGGCGTCGAGGCGCTGCCAGAGATCGACGTTCTTGACCGGCTTCTTGTCTGCGGTGCGCCAGCCGTTCCGCTTCCAGCCATGGATCCAGCCGCTGATACCCTGGCGGACATACTGGCTGTCGGTGGTGAGATCGACGACGCACGGCTTCTTCAGTGCTTCCAGCGCCGAGATCGCCGCCATCAGCTCCATGCGGTTGTTGGTGGTGTGCGGCTCGCCGCCCTTCAGTTCTTTCTCCTTGTCGCCGAACCTCAGAATCGCGCCCCAACCGCCGGGGCCGGGATTGCCCGAGCAGGCGCCATCGGTGAAAACCGTCACGTGAGGCAATTCGCTCAAGCGGCAAATCCGGGGTGGGTCAGGCCGTAATCGCGCACGCTGGAAACGCTCTGGTGGAAGCGCAGCTTGCGGACGTATTCGAGCGGGTCCTTCGGCTTTACCAGCGCGCCCGGCGGCACGTTGAGAAAATCGACCAGCCGCGTCAGCAGGAAGCGCAGCGCCGAGCCGCGCGCGAGCAGCGGCAGCGCTTCCTGCTCGGTATCAGACAATTGCCGCTCGCGGCCATAGGCGTTGAGCAGCGCCCGCGCTTTGGTGACGTTAAACGAATGATCCGGCTCAAAACACCACGCGTTCAGGCAGATCGCGACGTCGTAGGCCAGGATGTCGTTGCAGGAAAACGGGAAATCGATCAGGCCCGACAATTTGTCGCCGAGGAAGAAGACATTGTCGGGAAACAGGTCGGCGTGGATGACGCCGAGCGGCAGATCTTTCGGCCAGCTTGCCTCGAGGTGATCGAGCTCACGCGCGATGAAGTCCTGCAAGCCAGGCGCGACGTTGTCGGCGCGCGGTGCAGCGAGATCGAACAGCGGCCGCCAGCCCTCGACCGACAACGGGTTCTTGCGGAACATCGGGAAGTCGCGGCCCGCCAGATGCATCTTTGCGAGCGCCCCGCCGACGCCGGTGCAATGCGCGGCGTTGGGCCGCCGCGGCCACATGCCTTCGAGGAAGTTGATGATCGCCGCGGGACGCCCGGCCAGTTCGCTGTAGACTTCGCCCTTGCGGTTGCGGGCGGGCTGCGGGCAACGCACGCCGCGCTCGGCCAGATGCGCCATCAGCGACAGGAAGTACGGCAGATCGTCCACCGCCACGCGCTTTTCATAGAGCGTGAGGATGAACGCGCCCTTGCTGGTATGGAGCAGAAAATTGGAATTCTCGACGCCTTCGGCGATGCCCTTGTAGGAGAGCAATTCGCCGATTTCGTAGCCCTTGAGGAAATCCGCGAGGTCTTCGGCGGCGACGTCGGTATAAACCGCCATCGCGACTACTCGGCGGCAGCTTCAGGCCGCAGCGAACGCGGCAGCGGGAAGAATTCATTCTCCTCCGCGGCCGACACCGTCTCCACATGCAATTCGAAGCGCTCGGCGAAGGCGCCCATGATTTCCTCGACGATTACTTCCGGCGCGGACGCGCCTGCCGTGATGCCGAGGCTCTTGATGCCCTCGAAGCGAGACCAGTCCAGATCTGAGGCGCGCTGCGCCAGCACCGAGACCGGGCAGCCCTCGCGCTCGGCGACCTCGCGCAGGCGCTGCGAGTTCGACGAGTTCGGCGCACCGACCACGATCAGGGCATCGACCACCGGCGCCACCTTCTTCACCGCGAGCTGGCGGTTGGTGGTGGCGTAGCAGATGTCTTCCTTGTGCGGGCCGTTGATGTTCGGGAAGCGCTCCTTGAGCAGAGCTACGATCTCGGCGGTGTCGTCGATCGACAACGTCGTCTGGGTCACGAAAGCGAGGTTGTTGGGATCCTTCGGCGCGAACGTCTTGGCATCCTCAGCGGTCTCGATCAGCGTCACCGCGCCCGTTGGCAACTGGCCGAGCGTGCCGACCACCTCGGGGTGATGCGAATGCCCGATCAGCAGGATTTCACGGCCGCGCTTGAAGTGGATCGCTGCCTCGCGATGCACCTTGGTGACCAGCGGGCAGGTCGCGTCCAGCGAGAAGAAATTGCGGGCGCGGGCGTCCGCCGGAACCGATTTGGGAACCCCGTGGGCCGAAAACACCACCGGCGCATTGGTATTGTCGGGGATTTCGGCGAGTTCCTCGACGAAAATCGCGCCCTTGGTCTTCAGGCTGTCGACCACGTAGCGGTTATGCACGATCTCGTGCCGGACATAGACGGGGGCGCCATAAATGGCGAGCGCCCGCTCTACGGTATCGATGGCCCGCACCACCCCGGCGCAGAAGCCGCGGGGAGAACAAAGCACGATTCTGAGGTCTGGTTTGGCTGGCATGGGGCGCTATCTCGGGACCGAATCACCCCTTGCCGGCGGGCAGGGAACGGCCAATTCGGATAAGGACTTGGGACTGCTTTCGGCCTGTGTCAAGGCACTTTAGCAGACCATTGCGCCAGTGGGGCCGGAAGGCCTATATAGGCGTTGAATTCCCGTCATCACCGATGACCACAGGCTTCGCCTCCGAAAGAGGTGGGCGAGGCATAAAGGAGATTTGCCATGAGCAATGCACCGCTGATGCCCAAGGCGACGGCCGTGTGGCTGGTTGATAATACCGCTTTGACCTTCGACCAGGTGGCCGATTTCACCAAAATGCACCCCCTTGAGGTCCGCGCCATCGCCGACGGCGATGCGGCCCAGGGCATCAAGGGCATGGACCCGATTTCGACCGGCCAATTGACCCGCGACGAGATCGAAAAGGGCGAAAAGGACCCGAACTACCGCCTCAAGCTCGGCGAGAGCAAGGTGGTGCTGCCGCCGGCCGCCAAGAAGAAAGGCCCGCGCTATACCCCTGTGTCGCGCCGCCACGAGCGGCCGAGCGCGATCCTGTGGCTGGTCCGCAACCATCCCGAACTGAAGGACGCGCAGATCATGCGTCTGGTCGGCACCACCAAGACCACCATCGCCTCAGTCCGCGACCGCACCCACTGGAACGCCTCGACGCTGACCCCGATGGATCCGGTGACGCTCGGCCTGTGCTCGCAGATCGAGCTCGATTTCGAGGTGCAACGCGCGGCGAAGGAGAAGCCGGTGCCCGCAGCCTACGGCGGCGCCACCCTGCTGCCGGCCTCCGAGACCACGAAGAAGGAGCCGGAATTCGAGCCGAGCGAGAAGTCGGAGGACGACCTCAACGTCGATGCCGTGTTCGCCAAGCTGAAAAATATCGGCGGCAAGAGGCAGGACGAGGAAGAGTAGAAGTTATCGGCTACGGCTGATGTCGAACGCGGCGGGGCAACCTGCCGCGTTTTTTGTTTGGGGGTCAGCCGTATTTCAGCTTCATGAACAGGATTCCGCCGGCCAGGACGATCGTGATCGCATTGGCGATGATGAGCGGGACATCACCGGAAAACAGGCCGTACAGCAGCCAAAGCACGAGCCCGAGCAGCATGACGAGGAACATGCCCAGTGAAATGTCCTCCGTGGAGCGGGTTCTCCAGACCTTGATGAACTGCGGGGCATAAGCGAGGGTCGTGCAGGTTGCGGCGGCAAACCCCAGCAGTTTGATTGCAAGTTGTTCCATACCGCTCTTATAGCACCGATTCGAAACGTGCGCGGCGGTGGCAGGACAGGCCGTTACTGCAAGGTATCTTTCTTGCGCAACGGCCGTGCGCTGCCCCAACAGGGGCTTCGCCTGCAATGGCAAGGTCCCGAAGAAACCGCTCAGCCCAGCTCGATCTCGTCGTCAATCTCATGCGACAGGCCGATGCCGCTGATCGTGAGAACCATCTTTGCCGGCAGCTTTTCATGGCCCTTCAGCTTTCCCGACTCGATGGCATCGCGCACGGCCTTTTCGACCTCACGCTGCGAGGTGACGCCGACTTGCTTGAGAAATTTGCGCAGGCTGACGTTGAAGACATCTTCGTTCATACGGACCTCCTGATCACGGCCTCGTCGGATTGTTCAGCATCTGCTCGGCGAGATTGCGCTGGGCGCGGTCGGTACGCGCGTTGGCATTGGCGCGCTGGACGTCGCGGTTCTTGCGGCAGATGACGTAGTCGTTCGAGCCCGGCGCGACATTGTTGGAGCGACAGAACGCGTCATCATCGGCGCTGGTGTCGACCATGGTCGGCTGGCCGCGTTCGAGGCAGCCCGCGAGCAGTGGTGCGATGAGGAGGAATGCGAGTGGCAGGTTACGTCGCATGCTCTGTCCCTTCCAGGTTTCATCATTGCCGGGCACGCGTCCCCGATTTGATCGGGATGAGCCGGCAATCCATCGAAATAATGGCAGCCTGCTTTGACGATGATGGATGCCCGGGTCAAGCCCGAGGAACCGTCATTCCGGGATGGTCCGAAGGACCAGACCCGGAATCTCGAGGTTCCGGGTTCGATGCTTCGCATCGCCCCGGAACGACGGTGAGTTCACTCACACCCTGCCCTTCAGCGCGTCGCCGATTTCGTCGAGCACTTTGGGGTCCTCGATGGTGGCCGGCATGGTCCAGCTTTCGCCGTCGGCGATCTTCTTGATGGTGCCGCGCAGGATTTTTCCCGAGCGCGTCTTCGGCAGGCGCCCCACCGTGATCGCCAGCTTGAAGGCTGCGACGGGACCAAGTTTTTCGCGCACCAGCGCCACGATCTCCTTTTCGATCTCGGCCGGAGCTCGCGTCACGCCGGCCTTCAGCACCAGGAAGCCGCAAGGTACCTCGCCCTTGATCGCGTCCTTGATGCCGAGCACGGCGCATTCGGCGACATCATCGTGAGAGGCCAGAATTTCCTCCATACCGCCGGTGGAAAGGCGGTGGCCAGCGACATTGATGATGTCGTCGGTACGACCCATCACCCACACATAGCCGTCCTCGTCCTTGTAGCCGGCATCCGAGGTCTTGTAGTAGCCGGGGAATTCGGTGAGGTAGGCTTCCCTGAAGCGCTCGTCCTGCTGCCACAGCGTCGGCAGGCAGCCGGGCGGCATCGGCAGCTTGATCACGATCGAACCCATGGTACCCGCAGCGACCGGCTTGGAGGCCTCGTCGACCACGTCGACCTGATAGCCCGGCATCGGCACGGTCGGCGAGCCGTGCTTGACCGGCAACATGCCAAGGCCCACCGGATTGCCGGCGATGCACCAGCCGGTCTCGGTCTGCCACCAATGATCGATGACCGGCACCTTCAACTGCGCTTCCGCCCATTCCACCGTCGGCGGATCGGCGCGCTCGCCGGCCAGAAACAGCGTGCGGAATTTCGACAGATCGTATTTGCGGATGAAGGCGCCGTCCGGGTCTTCCTTGCGGATGGCGCGGAACGCGGTCGGCGCGGTGAATAGGGCGACCGCCTTGTGCTCGGAAATGACGCGCCAGAACGCGCCGGCGTCGGGCGTGCCGATTGGCTTGCCCTCGTACATGATCGAGGTGGCGCCATGGATCAGCGGGCCGTAGACGATGTAGCTGTGGCCGACGACCCAGCCGATGTCGGAGCCGCACCACCAGACCTCGCCCGGCTTGACGCCGTAGAGATTGAACATCGACCATTTCAGCGCGACCAGATGCCCGCCATTGTCGCGCACGACGCCCTTCGGAATTCCCGTGGTGCCTGACGTGTAGAGAATATACAGCGGATCGGTCGCGAGCACCGGCGTGCACGGCGCGGCCTTGCCGGCGTCGAGCGCCGCGCGGCGGAGCGCCGCCCAGTCGTGATCGCGGCCGGCCGTGAGTTCGCAAAGATGCTGCGGCCGCTGCAGGATGACGCAGGCCTGCGGTTTGACACTGGAGAGTTTGATCGCCTCGTCGAGCAGCGGCTTGTATTGCACGATGCGGCCGGGCTCGATCCCGCAGCTCGCCGAAAAGATCAGTTTCGGCTTGGCGTCATCGATTCGCGTTGCGAGCTCTTTGGCGGCAAAGCCGCCGAACACTACACTGTGCACCGCGCCGATCCGCGCGCAGGCCAGCATCGCAAACACCGCTTCCGGAACCAGCGGCATATAGATGATCACGCGGTCGCCCTTGGCGACACCGAAATCGGCCATCACCGCGGCGAGCGTCTGCACCTCCTTCAGCATCTCGGCATAGGTGAATTTCGAAATGGTGTTGGTGAGCGGCGAATCGTGGATCAGCGCGACCTGGTCGGCGCGTCCGCCCGCGACATGGCGGTCGAGCGCGTTGTAGCAGGTGTTGACCACGCCTCCGGCGAACCAGCTACCATACGCGCCCATCGAGGGGTCGAAGATTTTCTTGGCCGGCTCGATCCAGTCGATCTCGCGCGCGGCCTCGGCCCAAAATGCCTCCGGGTCCGCCAACGAGCGGGCATGGACCTCGTGGTAACGGCTGTTGTCCTGGGTGTTCATGGCGCACTCCCGGTCGAAGCATTCTTGGCTCCGCAGGCCCCAGACATGGGCGGGCGCGAGGCGCCCTGCCCTGACCGGGATCTAATGCAGGCCAGTTTTCTTGAACGCATTGTCACGGGAAGCCGCGTCAGATCAAGCCAAGAATAGCTCGACCGCCAAACGACCTAGTAGCCGACGATTCCATTAATCTTTTGCAGGCGGTCGCGCATGGCCTTTTTCAGATCGTAGTCGGGCCGGCCGTATTCCGCATTGCGCCGGGAGATATACTCCTGCTGTTCTCGCCGCAGCGTGCGTGCCTGCTGTGGGGTCATCTTTCCAGCGGCCGCCCTGACATAGGCCGCTTGAACCTCGCGATCGAGATCGGCGAGTTCTGGATTGTCGCAGATCGCCTTTTCCACCTTCCGACGGGCAGTGGCACAGTTGAAGCTCGGTTTGCCGGCGACCGCCTTCAGCGCGCCCTGCCGCTCCGCCACCTGCGCCAGCGCCCGGTGGTTGGCTCTTGCGACGACGTGATCCGGGTTCAGCTTGATTGCCGCGGCAAAATCGGCCACCGCCTTGGGCAGATCACCTTTCTTGCGCCAGAGTTCGCCGCGCGCGTTGTGAACATCGGCATGCGAAGAATCGAGCCGCAACACGCCATCATAATCGGCGATGGCACGGTCGATCATGTCCTTGCGCTCATAGGCGGTCGCACGCGCAATCAGCGCCTTGATGCGGTCGGCCTTTTCGGTCTTTGCGTTGTCGATCAGCGCACTGCAGAGATGCACCGTCCTGTCGTGATCATGCGCAAGGCCAGCGCCAAGACAGGACGCAGGATCGATCCGCAAATCCTTTGCCAGCTCGGTCCCGGTCGCCGACGCATCATGCGCAAACGCCATGCACAGCAGAGAGGCCGCGACCAGGTTGCGGATATCGGGATTGCCTCGCATCAATTGATCCGGAAAAAGCACTATCGATTGCTACGCGATCCTAGCAAGCGACCTGCGTTTTCGACAAGCTGCCTGCAAATTTCCTGTTCGCACGAGAACGGATTTTGGCCGAAACGTGACCCTGCGGGAAACGTAATCCTCTTCACAGACGGAAGAATACGATCCGTGAGAAAATCTGCTGTGAACCTTTTGCAGTTCTCGCGGACTCAACAACCATGACCACACTGACCGACTTCAATCTGTCGCGCGCCATCGCGCAATCCCAAACCGGCTACTTTTACTTCTACATGGCGCTAGCCTGCATGGCCGTCGCCTTTCTCGGCTTCGCGCCGACCTACTGGCTGCCAATGGCGAAGCGATCGTTCTCGGCCTCGCCCGTCGTGCACTTTCACGGCCTGCTGTTTTTCGCCTGGTCGCTTTACTTTGCATTCCAGAGCTGGCTTGCCGCATCCGGCAAAGTCGCCCGGCACCGCGCCATCGGCATGATCGGCGTCTCGCTGGCGACCGCAATGACAATTTTCGGCTTCCTGGTCGCGGTCAACGCGATGAAGCGCTCCGCTGCGGCGGGAATGACTGACCAAGGAATCGCGTTCGCGATCGTCCCGCTCAGCGGAATTCTGTTCTTTGCCGTGGTGTTCACGCTGGCGATTGCCGCCATCCGGCGGCCGGAAACCCATAAGCGGCTGATGCTGCTGGCCAGCATTTCGCTCCTGGACGCCGCGGTCGCGCGTTGGTTTCTCACTTTCCTGGCGCCTCCCGGGTCACTCGGCCCGCCGCCGGTCCCCGTGACCATCCCGCCGGCCTTCGTCGCCTATCTCCTGCTGGTGGCCGCCATCATTTTCGACTGGCGCACGCGCGGCCGGCCGCATCCGGTCTATGTCTACGGCGGCATTGCGCTAGTCGCTGTAAAACTCCTGAACTGGCCGATCAGTGTCACGCCGCTGTGGCATTCCTTTGCTGGCGGCATATTGGCGATGGCGCAGTAGCTTCGAGTACAACTTGCCAGGCTGAGCTGATCTTCCGAACAAGGACAAGCTTCAGCCGGGAAAACCTGCCGGTTTTGGTGCTAGATTGATGGCGACATTGATCTCGGCCGGCAGGGAATCCCGAATTGCAAGCATTTGAATGGATCATCGGGCTGCTGCTTGGCGCGGTGCTGCTGTCCGCGCTGGCGCGGCGGCTCAAGGTACCCTACCCGACATTTCTTGCGCTCGGCGGCATGCTCCTGGCATTCGTGCCTTCGGGGCCGCAATGGACACTGGAGCCGGATCTGGCGCTGGCGCTGTTCGTGGCGCCGGTGTTGCTGGATGCGGCTTTCGACACCTCGCTGCGCGACCTCCGTAACAACTGGCTGCCGGTCTCCACGCTCGTCCTCGTTGCCGTCGGCCTCACCACTGCGTCGGTCGCGGTGTTGGTGCACTGGCTTCTGCCCGACATGCCCTGGGCCGCAGCGGTCGCGCTTGGCGCCATCGTCGCACCGCCCGATGCTGCTGCGGCGACGGCAATCCTGCGTCAGGTCAACCTGCCCTACCGTCTGCTCAAGATCCTCGAAGGCGAGAGCCTGCTCAATGACGCCAGCGCGCTGTTGGTCTATCGCGTCGCCGTTAGCGTAGCGATGGTCCATCATTTCAGATGGAGTGAGCACGCCCCCTCGATCGCATTCGCATTGGTTGGAAGCCTGCTGGCTGGCTATCTGTGTGCTCGGCTTTGGATGCCGTTGACGCAGCGGATCACGGAAGCACCGAGCGCGATCATCACGCAATTCGCCGGCACCTTCACGGTATGGATCGTCGCCGAGCATATCGGCCTGTCCGGGATCCTCACCATCGTCGCCTATGCGATCACGCTCGCGCGCACCTCACCGGCGCGAATGCCGGCGCGGCTGCGCGTGCCCACCTATGCGGTGTGGGAAACCGCCGTCTTTGTCCTCAATGTGCTGGCATTCGTGCTGATCGGGTTGCAGTTGCGGCCGATTTGGGAACGGCTCGATGATGCCGTGCGGTTGCAGTATTGTCTGGTCGCCGCCGCCGTGCTCGGTATCGTAATCCTGACGCGCATCGCCTGGGTGATGTCGTACGGCGCGGCGCTGCGGCTCGTGGTCGCGCGTCGCGGCTTCCGCTCGAAACGGCCAATGACCGCGCCCACCGTTCGGGGCGGCATAGTCGTCTCCTGGTGCGGCATGCGCGGCATCGTTACGCTGGCGGCAGCATTCGCGCTGCCCGAAAACTTTCCCTATCGCGATCTGATGCTGCTGACGGCGTTCACGGCGGTGCTGGGATCGCTTGTGATTCAGGGCCTGACACTACGGCCGCTGATCACGGCGCTACGGTTGCGGGATGAGAACCCGGTGGCATCGGAAGTCGCACGCGCGCGGGCAGCAGCCTATCGGGCGGCGCTAGATGAAATCGACGGCGACCCATCCGAGGCAGCCGAGTTGCTCCGGCTTGAATACCGCGCGCTGTTGCTCGGCGCCGGCGACGATGGCGGCCTTGCCAGCGGCGAATTGCCGGCCGACCCGCTGCGCCGCCGCGCGATCCACGCTGCGCGGCAGTCCATCCTCAATTTGAGGGAATCCGAGGAAATCGGCGACGATGCATTTCATCAGCTCGAAGAGGAACTGGACTGGGCCGAATTGAGCGCGCGGGGCTCAACAACGCCATCATGATCCTGCCGTTCACGTAAGCGCCGAAGCGCTGTCAGCTCGACTTCACGGTGATCCCGCCATCGACCACGAGCTCGATCCCGGTGACGTAACGGGATTCGTCGGAAGCGAGAAATAGCGCCGCATTGGCAACGTCCCAGGCGTCGCCCATGTGCCCCATCGGCACCTGCGCATCGCGCGCCCGCCACATCGCTTCGACGTCGCCGGCCGAATAGCTTGCAGCAAGGCCGGCCGAATGCTCGACCATCGGAGTCTTCATCAAGCCCGGCAGGATGCAGTTCACGCGAACATGGTCTTTCGCGAATTGCACGGCGGTGGTGCGCGTCATCTGGTTCATCGCCGCCTTCGAGGCGCCATAGGTGACGTAGGAGATGCCGAGATGGCGGATCGAGGCGATCGACGAGATGTTGATGACCGAGCCGCCGCCCTGCTTCTGCATCACGGGAATGACGTGCTTCATGGCAAAATAGGCGCTCTTGAGATTGACCGCGAAAACGTGGTCCCAACTTGCCTCGTTCACTTCGACGACGCTGCCCATTTCGGCGATGCCGACATTGTTGTCGAGCACGTCGATGCGGCCATAGGCCTTCAGGCACGCCGCCACCATCGCCTCGACCTCGGTCTCACGCGAGACGTCGGCGGTGAAGGCGGTCGCCTTGCCACCCTCGCCCGTGATGATGCTGACGGTTTCTTTTGCGGCAACCGCATTGCGATCGACGCAGAACACGCTGGCGCCCTCGCGCGCGAAAGTGACGGCGGTCGCCTTGCCATTGCCCCAGCCGGGACCGATCGATCCCGCGCCCACCACCATTGCCACCTTGCCCTTGAGCCGTTCCATCGACTTCTTCTCCTTTGGGTTGTCGTTGCATTGCAGCGCGCACGAACGCGGCGCATCCGAATTTTGGGGCGGGAAATTGGACGGACGGCGGCCCTGGGTCAACCTGTCCGAAAAGCTAAAGCAGCGACTTGGACATAGGCCGAAAAGCCCCTTGCCACCGCCACCCAAAACGGACTGAATGCGGCCCGCGAAGGAGGCCCGCCGCAATCGGGCCGGAAAGTTAACCGGTCCCCGGGGGAAGCATGGCCGTAGACAAGACAACGCCGCCCAATGACGAGGTCGTCACCGTTTCGGACGAAGCGTTGCACAAGGCGGAAGCCTACATCGAGGCGGAAGAAGGCGCGACCAACCGCCTGATGGGGTGGGCGGGAAGGATTTCGACCACGATTGCCGTGGTCATGAGCTTGTTTCACCTCTATGCGGCCTATGCCATCGTTCCGACCCAGGAGCTTCGCTACACCCACGTCGCCTTCACCTTGATCTTGAGCTTCCTGCTGTTTCCGCTGGCGACGCGGTTTCGCAACCGTGTGCGCTGGTGGGACATCGTTCCCGGGATCGTCGCGGTGGCGACCGTCATCTACGCGCTGTGGGGTGGCGAGGATTTTACCGACCGCGCCACCACGCCCGATCGCTGGGACGTGATCGTCGGCATCGTTTTCATCGTGATGCTGCTGGAGGCGACGCGGCGCACCACCGGCGCAATCATGCCCGTGGTGTCGATCCTGTTCATCGCCTATGCGATGCTCGGCCCCTATTTGCCGGCGCCCTGGACCCATCGCGGCTACGACCTGGACCGCCTGGTCGGTCACCTCTTTATCACACTGGAAGGCATTTTCGGCGTCGCAGTCGACGTGTCGGCGACGCTGATCATCCTGTTCACGATCTACGGCGCATTCCTGCAGCATTCCGGTGCCGGCAAATTCTTCATCGATTTCTCGCTGGCCTTGATGGGCGGCAAGCCGAACAGCGCCGGCCGTACCGTGGTGTTGTCGTCATTCCTGCTCGGCGGCCCCTCCGGATCGGGCGTCGCCACGACCGTGATGATCGGCACGGTGGCCTATCCGATGATGGCGAAGGCGGGCTTCGAGAGGAACGCCGCGGGCGGATTGCTCGCCGCCGGCGGGCTGGGCGCGATCCTGTCGCCGCCTGTGCTCGGCGCCGCCGCGTTCCTGATCGCCGAGTTTCTCAAGATCAGCTATCTCGACGTCATCTGGATGGCGACCATCCCGACCTGTCTTTACTACATGTCGCTCTTGTTCATGGTCGAGCTGGACGCCAAGAAATTCCACGCCAAGAACGTGACCTTCACGCCCGAGATGTCGCTCGGCCAAATGACCAGGCGGTACGGCTTCCACTTCATCTCGCTGCTCGCCGTCGTCTTTTTCATGGTCATCGGCTACTCGCCGTCGCTATCGGTGTTCTACGCCATCCTCGTCACCTTCGCGCTGAGCTTCCTGCGCCGGGAGACCGCGCTGGTGCCGAGCAAGCTGGTGAAGGCGCTGGCCGACGGCTCGATCGGCGCGCTCAATGCCGCGACCACCTGCGCCTGCGCCGGCATCGTCGTCGGCATCGTGACGCTGACCGGTCTCGGCCTCAAATTCTCGTCGATCGTCATCGCCTATGCCGGCGGCAGCCTGTTGCTGACCGCGATCTACACCGCGCTGATCGTCTGGATTATCGGCCTCGCCGTGCCGGTGACGGCGTCCTACATCATCTGCGCGGTCATCGCCGCGCCCGCGCTGGTCAAGCTCGGCGTGCCTGACTACGCCGCGCATATGTTCATCTTCTACTATGCCGTCCTGTCGGAGGTCTCGCCGCCGACGGCGCTGTCGCCGTTCGCCGCGGCCGCCATCACCGGCGGCGATCCCTACAAGACCACGCTGCAATCCTGGAAATACACGCTACCGGCGTTCCTGGTGCCGTTCGTCTTCGTGCTCGATCCCCAGGGCGGCGGCCTCTTGATGTCGATCCCCAAGGGCGGATCGTGGGTCGACATTCTCGAAATCGCGATCAAGACGAGCTTGGGGCTGCTGGCGCTGGCTGCGTTTGCCCAGAACTGGGCGCTGCGACAAAATACAGCGGTCGAGCGCGGCCTGCTTCTGCTATCGGGATTGCTGCTGGTGTTCCCAAGCCTGATTGAGGCAATGGTCGAATGGATCACCGGACGTGATATCAGCTACACCTATGTGCCGGGCCTGATCATCGGTTTCGGCGTATTGCTGTGGCAGGCCAGAACGCGGTCGCCGGAGCGGCCTGCGGTCACAACATAGAGAAGAAGCAATTGAGGAGACAAAAATGAAAAAGACCACAGCGATGCTGGCGATGGCTCTGGGGCTCGCCTTTGCCGGCGCGGCCCACGCGCAACAGAAAACCATGTCGATCGGCACCGGCGGCACCGGCGGCGTCTACTATCCGCTCGGCGGCGCGGTTGCCAACGTGCTCTCGAAGAACCTGCCCAACGTGCAGGCCACCGCCGAGGTCACCGGCGGCTCGGTCGACAATCTCAAGCTGATCGGCGCCGGGAAGAGCGAGCTTGCCTTCACCATGGCCGATGCCGCGCTCGATGCTTTGCAAGGGCAGGACAAGTTCAAGAGCGGCAAGGTGCCGCTGCAGGCGCTGCTCGTGGTCTACCCGAACCGCATGCATGTGGTGACCGTGGAAGGCACCGGCATCCAGACCATGGCAGACCTCAAGGGCAAGCGCGTTTCGACCGGTTCGCCCGGCAGCGCCACCGAAGTGATGGCATTTCGCGTCATCGAGGCGGCCGGCCTCGACAAGGACAAGGACATGAAGCGCGAGCGGCTCGGCGTCGCCGAATCCGTCAATGCGGTCAAGGACCGCAAGATCGACGCCTTCTTCTGGGTCGGCGGCATTCCGACCGCTGCGGTCACTGATCTCGCGGCGACGCCCGGCCTGAAGATGAAGCTGATCGACCATGGCGATCTGGCCGAGAAGATGAATGCCAAATACGGTAAGCTCTATTCTCCCGGAAAGATCAAGGCGGGCTCCTATCCCGGCTACGACAAGGACAACTCCATCACGGAAGTCTGGAATCTGATCGTCACCGGCGACAAGATGAGCAATGAGGACGCCTACACCATCGTCAAGACGCTGGTGGAGAAGAAGGCCGACATTGTTGCCGTGCACAAGGAAGCCGAGAGTTTTTCGCTCGACAACCAGGTGCAGGACCGCTCGCCGATCCCATTCCATCCTGGCGCGTTGAAGTACTTCAAGGAGAAGGGCATCGGCGGCTAAGGCAGCGTGCTCAAGCTAGTTCGGCTTGCATCATCAGTGACCGCGGTCTGACGAGGACCGCGGTCATTCTTTTGGCCAGGGTCGTGAGCATTTCGGCATTGCTGCGCCTGCGAGCGAGCGTTCAGACGACGTCCGCTGAGCCACGAACATCGCGGCGCCGGCGAGCAACCACAGGCGTTAACACGCGAGGCTGATCAAATGTTGCCCAAGCTGGGCATCAGCGCATTGAAGCCGACGAAATGACCCCCTCGAGTGCCCGGAGCGCTGGTTGGCTGCGTCGCGGCAACAGCTTCCCTAAAATTTTATTCTTGTCGGCTGCTTTAACCCTACCGAAGTAATCATGTGACCTGCCGCAAAATTCCATGATTGCGACCGCAACGCCGATGTACCACTGGCGTTGGGGTAGCTAGCGGGAGGGTGGCATGGAGCAAATCAACTTAGTCGAGTATTCGCGCGCGGCGCACTTTGGGCATCGGAAGCTGACGCCCAGAGCGTGCGTCGTCGACAGCAAAAGGCACCTGCGATTGTTTCTTTCCGACGCTCTCGAGGATCTCGGGTTCGTGACCTGCGAATGCGGCCAGGCCGGCGATTTGGCAGGCATCCTGCAGGCGGAGCAGCCGGACCTGATCGTGCTCAGCGTGTGCGCCGACGGGATCAATGTCGGCGAAATTCTCGAGGCAATCGTCCGGAAAGATTTCGGCGGCAAGGTTCTCGTGATCGGTCAACCCGACACGATCATGGTTAAGGCGGTCAGGCAGATTGGCGAAGAATACGGCATTGCCATGCTGCCCTCCCTGCCCACGCCATTCGGCGCAGCCAGCCTGCGCGCCAGCCTCGCGACGCTGCTGCCTGCCGAGCCGGCGCCAAGCCCGGCCGTCGACGTCGCCGAGGCGTTGAAGGCTGGCTGGCTCGAATTGTGGTATCAGCAGAAGATCAACACCCGCACGCTGGTCCCCAGCGGAGCGGAGGCGCTGGTCCGCATGCGGCATCCGGCCTGGGGCGTCGTCCCGCCGGCCTACTTCATTCCCGACGACAAGGATCCGCATTTTTGCAAGCTTTCCGAATTCGTGATCGGCCGCGCGATCGAGGACTGGCGCTATCTGCTGGAGAGCCAGGGTCCAGTCGACCTCTCGATCAACCTGCCAATATCGTTCTTCGACGACGCAGCGGCAGTGCGCGATCTGTGCCGCGCCATGCCCGCCCACCCGGCGTTCGGCGGACTTTTGATCGAAATCAACAGCAGCGAGGTGGTCGACCATCCGGATCTCGCAGTGGACACCGCAAGACGGCTGCGCCTGCACAATATCGCGATCGCCATCGACAATGTCGGCGCGGAATGGCCGTCGCTGCTGGAGCTTCGGAGCTTCCCGTTCGTCGAACTGAAAGTCGACCAGCAATACGTCAAGGGCTGCGCCGACGATCGGCTGAAGCAGACGGTATGCCGACGCATCGTCGAACTGGCCCGAGACAACGGCGCTCGCGCCGTCGCCCAGGGCATCGAGACGCGCGCCGACTACCTTGCCGCGCACGACATGGGGTTCGATCTGATTCAGGGCTATCTGTTCGGCAAGCCCGTCGGCGTGCGCAAATTCGCGCGGTCACGCCCTCAGCTTGCAGCCGACCCCGAGAATGCTCCCTGAGCGAAGCTCACTCGAACTTCATGTCGATGCATTTCGCGATGTCGGAGCCGAGACCGGACGAGATGATGATGCAGCCGCGCACCCTCAGATTACTGTTGTCGCTGGCCCACACCGCATAGCCACCGGGACCGAAGAACGAATTGGTGTTCGGCGGCTCGGTCTCGGTGGCATCGAACGAATAGTTCGCGTCGGTATCGAAGATGCGGGGCTTCTTGGTGCAGCCGCCGTCGGCCTGCACGTTGATGACTTCCTTGTTGTCCCGCGTCAGCGCCATCGAGACCTGGCAGCGGAAATACTCTGACGTCTTGCTGTTGAACACGTAAGCATAGGATTTGCAGGTCGAGGTGTTGAGCTTACCCGCGCTCAATCCCCGACTGCAGGCGATCCGCTGGTTGTTGGACAGCTTGAAATTGTCAGCCTCGGCGGCTTGAGCCGGCGTCATGAACGATAGCGCAACACCAAGACCGATCTTCATGACGTGGTTCATCATAACCATCCCTATGACGTTTTTCGCAATGCATGCTTGTAGCCGGAATGGCGAACATAGTCGCGAAGTCAGACGCGGGAAATCACAAAGTCTCAAGGGCCGTGTGATGCGTCGAAGGTGGCAATTGACGGCGCAATGCCGTTCGTGATTTGTTCAAAACGTGGGACAGAAGCCGCTTAAGGCCGCTGGGAGGATGACGATGACGAGCGTTTCGACAAAATCAGTTGTGATGGCGGCTGCGCTGACGGGGCTGGCGACATCGGCATTTGCGCAAGGCGCGGCACCGACTCCATGGGAATTGAAGTCGGACATGGGTTACGCCTACGGCAGGGACGGCAAGACGCTAGCCTACAAGCTGGGCACCAATAATGCCGGCTTGCTATTGAAGGGCGCCAAGAAAGTGCCGAGGGGCACGTTGTTCTTCCTTGGCCAGAACGGGCAGCTCTACATGCGCTCAGGCCCCTATCTGGAAAGCGACGGCAAGTTCATGTTCGGATCGGAGTGACGCGCGAGCGCTCGCGCTACTTACCCTCCCCCTCCATCCAAGGGAGGGTAAAGCTAAAACGCTCCCGCCAACTCCTTTGCGCCGGGCTTGCTGGAGTTGAAATCCATCCGCTCGTCGGTAATTGCCAATAGTTTCGCCACCGTGTTATGGCGGATTGCGACCGGGTTACGCTCGTAGCCGCCGCGCTGGAAAAAATTCGAGGTCGGCACCTGCTCGCGTATCGCCTGCGGCATGGTGACCATGTCGAGGCCGGTGCCGTCGCCGGTCAGATTCATCATTTCGAGCTCTGCCGCCGTCAGCGGACGATTGTAGCCCTTGGCGCGCGCGAAATGGACCGATGTCAGCAGCTTGTGGGTCTGCAACATCGGCCCGACGTCGATATCGAGCACCATAGCGTGCACAGCCCAGCCTTGCGGGGTATTGGCGAGCTTCTCATGCTCGGACCAGGTATCCGGTACGGTGCGCGTAAACGCCACCATCCGTTTCAAGACGGCAAGCTTGTGGTCCATCGCCTTGCGCGGCGCGCCCGACAGCGTCGCGGCCCTTGCCGTCAGTTCCTTGATGATTTCGTGGCCCTGTTCGGCCAAAAGCTCGACGCTGTTGGTGGTGAGCAACTGATTGTAGCCGATCGCGGTCGAGATCGCGCGCGAGCCCGGTTTCGAAGGGTTCAGCCCCGACTGCATGTCGTAATTGCCGCTACCGCCGGTCTCGAACGAGTAGACCCGCACCGCCTGCTCGCGCGTTAATCCCGCGGCCAACGCGTAGCGGGCATAGGCGCGCTTGAACTCGACCTCGGTTGCCGGCCGTTGCGGCGTGAACTGGAAATGCTCGGCGGCCGCTTTAAGAAAATCAGCGACCACCGGCAGCGGCTTGCGCTCGCGCGGCGGCTTTTCTTCTTCCGGACTGACCGGGCGCTTCGGACCGGTGTAGACCGGCGGCTGCGTCAGCACGTAATCGTTGAGCGTGATGGCCTGGCGTTCCCGGCGCTTGGCGTTACGGCCCTTTCGCTTCTCGGAGATTGAGGTCCAATAGGCGCCTGCCTCCTCTTCGAACGCGGCGCGGGCTTCCTGATACTCTTTCAGCTTGCGACGGTATTCGGCCATCGCCTGCGGCGAGGCGGCTTGCGCCATGGCGTCGGCGGTTGAGGGAGGGAGCAGCTCCGTCGCCACGGCAGGCGGCGCACTCGCGAGCAGCGCGAGCGCAGCTAATCCGGAACCCATGCGAATCAATGGCAGGCGCATGGCACGGTTGTAGCAAGCGCCGCCGCGATGTCAGCCCCGAAAGGGAGCGACTCTTTTGCCTTCTCCCACAAGGGGAGAAGGGAGAAAGTCACTCCTGCTCGACGCCGCTGGCCTTCACTAGCTGCGACCACTTCCTCTCGTCCTTGTCGATGAAGGCCGCATAGTCTTCTGGCGCGCCCGGGGTGATTTCGGTGCCGTCATTGCCCAACTGCTTCTTCACCTCGTTGGAGGCGAGCGCGTCGCGCAGCGCCTTGTTGAGCTGGTCGACGATCGGCCGCGGCGTGCCGGCGGGCGCGACGAGGCCGTAGTAGAGCGAAGCGTCGAAGCCGGCTAGCCCCGCCTCCATCAGCGTCGGCACGTCGGGCAACAGGCTCGATCGCGTGGTGCTGGTGACCGCAAGTGCGCGCAATTTGCCGGCGGAGACATTGGCGTGCGAGGCCGGGATCGGCGCAAACGCCATCGGGATGTGGCCTCCGAGGAGATCGGTCAACGCCGGGCCGGTGCCCTTGTAGGGGATATGCACCAGCCTGATGCCGGCGGCGCGGGCGAAATATTCGCCGGTGATGTGGCTGGCGGTGCCGGCGCCGGCCGAGCCGAAATTGACCTTGTCGGGATTGGCCTTCGCGTAGGCAATCAACTCGGCGACGGTCTTGGGCGGGAATGATGGATGCACCACCAGCGAATTCGGTGCGTTGCCGATCATGCCGATCGGCGCAAAATCCTTGCGCGGATCGTAGCCGGGATTCTTGTAGAGCGAGGGGCCGATCGCGAGCGTGCCGGTGTAACCCAGGAGCAGCGTGTAGCCATCGGGATCGCTTTTCGCGACCGCCTTGGTGCCGACCGTGCCGCCAGCGCCGGGACGGTTGTCGACCACCACCTTCTCGCCGAGCATCTCGCTCATTTTGTCGGCAATGGCGCGGCCGACGATCGAGGTGCTGCCGCCGGGCGCGAACGGAATGACCAGCGTGATGGCGCGGGCGGGATAGGTTTGAGCGTGCGAAACCTCTGTTGCTGCGCCCAAGCCGAGCATGGCGGCTGCAAGGCAAAACCACTTTCTCCCGATGGACATAGTGAGCCAACTCCCGGATATGTTCTTCTTTTTGACGCAGCTATCGTCTCCGAAACCACCGACATCCGCAACCCGCGCTGCGTGAGCACGCTCTCTCACATGGTGAGATGAGCAACCGTTTCGGCGGCTAGCGCCGACTCTATTTCCAGGCGAACACCGGCTGCTCGAGTTCGGCCACGCGGGTCGCGCGGCCCGCCAGCACTTCGGCAAATTGATAGATCAGCGCCGCCGTTGGCGCGTGGATGTGCTGGCCGGCATGGCGGAAGCGGATTACGCGCCGCGTGCTTTCGGGAATCCTGGTGAAGCTGAAGACGTCGGCTCGCTCGATGTCATCGAGCGCGACGCGATGCACCGAGGCGACCTCCGCCGGATTGGGGATGATATCGGCGCTCGTACCGACCCAGACCACCACCGGCGTGATCAGATAGCCTGAGCGCGTCGGGTAATCGTCGAGCAGGCCCAGCACATCGCTTTCGCCGAGGCCGACGCCGAGTTCTTCGTGGAGCTCGCGCAACGCGGCCTGCGCCGGCGTCTCGCCGTGGTCGCAGCGTCCGCCCGGCAACGCCCATTGGGCAGCGTGGGCGCGCAGGCTTGCAGCGCGGCGGGTCAACAGAAATGTGGTGCCCGGGCCGCTCTCGGCTTCCGTCAGCGCGATGGCGACTGCGGCGCGCTTCAGCTCAGGCTCTGCGCGCTCCGAGGGCGCCCGCGCAAATGCCGCGCAAAGCTCTGCAATATTCCGCCGTGTGGTATCGTCAAATGGCCTGGCCATCCCGCTTGACTACAACACCAGCGCATCAGATGAAATGACCCCGGACAGCAAGATAGCCCGCGGGAAACGGAAAGCACGACATGACAGCCAAGGCCGCGGACAAGCTCAAATCCGACGGCTGGAAGATCGTCGAAACCTCCGGCTTCCTGCACCTGATCGGCCCGCTGTGGCAGCGCGTCGTCGACGGCGTGCATGAATACGCGCTTGCCACCGAGGACAAGCACCACAACCGCCGCGGCCTGGTGCAAGGCGGCGTCATCATGACCTTCGCCGACCGCACCTGCGGCATGACCGCCCGCTTCGTCTCCGGCAAGCCGACGCTGGCGACCGTGCAGCTCGATACGCACTTTGTTGAAGCCGGCAAGATCGGCGAGGTATTGGTGTCGAGGCCGCACGTGGTGCGCTCCACCCGCAGCCTGATTTTCATCACGACCGAAGTGACGGTCGACAAACGCTGTATCGCGATGGCGAGCGGCGTGTTCAAGATATTGAAAAGCGAGGGTTAGACGCCGTCATTCCGGGTCTGGTGCTAACGCGCCCTCCCGGAATGACGGCCCATGATGGAGGACCCACCCCAATGCAATACCGCCAACTCGGCCGCAGCGGCCTGAAGATTTCACCGATCTGCCTGGGCACCATGATGTTCGGCGGCCCGACCGATGAAGCGACGTCGTCGCGGATCGTTGCGAAAGCGCGCGAGGCCGGCGTCAACTTCATCGACACCGCGGATGCCTATAATGGCGGCCAGTCCGAGCAGGTGGTCGGCCGCGCCATTTCAAACAATCGCACGAACTGGATTCTGGCAACCAAACTCGCCAACAAGATCGGCGACGATCCCAATCGCGGCGGGCTGTCACGACGCTGGGTGATGCAGGCCGCAGACGAAAGCCTGCAACGACTGGGCACCGATTTCATCGACATCTATTATCTGCACAAGGAGGACCACGCGACTCCGCTGGAGGAGACGGTGCGCGCGATGGGCGATTTGATACGCCAGGGCAAGATCCGCTATTTTGGCGTCTCCAACTACCGTGCCTGGCGCGTCGCCGAGATCTGCAACATCTGCGACAACAACGGCATCGATCGCCCGATCGTCAGCCAGCCCTATTACAACGCCATGAACCGGATGCCGGAGGTCGAGCACTTTCCGGCTTGTGGCTATTACGGCCTCGGCATCGTGCCCTATAGCCCCTTGGCGCGCGGGGTGCTGACCGGCAAGTACAGGCCGGACGCGGCACCCGACCAGGACACGCGCGCGGGGCGCGCCGACAAGCGCATGATGCAGACCGAATGGCGGGCGGAATCGCTGCAGCTCGCCCAGGATATCAAGCAGCACGCCGAAGCGCGCGGCATCACCGCCGGGCAGTTCGCGGTTTCCTGGGTGCTGAATTCGTCATTCGTGAGCGGGGTGATCGCGGGCCCCCGAACCGAACAGCAATGGGATGATTATATCCAGGCGCTGGACTATCGCTTCACGGCGGAGGACGAGGCGCTGATCGACCGGCTGGTAGCGAGCGGCCATCCCTCGACGCCGGGGTTCAACGACCCGGCCTATCCGATCGAAGGGCGGCGGGCGCGGACGGATGGCCCAAGCTCGATGAGCTAAAGCCGGTTCCACAGCAACCCACAACCTGGCGCTGTACCCGGGCCGGAACGCTCGATAACGGGATAGTAACCTCGCCTGTAGAAAGTTCCCTGTTCAGGTGGGAGGTCCATTGGGAGGTCCATGTGGTGGACGAGCACAGAATTGCACCACGGCGTCGGCTGCTAAAGGGGGGCAAGATTTCGTTTGGCGGCGGCGCCGTCATCGATTGCACCGTGCGCAACCTCTCCGAAACCGGCGCTGCGCTCGAGGTGAGCTCTCCCGTCGGCATTCCCGAACGCTTCACGCTGGTGATCGAAGCCCACCACATCCATGTGCCGTGCCGCGTCGTCTGGCGCAAAGAGACGCGGATCGGGGTTCATTTCGAAACCTGACCGGCGCGCGCCAGCGATCATCGCGCGCGGCACGCAACCGCGCACGACAAATCATTTGACCACACGCCGAGTCGCGGACTCGAAGAGTCAGTGTCTGGATTCGAGGCTGACGATCACGCCTGTGGGCTCGGGCTCGTGTGGCGACAATTTCGTCAGCGTCTCATCGCTCCAGTAAGCAAGGTTTACGATCATGCCGATTGTGGTCTCCCGCTCGGAGGCCTCGGTCGGCTCCAGGACGTTGAGCCCGCCGCTGTCGAGGAAGAATGTATGATCCCCAAACATGCTGGCTAGCTGCGGAACCACCGGATGATCGTCGGGAAGCGCCTGGGCTTCGAATTGCGTCAGAGCGCGTTCCACCTGTGCCGAGTTCAGTTTCATGCACGATCTCCTTACTTGGCTTCTGGTTGGTGAGCACCGCGCGACGGCCTTGACCGCGCGCGGCTTTTCTGCGGAGGGAATTGACGTCAAGCGTGTCGGATCCTGATCGCTCGTCCCCACCGGCGCCATGCGCCGGTTCGCAGCTTCGCTTTCAATTCCGCAAGCAAGCCGAATTGAAGTCGGGACAGTGGTGCCTCTTGGCGCCGCTTCAAGCGGGCAACAAAATTAAATTCGCAATGTTCCGCAAAAAGGATCTCTGAAATCTCGCGCATCCGCTGCACCGCAGGGAACCATGCGGAAAAGTTCCAGCGAACCGCCGGCTATTTCCCGTCGGGAATGGGATGGCGCCTTGCCAGTTCGTCGAGCGGCAGATGCGCTTCTTCGTCGCTCAGCGCAAAACGCACGATGACGTCCTGACGCCCGACCTGCCCCCAAAGCCCATCCGATGACCATTTCTGCGGCGCAGGCCCTCGCAGGCCTTCCACCCAGACGAAGTACCATTCCGTCATCGCAGCACCTCTTGGGTCTTCGATCAGACCTCTTCGATCGGGTCTCTTCGATCAGGTCTTGGACCGGAACCAGATGCGTCGTGGCCTCGTTGGATGATATCGCAGGCCTCGAAAGCGAAACAGGCCGCTCGGCTCGTGCAGGTTACTTCCGAAGACGGTGCAGCGCTGCTGCCGGAAGCCTCATCCGCATCCTGAGAGAAGGAGTTCGTCATGGAGATCAAGAATTTCAAGGACATGTACATTGCCGAATTGCAGGAACTGGTGAGCGTCGAAGACCAACTCGCGGAAGCACTGCTGCGGACGGCGGCGGCGGCATCGCACCCAGCGCTCAAGGATGCGCTGGTGGACCATCACGCGGAGACGGTCACGCAGAAGCACCGCCTTGTGGCGATCCTTCGCCAGCATAGCGCAGACCCGACAGCGCATGTCGACCAGGCCATGGAGGCGCTCATCCGTGAGAGCCGGAAGATGCTCGGCATGCTGGAGGGCGACGATCTTCGCGATGCCGGCCTGATCGCATCCGTCCAGAAGCTCGAGCACTATGAAATCGCCGCCTACGGCTCGGCCGCCGCGCTGGCCGGCCAGTTGGAATTGCGCAACGACCAGGCGACGCTGCACGAGAGCCTGATGGAAGAGAAAGAGATCGATGCGCTACTCACCGATATCGCCAAGGGTGAGGTCAATCCGGATGCGCTGGCGGCGTGACTTCGGGCTGGCGCTCGCAAACGCTTCATCCGCGCCAGCATGAGGTGCAGCGTCCGCGCATGCGACGCTGCCGCTCAGGACGGCGACACGCGCTGACAGCCTTCGCTGAGCGCGCGACATTCAGGTTCGGTTGAACCTTCTCCGGCCCGGCGACGACAATCCGGATGATAGAGGATTGCCCGTCATGAATTCGCCAGAGCCAGCCGCACGGTCTGCATCGAGCAGCAGCCCTTTCCGCCGCATCGCCGTGGCGGTGATTCTCGGCGGGCTGGTCTTTACCGTGCTGTGGATCATGGTGTTCAGCATGGTTACATCGATGCTGATCGGAGCCGGTTGCTGCATCGTAATCGTTGCAGCAAGCTCCGCGTCGGATCTGGTCGAAATGCTGCTCGATGCTGTGGCCACCGTTATCTTCGGCGTGCTGGCCGTCATCGCGGCGATCGTCGGCGCGATCTTCAGCGTGTTCGGGATTTAGGCGCAGTCGCTGCAGGATGGCGGCAAGCAGCAAGCAAGTAGCCCGCATAAGCAAAGCGATATGCGGGAGGGCACCGACCAAAACCCGATGTCGCTTCTGCCTACGCTGTTCGAGCTACGGCGGACAAGTCGCTCATCCTGGCTACGCGTGCGGCAGAAGACGGGACGTCTCGATCGAACAGACTCACGTCCGATCTTCGCTCTCGCTGCGCTCTTTGAGATGCGGACTGGCGGCCTCGTCGTAACCGCTTCGGCTGCTGAAGAACATCAGCGCCATCAGGCCGCATCCGATCAGAAGCGAGAAGAACGTGCCAAGGCCAAGCGCGATCCAGCCGTGCGTGCTCATCGGAACGTCGCTGCTTGCGTTCCAGACGTACGCGGCCCACACGCCGGTAAGGACAAGCAGAGCAGCAAGCACAATGAGCAGTACGATTTGCCCCGAGCCGATCCTGGCTCTTTTCGAAGGCTGCTGCATGCACCAACTCCATCTTCCGGTGAACCAAACGGATTGGAGCGTGTCCGTTCCTTAAGGAATTTACCTTTTCTTCCCCCTCAGCGCCTTCACCACCCGCTTGCGGCTGCTACCTACTTTCCTGATCGCTTTCTTCACCGCCGAGGCCGACTTGCGAGTCTTCTTTGCGATGTACCGTACCTCGTAATCCTGCCCGCCGGCCACGCGCGCACGATCCTGATTGCGTGCCCGCAGCGACTTCTTCGCTTTCTTCGCCATTTCGCATTTCCTCCAGATGCCCCGCGATGCAACGCGAGATATGGAACGGAGTTCCTAGTCATCCCGGCTACGCTTGCTGCGCTGGACTGCGGTGGAGGTCGCAGCCAGTTCGCCACATCATTTACGCGAATTGCGCGAGGCCGTGGCCGACCGACCAATTCTCTTTCGCGGCCTCGAGAACGTTCACGAACACGTTCTCCGGCCGGATGCCGGGGCTTTCGGCGAGCAACTCCGCCGTCCGTCGGAACAGCGCTTTCTTCTGTTCGAGGGCGCGGGTGTTGAACATGGTAATCTGAATGAACACGACATCGTCGCTCCGCGCGACGCCATAGGCATCGCCGTAGCGGAAGTTCGCAGCGTCATGCTCGGTAATGGTCATGAACTGGTCGTCTTCGGGCACACTGAGCGTGTCCAGCATCGCGCGGTAAAGGCTGTCGAAGATCGCCTGCCGGTAGGCTTCCGGCTTTCCGGCGCGCAGAGAGATGTGAATGAGCGGCATCGCGGATCCTCCTTGACGAAGTGAGCTATCCGGTAGTTTTTGACACGATGCCTAAAAACCATATCAATTATTGACGCCATGTCAAATATTTTTTGCGATCGCGATAGGACCTATGGAGTGGAGAAGAGAAACATGAGACCGCGAGAGTTCGACCACGACGACGTCCTGCGCATCGCGTTCGATCAATTCTGGCGCAAGGGGGTGCGCGGCACGTCTCTGTCAGACATTGCGCGTGACGCCGGTGTCCAGCGCGGCAGTCTCTACAATGCCTTCGGCAGCAAGGAAGCGCTGTTTCTTTGCGCCTATGAGCGCTATGCGAGCGAGTATCTCGGCTCTGTCCAAAAGGCGCTCGGCTCCGGGACCTTGCGAAAGCGCCTCACGGCATTTTTCGATCTGACCATAAAAAACTTCCGTTCCGGCTCGCCGCCCCGCGGATGCCCCACCACGCGAGGACTGATGGAACTGGCGTCGGTCGAAGGCGAAGGCCTGGATGAGAGCGCGCGCAAGACCTTCGCGGATCTGGTGGCGCGCATCACCGACCTCGTTCAGGAAGCCTTGTCAGGGGGCGTCAAGCGAGGCGAGTTCAACGGTGACCCTGGAACCGCTGCACTACACATCGTCACCGTGACGCGCGGCTTGGCCGTGCTCGAACGCGCTTTTGGCGATGAGGCCCAGCTTCGGAAGATTGCGAGGCATACGATCGATCTCGTGCTTGGCGGAGCGGGCCGCTAGAGCAAAGCGTGTTCGCTGCGCTCCAATCCGGGTCGAACGCATCGCGCACGAGGAAAAGCCCGTGACGGCCGACACCGCTCTGCGGCTCGGCAAGTTCTTCAGCACCGGTGCTGCGTTCTGGATGAACATTCAGGCGCGCTGCGATCTCGAAACGGCCGAAGATGAACTCGCGCCGCAAATCAAGAAGATCTCGCGCGTCTTACAAGGCGGCGTGAGAGCGATGGCGCACTTAATCTAGCCGTGTTTGGTACACTGTCACCGTAATTCCCAACAGGCATGCCGGAGGCGGGCCGTAGATCCGGCCCGCCTCCGCGACCTCAAGCGGTCACGAGGAAATTCGCGGCGTCAAACTCGGTCGGAAGGAGACCCACGAACACCACCTGATTGCCCTCGCCGAGATCAAGGGTGGTACCCGAAGCTGCCGCACTCAGATTGTCCAGCGGATCGAAGTCGGCTCCAAAGCCGTCCAACACCACGACGTCCTGCGTTACGTCGAAGTCGGTGATGAGATCATTGCCTGGTTCAGACTCGCGAAAGATGAACTGATCGGCCCCACCGAAGCCTGCGAGGGTGTCGTCACCGGCGCCGCCTTCGATCGTATCATCAGCATTGCCGCCGATGATGGTGTCATTGCCGCGGTCTCCGAACAGGCGGTCGGGCGCATGATCCGCCAACTGCTGGTTAGCGACCGCCCGGATGAGGTCGTCGCCCCCACCACCAAAGATCGTGTCCGCGGCAGCGTCGCCGCCTCGCAGCGTGTCATTCCCGGCGTCCCCAAACACGACATCGCCCGTAGGGTCGTTCCAGGCGATGAAGTCATCGCCAGCACCGCCGAAGACTGTATCGCTTCCGGCCATGCCGCCGACGGTATCGTTGCCTTGACCGCCGAAAACCAGGTCATTGCCAGCGCCTGTATTGATATCGTCGTCTCCCTGGCCGCCCCTGATAATGTCGTCGCCGTCGCCGCCTTCAAGTCTGTCGTTGCCGGCAAGGCCACGGATGATGTCATTGCCGCCGAGCCCGGGAAGAAAATCGTCGCCCGGCGTTCCGACGACAACGTTGTCGTTGTCATCCGCGATGGCGATCAACTGACCTCGAATCTCGCCCCCTTGAAATTGATTCGTATGAACGTTGAAATAGATCGGGATCTCCGTTCCCACCGTAGCTGTGCCGAATTCGTCGGCGAAGTCGGTGATCGGAACGCTGGCGGGGTCCGTCGTCTCCCATCGACCACTTACCGTCCAGGAGCCATCCACATTCAGGGCGATGTTGAGATCATCCTCGTCCTGTGCCGGGTTGATCTGCCCGAAGACAACGGGCCCGTTCGCTCCTCGCACTTGATTGTGAAAATGCGTGGAGATGACGTCGTCGTCGGTCGACGGCGTCTGGGCGGGACCGCCCGTAATCGGGCCATAATCGACGCCTTCGATCTGAAACGTATAGCTCGCGGCGACTTCCGTGCTGTCAAAGATGACGGTGCCAAGACCGCTCGCAGTCGAGTTATTCGGGGGGACTTCCTGAGTGCCTTCGAGAACCACGCGGAACGCTGTGGACATGAGAGCCTCCTGCTCTTTGCTCAGCAGGTCTGGCGGCCAGCGACGCCGGCCTGCACATGTGGCAGATGTTGCACCCGGCTCGCGCCGGCATGGATTAGGCGCCGCGTCGCTCCGCTATCGCGGAATCGGCGCGTTATCCTTCTCGCGGTATTTCGGCCGAGAACAAGGGATCGCTGGATCGCGCCAACTTAGCGTCCGCCGCTGTAGACCGTTGACCGGGCGCCATTGTGATTTTTCAGCACGATCGAGACATTGTGATGCAATGTCCGGTTGCCGACGCTGAACTTGTGTTTGGTTCCAAGCCTCCGACTTTGCTCCGCGATGGCCTCGCTGCAGCAAGTAGGCGTATGAGCGAAGCAACATACGGGGATCAGCACTAAAGCCGAATATCGCTTCGCGCATCCGGGCAAGGCTTGCGACCGCACCTAGCCGCATACCCGGATCGAGCGCATCGCGGCGAAGAGAAGCCCGTTACGGCCGACACCGCGCCGCGGCTCGGCAAGTTCTTCAACACGGGCGCTGCGTTCTGGATGAACATTCAGGCGCACTTCGATCTCGAAACGGCCGAAGACGCGCTCGCGCCGCAGATCAAGAAGATCGCGTCTTACAAGGCGGCGTGAGAGCGACAGTATACTTAATCAGACAGGAATGATTAGTGCACTGTCACCGTAATTCCATAAGCTGCTCGGGAAGCTCGCGGGGCTGTGTTTTCTGAACTCAAGCAACCGATGCTATCGTCCACCGGTACGTCGCTCGTAGTGGGAGAAGTTCCATGCTGAATCGACGGAATGTTCTGCCTGTAATGACCGCGGCGCTGCTTCTCACCATAACCTTCATAACCTTCCCTGGTAGCTTGGCGCACGCGCAAGTCTCCGGTCAAACGGACACGCTACGGCTCGCGCTCAAGGGCTTCGATACGGTTGCCTATTTCACCGAGGGGCGACCGACGCTCGGCAAGTCTGAGTTCGAGTATGCCTGGGATGAGGCACGCTACCGCTTTGCCTCGGCTCAGCATATGACGCTGTTCCGCGCCGCGCCGGACCGCTATGCCCCGCAGTTTGCCGGCTATTGTGCCGGGGGAATGTCCATGGGCGTGAAGGTCGAGGCGAACCCTGAGAATTGGCTCGTTCATGACGGTCGTCTCTTTGTGTTCCGTACTCCGGCAGCCCAGGCGCGTTTTCAGGCTGACCCGCAAGGGACCGCCGCCGCGGGAGCGGCCAATTGGGAAAAGCTGAAAGACGCGCCGATTGGCACAAAGCTTACTCAATGACGCCGCGGCCGGCACGCCGCGCGGTTCACGTCAGGCCAGCCTTCCGCAGACCTTCAGTGAGATACTCATGGTGCTCCCGGTTCTGAAAACGTGAACCGAATGTCTGCGGCTCGAAGACGGGTAACTTGCGTCTGACCGTCCCGGCCGCGCTCCGGGCCTCGGCGGTGCGGCCGAGTTGGCCATAGGCCGCTGCCAGAACCACTGGAATAAAGACGTTCTCCGGCATGCGCAAAGCTTCGCGCTCGAGAAACCGCACCGCGTCGCTGTGACGGCGAGAGATGTAATAGGCCGTTCCGAGGGCGACGACGTATTGGGCCGGCAGGTTCGGATCAAGGGTAAGCCCCATCTCGAGCGCGGCAATTGCCTCCTCGAAGCGACCCACCCAAAGGAGAGTTTCGCCTCGCTCACCGTAGCTGACCGCGTCGCTCGGGTTGAGCGCAAGGGCACGGTCAGTTTCCACCAGAGCCCGCTCGTATTGGAACTGAATGTTGTGCACTTGGCTCAACAGCCGGTGAGCGTCGAGATTATCCGGGTCGATGGCCAACGCCTTTCGGGCGAGTTCCTCGGCCCGCGCGACCGTTTCGGCGGGAAACTCGGTCCAACCGTGAACCGCCATATCGCGATAGGCAAGCCCAAGCAAAGCATATGCAGCTGCGTAGTTAGGGTCGAGCTGCAAGGCCTGCTCGAGGAGCTGCCGCGCCTCGCGATTCGTGGCTCGTGACAGTCGCGTCAGCGCTGCGCGTCCACGCAGCACCTGGTCGTAGGCGTCGAGATTGTTGGGGCGCTTGGCAAGCGCGCGCTGCTGTTCGATGCGGGAGACGCTGGCAGCAAGGGTCCCGGCGACCCGCAGCGCAATAGCGTCCTGGACGTCGAAGACGTCCTTGAGCGGCTTTTCGAACTGCTCCGACCAGAGCAAGATGCCTTGCTGGGCATCGGTAAGTCGGGTGGACACGCGCACGCGATCGGCCGCCCGCCGCACGTTCCCTTCGACCAGGTACCGGACGCCGAGTGAGCGACCGATCTCGGCCGTTGCCCCTTTGTGCTTGTACGGAAGCACAGCGGCATAAGCCATGACCCTCAGCGCCGAGAAGCGCCCAAGCGCGTTGATGACGTCCCCAGTGACCCCATCGCTGAAATAGTCGTCGGCGGGATCCCCGGTTTGGTTCACGAACGGCAGCACAGCCAAGCTCGGCATCGTCGCCGGCGATGGCGCCCGCAACCAGACATACGCCATGACCACGACAATTGCGGCGAGCGCCGCCGCGCCGACAACATGCAAGAACTTAGGATGCAGGAACGTGGGCTGCCAAATCTTCGCCAAGCCTGGCCGCGGTGTCGTTGTCGGGCTCGCCGGCGCCAGGCGAAATACCTTGACCGGTCGCGAGATGTTCTTCAGCGATTTCTCGCCAAGATCGTCCCATGCGAATCCGAGATGACCACGCAGCTGGTCGACGACCGCTGCGGACGCATACACGCTCCCGGGCTCGGCGAGTGATTGCAGACGTACGGTCACATTGACAGCATCGCCGAAAATGTCGCCGCCGAGGACAATGACGTCGCCGAGGTTGAGCCCGATGCGCAGCCACTGCCGCTTGGGCTCGGGGACATCAGCATTTCGCCCTCGAAGGCCCTCCTGAATCTCAAACGCGCAGCGGGCCGCGGCGACGGGGCTCGCGAATTCGGCGAGGATTCCGTCGCCCGTCGTCTTGACGATACGGCCATGGTGACGAGCCATCGCCGGCTCGATCAGTTCGCTCATGTGTGCGGCAAGCGCCGCCAGCGTCCCTTCTTCGTCCTCCCCGATCATCCGGCTGTAGCCGACAACATCGGCGCAAAGGACTGCGACTAGCTTGCGGTCGGCATCGACATTGGCCATGGGCGCTTGCCTTCTGCCGAAAGAATCGTCCCGCAGCCAATCTCATGGCCGCGGCGGATACGACAGAGGAAGTTTACACCATTTCGGCAACTGCCTGCTATGGCGCCGCGCCCGTGCGCGTGGCGATTGACATCAAGCGAGCCGATCCATGAAATCCGCGATGGTTGCGCCCCCCTCTGCGCCGTGATCGAGATTGGTGGCCACCAACCAAAACCCGGATGTCGCTTCGCTCATCCGAGGCACGCTTGTTGCCCCGCAGGATCGTGCGGTCCACATCATTGACAAGATCTCACGATATATAGCTAGAGCAAGCGTGGGAGGAATCGTCATGAGCACCGCCGAGGTCGCCAAGCAGTTCACTGCCGCACTCAAAGCCGGCAAGTTCGACGAGGCGGAGCGCTTCTGGTCGGACGACGTCGTGAGCTATGAGGCCCAGGAGGGGCCTATGCGCGAGGTCCGTGGCCGCGCGGCGGTGCACGGCAAGGGCGAATGGTGGACCGCCAATCATGACGTGCACAGCTTCGAAGCCGAGGGACCCTATGTAAACGGCGATCGCTTCGCCCTCCGCTTCAAGATCGACGTGACGCCCAAGGCGACCGGCCAGCGCACGCAGATGGACGAAATCGGCCTCTACACCGTCAAGGACGGCAAGATCGTCGAGGAGCGGTTCTTTTATTGATCGCTTCGAGAGACAGAAAGTGCCCAGGGGCGGGATCGAACCATCCGGCTTCGCCCCTTCGGGCTACGCCGGGACGAGCCTTCGCGCGGCTGGTACTTTGAGGATGCGGGCTAAACGGAACTGGATGGTGCCCAGGGGCGGGTTAGATTTATTGAACCAAGCCTTGGGCGATTCACTTAGGGCACGCCCAAATTGAACCGGTGCGTGCCAAGTGGCCCGGTGCAAATCGTTGGTCGGGTAATCCGGACGGATTCGCGACAGGTGGCCGCGGTGCCTCACGAGGAACTGTCTTGGCAGTCGCCGATTGAATGACGATCCAACGCGCAGAGGAGTGCGTGCCATGCGCCTTCAGACATACCGGGACAAAGCACACTCCAGACACTTCGACTTAATTGGCGGACGGGCCCATCCCTGGTCAGTTGACCTGGTCACCATAACGGCTGCGGCCATCCTAGCGATAGGTTTCGCGTGTGCCCTGGTCGCCTTATGGGTCCGGTAGCGATCAGGACCAAAGCGCGGGGGCGCCGCTGCAACTAAGAGACGGTTAGCTTTGAGCGAGACCGCTCTGTCTCAAAGAATGATTCAATCGGGACATCCAGCGCTTCCGCTACCCGCCACATGCTGATGATGGTTGGATTTCGTTGTCCGAGCTCAAGCCCAGAGACTAACTCACAACCGGTCGAAGTGAGGCTGCGGCGGGTTGGTGCCAGGGGCGGCTTCGCTCTGCGAGCACGCCGGACGAGCCTTTGCTCGGCGAGCATTTTCAGGAAGCGGGCTAAACGGAACTTGATGGTGCCCAGGGGCGGGATCGAACCACCGACACTGCGATTTTCAGTCGCATGCTCTACCAACTGAGCTACCTGGGCATACTCGAAGGCCCAAGGGCCGCACCGAGCGGGCGGTTTATAGAGAGGTCGGAGGGCTGTGTCCACCCAGCTTCGCCGTTGGC
The DNA here is from genome assembly GCF_000472965.1 of Bradyrhizobium murdochi. Taxonomy (GTDB): domain Bacteria; phylum Pseudomonadota; class Alphaproteobacteria; order Rhizobiales; family Xanthobacteraceae; genus Bradyrhizobium; species Bradyrhizobium murdochi. The sequence goes on along the minus strand of NZ_AXAU01000005.1, from coordinate 170,250 downwards.
TTCGCTGGGCGCGGCCCGCCTTCTTATCCATCCCCAAATATTTGGCAGAACTCGGCTATTCGGCGTCTTCGGGATCGGTCGGGCGGCCGGGGATGACATAGCGGCCGGAGAGCCAGCGGTTCAAGTCGACGTCGCGGCAGCGTTTGGAACAGAATGGCAGCGTGGCCGGGTCGGCCGGCTTGCCGCAGACCGGGCAAGGTTTCGGCGGCTTGGGCGCGCCGGTGTCCTTCGGGCCGTCCCTCGAGCCGTCCTTGGGGCCGTCAACTGGCATTGAGCCAGCCGAAGCGGATCGGGAAGCCCTCCCCGCCGAGCAGCGTGACCGATTCGTAGAGCGGCAGCCCAACGACGTTGCTGTAGGAGCCGACCATCTTGACCACGAAGGAGCCGGCGATGCCCTGCACGGCATAGCCGCCGGCTTTGCCGCGCCATTCGCCGGAGCCGATATAGGCCTGGATGTCATCCTCGCTCAAACGCTTGAAGCGCACGCGAGTTTCGATCAGGCGCTGGCGGAACGCCTCCTTCGGCGTCACCAGGCAGATCGCGGTGTAGACGCGGTGATTGCGCCCCGAGAGCAGCCGCAGGCACTGCGCGGCTTCGTCGACCAGATTGGCCTTGGGCAGAATGCGGCGGCCGACCGCGACCACGGTATCGGCGGCCAGGATGAAGGCGCCGCGCAGCTCATCGTCAAGGTGGACCGATTTCAGCGCCGCATCGGCCTTGGCCCGCGCCAGCCGATTGGCGCAGGCGCGCGGCAGCTCGCCCCGCTTCGGGGTCTCGTCGACATAGGCCGGGCGCAGCGCATCAGGCTCGATGCCGGCCTGGTTGAGCAGGCTGAGCCGGCGCGGCGAACCGGAAGCAAGAACGAGTTTGGGACGGCCAAGCATGCTGGTTTGTCGGGGAGATAGGGATTCGGGTGGATCGCGCGCGCGGAACCTATCGGAAGGCACTCCATTCCACAACCGGGGAACAAGTGATTGTAAGGACTTTGATTCTTCCGTCGTCCCTGCGAACGCAGGGACCCATAACCACAGGCGGTTGTCATAGGAATGACAGTGACCGCGACTGGCACTTCCTCGAATCGCTGGGCTCACCCTCCCCTGGAGGGGTCCGAGACGAGCAGAACTCGCTCGGACCCCTCCAGGGGAGGGTTTAGACGAAGCCACCCGGGAAACGCGGGCGACCATTTACCCGCTCGCGGCGCCTGCTTTGGCGAAGCGGCGGCGGATGCGCATCGATAGGCCGTCGCAGACATCGCGATAGGCGGCGAGCTTTTGCTCGCGGTTGCCTTCGGCGTCGGTCGGGTCCGGCGTCGGCCAGTATTCGACATCGGCGGCATGCGTGCGCGTCAGCTCGAGCGCCTTGTGGTGGGCTTCCGGCGACAGCGTGATGATGAGGTCGAAATTGAGCCCTTCCCAATCCTCGAGCTCCTCGAACGTCGTCGGCTTGTGGCCGGAAATATCCTGGCCGAGCTCGGCCATCACGGCGACCGCGAACGGATCGAGCTCGCCCTTCTTGACCCCGGCGGATTTCACATAGAGTCCTTGCGGAAACATCTGCTGCAACAGGCTCGCCGCCATCGGCGAGCGCACGCTGTTCAGCCCACATGCGAACAGCACGGCCTGCGGATTGCGCGCGCGGGGCGGCGCCTCCATGCGTCAGGAAATCCGGCCGTGCGACATCATGCGTCCTGCCCCTTCCAGTGCAGCACGCAGATCAGCGTGAACAGGCGGCGGGCGGTTTCGAAATCGATGCGGACCTTGCCCTTCAGCCGCTCCTGCAGCGTGCGCGAGCCTTCGTCATGGATGCCGCGGCGGCCCATGTCGATCGCCTCGATCTTGTCAGGCGTGGCGGTGCGGATCGCCTGATAGTAGCTGTCGCAGATCATGAAATAGTCCTTCACGATCCGCCGGAACGGCGTCAGCGACAACAAATGCGCCACCACGGGCGTGCCGTCCTCGTGGCGGATGTCGAACATCAGCCGGTTGCCGGTGATGGCGATGTGCAGCGTGTACGGCCCCTGCACCGTCCCTTCCGGCGCGAACAGGTTCTGCTCGATCAGGTCGTAGATCGCAATCGCCCGCTCGTGCTCGATATCGGGGCCGGAACGCCCGATCGATTCCTCGTCGAGCGTCACCGCGACGATGCGGTTGTGCTGGTCATCGTCTGGCGGCGGCTTGTTCATGGCAAATTGAGGCGCAATCCGACGGAGCGTGAATGGGCATCCAAACCCTCGGCCTTGCCCAAGGTCATCGCGGCGGGCCCCAGCGCGCGCAACTGGTCCGGCCCGCATTTGAGAATCGAAGTGCGCTTCATGAAGTCTAGCACGCCGAGCCCGGACGAAAACCGCGCCGAGCGCGCGGTCGGCAGCACGTGGTTGGAGCCGCCGACATAATCGCCGATCGCTTCCGGTGTGTGGGGGCCGAGAAAAATCGCGCCAGCGTTGCGGACCTTTGCGGAGAGCGCTTCGGCATCCGCGGTCATGATTTCGAGATGTTCGGCCGCGATCGCATTGGCCAGCTCCACCGCTTCGTCGAGCTGTTTCACCATGATGATGGCGCCAAAATCGTTCCACGAGGCCCGCGCGATCTCGGCGCGGGACAGCGTCGCGAGTTGCGATTCCACCGCGCGCTCGACCTCGGTGGCCAGGTCTGCGCTGTCGGTGATCAGGATCGACTGCGCGCTGGCGTCATGCTCGGCCTGCGCCAGCAGATCGGCGGCGATCCAGCCGGCATTGGAGGTCGCGTCGGCGATGACGAGCACTTCCGAGGGGCCGGCGATCATGTCGATGCCGACCTTGCCGAACACCTGCCGCTTGGCGGCGGCGACATAGGCATTGCCAGGGCCGACGATCTTGGCCACCGGCGCAATCGTCGCCGTGCCATAGGCCAGCGCCGCCACCGCCTGCGCGCCGCCGACGCGATAGATTTCGGAGACGCCGCCGAGATGGGCGGCCGCGAGCACCAGCGGATTGAGCTTGCCGTCCGGCGACGGCACCACCATGACGACGCGCGGCACGCCGGCGACCTTGGCCGGCACCGCGTTCATCAACACCGAGGACGGATAGGCCGCGGTGCCGCCGGGCACGTAGAGGCCGACCGCATCGACCGAGCTCCAGCGCCAGCCGAGCTCGACGCCGAGCGCATCGGTGAAGCGCTCGTCCTTCGGTAACTGCCGCTGGTGGAACGCCTCGATCCGGTCGCGGGCGAATTTCAGCGCGTCGACGGTCGCGGCATCGCAGGCCTTCACGGCGGCGTCGATCTCGGCTGCGGTCACGCGCAGGCCGGCTGCATCGAGTTCAAGCCGGTCGAATTTCCTGGTCGCCTCGATCAGGGCGGCGTCGCCGCGCGCGGCCACGTCATCCACAATCGCCCGTGTGGCGCGCTCGACATCGGCCGACACCTCGCGCTTGGCGGCGAGGAATTGCTTGAATCGTGAACCGAAATCGGCGCTGCTGGTATCCAGGCGGACGGGCATGGCGGCTTTCTGAGAGACATCGGAGGCCCCTGCTCAATGGCGCGGCGGCCAAGGGCCGTCAACCCTCGCTCACCGGGAAACCGGAGCCGTAGGGTGTGCTGAGCGAAGTGAGCCCACCAAAATGGCGGCTTGCGGCATCGAAAATGGTGGGCACGGCGCGAAGACGCGCCTTTGCCCACCCCTACGGCTGCGGAGTCACCCCTCCGGCCCCAGGGGCACTATCGCCAGGTCGCTGGTGCCGAGATCGTCGGTGCCGAGGTCGGTCAGCTCGCATTCCAGGCACTCGAGGTCCAGCCGCAGCGCCTCGCCATGGCTGAACAGGAGAAGCGCGCTGCCGCCAGGGGCCTCGCCCGGGTGGAATTCGATCCCGACCAGTTCCAGCATCGCGGTGGGCTGCTGCAGATCGATGTTGCGCGATTTGCAGGCCAGCACCCGGTCGAAGCGCAATGCCGCGATCAGGCGGCGCGGTTCGGTTCCGCCCGACAGCGTCTGCTCCCAGTCCAGTCGGCTCATGCCGACCACCAGCCGCTTTTCGCCCTGCCGCCAGACGATATCGGAGGCCAGCACGCGGGCATCCTGCACATGGGCCGATATGACGGCGAGATCGTCGGCGTCGAGCGCAATCATTTTGAGCGGGTCCGCCGGCATAAGATCCTCGATCTAGATCATGATGCGATTATGCAAATCGCAGCATGATCTCATCTCCTTGTTTGAGCATGATCTCTTCGGAAAACCAGTTTCCACTTTTCCGGATCATGCTTTAGTCGCTGATGCGCTGGATCAACGCACCGCAGGCCGAAAGTTTTTCCTCCAGCCGTTCGAATCCACGGTCGAGGTGATAGATGCGGTTGACCATGGTTTCGCCCTCGGCGGCAAGGCCTGCGATAACAAGCGAAACCGACGCCCGCAAATCGGTCGCCATGACAGGCGCGCCGCGCAGCTTTGCGACGCCGTCGATGGTCGCGGTCTCGCCGTCCAGCGATATCCGCGCACCGAACCGCGCCAGTTCCTGCACATGCATGAAGCGGTTCTCGAAGATGGTTTCGGTGATCTGCGAGGAACCGCCGGCGCAGGCCATCAGCGCCATCAATTGCGCCTGCAGGTCGGTCGGAAAACCGGGGAACGGCGCGGTCGACACCGTCACCGGCTTTATCGGGCCGCCGTTTCTGGCGACACGAATGCCGTCATTGTTGACGGTAATCTTGGCGCCGGCTTGCGCCAGCACGTCGAGCGCCGACTGCAAGAGTTCGGGGCGGGCGCCGGAAAGCTGCACGTCGCCGCCGGTCATGGCGACGGCCATCGCATAGGTGCCGGCTTCGATCCGGTCAGGCAGCACCGTGTGCCGCGCGCCATGCAGCTTCTCGACGCCCTCGACCACGATCCGCGGCGTGCCGGCGCCGGTGATGCGCGCGCCCATCTTGTTCAGGCAGTCGGCAACGTCGGTGATTTCGGGCTCGCAGGCGGCGTTGGTGATAACAGTCGTGCCCTTGGCCAGCGTTGCCGCCATCAGCGCGACATGGGTGCCGCTCACCGTCACCTTGGGAAAATCGATCGCAGCCCCGCGCAGGCCGCCGGGCGCTTTCGCCACCACATAGCCGCCGTCGATGGCGAGTTCAGCGCCGAGCTTCTCCAGCGCCATGATCAGGAGATCGACCGGCCGCGTACCGATGGCGCAGCCGCCCGGCAGCGAGACTTTCGCTTCATGCATGCGCGCCAATAGCGGCGCGATCACCCAGAAGCTGGCGCGCATCCGCGACACCAGCTCGTAAGGCGCGGTCGTGTCGATGATGTTGGCGGCGGAGATGTGCAGGGTCTGGCCCTGATACTGGCCGTCGCCCTGCCGCTTGCCCGCCGACATGATGTCGACGCCATGGTTGCCGAGGATGCGCTGCAACTGCGCGACGTCGGCAAGCCGCGGCACGTTGTCGAGGATGAGCGTTTCCTCCGTGAGCAGCGCCGCGATCATCAGCGGCAGGGCAGCGTTCTTCGCGCCCGAAATCTCGATGGTGCCGTTGAGCTTGCTGCCGCCGACAATACGAATGCGGTCCATGCCATGCCCTCTGCTGTGCACAATTTATGAACGGGTACGTCTGCAGCAGAAGCGGCGATATTTGCGGCGATTTGATGGGGTGGGCAAAACAGCCGTCGTCATTCCGGGGCGCGCGAAGCGCGAGCCCGGAACCCCATTTTTCCTCTAGCGCTTGCGGCCCAATGGATTCCGGGCCTGCGCCAAAAGGCGCATCCCGGAATGACCAAGCTTCACGACCGGATAAACGCCAGCAAATCGGCGTTGATCGTCGCCGCCTCCGTAGTCGGCATGCCGTGCGGAAAACCCTTGTAGGTCTTCAGCGTGCCGTTCTTCAGAAGCTTCGCCGACAGCGGCGCGGAGTCTTCGTAAGGAACTATCTGGTCGTCGTCGCCGTGCATCACCAAGACCGGCACGTTGATCTTCTTGAGGTCCTCGGTGAAGTCGGTCTGCGAGAAGGCGACGATGCCGTCGTAGTGCGCTTTCGCACCGCCCATCATGCCCTGGCGCCACCAGTTCTCGATCACCGCTTCCGACGGCTTCGCGCCCGGCCGGTTGTAGCCGTAGAATAGACCGGCCGCGATGTCGCGATAGAAGTTCGTGCGGCTCGCGGCGAGCTGCGCCTGAAACCCGTCAAACACTTCCTTGGGCAGTCCGCCCGGGTTGCTAGCGGTCTGCACCATCAGCGGCGGCACGGCGCTGAGGATTGCCGCCTTTGCCACCCGGCTCTCGCCGTGGCGGGCGATGTAATGCACCACCTCGCCGCCGCCGGTGGAATGGCCGACGTGAACGGCGCCTTTGAGATCGAGATGCGCCGTCAGCGCCGCAAGGTCGTCGGCATAGTGATCCATGTCGTGGCCGTCGGCCACCTGGCTGGAGCGGCCGTGGCCGCGGCGGTCATGGGCGATGACCCGAAAGCCGTTGTTGAGGAAGAACAGCATCTGCGCATCCCAATCGTCCGCCGACAGCGGCCAGCCGTGGCTGAACACGATGGGCTGACCCTTGCCCCAATCCTTGTAGAAGATCTCGACGCCGTCTTTGGTGGTGATGGTGGGCATTACGAATTCTCCTCTTGTTGTGCCGTCATCCCCGAGCACGCGTCATTGCGTAGCCCGGGAAGCTGACCTGGTTTATTGCGATGTGCGGACTGGCCTCGGCAGATGATACCAGAGCCCGGCCTATGTCGGCGTCGGCCGGTATCTCCGGATCACGCCGATGATCACGACGACGAAGAAGACCAACACGATGCCCTGGACGATGGCGAACGGCGGCTCGGCCGGCGGCACGCTCGGCGCCAGCGCATGCAGCGCCGGCACTTTGAGGAAGGACTGGATCACCAGCACGAACACGTTGAGATAGAGCGAGACCAGCGCGGTCAGCGCGTAGATCCAGCGCCAGGCACCGTTGAGCTTCATGCCGTAAAGCGCAAAACAGGCGATTGCCAGCAGCACCAGCGAGAGAATGCCGATCATATGCGACGGCAGCAGTTTTTCGGACAGCAGAGGCGGAATCGGAAATCCTGACGCGCTGGTCAGGATCGTGAACACCAGGAAGATCGCGGTCAGGCCCGGCATCCGCTTCGAGCCGAGCATCCCGAACATCACGATGATTCCCGCAACGATGGCGATCAGGCTGATGATGACGTGCACGAGAACGAATGTCGCCAAACTCATACCTAAAATCATGATGCGCCCCCTTCGTTGGAAACCACCTAGCTCTACTGCGTCATAGCCGCTCAAACCCTCATCCTGAGGAGCCCGCGAGAAGCGAGCGTCTCGAAGGATGTAGGCCACAGTCAGGGCCTCATGGTTCGAGACGCGCTTCGCGCTCCTCACCATGAGGGGCTTATGACGCAGTAAGCTAAACGTTACGACGCGGCGCGAACAATTTCCACACGCATCGCGTGCGGCCTTCGGCAAGGCAGGCATGTGCGTGACTGAAGGCACATCAACAAAAATTATTTGATGCACGCACGAAATATTTGCACTTCTGTCGCAGATGACAGCAGCCACGCCGGATCATGGCGACGGCTTCGCGGCGTCGGCGAGATAGCCATGCAGCGCGGCCACCACCTGCGCGCCCTCACCGATCGCGCCGCCGACGCGTTTGACCGAGCCGGAGCGCACGTCGCCGACCGCGAACACGCCGGGCACCGAGGTTTCCAGGGCCGGCACCGGGCGGCCGAGATTCTGCTCGGACTGCGCCCCCGTCACCACAAAGCCCGCACGGTCGAGCGTGACGCCGCAGCCGTCCAGCCAATGGGTCGCCGGGTCGGCGCCGACGAACAGAAAAAGGTTACGCACATCAAAACTGTGCTGTTCGGGCGCCAGCCGGCTCTTCCAGCGCACGCGCTCGAGCGATCCGTCGCCGCCGCCTTCGACCGCAATCACCTCGGCGTTGAAGACGAGTTCGATATTGGGCGCCGCCTCGATCCGTTCGATGAGATAGCGTGACATGCTGGCGCCCAGCCCGCCGCCGCGGATGATCATGTAGACCTTGCGCGCATGGCCGGACAGAAACACCGCGGCCTGGCCGGCGGAATTGCCGCCGCCGACCAACACGACATCCTGGCCCACGCACAGCTTGGCCTCGATCGGCGAGGCCCAGTACCAGACGCCGCGGCCTTCGAACGCGTCGAGATTTTCGATCTCCGGCCGCCGGTAACGCGCCCCGCTCGCCACCACGATGGATTTGGCGCGCAGCGACTGCCCGCATTCGGTGGCCAGCGCGAACACGCCGTCGCGCTGCGAGCAATCCAGCGACCGGATCGAAACCGGGATCAGCATCTCGGCGCCGAATTTCTGCGCCTGATTGTAGGCGCGACCGGCGAGCGCCTGCCCCGAAATGCCGGTTGGAAAACCAAGATAGTTTTCGATGCGCGCGCTGGCGCCGGCTTGGCCGCCGAACGCCCGCGCGTCGAATACGGCCACCGACAATCCTTCGGAGGCGGCATAGACCGCAGTGGCAAGACCGGCGGGACCGCCGCCGACCACCGCCACATCATAGAGCCTCTCATGCGCATGGTTGGTGATCATGCCAACCGCCAGCGCCAGCTCCGTCTCCGACGGATTGCGCAGCACGGTACCGTCAGGACACACCGCCAGCGGCAGATCGGCCCGCGAGGTGGCATAGCGCGCGACGAGATCGGCCGCGTCCTTATCGCTTGCGGGATCGAGCACGTGGTGCGGCTGGCCGTTGCGCGCCAAGAAATTCTGCAACCGCGCGGTGTCGCCGAGGGAGGCCGGGCCGATCAGCACCGGCCCGCCGACGCCGCCCTGGATCAGGCTGACCCGGCGCAGGATCAGCGCGCGCATGATGCGCTCGCCGAGTTCGGCCTCCGCGACCAAAAGCGCGCGCAATTGGTCCGGCTGGATCAGCAGCGTTTCGACATCGCCCTCGGCATGGCCGTCGACCAGCGCGACGCGCCCGGAGAGCTGTCCGATCTCGGCCAGAAACTGTCCCGGGCCCTGGTCGATGACGGGCGTGATATGGCCGAGGCCATCGCGCTGGGTAATCGCTACCGTGCCCGACAGCACCACGAACATGCCGGGGCCGACCTTGCCGGTCTCGAACAGCGTTTCGCCGTCCTTGTAGGTCCGAAGCTCCCCGAACCGGCGCATGCGCGCGATTTCGTGATCGGTGAGCGCCGGGAATGTCTGTTCGTAACGTGGAAACGCAGTGGAAGCCGCGCCGGTCGCCGGACCGGCCGTGATGTCTGCACTCATGATCGCCACCCAGGAAACAACAACTGCAAAGAATTGTCAGGCCGCCCGGCGAGCGATCGGGATTCCGTCTGCGCTACTGGCCCGGCTTTTCTCCGCTGGCGTCATCTAGGGACGCATTGGGGCTTTCGGAAGATGCGCCGAGATCACTGCGCCCGCGCGCCTGCGACTTCCGCCGCTTGAGATTTTCGCGCAGCGCCAGCTTCAACCGGTCCCGTCGTGAATCCTTCATATCGGCGCCGGTCTTTCCTGCGCCCTTGCCTTGATCACCCTTCATCGTCAGTCCGCCGAACATGTCTTGCTCAAAACGGCGTCAGCAACGCCGCCATTCGAAGATAGTCGCTTTCGATCAGCCATGCCGCAATCGCGCCCGGCCACGGTCCCGAACCGCCGCAGCAAGTAGCGGAAGCCAGGATTCGGCCACTCAAGGCAAGATCGGGAACCAGAGCAAGGCCCGAAGTTGCCCAATTGCGCCGGGTCCTGATCCTTGGAACGATTTTTACCCCATTTTGGTGCTTTCCCAGCCTACCCGCGCGCTTGCACCAGAAGGGCCCTTGTGGCAAGAACCGGCCGCCTGTAGGGGCCTTAGGGCCGATTCCCTGAATACCGGGCATGCTGCCGTAGCTCAGTGGTAGAGCACTCCATTGGTAATGGAGAGGTCGACAGTTCAATCCTGTCTGGCAGCACCATCTTTTCCTCTGAAACATCAGCAACAAGGCCCCGCGCGTCGGGTTGCGAGCGGTCATTCGCTTCCTCGAAAACATTGCGATTGCTTGCGCGTCGTCGTGCCCGTCTGTAGGAGCTTATGTAAGCTTGAAACCGATCATACACCGTGGAGTTTGTCGGCCGATGCAAAATGCGGGTGCGACCCCACGGCTTCATCCGGGACGATCCGATCGGTTGCACTACGTATGATGTCGTAGCATTCGCACGTTGCTTCCTCGAGCCGCGGCCTGTCGATTTCGACCAAGCCCCGCCGAGCGGATCTGATGGCACCCAAGGCGCGGAGTTTGGCAATCACCTGCGTCACGGTCGTTCGTCGCACCCCGAGCAACTGCGAAAGTGTCCCCTGCGTTAATGATAGGATGTTGTTGCCCTCGGTTCGATCGTGCAGGTGAAGCAGCCACCGGGCCATGCGGGCTTCGACCGAGTGCAGTCCGTTGCAGGCTGAGACGTGCTGGAACTGCATGAGTATCGACCTTGTGTGCGCCTCGACCACATGTCTGATGGCGCCGCTCTTCATGTAGGCTTCATGAAACCGCGACACGGAGATTTGCGATGCGGTGCCGCCCACCCGCACGACCGCGGTCACGGACGACAAGAAAGAGGGTCCCAGCACCGACAATGCGCCGATCGCTCCCTCGCGCCCGATTACCGCGGTTGCGATCGTTTCTCCGTTCGGAAGGCCGAGCATGAAGGAGATGGCCCCGCTATGGGGAAAGTAAACATGGTGGCGTCGATCGCCCGCTCGTATCACCACGGCGTCCTGTTCGAGCGACACCTTTTGGAGATGAGGCGCGAGCAACGCGAGGTCTGCCGGAGGCAACGCGGCGAGAAGACGATTACCGGCACTCGCCGGACGGCCCATCACGAGCGACTTCTTCCCTCAGAAGAACACGGAGCTCTCGTGGAATCTATTTGGCAAGAATGTCTTCTGCGCTGCGCCGACACTAGCCCCACTTTCATCATGTATCGTGCCGGCTTTGAGCAGCCTTCTTGGATACGACACTTGCTGAGTACCCTACCGCGCCGCGCCGGTAAAGGTACGGCGAACCTTTGATGCGGCGTCGCAGGCGATCGGGGAACCGCTTCGACACCAGCCCTCAGGACCGCTGGTCGAGTTCCGCCAAGGTCGGCCACCGGTTCCTTGTTCCGCTTTGTTTTTGACATAAACGGGCCGACAGCAACGCGGTGAGTGTCGTCGATTAAAGAGCGATCTAACGGAGCGGCGTCTGGCAGCATCCATCCCGTCCAACAAAATCGCCAGCTTCGCTTGGGAAGCATCCTCGAGATTCCGGCTATTTCTCGGTGGATCACGCCCCGAGTGCGACGTTGCGGAACGCCCTGACCAGCGATCCTTCCAGCTTGCCCTCCATGCCGCACAGGATCTGGTAGGCGGCGGGCCGCGGCATTGGCGGCCGGTATGACCTCGACTCGATGAGCGCGGCGAAGATGTCCGAGATCGTCAGCAACCGGACCAGATCGGAAATCTGCGAGGCCTTCAATCCGTCCGGATAGCCGGAGCCGTCAAGATATTCGTGATGGTGCCTCACGCCGTCCAGAATCTCCGGGCTGATGCCGGATACGCCCTTCAGCAGTTCATATCCGATCGCGGGGTGGCGCTTGATGATCTCCTCCTCGTCAGGGTCGAGGCGTCCGGGCTTGTCCAAAATCGACAGCGGGATGCGCGCCTTGCCGATGTCGTGAAGGGTCGCCGCTATTCCGAGCCGCGATACATCTGTGCCGGAGAACCCGATATCAAGCGCGAAGCCGACCGCGACGCCGGTGACGAGCAGGCAATGCTGAAACGTGCCCTCGTGATAGCGGCGCACCTCGTCGAGCCATGCCGAAAGGCCATCCTGCCCGACGCGCTGGATGATCTTCGACGTCGCACGCTTCGCATCCGCAACTTTCACCGGCCTGCCAAGACGCACATTCGAAAACATCGAGGCGAAGGCGGCCACACCCTCGTCCATCTCCGATGCCGGAACTGCGGCATTGCCCTCGGCGGCTGCTTCCGCCGCTTCGATCTGCGCAACCTTGGGAATTGCTTCCTTGGCGCGTGAAAGGACCGCAGTCGCGCCGAGCGCATAGGCCTGCGACACCATCGAACGCGGGAGATTGTGAACGACGAACAGTTTCTCGGGGATGCCGGTGAGGTCCTGCAATATGAACCTGAGCTGATCGACGCGTGACATCTGCCGCAGGTCAACGTCGACCATCAGCACGCCATGCGCCCTGATCCGTGTGCCGTCGCCGCCCAGCAACCAAGGTACCACGGCGTGCTGCGGCTCGAACATCGCACGAATCGCCGGCAACTTCGTCGGTTCGTCTGTGACAAAATAGACGAGCATCTCGAGAAAAGTCCGTACGCACCAATATTGAAGAAACCGTCTCTCAACCTTGAAGAACTGAAAACAAATTGAACGATCGATGGTTCGAAAGGCCGAGCCCGCACTCGGCGCCGTCGGCATCAGGCGCTCTAACGCTCCACATTCTTGGACATCAGGGCTACCTTGCCGTTAAGTATTCACCCCGTATAACTACGTACCTCAAACGAGGTATGCATACCGTTCGTCCGAAGCCATCAGAGGGTATCGTCAGTGAATGATCTCCTGTCGGCGCGAAGCGAACGGCGGACCAAGAGATTGATGCTGTGCGCTTTGGCGCTGACAGGCTACCTGTCCGCCGGACCGGCGTTCGCGCAGGCCGATCTCGCCGGCGCGACGACCAAACTCACGCTGCAGGTTGCGACCGCCATGCTCGGCGAGCGCTGCCGCCGCGTCGAGGCGCCGAACCCCGCATCGTTCGCATCGGTATCGCTGCACCGGACCTTCCACGACGATTTCGATACCCATCCGCTGCTGGATGATAGATGGGCGCCGTACTACGCCGGCGGCGCTGCCTGGCCGGAAGCGCGTTACTGGGGTGGCGAGGGCTCCGACTTCAGGCGCAAGACCAGCTACAATGGCGAACAGCAGATCTATGTCGATCCGCGTTATGGCGGGCGCGAAACAACGCCGCTCGGCCTCGATCCGTTCAAGGTCAAAGACGGCGTTCTCTCGATTATAGCCAGCCGGACCCCGCCAGCGCTGAAGACCGTGCTGTTCAATAATGAATATATCTCGGGCATCCTGACGACCCAGAGCCGGTTTGCCCAGAAGTACGGATATTTCGAAATCCGCGCCAAGGTGCCGGTCGGCACCGGCGTGTGGCCGGCATTCTGGATGCTCGCCGATGACGGCGGCTGGCCGCCGGAAGTCGACATCATGGAGGGCCGCGGGCAACGGCCGGGCGACATCGTGATGACGACGCATTGGCGGATACCGGAGACGCAGCGCGTGGAACGCTGCGGGTTTGACTTCATTGTGCCGGACGCCCCGACCGCATTCCACGACTATGGCGTGCTGTGGCAGCCGGATCGCATAACCTATTTCATCGACCGACAGCCGGTCTCCGAGATCAAGGTCCCGGTCGGCTTCTACGAACCCATGTACATGATCGTGAACCTTGCGATGGGCTCGAAGACTCTCGAGGGCGTCGGATTCGTCGATGGCGAATCTCCCAATATTGTCGCATTCGAGATCGACAGGATATCCGCTTACCAAATCGACGAACGCTGACCGGAGACAACGATGTTCGGAAAATTCTCGCGCCGGCATTTTGCAAAGCTTGCGGGCTTATCCGCGCTGGGCGTTGCCGCAGCGCAAGCCGATGCCGCCGCGCAAGCGGCACCCGACCGGCCCGCGCCGGCGAGCTTTCCGAAAGACTTCGTCTGGGGCACCGCGACGTCGGCCTATCAGATCGAGGGCGCCGTGAACGAAGACGGCCGCGGCCGCTCGATCTGGGATACGTTCTCGCACACGCCCGGCAAGATCGAGGACGGCACCAGCGGCGACCGCGCCAACGAACACTATCACCGCTACAAGGAAGACATCGGCCTGATCAGGGAATTGGGCGCGAGGGCTTACCGGTTTTCGATCGCCTGGCCGCGGGTTTTTCCGGAAGGAACGGGCAAACCGAACCCGAAGGGCCTCGACTTCTACGACCGCCTCGTCGACGAACTCCTCAAGAACGGCATCGAACCATACGGCACGCTTTATCACTGGGACCTGCCGCAGACGCTCGAGGACAAGGTCGGCGGCTGGCGATCCAGCGAAACCTCAAAAGCGTTCGGCGACTATGCCGGCCATGTGGCGGCGCGCCTTTCCGATCGCGTCCGGTCGATCTTCACGATCAACGAAGCCGGAAGGTTCGTGAATTTCGGCTATGGATGGGGCATCGATGCCCCCGGGCTCAAACTGCCCGATGCGGAGGTCAACCAGGTCCGCCACCATGTTGCATTGGCGCATGGCCTCGCCGTGCAGGCGATCCGCGCCCATGGACGCAAAGGCACCAAGGTGGGACCGGCAGAAAACATCGCGGCCTGCGTGCCGGCGTTCGACACGCCGGAAAACGTTCGCGCGGCCGAGATAGCGACGCGCGAATTGAACTCAGGCTTTCTCGGCGTCATCCTGGAAGGCAAATACACCGAAGGCTTTCTGCAGTTCGCCGGCAAGAACGCGCCGAAATTCACCGCAGATGAATTGAAGATCATTTCGCAGCCGAACGATTTCGTCGGCCTCAACATCTACGCGCCGCAGTTCTATATCGCCGCTTCCGACAAGCCGCCTGGCTGGAGCGTGCTGCCCTTCCCCGGCTCATTCCCACACATGAATTCGGAATGGCTGCGCGTGGGGCCGGAGACGATCTACTGGGCGCCGCGGCTGGCGGCAAAGGTCTGGAACATCGAGACTATCTATATCAGCGAGAACGGCACCTCGTCGGAAGACAAGCTTCGCGCCGACGGCCAAGTCTACGACCTCGATCGCATCATGTATCTGCGCAATTACTTGCGGCAATTGCAGCGCGCGACGTCGGAGGGCGTGCCTGTCCGCGGCTACTTCCTCTGGAGCCTGATGGACAATTTCGAATGGATCTATGGCTACGAGAAGCGCTTCGGGCTCTACCACGTCGACTTCGAGACGCAGCGCCGGACGCCGAAACTGAGCGTTGCCTTCTATCGCGACGTGGTAGCGCGGAACGCGATCGGCGTCTGAACGCCGGCAGCCGGCCTCAATACCTCGCGGCCTGCCGGATTGACGCCGGGACCTCGGTTATGGGCCGCTGCTTGCTGTCGGTTGCCACAGTCGTGGCGAGTTCATGCGCCAGTTTTCGCGATGAATCGTGACTGACGAATACGCCTGCAGCCGTAAGCATCAGCACGACATAAAGGGCGAACATGCCGCCGACCCATTTCCAATACATCTGGCGGGCCTGGGGGGTAAGGCTTTCAAGTAATCGGCGCATGGTTACCTCCTCATCAGGAAACCTAATAGGCTGCCTATAGACCCCGGGCCTGACCGGGTGTGTGACGCACTTCACAGATGTCGATTTGTAATGGAGAACCCGTGACCGGAGCCGAACTGAAGAAACTTCGCGAGCATCTCGGTGAGGCCATCGGCCAGCCGCTGTCGGTGGCCGACATGGCCAAGCTCTGCGGATTGCCGGCCGCGGATGGCGCCGACACCATCCGTAAATGGGAGGTCACCGGGCCGACCGGCCCGGTCGCGGAGCTGCTGCGCATCCTGGCGATGGCCAGCGACCACTACCCGATCCTCGAAATGTTCAACGTGTTCGACCGCCACGACGTGCCGGTGAAAGATCGCCCGGCGCGGCGGCAAGCCTTCCGCGAGCAGATGCGCAGCGACGTGCGCCGCCGCATTGGTTAAGCAAAGCTTGCCTGAGACTTGCGCGGGCGCCCGAAAATTAAGCCTTTCCTTACCTTTGATTAGGCCTTCATTAAGTACAAAAAGCGTTTGTCTGCCAATGGGTTGGGTTATGGAGCGCTGTCACCTCGGAGTGACAGCATTTTAGATAAAAGCTGTCTATCTGCGTCGCCATGGATGACGCCGGCACGCGGTGTCGCCGAACGGTTTTCGGAGACAGCAAAAATGAAGAAGATTCTCGCCGCCCTCGTGGCCTTCGCAGCCCTCACCGCCGCCGCGCCCGCGTCTGGTGCCGACCTCGGCGCTGGCCGCTACTACAACAAGGCGCCCGCTTATGCGCCGACGATCTACAACTGGACCGGCTTCTATATCGGCGGCCATCTCGGCGGCGCCTTCAGCGGTAGCCACGACTTCAACGGCGCGGTGCTGAGCGACTCCAGCGCCCGCCTGCTCGGCGGCGTTCAGGCCGGCCTCGATTGGCAGTTCGCGCCGAACTGGGTGCTCGGCACCGAGGGCCAGTATTCCTGGCTCGGCAAGAATAACCTCACCGCCACCTTCCCCGGCGGCTACGTCTACACCAATGATCAGCGCGGCCTCGGCTCGGTCACTGCCCGCATCGGCTACACCTGGGGTGCGGGTCTGCTCTACGTCAAGGGCGGTTATGCCTATTCCGACAACCGCGAGCGGCTGACGCTCGCCGGCGCGCCGATTCCCTTCCTGCTCGATGGCAACCACAGCCACGGCTACACCGTCGGCGCCGGCGTCGAATACATGTTCGCCCCGAACTGGGCAGTCAAAGGCGAGTACATGTACTACGACTTCGGCAGCAGCCGATTTGTTTCCCCTGCGGCGCTGGTGCCGTTCGGAAGCTTCCATAATGACGACCACACGCTGAAGCTCGGCGTCAATTATCGCTTCAACTTCGCGAGCCCCGTGGTGGCGCGCTACTGAGCGCATTCAACTGAGAACTGCAGAAGGCCGGCTTTCACGCCGGCCTTTTTTGTTTTGGTTCTGCGCCCCGCATTTTCCGATTCACGGAAAAACCCAGTACAGCAAGTGCCTGCCGCTAAAATTATGGCGAAAAAGTTCCGTTTTTCCAAACTTGTTAACCGGGTATCGCGATACTGCCGCACGAAACATCCCAAGGTAGCGTGGACGGGCAGCGGGCAGATGGCGTTATTCAATTCAGGGCTCAAGGGTATTCGCTTCGGCGTCAGGGGCAGTCTGTTTGCCGCCTTCGCCGTCATCGCCGGTATGGCGATCATCATCTCTGCCGGCGCCGGACTGATGCTCGGGCGGCTTGGCGGGACCATGGTGGATTTAAGCGGACGGGATATTCCCCGCCTCGCCGCCAGCCTTCAGCTCTCGGCGCAGAGCGCGAGCCTCGCCAGCCAGGGGCCGGCGCTGCTGGCTGCGCGCAGCGAGCAGGCGCTGAACGATCGCACCAGGAAAATGAAGGAGACCCAGGCGGTCGCACTGCAGAAGCTCGGCGTGATCGTCGAACTCGGCGCCGACAAGGCGGTCGTTGCCGCACTCACCGAGAACATGAAGAACATCGATGAGGTGATCAAGAGCCTCGGCTCGGCTGCACACGAGCGGCTCGAACTGGCCGCCCAGCACGAAAGACTGTACGAAGCGGTGCGCAAGGCTCAACGGCGCTTCATTGCCGCCGCCGGCCCAGCGGCGATCGACGCCCAGACCGAACTCTACAGCATCTACGCCGCCCCTAACTTCTCGCAGGCCGATGCCATCAAGGCCCACAGGACGGCCGACCAGCTCGCCGACATCGCCGCGAGCGGCAATCTGATGGCGTTCGACATGATCGCCGCGTTGTCGGCCACCAGCGGCGATACGTTGGAGGCCATCGGGAAGGAATTCCGCACCGCGCAGGCGCGCGTGAAGTCGAATGTCGAGAAGCTACCCACGACCACGGCGATGAATGTTGTCCGCAAAGCGACCCTGGACTTGCTGGCACTTGCCGACGGCAAGACCGGCGTCTTCAAGGTCCGCCAGCAGGAGCTTGATGCAGATGATTTCGGCCAGACCATTCTGGAGGAAACCCGCAAGCTCAATGTCGGCCTCGGCATCAGCGTGCAACAATTGGTCGACGCCGTGCAGAAGGAAACCGACGCTGCGGCCTGGCAGGCGCGTCAGGAGATCTCGTTCGGGACCATGGTCATGCTCGCCCTCGGCGTGGCGACGCTGGTCGGTTCGATCCTGTTCGTCTGGCTCTATGTCGGCCGCAACATCCTGCGGCGGATCAGCAACCTGCAGCGCTCGATGCAGTTGCTGTCGAGCGGCGACCTCGAAACGGAGGTCTATCAGACCCACCACCAGGACGAGATCGGCGTCATGGCGGATTCGCTGCAGGTGTTCCGCGAGAGCATGATCCAGAGCCGCGCGCTCTCCGCCGAGCAGGACAAGGACCGCATCGCCAAGTCAGAGCGCGCCTCCCGCATGGAAGCCCGCATCGTCGAGTTCGAAAGCACCGTCCGCACCGCGCTCGACAGCCTGCAGACCGCGGCGGGTTCGATGCAATCGACCGCGCAAAGCATGTCGGCGACCGCCGATCAGTCCAGCGCGCTGGTCACCGCGGTTGCGACCGCCGCCGAGCAGACCTCGGCCAATGTGCAGACCGTATCGTCGGGCACCGAGGAATTGTCCTCCTCGATCGAAGAGATCGGCCGTCAGGTCATCACCTCGGCGGAGATCGCCCGCAAGGCGGTCGACGACGCCGGTGCGACCGACGCCACCATGCAGGGGCTCGCAGATAACGCGGCGCGGATCAGCGTGGTCGTCGACCTGATCCAGACCATCGCCTCGCAGACCAACCTTTTAGCGCTGAACGCCACCATCGAAGCGGCACGCGCCGGCGATGCCGGCCGCGGCTTTGCCGTGGTCGCCTCCGAGGTGAAGAGCCTCGCCAACCAGACCGCGAGGGCCACCGACGAGATCCGCCAGCAGATCGTCAGCATGCAGACGGTGACAGAGACCGCGGTCTCCGCGATCCGCAACATCAGCACCACGATCAGCGAGATCAACGAGGTGACCACCGCGATTGCGGCCGCGGTCGAGGAGCAGGGTGCGGCGACGCGCGAGATCGCGCGCAACATCCAGCATGCCGCGGGCGGCACCAGCGAAGTCTCCAGCAATATCGTCGGCGTCTCCAGCGCCTCGGCGCAAGCCGGAACCGCCGCCAGCCAGGTGCTGACCGCCTCCGACGCGCTGCGCCGCGAGGCCGACGTGCTGCGCGAGGAGATCGACGCGTTCCTGTCGAACATTAGGGCGGCGTAGCCAAATGTGCCGGGCGGCGGCCCCGCGGCCGCGAGCCTGCCGACAAAAATGCGAAAACAACCCCATGCAAAGTTGCCGGGCGCACTGCGCAGCATCGGGGCATGCGTCACCATCGGCCAGGCGCGGCGGCAGGGGATCGCGCCGTAAACTCATGCATTTGAAGCCCGACGCCTTGCGTTCCCCGGCCGTGCGGACACCGCCAGCGCTTTTTTCGGCTGGCGCAGCGCCGCGCGTCCCGCTAAGCCGGTAGCATGCATTCGAAGACCGACAGCATCCAGTCCATCGCGGAGACCCTGCGATACCCATGGGAGAGCCACCCCGGCCACGACCAGGTCGTGGAGGTCATGCCCGGCGTGCTCTGGGCACGCCTCAAACTGCCGTTCCGCCTCAATCACGTGAACATCTATTTGCTCGCCGACGGTGACGGCTGGACCATGGTCGATTCCGGTTTCGGCAACGCAGAATCGATTGCGGCTTGGACCATGCTGTTCGAGGGGCCGCTCGCCCATGTCAGGGTCAAGCGCCTGATCGTGACCCATTCGCACCCCGACCATGTCGGTCTGGCGGGCTGGATCACCGAGCGCTTCAATTGCCCGCTCTATATGTCGCAGGTGGAATACCTCCAGTCGGTCTACCATCAGAACCGTGGCACCGAGGAACGGCGCAATGCGCAGCGCCTGTTCTTCCGCCGTCATGGCATGGACGAGGACCTGACCGACAGGCTGCTCGGCCGCGGCCAGGACTATCTGAAGCGGGTCTCGGTGCTGCCGCCGTCCTACCGGCGCATCTCGCATGGCGACGAGGTCGTGATCGGCGCGCGCCGCTTCAAGGTGATCACCGGCGGCGGCCACGCGCTCGACCAGGTGATGCTGTACTGCGCCGCCGACAAACTATTCCTCTCCGCCGACCAGGTGCTGAGCAAGATTTCACCGAACGTCAGCGTCTGGGCGGTCGAGCCCGACCAGAACTCGCTCGGAGAATATCTGGCGTCTCTGGCGAGCCTCACCACCACGCTGCCTTATGATGTGATGGTGCTGCCCGGCCACGGCGTGCCGTTTTACGGACTGAAGACCCGCATCAAGCAGCTCGCCGACCACCACGAGGATCGCTGCCGGCTGATCGCGGAAGCCTGCCGCGAAGTGCCGCAGACCTCGAAGGAGCTGGTGCCGGTCGTGTTCCACAAGCACGTGCTGGACGAGCACCAGATGGGCTTTGCCGCCGGCGAACTGGTCGCCCACGTCAATTACATGCTGGTCGAGGGCCGTCTGACCTGCGAGGTCAGCGACGGCGTGTTGCGGTTCCGCGCGACCTGATCCGGCAAGACGCGCTCACTGCATCTGCGCGGTCGCCGCGATGCAGCCGTACGAGCCCGGACCGCAGATCACGCCGGCCGCGACGAACAACCCGGCGAGCTTAAGTTGCGGCCATCAAGGCATCGACCTCCGGCGAACGCACCACGGTGCCGTCATGGGCAAAGGTCTCGTGGTTGGCCTCGATGCTGTGACGGTCGTAGAGATAATTGACCATAATGCCGAAGGATTCCTCGATCCCGCGCGGTGCGACGTTGCCGAGCCAATTGATCCGCTCCAGTCGCGCGCCGTTGCCCAGATGAAAGCGCGCCACCGGATCGGCGGGCTCTTGCGATGAAAAAACCTGTCGCGTGAGGTAGATGGCGCAGAGGCGCATCAGCGCCGGCCGAAGCGCCTCGCTCCGCACCTCGTCGCACCACCATCCGTCGGCCTCGAGCTGCGCCAACTCCGCAGACTCGGGGTTATCAGCCGTGCCCAGCCGCTTTTTCAGCCAGCGGCGAAATCCCGGCACCGGCGACAGCGTCGAGAAGCGCGTCAGCCGCGGCAGCTCGGCCTTGAGTTCCTCGACGACCTGCTTGATCAGGAAATTGCCGAACGAAACGCCACGCAGGCCGGCTTGGCAATTCGAGATCGAATAGAAGATCGCGGTGTCCGCGCGTTGCGCCCGCGTGGCTTCGTCATCTCCGTCCTGGGCCAGCAGTGGCTGCACGGCGCCGGCCAGACCCTCGACCAGCGCGACCTCGACAAAGATCAGCGGTTCGCCCGGCAGCGCGGGATGGAAAAAGGCAAAGCAGCGCCGGTCCGCCGCCAGCCGGCGCCGCAGGTCGTCCCAGCCTTCGATCTCGTGCACCGCCTCGTAAGCGATCAATTTGTCGAGCACCGCCGCTGGCGATTGCCAGTCGATGCGGCGCGGCTCGAGGAATCCGCGATTGAACCACGAGGCGAACAGGTGCTTGAGATCGCTGTCGAGCAGGTTCAACACCGGCTCGCCGCGAAGGTGCACCGCCAGTTCCTTGCGCATCGCGACCAGCGCGCTGGTACCGCCCGGCGCCGTGTTCATCCTACGTAAGACTTCCTGCCGCGGCGGATCGGCGGCCTGCGCGAGCCGCGCCGCGCCCTCGATCGTTGGACTGGAAAGATAGCTTTGCGCGGCCTCCCGCAACGCGGTGACGTCAGGACGAAAGTTTTCCGCGAGGAAGCGGTAAAAGCGCAGACGAGCGCTCGCATCGAGACCGCGCAACGCCTCGTGCAGCTCACGCGCGACAATCGCGCCTGACGCTTCGCCGCGCTCCGATAGCAGTGCTGCCGCGAGCCGCTCGGTACGTTCGAGCGCGGTGACCGTCTCACCGCCTGACGCGGCACCGGCCTCGTCCGGCAGACCAAGAGAGAAGCGAAGTCGATCGAGCCATGGAGGCGAATCGGCCCCAAGCGA
Source organism: Bradyrhizobium murdochi (assembly GCF_000472965.1). Lineage (GTDB taxonomy): Bacteria > Pseudomonadota > Alphaproteobacteria > Rhizobiales > Xanthobacteraceae > Bradyrhizobium > Bradyrhizobium murdochi. Next base: position 148,504 of record NZ_AXAU01000005.1, on the reverse strand, counting down.
TGCTGAACGTGGAACGAGAGAACTGTCATTTGCTTGCGTGTGCCGGGACATGCTTGCACCTCCTGCCTTGGCTGCGGCGCGGGATTAACGGCGAAACTTCGCCGGCGGCTCGTAGAGGGCGCCGGAGCACGTGACGAGATCGTCGATCGTCTGCGCAGCGAGCAGGTCACGGGTCGCTGACCGCGCATCGATGCCGAGGTCGGCGGGCCGCAGCACGATGCCGCGCCTACGCAGATCCTCGGTGCGGTCCGCTGAGGCCGCGCACGCGAATTCGGTGTTGCCGGCAATGGCGCGCAGCGCCGCCTCACGCTCGTCCGCGGAACGGCAGAGCAGCAGGTTTGCGACGCCTTCCTCGGTGATGACGTGGGTGACGTCGTCCCCGTAGATCATCACCGGCGGCAGCGCGAGGCCTGCGCTCGCGGCGAGGTCAAACGCATCGAGCCGTTCGACGAAGCTCGGCGTGCCATCAGGCTGGCGGGTCTGGACCATCTGCACGACAAGCTTTCGCCCGCGCATCGGATCGCCGGCCTGCCTTCCCGCGCGCAGCCATGCCGGGCTGTCGTGGCGGCGCCCGCGCGCATCGGCACCCATGTTCGGCGCGCCACCGAACCCTGTGATCCGTCCCTTCGTCGCCGTCGAGCTGTTGCCCTCGGAATCGATCTGCAAGGTGCCGCCGATGAAAAGATCGCAGGCATATTGGCCGGCGACCTGGGCCAGCGCACGGTTCGAGCGCAGATTGCCGTCCGCGCCGACAGGGAAAACATCCGGCCGGCTCGACATGTAGCGTTCCATACCGAGTTCGGAGCCGAAGCAGTACACGCTCTCGACAAAGCCGGCCTCGATCGCCGGGATCAGCGTCGGGTGCGGATTGAGGACGAATTGCTTCGCGACCGTGCCCTTCAATCCGCGCGAGGCGGCGAACGTCGGCAGGATCAGTTCGATCGCCGCGGTGGCGTAACCGATCCCGTGATTCAGTCGCTGCACCTGATAGGGTTCGTAGACCGCGGCGACGGCCATCATAGCCATCAGGATATTTTGCTCCCTGATCTTGGCGGGGTCGCGGGTAAACAGGGGTTCGATTGCGTAGGGTTTTGGAGAAGGCACGACAACGTCGACCCAGTCGCCGGGGATGTCGACCCGCGGCAGCACGTCGACAATCTGATTGACCTGCGCCACGACGATACCGCCGCGGAAAGCGGCCGCTTCCGCAATCGTCGGCGTGTCTTCGGTGTTCGGGCCGGTGTAGAGATTGCCGTGCCGGTCGGCCTTGTCGGCGACGATCAGCGCAACGCGCGGCGTGAGGTCGACCAGCATGCGCGCGTAGAGCTCGAGATAGGTGTGGATCGCGCCGATCTTCATCGCGCCGGCGCCGACCAGCTCGGCAAGCTTGCGGCTTTGCGGCCCGGCAAAGGCAAAATCGAGCCGGCTCGCGATGCCGCGCTCGAACACGGCCAGATGGTCGGGCAGTGCCAGGACCGACTGCACCATGTGCAGATTATGCACGCGCGCCGGGTCGACATCGGCAAGTGCCGCGGCGAGGAAATCGGCTTGCTTCTGATTGTCGCCTTCGATGGCAACGCGGTCGGCGGGTTCGATGAGCGCTTCGAGCAGCTCGGTCGCACGGCCGGATGGACATATTTTTCTGCCATCAGCGCAGATGGACACCGTCCGCGCCAGGCGCTCGCGGCGACTGGCCGCTCGCGGGTTTTGTTGTTCCGACATGGTTGCAGCCCTTCCGTTTGTCTCACCGGCTTGCCTGTGACCGAGACGTAGGGGCGGCCAATTGATTATAAAAATAATATTTCGTAATATGACTGATCGCAAAACTCGATCAATCGACCGTGCTCGAACTCGACCTGCTCAAAACCTTCGTCGCGGTCGCTGAATGCGGCGGCTTCCACCGTGCGGCCGAGCAACTCCACCTCACGCAGTCCACCGTTAGCCAGCACATCAAGCGTCTGGAGCTCGAGGCCAAACGCCCACTATTCCGCCGCACCACGCGCGCGGTGGCGCTGACCGATGACGGCGAGATGCTGCTGGGCGATGCGCGGCGGCTGCTGCAGCTTGAGGAGACGGCTCGTCATCGTCTCACCGCGCCGCAGCTCTCCGGCACGGTGCGCCTCGGCGCCGTCGAGGAGGTGGCCGGCGGATCGCTGCCTCCGGCGCTCGGCCGTTTCGCCAGCCTGCACCGCCATGTGAAGCTCGAAGTGCAGATCGGCGTCAGCTCGGGACTGATCGAATTGCTCGACCGAGGACGGCTCGACGTCGTGCTTGCCAAGCGCCCGCTCGGGACGTCGCGTGGACGCCTGGCTTGGCGCGAACCGCTGTTGTGGGCGGCCGCTGAGACGTTCGATCTCGTTCCCGGCGCGCCGCTTCCGTTGGCGCTTTATCGCGAACACTCGGTATCGCGCGAGGCGGCGCTGCAAGCGCTGCGCGGTAGCGATGCATCCTGGGAGATCAATTACACCAGCCCCAGCCTGACCGGGGTACGCGCCGCGGCGCTGGCCGGCCTTGCCATCACACCACTTCCGTCCAGCGCGATCACGAATGGCCTGCGTGTTCTCGGCGTCGCCGATGGATTGCCGCCGCTGCCCGATCTCGAATTCGCGATCTTCGAAAGTGCGCGCCCGGCCGCCGCTGCGGCGGCGCTGGCGGAGGCGCTGGCCTCGCTTGTCCAATCCGCAGATCGCGGCGCCGCGGGTACGGCTGCGAAACGCACCTAGCATGTTGATCTAGATCAATTTTCGCCCCGCCTAAGTAGCGTCCTGGAGGCTCGCCGAAATGTGGGAATTCGCATAGACATCAAAGCTGGAAAAGCTCTAAAAAGGCCCCACGCCAATACGGCCGGTTCCGTTCCAGGTCTTGTGATGGATTACAGCAAATTTTTCCACGCCGCCCTCAACCGCCTGCATGATGAGCGGCGCTACCGCGTTTTCGCCGACCTCGAGCGGATCGCGGGCCGCTTCCCGCATGCGGTCTGGCACTCGCCGAAGGGCAAGCGCGATGTCGTGATCTGGTGCTCCAACGACTATCTCGGCATGGGCCAGCACCCGAAAGTGGTCGGCGCCATGGTCGAAACCGCGACCCGCGTCGGCACCGGCGCCGGCGGCACCCGCAACATCGCCGGTACCCACCATCCGCTGGTGCAGCTCGAACAGGAACTGGCCGACCTGCATGGCAAGCAGGCCTCGCTGCTGTTCACCTCGGGCTATGTGTCGAACCAGACCGGCATTTCGACGATCGCAAAGCTCATTCCGAACTGCCTCATTCTATCTGACGCGCTGAACCACAATTCGATGATCGAGGGCGTCCGCCAGGCCGGCTGCGAGCGCCAGATCTTCCGCCACAACGACCTCGCCCATCTCGAGGAACTTTTGATCGCTGCAGGCCCCGACCGGCCCAAGCTGATCGCCTGCGAGAGCCTCTATTCGATGGACGGCGACGTCGCGCCGCTTTCGAAAATCTGCGATCTCGCCGAGAAATACGGCGCCATGACCTATGTCGACGAGGTCCATGCGGTCGGCATGTACGGTCCGCGCGGCGGCGGCATCGCCGAGCGCGACGGCGTCATGCACCGCATCGACGTGCTCGAAGGCACGCTCGCCAAGGCGTTCGGCTGCCTCGGCGGCTATATCGCCGGCAATGCCGAGATCATCGACGCGGTTCGCTCCTACGCGCCGGGGTTCATCTTCACCACCGCGCTGCCGCCGGCGATCTGCTCGGCCGCAACGGCTGCGATCCGGCATTTGAAGACCTCGAACTGGGAGCGCGAGCGCCACCAGGACCGCGCCGCCCGGGTCAAGGCGATCCTCAATGCTGCCGGGCTGCCTGTCATGTCGAGCGACACCCACATCGTGCCGCTGTTCGTCGGCGATCCCGAGAAGTGCAAGCAGGCCTCCGACATCCTCCTGGAAGAGCACGGCATCTACATCCAGCCGATCAACTATCCGACGGTTGCCAAGGGCACCGAGCGGCTGCGGATCACGCCCTCGCCCTACCACGATGACGGGCTGATCGATCGGCTCGCGGAAGCGCTGCTGCAGGTCTGGGAACGCCTCGGGCTGCCTGTGAGGCAGAAATCGCTGGCGGCCGAGTAACCCTACCCGTCCTAATCCCTTCGAATTGGGCCGGTGGCGCCGTGCGCTGCCGGCCCAAAGCGTCTATATTCGCCTCTTCCGGCCATGGCGTTTACGTCCGGCTGGCGTGACGAACACACGTCCGCAATCCAAGCGCCGGGAGAGGGAGACCCGAGAGCGATGCTGCACGACTGGGGCGTAATCGCCACCGCGTTCGCCTATATCGGACTGCTGTTCGTCGTCGCCAGCTACGGCGACCGCCTGTCGCCGAGCCAGCGCGGCCGCGCCAGCATGCTGATCTATCCGCTGTCGCTCGCGATCTACTGCACCTCCTGGACCTTCTTCGGCTCGGTCGGCTTCGCCACTCGCACCAGCGTCGACTTCCTTGCGATCTATGTCGGCCCGATCCTGATGATCGGGCTTTGCACGCCGCTGCTGCGGCGCGTGATCCAGCTCGCCAAGTCGCAGAACATCACCTCGATCGCCGACTTCATCGCGGCGCGCTACGGCAAGAGCCAGGCGGTCGCCGCCACCGTGGCTGTCATCGCGATCGTGGGCTCGGTGCCCTACATCGCGCTGCAGCTCAAGGCGGTGGCCTCGTCGCTGGAGACGATCCTGACCGAGGACAAGCTGTTCTCCTCGATTCCGCTGATCGGCGACATCGCACTGGTCGTCACCTTGGCGATGGCGGCATTCGCGGTGCTGTTCGGCACCCGCCAGACCGACGCCACCGAGCATCAGCACGGCCTTATGCTGGCGATCGCCACCGAGTCCATCGTCAAGCTGGTGGCCTTTATCGCCGCCGGCGCGTTCGTAACCTTCTGGATGTTCACGCCCGTCGAACTGATCGAGCGCGCGATGAAGACACCGGAGGCAGTGCGCGCCATCAGCTACGTGCCGTCGATCGGCAATTTCCTGACCATGACGCTGTTGTCGTTTTGCGCGATCATGCTGCTGCCGCGGCAGTTCCACGTCAGCGTGGTCGAGAATTCCAGCCCTGAGGAGGTCCGCCGCGCGCGCTGGCTGTTCCCGCTCTATCTGGTCGCCATCAACCTGTTCGTGATTCCGATCGCGATCGCCGGTCTCGTCACCTTCCCGTTCGGCGCCGTCGACAGCGACATGTATGTGCTGGCGCTGCCGATCGAGGCAAATTCCGCGCTGCTCAGCATCGCCGTGTTCGTCGGCGGCCTGTCGGCCGCGACCGCGATGGTGATCGTCGAATGCGTCGCGCTCTCCATCATGGTCTCCAACGACATCGTGCTGCCGATGGTGCTGAAGGGAAGTCCCGGGGCTCGCTACGGCAGCAAGGATTTCGGCGACTTCCTGCTCAAGATTAGGCGCTTGGCGATCTTCGCCATCATGGTGATGGCGTATTTCTACTACCGCGCGCTCGGCAACACCCAATTGGCGGCGATCGGCCTGCTGTCGTTCGCGGCGCTGGCGCAACTCGCGCCGGCCTTCTTCGGCGGCCTGGTGTGGCGCCAGGGAACCGCACGCGGGGCGATGGGCGGCATGCTGGTCGGCATCGCGGTGTGGCTCTACACGCTGTTCCTGCCGAGTTTTCTGGAGGGCAGTACGGCCGGCCTTCTGTTGCTGCAGCAGGGGCCGTTCGGCATCACAGCACTACGTCCGCAAGCGCTGCTCGGCACCGAGCTGCCGCCGCTGATGCATGGCGTGTTCTGGTCGCTCGCGCTCAACATCCTGACCTATGTTGTGATGTCGCTCGCGCGCCAGCCGTCCTCGATCGAACGGCTGCAGGCGGACCTGTTCGTGCCGAACACGCTGGCGCCGATCGCCCCGACGTTCCGGCGCTGGCGCACCACCGTGACCGTGCAGGACATCCAGAGCACGGTGGCGCAATATCTCGGCCCCGAGCGCGCGGCCCAGGCCTTCGAGACCTTTGCGGCCGGTCATCCCGGCAATCTCGACCCCGCGGCACCGGCCGATTTCGAGTTGCTGCAATACGCCGAGCGCCTGATCGCCTCCTCGATCGGCGCGGCCTCCTCGCGCCTCGTGATGTCGCTTCTCTTGCGCAAGCGCACCGTCTCCGCCAAGGCCGCGCTGAAGCTGCTCGACGATTCGCACGCCGCGCTGCATTTCAACCGCGAGATCCTGCAGACCGCGCTCAACCATGTGCGCCAGGGCATCGCGGTGTTCGACGCCGACCTGCAACTGATCTGCTCGAACCGGCAGTTCGGCGAAATTCTCGCGCTGCCGCCGCACCTTGTGCAGCTCGGCATTCCCTTGCAGGAAATCCTCGAATTCATGGGCGCGGTCAGCGCGTCCGGCGCCGACGATCCCGATACGCTATTGGCGCGGCGGCTGGAGGCCTACACCACCGAGGGCGAGCCCTATCTGGAGCGCTTAGCCGATCGCCACATGGTGATCGAGGTCCGCTCCAACCGGATGCCGGGCGGCGGCCTCGTCATCACCTTCTCCGACGTGACCCCGAGCTTCGAGGCCGCCGAGGCGCTGGAGCGCGCCAATGCGACGCTGGAAAAGCGCGTGCGCGACCGCACCGAGGAACTCACCCGCCTGAACTCCGAACTGGCGCGGGCCAAGAGCACCGCCGAGGATGCCAACATCTCGAAGACCCGATTCCTCGCTGCCGCCAGCCACGACATCCTGCAGCCGCTCAACGCGGCGCGGCTCTACGTCACCAGCCTCGTCGAGCGGCAGAACGGCGGTGAGGATTCCCGCCTGGTCGAGAACATCGACGACTCGCTGGAGGCGATCGAGGAGATCCTCGGCGCGCTGCTGGACATCTCACGGCTCGATGCGGGGGCAATGACGACCTCGATCTCGAGCTTCAAGATGGCCGACCTGATGCGCTCGCTGGAGATCGAGTTTGCGCCGATCGCCCGCGCCAAGGGGCTGGAGCTGACCTTCGTTCCCTGCTCGCTGCCGGTGCAGTCCGACCGCTCGCTGCTGCGGCGGCTGCTGCAGAACTTCATCTCCAACGCAATCAAATACACCCCGCGCGGGCGCGTGCTGGTCGGCTGCCGCCGCCACGGACAATCCCTGCAGATCGCCGTCTACGATACCGGCGTCGGCATTCCCGTGATGAAGCGCGGCGAGATTTTCAAGGAATTCCACCGCCTCGAGCAGGGCGCGCGGATCGCCCGCGGCCTCGGCCTTGGTCTATCGATCGTCGAGCGGCTGGCGCGCGTGCTCAACCACGGCATCGCGATCGACGCCAACGTCAGCGGCGGCTCGGTATTTTCGGTGACCGTGCCGGTCGCCAAGGCGGTCAACTACACCCACGCCGTCACCAGCGCGACGCCGCTTTCCAAGATGCCTATGAGCGGCGCCTTGATCGTCTGCATCGAGAACGATCCGGCGATCCTCGACGGCATGAAGACGCTGCTGACAGCCTGGAACGCCGAGGTGATCGCGGTAGCTGACCCGGAAGCCGCGATCGCTGCCATTGAATCGTCCGGCCACAGCGTGACCGGCCTTCTGGTCGACTACCACCTCGACCGCGGCAACGGCGTTGCCGCGATCCGCGAGATCCGTCGCCGCTTCGGCGAAAACATTCCGGCCATCCTGATCACGGCCGATCGCAGCCCCAACGTCCGCGCCGCCGCACGCGAGGAAAACATCGCGATCCTCAACAAGCCGGTAAAGCCGGCCTCACTCCGCGCCCTGCTCGGCCAGTGGCGCGCGCAACAGTTGGTGGCGGCGGAGTAGCGATCTACTTTCTTTCGATGTTCGCTATTGGCGGGATGGAGAGACAAACCAGGGCTCGCGCAAGGAGCGCAAGCGCAGCCCTGTCAGGAAAGCGAGCATCGCGGACACGACAAAGCCTGCTGGCACCCAGAAAGCGGCGCGCGCCATTCCCTCGTCCGGAATTGCAGCCGATAGTCCGCTGGCATTCGCTATCAGCCCTGCTATTGCCGCACCGAATGCAAAGCCCATCTGCTGGACCGTGGGGACCGACGATGCCGCGACTACCTCGTTGCCCGCCTTTGCGCTGTCCATAATCCGGTGCGCGACGAAGGGCCAACATTGGCCGATGCCCGCCCCCAGCATGGCGATTGCCGGGACCAGCAGGAATGCCGAGACCGTAGCGTCAGGCACGAGATGCCCGATGGCCATCAGGCTCAGTCCCATGGTTGCCGGCCCGGTCAACATCAATCGATCCGGCCAGCGTGCCGACGCCCCGGCGGTTGCGAGCGAGGCAATGGTCCACGCCAGCGAGGCGCTGGCGACGGCAAAGCCGGCCGAGAGCGGATCGAAGCCATGCAACTGCTGCAGGAACATAGGCACGTAGATCTGAAGCGGGCTGAAGGTGATGCAGAGCAGCAGCGCAAGCCATAGCCCGACACCCGTTTGTGTGCGCCATGAAAACGCGTCGTTCGGCAGCAGCCGGGTCGTTGCCAGACGGTCAAGCCGCAACATCACTGCGAGCGAGACGACCGCCGCGACGATCAGGCCCGATTTCGCCAGCAGCGGCGCCACAACAGACGCGGCGGACGTTGCAGCAATCGCGAGGCAGATCAGCGCGACCCGTCCAGCGGGCACGCGCAGGGGAGACGTTCCACGGGCCGTCACCGACGGCAAGATGAAGGAGGCGCTTATTGCCAGGACAACGGCAATAACGGCGGTCGCGACAAAGGCACTGCGCCAGTTGCCAAAATGAGCGAACACCCCGCCGACGAGGGGACCGATCAGGACCGACATGCTCCAACTGGTCGACATCAGCGCAATGGTCCGTGACCAAGCCGACTCCGGAAACGTTCCGCGGACCAGCACATAGGCGACGGCAGCCTCCAGGCCGCCGCCGAATCCCTGAATGAGCCTGCCGACAACGATCCAGCCCATCGCCGGGGCCAATGCGCAAAGCAACGCGCCGAAGCCGAATATCGTTACCCCCGCGCAATAGGCTGTCCGGGAGCCAACTGCGGTCGCAAGCACGCCGGCACAACTTGCCGCGACAATGGAGGAGGCAAGATAGGCGGTGGTCGGCCAACTCAACATTGCGACGCCACCGAGTTCACCAACGATGGATGGCAGCACGGTCGTCAGCAGCAAGACGTTCATGGATTGCAGCAGCACTCCGCCGAGCAGGATAGCGAGTGTCGGAATCCATTCCCGTTTGAAGAGTGATCGCCATCCTTCCCGGATTGAGTCCTGGTCCATGTCGGCGGCCTCGCTCCGGACGAACGCGCTGGGAGTTGCCAGCGATAGACAGTCGGGTTATTTTAGATAGCATTTTATTTCTAAAATAGGCACGTGAGTCAAGACCAAGACCGCAGTCAGGATCGCATCCTGTTTCACCTGAAGACGCGCGGACCGCAGGTCGCCGCCGACGTCGGCGCGCGCCTTGACATGACCCCGGCCGGCGCGCGTCAGCACCTCCTCAAGCTTGAAGCGGCAGGCCTGGTGGAGAGCGAAGACCAACGCGAAGGGCGCGGGCGGCCAAGGAAATATTGGCGGTTGACGCAGCGCGGCCACGAGCGGTTCCCCGACCGTCACTCCGATCTGACCCTGGATTTATTGCAATCTATGCGCGACATCTTTGGAGACGAGGGTCGGGAGAGGCTGATCGAGCACCGCGAGCGTGCGACCGTCGCCAGCTACCGCAAAGTCGTCGGGGCGCAAGGTTCGCTTCGTCGAAAGCTGGCGGCCCTCGCACGGATTCGAAGCCGTGAAGGCTACATGGCGAGCGTGGCCAAAGACACCCGAGACAGCTTTCTATTGATTGAGAACCACTGCCCGATTTGCGCGGCAGCGACCGCTTGCCAAGGTCTCTGTCGTTCGGAACTTGCGGTCTTCCGCGCTGTGCTGGGGACCGACGTGACCGTTGAGCGCATCGATCATATTCTCGCTGGCGCTCGTCGCTGCGCGTACCGAATCACGCGGCGGCCACGATGAGGGCGCGCAGGGTACGCCGCGACGTCTCGCGCGGCACCACGGCCACCGGCGCTGCCATTCATTCTTCGAGGCCCACCGCGAGCGCCTCAGGATAGCGGAGGTGGAATGGTCACCCCGTCGGCGTGCCCTGGCGCCATTGGCCGCCGGAGATTTTCGCCGCCGCGATTACGGCCTGCGTGCGGCTTTCGACACCGAGCTTTTGCAGGATCGCCGAGACGTGGGCTTTGATGGTCGCTTCGGAGACGCCGAGCTCATAGGCGATCTGCTTGTTGAGCAGTCCCTCCGACAGCATCATCAGCACCCGCACCTGCTGCGGGGTCAGCGTCACCAGGCGGTCGCGCAGCCGCGTCATGTCGGGGTCGGTGGCCGAGGAGAGATCGGTGTCCGGCGGCACCCAGACGTCGCCCTCCATCACCTTCATGATGGCGTCGCGCAGCGTCTCGACGCCGAAGCGCTTGGGAATGAAGCCGGAGGCGCCGAAATCGAGCGACCGCCGGATCGTACCGGCATCGTCGCTCGCCGACACGATCACCACCGGGATCGCCGGATATTGCGCCCGCAGGTAGATCAGCCCCGAGAAGCCCGAAATCCCCGGCATCGTGAGATCGAGCAGGATCAGGTCGACGTCGGAATCCCGCTCGAGCAGCGCGGTGAGTTCATCGAACGTGCCGGCTTCGCTGACGGCAGCCGAAGCCACGACACTGGCAACCGCCTGCCGCAGAGCGTCGCGAAAGAGCGGATGGTCATCGGCGATGACGAGGTGGGTATTGGCAGCAGCGATCATCGGTTCCGGGCGGTCGGGAAAGCATGCAAGTCATTGCTGATTGACAGCAATTTGATTGTCCACTGTCAGGAAGCGACTTGCAAGGCAACCTTTCCCGCGTCGCGTAAAAGCAGTTAATCGGCACCAATTTCCTTCGAATGGTGCAACGCAAAAAAATGAACAAGTGGGGATTTGGGCGGGGCCGGCCAGCCCCACGGGGAACTCGGAGAAAGATGCTTCGCTTTCGAAAAGAGGCGTTGCGTCAATCCTTGAACAGGAGATCGCGGCCGAGCTCATCGATAGTGGAGACCGCATCGAGTGCCGCACGCAGCCGGTCGAGGTCACGGCCCGACAATCGCTTCACGGCAACCGCGTTGGAAGGCGGGATGCCATGGGCGATGTCCTCAACCTGCTGCGACAGGATGAGATCGAGAAAGGTGCCCTGGGCTTCGCCAAGCGCATCGAGATCGCTCTCGCTGGCCCGAACCTTCGCCTTCACGCCGGCCAGTCGTGCCGACGTCGACCGTTCCATGACGTGATAGCGGATTGCCATCGCGCGCACCCATGCAACGAGACCAAACAGTCCGGCTGCCTTGAGGTCGATACGGCCGGCGACCGTGCGGATCCCGCCGAAAAATTTCAGGCTCGCTGGAACGCTGACGTTCTCGACCAACAGTTTGATAAACGCGACCTGGCCTTCGGCCGCCGCGAAGGCCGCCTGACGCACCGCAACGGCAAGGCTGCCGTCGCCGTGAACCGCCCGCAGGTCGAAGAAGATATCGACGGACAACAGATCGGCGGGACTGGAACGTGTGATCCACTTGTCGATCCGCTCGCGCCACGTTGCCACCGAGCCGCGCCAAAGCGCATTCTTCGCCATGACGCCGCCCTTGCAATACGGCACCCCGACTTCGTGCAGGATATCTGCGACATGCGTTCCGAGTTCGGCAAACCAGCGATCCTCTTCGCCGTCAGGGTCGCCGTGCGCAAAGATCACGGCGTTGTCCTGATCCATCGCCAGGAGACTTTCGCCGCGTCCGGCCGAGCCAAGAACCAAAAGGGCGTAGGGGCACGGCGGCTCGCTGCGGCCGTTATCTCGCATGATCCGCTCGGCAATCACCGCGGCCTGCAGGGTAAGGGCTCCCAGTTCCCGGGAAACGATTTCGGCGATATCGCGGCCGGACAATCCTTCCGCCAGCAGCATTTGCGCGACCCGCGGCAACTGCGTCCACGCCGCCGACAGGGCATGCGCGTCGAGCGCATCGTCGATCTCCTCGCCAAGCGATATGGCATCGCCTGCGCGCAGGCGCAGCAGATCGCGTGTCGACAAGGCGCCGGCGACATAGCCGGCCTCGTCGACGACACCGAGATGGCGGGTTTTGATACGATTCATCCGGGCGATTGCGCGATAGACAAACGCATCCGCCGGGACCGCCGCCAGCGGCTTGCTCATGATCTCGGTGACGGGGCGCTGCAGTGCAGGGGCACCGAGCCGGGCGACGGCGCGCAGCACGTCGCGCTCCGTGAGGATACCCGCATCAGCCGCCTTAACCGGGGTGCCCGGCTGCCGACCGTGCACGTAGACGGCCGATATCTTCTCGTCCGTCATTCGAGCCAGCGCCTCGCCGACGGTGGCGCCCGACGGGACGAAGATTGCCGGCGTCCGCATGATGCCGCTGATGCGGTGGCGAAACGCATAGCTGTCGAAGCGCTGCAGCGTCTCCTCGGCATCGACGCGGGCCGTGGCGTCGACCGCCTCGATCCAGCCGCTGCGCACCTGATCGTCGAGCACGGCGGTGAGTGCGCGACAGGCGCGTTCGGCTTCGGCAACAGTCCGGATGCCGTGTTCACGCAGCTTCGGCACCAGCGCCAGGAATATCTGCGCCGTCGCGATCGCGTCGCCGAGCGCGGTATGGCGCTCGGAAAGCTCGACCCCAAGCCAATGTGCGAGCTTCTCCAGTGCATAACCCGCCAGTTCGGGCGCGACGATTTCCGCGAGCAACCTGGTGTCGAGCGTTCTCGGCCGCGACCAGGGAATGCCGGCCAGATCGCATTCACGCTTGAGGACCGCCAGATCGAAGCCGACCGTGTGTCCGATCACGACGGATCCGCCGAGAAACGCCTCGAAGCCCGACCAGGCCTCCGCGAACGGCGGCGCGCCGGCGACGACAGCGTCGTCGATGCCATGAATGCGGGTGGCGGCAACCGGAATCGATTCCCCCGCCGGCCGCAGCAATTGGCGAAACGTATCGCCGAGTGCGAGCTTTCCGGCCGAGAGGCGCACGCCTGCGAGCTCGATCACCCGCGCCTTGCGCGGATCGAGCCCGGTCGTCTCCGTATCGATGACAACGGCGTCGAGCGACAAAAGCAGGGCCCCGCCGGTCGTCCTGTCCATCGACCCCTCCCGCTCGCGCCCGCCGCCTCCTCCAACGCCGTTCGACGGTGCCGGCGTCGGCAGGCTTCGGACGGTCCTATTTCAAAAGCGCACCGATCACCGCGGCCGCATCGATGCGGTCCGCCAATTCGTCATGGATGTTGCACAGGCTGACACGCAGGTAGTTGCGCGTGGTCTGGAAATCGCGCCCGCGCAGCTTTTCGTGGATCGGCATCATGGCAAAATAACTCTCGGCCAGCGGTTCGGGAATGTCCATCACCCGCTTGGGCGCGTGCCCGCCGACCAGGTCGAGCCGATGCGCCAGTTCGCGCCGCGCTTCCTGCCAGGCGGCCTCGCCGATCGAGGGCGGCACCGGATAACGGTCGAACACCGAAAGGACGACCGCGATGATCTGGTCGAGCACCGCCCGGCGCTCCTCTCCGGCGTGCGGACGCAATACGACCTCGACCGTCTCGCCGACCATCGACAGCCCGAGCGGAAAGGCCTGCCAGCGTGCGTGTTCGACCGATTTGGCGAAGCCCTCCTCGGCAAACAGCACCTTGGCGTAATGGCCTGCGCGGGCGCGCGAATATTCGTAAATGCCCTTCTGCACGATGAACGCCGACTGCGCATCGACGAAGTCCGCGAGCGCCTCGCGGTCGCGAATCGGCGGACGAGGACGAAACAGTTTTTCGAACAGCTTCATTGCAGTCTCTTCCCGCGCGGCGACCCGGATCAGCTTGTCCAACTATCCGGTACCTGCAAAGCGCAATGATTCCAATGCGACATCGCTGTTAGCAGTCGCAACATACTCTACCCCCCGAAAGTATTATTAAGAACTGACTATTCGTGATGTTAGCCTTCGTTAGTTCCAAACCGGCACAAGAGCGGTCGGGACTGCGGCGCAGGGGGGTGCCGCGCTGACGGGATTGCAATCCCCTCGATCATTCAATCCCGGTTGCATTTGCTGACCGGTTGTCTTGAGGGAGATTTGCGACCCATGCCTAACCCCACAGATCTGAGAGCAAGAGAAGAAGCACACTGGGCGAAGACCTCGCGCCTGATGTTCACGCATCTCGCCGTCTGGTTCTTCTTCGGCTTCGTCATCCACATGTTCGTGAAGCCGCTCAACAATATCATCATCCCGATCCTTGGTTTCCCGCTCGGCTTCTACATGGCCGCACAGGGCTCGCTCATCGTGTTCGTGGTCATGCTGTTTATGTTCGCAAAGCAGCAAGACAAGATTGACCGCGAATTCGGCTTTGCCGAGGAAGATTGAGGGGAGCATCCACCATGGCAACCACATCAACTGGCGGCAGCTCCGACTTCCTTAGTAATCTCGGGAAGATCTACGGTTTTTACACGGGCGGTTTTCTCGCCTTCGTGATCCTGCTCGCAGTGCTCGAACAGGTCGGGGTCCCGAACAAGATCCTGGGTTACTTCTTCGTGTTTTTCACCCTCGCGGTCTACGCGATCATCGGCATTCTCTCGCGAACGGCGCAAGTGTCCGAATATTACGTGGCCGGCCGCAGCGTGCCTGCATTTTACAATGGCATGGCAACGGGCGCCGACTGGATGTCCGCGGCGTCCTTTGTCGGTATGGCCGGCACCTTGTTCCTGCTTGGCTATGACGGCCTCGCCTGGGTGCTCGGCTGGACCGGCGGATTCGTGCTGGTGTCGATCCTGATTGGACCGTACCTGCGCAAGTTCGGCGCCTATACCGTGCCCGACTTTCTGGCGTTCCGGTACGGCGGCAATTTCGCCCGGGCGCTCGGCGTTATCGTGCTGGTCGCCTGTTCCTTCACCTATGTGACGGCACAGATCTACGGCACCGGACTGATCGCCTCGCGCTTCCTCGGCATGCAGTTCGAACTTGCGGTGTTCGCCGGGCTCGTCGGCATTCTGGTCTGCTCGATGCTGGGCGGCATGCGCGCGGTGACCTGGACGCAAGTGGCCCAGTACATCGTGCTGATCATCGCCTACCTGACGCCGATCGTGATCCTGTCCACCAAGAACTACGGCATTCCGATTCCGGAGCTCACATACGGACAGGCCATCGCGGACATCACGGCGCGCGAGCAGCAGATGCTGGCGACGGGCCTGACGACCGCTGCGACGCTGAAGCCGCACATCCAGCCCTTCATCAACTACACTCCGCTCAACTTCTTCGCGATTATCATGTGCATGATGGTCGGCACGGCTTCGCTGCCGCACATCCTGATGCGCTACTTCACCACCCCTTCCGTGCGGGAAGCGCGTCAGTCGGTGGGATGGTCGTTGCTGTTTATCTTCCTGCTCTATTTCTCGGCGCCGGCCTACGCGGCGTTCTCAAAGCTGGAGGTGTATACCAACATTATCGGACGGGATCTGTCGGCAATTCGCCCGTGGTTGTTTAGCTGGGGCGAACTCGGGCTGATCCAGATCTGCGGCAAGAACGCAGCCAGCATCGACGCGGTTATCGCTGCGTGCAAGGCCATTGCGGATCACCCCGGCGTGGTCCGGCTGCAGGACTTCGTCATCAACACGGACGTGATCGTGCTCTCCACGCCGGAGATCGCGGGGCTCCCCTATGTGATCTCGGGTCTGGTCGCCGCCGGCGGTCTCGCCGCCGCACTGTCCACCGCCGACGGGCTGCTGCTCGCAATCGCCAATGCGCTGTCCCACGACGTCTACTACAAGATGATCGACCCGAACGCGCCGACCGCGCGCCGGCTCATCGTCGCCCGCGTCCTGCTGCTGATCGTCGCGGTGGTTGCGGCAGCAACAGCCGCGACCAAGCCCGGGGATATCCTGGCCATGGTCGGCTGGGCATTCTCGCTGGCGATGGCGGGCAACTTCCCGGCACTCGTGATGGGGGTCTGGTGGAAGCGCGCGACGGCGACGGGCGCGATCTGCGGCATCATTGCCGGGTTCGGACTGTGTCTGTTCTATCTGGTGACCACGCGGTACTTCCCGGGCGCGGGCGTCAAGTACTTCGGTATGACGTCGCTGCTGAACCCGGCGACGGGAGCCCCGCTGGTCGATATAGCCAAGGCCATGGCGCTGCCCAACGCCATGGAGAGCTTCCCGACGCTCGCGCACCCGCTGGCCAACAAGGTCGGCTGGTTCAACCTGACCAACATCGCCTGCGGGTTGTTGGGCGCCCCGCTCGGCTTTGCTGTCATCTACATCGTCAGCAAGCTCGGCAGGGAGCCGTCGGCGGAAATGCAGGCGTATGTCGACGACATCCGCAAGCCGCGCGGCAGGACGGTGCTCGAGGAAAAGACGACATAGCGACGCTGTCGCACGTTCGGCAAACGGGGCCTCACAAGGCCCCGTTTTTGTTTTGGGAAGGCCGTGACCAACCCGGCTTGCGGGAAAAGCCTCCACTTGCCATTGTTGCGCGCCGAGCGATCGGTCCGCACCGTCGATTGCTCGACAGACCAGGAGACTCCGATTTTGAGTACTTCAAGTTCACTGGCCGCCTACTGGTATTTCCACCTGCCGAATTTTGCGCTCGCGGCTTTGATGTACACCATGCTCGGCCGTGTTCTGCTCGGTCTCATGGTCGATGCGGATTCGCCGAATTACATCTGGCGATTTTTCTGCCGGATCACCGATCCCGTCGTCGCGGTCGTCTCGCTGGTCACGCCGAAAATCACCGCGCCGGTCCTGCTGTGGCTCTTCGGCTTCGTCTGGTTGTTCTGGCTGCGAGTCGCATTTCACTACACCTTGCTGTTGCTCAATCTGGCGCCCCGTATGGGAGCGGCGTCATGAATCGCAATTTCTTCTTCATCGGCATCGCGTTCTTCGGAATGATCAACGGCATATTCAACCAGCTCTGGCTGATTTTCGCGCTGCTGTACGTCAAGCCGCTGGCCGGGCCGCTGCTGTTCGGAAACATCTCGTTGACGCTGATGTTCGCATCGTTGATGGTCTCGACCGCGACGATCGTTCTCGGCGGAATCCCCGCAGCCGTCTACGAGCGCATCACCGGCGCCACAGAATCGAACCATGTATCGCTCTGGATCTGGCTCGCCGGAACCGCGCTGCTGGCGCTGCCTGCCGCGGGCAATTTTCTCAAGATCGGTCTCTAGATGTAGGAGCCTCTTCGGTTCTGATTGCATCAGAACCGGGCTCTAGATTCTTGTTTTGACGCGCGTTTTCTTGACGCGAACCGGTGTCCATCCCGGATCAAGTTCGCGGCAGGCTTTCGCTTGAAAACGCTCTAGCGAGTAGCCGATGACTTTTTTGTGAAACGCTACCCAGCTCTATCTTTTTGATGGAGCATGACATTTCGGCAAATGAGACTTCAGCCTTGCGTCGAGTTTGAGGGCACGAAAACTTGCCGCTACGTTGGCCGCAATCGCCTGCAACCGAGGAGTAGCCGATCGTGGAAGAGATGCGCCGTATCGCCTATGAAACGGTGCTGCGCGCCTGCGGATTTGCATCGCTCGCCATTTTCTGCGTCATGATCGGCCTGTCCTTCCTTCCGCGCGCGGCCTTTCAGGCCGGGGGCTTCCTGAGCATGGCGATGACGCTCGTGCTCATTTTGAAGGCATGGGAAGCACGAACCAAAGACCATCGCCGGACTGAGATGTGGCTCTATCTGCGCAAGGAAAATCGCCCGCCTCAGGCGATCGCGCAGAAGATGGTTTCATCGATAATGCGCGAGACGTATTTGTTGTGCGCGTGCTGGACCGCCCTCATCTCCATAGTGATGTGGACTGCCGCGCTTGTGTTCTCGCTTATTGGACTTTAGTTCCAGACAGCGCCGATCGCCGGCAGATTTCATGCATTTAAACGCATCGCCGCGTTCGGCTGGTTCTATGCCAGCCGAAAGTACTATTGGGCCGCGCCTTCCAAGCATGTAGTGAGCCCCACTCATAATGCGCCGATTGGCGCAACGCATATCTTTGCGATCACAAAAAAGGGGAGCGATTCGAAAAATGTCTACAATGACTGTCACGTCCGGCAAGGCCGCCGGGATGACGAAGGACGAACGTTTCGTCATTCTCGCCTCTTCGCTCGGCACCGTCTTCGAATGGTATGACTTCTACCTGTTCGGTTCGCTTGCCAGCATCATCGGCGCGCAGTTCTTCGGCGTCATTGATCCCGCGACAAATCAGCCGATGTTCAACCAGGCCACGCGTGACATCTTCGCACTGCTGGCGTTCGCCGCAGGCTTTATCGTTCGTCCGTTCGGCGCCATCGTGTTCGGCCGTGTCGGCGACATCGTCGGCCGCAAATACACCTTCCTAGTCACCATTCTGATCATGGGCCTGTCGACCTTCATCGTCGGCGTGCTGCCAAACGCGGCCACCATCGGCATTGCGGCACCGATCATCCTGATCGGTTTGCGCCTGCTGCAGGGCCTCGCGCTCGGCGGCGAATACGGCGGAGCGGCGACCTACGTGGCCGAACATTCACCGATGGGCAAACGCGGCTACTACACCTCGTTCATCCAGACCACGGCAACGCTCGGCCTGTTCCTGTCGCTGCTGGTGATCCTGTTCACCCGCACCGCGCTCGGCGAAGCCGAGTTCGCCAAATGGGGCTGGCGCATTCCGTTCCTCGTCTCGGTGGTGCTGCTCGGCATCTCCGTATGGATCCGGCTGCGCTTGAACGAGTCGCCCGTGTTCCAAAAGATGAAGGACGAGGGCAAGGGCTCCAAGGCGCCGTTGACCGAGGCCTTCGCCAACTGGAGCAATGCAAAACTCGTTCTCATCGCCCTGATCGGCGGCGTGATGGGTCAGGGCGTGGTCTGGTACACCGGCCAGTTCTACGCGCTGTTCTTCATGCAATCGATCCTCAAGGTTGACGGCTACACCGCCAATCTTCTGATCGCTTGGTCGCTGCTGCTCGGCACCGGCTTCTTCATCGTGTTCGGGGCGCTGTCCGACAAGATCGGCCGTAAGCCGATCATTCTGGCGGGCTGCCTGATCGCGGCTCTGACCTTCTTCCCGATCTTCCGGATGATCACCACCAACGCCAACCCGGCGCTGGAAAAGGCGATCGAATCGGTCAAGGTCGAGGTGGTGGCCGATGCCAAGGGCTGCGGCGACCTGTTCAACCCGGTCGGCACCCGCGTCTTCTCGGCACCATGCGATACCGCTCGCGCCTACCTGGCACAGCAGTCGGTCAAATACTCGACCAGCTATGGCGCTGCGGGCTCCGGCGTGAAGGTCGTCGTCAACGGAAAGGACGTAGCTTACACCGACGCCAAGACGTCCAATCCGTCCGTCCTGGCAGCGGTGCAGGCCGCAGGTTACCCCAAGGCCGGCGACGCCCAGATCGTGAAGATGGCTCACCCGTTCGATATCTTCAAACCGAACGTCGCTGCCATCATCGGACTGCTGTTCGTCCTGGTGCTCTTCGTCACCATGGTGTACGGGCCGATCGCGGCGATGCTGGTCGAACTGTTCCCGACCAAGATCCGCTACACCTCGATGTCGCTGCCCTATCACATCGGCAATGGCTGGTTCGGCGGTTTGCTGCCGGCGACCTCGTTTGCGATCGTGGCCTCGACCGGCGACATCTACGCAGGTCTCTGGTATCCGATCATCTTCGCTTCGATCACCGTGGTTGTCGGCCTGTTCTTCCTGCCGGAAACCAAGGACGTCGACATCACGAAGTAACGGCGTCGCCGACGGCAACAGCCGCGGCGATACGACACTCCCAACCAAGCCGGCCGCGGATCGCTCCGCGGCCGGTTAGTTTTTGATCTCGGCCAACGTCATCGCAGCGAGACCACTCACTGGGTTTAGTGCCGTTGTTTGGTACCCGTGATCAGGCTAGATGTTGATGATATGGCCTCTCGAAAAGGCAGACCAGGATAATGAAACATTGGCGCTATATCGCTATGCACACCGCGGCTGCTGCTGCCTTCATTTTCTTGCTGCAGCGGTATGGATTGAACGCGTCACTTGATTCAAGCCTGATCTGGGCGCTTACCTTCGGTGCATGCGCTGCTGGGCTTGCCTATATGCAATCCAATCGCTGATCTCAATCCGGCTGCGGTCGCTTTGCGGCGCTTCGGTTCCTAGCTCGTCGCACCGGTAAACTGCAGCACGATCTCGCGCCGGTGCGGCCGGGCGCGATGCTCGACCAGATAGATCGCCTGCCAGGTACCCAGCGCGAGTGCGCCCTGCAAGACCGGCACGTGCAGCGAGGTCGCAGTCAGCATGGTCTTGATGTGCGACGGCATGTCGTCCGGCCCCTCGGTGTCATGACGCCAGCCGGCGTTTTCGGGCGCAAGCAGGTTCAGCGCAGTGGTCAGGTCGACCAGCACGGTCGGATCGGCATTTTCCTGGATGGTCAGCGACGCCGAGGTGTGACGGATGAACAGCGTCACCGCGCCCTCGCGCGCATGTGCGTCGCGAACGAATTTTGCGACTTCAGCCGTGAGGTCGGTGAAGCCCGCGCCTCGCGTTTGCACGGTCAAGAGCGAGGACACGATGGTGGTGGCGCTGACCGCGGATGGGGCAGTGCGGGAAAGGGATTTGGGTGCGGTCATCAAGGGCGATCTTCGTAGGGTGGGCAAAGGCGCGCTTCGCGCCGTGCCCACCAGTTCTTGCATCGATAATGATGGTGGGCACGCTTCGCTTTGCCCACCCTACAAATTCAGCGACTGTCAAATCTTGCCGCTGAAATCCCGCTGCAGCCGGTTGGCGATCTCGATCAATCGCTGCCAGGCCCGCTCCAGGAATGACATCATGCGATCCATGTCGCGGTCGCTCGGCAGCGGGATTTCGATCTTGCGCTCACCCTCGGCAACCTTCGGCTCGCTCTTCTTCAGCGAGTCAGATTTCGGCAACGGCTCCTCGACCTTGCCCGGCACGGTCGGTTCGCGCGAGACGAGGTCCGCCTTGAGCCGCTCATTCTCGGCCTGCAGCCGGACGATGTCGGCTTGCTGACGGCCGATTTCCGCGTCCATCGCCGCCCGCTCGTCAGGTACGGCATAGCAGGCCCAGCCCGCACCCGAATTGTTGCAGGTCGAGACTGCGCCGGTTCTTGTATCCAGGCGAAGCACGCCGTCGCCCGTCGGCGACAGCGTGTAGCGGCCGTTCTCGGTCTCCGGCATCGGGCCCGCAAGCGCCTGACCGGCGCCGGCGAGACAAACGGCCAGCACAGTGACGCCGGCCAATTTCGAGGACGATTTCGCTCTGCTCATGGGCTTGCTCCCGCCTCAGGACAGCACCGGTTTCCTCGACCGTCCGGGCGCTTTCAAGGCGCGCCCCTACACCTTTGAAGTATAGGGCGCGCGGCCGGACTTCAACGCGTCTCCGAGCAATTCGATGCGGTCCTGCCCCCAGAACACCTCGCCATCCAGCACATAGACCGGCGAGCCGAACACATCGGCCGAGAGCGCGTCCTGCCGGTTCTGCTCATAGGCTGCGCTGATTTCTTCCGAGCCCGATCGCTCCACCAATTGCTTGCCGGGCAGCCCCGATTCATCGGCAAGTTTCGCAATCGTTGCGGGATCGGCGAGGTTGAGCTGCTCTTGCCAGACGCCGGCAAAGGCCCGTCGCAGATATCGGTCAGGATCGAGGCCGGCCTCCAGCGCCGCAATCACGACGCCATCGGCCAGACGCGCATTGAATGGCCAGTTCGCCGGCTGCAGGTGGAATTTCAGTCCGCGCTTGTCGCGCCAGCGCTGCAATTCAACCATCCGATAGCGCTGCCGCACCGGATGGCGCTTCATCAAGGGCAAGCCGCCGGTCTCCGAGAACAGATCGACCAGCACCACCGGCTTGTGATTTACCTTGAGATCGTAAGTACTTACCAGGTCACGAAAAGGCTGATGGCCGATATAGGCCCACGGCGATTGGATCGAGAAGTAGTAATCGACCTGACGCGGCATGCGGGCTCCAGGGACGAGGATTTTCGCTTCGCTCGGGACATCCCAGCAGACCGCCCAAATCCGCGCAAGATCGATCCCTGTGGCAATACTGCTGCACTGCGATCGCAGGTCCACGGGGCAGCAGACGACATTCGAATAATTCCAGAAAAATCAAAGCACTAGCTGGTTACGGCGTAATCTTGACTTGGTTAGACGCGGTAAGTATGGTCCGCGCGGCTTTCAAGGGTGACGGGCGTAATTTCCATCAACCGTTGGCATCGTTTAGAGTCTTGGGCATGGCCGAAGACAAGAACGACAACGCAAGTGGGAATCGCGATCAGCCGTCTTCCGACGAAGCTGCGCTTTCCGCAAGGCTCGGAAGTCTGGATCAACGGTTGTCCGAAATTCGCGACAGCCGGAAACTCAGGACTGATCAACCCGGAACTGAAAGCGGAGACAGGGCTGCCAGAGCATCTGCGATGGCGCTGGGTTTCCGGCTTTCCTCGGAGTTGGTTGCGGGCGTTGTCGTCGGAGCGGCGATTGGCTGGGGGTTCGACCGTTTGTTGTCGACGTCGCCGTTCGGTTTCATCGTGTTTTTGCTGCTCGGCTTCGTCGCCGGTGTAGTCAACGTGGTGAGATCTGCAGGCGTAGCTTCCCGCAGACGCTGAGCATCGACGGGAAGTCACGACATTTGAAATTCGATTGCCGGCCAGGCCGGTGGATAAAGAGCCGCGCGGATGAAAATCGACCCGATCCACCAGTTCAATATCGAACCCCTCTTCACGATCGGCCATATCGGCAACCAAACGATCGCCTTTACCAACTCCTCGCTCTACATGTTCCTCTCGGTAGCGGTGATCTCGCTACTGATGATCGGCGGCATGGCGGGACGGCAACTGGTTCCCGGGCGGCTGCAGTCGATCGCGGAAATCTCCTACGAGTTCGTCGCCTCGACGATCCGCTCTACCGCCGGCGCGGAAGGCATGAAGTTCTTCCCGCTGATCTTCTCGCTGTTCATGTTCATCTGCATCTCGAACCTGATCGGCATCATCCCCTATACGTTCACGGTTTCGAGCCACATCATCGTCACCGCGGCGCTGGCCCTCCTGGTTTTCTTCACCGTCCTGATCTACGGGCTCTACAAGAACGGATTCAAGTTCTTCAAGATTTTCGTGCCCTCCGGCGTGCCGATCTACATCCTGCCGTTGGTCATGTTCATCGAAATCCTGTCGTTCTTCCTGCGGCCGGTCTCCCACAGCGTACGTCTGTTCGCCAACATGCTGGCCGGCCACATCGCGCTGAAAGTGTTCGCGGGCTTCGTCGCGATGCTCGGCGTGTCGCTCGGCGCCGTCGGCTGGATCGGCGGCGTGCTGCCGCTGGCGCTCACGGTAGCGCTGACCGCGCTCGAACTCCTGGTCGCGTTCCTGCAGGCCTACGTGTTCGCGATCCTGACCTGCATCTATCTCAACGACGCCATTCATCCGGGACACTAAGCGGTCCGGGGAATTTCCACCCACACCTTTGTCTTACCCCCTAAAGGAGCTATAGAAATGGAACCGGCAGCAGCTAAACTTATCGGCGCGGGCATCGCGGCAATTGGCATGGGCGGCGCTGGCGTCGGCGTGGGCATCATCTTCGGCAACTACCTTGCCGCAGCGGTGCGCAATCCTTCGGCAGCCCAGGGCCAGTTCGGCAACCTGATCTTCGGCTTCGCCGTGACCGAAGCGCTCGGCATTTTCTCGCTGCTGATCGCGCTGCTCTTGCTGTTCGTTCCGCTCTGAGCTGCACCCACTCGCGCCGCCTCCGGGCGGCGCGCTGACGGCAACAGGAGACCCCCGTGGCTGAAAAAAGTCCTGGTACCCCGGCCAAGGGCACCGGTGCCCATACCGAAGCCGACGGCGGACACGGCGGAGGATTTCCTCCGTTCGAGTCGAGCACGTTTGCTTCGCAACTGGTGTCGCTCGCCATCGCGTTCGTCGCGCTCTATGTGATCGTGTCCCGCTTTGCGCTGCCGCGCGTCGAAAGCGTGATCGACGCACGTCAGAACGCGATCGAGGGCGATCTGGCGGCGGCGCAGAAGTTCAAGGACGAGTCGGACGCGGCGCTGAAAGCGTATGAGACCGAGCTCGCTGCCGCCCGCTCCCGCGCCCAGGCCATCGGTAGCGAGACCCGCGAGAAGCTGAACGTGGCCGCGGAAGCCGAGCGCAGGACGCTGGAAGACCAGCTCACCGCCAAGCTTGCCGCCGCCGAGAAGCAGATCGCGGCGACGCGGGAAGCCGCGATGAGCAATGTCCGCGGCATCGCAGCGGATGCGGCCGGCGCGATCGTCCAGCGCCTCACCGGCGTGCTGCCCGACAGCAAGACGGTGAGCAAAGCCGTCGATGCTTCGTTGAAGGGATAGACCGATGTTCACCGAACCGGAAACCTGGGTCGCGATCGCCTTCGTCATCCTGCTGGTGCTGTTTGCCTATCTCGGCATCCACAAGACGGTACTGACGGCGCTCGATCATCGCGGCGAACGCATCAAGGCCGAACTTGACGACGCCCGCCGTCTGAAAGAGGAGGCCGCCAAGCTGCTCGGCGAGTATCAGACCCGCCGCGCCAGCGCCGAGCGTGAGGCCGAGGAGATCGTCGCTAACGCCAGGGCCGAAGCCGAGCGCATCGCCACCGAAGCCAAGGCCAAGATGGAAGATTTCGTCGCCCGCCGCACCAAGACTGCCGAGGGCAAGATTGCGCTTGCCGAAGCCCAGGCGCTGGCCGACGTCCGCGCCGCCGCCGCCAACGCTGCGGTCGAAGCCGCCTCGACCATCCTGTCGCAGTCGGTCAAGGGCTCGGTCGCCGACGACTTGCTTGCCAAGGGCATTGCCGAAGTTCGCGCCAAGCTGAACTGAGCGCTTTCCACCATCGATCAAAAGCCGGCGCGAGACCATCGCGCCGGCTTTTTTATTGCCTCTTCTTTTTCGGCGCCGGGCGTTCGGGCTTCAGGGCCTGCGGGTCGAAGCCGATATAGAAGATGTAGCGATCGCCGTCGGCGCCGGGGGGCGCCGGATAGGTGAGATCTTCGGCCACCAGCGTGAACGGTTCGCTGCCGCTTTCGGTCATGTTGACCGTGGTCTGGTAGGCCTTGGTGGCAATGGTCTTCTCAGATACGCCGCCGTGTACCACTGCGACACGTATGGGGACCTGGACCGAAGCCGGCGCGCCGGCGGGGCCTGCGATAACGCGTCCTTGAATGCCGATCCGGGCGGTGATCACGCCGCCATTGAGGCTGCATTCACGGGCCATCTTGCTGATCGTCGCCTGGAACCGCAGGTCGTTGCCGACCGGCTGCTTGCCGGGCGCAGCGACGGCGTAGGTGGAAGCGCCTGACCGGACCGTGACCGGCGGACAGGTCAGATCGCCGGTGTCCTGCGGTACCGGCGGGGCCGGCGCGTCTGTGGCCGGCTCGTCCGATTTTCCCCCGAACAGGCTCTTGAAACGGTCGGTCAGCGATTGCGCCGATGCCGGCGTGGCCATCGTGCAAGCCAGCCCGCCCGCGACCGCAGCCGCGATCGCTACCCTGAGCAAACGATTGTCACCCATGCGACGTCCCTGCCATCCCCATCATCGTCTATTCCCGCGGCCTTATAGCAGCCCAATGGCGGCGAACCCAAGGCACCCAAAAGGCTTAGAAATCAACGATTCAGCCGCGGAAATCCTCATGCAGCAGGCCGAACAGCAGATGGTCCTGCCAGATGCCGTTGATGCAGAGATAGCGCCGCGCCAGCCCCTCGCGGGTGAAGCCGCATTTCTCCAGCACCCGGATCGACGCCGTATTGGAAGGAATGCAGGCCGCCTCAATGCGGTGCAGATTGAGCTCACCGAACAGCGTCGGCAGCAGCACCCGCAGCGCCGCGGTCATGTAGCCGCGGCAGGCGTGAGGCTCGCCGACCCAATATCCAATGGTCCCGGCCTGCACGATGCCGCGGCGGACATTGGCGAGCGTGATGCCGCCGATCATGGCGCCATCA
Source organism: Bradyrhizobium murdochi (assembly GCF_000472965.1). GTDB lineage: Bacteria > Pseudomonadota > Alphaproteobacteria > Rhizobiales > Xanthobacteraceae > Bradyrhizobium > Bradyrhizobium murdochi. The sequence goes on along the minus strand of NZ_AXAU01000005.1, from coordinate 122,583 downwards.
CGCTCACGGAAGATGATGAAGGGATAGGAGCGGTCGGCGGCGATATCCTCGGCGTAGCGGCGCAGCCGGCGGCGGAACCCGGCGCGGGTCAGATCATCCGACGGCCAGATCGGCTCCCATGGCGTCAGATAGGTCCGGCTTTGTTCGCGTAATTGCGCCCATTGCGGGAAGTCCGCCATCTGGGGAGCGCGCAGCAGGAGGCCGTGGCCACGCGGCACGAGCGCAGCCGGTCCGCTGGTTGGCAAACGAAACAGGGCCATGCCCGCTCTCCCCAGCCCTACCTCAATGTAGAAGGGTTTTCGCCTTCGACCGCGTCAATCCTTCCGCAAAAGACACCGCCGTGTCCAGACCCCTTCCGCTACCAAGCGCGACAACCGCCGGCCGGCTGCGGGACAATAGCGCGTGCGCCGCGTTTCGGGTCGATTCGATGGAAACCGCATCGATCCTGGTGACCAGCTCCTCCACCGTCAGCGGCCGTCCATAGGCCAGCACGTGCCGCGCAAGCTGTTCGGCCCGGGACGAGCAGCTTTCCAGCGCCATCAACAGTCCCGCCTTCATCTGCGCCTTGGCGCGAGCGATCTCAGCTTCGGTCAGGGTTTCCACGGAGTCGTTGATGACGTCAACGATGACCTCCATCATCTCCGGGGCGTCGCCGGGATCGGTGCCGGTGTAGAGGCCGAAAAACCCGGTGTCGGCATAGGGCGCGTGGAAGGTGTATATCGAGTAGCACAGGCCGCGCTTTTCGCGCACTTCCTGGAACAGCCGCGACGACATTCCGCCGCCCAGCGTGTTGGTGAAGACCTGCAGCGAGAACAGCGACAGGTCGGTCTGCGGTACGCCTTCGAGCGCCAGCGTCAAATGCGCCTGTTCGAGATCGCGGTGTACCACGCGCGAGCCGCCCTTGCCGAACATCGCCGGTTGCGGCTTCGGCGCCGGCGTGGCGTCGAAGCTGGCAAATTTCTGCGCCGCTTCCTCCACCACGCGCTTGTGGTCAACCGCACCGGCGGCCGCGACCACCATGTCGGGGCCGCGGTAATGCGTCGCCAGATAGCCGCGCAACATGTCGCGATCGAAATTCTTCAGCGTCTTCGCCGTACCAAGCAGCGACCGGCCCATCGGCTGGTCCGGAAAGCAGAGCTCGTTGAGGTGCTCGAACACGACGTCATCCGGCGTATCCTGCGCCGCGCCGATCTCCTGCACGATGACGCTCTTCTCGCGCTCGAGTTCGTCCGGCACGAAGGACGGATTGGTGAGGATGTCGGAGAGCACGTCGAGCGCCAGCGGCACGTCGGCCTTCATCACCCGCGCGTAATAGGCCGTGGTCTCGGTCGAGGTCCCGGCATTGAGGTCGCCGCCGACCGCCTCGATTTCCTCCACGATCTCGCGCGAGGAGCGCCGCGTCGTACCCTTGAAAGCCATGTGTTCAAGAAGATGCGAGATGCCATGCTCGTTCGGCTTCTCGTCGCGGCCGCCGACACCGGCCCAAACGCCGAGCGCTGCGGTTTCCAGATGCGGCATGGTGTCGGTGACGACGGTCAGGCCGGACGGCAGCTTGGTGACATCAACGCTCATCCGGCAACTCCCTGCTTCGCGGCGCGGCTGACCGAGCGCACGAATCGCTCCACCTCGGCTGAATCGTTTTTCATCACCGTGATGTGTTCGGATTTGGTCATGAGGCCGTCGAGCCAGGCCGGCAGTTGCGGCCGCACGCCGCACGCAGCTTCCACCGCATCGGGGAACTTGGCCGGATGCGCCGTCGACAGCACGATGTTGGGGAGCCTCGAATCCGAGGTATCGCGATCGGCCACCGCCAGCGCCACCGCGGTATGGGGATCGACGAGGTCGCCGGCCTCGCGCCAGGCGGCGCGGATCGCCGCCGACGTCTCGGTTTCGTCGGCGCGGCCGGCGTCGAACTCCTCGCGGATCGCGGCCAGCATGGCATCCGGCAGCACGAATCGTCCGGACTGCTTTAGCGAAGCCATCAGCCGGCGGACGCTGTCGGCGTCGCGGCGGCTCGCCTCGAACAACAGCCGCTCGAAATTCGAGGAGACCTGGATGTCCATCGAGGGCGACGCGGAGGCGTGAACTTCGCGGACTTCATAGATGCCGGTCTTGAGCGTGCGCGGCAGGATGTCGTTGACGTTGGAGGCGATGCGCAGCCAGCGCACCGGCAGGCCCATCCTCTTCGCCACGTAGCCTGCAAAGATGTCGCCGAAATTCCCCGTAGGCACCGTGAAGTCCACGGTACGCGCGGGCGCGCCGAGCGCCACCGCCGACGTGAAGTAATACACCACCTGCGCGACGATCCGCGCCCAGTTGATCGAATTGACGCCCGACAGCGAGACCGCGTCGCGAAAGCCGTGATGGTTGAACATCGCCTTTACGAGTGCCTGGCAGTCGTCGAAGGTGCCCTCGATCGCCAGCGCATGCACGTTGGACGCGCCCGTCGTCGTCATCATCCGCCGCTGCACATCGGAGATACGCCCGTTCGGGAACAGCACGACGAGGTCGACATTGTCGAGATTGGCAAACGCATCAACCGCGGCGCCGCCGGTGTCGCCTGAGGTCGCGACCACGATGGTGGTGCGCTGATTGCGCTTGGCCAGCACGTGATCCATGAGCCGCGAGATCAACTGCATGGCGACGTCCTTGAACGCCAGCGTCGGGCCGTGGAACAGCTCCAGCACGAATTGATGGGGACTGACCTGCTTCAGCGGCACCACCGCGGGATGGCGGAACGTCGCATAAGCCTCATTCGCCATGCGGCCGAGATCGGCGTCGGAAATTTCGCCCGCGGCAAACGGCTTGATGACGTCAACGGCAACTTCCCAATAGGGCCGGCCGAAGAAAGCGGCGATGGTTTCGCTCGATAATTGCGGCCAGACCTCAGGCACGTAGAGGCCGCCATCGCGGGCGAGCCCGGTCAGCATCACATCGCAGAAACCCAGGACGGGGGCCTCCCCCCGCGTCGAAATATAGCGCGTCAAACCACCCTCCAAAGGCGCAAGCCCTATGCCAAGCCTTTGATATTAGTCATGAATTAGATTTCGCAAAGCGCGAAGCGAGGGCGCACCATAATGGGTTTTGAGGCGAAGGGGAAATGGCTCGTGGGCGAAAGGAGCGAGGTGCGGGTTTGGGGGCCGGCGGCCTCATGGTTCGAGACGCGCGGCGCGGCCGCGCTCCTCACCATGAAGGGCTGCAAGCTGCGCACGCCTCCCGAAGGCAGCTTCCAGTACGCCGCGGCCCCCTCCCGTCATTGCGAGCGGAGCGAAGCAATCCATCGCGCGGCAAGTGGAGAACTGGATTGCTTCGCTGCGCTCGCAATGACGAGTGGCGCCCCCCGCGCCGGTCTCACCCATATCGAAGCACATCGACCGGATCGAGCCGTGCCGCGCGCCAAGATGGATAGAGCGTTGCGAGGAATGACAGCGTCAGCGCCATCGCCACAACGGCGGCGGTTTCGCCGAAATCGATCTCCGCCGGCAGCTTCGACAAGAAGTAGAGTTTTGGTGGAAACAGCTCGGTATTGGTCAGCCAGGACAGAAATTGCCGGATCGTTTCGATATTCAGGCAAACCAGCATACCGACGAGCAGTCCGGTCACCGTGCCGAGCACGCCGATCGCAGCACCTGCGATCAGGAATATCCGCATGATTGCCCCTCGCGAGGCGCCCACGGTGCGCAGAATCGCGATGTCGCTGCCCTTGTCCTTCACCAGCATGATCAGGCCCGACACGATGTTCAGCGCGGCAACCAGCACGATCAAGGTCAAGATCAGGAACATGACATTGCGCTCGACCTGAAGTGCGGCGAAGAAGGCCGAGGTGCGCCGTCGCCAGTCGACGAGGAACACCGGCCGTCCCGCGGCGTCAGCTACCGGCCTTCGGAAGCTGTCGACCCGGTCGGGGCTGCCGTCGATAAAAATTTCGATGGCGCTCACGTCATCGGCGCGGTTGAAATAGGCCTGCGCCTCGGCGAGCGGCAGAAAGACCATGACGGAATCATATTCCGACATGTCGATGCTGAACACCGCTGCAACCTTGTACGGCTTGATCCGCGCCGTCGTGGCCTTCGACCTTGCTGCGCCATCTGGCGCGACCAGCGTGATGTTGTCGCCGGCACGCAGCGACAATTGATCGGCAAGCCTGCGTCCGATCGCGACCCCTCGCCCCTGATCGAATTCATCCAGCGAGCCCTGCTGGATATTGCCGGCAATCGCGGCAAGTTTGTTGAGGTCGTCGGAGCGAATGCCGCGAACGAGCACGCCGGAGGCGTTATGCGCCGACGATGCAAGCGCCGGAGCGTCCACCACGGGAACGGCGAGGCGTATGCCTGGAACCTGACTGATGCGCTCGGTGACGTCCTCCCAGTCCGTCAACGGCTGCTCCAGCGGCTGCACCAGGAGGTGGCCGTTCAGGCCGATGATCTTGCCCACCAGCTCCTTGCGGAAGCCGTTCATGACCGCCATCACGATGATCAGCGTCGCAACGCCGAGCATGATGCCAAGGAAGGAAAAACCGGCGATAACGGAAATGAAGCCTTCCTTGCGACGCGCCCGCAAGTACCGCCCGGACAGCAGCCATTCGAATGCCGAGAACGGCAGGGGGCGCGGATTCTCCATGGTCCATTCATAGCGCGTTTTTGGAACGATTGGCGCGCTAGCTTTGAAGAATGGTTCTCATCCACCGCCATATTCCTGCCATGCCAGATCAGGTGGCGCTTCCCTTGCGGATGCCCTGGGTCAAGTCTCGAAGTTCAATACGCGTTCGCTCAAGCTCAACCGACGTCCGGCATTTCCTCCAGCAGCTTGTCGAGCGTGATCGGATAGTCGCGCACACGGATGCCGGTGGCGTTGTAGGCGGCGTTGGCGACCGCTGCCGCCACGCCGCAGATGCCGAGTTCGGCGACGCCCTTGGCCTTCATCGGCGACGACATCGGATCGGTCTCGTCGAGGAAGATCGCGTCCTGATGCGGAATGTCGGCGTGAACCGGCACTTCGTAGCCAGCGAGATCATGGTTGACGAAGAAGCCGGCGCGTTCGTCGACGACGAGTTCCTCCATCAGCGCCGCGCCCACGCCCATGGTCATCGCGCCGATCACCTGGCTGCGCGCGGTCTTCGGATTGAGAATGCGGCCGGCGGCACAGACCGCGAGCATCCGGCGCACCCGGATCTCGGCCGTGGCGGCATCGACGCCGACTTCGACGAAGTGCGCGCCGAAGGTCGATTGCTGATACTTCTTGTCGATGTCGCCATACTCAATGCCGTCCTCGGCACGGAGGCCACCATCGCCCGCGGCCTGCGCCAGCGGGACGCGGCGGTTACCCAAGCGAACCTCGCCATCGGCGAACTCCGCTTCCGCCGAGTTGAAACCAAGTTTCTGTGCGACCGCCTCGCGCAGCTTGACGCATGCGGCATAAACGCCTGCGGTCGAGTTGTTGCCGCCCCATTGTCCGCCGGAGCCTGACGACACCGGGAAGTTCGAGTCTCCCAAACGCACCACCACTTTCTCCATCGGCACACCCATCATCTCGGCCGCAGTCTGCGCGATGATCGTGTAGCTGCCGGTGCCGATGTCGGTCATATCGGTCTCGACGGTTACAACGCCGTTGTTGTCGAGCCGCACACGCGCGGCCGACTTCGTCAGCAAATTGTTGCGAAACGCGGCAGCGACGCCCATGCCGACCAGCCAACGCCCGTCGCGGACCCTGCCCGGCTGCGGGTTGCGCTTGTTCCAGCCGAAGCGCTCCGCGCCTGTCCGCAGGCACTCGGTGAGGCGGCGCTGCGAGAACGGCCGCTCGGGCTTTTCCGGATCGACCTGGGTATCGTTGATGATACGGAACTCGATCGGATCCATTCCGAGCCGCTCGGCCATTTCGTCAACCGCGATTTCGAGCGCCATCATGCCCGATGCCTCGCCCGGCGCGCGCATGGCGTTGCCTTCGGGCAAGTTCAGCTCCGCGAGCCGCGTGGCGGTCATGCGGTTGGCGCCGGCATAAAGCAGCCGAGTCTGGCTGACGGCGCCCTCGGGCCTGCCTCCGGGCAGATTGCCGGACCATTCTTCATGACCGATGGCCGCGATTTTGCCGTCCCTGGTCGCACCGATGCGGATGCGCTGGATTGTTGCGGGGCGATGTGTGGTGTTGTTGAAGACAAAGGGCCGCGGCAGCGCCACCTTCACGGGCCGCCCGGTTGCGCGCGCACCGAGTGCCGCGAGCAATGCATCCGAACGAACGAACAGTTTGGAGCCGAAGCCGCCGCCGATGAAGGGCGAGATCAGGCGAACGTTCTCCTTCGGAATGTCCAGCGTCTTCGCTACCTCCCCCACTCCCCAGGCGATCATCTGGTTCGAGGTCCAGAGCGTGAGCTTGTCGCCGTTCCAGGTGGCGATCGAGGCATGCGGCTCCATCATCGCATGCGCCTGATCGGGCGTGGTGTAGCTGGCGTCGAGTTGAACCGGCGCTGCGGCGAATGCGTCGGCAAAATCGCCGACCGCGGTATCGGCCGGACCGCCGAACACGGCCCGGGGCTTGGCAATGTCCTTGACTGCCGCGAGATCGAAGGCGCCATCCGTTCGGACATAGTCGACGCGGACGAGCTCCGCGGCGGCGCGGGCCTGCTCGAAGGTATCGGCAACCACGAGCGCGATCGCCTGGTGATAATGCTCGATGTCGGGACCGCCGAGCAGCTTTGCAGTGTTGCGGTCACCCTTGCCGAGCTTGCCGGCATTGTCAGCCGTGACGATAGCGCGCACGCCGGGTGCGGACTTGGCGGCAGTGAGATCTATACCGGTGATCCGGCCCTTGGCGATCGCCGAGCCGATCACGTAGCCGTAAGCCGGACTTGGCATGCCCTCGTGGTGCTCGTAGGCATAACGCGCAGTGCCCGTGGTCTTGAGCGGACCATCGATGCGATCGGCGGGCTTACCGACCACCTTGAGCTGGTCGATCGGATTGATTGTGGCGGGGGTTTCGAATCTCATGGATCAACCTTTCGGATCAGCCTTTCGCTTCAGCCAGCACGGCGCCCAACGTGCGTTCGGCCAGCGCCAGCTTGAATGCATTCTGCCGCGTCGGCCTTGCGTCGGCGAACAACCGTTCGGCGACCGCCTTGGCGCCATTCGGCATCTGGGCCTCGGCCGCCTCGACACGCCATGGCTTGTGCGCGACGCCGCCGAGCGCGACACGCCCCGTTCCGTCGCGCTGCACGATCGCAGCCACCGAGACCAGCGCGAAGGCGTAGGAGGCGCGGTCGCGCACCTTGCGGTAGATCTGTTTGCCGCCGACGGGTTTTGGCAACGTCACCGCCGTGATCAACTCGCCCGGCATCAACGTCGTCTCGATATGCGGCGTATCGCCGGGCAGACGGTAAAATTCGGCAATCGGGATCGTTCGCGTCGGGCCGTCGGGCCGTACGGTTTCGACGGTGGCATCGAGCGCGCGCATCGCCACCGCCATGTCGCTCGGATGGGTCGCGATGCAGGCTTCGCTTGCGCCGACGACGGCATGCTGGCGGCTGAAGCCGCCGATCGCCGCACAGCCGCTGCCGGGCTTCCGTTTGTTGCAGGACTGGTTGGTGTCATAGAAGTAAGGACAGCGCGTTCGCTGCAGCAGATTGCCTGCCGTGGTCGCCATGTTGCGCAATTGCCCCGAGGCGCCCGCAAGCAGCGCGCGCGACAATACACCGTAGTCGCGCCGCACGCGCGTGTCCGCGGCGAGATCGGTGTTGCGCACCAGCGCGCCGATGCGTAGTCCGCCCTCTTGCGTCGGCTCGATCTTGTCGAGTGCAAGGCCGTTGACGTCGATCAGATGGGCTGGCGTCTCGATCTCGAGCTTCATCAGGTCCAGGAGATTGGTGCCACCGGCGATGAATTTGGCATCCGGCTTGCGCATCGCGGAAGCGGCAGCCTCAGCCGGCGTGCGGGCGCGTTCGTAGGTGAATGATCTCATGCAGGCCTCCCGGCGACTTCCGATATTGCCTCGGCGATGTTGGAATAGGCGCCGCAACGGCAGATGTTGCCGCTCATGCGCTCGCGGAGCTCGGAATTGCTGAGTTGCGGCGGCGCGTTCAGGTCGGCACTGACGTGGCTCGGGATGCCGGCCTTGATCTCATCGAGCACAGCGACGGCCGAACAAATTTGTCCCGGCGTGCAATAGCCGCATTGGTAACCGTCATCCTTGACGAACGCGGCCTGCATCGGGTGCATGTTCTCGGGCGTGCCGAGCCCCTCGACCGTCGTGATGCGCTCGCCCTCGTGCATCACGGCGAGCGTCATGCAGGAATTGATCCGCCTTCCGCCAACAATCACGGTGCAGGCGCCGCACTGGCCGTGATCGCAGCCCTTCTTGGTGCCGGTGAGATGCAGGTGCTCGCGCAGCGCGTCGAGCAGCGTGGTTCTCGGGTCAAGCGTGAGGCCGCGCGCCGCTCCGTTCACGGTGAAGGAGACTTTCCATACGGCAGAGACATCAGCGACGGCAGCCTCCACGGCAGGCACCTGGGCACTGACGATGGATGGCGCGGCCGTCAGCGCTATTGATGCAGCGCTTCCCGCCAACAGTTTACGCCGCGATAATTCGAAGTCGCTCCGACTTTTCATGTCGTGTTCCCGTTTGTGCTTTTCACCCGGATCACGTTCGAGAGAGGGCGCGGTCTTTGCCGATGCCCCGCGTGAAATATCCGGCTGCCCTCCTGTAACTGCGCCGCGTTTCGGCTGTTCCTGGCCAGCGTTCACGTTTGATAGAGCGCGCGACGACCAGTGCGAGCGACGCCAGGCCCAACATCTAGCGGCTGCAGGCGCGTCCTATTAGATCGTAGGATTAACTTGGACCTATGAAATGGATTCATGAATGGCGCAGCAAAACATCAGCGATCTCACCGCGTTCCTTGCAGTGGCGCGCGAAAGAAGCTTCACCAGGGCGGGCGCAGTTCGGAGTTTCACGGTCTGCGCTTGAGGCGCTGCGTTACCGGCGCTGATGCTTGTTGCCGGACTAACAAAGAAGGCCGCAGGTGAACCTGCGGCCCTCTCTCTTGGAAGGGTCTGTCTTAATTGCTTGTGCAGACCTTCATGGTTTTCATACTGGTTTCGGCCGCCATCCGGGTAAGCCATCCAATGATGCAGGCAACGCGCGAGAGAATCGATTGTTCCAGTTTTTCCCGATCTAGCGTGGATGAGCCGCCGGGCAAAGCGGCGGTGAGTTAGTCCTCCTGGGGTCCTTCCAGGCTCTTGAGATATTTGAGCCCCTCGACCGCCAGTAGTTCCGTGTCGGTCTCGCCCGCACTACAGCGCTGTTGGATAAAGCGTTGAAGACTGGCACGCCGCACGTCGTTCTCGTCGATACCGCTGTGGATCAGCAGGTAGACGCTCCAGGCCCGGGCAAAGGCGGCTTCTGCGACATCGGGGCTGTTCATCCAGCTCTCCTTGCAAATGCTCCGCAAGGTTACTTTGCCTATTTTTCCCGTCAACTGGCGGCAGACTATCCGCTTCTTGCTGGTCGCAGCGGCGCGAACGGGTCGCGCCCACGCGGCGCGGCCGGCTTAGCCCACGCGGATGCCAGAGCCTTTTCGGTTCTGATTGAATCAGAACCGGGCTCTGGATTCTTGTTTTGACGCGTTTTCTTGACGCGAACCGGTGTCCACCCCGGATCAAGTCCGGGGCAGGCTTTCGCTGGAAAACGCTCCAGTGGCGTTCAGCCGAGCCCCATCTCGACCGCGATCCGGATCAAGTCCGAATGGTTCTTGGCGCCGAGCTTCTGCTTGAGCAGCGAGGTGGTGTTGGCCACCGTTTTGTAAGAAATCTCCAGCGCGTCGGCGACCTCGACGATCTTGTCACCACGGCCCAACAGCCGCAGGATTTCCAGCTCGCGCGCCGTCATCAGCGATGCCGGATTGGCCTTGATCGACGCGCCTGAAAACGTCACCGCCTCCGCCAGTTGCGGTGAGATGAAATTCTCGCCGGCGGCCACCTTGCGGACGGCCCTCACCAGCATCCGGGGATCGTCGCCCTTAGAAACATAGCCTTGCGCGCCTAGCTCGATGGCGCGAACGACGAACGCCGGATCGTCATTCATGCTAAACATGATGATCCTGGCGCCCGGATCGTCCTTGCGGATGCGCCGCATCAGCTCGAACCCGGAAACGTCGGGAAGCTTGATATCGATAACCGTGACGTCGGGCTTCCTGGCAACATAGGCGCGGTGGCCGGACTTGGCGTCGGTGGCCTCCTCGATCTTGACGGAATTGTCCGAGGCGAACAGCAAACGGCAACCGGACAGGACCACCGGATGGTCGTCGACGATCAATACCTTCGTTGCCGATCTGGCGGAATTTTGCATCATCCATCCCCTTCCGGGATAAATAAGCGGTTGGCCGTATTTGAAAAGAGAAATCTTGGGTTGCGGGAACTAGAATAGTGCAAATCTGGGAAAGGCTTTCTCTTAGAACGCGGTTGTTGCTGCCGCTCGGCCTGATGTTCGTGGCCGCCCTGCTGGCTGGAGCCGTTTCGCTCCAGATCTTTGCCTCTGCGCAACTTGTGGAGGAAGCCGAACCAGGGACTCGCTCGGCCAAAACGGTCGCGACGGCGCTCAACGCTGCGCTTCGAGCCTCGGCCAATCCGCAAGCAACCCTCGATGCGTTCGTGCAATCGCTTGGAACGTCGGAGACAATCCGGTTTCGGCGCCTCGGGACTGATCTCGATGTTTACCCTCCCGAGGTGCAGACTCCCCTGGGTACGGTGCCTGAGTGGTTCGTCCACCTCCTCGCCATCCCCGAAATCGGGACAGCCTTCCCCGTGATGGTCGAGGGGAAGCAGGTCGGCGACATCGTATTTGCGCCGGACATGTCCGCCGACATTTACGAAAAGTGGATCGGATTTCTGGCGATCGCCTGCTCTGGAACTGTCCTGATGCTGCTGACGGGGGCGATTGCCCACTTCACCGTGCGCTCCGCATCGGTGCCGCTGCAAAATCTGGGTGACGGCCTGACCCGCATGCGAACGGGGAATTACGAACAGCTAATTTCCCCTGCCGGTCCGCCCGAGATCCGCAGGAGCGCGCAGGAAGCCAACGAACTCGCCCGCACCCTCAATCGCCTCAGCCAGGATAATCGTAGCCTGCTGCGCCGGATCGTGTCGCTACAGGATGACGAGCGGCAGGACATGGCGCGCGAGCTCCATGATGAGCTCGGACCGCTGCTGTTCGGGATCCGCGCCAACACGGTGGCGCTCTTGGAAACCATCCCGTCCGCTAACGCGGAGTTGAGGAGTGCGGCCGATGGCATTCTGCAGTCGGTCGAAACCTTGCAGCAGGCGAACCGCCGCATCCTCGACCGCCTGCGGCCGCTCTACATTCAGGAGCTCGGCCTGGAGAAGAGCATCCAGACGCTGCTGCGGAATGCGAAGGCGCAGTCGCCTGATCTCAAAGTGACGTCGCAGATCGACGCTGATCTGAACGAGGTCGATGGCCTGCTGTCGCAGACGGTCTATCGCGTGATCCAGGAGGCGGTGACAAATGTGCTCCGTCACGCCAAAGCGAGATCGATGCATGTCGCGGCAGGCATCAACGAGCGCGAAGTGACCGTGGAAGTATCCGACGATGGCATCGGCTTTCCGGCAGATCGGATGTTCGGCCGGGGACTGACGGGAATGCTGGAGCGCGTTCGGGCGCTGAGCGGGACGCTTGAGCTGCTGCGCGAGGCAGGGCGCACCTGCATTCGTTGCCGGCTTCCAGCAGGCGATTCCGCCTCACATTCGCAACACGCAGAACGGAGTTAACGATCAGTCGCCAATGGCGGCAACTTCCCGGCACAACGCCTGGCCCGAGGGGGCGCAGGTGGTCCGCAGGATCTTGGCGTCGCGCGAAAAGGTGAATGCGATGCGGACGGGCGCACCTTCGTGGCTCAGATAGTCGAGCACGACGCCGTCAGTGGTCGGCGTGATTTCCTCCAGCCCGAATGCGGTGGGCGCGATCGCATCGAGGCGCGGCCGCCAGTAGGATTCGAGTCCGGCGCGGCCTTCACTGACCCTGGCCTCGCCGCACCGGCATTCGGCCATCGCGTCATCAGCATAGAGGTCGAGCAATGTCACGAGGTCGCGATTGCGGCACGCGTCCAGCCAGTCGACCACCAATGCTACCCGATCGAAATCATCAGCCATTTCAGCGATCCCATCCACGTTGCCATACCTTGTCCCGAGTGCTGACGCGGGTGACGGAGTATGGCGATCGTCGTGAATGGACACTGAACGGCCTTTCTTCCGGAACTCACCATGGTACCTAATGATTGTGCGGAACAAAGGTTCCATTAGGATAGTCCGGACGAATACGGGGTCTCACGCTCGTTGCGCGCGCCACCACACACCGAACGCGACGACGACTGCAAAGGCGAGCGTGAACCAGGTGATGGCGTATTGCAAGTGATCGTCCTTGAGGTGCACGGAGAGCGGCCCGGGCTTTGGAATGCCGCTTTCGGGCACCGGTTGTTCCAGATCGACATAGAACGGCGCGACGGCCTTGCCGCCCTCGCCCCAGCCGAGCGCGCGCGCCATCGCGCGATGATCGCGGGTGAACCAAAGTCGTTTTGCCACGCTCTCCGGCGGCGTCAGCGTGCCGGCGCCCTCGGGAAAACGGATATAGCCGGTGAGCGTCGCGGGCTGTCCGGTGATCAACCGACTGATGGCGCGATCCTGCTGGCCGCGGTCCTGCATCGTGTTTTGCACAAAACCGGCATTAACCACGATGGTGCTGCCGTCGGCGAGTTGTGCTGGCAGAAAGGCCCAGGTGCCGGGACCGGAGACATCGGCGCGGACCGCGGAGCCCGCGCTATAGACCATCGCGTCCGGCAGCCGCGCATAGACCGCGGTGAAGCTGACGCGGCGGAACTCGTCCTTGGCCGGCGTCAGCGTATGCCATTGCGTTTGCGCCGGCAGGGCCTCGGGCGTGGCCGTGAGCCGCTCGTTCAACCTGGCGATCAGCGCGTGCTTCTCGGCCCGGCGCTGCAATTGCCAGACGCCAAGGCCAGCGAAGACCGCCACCATGATCAGCGTGAAGACGGCAAAGCCGGCGACCGGCCGCCGCCGTGACGAAAGGCCGGTCATTTCGGCTCGCGGTCGATCAGCCGGCCGGGCGCCGCCTTGTGATGGAATTGCAGCGCGATCAGCAGCGACTTCATCGAGCGTAACGGCAGAAGCGTGGTCGCTGCGATCAGTGGCAGCCAGAACACCGCATGCAGCCAGAACGGCGGCTGATATTTGACTTCGACGATCAGGGCGGCGGTGACCACGATGGCGCCCGCCAGCATGATGATGAAGATCGCAGGGCCGTCGCCGGAATCGATGAAGGCGTAGTCGAGCCCGCAAGCTTCGCAATTCGGGCGCAGGTCGAGGAAGCCCGCATAGAGCTTGCCCTTGCCGCAACGCGGGCAGCGACAGGCGAGGCCGCGGAGCGCGCTCTGGGTGAGTGTGGGTGAAGTGTCAGCCATCGACTTTTCCTTCCCTCTCCCCTTGTGGGAGAGGGTGGCGCCTCACGAAGTGAGGCGACGGGTGAGGGGTTCTCTCCGCGGAGACAGACCCCTCATCCGCCTTCGCTTCCGCCGCAGCCGATGCAAAGCATCGGCGTTCTGAAGAACGGCGGCCGCAGGCCGCCTATGGGCACCTTCTCCCAACCTAACTCGAGTTTACCCGAGTTAGGCATTTCAATTTGTCGAAGTCGGATAAATCCGACTTCGATGGGAGAAGGGCAAGAGAAAGGGGCGGTCCTTCCGACCGCCCCTTGTAGCACGTCAAGCCTGCATCAGTGGCCGGCTGCCGGTCCCGGGCCGCGGAACCAGACGTAGATGGTGACAAACAGGAACAGCCACACCACGTCGACGAAGTGCCAGTACCAGGCTGCGAATTCGAAACCGAGGTGCTGCTTCGGCGTGAAGTGGCCGGCATAGGCGCGGAACAGGCAGACCAACAGGAACACAGTGCCGACCAGCACGTGGAAGCCATGGAAGCCGGTGGCCATGAAGAAGGTCGCGCCGTAGACGTTGCCCGAGAACGAAAATGTGGCGTGGGCATATTCGTAGGCCTGCACGGCGGTGAAACAGGCGCCGAGCACGACGGTGAGGATCAGGCCGTATTTCAGGCCCTGGCGATCGTTCTCGAGCAGCGCGTGGTGCGCCCAGGTCACCGTGGTGCCCGAGGTCAGCAGCAACAGCGTGTTGAGCAGCGGCAGGTGCCAGGGATCGAAGGTCTCGATGCCCTTCGGCGGCCAGGTACCCGGCACCGGGCAGGCACCGGCAGCCGTTCCCGGACCGCAACCGAACACCGCGTCGCGGGTGGCGTGGACCGCATCCGCAGGGAACAGCGCGGAATTAAAGAACGCCCAGAACCAGGCGACAAAGAACATCACCTCGGAGGCGATGAACAGGATCATGCCGTAGCGGTGGCTGATCTGCACCACGCGGGTGTGGTCGCCCTTGTACTGGGCTTCGCGGATCACGTCGCCCCACCAGCTCGCCATGGTGTAGAGCACGCCGATGGTCCCGACACCGAAGATGATCGGGGCGGCGGCGAACATGTGATGCATCCAGGCGATCGCGCCCACGGCCATGATGAAGGCCGAGATCGAGCCGACGACCGGCCACGGGCTCGGATCGACGAGGTGGTAGTCGTGGTGCTTCGCGTGCGCCGTAGCCATTGCGGTCTCTCTCCGTTAGGTGTGCCGTTCCCTTCGGCACATATTCGTCTCAACAATCAAAAACGCGAAATCCCGATCAGATACGGAATTCCGAGGTTAGAGGTTTCCCTTGCGCTTATCGGTTTCGCCGGCCGCAAGCGGCTTCGGCGCCGGTTCGCGCACGGGGTAGAAGGTGTAGGATAGCGTAATCGTCTTCAGTCCATCGTTCTCGCTGTCTTTCGCCAGCGCCGGATCGACATAGAACACCACGGGCATCTCGCGCTTCTCGCCGGGGCCCATGGTCTGTTCGGTGAAGCAGAAGCAGTTGATCTTCTGGAAATAGGCGCCGACGGTGAGCGGCGCGACGTTGTAGGCGGCAACGCCGGCGGTGGCACGCGCGGCCTGGTTGGTCACGGTATAGAAGACGGTGACGACCTCGCCGATGCGGACTTCGATCTCGTTCTGCTCGGGCACGAACTTCCAGGGCAGTCCGGGACCGACATTGGCGTCGAACCGCACCGCGATCTTGCGCTCCAGCGGCGCGTCAGACGGTGCCGAGGTCGCAACCTGGGTGGTGCCGTTGAAGCCGGTGGCGCGGCAGAACCAGTTGTAGAACGGCACGGCGGCATAGGACGCGCCGACCATCAACACCACGACGAAGCCGCAGATCGAGGCGACGGCCGCATCGCGCGTCAAGGTACGGCGCGAGGCAACCCTCTCGCCTTCCGCCCTGCCCTCGCTGACCTGCGGCTCGTTCTGCATCTCAATCACTCAATCACAACGGACGGACGAGAACGCCCGGCCCCTTGACCATGGTGACTGCGAAAAACAGTACGACGAGGACGCCGAGCGCGAGCGCAATGGCGATCGAGCGCTGACGGCGGCTTCTTTTCTGCGCCTCGGTGAGGACGATTCCATCTGGCTTGCGCTTGTCGTCCATGAGCGTTCCATGCGCCCCCTACCCGACCATAGCTACGACGGCGCGTATCACGACCTCGAGCAAGAGCGTCGCAAACAGCGCGAACAGATAGAGGATCGAGAAGGCAAACAGCCGGCGCGTCGCGCGGCTCGCCTGCTTGCCCTCGCGGTGACGATAGACCTCGATCGCAAGCCACATCATGCCGGCACCGAGCGTCAGCGAGGTGACGCCGTAAACCGCGTCGAAATAGCCGAGCGGCCAGGGCGCGGCCGCGATCGCGACCAGCACGATCGTGTAAAGCAGGATCTGCAGCCGCGTCGCGTCGGGGCCCGCGACCACGGGCAGCATCGGAATGCCAGCGCGGGCATAATCGTCGCTGCGGAACAGCGCCAGCGCCCAGAAATGCGGCGGGGTCCAGAAGAAGATGATGAGGAACAGGAGCAGCGGCTCCATCGACAGCGAGCCGGTGGCCGCGGCCCACGCCACGACAGGGGGCAGCGCGCCGGCGGCACCGCCGATCACGATGTTCTGCGCGGTCGAGCGCTTCAGCCACATCGTGTAGATCACCACGTAGAAGAAGATCGTGAACGCCAGCAGCGCGCCGGCGAGCCAGTTGACGAGGGTACCGAGCGTCATCACCGAGAAGAACGACAGGATCAGGCCGAACGCCATGGCCTCGCCCTGCGTGATGCGTCCCCGCGGGATCGGCCGGTTGGCGGTGCGCGACATCAAAGCGTCGATATCGCCCTCCAGGGCCATGTTCATCGCGCCCGAGGCGCCGGCCCCGACCGCGATGCAAAGGATCGAGGTGAAGGCGATGACCGGATGGACGTGGCCGGGCGCGATGAAGAGACCGACCAGCGCGGTGAAGATCACAAGCGACATCACCCGCGGCTTCAGCAGCGCGAAGTAATCACCGACATCAGCCTCGGAAATCCGAGGCAGGGCATCGATGGCGTTGTGGTCGACTACCGACAAGATTTATCTCGCTTCACTAAAGCCGCGGCGCGCAACGATGGCGCGCCGCGAACAACCGTTTACTGCACGCGCGGCAGCACTTCGAACTGGTGGAAGGGCGGCGGCGACGTTAGCGTCCATTCCAGCGTGGTGGCGCCGGCGCCCCACGGATTGTTGGCAGCCGCCTGCTTCTTCACGAAGGCATCGACCACGCCGTAGATGAAGATCAGCACGCCGAAGCCCGAAATGTACGAGCCGACCGAGGACACCAGGTTCCAGCCCGCGAACGCGTCGGGATAGTCGACATAGCGGCGCGGCATGCCCGACAGGCCGAGGAAGTGCTGCGGGAAGAACACCAGGTTGACGCCGATGAACGTGACCCAGAAGTGCAGCTTGCCGATGGCTTCCGAATACATGTAGCCGGACATCTTCGGGAACCAGTAGTACCAGCCCGCGAAGATCGCGAACACCGCGCCCAGCGACAGCACGTAGTGGAAGTGCGCGACCACATAGTACGTATCCTGCAGCACGCGATCGACGCCGGCATTCGCCAGCACGACGCCGGTGACGCCGCCGACCGTGAACAGGAAAATGAAGCCGATCGCCCACAGCATCGGCGTGCGGAATTCGATCGAGCCGCCCCACATCGTGGCGATCCAGGAGAAGATCTTCACGCCGGTCGGCACCGCGATCACCATGGTGGCGGCGACGAAATAGGCCTGCGTCGCGCTGGACATGCCGACCGTGTACATGTGGTGCGCCCACACCACGAAGCCGATGCCGCCGATCGCGACCATGGCGTAGGCCATGCCGAGGTAGCCGAACACGGGCTTGCGCGAGAAGGTGGAGACGATCTGGCTGATCATGCCGAAGCCGGGCAGGATCAGGATGTACACTTCGGGATGGCCGAAGAACCAGAACAGATGCTGGAACAGCACCGGATCGCCGCCGCCATCGGCGGAGAAGAAGGTGGTGCCGAAATTACGGTCGGTGAGCAGCATGGTGATGGCACCGGCGAGCACCGGCAGCGACAGCAACAGCAGGAACACCGTCACCAGGATCGACCACACGAACAGCGGCATCTTGTGCAGGGTCATGCCCGGTGCGCGCATGTTGAAGATCGTGGTGATGAAGTTGATGGCGCCGAGGATCGACGAGGCACCGGCAATGTGCAGCGAGAGTATCGCAAAGTCGACCGCCGGTCCCGGATGGCCCGAGGTCGATAGCGGCGCGTAGATGGTCCAGCCCGCGCCGACGCCGTTGGCGCCCGGCTCACCCTCAACGAAGGTGGACATCAACAAGAGCGCGAAGGAGGCCGGCAACAGCCAGAACGAGATGTTGTTCATGCGCGGGAACGCCATGTCGGGCGCGCCGATCATCAGCGGTACGAACCAGTTGCCGAAGCCGCCGATCATCGCAGGCATCACCATGAAGAAGATCATGATCAGGCCGTGCGAGGTCACGAACACATTGTAGGTGTGGGATTCGTGGAAGAACTGGACGCCGGGATACATCAGTTCGATGCGAATCGCGATCGACATCGCAGCCCCGATGATGCCCGCGAAGATCGCGAAGATAAGGTACATCGTGCCGATGTCCTTATGGTTCGTCGAATAGAGCCAGCGCCGCCATCCCGTCGGATTGGCATGCGCATGGTCATCATGGGCGTGATCGTGGTGTGTCGCTGCCGTCGTTGCCATTTTGTAATCCTGCCTTGCAGTCCCTTTTCGGACCTTTTCAGGTCCGGTCGCCCTTGTCCCTTGCTTGTCCCTTGGCCCGCGCCTTACTGCGCGACCTGACCACCAGCCGAGGCGTAGGTGTTCGCCGGGTTGGCCGCATACTTCTTCTTCGCCGCCTCAACCCACTCGGCGAATTCCTGATCGCTGACCACCTTGACCGCGATCGGCATGAAGGCGTGATCCTTGCCGCACAGTTCCGAGCACTGACCGTAATACATGCCGGTCTTGGTCGCCTTGAACCAGGTCTCGTTGAGACGGCCGGGGATCGAGTCGATCTTGATGCCGAACGAGGGCACCGCAAACGCGTGGATCACGTCGGCGCCGGTGGTCTGGACCCGGATCACCTTGTTGACCGGCACCACCATTTCGTTGTCGACGCCGAGCAGGCGCGGCTGCTTGTCCTGCGCCATCAGCGAATCGAACTCGAACTTGCCGTTATCCGGGTAGGCGTAGCTCCAGTACCACTGCTTGCCGGTGACCTTGACGGTCAGGTCGGCCTTGGGAACGTCGAGCTGCTGGAACAGGAGGCGGAACGACGGCACCGCGATGCCAACCAGGATCAGCACCGGGATCAGCGTCCAGGCCACCTCGATCAGCGTGTGGTGGGTGGTCCGGGAGGGCACCGGATTGGCCCTGGCGTTGAACTTCACGACCACGATGACCAACAGCGCCAGCACGAACAGGGTGATCAGCGTGATGATCACCAGCAGCAAATTGTGGAAGCTGATGATGTTTTCCATCACCGGGGTCGCGGCTTCCTGCAGCGTGATTTCCCACGGCTTTGGCTGCTGCCCAAAAGCCGTCCCGCCGGAGACGAGCGCCATGCCCGCTACCGCCAACCCCAGCAACCGCCGGCCCATCGGGCCATTCGACATCTTCATGCCGCTCGCGCTCCTTTAGAAAAAATCCCCAAAGCATTTCGGCCGGATGGCCGGAAATGCCGCACGATCCGCCCTCACAAACGGCCTACCGGAGGTACTTTTGGAAGTACACCTTCGAAAGTACCTGCAACAGTATTGCTGCAGCACCCCGGGCCAGATCGTTAGAACGCGTCGAAATCCAGCCTCTCAAACCATAATTCTAAGGCTCTCGCAATGCAGTAGTGGAGCGCAAAGCCATGCGTCACCTGCTATTCGCCGGACGTCGGATTTTCCTGACAAATCAGGCAAAACCTGCCGTTTGGCAGCCCTGCACCGCTTGACAGCCCGATTGCCGGATGTAGGCACAGTCACGGCGCTCCCGAGCGAGCTGATTCGCCTGGGCCCATGGTCCTCGATGGCGTGGATTGGCTCCCGGACTGCCTTCAAGGCGCCGTCATTGCGTATCAGTCCGGGTAAGTCCAGTTACAAAATATGTGCTGCCGGCGCTGCCGGAAATCGTGAGAGGATCGACCCGGATGGGGCGTTCGAAACATAGGGCGGGACCACATCAGGCAGGATATCGTCTGGAACCGGCCCGCTGGCTCGGCGGCCTGCTCGCCGTGGCCTTCCTGCTCGGCCTGACCCAGGTGGCGAACGCGCAAGGCGCGGTACGGTCGGTCCATGGCGACTGGCAAATCCGCTGCGACACCCCGCCCGGCGCCCAAGGCGAGCAATGCGCGCTCATCCAGAGCGTGGTCGCCGAGGACCGCTCCAACGCCGGCCTGACCGTGATCGTGCTGAAAACCGCCGACCAGAAGAGCAAGCTGATGCGGGTGGTCGCCCCCCTCGGCGTGCTCTTGCCCTCCGGCCTTGGGCTCAAGCTCGACAACCAGGACGTCGGCCGCGCCGGGTTTGTCCGCTGCCTGCCGAATGGCTGCGTCGCCGAGGTGGTGATGGACGAGAAACTCTTAGGCCAGCTCCGGGGCGCCAAGACGGCGACTTTTATTATCTTTGAGACGCCCGAAGAGGGCATCGGGTTTCCGCTCAGCCTGAACGGGCTGGGTGAGGGGTATGACAAGCTGCCGTGAGGGCGAGCCGATAGTTCCGCAAGGTCCGACTGATCGACTTAACCGGCAGTGCCGTAGTAGTCGAGCAGCCGGCGCGCCTCGATGGAAAGCCAGTCTGCTTCACCGCTGATATAGCCTTCGACTTGCCCGGTGATGCCGATCAAAAAGGTAATGGGCATGCCATAGAGCGCGAACGGCGTGTCGGCTTGGCCGCTGGCGCCGGCTCTTGCCACAAGTCCTTGCGGATCAAGCCCGATCGCAAGGCGCCGAAGCTTCAGCCCCTTTACGAAAGGCGCGACGACCGAGCGGTCGCGATCCGTCGCCACGGCGATCACCATGAGATTCCTGACGTCACTCGCCGCCAGACTGTCCAGCATCGGCAGTTCGGTCCGGCAGGCCGGACACCAGGTCGCCCAGAAATTGACGAGCACCACTTTTCCCTTCAAGGAGGTCAAATCGATCGCGCCGCCGGAGAGACGCGGGATCGGCACAGACGGGACAGGCCTTGCGCCACGAAGCTGGATGAACTGATGCCGGGAGGTGGCGAATGGCGGCGGACCAGCGGCCGCGGCGCGCGTTGATGCGGCCGGGATCGCAACCGAGGCGCCGGCCCCGAGCAGCCCTGCAACGACCGTGCGGCGTGTTGGCCCGCGATGTGGCGTCATGGTTCGTGTCCGTTTGTCATGACCGGATGTAGGACCAGCCGGCTTCCTGCAATTCGATGATGCGTCCGGGCCCGCTCGGCACCAGATCGACATTATCGATCAGCGTGATCGGACGGCCCTCGCTGCGCTGCATGCCCTGCTTTGTCGCATCGCAGACCACGAAGCGGATGTTCGGATTCACCGCCCTTACCACCTGCAGCATATCCTTCACCGGCGACGTGTCGGCACGGAACATGTGAACGCCGGCATTGTAGGCAACGACCTCGATCATAAACGGCTCGTTGCGCTCCTGGTAGTACTTCGGAAGGTTGAGCGAGGTCGAGATCAAGGCGCGCATCGTGGTGGGATCGTCGCTATTGATCGGCAGCACCAGCCGATGCACCGGCGGCAAAGTGCGCTTCGCCTCCGGTTTCGAGACAGCGGAGCCCGGCTCGGTCAGCAACAACGTCACGACCAGCGGCACGATGAAGGTCAGAGCCAGCCCGACCCATTTAATTACCCGGCGGAAAGACAGATGCATTGTCGCTGCTTCAAAACGCCTTGGCGAGGGAGACAATCGCCCCACGCTGCGAATAGGCCACGAGCGCGTTCAACACGAGCAGGACGATTGCCGGTACCGGTGATCCGCCGATGACGAACAGATGCGTGATCACGGCGCCGATCATGATGCAGATCAGCAGCAGCGCGCCGAAAGCCGCCTTTCGTGGAAGCAGCAGCAGGATTGCCCCGATGATCTCGAGACTGCCGGTCAAATAGCGAAACCATTGGCCGAGCCCAATGTGGTGAAACTCGTCCACCATCATCGGCACGCCGTAGAGCTTGGCGCCCCCGGCCCCCAGAAACGCCAGCGCCAGCAATCCTCTGACAATCCACACGCCAACATGGGTCCAACGGCGCCCGGCAGGCACAGCAACGTCCGACATCGAATACTCCCGAATGTTGAGAAGCAGTCCCCAGGTGTCCAAGACTTAAGGCGCCCAAGGCTTTCAAAATCAAAATTCGGTACTAAGATGAAATTGACAAGTAGGATGATTTTTCTGGTGTAGTATGAAAAAGCAGACCAATGAAGATAGTGCGGAGGAATGCCCCTCCGAGCGGGCCAGGCACCAGCTTCACCGCGCGCTTCGCCTGCTCTCCGGCAAGTGGAAGGGCGAAATCCTATGGCAGTTGGTCGAGGGCAAGCAGCGTTTCGGCCAATTGCGGCGCGCCATTCCCGACGTGACGCAGCACATGCTGACCACACAATTGCGCGATCTCGAAAACGAAGGCCTGGTGAAACGCACGGTGTTCGCCGAAGTGCCGCCCCGCGTCGAATATGAGATGACACCCGCGGCGAAGGCCCTGAGACCTGTGTTCGAAGAGCTGTCGCGCTGGGCCAATGCGCACGGCAGGCTGGATCCAGATCCGGATGTTGCGGATGCGGCCGGCAAAGGACATGACAAAGGGCTGTGAGGGACCCTCCCCTTTTGCGGCGGCATGACTATCTTCCGGGATCGTCGTCCCTGCGAACGCAGGGACCCATAACCACAGATGTCCGCGTTGTAATGTGAACTCGCCGGACGTCTGCGCTTACAATCGGCGCTTGTGGTTATGGGTCCCCGCGTTCGCGGGGACGACGGCAAACATTCGCATCGGAGCCTGCATGACCAATCTCGCCACCACCTCCCTGCTTGACCGCGCCAATCTCGACCGCGATGCCGTCAGACGCGAGATCACGCGGGGCCTTTTGGGCGCCGACGACGGCGAGCTGTTTCTGGAATACGGCCAGACCGAAGCGCTCGGTTTCGATAATGGGCGCTTGAAGCAGGCGACCTATGACACCTCGCAGGGATTTGGCCTGCGCGCGGTGAAGGACGACGCGGTCGGCTACGCGCATTCCTCCGACGTGTCGCTGCCGGCGCTGATCCGCGCGGCGGACGCGGTCGCCGCGGTCCGCGGCGGCTACAGCGGCAATTTTGCCGCTGCTCCGCCGCATACTAATGTGCGGCTCTATGGCGACGAGAATCCTTTGGATGCGCCGGGGTTCGAAGCCAAGGTCAAGCTGCTGGCAGAGATCGACGCCTATGTCCGCGACAAGGATCCGCGGGTGCGGCAGGCTTCCATCAGCCTGGGCGCCACCTGGCAGGTGGTGGAAATTTTGCGGCCCGACGGCGAGAGCTATCGCGACATCCGCCCATTGGTGCGCGTGAATATTTCCGTGGTCGCCGGACAAGGCGACCGGCAGGAAAGCGGCAGCAAGGGTTATGGCGGCCGCGAGGGCTATGCGCGCTTCATCGAAACCAAGGCGTGGCGCGAGGCTGCCGACGGCGCCATCCGCGAGGCGCTGGTCAATCTGGAATCGGTGCCTGCGCCCGCGGGCGAAATGGACGTGGTGCTGGGCGCCGGCTGGCCCGGCGTGATGCTGCATGAAGCGGTCGGTCATGGCCTCGAAGGCGACTTCAACCGCAAGCAGACGTCAGCTTTCGCAGGGCTGATGGGCAAGCAGGTCGCGGCCAAGGGCGTCACCGTCGTCGACGACGGCACCATCGCGTCGCGGCGTGGTTCGCTCTCGATTGACGACGAGGGCACGCCGACCAACCGCACCGTGCTGATCGAGGACGGCATTCTGGTCGGCTACATGCAGGACCGCCAGAACGCGCGGCTGATGAACATGAAGCCTACCGGCAATGGCCGTCGCCAAAGCTATGCCCATGTGCCGATGCCGCGCATGACCAACACCTACATGCTGGCCGGGAATCGCGATCCGGCAGAGATCATCGCGTCGGTGAAGAACGGCGTCTATGCCGCGAATTTCGGCGGCGGCCAGGTCGACATCACCTCGGGCAAGTATGTGTTCCAGTGCACCGAGGCCTACAAAATCGAGAACGGCAAGCTCGGCGCGCCCTTGAAGGGCGCAATGCTGATCGGCAACGGGCCGACCGACCTGCACCGCATCACCATGGTCGGCAACGATCTGGCGCTCGATACCGGCATCGGCACCTGTGGCAAGAACGGCCAGGGCGTGCCGGTCGGCGTCGGCCAGCCGACGCTGCGGATGGAAAGGATCACGGTCGGAGGAACGGGCTAGTGAGCGACGAGAAACTGGTAGGTGATCAAAAGGACGCTTCTCTCGGCAAGGTAGCGAGCTGGCGCGCCCAGGCCGTGCAACTGGCGGCGATCGTTGCCGTCGTCTTCATCGCCAAGGGCGCGCTGGCCGAACCGTTTTACGTGCCGTCCGGTTCGATGGAGCCGACGCTTCTGATCGGCGATGCGCTGCTCGCCTCCAAATATCCTTATGGCTACGGCGCGGCGTCGTTGCCGATCCAGATCACGCTGCCCGAAACTGGCAGGCTGTTCGGCGAGACACCGAAGCGCGGCGACGTCGTCGTGTTCCGCTGGCCGGGCGACCGCTCGCAGGCCTGGGTCAAGCGCGTGGTCGGATTGCCGGGCGACCGCATCCAGATGCGGCAGGGCCAGCTCTTCATCAACAACCACGCCGCGACGTTGAAGCCGGACGGCGTGGCGCAGGCCGAAGACGATCGCGGCAATACCGAACGGGCCTATCGCTTTGTCGAGACGCTGCCGAACGGCGTCAGCCACGCCATCTTCAAGATGCGCGACAATGGAAGGCTCGACAACACGCCCGAGGTAATCGTGCCGCCGGGCAAACTATTCGTGCTCGGCGACAACAGGGACAATTCCGCCGACAGCCGCGTCTCCGTGCGCGACGGCGGCGTGGGATTGTTGCCGATCGACAATCTGATCGGCCGCGCCGACGCCGTGGTCGGCTCCTGGGATCTCGGCATGCGCAACCAGCCGGTATGGACCTGGCTGTCGGGTTTCCGGCTGGCGCGGTTTTTTACGTCCGTGCATTGAGCGGAACGGCGTAGCGGAAAGTAGGGTGGGCAAAGGCGCATTGGCGCCGTGCCCACCATCTCGCCGTTTGCCCACCATACGGCGCCAGCCATGACCTTCGACGATGTCCGAAAAATCGCGTTGGCCTGGCCGGAGGTCGAGGACGGCACTTCCTACGGCACGCCGGCCTTGAAGGTGCGCAAGAAGATGCTCGTGCGGCTGAAGGAGGACGGCGACAGCCTGGTGATGCCGGGCGTGCCAAGGGATGAGCGCGAGATGCTGGTGGAAAGCCAGCCGAAGGTATTTTACTTCACCGATCACTACCGCGATTATCCGATCGTGCTGATCCGCCTCTCGAAGGCCAGCCGCGCCGCCGTCGAGCCGCTGTTGCGCCGGCACTGGCGCACGCTGGCGTCGAAGAAGGCGGTGAAAGAATTCGACGGGAATTTGTAGGGTGGGCAAAGGCGCACTTGCGCCGTGCCCACCATCCCGCTTCAGTCAAACCTCATCCTGAGGAGCATCGCAAAGCGATGCATCTCGAAGGATGAATGGCACCAGCGGGGCCACATGGTTCGAGACGGCGCTAAAGCGCCTCCTCACCATGAGGGTTTCAAAACTTTGCAAGCGGCCCCCATGAATCAAGCCGAATTCCTCGCCGCCGCCTTACAGAATCCCATCAACGAAATCATCACCGAGGAACTGTTTCGGCTGTCGCTGCCGGACGCGTGGCTGGTCTCCGGCTGTCTCGTGCAGACGGTGTGGAACGTGCTGACCAAGCACGCGGTCGATTACGGCATCAACGATTACGACGTGTTCTATTTCGATCCCGATACGTCCTGGGAAGCCGAGGATGCCATCATCCGCACGCTAGCGCAGCGCTTTTCAAGCCGCGGCATCGCGGTCGAGGCGCGCAACCAGGCGCGCGTGCACCTCTGGTACCCGGAGAAACATGGCCTGCCCTACCCGCCGTTGCGTTGCTCGACCGATGGCATCGGTCGTTTTCTGACCAAGAACACCCAGATCGGAATCCGGCGCACACGGGATGGCTATGAGGTTTACGCGCCGAATGGTTTTGATGATGCCGCTGGGATGATCGCGCGGCCCAACCCGGGGACCGAATTTTTCCGCGGCGAATTACGCGGCGAAAGCGGCGCGATGGAAGGCGTTGTGGCCGGAGCTCACGGTACTGGCGGCGGAATGAAGCCGTAGCCGTCACCGTCGTCCCTGCGGCGGCCGGCCGCTACCTCACCACGCCTGAGGTAAATCCCGCCTTCCTTCGCGGCGGCTTGATGTCTTTCTTCAGGAAGCAATGGGCGTCTTTGCCGGCGTAGCCGGGGCGCGCGTAGGTCCAGGCCCGGCATTTGTTGTCGGCGGCGCAGGCGGCCTTGCAGACGTCATCGCCGTCGCCGTCCTTGAGGTCGAAATTCTTGTAATCGCCGCCGACGCGGTCGATTGAGGTTTCAACGCTGTCATTGCGGCGCTCGACCACGCCGGCGCCGCGCACGCCAGAAACGCAGCAATCGCCGCTCTTGACTCGGGGCGGCACGCTGCCCTTCAGCCAGCAGACCGCGCCCTTGATCAAGCCGGTCGGATAGTTGAAGCTCCAGGCGCGGCAGCGCCGATCGCGCTCGCAGATCAGTGCGCATTCCGCCGGATCGCCCGAGACCACGGGCGCGCTGAGATAGTCGCCGCCGGGACGGTCGAAATTGGCCTGCGCCAGCGCCGGGCGCGCGCATACGGCCGCCGCCAAGAAGGCGAGCGCCACCATACACGCCCTGAGCAGGCGACCAGTCTCCATCTGCGGTTGCTTTCGAATGCGCGTTGTCAGCGCGGGATGACTTTCCTCGAAAAAGTCGTCCCACCCTCAGCCCATTGACTCAGCATGATTTTTCGAGGGACCGGCAGGCGGTCGGTCGGATCATGCTGGATCGGCCGTCATTTGAGCGCCATCAACCTGTACGGCGGATGAACGGCCCGAAGACCAGGCAACCCGTTTAATCAGAACGCGTATTCCTGATAGACGGGCTCCACGGAACCACCCCAATCGCCGTTGAATTTATCCAGCATCTCTTCCGCCGGCGTGCGGCCCGCTTCGAGGATGCGCTCCAGCGGTTCGAGGTGGCGGCTCTCGTCGCGGCCGGAATGGTCGACGCGGTTGCGCCGCCGCAAGCCCGCATGCGACAGTTTAAGGCATTCCTTCGCAATCTCGAACAGATAGCGGTCCTTGATCCTGGCCTTGAAGCCGAAGCGCGGGACGTCGTCGCGCAACGCCTGGCGCTCCGCGGCGGTCCAGTGGCTGACCAGATTCCAGGCCGCGTCGAGGCTGTCATTGTCGTACAACAGGCCGACCCAGAACGCCGGCAGCGCCGGCAGGCGGCCCCACGGCACGCCATCGGCGCCGCGCATTTCCAGATAGCGCTTCAGGCGGACTTCCGGGAAGATCGTCGACAGATGATTGGCCCAATCCGATATCGTCGGGCGCTCGCCGGGCAACGAATTGTTGCGGCCCTCGAAGAAGGCGCGGAACGACGAGCCGGCGACATCAATATAGGTTTCGCCGCGCTTGACGAAGTACATGGGAACATCGAGCGCGTAGTCGACCCAGCGCTCGAATCCCATGCCGTCCTCGAATACCCACGGCAACATGCCGGCGCGCGCGTTATCCGTATCGCGCCAGATCTCGGAGCGAAACGACAGGAAGCCGTTGGGCTTGCCCTCGGTGAACGGCGAATTGGCAAACAAAGCGGTCGCCACCGGCTGCAGCGCGATCGACACCCGCAGCTTCTTGACCATGTCGGCTTCGGAGGAGAAGTCGAGATTGGTCTGCACCGTACAGGTCCGGTACATCATGTCGATGCCGTACTGGCCGACCTTCGGCATGTAGTTGGTCATGATCTTGTAGCGGCCCTTGGGCATCACCGGGATCTGCGACCGCGACCAGGACGGCGTCATGCCAAGCCCGAGGAAGCCGATGCCCAACGGCGTCGCGATCTCGCGGACCTGCGCCAGGTGCGCCATCAGCTCGGACTGGGTCTGGTGCACGTTCTCGAGCGGGGCGCCCGACAATTCGAACTGCCCGCCCGGCTCCAGCGAGATCGCGCCGCCCCCCGTGACGTCATACAGCCCGATGATGTTGCCGTTCTCCATGATCGGCTCCCAGCCGAGCAAAAGCTGCATCCCTTCGAGCAGCGCGCCAATGCCGCGCGCCCCTTCATACGGCACGGGCTGGCGGCCCTCCAGCGTGAACGGGGTCTTCTCATGCTCGGTGCCGATGCGGAACTCGGACGGCTGTTTGATGCCGGCCTCGAACCACGCGACGAGTTCGTCACGCGATTGCAGCGGCGTCATATCGATCTGGTCAC
This sequence comes from Bradyrhizobium murdochi, assembly GCF_000472965.1. Classification (GTDB taxonomy): domain Bacteria; phylum Pseudomonadota; class Alphaproteobacteria; order Rhizobiales; family Xanthobacteraceae; genus Bradyrhizobium; species Bradyrhizobium murdochi. Next base: position 94,531 of record NZ_AXAU01000005.1, on the reverse strand, counting down.
GCGCCATGAAAAAATCCGGATATCTGGCGATTCGACCGAACGCGCCGTGTGGCTGAAGGGGTGCGGGCAGCAACGTCCGCACCAACGAAACGTATCGAAGATGTCATCGCGCCGGCACGCCGTCGCGGGCAGCGGCCGCTTTGACGTCGGAGCACGAACAGCCCAGCCGGTCGAGCAGACCGCAAAGCTTCATGGCGTCGGCATCGGACAGTTTGGAGCCGACGTGCTTTTCGATCGCCGCCGAATAGGCGCCCCACATCTTCTTCTGCAACTCGCGCCCGGCTTCGGTGATTTCCACGAACTGGCCGCGCTTGTCGATCTTGCATTCGCGCCGCGCCGCCAGGCCCTCGTCCACCAGGCGGTCGATCAGCCGCGAGGTGGAATATTGCGGGATCAGCATCTGCTTTTCCAGCTCTACCGGGCGCATTTCGCCGGACGGGGCGCGCGACAGTTCCAATAGCGCATCATACCAGGCGAGCGGCGGAAAGCCCGCTTTCTTCAAATCCTGTTCGACGGCATCGAGCACCCGGCTCTGCACCCGCATCAGGCGGATCCAGGCGGCGGTCGCCTCGGTCGATGGTTTGCGTTTCATAACCTAATCCGTATCTGTCACACATCAGTGTACCGCACTAAATGCAGGTGCATCAATCTTGACTATTCCATGCAGATGCATTTAGTCAGCCCGCCAACAATTGCGAGGGAAGGAAAAATCCAATGAAACTGTATTATTCCCCGGGCGCCTGTTCGCTGTCCCCTCATATCGCGCTTCTCGAGGCCGGTCTGCCCTACGACCTGGTCAAGGTCGACCTGCGCGCCAAGAAGCTGGAGAATGGTGACGACTTTTTGAAGGTCAACCCGAAGGGCCAGGTGCCGGCCCTCGCCCTCGATTCGGGCGAACTGGTCACCGAAGGGCCGATTATCGTCCAGATGATCGCCGACAAGGCGGGCAAGAACCTGGCGCCGCCCCGCGATTCGGACGAGCGCTACAAGCTGCTGGAATGGCTGAACTACATCACGACCGAGCTGCACAAGAATCTCGGACCGATGTTCTCACCTCTGCTCGCCGACGACGCCAAGGCGTTTTTCAAGGACCGCGTCATGAGCAAGTTCAAGTACCTCGAAACGGCGCTTGCCGGGCGCGACTACCTGATGGGCAAGCAATTCACCGTAGCCGACGGTTATCTGTTCACCATGCTGATGTGGGCGACCGACCGCTTGAAGTTCGATCTCTCCGATATGCCGAACCTTCTTGCCTACAAGGCCCGCGTCGGTGCGCGCCCGAAGGTGCAGGAGGCGATGACCAAGGAAGGGCTGCTGAAGGCGGCGTGAACGTTCAGCACGGGAATGCGAAAGGGCCGGATCGATGATCCGGCCCTTTTTTCTTTCCGTCATTTGCGAGCGCAGCGAAGCAATCCATATCGCGGCATAACGGATAGATGGATTGCTTCGTCGCGTTGCTCCTCGCAATGACGCCGTAACAGCAGCCTACGCCGCCTGCTTCTTCGGCGGGAAGCGGCCGTAGAAGGTCTCGCCGCTTGCCGCCATATCTTCGAGGAGCTTCGGCGGGGTGAAGCGGGAGCCGTATTTGGCTTCCAGCTTGTGGCAGAGCTCGACAAACTTCCGCGTGCCCATGAAGTCGATATAGGACAGCGTGCCGCCGGTGAACGGCGCGAAGCCGAAGCCCAAGATCGAGCCGACATCGGCCTCGCGCGGGTCGGTGATGACATGGTCCTCCACTGTGCGCGCGGCCTCCACCGCCTGCACCACCAGGAAGCGCTGCTTCAGTTCCTCTACATCGATTGTGTCGGGGTCGAGCTGCTTTGGCTGCAGCGCGGATAGTCCCGGCCACAGGCTTTTCTGGCCCTTGCCCTTTTCGGGGTAATCGTAAAAGCCCTTGGCATTCTTGCGCCCCAGGCGGCCCTGCTTTTCGACCAACTCCACCATCAGCTTCTTCTGGTCGGGGTTGATGGCGTTGGGGCCGAGATCGGCCTCGGTCGCCTTGATGACCTTCAGCCCGAGGTCGAGAGCGACTTCGTCCGACAGCGACAGCGGACCGACCGGCATGCCGGCCATCTTGGCGCAGTTCTCGATCATCGCCGGCGGCACGCCTTCGAGGAACATCTCATTGCCTTCGGCGATGTAACGGCCGACGCAACGGTTGGCGTAGAAGCCGCGGGAATCATTTACGACGATCGGCGTCTTGCCGATCACCCGCACATAGTCGAGCGCGGCGGCGAGCGCGACATCGCCAGTGTTCTTGCCGAGAATGATCTCGACCAGCATCATCTTCTCGACCGGCGAGAAGAAATGGATGCCGATGAACTTGCCCTGCTCCTTGAAGCTTTCGGCCAGCGAGGTGATCGGCAGCGTCGAGGTGTTGGACGCGAAGATCGCGTCAGGCTTGAGATATTGCTGCGCCTTGGCGAAGGTTTCCGCCTTGACCTTGCGGTCCTCGAACACCGCCTCGATAACGAGGTCGCAATCCCCCAGCGCGGCGTAATCCGCGGTCGGGGTAATGCGCGCCAGCAGCGCGTCGCGATCGCCTGCCTTGGCGCGGCCCTTGGCGATCTGCTCGTCGATCACCTTCTGCGCATGCGCCTTGCCCTTGTCGGCGCTTTCCTGGTCGCGGTCGATCAGGACGACGTCGAGGCCGGCGCGGGCCGAGACATAGCCGACGCTGGCGCCCATGAAGCCGGCGCCGATCACGGCGATCTTCTTCACCTTGGTCGGCGGCACGTTCGCAGGCCGCCGCGCGCCCTTGTTCAGTTCCTGCATCGACAGGAACAGGCTGCGGATCATCGCCGCGGCTTCCTTGGAGCGCAGCACCTGCGTGAAGTAGCGCGACTCGACGCGGAGCGCGGCGTCGATCGGCAACTGCAGGCCCTCATAGACGCAGCTCATGATGGCGCGCGCCGCCGGATAATTGTCGTAGGTTTCGCGGCGGTAGATCGCATTCCCCGCCGGGAACATCATCATGCCGGTCTTGGAGAACACCGGTCCGCCCGGCAGCTTGAAGCCCTTCTCGTCCCAGGGCGCGACCGCCTTGCCGCCGCCCTTGATCCAGTCCTTCGCCGCCTTGATCAGATCGGCCGCCGGCACGATGGCGTGGATCAGGTTCAGCGACTTGGCCTTCTCCACGGTGACCGGATCGCCCTTGAGCAGGATCGTCATCGCGTCCTGCGGCGGCACCAGGCGCGGCACGCGCTGGGTGCCACCGGCACCGGGGAACAGGCCGACCTTCACTTCCGGCAGGCCGAGCCGGGTCTTGGGATTTTCAGCCGCAACGCGGTAGTGGCATGACAGCGTCACCTCAAAACCGCCGCCGAGCGCCAGCCCGTTGATTGCCGCCGCCCATGGCTTGCCGCAGGTTTCGATGCCGCGCAGCACCAGCGAAAAGCGCCGGCTCTGGTCGAACAGCATCTGGTTGGCCTCAACCTCGCCCTTTTCCTTGAAGACTTTCGCGTATTCCTTGTTCATGCCCTCGAGCATGGAAAGATCGGCACCGGCGCAGAACGCTTCCTTAGCGGAGGTGATGACGACGCCCTTTACCGCGGCGTCCGCCGTGGTCTGTTTCAGGATCTCCTCGAGCTCGGTGGTCGAGGTTTCATCGAGCACGTTCATCGAACGTCCCGGAATGTCCCAGGTGACGAGCGCAATGCCGTCGGCGTCGGTCTCGAGCTTGAAATTCTTGAAGGCCATGTGGTTGCTCCCTCGGTGCCGGCAGCCGATCTCAGGCGCGGCGGTTGTGTCTGTGATCTCGTAGGGTGGGCAAAGGCGCGCTTGCGCCGTGCCCACCATCACTTGCGGCGAATTCCATGGTGGGCACGCTTCGCTTTGCCCACCCTACGGCAGTTACACCCGTTCGATGATCGTAGCGGTCCCCATGCCGCCGCCGATGCACAACGTCACCAGCGCGGTCTGCTTGTTGGTGCGCTCCAACTCGTCGAGTACGGTGCCGAGGATCATGGCACCGGTCGCGCCGAGCGGATGACCGAGCGCGATCGCGCCGCCATTGACGTTGATCTTCGCATTATCGATCTCGAACGCCTGCATGTAGCGCAGCACCACCGAAGCAAACGCCTCGTTGAGCTCGAACAGATCGATGTCCGACTTCTTCATGCCGGAACGCTCGAACAGTTTTTCGGTGACGTCGACCGGGCCGGTCAGCATCATCGCGGGCTCCGACCCGATATTGGCGAAGGCACGGATTTTTGCGCGCGGCTTCAGGCCGTGCTTGGCGCCTGCTTCCTTGCTGCCGAGCAGCACCGCGCCGGCGCCATCGACGATGCCGGAAGAGTTGCCGGCATGGTGGACGTAATTGACGCGCTCGATTTCGGGGTGCGACTGGATCGCGACCGCATCGAAGCCGCCCATCTGCCCGACGACGGTGAACGACGGCTGCAGTTGCGCCAGCGACTGCATGGTCGTGGTCGGGCGCATGTGCTCATCCTTGGCGAGGATGGTGAGGCCGTTGACGTCCTTCACCGGAACCACGGACTTGTTGAAGCGACCCTCGTCCCAGGCTTTGGCCGCGCGCTGCTGGCTCTGCACGGCATAGGCGTCGACGTCGTCGCGCGAAAAACCATATTTCGTCGCAATCAAATCGGCCGAGACGCCCTGCGGCATGAAATAGGCCGGCACCGCCATCGAGGGGTCCATCGGCCAGGCGCCGCCGGACGCGCCGATGCCGACGCGGCTCATCGATTCGGCGCCGCCGCCGATTACGAGTTCATGCTGGCCGGCCATGATCTGGGCGGCGGCAAAATTCACGGCGTCGAGGCCGGAGGCGCAGAACCGGCTGATCTGCACGCCAGGAACGCTTTCGCCGAGGCCCGCCTTCAACGCCGCGAAGCGCGCGATGTCGCTTCCGGCTTCGCCGACCGGATCGACCACGCCGAGGATGACGTCGTCAACGACGTCTTCAGCGAGGTTGTTGCGCTCCTTCAGCGCCTGCAGCGGCACGGTGGCGAGCGCCAGCGCCGTGACCTCGTGCAGCGCGCCATCGGGCTTGCCGCGGCCGCGCGGGGTGCGAACGTGATCGTAGATATATGCCTCAGGCATGACGCCCTCCTGGTATGAGGATCATAATATTATAGGCAGATCGAACGGGAAACGGCGAAAAATCAGAACGCTTCCGCCGCCAATTCCATGGTGGTCGCGCAACCGGACTGAATGCGCGCCAGATGGACGTGGGTTTCCGGCAGCATCCGCTCCATGAAGAAGCGGCCGGTCACCAGTTTGGTCGTCAGATAGGGCGTGGCGCCATCAGCCGCAATCTTGTCCTGCGCCACCTTCGCCATCCGCGCCCACATGTAGCCGAAGGCGACGAGGCCGAACAATTGCATGTAGTCGGTGGCGGCGGCGCCGGCGTTGTCGGGCTTGGTCATCGCGTTCTGCATCAGCCAGCCGGTGGCCTGCTGCAGGTGACCGAGCGCGGTCGAGAGCGGCGTGACGAACGGCTTCATCGCCTCATCTCCGCCGTGCTCTTTGGCAAAGCCTGCGACCTCGGCAAAGAACGCCATCACGGCGCGGCCGCCATTCCGCGGCAGCTTGCGGCCGACCAGGTCGAGCGCCTGGATGCCGTTGGCGCCCTCATAGAGCATGGCGATGCGCGCGTCGCGCACGAACTGCTCCATGCCATGCTCGGCGATATAGCCGTGGCCGCCATACATCTGCTGAGCCAGCACCGAGTTGGAGAAGCCGACGTCGGTCATCACGCCCTTCATGACCGGGGTCATCAGGCCCATATGGTCGTCGGCGGCCTCTCGATCCTTCGGATCGGAAGAGCGGTGGGCGACGTCGCTCTTCAGTGCGGTCCACACCACCATGGCGCGCGCCGCCTCGTTGAAGGCGCGGATGGTGAGCAGCACGCGGCGAACATCCGGGTGCACGATGATCGGGTCGGCCGGCTTCTCGGGCTCCTTGGCGCCCGTGAGCGAGCGGCCCTGCAGGCGCTCGCGCGCATAGGCGACGGCGTTTTGATAGGCGACTTCGGACTGCGCGAGACCTTGTACGGCGACGCCGAGGCGGGCCTCGTTCATCATCACGAACATGCCCTGCATGCCCTTGTTCTCTTCGCCGATCAGCCAGCCGGTGGCGTTGTCGTAGTTCATCACGCAGGTCGAATTGCCGTGGATGCCCATCTTGTGCTCGATCGAGCCGCAGGACACGCCGTTGCGCTGCCCGAGCGAACCGTCGGCGTTGACGAGGAATTTCGGCACCACGAACAGCGACACGCCCTTGATGCCGGCGGGAGCGCCTTCGATGCGCGCCAGCACCAGATGGATGATGTTCTCGGCGAGGTCATGCTCGCCGGACGAGATGAAGATCTTGGTGCCCGTGATCTTGTAGCTGCCGTCGGCCTGCTTCACCGCCTTGCTGCGCAGCAGGCCGAGATCCGTGCCGCATTGCGGCTCGGTGAGGTTCATGGTGCCGGTCCACTGACCCGCCACCATCTTCGGCACGAACATCTTCTTCTGTTCAGGCTTGCCGTGCACCAGAAGCGCAGCCGTCGCGCCCATGGTCAGGCCGCCATACATCGAGAACGCCATGTTTGCCGCGCTCTGGAATTCGGTAACGACCTGGCTCAGCGTCACCGGCAGCCCCTGCCCGCCATACTCCGCCGGCGCCGACAGTCCAAGCCAGCCGCCTTCAGCCACCTGCTTGAAGGCTTCCTTGAACCCCTTCGGCGTCGTCACCGAGCCGTCGTCATGCCGCTTGCAGCCTTCGAGATCGCCGACACGGTTGAGCGGCTGCAGCACCTCTTCGGAGAGTTTTGCGGCCTCGCCCAAAATCGCCTCGCGCACATCCGCGGAAGCGTCGGTGAAACCGGGCAGATTGTCGTAGCGGTCGATCTGGAACACGTCGTTGAGCAGGAAGGTGACGTCTTCCACGGGGGCTTTGTAGATCGGCATGATGTTCTCCCGGCAGGGCAGGCTTGAATGCTGGCGGCGGCGCTTGAGTTGAAACTGTGCGGCGTTCCGGAAAGCGACCTTATCCGGTTCGCGATGTCCTAGGGAGTGACCAGGCCAGCAAATATCCCGACAGCCATTGCGACATAAACGGCGCCGGGAATGGTGGCGGCCTTGATCTCTCGCCTTTGTCACTGCTTGGCGAGCTGTTCCCCCATCAAGCGGTGCAGCAGATTGATTGCCTTCAGCGGACGTACCATCACCTTGAAGTGCGTGATCTTACCGTCATCGCTGAACGTGATGATGTCGACGCCGTTGATCTTGACGCCCTCGATCTCGTTTACGAATTCGAGAACCGCGCCGTTCGGGTTGCGCCATTCGCCAGTGTATTTGAAGCCGGGACCACCCAGCACCTTCTCGGCGCTCGCCAGATATTTGAAGGTGATGTCGCGCCCGCGCTGCGGCGTATGAACGACAGGGCTTTCAAACACCGCATCCGGGTGCAACAGATCCCATAACGCCGCCGTGTCATGGGACTTCATGTAGCCGTACCACTTGTCGAGGCCGCTCATGGTCATCATGTCTCCTCTGGCGGCCGATGACGGGCTGTTGCCGGTGAATGGGCTTCTCTGGAGCTTATGCGCGTTGACGCATATGCAACTTTGTGCATAATGTCAAATCACATGAAAGCCGGAGGCCGGCGTCTTGGCGCTTGGTGACGCGATCCTTGCCTGCCTGACCGAACGTCCGATGACGGGCTATGAGCTCGCCAAGACGTTCGACAACTCGATCGGGTTTTTCTGGAAGGCCGACCACCAGCAGATCTACCGGGAACTCACAAAGCTTCGCGACCGCGGCCACATCCAGGGCCGCGAGGTGGTGCAATCCGGCAAGCCGAACAAGCTGGTCTATACCCTCACACCGGAGGGGCGCGCCGCGCTTCGGCATTGGGCCGCGCGGCCGAGCGTTCCGGCCTCGATCAAGGACGACCTCCTGGTGCGGCTCTACGCGCTGGACAGTGTCGACATCGAACCGCTCCGCACCGACCTGATGGCGCGGCTAGAGCACCACCGCGACCGCTTCGCCCGCTACGAACGCCTGCTCAACAAGCGATTCCCTGACGGCACGGCACCGCCGGCCGACGTCGGCAAATTGCTGGGACTTCGCATCGGCCTCGCCCACGAGCGCGCCGTGGCGGAATGGTGCGAAGAGGCGATCGAGGCATTGTCGGCCCTATCTTCCGGCGCGGGGCGGACGAACGTTGTGCCGATCGAGGACGTCAAGCGCGAAACCAACCGCTAACGCCGATTTGGCCGGCCGGTAACTTTTGGGGCCGACCGCCCCATTCCTTAACCCCTTCTTTACCGTAACGCGGAAAAGTCGGTTCCGAGGCAGGCGACCCGCGCGAAAATACGATTGTCTCTTCAGTGGGACGTGCGGGGAGGCTGATGGCGCGGGTGGGGCGCCGTAGCGGAACCGGACGAGAGCATGAATTCGCGCGTATCGTGGAGTGTTGACGGCATCGATCCATCGGTCCGCGACAGGGCCGAGGCGGCTGCGCGCCGCGCCGGCATGTCGCTGAACGAATGGCTGAATTCCACCATCGGCGAACCGGCCCCGCCCAGTTTTGGCGTGCCCTCCAGTCAGCGGCCGGCGACGCCGGGCCGGCAGATCCCCGACGTGGCCGACATTCACCAGCGGCTGGATTCGATCACAAAACAGATCGAGCAGATTTCGCGGCCGACAGCCCGCGGCGAAGCCGCTCATGGCGAGCCGACGGTGGCCCGCCAGCTCAACGAGGCCATTTCGCGCCTCGACGCGCGGCTGTCGCAGATTTCGAATCCCGTGCCGGTTCGTCAGGCGCAGATGCAGGAAAGGCAGCGTCAGACCGATTTGGTCGAGCGTGCCGCGGCCCAGGTCTATCGCCCGGCGCCGCCGCTCAGCCCGGCCTCGATGGATTTTGCGGTCGCCGAAATCGCCGCGCGCCAGAACGAACTCGATACGCCACCGCCGCGCCAGATGCCGGCGCGCAATGCCGCGCCGACGGCTTCCGCCGCCCAGCCCTATTCTGCGCAGCCCAAATCTGGGCAGCCAGTGACGCAGGCCGCGCCTGCGGGGCCGGACTTTTCTTCGCTCGAACGGCACCTGATCAAGATCACCAGCCAGATCGAGGCGCTGCAGCGTCCCGATCATATCGAACAGTCGATCGCGGCGTTCCGCAGCGAGCTTGCCGAAATCCGTCAGGCCATCACCGAGGCGGTGCCGCGGCGGGAGATCGAATCGCTCGAGAACGAAATCCGCTCGCTGTCCCGCCGCATCGACGATAGCCGCCATAATGGCACCGACGGCCAGATGCTGGCCAATATCGAGCGCGCGCTCGGCGAAATCCGCGAAGCGTTGCGCTCGCTGACGCCGGCCGAGCAGCTCACCGGCTATGACGAGGCGATCCACAATCTCGGCGCCAAGCTCGATCTGATCCTCCGCTCGAACGACGATCCCTCGACCGTGCAGCAGCTCGAAAGCGCGATCGCGGCGCTGCGCGGGATCGTCTCCAACGTCGCCTCCAACGACGCGCTCGCCCGGCTCGCCGACGACGTGCACGCGCTGTCGGCCAAGGTCGACCAGCTTTCCCGCTTTGACGGCAACAGCGATGCCTTCGGTATTCTCGAACAGCGCCTGGCCGCGCTGACCTCGACGCTGGAATCCCGGCAGCCGCCGGCCGCAGGCGAGAATTCAGAATATGTCGAAAACGCGCTGCGCTCACTGTCGGAGCGGCTCGACCGCATTCCGGCCGGCGACGACAATGCGTCGGCATTTGCCCATCTCGAACAGCGCGTCTCGTATCTCCTGGAGCGCCTGGAAGCCTCCAACGATCGTTCCGCCGCCACACCCGCCATCGACCTCGGACGGGTCGAGGAAGGCCTGCACGACATTCTGCGCTCTCTCGAACGCCAGCACGCCAGCCTGGTCGCGCTCGCCGAATCCAACCGCAATTCCGGCAGTGCATCGCAGCCGGCGGACACCGGCATCGTCGATCTGGTCAAGCGCGAACTATCCGATATCCGCTTCAGCCAGTCGGAAACCGATCGCCGCACGCAGGACTCGCTGGAGACCGTTCACAACACGCTCGGCCATGTGGTCGATCGCCTGTCGATGATAGAAGGCGATCTGCGCGGGGTTCGCGGTGCGACGGCTACGTCCGCCGCTCCGCCTGCAACGGCCGAAACGCGCGAGGAAGCGCCCCGCCCGACCACGCCGCTGATGACCTATCCGCAGCAAACGAAGCCGGAATTGCCCAACCCTGCCGCGCTGCAGGGCAATGCTCCGGAGCCCTTTGCCGCCGCCCCGCGCGAATTCCACGCCGTGCAGCCGGCCGCGCCGGTTGCGCCGCCACTACCGCCGCGCGCGATCAGCGAAATCCTGGAGCCGCATGCGGCCGCACCGCGCGCCGCGATCGCGCCGGAATTGCCGCCGGATCACCCGCTCGAGCCCGGCACGCGGCCGCCGCCGCGCGTCGCTTCGCCATCGGAACGGATCGCCGCTTCCGAAAACGCGATCAGCGAGATTGCTTCCGCACCGAAGGAGCCGGTCAGCTCATCGAGCTTCATTGCCGCCGCGCGCCGCGCCGCGCAGGCCGCAGCCGCCGCGCCCCCGCCCGAGAAAGCCGGACGTTCGGCTGCGAAGGCCGTATCGAAGGACAAGGGCGGCGACAAGGCCAAGGCCGGCGACAAGAACGCCTCGAACATTTCCTCCAAGATCCGCTCGCTGCTGGTCGGCGCGAGCGTGGTCGTGATCGTGCTCGGCACTTTCAAGATGGCGATGACGCTGCTGGATACCGGAAGCGTGCTGCAACTGCCGATGATGGAGCAGCCCAGAGAGCCGGCCCCACCGGCGCAGGCCCCCGCATCCTCGGAGAGCGGCGCCAGGCCCGCTCCTGCGATGCCCGCGCCGCAGGCGCCCTCTATGATCTCGCCGACGCCGGTCGAGAAGCAATCGAACAATTCTTCCGCACCGAACACGCTGGATAGCGCGCGGGTCGAAGCTCCGCCGCAGGCCACGGCATCTCCGGTTACGGCCAGCGATATCACCGGCACGATCCAGGCAATGCCGGCCGGCGGCGGCAAGCTTGCGATGATCGCGGTGCCGCCGAGCGAGCGGTTGCCTGATGCTATCGGCGGCCCGGTGCTGCGCGCCGCCGCGCTGAAGGGCGACCCGGCCGCGGCTTACGAGGTCGGCGTGCGCTTTGCCGAAGGCAAGGGCGTCGCCTCGAACCTCGACGAGGCCGCTAAATGGTATGACCGCGCGGCGCAGGCCGGCGTGGTGCCCGCACTGTTTCGGCTCGGCACCTTCTACGAGAAGGGCATGAGCGTGAAAAAGGACCTGGATATCGCGCGGCGTTACTACCTGCAGGCGGCCGAGCGCGGCAGCGCCAAGGCGATGCATAACCTGGCGGTGCTCGACGCCGATGGCGGCGGCAAGGGCGCCAATTACAAGAGCGCGTCGATCTGGTTCCGCAAAGCCGCCGATCGCGGCGTCGCCGACAGCCAGTTCAACCTCGGCATCCTCTATGCCCGCGGCATCGGCGTCGAACAGAACCTCGCCGAATCCTTCAAATGGTTCAGCCTCGCAGCCGCCCAGGGCGATGCGGATGCCGGCCGCAAGTGCGACGATGTTGCCAAGCGCCTCGACGCCCAGTCGCTGGCAGCGGCCAAGCTTGCGATCCAGACCTTCACCGTCGAGCCGCAGCCTGACGAGGCCGTAAACGTAGCGTCACCCGCCGGCGGCTGGGATTCGGTCCCCGCACCTGCCACGGGCAAGCCCGCCGCCAAGCCGGTTGCGACCAAGCGCACTGCCGCCTTTCACTAAGCGCTTACCGCCGCCATCGCTGCCATATCCTCGGCCATAAATTCGTATTAGTGCTTCTGGTCAGCCTGATCCTGAACGGATCCGGCTTGCAAAGAGGATCGATTGTCAGCCGACGACAGCCAGAACGGGGAAAATCGCCTCCGCCGCTCGCCGACGGGCCCTGCGGTTGCGCCACCGCGCCTCCCGCCCGGTCAGGCGCCGCCGCCCCAGCCACCCCGGCGCCAATGGCAGTTTTGGACGGTGGCGATCTTCATCCTGCTGGTTGCCGGCATCTGCATTCGCGCCTACCGGGACCTGTCGCAACCGGAGGCGTGGCACTACTGGAAGGACCAGTACGTCTCGCCAAGCCTGACATCCCAGGTGATCGATACGCTCCACCTCGACGGTTCGAGCCAGGGGCGCCGCGCCCTGTTCGTCAGCGGCACGATCGGCCCCGCCGCGGCGAGCTGGTTTCGCAGCAGGCTGGACCAGGCCAACCTCGCCCCCGGTGACATCGTCCTGTTGGCCTCCCCCGGCGGTGATTTGAACCAGGCCGTGATCATGGGCGAGATCATCCGATCGCGGGGGCTAGCGACCGCTGTCGGCAGCGCCGACGCTGCGGGCCGCATCAAGCCCGGTTACTGCGCCAGCGCCTGCGTGCTGGCCTATGCCGGGGGCAAGACCCGCTTTGGCGTATTGGGCTCGGCATTGGGCGTTCATCGGTTTGTCACGACCAGGCCCTTGGGCGATCCCGTCGCAGAGGCCCAGCGGATATCGGGCGCGGTGTTGGGCTACATGACCAAAATGGGGGTTTCATCCTCGATCGTGGAAGCGATGTCCGAGACCAGGGACATTCGCTGGCTCAGCCCCAAGCAGGCGCTGGCGATGAACCTTGTCACCGAGCCGCTCGGAAAGCCCTGAGCCCGGCCAAGTGCCAGTCCCACGAACCGACTGGCTTTCCGGATTTTGTAACAGCGTTTCAACGTCCTGGGACACGCGCACGTACGGCAAAAATTTGCCTTGCCGGGCATTTTTAGTCCCTCACGCTGCCGAATTCAGTTATGCAAAGGCGCGGGAACCGGCCCTGCGCACGCAAAGGTGCATGCGCGAACCGGATTCCACTGCCGGCAAATACAAGACAAACCATGCCCTGAGTGGCCCCCCGGCCGTCTCTTGCGGCAAAGCTACAAAAGCAGACGCGCGTGCAGCTCTACCTCCCGATCGCTGACATTCCGGTCAATGTTTTCCTCATCCTGGCGATGGGCGCGGCGGTTGGGTTCGTCTCCGGCATGTTCGGGATCGGCGGCGGCTTCCTGATGACGCCGCTATTGATCTTCGTCGGCATTGCGCCCGCGGTCGCGGTCGCCTCGGTCGCCAGCCACATCGCGGCGTCCTCGTTCTCCGGCGCGATCTCCTACTGGCGGCGGCGCGCCATCGATCCGGTCCTGGCGGTGGTGCTGCTAAGCGGCGGCGGTTTAGGCACGGCGCTAGGGGTCTGGACCTTCACGCTGCTGCGCTCGCTCGGTCAGCTCGATCTTATGATCGCGACGTCTTACGTGATCCTGCTGACCACCGTCGGCGCCCTGATGTTCTGGGAAGGCCTGCGGGCGCTGCTCAGGGCCCGCCGCGGCGGCCCGGTCACCACGCGCCGCCCGGGCAGCCATGTCTGGATTCATGGCCTGCCGTTGAAGATGCGCTTCAAGCGCTCGAAAATCTATCTATCCGTCATTCCGGTCGTCGTGATCGGCCTGGTCATCGGCTTCATCGGCGCCGTGATGGGGATCGGCGGCGGGTTCATCCTGGTGCCGCTGTTGATCTATGTGCTGCGGGTGCCGACCTCGACCGTGATCGGTACCTCGATGGTGCTCACCCTGGTCACGATGGTGTTCGCCACCATGCTGCATGCGGTCACCAATCATCTGGTCGATGCGGTCCTGGCGCTGATCCTGATGGTCGGCGGCGTCACCGGCGCCCAGTTCGGCGCCCGCGCGGGGCAGAAGATCCGCGGCGAGCATTTGCGGCTGCTGCTCGGCCTGTTGGTGCTCGCCGTCGGCGTCCGTTTTGCCGTCGAGCTGGTGATCCGGCCTGAGGATCTCTTCACCATCCGCGAAACGGGGGGCACCGGATGATCGCGCGCGCCCCGCTCATCCTCGTAAGCCTTGCGCTGGGCGCTCTGCTCGCGGCCTCGCCCGCGCAGGCGGAGCGGTTGATCGTGTCGGTATCGAACCATCGCGTCACCGTGACGCCGAACTATTCCGGCGAGGAGCTGGTGCTGTTCGGTTCGGTCGAGAAGGACGCCACCACGCCGGCCAATCGCAGCTACGATCTCGTGGTGACGGTTGCCGGCCCGCGCGCCGATATGGTGACGCGCCGCAAGGAGCGCCGGTTCGGGATCTGGATCAACACCGACTCCCGGCAGTTCCTCCAGGTGCCGACCTACCTGGCGCTATTTTCCAACCGCCCGTTCGACGCCATCGCTTCGCCCGAGGTGCAGCGACGGCAGCAGCTCGGGCTGAACAACGTGCTGCTCACCCAGCGCGTCGGGCCCGACTATGCCGACGTCGTGCCGGACGATGCGTTCCGCAGTGCCTTCGTGCGGCTGCGCAAGCAGCACGGCCTCTATCGCGAGGAGACCTCGGCGGTGACGTTCCTGACGCCGACACTGTTCCGCACCGGCATTCCGCTGCCTGCGGAAGTGCCGATCGGCCTCTATAATGTCGAGATCAAGCTGTTCGCCGAAGGCGCGCTGGTGGCCAAAACCGACACTGCGTTTGAAATCGTGAAAGTCGGCTTTGAACAATTCGTCGCGACGACCGCGCGCCAGAACGGGTTTGTCTATGGGCTCGTCACTGCGTTCATGGCGCTGATGACGGGATGGATGGCATCGATCGTGTTCCGGAAGGATTGAGTTCAAGCCCTCATGGTGAGGAGGCGCGAAGCGCCGTCTCGAACCATGAGGCCCGCGGCCCATCCTTCGAGACGCGCGAAGACGCGCTCCTCAGGATGAGGTCGGTGGTGTGGCGCTACAACTTCCCAGCAAAAAACCCCATCCCCATCGCGACGACGCTGAGCAGCATCGCCGCGGTGGACAGGCATCCGAGCCAATAGAGTGGACCCTTGATGACGTAGCGGTCCATCACGTCCCTGCGGCGGGCCATGAGCATCAGCAGCACCATCACCGGCACGGCGAGCACCCCGTTGATGACCGCGCTCCAATACAGCGCCGAGATCGGGTTGATCGGCGTGAAGTTCAACGCGATGCCTATGCCAGCCGAGAGCGTCAGCACCGCGTAGAACGCGGCGGCGGCCTTGGGCTTGCGCGCGAGCCCGACCGGCCATCGCCGTCCCTCCCCGACGGCATAGGCGGCGGCGCCGGCGAGCACCGGAACTGCCAGCAGTCCTGTGCCGACGATACCGAGCGCAAAAATCGTTTCAGCGAATGCGCCGGCGATCGGACGCAGGGCTTCGGCCGCGTCCGCCGAGCTCTTGATATCGGTCCTTCCGGCCGCATGCAGCGTCGCCGCGGCGGTTACGATGATCGACAATGCGATCAGGTTGGAGAACGCCATACCGACGATGGTGTCGGCGCGAATGCGATTGAATTCCTTCTGAGCGCCGTAATGCTTTTCGACCAGCGGCCGCTTCGCCTTGTCGACTCGCTGGTCCTCGGCTTCCTGCGAGGCTTGCCAGAAGAACAGATAGGGCGAGATCGTGGTGCCAAGAATGGCGACGATGGTTGTGAAATATTCCAGGCTCCAGGCCGGGCGCGGAATGAGAATGCCGGCAAGCGCGTCGCTCCACGAAACCTTAGCAAATGCGACCGCGGCGACATAGGCAAACAGGCTGAGCGTCAGCCATTTCAGCACCAACACGTAACGCCTGTAGTCGAGGAAGATCTGCGCTGCGACCGAGGTCACGCCGAACAGCAGTACATAGAAGATGCTGTGGCCGCCGATTAGCAGTTTGGTGGCGTCCGCCATGGCGCCGAGATCGGCGCCGATGTTGATGGTGTTGGCGATGAACAGCATCGCCACCACCACGTTGAGCAGCCATGGCGAATAATGCCGGCTCACGTTGCCCGCGATTCCATGCCCGGTGACGCGGCCGACGCGCGCGGAGATTTCCTGGATCGCCGCCATCAGCGGAAATGTCAGCAGCATGGTCCAGCCGATGCCGTAACCGAGCTGTGCGCCGGCCTGGCTATAGGTGCCAATTCCCGACGGATCGTCGTCGGACGCGCCCGTGATCAGGCCGGGCCCGAGTGCTCTCAGCGCATCGCGGACGCGAAACGAATGATGTGCCTTGGCCTGCGCTGCCGGTTTGTTATTTCCGGAGCCTGTATGCGCGTGGCGCTTCCGATGCGACTTGTTGCGAACTGACATGCCAAGGGTCCAGCCCCGGCGACAACGAACCTGACGAGCACAGGTTCCGGACCACGAGCTTGTCCGTTGCCTCCTGGCCCTCCGTCACGCGACGCGCAGCGGCTCGATAACCGTCGCTACGCCCGGCTCCAGAATGCGTAAACGCGGTCCAAACCCCAGCGTGTCGAAGGTGGCGCGCAGATCGTCCGCACTCTGGCGGAAGTGCTTCCAGCCTTCCGTATGTACCGGCACGATCACCGCATCAGGGAATGCGCGCGCGGTTTCGATCGTGTCGTTGGTGTCCATCGTGATGTGGAAGGGGCCGCGGGTTTGCGCCGCGCCCGCGAACGGCAGCACCACGCCGGCCTTGAACCGCCTCGCCACTTCGGCAACGCCGTCGTACCAGACGGTGTCGCCGCTGATGTAGATCGGACGGCTGCCCGGCTTGTTCGACGAAACCACGAAGCCGATCACGTCTCCCGCGAGTGGTTCGATTCCCGCCGGGCCGTGACGCGCCGGCGTCGCCGTGATGGTCAGCGAATGACCGTTCCTGCCGGCCAGCTCGGTCGACGCCCACGGCGCAAAGCCTTCGGCATGGCCGCCGAGCCGCTTTGCGCCAACCTCCGTCGTCAGCACGCGCTTGGCGGATTTGAGAAAATCGCGCCCCGAATGATCGAGATTATCCGAATGCTGGTCGTGGCTGAGCAGCACGGCATCGACCTCGCCGATCGCTTGTGCGCTGACCGCGGGGCCGACCAGTTTTTCCAGCTTCACATGCGGCAGTTGATAGGCGCCGGGCTCGTCGAAGGTCGGATCGGTCAGCAGCCGGAAGCCGTCGACTTCGATGAGCGCCGTCGGGCCGCCGATCAGGGTGATGGTAACTGTCATTGACTTGCTCCTTCTACGAAGGTTGACCAGCCGCAGCGGGACGGGTCACCAGATAAATGCCGAGGGCTACGGGAATGATGCCAAGCAGGTCGCGCAACTCCATGTGCTCGCCGAGCACAAGGAAGGCGAACAGCATGGCGAGCGGCGGCATCAGGAAGTGATAGGCGCTCGCGGCCGTCGCGCCGCAGACCTTCAAGAGGTGAAACCAGAGCAGGTAAGCCAGGATCGATCCGCCGAGCACGAGGAAAGCGAACGCGCCGGCGAGCCGCGCACTCGGCACGATGTCACTGAGGCTGGAGAGCGTGAATGCAAACGGCAGCAACACGATGCCCGCGGCGAGATTCTGCACGCCATTGCCGACCCAGAGACTTCCTTTCGGCGCCAGCACCTTGAACAGGATGGTGCCGACGACGATCGAGGCTAGCGAGGCCAGCGTGAACAGGATGCCGTGAAAGCTATCCGTGCCGACCGACATGCGGTGCCAGACGATGAAGGCGACGCCGGAGATGCCGAGCAAAAGTCCCGTCACCTTGCGCCAAGTCAGCGCCTCGCCGAGAAACAATGCCGCAAGCACAGCAGTGAAAACCGGATTGGCGCTGACAATCAGGCCGCCGAGACCGGCCGATACCGTCTGCAGCCCGGTATAACCGAGACCGAGATAGAGCGCGTTGTTGGCGACGCCGAGGATGGCGAAGATTCCGGCGTCGCGCCAGGTCAGCGAGGACCATGCCTCGCCGCGCAGCGCCGTGATGCCGAGGATCAGGATTCCCGCGAGCGAAAATCGCGCTGTGAGCAGGATCAGCGGTGGGCAGTCGGTGACGCCGACCTTGCCGGCGACGAAGGCAAAGCTCCAGAGCAGACAGAACAGGCCGATATAGAGCGGTAACAGATTGAGGCCGGCGCGGGGGACCGCGACCGAAGGGGCGAGCGACATGGATAGTCTCCTTGCACCCCTGATCTAGGGCCGCGCCTTGATATTTGGAAATTAAATGATAAACTGGTGACCAGTGGATTTATAAATGGAGCGCTCACATGCTCGATCTGGAGCTGCTGCGCAGTTTCGTGTCCGTGGTCGATGCCGGCGGCTTCACCCGCGCCGGCGAGCGCGTTCACCGCACACAATCGACCGTCAGCCAGCAGATCAAGCGGCTGGAGGATGATGTCGGCCAGCCGCTGTTGAACCGCAACGGCAAGGATGTGACGCCGACGGAGGCCGGCGAGCGGCTGCTTTCCTATGCGCGTCGGCTATTATCGCTCGCTGAGGAAGCCCGCGACGTGGTGGCGCGGCCGGAAAGCGAAGGCACGATCAAGCTCGGCATCCCCGAGGATTTCGCCGCCTATCGTCTTACCAAGTTGCTGGCGACGTTTTCGCGCTCGCGCCCGGGCCTGCGGCTCGATGTGCGTGCCGACCAGAGCACGTATCTCAGGCGCGACATCGAACGCGGCGATCTCGATCTGGCGCTGCTCAAGCGCGACGCCGGCGAGAAAGGCGCGATCGCGGTGTGGCCGGAGAAAGTGCATTGGGTCACCAGCAAAACCCATCCGGTCGATATCGACGCTGGCTCGGTGCCGCTGATCGGCTTTCCCGCCGGCTGCCTCTATCGTGCGCGCGCGATCCATGCGCTGGAAAGCGCCGGGCGCTTCTGGCACATGGCCTATACTTCTTCCGGCCTTGCCGGCATCCAGGCCGCGGTCGCCGCCGGATTGGGATTGAGCATTCTCTCCGACATCGCGATCCAGGCCGGTCATCGCGTGCTCACGGCGAAGGACGGCTTTGCGCCGATCGACAAGACCGAGCTGGCGCTGGTGGCCTCACCCGACGCCAGCCCCGCAACGCTGCGGCTCGCCGACCGCCTCGCCGAGTTCTGCGACAGCGTCGACGTGAAGGCGGCGTAGATGTAGAGATCCGTAGGGTGGGCAAAGGCGCGCAGCGCCGTGCCCACCATCTATCAACCACGCCAGCGTGAATGGTGGGCACGCTGCGCTTTGCCCACCCTACAGTCCAACGGCTATCTAGATTCTCAATAACACCTTGACGCGGCTATCGCGTGCAGCCGGTTGTCGCCGAGCACATGCGCCATCAGGCTCGGCGTCGGAAAAATCTTCGCAAACGCGGGATCGCGGATGCTCAGGCCCCCGGCATAGGCGCCGAAGGCGGGCATCACGGCGCGCTCGCCGTCACTGGCAAAGCACCTCCGTTCCATCGATCGTCCCCGGGTGGTGACGCGCGCCTTGGGATGCAGATGGCCGGCGATTTCACCCGCCGCCCCCGTCGGCTCATGGCGGAACACGATCGGCCCGATCGCGACTTCGTTCGCCACCGTGCCGCCGAGGTCGCCCGGCAGGGCCGGATCGTGATTGCCCGATATCCAGATCCAGTCGCGCCGCGCCTGCATCGCTGACAGCGCGTCGCGATCCGGCGCCGACAGCCGCCGATGCGCGTCGTGATCGTGAAAACTGTCGCCGAGCGCAATCACCGTGCGCGGGTCGTGCCGGGCAATGACGGCGGCGAGCCGGCTCAGCGTCGCCACGGTATCGTAAGGCGGCAGCAGCACGCCGCGCGCGGCGAAGCTGGAGCCTTTTTCCAGATGCAGGTCGGAGACGACGAGCAGGCGCTGCTCCTGCCAGAACAGCGCGCCGGAGAGGTCGGCGCGGAACGTCACGTCGGCAACCATGACCTTCGAGGCGCGCATCTGTTGATCGTCTCCCGAAGACTGCGCCCCTGCCGTCACGTGCCTTCCCGCTTATCCCATCGCCTCTTTGACGAGTTCGTCGGCGGCCTCCGCCAGCAACTCGTCGCCTGCTTCGCCATAAACTGACTCGCGGCCGATTTCCAGCATCACGGGAACGGCGAGCGGCGAAACGTGTTCGAGTTCCCGATGGCTGATTCGCCCATGAATACGCGAGAGCATATCACCCAGACGCTTGAGATCGAGCAGGCCTGTCGCGGCATCGGCGCGGGCGGCGCGCAACAGCACGTGGTCGGCCTGATGCTTGCGCAGCACGTCGTAGATCAGATCGGTCGAGAACAGCACCTGGCGGCGAGATTTTTCTTCGCCGGTGAAGCGCCGCGCGATCAGGCCGGAGATGATGGCACAGGTGCGGAAGGTACGCTTCATCAACGCGGATTCGGCAAGCCACGCCTCGAGATCGTCGCCCAGCATGTCCGGGTCAAACAGCGCGTTGAGATCGAGCTTGCCGTGCCGGATCATGAACGACATATCGCCGAGGCCCCATACGGCCAGTGCATACTCGTTGGCGACGAAGCCGAGCGGCCGCACCCGCGCCCGCTCCATCCGCCGCGTCAAGAGCATGCCGAGCGTCTGGTGCGCCAGCCGGCCCTCGAAGGGATAGCAGACGAGGTAATGCTTGTTGCCGCGGGGAAAGGTCTCGATCAGCAGTTCTTGCACCGCCGGCACGCGGGAAAAATCCCTCTGCAGCGAGAGCCAGTCGCGTACCTGATCGGGCAGCGCATTCCACGCGCGGCGGTCGTCGAGCAATTTGCGGACGCGCTCGGCGAGATAGGTCGAAAGCGGAAACTTGCCGCCCGCATAGGACGGCACTTTCGCGTCCTTGTCGTTGGCGCGCGAGACATAGACCACGTCCTCGGCGAGCGCCTCGTAGCGCACGACTTCACCGCCGAACACAAACGTGTCGCCGATCACGAGGCCTTCGATAAAGGCTTCCTCGATTTCACCCAGCATCCGCCCGCCGCGGCCGAGCGCGCCGGTCGAGCCGGACCCGCCGCTGCGCGAGCGCACCAGACGCACCTTCAGCATGGTCTCTTCGACGATGGTGCCGACGTTGAGGCGATAGCTCTGCCGCACTTTTGGATTGGCGACGCGCCAGCGACCCTGCTTGTCCTGCTTGATGCGCGCAAAACGCTCATAGGTCTTCAGCGCATAACCGCCGGTGGCGACGAAATCGACGACATCGTCGAAATCGGTTCGCGTCAGCAAGGAATAAGGCGCCGACGTCAGGACTTCCGCATAGAGATCATCTGAAAAAAACGGCTCGCCGCAGGCGCAGCCGAGCACGTGCTGCGCCAGCACGTCGAGGGCGCCAGTGCGTAACGGCGGCGTATCCTGCGCATTCTCCGCAATGGCATCGATCGCGACACGGCACTCCAGCACCTCGAAACGGTTGGCCGGGATCAGGACCGCGCGCGAGGGTTCATCCAGTCGGTGATTGGCGCGGCCGATACGCTGCATCAGCCGCGAGGCCCCCTTCGGCGCGCCGACATTGATGACGAGATCGATATCGCCCCAGTCGATGCCGAGATCGAGCGAGGACGTGCAGACCACGCCGCGCAGCTTTCCCGCCGCCATCGCGTCCTCGACCTTGCGGCGCTGGGCGACGTCGAGCGAGCCATGATGCAGGGCAATGGCAAGGCCGTCGTCGTTCATGCGCCAGAATTCCTGGAACAGCATTTCAGCCTGGCTGCGGGTGTTGACGAAGATCAGCGTGGTCTTGTTGCGCCGGATCAGATCATACATTTCGCCGAGCGCATGGCGCGCGGTATGGCCGGCCCAGGGCAGCCGCTCCTTGGTGTCGAGCATCTCGACGATGGGCGCCGCCGCGCCGCCGGCCACGACGATATCGGCTGACACGTCCTTGCCGTCGTGCTGCGGCATCAGAAACCGCGCCAGCGATTCCGGCTCGGCCACCGTCGCGGATAGCCCGATCGCGCGCATCTCCGGCGCCAGGCGCCACAACCGCGCCAGGCCAAGCGACAACAGATCGCCGCGCTTTGACGTCACCAGCGCGTGCAGCTCGTCGAGCACGATGCGTTTTAGCGACGAAAACAGAAACGGTGCATCGTCGGACGACAGCAGCAGCGCCAGTTGCTCCGGCGTGGTCAGCAGAACATCCGGCGGATAGCGTCGCTGCCGTTGCCGCCGAGACACCGGCGTATCGCCGGTGCGGGTCTCGACCTTGATCGGCAAACCCATCTCGGCAATCGGTGTCTCCAGATTGCGCGCGATGTCGACCGCGAGCGCTTTCAGCGGCGAGATGTAGAGCGTGTGGAGGCCGCCGGTGCGTTTGACGCTGCGGCCGGTGGACATGAGGCTTTTCGTGCCCTCGCGCCGTTGGACGGAAGGGCGAGAAAGCTCCACCAGCGTCGGGAGGAAGCCGGCCAGCGTTTTGCCGGCGCCCGTTGGGGCGATCAGCAGTGCCGAACGATCGTCGCTGGCCTTTGCCAGTAGCGCAAGCTGATGCTCGCGCGGCGACCAGCCCCGCGTGGCGAACCAGCGCCGGAAGCGGTCGGGCAAGAGCGCAGCCGTTTCGAGCGGCGTGAAGGGCAAAGGTTGAGGCGACGGCACGGAGAAGAGGTAAGCCGTCGGAAGGGGTTCGTCGAGAGGCTTGGAGGTCACCTCGCCCCGCTCTTCGCGGGGAGAGGTCGGATCGCGAAGCAATCCGGGTGAGGGGCTCTTTCCGCGAACACCTCTCTTCCAGAGTGCACGCGGAAAGAGCCCCTCACCCCGACCCTCTCCCCGTGAAGAACGGGGAGAGGGAGGTGCCCCCTACTCCGTCACCGGCTTATCCGAAATGTCCCAGTCCTTGCCGTTGAAGATCGAGATGTAGAGCGTCTTCATTGGCGTGTAGTCCTCCGGCGTGTAGCTGTAGTTCACGCCATCGAGGAAGTAGGGCGAATGGAAGCCCGCCAGCGTCGTCGCCTGCTTGAGCACATTGGCGCGGGTGAGTTCGTCGCCGCAGCGGCGCAGGATCTCCGCCATCGACGCGACCTGGCCGTAGCCGGCAAAGGCGATGGTGTTGTCGGGGTCGACGTTCGGCAGATATTTCTTGCGCAATTCCTCGAACGCCAGCACGTCAGGGTCCTTTTCGAAGCGCGGCACGCCGACTTCCTTGGCGTATCTGATCGCGACGATGCCGGTAGCATTCTCGAAACCGGCGGCGCTGAGAATCGAACGGCCCGTCGATCCCGCCGACAACAGATGCAGCGGCTTCCAGCCGAGTTCAGCCACTTTGCGGATCGACTGCGATGACGCCTTGCCGGTCGAGATATTGTAGAAGACGTCAGCGCCGGATTTAGAGAGATTGATGATTTGCGAATCGATCGTCGGCTCGGTCAGATCGTAGGTCTGCTCCATGATCACCTTGGCGGTGCCGCCAGCATCCGCCAGCACCTTCTTGAATGGACCGAGGAAATCGCGGCCGAAATCGTCGTTCTGGTAGAGGATGCCGATTTTCGCGTCCGGCTTCACGCTCACGACATGCCTGGCGAGAATGCGCGCTTCGGTCGGATAGAGCGGCAGGCCCGCCATGGTCCATTTGAAGTTTTTGGGGTCGTTCCATTTCGACGCGCCGGTATTGAGCAGCAATTGCGGCACGCCCTTTGAATTGAGATATTTGTGCACGGCAGTCTGCGGCGCGGTGCCGAGCGAGCCGTACAGCGCCAGCACTTCCTCCTGCTCGACCAGCCGCCGCGTCGCCTCGACGCATTTCGGCGCGCTGTAGGCGTCGTCCATGGTGAAGAATTTCACCTTGCGTCCGTTGATGCCACCCTTCTCGTTCAGCATCTGGAAATAGGCTTCGCCGACACGGCCGAGTACGCCGTAGAGCGAGCCGGGACCGGAATGCGGCACGGTCTGCCCGATCTTGATTTCGGTGTCGCTGGCGCCGGGATCATATTTTTTCTCCGCGGCCCAGACGAACGGCGCGGGCAGCGTTGATGCAAGAGCGGTAGCGAGCGCGGTGGCGCCGAATTCACGACGACTCTGTTTCTTGTTCATTGTTGTTTCTCCCTTATGGGAGCTTTGATCAGGCATTCCAGTGTCCCTGGCAATAGCTGACATGTCGCACGCAATCCCGCCATTCGCGGTGCGCGTAGCGCCTAGACTCAAGTTTCACCCTCTCCCCTTGTGGGAGAGGGTGGATCGAATGAGCGCCAGCTCATTCGAGACGGGTGAGGGGTCTGCGTCCGCGGAAAGAACCCCTCATCCGGCGCGGATTGCATCCGCACCACCTTCTCTCACAAGGGGAGAATGGAAGAGCAGTCAAGTTTTCGCGGCGACGGCGACCAGGCCAGGAACCGGCGCATGATCCTCATTGCGGGCGGATAATTCTTCGAGGCGGGATAATTGCAGACCGGCCCCCTCGACTGCCGCGCGCACGTAAGCTGTGGCGTGCGCGTAGCGAAGGCCCCGCCCGAGCCTGACACCCTCACCGTCATGGGTCTCGGTGGTGAAGGCGATGAGACCGCCCGGCACCAACGCGCGCGCTGCTTCCGCCAGCACGGGAGCGATGTCGGCGACATAAACCATGGCGTCCGCGGCAAGAATGAGGTCGGCGCTGGCCTCCCTCCTCGCGCGCAGGCCTTGCAGCATGTCGGCGACTTCCAGCTCCGCATAGAGGCCAGTGGCGCGCGCCCGCTCGATCATCCGCGGCGACAGATCGACGCCAATGAAATGATCGACCTCCCTGGCAAACGCCGACGCCGCCAGCCCGGTGCCGCAGCCGAGGTCGATCGCGCGCTTGAAGAACGCCGGCTTGCGCGCGGCTGATCGCACCGCCAGCACCGCCTTGAACAACAGTGCCGGGCCGCGATAACCGAGATCGCCCACAAGCGAGGATTCAAATCGCGGCGCATATTGATCGAACAGCGTTTGCACATAGGCCTGCGGCATGCCGGCCAATGGTTCGGCGCCGAGCCGCATCAACCTAAGTCCGGCGCCACGGCGGTCGCCGGGATCGCTGGCCTGGGCCTGGCGAAACGCCGAGATCGCCGCGTCGCGCTCACCGAGTTGCTCGCGGATATCGGCGAGCGTGAACCAGGCGGAGGTGAAATTCGGCGCCAGTTCGATCGCCTGCATCAGCAGATCGGCGGCGGCCGCCAGATCGCCCTTCAATTGCAGATCGCGCGCGAATTCGAACCTGCGGTCGGCCATCAGATCGCCGGAAGAGAGAAACAGGCGGGCAGGCATGGGTTCCGAAACTTGTCGTTGCCGGGCTTGCCGGCTTCGCTGGAGCTACGCCGGCCGAGCGCATGCTTGGCCCGGCGAAGCCTTGGCGGAGCCGGGACCCGGCAATCCATCAATAAAGGGCGACTCTTCAAAAGATGGATGCGCGGGTCAAGCCCGCGCATGACGGCTAAACATCACACGGCTGAACATTGCGGGGAGACGCCCTATATAATCCGGATGCGTCCGCACGACATCCTGTTGCCAGTTGCTGCCGGCCTGTGCTGCAAGCCGGGCGGCTTCCATATCGATCCCGTTCGCCCGGTCGAGCGCGCCGTGATTACCCATGGCCATTCCGACCACGCCCGGCCCGGCCATGGCGCCGTGCTCGCCACGCAGGAAACGCTCGACATGATGCGGCTGCGCTATGGCGACAATTTTGCGCGCAGCACGCAGGCGATTCGCTATGGCGAAGAGATCCGCCTCGGCGACGTCAAGATCAAGTTTCACCCCGCGGGCCACGTACTGGGCTCGGCACAGATCGCCGTTTCCTGCAAGGACCTCTGCATCGTTGCGTCCGGCGATTACAAGGACGCGATTGATCCGACCTGTACGCCATTCGAAGTCGTGCCCTGCGACGTCTTCATCACCGAGGCCACCTTCGGCCTGCCGGTGTTCCGCCATGGCGATGCGGCGGATGAAGTGAAAAAGCTGCTCGCCTCCGTCGCGCTGTTTCCAGAACGCGCGCATCTGGTCGGGGCCTATTCGCTCGGCAAGGCGCAGCGCGTGATCGCGTTGTTGCGCGAGCAGGGCTATGACGCGCCGGTCTATCTGCATGGCGCGATGGAAGGGATCACGCGCTACTATGAGAGCCGCGGCATAGCGCTCGGCGAGCTGCGGCTGGTGAAGGGCATGAAGAAGGCCGATCTTGCGGGCACCATCACGCTGGCGCCGCCGACGGCTACCTCTGACATTTGGACGCGGCGATTCCCCGATCCGGTCACGGCGTTTGCCTCGGGCTGGATGCGGGTGCGGGCGCGCGCCCGCCAGCGCGGCGTCGAACTGCCGCTGGTGATATCCGACCACGCCGACTGGGACGGGCTGACCGCGACCATCTCGGCCACCGGCGCCGGCGAGGTCTGGGTCACGCACGGCCAGGAAGACGCGCTGGTGCATTGGTGCAGGGCGCGCGGGCTTGCCGCGCGGCCGCTCGATCTGGTCGGCTACGGCGATGAGGAGGAACACGAGGTGGTCGCGGCCGACGAGGCCGAGACATGAACCGCTTTGCCGAACTGCTGGACCGCCTAGCCTACGAGCCCGGCCGCAACAACAAGCTGCGGCTGATCACGGCCTATTTCCGCGACACGCCCGATCCCGACCGCGGCTACGCGCTGGCGGCGCTGACCGGCGCGCTGTCGTTCAAGCACGCCAAGCCGGGACTTGTTCGTGACCTGATCATGGATCGGACTGATCCGGTGTTGTTCGGATTGTCCTATGATTATGTCGGCGACTTATCCGAGACGGTCGCGCTGATGTGGCCGAAGGGCGGAGCAAATTACCGCGAGTCTTTGCTGGGCCACGCCTCTCTCCCGCTCTCACCCGCAAAGGAGGGCCAGGGAGAGGGGTACCACACGGGTGGTCTCAATATTGACTCACGCCACAACAATCCGCCTCCCCCCACCCTCTCCGAAGTCGTCGTTACCCTTCGCACGCTCGGCAAGACCGAACTGCCAAGCCAGCTCGCGCGATGGCTCGACGAGCTCGACGAGACCGGCCGCTGGGCGCTGCTAAAGCTGGTCACCGGCGCGATGCGGATCGGGATTTCGGCGCGGCTGGCGAAAACGGCCGCAGCGGCGTTGGGCGACAAGGACCCGCACGAGATCGAGCTGATCTGGCCGGGGCTCGCCCCACCCTATCTCGAATTGTTCGCCTGGCTGGAAGGCCGCGGCGACAAGCCGGTCAACCGCGATCCGGCGCCGTTCCGCCCGGTGATGCTGGCGCATGCGATCGAGGATACGGATTTCGCCAGTCTCGATCCGGCTGACTACATCGCAGAATGGAAGTGGGACGGCATTCGCGTGCAGGCAGTAAGCGGTCGCGATGAGCGCGGGCACACCCAGGCGCGGCTCTACTCGCGCACTGGCGAGGACATCACCAACAGCTTTCCCGACCTCCTGCCGTCGCTGCATCTGCCCGGCGCGATTGACGGCGAACTGCTGGTGCTGCGCGATGGCCGCGTGCAGACCTTCAACGTATTGCAGCAGCGGCTCAATCGAAAAGTCGTCTCGCCGAAGTTGACCAAGGACTTTCCGATTCACCTGCGCGCCTACGACCTGCTCGGCGACGATGAGAACGACCTGCGCGAATTGCCGTTTGTCGAGCGCCGCGCGCATCTCGAAGTATTCGTCCGGAAGCTGGACGATCCGCGCATCGACCTGTCACCGACCATTGCCTTCGATAGCTGGCAGGCGCTGATAGCCGCGCGCGCCGATCCCGCCAGTGCCGGCGCCGGCGAAGATGCCGATGCCGTCGAGGGCGTGATGCTCAAGCGCCGCGACGCGCCCTATCTGCCGGGCCGGCCCAGGGGCCAGTGGTGGAAATGGAAGCGCGATCCGCACATCATCGACGCCGTCTTGATGTATGCGCAGCGCGGCCACGGCAAGCGCTCGTCCTATTATTCGGATTACACCTTCGGTGTCTGGACCTCGGGCGAGGACGGCGAGCAACTGGTGCCGGTCGGCAAGGCCTATTTCGGGTTCACCGATGAAGAGCTGTTGCAGATCGACCGTTTCGTCCGCCGCAACACGACCGAAAAGTTCGGCCCGGTCCGCCATGTCGTGCATGAGCCGGACCAGGGGTTGGTGCTGGAAGTGGCGTTCGAGGGGTTGGCGCGCTCGCCGCGGCATAGATCCGGCGTCGCGATGCGGTTTCCGCGCATCAGCCGGCTGCGCTGGGACAAGCCACCGCGCGAGGCCGACCGGCTGGAGACGCTGGAACGGATGTTGAAGGACGTGACGGCAAATTAACATTCCGCAGGCGCATGGCGGCCATTGACTGATATGAGCGGGTTTCCCATGTGCCCCGCCGTGCCTATAATGCGCACGACCCGCGAGGAGAAACCGATGCCCAACGACGTCAGAGACCTGCCGGCCAACAATGACGGCCTGTATCGCTTTCTCGGCGGCTCGCCGCTGTCGGTGGCGTTCCGGCTGATCCTGTTGTCGATCCTGGTCGGCGTGGTGCTCGCCGCGATCGGGTTCGATCCCTGGAATATCCTGCACAGCATCCGCATGCTGTTCCAGCGGCTGTGGGATCTCGGCTTCGACGCCATCAACTGGCTGTGGCGCTACTTCCTGCTCGGCGCTGTGATCGTGGTCCCGATCTGGCTGCTGTCGCGGCTGTTCGGCGCCCCGCGCGGGCGATAGTTACTCGTTGGGCGGTGGCAGCCGATGCAATTGCGATTTGTCGGCTGCGGCGATGCGCTCGGCTCCGGTGGCAGGTACAACACCTGCTTCCACGTCACGGGTAGCCGCGTTAACTTCCTGATCGATTGCGGCGCATCATCGCTGCCGGCGCTGAAGCGGCTCGGCATTGCGCGCGACGAGATCGACCTGATCCTGATCACGCATTTCCACGGCGACCATTTTGGCGGCCTGCCGTTCCTGCTGCTGGATGCGCAATTCACGCGACGTTCGCGCCCGCTCGTCATTGCCGGCCCGCAAGGGATCGAGACAAAACTCGCTAGCCTGATGGAAGCGCTGTTCGAGCACTCATCGAAGACCAAACAGCGTTTTGATCTCTCAGTCGTCGCGCTTGAACCGGAGCAAAGCCGCACATTCGGGGAGGTCAAGGTCACGCCCTATCCCGTCGTCCATGGCGAATCCGGTGGACCATTCCTGGCTTATCGCGTCGAGGCGGAGGGCCGCGTCATTGCCTATAGCGCCGACACCGAGTGGACGGAGACGCTGATCCCGGCGGGGCGCGACGCCGACCTGTTCGTCGCCGAGGCTTATTACTTTGACAAGGTCATCAAGAACCATCTGAGCCTGAAAACGCTCGCAGCGCATCTGCCCGAGATCAACCCGAAACGGCTGGTGCTGACGCATATGAGCGACGACATGCTCGGGCGACTGGGCGAACTGCCCTACACCGCCGCCCATGACGGCATGGTCGTCGAGCTCTAGGCATGCATTCGCCGCTAGCTCCATCGAAAGTCACGACGGCACAGGTGTTTGCCATCGCCGGTCCCGCGATGGTCGCAAACCTGACCACGCCGCTGATCGGCATTGTCTCGACCACCGCTATCGGCAGGCTCGGCGACGCCACGCTGCTCGGCGGCGTGGCGTTGGCCTCAGTGCTGTTCGACTGCATGTTCTGGCTGTTCGGATTCCTGCGCATGAGCACGGTCGCCTTTACGGCGCAATCGCTCGGCGCCGGCGAGACGTCGGAACTGCGCGCCATCCTGGCACGCGGGCTGATCGTCGCGGCACTGGTCGGCGCGGCCTTGATTGCCCTGCAGATGCCGCTGGCATCGATTCTGCTGGGCGTAATGGGGGGCAGCGACAGCGTTACACAGGCGGCAAAGACGTACTTCGCGATCCGGATCTGGTCAGCGCCGCTGGCGCTCGGCAATTACGTGGTGCTGGGATGGCTGGTCGGGCAGGCCCGGGCCAAGCTGGCGCTCGGCACGCAGATCACGATCAACCTCATCAACGTGGCGGCGACCGTCGTGCTGGTGCTGGCGCTCGACTTCGGAATTGCCGGCGCTGCAATCGCCGCGCTGATCGCGGAAGCGGCAGGCCTGATGCTCGGATTGCAGATCGCCCGCCTCCTTTCGAAAGGGCAACTCGGCGTTTCCCGCGCGATGCTGTTCGATCCTGCCAAGCTGATGCGCATGCTCTCGGTCAACCGCGACATCATGATCCGCACCGCCTCGCTGATCGCGGCGTTTTTGTTCTTCACCGCACAGGGCGCGCGTGCCGGCGACCTGACGCTCGCCGCCAATGCCGTGCTCAACAATTTTCTGCTATTCGGCGCCTTTTTCCTCGATGGCCTCGCCAACGCCGCCGAGCAGCTTTGCGGCCGGGCCTATGGCGCCCGCAATAAGGCGGCCTTCGCCGGAGCGGTCAAGCTGGTCGTGATGTGGGGTTTTGGCTTCGCGCTCGCGGTCGCCGCCTGTTTCCTGCTGTTCGGGCCTGCGGTTGTCGACATCATGACGGCAAGCGCGGAGGTGCGGCGCATCGCGCGCGACTATTTGCCGTTCGTGATTTTTGCGCCGTTGCTCGGCGTGTTCGCCTTTGCCTTTGACGGCATCTATATCGGCGCCACCTGGGCGCGCGACATGCGCAATCTCATGGTGGCTTCGCTGGTCATCTTCCTCACCGCGTGGTTTGCGCTGCGGTCGTTTGGCAATGCCGGACTGTGGGGCGCGCTATTGGTTCATTACGCCGCGCGCGGTGGGTTAGAGGCGCTGCGGTATCCGGCACTGTTGAGGAAGTCGTTTGGATGAGACGGGCGACGCTCTTCTCCCTCGCCCCGCTCTTGCGGGGAGAGGGTCGGGGTGAGGGGCTGTCTCCGCGAATTCGATAGAACTTAGTATGCGGAAACTCCCCTCACCCGGATTGCTTCGCAATCCGACCTCTCCCCGCGAAGAGCGGGGCGAGGTGACTAGGGAGGCGCTTGCGCGCGCGAAGAGCCTATCTCACCGGCCAGTCCTCGGCCGTGATCGTCGCGGCATCTGCGCCGACGATTTCCGAGAGCGAGTCGCGTCCGGTGCGGAGCAGAGTGGAAGCAAGATCGTTCTTGATGTCGTGCACCAGCCCAAGGCCCTTGTAGACCAGCGACGAATAGATCTGGATCAGGCTTGCGCCGGCGCGGATTTTGGTCAGCGCCGCGCCGCCGGAATCGATGCCGCCGACGCCGATCAACGGAAACGCGCCTTCGGTGCGGACATAGGTCTCCGCCACCATGCGGGTCGATAGTCGAAACAGCGGCCGTCCCGACAATCCGCCCTGCTCTTTGGCGCGGGCCTGTTCACGCAGGATCGAAGGGCGCGCCAGCGTGGTGTTGGCGACGATCATGCCGTCGACCCCGCGCGAGCGCGCGATATGCACGACGTCGTCGAGTTCGGCGAGGCTGAGATCGGGCGCGATCTTCAGCAGCACCGGCGAATCGCCGGCATTCTTCCGCACCCGTTCGCGCGCATCGATCACCTTGGCAAGCAACTCGTCGAGCGCAGCCGCTTGCTGCAAATTGCGCAGGCCCGGCGTGTTCGGCGAGGAGACGTTGACGGTGAAATAGCTCGCGACGGGTGCAAAGATCTCGATCAGTTTGACATAGTCGGCGATGCGGTCGGGCGAATCCTTGTTCGCCCCGACATTGACGCCGATAATGCCGCCATGATGGGCGCGCGCCGCCAGCCGGCGCAATGCGGCTTCGGCGCCGTCATTGTTGAAGCCCATGCGGTTGATAACGGCTTCATCCCGCTCGAGCCGAAACAGCCGCGGCCGCGGATTGCCGCCCTGCGGTTTCGGCGTCACGGTGCCGATCTCGACGAAGCCGAACCCGAGCCGCAACAGCGCGTCGGGCACTTCCGCGCTCTTGTCGAAGCCCGCGGCCATGCCGATCGGATTGGGAAAATTCAGGCCGAAGGCGCGCACCGCCAGTTTGTGATCGTCGGCGCGCGGCTTGACCGACGGCAGCAGCCGCAGGCCCTGGATCGCCATGCGATGCGCGTCCTCCGGATCGAACCAGCGCAACAGCGGTAGCGAGAAGGCGTCGAAGGCGCGGATCACGGGAGCAACTCCGGAATGTCGTGCGTGCCGTCGGACCGCGCGCGCATGTCGAGAATGCCGGTCACCGCACCGAGATCGAGTTCGCCGTAGAGATGCGGAAACAGTTCGTCGTTGCGCGAACGCTCCCAGCGCAGCGCATCCCCCAGCGCGTCGGCGTCGACCGCGACCAGGAACAGCCCGGTCTGGCCGAAATAATGCTTGCGTGCGGTCTCGGCGACCTGGGACGCGGTCGAAAAATGAATGAAGCCGTCGCGCAGATCGTCGCTACTTCCCCGGTAGACGCCCTGCCGTTCGGCCTCGCGCCAAGCCGAGGCGGGAGTGATTTTATAGATCGTGGGCACGGCTTTCCGGACTTCCTGCTTGTCGTTGAGTCTCTTGGGATTTTCCCGGAAATGGCCGGGTTGCGGCCGACCGTAAAGGCGGCCCGCGCCTAACTCAAGCGCTGCGGTCACAGACTTCGGCTGGAAGAATTGCGCGAACCGGCCAAATGAGGCAATAATTCCTAGATCGCTTCAGGGATTTTCGATGGCCAGACAGGCCAAGGCGCAACGCATTCTGACCCACAGCCAGATCTGGACCGCGCTCGACCGGCTGGCGGAACGTGCCGGCATGTCACCCTCGGGTCTTGCCAAGCAAGCCGGCCTCGATCCCACCACGTTCAACAAGTCTAAGCGCATCGCCGCCGACGGCCGCGAACGCTGGCCGTCGACGGAATCCGTTTCCAAGGCCCTGGCTGCGACCAATTCGTCGGTCGAGACCTTCGTGCAATTGATCGGCGACGGCGCGCGCAGCCAGCAGTCGGTGCCGCTGCTCGCCCTGGCGCAAGCCGACGGCGGCCATTTCGACGATTCCGGCTTTCCCGCCGGCAAGGGCTGGAGCGAGGTGGCGCTGCCATCGACCACGGACGAGCATGCCTATGCACTGGAAATCTCTGGCGACGCGATGAAGCCGATCTATCGCGACGGCGACATCATCGTGGTGTCGCCGGCCACGCCGATCCGGCGCGGCGACCGCGTGGTGCTCAAGACGTCAGACGGCGAAGTGATGGTCAAGGAATTGAAGCGCCGGACCACCAAGACCCTGGAATTGCAGTCGCTCAATCCAGCGCATGCCGATCGCACGCTTGACGCCGACGACGTCGCCTGGATCGCCCGGATCGTATGGGTGAGCCAGTAGGATTGCCTTCCGTGACGGACGTGCTGAGCGACCTGCTGCAACATTCTCTTCGCATCGTGTTGTGCGGAACCGCCGCCGGGACGACGTCCGCTGCCCAGCGGGCCTACTACGCGCACCGGCAAAATAAGTTCTGGGCGATCTTGCACGAGACGGGGCTGACGTCGGAGCCACTGCAGCCGCATCAATATCGCAGCCTGCTGCGACATGGGATCGGCCTGACCGATCTGGTGAAAGCGGGCGCGGGGATGGACCGCGCCGCGCTTCCCAAATTGACGGCAGCGGATCGCGCCCGGCTGAGCAATGCAATCGCGACATTCCGTCCGCAATTCCTTGCGTTCACCAGCAAGACGGCGGGGCAGAAATTCTTCGACGGCAAGCGGGACTATGGCGAGCAGTTGGAGCTGATCGGCGATACCAGGGTATGGATACTGCCGTCGACTTCAGGTGCCGCAAATGGAAGCTGGCGCCCGGAGATCTGGCACCAGTTTGCGGATGCTGTGAGGGCGGCGAGCCACTAACTTCACCACAGCGTCGCCCCTGCGAACGCAGGGGCCCATAACCACAAATGCTCGTGGCGAAAAATAACGTCTCCCAGCCTGCCCTTTCCGCAGGCCGCGGCGTATGGGTCCCTGCGTTCGCAGGGACGACGGAGAATTACGTCGCGTAATCCGGCTCCTTGCGATCCAGCATCCGTTTCAACGCATCGAAATGCCGCTGCGCCGGGGTCGGGCCCTTGTAGAGATGCTCGTCCTTGTAATCGCGCTTGGTTTTCTCCACCACAGGCGCCGGCAACTGTTTTAGCTTCTGCCCGGTCCACATCGCGTAGATCTGCACTTGGGCGGCACGCTCGACGTAATACAGCATATCATAGGCTTCCGCGATGGTCGCGCCCACGGTGGAGATGCCGTGATTGGCCATGAACAGCACGGTCTTGTCGCCGATGACTTTTGCAAGCCGCGCGCCTTCGGCGGGATCGAGCGCCGGTCCAGTGTACTCGTCGTCATAGGCAATGGCGCCCGACAGCCCGACCTCGGTCTGGCCGATTTCCTTGATGCGGGGATCTTCCAGCCGCGTCAGCGCGCTGGCATGCGGCATATGGGTATGAAACACCGCCTTCGCCTGCGGCAGCGCCTTGTGGATCGGCGCATGGATGCAATAGCAGGACCGCTCCACCTCGCCTTCGCCTCTTTTAACCTCGCCGTCGTCGATGCCGACTTCCATGAAGCAGGACGCGGTGACTTCGGACCAGTGCGTGCCGAACGGAATCTGGTAGTAGCGGTCGCTCTTGCCCGGCACCACGAAGGTCAGATGGTTGAAGATGCCTTCGGAAAATCCCTGGATGAAGGCCAGCCGGTGCGCGGCCGCGAGATCGACCCGCGCCTGCCATTCCTCGGCGCCGTACTCGCTGAGCGTCTGTGGCGAAACCCTGAACTGCATGAGCTTTCTCCCTGATCCGCTTATTTGCCGGCCCCTCGGTGGAGGCTTCGACGACTGTTATGCACAGCAGTGTAGCGCAATCCGGCGCCGCCATGGCTGAAATTGCGGCGGGCCTGCCATCCCGGTTTGCAGGTCCGAGCCGCAGCCAAGCCCCCCGGAGTTGTCCCGGCCTTGAGCCGGGACCTATAACCACAGGCGTTCGTTGCTTGCATCAAGCTGGAGCCACGGCGAAGCCGATAACATCGGCCTGTGGCTATAGGTCCCTGCTTTTCGCAGGGGCGACGGAAAGAGTTACGCACTCCTTGCCAGCGCGCCGTCGATCATCGCGACCGAATTCGATACGCCGTACACCGCGACGAACGAGCCGAAGCGCGGGCCCTTCTCCTGGCCGAGCAGCACCTGGTAGAGCATGTTGAACCAGTCGAGGGAGACGCCGGGCCGGCCGTCCTTGCCCTTCTTGACAGGATCGAGGAACGGCTCGCGGCGGCCAATCTCATAGACCACGTTCTGGATCTCTTCGGCGCTCGATCCCGCCGGCAATTGCGACAGAGCGTCACGCAGATCCTGCAGCGCAGCGCGTTCGCTGGCGATCGGCTCGCGGAACTTCTTGGTCGGCGCCACGAAGTCGCGATAGTAGTTGATAGCGTAGCCGACCATCGCGTCCAGCTTCGGATGCGTCTGCGGCGTGACACCCGGACGATAGCGGCCGATAAAACCCCACAGCGTTTCGGCGTTCTCCGCATTCGACGACGACACCAAGGTCAGCAGGAGCTGGAAGGTGACGGGCATGTCCGCCTTCGGCGGCTTGCCGGAATGGATGTGCCAGACCGGATTGGCGAGCTGCTGCTTGGCATCCTGACGCGGGAAGCCGTCGAGGAATTGCTGATAGTCGTCGACATTGCGCGGGATCACGTCGAAATAGAGCCGCTTCGCCGCCTTCGGTTCACGATACATGAACAGCGACAGCGATTCCGGCGAGGCATAGCGCAGCCATTCGTCGATGGTCAGCCCATTACCCTTCGACTTCGAGATCTTCTGACCCTTTTCGTCGAGGAACAGCTCGTAATTGAAGCCCTCCGGCGGAGTGCCGCCAAGCGCCGAGCAGATCTTGCCAGACAACTTCACGGAGTCGATCAGGTCCTTGCCGGCCATTTCGTAGTCGACGCCAAGCGCAAACCAGCGCATCGCCCAGTCAGGCTTCCATTGCAGCTTGCAATGCCCGCCGGTGACGGGGACCGTGACGCGCTCCTTGGTCTCGGGATCGTCATAGGAGACGGTGCCGGCCTTCACATCGTGCTCGATGATCGGGACATACAACACCATGCCGGTGCGCGGACAGATCGGCAGGAACGGCGAATAGGTCGCCGCGCGTTCCTCGCGCAAGCTGGGCAGCATGATCTTCATGACGGCGTCGAGGCGCTCCAGCATGCGCAGCAGCGCGGCGTCGAACCGGCCCGAGGTGTAGTAGTCAGTCGACGAGGCGAATTCGTAGTCGAAGCCGAAAGTATCGAGGAACGCGCGTAGCCGAGCATTGTTGTGCGCGCCGAACGACGGGTGCTCGTTGGAGAACGGATCCGGTATCCGCGACAACGGCTTGCCGAGATGTGACGCCAGCATCTCCTTGTTCGGCACATTGTCCGGCACCTTGCGCAGGCCGTCCATGTCGTCGGAGAAGGCGAGCAGCCGGGTCTTGACCTTGTCCTCGGTCAGCACGCGAAAGGCGTGGCGCACCATGGTGGTGCGCGCGACCTCGCCGAAGGTGCCGATATGCGGCAGGCCCGACGGGCCGTAGCCGGTCTCGAACAGCACCTCGTCCTTCGGATTCTTCTTCAGCCGCGCGACAATGGCCTTGGCCTGCTCGAACGGCCAGGCGTTGGATTGTTCGGCGAGCGCGCGCAAATCGCTCGGGCTGGCGGCAAGGTCGATGACGGACATTCAAAGGCTCTCCAGAGGCCGCGGAAACTAGCGCTTCCGAGGCAAAATGCAAAATGACGGCAGAGCCGTCATTCCGGGATGGTGCGCAAGCCGTAGGGTGGGCAAAGGCGCCCTTGCGCCGTGCCCACCATCTCACCGACCCTGCGGCTCGAATGGTGGGCACGCTTCGCTTTGCCCACCCTACACAGCCACGAAGCGGTCAAAACGGACTAATCGAAAAATACCTCAGCCATAGATCGGTGAAGCGGCCTTTTTCCCAGATCCGGAACAGCGCCCAGTTCAGCGAGGTCCGGAGCAGATCGTTGCCCTTGCGGACGGCGATGCCGATGCCTTCGCCGAAATAGCGGCTCTCAACGAAGGGCCCGCCGGAAAAGGCGCAGCATTCGGCGGAATCGGTGCCGTTAATCCAGAACGCCAGCGAGATCGCATCGCCGAAGATGAAGTCGACCTCGCTCCGCCTGAGTGCCAGCCGCAGCGCGTCGTCGTTCGGGTAGGATTTGATCTCGGCGTCGGTGAACATCGCCTTCAGATAGGCCTCGTGCGAAGTGCCCGCGATGACGCCGACCTTCTTGCCTTCGAGATATTCCGGGCGGACCTCCGGCATCACGGCGTCACGCCGCGACACGAAGCGCGCCGGCGCGCGGTAATAGGGATCGGTGAAATCGAGCCTTGCGCGCAAGGCCGGC
Source organism: Bradyrhizobium murdochi (assembly GCF_000472965.1). Classification (GTDB taxonomy): domain Bacteria; phylum Pseudomonadota; class Alphaproteobacteria; order Rhizobiales; family Xanthobacteraceae; genus Bradyrhizobium; species Bradyrhizobium murdochi. Next base: position 57,576 of record NZ_AXAU01000005.1, on the reverse strand, counting down.
GTCACCGCCAAGGAGGCGATAATGGCGTCACCGCGATTGCTTGTGATCGCATCGACCAGCGTCTCGAACCGGCGCATCTGGATGGTGCAGGAGATCTTGATCTCGTCGCACAGCGCGCGCGCCAGATCGACGTTAAAGCCGGCGGGGTTGCCGTCGGGGCCGGTAAAGTTGAACGGCGGATAGTCAGTCTCGGTCAGGAACCGGATCACGGTCAGGCGCGACATGTCGGGCCGGTCCGGGCGCCGCCGCGGGTCCCAGAAGCCGGGCACCGCCTGCGGGGCCGCCTCGACCGCCGGACGCGGTTGGGTTTGCGCCAGCGCCGCATTACCGCCGAGAACCGTCAATGCAGACACGATCGACAGCCCGACCAGCCACGTGCTGATGGTTCGATGCAGTCTTGCATTGGTTAACTGGACGTTAAGATAAGGCATCTTCGGCAATGGCTTTGCGGAATTTCACGGCCTTATAGACCATCCGGCCCGCGATGCGAGGCCGTTTTCGACCTTTGGCCAGCTTGCCGCTCAGAGATAGCGCTTCAGATCCTTGGCGGCTTCCTCGGGTGTCCGTTTCACGTTGAAGGGCGCGACGAAATTGCCGTCGCGATCCATCAGATAGATCAGCGCGGTGTGATCCATGGTGTAATCGCCGTCCTTGAGCGGGACTTTCCGGGCATAGACCCGGTAGGCCGAGAGCACTTTTGCCACCGCGTCCGGCGGGCCGGTCAGCCCCTTCAAATGCGGGTCGAAGCTGGAGAGATAGTCCTTCATCGCGGCCGTCGTGTCGCGCTCGGGATCGACGGAGACGAACCAGGCGTTGACGCGATCGGCGTCCTTGCCCATCGCCTTCAGCACTTCCGAAATCTCGAACAGCGAGGTCGGACAGACATCGGGGCAATGGGTGAAGCCGAAGAAGATCAGCGTCGGCTTGCCCTTCAAATTCTGCTCGGTGACGGTCTGGCCGGCCTGGTCGGTCAGTTGAAACGGCCCGCCGATCGCAGCCGGCGCCGTGACGGTTCGCAAGCCACCGAGCACCCACAGCATGATCACCAGCCCGACCAAGAGGCTCGCGGCGAAGGCAGCGATAATCACCAGCGGGCGAATGGTCCGGTCCATGTCAGGAATTCCTTATTGCCCGGTCAGAAGCAGGCCGAGATGCCGGCGGCGATCATTTCGAAAAACACCGTGGTGCCGTAATGGAACCACAATGCAGCCGCGCCGAGCACGGCCAGCGCACCGAGGCCGGCAGCGCTCCAGACGATCACGGACGCGAGCCTGCCCTGATGCGGGGCCGCCGCCATCATTCGGACTCGCGTGGAAATCGACTGAATCATGGGATTCAGATAGGGGCAGTTCCCGGCGCAGGCAAGCGGAATGGCCGTGCCCAACATCACGTCATGCGGAGGGCAAGTCGGGCGAGAGGTGCACCAAAAGCAAATGGCCGGGACCCGTCTCCGCTAACGCTTCGCCGGGCCAAGAATGCGCTCGGCCGCCGAAGCTTTAGCGAAGGCGGCGGGCCCGGCCACCGCGTTACTTTTTGGCGAAACGGCTGCGCTGGTTCAGCGTGAAGCAGGCTTGTTCGAGGAGGCCTGGGCGTCGAGATAGCAGGGCCTGTACATCGCCTGAAGCGCTTTGCCGCGCAGGAAGAGCATGCGCTGGGTCAGGCCACCGCGCGCCGCAATCCACCTGCGTACCGGCGGCGGATACATCGAATACAGCATCTGGGTTGCTTCGGGGTTGGTGATGGCACGGCCGTTGGCGCCGAAATCCCAGGCGGCATGGAAGCCGAGATTGGCGTGCGAGGTAACGCAGATCCGGTCATGGGGAACCGCGCCGAGCACGATGGTGCAGGCCGACGCGCACAGCCCATCGATGATGACGGTTTCGCCCGAGGAGCGGAGGCCCTGATACCTGTCGACGTAGGTGCCGATCCGGCCGCCGCGATCATCGGCTATCCGCACCACTGCCTGGCTCGCCCCCACTCCCGCCAGCAGCAGCACCGCGGCAAGCAACCCCGTCACCAGCTTCATATCCTGCCCCAGTCTAGAAATGTCGAAACCGAATCTGATCGTCTTTGTGATGCAAGACGTGGCGTAGCGTCGTTTGAGATCGTGATTTTGTCTAGGCAGCCACAGCCAGTCAAAACAAATTCAAATCAAGTGTTGCTTGGCCGCTGCACCCTCCGCGCGCAAAGGTCCCAAACTGGAACAAACGACTCTTGCCGAGATGGCGACGCAGCCACAGGCAAGAATCCGATTGCCGTTGACCGCGCGCGAAGACGCGGGCTTGAATCAAAAACGGCACGGGGGAGGAAACGATGGCTGACGATGCAGACGTAATTGTGGTCGGCGGTGGCTTGGCGGGACTGGTCGCGGCGACGGAGATCGTAGACGCCGGCAAACGCGTCATTGTCGTCGACCAGGAAGGCGAACAAAGCCTTGGCGGACAAGCCTTTTGGTCGTTCGGCGGATTGTTTCTGGTCAACTCTCCCGAGCAGCGCCGGATCGGCATCAAGGATTCGTTTGATCTCGCATTGCAGGATTGGATGGGCACCGCGGGCTTCGACCGCGACGACGATCATTGGCCGAAGCGATGGGCGGAAGCCTATGTCGCGTTCGCGGCCGGCGAGAAGCGCGACTGGCTGCGCTCGATGGGTCACCGTATTTTTCCGGTGGTCGGCTGGGCCGAGCGCGGCGGCTATGACGCGATGGGCCACGGCAATTCGGTGCCGCGCTTTCACGTCACCTGGGGCACCGGCCCCGGCATCGTCGAGCCGTTCGAGCGCCGCGCGCGCGAAGCAAAAAAAAATGGCCGGTTAACGTTCAAGTTCCGCCATCGCGTCGACACACTCATGATGGCGAACGGCGCGGTCGAGGGGGTCGGCGGCTCCGTGCTCGAGCCCGACAGCGTCGAGCGCGGCAAGAGCTCCTCGCGCCAGGTCGTCGGTGATTTCACGCTGCGTGCGCAGGCCGTGATCGTCGCTTCCGGCGGCATCGGCGGCAATCATGACATGGTCAGGCAGAACTGGCCGAAGCGTCTGGGCGAGCCGCCGAAATTCATGATCTCCGGCGTGCCCGAACATGTCGATGGCCGCATGATCGGCATCACCGAGGCCGCCGGCGCGCGGCTGATCAACCGCGACCGGATGTGGCACTACGTCGAGGGCATCCGGAACTGGAACCCGATCTGGCCGCGCCACGGCATACGCATCCTGCCCGGCCCGTCCTCGATGTGGTTCGACGCCACGGGCAAGCGCCTGCCCGCCCCGCTCTTCCCCGGCTCCGACACGCTCGGCCAACTGCAATACATCATGTCGACCGGCTACGATTACTCCTGGTTCATCCTGACCCAGAGCATCATCAAAAAGGAGTTCGCGCTCTCCGGCTCCGAGCAGAATCCCGACCTCACCGGCAAGAGCTGGCGCATGACCATCAAGCGCGCCACCAACAAGGGGGCACCGGCGCCGGTGGAAGCGTTCAAGCAGAATGGCGCCGACTTCATCGTGCGCGACAATCTCGGCGAACTCGTCAGCGCGATGAACGCGCTCGCCGGCAGCGACCTGCTCAAGCACGATCACATCAAGGCGCAGATCGAGGCGCGCGACCGCGAGATCACCAATCCCTATGTCAAGGACGCGCAGGTGATGAACCTGCACAATGCGCGCCGCTACATCGGCGACAAATTGATCCGCACCGCAAAGCCGCACAAAATTCTCGACCCCGAACACGGCCCGCTGATCGCGGTCAAGCTTAACATCCTGACGCGCAAGACGCTGGGCGGTTTCGAGACCGATCTCGACTCGCGCGTGTTCGGCACCAACGGCGAGATCATCAGGGGCCTGTACGCCGCCGGCGAAGCCGCCGGATTCGGTGGCGGCGGCATGCATGGCTACCGCTCGCTGGAAGGCACCTTCCTCGGCGGCTGCCTGTTCTCGGGGAGGAATGCGGGACGCGCAGCGGCAAAGGCGGCTTCCTGATTTCTTGCCGCGATGGCCGGGCTTGTCCCGGCATGGCGGCTCCAATCTCAATGCAAATAACGCAGTGGCGCATAGGACACGAGCGCGCTAAGTAACCGCCGCCCCCTATCAGGAGAACAATATGACCATCCAGCGCTTCGAAACCGGACCTCGCATGAGCCAGGCCGTCGTCCACGGCAACACCGTCTATCTCGCCGGCGTCGTTGCCGGCAAGGCCGCCGGCAAGAGCGTGACCGAGCAGACTCAGGACATTCTCTCGATCATCGACGGCCATCTCGCCAAGGCCGGCACCGACAAGTCGAAGCTCTTGTCGGCCACGATCTACATCACCGACATGAAGACCTTTCCCGAGATGAACGCGGTGTGGGACGGCTGGGTCTCGGCCGGCAACACGCCAGCGCGCGCCACCGTCGAGGCCAAGCTCGCCGCCCCGCAGTACAATGTCGAGATCATGGTGGTCGCGGCGAAGTAACGTCAGCCAACCGATACCCATCTTGCTGCCCCGGATTGCAGGCGCAATCCGGGGCATTTTCATCTGCCTTTCACGCGCTGATCCGTGCGCCCGTGACATCGCCGATATCAGCCTGAAGCCACCGGGCGATCCGGCGCCAGGAATGGCGCAAGGCCCTGCGCCCCATGAAAAGGCCGAGATGACCGCATGGCTCGGACGCCCGTTCCAGCCATGCCGGCGGCGTGCCCAAAAGCCGCGCGGTTGCGAACGCCTGACGGGGCGGGACAACGATGTCGTTCTCTCCCGCCAGCAGGAAGACCGGCACGCGCACCTCGGCGGGATCGATCCTGCGGCCGAGCGCGACGAAACGCCCTTCAGCGATCTGGTTCTCGCGAAAAACCCGGCCGGTCACCTCGAGATAATAGGCTCCCGGCAGGTCCAGCGTCTCGCGATCCCAGCGCTTGAATCGGTCCAGCAGCATGCGCGCCTCGTCCGATCCATCGCGAAGATTCCTTTGCAGCACGGCTTCGACGTCATGCTGGCTGAATGGAATGTTCCAGAACCGCAGCATGTGCTCGCCGTTCACGATCCCTTCACCCTGCTGCACCATCTGCTCGAAAGCGCCCTGCGGAAGTGCGGCCACCATCTTCGAAAGCTCTGACGGCGCGGAAACATCGACCGGCGCACCGGCGAGCACCAGCCGCCGCACCTTGCCGGGGAAACGAGCGGCGTAGACCAGCGACAGCCACCCGCCCTGGCACAGGCCGACAAGATCGACCGGCGCACCGATCTCGTCGATCGCCACATTGAGTTCGGCCAGATAATTGTCGATCGACAGGTGGCGCATTTCCGGCGTGGCCGAGCGCCAGTCCGTGACATAGATGCGGTTCATGCCGTCTCGTTGCAGCGCCCCTACCAGACTGTGGCCTGGCGCGAAGTCCGCGACCAGCGCGCCGTGCAGCGCATAGGGCGCGCAAACGAGTACCGGCTGCCCCGCATTGCCTCGCGAAAACGCCCGCAGCCGCATCGACGGAAGTTGCAGCGCCACGACGTTTGGCGTGGTCCAGGCCAGCGGCATCTGCTCCGGCGCGTGGGAAGGCGCGGGCTTGGGATCGGCGAACCATTGGGCGTAGCTGTCGAGCGCCAATCGCGTCGCTTCCAGCGGCCACAGCCATACCTGCGCCCAGTCGGCGCCCGCATGCTGCTCCGGCATCTTCGGCGTCTTGGGTTTCTCTGCCACAGCCGTTCCCCGATTGATCGTCCCACCATAATGAGGGCGGCAAGAGCCGATGTCGCATGCTTTTACGCCAGATCCGGCGCAGGCCCTAGCCCGATCGATCGTCGGAAATAGGTCAGCACCGCATCCGCAACATGCATGATTGCCAAAAATCGAAATCCTTGACCTCTGAGGTAATCGATTGGCGCGTCGGATTTTTCGATAGTCGGTCAGCCGGCCCATTCGGCCGAAACGAAGGAGAGCATGATGACCGACATCAACAAGATTGCCCGCACCTACATCGATCTGTGGAACGAGCGGACGCCAAGCCGCCGCCGCGAAATTCTCAGCCAGAACTGGACCAGCGATGCCCGCTATATCGACCCGCTGATGTCGGGCGATGGGCACGACGGCGTCGACGCGCTGATCGCGGGTGTGCAGCAAAAGTTTCCGGATTTCAGGTTCAGGCTGATCGGCGAGCCCAATGGTTTTGGCGACCACGTCCGCTTCTCCTGGGGCCTCGGCCCCGATGGCGGCGACAGCCCGATCAAGGGAACGGACTTCGCAGTCCTCAGCGACGGCCGCATCCGCAGCATCACCGGCTTCCTCGACCAGGTGCCGGCGGGGGCGTAGCCCACGCACAACTGTCATCCCCGCGAAGGCGGGGATCCAGTACGCCGCGGCTTATCGGTTCAATCACTGGCGTCTCTGGAATACTGGGTCACCCGCCTTCGCGGGTGACGACAACGGAGTATGAGGTGAAGTTCTCGCGACGCATTGCGCCCGAGGTTTGCATCTTCGCTTCGCCCTCTCCGATCAGAGGGCGCAGGGAAGACCGGGTGCGCGCCGCACCCGCGGTCTCGTGTGCAAAGTGCGCAAAAGAACATGCACACGAGCATACAGGTACAGCGGGAGCATCCCGGCCTTCCCTGCGCAATGGCTTTACGGCTTACTTCCGGAGAACGGCTCTTTTACCTCCGTCGCTGCGCAAAGAGTTTCACGCAGCTTAACGCCAGCACCGCGGCGCCCGAACCACACGACTTCGCCGTACGCTTCCTGCGCCTACGTCTCGCGCATTCCGCGTCCATCGCATCTCACCGCACGTTCGTGACGATCGCGAGCGCCCCTCAATGGGTGACGGCAGAGTGATGCGACTGATTTGCCCCTCACGCTAAGCGCATGGAAATTTCGCTTGGGCGCGAGGCTAATCAGTTCGCAACTCGTAGGGTGGGCAAAAGCGAAGCGTGCCCACCATCGGGAAACGTGCTCGATGATAGATGGTGGGCACGGCGCGAGGAGCGCCTTTGCCCACCCTATGGGTGGCTGAAAAATCGCTTGCTCGGAGCAAAACCTTCTGCTGCAACGATCGTCCGGCCGGCGCTGTTGCGACGCTGCGGAGCATAGAACCGGCGCGGGATTTACTTCGCTGAGCCGATCGAAAAACGGAGCTGACATGAGCATCGACCTGACCCGCCGCACCCTCCTCCACCTGGCCAGCGCCTCGTCGTTGAGCGCGGCCGCCACGGCGGCAGCGCTGGCGGAAGGAAGGGCCGACGGCGCTGCCGGGCCGACCTTCGCCAACCGCACGCCGATGCGGATCGGCATGGTGACCTTGCGCGTGCGTAATCTCGATCTCGTCGCCGATTACTATCGCGACGCCATCGGGCTCGCCGTTTTGCAGCGCACGGCAACCGGCGCCCGCCTCGGCGCGGGCGGCGTGCCGCTGCTCGATCTCACCCTGCGCGCGGGCGCCGCCAGCGAGGCGCGGAATGCCGCCGGCCTCTATCACACCGCCTTCCTGATGCCGACCCGCAAGGATCTCGCCCGCTGGCTGGTGCACGCCGCAACGAACAAGGTGCCGCTCTCCGGATTTGCCGATCATCTCGTCAGCGAGTCCGTCTATCTCGACGATCCCGAAGGCAACGGCATCGAGGTCTACGCCGACCGCGCGCCCGAAAGCTGGAAATGGGATGGCGGCACGGTCGCGATGGCGACCGACCCGCTCGATATCGGCGGCCTGCTGACGCTGACGAATCCGCGCATCTCCAACTATGCCGGTGCTCCCGACGGCCTTCGCATCGGCCACATGCACCTGCGCGTCGGCGACCTCGAACAGGCCGACCGTTTCTATGGCGGCGCCATCGGCTTCGACCCGACCCGCAAGCGCACCGGCGCTGCGTTCCTGTCGTCGGGGCGCTATCACCATCACCTCGGCATCAATGTCTGGCAGAGCGCCGGCGCTGGGCGACGGGATGATGCGGCCACGGGACTTGCATGGTTCTCGCTCGAAATCGCCTCGGAGGAGATCCTGCAGGCGCAGGAGCAGCGCTTGCGGCAGGCGAGCGCGCCGGCAACCGCTATTACGAACGGCATCGAGGCTGCCGATCCCTGGGGGACAAGGGTGCGGCTGATCAAGGTTTGAGCTATCTCAAACGAGCAGAATAACGCCATTGAGGTACCCGGCCCATGTCTCAGCACCGACGGGTTAGACTATTTCGCAACGGTCGCAATCAGGCGGTTCGTATTCCTGTGGAATTCGAACTACCTGGCGACGAGGCGATGATGCATCGTGACGGTGAGCGTTTGATAATCGAGCCGGTGCGCAAGCGCGGGTTGCTCGCTCTGCTCAAGACGATGAAGCCGATCGAAGAAAACTTTGCTGCGATTGACGATCCGATACTGACGCCGCCAAGAGGATAGATTGCATGAACTTGCCGATGAGCTGGGACGAATGGGCCGATCATGATGGCGTGGCACTGGCCGCACGTGTCGCGAAGGGCGAGCTGACGGCCAAAGAATTGGCGGCGCAGGCCGCCGCCGCCATTGCCAAGGTCGATCCCGCACTGTCGGGTGTCGTCGAAGTGTTCGAGGACGCGGTCGCCGATCCCGCCACCGATGGCACCAATCTCGGCGGCCCGTTTGCCGGACTTCCGTTCCTGATGAAGGACCTCGGTCCGACATTGAAGGGCCGGCTGCAGGAAATGGGCTCGCTGTTCATGCGCGGCAATCGCGCCACCGCGGATACTTTCCTGACGCGGAAGATGCGGGCGGCCGGGCTCAATCTGATCGGGCGCACGACTACGCCGGAATTCGGCGTCTGTAGCTCGGCGGACAATCCCGCCGTCTACGTTACCCGCAACCCCTGGAATACCGACTACACCACCTGCGGATCGTCTGCCGGCAGCGCTGCGATGGTCGCCGCCGGCGCGGTGCCGATCGCGCATGCGACCGATGGCGGCGGCTCGATCCGGATTCCCGCCGGCGTCAACGGCAATATCGGACTGAAAGTCTCGCGCGGCGTGTTCTCGCTGTCGCCGCACCTCTCCGATTTGAGCGGACTGGTTTCGATTCAAGGCTGCCAGTCGCGCACGGTGCGCGATACCGCGGCCTTCGTCGATGCCTGCCGCGGTCCGGCACCGGGCGAATTCATGCCGTTCTGGAGTCCGCCGGAGCCGTATACGCGGATGATCACACATGATCCTGCCCGGCTGAAAATCGCGCTGTCGTACCAGTGGGGCGATTATCGCGCGACGCCGCATATCGCAGCCGAGCTGCAGAAGGCTGGGCGCTTTCTCGAAGGCCTCGGCCATCACGTCGATTACGCCCTGCCCGATCTGGACTATGGGGAAGCCTTCGCGGCGCAGACCACCTGCTACATCAGCAATTTTGCCGTGGTGATCTCCAACATGCTGGCGGCGCGCGGCCTCGAACAGCCGCCGGAAGATCTGATCGAGCCGATCAACATCCGGATCTGGGAGCATGGCCGACACACGTCCTACGCCGACCGTGCCCGCATGCAGGCCGTGTTCAACACGACCTCGCGCGGCTTCGGCGCGTTCTTCGAGGACTGGGACATTATCCTGACGCCGATCACCGCGCTGCCGACGCCAAAGGTCGGCACCACCGAATATCTCACGATCAGCGACAATCCCGACGTGCTGAACTGGTTCGGCAATCTCTGGCGCAATTTTGCCTTTACCCCACTCGCCAATCTCTGCGGCATCCCGGCGATCTCGCTGCCGCTCGCCACCCACGAGCACGGCCTGCCGCTCGGCATCCAGGCCATCGCGAAGCAGGCGAATGACGGGCTGTTGCTGCAACTCGCGGCGCAGATCGAGCGCGCGATCGGTGGCAAGTGGAATGGGGGGCGCACGTCCGGCGTTCATGTGACGAGGGATTGAACAGCGCGCAAGTCAAACAATAGCATGTGGACTCGATTTTGATTAGGGCAGCGCGAGAGGGAAGCGGCATCGCCGGGTAAGCAGGAGAGAAGGCGGGCGCTCGACCGATGGTACGATTTCGAGAAGAAGGCGACCGAAAAGGCCTGAGGGAATGGTGTGAAGTCAATGGGCTAACGATCCGGAACAGAGACCAGCCGGAGCCGGACCAGCGTTGACCTGACCTGTTGGTCTCCCGGATTATTCCGTTAGCTGGACCGGCAACGTACTGCGGCCAGCGGCCGTCGCATCCCACCAGTCGCCCAGGGCGTCAAGCAACGGCACGAGCTTGAGACCGGCCGGCGTCAGATCATATTCCACGCGCAACGGATATCCCTCGAACTCACTGCGCTCGACAATGCCAGCTTCCTCCAGCTTGCGAAGCTCCAGGGTGAGCATCTTGTGCGAGATGGTGGGGTTGTCCCTGCGCAGGTCGCTGAACCGTTTCGTGCCCTGCTTCAGATAGTAAATCAGCAAGCTGGGCCAGCGACCGCTGATGACCTGCATCACTTCTTCGATGGGACAGCGGGAGACGAGATCTTTCATCTGATCACTCGTGGTTACAAAAAGGTGCGTAATTTACTTGGGCAGCGCCATCCGTAGATTCCAGTCACGCTGCGCAGCGTGATCGGCAGAAATCACGGAGAACATACCAATGGAACCGATTCTTGTTTATGGCTTCCCGGCCGGAAGCTCGATGGGGCTCGTCGCCGCCCTTGAATGGCTTGGCAAACCCTATCGGCTGTGCCGCGTCGATATGCTCGGCGAGATGCGCGACCCTTCCTATGCCCGCATCAATGCGCGACATGAAACGCCGGTCTTGATCACGGATGCAGGGCGGGCGCTGACCGAGACGATGGCGATCGCCGCCTGGCTCGAGGCAAGAGACAGCGAGCGGCGCATCAGCTTCGCACCGCTTTCGCCGGAAGCAGACCGGATGCATCAACTGATCGGCTTTGTTAACACGGGCTTCACCGGCGCCTTCGCGCCGTTGTGGGCCGCGATGGAGATGGCGAATCCGAACCCGCAAATGCAGGCATCGCTACGCGAGTTCGGCGCCGCACGGGTGATCGAGCGGCATGACAAGCTCGAAGCCATGATCGGGGATCATCCTTTTCTCATGGGTGAGCGCCCGACGCTGGCCGACGGCATTCTGGTCGGCGTCGCGCGATGGCTCGACTTCCATCAAGTCGCCGATCCGGCACGCTGGCCAAAACTCGCCGCGGTGCGCCGGCGCATTGAGGCCGACCCCGCCGTCATCTATGCAACGGCACTGGAGAGCGGAGACATTGGTTCGGGACTAGGCGCTTGTGTCGGCCATATCCCACTCGCGGATATTATCGAGCGATTCGGCGACCGAGGTTACAACCGCGGCTTGGCAGCATCATCCTAAGCGGCGCGCGATCGCGGCGAGTGGAACGCCGGGAAGCAGCCCGGCGTCCACATGACGATTGGTCGAACGGCCGACGCGACAAGAACCTCTACTTCCACTTCGCCAGATAGAACCGCGGCAGTTCGTCCGGGTATGGCGTGAAATCGAGCTGCTTGGAGTGGCCGTAGGTCGTCACATAGGTGTGCAGCGGCGCCCAGTAGGCCTGCTCGGTTATCTTCTTGATCGCCGCCGAATAGGCCTCCTTGCGCGCTTCCGGATTGATGGTCGACCCGCCCTGCACCAACAGCTTCTGCACCTCGGGATCGCGCGCATAGTCGTCGGCGCCGCCGTCGAAGAAATTGGGCATGATGGCCGAGACGTCGTTGATCGAGTAGCTGCCCCAGCTTCCGAGATAGGCGCGCAGCTCGCCCGCCTTGGCGCGCTGGATCAGCGCCGCGGTCTGGAGCTGGTTGAGCTTGGCGCGGATGCCGACGGCGTGCAGGTAGTTCTGCACCGATGATCCCCATTGCGGGAGTACATAGCTTGCGAGCTCCACGTCAAAGCCGTCGGGATAGCCGGCTTCAGTGAGAAGCTGCTTGGCCTTTGCCGGATTGTAGTCGTAAGCCACCGCCGCTTCGGCATCGCAGCCGAACTGCGACGGGAAGCAGGGCGCGGCGGGAACGCGGCTGCCGCCAGTGACGAGCTTCTCGGCAATCGCCTTGCGGTCGATAGCGTGCCAGATCGCCTGGCGCACCTTCTGCTTGGTCAGGGGATTGTCGGCGCCGGTGCGGCCCGCGGAGTCGAGCGAGAGATAGCCGATCCGCATCGATTCCTTGCGCACCGCCTGCAGATGCGGCATCCGGTTCACGGACTCGAGCTGGTCCGGATTCATGTTCCAGATCCAGTCGGCGCGGCCGGCGAGCAATTCCGTCATCTCGGTCGCGGCATCAGGCACGAAGCGCACGCTCATCTTCTTGATCGCAGGCTTGCCCTTGGGACTGCCGGCCCAATAATCGTCGAACCGCTCGAAGTCGATGGAAACACCTGGCTCCACCTTGGTGATCTTGTACGGACCCGCGCCGACCGGCGCCTTGGCGTAGCCTTCCGCACCGACCTTCTCGCGATAGGCCTTGGGATAGATCGGCAGCACCAGCGCGAAATATTCCAGTGCCGCCGGATTCGGCCGCTTCAACGTGACGCGCACCGACAGATCGCCGATCTTCTCGGCCTTGTCGATCCAGTTGTAATTCGCTGGCGTCGACACCCGACTCGCCGGATCGGCCACGAGGTTGATCGTGTAGACGACATCAGCAGCCGTAAGCTCGCTGCCGTCATGGAATTTGACGCCCGGCCGCAGCGTGAACTCGATCGTGGTCGGATCCGGCAGCTTCCATTCGGTTGCGAGTAGCGGTTCCAGCTTGAACGTGTCCGGATTGCGGTAGACGAGCGCGTCCCAGCCCTGGTGATGCATCACCACGCCGGTGCGCAAATTGTTATAGAAGGGATCGATGTTGGGCAGCGCGTCGCGCATCACGATCCGCAGCGCGTCGGCGGATTTCTGCGCAGAAGCGGGCAAAGCAGCGACACCCGACAGAACCGCCGCCAGAATTGCAACGCCGAGCTTTTTTTGCATACGCATATCGCTCTCCATTTTTTCTATTACAGACGGCGCAAAACACGCCCTATGCCAAGTGACATTCTACCATCCCCCGGGGCGGGCGGACCATGGGCTTTGGCGCCTCATGACGGCAGCGTTCGACCGCGATGCGGCAGCGCGGGTTGAACCGGCAGCCCGGCGGAATATTGGACGGATCCGGCATGGCGTCGCCGAGGCCGATGTCCGGTACGCCCTTGCCCGGCTCCGGCGTCAACACGCTTTCCAGGAGCGCCTGGGTGTAAGGGTGGCGGGGCTTTCGAAACAGCGCGTCGGTTTCGTTCCGCTCGACGAACCGGCCGAGATACATCACCGCGACTTCGCTCGCGACATGCTCGACGACGGCGAGGTTGTGGCTGATGAAAAGGTAAGTCAGCCCGAGGTCGCGGCGCAGGTCGGCCAAGAGATTGAGGATCTGCGCCTGCACCGAGACGTCGAGCGCACTGGTCGGCTCGTCGCAGATCACGATCCGCGGCTCCAGCACCAATGCGCGGGCAATCGCCGCGCGCTGGCGTTGCCCGCCGGAAAGTTGCGCCGGCATGCGCTCACCCATCGCAGCCGACAGGCCGACGCGCTCGAGAATGCCGCCGACCCGGCGCTCGATCTCGCCGCGCGAGAACGTGCCCTGGGCGGCAAGCGGCAGCGCGACGATATCCTTGATGCGCCGGCGCGGATTGAGCGAGGCGAACGGATCCTGGAACACCGGCTGGATCAATCGCGCCCGCGCCTTGCGGTCGAGGTCGAACAGGCGCTTGCCATCGACCAGCACGCTTCCCCCCGTCGGCTTGAGCAGCCCGAGGATCAGGCGCGCCAGCGTGGATTTGCCGCAGCCGGACTCGCCGACGATGCCGAGCACGCTACCGGCCGGCACGCTGAAGGTGACATCGTCGACCGCGACCACGCGCTTTTCCGCCGACATCAGCCCGGTGTGGACGCGGAATTCGCACCGCAGGTTCTCGACCTCGATCGCGGCAGTCATGCGGGTTGCAGCTCCGCCCAGTCCGGCTCGAGCCGGCAAAGATAATCATGCGCATCGCCCGCCTGATGCCGCGGTATCGCGCGCGTGCAGGTTTCGTCGGCGTGCGCGCAGCGCGAGCGAAAGGCGCAGCCGGCAAAGCCGGGCCCGATCGCCGGCACGACGCCGGGGATCGAGCCGAGCGGCCGGTCGCGCTGCACGCGGCCGGGCACCGGCACGCAGGACAGAAGACCGCGGGTGTAGGGATGCTGCGGCGCGCGGAACAGGTCCGCAGTCGGCGCGCGCTCGACCACCTCGCCGGCATACATGACCGACACGTGGTCGGCGACGCGCGCGACGATGCCGAGGTCATGGGTGATCAGCAGGATCGAGAGGCCGAGCTCGCGCTTGAGACCGGCGAGCAGCCGCAGGATCTGCGCCTGCACCGTGACGTCGAGCGCGGTGGTCGGCTCGTCGGCGATCAACAGTTCCGGATCGCACATCAGCGCCATCGCGATCATGACGCGCTGGCGCAGGCCGCCGGAGAGCTGGTGCGGAAACTGGCCGAGCCGCATGCCAGGCGCGGTGATGCCGACGCGGCCCATCAGTTCGGCGGCGCGGTCAAGGGCCGCCGCGCGCGAGCCGCCCTTGTGGCGCGTCATCACCTCCGCCATCTGCGAACCGATGGTGAAAGCCGGATTGAGGCTGGTCATCGGCTCCTGAAAGATCATGGCCATGCGGTTGCCGCGCAGGCGCGCCATCTCGCGGTCCGACAACGACGTGAGGTCGGTGCCGGCGAAGCTCATCTTTTTCGCCGAACGCTGGCCGCCGCGGGCGAGCAGGTTCATTACCGCGAGCGCCGTGACCGACTTGCCGCAGCCGGACTCGCCGACCAGGCAATGGGTCTCGCCCCTCTCGACCCGGAACGAGGCGCCGCGCACCGCCGCGGTGCGGCCGAACGTTACCTGAAGCTCCTCCACGTCCAAGAGCGCACTCATCGCAGCCGCTCCGCGCCGAGCAGATTGCGCAGCCCGTCGCCGACCAGATTGATGCCAAGCACCAGAACTGCCAGGGCTGCGCCGGGGATCATGATCACCCAGGGCGAAAAGAACATGTAGTCCTTGCCCTCGGCGATCATCAGCCCCCAGGACGGCAGCGGCGGCGGCACGCCCAGCCCCAGGAACGACAGGGCAGCCTCGAGCAGGATGGCCAGCGCCATCTCCAGCGTTGCCACCACGGCAAGATGGCTCGCTATGTTCGGCAAAATCTCCTTGATCAGGATGTGCGGCATCGAGGCGCCGGCGCACCAGGCCGCACTAACGTAGTCGTGGTTGCGAACCTGCATGGTGGTCGCGCGCGCGACGACCGCGAAGCGGTCCCATAACAACAGCCCGAGGGTGGCGACGACGAG
This sequence comes from Bradyrhizobium murdochi, assembly GCF_000472965.1. Lineage (GTDB taxonomy): Bacteria > Pseudomonadota > Alphaproteobacteria > Rhizobiales > Xanthobacteraceae > Bradyrhizobium > Bradyrhizobium murdochi. Next base: position 42,328 of record NZ_AXAU01000005.1, on the reverse strand, counting down.
CCCGAGGCCCGATCCCATCAGCCCGACCACCGCAAGCGCGACCAGCACGACTGGGATCGACAATCGCGTCGTGATGGCGAACAGCACGAAATCGTCGACACGGCCGCCGAAAAACCCGCCGAGCACGCCGAGCGTGATGCCGATCAGCCCCGACGTGATCACCGTCATGATGCCGATAAGGAGCGAAATGCGCGCGCCATAGACCAGCCGCGCGAGATAGTCCCGGCCGAGCTGGTCGGTGCCGAGCCAATGGCCCGGCTGGGTGCCCTCCATCCAGAACGGCGGCTTGAGGCGATTGCCGAGGTCCTGGGTGAACGGGTCCTGCGGCACCAGCGCGTTGCCGACGAGCGCCGCCGCAACGACGAGCGCGACGATGGCAATCCCGATCGCAAAGCCGGCGGCGCCGATGCGCGAGCTACCTATGCTCGAAGGCTGCGGCGCCTGAATGGCAATCGGCTCGCTCATCCGGTCCTCAGCCTCGGATCGAGCAGCGCATTGAGGATGTCGGCCAAGAGCGTGAGGCCGATATAGAACACGGCCAGCACCAGCACCACCGCCTGCACGACAGGGAAATCATTCTTGGCGATGCTCTCCCAGCCGAGATAGCCGACGCCATGCAGCGCGAACACCGTTTCGATGACGATGGAGCCGCCCAGCATGAAGCCGAGCTGGACCGCGGCGATCGACACCACGGGGATGGCGGCGTTGCGCAGCGCGTGCTTGAAGATGATGCGCGCCCGCGACAGGCCTTTGGCGCGCGCGGTTCGGATGTAATCGGAGGCCATCGCCTCGATCATGCCGGAGCGCGTCAGCCGCGTCAGCGCCGGGATCGCGGTGAAGGCAAGCACGATACCGGGCATCACGAAATGCTGCCAGGTGCCAGTGCCCGAGATGGGCAGGATGCCGAGCTGCAGGCCGAGCACGATCATCAGGATCAGCGCCAGCCAGAAGCTCGGCACGGCCTGCCCCACCATCGTGAACAGGGTGACGCCGCGATCGATCCAGGTGTTTTCGCGCAGCGCCGCCAGGATGCCGAGCGGAAGCGAGATCAGCAAGGCGAGGCTTAAGCCCACCAGGCCGAGCGTCAGCGTGATCGGCAGGCGCTTCTGGATCAGGTTCGCCACGCTGTCCTTGAAGAAATAGCTCTGGCCGAAGTCGCCGACCATGGCGCGGCCGGTCCAGGCGAAGAACTGGACATAGAGCGGGCGGTCGAGGCCATAGGCCTTACGCACGATTTCGACGTCGGCCTGCGTCGCCTGCGGACCCGCAATCGAAACCGCAAGATCGCCCGACAGCCGCGTCAGCAGGAATGCAAGCGTCATGACGGTCAGCGCGACCAGCACACCGAGAGCAAGACGCCGGGCAATCAGACGCAACATCAACAAACTCCAGCGCCGACCGGCGCGCAGGCGCATTCCTCGGGTCGGCGAAGCAAGGGCAAGTGTCACCAAACTGTCGTCCCATGCAAGGGACGATTGCAACGATTTCCCAACGCGACGCCTGCCTGTTGCGACGATGCAATGTGTGTGCCATTGCAGGCTGCAATCATGCGACAAGCACCTGGTCCGGTGCAACTTTTGCGGTCAAAAGAGTCCGAACGAGTCCAGTTTGGCCGCCGGGTCCGCCATCTCAGTCTCGAATGTAGCGACTCGGCGCGAACGGCGTCACATCGTAAGGCAGCGGCGCGCCGGCAATCATGGCGGCGATGGCGGCGCCGGTTGCGGGACCAGTCGTGAAGCCGATATGCTGGTTGCCGAACGCAAGCCAAAGCCCGGCATGCCGCGGCGCCGGGCCGATCATTGGCAGGCTGTCGGGCAGTGTCGGCCTTGAGCCGCGCCATGCATCGCCGACAGCGTCGCCGAACTCCAGGACGCCACGCGCGAGCGGAACCACTTGGTCGAGCTGGGCGAACGAGGACGGCGCATCGCGGTCGGTCAGTTCGACGCCCGAGGTGACGCGGATGCCCTGCTCCATCGGGGTCATGATGAAGCCGCCATCGATGTCATAGATCGGACGGCGCAAGGACCGCGCCGGGTTCGGCTTGAATTCGCGATGGTAGCCGCGCTCATAGGCCAGCGGTACGCGATAGCCGAGCGGCCGCACCATATCGGCAGACCACGGTCCCAGCGCGACCACGACGTGACGCGCCGAAATCTCGCCATCGGCCAGCATCACGCGCCAGCCATCGCCGTCGGGTATGATCGCCTTGATGTCCGCCTGCCTCACCCGGCCGCCGGCATTCGCGAACATCCGCGCATAGGCCTTGACCACTTCGCCTGGCGAGTCGACCGAGGCGGTCTGGCTGTGCAGCAGGCCCACTTTATAAACGGGCACAATATCCGGCTCGAGCGCGGAGATGGCCTGGCGGTCGAGCCATTCGCTGGCGATGCCGTATTCGGCCAGCATGGCCTGCTCCCGCTTCGCCGCGAGAACCGCATCGCTGCGCCACGCCCTGAGCCAGCCGGTCTCGCGAATGCGATGTCCCGCTCCCGCTTGCACGATCCATTCCCGATGCAGTTTCGCCGATGCACCGATCAAGCCATGCAGCGCGGTCGCGCGCGGCCCAAGCCGCGACGCGGCCGAATTGGCCAGAAAGCGCGCGACCCAGCCCGCGTTCTGCACCGCCCAAAGCGGATTCCAACGCAATGCCGCATGGCGGTTGCTGAGGTATTTCGGCAGCGACGTCCACAGCGATGGATTGTTGAGCGGCGTGATCGAGCCGCTGCTGATGATGCCGGCATTGCCGTATGAGGTCTCGCTGCCCGGCTCGTGCCGATCGACGAGTACGACCGACATTCCGCGCTGCCGCGCGGCAAACGCCGTCGATACCCCGACGATGCCCGCACCGAGCACCACAACATCCGCTTTATCTTCCGGCATCGACTTTCCAAACACCTTCCCAAGGGAATCTTACAAAGGAGACCTTGCATCATGGTCGGACCGCCGCCGACCGGCAACAGCGGAAAGTTCCCTTCCCAACAAATCATCACCAAAACGCCGCATGTGAGTCCGCAACCTTTCTGGCTGCCGTGGCTTCTTGCACCGCGACGTTCGTCGCATTCCAGCCAACCTTCATAGGAGTTGACTATATGGCTGCACTACTCGGAAACCTGCTTGGTACCGTCGATGGCCTGCTTGGAACCGCCACCGGTGTACTTGGCGGCGCAAGCGCCAGCGGTAGCGCTTCTGCCAGCGCCAGCGGCACAGCGGACCTGTCGAACCTGTTCGATCTCGGCGCAGTAGTTGAGACTAACCCGAGCATCGACCTCTCGGCAGGGCTCAACGGTGTCGACGCCTCGGTTTCCGCACCGACTTTGATCGGCGCCAGCGCCGATGTCGGCCATCTCGATGTCGGTGGCCTTCTCCACGGCCTCGCCTAACTCCAGTTGAGTTCGGACATTTCAAAACTGCGCGGCGTGGGGAGCGCATCCCCACGCCACGTCTCCAATATCATATGCGCTGCACGAATAGATCGCGCAGCGCCACATCAACTCGCTTAAGGTGATCGCCGAATGCCTACGGGCATGCTGACCACTCTTGACGACTCCGTCGCGCCGGCGCGACGGATCGATGATCTTCGCCAGGCGCTGGTCGCGCTATGGCCACAATTCCTCTGGGCCGGACTGTTCTCCAGCGCCATCAACCTGCTTTATCTGAGTTCGCCGCTCTATTTGATGCAGGTCTATAACCGCGTGCTGCTCAACGAGAACGTTTCCACGCTCGTCCTCCTCACCCTGATCCTGGCGATCGCGCTGCTCACCATGGCGGCGCTGGACGCGGTGCGCTCGTACATCCTGATCCGCTGCGGCATCCGCCTCGACATGGAATTGTCCGCGCGCGTGTTCGAGGCGCTGGTGGTGCGCTCGGCGCAGCGCGGCGCATCGCGCGGCGCGCAGCAATTGCGCAATCTCGATCAGTTCCGCACCTTCGTGACCGGCCCCGGCATCTATTTCGCGTTCGACCTGCCGTGGATCCCGATCTATCTGATGCTGCTGTTCTTCATCCATCCGCTGCTGGGCATCGTCGCGACCATCGGCGCGGTTCTGCTGCTTGGCCTCGCCGGTCTCAACGAGGTGATGACTCGCGAGCCGATGAAGGAAGCCGAGGCCGCTGGCAACCAGTCCTACGTGTTCACCGAAAACATCCTGCGCCATGCCGACGTGATCCGCGCGATGGGCATGCAGCCGGCGGTGGAGCGCAACTGGCAGAGCCAGCGCTCGTCGATGCTGGTGCAGCAGGCGCTTGCCAGCGACAAGAACGCGGTGATGACCTCCTCCATCCGCTTTTTCCGCTTGCTCTTGCAATCGCTGATGCTCGGCACCGGCGCCTGGCTCGCCATCGACCACGCGATCACGCCGGCAACCATCTTCGCCGCGAGCATCGTGATGGGCCGGGCGCTGGTCCCGGTGGAACAGGCGGTCGGCACCTGGAAGCAGTTCATCGGCGCGCGCGAGGCCTATGCGGAGGTGCGCGAGCTGCTCGGCGAGATCGACCTGACGCCGCCGCACACCATCGTGCCGCGGGCGCGCAACACCATCGAAGTGCGCGAACTGCGCTGCCTGCTGCCGGCGCGCAAGGAGCCCGTCATCAGGGACCTGACGTTCGAGCTTGGCGGCGGCCAGGCGCTCGGCATCGTCGGCCCGAGCGGCTCCGGCAAGAGCACGCTGGCCCGCCTTCTGGTCGGCGCCATCCTACCGGCCGATGGACGGTTGCGTTTCGGCGGGCTCGACTACAGCCACTGGGACCCGCTCGAATTCGGCCGCCATGTCGGCTATTTGCCGCAGGACGTCGGCCTGTTCGCCGGCACCGTACGCGAGAACATCGCCCGTTTCGGCGATGCTTCGACGGACGAGATCATCGACGCCGCCAAGCGCGCCGGCATTCACGAGATGGTGCTCGACCTGCCGAAGCAATACGACACCAGATTGGGTCCCGGCGGCGTCGGCCTGTCCGGCGGCCAGCGCCAGCGTCTGGCGCTGGCGCGAGCGCTGCTCGGCCGCCCGCCGCTGCTCGTGCTCGACGAGCCCAACGCCAATCTCGACGCTCCCGGCGAAGAGGCGCTGAAGGTGGCGCTGCTGCAGGCCAAGAGCGAGGGTGCCACCATCATCGTGATCACCCACCGCACCACCATTCTCGACATCGTCGACGTCATGATGGTGCTGCGCGGCGGCATGCTCGACATGCTGGGTCCGCCGGGCGAGGTCTACCACGCGCTCCAGCAGGCCGCCGCGGGGCGCGCGTCATGACGGCGATCGGCGACGGCTTCGCCCCGATGCGCGACCGTGCGCGCTACGCACGCCCCTCGCGGCCGGCGCTGCTAGGCGCCGGCGTGGTGGCGGCGTTCCTTGCCGCGATGACGATGTGGGGGACGCTCGCGCCGATCTCTGGCGCAGCCATTGCCAGCGGCAACCTCCAGGTCGAGGGGCGGCGGCAGAGCGTGCAGCACCCCTATGGCGGCGTCGTGCGCCAGCTCACCGTGCGCGACGGCGCGCGCGTCGAAAAAGGTCAGCTCCTGATCCAGCTCGACGACAGCGACCCGCGCGCCAAGCTCGATGTGCTGGCGGCCGATCGCGACGCTGCGCTGGCCGCGCGCGCACGGCTGGTCGCCGAACGCGACCGAAAGGATGCGCCGGAGTTCGACGAACATCTCCGCGCGCGCAGCGAACTATCCGCGGCGCGCCAGGCCATGGCCAACGAGACCGCGATGATGGCGGCGCGAAAGCACCAGTTCGCCGCCGAGACGGCGGTGCTGCGCGGCAAGATCAAGGAGCTCGAAGCGCAGATCGCGGGCACGCAGGCGCAGCTTGCCGGCACCGAGAAACAGCGGGAACTGCTGACCGACGAGATGAACGGCGCGCAGCATCTGTTCGCGCAAGGCTATACGCCAAAGACCCGCATCCTTGCTTTGCAGCGCGAGGACGCCCGGCTGAAGGCCGATATTGGCGCGCAGCAGGCCAGCATCGCCGGCATGCAGCAGCAGATCGCGCAGAACGATCTCGAGATCGCCAGGGTGGAACGCGCACGGATGAGCGAGATCACCGACCAGTTGCGCGCGACCGAAAACAAGCTCGCGGAACTGACGCCCAAGATCGACGCCGCCACGGACGTGTTGGTCCGCACGCGGATTACGGCGCCGGCGACCGGCTCGGTGGTCGGCCTCGACGTCTTTACCGAGGGCGGCGTGATCCAACCCGGCGCGCGGCTGATGGACATCGTGCCCACCGACAATCCGCTGATCGCCGCCGCAAGACTGAAGCTCTCTGATATCAACGACGTCGCCGTCGGCCACCGTGCCGAGGTGCAGCTCACCGGCGTCAACTATATCGAGCGTCCCCGGCTCTACGGCACCGTGCACACGGTGTCCGCCGACCGCCTGACCGACGACAAATCCGGGCAAGGCTATTACGCCGTCGAGGTCGCGCTCGATCCCGACGACGTCAAGAAGTCGCGCATCGATCTGCAGGCCGGCATGCCCGCCGAAGTGATCGTGCCGACGCGTCCGCGCACCCTGTTCGAATATCTGCTCGGTCCGCTGCGCGACGAGATCACCCGCGCGTTCCGCGAGCGCTGAGGAGGAGATGGTCATGGCCGACGCCGTCAAGAACGCCCGCCGCTCCGATGAAGCTGAGCGTAGCCGTCATCTCGCGGCAACCGAATCGGTTGCCTTCGCCACCATGCTGCTCGGCCTGCTCAACGACGCCGACACCGGGCTGCACCGCCTGGAGCACGAGGGGGAAGCCCGCGCGGCGCAGCCGGCTGCCCTGCACCCGCCTCCAGCAGCGATCGTCCCGGCCGCGCTGCAGCCGGCCGATCCCGCACCCGGCCATGACGACCAGCATGCCGGCATGATCGAACCTCCGGCAAACGAGCTTGCACCAGCGCTCCATGCCGAAGCCACTGCCGCGACGTCTCCGCAGGATACGATCGAGACCGTCACTAACGCGCCGTCAGGCCAAGTGGTCGGCACGCAAATTCTGGCATCCTCAGCCGCGCCAGCCGGCCTCGATGCATCGCTGGATCACGCGCGTTCGGTCGGCGCGGGCAACGGGTCGGTCGGCAGCATCGCCCCACCCTCGCTCGACCTCGGCGCAACCGTTCACACGATCACGGACACCGTCACCGGCATCGTCGACACCGCAGTTGCGACGGTATCAAACACGATCGCAAGCGTGAGTTCCACCGTCGGGCAACTAACGACGACCGTGACCGACACTGCGAGCCATCTCCTCGACGGTTTAACCGGCACGCTGACCGGCCTGATCCAGGACGCGCCAGCCACTGGCCTGATCGAGCCGCTGACGACGACCCTTTCCGGCCCGACATCCAGCACAACGGATTTCTCCGGCGCCGCGCAACCCGACATACCGCTGCTCGACACCGCAGGCGCGATACCGACCTCGCTGCTACATCCGATGCCGCTGCAGCTCGGCTTTCTCGGCCAGCCGATGGAAGGCCATGAGCCGCATGACGGCGCATTCTCGGCGCTGGGGATCCATCATTTCTGAGAGGTCAGCTTTTACCCAACCTTCATTTGCGTGGCCGGAGTCCGGTCCACCTCGGCAGCAACGTCGGTAATTATCTCGCGCAGCCAAACAAGTGCGGGATCCAGGTGAAAGGACGCCGGCCACTGTAGGGCTTCTCGGAATGCGGGGATGCGGACCGGCGCACGCAGCAGCTTCAGCGGAAAGTTTCGCGCGAAAATTACAGCGAGGCGATGATGCATTGTCGCGATGCGGTCCGTTCCGATCACCATGGCAGCCATCGCCGTGAAGTTCGGGGCAATGACCTCGATGCGGCGTTTATAACCTAACTGGACGAGGGCGCGTTCATCGAAGGATACTCCATGAATGGGCCCGAGCTGAGCCGTTATGTGTCCAAGCTGAAGATAGCGGCCAAGCGAGATCGAGCGCCCGATCTTGCGGCTTCCGCGCCAGGCGACGCAGCAGAATTCGTCCGCGAACAAATGCTGGCTGGGATGACCATCAATGAGATTCGTATCGGGGATCACGACGAAATCGACTTCCCCTCGCTGAAGCTGGTCATCGACGCGATCACCGAAGGGAAGAATTTCAAGGCAAACCCGCGGTGCGGCGCGATAAACGCGCTTCATGACGGCGTGCATCAATACGATGCTCGCATAATCGGAAACGACCAGCCGGAAACGCCGCTCAGAACTCGCCGGGTCGAATTTCGGCGGCGAGATCAAATTGGCCCGGATTCGCAGCAGGATGTCCCGCGTTGGTCTTTCCAACGATTGCGCCAGCGGCGTCGGCACCAGCTTTCGGTGTGAAATCGTGAAAATCTCGTCGTTGAAATACTGACGCAATCTGCCAACAGCGGCGCTCATCGCCGGCTGGCTGAGATGAAGGCGTCGACTGGCTCCCATGACGCTGCGCTCTTCAAGGATCGCATCAAGCGCGATCAGGAGATTGAGGTCCAGGCCTTCGAAGCGCATCGGCTTCATCCACCGTTCAAATATCACAGATCAATACAATCGATTTTTCAAATTTAAAAGTCCCGTGTACTCAAGACGCAATCAAGAAATAAGTCGCGCATTGGGAGAAACGCTTTGATCAAGCCATGGATCTTTGAATTCATGCAGGCCCCGAACCTGAGCGACGGGGAGACCCTGCCGAGTACTGTCACTGCCGTGTTCGACGAAGGTTACGCGCATTGGCTCGAAACCGAAAAGCTGGGGTTCGAAGGAATATTCTTTAGCGAGCATCACTTCGGTCACTCGTACAGTCCCTCTCCCAACATCTTGATCGCAGCTATTTCTCGCCACACGACCCGGCTGCGGCTGGGAACGATGGGAATGGTGGTGCCGCTTTATGAGCCATGGCGCATCATCGAAGAACTGACTATGCTCGATCACCTCACAAGGGGGCGCCTCGAGATCGGCTTTGCAGCCGGCGTGCCGCAGGAGCTCGCGCGGATAGGCTTAGGGATCGAGGAGGCCCGCGAGCGGTTCAACGAGGCTTTGGAGATACTCGATGCCGCCCTCGCGAACCACGTCGTCAGCCACAGCGGAAAGTACTGGAAACTCGAAAACCTCGGCCTGATGCCGAACGTCTTCCTGCAACCGTCTCCGCCAAAATGGACAACTGTTGTAAGTACCGGATCCGCGCAGAAATCCGCTCAAAGGCGGTCGAAGATTTGCACCGGCTTCGAATCCGTCGCTCGCATATCGGAAATTTTTGACGTGTATCGCGCGGAGTCCGCCAAACTGGGATTTCCGGCAGGGGCCGATCAGCTCGCAATCCGGCGCAATGTCTCCATTTCATACGATGCGGCTGAGGCGCGCGAGGAATCCCATGCCGCGAAGGCAGCGACACTGAAAGTTGTGGCGGGCGATCCGCGCGTTGTCCAAGGCACATCCTCATTGCTCGACGCGCCGAGGGCTGGAGCCGGCTTTTCACTGCATGACGACGACTACATCGCCGGCACGCCCGCGCAGGTCGCTGAACAAATCATCGATCAATGCCGCAAATGCGGCGCAGGCCATTTTCTCGCGATGCTGGGAAGGAGCTTTACGCCGCGTCGCCGTGAAACGCTCGCTCTCTTCGGCGAGGAAGTAATCCCCCAATTGCGACGCGCTGAGATCGCTTGATGCGAGCTAGCGCAGCGTCTTCGTAGGGCGGGCAAAGCGGAGCGTGCCCACCGCCCACGAGCGGTGCGTGTTGTGGTGGGCACGCTCCGCTTTGGCCCACCCTACGCAGCTACGCAGATCGCCCGCTTGGATCGGCGAACATCGCGGGCTTGCAGCGCAACAACTGGAGCGAAGCATGATTGAGGATAAGCCTCTTATTCTCGGAATAGGAGGAACCCCGCGGCGCGGGTCATCGTCCGAACGCGCGCTCGTGATCAGCCTCAAGGCCGCCGAGGATGAAGGCGCACCTGCTTCTCTCCGGCGCAGAACTGCTTCTGCCGATGTATATGCCCGGACAGCAACAGTCCGATCAGGCTTCGCGTCTCCTGGCCGCGCTTCGTGCCTGCCACGGCATCATCATTTCGTCGCCTGCCTACCACGGATCGATATCTGGACTGATAAAGAACGCGCTCGACTACGCGGAAGAACTCAGAACGGACACACGCGCCTACCTGGATGGAATTCCCGTCGGCTGCATCGCCTGTGCTGGCGGCTGGCAGGCAGTTGGGCAAACATTAGCCGCGCTTCGAACGATTGCTCATTCCCTCAGAGGCTGGCCAACGCCGCTAGGCGCGATGTTGAACACATCCAGCGCGCTGTTCGACGCCGAGGGAAATTGCACCGATGCGGCAACCAGACGTCAGCTTGAGACGGTTGGGCAGCAGGTGATCGACTTCGTGCGCATGCAATCTCGCGGCAGATTGGCAGCGCACTCCTTTTCGACAGACACGATGGTCCAACCGTAGCGCCAGCTCGCGGTCAGGAAGGAGTTTGACGTGGTATTCGAAACGATAAAGCTCGAGATCGATGCCGTGGACACGGTCATAAAAGTCATCGGAAGGGGTCCGGCCGTGCTGGCGCTTCACGGAGCGGCAACGATCGAGGGGCAAGAATGGGCGCGCGGTTTGGCCGACAGGTTTCGGATCTATCTGCCATTCCACCCCGGCTTCGGCGAAAGCGGACCTGCGCCGTATATCTGCGGGATGCAGGATTTGATCGTCCACAATTTGCGGCTCATCATTGGGCCTGGATCGGCCGCACCTCGTGGGTCATTCCATGGGCGGCTGGATGGCGGCAGAAATGGCGGTGGTCGCCGGCGAACGCTTTGCTCGTCTGGTGCTGAACGCGCCTGCCGGGCTCAACCACCCTGACCATCGCGGCGCCGACCCCACCAAAGTCGCTCCGCAAGATTTGCCTGGCTACCTGGCGCATCGAACGGAAGTTGCAGCCCGATACTTTCCCGGAGGCTCGCTTGCACCTCCGCCAAAGCAGTTCATCGCGGCAAGGGAAAAGGAAGCCAAGGCGCTGAGCAACATTCAGAAGGCTCACGGCATGGGACACCCGAATCTCGGTCGGTGGTTAAGCCGGATTCCCAATGAGACGCTCATCGTGTGGGGCGACAGGGACAGGGTAGCACTTGCCAGTCAGGCGGAACTCTGGGCAAACGCGATTCCAAAAGCCCGCACTCATATCGTGCCCGGCGTTGGGCACTTCGCCATGCAGGAAGACCCCGCCTGTGTCGCGGCGATCGGCGATTTCCTCGCGGGTTGAAAATGATTTGACCACCCGCTCGCTTTCATATGCGGAACGGGATGCTGCGGATGGATCGAGCGATCCATCGCTATTCCTTCAAATAGTAAGATCCAGGGAGATAATCATGAGAGCCATTGTGGTCGCGATCGCCTTCACCGCGGGCCTGATATCCACTTCGCTGGCGCAGACTTCGCAGGTACAGACTTGGCCCACCCAGTCCATTCGCCTCACTGTCAACTTTCCCGCGGGAGGAGCAGCAGATCAGCTCGCGCGCCTTGTAGGTCAACCTCTCAGCGAAGCTTTCGGTCAGTCGGTCGTGATCGAAAACAGGGGAGGCGCCGGCGGAAATCTGGGCGGAGAATTCGTGGCGAGGTCGGCGCCGGATGGCTACACTCTGCTGATGTCCTCAGGCGGGATGGTGGCGATTAATCCGCATCTGTATGCCAGGATGCCATTCGACCCCACGAAGGACATCATCCCCGTCGCCTCCGTTGCGCGCGTGCCTTTCTATCTCGTCATTCGCGCGGACAGCCCGGTGCGGGATTTCAAGGAATTCATTGCTGACCTGAAGGCCAATCCTGAAAAGCGGAATTTTGGATCGCCCGGTATCGGCAGCTCTCCCCATCTTGCGGCAGAAATGTTGAAAAACATGACCGGCACAAGCGCAGTGCATGTGCCTTACCGCGGCGCAGCGCCTGCGCTCAATGACCTGCTCGGCGGGCAGCTCGACTTCCTGTTCGACCCCGGCATCGCCATCGAGCACGTGAAAGCCGGCAAGCTGCGTGCCCTTGCGATCGGAAGCCCGCAACGATCGCCCCAACTTCCGAATGTACCCACGCTCGACGAACTCGGCCTGACCGGCTTTGATGCGGATGCCGTATTCGGCATCTACGCGCCAGCCGGAACATCACCCGATGTTGTCGTGCGTTTGAACAAGGAAGTTAATCGATCGCTTGCAACCGCCACGTTGAACGAGCGTATCGCGACCCTCGGAAACATCGCCGCACCGATGTCTCCGGAAGAGTTCAAGGAAAAGTCCCGCAAAGACTCCGAGCGGTTCGGCGCGATCATACGTGAACGGGGCATTCGCGCCGCGAACTAGCTGCAAGTTCCGTAGCCGGCCTCTGTGGCGCTTGACGTGCTGATCAAGCTCCACTTTCAGTTCTGGCGCACGGGTTGGCGGATCACGGTCTTGAGCTTTTCAGGCGCCGTCTTGCGAGGGTCGCTCACATAGACCTCATGATGCCGACCGGCGAAGTCGTAGCCGCCCGAGGGCATGATCTCCCCGTGCAACCTCGCGAGCAGCGGTCCTTCGTCGTCGTAGCTGCCCACGTGCAATGCCTGGAGGCAGAGCCCTTCCTCCAGGCTTTCGAGCCTCAGACTGTCAGGAAGCGCGCCGAGTTTCTCTCGCGCCTTGATCCTGGCAGCCAGGAAGGTTTCGCCATCTACATAGTCCGGCACCATGATCATCATGGTCCACTCCCATTCGTCCTTGCGGCGTGCAGAAAAGCTCTCAGGGTCGGGAGCTGACCAAAGTCCCTCCAATGGCATCACGACGAAGTCTTTCCCGTTTGCCTTGCAGGAGAATTTGATCGTAAAGGCGGTCGCGTAGAGGCTTTCGACGGCGAGCCTATAAGCTTGGGCGGTGTTCGGGTCACCACGACCATCTACCATGAGGTAGGAAACCGGCGGCGCATTGATCGTCACGAAACGGTTAAGGGGAGCGGTGAAGAGTGGCTTCCGCACCTTCTTTAGATCCAGCTTCTCCATCTACCCCTCACAGCATTCTGAACATGTTTGGCGGCTGGACCCGGCCAGTCTTGCTAGACCACACTAAACCACCTTGCGCAGAATGCGTTGAGCCAAGAGAGCCATAGTGAGGAGGCGGCACCCTATGGAAAAGAACGTAAAGGACTTGTTTGAGCGCTATGTGAAGCTGTTCCGAATGGCGCTCAGGGATCAAGTGGACATGGACCAGGTGACGTCTTCATACGCCACCGCATTCGTTGCTGCCTCTCCGGCTGGCGTCAATGTCGGCCGGAATGACGAACATCTGAAGCAGATGATGCAACAGGGGTTTGAACATTATCGCCGGATCGGCACCAAGGATATGCGACTTCGTAACGTCCGCATCGCACCTATCGACGAGCACCACTGCCTGGCGCACGTCGCTTGGACCGCCATCTACGACCGTGGCAGCGAAGTGGATGTTTCCATTGATTTTGAGGTCCATTATCTGGTGCAGCAGCTCGAAGACACACCAAAGATCTTTGGATGGGTATCAGGGGACGAGCAAGCCGTTCTGAAGGAACACGGCATCATCTGAATTCCGCTTCCCATCCTTCGCGTCCCGGTGCAGCGAGCAAATCTCGGCCCTGCCTGCGATCTTGTGCTATGCTTGCAAATAGCCTTCAGCCAGATCAAGCGCTGTTTCACCGGTCCCGTTATGGCTGACATAGCAGATGATACCGCTGGCGTCATTGTCCGGCCGCCGATCGCATGGGGGCTCGCGGTGCTTGCCGGGTTCGCGCTCCACTGGCTCATGCCCTTGCCATTTTTGCTACCTGCAGGCTGGCTCGGCGCGATAGTGTTTGCTGCTGCGCTGGCGCTGGTCGCGTGGGCGATCTCTACCATGACCCGGGCCGGCTCGAACGTGCCTACCAACCTGCCGACCACGACCATCGTGGAGGCCGGCCCCTACCGCTTCACGCGCAACCCCATCTATCTCGGCATGGTGCTGGGGCTGATCGGCTTGGCCATTGCCTTCAACAGCCTCTGGCTGTTGGTGACGCTGGTGCCTTTCGCGCTGGTCATCCGCTACGGTGTGATCGCCCGCGAGGAAGCCTATCTCGAGCGCAAGTTCGGCGACGTCTATCGCCGCTATCGCGCGCGGGTACGGCGCTGGCTATAGGGCGCTTGTCGGCCAGGGACCAGCGCCGGGGAACCCGTGCCTCGCCGTTCCCGCTCCGGAAATCGGCATGGGCATGGGTCGTGGGAAGGCGTATAATTGTGTGGTCCTTCGCGCAAAATGATCAAACTCTCGTGGAGGTGGCCATGAAATATGTGCTGCTTGGTAATCTGAGCCCGGAGTGGGCAAGCAAGCAATCGGAGCGGGTCGGCAAGGCAAAGACAAAACTCGACAAGCTAGGCATCAAGGTCGAGTCGATCCACTACACGCAAGGCTACTATGATTTCGTCGATATCGTCGACGCTCCAAACGAGGCGGCGATGCTCGCGTTCTCGGTCTGGTATGCGGGCCAAGGTCTGGGGCGGATCCAAAGTATGCCGGCCTTCGACGCCAAGACCTTCGAAGCCGCGATCAAGGACGCGGCGAGCTAGGCGTCGGAGCGAGGCTCACGGCTTTTCTGCCAACCGCCCGTTCGCTTGTGCAAGCTGGGTGGAACATTCTTCGCGGGCCTGGGCCGAGCTTACCCCCGGTGTGATCGAAGCCGGCGCGCCACGGTCGATGAGGGATGCCGCAAGCCGCTACGCAGCGACTACTGCGGTGGTTCGGCCCGCCTCTCGACCGCGCGTTCGATCAGATCGAGCCGCGATTTCCAGGGGTCGGGTTGCACGGCCGCAGTGGCGTCAGGCGCGAACAGCATCAGCTCGGACTTTGCGGGATCGTAGCGTGGCCATCTCGGCAGGCCGCTGCGGTTCGGATCGCCGGTTTTGGCGAACTCAGCAATGTAGCCCATAAATTGATTAGCCATCGCGCGGTCCTTTGCCGTTGCGGCCGCGCCGTACGTCGCAGCTAGCGTGCCGAAGAGGTACGGCACTTCCTTGGCATGCTCCGCGGTGCCTTTCGGGCGCAGCGATTCGGCGACATATCCGAACCGGTAGAGCCACGCCGGCTGGCCGGCGGCGGTCGCCTGTTTCGCGACGAAACGAGCTGGCTCGTGCATCGTGATATCCACAGCGATGTTCTTGATCGCGGCGCCCGGGTCGGCCGCGCCTGCGAAATACAGGGCCTCCGCGACCGGCGCATCCGCGCCAAAGAACGACAGGGGATCATCCCGGGACGGAAACAGCATCGGCAAATCGTCGCTCGTCGTGCCGATCAGCACCGGCACCTGGGCCGCCGTGCGATTGCGCAGCACTTCGCTGGGCATATTCATGCCGGTCACGATCTTGCCGTCGACGATCGGACCGCCGGCATAGGTGTCCACCTTTCCCAGCAACGCCTCCACGCCGAGGTCGTTACTCACCTTCTGCGCCGGCAGGGCCCGCAGCGCCGCAAGCGCGTCGGCGCCGCTTCCGGTGATACCCACGCTCTGCGCAAAGGCGACGCCGACCTGCTCGGCCCGCGCACGCGATGCTCCGATCCCATAGGTGCGGCCGCCGCCCGACATGACCACGGCGCGATGAAACAAGCCGCGCGCTGCGGGCCACGCCAAGTGGTGTATCACCGAAACCCCGCCGGCGGACTCGCCCGCGATCGTCACCTGCTTTGCATCACCACCGAACTGAGCAATGTTACGCTGCACCCATTGCAGCGCGGCGAGTTGATCGAGGAAACCGTAATTGCCGGGTGCTTCTTCGCCCGCCGCCGTCAGCGCGGGATGCATAAAGAACCCGAGCCGCCCCAGGCGGTAATTCAGCGACACCACGACCAGGCCCTGGCCTGCGAGCGCGCTGCCATTGAAGGTCGGCGCGGATGCTCCGCCAGCGATGAAGCCGCCACCGTGAATCCACACCAGGACCGGCAACCGATCGCCTGGCTTAAACGCCGCCGGACGCCACACATTGAGGAACACCCAATCCTCGTCGAACTTGCCACCGCTCGCGGCAGCAGCGCCCGGTGTTGGCTTCTGTACGCAATCGGAGCCGTATTCAGCGGCCTGACTTACGTCGCGCCAGGCCGCAACTGGCTGCGGTGCGCGCCAGCGCAAGGCCCCAACCGGCGGCGCTGCGTACGGAATACCCTTGAAGGCAGCAACGTCGTTCGAAGCGACGCCCCTTATTATCCCAGCGTCGACGGTCACAGTCGGCGCGGTCTGGGTCGCAGCAGGAGAGAGTGCGCCGAGCGCGCTGGCCGCAGCTACAAGCAAAACCTTGCAGTAGAGTCGTCCATCCATGGGCGCTTCCCATCACGCCTAACGGGGGATGTCCGGAGACGTTCCGAGGCGGCGGCCTGTTTAGACGTTGCAACAGCTGAGCCGACATAATGTTATCCTCGCCTTCCTGAGAGCCAACTTCTCGTAATTCACTTGGTTGGGCGATATGAATCAGCATCTCTCCCTCGTCAGTCTCGTGGTCCAGGACTATGACGAGGCAATCACCTTCTTCACCCGCGCCCTGAATTTCGAGCTCTGCGAAGACACGCCACTCGGCGACGGCAAGCGGTGGGTGGTCGTGCGTCCGCCGGGCCGCGTCGGCTCCGGCCTGCTATTGGCGCGGGCGGATGGTCCGGCCCAAGCGGCGCGCATCGGTGATCAGACCGGAGGGCGGGTTTTCTTGTTTCTGGAAACGGATGATTTCGAGCGCGATCATGTGCGCATGACCGCCGCCGGCGTGCGGTTCGTTGAGGCGCCACGGCATGAGGCTTATGGCGTCGTGGCGGTTTTCGAGGATATCTGCGGCAACCGCTGGGACCTGATCCAGTCCAAGTCCTAGGCGCAGATGACACGCCAAAGCGCTTTGAACTCTCGAAGTACGCCCTCGGCGGTTCTCTGACCGCTTGACGCGGCTCGCCGGCTATGTTCTCTTTTTGTTCTTTAGACAACGCATACGAGGCCTTTCCTTTCATGCATGACATTTGCACCGACGCCGGGTCGATCACGCTCTTCATTCATAATGACGACGATACGCCGGTCGAATTCGTCCGGCAGCTCCTTCGCAACGTCTTCGGCAAGTCGGAACGGGAAGCGATCGCATTCACCGCGCTGATCGAGAACGAAGAGAAGGTGGCCTGCGGCCCCTACCCGGGCCCGGTCGCCAAGGCGCTGCTGGATTCGGCACGGCAAAGCATCAGCGCCGCCGGTCATGGTTTGCTGATCACCAGCGAAACCGCGGCCACGAAAGGCGCGTGCGATCTTTGCGGAGCACCGGCGACTGGCAGTAAAATCCTGCTCGCCGGCGGGACAGCGTGCCTCTGCAATAGCTGCCTGCTTGCCATCAGGCGCGCATCGGAGGCCGTGCCTGGAGAACGAGTTCAAATACGCCTGGCTTGCGCTTGACTGGCACTTTGCCGGAATCCCGCGAAACCAACTGGTGACGAGAGCGCGGCAGTTTCCCGGCCACATGCGCGCCGACGTCCAGGTCGCAGTCGACCAGTTGCTCGCCTCGCCGCTGCACTTCTTCGGCATTCACGAGGAGTATCGCTATGAGACGCTGGCATTTGCGGCCCTGATGAAGGAGGGCCGGAACGCACCCGCGCTTGCGCCGGCGCAGTACCACGACGTCGAGATCGGTGAAGCGCAGCCGGTGAAATGCCTGCATAACGGACTGTGGCTGTGCAGGGCCGGCGAGCTCCGCTACGCGGTGCTGCTATCGTTTCATCGCGAATACCAGCATGAGGCTGCGATACGCATCGAGATCGCGGTGCCGGCCGGCGCCGCCGGCGACGCACTGGTGCAACGTTCATTCGCCGAGCTTGAAGAGGCGGTGCACGCCGCGCGTTCCTATCGCGGCAAGATCCTTTCGCTCGAAGGTGGATCCGACTATCGCGGACGGTCGAGCGGGATCATGGTGCACCGACTGCCGGCAGTCGGACGGGAGGAAGTCATCTTGCCCGAACAGACGCTGAAGCTGCTCGATCGCAACGTCATGGGCTTTGTCGGCAATCGCGCGGCGCTCCGCAAGCTGGGCCAATCGACCCGCAAGGGCATCTTGCTTTACGGCCCGCCAGGCACCGGCAAGACGCACACGATCCGTTACCTCGCGACCAATTTGCCCGGACATACGACGTTGATCATCACGGCCGAGCAGGTGGGGTTGCTCGGCGCCTATATGAAGCTGGCGCGCCTGCTGCAGCCGACGATGGTAGTGATCGAAGACGTCGACCTCATCGCCCGCGATCGCGAGGAGATGGGATCGTGTGAAGAGCCGCTGCTCAACAAGCTGCTCAACGAGATGGACGGGCTGAAGGAAGACTCCGACATCCTGTTCGTCCTCACCACCAACCGGCCGGAGCAGCTTGAAGGCGCGCTGGCCGGCCGGCCCGGACGTATCGACCAGGCGATTGAAGTGCCGCTGCCCGACGGCATCGGCCGCAGCAAGCTTGTTCAGCTCTATGGCAAGAACCTGCCGATGGATCAGACCATCATTGATGAGGCCGTGAGCCGCACGAAGGGCGTCAGCGCCGCGTTCATCAAGGAATTGATGCGGCGTATCGCGCAAGCGAGCATTTTTCGGGATGACGGTTCGACGGTCGAATCCGGCGACATCAGCGAAGCGCTGGACGACATGTTGTTCACTGGCGGCAGACTCAACATCACGCTGCTCGGCGGGGCGCAGGAAATGGCAGGCTCTTGATCGGACTTGGCTTGTGAGGCGCCCTTTGCGCGTGGCTGTCCACGAGAGTTAGCAAAGTTTGCCATAGCTGATAATTTGTCGCGACATACGGGAGAAAGCAGACATGCCCACTCGGAGTATCAGCCTGACTGACGAACAGGACGCCTTCGTTGAAAAGGTCGTGAAATCAGGAGAGTACCAGAACGCGAGTGAAGCAGTGCGCAAGGCGCGCCAAAGCGCTGCAGCAGCGGCGTCGAGAGGATGCGTTGAAACTGAAGGCCCTGCGCGCGCAGATCAAGGCCGGCATCGATGCGCTTGACCGCGTAGATTTTGTCGAAGTGGATGATGCTGAGCTTGACGACTATCTCGAAGGATTGACGGCTGCGCCGGACAAGCACGCCCGCTGATCCACATGGCGCGCTTCCGCCTTTCGCTGTTGGCGCGAGATAGGCACTATTGCTTCGCCGTGGCGCCGCGCCCAAATAATGTGAAGCTGTAACGCAGGACTTGATCGATGCTTCTGGCAATTGAGCAGGGAAACACCAACAGCCTGTTCGCGGTTCACGACGGCGACCATTGGATCGCCCAATGGCGATCGGCTACCGAGCCTAGCCGTACAGCCGATGAGTACGCCGTGTGGCTGTCGCAGCTCATGGCGATGCACAAACTTGAGCTCAGCCTTTTGAATGCCTGTGTGATATCGAGCGTAGTGCCGCAGTCGATCTTCAACCTGCGAAACCTGTCGCGTCGCTACCTGCACGCCGAGCCGTTGATCATTGGTGAGAACACCGAGCTGGGCATCGAGGTGCGGACCAAGAAGCCCTCGGAGGTCGGATCGGACCGTCTGGTCAATGCGCTCGGCGCGCTCAAGCTCTATTCCGGGCCATTGATCATTGTCGACAGCGGGACCGCCATCACGCTGGACGTGATCGCGAGTGATGGCGGTTTCGAGGGAGGTGTGATCGCGCCAGGCGTCCACCTGTCGATGGAGGCCCTGCATGCAGCCGCCGCGAAGCTTCCCAGAATTGCGCTGCAAAAGCCACGACGGGTGGTAGGCGATGACACGGTTAGCGCCATGCAGTCCGGTATTTTCTGGGGTCACGTTGCGCTCATCGAAGGAATGATTGCTCGCATTAAGGCTGAGCGGAACGAAGCAATGACGGTCATCGCCACCGGCGGTGTCGCATCGTTGTTCCACGACGCCACCAAGGCGATAGATCACTTCGATCCCGACCTGACGATTCGCGGTCTGCTGGAGGTATACCGGCGTAGTACGGGATTACGGTGACAATGCACTCGAATACAATCTGCCGTTCCTACTTCGCCAGCGCCGCTAGCGAGCGCAGATCGCTGCGATTTCCATCCGGCGAGTCGCGAGATTAAGCAGGAACGTAGGTCAACCTGATCACATCCTCGCCAATCCGATCATTAGTCACAAGGCGAAGCGGCGGCCGGGGTCCGGCGAAATATGGCTTGCCGTGGCCAAGCACGACGGGGTGCAGGTAGATACGATACTCATCGATCAGGCCAAGTTCGGTGAGGCTTCGCGCCAAGTCCGGGCCAGCAACTTCGATCTCTCCGTCGCGCTCGGCCTTCAGCTTGCGGATCGCGCCCTCGAGATCATCCTCAACAAGCCTGGCGTTGGGGCCGACCGACTTCAACGAGCGCGAGACGACCCATTTCGGCTGTTTCCGCCACGCCGCCGCGAAGGCGTGTTCCTCTGCATCCCACTCAGGATGATCGTCGTCCCAGTAACGCATGATCTCATACATTTGGCGGCCGTACACACTGCCCGCCTGCCCCTGAGCCTCCTCGATGAAGTGGCGGAAGAGCGTGGGGCTTGGCGCAAAGGCCATATGGTCGACGTAGCCGTCCAGGGATTGGTTCATTCCGAACACGAGCTTGGCCATACCACTTCCTTTCTCTACGCGGCACGCGGTTCTGATTGCGCTATGCAATCGGTTGTAGGCTAGATCGACTGATTTTATATCGCAACTGGTTTTGAAGTGCGCATGAATGCCCACGCTCGGGCTGCCCCTCGCAACGTGAACGGACGGCGGCTTCTGAGACCGGGCGAGGGATTCGTCATCGCCTTCGCGGTGCCAGCGCTCTCCCAGCCGGACTCACGCGACTCGGCGTCGCTTTGACATGCGCGGCTCGACCGGATGATTGCGCTCTCTCGCGTCGCGGAGCGCGACGCGCCGTCCAGCGGGGCGTGATTGCGAGCGCATTTGCGACCGACCGGCAACGATGATATCGCGCAAAATCGTAAAATGGCGCGCCATTTCGAATAAATCTACGAACTCGCACTCAATTGAAATTGCTTATGATTTTGTCGGACGCAGCCGACGGCTCGTCGGTTCTCGAAGCCGTTTGGTCCCGCCGCCACCGTGGGCATTTCCGTACGCGCGCCCCTGAGACTCTGCGCGCCTTGGCCGCTCCGGGGTGATAGTATTGTCGAAGCCATGAGACCGGAGATTTGGTAGCAATCGAACCGCGGCCAAAGAACGGCGCTCGAACAGGTGCACTCCAGAATCAGGCCGACGATCGCGACTGCGGTCGGACCGCGTGAGAAATGGAGGACGTTATGGAAGCGTGGCGAGACGACAAGGCCCGGGCAACCCTGATCCGCGAGGCAGCCGGAAGCGCGCAACTGGGCAAAACTCCCCGGACGTTCGCCGAGCTGCTGTTCGGCCACACCAATAGCGAGGATCTCGCCAACTACGATGCCACCTCGCTGGCCTTCCTGGCGAACCAGGCCTGGGAACATGTGCAGCGGCGCACGCCGGGCAGAGCCGATATCCGTATCATCAATCCCATGATGCCGGACGGCCGCGAGATTTCCGTGCTCGAAATTCTCAACGACAACATGCCCTTCCTGTTCGATTCCACCCTGGCGGAGCTCGCCGAGCTGGGCATCGAAGTCGCCCTGGTCGCTCACCCGATCATCGCCGTGGAGCGCGACGAGCAAGGCAAGCTCATGCGGTTCCACGGCGATACACTACCGGAGGGAGCAAGGGGCGCACGCGAAAGCCTGATACATCTTCACATCGCCCGCATGGACGTCGAAGCCGACCGCCAGAAGCTGATCGACAGGCTGACCAGAACGTTGAATGACGTACGTGCCTGCGTCACCGACTGGAAACCCATGCGTGGCCGGATCGAGGAAGCGATCAAGACCTTCTCTTCCAATCCGCCGCCGCTGCCGATAGACGAGGTCGCCGAAGCCAACCAGTTCCTGCAATGGCTGTGCGCGGATAATTTCACCTTTTTGGGCGTGCGCGAATATCGCTTCTCGCCCGATAACGTGGACGACATCTCGACCGGTGAAGGCTTCGGCATCTTGCGCGATCCTGACGTGAAGGTCCTGCGCCGCGGTAGCGAAATGGTGGTGATGACGCCGGAAATTCGCGAGTTCATGCGCGAGCCGACGCTGCTCATCGTGATCAAAGCTAATGTCTCAAGCCGCGTTCATCGCCGTATCCAGATGGACTATGTAGGCATCAAGCTCTATACGCCCGATGGCCGGCTCGAGGGCGAATTGCGCCTAGTCGGTCTGTTCACCTCGGGCGCCTACACACGCTCGGCTCGGCAGATCCCCTATGTCCGCCACAAAGTGGAGCAAGTGCTGCAGCGCGCCGGCTTCGACCCGAACAGCCATTCGGGCAAGGCCCTCACGCATATTCTCGAAGAATATCCGCGTGACGAACTGTTCCAGGTCGACGTCGACACCCTCTACAAATTCGTCATGGAGATCTTGATCCTCTACGAGCGCCCCCGCGTTCGGACGCTTTCACGGGTGGACAAGTTCGATCGGTTCGTCTCCATCCTCGTCTTCATTCCGCGCGAGAAATACGACACAGACGTGCGCACGCGCGTCGCAAATTTCCTGGCGCAGGCCTACAAGGGGACCCTGGCCGCCTCCTACGTGTCGTTCCCCGAAGGATCACTTGCGCGGGTCCACTACATCATCGGGCGCTATGAAGGCAAAACGCCCGTCGTTGAGCGCGCGACACTCGAAGCCGGGATCAGCGCGATCGCCGCGACCTGGGCCGACAAGCTGAAAGCCGCGCTTAACGCGTCTACCGATGGCATGCGCGCGCGCATGCTCGCCAACCGCTATGCCCAGGCCTTCGCCGGCGGCTATACCGAGGTCTTCAGCGCGGAACAGGCGATCGCCGACATCGCCACTATCGAAAAGCTTACGCCGGCGCGTCCCGTGGCGATTTCGGTTCACCGCGACGAGGGCAACGACGATCCCAGGCGTTTCGGCTTGAAGGTCTTCTCGGACTCCACACCGCTGTCGCTATCCTACCGCGTGCCGGTGATCGAGAATCACGGCCTGCGCGTGGTCAACGAACGTACGTATCAGATCGCGCCCGGCGCCAGGCCGGCGCCGGTGTGGCTGCACGACATGACGATCGAGACCAGCGACGGCAAGCCGCTTGCGATCAGCCCGGAATTCAATCGCCGCCTCGAAGCCTCGATGATGGCGGTAATCCGCGATCGCGCCGAATCTGATGGCTATAACGCGCTGATCCTGCGCACGGCGCTGAGCTGGCGGGAAATTTCGACGATCAGGGCACTGTCACGCTACCTGCACCAGATTCGCGCGCCATTCAGCCAGGACTATATGTGGGAAACCCTGCGCAAGAACGTTGCGATCACCGCCAACATCGTCGCCCTGTTCCAGACCCGCCTCGATCCACGCCTCGCTGTCACCGGAGCTGAACGTTCGGCGCGTGAGACCGCCCTGCTTGCGGAGATCGAGGAACAGCTCAAATCTGTCGACGCGCTCGATGAAGATCGCATCTTGCGCCGATTCACCAATCTGGTGCAGGCAATCATCCGCACCAACCTGTGGCAGGTCGGCGACGACGGGCATCCACGTCCAGTGATCTCCTTCAAGTTCGACGCACACAGGATCGAAGACCTGCCGGCTCCGCGACCGCTCTACGAGATTTTCGTCTATTCGCCCCGTATCGAGGGTATTCATCTACGCTTTGGCAAGGTAGCGCGCGGCGGCTTGCGCTGGTCCGACCGGCCGCAGGATTTCCGCACTGAGATCCTTGGCCTGGTCAAGGCTCAGCAGGTCAAGAACGCCGTGATTGTGCCGGTCGGCGCCAAGGGCGGCTTCGTGCCCAAACGCCTGCCGCCGCCCTCCAATCGCGAGGCTTGGCTGGCGGAAGGCACCGAAGCCTATCGCATCTTCGTTCGCTCGCTGCTCGAGCTCACCGACAATCTCGACGGCGACACCATCGTGCCGCCGGACTCTACCGTGCGACACGACGGCGACGACCCCTACCTCGTGGTCGCCGCCGACAAGGGCACCGCCACCTTCTCAGACATAGCCAACGCGATCTCGGCCGAGAAGAACCATTGGCTGGGCGATGCCTTCGCTTCTGGCGGCAGCCAGGGCTATGACCACAAGAAGATGGGTATCACGGCGCGCGGAGCCTGGGAGGCGGTCAAGCGTCACTTCCGCGAGCTCGGCACCGACATTCAAACCGTGCCGTTCACCACGGCCGGCGTGGGCGACATGTCCGGCGATGTCTTCGGCAACGGCATGCTGCTCTCGCCGGCGACGAAGCTGGTCGCAGCTTTCGATCACCGCGACATCTTCATCGATCCTTCGCCCGATCCGGCGATCAGTCACGCTGAGCGCAAGCGCCTGTTCGATTTGCCGCGATCGAGCTGGCAGGACTACAACAAGTCGCTGATCTCGTCAGGCGGCGGCGTGTTCTCGCGCTCGCTCAAGGCAATTCCGCTCACGCCGGAACTGCGCACCCTGCTCGACCTCGACAAGCCGCAAGCGACGCCCTTCGAAGTGATGACGGCGATCCTGAAAGCGCGCGTGGATCTTCTGTGGTTTGGCGGCATCGGCACCTATATCCGCGCGTCGGCGGAAAGCGACGATCAGGCCGGCGACCGCGCCAACGATCCGATTCGCATCACCGGCGCCGATGTCCGTGCCCGGGTGATCGGCGAAGGCGCCAATCTAGGCGTCACCCAGCGCGGCCGCATTGAGGCGGCGCAGAAGGGCGTAAAGCTCAACTCCGACGCTATCGACAATTCGGCCGGCGTGAACACGTCCGACGTCGAGGTCAACATCAAGATCGCACTGGCGCGCCCGGAGCGTGAGGGCCTCATCAGTACGGCCAACCGCAACAGCCTGCTCGCCGCGATGACCGACGAGGTCGGCGCGCTGGTACTGCGCAACAACTATCTGCAGACGCTGGCGCTCTCGCTTGCCGAACGGAAAGGTCTGGCCGAGATCGGCTTTCTCACCCGCCTGATGCAATCGCTCGAGCAGCGCGGCCTGCTTAGCCGCGCTGTCGAATTCCTGCCCGATGATGCGGCGATCGCCGAACGCTCGAGGCGGGGCCAGCTCCTGAGTCGGCCCGAACTTGCAGTGTTGCTCGCTTACGCCAAGCTGACGCTCTACGATGACCTGCTCGCCACCGGCGTGCCCGACGATCCTTATCTCGCCCGCGAACTGTCCCAGTATTTTCCGCGCGAACTCACGGACAAATTCCCGACAGCGGTGCAGTTGCATCGGCTCCGGCGGGAGGTCATTGCGACCAATCTCGCCAATGCCGTGATCAACCGCGGCGGCCCGGCCTGTGTCGTACGCCTGATCGACGAGACCGACGCCGATATTCCGACCATCGTCATGGCCTATGTGGCGGTCGATGAAACCTACGGGCTCAAGCGGCTGAGTGCCGCGATCGACGCACTTGACACCCGCATCGACGGGCAATTGCAACTTGGCCTCTACGCGGCGCTTCAGGATCTCCTGCTCTCCCGCATGGTCTGGTATGTGCGCAATGTTGACTTCAATGCCGGTCTGGATGCTGTGATCGCGCGCTTCGCCCCCGGAATCCGCCAGATCGCCGCCGGGCTCGACCAGGCCCTGCCGGGGGACTTGCAGGCTGGCCGCACCAAGCGGCGGCGGGGCCTGATCGATGCTGGCGTACCGGCAGACCTTGCTGCCGAGCTCACTGATCTCGATGCATTGATGTCGGCACCGGACATCGTGATCGTCGCCGAGCGCACCAAACGCGCCATCGGTGACGCCGCCACGACCTTCTTCGCCGCCGAGGCCGATTTCAGCCTCGATCGCATCATCGCCGCCGCGCGCAGTGTGCCGGCAACCGATAATTTCGAACGTCTCGCCATCGATCGCGCCGTTGACCAGATCGCGGCCGCAGAACGAGGGCTGGTCGCCAACATGCTGGCAAACGGCGAGTCCGGACGGGTGGCCGCCGGCAACTGGCTGGCGGCTCATCCGGAGGCGATCCGCATCCGCCGCTCGGTCGAGGAGATCGCGGCCAGCGGCCTGACGCTCGCCAAGCTGACGGTGGCGGCCAATTTGCTGGGGGACTTGGCTAACGGACACGCACGGCAGAGAGCGCCCCAATGATCCGCGCTACCTGCCACACCGCCGATAATGTCCTGTGTCTCGAGTTCGATGCCACGCCATGGTTCAGCGAGGCTGATGCGCCGAGCATTATCGATCTGGCCCAGAAAGGGTGGACCAGCGCGGCAATTGCGGAAGCTCTCGAACGCCGCCCGGGATACGCACACTTGCATGACCTCGTTGAGTATGCGGCGAAGCGACTGCAAGCAGAATCTCTGGAGGACCCGACCTGGAATACTTTCGAATGTATCGTTGACGGCTCAGAGGCTGTGGCCTGGCTTGAGAAGAATCGGCCGGATGTCGTAGCAGGAATCCCGAGCCGGAGCCCGCCGTGAAGAAGCCTGCTTTTGCCGGAGCGCCGAGAAATCTGATAGCGCAGGCCGCGTCTCCTGCTGGCCATGGGAGCTCTTGATATCTAAATGGGTCGGCGTGCGGTTATCGTCACCGCCCCTTATATTCGGCCCAGCAGTCCGCCGTTTCGTAGACCCGAACGGCCGAGATTTGCTCAAGACCCGGCTTCAATCGGTCCCATATCCATACCGCAATATTCTCGGCGGTCGGGTTCTCCAGTCCCTCGACGTCGTTCAGGCATCTGTGGTCCAGAGCGTCCACGATGCCGGCGAAGCACTTTTCGATATCAAAGAAGTCCGCAACGAAACCCGTGTGCGGGTCTACCGGTCCATCCAGATGAACCTCGACACGATAGGAATGGCCGTGCAGCCGGCTGCATCGATGCGTCTCGGGCACGTTTGGCAGCCGATGTGCCGCCTCGAATTTGAACGCCTGCGATATCCTCATCTGGTTCCTGGCAGGGCAACGCCCATCCGCAATCCCGGCCTAACGACTAAATGCCATGCTGTTCTGACCGACGTCGAAGAATGGCGCGCCCGAAGAGATTCGAACTCCTGACCCCCAGATTCGTAGTCTGGTGCTCTATCCAGCTGAGCTACGGGCGCGTTTTTCGCTTGGCATTTGGGCTTCAGGGCCCGGATGCGTCCGACAAAAGCCTCGGACGGTCGCGAAGAGCGCTTTAGCTACCCGCTCCGGCTTCGCTTTGCAAGGTCCGGAAAGGCGCTTCCTGGACCAATAAATGGTTAGCGATTTCACGTCATTTCGGGGCCTGCGCCAGTGGAAGCGCAAATGCGCGCCGTCACGTCGGAAATCCCGCTCAGACCTGGAATGACGTGGTACACCAAGCGGTTACGCCCGCGCCCGCTCGTTGCGCACGCTCAGCAGTTCCACCGGGCGGTCGGGAATCGAGACGCGGAAGGTGGCGCCAATGGTGCCTTCGACCAGGTGGATGTCGCCGCCATGGGCGCGGACCAATTCGGCGGCGATCGCCAGGCCCAGCCCGCTGCCGCCGGGGCGGCCGGAGGTCTGGAACGCCTCGAACAGGTGCTCGCGCGTCTTTGCCGGCACGCCCGGGCCGGTGTCGGAAACCTCGATGATCGCGACCGAGCCCTCGCGGCGGCCGGTAATTCGGATCTGCAACGTCGCGGTGTCGCCCTTGGGGCGGCTGTCGAGCGCCTGCACCGCGTTGCGCACCAGGTTGAGCAGCACGCGGAAGAGCTGGTCGGGATCGGCGTCGATCGAAAGCCCGCGCTCGATCGCATTGATCCAGGTAATCGAGGCATCGGCGGCAAGGCCGGCGGATTCGCGCACCTCGGTGACCACGGGTTCGACCAGGATCAAGCGGCGGTCGGGCTCGGCTTCCTGGGCCCGGCCATAGGACAGCGTCGATTGGCAGAAGTCGATGGCGCGCTCCAGCGAGCGCATCAGTTTCGGCGCAAAGCGCTGCACCCGTGGATCGGGCACACTGGCCAATTGATCCGACAGCAATTGCGAGGACGCCAGAAGATTGCGCAGATCATGGTTGATCTTCGACACCGCAAGCCCGAGCGCGGCAAGCCGGCTCTTCTGGGAGAGCATCGAGACGAGGTCGCGCTGCATGTCGGACAGTTCGCGCTCGACGACGCCGATCTCGTCGCTGCGCTGGCTCGGCACGATGATGCGCGCCGCGCTTTCGGGGTTTTCGTGGAAGCCGACGAGATTGGCGGTCAGCCGGCGCATCGGGCGGACAAACAGATAATGCAGCGCGAGGTAAACCAGCCCCGCGGCGAGCATCGCGATCCCTAGCGAGACCAGCAGCAGGTTGCTGGAAAAGCGGTACATCGCCAGCCGCAACGGCTTTTCGTCGATGACGACTTCGATGAATTGCGCGCCGCCGGGCGCGGGCCCCACCACGCGGATGGTCTGGTTGCCTCGCTCCAGCATGGTCTCAAAGGACTCGACGATCGCGGACCATACCGTGAGCGTCCGCATGTCGATGTCACGGTCGATCGCCGGCGGCAGGTCGGCGCTGGCGAGCAGCCGACGCTGCTGCCCCATCTTGATGGCGACCGCCCGCGCGCCGACGCTGGTTAGAATCTGCCGGGCCAGCGAATCCGGGACCATGCCGAGCGGCGCGGCGTCCAGCACCAGAGCGGCGGTATTGGCCGCGGCGAGGCGGTCGTTCAGCCGGTTGGTCCAGAAATTCGCGATCGAAGGCACGTAGATCATCAGGAGCGCGATCATCACGAGCGGGATGGTGAGCAGCAGGAGCTTGCCGGACAGGCCGAGCCGCCGCGGGCCCGAAGGCCGCGGCGCTGGAAGAGTCGGCTGGTCGGTCGCTGACACGATTATCCGCCTTGATATCTCTGCTTTCGGAGCCCGCCGAACCCAGGCCGCGCGGCCCATATAAGTTCGCGTTCCCGTGATTCCGAGGATGCGTTTGGGCCACCGAACGGTCAAATTACCGATCGCTAATGTCCTGTGGTTCCAATGGTCCGGGCGCGTCGCCGTCCTGCCCCTCAAAACCCCACGAAAACAGATATATTCGCCCCAATTGCGACGTTTCAAAGAAGGGCTGATGCGGCAGCCCCCGACATTGACGAAAACAGGTCGCTCCCGTATAAGCCGCGCCAATTGTCCGCGATGGCCCGGTTTCACCGGGGGCGGCTCGCTTTGGGCCGTAAATGGCCCATTTTCGGGCCGGCCCGCATCATCGGACGCATCTCAATCCAACAGGCAAATTGCCCGGTCAGCGGAGAACTACCCGTGAAGCGGACTTATCAACCCAGCAAACTGGTGCGCAAGCGCCGTCACGGCTTCCGCGCCCGTCTCGCCACCGCAGGCGGTCGCAAGGT
Organism: Bradyrhizobium murdochi; assembly: GCF_000472965.1. Classification (GTDB taxonomy): domain Bacteria; phylum Pseudomonadota; class Alphaproteobacteria; order Rhizobiales; family Xanthobacteraceae; genus Bradyrhizobium; species Bradyrhizobium murdochi. The sequence continues at coordinate 13,086 of NZ_AXAU01000005.1, read as the reverse complement.
TCTCGCCGCTCGCCGTGCGCGCGGCCGCAAGCGTCTGAGCGCCTGAGCCGGAACCTTTCCGGAGATTTCATTCATGGATCGGCTGAGGCAGCGGGCGGACTTTCTCGCCGTTGCCAATGGCACGCGGGCCAACAGCGCTGCCTTCGTGGTGCAGCGCCGGGCCCGCGACGATGACGGCCCGATCCGAATCGGCTTCACCGTTAGCAAAAAGAACGGTACTGCTACCGAGCGCAATCGCATCCGGCGCAGACTTCGCGAACTGGTGAAGCGGCTGGACGTCATATCAATGCGACCGCACCATGATTATGTGCTGGTAGGCCGTCGCGCCGCGCTCACCCGCGACTTCGCAACCATGCTCGACGATCTCCGCTCGGCGCTGCATCGCCTCGACCGGCAGCCGACCAAACATCCGAATTGAATGGCGAGACCTCAAAAACGATGACCGACAACCGCAACACCATCCTCGCCGTCATTCTGTCCGGCCTCGTGCTGATCGCCTGGCAGTATTTCTACAACATGCCGCAGATGGAGCGGCAGCGTGCGCAACAGCAGACCCAGGCTGAACTTAACAAGTCGCAGCCGCCGGCGACCCCAGGCACCGCCCCGCAGCCGGGCTCGACGCCGTCGGCCAGCACTCCCAGCCAGCCCAGCGCGGGCCAGCCGGTCGTCAGCCGCGATGCCGCGATTGCCGCCAATCCGCGCATCAAGATCGAGACGCCGCGGGTCTCCGGCAGCATCTCGCTGAAGGGCGCCCGCATCGACGACCTGTCGCTGGAGAAATTCCGCGATACCGTCGATCCCAAATCGCCCGCGATCGTGCTGTTTTCGCCGTCGAACACCGCACACCCCTATTACGCGGAGTTCGGCTGGGTCGCTGCCTCGGGCTCGACAGCGCGGCTTCCCGACCGTGAGACGGTGTGGCAGCAGGAGGGTTCCGGCAGCCTGACGCCCAGCAACCCGGTGACGCTCAAATACGACAATGGCGAAGGCCTCATCTTCCGCCGCACCATCGCGATGGACGACCGCTATCTCTTCACGATCAAGGATGATGTTACCAACGTCGGCAGCGCACCGGTCACGCTCTATCCGTTTGCACTGATCTCGCGCCACGGCACGCCTGAGGTCTCGGGCTACTACATCCTGCATGAAGGCCTGATCGGCTATCTCGGCGAAAAGGGCCTGCAGGAACACGGCTACAAGGCCGTCGCCGAGGCGCCCGTTCTGGGCAATGGCGGGCGCGGCTTCGAGTTTAATGTGACAAATGGCTGGCTCGGTATCACCGACAAGTATTGGGCCGCGGCGCTGTTGCCCGACACGTCGGCGCGCCTCAAGGCTCGCTTCCTCGCCGAACCCGGCGCCAAGGTTCGTTATCAGGCCGACTACCTGCAGGATCCGCAGACCATTGCGATCGGCGGCACCGGCAGCGCCAATGCGCGGCTGTTTGCGGGGGCCAAGGAAGCCGGCGTCGTCGGCATCAATTTCCCGTTCGCTGGCCACGGCGGCTACAACAAGCAGCTCGGACTGAACCATTTCGACCTGTTGATCGACTGGGGCTGGTTCTACTTCATCACCAAGCCGATGTTCCTGGCGCTCGACTACTTCTTCCACGTGTTCGGCAATTTCGGCGTCTCCATTCTGCTGGTGACCCTGCTGATCAAGCTGTTGTTCTTCCCACTCGCCAACAAGTCCTACGAGTCGATGGCGAAGATGAAGTCGGTGCAGCCGCAACTGCAGGCGCTGAAGGACAAGTATCCCGATGACCGGCAGAAGCAGCAGCAGGAGATGATGGAGATCTACCGCAAGGAGAAGATCAACCCGATCGCCGGGTGCCTTCCGATCGCGCTGCAGATCCCGGTGTTCTTCTCGCTCTACAAGGTGCTGTTCGTCACCATCGAGATGCGGCATGCGCCGTTCTATGGCTGGATCAAGGATCTCTCGGCGGCGGATCCGACCAACCTGTTCAATCTGTTCGGTCTGCTGCCTTTCGATCCGACGCATATACCGGTGATCGGTTACTACCTCGCGCTCGGCGTCTGGCCGATCATCATGGGCATCACGATGTGGATTCAGATGAAGCTGAATCCGACGCCGCCGGATCCAACCCAGAAGATGATCTTCGACTGGATGCCGCTGATCTTCACCTTCATGCTGGCCGGCTTCCCGGCGGGTCTCGTGATCTACTGGGCCTGGAACAACCTGCTCTCGGTGATCCAGCAGAGCTACATCATGCGCAAGAACGGCGTGAAGGTGGAGCTGCTCGACAATCTCAAGGCGACGTTCGCGCCGAAGAAGGCCGCCGAGAAGACGTGATATGACATCGTCATTCCGGGGCGATGCGAAGCATCGAACCCGGAAACTCGAGATTCCGGGTCTGGTGCTGACGCACCATCCCGGAATGACGCGCCGGGAAAGAACCTTCGCATGACCGCCGAAACCGATGCGGAGCTGATCGAAGAGGGACGAAAACTCTTCGCCGGCGAGTGGAAGTTCGTCTGGGCCTCGCCCTCGATCGAAACACTGCCGCCGATGGCGGGCATGGAAGTGGCGTTTGCCGGCCGCTCCAATGTCGGCAAATCCAGTCTCATCAACGCGCTCACGGGGCGCAACGCGCTGGCGCGCACCTCGCATACGCCGGGCCGCACCCAGGAACTGATCTTCTTCGAAGGACCCGACAAGGCCGGGCTGCGGCTGGTCGACATGCCCGGCTACGGCTATGCCTCGGCGCCGAAAACCAAAGTCGCCTCCTGGACCAAGCTGATTCATCAATTCCTGTTAGGACGCGCCACGCTGGCGCGGGTCTATGTGCTGATCGACGCGCGCCACGGCATCAAGGATGTCGATCAGGACGTGCTGAAGACGCTGGATAAATCCGCCGTGAGCTACCAGGTGGTGCTGACGAAAGCGGATCAGGTGAAGCCCGCTGAGTTGCAAAAGAACATCGCCGAGACCACGGCCGCGCTCGCCAAGCATCCGGCGGCGTTTCCGGACGTATCGGTGACCTCCTCGCGCACCAGCGCCGGCATGCCGGAACTGCGCGCGGCGATGGTGCGGCTGTTGAAAGAGCGTCGCTGATGAGCCGCGCCGGCCGCATCCTGATCGTGCTCGCTGCCATCATGGGCGCTGATGGTGTCATGCTGGCGGCAGCCTCCGCCCATGGCGCGGATGCGTCGCGGCTGGTGTCGGCGTCGTCGATGCTGTTGTTTCACGCCAGCGCGGTATTGGGAGCCGTCGCGTTGACCGAGCGCGGGATGGTTCACGCGAAAATCGGTATCGCGGCCGCTTTCGGCTTTGTTCTCGCAGCGAGCCTGTTCGCCGGCGATTTGACGCTGCGGCACTATGCCGGGCATGGGCTGTTTACGATGGCCGCACCCACCGGGGGGACACTGCTGATCGCGAGTTGGCTGGTGCTGGCGGTTTCGGCGGCCTGGCCAAAGCAGAGGTAACGCCCAGATATCGTGTCCCGGACGCGGTGCAGCGTGCAACGCTGCTCCGCAGAGCCGGGACCCGTGGCAGCCACATAGGCCCCGGCTCTGCAGCGCACCGCTCGCGCGCTGCGCTGCGTCCGGGGCACGAGCCCCTGCAATTCCCGCACTTTGCGCCCTGCCCGCCAATCGGATAGAACCCGGCCCGACATCCGAAAATGGCGAGACCCGCTTCATGACATCAGCGCAAGATATCAGCCCGCTCGATCAGGCCCGCATCCTGTCGGAAGCGCTTCCGCATATGCAGCAATATGACGAGGAAACCATCGTCATCAAATATGGCGGCCACGCCATGGGCGCGGAGGAAACTGCCAAGGCATTTGCGCGCGACATCGTGCTGTTGGAGCAGACCGCGATCAATCCGGTGGTGGTGCATGGCGGCGGGCCGCAGATCGCGACCATGCTGAAGCGGCTCGGCATCCAGTCGGAATTTGCCGCGGGGCTGCGCATCACCGATGCCGCCACGATCGAGATCGTCGAGATGGTGCTGGCGGGCTCGGTGAACAAGCAACTCGTCGGCTACATCAACGAAGCCGGCGGCAAGGCCGTCGGACTGTCCGGCAAGGACGGCAACATGGTGAAGGCGACCAAGACGTCGCGGACCATGGTCGATCCGGATTCGAATATCGAGAAGGCGATCGATCTCGGCTTCGTCGGCGATCCCGACAAGGTCGATCTTACGCTGTTGAACCAGTTGATCGGCTATGAACTGATCCCGGTGCTGGCGCCGCTGGCGACCTCGCATGACGGCCACACGCTCAACATCAACGCCGACACCTTTGCCGGCGCAGTGGCCGGCGCGCTCAAGGCCAAGCGGCTGCTGCTGTTGACCGACGTTCCCGGCGTGCTCGACAAGTCGAAGAAGCTGATTCCGGAGTTGTCGGTGAAGGACGCGCGAAAGCTGATCGCCGACGGCACGATTTCCGGCGGCATGATTCCGAAGGTCGAGACCTGCATCTACGCGCTGGAACAGGGCGTGCAGGGCGTCGTCATCATCGACGGCAAGATGCGGCACGCGGTGCTGCTCGAATTGTTCACAAACCAGGGCACCGGCACGCTGATCCATAAGTGATGCGCAAAGCGGCGAGGCGAACAAAGGCCATCATGGCCGGGCTTGTCGAGTGGAGAACGAGGCCACGCCCTCTATCCGCTCTCACGCGCATTCTGATGTCGCTGCCGGCTGCAATGATCTCGTTGTTCGTTGCTTCACTGCCCGCGTTTGCCGACTTAAAGCTCTGCAACCGCATGAGCTACGTCGTCGAGGCCGCGATCGGCATCGACGAGAAATCGGCCACCGCGACGCGCGGCTGGTTCCGGATCGATCCGGCCGCCTGCCGCGTGGTGCTGCAGGGCGCGCTGACTGCCGACCGCATCCTGTTGAACGCGCGTGCGCTCGGTGTCTACGGCGCCTCGCCGATCCCGCAGAACGGCAGCGACACACTGTGCATCGCGCCGGACAATTTCGTCATCGCCGCCGCCCGCCAGTGCCGTGGCAACCAGACGCCGGCGCCGTTCACCCAGATCACGCCGACGCGGACCGACGACGGCACCCTTGTCGCCTATCTGGCCGAAGATTCCGAGTATGACGACGAGCAGGCACGGCTCGCCGGCATCCAGCGGCTCCTGGTGATCGCGGGCCATGACGCCGCGCCGATCGACGGCGTCGACGGGCCGAAGACGCAAGCCGCCTTGAGCGCCTTTCTGAAGAGCCGCGGACTGGCGGCCGAAATCGTGCAGTCGCAAAACTTCTTCGCCACCATGATCGACGCTGTGCAAAAGCCCTCCTCAGCAGGGCTAACCTGGTGCAACGACACGCCGCACAAGGTCATGGCGGCGGTCGCCACCGACGACGGCAAAGCGGTGACCAGCCGCGGCTGGTACCGCATCGATCCCGGCAAGTGCCTGCATCCCGATGTGATCGGCCAGCCCAAACAGGTCTATAGCTTTGCCGAAGCCGTCGACGGCGAAAGCCGCGCCATCAAGTACCGGGACAAGCCGTTGAACTGGGGCGGCCCGAAACAGCTCTGCACGCGCGAAAGCAAGTTCGAGATTTCCGAACAGGGCGATTGCGGTACGCGCGGGCTTGCCGCAATCGGGTTTGCGCCGGTCGATATGAGTAGCGGCGGCAAGACGCTGCGATTTGCGATGCCGTGATGAAGCACGGCGCACACTCTATCGTCGTCCCTGCGAACATCGTCGTCCCTGCGAACGCAGGGACCCATAACCACCGAACCGAGTTTTGGCTAAGATCCTACCCGCGACAAAAGGCAATGCGCACTGTGCTCACCAATAACCGCCGCGGCGTATGGGTCCCTGCGTTCGCAGGGACGACGGGTAGATAGGGCAGTGACAAAAATGAGATCTCCGCGCTCCTTCAGCCACATCGACACCTGGGTGTTCGATCTCGACAACACGCTGTACCCGCATCACGTCAATCTGTGGCAGCAGGTCGACGCGCGGATCGGCGAGTTCATCAGCGCTTACTTGAAGATCTCCGCGGAAGAAGCCCGCGTGATCCAGAAGGATTATTACCGCCGTTACGGCACCAGCATGCGCGGCATGATGACTGAGCACGGCGTGCGCGCCGACGATTACCTCGCCTATGTGCACCAGATCGATCATTCGCCGCTGGAGCCGAACCCGGCGATGGGGGCTGCGATCGCAAAACTTTCGGGGCGCAAGCTGATCCTGACCAACGGCTCGACCGATCATGCCGGCGCGGTGTTGGAGCGGCTCGGTCTGGCTGCGCATTTCGAGGCGGTGTTCGATATCATCGCCGCCGAGCTGGAGCCGAAGCCGGCGCCGCAGACCTACGACAGGTTCCTGCGCGTCCACGGCGTCGATCCCCTGAGATCGGCGATGTTCGAGGATCTCGCCCGCAACCTCGTGGTGCCGCACCAGCTCGGCATGACCACGGTGCTGGTGGTGCCTGACGGCGCCAAGGAAGTGGTGCGCGAGGATTGGGAGCTGGAAGGCCGCGATGCAGCTTACGTCGACCATGTCACGGATGATTTGACGGGATTTTTGGAGCGATTGGCGCGCGGCCTATAGACCTTCGCCGTCGTCCCTGCGAACGCATGCGAAAGCAGGGACGACATCCTGCCTTGACTCTCACCTCCCAAATCCCGAAAAAGCCCACCGACTTTGCCCAATCCCCCGAGGAATCCCGATGTCCCTGTCCGCGCTCGAATCCACCGTCAATTCCGCCTTCGATGCCCGCGACGGCGTCTCGACGGCGACCAAGGGCGAGGTTCGCGAGGCTGTCGATCACGCGCTTGAACTGCTCGACAAGGGCGAAGCGCGGGTGGCCGAGCGCGAGGCCTCGGGCAAGTGGAAGGTCAATCAGTGGCTGAAGAAGGCCGTGCTGCTGTCGTTCCGCCTCAACGATATGGCCGCGATTCCCGGCGGCCCCGGCAAGGCGTCGTGGTGGGACAAAGTGCCGTCGAAATTCGAGGGCTGGGGCGAGAACCGCTTTCGCGATGCCGGTTTCCGCGCCGTCCCCGGCGCGATCGTGCGCCGCTCGGCCTTCATCGCCCGCAACGTCGTGCTGATGCCGTCCTTCGTCAATCTCGGCGCCTATGTCGATGAGGCGACCATGATCGACACCTGGTCGACAGTTGGTTCCTGCGCGCAGATCGGCAAGCGCGTGCATATTTCCGGCGGCGTCGGCATCGGCGGCGTGCTGGAGCCGCTGCAGGCCGAGCCTGTGATCGTCGAGGACGATTGCTTCATCGGCGCGCGCTCGGAAGTCGCCGAAGGCGTGATCGTGCGCAAGGGCGCGGTGCTGGCAATGGGCGTGTTCCTCGGCGCTTCCACCAAGATCGTCGACCGCGAGACCGGCGAGACCTTCATCGGCGAAGTGCCGGAATATTCGGTCGTAGTTCCCGGCGCCCTGCCCGGCAAACCCCTGAAGAACGGCCAGCCCGGCCCATCGACGGCCTGCGCCGTGATCGTCAAGCGCGTCGACGAACGTACCCGCGCCAAGACCAGCATCAACGAATTGCTGCGGGACTAGGGCTCGAACCTGAAGTCGTCCCGGGGCGACCAACCACCGCGCCGCGCGCTTTGCCGCCGCCTGGAGTTACAAGGCTGGCCCGCCGCCGGTTTGGCGTGTTAAGCGGGGGTATGAATGACGCCGTTACCATTACCCGCGATCTCGTCCGCTGCCCCTCTGTCACCCCTGCCGATGCCGGTGCGCTCGGCGTGCTCGAACGTCTGCTGAAGGGCGCCGGCTTCGAGGTGCATCGCGTCACCTTCGGCGAGCCAGGCGCCGCCGATATCGACAATCTCTATGCCCGGATCGGCACCGAGGCGCCGCACATCACCTTTGCCGGCCATACTGACGTGGTGCCACCCGGCGACGAGGCCGCGTGGACGCTCGGCGCGTTTTCGGGCGAGGTCAAGGACGGCTTTCTCTATGGCCGCGGCGCGGTCGATATGAAGGGCGGCATTGCCTGCAGCGTCGCAGCCGTGCTGCAATATCTCGCCGACAATGGCGGCAAGCCAAAAGGTTCGATCTCGTTTTTGATCACCGGGGACGAAGAGGACATTTCGGTCAACGGCACCATCAAGCTGTTGAAGTGGTGCGCCGAGCGCGGCGAAAAATTCGATCATTGCGTGCTCGGCGAACCTTCCAACGTCGAAGTGCTCGGCGACTGCATCAAGATCGGCCGCCGCGGCTCGCAGTCCGGCACGCTCTATGTCGAGGGCGTGCAGGGCCATGTCGCCTATCCGCACCGCGCGTCGAATCCAGTGCCTGATATTTCGCGGCTGATCGTAGCGCTCTCCGACGAGCCGCTCGACCATGGCAGCGCGCAATTCCAGGCCTCCAACCTCGAGTTCACCTCCGTCGATGTCGGCAATACCGCCAGCAACGTCATCCCCGGACAGGCGCGTGCAAAATTCAACATCCGCTACAACGACAACCACACGCAGGAAAGCTTGCGCGCGCTGGTCGAGGAGCGGCTGGCAAAGGCCTGCGGCAACCGCATCCGCGCCCGCATCGTGTGGGAATATTCCAACTCCAACGTGTTCGTGACGAAGCCGGGCGCGTTCACCGATCTCGCGGCAAGCGCGATCGAGGAAGTCACCGGACGCAAGCCGGAGCTCTCGACTTCCGGCGGCACCTCGGACGCACGCTTCATTTCGAGCTATTGCCCGGTGATCGAATTCGGCCTGGTCGGCCAGACCATGCACCAAATCGACGAACGCACGCCGGTGTCGGATCTGGAAAAGCTGACGAGGATTTATCGCGGGGTGCTGGAGCGGTATTTTGGGTGACTCGCCCGCTCTTGCGGGAAGAGGGTCGGCGTGAGGGGCTCTCTCCACGAGTCGTGTGCGGTTGATAGATCTGTACCCCCTCACCCGGATCGCAAGAGCGATCCGACCTCTCCCCGCAAGCGGGGCGAGGTTAAGAGAGCACATCTAATACTCCACCCGCACCAGATACAGTCCCTCCGGCGGGGCGACGGGGCCGCAGGCGGAGCGGTTGCGGGCGGCTAAAGCGGCGGCGAGATCGTCGGCGCTCCAGCGGCCTTCGCCGACCCAGACCAGTGAGCCCACCATCGAGCGCACCTGGCTGTGCAGGAACGAGCGCGCGGAGGTGAGGATCGAAACCTGATCGCCTTCCCTGATCACGTCGAGCTGGTCGAGCGTCTTCTCCGGCGATTTGGCCTGGCACTCGGTGTCGCGAAACGTCGTGAAATCGTGCTTGCCGAGCAGCCTCTTGGCTGCGGCGTCCATCGCGTCCGTATCGAGATGCCGCGGCACCCGCCAGCTCCGCTTGATGTCGAGCGCGAGATTGGCTCTGGTGTTGGTGATCCGGTAGCGGTAGTGGCGTCTCTTGGCCGAGAAACGTGCCTCGAAATCATCGGCCACAATCTCCGCCGACAGTATGCCGATCGGATGCGGGCGCAAATGCGCGTTCAGCCCGTCGCGCAGCCGGCCCGGCGGAAACGGCTTTTGGATATCGCAATGCGCGACCTGCGCCAGCGCATGGACCCCGGCATCGGTGCGGCCCGAGCCATGGACGCGCACGTCCTCGCCGCAGATCGCCTTTACCGCAGTTTCCAGCGCGCCCTGCACGGTCGGCGCGTTATCCTGGATCTGCCAACCGGAGAACGGCGTGCCGTCGTATTCGATGATGAGTTTGTAGCGGGGCATCTCAATCCAATGGAACTGTCATCATCCGCGAAAGCGGATGATCCAGTACGCCGCGGCTCCTCGGTTCAATCTCAAAAGCCGCGGCGTACTGGATACCCCGCCTGTCGCCTCCGCTAAAGCTCCGGCGGACCCATTTTTCCAAAAACCCCGGCGAAGCCTTGGCGGAGACGGGTCGCGGGGTATGACAGCGTCACGAGAGGCGCGCACCAGCCTTCAGCGGCGTGCCGCGCAGGAAATCTGCGGCCTTCATCCGCGCCTTGCCTTCGCGTTGCAGTTCCAGAATGCGGATCGCGCCGTCGCCACAGGCGATCGTCAAACCATCGTCGAGCACCTCGCCGGGCGCGCCTGAACCCTTCGCCAACTCGCAGCGCAGAATCTTGATCCGCGCCGGCTCGCCGTCGGTAGCCAACTCGCACCAGGCGCCCGGAAACGGCGACAGCCCGTGAATATGCCGCAGCACCTCGCCCGCCGGTCGCTTCCAGTCGATCCGCGCCTCGGCCTTGTCTATCTTGGCGGCGTAGGTCACGCCGTCTTCGCATTGCTTTTGGAGCTGTAACCCGCCGCGCTCGAGCCCGCCCATGGCGCGAACCATCAAGTCGGCCCCGAGCGGCGCCAGCGCGTCATGCAGATCGGCCGCCGTCATGGCGTCCGTGATCGCGAGCCGCTCCGCCATCGCGACGTCGCCGGTGTCGAGGCCAACATCCATCTTCATCACCATCACGCCGGTCTCGGCATCACCTGCCATGATGGCGCGATTGATCGGGGCGGCACCGCGCCAGCGCGGCAGCAGCGAAGCGTGCAGGTTGAAGCAGCCGTAGCGCGGCGCGTCGAGAATGGCTTGCGGCAGGATCATGCCGTAGGCGACGACGACGGCGGCGTCGGCATTGTGCGCGCGGAATTCGGCGAGCGCTTCCGGTGTCTTCAGCGTCGCCGGCGTCAGCACGGGAATCCGAAGCCGCCGCGCTTCCTGCTCGACGGGGGTCGGCTGCAATTGCAGCCCACGGCGACCGCCCGGCTTTGGCACACGGGTATAGACCGCCACGACCTGATGGCCGTGGGCCACGAGTTCGAGCAGCGTCGGCACTGCGAAGTCGGGCGTGCCCATGAAGATCAGGCGGAGTGGCATGAGGTGAAAAATCCCGGGACGGCGTTAGTTTATTCCGTCATGGCCGGGCTTGTCCCGGCCATCTACGTCTTTAGTGCAGCCAGAAAGAAAGGCGCGGATGCCCGGGACAAGCCCGGGCATGACGGCTGAGAGAGATGCAAATCACCCCGCCGCGCGCTTGGCGGCTTTCGTAAACTTCTTCATCACGCGGTCGCGCTTCAGCTTCGACAGGTAGTCCACGAACAGCACGCCGTTGAGGTGGTCGATCTCATGCTGGATGCAGGTGGCGAACAAGCCATCGGCGTCCTCCTCATGCACCTTCCCGTCGAGATCGGTGTAGCGGATGCGAACCCGCGCCGGGCGTTCGACCTCCTCGTAATATTCGGGGATCGAAAGGCAGCCCTCCTCGTAGATCGACATTTCCTCGGACGAGGAGATGATTTCCGGGTTGATGAACACCCGCGGCTTCGGCTTGGTCTCGCCGTTCTCGTCCTTCTTGGCGAGATCCATGGTGATCAATCGCAAAGGTTGCGCGACCTGGATCGCGGCCAGACCGATGCCGGGCGCGTCGTACATGGTTTCAAACATGTCGTCGGCGAGCTTACGGATCTCCGTCGTCACCTTTTCGACAGGTTTGGAGACGAGCCGCAACTGCTTGTCCGGCAGGATGATGATTTCTCTGATGGCCATGATTTTTCTCTGGCGCGGGATTTAAGCCGCTGACCTGCCGGGGTCAATCCGCCTCGGCAGCCGTTAAGGCGGCCTTAACCATGATTTTTAAGGCGGCGTTAACCACGAAAATTGGTCCATCGTTTACCATAAACGTTCCCTCTTCGTTCGCCTCGAGCGGCGAATCGGGCTACAAGGCTGACATGAAGGAAATTCTCTTCACCGTCGGCGACCTGCCGATTCACGTGGGCGAGGCGCTGGCGGGCTTCGCGGCGCTCGCATTGGTGCTGCTGCTGGCGATTGCCATCGTCATCGCCCGCTCCGGCCGTCGCGGCGCGGAACTGGCAATGGCCCAGGCGATCCGCGCCGACGAGCTGGAAGAGCGGCTGAGCGAGATGCTGCGGGCGCAAAGCGAATCGACGGGGCGGGTCGACGCGATGGCGCAGGCGCTGGCCGGACGCCAAGCCGAGATGGCGCGCGCGGTCAACGAGCGGCTGGATTCGGTGACGCACCGTGTCGGCCAGTCGATGGAAGCGACCACGCGCCACACCATGGATAGCTTGCGCGTGCTGCATGAGCGGCTCGGCATCATCGACAATGCGCACAAGAACCTCACCGACCTGACCTCTCAAGTGACCACGCTCCGCGACGTCCTCGCCAACAAGCAGTCGCGCGGCGCCTTCGGCCAGGCGCGGATGGAAGCAATCGTGCAGGACGGCATGCCGCAGGGTTCTTACGAGTTCCAATACACGCTGTCCTCGGGCAAGCGGCCGGATTGCGTGGTGTTCCTGCCGGATCAGCGCCCGCTCTGCATCGACGCCAAATTTCCGCTGGAGGCGATGACCGCGCTGCACGACGCGCGCAGCGACGAGGAGCGCAAATTCGCCACGCAGCGCCTGCGCAACGACGTGATGAAACACGTCAATGATATCGCCGAGAAGTACCTGATCGCCGGCGAGACCCAGGATACGGCGCTGATGTTCGTGCCGTCGGAATCGGTCTATGCCGAAATCCACGACGGCTTTGACGACGTGATTCAGAAAGCCTACCGCGCCCGCGTCGTGCTGGTGTCGCCCTCGCTATTGATGCTGGCGATCCAGGTGATGCAGCAGATCCTGAAAGACGCGCGCATGCGCGATGCCGCCGACCAGATCCGCACCGAAGTTCTCAACCTCGGCGACGATCTGGGCCGCTTGCGCGACCGCGTGCTGAAGCTGCAAAAGCATTTTAGCGACGTCAACGAGGACGTCCGCCAGATCCTGATCTCCGCTGACAAGATCGAAAAGCGTGCCGGACGGATCGAGGAACTCGATTTCAGCAAAACCGATGCGCCGGTGGAAGTGCCGCGTTTCGTCAAGAACAGCACCCCCGAACTGTTCCCCGCCCCGCGCAAGCTGCAGGCGGGGGAGTAGTTCCTTCCCTTCTCCCCTTGTGGGAGAAGGTGCCTTCGCGGAGCGAAGGCGGATGAGGGGTTGTTTCCGCGGAGACAGACCCCTCACCCGTCTCGAATGAGCTACGCTCATTCGGTCCACCCTCTCCCACAAGGGGCAGGGCTGTCCGGGGAAGATCAGCCATAGCAGAACTCCATCTGGTTTGGGGAGGTTGGAGGTTTGCGAATGCTGGGATTGATGGGTGGGGGCTTGTCGATGGTGGCGATGGATCGACGGG
>NZ_AXAU01000041.1 GCF_000472965.1 Bradyrhizobium murdochi | reverse complement strand
GATTGGCATTGAAGCCCGCCACCACCCCGCGCAGACTGTCGTTCCTGCTCAGCTGCGCGTAGATCAGCGCCACCAGATGATCCCAGCTCTTGAATGACTTGTCGTAGGCATCCCCGCCCAGACGATCCACAACTGTCTGAAACTGCCGCCGATTGATCGGTTCAAGGAGCCTTCCAAAAATGCTATCGCGAAATCGCATGCTCGGCCTTCTGTGTCTCGACAACCAGAAAAGGCCGATTTGCCTCGGTCTCGCCGAGCATGCACCGCGACATAGTGAATCATTCCCCGGACAGCCCTGCGCAAGGGGGGAGGGAACCCTGCCGCTGGTGCGTCCTTCACAGAGCGGGCCGCCACGTCACTCCGCCGCTTCCGCGAAAATCATTCGCCAGCCTTTTCGCGTGTCCATGTACTCGCGAACCTGCTTGATGCGACCGCCTGCGACGACAAAGACGAAGCAATAATCGACGTCATACGGGCGTCCTTCGGGAAGTGTCGCGCGCATCCGCTCTTCAATGATCACCGTGTCGCCGTCGACATGGACAGCGCGGAACGAGATGTCGATTGCGGAGAACAGGCGGTGCATCTCGGAGGCGATGAAGCGTGCGATCTGGTCGGGGCCGATCATGTGATCGGTATGCGCAAGCGCCACCGCCGTCGCATTGCCGCGAGGGGCGATCCATTCGGCGTCCGCCGTGAAGAGCGATGCGATCAGGCCGGCGTCACGCGTCGAGAATGTCTTCCAGGCGTTGAGGACGACGTCCTTGGCTGTCGGATTATCCATGTGGTTGCCTTTGGTGGAGAGTGAAATTCGATCGTCGTCGATCTAAGGCACTCCAGCCGTTGCCGCTGGCCGGAATCGGACCTCATCATCCGCGCCCACTTTCATCGGCCGCGCGATACGCTAGAATTCGGGCATGCTGAGCTTTGGGGTCTGCAACGCCGCGCGGCTGCGGCGCGACGCGCGCTACGACGGCCGCTTCTTCACGGCGGTGCGGACCACGCGGATCTATTGCCGTCCGGTCTGCCCGGTGAAGCATCCTTTGACGCGCAATGTCAGCTATTACCCGACGGCTGCGGCGGCCGAGGCGGCAGGATACCGGCCGTGCCTGCGCTGCCGCCCCGAGACCGCACCGTTCTGCCCGGCCTGGAACGGCACGCGCTCCACGGTGGCGCGTGCGCTGAAACTGATCGATGGCGGCGCGCTGGAGCGCGGATCGGTCGCCGCGTTGGCGGAGAAGCTTGGCATCACCTCGCGCCATCTCGCCCGCCTGTTCGAACGCCATGTCGGGGCGAGCCCGCAGCAGGTCGCGAATACCCGCCGCATCCAGTGCGCCAAGCGGCTGCTCGATACCACCGACGACACGATGACCGAGATCGCCTTCCGTGCGGGCTTCGGCAGCGTCCGCCGCTTCAACGCCGCGTTCTCCGAGCTCTACGGCCGCTCACCGTCGAGCTTGCGCGCCACAGTGCGCAGGCAGCGAGATTGACGAGCGATCGCGAGCGGGGCAGCCCGAATACGTGCGGCGACAGCATCAGCCAGGTCCCGAAAGATGGCGAAGTGCACGCAGCTCCTTTGCGGCCGCTTTCATGAGCGGCTTTGCCTGCTCTTCCTCGCGGCCGACGATAATGCCAGAAACATAGGCGCGGGCGCGCCGGTCTTGCGATGGCGCTTTGAGCGCGGCTTCTGCGGCCATCTTTCGGTCCGCAATGAAGTCGTTGAGCGAGCCCAGAGCATCCTGAATCTTCTTCGTGTGTTTCGATAGACGCGCGAGCACCTTTCGCTCGCGTTTGCTGCGGAAAAGGCTTTCGAAGAACTCGGCCGCATATCTCAGCTTCTTCATCCTGATCCGGAATTTGTGCCGCTCGGGTGCTGTCATCTTCTGCAATTTTCCTGCGTCCTTGTGTGCCCTTCTCAGCCGCCGATTCACAAGCTCTGCGGCGAACTCGCCAAGGTCGCTGTTTGCGGCGTCCGTCTGGCCGTGCTGCGCCTCGATCCACTCGAGCACATCGACGAGCAGCGCGCGGCATCGCGGCGAATCGACGGCCCTTCTGGCCTGCGCGAGCGCCTCAGCGCGTTTCTCGGCAAAGTGCTTCGCGATGGCTTTGCCGCCCCGTTGCGGCGTGATTTCGCGGGCGACTGGACCAATCTTCTCCTCCAGGAAGACATCGAGTTCGCGCGCGCGAGCAAGTTCGTTTGTCAGCCACCTGAGCTCTGTCTTGATCTCCTCGGTTTTCGTCTGCGGCAATGCGTTCGAAAACAGCGAGATGGCCGCACGCAAGCGGCGCAAGCCCACGCGCATCTGATGCACGCCTTCCGGATCAAGCTTGCGAACGGCGTCGACATTTCCGGAAAAATGGCGAAGCGCGGAGCGGGCGATGACCTTAAAGCCCTCGATGACGGTCATTCGCTTCCCAAGTTCGATTGGCTCGGCAAAAACAGCTTGAGCGCGCTTGCCGTCGACGAGATCGTAGCCCTCGTCAGCCTTCGCCCTCAAACAAAGCTCAGCCGCAAGCTTTCGCTCCAGCGCCTTCGCGACGCGAAACAGATCGCTTGGTGGACCGCTTTTCAGTTCAAGTTCAACCTCCTCGATGCGGCTTGTATGGCCGGCCGCGACAAGCCTGCCGTGATCGATGGCAAGTTCCAGTTCGCTCCGTTTGGTGCGGACCGGCATGGTGATGCGATGCACCGCGGTCTCGAAGATCGGCTTCAACTTGCGGCGCAGCTTCTTCGAGGCAAACCGCTGAAGCGGCGTGCCGTTCGCCTCGGCGAGATCGGGGGTACGGCCTGCTATTTCGGTTTCCCACTCGCCACGGCCGAATTGCGCGCCGGACGTCTGCTTGATTGTTTGTATGTGCTTGCCGTCCGCCTGCCTGACCCGGAGCAGAAGTCCGCGCCGCTTCAGCTTGTGGTTCCGCGTGTCGAAATAGGTCGACAGCAGATCGTTCTCCGAGCCCTTGCCGATTTTGCAGCCGGGCACCGTCAATCTGGGATTGGATCCGAGATTGCGCTTAGGCATACGGAACTTGATTTCGGTCTCAACGCCCATCGGCTGATCACGCTGAGCTATGGGCTGGTAACGCCGGAACGGTGTTTTCTGCTCCCGGGCTGTTCTGTCGACTTTCCTCGGCCGTTAGGTCACCCTTTCTGACCCTCTTTTGGCATTGCGGCGGGCGGCAATTCTCGTCTAAAACAGGCTCGGAACGCTGTCCCGGCAACGAACCGTCAATGGTTTTGGCCGAGACTTGAGCGTCCTTAAGGGTCTGGCAATGCTGATTCGCAGCGAAAGGTACGGAGTTCGGGGTGGAGCGGCCAAGGCTGCCCCTGCGATTCCGGCTGCGTCCGCGCCCACCCTGCTTCTTGGCGGGCTTCTGCTTCTTATCGGCCCCTGAGGGCCGTCTGGGCGTTTGCGCCTGGGCACTCAGGGGTTTTGAGCGAGATCACCAGACCCTTCAGCGTCCATGAGAGATGGCGCTACGACCCCAAAAGGAATTCAGTATATGACATCAGCGAATAAGTCCGAGAAGGACCGCGTCGTTATTTTCGACACCACCTTGCGCGATGGCGAGCAATGCCCGGGCGCGACCATGACGTTCGAGGAAAAGCTCGAGGTCGCCGAAATGCTCGACGACATGGGTGTCGATGTCATCGAGGCGGGTTTCCCGATCACGTCGGAAGGCGATTTTCAGGCGGTCAGCGAGATTGCCCGCCGCTCCAAGAACGCCGTGATCGCCGGCCTGTCGCGCGCGCATCCCAAGGACATCGACCGCTGCGCCGAAGCGGTGAAGTTCGCAAAGCGCGGCCGCGTCCACACCGTGATCGCGACCTCGCCGCTGCATATGCGTGTCAAGCTGAACATGACACCGGAGCAGGTGATCGAAACCTCGATCGCCAATGTCACCCGCGCCCGCAACCATATCGACGACGTCGAATGGTCGGCCGAGGACGGCACCCGCAGCGAGATGGATTTCCTCTGCCGCATCGTGGAGGCCGTCATCAAGGCCGGCGCAACCACGGTGAACATTCCCGATACCGTCGGTTACACCGTGCCGGAGGAATACACCCACTTCATGAAGACGCTGATCGAGCGGGTGCCGAACTCCGACAAGGCGATCTTTTCCGTCCACTGCCATAACGACCTCGGCATGGCCGTGGCGAATTCGCTGGCCGGCATCGCCGGCGGCGCGCGCCAGGTCGAATGCACCGTCAACGGCATCGGCGAAAGGGCGGGCAACGCTGCGCTCGAAGAGATCGTGATGGCGATCAACGTGCGCAACGACAAGTTTCCGTGGTGGAACAAGATCGACACCACGCAGTTGACGCGCGCCTCGAAGCTGGTATCGGCGGCGACCTCGTTCCCGGTGCAGTACAACAAGGCAATCGTCGGCCGTAACGCGTTCGCGCACGAAAGCGGCATCCACCAGGACGGCGTGCTGAAGGACGCTTCCACCTACGAGATCATGCGGCCCGAGATGGTCGGCCTGAAGCAGTCGTCGCTGGTGCTGGGCAAGCATTCGGGGCGTCATGCGTTCATCCACAAGCTGGAAGAAATGGGCTACAAGCTCGGCCCGAACCAGCTCGAAGATGCCTTTGCGCGGATGAAGGCGCTGGCCGACCGCAAGAAGGACATCTACGACGAGGACATCGAGGCGCTGGTCGACGAGGAAATGGCGGCCTCGCACGATCGCATCAAGCTCACCTCGCTGACGGTAATCGCCGGAACCCATGGCCCGCAGCGCGCCACCATGAAGCTCGACGTCGAAGGCCAGATCAGGATCGAGGAAGCCGAAGGCAACGGCCCGGTCGATGCCGTCTTCAATTGCATCAAGCGGCTGGTGCCGCACGAAGCGAAACTGGAGCTGTACCAGGTTCACGCCGTGACCGAAGGCACTGACGCGCAGGCCGAAGTCACGGTGCGTCTCTCCCATGAGGGGCGCTCAATGAGCGCCCGTGCAGCGGATCCGGATACGCTGGTCGCCTCGGCAAAGGCCTATCTCGGCGCGCTCAACAAGATCGTCATGAAGCGCCAGCGCGACATGCCGGCAGCGGCCGTGGCAGGCTGAGGCCACGCGGGGTCGTAGGGTGGGCAAAGGCGCGATAGCGCCGTGCCCACCATCTATCATCGAGCGCGCTTCTTGATGGTGGGCACGCTTTCGCTTTGCCCACCCTACGAAACTTCCAGCAACCGCGGCTCGTTTGGCTGCTTCACCGTCGCTGACCTGCGAGGCGCATAAGCGCCGACCATTGCCCGCGGGAACCCTGTCCGGTGACCCGACGCAGGCGCGCTAACCTTTGCCGCGGCTGCCTGGAACCTCTCAGTCTTGAGCCCTGCGAAATATATCCCGTTGCTGGTGCGGGCGCGTAACATTGGCGGCCTCCGAAACGTAGTTCATCCAGATCAACGAGGAGAATACCATGCTGACCCGCCGATTCATGCTCGGAGCCGTGCTCGCTGCCGGAACGCTCGCCGCTTCGCCGGCTTTCGCGGAGGGCGCGCATGCGTTCGATGCCAAGGCGTTCGCCGCGGCCCAGAAAGCCGGCAAGCCAATTCTGATTGCGGTTCATGCGCCGTGGTGCCCGACTTGCAAAGCGCAGGCGCCGATCCTGAGCGATCTAAGGGCTGATCCAAAGTTCAAGGAACTCGTCTATTTCGTCATCGATTTCGATAGCCAGAAGGACCTGCTCAAACGGTTCGGCGTCCGTGCGCAATCGACGCTGATTGCCTTCAAGGGCGACAAGGAGGCGGCCCGCTCGGTCGGCGATACCAAGCGGGATTCGATCTTCGCCATGGTCGGAAAAGCCGTCTGATTTCGTCGTCAAGCGTGCCGGCAAAGGTGACTTGGAGAAGGGTGACCTGGAGATGGGGAAGCGGCGATGACGATCGGCAGTGCGATTTTGGCGTTTCTCGCAGGAATCGTTTCGATCCTTTCACCTTGCGTGCTCCCGATCCTTCCAATCGTGCTGGCTACCGCGGCATCGAGCCATCGTCAGGGACCTTTGGCGCTTGCTGCCGGGTTGTGCCTCTCGTTTGCCGGCATCGGATTATTTCTGGCGACGGCCGGTCACTCGATCGGATTGGATGCCGACCGGCTGCGCTACGTCGCGGCGACGCTGATCATGGTTGTCGGCATCGTGCTCGTCGCTCCGCGGCTACAGGCGCAGATCGCGGTTGCAGCGGGCCCGATCGGAAATTGGGCCGACAGCAGGCTGGCAACGAGCCGCGCAAGCGGTGTTGCCGGACAGTTTTGGATCGGGGTCCTGCTGGGCGCCGTATGGAGCCCTTGCGTAGGGCCGACGCTTGGAGCAGCGTCGTTGCTGGCCGCCCAGGGCAAGGATCTTGGTCAGGTGGCACTGACAATGCTCGCGTTCGGTATCGGCGCGGCACTGCCTTTGTTGGCGCTGGGATGGCTTTCCCGGGAAACGATGGCGCGCTGGCGCGGCCGATTGCTGGCCGCGGGTAGCGGAATGAAATCCGCGCTCGGTCTTTTGCTGCTCGTCGCAGGCATGCTCGTCATCTCGGGAGCGGACAAGGCGCTCGAAGCATTCCTGGTCGATGTTTCGCCGGAATGGCTGACTAATTTGATCACGCGGTTCTAGACCTGTCGGCGAGCTGCATACAAAGGGTGGTGCCGGTTACTGAAAATTGGAAACCCCAGTTAGGAGAAGTCCGATGAGACTCATTGTCGCTTTCTTGACACTCCTGTTTGTAACACCCGCTTTCGCGGATGACGGTATCATTACGAAGTCGAGCAACTATTCGGTGAAGGATACGATTTCGCGGTTTGAGGCGGCCGTCAAATCAAGGGAGGGCGCCGGTTTCATTGTGTTCACCGAAATCGACCACGCCGCTGCGGGGAAGAAGTTCGGCATCGATATGCGCCCGCGCACGGTGCTCATCTTCGGCAATCCGAAACTCGGCACGCCGGTAATGGCGAAGACGCCAAAGCTCGCGATCGACAATCCTCCGAAGGCGCTTGTTTGGGAGGATGACCAGGGCAAGGTATGGCTGTCTTATAATTCAGCCGACTATCTGTACAAGACAATCTATCCGCGGCATGGACTGGAGACCCCGCCCAACTACGCGGCGTTTGCGAAGGTCTTGAACGACATCACGGACGAGGCGACGAAATAGCAGGCTCCTGCGATCTGCAGAACGCTTTGCGTCCTACGTAAGCGGTGTCAAGTGCACGTCTGCGACCAATCAGCACGACGAGGCAAATCACTTCTGATTTTCAGAAATCGTGTCAAGCCTGGGAATCAAAAATATTCCGCTTCACGCGAGAGGCAAATCAGTCGCATATTCCGCCCGTCTCACCCATTGAGGGGCGCTCGCGATCGTCACGAACGTGCGGTGAGATGCGATGGACGCGGAAGGCGCGCTAGACGTACGCGCCGGAGGCGTACGGCGAAGTCGTGTGGTCCTGATGTCGCGGTGCTGGCATTAAGTCCTCAAGAAGCGAAGCTTCTCGGGGGCGACGGTGGCAAAAGAGCCGTTCTCCGGGAAGAGCACGAAGTAAGCCGTAAAGCCATTGCGCAGGGAAGGCCGGGATGCTCCCGCTGTACCTGTATGCTCGTGTGCGCTTTTGCTTTGCGCAATTGCACACGAGACCGCGGGTGCAGCAAGCACCCGGTCTTCCCTGCGCCCTCTGAATGAGGGCGGGAAGTTCTAAGAGCAAAACTCGCGCAGATAGTGCGGCGAGATCGCGAAGTCATACTCAGTTGTCATCGTCCGCGAAGGCGGACGATCCAGTATTCCAGAGGCGCCAATAATTGAACCGAGAAGCCGCGGCGTACTGGATCCCCGCCTTCGCGGGGACGACAGTCTGCGTAGGATGGGTCGAGCGAAGCGAAACCCATCATCACGCGCACCGGCATTGATGGGTATCGCGGAGCCTGTCATCGGGCGCGCATTCGCGCGACCCGTTGGCTCCACCATCCTACAAACTCTACAAACTGCTCCAGGCCAAGCCTTTCGTTCGGAGGAAACCAGACATAGCGAAGGTTTATTGGACGACGCCTGCTCAGGTTCGGCACGATCTCTAACCGCGGGTGCTGGTCGACTTTCGCAGTGCAGCAAAGGATGCCGGTGGGCCCCTGCTAACGGGCAATGGCAATTCGGCAGGCTTGTCTGTATTGATGCAACTGGCATGCAAGCTGCGGAACGTCTCATTCGCGTTCTGCAAAAAAGTCTGGGAGGATACATGCGCAAACTGATTTTGGCTGCGGCATCGATCGCGGCATTGACTCTGGTCGGACCGGCCGCGGCGCAGTCGCCGATCGTGATCAAATTCAGCCACGTGGTGGCGACCAACACGCCGAAGGGGCTGGCGGCGGAGAAATTCAAGGAACTGGCCGAGAAATACACCAACGGCAAGGTCAAGGTCGAAGTCTATCCGAACTCGCAGCTCTACAAGGACAAGGAAGAGCTGGAGGCGCTGCAGCTCGGCGCGGTGCAGATGCTGGCGCCCTCGAACGCCAAATTCGGCCCTATCGGGGTCAAGGAATTCGAGGTGTTCGATCTTCCCTACATCCTTCCCGACCTAGCCACGGTGCGCAAGGTCACCGACGGGCCGCTGGGTACCAGGCTACTCAAGCTGCTCGAGCCGAAGGGCATGACCGGTCTCGCCTACTGGGATAACGGCTTCAAGCAGATGAGCGCCAACAAGAAGCTCATTTCGCCGGCCGACTATCGCGGCCTGAAATTCCGCATCCAGTCCTCGAAGGTCCTGGAAGCCCAGTTCCGTGGCCTCGGCGTGGTGCCGCAGGTGATGGCGTTCTCGGAAGTCTATCAGGCGCTGCAGACGGGCGTCGTCGACGGGCAGGAGAACACCTGGTCGAACATCTATACCCAGAAGATGCACGAGGTGCAGAAGTACATCACCAACACCAATCACGGCTATATCGGCTACATCGTGGTCGTGAACAAGAAGTTCTGGGATGGCCTGCCGGCTGACGTCCGTGCCCAGTGCGAGAAGGCGATGAAGGAAGCCACCGCCTACGGCAACGGCCAGTCGCAGAAGGAAAACGACGACGCGCTCGCCGAGATCGTCAAGACCGGCAAGAGCGAGATCATCAAGCTGACGCCGGAACAGGACTCGGCCATGCGTAAGGCGATGGAGTCAGTCTACAAAGACGTCGCCGGTCGTGTCGGCCAGGGGCTGATCGACGAGTTCATGAAGGAGGCCAAGGGCGCAACCAACTGAGACGACGTTGTCGGGCTTCCGTGCGAAGGCATGGAAGCCCTTGTATGTTGGGGGCTCGGCACACACGGCCGCGAAGGAAGGTGAGGCGTCGTAAAAGCCTGACCTGAAGGGGGGACATTGATACTGCTTCGCATCCTCGACCGGCTTGAGGAGGTATTGATCGCGACGCTGATGGCGCTCGCGACCTTGATCATCTTCCTCGCCGTCTGCCACCGCTATCTGCTCGGCGTTCCCTTCCTGTTTCCGATCCTGTTCCCGATCAACCTGTCCTGGGCGCAGGAACTATGCATCTACATGTTCGTGTGGGTCGCCAAGTTCGGCGCCGCCTATGGCGTCCGCACCGGCATCCATGTCGGCGTCGACGTCGTGGTCAACCAGATCAAATCGCCCTGGAAGAACGCGATCGTGCTGTTCGGACTGCTTTGCGGGGCCTTCTTCACCGCCGTCATCGGCACCATGGGCGCGCATTTCGTCTACGGGCTCTACTACACCGACCAGGTGTCGCCCGACCTCGAGATCCCGAGCTGGTTCGTCTATCTCTGCATTCCGCTCGGCTCCTACCTGATGTGCTTCCGCTTCCTGCAGGTCGCGTATCGCTACTTCTTCACGGGCGAACTTCCGCACCATGACCACGCCCATGTCGAGGGCGTCGACGTCGATGCGCCCGGTGCCGGCGCCGCGGAGGTGACGCGATGACCTCCTTCATCATCTTCGGACTGCTGATCCTGCTGATGCTGACCGGCATGCCGATCTCGATCGCGCTCGGTCTCACGGTGCTCACGTTCATTTATACGATGACGAACGTGCCGACCGAGTCGGTGGCGCTAAAACTGTTCACCGGCATCGACAATTTCGAGATCATGGCGATCCCGTTCTTCATTCTCGCCGGCAACTTCCTGACCCATGGCGGCGTCGCAAGACGCATGATCAATTTCGCGACGACCATGGTCGGGCACTGGTATGGCGGCCTCGGGCTCGCCGGCGTGATGGCTTGCGCGCTGTTCGCCGCGGTGTCCGGCTCGTCGCCCGCGACTGTGATCGCGATCGGCGCGATCATGTTGCCGGCGATGGTGAAGCAGGGATTCCCCAAGCGCTTCGGTGCTGGCGTTATCACCACCTCCGGCGCGCTCGGAATCCTGATCCCGCCCTCGATCGTGATGGTGATCTATTGCGTGGCGACCGGCGGCAGCATCGCGCTCGATCCCGCCGGCCAGCGGGTATCGTCGGCATCCGTGGGCCAGATGTTCATGGCCGGCGTCGTCCCCGGCGCGATGCTGGCGATGCTGCTTGGGTTGACCACCTTCTACCGCGCCTGGAGGAACGATTATCCGCGGCTGCAGCGCGCAAGCTGGGGCGAACGCTTTGCGGCGTTCCGCAAATGCATGTGGGGATTGCTGCTGATCGTGATCGTGCTAGGCGGCATCTACGCCGGCATTTTCACGCCGACGGAGGCGGCGGCGATCAGCGCGGTCTATGCCTTCGTGATTGCGGTGTTCGTTTATCGCGACATGTCGCTCAAGGACGTGCCGAAGGTGCTGCTCGGCTCGGCCAATATGAGCGCGATGATCCTCTACATCATCACCAATGCGGTGCTGTTCTCGTTCCTGATGGCGAATGAAAACATTCCGCAGCACATCGCAAACTGGATCACCTCGGTCGGCGTCAACTGGATTATCTTCCTGTTGATCGTCAACGTGCTGCTGCTGCTCGCCGGCAACTTCATGGAGCCGTCGTCGATCGTGCTGATTATGGCGCCGATCCTGTTTCCGGTGGCGGTCAAGCTCGGTATCCATCCGGTGCATTTGGGCATCCTGATGGTCGTCAATATGGAGGTGGGCATGTGCCATCCGCCGGTCGGGCTCAACCTCTACGTCGCCTCCGGCATCGCCAAGATGGGCATCACCGAACTGACGATCGCGGTGTGGCCGTGGCTTTTGACCATGCTGATCTTCCTCGGCGTCGTCACTTACGTGCCGGAGCTCTCGTTGTGGCTGCCGCGTGCGTTGGGGATGCTCTAGCAATATCGCATTGCGGTGGGATCAAACGGGTCACATTACATCTTGGTAAGGGAAGCCTCCCTTGCCAATCCTTAAGTTGAACGCCGACTGACGCAGGATCATCTTCATGCAACCTTTCAAGGAGGTTCGCATGAGGAAATTCACCATCGCTGCCGTCGCGGTTCTTGCCATCGCCAGCTCGACCGCCGTCTATGCCCAACACCGCCATTGGGGCTACGGCCATATGCGGATGAGCCCGGAGGATCGGGCGGCGTATGCCGATGCGCGGATCGCGGCCGTTCATGCCGGTCTCAAATTGACGGCCGACCAGGAAAAGCTGTGGCCGCCAGTCGAGGCCGCGGTCCGGGAGCTCGCCAAGCTCAGGATCGATCGCGCCAATGCGCGGATGCGGGACGATTCCAGCCAGCAGGGGCCGGACGATCCGGTGACGCGGCTGCGCGAGCGCGCCGAGACCATGTCGGCAACGGCTACCGCGATGAAGAAGATCGCGGACGCGGCCGACCCGCTCTACAAGACGCTGGATGACAGCCAGAAACGCCGGCTTGCCGTCCTGACCCGTATGGACCGGGGCAGGGAAGGCTGGCGGCACCGCGAGCACTGGCGCATGGACCGCGACTTCGATCGCCATCGCGACTATGACCGGAACAGGTATGACCGGGACGGCGGCCCGGACCGGGGCGGCCCCGAACGGCTCTGAGGCGCTCCTGATCGGTGTCCGATCAAAACACGAGCGGAAGCCGCTGAAATCCAGCGGCTTTTCGCCGTTCCGGCTCTCAGCCAAAGCCCCGGGAAAACTCCGTCCAGCTTGCTGGACATCCCGGGATCGCTTTGCTAAACGACGCCCTCTCGCGAGGGCTTGCCGGACTTAAAACATCCGGGCGCATAGCTCAGTTGGTAGAGCAGCTGACTCTTAATCAGCGGGTCCCAGGTTCGAGCCCTGGTGCGCCCACCAAGCTTCTCAGAGACTTAGCGAAAGAAACCGTTTGAGACGGCCGAACTAAAACGGTTTTTCAAACGGTGTTTTTCCGATGCCGGCGGACATCTAATCCCGACAATGTGATCGGCAGGGCTGGGCGACAATGCGGCTCGACGAGCGCCTCCTTGTTTGTTTGGGACGGCCATTGAGACACCACGCGCCGAACGACACGTACCGCCAGTTCGAATCCCTCTCCCTCCGCCACCCGGCGAAGGCGAGCCGTACTTCCAGGTGCAAATGAGCGCCAAAATCCGGCTGTTCTCGAACATTTTTCACGCCGGAGAATCCTGCCGCGCGCCCAAGTAGGCCCTTTAGGGCGCTGGAGAACGGATTTTTCTCCGGAACCTTCGTACCGCGCCGAAGGGTACGAAACGGGATTTCTCGGGAAATCCAACTCTTGAAGGTGCGGTCAGTTTGAATCCTTCACCCTCAACCGATAACCGCCGCCCCAGCCTCCCAACTATATCCCTGCGGGACGCGAGAAGAACGAGCTGGATATCCTGGCGGTTCGAGCTTGATCTCGTCTCGGACTGCAAGTTTCGCGGAACTCGCGAGGCAAATCGTCAGAACTCTCCCGCCTCGTCCGTGGATACTTCGCTGTTGCGGAGATTGGTTCGATATCGGCGCTGCATGTTGGTTTGCTAGGCCCGACCATTGTCGCCATGGTGTGTCCAATCGAGCATTCCACTGTCACGAGGCTTTCCGCTCAAGGTCAGCCGAGTTCTCAATCAACGGCATATCAAGGCTGGGAATCTCGGGCATAGCCTTGCCCGCAATCGCCTGCAGGTCGCCGACCATGCCAACGGTGGACTCGATGACGGTCACAATCTGTGTTTCACGTTTTGCCCATTGACGACCCATGAACTTGCGTTCCTTGTCGAGATCATCGCGCATATCGTTGAACTTCTCGATCACGGCCTCTACCCGCTGGCGAAATTTCATTCCCGTCAAATAGTGGTAGACCTGCTCCATCTTGGT
Source organism: Bradyrhizobium murdochi (assembly GCF_000472965.1). Taxonomy (GTDB): domain Bacteria; phylum Pseudomonadota; class Alphaproteobacteria; order Rhizobiales; family Xanthobacteraceae; genus Bradyrhizobium; species Bradyrhizobium murdochi. Next base: position 13,621 of record NZ_AXAU01000041.1, on the reverse strand, counting down.
CTGTTGCCCCTGCCGGACCAGACGTGCGTTATTGACTTCAATTAGCGTCTGTCTAAGCGCGATGGCGACCGGTATCGCGTAGTGAGGATGTGCGACCCAGACACCTTCGAGGAGGTCGAAATGCTGGACGTGCTTGGGTAGAGCTTGCGAGATGATTAGGGCAACGTCAGCACCGCAACGTCGCTGGTCGTCTCGGAGCTTGGCGAGCCAAGTATCGCTCCAAGCCTTTGTCCGCTTCGACTCCCAAAGAATAATGCCGGCCGACTGGCCGATCGAGCCATTGACTTGCTGGACGACATCGGCACCCAACTCACCCTTGCCGACCGGTTCGATAACATCCGAGGGAAAACGTCCGCGAAGTAGCTCCTCTAACTCAAGTTCAAGAACTTCTCCCTGGGATTGCTGCGATCCTTGTTCTGCTTTGCGCTTCAGTTCCTCAATCGTTCGGGCCATGGACTCTATGGTTTGATCCTTTTCCGAGACGCGCAGCCGGGCCGCGTCATCGGCATCCTGTCGAGCCTTAGCACGAACGTTATCAATCGATGCTTGAACCCGCTTTTCGATCGTGAGGTCTAGCTCGCGTTTCTCCTCGTCAAGAGCCCGTTGCCTGCGCATCATGTCGGCTTGAACTTGCTGGGCTTCTGCTAGCTTGGCGTTATTCGCTTCCAGTACCCTGCGAAGCTCAGCTGCTTCGGCTGCCCTTGCCTCCAACTCGGCTGCAGCCGCCTCCTTGGCCTTCCTAGCCTCAATCGTCGTAAGTTGAACGCGCTCAGCCGCCAATCGCTGCTGAACTTGTTCCTCGATCTGCGTACGCGCTGCGGCTAACTCTTGATGCTCTCGCCTCAATGCATCGAGCTTGCGCGCAACCTCGGCGTCTTTCTGCGCTATTTGCTCCTGAAAACGACGTCGAGACTCATCGAGCAACGGGGCCGCAAGAGACTCGGTCAGCTTGATTTCGTAGTTGCAGTTTGGGCAATGCAGGGTTGGCTCACGCCTGCCCGCGTCTATGACCTTCGTGTTCATAATTTCCCTCTGCCGCGCTTTACGGTGCATCCTGAACAGGACTAAGCTCAGTTCAGTTGGTTCACCACACTGGCGATAGCGGGCGATCGCGCTTTCCACACTTCGATGTACCGAATGTCGCGCCCTTTGCTCGCGGCGTTCTTCTTTTGTTCGGTGCACGTTAAGCGCATTGCTGGAGGTCGGTGGCGCTCACTCGCTAGGCTTCCAAACCCGCCTCGATTGCCTATTTCGTCAAATCTTCAGACTGAGGCGTGCGGGCGTGCGCTGCTTGAAAATTCCAAAGTCTAATCAGCCATGCTCAGTTTGTACGTCGTCTCAGCGTGTGCGCGATTTCCCGGTAGACGGGGCATTTCCTAACAAGAATCGTGCGAGGTCGCGTCGAAATTGAGTGACACAACCGGAAACTGCGTATACGGCTGCTGGATTAAAACACTCGTATAAATTGTATGGGGAAGGGGCATTGAGCTTCAGCATTCACAACCCAGACCAATACATGGCCGCGTTGCGGACCATCATCGCTCAAGGAAGGAAACGGGTCGGCTTATTAGTGGGGGCGGGAGCCGGAGCGGGCACCGCTAAAGACGATGGCACCTATCCTCTCATCCCTGCCGTTGAAGGGCTCACGAAGCAGGTCCTTGATACGTTGGTGCCGAAATATGGCAGTCAGATTGCGTCACTAAAAGCTGAGTTGGACAAGCACGATATTGAAACGATTCTCTCGCGAATCCGCTCCCTTAGCAAAGTAATCGGAAAGTCAAAAATACATGGCCTCGACGGCGATGGCTTCAAAGTCTTCGGCGAGGACATCTGCGTTGAAATCGGGAAAATCGTGAATGTTCGGCTTCCTGCGAAAGGAAGCGCCTACAACGACCTAGTCAACTGGATTACCGGAATATCTCGAGACCATCCTGTCGAGATATTTACGACGAACTATGACCTTCTTTTTGAAGAAGCTTTTGAGGCTGCTCGTGCACCGTACTTCGACGGCTTCACTGGTGGGCGAGAACCATTTTTTGATCCTGTATCTGTTGCTGGAAATGACCTACCACCGCGCTGGACAAGGCTTTGGAAACTGCATGGTTCTCTCGGTTGGAAGGCGAGTGGCAAGGACGAAGTGATTCGAACCGGCAGCGACGCAGCGACGCATTTGGTCTTTCCAGAGCATCTGAAGTACGACCAGACCCAAAAGGCGCCGTATGCAGCGCTGTTCGACCGACTAAGGGCTTTCTTGGCGACACCGGATACCCTGCTTATTTCTATCGGGTTCTCCTACGCGGACGCGCATGTCTCGGCTCGTATAGATGAGGGTCTAGCTGCGAACCCATCAGCAAGTGTGTTCGCTTTTCAGTACAAATCCCTTGCCGATGAAATTGGCGCCTGTGACTTGGCGAGACGCCGTCCCAATCTAAGCGTCTATGCGCCCGACAAGGCGGTGGTAAATGGTATCGAGGGGCCTTGGCGGGTCTCGACTGAACTTCCCAGCAAAGACTGGGGACCGATCAGGGCAACCTATTGGTCAGTTCCGGCGTCAGGCGCGCCCGCACAGTTCACATTGGGGGCTATTGAGGCTTTCGGACGCTTCTTCGCGGCATCACGTTCAATGCAAGCCCTCACTCCCAGTCCCGCTGCAGCTACACCGGTCGGCGTGTCTGTTCCGGCCACGGCGACCGGGGCAACTATATGATTGCACCAACGCTACTTGGGCATGTTGGAGCCGTCTCAGGAGCGGCGATCAGCGTTCGTCAGTTTGAAGGCGTTGCATCGGGCATAGCCATAATCGGTGGGCGCAGTTATCGCGTTGGCCAAGTAGGTAGCTTCGTGCGGATACCGCAAGGCTACCATGATCTTTACGGGATTATAGCAGAGGTCGGCGCGACGGCGACACCGGAGGCCGCGGAGAACTTGAGCTCGCGGGGGGAACGTTGGATGACCGTCCAGCTCGTCGGAGAAATTGTCGAGACAGCTTTTGAACGCGGTATCAGCCAGTACCCGGCAATCAATGATGAGGTGCATCTGGTCACTGAGGACGATCTTGCGAAGATTTATGGTACGGGAGAAATGGGCCAAGTCGTCATCGGGCGGCTCGCCGGAGCAGAGAGCATCCCCGTTCGTATCGACCTAGATAAACTTGTGACCCGACATAGTGCCGTGCTTGGATCAACCGGCTCTGGAAAATCGACAACAATCGCGAGCCTGCTTCGTGCCATAGCTCATTCGCCTAGCGGCAAGAACGACTTTCCTAGCACGCGCATCCTACTCCTCGATATTCATGGCGAGTACGCGACCGCCCTGAAAAAGATCGCGCAGGTCTTTCGTGTCTCTCCGTCGGACGACGAGAGGCCGTTATTTATTCCCTACTGGGCCACGGACACGACGGAACTGCTCGCGTTTGTGCTAGGAAAACTTAGTGACCCTGCCTTCACCACAATTACAGACAAAATTCTTTCAAGGAAATTGCAACTGGCAAAGGGTGGGAAGTTTGACGGCATCGACATCAATTCGCTTACGTTCGACACCCCGCTTCCATTTAGTTTGAAGCAGCTTTGGTTTGATCTGATTGATCCAGAGATAAAGACCTGGAAGGAGAACACCCAAGTTAATTCGGCGATACAAAAGGTCGGTGACGCAGAGAAGCTGATCGCTCCGACTTATCCCTTGCCGGGTCAAGGAAGTACCCCGCCCTTTGCCAATAAAACAGGTGTGCTCTCAATCCGCCGGCAGCTCGACCAAATGAGGTCGCGATTGCTCGATCGCCAGTACGACTTCATGCTTCACCCCGGAGACTGGGAGCCAGGTCTTGGCGACGAGGCCAAGAAAGACTTGCCGGAGCTACTGGAAAGCTGGATCGGCGCGGAGAAGCCCGTCAGTATTCTTGACCTCTCGGGAATACCTAGCGGAGTCCTTCACCACCTCGTCGGTGGCATTCTCAATATCCTGTACGAAGCGTTATTTTGGGGGCGTGAAGTTTCTGAAGGCGGCCGTCAGCGGCCCTTACTCATAGTTATGGAGGAGGCGCACCGATATCTTGGCAAGGATGCTGACGGCCCTGCTAAAGCGATGGTTCAGCGCATCGTCAAGGAGGGACGTAAGTTCGGCGTTGGTGCCATGATTGTCAGTCAACGGCCGTCAGAGATTGACGACACCATTCTTTCGCAATGTGGGACCTTCATTGCCCTGCGGCTCTCCAACACAGGCGACCGCGGCAAAGTTCAATCTGCGCTGCCTGATAGCCTTAGCGGCCTTATGGATAGTCTGCCGGTTTTGAGAACTGGCGAGGCTATCATTGCTGGAGAGGCGGCGAAGCTACCAATTCGTTGCCGCGTGACGTTGCCGCCTGAAGATGCTCGCCCGAGCAGCGAGGACCCAAGGGTCACGCAGGCATGGACGAAGCCACGAGCAAAAGAAGATTACGTGAATCTCAGTGGCCCGTGGCGTGCGCAAAACCCGAAATGGAAGCACAGCAAAAAAGGAAATTAGAATTGGAACGGCAACCCGTAAATTCGTCCAACTTGGCTTCTGTCGGCTATGATGAAGATACTTCGACTCTGGAGGTTGAGTTCAAGGGCGGCGCTATCTATCGCTACTACAACGTCCCATTGTTTGAATACGAGCGGCTGATGGCAGCAGGCTCTCTTGGCATCTATTTCAATGCCAACATCAAGGACGGTTACCCTTACGAGCGTGCGTAACTGTCGAGGCCAGCCAGCTCCATAACATTCGAAGTGCGAACTTGGCCGTCGATCAGACGGCTGGTGGATCCTTATTGTCGTTAGAACCGGGATAGCCGAGGTGCCTGGGAGCCTGGCTTTGCGTTGGAGATCGGCTTTGATCTGATCAATATCTCCAGGAGACACCGTCGGCGTGGGGTCTCGGCGCCGATCGGCACGGCAAACCACTGACATCATTGATCTGAGCGGGGTCATTCCATCGGGCCGATCCACACCTTGCTATTCGGTTCGAATTGCGCGGCGCTTCATTTTGGCTAACTTTGTGAACGACATCACACATCCGACCCGGCGATCGAATGTAATTTAGGCAAATGGGCTGAATTCGATCGACAAGCACAAGAGGCGCCAACAGCACCCTGAGATTGCCGGTCCATCCATGATGGAGAGGGGCATGGTCGATGCATCGGTAGCACAGCGGCTCGTCGACGAGATGATTTTCAATCTGCCGAGGCATGACCCTAGGCAAAGGCCGGTTCACACGATCGGCGTAGGCGTGGACGCCTATTTCACGGCGTCGGATGTGGCGCACAAATATTGCATCGCGGAGCACTTCAGCGGACAGCGCATTTGCGCGAAGGTGAGATTCTCCAACGCGTCCGGGGGGCCGGAGCAGCATGATGGATGGTCCGATGTCCGGGGAATGGCGACACGCTTCCTCCTACCGAGCGGGGCGGCAACCGACCTGATCGCCACGACACTCCGCGAATTCTTCGCCCGCAATGTCGAGGACTTCTTGGAGTTCACCAAGCTCGACAAGCATGAATCATATCAAAGGGAATCCCCGTGGCGAAAGATTCTCGACATGCTGCAGCTCAAGGTTCCTCGTCGCGACCCGTATCCGGGAGAAAAAACGAACGCCAGTGCGGGAATATTGAGTTACGCCAATCGGCACCGGTTCGCCCAGCTGGGGGTGTTCGAGTTCAAGATGATCGGCGCCCCGGTGAGTTATGCCCGCGCGGCCTATCACGCCATCCACACCTTCATTGTGGAAGGTGAAGATGGAGTTCGCCGCCCCGTTCGTTTTTCCTGGCAACCGGCCGCAGGCGTCCGCAACACCAATTCCGATGCTCTGCCGGACGATAACTATCTGCGCCAGGAACTTGACGACCGGCTGCGGCGGTGGCCGGCCCGGTTCATGCTGATGATGACAATCGGCGAAGCGGGCGATGCGATCGATGATCCCACGCGGCCCTGGCCTGCCAGGCGAGTCCGGGTCGTCATGGGCACCCTTACGCTCACCAGTGTCCCCAAGGATCAGGCCGCCGCCGGCGAACACATCAGTTTCAATCCGTGGCGACTCGTGCCTGGTATCGAACCATCCGGGGATCCGATCCTCCATGCCCGTCGGGACGCCTACGAAGTCTCGCGTGAAATGCGCGGCGGCATTGCGTGCCCGTTCTTCAACCGGAGTTGAGCTGATGCCAAATGGCGGAGGTCGGTTCGATAGATTTGTAAACGAGCTGCACGATAAGCCCTGGTTCAAGTACTTGGGGGCATGGATATTGGTGCCCATTTGGGCATGGCTCACGCCGGTGAAGCGTCTGCCCGGCGGTCCTGGCCCATCCGCCCGGCCTGGCGATAATCTGCAGAGCATGATGAACCTGATCATGCCGTTGAAGAAGGAGAACAGGTCGCCGCTCGGCCGCGCGAAAGCAGCCCTGGCGATCGCGAAAAACAGGGACCAGATATTTGCCGGATTGGACAATGTCGGCACGGTGCACTTTGCACGATTCGTAATCGTCAACGACAATATTTGCATGTTCTCCGTCTATGACGGTGATTTCACCAACTACATTCGCGACTTTATCGTCACGATCGGCAGCGTGTTCAACGCCGTGGTCGAGCTCGTCGAAGGAGGAGATGCCGTGATCCCTTGCGAGAAGAATGTCGAGGCGTTCATCCAATGGATACACGAGCACGACCTGTACCAGGTGCCGGACACCGCCACCGATTTTCTGAGAGACCAGGAAGCCTTGAATGGAGACAGGGCCGTATCGCCCGTCAATGACGATCTGACCCTGCTTCCGCGCAAGCTCGTGCTGCAGCTTCGCGCCAATGCGAACGTATCGCTGGGCAGCGGCTACCGTGCCTATCCCGGATTTTCGGTGGCTCAGGTCCGCAAACAACTCGGATTAGGCTGGTGAGTGCCATGTTCAAGCTCGCTGATCTGCAGGGCAACATCCTGCGCGGCTACACCAACAAGCCGCACGTGCGCTACCTCATCCTGGAAGTCGTCGAACGCAGCGCAGCCCGGCGCTGGCTCGCCGACTCCGTATCGGGCCGCAACGGTGTCCCGCAGATCACGAGCGGGGACTGGGGGGAAAAGAAGCCGGATACCTGTTTCAACATTGGCCTGACCTATGAGGGATTGTGCGCCCTCGGCACGCCCAGCGCTTCGCTTAAAATGTTCCCGAACGAATTCATCGAGGGCATGACCGCCCGCGCCGTGAAGCTCGGGGACGTCGGGCGGAGCGCGCCGGAAAACTGGCCAGCTCCGTTCAACGAGCCCAAGCGAATCCATCTCATCGCGACCATCTACGCCGAGAACGTCGATCAGCTGAACGAAGTCCAGAAACGCGCGCTCCCTGACGAAAAGGCCTTCAAACTGCTCGGCACACGCGAGGGGTATAATTTCCCAGGCGACTTTGTTCACTTCGGGTATCGTGACAACATTACGCAGCCGAGGTTCGAGGAGGTTCCCGATTCGCAGCGCCATCCCGACCGACAACCCAAGGCGCCGCTCGGCACCGTGTTGCTGGGACATCCGACCAATCTGGAGGGCTTGACGTGGCGGGTTCCTCAACCCGCAGAGTTGGGACACAACGGCACCTTCAACGCCTTTCGTGTGCTGAAGCAGGACGTGGCAGGCTTCGAGAAATATCTAGATCGGGCCGCGTCCGATCTGCTCAAGGACTCGCGAGCCGACGAGTTGCTGCCGCCCGGTGACGAAGAGAAAATCGGCAAAGGCCCTTCACGTCACGCGGCCCTGCGCGAGATCGTCGCCGCCAACCTGTGCGGCCGGTGGCGCGATGGCACGCCGCTGGCACTGTCTGCCGATGCACCTGACCCCAACGCGGATCTCACGGACTTTGACTACGTTGGCGTTGGCGATGCCCGCTGTCCCCATGGAGCCCATATCCGCCGGTGCAACCCGCGAGGCGGGCAGATCGTGCAACGGATAGCGAACAACAGCCGGCGCCTTGTTCGCCGCGGCGTGCCCTATGGGCCACCCTATACCTATGATCCGGCGAAGCCTCGTGATCAGGACGAGCCGGAACGGGGCCTGCTCGGCAACTTCATAGGGGCGAGCCTCGGCGCCCAGTTCGAGGCCATGTCCTACGATTGGCTGAATCTTGGCCTGCAGGATCCGCGCACCACCGGCTCCAACGATCCGATCTCAGGCGCCAACGATCCCGGCACGAGCTGGTTCGACTTGCCGCTCAAATCCGGCGGCACGATCCGGTTGCGGGGATTGCCGGAGTTTGTCTCGACGCGGGGCGGCGCCTATACGTTCCTGCCGAGCCTCAAGGCGATCGACTATTTGGGATCGCAGATGATGTGAGTCGACCAAACAGGCCAAGGGTCGTTCGGCGGCCCTTGCAAGGCGTGATTCACTGGTTCAACACTTTCACCAGGTCATCAGCCTCGCGCAGATCGCGGGAAGTTTCCGCGGACGCAAATTTCGCCCGGGTCGATATCAGCAGGTCTCGTGCTTCGGCGCGTCCGGATGCGCTCTCTCCGGCGCTGACCAAGCGCGCGATGCTGATCGCCGTGCGCAATTCCCAACCGACCGCCCCGAGCTTCCTGGCAGAGGCAAGCGAGCGTTTGAACAAGCGCATGGCAGCCCGGTCGTCTCGCGATGGTTCGCGACACAGCAGCGAGCCGTGAATCCGATAAATCTCGGGAGCAGCCCAGCGCTCGCCGGTTTGCTTCACCAGGGACTCAGCCGAAGCAGCGAAGCTTCGAGCCCTTTCTATCTCGCCAATTCGTCCGAATTCTGTAGCGAGCAGAATTCGATAGAGCGGCATCTGAATGCACCGATTCTCGGCGGGTAGTTTGCCGAGGAGGCCGCACAGTTGATCGAGCACCTCCGGCGCAGGGCCTCGTGCCGCCAACGCAGCGGTCGCCCACAATGGGCCGATAACCCGGTACATCGGATAGCCATACTCATCAGCGACCTTCAGACCGCGCTTTACGCTGGCAAGGTTAGCCGCAAGATCGCCCTCATACCAGTGATCGGAGACGCCAAGAATGGAGGCAAAAGCCAGCATGAACGGATGCCCGATCTCGTTCGCGAGCTGCCGCGCCGTCATGCAGCACTCTCTGGCCCGGCCTGGCCGGCCCAACAACCATTCGATGTGTCCGGAATAGACGAGCGATACGATCAATGGATCATGCTGATAAATCTGGACCAGCTTGCCGTGCTCACGCGGATTATAGCGAGCGCTGACCAGAGCCGCGAGCTCACTCGCCTGCTCCAAACGACCGAGAAAGAAGTTGGCGATTACGGCAGCGGTGTGGGCCATGAGGGCAGCCTCGTCGTCGCGCCACTCTTCTGCCCGCCGCACGAAATCCTGCGTATGCTTGAGGCCCGTGGTGAGCTCGCAGTTGACCAGTTTGGCTATGGTGCTTCCCCACAGGACCGTCGCCTTCTCGCGAATGGTGCCATGGCTCGCGCAAAGCTTGAGTGCACGGCTGTAGGGGCCATAGACGTTCGGATCAGACCACCCAGCGTTGGCAGTGTATGCCATCGCCAAATTGGATTGCAGTGCGATTTCAGCCTCGAAGCGCCGTGGTGACGCCGGCATCTTGGGTATCAGCGAGAGGCCTTCGCGAAGATGAGCCACGGCCTCCTTGGTGGCAGATCTGCGGAGCGCGGATTTGCCCGCCTGAAGCCAAGCCTCGATCGCTTCCGGAATGTTGCCTGCGCGTGCATAATGATAGCCTAACACCGCCGGCTGGCTGCTTTCTCCAATGGCGGCTTCCTGGAGCAGCCACGATGCGACGCGCGCATGGAGCTCGCGCCTTTCCTCGTTGAGCAACGAGGAGTAGGCGACTTCCTGTATCATCGCGTGCTTGAACGTGAAGACCGTGCCTTGAGACTCCTCGCTACAATACACAATCCCGGCTCTCTCGAGCGCCCGCAACGAATCTTTCAGCGTTTGGCCCTTACCTGGAAGCACGCTGAAAATGCCTTCATAGTTGAAGCGCCTTCCAAAAACAGAGGCGATCTGGGCGACGCGCTTGGCAGGACCGAGACGATCAAGGCGCTCCATCAGTGAATCGTGAATACTTGCCGGCACCAGAGGCGGCAACTTCCCGCTCGGCACAGGACTCTCTGCGGCCAGCGGGACCGCACCGGAATCGACGACTGCCCGCGTAAACTCCTCGACAAAGAGCGGCACGCCGTCGGTTCTTTCCACGATCTGGCTGGTAATCCGGCGCGGTACCAAATCGCTGCCCGCGACGGCTGCGACCATCTGCTCGCATTCATGCACTGCCAGCTTTTGCAGAGTAATCTGTCGAATGGCCGGGCTCGACAACCAGTCGGCCCTGTAATCATCGCGATGCGTGATCAGGACCATAATCCGCTCGCCAGGACAGTGAGCGATCACGCGCACCAGCAGTTCGATAGTGGTCGGGTCCATCCACTGGACGTCCTCGACGATTCCGAGGATCGGCTGCTTGCGCGAGGCGGCGAGAAGAACATCGATGAACACCTGAAAGGCACGCTCGCGCTCCGAGGGAGATCCGAGATCCGCGGGTTCGTATCCCGAGCATGCGGGTATCGACAGCACCGCTCCGTAGTAACGAAGCGCCTGCTCGACATCGGTGACGGCTCTTGCCAAAAGCGAACGCAATTTTGCCAATGCGAGTTCCGCGTCGTCGGTCTCCTGGATGCCGGTCGCGCGCGTGAGCCGCTCGATTTCCGGGGCAAGCGGCGTGTTGACGTGGAATGGCGAGCATTGCAGTGACAAGACATCACGCGGAGACGCATCAAGGGAGCTGCGGAACTGGCGGATCAAACGTGACTTACCAATGCCGGGTTCACCGGAGATGACGCCGACCTGCCCCGAGCCCGCTACGGTCTGCTGCCACATCTCGGCAAGCAATGCGCTTTCGCTGGTTCGGTTGATCATCGAAGCAAGAGGCGCCCTCCGCGCCCTGTCGAACCTGCTTTCGCTGGACGCAAGCGCCTCTGCACGCCAGGCTTCGACCGACTCCTCGACGCCCTTGAGCGATCGCCGGCCAAGCGGCGCATAGCTGAACGTTCCGCGGGTCAGCTCGTGAGTGCTGGAGCCGACCACGACACCGTTCTCACTGGCGAGTCCTTGCAGGCGGGCAGCGACATGTGCCGAGCTGCCGAACACTTCCCGTCGATCGGGGGGCTCGCCGGGCACGCTGCCGACGACGACCACCCCAGTGTTAACCCCGATGCGCACGCCCAGGCGAACGAAGCTACCGTCCGACAGCACAAACTTGTGTTCCTTGATCGCCGTGGCAATCGCCAGAGAGGCGCGGACCGCGCGTTCAGGATCATTTTCATGGGCTTGCGGGACGCCAAAAAATGCGAGCAACCCGTCACCAATCATTCTGGCGATATGACCGCCGTAGTGGCGAATCTGCTCGTCGCAGATATCGCGGTAAGTTCTGATAACCGCGAAGAACTCCTCGGGATCGATCCGCTCACTCAGGGGTGTCGAGCCGACGATGTCGATAAATGCCACAGTGAGCTGCCGGCGTTCGGCATGCGGAGCATCATTCTCGACATTCGGCGGCGCTTGCGTCTGCTGAAGTCCGCGATCGGGCTTCGGCTGGCTGCTCATGACCCCACCATGTTCAGTTTCCGCCGTACCTGCCGCGAGGCAAGATAGAACGCAAGGCGCATCCGGTTGACGCTGCCAAGCGGCCTGTGGCTCGGGCAGGCAGTTCCAAGGATTGAACACCATGTGCTCGCAGTCGTACAGTCTGATTTTGCGCCAGAAAACTCGCTTTGGAATGGCAATGCTTCCCAGCCACACTATTCTCTCTTGAGGACGGGGCCACCACCGCGAAGTTTTCTCGACGTCATCCGACGTGGCGGCGTGCCGTACCCGTATGGAGAAATCGAACACGACGTCATCGCCGCCTTGATGCGTACGCGGGTCCAGATCCCTCACGAGCGCTTCCTGGAGAAAGCTTTTCGATGGGGCCAAAACGCAAACGCCCAACATCTGGTGTCCTCATTTTGACCACCGGGAGGAGCGACCAAATAGCGCACGACCTTGTGCTCGCCGACCTTCTGCTAATGGGATGGTCCGGCCGTGCTCCGGCCCTGCCAGCACGAGAAGCTGGCAAGGGGCGCTCAAGACAAGGAGCACGCCATGTCTCAGAAACTCAACGCGACGATCGCCGTGATCGGCATCGATATCGGCAAAAACTCGTTCCACATCGTGGGTCATGATCACCGCGGTGCCATCGTGCTGCGGCAGAAGTGGTCACGCGGCCAGGTGGAAACGCGGCTCGCCAACCTGCCGGCGTGCTTGATCGGTATGGAGGCCTGCGTCGGCGCGCATCATCTCAGTCGCAAACTCCAAATGCTTGGCCACGATGCCCGCCTGATGCCGGCGAAATACGTGCGCCCGTATTCGAAGGGACAGAAGAATGACTTCCGGGATGCGGAAGCCATCGCCGAGGCTGTCCAACGCCCGACCATGAAGTTCGTCGCGACCAAGACCGCCGATCAGCTCGACCTTCAGGCGCTGCACCGCGTCCGCGATCGATTGGTCGGTCAGCGTACCGGCGTCATCAATCAGATCCGTGCGTTCCTGCTGGAGCGGGGTATCGCCGTGCGGCAAGGCCTGCATTCGCTGCGGTCCGAGTTGCCGGGTATCCTGGCAACACGCACCGATGTGCTCTTGTCTCGCATGTTGCGCATCATCGAGGATCTGGCGGGAGACTGGTGCCGACTGGATGCGCGTATCGAGGGGCTATCTAGCGAAATCGAAACGCTGGCCCGTCAAGATGAGGCCTGCGAGCCACTGATGACGGTGCCCGGCATTGGCCCGCTTATCTCGAGCGCAATGGTGGCCGCGATCGGCACTGGAGACGTGTTCTCGAAAGGCCGCGACTTCGGCGTCTGGCTTGGACTGGTGCCGAAGCAGATATCGACCGGCGATCGCACGATCCTCGGCAAGATATCAAGGCGCGGCAATCGCTACCTGCGCGCGCTGTTCGTGCAAGCCGCGTGGGTTGTGTTGGTCAAGGTCAAGTGTTGGGAGCGCTATGGCCTCAAATCTTGGATCGAAGCCGCCAAGAAACGATTGCACCACAACGTGCTGGCGATTGCGCTCGCCAACAAGCTCGCCCGGATCGCGTGGGCGGTTCTCAACAAGGGACGCGCCTTCGAATGCGTCAAGACGGAGGAGACGGCGTCCCGACCTGCCTGATCCTCGCGCCGTGCTCGGGGCCGTCAAGGCGCGGCCTGGCAGCGCCAGCGCAAGACGCCAGGACAGCACGACGGCCGGCCTTGACAGCCCTTGCGCGTGGCGCGTCTGCGCGCGCAGGCCGGGACGAAGGAACGACCGCCAGGCACGAACAAAGGAACAGCGCGAAGTGAGGAGCTATCGATGAGGTAACCAACATCCCTTACCCGCCGAGGTCTGCGAGAGGATGAGACGACGATGGAGGATCGGTCTTCCCGGCGCATGCGAACACTGGTGACCCAAATGGCCCGGTCGAGGCCTGTCCGCTAATCAGCTCGCATGCGCGCTGATATCCATGATGGCCCGGAGCACCACACGCTCCAAGCAGAGGCCGGATACATTGATGCAAGACCGCATCTGCCAGGTTGACGAAACCTCTTGCAACGCGCGGCCGGACCATACATT
>NZ_AXAU01000040.1 GCF_000472965.1 Bradyrhizobium murdochi | reverse complement strand
CGCCACCACCCCGCGCAGACTGTCGTTCCTGCTCAGCTGCGCGTAGATCAGCGCCACCAGATGATCCCAGCTCTTGAATGACTTGTCGTAGGCATCCCCGCCCAGACGATCCACAACTGTCTGAAACTGCCGCCGATTGATCGGTTCAAGGAGCCTTCCAAAAATGCTATCGCGAAATCGCATGCTCGGCCTTCTGTGTCTCGACAACCAGAAAAGGCCGATTTGCCTCGGTCTCGCCGAGCATGCACCGCGACATAGTGAATCATTCCCCGGACAGCCCTGCCTTGCGGGGGGAGGGTTAGGGAGAGGGGTTCCGCTTGCTCCGCTGTCGGACGAACGCGTGACACTAGAATCAGAATCTCAGATTGATCGCGGAGTTAGTAGTTTGGCACGTGCTGCCCGGGATCTCTTCGTTCGAATGCGCGGCTTACCCCTCTCCCCAACCCTCCCCCGCAAGGGGGGAGGGAGCCCTATCAGTGTGCTCACATGACATCCGAGCCGCAGTTGGCAGCCAAAAAAGAAAGCCGCCCGGAGGCGGCCTTCGATTGGTTGGCGTGGGAACGGGCGGGGCTCAGAAGCCCATGCCGCCCATTCCACCCATGCCGCCGCCACCGCCGGGCATCGCCGGGGCGGGCTCCTTCGGCAGTTCGGCGACCATGGCTTCGGTGGTCACCAAAAGGCCGGCCACCGACGAAGCGTCCTGCAGCGCGGTGCGCACCACCTTGGCCGGATCGATGATGCCCTTGTCGACCATGTCGACATATTCCTCGGTCTGGGCGTCGAAGCCGAAGGTCTCCGACTTGTTCTCGAGGATTTTGCCGACCACGATCGAGCCTTCGACGCCGGCGTTTTCCGAAATCTGGCGAACCGGAGCTTCCAGCGCCTTCAGCACGATGTTGATACCGGCCTGAACGTCGGAATTGTCGTTGTTGATGCGGCCGACCGCCTTCTTGGCGCGGAGCAGCGCCACGCCGCCGCCCGGCACGATGCCTTCCTGCACCGCCGCGCGGGTCGCGTTGAGGGCGTCCTCGACGCGGTCCTTCTTTTCCTTGACCTCGACTTCGGTCGCGCCGCCGACCTTGATCACCGCGACGCCGCCGGCGAGTTTTGCAAGGCGCTCCTGCAGCTTCTCGCGGTCGTAGTCCGAGGTGGTCTCCTCGATCTGCGCCTTGATCTGGGTGACGCGAGCCTCGATGTCCTTCTTCTTGCCTGCGCCCTTGACGATCGTGGTGTTCTCCTTGTCGATCACCACCTTGCCGGCGCGGCCGAGCATGTTGATGGTGACGCTTTCGAGCTTCATGCCGAGTTCATCGGAGATGAGCTGACCGCCGGTCAGGATCGCGATGTCTTCCAGCATCGCCTTGCGGCGATCGCCAAAACCTGGCGCCTTGACGGCGGCGACCTTCAGTCCGCCGCGCAGGCGGTTGACCACCAGCGTCGCCAGCGCCTCGCCCTCGACGTCCTCGGCGATGATCAGCAGCGGACGGCCGGACTGCACCACGGCCTCCAACACCGGCAGCATCGACTGCAGGCCGGACAGTTTCTTCTCGTGCAAGAGCACGTAGACGTCTTCGAGCTCAGCGGTCATCTTCTCGGCGTTGGTGATGAAGTAGGGCGACAGGTAGCCGCGGTCGAACTTCATGCCCTCGACGATGTCCACTTCGGTCTCGAGCGACTTGTTTTCCTCGACCGTGATCACGCCCTCATTGCCGACCTTCTGCATCGCCTGCGCGATCATCTTGCCGATCGCAGTGTCGCCATTGGCCGAGATGGTGCCGATCTGGGCGACCTCGGAGGAGGCGGCGACCGGCTTGGAGCGCTTCTCGAGATCCTTGACGACCGCGTGAACCGCGATGTCGATGCCACGCTTCAGGTCCATCGGGTTCATGCCGGCAGCGACCGCCTTGCCGCCCTCGCGCACGATCGCCTGCGCCAGCACGGTGGCGGTGGTGGTGCCGTCGCCCGCGGTGTCGTTGGTCTTGGAGGCGACTTCGCGCAGCATCTGCGCGCCCATGTTCTCGAACTTGTCTTCGAGCTCGATTTCCTTGGCGACGGTGACACCGTCCTTGGTGATGCGGGGAGCGCCGAAGCTCTTCTCGATCACGACGTTGCGGCCCTTCGGACCGAGCGTCACCTTCACCGCGTTGGCGAGAACATCGACGCCGCGCAGCATGCGGTCGCGGGCGTCGCCGGAAAATTTAACGTCTTTGGCAGCCATTTGAATTGCTCCTGGAAATGGACCTCATCCTGAGGAGCGGGCATCGCCCGCGTCTCGAAGGATGATTTGTGAAAGCCGGGCCCTTCGAGACGGCAGCTTCGCTGCCTCCTCAGGGTGAGGCAGGGTGCCTTACGTCAGCACGCCCATGATGTCGGACTCCTTCATGATCAGGAGTTCCTCGTTCTCGATCTTGACCTCGGTGCCGGACCATTTGCCGAACAGCACGCGGTCGCCGACCTTGACGTCGATGGGAATCAGCTTGCCGGCTTCGTCGCGGCCACCCGGGCCCACGGCGATCACTTCGCCCTGCGACGGCTTTTCCTTGGCGCTGTCGGGAATGATAATGCCGCCCTTGGTCTTCTCTTCTGCATCAATGCGCTTGACCACGACGCGGTCGTGCAGTGGACGGAATTTGGTTTTAGCCATAACGTCTCCTCTTGAAGTTCCTCTGGAAGGCCTGGGGTTTCGGGTCTGTACCACTCGAAAATGGCTGGGAATGCCGGTATTCGACGCTGCCCCGGGGCGGGGCAGCACAACCCTTAGCAATCGTTGTATTTGAGTGCTAAACGTGGGGCCGGGGAATATGTCTTGGCGCCGATCCTGTCAAGCAAACAAGGAGATTAAAGCCTTGGTGAGGCCAATATAGGATGCTGCTTCGGAAACCAAATCGGTGCAGCGGCGTCATTTTATCCGACGTCATTGCTCCGGCAGGCTTTTTGCGGTTGGCTGGTTGACAGCTGCCTATCGGCTGCTTGACGGGAGCAGCCAAGTGATTGCTCGGGGGAATGCGATGATCAGCTCACGTAATGCGCGTACGGTTGCCAATCTGGCGATCGCGTCGGCACTTTCGATCTTGCTGGCGGCGTGCAGCACGAGCCTGCCGTCGCTGTCATCCAGTCCGCCGCCCGAGCCGGAAGTCGCGCCGGAAATGCCGGCAACCGTCCGCGCCGACGAGATCGTCGGCCGCTGGGGCCTTGCCTCGTTTCAGAATCCCAACGACCGCGCCCGCACCGAGGCCGCGGCGCGCGGGCAGTGCAAGCAGCCCTACGTGATCGGCGCCGGCGCCAATGGCGGCGTGGTCATGCATCTGGCCGATCAGGCGACGCCGCAGGAACTGCGCCTTAAGGGCAGTCCGAGCGGCAAGAACTACATCGGCCCGCCCGGCCCGGCCGGCGGCGACCAGGACCGCGAGATCGTCTCGTTCGACGGCCGTGTCATGGTCACCCGTTTCATCGAAAAGGATGCCGCGGTCCGCTATGGCAACATGGTCTATGTCCGCTGCGCGCCGCGGGCGTGATTAGACGTCCTTCCGTGATGCCCCGCGAAGGCGGGGCAGGACGGACACAACAAGCAACAAAAAACGCCGGCATCGCTGCCGGCGTTTTGTTTAGCGCGCGTTAACCAGCCCGATCAATCGAACAGGGCGTCGATGTCGTTCTGCGAGGCGTGACCGTCGTCGCCGTCCAACTTCGGACCATTCAGCAGCTTGGCATCGCCTTCGCGGGTATCGACGATCGGCGGGGCGTGCGCCTTGATGGCGTCGACGCCGCCCCAGATTTCCATCATCTCGACGATGTGCTGTTCGATGAACCTCATCGTGTTCATCACCTTGCTGATGCGCTGGCCGGTGAGGTCCTGGAAATTGCAGGCCTCGAAGATCGAGACGACGCGTTCCTGGATATCCTCGCTGAGCAGCTTCTGCTGGTCCGGAGAAATGTTCTTGGAAAGCGCGGTCGCCGCCTGGTCGATCGCTTCGGTAGCTTCCAGAATCTGCTGGGTGGCCTGTTCGGTGCCGCCAACGACGGCGCCGAGTTCGCCGTTGACCTTAGCCATTTCCTGGCCGTCAAAGCTCTTGCCGTGCAAGGTGGCGATTTCGCGCTTGGTGCGGTTGATGGCGTCGTGAATGAGGTCGAGCTCGACCTTCAGCTTCTCGCACTGCTCGATCTGCGCGCGATAGGTTTCCAGAAGCGCGTGGGACTCGGCGACTTCGCGGATAATGTCCGCGCTCTCGGTCGAAGCGGCGCGGGCGTGGCCGAAGCCGGCCATCTGTGACCGGATCGCGCGCAGCTCGGCCATGATCTCGCGATGCATCGGGCCGATCTCGCCGCCTTCTGTAGGCATGACAATTGGCGCATCGCCCAGAATGGCTTCGATACGAAAACGTTTGCGATTTACCGACATGAGTTTTTCCCACCCCTTCATTGCCCGGGTGTTTTAAACCATGGCGATTTAACGTCAGGTTCACAGCGCAATATCGCGCGTTGGCGCTTTGCCCGCGGCCGCACACCAGCGATTAACCATGAGGGGCCTGCGTTCACGCAAAATAAACGCTACCGGACAAATCCGGACGCGCTTGCCGACGTGGTGAATCGAAACGCGGCTTCTGTTTACCAAACCGATTAGGTTTTGATTTGTATTGATCGCGCGCAGCGGCGTTCGTCGCGCCGCCGCGCCGCGAACCCGCAGTGACGAACAGTACAGAGTACGTCGATGTCCGGAAAAATCTTTGTTGCGCTCTTCGCGAGCGTGTCTTGCCTTTGCTTCGCCAGTGAGGCTGCAGCGATCGACGCCTCGTCATCAACTGAGCCCACCGTGATCTACGCCCGCCACCCGGCGCCGGTGCGCATGGCTTCTGCCGAGCGCTCCAACATGGGCGGCGGCTTCATCGAATTCCTGTTCGGCGATGCGCCGCAGGGCGGACGCTATCGACAAGCGCCGGCCTATCAGCAGCAGCCGGATTACGGCTATGGCGGGCGGCGCGCGTTGCTGCCGCCGATGGATCCGCAGCAGTCGATGCGGCGCGAGGAAGAGGAAGCATTCGACCCCGCGCAGCACCGGCTCGATCCGAAATATGAAAAGCAGGTGGTCGAGTATCACGGCAAGGAAAGCCCGGGCACCATCGTGATCGATACGCCGAACAAGTTCCTGTTCCTGGTGCAGGGCGACGGCAAGGCGCTGCGCTACGGCGTTGGTGTCGGCCGTCCCGGCTTCACCTGGTCGGGCGTCAAGACGATCTCGGCGAAGAAGGAATGGCCGGCCTGGACGCCGCCACCGGAAATGCTGGCGCGCCGCCCCGATCTGCCGCGGTTCATGGAAGGCGGCCCGCAAAATCCGCTCGGCGCGCGCGCGATGTATCTGGGATCGTCGCTCTATCGCATCCATGGCTCCAACGAGCCCTGGACCATCGGCACCAATGTTTCGTCCGGCTGCATCCGCATGCGCAATGAGGACGTGATCGATCTCTACGGCCGCGTCGGCGTCGGCGCGAAAGTGGTGGTGATCTAGCTTCGTGTCGCAACAAACGGTGTCGTCCCTGCGAACGCAGGGACCCATAACCACCACCGTTCGTTGTGGCGCGAGATAGCTGCTCGAGTCTCTGCCACAACACCCGCCTGTGGCTATGGGTCCTGATCGCGCGGAGCCTGTCATCGGGCGCGCATTCGCGCGACCCGTTGGCTTGTCAGGGACGACAGCGGAGGAAATCAAAACGGCCGCCCATTGGGGCGGCCGTTTCGTTTTCATCGCAACGCGCGTCAGGCGTAATCGCCGTCACCGCCGTCACCGCCGTCGTCGCCGTCAAAACCGTCGGCATCATGATCCATGTCGTCGCCCTCGTCGTGCGAGCCTTGATCAAAGAATCCCTGCCGCGAACCACTATCATCATTGTTGTCGGCGCGTCGGCTCGACGACCCGATGTCGTTGATTCCGGCCTCGCGCGCGAGATCGCCGCCGGACTGATCGCCCCACGGCCTGCGGTCTTCGACACCGCCGCTGTGGTTTGCCGTGTCGCCGAATGCTTGATGATTGCCGCCGCCCATCATCCCTCGAATGCTGTTGAGCAGCAGCGATCCGCCGACCACGCCGGCTGCGGCTGCCGCCGCCGTGCCGAGGAATGAGCCGCCACCGCCGCCGGGCTGCGGCTGCGGTGCGCCATACGGCTGGCCATAGG
The DNA here is from genome assembly GCF_000472965.1 of Bradyrhizobium murdochi. GTDB lineage: Bacteria > Pseudomonadota > Alphaproteobacteria > Rhizobiales > Xanthobacteraceae > Bradyrhizobium > Bradyrhizobium murdochi. Next base: position 21,195 of record NZ_AXAU01000040.1, on the reverse strand, counting down.
CCGGCTGGTTATATTGTCCGGGCGGCTGCGTCTGCTGCAGCACCTGACCGCTGTTCCATGTCGGGCGGCTGCCCATGTCGGGCGCACGAACGTTGGGCACCGAGCCGTGCTGCTGATTCTGCCCGAAGATTGCGTCGCGCATCGAATCGAGGAAGCCGCCGGGTTGGTTTTGCTGGCCCGCCGCCGCTTCCAATTCCTGGATGCGCATGTCGGCGCGCTTCAGTGCCTCGTCCTGCACAAGCGCGGTTTGCACCAGCGCATAGACCGCGTTGGGCGCGTTGCGCAGGCCCTCCATGATTGCGGACATGGCCTCCGGATCGCGCTTGGCTGTCTCCAGCTTGGCGAGCCGGTTGAAAAGATCGTCAATCAGTTGGCGTTCTTGCGGTGTCATGTCCCTCTCCCTCGCGTCGAATCGTGATCGACGCGCCCAAAGATGTAAGGAAGTCTTTGTGTCGCAAGTAGTGGGCGGCCGAATTAAATTTTGGTATGCGACAAAACGCCAAGCGGCTTTCGCAGATATCGGTCAACTCAATGTGACGTTATTCGCCGCCGGCAATGTCGGGAAGCGATCGCTTGCCAGAAATGCGTGTTCCGCCTCGCGCTGGGTGGTCAGGGGATCGAGGCCCTCGAGCGTTTCGTCGACAAAGCCGGGGTGGCACATCACGAGCCCGCCTTCCGGCAGCCCTTCGAGGAACTGTCCCATCAGCACGCTGAAATCGGGCTCTTTCGAAAAATCATAGGCGCCGGCGAAGGCGGGGTTGCACGGGATTTTCGCATGGGCGGCGCGCTTGCGAAATTGCGCGCTGAGAACGTCGAGCACCAAAGCCTTCGGCTCGCTGAGCAGTTGGCCCAACGGCTTGCGGCGTCCGCACTGGCGAACCCAGGCGCTCGGGGCCGCTTCCTTGACCGCGCGCAGAAAAGCGTCGCGCACTCCAGGGAAGAGTTGTGTGTGCTGATGGCCGTCGACGAAATCGGGCGCGCGGCCGAACAGGTCCTTGAAGGCTGCAAGCTGAGCTGCGAGTTCGTCTTCGATCATTTCGGAATCGAGCCGCCGCAGCAGGCCCGCGCGCAGCAGTTTCGGAAACGGCAGGAACAAGCCGCCGTCGACCGGCCTGAAGTGCATTGTCAGCGGACGAAACGGCGCAGTCAGCGTCGCATGCAGTCCGATCGCGCAGCGCGGGCTCGCCGCCGCAACCTCCTGCAACGCGGCGACTTCGGCGCGCCCGATCGCGGCGCCGACCACCATCACCGAGGTGGCATTGAGACGGCCGCGGCCGATCAAATCGCGGATGGCGCGGTTGACGCCTTCGGCCAGCCCGTAATCGTCGGCGCATAGCCAGATCCGGCGCGGCGGCGCGGCATCGTTCATTCGGCGGCGGTCCGTTCGCTGGCGCTCGCCGTCGCCTCGCCATCGGCACGCTTCTCGTTGTGCTCGGCGACGAAATAGATCGGACGCGCCTTCAGCTCGGAAAGGATCTTGCCGATATATTCGCCGACAATGCCGATCATGATGAGCTGCACGCCGCCGATCGTCATCATGCCGATCATCAGCGAGGGGTAGCCGGGGACCTGCTTGCCGGTGGTCCAGACCTCCCAGAGAATGGTGAGGCCGAACAGGAAGGCGCTGATGGCGAGCAGCACGCCGAGCAGGCTGGCAAAGCGCAGCGGCGCCACCGAGAACGACGTCAGTCCCTCGATCGACAGGCCGATCAACCGGCCCGGGCTGAACGTGGTAACGCCGTGCGCACGCGGCGCCGGCTCGTAATCGACGCGGATCTGGCGGAAGCCGATCCAGTTCGACAGTCCCTTGAAGAAGCGGTTGCGCTCTGGCAACTGCCGCAGCGCCGCCGCCGCGCGTGGCGACAGCAGGCGGAAATCGCCGGCGTCCTCGGGGATCTTCTGCCGCGCGCCCCAATTGATCAGCGCGTAGAAGCCACGCACGGCCTGGCGGCGCAGGAACGATTCATTGTCGCGATGCGCCTTCGCCGTATAGACGACGTCGTAGCCGTCATCGATCCAGTGCGCGACAAGCTTTTCGACCAGGCTCGGCGGATGCTGGCCGTCGCCGTCCATGAACAGGATAGCGCCGCGGCGGGCATGATCGAGCCCCGCCATCAGCGCTGCCTCCTTACCGAAATTGCGCGACAGCGAGACGACCTGTACGTCGAGTGCATCGGCGGCCAGCGAACGCGCGATCGCCAGCGTGTTGTCGGCGCTGCCATCGTCGACATAGACCACTTCGCAGGTGAGGCCGTAGCGCGCCTTCAGCGTCTTGACGAGGCCGATCAACCGCTCGTGCAGCAAAGCGAGTCCTGCCGCCTCGTTGTACAGCGGCACGACAATCGATAAGCCTTTCGCCGCCGCGCTGGCTGCGGTCGTCGTCAGGCGGGAAACGTCAGAGCCGAGCGTCATCGATCAGGTTCCAGATTATCCAAACCAAATATGTTATCCGCGAGATGCTGTCGCAACGATGAACGAAACGGCAGCCTTATTGCCGCAGGAACGTCTCGAGCCTGGCAAATAGCGGGTTTTCGCGGTCGAGCACATAGTCAAGCGAGGCAATCGAGACCGTGTCGGCGCCGTGCTCGCGCAGGAAACTGCCGAGCGCGTAAAGATGCATCGGTGGGCAGTGCAGCGTGAGCATGCCGGACGAGGTCGGCCCGCCGAACGGCGCCACCACACCAAAGCGGTTATGCGCCTCGTTAAGCAACGCCTCGTTGCAGCCGGCGAAACGGGTGCGCACCTCGCGATATTTGCTGGCCCGGGCTCGAGCGGCGATGTGATCGAGGATGACGCGCGCGGTCTCGCGGGCTTCAGCCGACCAATCGGCATCGCGGGAGGCCACGAGGTTGGCCTGGCTGCGCAGGATCACGCCGTCGTCGAGCACCTTCAGCCCGTTGGCGGCGAGCGTCGCGCCCGTCGTGGTGATGTCGACGATCATCTCGGCGGTGCCGACGGCAGGCGCGCCTTCGGTGGCGCCGGCGCTTTCGATGATGCGATAGTCGACCACGCCGTGAGCGGCGAAGAAGTTGCGCGTCAGGTTGATGTACTTGGTCGCGACCCGCATTCGCCGGTTATGCTGGGCGCGGAAGCCTGTCGTGACGTCGTCGAGATCGGCCATGGTACGGACGTCGATCCAGGCCTGCGGCACCGCGACCACGACATTGGCGCTACCGAAGCCGAGGCTGTCGATCAGCAGCACGCGCTTGTCGGCATCGGGAATGCTTTCGCGCAACAGATCTTCGCCGGTGACGCCGAGATGCACCATGCCGCGCGCGAGCTGGGAGGCGATTTCGCTCGCCGAGAGATAGGCGATCTCGACATTGTCGAGGCCTGTAATGGTGCCGCGATAGTCGCGCGCGCCGCGCGGCTTAGCCAGTGCAAGCCCCGCGCGTGTGAAAAACGCCTCGGCATTTTCCTGCAGGCGGCCCTTGGAGGGAACGGCGAGGACGAAGGGGGCGGTCATGCGGCGCTCCCTTGCGCGTTGGACTGGCCGAGCTGCGTCAGCGCCTCGATCCACACCGAGAAGCCGACCGCCGGGATCGGCGAGGCCGAGCCGAGTTGCGTCATCAGGCCATCGTAGCGCCCGCCCCCCACCAGCGGCTCGACGCCGTTGCCCTTGGCGTGCAGTTCGAATTCGAAGCCAGTGTAATAATCGAGCCCGCGCCCGAACGAGGTGGAGAAGCGAGTCAGCTTGGTGTCGATGCCGCGCGCGGCCATGAAGCCGACGCGGCTTTCGAGCTGGTCGATCGCCGCAGTCAGATCGAGCTTGGCATCGGATGCCAGCGCGCGCAGTTGCTTGACCGATTCATCGAGATCGCCCGCAATCGCCAGGAAGCGCTTGATGGTATCGAGCGTGTCGCGCGGCAGTGCACCGCCCTTCAGTGTCGATTGTTCGAGGAAACGGTCGGCGATTTCGTCGACAGTGCGTCCGCCGACATTGGTGGTGCCGGCGATCGACATCAGGTCAGTGACCAGCGCCAGCGCCGCCTTGCGGTCGGAGCCGGCGAGTGCCGCCAGCACGCCCTCATATTCGTTGCGGCCGGGCGCAGTCGCAAGCGTCAGCCGCTCGATGTCCTCGGCGAGGCTGACCTTGCGGTTGAAATCCTTGATCAGCCGCCGCCGCCACACCGGATAGAGATCGAGCGCGTCGATCAGCGCAGTAAACAGCGCGACGTCGCCGGTGCGGATTTCGACATCCTTCAATCCGAACGCCGAGGTCGCTCCCAGCGCCAGCGCCAGCATTTCGGCATCCGCCGCGGCGCGGTCCTGCCGGCCGAAGGATTCGATGCCGGCCTGCAAAAATTCGCTGGGCCGCCCCCCGCGATAGCGGAACACCGGCCCGAGATAGCTGAAGCCTGCCGGCTGGCCGGCGCGTCCGGAGGCGAGGTAGTCCCGCGCCACCGGAATGGTGAGGTCAGGGCGCAGGCAGAGTTCCTCGCCCGAGGCATCGGTCGTGAGATAAAGGCTCTTGCGGATGTCCTCGCCGGAGAGATCGAGGAACGGCTCTGCCGGCTGCAGGATGGCCGGGTGGGCCTGGACGTAGCCGCCCTGTGCAAACGACAATAGCAGCGCGTCCGCCCAGGCGGCGGACCCGGCAGCTCCTCTGACGGCAGCGGTCGCGGTCATTGTGCGTCCAATATCCGGAAAAATCCGGGTTCTAGGGTTCGTTTTGGGCTTTGCCGGGTTCCGGAGCCTCATTGGCGCAGGCCTTAGCACGGCCCGGGCGGCGTTTCGACAGGGATTGGCCAACTGAATTAATGGGGGGTGGCTTGGGCGAGCTAGGCGGGGCTCGGTAACGGGCTGGATGCGTGGTGAGCCCGCACCGAATGTGAGGTGAGCACGCTCTCCAGGCTCCCTCCCCCCTTGCGGGGGAGGGTTGGGGAGAAGGGTAAGCCGCGCACTCGAACGAAGGGGTCGGGCCGACCTGCACATTGCGCGCAGCACCCCAAGTTGAGCGCTTCGTGTCGCGCTCTCGTCTGGCAGCGGAGCAAGCGGCACCCCTCCGCAAGGGGGGAGGGAACCCGTCCGCCGGTGCGTCCCTCACCTATTCCGCCAATCACCCAGCGCCGCCTGCACCAGCGCCAGTGCGGCCACGGCTGCCGTATCGGCCCGCAGGATCCGCGGCCCCAACGACAGCCTGAGGATGCTTGGCTGGCGCAACAGGAGCTCACGCTCCTCTCCGGCAAATCCGCCCTCGGGGCCGATCACTACGTCGATGCCGGAGCCTGCGGCCTGCGCCGCTTGCAGCGCTTGCATGGGATCGGCGACGGCGCTGGCCTCGTCGCAGAACACCAGCAGGCGGCTGGCTTGGCGTTTATCGAGAAAGCGGTCGAGCGCGACCGGCTCGGCAACATGCGCAAGGCTCAGGATTCCGCATTGCTCGGCGGCCTCGATGACATTGGCGCGCATCCGCTCGCTGTTCACCCGCGAGACCTGGGTATGCCGCGTCAGCACCGGCTGCAGGCTTGAGGCACCCATCTCGACCGCCTTCTGCACCATGTAGTCGAGGCGCGCGTGTTTCAGCGGCGCAAAGACATAGGCGATGTCGGGCAGGCGGTCCTGCGGCCGCGTCTGCGCGACGATGCTCAAGCCGTCGGGCCGCTTGCGGCCCTCGATCGCTGCCTGCCATTCGCCGTCGCGGCCGTTGAACACCAGGATCGTCCCGCCGGCCGAGAGCCGCAGCACGTTGCCCAGATAATTGCTCTGGTTGCGCTCCAGCGCGATTCGTTCGCCCTTCCGCAAGGGGGCATCGACGAACAGGCGAGGGGCGTGAAAATCGAGCTCAGGCATCGGTAATCTTCCGTTTCGGCGCCGCTTTTAGCCTAAAGCGCTAGAATCCGGACGCTATTTTTTAACTTCCCGGGCACCCCTGCGCCGCGCTGCTGCCCCAATCAACGGGTTGTTAAGCGTCGGCAGGAATCGTAAAAAGTGCCCACCGCAAATTCGCTTCGTTTTCGAAGACGCTGGGGTTGCCTGGACCTAGCCGGAGATACAGCCTTGATGATCCGCCGCCTGATTGTGCCGCTGACCGCTGCCGTCGTGACCGTTCACGCGGGCCAAGCCTTCGCGCAAGGCGCGTTTCCGGCCCCCTTGCCGAACCAAAGCGCCGCGCCTGCGAATTCGCCGTTTCCGCCGGTGAATGGCGCAGCACCATCGGCCTCGGTGGGCGCTCCATCGCCGTTCCCGTCGCAGGGCGCTGCCCCGGTTTCCAGAGGATTCAGCGGCCCACCGCCACAGGGCAGCGGTTCGGCGGACGCCTGCATGCAGGGTTTCGTCCCGCTGCGCGAGGAAGCCGAGCGGCGGGGCAAGCTGATTAAGGCCGCGAGCGACCGCAAGGCGCCACCGGATGAGGCCTGCAAGCTGATCGGAAATTTCGGCAAGGCCGAATTGAAGATGATCGAGTATGTCCAGACCAACTCGGCCAAGTGCGGAATTCCGCCGCAGATCGCCGACCAACTCAAGAACGGCCACAAGAACACCGAGAAGATGCAGAAGCAGGTTTGCGGGGTGGCGGAACAGGCGCGGACGCAACGGCCGGCCGGCCCGAGCCTGAGCGAGGTGCTCGGCTCCTCCGCAGCGCTGCCCGAGGCGCAGACCGTCAGGAAGGGCGGCAGCACCTTCGATACGCTGAACGGCAACGTTCTCGCGCGATGACCGCGATCCGATGAGCGACGCGTCTACCCGCGTTGCCGATGCGACTGGCAACTGGGTCGATACGCGTGCGCCGGCCTGGTCGCGGCCTTACTTGCGGCTTTCCCGTTACGACCGTCCGATCGGCTCGTGGCTGTTGCTGATGCCGTGCTGGTGGGCGGCGGCGCTGGCCGCCGGCGTCGCGCGTGACATCTCGCAATTGCCGCTCGTGATCGTGCTGTTCTTCATCGGCGCCTTCGTGATGCGCGGTGCCGGCTGCGCCTGGAACGACATCACCGACCGCGATCTCGATGCCAGCGTCGAGCGCACACGGTCGCGGCCGCTGCCTGCGGGCCAGATCAGCGTGACGCAGGCGTTCGCGTTCCTGGTCCTGCAGGCGCTGATTGGGCTTGCGGTGCTCTTGCAGTTCAACCGCTTTGCGATCCTGACCGGCATAGCCTCGCTCGTCATCGTCGCGGTCTATCCCTTCATGAAGCGCATCACCTGGTGGCCGCAAGTCGTGCTGGGGCTGGCGTTCTCCTGGGGCGCACTGATGGGATTTGCGGTCACGCTTGGGCGGATCGATCTCACCGCGCTCGTGCTCTACGCCGGATCGATCAGTTGGGTGATCGGCTACGACACGATCTACGCCCATCAGGACACCGAGGACGACGCGCTGATCGGCATCAAGTCGACGGCGCGCCTGTTCGGTGCGCGCACCCATTTGGCGCTCTCGGTGCTTTATTCGCTCGCCGTGATCCTGATCGGCGTCGCGCTGGCGCTGGGCGGCGCGCGTTGGCCGGCCTGGATCGGGCTCGTGGCGTTTGCCGCGCATCTCGCCTGGCAGATCCGCACGCTCGACATAAGCAATCCCGCGCTGTGCCTGCGCCTGTTCAAGTCGAATCGCGATGCAGGGCTGTTGCTGTTTGCAGGACTGTTGATTGACGCGGTGATGCGCGCGTAGTTCGCAGATCTTGTAGGGTGGGCAAAGGAGCGCCAGCGACGTGCCCACCATCTATCACCGAGCACGCTTCGTGATGGTGAGCACGCTTTCGCTTTGCCCACCCTACGGGCTCGCGAACTGATTTGCCGCGTACGCCACAGTTGCCTGGCGAGAGTTCTGCTAAAGCAAACTCAATCCCGAGCGATGATCTCGCGCTCGTCGTGATGAACGGTCTCGGTGTTGCCGAGATTACCAAGCCGGCGGCGCACCAAAAATTTCGGGCGGCGGGCGCGGATGGCGTTGTGGCGACGACGGCGGGCGGCCGGTTCTCGGTTTTCATCTTCTGCCAATAGCGGCAGCGCGAAGATGTCGCTCCACATCTGCCAGGCGGAGGCGATCTCCTCGTCGTCGGAGCTCACGCACAAGGGAATGTTTAAGGACGGGTCGCGATGCGCCAGCACCAGCATCTGTGCGTCGTCGTCGAGACCACGCAGTGCGACGCCGAGAAAGTCGCTGACGCGGACGTTGATCGCCATCCGCATGCCCTTGACGGCACGGTGCAGCACGACGCGCTCGCGGTGAAGTTCGATCCTGCGCACGCCGCCGTCCGCACGGGTGTCGTGCGCATGGAAGCTGAGCGGCAGAGAAAGAGGGTCGAGCCGCAGTGAACGGCTCGACCCGGCGGGATTGATCCCGCTTATTGCTGTTTGACGCCTCACGGCTCTCATCTCCCCGCCGGGATTATGTTCCCGGTCGATACGCGAGACCTTAGCCGAGCGATTTCCGTTACGTCTTAAAAAGCCTGGTTAATCCAACGTCACCCGCCGTCATGATTGACGAGACCTTGCGGCGATGCCGAAAATGTTTGGTATTTGGCGTCGCAAAATGCTTGAAATCCCTGTGAATCAGGCACATCTCAGGGCCTTGCCGGCCGGCGTCCGAACCCCTTCAATGTCAGGGATTTTGTTTGTGAACTCTTCACCATCCACGGCTTCGCCGCTTTCGAAGGCCTCCGCTACTTCCGACCTGTTCGATCAATCGGCGCTCTCGACGCTGGCGCAGCGGCTGGTGGAGGCCGCCAAGCGTGCCGGCGCGGATGCCGCGGACGCGGTCGCGGTGCGCGGGGTTTCGCAAGGCGTCGAGGTGCGCGATGGCCGGGTCGAGGAATCCGAGCGTTCAGAAGGCGACGATGTCGGGCTGCGCGTGCTGGTCGGCCAGCGCCAGGCGGTGGTCTCGACCAACGATATTTCGGGCGACGGTGTCGCCAAGCTAGCCGAGCGGGCGGTCGCGATGGCTCGTGTCGCGCCCGACGACAAATATGTCGGCCTCGCCGATCCCGCGCTGCTGGCGCGCGAGTTCGCGGAGCTCGATTTGCTCGACCGCAATATTCCGACCACAAGCCAACTGGAGCGCCGCGCCTGCGAAGCGGAAGCTGCAGCGCTTGCGGTCAAGGGCGTGACCAAATCGGGCAGCGCGTCCGCCTCGAGCGGCATCGGCGGCATGGTGCTGGTGACCTCGACCGGCTTCCACGGCTCATATTTGCGCTCCAGCCACGGCATCTCGGTGACCGCGATCTCCGGCGAAGGCACCAGCATGGAGCGCGACTACGATTTCACCTCGGCCCCGCATGCGTCCGATCTCGATACTCCCGAAAGCGTCGGCCGCCGGGCAGGTGAGCGCACCGTGGCGCGCGCCAATCCGCGCAAGGTCGAGACCTGCAAGGTGCCGGTGGTGTACGATCCCCGGGCCTCGGGGTCGCTGGTCGGCCATCTCGTCGGCGCCATCAACGGTGCTTCGATCGCGCGCAAGACCAGCTTCCTCAAGGACAAGCTCGGCGAGCAGTTGTTTTCGAGGAACATCCGCATCATCGATGACCCCTTGCGCGTGCGCGGCCTGCGCTCGCAGACTTTTGACGCCGAAGGTGTCAAGGTGAAGAAGCTCGCGCTCATCGACGAGGGCGTGCTGACCACGTGGCTGCTGGACTGCGCGACCGCGCGCGAACTCGGGATGGTCACGACCGGACATGCCCATCGCGGCGTCTCTTCGTCGCCATCGCCGGGGTCGTATAATCTGCATCTCGAACCCGGTGCGATGACGCCGAAGGAACTGATCTCCGACATCAAGCAGGGCTTTTACGTCACCGACCTGATCGGCTCTGGCGTCAACGGCGTGACCGGCGATTACAGCCGCGGCGCCTCCGGCTTCTGGATCGAGAACGGCGAGATCACTTACCCCGTCAGCGAGGTGACGATCGCCGGCCATCTGCTGGCGATGTTCAAATCGCTCGTTCCTGCCAACGACCTGGAATTCCGCTACGGCGTCAACGCGCCGACGCTGCGCATCGAGGGCCTGACGCTTGGCGGACGCTGATACCGCCGACCGGATCTGGGCGCGCGATGCCGCGTTGCTGAAGGACACCGTGCGCGAAGCCGGCGCGCTGGCGCTGTCGCTGTTTCGCACCGAATTGAAGAACTGGACCAAGGGCGCTTCCTCGCCGGTTTCCGAGGCCGACATCGCCGTCAACGACCTCGTCGAGCGGCGGCTGCGCGCGGCGACGCCGGATTATGGCTGGCTGTCCGAGGAAAGCGTCGATGACGACACACGGCTCGGCAAGGAACTGGTCTGGATCGTCGATCCGATCGACGGCACCCGCGCCTATCTCGCGCATCGTGAAGACTGGTGCGTGAGCGTGGCGCTGGTTTCGGGTTCAACCCCGGTACTGGCCGCAGTGTTCGCGCCCGCCAGCGACGAATTCTTCTTCGCAATGCGCGGCAGGGGCACCATGCTGAACGAAAAGCGGGTCCGTGCATCCGCAGGAACGGAGCTTGATTTTTCCCGCATGGCCGGCCCAAAACCGCTGGTGCAGCGGTTGAGTTCGTCACCGGACAACATCACGCTGCATCCGCGAATCGGATCGCTGGCGCTGCGGCTGTGCCGGGTCGCCGATGGCAGTCTCGATGCTGCTTTTGCAGGCGGCCAAAGCCGCGATTGGGATCTTGCCGCGGCGAATTTGATCGTGCAGGAAGCAAATGGTAGAATGACTGCGCTCTCGGGGGATACGATTGAGTATAATCGTCGGGAGGTGGTGCACGGGGTGCTGGTGGCAGCGGGATACGATCGGCATGCGCGCATTGTCGAGCATTTCCGGGATCGTCGGCTGCCCTGAATCGGTCGAAATCCGTGCCACACATCATCCCGTTCATACCGCGATTCACATTATCGATCTTGCTCGCCGGGCACCTCGTTAGGAAAGACCATCATGCCAGATAGTGCCCCGCAGCAATTGCTGCATCTCGTCATCGGCGGCGAGTTGACTGATCTCGAACACGTCACGTTCAAGGACCTCGACCAGGTCGATATCGTCGGCGTGTATCCCAATTACGCATCCGCTTACGCGGCCTGGAAGGCGAAGGCGCAGCAGACCGTGGACAACGCCCATATGCGCTACTTCGTGGTTCACCTCCATCGGCTGCTCGATCCAGGTCAAGACACGAAGTCCTCCAGTTGAAACGCCTCCTTCGCGATTTGCTGCGCAGCGCCTGGGTTCAGCGCGCGCTGGGTGTGTTTGCGGCCGAATATTTGCGGCTGGTCTGGCTGACCAACCGCTTCAGCTACGACCCCGCCAACGTCTACGACATTGTCGAGCCGGAGATGCCGGCGATCTTCGCGTTCTGGCACGGCCAGCATTTCATGACGCCGTTCATCAAAACCAAGGAGATCCACCGCGCCAAGGTCCTGATTTCGCGGCATCGCGACGGCGAGTTCAACGCCATCGCCGCCGAGCGGCTCGGCATTGGAACCATCAGGGGCTCCGGCGACCATAGCGGCGCCTTCCACCGCAAGGGCGGCGTCGGCGCGTTCCGGGAGATGCTGCAGGCGCTGGAAGACAAATGGAACGTCGCTACCACTGCCGACGTGCCGAAGCGCGCGCGGGTCGTGGGGCTTGGCATAATCATGCTGGCGCGGGAGTCTGGACGGCCGATCATGCCCTTTGCGATGGCGACCAGCCGCTTTATCAGGTTGAAAAACTGGGACTCCAGCACCATCAATTTGCCATTCGGGCGCGGTGCCGTGGTAGGCATTGAGCATATATACGTGCCGCCGGACGCCGACGCCGAGACTATGGAAAAGCTGCGCCTTCAGGTAGAAGCTTTGCTGAACGAAGCGACTCGTCGCGCCTACGCCGCTGTCGGGCGCCCGGAGGCAGCTCTTGGCTGATGCACTGCCGATGACGTTGCGCGTTTACCGGAAACTGTCGTCCGTGATGGTTCCGTTGTCGCCTGCTGTCATCAACCAGCGGTTGAGGATGGGCAAGGAAGACCCGGCGCGAGTCGGCGAGCGCCGCGGCATGAGCGCCGATGTTCGCCCTGCGGGGCCTCTGGTGTGGATTCACGGCGCCAGCGTCGGCGAAGTGCTGGCGGCGGCTGCGCTGATCGAGCGGCTGCGGGCCCTGAACCTGCGCATCCTCCTGACGTCGGGCACGGTGACTTCGGCTGCGATCGTCGCCAAGCGGTTCCCGCCCGATGTCATTCATCAATACGTGCCGTACGACTCGCCGCGCTACGTCGCGCGATTCCTCGATCATTGGCGTCCGTCGCTGGCGCTGTTCATCGAATCCGACCTGTGGCCGAACCTGATCCTGTCGAGCGCTGCGCGGCGGCTGCCGATGGTGCTGATCAATGGACGGATGTCGCAGCGTTCGTTTCCGCGCTGGCGTCGTGTCGCCGGCACCATTTCGGCGCTGCTCGACAAGTTCGACATCTGCCTGGCGCAGTCGCAGACCGATGCGGATCGCTTTACGGCGCTGGGCAGCCGCAACGTCATGGTCACGGGAAATCTCAAGCTCGACGTTCCCGCGCCACCGGCTGACGCCAACAAGCTGGACATGCTGATGTCGATGACGCGTGGCCGCCCGGTGGTGGTCGCGGCTTCCACGCATCCCGGCGAAGAAGAAATCGTGACGGCGACCCACCGGACGCTCGCCGGATTCTTCCCGGGGCTGCTGACGGTGATCGTACCGCGCCACCCCGATCGCGGCGAGGCCATCGCGCACATGATCGCAGCTTCCGGCCTCAATCCGACCCTGCGCTCGCATGAGGATTTGCCCACGGCCACGACCGACATCTATGTCGCCGACACCATGGGCGAACTGGGATTGTTCTATCGGCTGGCGCCGATCGTATTCATGGGCGGATCGCTGGTCGAGCATGGCGGGCAGAATCCGATCGAGGCGATCAAGCTCGGCGCCTCGATCGTCCACGGCCCTCACGTCTTCAACTTCACCGATGTCTACGAAGCCCTCGATTCCGCGGGCGGCGCGCGGCTGGCCGATACGCAGGAAGCGCTGGTCAAGCAGTTCGGGCAGATGCTCGCCGATCCCAAGGCGCGCGAAGCCGTGCTCACCGCATCCGAGCGCGTGGTCGGTCAGCTCGGCGGCGCGCTGGAGCGGACGCTCTCTGCCCTTGAGCCGTATCTGCTGCAGTTGCGGATCGAGATGGGAACCGGCAATGCGTGAGCCGGGCTTCTGGCACGGCCCGTCCTCGCTCAACTCGCATCTGTTGAAACCGCTCGGCGCGCTCTATGGCGCCATCGCCGCACGGCGCCTGCAGCGCAAGGGATTGAATGCCGGCATTCCGGTGCTCTGCGTCGGCAATTACCACGTCGGCGGCGCCGGCAAGACGCCGACCGTGCTGGCGTTGGCGAAGCTCATGCGCGACCTCGGCGAGACGCCGGTCGTGCTCAGTCGCGGCTATGGCGGCGAACTGCGTGGGCCGGTCCGGGTCGATCCTGAGCGGCATGCGGCGGCCGATGTCGGCGACGAACCGCTGATGCTGGCAGGCCATCTGCCGGTCGTGGTGTCGCGCAAACGCGCCGAGGGCGTGCCGCTGGCGCGCTCGCAAGGCGCGACCGTGATCCTGATGGACGACGGTTTCCAGAATCCGTCGATCATCAAGGACGCATCCCTGATCGTGATCGACAGCGAACGCGGACTTGGCAACGGGAAGGTATTTCCCGCCGGTCCGCTGCGCGCACCGCTGCGGCCGCAACTGGCCCGCACCGACGCCCTGATCATTGTCGGCGACGGCACCGCTGCCGAGCCGGTGGCCGCCGAGATTGCCGCACAGGACAAGCCGGTACTGCGCGCGCATCTGAAGCCGGATGACGCGCCGGTCGCCGCGCTTCGCGGCAAGCGCGTGCTGGCATTTGCCGGCATCGGCGATCCCGTGCGATTCTTCAACACGCTGCGCTTAAGCGGCATCGATGTCGTCAGGCAGCAGGCCTTCGCCGATCATCATCCGTATTCACAGAGCGAGATCGAAGGCTTGATTACCGAGGCTCGGCGCGACGGGCTGACATTGGTGACGACGGAAAAGGACCTGGCGCGGCTGCGCGATCGGCAGCACATCGTGCCGTTCGCGGTAACGCTAGAGTTCGACGATCCTGCGCGCCTGCGAAAATTCGTCGCCGACCGGCTATTCAAGGCGCGCGAGAGGAAAGAATCGTAGGGTGGGCAAAACCGCGCTCAGCCCTGCGTCTTCAGCGCGCCGGGAAAGTGTCGCTGCAGCACGGCGCCCGGAACCGAATAGGCCTCCTGCAGATCGACGCTCCAGTACTTTAATTCGTCGAGCGGAATCCGCACGTCGGTGATGGCGCAGCGCACATAGGTCCCCGGCGAGATCACGCGGAAATCGCCGTCCAGATATTGCACCTGCGCTTCGCCATGGCCCGAGGGGCCGAATTTATTGAGCACCGTCAAACTCTCCGATAGGCCGGCCCGCGGGCTGGCCTTAAGTGTATTTTCCGGATTCGATCTATCATAAATAGGTCGTACTGTCCGCCCCGCAAACTGACCTACTTGTGATGGTTTTGCGCCCACCTGCATGATAGCGTGAATTTGCCCGCAGCGTCATACCGATCCGACAGAGACCGATGCGCCTGTTGTCAGCAACGCTATTCCTGACGCTCCTTGCTGCGGCCTCCACGGCCGGTGCCGCGCCGTTGCCGGCCCCGAGCCAGGTCGATATCCCGGCGACCGGTCTGACCCTGCACGCGCAGCTCTATAAGCCTGATGGTGACGGCCCATTTCCCACGGTAATCGCGCTGCATGGCTGCGGCGGATTGAGCGGGCAATCCGAGCCGGTGCTGCCGCGCTACCGTGACTGGGCGGAACAGTTCGTGAAGTCCGGCCATGCCGTGCTGTTGCCGGACAGTTACGGTTCGCGCGAGCTCGATCCGCAATGCCGCGTCAAGGAGCGCCCCGTGGCCCGCCGCGAGCGGGTGGCCGATATCAACGCGTCGCGGCAATGGCTGTTGCAGCAGCCCTGGGTCGCGCGTGACCGGATCAGCCTGATCGGATGGGCCAACGGCGCCAGCGCGGTGCTATGGGCGGTACGCCCGCAATCATCTTCGCGCGGGACTAAACCGGATTTCCGCTCGGCGATCGCGTTCTATCCCGACTGCCGGATCTCCTCCGGCCTCGGTTGGAGCACGCGGGTGCCGACGCTGCTGTTGATTGGCGCGAAGGACGACATCAGTTCGCCGTCGGCCTGCCGTCAGATGGTGGAGGGTGCCCGCGGCCGCAGCGCGCTGGCGCGAATCGTGGTCTATCCAGGAGCGGCTCACGATTTCGACCGCGCCAACCTTCCGCTGCGAGCGATCGCGGGCGCCGACGCGGCATTGCCCGAACACGGCCATATCGGCACCGACGCGGATGCGCGAAAGGATGCGCAAGCGCGCGTCGCCGAGTGGCTGGCGCGCTAAAACAGGCTTCCCTGATCGACCGGCTTTGGCACGCGCTTCGGCGCTGCCGGCTTGGCCTCGCGCGGGGCTGGCTTGGCAGGGCTCGCGGGGGCAGTCGTCGCGGCCGGCCGGTCCGAATCCGCGGTGACGCCCACGCGGCCGTCGGCGAATTCGACTGAGAGGCGCGCGCTCGGTCCGACCGTGGCGGCGGCATGGACGGCGTGGCCGTGCTCGTCGCGCACCAGGGCAAAGCCGCGGGCGAGCACGCCGCGATAGGACAGCGCCGACAATAATTGCCCGCTATGGGCGACCCGGGCGTCGAGCCGCTGCATCGTGGTCTCAAGCGCGCGGCGGGCGCGCTCGGCCAGCCGTTGCGTCCGTTCGCAGTTGCGCGCAATGGCGTTGCGCTGCGCCTGGGCGTTGGAGAGTTTTGATGCCTTGAGCCTGACCTCCAGCCCGGCAAAACGGTCGCGCCGGTTGCGCAGCAGGGCGCGGGCGGACAGCCTGATCCGCTCGCCCGACACCGTGAGACGATGGCTGGCCTGCGCGACCTGTCCACGCAACACCTTCAGCGTCAGGCCGGCGCTGAGATGCGAAAAACGGCGATGATGGGCGTGCGTATTGGCCTTCAATGCGCGGGGCAGGGCGGCGCCGAGGTGATCCAGCCGCTGCCTGGGGATCGCGAGCAGTTCGCTCAAGCTCGGCAGCGCGCGGGCGGCGGCGCGCAATTCGTTGCGGCGGCTCTCCTGGCCGCGCTGCCAGCACACCATCGTGCGGCGCGCAAGGCTTTCCACCTCGGCAAACAATTCGCTGCGCACGGGAACGGCCATTTCGGCCGCCGCCGTCGGCGTCGGCGCGCGCTTGTCGGCGGCGAAATCGATCAGCGTGATGTCGGTCTCGTGGCCGACGGCCGAGATCAGCGGGATCACGCTGTCGGCGGCGGCGCGAACCACGATCTCCTCGTTGAACGACCACAAATCCTCCAACGAGCCGCCGCCGCGCGCGACGATCAGGAGATCGGGCCGCGGGATTCGTCCCGTCTCGGGCAGCGAATTGAAGCCGCGGATGGCCGCTGCAACCTGCTCGGCGGAGCCTTCGCCCTGCACCTTCACCGGCCACACCAGCACGCGGCGGGGAAAACGGTCCTGCAGCCGGTGCAGGATGTCTCTGATGACCGCGCCCGTCGGCGAGGTGACGACCCCGATCACTTCCGGCAGCCACGGCAGCAATTGCTTGCGCGCCTCGTCGAACAGACCCTCGGCGGCGAGCTTCCGCTTGCGCTCCTCCATCAGCGCCATCAGCGCGCCGATGCCGGCAGGCTCCAGCGACTCGATGACGATCTGGTATTTCGAGGAGTTCGGATAGGTGGTGAGCTTGCCGGTGGCGATGACCTCGAGCCCTTCCTGCGGCTTGAAGCGCATCCGGGCATGGGCGAACTTCCAGATCACCGCCTCGATCTTGGCGCTCTCGTCCTTCAGCGCGAAATAGCAGTGGCCGGAGGAGTGCGGCCCGCGGAAGCCGGAGATTTCGCCGCGCACGCGGACATGGCCAAAGCGGTCCTCGACCGTCCGCTTTAGCGCGGAGGAGAGTTCCGAGACGGTGAATTCGGGCGCGTTAATCAGGTTATCTGCTGGCATATCAGGGCGTAGAATCGGCCTTTTCCGGCGCTTCCGCAAGGTGCCGAGATCATGTTGGGGGAGCCAGGGCACATATCCACACGGAAATGGACACGTTGTTGCGGCGGGCTCCTGCCGTGCTAAACCGTCGCGCAATGGCCGGCAACCCCTCCACTTGGCTGCACTACGAATGAACATTCTCCTGCTCGGTTCCGGCGGCCGCGAACACGCTCTGGCGTGGAAAATCGCCGCCTCCCCGCTGCTGACCAAATTGTGGTGCGCGCCGGGCAATGCCGGCATCGCGCGCGAAGCTGAATGCGTCGCGCTCGACGTGGCGAATCATGGCGCGGTAATCGAGTTCTGCAAAAGCAACGCCGTCGATCTCGTCGTGGTCGGCCCGGAAACGCCGCTTGCCGCCGGGATCGTCGACGATCTCGCGAAAGCCGGCATCAAGGCGTTCGGTCCCAGCAAGCAGGCGGCGCAACTCGAGGGCTCAAAGGGATTTACGAAGGACCTGTGCCGCGAATTCGATATTCCGACTGGTGCCTATGGCCGCTTCACTACCGCCGATGATGCGCTGGCCTATGTGCGCATGCAGGGTGCGCCGATCGTGGTCAAGGCCGATGGGCTGGCCGCCGGCAAGGGCGTCGTGGTGGCCAAAACCTTGGCCGAAGCCGAAGCCGCCATCGCCATGATGTTCGAGGGCGCGTTCGGTGCGGCGGGAGCGGAAGTCGTGATCGAGGAATTCCTCGCCGGCCGCGAGATCAGCTTCTTTGCGCTATGCGACGGCGACACCGCGATCCCGCTCGCCTCGGCGCAAGACCACAAGCGCGTGTTCGATCACGACGAGGGGCCGAACACCGGCGGCATGGGCGCCTATTCGCCGACGCCATTCGTGACGGCTGAAATTCACGACCAGATCATGGCACGGATCATCCTGCCGACCGTCGCGGGCATGAAGAAGCGCGGCACGCCGTTTCGCGGCGTGCTCTATGCCGGCGTCATGCTGACGGAGCAGGGGCCAAAGCTGTTCGAATACAATGTCCGCTTCGGCGATCCCGAGTGCCAGGTGCTGATGCTGCGGATGATGTCCGACATCGTGCCGGCGTTTCTGGCGGCCTGCGATGGCGAACTGAAGCATTTCGACCTGCGTTGGTATCCGGAGCCAGCGCTGACCGTGGTGATGGCAGCGAAGGGCTATCCCGGCGACTACAACAAGGGCACCCGTATCGATGGGCTCGATGACGCGGCCAGCGTGGAGGGCGTCGAGATCTTTCATGCAGGGACGGCGGCGAAGGATGGCGGCATCGTCGCCAATGGCGGTCGTGTGCTGAACGTCTGTGCGATGGGCAAGACCGTGCTGGAGGCACAGCAGCGCGCCTATCAGGCTGTCGATCGCATCCGATGGCCTGACGGCTTCTGCCGCCGCGATATCGCCTGGCAGGCGGTGGAGGCGGAGCGGCGCCGTTGAGTCCTGTAGGGTGGGCAAAGCGAAGCGTGCCCACCATCTGCGATCGCGGTCTGTAATGGTGGGCACGGCGCGTCGCGCCTTTGCCCACCCTACTCGCTGCAGACGACGCGGCCTACAACAAATCCCCGCCCGCGGCACTCGCTGTGGTGCCGTGCTCGCGGAACGCCTTGATGACGTTCTTGCCGATCTTCCACTTGTGCACCTCGTCCGGACCGTCGACCAGCCGCTGCGAGCGCACCTGGGTGTACCACTTCGCCAGCGGCGTATCCTGGCTGAAGCCGAGCGCGCCATGGAGCTGGATCGCGGTGTCGATCACCTTGTGCACCATATGCGCGTGGAAGATTTTTGCGATCGAGTTCTCCTGCCGGATATCTAGGCCCTTTTCCGCCTTGTAGGCGATGTGCAGCAGCATCAGGCGGCCGATATAGAGTTCGCTGGCGCAATCGGCGAGCATGAACTGCACGGCCTGCCGGTCGGCGAGCAATTTGCCGAAGGTCGAGCGCTTGGTGACATGGGCGACCGCCATGTCGAGCGCGCGTTGCGCCTTGGCGACGTTGTGCATGCCGTGCCGCAGGCGTCCATAGGCGAGGCGGTGCTGGCCCATTGCAAAACCGTTGCCTTCGCCGCCGAGCAGATTGTCGGCCGGCACCTTCAAATCCCTAATCTCGATCTCGGAGTGGCCGCCGTGGAGCACGTCGTCATGCGGGCCCTCGATTGCCATGTTGGCGACGTTGCGCTTGATCTTGTAGCCGGGGTTCGGCAGCTCGACGATGAAGGTGGAATACTGCTTGTGCCGTGGCGCGTTCGGATCGGTCTTGGCCATCACCAGCGCCATGTCGGCGACGCTGGCGGAGGAGGAAAACCATTTTTCGCCGTTCAGGATGTAGTTCTCGTTGCCGTCCTTCACTGCCGTGGTCTGCATGCCGGTGGCGTCGGCGCCGGCGGCCTTCTCCGTCATCGAGAAGCAGATGCGCTTGTCGCCGTTGAGCAGGGGTTTAAGGAACTTCTCCTTCTGATATTCCGTGCCGTGGGCCAGGATCGTCATCATCGAGGCGTCGTCGGGCCCTTGCGTGTTCATCGACAGCGCGCCCAGCATGCTCTCGCCGAGCTCCATCTGGACCAGCGCGTTGGCGAGCGGGCCGAGCCCCATGCCGCCATATTCCTTCGGCACCCACGGGCACCACAGGCCGCGCGCGCGGGCCTTGGCGCGGAGCGGGCCGAGCACCTCGGCGAGCGGCTTGGTATCCAGTTCCTTCTCTGCCGGAATACATTCCTCATGCACCCATTTGCGAACCTTCTCGCGGATCGCCTTGGCTTCAGCCGGAATTTCGAAATCGATCGACATCGCTGGTTTCCTCGCGTCTTGTTGTTGTTGGTCGGTCTTGAGGAGTGGCATAAACCTGCGGTCTGCCAGCGGCAACGGCAAACAAAGTTTGAAGCAAGCCAAGGCTGTCATACTCCGCGCATGCGGGGTATCCAGTACGCCGAGGCGCCTGTTGTTGAAGCAGAGGCTGGTGTTTACTGGATCATCCGCCGGAGCCTGTCATCGGGCGCGCATTCGCGCGACGCGTTGGCAGATGATGACAGGTAGCGGATGACGAGAGAGTATGAAGATGCCCGATCTTGCCGACCTGTTTCCCGGATATGTATCCAAATGGATCAACACCTCATCGGGCCGCATCTTTGCCCGTGTCGGCGGCAACGGCCCGCCGCTTCTGCTGCTGCATGGCTTTTCGTCGACACATGTGATGTGGCACCAAGTCGCGCCGCAGCTCGCGGACCAGTTCACGCTGATCATCGCCGACCTGCCGGGCTACGGCTGGTCGGACATGCCCCGCAGCGATGAGAACCATACGCCCTACACCAAGCGCGCGATGGTGCAGGCGATGGTGGAGGCGATGGAGCAGCTCGGCCACGTGCATTTCGCACTCGCCGGACACGACCGCGGCGGCCGCGTGTCATACCGGCTGGCGCTCGATCATCCCGGCCGGCTGTCGAAGCTCGCGGTGCTCGATATCGCGCCGACCTATGACTATTGGGAGAAGTTGAACCGGCTTTCGGCGCTGAAGATCTACCACTGGGCGTTTCTGGCGCAGCCCTATCCGCTGCCGGAAACGCTGATCGCCAACAATGGAGAATTCTTCCTCAAGTACAAGATGGCGAGCCAGACCAAATCGAAGACGCTCGACGCGATCGATCCGCGCGCGCTGGAACATTATCTCGCGCCATTCCGCGACCCCGCCCGCGTGCATGCGATGTGCGAGGACTACCGTGCCGGTGCCTATGCCGACTACGAAATCGACAAGGCCGATTTCGACGCCGGAAAGAAGATCACGATTCCAATGCTGGCGCTGTGGGGCGATGCCGGCGTCGCGCCTGCTGCAACGACGCCGCTCGATGCGTGGAAGAAATGGGCGATGAACGTGGAGGGGGCGCCGGTGGACTCGGGGCATTTTCTGGCGGAAGAGAATCCGGACGTGACAGCGAAATTGCTGCGGGAGTTTTTCCTGGCGCCTTGAGTTGGCGCGAATCCCTCCACGTCATTGCTGTGCAAGTTCACTAATTCGCTGATTGGATCGCTCCTCTGGAGGACGATCCGATGCGCGATAATAGCTATGACCGGACGATTGAACGCAATTACCTGCAGAAGTGGCGGTTTTTGATCCCGGAATATGAGGCGGTCAAGGCGGGTCGTTCGGCGGTGTTCAAGAGTGTTGGGGATTTCTACCGCCACCACGGAACCTGTTCGCAGACCTTCCGCAAGTATTACAACCGCTATCTGCAGAGCGGCG
>NZ_AXAU01000039.1 GCF_000472965.1 Bradyrhizobium murdochi | reverse complement strand
GCGATCGACATAGGCGCGCGCACCTACGGATCGATCAAATCGATCCTCGCCAACAATCTCGATCGGCGTCCTTCCCCCAGGCGCTCCGCGGATGACGCGCCGATCCTGCATTCCAACATCCGCGGGCCGCGCTACTACAATTAGGAGATCCCATCTTGCTCACCCATCCGACCCTCGATCAGCTCCACGCCCTCGGCCTTNACGGCATGGCCAAGGCCTTCGCCGACATCGAAGCCGGCGGCGACGCCACGAGCCTCGGCCATGCCGAATGGCTCGCGCTCCTGCTCGAACGCGAAGCGTCCCTGCGACGCGACAAGCGGCTCTCGAAGCGGCTGCAATATGCCAAGCTGCGCCAACAGGCCTGCGTCGAGGACATCGACTACCGCACCCCGCGCGGCCTCGACCGCAGCCTCCTGACGATGCTGGTCGAAGGCCAATGGATCGATGACCATGCCAACCTGCTGATCTGCGGGCCTTCCGGTGTTGGCAAGAGCTGGATCGCCTCGGCGCTCGGTAACAAGGCCTGCCGCGACAACCGCTCCGTGCTCTATCAGCGTGTCCCGCGGCTGTTCACCGATCTCGCCCTGGGACGCGGCGACGGCCGCCACCCCGGCTCCTGCGTGCGCTCGGTCGCGTCGATCTGCTTATCCTCGACGATTGGGGCCTCGAGCCGCTCGACGCCGCGGCCCGTCACGACCTCCTGGAGATCCTTGAGGACCGATACGGCCGCCGCTCCACCATCGTCACCAGCCAGCTCCCCGTTGATCAATGGCACGCGCTGATTGGCGACCCCACCTACGCCGACGCCGTCCTCGACCGCCTGGTCCATAACGCCCACCGGATCGATCTCAACGGCGAGAGCATGCGACGAACCCGTAAGCCCGGCCGAAAAGCCTGAGCAAGTGGCGCTGTGGACATGCCGCTGCGCTTGGACAACGCAAGGGCGTTGCCCACATGCCCACAGAAACAGCAGACGAAGAAGACCCTCAAGCCGCGATTCAAGGTTGACCCCGTGGCTTGCCCGATGCCAGAAAACTGACAGCCAGAACGCCTCGCGCCCCGGGCGACATCAAATCGGAATGGTGGGCGAGATCATCTCGGAATCCTAGGCGAGATCATATCGGTACACCCGGGCGAGATCATCGGAATCCGCACATAAGCAGATGCTCAACTGGTAATTCCGCGACCTTGAAACGGGAAACGGGATAATGCGTGGATGGATTCAAGTTCGGCGATTTTGCCTTTTGACATCAAAATTTGATCGTCTGGACTCGTAGTCGTCTCAAGCGTTGCACGCACGTCCTTCTCGGCGAGGCTCATTGTGATGCAATTGGAAACAGGGATGCGCCCGCGATACGTCGCTTCGGAAGCAGTTTTCGGCCTCCGTGCCGAAGGAGTAAGCAAGCACATGCCATCAGTTTCAGAATTCAAAACCGAGATTTAAAAGGCCTCCGGTGGCATGCCAGAGGCGTTGTTTGATGCGATCAACTGTGGGGCCTGAAAACCTGCCCGAAAAGCTGACCAGAGCCGAGTGCTAGTTCGCCAGACAGCTTCGCTTGTTCTGCTCTGGCCGTGCCGTGACCTCGTGCAACGCTGGCACTTCCCGGCCGTCAGGACAGGCTGGACGGTGCGGAGACGGACCGCTGCTCCCGTATCTTGCGGTCCGCACCAGATTGAGAACTTGTAGCCCACACCGGTGTCGATGCGGACGAGCAGCTCGTCCGCTCGATAGTCGATCCACCGCCTGCTTGGCCCTCTACGAGGTTTTGCACTCAGACGAATCTGTGCAGCGCTGCGTGTTCGATCCAGATGCGGCCGGATGCCTGGCCGATTTGTCTGTCTACTGCCCGAAGACGAAGCCTCCATTTACGCCGTATGTTTGACCGGTAATATAGCTGCTGGCGTCGGAGGCGAGGAACAGCACCATGTTCGCGACTTCTTCTGGACGTCCGAAACGGCGAATAACGTACTTTTGCAATACTTTCTTGGCCTTCTCGGGATCTGCCTTCATGTGCGCCTCCACCGGAGGTGTCGACATTCCAGGAAGAGCAACGCAGTTCGCAGTGATCGCGTAACGACCGAGCGCTCGCGCTGCTGCGCGCATGAAGCCAGCCGCACCAGCCTTCGCGCCGGCGTAGACTTCAAGCCCGGGGTCGCCGAAGCGGGCGGCTTCCGAGATGATGGTAATGATGCGGCCTGGCGCACGACGCGCGATCATGCCGGGTACGCAGGCGCTAGTGCAGTTAATGACGCCGTAGAAATTCACCCCGATGGAGCTATTCCAGGCCTCCGGTCCAGTCTCCCAGAACGGCTTCTCAGCGACAGCATCAGGATGCGGCGCGGCACCGAAGTTGCCCGCGTTGTTGACGAGCACGCCAATGCTGCCGAACGTATCCTCTGCCTTTTTGACCGCCGCCTTCACGCTCTCTAGATTGCTCACATCGGCTTGCACGGCCAACGCCTTGCAGCCGGCGGCACGAACTTCTTCGGCAACTTTTTCGGCGCGTTCGAGCACAAAATCGTTCACGACAATGCCGCCGGAATTGTGTGCCGCAAGGTGTAGCGCAATCTGTCGCCCCACGCCCTGGCCTGCCCCGGTTACTAAGGCAACACGACCGGCTAGATCCAAGATATCATTCACGAGTGTACTCCGTTGCTTCTGGTATTCGAAAATTGTTTATGATTCGCCTGCTCTACGTAGCCGCAAGACAGCCACTGAACGCTAGGGCTTCTGCAATATGTGCGCGTAGCACATAGGGCCGTTGCCAATCATGTGAGCCAATCCAACCTTGGCCCCTTTGTGCTGACGCAGGCCAGCTTCGCCACGGAGCTGCATCGTGATTTCTCCGATTTGACCGACGCCCGTCGGTCCGACCGGGTGCCCCATAGCGATCAGGCCGCCGGACGGGCTGACCGCCATCTTTCCCCCGATGTTGAAGGCTCCTTCCTTGAGCAAGTGCACAGCCTCGCCCGGCTTACAGAATCCAAGCGACTCGGCGTACTGAACCTCTTCAATCGTGAATGCGTCGTGCACTTCGAGCACATCGACATTCTGCGGTTTAAGGCCTGCCTGCTGTAGTGCGTCGGCCATGGTGACTTGCGTGAGCGCCACGTCCACCGGCCAATCCAGTCCAGAACGCTCGCTGCAGGCGGCCGACGCAGCCACACGGATTGCGCGATCTGGATCGATAGAAAGACGCTTGATAGCATCCTCGGAAGCGACGATAACGGCTGCGGCGCCTTCGCCGACAGGACAGCACTGCAAAGGAGTGAGCCAGCCCGATAGCTTCCTGCCATTGAGGATCTCGTCGAGTGAGCGCTCCTCCTGGCGGTGGGCATTGGGATTGAGCGAACCATTATAGAGATTCTTGACTGCGACCAGAGCTATATCCTCCGGCTTCGCCCCGTGCTCTTGGGCATATTGATCCATCAACAATGCGTAGTGGGTAAAAAACGCGATTGCATCATTGGCTAGGCTCGAGAGACCCGTAACGGGATGGCGCGTCGTCTCTGGCTTGTCGACACCGACAGCCAGAGCGACGTCCGCCATGCCGGCTGCGACTTCAATGCAAGCGTGCCGAAATGCGGCAGAACCTGACGCGGAGGCGTTTTCGACGTGAACCAGATGCCGGCCCGTCGCTCCGAGGTACCGCAGCATCGGGAGCCCCGGTGCCATGCCCAGATAGCCGGTGCCCATATAGGAGGACTCGACGTCAGTCCAAGCGATTCCAGCGTCCGCCAACGACTGTCGGATTGCGTGCAGCCCGAGTGAGACGTAAGGCGTACCGCTTAGCCGTTGATATCGGTGCCAGCCGACGCCGACAACATAGACAGGACGCAAGTCCTTGAGTGATTTAGGCATGATGATTTGTTCCTGCTGGTTGATCACGAAGCCGGGATGAAGCGAAGATCGACGATCGTGCGAGCACCCGTGCCAACCGGGACCAACTTGCTCATCATTCTTTGGCCACGCTTCAAAGTGGTTTCATCGACGTCGGTGACCAGAGTGCGGATTGTCGGCCCATCGTCGAGCTTGATCGTCCCGATCACGAAGGGAGCTTCGAGAGGTTTGACATCGGCAGCGACAGCCTTTGCGTCGGGGGTGTACGCGTGCACTTTTGCCGACGCGATTAATGTCCCAGAACCCGCAAGTGCGAATGGTTGCAAGCAATCGCCGCTTTGTCCACAGACCTCGCAGCCGTACGCTTGCAGCGGGAAAAAGACAAAACCGCAATGCGCGCACTTACCTCCCTTAAGGGAAGGGTGCTTGGGGGCCGATGTCGTACCATCCTGGGCATACAGATCGGGCTTCAGAAGCTCCGCCATGCTATTTATTCCTCTTCAATTGCAATGCTCGCCGATAGTTGTCCGAAGGTCCTGAACTGCCGGGCCTCATCAGAGGGGTCGTTCGACCTCGATGATCGATTACGTGGTGCGGCCTGACGTCCCAACTCAGCGAGTAGGTCGTGCCCACCTCAAACAACGCCTTCAATGCCAGCGATTCTCTTCTGCATCGAACGATTCGGCGATGGGATCAGAAATCGACATCAGCTCGCCTTTGAGCACCTTCTCGCTTGATGCGGTTCTGGGAAGCGCCGGAATAAAACTGACGTAGCGGGGCACTTTGAAGATCGCCAATCGCGAACGCGCATGCTGTAGGATGCGTCTTACGAGCTGCTCATCGCCCGATACGCCTTGCTTCAGCTCGACATAGATCTTTACTTCCTCGCCGCGTTTTGTGTCAGGTACCGGGACAGCGGCTACGTCCGCGACCTCGGGAAGGTCGCGTATGACTGCCTCTACCTCGCGCGCCGCGATGTTTTCGCCTGAGCGACGGATCATTTCCTTCTTCCGACCGACGATCCAATAAAAGCCTAGCTCGTCGCGGCGCATAAGATCGCCGGTCTTGAACCATTCCCCTTCAAATTGGGCGGCATTGACTTCTGGCTTGTTCCAGTAGCCTTTGAAAAGTGCGCGACCCCTGACCCATAGCTCGCCAACCTCGCCGATAAATGTCGGACTTCCATCCTCGTTCATCAAACGCAATTCTTTGAAAAAACTACGCAAACCAGTCGAGTCAGAGCGATCCATCTCGGGGATGTCGGCGGGCAAACGAGTAACCCAACCAATCTCCGTCATTCCGTAAGCGTTGTGGCCCGGGACACCAGACTGATCTCTAAACTGGCGTATGGATTCCGAGCCCCAGCCACCATACTGCAGAATCTCTTTCACCTGCGTCGACGCAGCAGCAGCTATCACAGGGTCGCGACCGAGCGTTTCCGGAATCGGACACCATTCGATCCTGTACTTCTTCATCCAATCGTGAAACCGAGTGGAGCTCAGCTTCTCGGCCATGTAGAGTGTGCCACCTTGCCGGTACGACCTGAGCAGTGGACCTTGGCCTTCCGCATAATAGAAAGGTGCCCAGCTGAGATAGCGCTCATACTTTTCCAAGTCCAAGCAGACGAAAGCCGAGGATAAGCAGATGTACTCGTGTGTCAGCATGCAACCTTTCGGAAATCCCGTGGTGCCGGACGTAAATGCGATATTGAGAATATCTTTGGGCCCAATGTCTTCTTCTAAGGGCGAGTTGTCTGCTTGCTTGAGAAGAGAATCGAGCCGAGCTACGAATGCTTGGCTTGGCGCTTCGCCGACAAGGATAACCTTCTCTCTGGTCAAGTCCGTCGGCCACGGATCCATCGCGCTGAACGTCTGCCATGCAGACTCGTCCACGACCGCAAATTGTGCCTGCGTGTCGCTCAATACGTATTCGATTTCTCTCGACGTGTAGCGCGCATTGATGGGAACCATAATGGCGCCAAGTTTCGCGATTGCAAACCAGATGATCGGATATTCGATCCGATTGGGCAAGAGCACGCCTACGCGATCGCCTTTGCGTACACCGAGTGCGCGAAGGGCATGCGCATATCTGTTGGATTCCGTGTCCATCTCGGAGTAAGTCGCGCGCTCACCCCGCTCAAATATATCGATTGCTGTCTTCGTGCCGTGAGTGCCCGCCCTCGACGAAACGAATTTGCCAAGCGTAAAGGTCTCGAGCTCAACTGCAAGTTCGGCTTCCAGGACCTCGCGTTTGCGCAAGGCAGCCGCTACGCGCTCCTGAAGCTGACCTGCGCTCGATTCAGGCACTCGCCTCTCCTTTGTTAAAATTGATTTTGCCTGCGTCATTTGAAATCCACCGCAGCAACCGCAGCGAGCCTGACGTCATCAACCATTTCACTTCTGTGAACTAGCTAGCAAATCACGCCTGGGCTCCATACAACGTTGCCGCTCTATCCCAGACGAGAACGTCATTACGCAATGCTTCTGACAGCTATGGATACTACCAGCTCATGCCAACAGTTGCCTGGCGAGCACGCGATGCTTGAGAGCTTCCGACGGCCCCTCGTAGATGCGCGCCATGCGTTGATTGTCGTACCAGTGCGCGAGCGGGCTTTCGTATGTACAGCCCGCCGCGCCGTGGATCTGGATTGCGCGATCGATGACCCGGCCAACCATTTCGGTACAGGTGATCTTCATCATGCTTGCTTCGATGCGCGTGTCCTCGCCGCGATCATCCTTCTCCGCGCAAGTGTACATCATCAGGCGGTTCTGTTGAATTTCGATCCACGAATCGACGATCATCGCCTGGATCGATTGCTTATCACTGAGCGCCCCCCCGAACAGGACGCGCTGCTTGGCGTGCTCCACCATCATGTCGTAGCAACGCTGGGCGATACCTAGCGCGACCGCAGCGATATCGTAGCGCCCGAGGTTCAGCGTCTTTTGAGCACCTTTGAGCCCGCCACCTTCCGTGCCGATGTGCGCAATGTTGTCAACTCTGCAATCTTCAAAGGTAAGCTGGTGCGTGACGTGCGTGTAGCCGAGCATTGGCAGCGGGCGTGCGATGAGGCCCGGGTTGCCCTTCTCCACGGCGAACATCGAAATGTTATTGGCAGCCTTCTCCCTGCCGACGCGCGCGAAGACGAACACGCGATCAGCATTGTCGAACTCTGATATCCAGATCTTCGAGCCGTTGATGACCCAGCCATCGCCATCTTGCTTCGCGTGGGTCGCAATGCTGCGAGCCGGATCGGATCCACCACCGGGTTCGGTCAGCGCAAAGCAAGTCTCTGTGTCGTCAGACAGGAAGGGATCGAGGTAACGGGCTTTCTGCTCGCCCTGGAGATTAAACAGGCTTGGAATGATCTCGCCGCCGAAACGGATCGGGGTCAGGCATTTGCGGCTTTCTTCGATGACGGCAAGCCGATCCACCAATGACAGGTTTGCGCCACCGAATTCGGCCGGCACGGGAAGTCCCCAGAGGCCCGCCTTACGGGCCGCTTCGCGCCCGGGTCGATAGTCCGCGAGCGTCAGCTTCTCGCCTCGGAGCATGCGCGCTTCAAGCGGCATCTGGTGGTCTTTGACGATCCTGCGAACCAGATCGACCAGCGCCCGCGTCTCTTCCTTGAACTCGTACATTGTTTTTCCCTAGAAATCACTTCGCCCAGCCGCGCCCCACCGCCCCCCGACTGGAACGCTGGACAGGGTCAACGAACGGAACATCAGCTCGCACATACTCAGCCATGAGAATTGGAATTTGCGAGACGCCCCCTCTTGCTTGCTTTTGCTTTGCGACGAGCTCGGAACATTTAGGCGGAACGGCTCGCGCCCGGCCAATACCGTTTTCTAAAAGACTGATACCTGGTGAGTATGGTTGCCGGTTTGCTTCGATTTACGTGCTCGCCAGCGGCCGAATCAGGATGCCGCTGTCAGAACGACTGGCAGCGACGTCCAGAACATTTAGCAAGTATCGGGTTCCACTACCGGTCCCATGGTGAGGTCACGACATGTTTGGCATTGGACTGAATGTCGGCGCTATCACCAACGCAAAATCTATCTCAAGAAAGATTGGCCGACGCGCACAAGCATCGGCAAGAGCTCGGTCGCTTGGCAAACAAAGGCGGGACTCGGGGCAGCGCCAAACCGGCCAGAGGTCTGTTCTCGATTGCTGTCGCATCTCACGCGTTTCCGTCAGATGAATTTGCGCGCCTGATCAGGTTGGAATTACCAGGCCGGATATCCCTGCGAGATAAGGTTCTATTATCTCCACGCAATGAGAGTTATGTAAGCGGAATGGCTGAGGAAGCGCGGGGTATCAGCGGGCCTGATTCGCTGGCTGCCTACGGGTGGCTCGCGTGAGGGATCTGTGTTTCTTGAATTTCATCTCGCCGGTTCGGCTCCGAACCGGAGGAGGCACAGGAGCCCAGGCTTCGTCGTGTTGCAAACACTCAAATATCACATCGACGGCCATGCGCGTTAGTCCAACGTATTCATCTGATCGGCAGACTACCGACGTGTATAAATTGATAGGTGAGCCTTCCAGAGGCCTCCAAGTGAGCTCTTTCGTTCCGGATTCGCCGCGTCGCTTAAGAAAAGGAGCCGCCGCGAGTATCACTGCGGACTGGGTCTTGAGAAATGTGGCCGTCATCCTCCCGCTCTGTAGAATACGCGGGGGAACGTAACCAGCAGCACGGCATCTATCTAACATTTCGTCATAAAGCTCTGGGCCGTGGGTACGCGGAAACTGCACCAGCGGATAAGGGCTAAGATCTTTGAGATTCAGCTTATCCAGTTCTGCAAGGGGATGCTTTGCGTCGATGATCACGCCCAGAGACTGCTGGAGCGGCGGCGAGGCCCGAAGCCCTCGTTTATCAAATGGATGCCGTAGGACACCGATATCTACTTCACCGGCCGCCAAGAGCCGTTGCTGCTCTGCTGCGTAGGCCTCTACAAGGTTTATTTCGACCTGTTCCCGCTGCAAACGGCCTATCACGCTCAACAATACGCTTCGTGAAGTTTCGGGTGGGAATGCGATACTAAGCTGCCGCGACCGACTCGGCGACAGCGAGCGTGCTGCACGCAGAACAGCGTCAAAGACTCGGATAGCTTCCCGTGCATATGGCAGGAGCGTCTCACCCGCTGGCGTCAAATCGACCTTCTTGCTGGTACGATCAAAGAGCCTTAGGCCGAGGTCTGCCTCCAAATCGGCGATCCGCCTCGAAAGAGGCGGTTGGCTCATGTTCAGACTGCGGGCAGCCCTCGCGAAGCTGAGAGCTTCCGCAACTGCCACGAAGTAACGGAATTGCTTGATGTCCATCGGTGAAGTATAAAGCGACGCGAAACAAGGGCAAGACGTTCCCGGCTAGCAGTGCGGGATAACCCGTTGGTTGTTTTCGCGAATGAGCGCATTCCGCGGTAGCCGTTTGGGGTGCTGCCTGCCTGACATCAGGCATTTCCTTGTGAGATCATCGACCAACGAAAGCCGTCAAGTTCATCAACGACGCCCGCGCAGGCCTCGCTCCGGGGCCACTTGGATCCACTCACGCCGGCAAAATCTCACAACGATGCCGAGCGGGTATTGCCCTTAGAATTCCCGCCCCTGGAACGGTGTTCTCGATATGTCAGTATCGCTTACTCGGACGTGCCTTAGGGGTGAGATCGCCGCGACACTAAATCCAGGCCAATCGCATCCACTTCAGGGTGCCGCTCGCATGTCCTCGGATGAGCCCAGAGAACGACGACGCATTGCGCACTGCGGCGATTCCCTCTTGTCGGGGCCAGCTGAGAACGTGCCGCCACGTTTGGTGGCGCTATCGACAACGGCCCCATCGAGAACATCAATCGTGGTTCCCTCTCTTTCCACGGTGGGAGAGCAGGCTTCAGGTCGATTGATCGTGACCATCTGCATGGAATGGTCAGGATCAG
Source organism: Bradyrhizobium murdochi (assembly GCF_000472965.1). Taxonomy (GTDB): domain Bacteria; phylum Pseudomonadota; class Alphaproteobacteria; order Rhizobiales; family Xanthobacteraceae; genus Bradyrhizobium; species Bradyrhizobium murdochi. Next base: position 24,684 of record NZ_AXAU01000039.1, on the reverse strand, counting down.
CTAGGACGCTTGCTCATCGTCTCTGCCCTGGTCCTCCCCCAAAACGCCCGATTTGGTTAGGTGCTCAACTTGCTGGGTCGTGAGCTTGAGTTCGGAAAGAATGTCGTGCGTATGGGCTCCGCGCGGGGCCACGTGAGCCGTCCGTGTCGTAGGTGTGGCCGAAAACCGCGGCGCCGGTGCAGCCTGCAACACGCCGTCCACGGTCACATACACGCCGCGCGCGACGTTGTGCGGGTCAAGAGCTGCCTCCGGTGGACTCAACACAGGTGCGAAACAGGCGTCGGTCCCTTCCAGCAATTCGCACCATTGAGCGCGCGTCTTCGTAGAGAAAATTGCGTTGAGCTGCGCCGAAAGGGCGGACCATGACTCGCGATCCTTGTGCCCATTGATGAACTGCTCGTCATGATCTAGCCCGAGACGCTTGACAAGTTCGGTGTAGAACTGGGGCTCATCTGGCTCGATGCGGATCCACCCGCCATCGGAGCAGCGGTACGAGCGAAGAAGGGCTTGCCATGGCCACTCGCTCTGCCGTACTCAAAGTTTCCGCCGCGATGCGCAATGATAGCGAGCATAAGGTTGATCATGTTCGCAGCGCCGTCGACCATCGCAGCGTCCACCACTTGGCCCCTTCCATCCTCGCGCGGCAAGGATTCCGAGCGTAAGGTAGAGCGCACCACCGCCGACGTCGCCAAGCAGGGTCAGCGGCGCTTCCGGCCGCTCGCCGGCTGGGTCGCAAGCGCCCCCGAGAGGGCAGTGAAAGTGCTCTCATAGCCGGGAGCACGTGACAGAGGGCCCTCCTGGCCCCAGCCACTTAGGGGGCCGTATACGAGCGAGGGGCAGCGGGCGAGGCAAATGCCGGGGCCAAGACCCAGGCGTTCCATGACGCCCGGCCCCATGCCTTCAATCAGGGCGTCGGAGCCGTCGACAAGCTTCAACACAGTCTCGACTGAGCCCGGCTTTGTCAGGTCCAGGATGACAGAGCGCTTGCCGCGGTTGTAGATCTCTGCAGGTCTGGCGCGGCCTGCGTCAACTGCGGGCCGTTCCACAATGATTACGTCGGCGCCGAGATCGGCAAGGAACATGCCGCAGAACATGCTGGGCCAGGCTGATGCCAGTTCGACCACCTTCATTCCATCCAACACACCCACGATCTATCCTTTCCGCTTGGCTGTATCACCAGCTAGCTGTCTCGAGCGGATACGCTGTTCGAGATAATATGAGGAGCAGCCGCAATATCCCGGGTGCCGTGAAAAGTCTGCATGGTATCGCTGCGGCTAAAAGACATAGGAACGGACGATGCCGCCAGCGACCACGATCGCCCGCAGCAGTTGCTGTATACGCTGGAAGTCACTGCGAGGCAGCCGAACCCAAGGCGCCCGACTTGGTTAATTGCTCGACCTGCTCTGCTGTGAATTTGAGTTCGGAAAGCACGTCACGTGTATGGGCTCCCCGTGCCGGGACGCGCGTCAAGCCGGCCGATGGTGTGGCCGAGAACCGCGGTGCCGGGACAGCCTGCAAGATGCCGTCGATGGTCGAATAGATGCCGCGCGCGACGTTGTGCGGGTGGGCAGCTGCGTCTAATGGGCTCAGCACGGGCGCGAAACACGCATCGGTGCCTTCGAGCATTTTGCACCATTCAGTGCGCGTCTTGCTTGCGAATACCGCCGCGAGCTTGTCCGTAAGAGCTGGCCAGACTTTGGGATCATTGATGCCATTAACAAAATGCTCATCCCTGTCGAGGCCAAGGCGCTTGATTAGTGCCGCGTGGAACGGCGGCTCGATCGCGGCGATGTTGATCCATTCTCCGTCGGCGCAGCGATAGGAACGGGCAAAATACTTTGGATCGGACGCTGGCTTGCCCATCTCGTAAGCTCCGCCACGACGCTCTATGATCGAAAGCAACAGGTTCAGTAAGTGGGCAGAGCCGTCGACCATCGCGGCGTCCACGACCTGACCGCGTCCATCGTGCCGCGCACGTAGGACACCAGCAAGGATGCCGATAGCAAGATAGAGCGCGCCGCCCGCGATGTCGCCCAGCAGGCTGGGCGGCGGCTCAGGGCGCTGGTCAGCTGCGGTCGCAAGCCACAGTGCGCCGGAAACGCCGGCGTAATTGCCATCGTGTGCGGCAGCTCGCGCCAAGGGGCCGCTCTGGCCCCCAAGCCGGTCATGCGCCCATAGACAAGCGATGGACGGCGCGTGAGGCAAACTTCCGGACCCAGCCCTAGCCGTTCAATGACGCCCGGCCGCATGCCTTCGATCAACGCATCGGCGCCATCGACAAGCTTCAACGCGGTGTCGACTGCTCCGGGCTTCTTGAGATCTAGGACGATCGAGCGCTTGCCGCGGTTGTAAATCTCCCAAGGCCTAGCGTGGCCTGTGTCGACGGCCGGACGTCGAACATGATCACTTCGGCACCGAGGTCGGCGAGCATCGAGCCGCAGACCGGAGCCGGCCCAAGTGCCGCGATTTCAATGACCTTCATTCCCGTCAGAACACCCACAATCTCATTTCGGGCGAAGAGCTTTCCTGCCCGCTCCAGCAGGTGGTTTAGCGATAGCGGCACATGCATCATCGTGCTCTGCAACACCAGCCTCCTTACAAAACTATAAAATGCAGGGAAGCGCCACGCGGAGAGAATGCAGGCCTTCCGGGCGCGCACGATCCTCGGAGAACCGCGTGATCGAGAATGGTGCGTGCGAGTATGCCGGGATCTTCTGCGCCAACCACCAACTCACGACGGGCGGCAGGCTAGAGCCGGACGGGTTGATCGATAAGGGCTGAACGATGATCCTCCCTACAGAATGCGATCCGGGAGTACATACCCGATCACTCTCCGGTCGAAGCAATCGCTGAACGGTCCTATGATGTCGGAAAAGCTACCCAGGACAACTTCTGCTTATCGAGTACCTCACGCGACCTCGAACAGGCCCGCAGCGCCCATTCCTCCTCCGATGCACATGGTGACCACGACATACTTTGCACCTCGGCGCTTACCCTCAATGAGGGCATGGCCCACCAGCCGGGCCCCCGTCATACCGTACGGATGGCCAATTGAGATGCCTCCGCCATTGACGTTGTAAATGGCAGGGTCAATTCCGAGGTGGTCTCTGCAATAGAGAGCCTGGCACGCAAAGGCCTCATTGAGCTCCCACAGGCCGATGTCGGCAACCTTCAGGCCATGAAGCCTCAAGAGCTTTGGAATAGCGTAGATCGGACCGATACCCATCTCTTCCGGAGGACACCCAGCCACCGCAAGACCACGGTAGATACCGAGCGGCTGTATACCGCGCTTCTCGGCGAGCGAACGCTCTATAACAACGCATGCTGAGGCGCCGTCGGAAAGTTGGCTCGCGTTTCCAGCCGTGACAACGCCCCCATCGATCACGGGCTTCAATCCTTGCAGGTTCTGGATAGTCGTATCCGGCCGATTTCCTTCGTCGGCAATTAGCGTAACTTCCTTATAGCTGGTCTGTCCCGTCGCCTTGTCTACAATTGCCATTGTGGTTGCGAGAGGAACGATTTCCGCATCCAGGCGCTTGGCGTTCTGGGCCGCCGCCGTACGCTGTTGGGACTCCAGCGCGTATTGATCCTGGGCTTCTCGGCTGATGCCGTATTTCTTGGAGACGAATTCGGCGGTCTGCAGCATAGGCATGTAAATGTGAGGCACTCGCGCTGTCAGAGCGTCATCCTGCGTGCGGCCGAACCATTGGTAGTATTCGTTTTGAACGGCAGAGATGTTCTCCACCCCACCCGCCACAGCCACATTCATACCGTCAACCATGACCTGCTTAGCGGCTGTCGCGATCGCTACGAGACCTGAAGAGCATTGGCGGTCGACGGTCTGAGCCGACACTTCCATCGGCAGTCCCGCCGCAAGGGCGCCAAGTCGAGCGACGTTCATGCTGGAGGTACCCGCGGCAAGACAGCATCCGATTACGGCGTCTTCGACTTCTGCCGCATCAATACTGGCACGCTTGACAGCGTGATGAATGGCGTGGCCAAGAAGCGTAGGGGATTTGATGTTGTTGAAAGCGCCTTTGAAAGCACGCCCGATGGGAGAGCGTGCGGTCGAAACGATTACTGCCTCGCGCATGAATCACATATCCTGTGGGTCTTTGAGCTTAGATAAACGGTCGCTTCATCCTTTGGTCCAGGCGCTGATGCGCTGGCCGCTGGCCGCAAGCGAACTGAGAAGGTTGCTGGGAGTCCAATAGCCGAACCGATTTTCTCGCACACGGCCATAGTGTTCGAGTGTCCTTTCGATCTCAGCCAGTCCGATCTGGTCCGCCATAAACATTGGTCCGCCCCGATGATCCGGAAAGCCGTATCCGGCGGTCCAGACGACATCGATGTCGCCGGGCCGATACGCGATGCCCTCGTGAAGGATTTGAATGCCCTCATTGATGAGCGGGTACATCAATCGTTGGATGATTTCCTCATCCGTGATGTCGCTGCGCTGTGCTATTCCATGCTCGCCTGCGATATCCGCGCATATCGCAGCGACCGTCGGGTCCGGCAGCGGAGTGCGGCCATCGTATCGGTAATAGCCTGCCTGAGTCTTCTGGCCATGCCGCCCGAGTTCGAACAACTTGCGTACCACTGCGCGATAGGTTGGATCCGACGGTAATTGGCTTGCTTCAATAGCTTCCGTGACGACCTTTGCTCCAATATCTACCCCGGAAAGGTCGGACATCCGACAAGGCCCCATCGCCATGCCAAACGCTTCGAGAGCTCTATCGATCTGCTCTGGCTGCGCGCCCTCCATCAATAAAGAATCCATTTCGCGCAAGTACGGGTCAAGCATTCGATTTCCGATAAACCCGTAGCATACGCCGGACACTACCGGAACCTTTCCGATCCGTCGCGCAATCTGCATCGCTGTTACCAGCACATCGTCAGCAGTCTTGGCACCGCGCACCACTTCAAGCAGGCGCATCACGTTTGCGGGACTGAAGAAGTGCAGGCCGAGCACGTCGAGCGGTCGACCTGTCGCGTCGGCGAGCACGTTTACGTCGAGTGTTGATGTGTTTGTCGCAATGATTGCCCCTGCCTTGCAGACCCGACCCAAGTGTGCGCAGATGTCCTTCTTAATCTGCAGGTTTTCAAACACGGCTTCGATAACCAGATCGCAGCCGAAAAGCGAGGCATAATCCAACGATCCGTTCAGGAGAGCCATTCGCTTTTCGACCTGCGCCGCGGTCAGCTTCCCCTTGGCGGCGCTCGCCTCAAAATTCTTGCGAACCACTGAGAGGCCACGTTTGAGCGCTTGATCGTTGGACTCGACGAGCGTCACAGGAATGCCGGCATTAGCAAAGTTCATTGCAATACCGCCGCCCATGGTACCAGCGCCAACGATGCCTACCGAACAAATCTCGCGGCTGCGCACGTCTCGGGGCATTCCCGGGATGCGTGTTGCAGCGCGTTCAGCGAAGAACAAATGGCGCAGCGATCGCGAGGTGCTGGTCAAGCGCAGTCGATCGAACTCGCAGGCCTCAACTTCTTCGCCTTCATGGAAGGGCAACTTCACGGCAGCTTCGATCGCACGTACGATCGAGGCAAGTGCTGGGTGCGCTGGCTTCTTTGCCGCTTTAGCTGACGCTTCAGCCAGGGCCCGTGTCGTTGCGTCGTCTGCGTTGACCTTCAGAGCGCTCGATCGCCGCACCGGAGCGTTCGCCGCGATCAAGCGTTCGGCCGCTGCAGTCCCGAGCGCGGCCGGCTCGCCTTCCGCGATCTCATCGATAACGCCCGCAGCAAGTGCGTCCTGTGCGGAAATGAAACGACCAGTGGAGATTAGATCGAGAGCGAGTGGTACTCCGGCGAGACGAGGCAACCGCTGCGTGCCCTGCGAGCCGGGTAGTAGGCCCAGCTTGACTTCGGGCATGCCGAGACGTGTATCCGGCAAAGCAAGCCGACAGTGGCAAGCCATCGCCAATTCTAGTCCGCCGCCCAAAACGGTGCCATGAAGAGCTGCGAGAACCGGACGCGGAGACGCATCCAGCCGCGTGAGTAGCGAGCTGAATGGCCGGGTATCGAAGTCAGGTGATTCAAAGCTCGCGATGTCGCCGCCGGCCACGAAGGTTCGCCCTTCACAGTATAGGACGAGCGCCTTGGCCTCTCTATCGGCCTCGAATGCGTCAAGCGCTGCCTGCAGACCTGTGATAACTGCTGGCGAGATTGCATTAACTGGAGGATTCGAGATCAGTACGAAGCCGATGCGATTACGGCTTTCATACGTGACGACGTTCTTGGACATCTTCTCACTTGTCTTGTTGGATTCTGGATCACGTGTCGGATTAGGCACGAGCTTCGCCGGCGGTTCGGGGATCGCTGCAACAATGTTTGCCGGTACTTCGTTCACGAAGAACAGGAGCGAGCGAAGCGCGGGTCATGGAATCAATCGCTGCTAAATAGCGCTAAGCCAATAGCGCGGGTAGCTGCATCTCCGTCTCCGCCTGGCATACGAGACGACCGTCAATAGTTAGGCGCTGTGCTAAGATGACCGTAGGAGGCTGGATTTGGCTCACCTCCCCTTCCACCCGCAGGGTATCGCCCGCGAACGCCATCGACTTCATCTTGAACGACAGCCGCTTAATGGAGGCGCATGGCCCAGCCCACTCCTCCGCCGCGCGCGCAAACAGTGCCCCAAATGCCTGTCCATCGACGACAACGTTCGGCAGTTGCATGCTCCGAGCGAAATCGATGTCGTAATGCAAGCGGTGCCAATCCCAGGTGGCCGCGCCGTAGGCCATGAGGTCGACGTTGGTGAAGGTCCTCTCCAGCACTGGCAACGCCTCATCCTGCCGAACCATCGGAGCGGTTCTCGTCGGCTTGATCATGTGTTCCCCATCGGCTGATAGACGACTGTCTCGCGATTTATTGCGACCACCTCCCCCCGCCGCATCCTGGTAACGCGCGACCGAAGTTACAAACAGCTGCGTGCCCCCACGTGAAGAACCACGCTCCACGATGTTCTCCAAGGTCCAGGTGACGGAGATGCGGTCTTCAGGCAGCACTCTCCGCATGAACTCGTAGTCGTTGCCAGCGCGGATCATGCGGCAGTTGACTATGGGCAGAGGCCACTCGTGCCCAATGTAGCCGTTCGCGTCCGGCGGACGATTGGCGTATTGGCAGCTGTCGCAGATCAATGTTGGCGGCGCGATCACCGACGGATATCCCGCTTCCCGAGCGTAAGCGTCATCGACGTAGAGGGGATTTTTGTCTCCTATGGCAAGCGCAAAGTACCTGATGGACGCCCGGCCGAGTTCCTCGCGTGCCGGGTAGTGAACCTCGCGTCCGATCCAGGCCTTGAGATCGTCTGTGAGCAGCGCCATGTGTTAGTCCAGGACGGCAAGGGCGTCGACATTGATGAGCAGCCCGTCGGACAATAGTTTTTCGCTAATGAGGCCGGTTGAGGCCGGGCGCGGTTCCTCCAACATCTTCGAACGCAGAGCGCCGACTTCGCGATAGCGATCGAGCGACGCTGAGGTCACATATTCGATTGTCTTGACCAGGTGGTGCGGCGCGCCCCCGGCGGTCCGCACCAGCTGAAGAACGTTGCCGTAGATGTATTCGGCCTGTGCAACTATGTCCCCCTCGTGCAAGACCTGCCCAGTGGTCGCATCAACGGCAGCTTGGCCCGAAATGTAGAGCACCTTTCCGGCTCGCACGGCCGGGCTGCAAGCTATGCCGCCGTACCGCTTCCAACCCGGATCCACTGCCGTCGGCATTTCGCGAGCAGCGATAAAATCGCACTGCACCATAGCCTGCGGATGTAGTAACCGCGGCATGACTATTTCCACCGACGTTGGAAACACCGGGCCAAGCCGCTCGCGCCACACGCGCGCGGTGTTGTGGTAATGAGATGCTGCAGGTGGCGTCATATACGTGGCAATTTTCACCACGCGATCCAAACCCAGACCCAGCGCGGAGAGCATGCGCGCGGCGCGCTCGTAAACGGCATGAGTCTGGAGGACGACGTCACCGGCCCCCACCACGTTTCCCTGATCGTCTAGGGGCAGGATTGACGGCAGGAACACAGTGCTAGGAACAGTGCCGGGCGCAAACACTGCGGTCACCTCGATCTCAATGAAGGCATCCGGCCTGAGTAAGCTCTTGACGACGACGGAGTTGACCACGGGCTGTTTTTCGCCAAATAGCTCGCGCCGTACCGCCGCCGCATCCGCGTAGCGTTCGATATCCTGGGCGCGCACATATTCTACGATCCTGACCACATCGCCATAGCCAAGTCCGGCGCCCTCAAGGATAGCCGCGATCTTGGCGTAGACCGTGCGAACCTGCTCGGTCATTCCGCCACGCACCACCATGCGCTTGGTCGCAGGCTCGTATTCGGAAGCCGTATGGCCGGACAGATAGGTGCCCGCGAATGTCTTCAGCCCAAGAGAAAAGGAGTAGCGCTTATAGTCGTACCAATGAAAGCGGTCCAGGTGGATGGGCGTAATCGTCATATGATCATCCGGCTAATGCCTGCTGTTAAACTTGGCAGCTCAGTAGCTGCGGGGAAGGCCCATGCGCTCACCGATGAAGTTGCGAACCATTTCGTTCGAAATCGGGCTGAACGGCCCCAAGCGGGCGTCGCGGAACAGGCGCTCCAACGGCGATTCCTCAACTAGTCCGAAGCCACCCAGCACACGCATGCAGCGGTCGGTCGCGCGAACGGCCGCCTCGCTCGCTGCGAGCTTGGCCATCGCGGCCTCGGCCGAGCACTCACGTCCGTTGGTGTGCAGCCAGGCTGCCTTTGCAGTGAGCAAGCGAATCTGCTCCAGCTCGGCCGCAGTGTCGGCGAGCGGATGCTGCACGGCCTGATAGGCGCCGATCGGGCGCCCGAAAGCCGCTCGATCCGTGGCGTATTGCAGGGTCAGATCCAGCGCGGCAGCGGTGATGCCGACATACATCGAGGCGCAAATGATGCGCTCATCGTTCAGCGTTCGAAGGAGCGTGTGCCATCCGCGCCCAACCTCACCGACGATCGCATCGGCCGGTGCACGGGCATCGTCGAGAAAAACCTCGCAGGTACAGCCGGCGCGCTGCCCCATAAGCTCGAGGCGTCGCACTTTTACCGCTTCCTGGTCGACCGGAGTGAGTATCAGTGACAGTCCGCGCGAGCGCTTGGTACCCTCAGGAGGATGCGTGCGACACAGGACCAAGATTGCATTGGCATCGTCCGCCAGTGACGTGTAGAGCTTCTGTCCGCGCACGATCCATTCGCTGCCGTCAAGCGTGGCCCGCGTCTTCAGCCCGAGAATGTCCGTTCCACCGCCCGGCTCTGTCATCCCGAAGCTCATCAGGAATTCGCCGGCGGCAAGCTTGGGTAGATAATCCGCCCGCTGCTTTTCGGTGCCCGATTCACTGAGCACCCGAGCCGCCATCGAAGTGATTACCCAATAGTTGGCTAGTGAGGGGAAGCGTCGCGCTATTTCCTCGCACAAGATCGCGCTGGTCATCACGTCCCCGCCACTTCCGCCATACTCGGTCGACACGGTAAGGCCGGGCCATCCGAGCTGGGCAAGCCGCTTCCACAGATCGCGCGGGATCCGCCGCGCGCGATCCATCTCACGGATCTTCGGCTCCTGAAGCTCACGATCAAAGAAACTGCGCACGCTGTCGCGCAGGGCGTCGTGCTCGGGGATGCGGTCGAAATTCATTTCTGCCCTCAAACGGCCGGAGCCGAACCAGTTGTCACGCGAATGCCGGGCGTCGGCGAGCTCCTAAACAGCGCCGACCGCTCATGCGCGATCAGCAAAGAAAGACGGCGCGATCCGAAGTGATGTCTTCTCCGTCATCATATGCGCTTCCCTTCCCGGAGCGCGAACACCGCTCGGCATAGTTCCGATTTTCGGACTGACAAAGCGGTACTTGATACAATGAAGCCGGGCGTCTCCAATACCAATTTCAAAAACATCAATATCGGATCGGAATTGATGCGCTCGGCTTACTGCATCGCCACAGATCCACGTGTGTTGGTTGCGGACTCGCGCGATCGGGCAGCTGGCCGGCCGTCTAGACGCTGGTCTGCACGGCTAGCGCCTGCCGATGCTGCTGCAATAGGCGATCGTCCCAACCGATACGTCTTTGAATTCCGGCCCGCCACAACTCACGGCTATAAGGATATTGTGGCGAGTAGGTCTACGCCGACGCGCCACGTCGGCTGCCCTGGATTAGGAGTGTTAGTTACGGCCAGCCTAAGAGCCCCAAATAATCCGGAGTTCCAGGCGGACCATCCGTGATGGACTGAACCACGCCATGTAGGTGACCACCCGGTACGTAGCCCCGATCCTGATGGCGCATCTCCCGCGTACAAGTCTGGTCCAATTTCATCGCCGAAGAGAAAGGTGCTAGTCGGTGCACAGCGTGTCACAGCCTCGCAGCAGACCGTGGCAAGCAATGACCGTTGGTGTCTAGCGCGTTTGAGCTTGAGACATCAGCCTGTCGCGCTTCTTCGAAATGAAGAACTGTCAATTCAGGAGCTCATCATCGCTTTTCTCATCAACTCAGCAGGAGTGCGCGTGCTCGGCGGCATGCTCGTCAGCAGTAGTATTTGGTCAGCCAAAGGTGTACCGCACTACGCTTAAAGGTTAACAGAAGTGCCGCCCCAGTAAGGCAGCAGGTTGGTACGCAACATACAAAGGGCGCGCATTCACCATCGGCAGCTAACGGCAAATCAAGTGCCGCGTGCGAGAGCTGAGACCTTGAGCGGTCGGGCGTTAGAACCAGCGCGAATTGAGACAGGGGAAGCCGATGAGCCGGATAGCCGCCGAATTGAATGAGCACGCTCTGCTCATGCGCGCTGACTAGCTTTGTTCAGGTGATGATTTGCGAATATGACGCACCGGTTTTCCGAAAATGACTGGTGGGATTGCACGATTGACGACCTCGCGCAGGGCAAAACTCGACTGAATTCGCGAGACGTGCGGCAAGCGTGAGAGTTCCGTCCGATGGATTCTCTCAAAGTCTTCGATATCGCGAGCCAGCACCGGAGGAGATAGTCGTCGCTCCCCGACATTAGGAAGCAGCGGATTACAGATGGGCATTTGACGACGGCCGTTTCAAACAACTTCAATGCTTCGTCACTTTGACTGTCCAGCGCGACTCTAACCAGCACCGTGGTGCTGAGGCCAAATCGGTTTAGATCAAGGACCGCCTGATACGCTGTAATGTATCCCTCCTCCTCCAGCGCGCGCTGACGGCGCGCGATGGCCGTACTCGATAGTCCCATTCGATTCGAGAGTTCGGTGTGACTGATCCGCGCGTTGGTGCTCAGCTCGGCAAGGATTGTCATGTCGATCTTGTCGGCGTCCATTTGTTTGGAATCCTGCGTCGTATTCGGATCATACGTCGGATCTCTGCACTATTTCACCTCGATTTCGCAAGTTCGCAGGAAAACAAACCTGGTTTTCCAATAGGAAGAAGCGGTCAATTTGGAGAGTTAGAATGAAGGTCGGTGGTCCCCAGGAGATCAAGACGCACGAATATCGTGTCGGCTTAGTGCCCGGCGCCGTGCGCGAATATGTTGCCGCCGGCCACACGGTGCTGGTCGAAACCAATGCCGGTGCTGGCATCGGGGCAACGGACGACACTTATCGCAAGGCGGGCGCAACGATTGTTGGCTCCGCTCGCGAGGTGTTCGCGTCGAACGAGATGATCGTGAAAGTGAAAGAGCCGCAGCCCTCCGAATGGGCCCAATTGCGGGAGAACCAGATCCTCTTCACCTATCTGCATCTTGCGCCAGACCCGGAGCAAGCTAAGGGACTCCTGAAATCGGGATGTACTGCGATTGCCTACGAAACCGTAACTGATACTCATGGCGGGCTCCCGCTGCTCGCGCCGATGAGCGAGGTCGCCGGCAGGCTTGCGATCGAAGCGGCCGGTGCAGCTCTAAAGCGGAATGCAGGCGGGCGGGGACTGTTGATCGGTGGCGTTCCGGGTGTCCAGCCGGCGCGCATCGTGGTGATCGGAGGCGGCGTGGTCGGTACGCACGCGGCACGCATGGCGACTGGTTTGGGCGCCGAGGTCACAATCCTCGACCGTTCTTTACCCCGGCTTCGCGAGCTGGATGAACTATTCGAGGGTCGGGTCCGCACCAGATTCTCAACGATAGAGGCGGTTGAAGAGGAGGTTTTCGCGGCGGACGTAGTGGGGCGGTTCTCGTTCCCGGTGCAAGCGCGCCAAAACTCGTCAGCCGCGGCATGTTGAGCTCGATGCGCAAAGGCTCCGTGATGGTAGATGTCGCTATCGATCAAGGCGGATGCTTCGAGACATCGCGTCCGACTACGCACGCAGATCCTACTTACGAAGTGGATGGCGTCATTCATTACTGCGTTGCGAATATGCCGGGAGCCGTCCCGCGCACCTCAAGCCAAGCCTTGAATAATGCCACGCTGCCTTTTGGCCTAGCTCTCGCCAAGAAGGGATTTGCAGCCGTGCTCGAAAATCCGCATCTGCGCGCCGGCCTGAATGTCTTTCGCGGCCGTCTCACTTCCAAGGCAGTGGCCGAGAGCCTCGGTTTGCCATTCTCACCGATTGAACAAGCCACGTCCTGATCTTAGCGGTCTTCTCGGGGGCGTTCCTCTCCGACCTGGCGGGCCACCCCTGAGGGTGGCCCCTTCATTGAGGCAGCTCTTAGTCTGCTCAATATCACGAGTCGGACATCATCCGCCTCATCGCGCATGTTATGATCCAGCACATAGGTCAGAACGGGAATTCGAGCATGCTACGGATGCGCGGGTTCAGCTCCCGGGCGCCGCTATTGCTTCGAGCGTGCCAACGATTTGCCGAGCCAATTGGTGCCCAAGATGCATCGCTGGGGCATCAACATGAAGGCAAGGTCTGCCGAGCTTGCGCCCAAGCAGATTGCGCAACTCGGGCTTGAGCAGATCAGCTCGAATTTGAGCATCGTTTGACTGGCTCCAATGCGACCCTGGACCATCTGGTGATCTCCTGATTGCTTCCGGGTTGGTAGCCATAGTCGCCCCAACAGCACTCCAAATTGAGTAGGAACTGGAGCGTTCTTTCATCCTCGCCGACGGAGAACGAGAGCTCCGTTGGCCACTTGTTCCCCTGGTTTCCCTGGCTGGTCGAAGTGTGGCCGCCATAAAGCCTTTGACCACGAAGCGTTTCTCAGCGCCGATCACACTGTCTCCTCAGTCCCCAAAATGGCAGTGGACTGGCTCGACAACGTGCCCCCGTTTCCATGCGCCAGCGCCGTCTTCGCGCCCTTCACTTGACGCTCGCCGGCTTCGCCCCGAAGTTGCCGCACGGCTTCGATCAACGCGAAGATGCCGTACATCCCCGGGTGCGTGCAGGACAGGCCGCCGCCATTGGTGTTGACCGGCAGCTTCCCGCCCGGAGCGATGCTTCCGTTTTCTACGAAGCGCCCGCCTTCGCCTTTCGGGCAGAAGCCAAGGTCCTCGAGGAACAGGATCGTGTTGATCGTAAACGCGTCGTATAGCTGAAGCAGGTCAATGTCGTTTGGCTTCATACCCGCCATCGCGAACGCCCCAGCGCCGGACTGCTTTGCCGACGTGACGGTGAGGTCGCGCATGGATGAGATCTGTCGATTCCACACGGCAGTCGCATTGCCGAGCACGTAAATCGGTTTCTTCGGGAGTGACTTCGCACGCTCGGCGCTCACCATGACATACGCTCCGCCGCCGGCTGTCACTAGGCAGCAATCACGCACAGTGAGTGGATCGGACACCATGCGGGCCCTCAATACGTCGTCACGCGTGAGAGGGTCACGCATGAACGCTTCCGGATTGAGGCGGGCCCACGCTCGCGCAGCAACCGCGACATCCGCCATCTGCTCGCGCGTAGTGCCGAACTCATGCATGTGACGTGATGCGGCTAATGCGTAAGCTGATGCCGGCAAGACTGGCTCATATGGATACTCGTAAGGTTGCGGATCAACTAGACGGCGTAGTTGGCCGATTTCGCGGCGACCGACGGGGCTAGTCCGTTGTGCGCTGCCATAACACACAAGCACCGCACTGCACTGACCCGAGCGGATGGCCCGCATGGCCGGGAGGAGGTGGGCGATGAAGCTCGAACCACCGACCATCGTTCCATCAATATAGCGAGGGTTCAGGCCCAAATACTCGATGACGGGCATGGTCCACATCGACGCGCCAATGCTCGCGGAGCACAGGCCATCGATGTCGCTCATCTTTAGGCCGGCATCTGCGACGGCGGCATGGGCCGACCGCGCGAGCAGCTCCATATCCGTGAACCCGGGCGACTCGCCGTTGCCGAAGGTGCCGACGCCTACGATTGCGCTGCTTCCACGTAAATCCTTGAGGTTGCTCATAGCGCACCTCCTTGCATTGCATCGAACACGACGAGTCCTTTGCCATCATTGACCTGCACGCGCGACTTTACGCGCTGGCCAATCTTCGTGGCGTTGGATACGGGGCTGTCGATGCGGCTCATGAGTCGTACGCCTTCGTCGAGGTCGACGAGCGAAACGTTGATGTCGCCGCCGTCGCCGGCCTTCCGACGCACGGTGGTCACAGCATAGACGGTGCCGGTGCCCTTTGGAGCAATCCATTCGAGCGAAGTACCGCCGCAGTGCGGACAGACTTCGCGCGGGAAATAAACGTGCCCTGTGCAATCGGTGCAGCGCTGGATCAGGAAGTGCCCGGCATTAAGCTCGAGCTGGTGAAACGCTTCGACGCCTTTCGGTTCACTCATGATCATTCTTTCCAATTAGGACTCTGCGAGACGGTCGGGTGAACGCTTGAATGGGCTTAAGCTCGCCTTGAGCTATTCATCGTCAATCACACCTAGGCTGGCGAGCCGGCGCAGGTGATGGTCGGCATCACCAAAGAGGGTATCAATCATGGTAACATGCTTGAAATAGTGACCGATGCGGTGCTCCATCGTCATACCGACTCCGCCATGGAGTTGGATCGACTGACGGCCGATCGTCCTCGCAGACTGGCCGATTTGGGCCTTCGCCGCTGAGATCGCACGCGCGCGTTCCGTTACATCGCTTTCGCCGGCCATCATCGTGGCGTACAGAGCCATGGAGCGCGACTGCTCCAGTTCGACGAACATGTCGACTGCACGGTGCTGCAACACCTGGAATGAGCCGATTGTCGTGCCGAACTGCTTGCGCGTTTTAAGATAGTCAAGCGTGATTGCATGCATCTCAGCGAAGCAACCGACCGCTTCCGCGCATAGTGCCGCAACCGCCTCATCTACCACCCGCGCAATGACCGGAAAGGCGCCAGTTGGATCGCCAATGACGTTGGCTGCCTCAACCCGCACATTCTCCAGCGAAATCTCGGCCGCACGCAGGCCATCCTGCGTGGGATAGCTGCGGCGTATGAGTCCTTGGGCATTCCCGTCGACGAGAAAGAGGCCGATTCCCTTTTTGTCGCGCGAAGCTCCGTCAGCCCGCGCCGATACGATAATCTTGTCGGCCACAGCGCCGTGAAGCACGAGCCCTTTGGTGCCATTGAGCACCCATTGGTCACCATCCTTCTTCGCCCGCGTTTCGACCTCGAAGAGATCATAACGAGACTTCGGCTCGGCATAAGCAAAGGCGAGCTTCATCCGGCCCTCAGCGATCGCCGGAATCAGATCGACCTTCTGAGCTCGGCTTGCCCCATGCCGCAGAATGCCACCGGCAAGAACCACCGTCGGGAAATAAGGTTCGAGAATTAGCCCTTTGCCGAAGGCCTCCATGACAATCATCGTCTCGATCGCGCCACCGCCGACGCCGCCATTTTCCTCGAGGAACGGCAGCGCCAGAAGACCGAGTTCAGCATAGCGCTTCCACGTCGCCTCGCTGAAGCCGCGGTCCTCGGCCAGGTACTTGCGTCGCTCGTCGAAGCCGTAGCTGTCGAGCATCAACCGTTCGACACTTTCCTTGAGAAGCCGCTGCTCCTCAGAGAGATCAAAATCCATGTCTGGAGTTCTCCTGAAACCGGAACCGTGGCGGCTGCCCTCAAGCGTTTCGCGAGGCGACACCTGCCCCGTTTTTGCCGAGTACATCCGCGAGCGTTAGAGACCGAGGACTGCCTTGGCGATGATGTTCTTCTGAATCTCATCTGAGCCGCCATAAATGGACACCTTCCGGGCGTTGAAATAGGCTGGCGCGATCGAAGGCGCCCAGCCGGGGCCGATAGGTGGCTCCAGATCCTCTTCCGATTGAAAAGGCAGAGCATAAGGGCCGACCACATCCATCAAGAGCTCCGACGTGGCCTGCTGGATTTCGGCGCCTTTGATTTTGAGGATGGAGCTTGCCGGGTCTTGCGTAGCTTTTTGCCGTTTAGACTCGTTGGCGAGGACGCGAAGCTGCGTTATCTCGAGCGCTTTCAGCTGAAGCTCGACTGCGGCGACTTTCTCGCGAAAGTGGGCTTGATCGATCAACCTCTGACCGCCGAAACAGGCCTGGGAAGCGAGATCCTTAATGCGCCGGATACGCTCCTTGGAAACGCCAACGCAAGCGATGTTGAAGCGCTCGTTTCCGAGGAGAAATTTGGCATAATCCCACCCCCGGTTCTCCTCGCCGACGAGGTTGTC
Organism: Bradyrhizobium murdochi; assembly: GCF_000472965.1. Lineage (GTDB taxonomy): Bacteria > Pseudomonadota > Alphaproteobacteria > Rhizobiales > Xanthobacteraceae > Bradyrhizobium > Bradyrhizobium murdochi. Next base: position 8,142 of record NZ_AXAU01000039.1, on the reverse strand, counting down.
GGCCGGGACGCGGACATCGTCGAAAAAGACCTCGTTGACTTCGTGACCGCCATCGATCATCTGGATTGGACGCACGGTGATGCCGGGCGACTTCATGTCAATCAGGAGGAACGAGATCCCGAGCTGCTTCTTTACATTCGGATCGGTCCTTACCAAGCAGAAGATCCAGTCCGCGTATTGTGCTAGCGACGTCCAGGTCTTTTGTCCGTTGACGACGTACTGGTTGCCTTTGCGCACGGCCCGCATCTTGAGTGAAGCAAGGTCGGAGCCCGAACCGGGTTCGGAGAAGCCTTGGCACCACCAGTCCTCGAGCGTGGCGATGCGCGGCAGAAAGCGCTTCTTTTGAGCGTCGTTGCCAAAGGTGTAGATGACCGGTCCGACCATGTTCACGCCGAAGGGGAGCGGTGCCGGTGCCGGCGCCTGACTCATCTCCTCCGTAAAGATGTACTGCTTGACCGGACTCCAGTCCGTCCCGCCATACTCAACTGGCCAGTGCGGCACGGCCCAGCCCTTGTCGGCCAGGATACGCGTCCAGCGTACCAAGTCGTTCTTGCTCGGGTGCAGTCCGGCGATAAGCTTCTCGCGGATATCAGCGGGAACCGCGGCGCGAAAAAATGCTCTGACGTCGTCACGAAAAGCGAGTTCGTCTTTGGTAAAACTCAGATTCATCCCTGCTGCCCTACTTTAATCGCCTCGAACAGGCCTGCGGTACGTCACGCGACCGCCGACACACATTTAGTCACGGTCAACATCTGATACCGCGCCTAGGTCCGCAGCGCGCCGCCCGACATGCCGTTGCCCATGAAGATCACGCTCTCGAAGCTAAGCTTGGCTGGATCGAGATCAATCCGATCTTGGCAGTAAGGGATCGGCTCAGCCGTTCGTTTAAGGAACCGCCCCGGGTCAAGCCAATACCAATTCTGGAGGGATCAATATCGGATCGGAATTGATGTTCGCTCCGGAGCACGCCTCAATCCTCGATCCGACTGGAACGGAGCGCACGTTCTTGCATTCAGCCGAGCAAGTTGGTGCTGTCGCGAGCGAACCTTCTATATGCCTATTCTTGCGGGCGCAGCCTTTCCCGCTTCTCTCACTTCGCGGAGTTTGCCACCTTCATCGAGTTGCCGTACAGCACTGCTTACCGCTTGCTCGGTGGCTCGGCTCGCTCCATCTTCGCCGACGGCGGATGAAGTAAATCGCCCTTCAAGGCCCGTCGCGGGGTCAATGATGCTCACGAAGCCGAGCGGATTGATGGAAGCTATTCGCCATGCTCGAGCGGCCATCCTCCGTGAGCTGATAGTGGTGGGACATCGGTGCTATGAATACCGGAAGACTGAACTAAACGATACTAAGGCGGCGACCAATTGTGCGCTCGAACCACGGACATCTGTTAGCAGATGAGCCGTTCCCACCGCCTGTCGCCCAGCCAGAATTGATTTTTCCGCGCGATCTCACGCCTAACGAATCAGGATCGTATGTCTGCGCGAAGAAATGAATGGGTTTTGACTTCAGTTTCCGTATTCCAGCAGACCGTTGTTGAGCACAATAGTATCTCGCCCGACAACGCGGCAACGGAACGAAGAGCGGCCCGGCGAGTCGAGCCAGATTTCCGTGCGGATGGTTTCCCCTGGATACACCGGAGATGAAAAGCGCACAGCCATCTTGCGCACGCGGGCCGGCTCGTAGGAGCAAACGCTCTTGAGCAGAGCATGGCCTGCCACGCCAAACGTGCAAAGACCGTGGAGGATTGGACGCTCGAATCCAGCGCTGCGCGCGCTTTCCGGGTCGGCGTGCCCCGGAGTGAAGTCGCCGTTGAGCCGATAGAGCAGCGCCGATTGCGGCAAGGTGGGGAAGTCGCAAAAGGTGTCTGGCTCTCGCTGGGGAATAGGGTGCGGCGCAGACGCAGTACGGGACGGCCCTCCGAAGCCTCCGTCGGCGCGGCAGAAGAAGGAGGACACTAGCGTGCACACCTTGCGGCCCGTGGCGGCATCCGTGAGCGTGCAATGCTGGTAAATGAGCGCACCCTTGCTCGCACCCTTGTCCACGATCTCTTCGACCCATGTCCGCCCTAGTACGTGCCCAGCCGGTGCGAGTGGCTCATGGATTTCGATGCTCTGCTCGCCGTGCAGCATCTTCTGCCACGTCACGCCCGTCGCAGGATCCTGCAACCACGAGACTGGATGTCCTAGGACCGTTGCCATCGTCGGTAAGGCCTGCAGCCGCTCTTCATAGACGAAGCGCAGCTGCTGAGCGTCGACCGGGTCTGAACCGAGTCCGACAGCGAGTGCATACAGCATCGTGTCCTTCTGCGTGTAGCGCGTTTCGACGACTGGAATTTCCCAGTTCCTCAGACGTTCGCAGTCAATGGGCATCCCACTTCAATCTCCATCATGAATTGGATTCGTGCGGTGCGCAGCTGGGGATTCCGACAATCTTATCCAAATACCCGAGATCAGTACGCCGGAAACCCGAGATGATCTACCATTCCGGCATGATCTCACCCACAGCGGATTTACTCGCGACGCCCCGTAACAGCGCATGCTCTCTACCGTTTGTGCGGCGTACTTCGGGGGCATGCAAGCTGGACGATCCCTCAGATAGTTCAAGGCTAAATGCCATGAGTCGAACGACCTACTCTTTGTGGCTCTTCCACGATCGATTTACATATCTTGAAACAGACACAAGACTATGACGCAGGCGACTCTCGACCATGGACAAAAGACCGAGAGATCTGTTGCCTGGCAGCCATCGAAGGGACGCGCCGCTCTGCGGCTGGCATGGAGCCAGCCGAAAGAACAGCGCATCTTGTACCAAGTCGAATCTGGCCGTGCCTCGTCCTGCTACTCCATGCTCAGTTGAGGCGACGTTTGGTTCGGTCGTGGCATAAGCCGACCGGATTTCCCCGTTGAGCAGCGGTTTTAGCCACTTCGCCTTCTCCTCCTGCGTGCCAACGCGCTCCAGCACCTCGATGTTTCCGGTATCGGGCGCCACGCAGTTCATGGCCTCAGGTGCAAGCAGGTTCTTGCCAAGCTCGGCGGCGATGTAGGCGAAGTCTAAATTCTTCATTCCGTCGCCGGTGTGAGCATTGGGTAGGAAGAAGTTCCACAAGCCCTCTGCCTTGGCCTTAGACTTCGCGCCGGGGTGAAGCTCCAGCGGTCGGCTGCGTTCTCGAGAAGCTTCTCGATCTCAGCTGAAATCGGTTCTACGGTCTCGCCGATGAACTTGCGCACGCGATCATACAATGGCCGCACCCCTTCAGACATGCGAAGATCGTTCAGCTCGTCCCCCGGATTCAAGCTGTAATTGGTGTGACGGACTGTGCGGTGATGTTCATCATTTAACTCCTTTTTGAATTTGGCTGCGGCGAGGGCGGCCGATTTCATTCGTCGGGCTCGCGGCCTGGAGCGAAACTCGGTTCTGAAATTCCTGCTGCAGACGAAAAGCCAGCGGATGGCTAGTCCACTGGCACGCGGTCTGAACCATTCCGTCCCTGCGGCCACGATGACATATTGCGTCCAATATAGGGGGCAAAGTTTGTACGAAACGTACCATTTTCAGTACGCGCTGGGCAGCCTGCGGTAGTGGCATCACAACTGCGCACTTCGGCCGAAGGCGATAGAGACAGGTGTTGCGCAAGCATAATGCTTATGCAATGGGCGGCCTTAGCGCGTTGGGAGCCTCGTCGTCCGCGGGCCATTGATCTCTTGTTCATCACTGATATGGACTGAGACAGTGCTCTGCGGGAGCGACTTGCTTGCTAAAGGTCTGTCGCCCAGCCCGCCCGCCTACTTAGCATCAGAGTGATATTACACATGCACGTCCGCGAATTGCGGTGGATTGAGCCGGTCTTACTATTGCGCTCTCTCGCGCGTCGACCGCAGCTCACTTTCCTTGATAGCGCAACAAGGCACAGTTCGCTTGGACGTTACTCATACCTGGGCAGCGACCCGTGATCTTCCCCCGAAAAAGTGGACGGGTTTAGGCGACTTTTAGCTCCATCTCGATCGGGGCGATATATCCCATGGCGGAATGGAGCCTTGTTCGGTTGTAGAAGCCCTCGATGAAGGCGAAGATACCGCGCCGGGCCTCGGCGCGGGTCTTGTAGTTGCGATGATGGACGAGCTCGGTCTTCAAGGTATGGAAGAAACTCTCCATTGGGGCATTGTCGTAGCAATCGGCCTTGCGGCTCATCGATGCGGTGATGCCGGCGCTCGTCAGAGCGTGGCGATAGGCGTGTGAGGCATACTGCACGCCGCGATCGGAGTGGTGGATCAATCCGGCCTGCGGCCGTTGCTGCTGTATGGCCATCGTCAGTGCCGCGGATGCGAGTTCGACCTGCATGTGATCCCGCATGGCCCAGCCGACGATCTTTCGGCTGAACAGATCCATGACGGCCGCCAGATACAGCCAGCCCTCCGCGGTCGGGATGTAGGTGATATCGGCGAGCCAGACCCGGTTCGGGGCTTCAGCCGTGAAGTCGCGCGCGATCAGGTTGTGCGATCGGCAGGTCGTGACGGCTGTCGGTGGTGCGCACACGGCGCGGCGGCGCCATGATGGCGCGGATACCGTGCCGACGCATCATCCGCTCGATCCGGCCGCGGCTGACGCCACGGCCCTGCCTGCGCAGGACGGCATGGACGCGGGGACTGCCGTAGCGCCCGCTGCTGTCGCGATGGACTTGCCGGATCGCGGCCAGGAGCGTGGCATTGGATTTTGTCCGCTCACTCACCGGGCGATCGCGCCAGGCGTAATAGCCGGCCGGCGAGACCTCGAGCACGGCACACATCAGCCGTACCGGATAGGTGTCGCGATGGTCCTCGATGAAGCGGAAGCTCATGTCCGGATTCCGGCAAAGATCGCGATCGACTTTTTTAAAATGTCGCGCTCCATGCGCAGCCGTTCGTTCTCCTCGCGCAGCCGGGCGATCTCCGAAGCCTGGTCCGCCGACATCGGCGTCGCCTGCGTGGTGGGGCGCCGCGCCGCCGATGTCGGCTCCTGCCGAAACTTGTCCACCCAGCGTCGCAGCACCGAGTCGCGCAGGCCGAGTTCCTTGCCAACCGACGTGATCGAACGACCGCTCGACACCACCAGCTCAACGGCCTGGCGCTTGTAATCCTCCGTAAACGACCGACGTTGACGTTCTTCCATTCGACACCTCCTGGCTCCTCGAGCCTACTACAGGTGTCCACTCATTCGGAGGAGGTTCACCGTTCGGCACCTACTCGGTAGAGGATGGGCGGGCTAGCTGGAATGGAAGGACGATCGAGGGTGATCCATGGAGAGTTCTTCAGAACCTACTCGCACAGTATCCGCAAGTGCATCGCCCCGATCTCCCTCCGTTCCAGGGAGGTGCGGCCGGCTTTTTTGCTTACGAGCTGAATAGGACACTAGAGCGATTGCCCGCGCCGGGTATTCGCGGCGAGGGCCTACCCCAATCCATTCTCAATTTCTACGACGTGGTCGTCAGCTTCGATCACCGTCACGACAGATGCTGGATCGTCTCTACCGGATGGCCGGAGCAGGATCCCCAGCGTCGGCACGAGCGCGCCCGGCGTCGAGCCGAGGAATTTGCCTCACTGCTTGCCAGTCCAAGGATGCAGACGAATGATTTGCCGGCCCCAACGGGCGTATGGCATTCGAACTTCAACCGCGAGGGCTACATTGCAGCGGTGAAGCGCGTGATAGACTTGATTCTGGACGGAGACGTCTTCCAAGCCAACATTGCGCAGCGATTCAGCGCCGCATTGTCGACCTCATTTGATTCTTTCGGCTTGTACTGTCGCCTGCGGACATTGAATCCAGCACCTTTTGGGGCCTTCCTGCATTACGGGGAGCTGACCATTGCATCAAGCTCGCCGGAACGGTTCTTAAAGCTTGACGGACGATTGGTCGAAACGAGGCCAATCAAGGGGACGATCGCGCGCTCTGCCGATCCCCAAGCAAGACTGGCGGCGCGCTGAAATCCTCCTTACGTCCGAAAAGGACCGCGCCGAGAACACGATGATCGTCGACCTTCTGCGCAATGACTTGTCACGTGTTTGCACTCCGCATTCAGTCGAGGTGCCAGAGTTGTGCAAGCTCGAATCTTATACCTCTGTGCACCACCTCGTTTCGGCCGTCACGGGTGTACTAGCCGGAGATCATGACCCCGTCAGCTTGCTTCGAGCGTGCTTTCCTGGTGGCTCCATTACCGGAGCGCCAAAAGTGAGATCGATGGAAATTATTACGCAAATTGAGCGCATAGCGCGCGAGGTCTATTGCGGCGCGATCGGATTCATCGGCTTCAACGGGCACATGGACACCAATATTGCAATCCGCACGGTAACGATCCAGAACGGCGTAGCCGTTTTTCATGCAGGTGGCGGTATTACGGCGATGTCTGAACCGGAGCTAGAATACGAGGAGACGCTCGCCAAGGCGCGGGGCATATTTGACGCATTTTGTGCCGAAACGCGTGGTGTATTTTGATCGTCATCATCGACAACTATGACTCGTTCGTTTTCAACATTGCGCGCTACTTCCGCAGGCTTGGTGAAGCAACGGAGGTTATACGAAACGACGCGCTCACCGTGAGTGAGCTTGCTGGCCTCGAGCCGCGCGCAGTGGTCATCTCCCCTGGTCCATGCACACCAAATGAGGCTGGAATATCTGAGGCCGTCGTCCGCGATCTCTCCGGCCGCGTCCCAATTCTCGGCGTCTGCCTGGGACACCAGTGTATTGGCCACGTTTTCGGCGGACGCGTCACGCGCGCGCGGCGACCGATGCACGGTCGATCCTCTGACGTAGAGCATGACTGCCAAGGACTGTTTAAAGAGCTTCCATCGCCGCTTTCCGTTGCTCGCTACCATTCGCTCATTATTGAACTCGACCGACCCGACGCCTCACATTTGATCGTGACCGCGAGGTCGCGCGAAGGCGAGATCATGGCTCTCGCGCATCGCAATCAACCAACATATGGCGTGCAATTTCATCCGGAATCGATACTGACTGCGGATTCCGATGATCTCGCCCGGGTGTACCGATATGATCTCGCCTAGGATTCCGAGATGATCTCGCCCACCATTCCGATTTGATGTCGCCCGGGGCGCGAGGCGTTCTGGCTGTCAGTTTTCTGGCATCGGGCAAGCCACGGGGTCAACCTTGAATCGCGGCTTGAGGGTCTTCTTCGTCTGCTGTTTCTGTGGGCATGTGGGCAACGCCCTTGCGTTGTCCAAGCGCAGCGGCATGTCCACAGCGCCACTTGCTCAGGCTTTTCGGCCGGGCTTACGGGTTCGTCGCATGCTCTCGCCGTTGAGATCGATCCGGTGGGCGTTATGGACCAGGCGGTCGAGGACGGCGTCGGCGTAGGTGGGGTCGCCAATCAGCGCGTGCCATTGATCAACGGGGAGCTGGCTGGTGACGATGGTGGAGCGGCGGCCGTATCGGTCCTCAAGGATCTCCAGGAGGTCGTGACGGGCCGCGGCGTCGAGCGGCTCGAGGCCCCAATCGTCGAGGATAAGCAGATCGACGCGACCGAGCGCACGCAGGAGCCGGGGTGGCGGCCGTCGCCGCGTCCCAGGGCGAGATCGGTGAACAGCCGCGGGACACGCTGATAGAGCACGGAGCGGTTGTCGCGGCAGGCCTTGTTACCGAGCGCCGAGGCGATCCAGCTCTTGCCAACACCGGAAGGCCCGCAGATCAGCAGGTTGGCATGGTCATCGATCCATTGGCCTTCGACCAGCATCGTCAGGAGGCTGCGGTCGAGGCCGCGCGGGGTGCGGTAGTCGATGTCCTCGACGCAGGCCTGTTGGCGCAGCTTGGCATATTGCAGCCGCTTCGAGAGCCGCTTGTCGCGTCGCAGGGACGCTTCGCGTTCGAGCAGGAGCGCGAGCCATTCGGCATGGCCGAGGCTCGTGGCGTCGCCGCCGGCTTCGATGTCGGCGAAGGCCTTGGCCATGCCGTTAAGGCCGAGGGCGTGGAGCTGATCGAGGGTCGGATGGGTGAGCAAGATGGGATCTCCTAATTGTAGTAGCGCGGCCCGCGGATGTTGGAATGCAGGATCGGCGCGTCATCCGCGGAGCGCCTGGGGGAAGGACGCCGATCGAGATTGTTGGCGAGGATCGATTTGATCGATCCGTAGGTGCGCGCGCCTATGTCGATCGC
>NZ_AXAU01000038.1 GCF_000472965.1 Bradyrhizobium murdochi | reverse complement strand
GGTGGCAGGATCGACGGCGAGAACCGGATGCGGTCGGGATCGGTGGCGTCCGCCTCGCGATCGCGCACACGTGGTTGGCGCACAGCGACCGGACCGATACCNGTCNTCACCTCGCGCTCCGGCAGGTGACCGTGGCGGACGACGCGCTGGTAGCCATCCGCGGTCTTCAAATCGGCATGCTTGCCGAGAAAGTCCGCGACCTCGGCCTCGACCGCCTGGGCGAGAAGGGCTCGTGCCCCGCGACGCAGGACTTCTGTGAGTTGATCGGCGACGTTTCCTGGCTGAATCAGCTTGATGATGTTATCCTTGGATACGGCATATCGCTCCTTCGGTGGAGAAGTGGAGGCGTCAAGCACCCCCACGATATGCCGCCTTTCCGATTCCCACCGTCACCAACTTTCGGCGATAGCTCCCGCCCTCGATTTGTCGTGATTTGTGAGCCTGGCGCTACTGCACAAGTTTGGCAAAGCCGCTCATGATATCAAGATATCCCAGAACTAGGTCGCACATTGCTTGGGCAACAATTACAGACTCAGGTGGAGGTGGCGTTTTGCTCTCTCTCGATCCAATCGATCCGAGGGCGACAGTTAAGAATCTATGTGTCGATGCCCTTAAGCATGTAAGTCATGTGCGCCGCTGAGATCGACCTCGCGCCATCAGCGAGGCCTCGATGAAGAGCGTCAGGCCGAAGGCTGCTCTGTCGAGCCGCCGGCTCGATAGGGAGGACGCAATGCCGAAGCAAAGTTCCATGGCCCGGAAACGCTCGAACGACACTCCTCAGGTCTCTCAGGGTTTCGACCACCGATCCAAAGGCTAGGAGATAACGCTGCACTTCACCGCGGCTGAACCTGGAATAAGATGTGAATAGGATTAGCTGTCCCCCGCGCCGAATCGTTAACATTCGTTTTGCGTGAACAACTCCCAACGCACGGCTCGGCCAGTCCGTATCTCCCGGAGCGCGGTGCCACCGACGCCGCTGGTAGGGACACCTCCTTTGTGGCCGCAATAAGCCTCTTCCGGATTCGGCATTGCCGCGGAATGTGATCATGCCGTAGATGCACCCATGGGCACCGATGCATTTGATCCTGAGCCGCACAGCGATCCAGTGAGGAGCAATCGTACTGGCTTCGACGGTCGTGGTTGGAATGAGGAATTTGCGCCGCATTATTCTCGACGAGGCCGCCCTGTCGAGGACGCGGTATGCGGCCAAGCAAAGGCTCGCCGACTATCCCCGATCAGCGCCGAATTCTTGCCAAGATTGCGTGGCTGCACCCAACGTTAAGTACCGCCTGGTCGTGCCGGCGAAGATGATGGGGCTAAGAGTAGATCGGTTCTATCGTGATGCTCAACCTCGCTCCTCAACTCCTCGCCGGTTATCCAAACTAGCCAATCGTCGTCCACAATATCCTCTTCTACCAGCTGTAGTATCGACCCGCCGGGTTCATGATGCGTTATTTCGTAGACGCCCTTCTCCAGTGTCCAACGCGCGACAAGTCCACATACGAAGTCAGGGGCCCACATCGCAAAAGACACACCGCGCGCTATTCCTCCGATGACCTTGGCCATACTCTGTCCTCTAAAGTCTCCGCGGATCCAAGTATCCCCGTGGTAAGCTATTTTCCCGGTCATCTTCTTCGCACTTGGTGCTGCGCAAGTACAACGGTCCTGAGGATGTGCATGTATGGCTGGATTAGCGTAAAACGCCTTGAGGGATTGAAGATGCTCTGCAAAGTTGCTGTGCGAAAGATCATACAGTCGAGCAGCCTGTAGAAGCGCAACCTCCTTCTTTTTGTCAACGCCCACGATCCAATACCCCTCGCCTGATTTAATTGGTGAGCGATCGGGCCGGAAATTGGGATATGTCGGTCGCTTTGTTGGGGTGGCCCGTGTGATCGAGACATACTCTTGAAAATCGAATCCTATCGAAAGCTTGATTCCTCTTTGGGCTGCGGCTGCGTCATATACTTGAAGGAGGCGCGAGACGTGCAACGGATTAACTCCGCTTTTCATCGCTGCACCTTGTCCTCTCGTCCCAGCCTATTCCGGCGAGTTACTAATTCATGGTACATCATTAGTGACGGACCGAGACAACTACGTACTCTGGTGAGCAAATTTGTGTCCGACATTCGAGTGAAGCGGAGGCTGACGCCGATCAGCATTCAAACGGCGGCAGAGTGTTCTTGAGCGGTAGCCGGTCGATGGGGAAATACGCGCATCCGGGAGCTTATGGCCGAGCGGTGTCGCCTCGGGTCCACGTCGGCAAGTCCTGCTGCGGCGGGAGGAAATGGACTGCAAGAGAACTCAGCGCGTCGATCCCGAGGATACGCTCGCCGAGAGGCTTCGGCCCGGTTGCAAGCGGGCCGTCGGCTCGAGAGTGCAATCGGCTGAGCAACCCGGACCAACTCCGCCGACCACGCGATGTTCCCCGGCGCGCCGTCGCGCCATCATTGCCGACTCTGGCCTCGTCTGGATGACCAGTGCTGTCAGGTCGCTGCGACCCTGGCCTGTTTCATTGTCTCGGCTAGAGATACTGCGAATATGTCAATGCCTTGATTTAATGTCTCAAGATCGATCGTGAGCGCAGGCAAAAATTTTACGACCTGATCAATGGGTCCGCATCGTTCGATAATCAATCCCTTCTCAAATGCCTTGCGTGTCGTCGCCTCTGCGATTTCGGCGATTTGGCAATCAAACCCCAGCGCCATGCCCCTTCCACGAACAGCAAAACTGTTTCCATGCTCGGATGCAATGGCATTAAGCCGACGGCGCATAAGCTCTCCCATGCGCTGCACTCCTTGTGAGAAAGTCCGGCTGCGCCAATAAATGTTTATAGCTGCAGTAGCAGATACAAGCGCAAGGTTGTTTCCTCGAAACGTGGCTGTGTGTTCTCCTGGCCGCCAGGCGTCGCGTTCCTCTTTGATCAACAGCATTGACAGTGGCAGGCCGTAACCACTTAGCGACTTCGACATTACGACAATATCGGGCGACAACCCTGCGAACTCGAAACTAAAGAATTCTCCTGTACGACCGCAACCCATTTGGATATCATCAACTATGAAAAGGGCATCAACATCTTTTGCTACGGCCTGAACTGATCGCAACCATTCCTTGCCAGCTACATTTATTCCCCCTTCCCCCTGCACAGTTTCGACGAGAATGGCAGCTGGAGAATCGATGCCACTGCTTTCGTCCAGCAATACCTTCCGCAGGTAGTCAGCCGTATCAACAGCTGGCCCAAGATAGCCATCATAGGGCATGAAGGTCGCGCCGGACAAAGACACGCCGCTGGCTGTGCGAAAAAGACGACGACCGGTCACGGCCGTCGCTCCCAAACTCAGGCCGTGATATCCATGCGTGAATGAGATGACATTTTGACGTCCTGTGATTTTGCGTGAGAGCTTTAAAGCTGCCTCAACGGCATTTGCACCTGTTGGCCCCGTGAACTGAAAACGATAGTGCTGCAGACCCCGCTCCCGAAGTATGACAGAGTCGAAGATCTCCATGAATTCGCGCTTCGCAGGAGTGGCCATGTCGAGCCCGTGGATTACGGCATCCGACACCAGATACTCCGCAATAGCAGCTTTGATCTCATGATTGTTGTGGCCGTAGTTCAGCGTTCCGGCACCAGAGAGGAAGTCAATGACCTCTCGGCCACAATCCGTTAACATAATGGAGCCGCGCGCTCGACTGAAAACAGCCGGAAGCGAACGTGAGTACAAGCGGACGTTCGATTCTAAGGCTTCGAAAGCTCGCATGTTAGTTGGCTCGCCAATCACCTCACCCATAGTCGTCTCCTTTTGCAAGTAAGAGATTCATGAACAAGCAGGCTTTTGTCAGATTGCGCGAACTGTGGACATAGCGACCGGACGTGCGCGTCTAAGCGTCATTGCATGACGCGTTTTTCCTAAGAACGGCCCCATGTACTTACCTGAGAACTGAAAAATAACGAACCTACTAAGGCTAGCAGTAGCCCTGAGGGAATCGGCGCTGCTACCGCAATCAGCGCAAATGCCTCCGTCTGCCCGAGTGTGACGCCGTAGAAGAACCGCAGGGCGCAGGCCACCTGATTGATGTGCGACCGCGAACGCTTTTGGCTGATGAGATGCAGTTGGTAGGCGCGGACCTGCTCGAAACTCAACCGGTCCGGGGCGTAGCCGAAATGGCGGCTAAACTTTGCGATCGCATAGATGTAGGATTGTTGAGTCGACGGCGACAGATTGCGGACTGTCATGTCCTCGATCATGCGCTGCCGAAGAGGGCTCATCGTAGCCATCTGGGTCTCCTGTCTTGAGAGGGGTGGTGCGAAGACCAACATCCTCTCAGACAGGACACCTCAGTTCAGCAGGCTTGCCCCCACTCCCGCGTAGCGGGTTCGTTCAATCGGCATCGACCGAGATCAAATCGGTACACCCGGGCGAGATCATCGGAATCCGCACATAGGAGCCCGACAAGATCGATATGGCGATCTCGCGGAACTCAGCAGCAGGAACGCGCGGATCAGCCAAACCAGACTCTCGAATAGAATCGGACTATCCAGCACTGCGATCGCGCGCCCGGCGTTGGTCGCGTTCGCGCCGGCTTTCGACAACAACGACCAGTAGCGCGAGTCCTGCGCCATCCGGACGGAGTTCCCCGTACATTGTCCGAGATTGCAGAAGCGCTGAACGGGCAGTTGCACACGCCGATCCAGCGGTGAAGAGTGGGGAAGGCGTTCGGCATGCACCACCGCGTCGCGTACCGACGGGTGCTCAGTGCAGCCGCGCCACGACCTCACCGGGTTCGATCTGGAAGCCGCGGATCTTCACCTAGTCGCCGTTGCGGCCCAAACACTCCAGATTGCCGTCCGGCAGATAGCGCGCAAGGTCGCCGGTCCGGTACATCCGCGCCCCCGCCTCACCGCTGAACGGATCGGCCAAAAAACGCTCCGCGGTCAGCTCGGGACGGTTCAGATAGCCACGGGCGACCCCCGCGCCACCAATGTAAAGCTCCCCCACGGCCCCAAACGGAACGGGTTCACCACGACAATCAAGCAAGTAAATCTGCGTGTTCGCGATCGGTCGGCCGACGGGAGGCAATTGCGGCCAACATGCTGGGTTCGCCCCGAGACGATGCTCCGTGACAATGTGGGTTTCTGTGGGCCCATACTGATTGATCAACCTCGCCCGCGGGTGCAATTCGAAGAACGACCTTAGCATTGGAGTGACCCGCAATTGCTCACCCGCTGTGTAGATCTCCCTCAGAGAGGGCAGCAGCACTCCCTCAGCGCCCCAGACCTCCGCAAAATGGTTCAACGCTACGAACGGGAGGAAAAGCCGCTCAATCGCCTCACGCCACACAAATTCCAGCAAGGCGGAGAAGTCCGCACGGGTCTCTTCCTGCACGAGCACGAGCAGCCCGCCGTCCCTCCAGCAACTGAACAATTCCTGGAGCGACACGTCGAAATTCAGGGTCGTGAACTGAAGTGTACGTCGTTTGGGCGTGCCAAGCTCCGGTGAGGACCAGAGCAAATTCATCAGCGAGCCGTGGGACATTTCGACGCCTTTGGGCGTGCCTGATGATTCCGAGGTGTAGATCACATAGGCGAGATGGCGCGAGGTCAGACCGAGCGCGCGCGCATCCGGATTCGACGCCGGCAGATTTGCCCAAGGCGGTGTCGCCGTCGCGAGATCGACCACCGTCACATCGACGCCCACATCGCCCAGCGCGGCGCGTCCCGCCGCATCGGCTAGCACCAGCTGCGGCACCGCATCCTCAAGAACCTGCCGCAGCCGCGCGGACGGATAAGCCGGATCGAGCGGCAGATATGCGCCCCCTGCCTTCTGGATCGCGAGCAGCCCCACCACCATCGCAACGCTGCGCTGAAGGCAGATCGCGACCGGCTGATCCGGCCTCACCCCGAGCGCGATCAGATGATGTGCGAGCCGGTTCGCGTGCGCATTGAGATCGCCATAGCTTAAGTGCTCGCCCGCATAGGTCACCGCCATCGCATCCGGCGCCTGGCGCACCTGCGCCTCAAACAGCTCATAGATGCACCGCTCCGACGGATAGGGCGCCGCTGTCCGGTTCAGCTCCTCCAAGACGTATGCGCGCTCCTCGGACGACAGCAGCTCAACCCGAGCGACCGGCTGTTGCGCATCGGCTATCACAGCACACAACAAGTTTTGCAAGTGCTGCGTCATACGATCGATCCGCTTGGGCGCCAAGCGACTGGCATCAAAGTGCCACCGAAAGCTCCCATCCAGAGCGCAAACCTCAAACGCCAGCAAATCACCGGATAGGGCCGTCTCAGAACTCGGGCTCGAAGCTAGATTACCAGCGGCAGAACAGCAATTTGCGGTCACCGTCACGCCAATCGGCCAGGGTCGGCGCGATTGTAGCGCCTCCTTGCCCCGCAAGGTTGGAGAGCGCGCGATAAGATCCCACGGAAAAGTACCGTGCTCCTTCAGATCCGCGCATTCGGCCGCGACCGCCCTGCGTAATCCTGCAAAATCACGACCGAGGTCGATCGTCATTTGCATCGGCACGACAGGGGCGACAAGCACCTCCACCGCCCTCATCGCGCCTCGCGATCCATTCGTTGCGGGAGTCCACCCCAATTGAAGGTCTGATTCTACCGTAATGCGGGCGAGATAGATCAGCCAAGCACTCAGCAAGTACTCAGTGCGATCAGCTGGCGACAACTCGGCCCCAAAGCACTTGGAATGAGCCAGGAACTCGACTGCCATCTGGGCGAAGCCGCAGTTTCCGACATGCGCAACAGTTGCGCTCCGCGCCTCCTCATCGCTCAAAATCGGGAGGCGATCGCCTACATTCAGACCGGACTGCCTCGCGAGTGTCCGTGCATCCAGAGTCTGACCGTCTGAGCTGCCAAACCAAACATCAACATCCTCTGTCTCTGTCGCCACACGCCAGTGGCTGAGGAGGATTTCAACCAGGGTCCCTGCCGGCAGGCCGCAGCGTCCAGCAGATACCTCCAAGCGCCTGACTGCGACAACATCATCGCTCAGGTGCGCCTTGGGCAGACACAACGGATTGAAATGATACGGCCCATAGTCTAAGGCGCGTGTGATCGCTGAGAGATCTTGCGCGGATCGATTCCATTGCAGACAGCCCGCAGCATCCGGGCATCGACGCCTCGGAAACACACTTCCATCCACTAGCGCCTGCGGACCAGCATGGAGCTCTCCATTCGTTAAGTCAGCGAGAAGCTCTCGGAAAGCTTCGACAGCGGCTTCATGACATTTGAGGTTCAGGGTCAACGCCGTATCGGTTGACGCAATAGAAACTTGGCGCTCAACCACCAACTCACCCGGATTAATACCATCATTGATACGATGCCACGCGACGTCATAGTCGGTCTCTTGGGTCAGCCGCGCCCACGACATCGAATGAGCTCCCACATATCGTGGCAACGGACCGTCTTGATAAATGAAAGCGCCTTCACGGACTCGGGCAAACACATCCGGTGGCAATATGAATGGATTTCCGACGGAGAATATCCACTCTACCGGATCGGCATTCATCAACGCCGAGAGCTCTTCAACATTCTCTACGCACAAGACATTGGCGCGAGCAGCCCAATCCCGGAATATGGCGTCGGCACACAGCGCCGCGCAGACGACATGACCCATCTTACTTACTAGCTGAGCACATCTGATAGCTAGCGTACCACTACCAACAAAGATGCTGGAGCGAATTGATGCGGCTGCAGGTAGTTGCCCATCCCAATCGCCCGATTTGCAAGCGTCTGCGAGCACCGAAGCAGACCAATGTGCCATGTTCAGCTACTCCATGCTGTAGGTTGGGGAGTTCTCGCAGTATGTGCCGCACCACATCGCGACTTAATCCGGCCACACTGGTTTGCATTCGCTCGGGAGTAACCGGGTTGAATGCTAATCAAAGCCGGCCATTGAGAGGTATCCAGCGCGATCAACGACAGCGGAACCCGTGATGGAAGCGGCAAAGTTTCACTTAACGAAGCCGCACTCAACAGTGCAGCCCCATGTTGTGGTCGAGCAAGCTTCATCTGTCTCCGTAGGCGGGCAGCTGCGGGACCGCCATGATCGCAACAGATCCTTCACCGTGTCCCAGCAATCAGCGTGCCACCAAAAGGTTGAGCAGGCCCCGCTTGAAGAGGCAAAAATCCATGCTCTTCACTCCGGGGCCGAGAATACTTAAGCGTTAGTGTTGAGTTGCGGACATAACGCCCTCAACTGGACATGGCTGAACACGACAATGCAGGCCGTCAAATGACGAAGGTGACCTCTTGAGGCGAACTCGCACGCTTGCTTAAGGATGATGCCAAAAGGATGACGAGGTCCCTTCTTTAACCTGATGACAAGCTCGTCTTGAAAAAGTCTCTCGTAATCAGTGCCTGAACACCAGATCCGCCGCTCAAGTCCTTATCCAATTGGCACAATTCAAGGTCGCCAGACGGATCTTGGGTAATTCGCTATCCCGAAACAGTCGCACAAAAATCGAAAGCAGCTTTGGCACGGTGAGCGAATAGCTTCTGTTCGCTTTCGTCATAATACTCGCCCCAAAAAAGGCCCAGAATCTCCGATTGTCCTTCCGACAACCGCCCTATTCCCGCTTTAGAGACGCTCGCCCTCCAAGACAATCCTACACCTTCGCGATGAATTTCGATTGCGATGTCGGAGGGCTGACCGGCGCGATGCCAATCAGCTACAGCCAAAGGCAAATAGCGCTAAGGCTGCGAGGACACGGCCAGCCATTCTTTAGTCTGGCCTGCCGCCGAGATCTGACCGAACTCGATGGCCTGCCGCTCGAACAGTCCGCGATAAACGCCGCCCGGCCGCGCGATCAGCGCGGCGTGGGTGCCCTGCTCGACGATCTCGCCACGGTCGAACACCAGGATGCGATCGAGGCTGCGCACCGTCGACAGTCGGTGTGCGATCACGATCGAGGTGCGTCCCTTCATCAGCCGCTCCATCGCCTGCTGGATCAGCGCCTCCGATTCCGAATCGAGGCTGGAGGTCGCCTCGTCCAGGATCAGGACCGGTGCGTCCGCAAGGAACGCGCGCGCCAGCGCGACACGCTGCCGCTCGCCGCCCGACAGCTTTACGCCGCGCTCGCCCACCAGCGTGCCGTAGCCCTTCGGCAGGTGCAGGATGAAGTCATGCGCATTGGCGAGCCGCGCCGCCTGCTCGATTGCCGTCATGCTGGCGCCTGGCCGGCCATAGGCGATGTTCTCCGCCAGCGAGCGGTGAAACAGGATCGGTTCCTGCTGCACGATCGCGATCTGGCTGCGCAGCGACTGCTGCGTCGCTTTCGCGACATCCCGGCCGTCGATCAGGATGCGGCCGCCGGAGACGTCGTAGAGCCGCTGCACCAGCTTGACGAAGGTGGTTTTGCCGGAGCCGGAGCGGCCGACTAGGCCGACCCGTTCGCCAGCGCGGATGTCGATCGACAATCCGTCATAGAGCGGCGCGCGATGGCCGCCATAAAGGAAAGTCACGTCCTCGAACGTGATCCTTCCGCCCTGAATGTCGATCGGTTTGGCGCCGGGCGCATCGACAATGCCGATCGGCTCGCCGTAAATGGTGACAAGCTCCTCCATGTCGTTCACCGAACGCTGCAGATTGTTGATGTGAATACCGACGTCACGCAAATAGGCGTGGATGATATAGTAGCTCGTCAGCACGTAGGTGACGTCGCCCGGCGAGGCGCGCCCGGCGATCCACAGCAGAATAGCGCCGCCGATCACGGATGCGCGAAGGCACAAGAGCACTACGAGCTGCACTGTGTTGGTGGCGTTGTGGCGCAGCAAGCTGCGCCGCGCCCGCGCCCGCCAGCGGCTGATGACACCGTTAAGCCGCGCATCCTCAAGCGCTTCCGCGCCGAAGGATTTCACCACTGCGTTGCAGGTGAGCGCGTCCGCCAGCGTGCCGCCAACCTTCGTGTCCCAGGCATTGGAGACACGCGCCGCCGGTGCGATGTAGCCGCTCGTAAATGCCGTCGTCATCGCGACATAGATCACCGCGCCGAGGCCGATCACGCCGCCGAGCACGGGCCAATGCAGACCGAGCAGGATCATCGAGCCCACGAGCACCGCCAGCGACGGCAACAATATCATCAGGATCGTGTTGTTGAGGAGGTCGAGCGCCCACATGCCGCGCGTGATCTTGCGCACGGTCGAGCCGGCGAAAGAGTTGGCGTGCCAGTCGGTCGAGAACCGCTGCACCCGCATGAAAGCCTCGCGTGCCACGTCCGACATTGTCGTCAGCGTGAAGGGCGCGATCGCCTGCAGGCCGATAAGACGCAGGATGATCGACAGCGGACCAAGCGCGACGATGCCGCCGAACGCGACGAACGCCGCATGTCGCGCCGCTTGGTCGGACGGACCTGATTTCAGCGCGTCCACCAAATGGCCGGAGTAGACCGGCATGAACAGGTCGGCCACCGTTGCACCTAAGAAGCCGACGAGGACGATCGCGACGCGGACGGGCTGCTTCAGCCAGTGACGGAACACGAACGGGATCACCACGCCGATCGCGGTGGGTCGCTTGTCATTTTGAACGATCATGGCGCCAGCGGTTTCTGCCGCACGCGGCGTAAGATCCTTTCGATCCAGACGCGATGTGCCCAATGCTTGGCGCTGCTGTCCGAGGCGACGCAGTAATGCCCGGAGTCTGGGGGGCTGCGATCGAAATCTTCTGCCCATCTCACCCCCTCTTTGCGTAAGCGTAGCTGAAGCTTTTCAAGCTTGAGGGTTCCTCAAGCTGAGAGCATCGATCTGAGACATCGGCCAGCCCTGCGCGATCCGTTCGATAGTTACTGTGAGCCAGGCATGCGGATCGGCGTGGTTCATCGTCGCCCGTCTGCAGAAGCATGTTGATGGCCGCGTAAGTCCGGCCGCCGCCATGGCTGTACGCAAGGATGCATTTTGGTGACGAAGGAGTCGTTCAGCATTTTCGTGTAGACGTTAAGACCGTCAGAGTGTTTGCGTCATGGGATGACGGCGCGGCTTCACCTACAAGATCACGTCTGCCTCGATCCGGCCGGAGGTCATCGCAATTTGAACCTCCAACCTGCCGCAAACGATCCAGCGCTGTGCTCGATGGTCTTTAGTTGCCACTGGCCCGCCGGAGAAATGGACGAATTGGCCCGTGAGCAATTCCGACTACGATCCTTTTTCATGCTTTCTCTTCCGGCGCCTGCGCTTTGATTCTTTCGGAAACCCGTCTTGCGGAGTCGCACAAAGAGCCCCCGTAGCAAGCCTTCTCACCCTTGTAGTTGGCAAGCGCTTGGACCAACAGCGACATAACCTGCTGTTTCAGTTTGTCGGGGATAGGCTTAGGACCGTCCAACGACTTCAGCGCCACGTCGACCAACTCGATCGCGCGATCCTTGTTGCCGCTCTCATAATAATACTGAGCGACCGCCCCATAGGACAGGAACTTGGAGCCGTCGCCGCGTTGCGGAGGATTCAGTGCCAGGATGTGTTCGGACAACTCCTTACCCATCGCAAAGCGCTCGGCAGGCGGGAAGTGAGAGTTGTCATTCGCCGGATCGAAGAGTTGGCGCATCGCCCCGGCCATCCACAGCTCGGATTTTTTATCGATCGCATCGCGAACCAATTGGCGCATGACTGGCAAGCCGGTGTGCAAGTCGCGCATTTTGTGAAGCAACAGATCCGCATGGAGCACGCGGAAGTTGACGTCGTCCGGCATCACAGCGACGGCCTCTTCGACCGCCGAAAGCGCCTTCGCCCAATCCTCCGCCTTCATCGCCGGCGTAAGTTTGGCGAAGATTGGCTCAGTCAACGCTCGCTTGCGCGTCGTTTCGCGCATTGTGCGTTCGCCTTCGGCGATCCGCTCCGTATCGGCGGCTCTAGCTTCATCGCTGGTGCGCCAGCCGCCGTTAAGAATTTTTGGCAGAACGTCATGGAGTTGCGTTGGAAAACCGATAAAGGCGATGTGGCCGTCACGGTCGACTACGAACGAGGTGGGAATCCCGACAGAAAAGCTCGGATCCATCCAAAGCTTGTTCATATTGCCTGTGTAGTCGAATCCGATCCGGTAGTTGAGATTCGAGAAGTTTTCGGTCAACCATGCGTCCAAGTTGGTTCGGGCCTCGTCCGCCGTTCGAGCTCGTTCGTAAGCTGCGACTCCGAGGACCTCAACTCCGCCGTCTTTGTATTTTTCTTGCAGCTGCACCAGATGGGGCATCGCCGCCACACAGGGTCCGCACCAAGTTGCCCAAAATTCGACGATGTACACTTTTCCCGGTTGGAAGGTCGTGAGGGGCTGGCCACGCAGCCAGTTCTCCACCTTGATCGGAGGAGCTGGGGATTCCATGCGCAGCACCATGTTGTTCTCCATAACTTTGCCAAACGTTGCGCGACTTTTTGCGCCAGCTTATCTCTCTCAGAACGGGGCACACGGGTTCAAAGGAAGGAGCATCGCTCGTTTTTCGCTCTGGATGCACTCAGCCCTGACTCAGTGTTGCTGGCTCTCAACAGCAACAGCCGTGCCATCTTTGTCAGCGCGCATTAAGCGTCTGACTACGCTTTGAAAAAACTCCACGGAGCCCAAGCCGACCGGTGTTCTGAACCTGACAGGCTTTGTGCCGCTGTCAGGTGTTGGACACGAATTGCGCACTTCGCGCTGCCAGAAAAGCCGGTTTGATGTTGTGAGTCACCGAACGAAAACTTGCTAACCCCTCTCCCTGCCCGACAGGATTATAAGGCGAGCGATGCTGTAGATCGGAGTCGAAAAGCCAAGGCCGTGGACCGGCGACGCGTGTTCGTGTCTATGACGACGGAAACATTCGCGGGGCACTGCAGCGGGTGCTGCTTATCGGAGCGCCTTAAAACTGCCAGTGCTCGCCATCGCGCCAAGCGGTTCCTGCACCACAAACTGGTACTCCGATTGGTACCGGGGGGGGTACCTGACACTCCTATCCCGTTCTAAAATCATTGCCTCCGTATCGAAAAATATATCGCCGCTCGCCTCGATGCGGGTTTATGAGGGCGTTCATCTCACAATTTTCTGACCAGGAGACCCGGCTGGCCCCCACCCCGCTGGCCCCATGAACACTGTCGTCCTAGCGCAAGCCCTGCGGATCGCCATACCGCCGATCGTCGCCTTCATAGTGCAGACCATCGAGAACATGTCGATTGCTCCGCCTATAGTTCGAGAACAAGCGTCTCGATTGATCCTGCGCGCTAGATTGTCCGTAGCCAGGCCAGTTTCCCCTCTGTCAATCAAAGTCAGGCAACGGCAGGCGTCAGCGGCTTCTTGCTGACGGCACTTCGCGGCAAGCGCCCAGGTAGAGCGCCTTAATTTCGTCGTCGTCGCGCAATTCGGTCGAAGCGCTGGATAGCCCGGCCATAAGAACGACCGCACGGTCGGAGCGTAGCGCGACCGTTCGACTACCGTTCAGCTACCAGGATCGAGAGGCCTGTTGAGCAGATTCCGGACGATTCTTTCCTCAAAAACAGCTATTATCGAGTTACCGACAAACCAAGTGCCTCTTGGCTTTGAGCCGTGAGTTTGGTGTTCTTTATTGCCCTGCGTGGGGCAGTGTTGGCTTAGCGGAGTCGATCATGCCCCCAACCAACCCAATCATCCAGGAGTCGTCCGGAATTCGATTTTCAAGGATCGTCAGTTTTCTCTACGGATCGGCCGCGGAAATCGCTTTCTTCATCACAGTTTTATGTGCTGTCGGTTTCGCGAGCTGCCTAGTCGGGCCGAAGACGATCGACACGGGCCGGCAGACATGCATCGAATCGCTTGCCGTAGAGGGGTCGGATGGTTCCGTTTGCCATGCACCACAGCGTCATGACGCGCAAGCGCTTCAAAGGCTCCTGGAGACAATAAGTGCCGAGGCGCATTGAGCGAAGTACTTATCGCTGCGAGCCTCACGCTGCTGGTAGTGCCATTCGGCAGGCCGAGGAAGCTATGGCGCGGTGACGGCTGCGACAGTCTCATTCGTCGGATGGATATTCGCGTTCACAAGCACGTTTCTGATCGATCATTTCGAATTGTTCGGACAATATCAAGTAGCACCCGATCTCGCGAGCCGCGCAAGCCAGCGCCGCAATTCGCACCCCGCTGCTCCACAGATTTGTGCGGCATCTCACATTTTCGGCTTTATCATCGCGTCTGAGCCGCGCCCGTCACGACGATCGGGTATCTGTTATTTTTAGCCGTGATGACCGCTTACCTCTTTGTCGGCATCTTCTCAATCATCGCCGTTGTCGGCGTTGGTTACCAGTATGTCCAGCGTGGGATAGAGCCTCTCCCGGAAAGGCTGCGCCGCCGAGAGAACCGCCATTCCACCAAACCGTGATGTGCGCCTGCCTGTTCTCCTTGAGCTTTGCCACCGCATCAACCAGCCGGTTCGCTGCACGGCGCCCATTCGCCCAATTGGAAGAACGATGGGCTTCTCGAGGCCAAGTCCTAGAGCTGCGCGAAGATAGCAGATGGCCTTTTTCGGTCGAGACAAGTCCAGGATGTTCAGATCGCTGATCAAGAGCATGGGAAGGGTGTTGGAGGGACGGAAGGCCTGGTCCCACTCGTGGAGCTCAAGTTCGAGGGGCTTCCGGGTGCGAGGAGACAGCGTCAAAGGCGTTCTTTTCCAAAATGATGCCGCTCAAAGCATAACTTTATCCCGGAGAATGTGTCGAGCGATCTCACGAGGGTCTGCAGACACTTGAGCGCGGTGAGTGCAGGACCAGTCGAGCCGCATTTCAAGCGCGGCAGGATGAGACGAGAAGGTTCTCAGCCTAAGCGAATGACAATCTTAAAAGGTGCTTAGTCGACCTTGAAAGGATTGGCTGAGGCGGTTCAACTAGAAGCTAGACGGCACCTATATCGGCGACTTCCTGATCGGGTCTGATCTGAGCCTCGCGCAGACTTGTGAGAACAATACGATCCCCGCGCGCGATCAGATCGTCGGCCAGTTCGCCGAATTCCGGATCACCTTCGGATCGCTGAAGTCTCCAATGGCCCGGATCTCCGGAGCGGCTAAGCGCGACGCCGCCGACATGGCTAGGCTTGCGGGAGAGGGCTCCGCACGCATGACGGCGTTGAGACAAGCACTCGATCGCTTCACCCGGGCGCGATCCGTCGTCAGACGAAGGCTGGCGCAGCATGTTTGCATGAGCGGATCGTCCGTATCGGGAATTGCTCTCACGAACCCGAACGAAAAGCATCCATCGCGTGGGCCAATAGTATGCCGATGCTCAAAAAAATAAGAGTCCCGACAAGAGCCGAATACATATGCCACCTCCATCGCTCACTTCCTTTGAACTGCGCGACCGCTTACACGTCAAATTATTTTCTGAGCACGAGGTGGGATCGCAGCCAACTGATGAGTCTAAGCCACAGCGGCTAGCTGGCAACATGTGGAACGATCAAAGACAGAAGCGGCAAAACCCAGCGGTTCTGCTCAAACCGATGTGATAGGCGCAGCGCGGGTGACCGAAAAACTCGTGTGGCTAATGTGCAACGGGTACTTGGTTTCTGCGTGGGAATGTCCGAAACGAACGCTCCGGCCCTTGAGATGCCTGTAGCATCTGCGCGCAAGAATTGGGGCGTCCGGATGAACTTTTCAAGCTCGAAAGATGAGAGCTTATTGTCTCTTTGGGAAAGTGTGCGGCGGCAAGTGTTGGCCGGTCGCGCGAACGCCGGACGTTGCCGCTTTGTTGGTAACAATCTGCGCACCTATGCTGAATTGCTTCGTTCGGAAATGGACCAGCGGGAGCTGAAGTACACCCCGATTAATTGGTCTGAATAGGCGGCTCGACGGCATACCGATGAAAGACCTGCAGAAGCACTTGAAAAAGCTCCGCACTGATGCAGCCGAATGAAGATTGATCAGCGATCTGGCGACTGGCCTGGAAAAGCTGTTCGCAAGGCTTGCGGAACACTTGAGTGTCCTGGGGTCCGAGGTCGAGCACACCATATCTGCGAAGTCTCCAGCACGGAGACGGAGCAAAGACGGTCGCACGATGCCCAAGGATCGGCTCTGGGTTCACAATAGCGGCACTTCTGTGAAATTGAAGAGGCCGGTAAGCTGACGCACGATTGCTTCTATGGCTGCCGAGATTGTCCATGATTAGGATTTCGCCGGGATGAAGCGTCGAAAGGAGGACTTTCTCGACGTAGAGGCGGAAACTCGCCATCGTTCGGCCCCTCGAGAAACCATGGCGCCTCGATCCGGTCATGATGCAATGCGGCCAGGAAGGTCATGGTCTTCCAGCGGCCGTGCGGAATCTTGCTGGGAATCCTCTGGCCACGGGGCGCCCACCCCCGCAAGACAGTCATATCGGTCCTGGTCCAGATCTCGTCGCTGAAGACCAAGCGCTCAGGTTCGATGCGATCTTGATATTTGATCCACTGAGCTCGCCGTCTGGCGAGGTCCGGACAGTTCCGTTCGCCAGCCGCACCTTCTTTGAAGCTGAGCTTCTCGGCGTGGACGAACTCCCACTCAACGGTAATCAGCCTTCAGCCCGCGATCAGCGAGCTCGGCGACCAAGCCGCGCAAGGTGAAGTCCCCTTGATTCGCCCAAAAACGCAGACACGATGTTCGCGGGAAATCGCCCTCGGCCCGTGGCCACCCATCCTGCCGGGCGCCACGCTGCCGGTCTCCCGATGCCGTCGCACCCATCCAACGGCTGTGCTGACCGCAACACCGAACTGTCTAGCCGCCTCGCTCCCGGACAATCCGCCGGTAACAACCTACAACGACCCGCTTCCGAAGACCTCAGAGAAAGGCTTGCCCATCCATGCTGGCCTCCACGCCGAGCCCTCATGGTAAATCAGAGGTCTCCTGATTTGGGAATCCCAATTTAAGCTAACCTCATCACGCTTTAGATTAGTCCGTCCGCGGCTTTGCTCCACGGCTTCTTCAGACCCCCTTCGCGATGGCGTCGTTGCACTCCGCTACGCTTCGCCGTCATGCGGTTGGATAGAGGACTTCCACCTTCAAGCAGTCGTTCATACTGGGCACTCATGAGAAACCGCCCCCCAAACCGGGGGTTTCTTCCCCTCCTCTCACGGGGCAGCCTTTTTAGACGTTGATCCGGGGCGCTCACGAAGCGAGCGAACCGGCAATCCAGAGGTCGCGGCCAGAGATTTTCGGGTTCGCAATCCAAGTCGGCTGCTGCCGACTTGCAATACTAAGACTCGCAAATTCGGCCACACCCGAGTTCAACGCGCCCTGAAATGACGGATAGAAATGCAGCCGCCTACCCCGTCGTATTCGAGGTCTCGCCGTCGGTGAGATCGATTTTCTGGTTAAGCCGCGCATGCAGCGTGGCCTGGTCGAGTTCGCCTTCCCACCAGGCCACGAACACCGCGGCGATACCGTTGCCGGTGATATTAGTAAGGGCGCGCACCTCGCTCATAAATTTGTCGATCGAGAACACGATCGCCATACCCGGCACCAGCACCGGATTAACCACTGAAAGCGTTGCCGCGAGCGTAATGAAGCCGGCCCCGGTGATACCGCTTGCGCCTTTCGAAGTCAGCATCGCCACCACTAGAATGGTCAGCTGCTGGCCGAAGCTGAGATCGACCCCGAGCGCCTGAGCGATAAACAGCGTTGCCAAAGTCATGTAGATGTTGGTGCCATCGAGGTTGAAGGAGTAGCCGGTCGGCACCACGAGACCGACCACGGGCTTGGAGCAGCCTAGCCGCTCGAGCTTCGTCATCAACTGCGGCAGCGCACTTTCCGAGGACGAGGTGCCGAGCACGAGCAAGAGCTCATCCTTGATATAGGCGATAAACTTGAAGATCGAAAAGCCAACGAAGCGCGAGATCAGACCGAGCACGACCACCACGAACAGCGCGGCCGTAGCATAGAACAGCGCGACGAGACCGATCAGATTGCCGAGCGCCGATGGTCCGAACTTACCGATCGTGAAGGCCATGGCTCCGAACGCCCCGATCGGCGCTGCCTTCATGATAATGGCGATGACGCCGAACACCGCGTGCGCCGCGTCGTCGATCATGCCGCGCAACTTTGCGCCGCGCTCACCCAGCGCCATCAGCGAGAAGCCGAATAGGATCGCAAACAAGAGCACCTGCAGGATGTCGCCGCGCGCCAGCGCGCCGACCACGGTGTCGGGAATGATATTGAGGATGAAATCGACGCTTCTCGAGGTTTCCGCCTGCTTCACGTAGTTGGCGACGGCTGCGGCATCGGGCTTGGCCGCAAGGCCGTGGCCGATCTGAAAAAGATTGCCCATCACCAGGCCGAGCACCAAGGCAAAGGTGGAGACGATCTCGAAATAGACCAGCGCCTTGAGGCCGACCCGGCCAACCTTTTTCGCATCCTGGATGTGCGCGATGCCCGAGACCACGGTGCAAAAGATGATCGGCGCGATCAGCATCTTGATTAGCTTAATGAAGCCGTCACCGAGCGCCTTGACCCAGTCGTTGGTCGCGAGCGACGGCCACAGCCAACCGACCACGACGCCAATCAGGATCGCGATCAGCACCTGAACGTAGAGGATTTTGTACCAAGTTTGCGACGCCCGCGCGGGCGGCGCTGTTGCGATGGTGGTCATGACGCTCCTTCCCAATACGAACTCGAACACCGAGCCGCCGCGCGTTGAGCGGCGACGGCATCAGACGAGCCTTTCATGCCAGCCGTGTCCGATTGAAGACGACGATGTCGGAAATCCGACAGCCTGCAGCGTGATTCCAAAGGCAGGCTGGCTGTTACGTGTGTTTTCTCTCGTTAAGCAAGACGCGCACCACGCGCCGAAGCCATGCGGCCGTTCAATCGGCCAGACGGTGAACCGACAGTCTCCTGACTAGCTTGGCCGAATGCCAGAACTGTTCGTGCCGCCGAAGGCAGAGGAGTTGTTCAGCGCCACGCGCACCTTGCGCTGGCGCAGCACATTGGGCGAGGCGTCGAGATCGACGAGCTGCTTGCGGTCGATGCCATGCTCCGATAGCGCTTTGAGGTCGGCGCCGGTCCTGACCTTCAGCTCGTAAAGCTCGGAATTGACGATCGGGCCGATGGCGGTGCGGCTTTCGCGCATCTCTTTCCAGCTGGAGGCGCAGGTGCCTAGTCCGCACAGCCCGCCCATTCCGCTAATGACGACGCGCCTCTCCATTCAGGCCTTCTTAGCGAGCAAGCCGTGGACAGCTTCCACCGCGTCGCCGACATGCTTGAGATTCGACCAAGCATCATCCGTGTTCATCTCGATCTTGATGCCGTTGGACTGCTCCAGGTCGCGGATGATGTCCGCCAACTCCAGCGACTGGATGCCACGCAAGGTCAGTTCCGTGGCGATCGTTATCTCGCTGCCGCCCGCGGAGTATTCCTTGGTTTGGCGATGATTTCCTTCGCGAGTTTTATCTGCCATCCTGTTGCTTCCATCAGGCGCCTCGACGCGAACGCGACGCCATTCCTCAGCCGAGCCGCGTCGCGCGATAGAAGCAGTCACGTGATCGGTGCGCGCCAGATGCTGTTGCCAATGCAACATTCCGCAACATTGGTAAAATTGATTTTTTGGATGGTAAGCATCCACGCTGTGCATCAATTCCTCGCGCACGACAAGAAAGTCGCACGCTGGCCGCCCTCTACTGCGTGCCGGCCCCTTTCGGGGTGCGGGTCGACCGCCCCCGGTTTGGCGCCAGCCATCGAGGCCGCGATGGGCGCAGCCTGGGAAACTGAAAAAAGGACACGACAATGGCGACCATCGGCACCTCCACCTCGAATGGCAACGGCTTTTCCGGCTCGATTCGCACCTCACTCTCAACGCCAAGGCCAACCTGGTCCGCGTCGAGAACCCCTCCGAATGGCCGCACTTCCGCATCTTCGGGCCTAATGTCGAGCTAGGCGCTCCCTGGCAGAAGACGGCCAAGGACACGGAGCGTGACTATCTCTCGGTCAAGCTTGACGATCCGAGCTCCCGGCTCGGATCTACGCCACCCTGATCGAGGTGGAAGGAAGACAGGAAGGCCTCCAGCCCATCTGGTCCCGCCGCACCCGGACTGGGGGCCCGCGGCATCGGCTTCGCCGAAAAGCGGGGCCGTTTGGCCGCCGTGCTCACTCCGCTCACGAGGCTATGACGTCTCTGGCGCATGTCATTAAAAATGCATTACGTAGCCGCGCATAGAGGAGGTCGCTATGGCTTCGAATGCTCTCGTCCAAACCCGAATCGATGCGGACGAAAAGGAAAAGGTCACCGCGGCTCGGGAAAACATGGGTCGCACGGTATCCGATGCCGTGCGGATCCTGCTAACACGCACGGCTAACAAAGGGATGCTTGGGCTGTAGCCCGTGAGCAACAGCCAAGCTTACGATAGCTGGTTTCGTGAGAAGGACTGGCGGATACCCGGCCCAATCTCGATTATTCCGAGGTCGATGCGCATTTAGCGCAACGCCGTACCGCTGCGCTTCGAAAAAGTGGCGGAGCATGAACGGTGAAACTCGTCTGGTCGCGATTCGCGCTGTCCGATCGCAACGGCTTTTTCAGCTACATCGAAGCCGAGAATCCCGTGCAGCGGTCCATGTTGATGAACAGATTGCCGATGCCGCGCGGGCCTGCTCGACTTTCCTGACAGTGGCCGGCCCGGGCGCGTCGCTGGCACGCGCAAGTTAATCATCCCACGCACATCTTGGCGGGCCTACCTGGTCGACGGTGATACTGTTCCCATCTTGCGCGTGCTTCACGGCGCGTGGCCCGACGCAGTTACCAATGACGATTGAGGCCGGCTCCGTGCAGTATCCTGCGACCGGAGATGGATCTCTTTTTCTTGAATTGGATGTCCAGGTCGCAGTCAGACTACGATAAACTTCATTAATCTAAATCGGGGGAAGGTCTGCCTCTACTTTAGGGTTCGACCGATCTGCGAGAGGCCCCGCAACGCCGAACGAGTGAGAGTCGGCGCTATACGCCGCGGGCAAATCGCGCCAGCTTCGGACGGATTGGTTCCCTCATTCTTGGAAAAGTTGGGGATTTCTCATGCGTCTGACTGGTTCGTTCCAGTGGAGTTATGCGCATCTGCAATGGATTCGATTATCTCAAAGAGTATCAATTCGTCATTGTCCCACTTAACAGGTGCGTACTTCCAGTCGTGCTGCGTTCAGTGCGCGCAAGCAAGTCTGCTTGCGTGCAACCGTCCGATTTGAGGATGACAAGATGGGTGATCTTGATGCGATACTCGCTCAACCGACTGAGGAAGCACATTGAATAAGTGCCATATTCTGTTCGACTCATTTATTGAGTCGTCCGTGAAGGACATCCTCTCCGCCATCGGCCACAACTTCCGCCGCATCCTCCCTTGGCTGAGGGCTCTTTGGTGCCTCTTCCTGACCGCCCTCATCGCAGCCGCCCAGCGACCGGTCACCTCTTGAATCGGCTTCTTAACGGATGACATGGTAGCCCGGATGGAGCGAAGCGTAGTCCGGGAACGGTTAATCTATCTGCGAGAGAGAAGCCCGGATTACGCTTGCGCTTCATCCGGGCTACGGGTCTGACGCGCGGGGCGCTACGCCTCGCGCACCACGGTCTTCAGATAGTTGTACGCCTTGATGATCTCGATCAGGCGGTCTTCGGTGGAGCGGTCGCCGCCATTGGCGTCGGGATGGTGCTGCTTCACCAGCGCCCTGTACTTGGCCTTGACGTCCTCGAGCGTGGCTTCGGCGGTGAGCCCCATCACCTGCAGCGCCTTGCGCTCGGCGTTCTTCACCGTGCGGGTCTCGCGATTGCCCTGCGCGCCGGGGCCAGGCCGCCAGCCGGCGCGGCCGTTGAGTTCGGCAAACACGTTGAAGGGATCGGCGGCGCCGCCGAGGTCTTCCTCGACGTTGCCGCGCTTGGCGCTGGTGTTGGCGCCCATCTTCCAGGTCGGGCGATGGCCGGTCAGCGCATCCTTCTGGTAGCGCGCAACCGCTTCCGGATTCATGCCCTGGAAGAAATTGTAGGACTGGTTGTACTCACGGACATGGTCGAGACAGAAGTGCCAGTACTCGCGCGCGTTCTCGCGCCCCTTCCGCACGCGGTGCGAGCCCTTGTTCTGGCAGCCCGCCCATTCGCAGGTGACGGCCTCCTGACCCGCCTGCGCCTTGCGCTTCGCACTCACCTTGGTAGGCTTGATGCGAATGGAGTCGAAGAATTTTGATGAATCGATCGGCATGGCTGACTTTGACTACGCAATACTAAACGCTTCAAGTCCTGACATTGCGAATACCTCTCCTCCGACTACGCCATTGACGGAAAGCGGATGCCAAATTATGCCCGCCGCCGCCATGAGCACCAAAGATGTTATCATAAACAAGTTGCGTGAAGCTTTCACACCCGAAAGTCTCGCGGTGAAGCTTTCATGCTAGAGGTTAGCCCAAGATGTTTTTCGATTGCGGCAGTGAGCTCGATAACCTCACCCGGGCGGTCGGAAACATGATCGGCTATTCCAATGAGATCGATCATCTGCTTCAACGCGTCGGCTTGATTGACACACCTCTCCGGAAGCTGCGAACGTCAGACTGTTCGGGCTGAAACGCCTCAACCAGAACTGGCACGGCGCTCGCCGGATCGCTGTTCCCACATACGAAAACATCAGCGGCCGCGTAGGACCTCTCAGGCCAAGTATGTAAGGTAATGTGCGATTCAGCCAACAAGGCGATTGCGGAGACGCCGTGACCCGGACAAAACTTATGAACGTGAAGGTGGAGTAATGTCGCCCTCGCCGCACGGATGGCTTTTCGGATTGCGTCTTCCGCAATGGTCGGATCGTCGAGGTTCTTCGCTCCCCATAGCTCGATGAGCATATGCGTCGCACCGGTGGACAGAGCCGGTGGGGCTTCCTTCTCGGCATTCATAGTCATTAAGAAATCTCCATTGAATTATCGGCCCAGTAAGCTGAGCTATTCGGGATTTAGGTGACGAGGCGATCAGGCGCTTGGTTTGCCGGCGCTTGGATGCCCTCAATGCCGTCGTTGAATCTGACAACTGCGACGACCTTCGGCGACTGCCGTTGAGCCGCCGCCAAGTCCTTGATGCTGCGATAACCAGCTTGAACACCATCGGCCTGGCGGTGGTTGGCGATAAGGAGCCCTTCCTCCGCACCATCCTGTATCGCCCCGTGGCGAACACGCTCTCGGTGAGATTGGTGGTGGTGCGCAAGTGATGCCAATGTTCGGCAAGAAAATCGTAGAAGGCCAGCAGTGCATCGCGATCCTTGACCAGGCATTCGATCGCCCGGCCGTACTTGGCCTAATACTTCTCGGCGAAGACGTCGATCGCCGCTTCGGCGGACGCTCGGTTCGCGCCCAATAGACCTCGCGCAAATCCTTCTTCATAGTGGCCTGCACAGAGAGTGGACCTTGTCCATGACATTCACAGTCTTGTGCACCCAGCATCGCTGGTGGCGCGTGCCGGGAAAGACCTCGTTGAGCGCCTTGTAGAAGTCGAGCGCGCCGTCACCGACATTGGCCAAACTCGTTGTTATTGATGAGGTCGGCTCGATTGTTTTGCCAAGCCACGCCTCGCTTGAGGTAGACCAGCGTGTGGCCCTGCGCGCGAAAAGCGTAACCGAGGCGACCGGCCCCGGGGACAAGACGTTTGGACTTGCCTTGCAGTTTGCGCTCAGCACTATGCCGGAGGCCGCGAGGCAGGTATTTGTGCCGTTGGAGATAGCACCGCTGGGATCGAGTTTGACGCCAAACACCCAGCTATTCTTCTGCCAGTTGGAGCCGATCTGGCCGCCTGCCAGGAACACAGGAGTATCGACGACGCCGCCATAGACGGCCGGACCGTAGGGATTACTGAAGGATTCTTGATCGTAACCAACGCCGACGTGCCCGCCAATATATCCTCCGGACCAGCTCCACAGGGACGGCGGCAGTTGTACTGCTGGCTCAAGGTCCGCCGTGGCTGCACCGCTTGCGACCAGCGCAATCGTTGTCGCTCCCCAAAAACGAACTCCAGATCGCATCAAACACTCCGCAGCGCTTTCCCGATCCACAACCGAGCGCCTTCAAGCTGGCATCGGTGATGGCACCGCGACTGAAGCAAGCACCGTGCCGCTTGGAAATTGAGGGGGGTTCCAGTTGCTTCGTACCGGGTGCATGCGTCAGCTTGTGGACAATGGTCTTGAAGCTGACAATCGCGCTGTAGCGTCTGACAGTTTGCTGCGCAGCAGGAAATCGCCTTTCTCGCTGCAGCAGTAGCAGGAGATTCTTGTTCGCCTGGACAGGCTTTCGAACTCACCTATCGAGGCTCATGCGAAACGGTGAAAGCCAATGGATATTACCGACGAGCGGAGCCGGCCTGGACGCTGGTCCCGTCTATCCGCGCAGGGATCGCACCGGCTACGCCGCGCGTTGTCGAAGTTCGGCTGGTTGGAGGACTCATCACGAGCGATCAATCACGTAACATGGCACGCGCAGGAAAGGCTCATCATCAGCATCTTCCAGCTTACCACGAATATCCGCGTGATAATAGCAGTCCGGCTCCGGCTTCGCCGTACTGCTGAGTGGCTTTGCCGCAACACTATTCTTATCGGTTCTGCTCTAGGAAAAGGAGTTGCCGAGCATGCGTCTCGTGGAGACTAAGAAGGCGCCATCCGCAATTCAATTCCAGTTCGCAAAGCCGTATCGGTACGCCCCTTTCGGGTCGACTGGACGTCGCCTGCCGTTCACAGCAAACGTTTCTGAGCGCGTTTTCGTGTGCACCAAGGTGGACGACTTGCGAACATCAGCAGACCATCGACCTCGCGGGGTGGATGGTTCTGCACGCCCACGACGCTGCATGCCGCCCATAGCTATCTGTTATGGCCAAGAGCGTCAAAACGTTTGAGCGCGCAACGACCGCCCTTCAGCGGCTATGCGAACAACGCCGGCCTCGTGGAAAACGGTAACACGCCTCTGTGTTGGTTCTTGCACAGTTACTGCTTGGTCGCCGCGGGCGACCTGTAGCCCGGCGAGCGCCAAGTACCCGCTTTCATGAGGAGCGCACCAAATCCTTGTCCAGGCGTCTACAAATGAAAGAACTCACAAGCCGGAACGAGTCTCTGGGCGCGCTTGGTTGCGGGTGCCATGCAGACTATCTCGTGTCCACTACAAGATCTGGTAGATGCCAACGCTAACTTGAGGCCCTAGCGTCCCGCCGCGTTCCCCTGCCGATCATCGAGGAAACAGTGTGAACGAAGGACGAGAAGCTAAGAAACGGGCAAAACGGCACACTATGACTGGCAGAATCAGGATGGCTACGCACTGCACACGCTCAATCAGGATCCTCCGTGTTCTAATTTAAGGATCGCTGAAGGCGACGAATGGCGGGACGCGTATGCCTACGGAAGATCGATCAGGCGAAAATCAGCTTGTGGAACGTCAAGCGATAGACGCGATCACGGCGATCGATCGCCTTGCAAGATCGGATCCAGAGAGGGTTGCGCTGAGGTACGGCGCACACGAACTCACCTACAAAGCGCTGCGATTAAGGTCGGATGCCCTCGCAAGGACGTTACGAGAGCGGGGCGCTAACGGCATGGTCGTTGGCTATTGGGGTGAGCGGGACCTCGACTGGGCGACGGCGGTAGTTGCAATTTTGAGGGCTGGAGCAACGTACCTACCGCTCGATCCATCGTTACCGGCTTCGCGTACATCATTCATGATCGAGCAGAGCCGCTGCGCTCTGATTATTGGCCCAGACCAGCTGGATTTGTTTCAGCAAATTCCGGCGAGCAGCAAAGGCACCGCGCAATTCATAGCGATAGAGGCGGCGCTGCGCGAGGGCCGGACTTCGTCTGTTGTGCCACCATCGAGCGAGGATGGACTCGCCTACATTCTGTTTACGTCGGGTTCGACCGGCCAGCCTAAAGGCGCAATGATCGAGCGCGCAGCCCTAAACAATCATTTGGTGGCAAAGATTGATGCCCTAACCCTCACTCGGACGGATTGCATCGCGCAGACCGCATCGCACTGCTTTGACATCTCGCTGTGGCAGCTTCTGGCGGGGCTTTGCGTCGGAGCCTCGATCGCGATCATTGATGATGCGACACTGAAATCGCCAGTATCCCTTCTCAAAGCAATTCAAGGATACGGCGTGACGGTTGTTCAATTCGTTCCGTCGATGCTTGCAGTATTTGTTGAATATCTGCAGTCGCTTGCGGCGGCTGAGCGAGCTCTGGACAGTTTGCGGATTATTTCAACGGTCGGAGAACCTCTAACACCCGGACTGGCGCGTGCGTGGCTGGCCTTATATCCCCGGGTCCCCATTCTCAACCACTACGGGCCGACCGAGTGCGCGGACGGCGTTACGCATCACCTGGTTTCCGTAGCGCCTGCGCTGACTGACCCTTATGTGCCCATCGGCAAACAGATTTCTAACCTTGTGGTTTATGTCGCCGACGGACTGCGGCTGTGCAACACGGGAGAGGTCGGCGAAATCTGTGTTAGCGGCGTTGGTGTCGCTGCTGGTTACGTCAATGATGATGTTCGCACCAAGGATGCCTTTGGGCCAAACCCGTTCTCAAACAACCCGTCGTTCCAGCGCCTATACAGGACAGGTGATCTCGGGCGCGTTCGTTCCGATGGCATTTTCGAATGTCTTGGTCGACGGGACCGTCAGGTCAAAATCCGCGGGCACAGAATTGAGCTGGGAGAAATCGAGGCCCGCCTCGCCGCTCATCATTTGGTACGTGGCGCCGTCGCGGTCGCCTCCGTCTGCGCAGGCGTAAAGCTTACGGCGAGAGATATAACCAGGGCCGAGGGGGAAACTGGATCAAGACGACTCATCGCGTATGTGTCAGCTCCGGCTGAAGTTACGGAAGGCGAGCTTCAGAACTTTCTTGCCGAAGCGCTTCCCACCTACATGCTCCCAGAAAGGATCGTCCACCTAGCCAGTATTCCACTGACCAGAAACGGAAAGGTCGATTTTGGAGCATTGCCGGACCCGACCAGTGTTCGCCTTCCATTGCCGACGCCATTCGAGGAGCCGCAAACAGAGCTCGAAGCCCAGCTGTGTCAAATTTGGTCCGACGTTCTGCGTATTGAGAACATTGGCGTGAAGGACCAGTTCATAAGCCTCGGCGGAGACTCGCTCCGGGCAATGCTCATATTGGGCCAGTTGCAGACCAAGCTCGGAGTGAGAACGGATTTCAGGCTGGTCCTGAATGGAACGATCCGATCTCTTGCGGCTTCGATCTCGGCCCGGGTCGACTCCAAACCGTGCACAGCCCCGACGTACGGAAAGCTTACGCGATCGCCTCTGACGCGAGTTCAGGAGCACCTATGGTTTCTCTCGCAGCTCGATTCGTCTGCCAGGAACTACATCATTCAAGGCGGCCTGCGAATAAAAGGCATCATCGATCTGGCCGCGTTCAATCGCGCTTGGTCCGATGTCGTTCATTCCCATCAGGCACTTTCGGCACGCTTTATCGACGAGGACGGTCCGGTTCAGGTTTTTGATGCTCCGCAATGCGCAAGCCTTGAATTGGCTGATGCATCGCATCTCACGGCGCAGGAAGCTGAGGAACTGACCGCAGAGTTACGGCGAACAGAGCTGAACGGCAGCTTTGATCTCAGCCAAGGCCATCTGTTTCGCGCGCGCATGATCCGTTTTGGCCCTGACAACCATCTCATACTGATCACCGCTCATGAAATTACCATCGATGCCTGGTCGATCTCTGTTCTACTCAGGGACCTTCGACAAAGGTACGTAGATGCCGCAGCGTTCTTGCCAGAGAACCGCGCGTCCCTCTCGACCTACGCGGTCTGGGAAACACAACACGCTACTCCAGAGGCGCTGGCCAACCAACGTAGCTATTGGCGTCGTCAGATTGGCGATGATCCGCCGGTGCTTTCGCTCGGAACGGGACGAGCGCGGCCGCAGACAAGTTCCTATCGCGGCGCCTCGCATGCGGTTCTGCTTGGCAGCGAGCTCTCCAATCAGGTACGTGAGTTTGCGCGCCGACATAGGTGCACCACGTCGACAACACTCCTCGCATGCTTCAAGCTGCTGCTGCGGACGTATAGCGGTCAGGACGATATTATCGTTGGCATACCGCACGTCGTACGAGATCAACCTGGCAGCGCCGAAATTGTTGGCTTTTTCCTGAATATGCTGCCAATCCGCACCGCGATCGATGTCGGCCAGTCCTTTGCGGTTCATGCCTTGCGCATCCAGAGCCTGGTCAGCGATGCCATCGCAAATTCGGCATATCCGTTCGGCTGGATGGTAAGGGATACCCGGCTGCATCGCGAAGCGGGACGATCACCGATCTTCCAGGTCATGTTCAACATGTACTCCGAGGCCGCGGAGCCACCTGGCCAACATGAGTTGGATCTGACATTCCGCGAATATGAGACCGGCTATGTAAAATTCGATCTGACCTTGTATGCACAAGATCAGGGCGATGAAATTGCCCTCCAGCTCGCGTATGCGGAAGACATATTTTCCAGCGATCTGATTCTCCGCATGGCCGACAATCTGCGCTGTCTGATTGCAGCCTGCGTTGAGAAGCCGCTTGCGCCCATTAAAGATCTGAGCTGCCTCAGCGCGTCAGACGCCACTATGCTGGAATCGCTTAATGGCTCGGCGCAGCCATATGAGACTGAATGTCCGCTTATCGAAGCGTTCGAGCAAATCAGCGCCTCAAATCGCAGCCAGGTGGCATATTTTGGTGATTTCGGTGAGATCACATTCGACCACCTGCGTGAGCGCGTAATAGCTATCAGCTCGTTACTGCGGGCTTCTGACGTGGGGGCTGGCGATATGGTCGCCATGCTGGTCGACCGGTCGCCTGACGTGGCCGCTGTTATTCTTGCGGCACGAGCCTTGCAGTCCATTGTTGTCCCTATATCGCCGGATTATCCGCGTGATCGGATCGAATATATCCTGCGAGATAGTCAGGCAAAGCTTTTAGTTCACGCAAATACCTCTGACCTTGGGTTTGACGTGCCGTCGATTTGTCTATTGACCCTTGAAGGGTGCGGCGCGCCCGCGCACGATTTTGAGTGCAGCGACAAACCATCAGATCAGGGAATAGCGAGTCTTATATACACGTCGTCCTCAACCGGGAAGGCGAAGGGGGTTCTTATACCGGAATCGGCAATTCTCAATCGACTGAACTGGATGTGGCGACGCTTTCCCTTCGACAGTACCGACGTGATGGTTGTCCAGAAGTCCGCATCACTTGTTGCGTCGGCATGGGAGTACTTTGGGGGGCTTCTGAGAGGTGTGCCCGCGCTGATCTTGACCCAAGAGCAGTTGCTGGATCCAGATCTGTTGTTATGCACGTTGGCGAGACGTCGCGTGACACACTTATTTGCCTCGCCACCGCTCCTATCCGGCCTCATTGCTTCCCAAGAACGGCACCCACGACCGACCGCCTTGCGGTTGGTCACAAGCAGCGCCGAACCGATGCCTTCCTCGCTCCCGGTTCGCTGGCATGCGTATTTCCCGGACGTGCCGTTGTGGAACTTCTATGGTGCTACGGAATGTGCATCCAATGCAGCAGTCTACGAAACATCGGATGCCTACGACGGCTCGTCGCTCATCCCCGTTGGGCGCCCAATCGATAATGTCAAACTCTACGTGCTCGATGCACAGTTGAAGAGAGTCCCTGTCGGAGTCGCCGGCGAACTCTGCATCGCGGGACGCTGCGTGAGCGCTGGGTACTGGCGGGATCAGGATAGGACCAACCGCTGTTTCGTGCCCAATCCGTATGATGGCGGACAATACAGCGTTCTTTATCGAAGTGG
Source organism: Bradyrhizobium murdochi (assembly GCF_000472965.1). Taxonomy (GTDB): domain Bacteria; phylum Pseudomonadota; class Alphaproteobacteria; order Rhizobiales; family Xanthobacteraceae; genus Bradyrhizobium; species Bradyrhizobium murdochi. The sequence goes on along the minus strand of NZ_AXAU01000038.1, from coordinate 6,095 downwards.
CGATATCGCACGCATCTCAACCAGCGGCCTTCTCGAGATTTGCGGCCGATCGGACAACCAGGTCAAAGTACGAGGCTTTCGCATCGAGCTGGAGGAGGTCGAAGCGGCCCTTGAGTCTCATCCGGCAATTGCAAAGGCCGCGGTCGTCGCAGAAGGCGTGGATGACCATCGTCGCTTGACCGCTAGCGTGGTTCCGGCTCGCGACAGTCTAAGCTCTGGAGAGATTGTCACCCACCTGCGCCACATATTGCCGTCCTACATGATTCCCGCCGCCTTCCGTTTGGTTGACACTATCCCCCTTACGGCGACTGGAAAGATAGATCGTGCTCGGCTGTCGGCCGTTCCTTACCGCGAGGTTGGGCCTGTTCCATCTGCTGAGCCCCGCACGAGGAAGGAGCGTATTCTTGCTGGGATCTGGCAGGATCTATTAGGCGCCAAGTGGGTCGGAATCGATCAGAGCTTCTTTGATATCGGCGGAGACTCTCTTCTGAGCGTGCGCTGCGTCACGCTGGCGCGCAAAGCCGGGCTTAATCTCACTGTCGACCAACTCTATCGAACACCGACCATCAGGGAATTGGCGGCAGACGGAGCGGCGGGCACACTCCATAGCTTCCCTTCAGCAGATGGCTCATTGCCAGTTACCCCAGCAATCTCATCTTGGTACCGTCTTGTCGGCTTCGATGAGCATTTCAACATCGGCGATCTGTTCTTCTTGCCCGGCGGCGTCCTGAATATCCGAATCCTGGAGCGCGCCCTTGCCCATGTCATGGATAGGCACGAAGGCCTCAGACTCCGTATTGCCAGAACCGGCGATGGTCTACGCCTGACAATCGGAACTTCCGTGGCCGAACGCCTCGTGGAAGAGATCGATCTTGTCGGAATGACCGGCCTACAGCAGCGTAAGGCAATCGAGAGCGTCTCAGCAAGGCGTCAACATATGTTTCGGTTTGACGGCCAGACGCCTCTTGTTAACGTCACCGTGTTCCGCACATCGGAAAGCGGCGATTACTATCTGCTGGTCCTGATGCATCATTTTGTAGCGGATGGGATAGGCTATCGACTGTTTTTGGAAGCATTGGATGCGGCGTACAACGCCCTTGCCTCAGGCCACATCATGAGTGGTCCTGAGAACATACAAATGCTCTCTCCATGGTTGAAGCGCCTTGAGCGCTACGCCAACTGCGAAGCACCAGCCGAACTCAAATTCTGGGAGAGCATTGACTACCATCAGTTCAATTTTCATGTCAGCGACACTCCATCGGGCGGCACGAGCTTTTCGAAAGTGACCGCGAGAGAGCTTCACTATGCACTCCTTGAAGGTCGCGTGGATGAAGCAAATTGCCGACCGCATTGGGAAGATCAGGCCAAATACCATCTCGAGATTGACAAAGAAGCGACAGCTGATCTGCTCAATATTACAGCCAGATTGGCGCATTGTCAGGACTTTGATGTGTTTCTTGCCGCCATATCTGGCGCCTTTGGACGCGTTTTCGGCAACTATTCACTCTGGATTGATAGCCTTACGTCAACCCGAGGTCGGCTGTTCGACGATCTCGATCCATCTCAGATCATCGGCCATATCAGCGAGCTCGTTCCGCTTCCCTTGAGTCTCACCGGAGTGGAGCCCCGTCCCGATCGTGCTCGTTCAATATACAGCCAGCGCAATGCCCTGCCGCGCAGGGGAATAGGCTTTCGGGCCATGAAGTTCCTAAACCGAGATCCAGCCGTGCGGAGCCGGATCGATCGCCTGCCCCTACCCAGAATTGGATTGAATTATCGAGCGGGTTTGCAGCGCCATTTTCCACGCCGTCTCTTAGCCAAGGAACCTTCTCCCCTCTGGATCGGCGAAGACATGGATGAAGCGGCCGCGATTCACCTCTTCTGGTTCGATGTCGGATATCAAGCCGGGCATCTCCAGATCGAAACGAGGTATAATCCAACCGAGGTCGGTTATGAGGTGACCCGCAATCTTTGCACGGTGTTGCGACAGGAGCTGTTGCAGACGATCAGCGAATTCGGAAGAGCTCGGCACACTTTTATCCATGAATGAGCCGGATGCGGAATTCGCTGTCGAGAGCGATAGCGATGTCTTGCCAAATGAAAGGCAGCACATCGATCTCTCGGACTCCCATCTCGTGAGCCTTATCCTGCGGCTCGCCATTCCGTCTGTTGTTGGCCTATCGATCAACGCGTTACAGGAGGTCGTCAACGCAATCTTTGTTGGCGCACTTGGCGCGCAAGCGATCGCAGCTGTCAGCATGACCTTGCCGATCGTGGTTCTGCTCGCGGCAGTCGGACAGGGGATCGGTGTTGGAACAGCGTCCTTCATATCTCGTCATCTTGGCGCCGGTGAGTATCTGGAGGCGAGTCGAGGCGCGAGTACTGCACTCGCACTAGCCGCTCCGATCGGTATCTTCTTTACCGTCGCTCTTCTTCTAAATCTGCGAGGGATCTTCGTAACGCTCGGGGCCACTCCAACCATCATGCCCGTGGCGCTCGACTACGCGGCGACGCTTTTGTTCGGGTACACCCTGATGCTTCTAAACATCGTCAACGGCTTCATCGTCAGAGCCGAAGGCAATACACGATTCAGCATGTGGACGATGATTACCGCCTTTATGCTGAACGCTGTGCTTGATCCCGTCTTCATATTCTTACTGGACCTCGGTGTGCGAGGCGCAGCCCTCGCAACGCTGGTATCTCAGATCGCCGCTATTAGCCTGTATATCGCGTATTTTACGAAGCTTCGTGGGATAGTCCTCGTCAGGATATCTCATATCTCGCTGCGAGCAGATCGCATCAAACAGCTCGCGTTCGTAGGGGCGCCGGCGACCATGACCGGTATTTTATCTGCTATTGCCGTTATGCTCTTGTACGGAGCTGCTGCGCCGTTCGGCGACGATTCCATCGCGGCGGTGGGAATAGCTGTGCGAATCTTGACGATCGGCGCAATGCCTATCACGGGCTTCTGTATAGGGTCTCAAGCTGTCCTGGGGTTCGGTTGGGGCGCGCGCGACTTTGCTCGTGTATTAAAGGCTGCGAAGTTCATACTCTCCATGACTGTGGCTCTTTCCGTTGCGTATTCTGCGGCCGTTGTGAGTTTTGCCCGACCCTTGATCAGCCTGTTCAGCGATAGCGAAAAGGTCACGGAAATAGCCGTCTCGGCCTGCGTGGTCTTCCATCTCTTTTTTGGACTTTTCGGTATTCAGAGTGTCGTGACGACGATGCTTCAGTCGTTCGGGAGAGCACGCCTCAGTGCGCTTGTGTCCTTGGCAAGGCAGGGCTTTCTCTTCATACCGGCCGTACTGTTATTCCCGCTCATATGGGGCTTCAACGGACTGTTGGCCAGTCAAGCAATCGCTGAACTGGGCGCTGGAATGATCGCGCTGTTCGTCATGTTCCACCAGTTCGCTGAGCTCAAACGAGCGCTCCGGGATGCTCAGTCTCGAAGATGGTTCTGGTGAACCTCGTCAAAACGCTTCTTATCGACCTCGCGGGCACGGGCCATTCGGGCATAGTCGACGACATTGCTGTGAAAGGCCAGAGCTCGTTTGCAAGCCGTTGCAGCGGCGGCGGTACGACAAGATGAGCGGCCGCGGTGTTTGACCAGACGGGATTACAACGGCTTGTAGCACCAAAATCCTAGGGAATAGGCATCGGCAAGGTCCCACCGGCCTGCCACATCGGCCCGGCCAGCTCCGCGAGCAAGATCAGGCTCGAGGATCAATTTCCCTTGGTGACACCGAGCGTCTGATGCGGCACCAGCTTTCCCAAACGGGCAGCGAATCGCTCCTGCTCGGCGGCATCGTGATGACAATGGCCGCGGAAAAGATGACCTTGTGCTCGAGTAGCACCCTTTGATCGCAGCAATCGTCGGATCCGGCAAATTCGTGCCGGTGGCGAAAACAGCGGATCAAATCGTTCATTAATCAAAGGAAATAGCTCATCTTTGCGCAGACACAGCGTAGCCGCGTGTTTTGTCCTGCTGTATTGTCGCGGGTACAACAAGCGCAGGTCGCATAGATGCAATCAGACGGCTCGGCCGTCGCCCTACGCACCCAACACCCGCGATCAGCGCATATACGTCAGGTCACGGCTCCGATAGTGAGCTTTCAGCAAGTTGTCTGCTGATTCCGCTCGATGTCGCCCACCATTCCGGAATGATCTCGCCCACCGTTCCGATTTGATGTCGCCCACCATTCCGGGATGATGTCGCCCGGGGGTGACGAGGCCTCTTCTGGCTACGATACGGTCGCGCCTTTCGGCTTTGCGAAGGGGGACCTGGATGCCGACGGAGAGGCTTGCGATGCGCCACGTGCGCGATGTGATCAGATTGAAGTTGGCCGGGATGGCGACCCGCGAGATTGCCCGGCGGGTAGGCGCGGCGCCTTCGACGGTGCGGTTGACGATTCACCGGTTCGAGGCGGCTGGGCTGACCTGGCCTTTGCCCGACAACGTTACCGACGCGGTCCTGGAGGCCCGGCTGTTCGCCAGCGCAGGAGCCGGTTCCGGGACCCGAAGGGGCCATCGCCGGCAGGCCGAGCCGGACTGGGCGGCGGTGCATCGCGAGCTCAAGCGCAAGCACGTGACGCTGTCGATCCTGTGGGAGGAATACATCGCAAGCGAACCCGGTGGGTATCGCTATTCGCGCTTCTGCGAACTCTACCGCGCCTGGGAGTGCCGGCTGTCGGTGACGATGCGCCAGTCGCATGCGGCCGGCGACAAGCTGTTCGTCGACTATGCCGGTGACGGCGTGCCGGTGGTGATCGACCGGCTCACCGGCGAGCGACGCAGCGCCCAGATTTTCGTCGCGGTGCTCGGCGCATCGAGCTTCACCTACGCGCAGGCGACCTGGACGCAGGGCCTCGCCGATTGGATCAGCGGCCACGTCGGCGCCTTCGAGGCGATTGGCGGCGTGCCGGCGCTGCTGGTGCCGGACAACACCAAGGTCGCGGTGATCAAGGCCTGCCTCTACGATCCGCGGATCAACCGCAGCTACGCCGACATGGCTGCGCATTACGCACCGCCATTCTGCCGGCGAGGCCGCGACGGCCACGGGACAAGGCGAAGGTCGAACAGGCGGTCCTCATGGTCGAGCGCTGGCTGCTCGGGCGGCTGCGCCACCGCACGTTCTACGGCCTCGCCGAGGTCAACGCGGCGATCACCGAGTTGCTGATCCGGCTCAACGAGGAGCGGCCGATCCGGCGGCTCGGCGTGACCCGTCGCAAGCTATTGGAGGAGATCGACCGGCCGGCACTCCAGGCCTTGCCGGAGAGCCCTTATGTGTTCGCCGAGTGGCGGATCTGCCGGGTCAGCATCGACTATCACGTCGAGGTCGAGGCGCATTACTACAGCGTCCCCCATCGCTTCGTCCGCGCCGAGGTCGAGGTGCGCTTCACCGCCCGCACCGTCGAGATTTTCCACAAGGGCGAGCGGATCGCCGTGCATCAGCGCATGAGCGGCAACCACAAGCACACTACCGTGCCGGAGCAATGGCATCCAGTCATCGGCGCCATGCCGGCTGGACCATCGAGCGCATCCGCAAGGAGGCCGCCACAATCGGGCCGGCCACTGCGGCGCTGTGCGATCTGATCCTCGACGAACGCGTGCATCCGGAACAGGGCTTCCGCGCCTGTCTCGGCATCATCCGGCTCGCTCGATCCTACGGGCAAGAGCGGCTCGATGCCGCCGCCATGCGGGCGATCGACATAGGCGCGCGCACCTACGGATCGATCAAATCGATCCTCGCCAACAATCTCGATCGGCGTCCTTCCCCCAGGCGCTCCGCGGATGACGCGCCGATCCTGCATTCCAACATCCGCGGGCCGCGCTACTACAATTAGGAGATCCCATCTTGCTCACCCATCCGACCCTCGATCAGCTCCACGCCCTCGGCCTTNACGGCATGGCCAAGGCCTTCGCCGACATCGAAGCCGGCGGCGACGCCACGAGCCTCGGCCATGCCGAATGGCTCGCGCTCCTGCTCGAACGCGAAGCGTCCCTGCGACGCGACAAGCGGCTCTCGAAGCGGCTGCAATATGCCAAGCTGCGCCAACAGGCCTGCGTCGAGGACATCGACTACCGCACCCCGCGCG
>NZ_AXAU01000037.1 GCF_000472965.1 Bradyrhizobium murdochi | reverse complement strand
GGCGGCGGGCTGATCGCCGGGATTTGAATCGATTACGTGCTCGGCAGCCCGGACAGAGCCTCCATGTTGTGATTCTCTGGTCGGCGATGGGCGCCGATGATTCTCTCCCCAACGATGTGACCGCGTTGAAGGCAATGTTGCGCGCCGAGCGCGCGGCCCGGTTGGCTGCGGAAGCCGAGGCCCAAGCGCGGACATTGCTGATCGAGAAGCTCAAACTCACGATCAGGAAGCTGCGGCACCAGCAGTTCGGACAGTCCTCCGAGCGCGGGGCACTATTGGACCAGCTCGAACTGCAGCTCGCTGATCTGGAGGAGAACGCCGCGCAAGCCGAGACCGCGGCGGCAGCCGAGAAGATTGCGGTGCCATCGTTCGAGCGCCGCAAGCCGGCGCGCCGGCCGCTGCCGGAGCATTTGCCACGGGAGCGCATTGTCTATCCGGTGCCAGGGACCTGCCCATGCTGCGGCGACAACCGATTGCGCAAGATCGGCGAGGACGTGACCGAGATGCTGGAACTCATTCCGCGCCAGTGGAAGGTGATCCAGCACGTGCGCGAGAAGTTCGTCTGCCGGGCCTGCGAAGCGATCAGCCAGCCGCCGGCGCCCTCGCATCCAATTGCGCGCGGGCGTGCAGGGCCGAAGCTGCTCGCTCATGTCTTGTTCGCCAAGTACGGCCTGCACCTGCCGCTCAATCGTCAGAGCGACGTCTACCAGCGCGAAGGCATCGACCTCGATGTCTCGACGCTCGCCGACTGGGTGGGCGCGTCGGCCGCAACCCTGATGCCGCTGGTCGACGCAATCCGGAGCCATGTCTTCGCTGCCGAGCGCATCCATGCGGATGACACCACGGTGCCGGTTCTCGCCAAGGGCAAGACCCGGACCGGCCGGCTCTGGACCTATGTGCGCGACGACCGTCCGTTTGCCGGGCCGGATCCTCCCGCAGCCATGTTCTTCTACTCGCCGGATCGTGGTGGGGAGCATCCGGAGCAGCATTTGGCGGGCTATGCCGGGCTGATGCAGGCCGACGCTTATGCCGGCTTCAGCAGGCTCTACGAGGCCAATCGCAAGGCAGGCCCGATCGTCGAGGCTGCATGCTGGGCTCACGGCAGGCGCAAGTTCTTCGATCTCGCGCGGCTCAGCAAGGCGCCGATCGCGGCCGAGGCGGTCAAGCGCATCGATGTCCTGTTCGCCGTCGAACGTGAGATCAACGGTCTTGCTCCGCAGGAGCGCCTGCGCGTGCGCCAGGAGCGTAGCCGCCCTCTGATCGTCGAACTTCAAGCGTGGTTGCGCGAACAGCGCGCCAAGCTCTCCAGGAACAACGATACGACAAAGGCAATCAATTACCGCCTCAGCCGCTGGGACGCATTTACCCGCTTCCTTGATGACGGACGGCTTTGCATGTCGAACAATGCCGCCGAGCGCGAGCTTCGGGCTGTCGCCGTGGGCAGAAGAAATTGGACCTTTGCCGGCTCCGATGAGGGCGGCCGGCGTGCGGCTGCGATCTACACCCTCATCGCCAGCGCCAAGCTCAACGACATCGATCCACAGGCTTGGCTCGCCGACGTGCTGGCCCGCCTGCCGGACTATCCCGCTAAGCGCATCCACGAACTTTTGCCCTGGAATTGGCGACCTCAGAACGTCGCTCACGCCGCTTAAGCGCGATCAGCCTGCCGCCAAAACGGCCTGGCCGGGGGCCGCCGCCGGATGCTTACCTTTAAACAGCGGCTCGACTGGGATGTTCAGATCAGCGGCGATATGGAGGTCGACGAGTTCGACGTCGTTCGGCCAGTGCACCTACTGCATCGATCGACCGATGGTCGGCTTCAAGGTTGCGTGCGGCTTCTCCCATCAACCGGGCCCACCATGCTTAGAGACACGTTTCTAGTTCTTCTGGACGGGCAACCGGCTCCGCGGAGTGAGAAGATTTGGGAGAGCAGCCGCTTTGCGCTCGACGTTCCTCAAAATGCGCCGAAGGCGACTGGAGGACTTACGACCGCCACGTACGAGCTTTTCGCAGCCATGATCGAGTTCGGCCTCTCGGTCGAACTGACCGAAATCGTTACCGTCACAGACGCGCGCATGGAGCCGTATCCTTCGCCGTGCGGGATGGCCACTACGCCCGATCGGAAAGGCTCGTCCGCTGGGAAATACCAAGGCGGTTGCAGGCTACCTGGAGGTGTCGATCGATGCCTTAGAGCGAATTCGCTATGCCGGCCGTATCGCGGGCCCGGTCCTCTGGGCTCCAGTCATCCGAGCGGCCGCCTAGGATTTGGAAGCAAGTACTAATCGCAGCATCGCTGCACCATTGGAGCGAAAAGCCATCGCGCTTAGAAGTACGATGCACACTCCACGTCGAAGACCTTCCCCTCAAGCCAGCAAAGCTATCGAACTGAAACACCTGAGATCGGCCGTTACTGCGGCCGATTGCGGGAGCTTTCGTAGAGCCGCGGAATTGCTGAGGTCGCAACATCGAGCGTCAGCCGGAGAATTAGCGAGATCGAACACCATTTGGGCATACAAATTTTTGAGCGCTTCAGCGGAGGTGTGCGCCCAACCCGGGCCGGCTGTGACGTTCTTCGGCTGGCCAGTACGATTCTGGAAGAATTCGACGCGCTCATCGCAACGGCGAGATCCGTTCAGAACAGCGAAACCGGCCGCCTGAGCGTCGGCTTCTGCACCTCACTTTCAGCGGGCAATCTGCAAGCCTTGCTACTCGAGTTCAAAGAGCAATTCCCCCAGATCGAACTCGCGACCGTCGAACGATCACGGATGCGCCTAGCAGCAGCACTTCGCAACAGCGTGCTCGATGTCCTGATCGTGACAGGGAGCCTCCCATTGCTGGACAACAAAGCCATGCCGCTGTGGAGTGAGCGTGTTCTGGTAGCCTTACCCCATGATCATTCGCTAGCCGCGCGGGAGACTGTGCACTGGACCGATTTGCACGGCGAGACAGTGCTGCTCAGTCATTGTGACCCGGGAAAGGAGCTCGAAGATCTTCTGGTTTCCAAGCTCTTGTCCCCTGAGGATCGCCCCAAAATCGAGCGCCACGACGTCAGTCGCGGCATCATCAAAAGCTTGGTTAGCATGAACACAGGAATAACTTTGGTACTCGAGTCCGATGTGGGGGCAAATCTTGCGGGCCTTGTCTACCGAGAACTGCGCGATGGCACGGGTCCGAGCTGCTTAAAGTTTTCGGCCTATTGGCGCCCCGACAATGAAGGCCCCGCGTTGGCGGCCTTCCTGAAGTTGCTCTCTGACCGCTATTCCTCGCCCCCGCTCGGACGTTGACGCGCCCGTCGAGCTTTCCGGAAGCTCCGGTCCGCTGCCATGAACCGCGCCAACATCGGCGCGATAAGCTTGGCTGGTTCTCCGATCGGCTGACCGGTCTCCTGCGCGAGGATATCGGCGTAGGCCAGAAGATCCCGGTGGATACTCGCAGGTAGTTCGTGCGTGACCTTGACCGGCTTATCATCCTCGATGGCACCGAGTTTGAGTTTGGCCATTATCGTCCCCTGTACGGCTCGAGCACCAGATCGCGATTGACGATCACCCGCACCGGAAAACCCGGACGGATCGTCAACGTCGGCTGGATATTGAGATTGCGGCGGACCACCTGCTGGCCCGTCTGGTTGATCGAATCCCCTGCCCCGCGGCGCAGCGCAGCAATGAGGTCGCTGTTGGTGCTACCCGTATCCGCCCCGGAATTCACGTCGGTGCCGACCGCGAGCAGCGTCGTGAGCGCTGCGGCGCCGAACAGCTCCTTCCAATGGTTGACGACTTCATCCTCAAGACCGGAGTAGCCCGCAGCGTCTGCACCGGGCTGCCGCTCCAGGACAATCGACCGGCCATCCGGCATGATGAGCCGCGTCCAGATCAGGAGCACACGCGACTGGCCAAATGCGACCTGGCTGTCGTACGTCCCGATCAGCCTTGCTCCCTGAGGGATCAGGCGAGCTCGCCCGGTAGGAGAGTCGTAGACTGCTTCCGTGACTTGCGCCGTGATTTGCCCCGGCAGATCGGAGCGAATGCCCGTGATGAACGCAAAGATACCGACGAAGAGTGTCTTCTTGACGAGGCGAGCGAGAACGTCCTCGTCAGGGCCAAAGGACCAGAACAGGCCTGCGAGCGTGAGGTCGATCGCGGCCAACGTCGTGGCGAGATAGCCGACCTCGCCACTGAGAAGGCCGAATCCGGAATCGATGTAGCGCGTGAAGTTTTCCAGGAACTGGTCGATGACGCCGGTGCCGCCCATGGCTCACTCGTTTTGACTTGGAATGGAGGGATGACCGGGTTGGACGCGGCTTTCGTCCTTACGTGGGACGGGAGAGGAGAATGGCGCCGTACCGACCCCGCGGCTTGGGGATCCGCTTCCCCCCAAAAACTGGCCGCGCTGGGCCCAGATCTTTTGGCACTCGAGAAGAGCTTCCTTCTGCTCGTAGGTGACGGTTCGGCATTGCTCGAGCTTTGCCGCCGTCGCATCGGCCTTCGGAGCGAGCGAGGCGGAAGATTGGGTCGCGCTTTCGTCGCCACGCAGCCGAATGGCGCAGGCCGCGACGCTCAGGACTGCTAGGCCAACTGCCACCGCGATCGGCAGCCGTTCAAATCTGTTCTTCATCATTAGTGGAACATCTGCACGGTTGTCGGTTGATAGCCGGCGCCTTGCGTCAGGAAGCGCCGCAGCTGCTCCCTCCCCTGGTCCTGGGCGGCTGCCCGCTGCGCGGATTCAAGCGTTTGCGCGCGGCCTTGCGCAGCAACAGCGGCGGTAAGATCCGCAAATTGCTGTGCCTGCAGCGCCAGGAGCTGATTACCGGCCTGGGTTGCCTGGAGCGCACCTGAGGCCCCTTGGCTCGCTGTAACCAGGGCCGACATTTGGGTCCGGTTGGTGTCGAGATTGCCGACGACGGTTGCCTGCACCCGCATGGCGTCCTGCAGCCCGGCAACCGAGTTCTGCCAGCGCGTTTGCGCGTTTGCGACGAGCAGGCCGTCGGACATGCTCATGGACGCTGGCGCGTAAGTCGTGGAGAACGCGCGATCGATCTGCTGCACGTTATAGGCGATGCGCTGAGCCTGAGAAAGCAGCTGCTGGGTGCGCTGAAACGACTGTTCGAGCTGCTGCAACGACGAATACGGCAGGCTCGCAAGGTTTGTCGCCTGATTGATCAACATCTGCGCTTCGTTCTGCAGCGAGGTGATCTGATTGTTGATCTGCTGCAGCTCGCGGGCGGCCGTGAGCACATTCTGCACGTTTGTTGGGATCGAACACGATCCACTGCGCCTTCCCTTCCCGGGGCGCCTGGAGCACGCAAGCTGCGATGACGCTTGCTGCCATAACCAAACGAAGACGTTTCACGAGAGGCCTCCTTTTTTGGCAAGCTGTGGAATGAGATTGCAGGCCCAGCTGAGGTCGCGCGCCCTCAGCCAGCCGGTGACAAATTCGTTCCGTCCGTGCTCGGCAAGAACCCGCTCGATGAGAGCCTGATCGGTTTTGGAAGACGCCGCTGCAAAGCAAAGCGCGATTTCGCCAAGACCCAGATCAAAGAGCCGATTACCGCGGCGCGACTGACAGTAGTAGTCGCGCTTGGGCGTCGCGCGCGCCAGGATCTCAATCTGCCGGTCATTCAGCCCAAAGCGCTGGTAGACCGCCATGATCTGCGGCTCGATCGCGCGATCATTGGGCAAGAGAATCCGGGTCGGGCAGCTCTCGATAATGGCGGGCGCAATTGCAGATCCGTCGACGTCAGCAAGCGACTGGGTCGCAAACACCACGGACGCGTTCTTCTTGCGCAGCGTCTTCAACCACTCGCGGAGCTTGCCGGCAAAATTCGCATCATCGAGCGCAAGCCAGCCCTCGTCGATAATCAGCAGCGTCGGTCGGCCGTCGAAACGGTCCTCGATCCGGTGAAACAGATAGGCAAGAACCGCCAGCGCGACAGAGGTTCCGATCAACCCGTCGGTCTCGAACACCTGAACGGACGCTTCCCCCAGCCGCTCGCCTTCCGAGTCGAGCAGCCGCTCGTGCGGCCCGCCGAGACAAAAGGGCTGCAACGCACGTTTGAGCGCATTGGATTGGAGCAGCACGGAGAGGCCCGTGAGCGTTCGCTCCCCAACTGGAGCCGATGCAAGTGAGGTCAACGCCGACCAGATATGATCCTTGGTCTCGGGTGTGACCTCAATGCGCTCGCGCGTCAGGATCGAGGTGATCCAATCGGACGCCCAGCCCCGCTCGGCGATATCGTCAATGCGCGCAAGCGGCTGCAGCGCCACTGACTCAGCTTCTCCAGCAACAGCACCACCAAGGTCATGCCAATCTCCACCCATGGCGATTGCGGCTGCGCGGATTGAGCCGCCGAAGTCAAAGGCAAAGATCTGCGCTTGCGGATATCGTCGGAACTGCAGCGCCATCAGCGCAAGCAGCACCGATTTGCCGGAACCGGTCGGTCCGACGATCAAGGTATGCCCAACATCGCCGACGTGCAGCGAGAACCGGAACGGGGTCGAACCCTCCGTCTTGCCAAAGAACAGCGGAGGCGCCTTGAAATGGCTGTCCCTCACCTCACCCGCCCAGACCGCAGAAAGCGGGATCATGTGGGCGAGGTTCAAGGTCGAGACCGGCGGCTGGCGGACGTTGGCATAGACTTGTCCCGGCAGGCTGCCGAGCCAGGCTTCGACGGCATTCACCGTCTCGGCCATGCAGGTGAAGTCGCGGCCCTGGATCACCTTTTCGACGAGGCGGAGCTTTTCATCTGCGGCGCTCGGGTCGCGGTCCCAAACCGTGACGGTAGCCGTCACGAACGCCTCGCCGATCTGATCGGAGCCAAGTTCCTGGAGCGCGCTATCTGCGTCCATGGCCTTATTGTGGGCATCGGTATCCAGAAGGGTGGAGGCTTCGTTCGTCATCACTTCCTTGAGGATCGCGGCGATCGACTTGCGCTTGGCAAACCATTGGCGCCTGATTCTGGTCAGGAGTTTTGTGGCGTCGGTCTTGTCGAGCATGATAGCCCGGGTCGACCAGCGATACGGAAACGCGAGGCGGTTGAGATCGTCGAGAATCCCGGGCGTGGTCGCTGTGGGAAAGCCCACGACCGTCAAAACACGCACATGCGCCTCACCCAGCATCGGCTCAAGTCCGCCTGTCAACGGCTGGTCGGCGAGCAGCGCATCGAGGTACATCGGGATTTCCGGCACGCGAACGCGATGCCGCCTGGTGGAGACCGTCGAATGCAGGTAAGTCAGTGTTTGCTCGTCATCGAGCCAGCCGCATTCCGGCATGAAACCTTCGACGAGCTGCAGCACGCGGTTGGTCCGGTCGATGAAGCTACTCAGCACCTCGCGCGCATCACTTCCGGCGCTGCGATGGCTGCCCTCGTAGAGGAGGCGCTCGGCCACGGCCGCACTCTCTGCCGGCGGCAGATAGAGAAAGGTCAGGTAGTAGCTCGATTCATAATGGCTGCCAGCTTCCTCGAACTGCGCTTTCCTCTCTGCATCGACCAGGGCGGATACGACATCCGGATATGGTTCCTTGTTGTGCGAACGCTGCAAAGCCTCCCAGACTTGCTCCTGCCGGTCGTGATCCGGATTGACCGTGAACGCCATCAGTTGATCGAGCGTCATGCCATCCTCAGCATAGACGTCGAGCAGCCTTGACGAGACGGAGGCGAGCTTGAGTCGCTGCTTCACGACCTGGACGCTAACGAAGAAGGCAGCCGCGATCTCCTCCTCGCTCATGCCTTTCTCACGCAAGTCGCGGAAGGCGCGGAATTGATCGAGGGGATGGAGCGGCGCGCGCTGGACATTCTCGGCAAGCGAATCCTCCTCGGCGAGACCTTCGGTCCTCACGACGCAGGGAATCGGTGCTGTGCGGGCAAGTCGCTTCTGTTTGACCAGAAGCTCAAGCGCGCGATAGCGCCTTCCACCAGCCGGGACCTCGAACATGCCTGTCTCGCTCCCGTCGCCATCAAGGACAGGCCGGACCGAGAGACTTTGGAGGAGCGTGCGGCGCGCGATGTCTTGCGCAAGCTCCTCGATCGAGACGCCCGCCTTGATGCGGCGCACGTTGGACTGGCTCAGCACCAGCTTGTTGAAGGGAATGTCACGGGATTGGCTCAGCGTGATCTTCTGAACGGATTTTGCCATTGAAGTTGCTCCACGACGGACGATCCAAAGCCTTTCTCTGGACCTTCTGGCCCGTCACGAAGCCGAGCGCCGCCCTCTTCCTCTGGAGGGCGACGTTGAAGCAGAAGCACGAGGGCTGAAGCCGGCCGTGCGGAATGGTTTGGAGCAACACGACAGGGTCAGGCGACCCGATCGAGTAGCTTCTTCGCTCGTGCCTCGAGGTCGAGCCGGGCATCCTGATGGGGTTTGTCCCGTGCGACGGCAGTAATGCCCTGTACGAAGTCGAAGATGCTCTCGGGTTTGCGGCCTTCCTCGGCCAGCACCACATCGATGATCTTCGCGGTCTCCGACTTGCCGAAGCCACGCTTGCGCAGGAATTCGGTGCGCTCGTCGTCCGTGCGCGCGACGATGCGCTCGCGCGCAGCCCTGATGCCATTGACGAAAGGCATGGGCGAGGAATTGGCGAAGCGAGTCAGCGCCGGCGCCGCCTCGTGGGCGAAGCGTGAGGCGGCATATTTCGAGTGACGGATGGTGATCTCCTCAAAATCCTCGACGCCCCAAAGGTTGCGATTCTGGCAAACAGCGCGGAGATAGAAACTCGCGATCCCGAGCGTCTTGGCCCCCACCTCCGAATTCCAGCAATAGAAGCCGCGGAAGTAGAGATCGGGCGAGCCATCCGGCAATGTCCCTGCCTCAATCGGGTTGAGGTCGTCGACCAGGAACAGGAAGACATCGCGATCGGACGCGTACAGCGTGGTCGTGTTTTTCGTGATGTCGACGCAGGGGTTATAGACGCCCGTGGACCAGTCGAGCACACCCGGGATCTTCCATCGCGTATCGCCGGTGCCATTGCCTGCGATTCGCTGCACGGCGGCGACCAGTTCGTGGTCAAAGATACGGCCATAGTCGGGGCTGGTCACCGCGCGCAGCTCAACGCGTCCGTCCTCGACCTCTAGCGTCTTGATCAGTTCGGCGCGATGCGAGGTCAGCCCGTACTGAAGATTGATGGCGGCAAGAGGTGCCGGGAGCTGGCGCAAATAGGTCGACGGCGCGCCAATCATGGTTGTGAGCTGCCCGAAGCTCCAGTGGGTCGGCGCAAGCGGCACCTCCTCACCCGGCAACAGCAGGGTCAGGCGCTCGGCGTCGTCGCGGCTGGCTTCCACCCTGATCTTTTCGCTCTCGACCGTCCGGGTCCGGCTTCGCTCGGCGCGTCCGCGGATGGCGCCGAACAGCTCGGAGAGGGACAGGTATCGCTCGCCCGCCGGCCGGGAAAACCATTCCGAGGACACGCGGCCGACGCGCTCACCACGGCTCACATCCACCTTGTAGCCGCCGCGCTCACCGCGAGTGGCGTCCATTACATTCAGCTGGGTCATGGGTAATCTCCATGACGGGCACCGCGAGACTCTCTCTCGGCCTCCAACCCGTCACGAAAATCCCAGCTTTCCTCTCGCTCTTGACGACTCCGCAGGGAGCGTACCGCGCATTGTACGATATCTCAGGAAGAGACCCTTCGGCCGAAGCGGAGCGGAGGCAGAGAGAAGGCAGCCGACGAAGGGGCAGTGATAGCGACGCGGGCATGAAATGCCCGCGGGCAACGAGGCTACTGCAGTCGCGAGACCGGTTAACAAGGCACCCGCGTTCGGGGCAGTGATAGCGGCGCCGGCATGCAATGCCGGCGGCCTCCTAACGCGAGAGCCTCCGGCGAGCGACACCGTACCCGCGCAAGGGATCGAAACCGGACGGCCGAGACGCGTCAGCGGCTCGGTTCACGAGAGCCCGGTCCGCGGCTAGCGGATGCGCACAAGCAGAATTCGCTTAGACTAGATTTCCTCGCGTGCATTCGTCTGCGCATCATAGATCCTGACCTGAAGCATGGGAAAACGTTTCTTTAGTTCTTCTCCACCTGCCCTCGCCCCGTCTTTGGTCGCAAATTCGGCTTTGAGTCGGCCGTCCACTTCAAGCGCGTAACCAGAGGCCGGTAGTTCACGGGTAGCTGCAACCATTTTTTTCTTTTGTGCAGTGAGGTGGTTGAGATTGATGGGTTAGCGTGAGTCGCCCAAACCACGCCAGAGCCACCTGCGACCGTGGGGATAGGCCACCGTCGTTGTGGATTGACGGCCTGCATTAGAGTCCATCAAGGATGGGCATTTGCGTCGTCCGAACAGTCGGCGGGCTTTCCGCTTGCGCGGATGCAGCCTCGGTAGAGCCACGGCTCGACGTAGCTGCCCTTCCAGATTCCGCGGCCAGCGTGTTCGGCTTCGCGCTGAGCGCCACCATATCGGCCTTTGGAGTATTGGGGCCAATCCAGCGCCAGACCCTTGCGAACAAGCCATTCGCCGAGATCGTTGCCGCCGACCGAACAGGTCGCAACCGTCCGGCCATATGGGTCGAAGCTAACGGGGGAGCAGTTAACCGGACGCCGGGCAATGAATGCGTCAAGTTCGGTTGCTGCCTTGCCGCCACAACGATATTGCGAACTGTCTTCGCCGCGGCATAGCTGGCTGCTCTCCGGCGCGTCGATTCCCCAGAGCCGGATGCGTGCTCCATGAATTTGCAGTGTGTCGCCATCAACGACAGTGGCTTGACCAACAAGGTCATCGGACAGCGCCTCGCCCGAGAAGAGCAGGAAGAGCATAAATAGCAGTGTCCGGCGCTTGATCATGGCGTTGGACACCCGTCGATTATCGCAAATCGCGCGGATTGAATTCGGCCAGTTCTCGAGCGGCTTCAGCGACGGCAGATTCTCAGGCCGCTCAGGATAGTGAAACTCCGTACCGCGCAGCCAGCGTCCCTCGAATCGCTCCCAGAACAGGATTGCATCCATCTGCCAGGTAAATTCGTAGACTCTCCAAACGCCATCATTCTCAATCACCTCGCCGGTCGCATTCAACGGCAGGCTATTCAACCTGCAGAGTGCGTTGATTTCATCCCAGTGCTCACGGATGTAACGGTCTTCGAGCGCGACGTGGTATGGCCGGTCTTCGCGCCAGCGTGGTCCGCCGCCGCGCGGATAGAAGCCCTGGCGCGGCATCATGAATTCGGGGATGCGCGCGATCGCCTTGCCGATGCGGCGGGCCTCATCCGAGGATAGCTTGCTGACGCCGAAGCTGTAGCGCTGCGTGTCATCATGGCAATAGAGCCATGCCAAGGTCACGCCGTTGGCGTCCTTGACCACGTAGCACTCCGAATTTTCCCGGATCAGCGTCCAGGGCGGCTTGAAACGGCGGCTTGACTCCATGAGAACAAAATAGGAACATACGCCATCGACGGTCAACCTGGAACAGGGCCATGTCCTCGGTCTCTCAGCCGAACGAACAGGACGATGGCCTTGAAGCCGCTGTTGATCAGGCGATCGCCGTCTGCGGCGGCGATCCGCGTTCGGCTGTTCGCGCGCTAATCATTGCGAACAATCTCTTGGAATCGGAGATAGCGGAGTTGAGGAAGGCCGTGTCGCATGCCTACACGCGCGGACGCTTTCGGACCCTACACGGGATAGAGTCAGCGTGTGGTGAAGCAGCGATGAAACATCAGGACAGGCTTTCCTTCATCACGGACGACCAGGCCGAGCAGATGGGAGCCGACATGGCGATCCAGTTCATGCTCGCGACACTATACCAGATCGTGTCGGAATTGGCGGATGACCCGCGTGGCTTCCGTACGGATGTACATAGGGAACTTTCCGATCTCGCAGCGACCTATAAGCTGCCACCTATGCCTGAGGACACTGAACGAAAGGTTCGGGCCGCCGCCGGCAAGATTCTCGACGGCATCATGATGCGATCATTTGAACAGAACGGGGTGAGGACGTCATCGTGACGGCTGGACATGCAGACCAGGTGATATTCGGTCACGCGCAGTGCCGCGGCCTGGCGGTGTCGTTAGCCGTCGAGAGCGACCGCTGACATGTGCAATCTGTATTCGATCACCACGAACCAGGCGGCGATTGCCGGCCTGTTCAGACGCATGAACCAGTATGTCGGCAACCTGCCGGCGATGCCCGGTGTTTTTCCGGATTATCCGGCACCGGTGATCCGCAACGCGGGTGATGCTGAAGAGATGGTGTTGATGCGCTGGGGCATGCCGCCGCCACCAAGGAACGGTGGCCCGCCAGTGACGAATATTCGTAACACGTCCTCCCCCCACTGGCGCAGTTGGCTGAAGCCGGAAAACCGCTGCCTTGTGCCCGCGAACAGCTTCGCCGAATACGCTCCGGAGGCGAATCCGGAGGCCAAGAAGAAGGACGTCGTCTGGTTTGCACTCGGCGACAGCCGGCCGGTGTTTTGCTTTGCCGGCATATGGACCGAATTCAACGGAGACCGCGGCACGAAGTCGAAGCCGATCCCCGGTCCTCATCTCGTCTATGGTTTCTTGACCACGTCCCCGAACGCGATCGTCGCGCCGATCCACCCAAAGGCAATGCCAGTGATCCTGACGACCGAGGAAGGACGCGACGTCTGGATGCGCGCTCCGTGGGATGAGGCGAAGGCGCTGCAGCGTCCGCTGCCCGATAGTGCGCTCCATATCGTCATGCGCGGGGCCGATAAGGAAGACAAGGTAGCGGCGTAGGCTGCCTTTCGGCCGTACATCGGAACACGCGGAGGGACAAAGCAAAGGATTTACCACGTGCTCTGACGGCAACCGCAGCGTAGTCGAACTTGTTGCGGTTCCCCCGGGAACCATCGAGCGTTGAATTTCAGCAGGGGAACTGATTCGTGCTCGCGTCGACCGCCGCATCATATCTTGAGACGCTCAACCCGGAGCAGCGCCGAGCCGTCGAGCACGGCATCTGCGGCAACAGCCATGTTGGGCTACCACTGCTTGTCATTGCCGGCGCAGGATCCGGCAAGACGAACACCCTTGCTCAGCGCGTCGCCCATCTCATTGTCAGCGGTGCTGACCCTCGCCGGATCTTGTTGATGACGTTCTCGCGGCGCGCCGCGTCCGAAATGTCGAAACGGGTCGAGCAGATCGCACGCAAGGTTCTCGGTGCGGACGCCGGCATCATGACCGACGCCCTCAGTTGGGCCGGCACCTTCCACGGTATTGGTGCCCGGCTGCTTCGCGAATATGCCGACCAGATCGGCCTCAATCCCGCTTTTACTATTCACGATCGCGAGGACTCGGCCGACCTGATGAATCTGGTCAGGCACGAGCGCGGGCTCTCGAAGACCGAGAGCCGCTTTCCGGCCAAGGGCACGTGCCTTTCAATCTATTCACGCTGCGTCAACGCCGAGGCCGAACTGGAGCAGGTGCTCGGAGCGTCTTACCCGTGGTGCGCTGGCTGGGCCAATGAACTCAAGGAGCTTTTTGCGGCGTACGTCGAGGCCAAGCAGAAGCAGAACGTTCTCGATTACGATGATCTCCTTCTCTACTGGGCACAGATGATGTCCGATGCCGGCATCGCCGACGATGTCGGCGGCCGCTTCGATCATGTCCTCGTCGACGAATATCAGGACACGAACCGTTTGCAGTCATCGGTTCTGCTGACATTGAAGCCGGGGGGCCGTGGCCTCACCGGGGTCGGCGACGATGCACAATCGATCTATTCCTTCCGGGCAGCCACAGTTCGCAACATTCTCGATTTTCCCGAACAATTCAGCCCGAGCGCAGACATCATCACCCTCGACCGCAACTATCGCTCGACGCAGCCGATCCTCTCCGCCGCAAACGGCGTTATCGATCTCGCCAAGGAGCGCTTCACCAAGAACCTATGGACGGAGCGCTCGTCATCCGCCAAACCTCGCCTGGTTGCCGTGCGCGACGAGGCCGACCAGGCGCGCTACATCGTCGAGCGCATTCTCGAACACCGAGAAGAAGGGGCCCTCCTCAAACAACAGGCGGTGCTTTTCCGCACCTCTTCGCACAGTGGCCCGCTTGAGATTGAACTCACTCGTCGCAACATCCCGTTCGTCAAGTTCGGCGGCCTGAGATTTCTCGACACCGCGCACGTCAAGGACTTGCTCGCACTATTGCGGTTCGTCGAAAATCCACGTGATCGCGTTGCCGGGTTCCGCGTGATGCACCTATTGCCGGGTATCGGTCCTGCTTCCGCACAGCGCATTCTCGATCATATGGCGGAGGCCAGCGACCCGCTCGGCGCGCTTTGTACCCTTCCCTGCCCGCCCCGCGCCGGCGGCGATTGGACTACCTTTGTCGAGACTATTGGAAATCTCCGATATTCGGAATGGCCATCGGACCTGGAGCGTGCCCGCCACTGGTACGAACCACATCTTGAGCGCATTCACGAAGACGCTGAAGTCCGGCGCGCCGATCTCGTTCAACTGGAACAGATAGCCGGCGGATATGCTTCGCGCGAACGCTTCCTGACGGAACTCACCCTGGATCCGCCGGACGCGACCAGCGACCAGGCCGGCGTGCCGTTGCTGGACGAGGACTACTTGATCCTATCGACCATCCACTCGGCCAAGGGCCAGGAATGGAAGTCGGTGTACGTCCTCAACGTAGTCGACGGCTGCATGCCGTCTGACCTGGGAGCCGGCACCTCTGCCGAGCTCGAGGAAGAGCGCCGCCTTCTCTACGTCGCGATGACGCGGGCGAAGGACGATCTTCATCTGGTCGTGCCACAGCGTTTCTTCACACACGGTCAGCACTCCCAGGGTGACCGGCACGTTTATGCATCGCGAACCCGCTTCGTCCCCGAGAAGTTGCCTGGCCTGTTCGACCGTGCGAACTGGCCTATAGCGTCTGCAGACGCCGCTGCGCGCGGCCCAAGCCAGGGGCCGCGAATCGACATCGGAGCTCGCATGCGAGGGATGTGGCGCTGAAGCTTCGCCGAAGCAGTGCGATTTCGAATCCCTGCTCTGTGACGGGGAACGAATGCCGGCCGCAGGGATTCCTGCCGGCAGGAGAGCTCCCATGCTTATGACGAAAGAGAAGTCGGTCGTGCCGTCGGCGGCTGGTACCACGATCTCGCCACCACGGCCGAGCTCGCCTTGATCCGCCAGGCGTCATGGGCGACCTTCTTGAAGCGATGCGTCCAATCGTGGCCGCGCCGGGTGTATCTTCGCCGCCTCGTTGGCTAGGTGCTGCGAGCGCCTGATCCCTAAGGATGATCGTGGTGCTCGTAAGGGCCTTCACCGGGTAGACCAGCAGTAGGATATTGAAGGTCGTGTTGAATGCCTTTGCAATGCATTGGTGGGCCTGACCGTTACGGTCGGTGATTGAAACCGTCGTCGGACGGGTCATTTTCCTGCCGATCGGTAGTACGCGGCCGAGCGAATGATCGAGGGTTATCACGTCCTCATCCGGCCGGCGGAACTGCTTCAGATAGGCCGGTGATGCCTCGATCCGCCGGACCTCGGCGCGGGCGCCGGTGCGCTCGCAGCAAGCGACCGGCTCGAGGATGTAGATGACACAAGCCCGGTGATGCGTGCGCACGAACTCGCGGCAAGAGGCATAGATGCCCCGAATTTCCCCGCGAGCCTCATCGGGGTGCGCAGCTCAAGTTTGTGGTCCGCGGCCATCGCCGCATAACCGTTGCCCTGAAAGAGGACAAACCTGGCGAAATTGTTCGCCTCCCGCTCGAACAGATCGGAGATTTCGGGATCGAGGGTTTTCTCGCAATCGTGGAACAGGCGGAATGCGCTGCGATGAGCAGGGAGCTCGTGGTGCCCTACCTCATGCAGCTTGAGGAAGTTTTGCTTGGATTTGTGAACGCCGTCGTCGATATGAATCAGCTGCTCGCTGGCGTCGTAAATGCCGAACACCTTTGCGATCGCAGACTTGAGCGTTATAGCGGCGTTTTCCGCCTTGCCGATCAGATATTCAGTGATCCGGCTCGGATCGAATGCGCTCTTGGGCGCAATCTTCAGACTAGCCGCTTCCAGGATGACGGGCGTCGGCGTCGGAAATACGCCCCATGCCGATGCCCGGTCCAGTGCGCGCCGTGCAGCGGCATGCACGGCGCGCAAATCCTCGGGATCGAGACTGCTGTCGTCAGCTTTCATTCACCACCGGGCTTCTTTCTGCTTCGCAGGTATCCCAAAAACTCGACGAGCTTCGCTTCCTCTTCGTCGGTCAGATTATGTTCGGCGAAGGTGGCGATGCGGCCGTGCCGCTGCCCTGCACTGCGCGAGCGCGTTGGCACGATGTAGCCCGCGCGCTCCATCAGGTCCTCGTAACTCACCGCATAGAGCTCTGCGAGCGCGTGCAGGATGTTCGGATTTGGTTTTTTGATCAGGCCATTTTCGATCTGGGACAAGTACGCGTTGGACACGACTTTGCCGGTGGCCTTCTCGACATCGCGCTGGGAGAGGTCCCGGTCTTCACGTATGGAGGCGAGATATTGTCCAAGCGTGAGCTTGACCTCAGGCTCATCGCTCTTCTTTGCCATCGCGGTTCCCCACCAAACTTATTGATTCCGTTGATGTATTTAATCCGAAACGATAAGAACGTCAAGCGTGCTCGTAAAATGCTTGACATTCTTTGCATGCCACCCTAACTTATCACTACCGAGCTGGCGATGGGCCGGCGGAAAGATAAGGACGACGAAGATGGAAAATGCCCAGACTGGCGGTCAGGGCCGCAGCCAACCTGTCGAAGCGGAGGCGGCGCGCCGCCCCGGGCCGGACGGCAAGTTCACCACGACCGTGAATGGCACCGCGGTCGAATTCGGCGATGCGCAGCCCAAGGGTGAACGCATCCTCGATAAGGCGGGCTTCGGGCCGGCGGGCGATTTCGTGCTGATCCAGCTTATGCCCAAGGGTACCCGCTCGATCGGGCTCGACGAGACTGTCGATCTTACCGCGCCGGGCACCGAGGCGTTCCGTGCTTTCGAGAGCGACCGCATCTTCCGGTTCACCCTCGACGATCACGGCTTCGAATGGGGTGTCCGCAAGATTGCCGAGCCGGAGCTGCGGATCATCGGCCGCGTGCGTGACGACGAGGTCATCATCCTCGACCGCGACGACAACGACGTGGAGCTCAAGCCCGGCGACGAGCTCGACCTTGGCGAGGCCGGCACGGAGCATCTGCACACCGAGAAGCGCCTCATCACGGTGTTCTTCGAGAACAACCCCCGGGAGATTCCCCGCGGCACCTACACCACCGAGCAGCTCAAGAGCCTGTTCGGCGGGCAGCAGGGCTACGTTCTCGAGGTCATCAACGAGGAAGGCAACCTCACCGAGCTCAAGCCCGGCAAGAAGCTCCGGGTGAAGGACGGCATGCGCTTCTTCGAGCAGGTGCCGTGCGGAGGTTCGTCGTGACCGACGCTGCCGCCAACTTCGCCGGGCTGCAGGCGATGCACAGTGAGGCCGTCCTCCTCAAGGAGGGCGGCCAGCACGTCGCGTTGCTGCCCTCCTTCGGTTTCATGGCCGGCGACATGCCGTACCGCATGGACCTGCTGCTCGTGCCGTTCGCGCACTCGGGCTATGACACCCGCCTGTTCTTCGCGAACAAGATCGAAGGGCGCGGCGCCAACTGGAATCCGCACCGCGTTGTCGAGCGCAACTGGTGGGCGCCCTCCTGGAACCACGTGCCCGCCACCCTGCGGTGGACGCAGATCCTGCTGGCCCATCTGAGGGCGATTGCATGAACATCCATTTCAAGATCACCAGGGCTCTGCTGGCGGTCGTCCGCGCCGATCTGCGCCGCCCACATGCCTTCGCGCACGAGCGCGTCGGGTTCATCGCGGCAGGTCTTGCCGCCGCGCACGACGATCTCCTGATTCTCGCCCGGGAATACCGCCCGGTGCGCGACGAGGAGTACCTGCAGGACCCGAGCGTCGGTGCCATGATGAGCGCCGATGCGATCCGCCGCGCGCGCCAGTGGGCGATGAACGACCGTGCTGCGATCTTCCACGTGCATACGCATGGGGGCCACGGCGTGCCCGGATTCAGCGGCATCGACAACCGCGAGAATGCCAGGTTCATCCCGAATTTCACCTCGGTCGCCCCCCACGCCGTGCACGGCGCGATTGTCCTGAGCGACACGGCCGCGTTCGGCCAGGTCTGGCTGGGCCGCGACGCGCCGCAGCCGTTTGTGGCACGCTTCACCGAGGTCGGCATGCCCGTTCACACATGGAGGGCCGCATGAGCCGTCTCGATCGACAGAGCTTCCTCGGGACGAACAGCGACGCGATCCTCGAGAGCACGACCATCGGCATTGTTGGCCTCGGCGGCGGCGGATCGCATGTCGCGCAGCAGACCGCTCATATGGGCGTGGGCGGGTATGTGAACGCCGACCCGGACGTGATCGAGGACACCAACACCAACCGCCTGATCGGCGGCACGCTCGCCGACGTGGATGCGCGCATGTCGAAGGTCGCCATCGCGGCGCGGCTCATCCGGGGCCTTCATCCCAAGGCGCGGATTATTTCGTTGCAGGATGACTGGCACAATGCCGTCGACGATCTCAAGCGCTGCGCTGTCATCGTGGGCGCGGTCGATGGCTTCCGAGAGCGGGAACAGCTTGAGCGTTTCGCCCGCCGTCACCTGATTCCCTACATCGATATCGGCATGGATGTGCATGATCTCGGCAAGCTGGGATTTCTGGTCAGCGGCCAGGTTATTCTCTCGATGCCGGGTGCGCCCTGTATGCGCTGCTGCGGTTTCATCACCGATGAAAGGCTCGAGCAGGAAGCCCGAAAGTACGGCGCTGCCGGCTCTCGCCCGCAGGTCGTCTGGTCGAATGGCGTCCTTGCATCGACGGCTGTCGGCCTGCTGACCCAGGTGCTCACGCCGTGGTACCCGAACCCGCCCGCCTTCGTGTTCCTAGATTACGACGGCAACAAGGGTACGGTCACGCGCAATTCCCGCATGGACCTGCTGAAGGATCACGTCTGTCCCCACCACCCGCCGGACGAAACCGGAAATCCATTGTTCGACATCCGCAAGCAGACCTTTGCGCCACGGCCCGCACCGGCACAGCCGGCGACCCCGGTGTTGCCATGGTGGCGCAGGTTATGGATTCGGCTTGCCGGCCGAGGCAGACCTTAAATTCGTCCATGCTCAATACACTGATTTTATTATTGTTTTCTGAACTGTGGACGAGTTTTCATTTCTCATGGGAAAACTCGTCCACCCTGCTAGGGTGGGGGCCTATTGAACTCCTGTACCGATTGAGACATGCCAGAACCTGCGAAGACCAACATCGAAACCGACTTTCTCCAACTCGCCCGCACTGCACTATCAGGCCGCATCCAGGATGTGCAGGTGGTCCTGCGGCGCGCGGCTAAACGCTATCAGCAGGCCGTTCCCCAATTCGCCGAGGCGCTTACCAGCCTCCTTCACGAGGCGCCGTCGCCGGCTTCCCCCTTGCGTCGGCAGGCGGAAGTCCCGCTTCCGGTTGACATCGACTCTCGTCTTCACCTCATGCGCGTCGAGACCGAACCTGTTCTCGATCACGAGCCTGTCTTTTCGCCCGATTGCGAAGTCGCGCTGCGCCAGATCGTGGAAGAGCGCCGAAACCCTCAGGCGCTTGCCCGCGCCGGTCTCGATCCGGCGCGCGCCGCCCTTTTCGTTGGACCGCCCGGCGTCGGCAAGACAATGGCAGCGTACTGGCTGGCGCGTGAACTCAAACGCCCGCTCCTGATCCTCGATCTGGCAGCCGTCATGAGCAGCCTTCTGGGCAGGACGGGCAGCAACCTGCGTCACGTGCTCGAATACGCCAAGACCATCGACTGCATCCTTCTGCTCGATGAACTGGATGCGATTGCCAAACGCCGCGACGATCGCGGCGAGATCGGCGAACTTAAACGGCTCGTCACAGTCCTCATTCAGCAGATCGACGACTGGCCGACCTCGGGTGTGCTTCTTGCTGCGACCAACCACCCTGACCTTCTCGATCCTGCCATATGGCGAAGGTTTGAGCTGCACGTCGAGTTTCCCCTTCCGAACCAGGAAGCGATCGCTCGTTTCATTGACGGGACCCTCGCACCTTATTTCCCTGCTACCAAACAGTGGAGCGGTTTGCTTGCAGCTGGCTTTGCCGGACGCTCCTTCAGCGACATCGAACGCGATCTCTCCACGGCAAGGCGCAGCGCTGCTCTTGGCAACGTCCCTCTTGAAGAACAGCTGGCCGGGCTGCTGACAAACAAGTCCATCGCAAAGGCGAAGCGCATTCAGCTGGCGACGGCCATCGTCGATCGCGGGCTTCTCTCGCAGCGTAAGGCCGGCGAGCTGACCGGCGTCGCGCGCGACACGATCCGGAGCCGCACGGCCAAGCCGCGAAAGAAAGGTAAAACCAGGAACGGTAGAGATATGTCATGACCAAACGCAATTTTTTGCTGGGAAAGGGCGAGCGTCTTATCGAAGACGTTGCCGGAGTTCGCGGTGGTGCGCCGAAGAGCCATCCCTACACGTTCTCTGAGGCGAGGGAGCGCATCGCGCCGATGCTCGCCCGGGTCGTTCGTGGCATTGATCAATTGCCGGACGCGGCCTGTCCCAATGATCGCGCCGTGGCGACGGTTACGCTCAATCCGGAATATATCGCGAAATCCTATTTCCCGGAGCGCCTGCTTGAATCGGTAGGGCTGGAGCCGGTCGGAAGCCGCCCGCGACGCATAACCCCGCAGAAGCGTTCGAAGGGCCGCGAACCCGAAGAGACCATCACCACCGAGTTGTTCGTGATGGGAAGCCGCGCAGCCTTTCGCGCCTGGCGCAACGCGCTGCCCCGTTGGGGCGAACAGGTCACAGGAGCCAATGAGCTGCCGACCATCGAACAGGTAGCTGCGCCCACACCGCGGGACAAGATCAAGGGCAAGCTCCCGAAATCCGGGGAAACCGTATTCGAGGTCGTCCTGCACAGCGATGCAGGCGCCGGATCGAACGGGATCATTCCGCTGTTCAGCGAATATCTCGACGAAATTGGCGTCGACTACACCCTCGGCCGCCGGTTCTCGGCCGGCGGTTTGTGCTTCGTGGAGCTGGACGCTCCCGTTGAATTCGCAGACGAGATAGCCACCTTCACCCCGGTGCGCGCATTGCGGCAGATGCCGACCCTGCGCATGATGCGACCAACATTCCGCTCGTCGCGCGTTCCCATGGAAGACATCGCGCTGCCAAACGCCGGTCCTATCGATCCGAAAATCCGCGTCGCCATCTTCGACGGCGGTGTACCGAAGAACCATCCGATCGGCAAATGGGTAAAGGCAATCGATCCGCCCGGCATCGGCGGCACCATCCCCGATTTCCAGAAACACGGCGTCGGCGTCAGTTCTGCCTTCCTGTTCGGGCATATCGATCCGTCAAACCCGGTCCCGCGCCCGTATGCGGCAGTCGATCATTACCGGGTCCTTGATACGGCACCGAACCAGAATCCGCACGAGCTCTACGAGGTGCTTTCCCGCATCGACCAGGTCCTCGCCGAAAAGCATTATGACTTCATCAACCTGAGCATCGGCCCGCGGCTTCCGATCGAAGATGATGACATCCATCCGTGGGCTGCCGTCATCGATGAACGTCTCTCAGCCGGAAAGACCCTGGCGACGATTGCGGTTGGCAACGACGGAGACGGACCGGCGAAAGGCGGCTTCAATCGCATCCAGGTTCCGTCTGACTGCGTGAACGCGCTTGCTGTCGGAGCCTGCGACAATCCCGCGGCCCCGTGGCAGCGCACCGACTACAGCTCGGTTGGTCCGGGCCGCAGCCCCGGCGTCGTCAAGCCGGACTTCCTGGAATTCGGCGGATGCCTGCAACGGCCCTTCATCGTTGTCAGCGAAAAAGCCAAGGCGGCGTTCGAAGCCACGGAAGGCACATCTTTCTCGGCGCCTTCAGTGCTGCGCCTTGGCGCCGGCGTCCGGGCGCATTTCGGCGACAGCCTCAGCATGCTCGCCATCCGTGCACTCCTCATCCACACGGCCGAACCGTCCGATTATCCGGCCGAAGATGTCGGCCGCGGCCGGGTCGCTCGGTCGGTGCAGGACATCGTGCTGTGCGACGACGACACCGTTCGCGTGGTCTATCAAGGCAACGTCGCACCGACCCGCTATATCCGCGCTCCGATCCCGATGCCGTCCGGCACCGTCCCCGGCAAGGTCACGATCACCGCGACGCTCTGCTATCCCACGGGGGTCGATCCGCATCATCCCGGCAATTACACGCGCGCAGGGCTGGAGCCGACATTCAGGCCACACGATCAGAAGCGCAATGATCCGAACCAGGTTCATGCCGACAGCAAAAGCTTCTTCGGCAAGACGCAGAGCGGCCTGATGGAAGACGAGTTGCGCCGCGACGCGTGGAAATGGGAGAATTGTCTGCACACGCGCGTGTCGTTCATGGGCAAGACGTTGCGCAATCCCGTACTCGACATCCACTACAATGCTCGTCTCGGCGGACGCAATTTCTCGCCTGAGGAGGAATTGCCCTACGCGCTTGTCGTCAGCGTTCACGCCAAGCACCTTGGTGATCTCTACGACAAGATCGTCCGCAAGTATGCACGCCAGCTCGAAGCGCTCCGGCCAGTTGTCGAGATTCCGGTCACGACATAGCAGCGGTGCGGTCCAGTCGAAACTCCTTGCCGGTGGTTGCTCTTGGCGAAGCCGCCTTGAAGAAGCTGTTGCCTATCTACAATGGCAGCTTACCGCCTTCGCTTGGGACAAGAACAATCCCCAAGCCGCAGCTTCCGCGAGGCAACTCGCTCTACGCAGCGAGCGCGCGAAATGGGACAAGTACGTGCATTAACCGAACGCCTCCGGCAGACAACAAAAGCGTTCGACGCCCAGCACGTCGTAAATGCCGTATCAACCGACAGAAGGCTTGTTACTCTGCGCAGCCAATGGAACAAGCTCAGCGAACGAGCACGAAAGCTAGGTGAAAAGCGAAATCTGATCGGACATACTTTTTTGACTTGGAGCAGCGACAAGGTTTTTCGCGAGATCGGCCTACCATGGAGCGAGAGAGTCGAAGTCAGCGAAAAGGACGATAATGATCAGATTTCAGAGATTGGAACGCTGACAACTGAAATCGCTTTCTACACTACGCAACTCGGGATCTTGCTGCCCTTTTCGGACGATGATCAGATCATCACAACGGTGTAACCGTCTTCACCTCTATCCCACGCTCTCATCTTCCAACCCGTCCTTATGACCGGGCTCGGTGAATCCGCACCGCTCCATGAACTGCCAAGCGTTGACCAGCTGTACAGCTCGTTGACCTTGAGCACCGAGATATCCTCGTCGCACAGGCCTGCATTTTCATCGGCATAGAGCATGTTCAGATAGTTTGAGTACGCCTCGCGAACAATTCCGGTAGGCCGGAAAGCAAAGTTGTGCGTGAAAACAACTTCGATCATGGAGATGACCATTTCGCTCCATACCGCGCTTTACAACTCACCGTTGTAATCGTGGGTGAGGCCATCCTTGATCGCACGTTTCGCCAGCGCGAACAGGCGACTGTCGAACCCTATCTCAGGCACTTCGAAGAATGCGTAGTGGTGCTTTTCGTCGAGCTGCTCCAAGATGTCATTTGATTGCTCGCGGCCAGCGATCCGAAACGGATTGATCGCGCAAATGATCAGGCTATTGCCATAGCCCATCTGGACCTCTTTCCAACGCTTCCGGACGAGGCAGAATCCGTGAAGCCGCTCGGCTTCCATGAGTTGCGCTGCGTAGCCGCGGTGCGTACACTGCAAGAAGCCTATCTGGCTTGATCGCGAAGCATGGTCTTCTGAAGCCGGGTTCTCCCCTCGGAGTTGCTCAGCTTTTCGAGCGATACAAGCGGGCGGATGATCGCACATTATGGAAGCTTGGGCCCTCTGGAGGGCAAACGTTGCCGCTGGCAGCGTATTTGGCCCAGGGCTGGCGCTTGGGGGATGGGCCTCGTGCCGGGCCGGCGGCTATCGCGGTCAGTCAGGCGACGGCCATCGGCAACGAAACGGTTGTCGCGCAGCGATTGACGTCAACGTGGGAAACCGGCAGAGGTGCTCCTTACCGCCTGTCCCGTGACGTCTTCTTTCGCTTGCCCCCTTTCAGCGGCTTGACGAAGATTTCAAGGCGATGACTGACAATCTCAAAGCCGTGAGCGCGCGCAATCCCTTCCTGTAGCCGCTCGATCTCATCTGAACGGAATTCGATGACATCACCGGTCTCAATATTGATCAGGTGATCATGATGCTCCCGATCCGCCGTCTCATATCTTGCCCGGCCATCGCCAAAAGCATGACTTTCGAGAATCCCCGAATCTTCGAGCAGTCGCACGGTACGATAAACGGTCGCAATGGCGATGCTTGGATCGATCAAACTTGCACGCCGATGCACTTCGATCGCATCGGGATGATCTGATGCCTTGGCCAGTACATCGAGAATGATGCGGCGCGGCCCGGTCAACCGCAAACCTTTCTCACGGCACAGCCGCTCAAACTCTTCATCCAGTTTTGATTTCATCAGTGCCTTACCCGGTGGCGCCGGTCGCGGCCTGCCTGCGATCAGCGCGTGACCTCTCTACACGTTTCCTGCATTTCACATAAGTCGCTCTTCTGCTTTTGAGACTTAATTGCAATAAGTTGACATCCAGAAACGGACATGCAATTCCCTTATTGCAACAAATTCGCAATAAGGGGTAGCTGGCATGCGGTTGTATCGATGGGCGCTGGGGGCGAGTGCGCTCGCCTTGTCGACGGGTGCGCATGCCCAGGTAGTCCAACTCGACGAGATTGTGGTCACATCGCCCAGCCCAATCGCACAATCAGGCCGGAGTACCGGCGAAAACGTCCCTTGGTGGGCCCCCTCTCAATCGATACCGGTAGCTCCATCATTCAGCTCGGTATCGGTAGTTACCCCTCAGCAGACCTTGAGCCGAGGGGCAGCGTCTCTTGGCGACACCCTGAGTACGACACCCGGCGTTTCATCGACATCGTTCTCCCCTGTCGCAAGTCGTCCGGTGATCCGTGGACTCGGTGGCTTCCGCGTTCGCACGCAGGAAGACGGCATCGGCTCCGGCGACATGGCAAACCTGGGAGAAGACCATGCAGTGACAATCGATCCGCTCATGAGCGGCCAGATCGAGGTCATTCGCGGACCCGGTACTCTGCGCTATGGCTCGCAGGCCATCGGCGGTGTTGTGAGCGCCAATAACGGGCGTATTCCGACAAGCGTCCCAACGAACGGCGTCGCTTTTCAGGCGCGTGGTGGCCTGAACAGCGTCAGCAACGGCAAGGACGGAGCCGTCCTGCTCGACGCAGGTGGCGGAAATTTCTCGCTCCACCTCGATGCATTCAAGCGAAGCGCTGGCGACTACCGCATTCCAGGCGGAGTTCAAGAGAACTCAAGCTACTCTTCCGAGGGGCAAAGCGTCGGCGGTTCTTACATTTTCAATGATGGCTTCGTGGGGATGTCTTACCAGAATATGGCGATGACCTATTTCATTCCGGGCATCGAGTCGGCCCGGGCGAAGAACCATATTGACCTCCGCCAATCAAAATGGAACAGCCGCGGTGAGTGGCGCCTTCGCGAAACTGGAATTGATACGATCAGGTACTGGCTCGGCTATACCGATTACAAGCACCTGGAAGTTGACGGCCTGGGCGCCGCAGCCGAAGTTGGTTCGACTTTCAAGAACCGAGAAATCGAATCGCGTGCGGAAATCTCTCATCTGCCCGTCAATACCGCTTTCGGGGAGCTAAGAGGCGCCGTCGGTTTTCAATGGGGCCGGCGCGATCTGTCGGTCGGAGGCGCGGAAGAACAGCTACTGGCCCCGGCCCGCGCGCAGAACATCGCGGCCTTCGTGTTCGAGGAACTGCAGATCACATCTGCGCTACGCGCCCAAGGCGCCATCCGCGCCGAGCGCACGGACATCAACGGCACCGGCGCGCGCTTCCCGGCCTCGTTTCTTCCGCCCCCCAACGATCCGACGCTGTTCCCGGTTGTCCGCAACTTTGTGCCGATCAGCGCCAGCGCTGGACTGTTGTACGATCTCCCCTATGAGATGGTCGCCCGAGTTACGGTACAGCATGTCGAGCGGTCCCCTGATCCGATCGAATTGTTCTACAAGGGACCGCACGATACACCGCGGACCTTCGAGATCGGCGACCCGACCATGACGCTTGAGAAAGCCAATTCTCTCGAAGTCGGGCTCAAGCGCGGTCGTGGCGAGACCCGGTTCGATGCGTCTGTTTTCTACACGAAATTCGACAACTTCATCTTCAAGAATTTCACCGGCATCAGGTGCGGCGACGACTTCGCCTCCTGCGGCACTCCAGGCGCGAGCTTCGATCAGATCATTTACTCGCAGCGCGACGCAAAGTTCGTCGGTGGCGAACTTCAGGTCGAGCATGACGTTGCCAAAGTCTGGAATGGCGTATGGGGCGTTGAGGCACAGTACGATTTTGTCCGCGCCACTTTCGCGGATGGCAGCTTCGTTCCCAAGATTCCGCCTCACCGGTTGGGTGGCGGATTATTCTATCGAGATCCAAACTGGATCGCGCGAATTAATCTGTTGCATGCGTTCGCGCAAAACAATCTCGGAGCGTTCGAGACGCCGACTGCTGGATATAATCTTCTCAACGCGGAGCTAAGCTACACGACCACAATGCCGACAGGATCCCTACCCGTGGAAGTAACTCTCGGCCTGAAAGGCGAGAATCTCCTGGATGACGACATCCGCTTTCACCAATCGTACAAGAAGGATGAGGTCCTACAACCGGGACGCAATGTTCGGTTGTTCTCCTCCGTAAAATTCTGAGCGGCTCGGATCTGGTCGCCAAGTAATCGAAAGACCGGCCGAGCGATGTCCGCCAGTCATCGCCACTGCGGACATTGCTCGCCGTTTAGAAAGGACTCGGGTTATTCGCATCCTCCTGATGACTGCGGTCACCCTCACCAGCCTGTCTGGTTCTCTCCAGGCGCAGACGCCGGAGCCCTCTGCAGCGACGCAGTCGGCGCCATCCATTCCTCGCGGAGAACCTCCAGCCGTACCCTCAGATGTGGGACCTGCAAGCCAGGGGCTGCCGTCTCCGTCCAATTCCACTGTTAGGGCTGGGGGCAGCACGTCTCTATCCACCACGGCATCCGCAACATTGCCTCATGACTTGTCGCCGTGGGGGATGTTCATGCAGGCAGACATCGTCGTGAAGGCGGTGATGATCGGGCTGGCGTTCGCCTCGCTGGTGACCTGGACGATCTGGTTTGCCAAGGGCCTGGAATTGATGGCCGCCCGGCGGCGGACCCGCAGTTGCGTGCGCAAACTTACCCGCGCCGACAATCTGGAAGCGGCACGCGAGGAGATCGAAGCCGGCTGGACCGGCAAGGGCGCCGTTGCCGATCTGATGCAAGCCGCCGAGCGCGAATGCCGTCGCTCGCCGAACCTGTCGGCTGACGGCATCAAGGAACGTCTTGCGATTGCGCTTTCGCGCATCGAGGCCAAGGCCGGCCGCGACATCGCCCGCGGCACTGGATTGTTGGCGACGATCGGCGCGACCGCCCCGTTCGTCGGCCTATTCGGCACCGTGTGGGGCATCATGAACTCGTTCATCGGCATCTCGCAGTCCAAGACCACCAACCTTGCGGTGGTCGCGCCGGGCATTGCCGAGGCGCTGCTGGCGACCGCACTCGGGTTGGTGGCTGCCATTCCGGCTGTCATTATCTACAACGTGTTCGCTCGTGCGCTCGCCAGCTATCGGGCGCTGTTGTCGGATGCCTCCGGCGAGATCATTCAGCACATCTCGCGCGATCTGGAACGGCAGGACCGCGGGCTGCTCTCGCCGGTGGTGTCGCTGGAGCGCAGCCGCACCGCTGCGGAGTGAGCAGCCATGGCCGTATCACTCAAGGATCCGCAGGACGGCGGCATCGATGAACTGAGCGAGATCAACGTTACGCCGTTCATCGACGTGATGCTGGTGCTGCTCATCATCTTTATGGTGGCTGCACCGCTATCGACGGTCGATGTCGCGGTCGATCTGCCAGTGTCCAATGCGCAGCCCCAACCGCGTCCGGACAAGCCGGTATTCCTCACCGTCAAGCGGGATCTGAGCTTGGCGCTCGGCAACGACGATGTGCCGCGCAGCGCCTTGCAGGCAACGCTGGATCGACACACCAGCCATGATCGCGAGCAGCGTGTCTTCCTGCGTGCCGATGGCGTCGTCGCCTATCGCGAGTTGATGAACGTGATGAATCTGCTGCGGCAGGCGGGTTACCTGAAGATCGCGCTGGTCGGACTCGAAGATACCGGCCAGGCGACGGCCCCGGCCTCAGGCCCCGCGACGCAGCCATGACGGCGATCGGCTGGCGCGACCCTGATGGCAGGATCGGCGGCGAGGTGACGCTGCCCTCAGTGTTGCGCTGGACGGCGGCCGGCCTTGCCGTGGTCGCGCTGCATGCGGGGGTCATGTGGCTCACCATGAACTGGCCGGCGCCGCCGGCGATGCCGGGTGGGCCGCCGGAAGCCATCATGATCGAGCTCGCGCCGCTCACCGCCGCGCCGGAGCCGACGACGGCCGACGTCGCTCCCGGACCGCAGGTGACGGAAACCCCGCCCGATCCAATTCCTGCCCCGCAGGAGAAGCCGCCTGAAGAACCGAAAGAGACGACCCAACCCGTCGAACCGCCTTCCGCTCGGAATCTCGAGGTCGACATTCCCGAGCTACCCGAGAATGAGCGTGCGGACGCTGTGCTGACGCCGCCGTCGAAAGCACCTGAACCACAGCCCAAGAGGCCGGCGCCGAAACGGGCCATCCCCCAGACGAGCGCGCCGAGCGTCAGGACGCAACAGCGCGCGGACCGCTTCGCCGCCCCGGCGCCAAGCGCAGCGCGCGTCCCGTCTGCATCTGCCGCAAGCTGGCAAAGCGCCCTTGCCGCGCATCTCAATCGACACAAGCGCTATCCCCCAGGCGCCAGCCAAGGGGCTGCGTCGGTCATATTCACGATCGACCAGGGCGGCCGTGTAGTGTCGGCGCGTTTGGCGCGCTCGTCAGGTGACCATGCCCTCGACAGCGAGGCTGTCGCCCTCGCGCGACGCGCAAGTCCGGTGCCGGCGCCTCCTGCCGGCCAGAGCGGAAACACGCTGACGATTGCCGTCCCGATCAGGTTTGATCGTCGCTAACCCGCATGAACGCTTCGGCCTTAGCGGCAAAGCTCTCCTATCGCTGGCTGACCCTGGCGCGGGTTGTGGCGGTCAGCGCCACTCTGGGCAATATCTTCAAGAGCGTATCCGCGCTTATGTCTGGACATGCGGTCAGCGAATAGTGCGCCATCGCGATGATCGATCTCATGCTGGAGGCAGACGGCGAGAAGACCGGTCGCTTCAAGCCCACGAGATTTGCCGTCGAGGTCACGATAACTGACGCCAACAGCCGCCGGTCGCACGACAGGGTCGTAATAGCCCGGAACTTACAGGCAGCCCCCATGGCTGACCCTCGCCTGTTCTGCTCCAAGCCAACAGCGGATTGATGAACACCCGCGGGTGCCGCGGCCGCGCCACGATCGGCGAGGTCGATGGTCACAATCCGGAGCGCCTCGCCGTTTTGAATAGCAGCTAATCCAACCCCACCCGCCCCCCTATTCGCTCTTGGCACTCAGCAATTCTGGCGGCCAATATCGGTCACCGGAAGCCCATGCCTTCGATCACATTAACTAGCGACCTATCGTCGGTCGCGGAATTTTCACAACCAGCCAAACTGCACTAAGCGACCGCCGATTTTGCGAGCGGTGCACCCTCGACATTCATCTCGATTGCGAATTTGGCAAAGTGGCCAAAGACCATCGCTCTATTTTCAGCCGCCGTGGTGCAGACCATGAAGCGCGCACCCTCGCGAATCGACATATTGCCACTTTTGCCAGTTGTATTTGGCCTCAGCGAAATAGAAGCCGCAGCCGCGATCGGGGTCTCAGCAAGCAAGTTCCGTCTCCTTGTGAAAGAGGCGCGGATGCCGCGACCTCGCCGCATTGACGGCCGGTCTGTTTGGGACGTTGACGAGCTGCGTGCAGCATTCAAGGCTCTCCCCCATGATGGAGAGGTCGAGGGGTCCAATACATGGGCGGACGTGGTGTGATCCGGTTGAAGTATGTGCACGCATTCCGCGACCGCGCCGGCCGTATGCGATACTATTTCCGGCGCCACGGAAAACGTTCACCTCTTCCCGGATTGCCAGGCTCTGCCGAATTCATGGACGCTTATTCGACGCTGCTAAGCGACCGGCCGCGCGATGTTGAGCCACGACCGACCGCGGCTCCAAAGACCTTCGCTGCGCTCGCTATTCGCTATTACGGATCGCCGCAGTATCAGTCCCTGTCCGAATCCAGCCGTACCAACTATCGACGGGTGATCGACGGTTTTCTCGAACAACACGGTCATCGACGCGTCGATCAAATGATGGCGGGAGCACGTTGATATCGTTATCGGCAAGATGGCTAACAAGCCTGGAGCAGGCATTATTTTGCTAAAGCGCATCCGAACATTGATCCGCTACGCGATGGCGTTGGGTTGGACAGATCGAAATCCGACGGCCGGCGTGAAGGGATACAAGTCGAAGGAGATTCACACTTGGAATGAAGGCGAAATCTCGGTCTTCGAGCATCACTGGCCCGAAGGGACACGTGAGCGCCTCACATTTGCACTCCTCCTCTACACGGGGCAACGCGGGTCAGATGTTTATCGAATGACCTGGGGAGACATCGTCGGAAATACTATTCGAGTTGCACAGCAGAAGACGGCGGCGAAACTTACAATTCCGATCCATGAGACGTTGTATCGTGTGCTCTCTACTGCGACCCGCAGTCACTCGACAATCTTAGCCACGGCCTATGGCGAACGGTTCGCGGTGAAAGGGTTCGGCCAGATGATCTCAACTGCGATCCGCGAGGCCGGACTGCCTCAACGCTGCAAAGCGCATGGTCTCCGGAAGGCGGCCGCGCGGCGCCTCGCGGAAGCGGGGTGCTCGGCAAGCGAGATCGCAGCAATCACCGCGCACAAAACGTTGGCCGAGGTGGAACGATATACGCGAGCGGCAGATCAAGCACGATTGGCCAGACAGGCAATCCAACGACAATCTGAGAACCGAAGTGGCAAACCGCCTGTCGATGAAGTGGCAAACACCACAACCGAGGTCTTAGAAATCAATAGCTTGATTGCGAGAATGGCGCTCCCTAGGGGAATCGAACCCCTGTTTCAGCCTTGACAGGGCCGCGTCCTGACCGCTAGACGAATGGATCTAAACCATCGAAATTGCAGCTAAATTTGCGATCTCATCAACTCATTGCAGCGACTTCCCTGCGTCCGGCACGTGGTAGATTCTACCACATCTAGCCCATTGAACTTACACACATGGTAGGTTCATTGGGGGATATAAGCGTCCGACCTTTTTCGCATGATGGATGTGAGCGATGCCGGAAGCCACCTTACAGAAGATGATCGGCGCGATCACCATCTTGATCAGCTTGATCAAGCCGTCGCCGAGCGCCTTGACCTAAATTGGTCGCGAGACGGTGACATCAGCGGACGAGGACACCGATCAGGATCGCGATCAGCACCTGGACATAAAGGAGCTTGTACCAGGGTCGAGACGCCCGCGCGGCGGCCGCAGTTCCGATCTTGTCATGATTTTCCTCCCCCAATACGAACTCGAATATCTGACCGCCGCGCGTTGAGAGGCGACCGACATCACACGAGCGGCCAGCTTGTCCGATTCAAGACGACGATATCGGAAGTCCGACAATCGGCAACGTCAGCCAAAAGCAGGCAGTTACGCGTTTTCGCTGGCCATGCAAGGCGCTCACCAGAATCGGCGAGCGGCACGCCGATTGCTGGGAGCAGGAGCAAACCCGCCGCTGCCAAAGTGCTCGCAGCGGCCCCGTCTCAGGACTGCCCGATGAGCCGCGCTCGATTGATCCCGATCAAAGCACTGATGCCGCTTATGCTCGGAAGTGAAGAGCCGGCGAACATCAATGTCGCGGTTGCCGCCAAGTTCACCGAGCCGGCCGGGGACATCGCACCCCTCAAGCAGAAATCCAAACAGAAGGCCGTGTCAGCGAGCCGACAGCTTTATAGCCAGATTACGCAGGACGGGCCGCGCCAAGTTATTCTCTCGGCCGGCGATTCCCGCACGAAGAAATTGGTCGAGGATGTTCTCACCCTACGTGAAAGCCGGCTCACTTACGCTAGCGGCAACCTGGTGCTCTGGAGCAGGATGGCCAAGTTCGTTGAACGGCTCCGACACGTTCAGGACGGCATCTTTCCTAAAATTGTCGATCTGCAACTCCGCCGCGGCGCTCTATGGCGCGGCTGCGGTGGAAGCGATGAAGGCCATCGACGTTTACGTGGGGATGCAACCGAAGCTGGTCGGGGGCGCAACCATCACGCAGGCCTACTCAATTCGTCGAGACGGTCAATGCCGAGCTCAGCGCCGCCCCGCTTTCGCAACTCGCAGACAGCAAGACCGTTTCGCGCTGGCTTGTGCCGCAGGAGTCTGTGACCCGATCTCGCAGGACGTGGTTCGGTTGGAGACTGATGCAAATAAACGAGCGACACGCGCCTTCCGTAAAGGGCCCGTTAGCCTACGCAATCATTGCGCGAGCATGACCATGTGCTCTGTGCTCGAACGCTTAAGTTGACGCACATGGATGGCTTTTCGCCAGAAATCTGGCAGTCGCTCGGGCTCACGATCGAGCTTGCGAGCGTGACGACCGTGATCCTGCTGATCGTTGGCACGCCGCTCGCGTGGTGGCTGGCACGTTCGAAGAGCCTTTGGACTGAGGCGGTGGCCACGATCATCGCGCTGCCGCTGGTGCTGCCGCCAACAGTACTCGGTTTTTGTCTGCTCGCCCTGCTCGGTCCGGTCGGCCTTCTCGCCTCTCTCTCGGGCGGGCGCACGCTGGCCTTCACCTTTACGGGGCTCGTGGTCGGATCGGCTTTGTCCGCGCTGCCTTTGGTGGTGCAGCCCATCCGCAACGCCTTCGCTGCCATGGGTGACCGCCCGATGGAGATCGCGGCCACTCTGCGCGCCTCACCGTTATATGCCTTCTTCACGGTCGCCCTGCCTCTGGCGCGACCGGGTCTTCTGACAGCCGCCGTGCTTGGCTTTGCGCATACGATCGGCACGTTCGGCGTCGTGCTGATGATCGGCGGCAACATTCCTGGGCGCACCAAGGTGCTGTCGGCCTTTCTCGTCGACTTTGTCCAAGAGTCGCGCTGGCGCGAAGCAAGCTGGCTTGCCGGCGCCATGGCGACTTTCGCCGTTGCGGTAGTCCTCACCTTAACCTTGATCGACAAATACAGCAGAAGGAGGAGCACGTGAGGACAGCCACACCGGGCCGGATTGAAATTGCCTTCAGTGGCAGTATTGCTAGCTTTCCACTCGATACGCAATTCAGCGTACCGGCCAAAGGCGTCGCGGCGATTTTCGGCCCGCCAGGCTCCGGCAAGACTGCGGTGGCGCGCTGCATCGCTGGCCTCGAGCGTTTGCCGGCCGGCTTCTGCGCCATCGATGGCGAGGTATGGCAGGACGAGACTACCTTCCGCCCACCGCATCTGCGTCCCATCGGCTATGTGTCTCAGGAGGCCAGTCTTTTTCCCCATTTGTCAGTCAGGCGCAACTTGCTTTACGGTGCGCCCAAACCCAAACCGACGCCGATCGCGTTTGATGAGGTGGTCGAACTGCTCGACCTAGCGCCGCTGCTCGACCGCTCGCCCTCGCATCTCTCCGGCGGCGAGCGGCAGCGTGTCGCCATGGGTCGCGCGCTGTTGTCTCAGCCCAGACTGCTTGTGATGGACGAGCCGCTTGCCGCGCTCGACAGCTGCGCCAAACGTGAGATTCTGCCGTTCGTCGAGCGCCTGCCCGAGAAGCTCGCGCTGCCGATGATCTACATCGGCCATGACATGGCGGAGATCGAACGCTTTGCCGATTATCTCGTTATGATGGAGCGCGGCATGGTAACCGCGGCTGGGCCGCTGCATGTCTTGCAGACCGATCCTGCGCTGCCGCTTGCGGCGAGCCGCGAAGCCGCCGTCAGCCTTAATGCCATGGT
The DNA here is from genome assembly GCF_000472965.1 of Bradyrhizobium murdochi. Classification (GTDB taxonomy): domain Bacteria; phylum Pseudomonadota; class Alphaproteobacteria; order Rhizobiales; family Xanthobacteraceae; genus Bradyrhizobium; species Bradyrhizobium murdochi. Next base: position 3,199 of record NZ_AXAU01000037.1, on the reverse strand, counting down.
GAGCGGCTATGATGGGCGCTATGGGCTTCTTCTTCTCCGTCTCAAAGGTGCGCGCCTGTTGGTGCCGGCGCCGCCGCTTGCACTCGGCGTGCACCAACGGCTGCGCATCGCTGCCTGCGACGTCAGCGTCGCGCGCGAAGCGCCGCGCGCAGGCTCCATCCTCAATGTCTTTCCGGCGCGCATCAGAGCCTGTTTGCCGCTCGGCGCGGCTGAGATCACGCTGGTACTTGCTCTCGGCACCGGGGGCTCGGGCACGGAGATTTTGGCGCGCATCACGCGTTTCTCCTTTGATTCGCTAGGGCTCAAGGATGGAGTGGACGTATTCGCCCAACTCGAGCACGTTTCGCTGCTCTCGGCCTCTGAACCGCCACTGCAAACCATAGCGGCTTCCACGCCAACAGCAGAGCCCGGACAGGCAAGCGCCGCGGCGTGAAACGAGAAGCTCGGCACGAGAGGCGAGCGGCATCATCCTAAGCCTCCACTCTTGTCGTGCCACGCATGTGCGGTTGAAGACGCCGATAAGGGAAGCACGACAAGCCGACCCAGCCATTCGACAGAGCACGCTGGCAGCTATGCGCGTTTTACTGTCGTCAACCAAGGCCGCACACCATTTTCCTGAACGGCACGCGGATTGCTGGGATGAGGAGCTAAAGAGCGGCGATGGCCAAAGCCATCGCAGCGGCCCCGTCCCAGGAATTCCCGATGACGCTTACCCGATTGATCCTGATCAATTCAGTTTTGACGCTGCTTGTGGTCGGAAACGCAGAAGCGGCAGAGATCGATGTGGCGGTCGCTGCGAACTTCACCATGCCGGCCAAGGAGATGCAGCGTCGTTTAAGCAGAAGACCAGGCGAGGCCCCGTTGAGCTTTGGCGAGAGCGCACAGTTTTATGGCCAGATCACGCAAGGCGCGCCGTTTGAGGTGTTTCTCTCCGCCGACGATACCCGCCCGAGCAAACTGCTCGAGAACCGTCTCGCGGTTCCGCAAAGCCGCTTCACCTATCCGATCGGCAACCTCGTGCTGTGGAGATCGACTCAGAAGTTTGTGAACGACGCGGAGACCTTCGCCACACTGTCGATCTACAATCCGGCGGCGGCGCTTTACGGCGCAGCCGCGGAGCAAGAGCTCGGCACCTGTGAGTCGACGCAGCCGAACGCAGGATTCTCGCGTCTTTCTGGGACGGACGCACCCTCCCCTTCAACTTTGCCGGGCTTGTGGTCGGATCGGTTTTGTACGAGCTGTCCTTTGTGGTGCAGCCGCTTCCAAACGCCTCCGTGGCCAAGCTGGCTTGCCGTCGGCATGGTGACGTTCGGGCTTGCGGTAATCTTCGCCGCAGCGTTGATCGAGAAGCGCATCGCAAGGAAAGCACGTGAGGACAGCCACACCAGACAGGATTGAAATCCCTTCAGCGATAGGCTCGCTAGCTTTGCGATCGATGTGCAGTTCAGTGTACGGGCCAAAGGTGTGGCGGCGACCTCCAGCACGGCGCGCATGATGCGCCGCTACCTATGCGCTAAGGCTCAACTATGGAATTGGCGTATTCGCCCAGGTCAAAGGTCGTCTCGCTAGTTCACGACCTCTGAACCCTAGGGCATCGCGCCATCTACGCCAGCAGTAGATGCTGGACAGGCAGGCGCCGCGGTGTGACATGAGCCAAGGCCCATGATCGCCAACCTCGCCGATATCGATCCCAAGCGCGTCGCGGCAATCCTCTACAGGCCGGAACAAGACGCGGATAGACTGCTCGCCGACTTCACCCAGAATCTCGCGTGGCAAGGCGTGCGCGTCGGCGGCATCGTCCAGCGGAACTTCAAGGGCACAAACGCCACGAAAACCATGCTCGCGCTCGACGTTGCGAGGGGGCGCGAGATTCCGATCTGTCAGCCACTCGGCAGCGGCGCCATTTCCTGCAAGCTCGATGCTATGGGCTTGCCGATGCCGCAGTTGTCGTGTCCCGCGCGATCAAGCGGCACTTCGATCTCCTCGTGATCAACAAATTCTTCCAAGCAGGAGGCGTCCGGCCGGGGCCTGCGCGACGAATTTGCGGATGGAATCCTTGCTGGCGTACCGCTCCTCACCGCCGTCCCCCCGAAAAATACCATGCCGCGTGGCGGACTTTCACCGGAGATGTCGGTACGACGCTGCTGTGCTAGCGCCAGGTCGTGGAGGGATGGTGGCGCCACATCGCCCTGCGTCTGCCGCGCATTCCATCCCGTCAGCGGCTATTTACCAATCATCAGATCCGACAGCTTGATCACGGCGGGAGGACATCCACTATTTTGATCCCGAGAACCTCCGCAGCGGCCTCGATCTTGGCGAATGCAGCGACGAGCCAAGGCCCGTGGCCGCGAATTCAACGCCGATAATGTAGTTAACGAGTTGCTGATGGACGCTGTGTTGCAACAGTTTGGGGCACCGCATTTGGCGACCCCGTCGGCGTACGCCTCTCCTACGGCATCGATCTCGAATTACCATCGAACATTTCGGCTCGCGCATGCGTCGCAATAGCAGCGAGGCTTATTGTTCACATTCCCGCTGCCGAAATGTTTGCTGTCCTCGGGGAGAGCGCCGATGACTCAATTCCCAAAGCCGTCCGGATCGCCGTTACATCGCCAATGACAGACGCGATGTTACAGGAGGGCTTGGCGCGCTTGACATCGATCTCTGTGCTCGCGTTGAACGTGAAGTTTCTTCTCACACGAGGGCCATGAGCGAGCCTTGACCTCCCGGAAGGCAAGCCGCTGATGCAGCGAAGCAATCCATCGTGCGGCAGAAGGAGAGAATTAGTTCGTCGCTCCGCTCCTCGCAATTGTGCAAGTTCACTAATTCGCTGATTGGATCGCTCCTCTGGAGGACGATCCGATGCGCGATAACAGCTATGACCGGACGATTGAACGCAATTACCTGCAGAAGTGGCGGTTTCTGATCCCGGAATATGAGGCGGTCAAGGCGGGCCGATCGGCGGTGTTCAAGAGTGTTGGGGATTTCTACCGCCACCACGGAACCTGTTCGCAGACCTTCCGCAAGTATTACAACCGCTATCTGCAGAGCGGTGATGAAGCCGACCTGTTGCCGCGCCGTCGTGGGCCCAAATGGCGGGAACGGCGCGAGCCGAACGGGATCGAGGCCGAGATCATCGCTCAGCGCCAACGGGGGATGAACCGCTACGAGATCCATGCCGTCTTGCGTGAGCAGCGCG
>NZ_AXAU01000036.1 GCF_000472965.1 Bradyrhizobium murdochi | reverse complement strand
GCCAAGCATGTGCTGACCGCGACCGCGACCAATTCGAGCGGCCAGACCAGCGCCGCGTCCGGCGCGGTGACCGTGACGGTGGATACGGTGGCGCCCGCGGCTCCGACGATGGCGACGCCAACCAACAACGCCAACGGCGGCCTGAACCTGGCCGGTACGGCGGAAGCGAACAGCGTCGTGAAGGTGTTTGACGGCACGACCCAGATCGGAACCGCGACGGCCAACAGCACTGGTGGGTGGGGTTATACCACCGACGCCCTTGCGGCCGGCTCGCACAGCCTCACTGCAAAGGCGACGGATGCGGCAGGCAACACCGGCGCGGCGTCCGCCGTGGTCACGGCCAGCACCGGCACCTCGGCGCCCCCAGCTCCACCAACGTCGCCAACGCCAACTCCGGGTGAGCAAGTCGAGTCGGCTGGTGCGACAAGTCTCGTTGAGAGCGGCGGCAAATATTACCTCAACAGCAGCAGCGGATCCGGCCCCACGTTGAAGTATGGCGGTGCGGATTTTGTGGACGGGCAAGACGGCACCTGGACGCCGATCGGTGCGGAGAAGACGGCGACGGGCTATCAGGTTGCCTGGAAGGAGGCGAGCACCGGTCAGTACACGGCCTGGAACACCGACAACAACGGCAACTACGTTTCCCACGTCAGCGCCCTGACCGGCTCCGTGTCAGGCGGCTCCGTGTCGGGCACGAACTATGGCCTTAAATTGCTCGAGACGAGCTTCCATCAGGATCTCAATGGTGACGGACAGGTCGGTGCTTCCAGTGCGCCTGCGCCGACTTCATCCGTCGATTTGACCACCATGTACAAGAACTGGAGCGACATCGTCACGATCAAAGGCGTCGCCGATGCCAACAGTCAGATCAAGCTGTACGACGGCAACGCATCGCTGGGAACGGTGAATACGGCTGCCGACGGCAGCTGGTCCTTCAAGACATCGTCCGCCGTATCCGACACGGTGCATACGTATACTGCCAAGCAGATCGATAGCACCGGTCAGGTTGTTGGCACTTCGGGCAATGCGACCCTCGGCTCGACAGGGAGCAATACGCTGACGAGTACCTCTGGCGATGACCTTTTCGTTGGGAATGGAGGCGCTGACACCTTCGTATTTGCGCCGAACTTCGGGAACGACGTTGTGAAGGATTTCGGTACATATGGACGGTCCCACGATGTGGTTCAGTTCAGCAAGAGCGTCTTCGACAGTTTCGCGAGCGTTCTCGCCCACGCAACGCAGGTAGGCCAAGACGTCGTCATTTCGGCTGATGCGGACAACTCGGTGACGTTAAAGAACACCAAGCTGGGCGCCATCAATAGTCACGACTTCCACTTCTCGTAGTCGTTCAGCCTGAAAGCTTTCGGATGCGCTCAGCCAAATTTATGAGCGCATCCGAAGCATCGGCATAAGCGTTGGTCGTGCGAAGGATCGCCGGAGAGGCAGCAACCGCTGGCTCGCAAACCGCTAGCAGGCATTGATGATCTCCGATGAGCTAGCTAGCGACGGCAACGTAACGCGTTTGTTTGTATTGAACCATCGAATGTTGGCGCCACGGCCAGCAGGTATCAAGCTGCCCAGCCGCTATCCGCCTAATACCTGACTGAAATGACCGCACCCGCTCTATAGCGCCAGCAAGGTCCGTAATGCGCAGGTCCAGGATACCAGCCGGACCCGAAAAACGGCACGGTAAGGGGGGTAGCACCCCGGACGCCTTCTACTAGCTCGCACCGAGCATGGCGAGGTCCGACTGAACGCGGCGGTCTTGCGTTCCAGCGGTGCGCGCTAACATCTGCTCCTGCCATCGAAGTCGGCTGGACGGCCCTATCTGCTGCTTCTATGGAGCTCGTGGAAATAGCCAGAAATGCGGTCAACGAGACCGACAAAATGAGAGTTCGAGGCGCAGTCGACATTACCGTCCCTCTTGTTGATGTGTCCCGAGATTATCCTCAAGCTCTAGCTTGCCCCAGCCCGATCAACAGGGGAAGGTCCCGCCCCGGTATCCCCAACTCCCAAGGATTCCATCTGAGGCTCGAATGCCGTGAACTGTTCCCGCTAGGTGCCTTGCCAAGTGCTTTGGCGAGAGCTGATCAGCTACCGTAGCATCCGACCAAATTATCGACCGGCTTTTGTCGGCGGCCCCCTCATTGCAACGCATAAAATTCACGGAAACATTGAACCTACCTCCCGCCACCGTCGTCTAATCTTCTCGGGAATTCTAGCTTTCCTGGTACTCGGGGGCTTGTATGGGTGACGATCTTACAAGCAAAGCTCAGCTCAAAACAATAAAGCGAGCTCACAAGCAGCTTCACGTTGTGACCGAGGCTAACACAACACCGGCAGCCCTCACATCATGCATGGAACTTTACGGGATATTGCTTGGGCAAGTCAGGTATTCGCAGCAACTTAGTGACTTACCTCGAGTGCACGCGAGCAGCGGGCCAAAATTCCTACGCAATGCAATGCGTTAACCGCGACCCGCTTCAAGCGGTCTCGTCGTTGTGACTATCGTCGTCTGCAAGGTTAACGCTTTTGTCTATTACAAAGTCTTCCAACTTCCGTCCGGCGCTTAAGGCGGCGACCAGCCATCTCGGCTGCTTTCCGCGCCCAGACCACACTTGCGAGGGCTGAGAGGGGTTCCGGTATTTTGGCTGAACTTTTGGATATTTGCGTCGCGGACGGTTGGCAGGCGTGCCCTCATCGCGCATCTGCTCTACGCGGCTCAATTGCGCCAGCCGCCGCTCCAACTGAAGCTTTTCTGTGGTGATTTTTTCGGACAGGAGTTTGGTGAGCTGCTCATGCAAGAGCCAGAGCTCGTCAAAATCCATAGCCTCCAAGTCTGTCCTGCGCATCGCGGGTCCGTTAAGGCTAACAGATTGCGGTTTTTCCGGAAGCATCCAATCCTCGAAATATCGCTGGCGATGACGCCAAATACGTGCGAAGTTTGAATCGATAGATTTAGGCTTTTAAACATTATTTGATTGTAAATTTAATAATTTAATTACATTAAAAGCAAGAGTGTATTTAGGGTTTTGAGCAGAGCCAGTGGGCGTCGGAAAAGGAAGGTGACACGCTGCTATGAAATGATTGGGGTAGGGTCGTTGCTTAGAGTTTTTGCGTAGGTGCCCAAATGGATTTTCAAATGGATTCTATCGGTTCCTCCCTTTCTCGCCTTCAGGATGCGGTTGGTCGCTGCATGGTACCGTCCGCCGCATCGAGTGATGTTAGCCAACTCAGACACCAGATTGAACTTAGGCAGCGTGTCCTGAAGGATATCGAAGTCATCAGATGCCGGCTGTCGCTTTTCTTTCGCCACAGGGGCAAGGGGCCGCGCAGGAAAACGCAGCACCGGCGGGGGCGATCGAGCCTTGACGCACGCCAGGACCACGGCTGGCGAACTCCTCGTCCTTGACTGCAGCTCTTTGATCGGTGCAGTTCAAAGGGCCGTCCAGGCTGGCAATTTCGCGCGGCTAGATTTCTGTGTCAAAACAAGCGCAAAGGACGCCAAAATAATCATTTTCCCGTGGAACTCTTGTAATCCCCCTTGATTGTCATTCGGGGGTGTGACATCGCATTATGTTCTAAGCATTATGTTCCAAGGGGAACCAAGAGCGACGGCATGGCTCCAAAAAAAATCGATTTTGAGTCCTGGTCTCTGGACGAGCTTTGGACGCTTCACGGGGAGATCAGCGGGATTCTGTCAGCGCGGATCAGGGCCGAAAAAGGCGAACTCGAGAAGCGCTTGGCGGTGCTTAGTCGCGGTACAATCATCGCAGGCGATTCGGGAGGTTTGCAACCGGAGGGCAAGCCCCGCCGCAAGTATCCCCGGGTGTTGCCAAAGTATCGGAATCCTCAGACGTCCGAAACCTGGTCGGGCCGCGGCAAGCGGCCGAGATGGTTGGTTGCAGCAGTCAAATCGGGACGCAAGATCGAAGAGTTCCGGATTGGCGAGGCTGGCACGAAGGCTCGTCAGCGAGCGTGAGCTGATCGACGAGGTATTGTATTATTAACCACAAGATTAATGGGTTGGAGGCGCGGCTGGCGAACTGAGATAACTTGCCGTCAGGCATTATCGATGCGCGGCAGAGGCAAGCGGTGACCAATCAGGATTGGACAGAAATCAAGAATGAGCTGAATGGGCTGGTGCCCGGCCTTCCACAAGGCGAAAAGAGGACGTCGCGCGCTCAAAGCGTTCGCCAAACGATCCAAACGGACGAACAGGCGCTTCTGGCGCACATAGCTGACGCTCTGGTCCAAGAGAAACAACACTGACGCGTAATTCCCGGGCTTGAGTTGGCGCTACGCCGGCTATGTTGACTTGCAAGGTGCCGCCTCGCTGAGAGCGCCTTGAATCAGTTCGGATCAATCTGCTCGACTGTCAGGCCAATTCTGGCGCCTAGTAGGCGTTGCGACCGCGCAGCACCTCAATCGGTGTCTGGACCAGGATCGCCAGATCCAATCGAGCGCTCCAGTTGTCGATGTACCAAAGGTCGTACTCAACCCGCCGTTCAATCGAGGCGGCGGTGGGTGTGGGTCCTCGACACCCGTGTATCTGTGCCCAACCCGTCAACCCGGGCTTCACGCGCCGCCGGAAGGCATAATTGCGGACAACCTTATCAAACTGGCCGTCTTGAGAGATGGCGTGCGGCCGCGGCCCGACAAGTGACATGCTTCCGTAGAGCACATTGATTAGCTGCGGTAACTCATCGATGCTCGTCCGACGCAGCCATTTTCCAACGCGAGTCACACGGCTATCGACCGGCCGCGCCTGGATGACCGATGGCCCGTCTTCCAGCACGCGCATGGTGCGGAATTTGTAGATTGAGAAACTCCGACCGTTGAAGCCACAGCGTTGCTGCCTGAAAAGGACCGGACCAGACGAGTCCAGCTTGATCGCTAATACAACTACAGCAAACAGCGGCGACAGAATAACCAGGGCAAGTCCGGCGCCGACCAAATCCGTAAACCGCTTGATGGCTCGCTCAAGGAATGTAAGTGGCCCTCGCTGGATTTCCACGCATACGGTGCTGCCAAGGTCCCGCGTGGGTCGCCTGAACATCTCCGAAAGCGCGCCGACGGGTACAAAGGAGACCGGAGTTGGCAGAACCCGCAGTTCTGCGACAAATGCACGCAATTCCGACCACTGGTTCGGATCTGCCTCAACGATGATTTCCTCGACGTTTGAGCCGCGAGCATTTTCAATCACGCGAGCGCTAAGCCGCTTGCGGTGATCAGAACCGAAACGAGGCGAAGGCAACCTGAAATGCTTGGTCACACAAAATCCGAGCATGTTCAGCGTTGGCAAAAGTCCCACATCACTAGACTGTGGTTGATCAGAAATCAGAATGATATTGCCGCCGGCGAATTTTCTTTTGCTGAGGCCTCTCATGAGCAAGCTCTTAATGAGAGCTCGTCCGATGACGAGTAATACAAGACTGGTAAGGGCAAAGGCCATTCCGGCGCCGCGAGGGTATTCGTCACTAACGTTGAGCGAGCCAGCCGCAGCGGCTAGAACGATAAATGCGAATAGCAAGGCGCCGCAAACGGCGCGAACCTGACTGCGCAGGACCAGTAGTTCACTTGGATTGTACATACCTTGCATTTTTAACAACGATACGAACATCGCTGATACGACGATGGCCGAGCCAGTGGCGTTTGCGAAGCCGGCCGCGGTCCAACTAATGCAGAGCCGATACAAGAAGACTGAAACGATGCTTGCGAGAACGATGGTGCCGAGATCAGTACAAATCGCGACCAGCTCGATGGACCTATATCGGATTGGCCATTTTCGCTGTGCGCCCGAGGGAGGGCTGTACAGTTCGAGGGCTATCTCCTCGTGGAGGCCGGCTGCAACGTTTCGGTTAATAAAGTTCATGCCAGAACCAGACTGTTCGAGGCTTTCTGCAATAAGTTTAATCTATTATTAACGCATTAAATAAATCAAGCAAAAACCGCATCGAATTAAATTAGTCGAGTTATTTTTGGACGCTGATTATCGCGGCGCCGGTTTCTCATGCGGGAATGATCCATGCGGCAACTCCTAGTGGAGCGCCGCATCGCCGACTGGTGATGATGATGATGATGATCATCCTAGCGGGATCGATCTGCCCAATGCTGGTCGCCCTCCGGTCAGCAGTAAGCGTCCGGTGAGGACCCCCGGGGTAGAAGGTTCGGTCGGGTGCTGGCGCGGTACGGTTAGGATAGCGGGCGCTTCGGCTGATATGGGCTGTGAGGGTTCACATCGAGGTCGACGATCTCGACGCAGCCTTGTGGCTGGGTATGGCTGGAACCGGTTCGCCAGGGCCCATCGCGAAGTTGAGCCGCGCTTACCTTTGCAAGCCATAGACAACGCCACTGGCCTTCTCGCGGCAGACCCGATTTGCTTTGGCCGCCGAACTGATAGGTGAGCACCTTCTCCTGCTGTTGCGAATGGCCGAGGATGATGGGACAGAGTTCACGGGGATAACCCTCATACACGCAGAAGACCGGCTTGCGCTTGCGCATGGCCTGTTCGAACAAGCGGTAATTGGAACTTGGCACCGACCTCTCCCTTCGGTTCAGGAGGATGTAAGCGTGCAAACCAACATCCTCCAGGTCGGAGCGGAGGCCGCTGCGAGCGTCAGGCAGCCGCTCGCGTTGCGCTCGCCTGCCAATTCTAAGGCAGGAGTTCGGAAATGCGCTTGGCAGAGTGATCCGGCAGGCGGGCCAGGACATCGGCGAGCCAAGCCTGAGGGTCGATGTTGTTGAGCTTGGCGGTGGCGATCAGAGTGTAGATCGCAGCCGCACGCCGGCCGCCCTCATCAGAGCCTGCGAAGGTCCAATTCTTTCTTCCGACGGCGACGGCCCGTAGTTCGCGTTCGGCGGCATTGTTCGACATGTAAAGACGCCCATCATCGAGGAAACGGGTGAAGGCATCCCAGCGGCCAAGGCAGTATTTGATCGCCTTGGCCGTGTCGTTGTTCCTAGAGAGCCTGGCGCGCTGCTCGCGTAGCCACGCCTCCAACTCGATGACCAACGGGCGCTACGTTCCTGGCGCACGCGCAGACGCTCTTGCGGCGCAAGGCCATTGATCTCGCGCTCGATGGCGAACAGAACTTCGACGCGCTTGACCGCCTCGGCCGCGATCGGCGCCTTATCGGGCCGCCCTTGCGATTGGCCTCGTAGAGCCTGCCAAAGCCGGCGTAGGCGTCGGCCTGCATCAGTCCGGCATAGCCCGCCAGTTGCTGCTCCGGATGCGCACCGCCACGATCGGGCGAGTAGAAGAACACGGCCGCCGGCGGATCTGGGCCGGCAAATGGACGGTCGTCGCGCACATAGGTCCAGAGCCGGCCGGTCCGGGTCTTGCCCTTCCAGGACCGGCACCGTGGTGTCATCCGCGTGGATGCGCTCTGCCGCGAAGACGTGGCTCCGGATCGCATCTACCAGCGGCATCAGGGTTGCCGCCGCGGCGCCCACCCAGTCCGCGAGCGTCGATACGTCAAGCTCGACGCCTTCAGGCTGGTAGACGTCGCTCTGACGATTGAGCGGCAGGTGCAGGCCGTACTTGGCAAACAGAACGTGGGCCAGCAGCTTGGGCCCTGCACGCCCGCGCGCAATCGGATGCGAGGGGGCCGGCGGCTGGGTGATCGCTTCGCAGGCCCGGCAGACGAGCTTCTCGCGCACGTGCTGGATCACCTTCCACTGGCGCGGAACGAGCTCCAGCGTCTCGGTCACGTCCTCGCCAACCTTGCACAATCGGCTGTCGCCGCAGCATGGGCAGTGGCAGGCACCGGATAGACAATGCGCTCCCGCGGCAAATGCTCCGGCAGCGGCCGGCGGGCTGGCTTGCGGCGCTCGAACGATGGCACCGCAATCTTCTCGGCTGCCATCTGGGCCGCGGTCTCGGCTTGCGCCGCGTTCTCCTCAAGGTCGGCGAGCTGTAACTCGAGCTGGTCCAGCAATGCGCCGCGCTCGGAGGACTGTCCGAACTGCTCGTGCCGCAGCTTCCTGATCGTGAGTTTGAGCTTCTCGATCAGCAATGTCCGCGCCTGGGCTTCCGCCTCCGCGGCCAACCGGGCCGCTCGCTCGGCGCGCAGCATGGCCTGGAGCGTGGTCACATCGTCAGGAAGAGAATCATCGGCGCCCATCGCCGACCAGAGAATCACAAGATGCGGTCTCTGTCCGAACCGCTGATCGTACCACCGATTCAAATCCCAGCGACCAGCCAGCCGCCTGCGGTCGCCAGGTATGTTGCGGCATCCGCCAGTCGATGCCCTCCAGCAGGTAGCCAAGCTGGGCTGGGGTGATTGTCACCACACCATCAGCCGACGACGGCCAGAGAAAGCGGCCACGCTCCAGCCGCTTGGCATAAAGCGACATGCCCAGTCCATCATGCCAATGGATCTTGATGAGCTTGCCGCTCTTGCCACGGAACACGTAGAGGTCGTCGCCGTGCGGGTCTCGTTTGAAGGCTTCCTGCACGAGCAAGGCCAGCGAGTTCATGCCGCGACGCATATCGGTGTGGCCAGTCGCAATCCACACCCGTACGCCTGACGCAGTGGGGATCACCGTAGGCGCCGCCACGGCGGCCTTCAGCGTCGCCGAGTCGACCGTACTCGTGATCCGCATCCGAGCCTTGGCAGCAAACTCGATCTCGATCGACCCGCTGCTGGCCGGCGCAACTGGACAAGGCGTCGGCCCTGATTCCGCGACCACCATCGCCGGTACGAAGCTAGGTTGATGGACGGCATCCTTCGGCTCAGGCCGAAACGACCGTCGCCATCGCAGTAGTAATGAGCGCGAAACACCATACCGCCGCGCTGTTGCCGCGACTTGGCGCGGCGTCTGTAAGCTCTCCAGGACGATCTTGAGCTGCTCATCCTCGGACCAGCGCCGTCGCCGGCCCGTGTCCACCACTTCAAGCCGTTCGACTTGGGCACTGCGCCTATCACCGTCCATAAGGACAGTACTCAACAACACGCCTCATTCGGCAAGGCGGCCTTCACCGGACGGATACGGTCAGCATCGGTTGCTGGCGGGTCAAAGTCGTTATGCAGCGTGGCTGCGCGATGCTGCGCCGCTATGGCGCGAGCAGGACAGCCTGATACGAAGAGCAGTTCCTTGGCGGAAGCCGTGCGCCGGCGTGGTCACTTGCGACCCGGAGGACCGATACTCAGATCTATTGACCGCATCAGCCCGCGTGTTCCGGTTGTTCAGCCGGGAACTCAACGACTATGGGGTGGTGGTCGTAATCGGCGGCGGCGTTGTGATAATCGTCGTCGTTCCGGTGCCCGAGGCAGCAGCCTTGAGCGCAAAGAAGTTGGTTGCGTAGATGATCGGGTCGTTCACGGTCGCCATGATGGTTCTCAGGAAGACCAGGAACTTGGTGGTTTCCACGCTAACCGAGTTAGATGTGTAGATGACGTCCTTGTTCCGCATCTGGAATGACTGGGCCAGGAAATAGCCCGATGGATCCCGAAGGTTTACGTGAAAAATGATCGGAATGATGTCGCCCTGAAAAGGCCTGACGTCGATGCCGATCTCTTTGGCAACCGCCCGCGTTTCGCCGCGGTAGAGATACACCGCCGCTGGATCGGCTTGAGAGTCGTTCAGTCCACCTTGTTTTCCGATCGCCTCTGCCAGCGACAGGCGCCACGCGTCGAACTTGAATTGGCCTTGGGTTCCACCGGCACCAAACGCGACGAAGGTCTGCGGCATATTGAATAGGTAGATGACGTCGTTGGGGAGCACATAAATGTCATTGGCAGGCTCATACATCAGCGCGCCAAATGGCACACTCGCACGATGCCCCATCCGTTTAAGTGAGACCCAGGTGTCGTAGCCTTGCGCAGATGGGCCGCCCGCACGTGCAATCGCATCGAGGACGCGTTCGCCAGAAGGACTTGCCGGAAAACGACCGGCGGTTCGCACATCCCCAAGGACGGTAATCAAAGAAGTGTTCTGCGTCGCGAGGTTGACCACGACTTGCGGTTCAAGGGCGCGAGCCTTGAGTTTGTCCGTGATCTCCTTGCTAATCTCGAAGGGCGTGCGGCCCTTGGCCCGAATAGAACCCGCGTATGGAACCGAGATATTGCCTTGTTCGTCGACCGCTTGGTTGGGAATAGTGACAAAGTTGCCAGCGCGAACGCCCGCTTCGGACGTGAAAAGACCGCCGGCTGCGGCCTCAAAAATAGTGACACTGACAATGTCGCCGATCCCGAAGCGAAATGCTTTCGGCGGCGTTTGAGCGGCAAACGCCGTGGATAGCCTGGGTATGTGGTTTCCAAGAATGTTGACGACTTCCGGGGTCAGCTTGACCAGCGCGTAGGGGAGGACGGCCGGCTCGCTGCCTTCCTTTGCCCTCTGGACGTCCGCGCCCAACGGGCCGCTACCCGGCGTAATGATACATCCGGCACAGAACAGGGTCATAATGCCGACCGCGATTCTCGCGCCAATGTGCAGCGTGCGGATCAGAGCCATTCCCCCAACTATCAACTGAGACCAATCGCCGGGCACGTTGGCACCGTCGAGCGAATCGAACCAGCCTGTTCGTCTATCTATCTGAAAAGCAGTGCCCGTGTGTTGCGCGGCTACAACAGTGGCAGCCCGCGCAACCAACTAATTATCACCGAGATAGGATAACAAATCCCTGCTTAGCCGGAGTTGGACAGGCCATAGCGGGCGCAATGGTCGTCGCTGTAGTAGTCGCGCAGATAGCTGTCGTAGCGAGCCATTGCCTTGATGTCGGTTTTGTTGAGAACAGTGCCGATCAGGCTGTCGTGGATGGTGGGCGCGGTGTGGAGGGCGTGCTTGACGACGTCGATCTTCGTCTGCCCCCATTCGACAACCAAGATAAAGTGGTCGACGAGCTGTGTTGTGGCGCGAACATCAACCAATGGAGTCAGGGGGGGAAGATCGACGATGACGTAGTCATAGCTCGCCCGTAGTCGGTCGAAGAGCTTGTGCATCGAGTCAGTTGAAAGGAGTTCGCTGCTGTGCAGCAGGTCACTCCGCCGAACGGCCGGCAAGAAAGCCAGGTTCGTCGTTGGGTCCCGCCAAACTGTCTCTTCTATCGACTGGCTGCCACTGGTGACCTCGATTATGCCGGCGGCTGCATTTGGTGCGAGACTGGAGGACAGTGAGGGATTCCTCAGGTCGCAGTCGACGATGATGACGCTCTTTCCACCATGCCCAACGAGCTGCGCCAGCGAAGCTGCAATTGTTGTCTTGCCCTCATTGGGCAGAGCCGAGGTGATGCCAATAACCTGATTTGAGGTCTTGGTCGCATTGAGGTCGATTGCCAGCTTGATCGAACGTATCGCCTCGGCGAACCTCGATAGCGGCCTGTCAACGACGGCACGATGGATAGCCGAATCCCTCGCAATGGTTCGCTGACCTAGATCCCCATCGGTCGAGCGCGATTTGGCTCTGCGTATCGGCAACCGCGGCACGACGAGCTCCGGCACCAATGCGAGGCATGGTAGTCCCAATTCGGCTTCGATCTGGGCGGAGGTGCGAAAGACCCGATCCATTAGCTCTCGGAACAAGCCCAACATGACCCCGAAGCCGATGCCGCCAATCAAGCCCAGCGCCATGACTACCTTGCTTTTCGGCTTGCTCTTGCTCTGCGGCGGCAAGGCAGGCTGGATCACCCTCGTCTCGGAGATGGGAAAACTCTCCTGTTGCTTGGAGCCGATGTAGCGCTGCTGGAACATGTCAGACAGGCTGCGCAAACCCTTCGCACGATTTTCCAGTTCCCTGATGGTCAGTTCAGCCGCATTCGTTGTGCGCGATTGGACCACCGCCTCGGCGAGCTGTTTCTCAATCTGTTTCTCTCGCTGTTTGGCGACTTCGAGGTCATTTCGGGTGTTTTCGGCAAGCCTTCTGACCTCCTCGAAAATCGAAGAACGCAGATCGCGCATACGATTGCGGAGAGTGAGGACGGCCTGATGGTTTGGGCCGAATCTGGCCGAATACTCGTTTTCGCGTCTCGTCAGTTCAAGATACTGTTGTCGGAGAGCATTTATAATCGGATTGCTGCTGACGTCGGAGCCAACTGCGTCCAGGGTGCCCATCGAAGACGAATTTGCGGGGTTGGTGCGCAAGATGGCTTCATACTGACTCAACCTCGCCGATGCTTCGGTCAGCAGCGCCCGAGTGGCCATTAGTCGATTATTGAGCTCTGTGACCTGCTGTTCGTCGATCGACTTTCCTTCCGGGGAAACGATGTTGTTCTGAGACTTATATTGGTTAACTTCCCGTTCGGCGTTGAGCGCCTGGTCGCCAAGATCGCGCAGCCTGTCCTGAAGCCAAGTCGTTGCACTTCGATTGGCTTCGAATTTCGCGGTCAACTGCTCCGTGATGTATGCCTTTGCTACCGCATTCGCGATTTGCGCGGCCCGTTCGGCGTTACTCGAATTGAAGCTGATCTCCAGTATGCTGCTCATGCCGACCCGGTTTGCCGAGAGTCGGTCCTGGAACGCCGCGATAACGGCATCCGACAGCCTTTCCGGAGCACCGGCCTTGGATTGATCCGGCGGAGTCGAGTTCCCTGTTGGTGTTCCGTGCCATAACGAGGATAAGGACGGTCCCGAACCGCTGAAATCAGGGTCATTGACGAGGTTGAGCTGCGTGATCACTGAAGTTGCCAGCGCGCTCGATTTGAGCACCTGGATCTGGGTCTCGATCTGGTTGAGATCGAAGGCTGGCTCCGAAAGTATCGACTGCTGCTGAACGAACTGTGCCCGGGGGTTTGCCAGAAGGACTTGCACACGCGCGGTATAGGTCGGTGGGGTGATCCGCAGGTAGATTATACAGGATGTTAATGCGAATACCGCGGTAAGGATGATCACGAGATATTGGCGTCGCAACAGGCCCAACGCGAGATTGACAAGCTCCGCCACGCCGCCAGATCCGGCATCGTCGCTGGGCGCCGGACCGGCCTGAGGACTGCGGCTTTTCTCGACATTTAACATACTAGTTTGAAGCATTGTGGTGCTCGCTGCGCCGCCTGTGATCTCGCCGCCCGGCGGCCGCACCAGTAATCGTGTGGGGCCGGACGCCGGTTGAAGCCTCCGGCCGAGGATTTGAGGCATTTAAATATAACAGGAAAGAAATCTGCTGTCCAAATTAAATGATGGTAGTTAATGTGACGCTTCCAATACGCTGTGGCTCAAAGGCATGGACCAAAAGAGGTGAGGCGGATTGAATTCGGGTGGCGTGACCATCCGTCGCGGATCTGAAGTACCATCCATGAACACGGCCGGCACCGCTTGGGACAAGCTAAGCTCCGCTGCAACGCGCCCGGCACGGTTTGCGGGATAGCCGTTGTTCGGGGAATATGGCGGTTCAATCGCGCGAGGGGTTAGGGGTTTTGCGCGAATTCGATTTTTTCCGGGAATGTGGTTGTTTTGACCGGGCGAGCAGCCTCTCGAGTTCTTCTCGCAGGCGGAGAATTTCCTCGTAACGAACCGTCAGATCATCCTTCATGTGCGGCCTATCGCGCTTTGGCATGTGCTGCAACTTAGCGAGAGCCCAATCGACTGCAACAGGTCCCCAAGATTAAGCTTGATAGACGCTCAAAAGGTTATTTCTGGAACCCTAGGTTGTTTTCCCGCATCCTGCGGCAGATCGGAAGTAGAGCGACCATTGTTAATTTCGGGAATTCCGCCAGAGGGTTAAATGGTGATCAAGGCTCGAATGCAACGTAGGAAAGCGCCCGGCGATCCGGTTCGATTCGGATTCTCCCAGCGACACGGAGCCATCGACGCTTCATTTAATTTTAGAATCGAATTGACGGGAGCTTTTAAACGGATATTAAATGCGAATTATTTTCACCAACCGCTTCGGATTTTGTTGTCGTGCCGATTCAAATGCTTGCCCATGTATTCTCAAGACTCTCCGATTCGGCCGGAGACACGGGCGCTTGGCCTGCGGCGGTTCGAGTATGTCTCCCGACGACTTCAATTGGACAAGCTATGGCATTGATCTTCAGGCCAGAATTGGCAGCATAGGAGTCACCACAATGGACACGGAACTCTTTACGGACGGGATTGGCGAAATCACCGTGGGCGGCTCGATCGTGCGTGTGGACCTGTTCAGCCTTTCACCGACGGAACGGGACGCAAACAACGCGCCGAAACGGGTGTTCCGTCAAAGACTGATCTTCTCGGTGGAGTCGTTTGCGAACTCGGTCGAGGTTATGCAGAAGGCACTTCAGGGCCTGGTCGACGCTGGCGCAGTTCGGCGCACCGATCCGTCACAAGCGGGTTCGCCAACCGGCCAACCCGCTCCGAACAGCCCACGGTCCCCGAATGTCTCAAGCAATTTCCGCTGAAACCGATAGCGCTGGCTCGGCGCAAGTGCCCATTGCGGCGTCGAAAGACGCGCGTCCACAGACCGCACTAGACTGCCTAGCCAGGGTGGCCACTCACCACGGCATCGATCTGCCAGCCGAGCGCCTGCGGCATGCCTATGCGGTCGACGGCACTCCGACTTCGGTCGACCTCTTGCTTCGGATGGCGAAGGAGGCGGGCCTGCGCGCGCAGGCCGCGCAGCTTGATTGGGGCGTTCTCTTCCGGATGGGGCAGGCATATCCGGTTATGCTCCGCCTCTCGAACGGCAATTGGGTCGTCGTTCTTCGCGCTGCGGAGATGTCTGATGGCATCGCGGCGGTTGTTGTTTTTGACCCGCTTGCCGAGCGTCAGAATGAGCCGCTCGTCGTTGGCCAAGAGCAATTTTGCGCGCGATGGCGGGGGGACGCCATTCTGATAAAGCGCGACAACATATTGTCGGATGGCCGGAAGAAATTTGGGCTTCGCTGGTTCGTCCCCGAACTGCTGCGTCAGTGGCGGCTGTTCACCGATGTGGCCATTTGTGCCGTGCTGCTTTACGCGCTCGGTCTCGCGCTCCCCATCTTCTTTCAGTTGGTCATCGATAAAGTCCTGGTGCATGAGAGCTTCACCACGCTTTACGTGCTGGCGGCCGGCGCCGCCGCTGCCCTGGCTTTCGATGCGATATTCGGTTTCCTGCGGCGCTACCTGCTGCTCTATGCGACGAACAAGGTCGACATCCGAATAGCGACCAAGACATTCGGCCATCTACTCGGCCTGCCTGTAACGTTCTTCGAGCACATTTCGGCCGGCGTTCTCGTGAAGCATATGCAGCAGGCGGGGCGAATTCGTGAATTCCTGACGGGGCGGCTCTTTCTGACAACACTCGACGCGTTGTCGCTATTGGTGTTCATTCCGGTACTGGCGCTCTACAGCTTGAAGCTGACCTCTGTCGTTCTGGCCTTCACCGCTGTCAGCGGTCTCGTTGTTGCCTTGTTGATGGGGCCGTTTCGCCGGCGACTCTATGATCTATACCAAGCGGAGGGGGCGCGGCAGGCGCTGCTGGTCGAGACCGTACACGGCATGCGCACAGTGAAGTCGCTGGCCATGGAGCCATTGCAGGGCAAGACTTGGGATGACCGCTGCGCACAAGCGGTGTCCATGCGTTTCGGAGTCGAGAGGATTTCAGCGGCCGCCCAGGCAGTCACCGGATTTCTCGAGAAGATGATGACGCTTGGGATCATTGGCCTGGGTGCGCTCGACGTCTTTAGCGGCGAACTGACCATCGGCGCACTGGTAGCCTTCAATATGCTAGCGGGGCGGGTTTCTGGGCCGCTGGTTCAAATGGTCACCATGGTTCACGAATATCAGGAAGTCGCCTTGGCCGTTAAAATGCTAGGCGAGGTGATGAACCAAAAGCCGGAAAGGGACGGCAACCGCGACGGATTGCGGCCGGATCTGACCGGGAAAATCGAGTTCGAAAACGTCTCCTTTCGGTACGGTGCCGAAGGTGCGCCGGCATTGAATGACGTGTCGTTCTCGATTGCGCCCGGTTCGGTATTCGGAATAGTCGGCCGAAGCGGCTCGGGCAAGACAACGCTCACGCGCCTGATTGCTGGAATGTATCCGGTGCAGCAGGGCTTGCTGCGGATCGACGGCTACGATTCCCGGGAGCTCGAGCTCGAGCATCTGCGCCGGAACCTCGGCGTAGTTCTGCAGGACAGTTTTCTGTTTCGAGGTACGGTTCGAGACAACATCGCCTGCGTGAAGCGCGATGCGACGTTTGCCGAAGTAGTAAGGGCCGCGCAGCTCGCCGGCGCCGACGAATTCATCGAGCGCTTGCCGCGTGGCTTCGATACGATGATTGAAGAGAACGGTTCAAACCTGTCGGGCGGTCAGAAGCAACGCCTTGCGATCGCTCGGGCACTTATCACCGACCCCCGTATTCTCATTCTCGATGAGGCGACCAGTGCGCTCGATTCCGAGAGCGAGATGATCATCCGCCGCAACTTACGGCGGATCGCCGAAGGACGGACCGTTATTATCGTTTCCCATCGACTGTCGATGCTCGCGGATGCCAACGAAATCCTGGTGATCGACCGCGGTCAAATCGTTGACGTGGATCGTCACGATCATTTGCTTTCGAAGTGCACCATCTACCGGCATCTCTGGAACCAGCAGACGAAGCAAATCGCATGAAGACGGAGAAACCGCGAGCCATCGCGAAAGCGGATAAGTTGGCGCAGCCCCGAAAGGTTGAGCGGCGTCGGGGAAGGCTGTTCAGGGCCTCCCGGCAACCGCGCCTGATCGCCGAATTTCAGTCCGATGCAATCGAAGTAGAGGAACGGTCGCCGCCGCGTTTCGCACGGCTAACGCTCTATTGCGTTCTTGCACTAATCGTAGCTGCGGTTACCTGGGCCACGGTGTCACAGGTTGACATGATTGTGACGGCCCAAGGCAAGCTGGTTACCATGCGTCCCAACCTCGTGGTGCAGCCGCTGGAGACCTCGGTTATCCGGGATATCCATGTCAAGGCCGGCGATCGGGTAAACCGCGGTGACCTGCTGGCGACGCTCGATCCGACATTCTCGCAGGCGGACCACGACCAGTTGCGAAACAGGGTTGCCGCTTTCGATGCATCGATTGCGCGTCTGAGAGCTGAGTTGGCTGGCACCGATTATATCGTAACTGACCTCGGTGACGCCGATGCCGTCTTGCAGCGAAAGATGTTCCTTCAAAGGAAGTCGGCTCGCGAGGCGCAGATGCAGAATTTTGATGCGCAGATCGCTTCCGCTCAGGCCAATTTGAAAACAGCGCAGAGCGAAGAAGCAGTCCTGGTGCAGCGGCTTGATAACATGCAGTCGATCGAGGCAATGCGCAGCACGTTAATGGCCAAGGAAGTCGGATCAAAGCTGAATTTCCTGCTTTCCCGCGATGCACGCCTCGAAGTCGAGAGCAATCTGGCTCGCGTACGCGGCAATATCGCCGATTACGCGCATCGGGTGGACAAAGCACGAGCCGATCAGAAAGTGTTCGCCGAGGATTTTCGCCGCACGGCGTACCAGGACCTTGTCGAGACGCTGACAAAGCGAGATAGCGCTGCGGAAGAGTTGAAGAAAGTCGAACTGCGCCGACAACTAATCGTATTAAGGGCCCCGGCAGACGCTATCGTGCTGGAGATCGCCAGCCGTACGATCGGTTCGGTCGTGCGTGAAGCGGAAACGCTTTTTGTGCTTGTCCCGCGGGATGTACCGCTTCAGGCGGAGGTCAACGTCGAGGGCAGGGATGTCGGGCAAATATCTGTAGGCCAGCCGGTGCGGATCAAGTTCGAGCCATTCCCCTTCCAGAAATACGGGACGGGAACAGGAACGGTCCGCGTCATCAGCCAGGACTCCTTTGCGCCAGATCCTAAAGCCGAAGCTGCGCGTCGCACGACAGTTCCCTATTACCGCGTACTGATCGATTTGTCCGACGTGCAACTTCGGCTGCCCTCAGCCCGTACGCAGTTGATCCCCGGCATGGCCGTTACGGCAGAAATGAAAGTCGGGCAACGTAGTGTGATCTCTTACTTCCTCTATCCCTTGCTCCGCGGATTGGACGAAAGTATCCGCGAATACTGAGCGCAATTATTGCATGGCGGTCATTGCATGAAGACAAGTTCAAATGTTGGCCTTCGACTTGCGGTGGGTGCGGTCGCGAGTGAGCCGTCACGAAATTCGATCTTGGTGAACTATGCGCTGAGAGGCCTTCGGCAACGCCGGCTGCCTTAGCGCGGTCGCTGGTCGCAAATCTACCATCTCGACGGGCGCCCACTGCGGTGCCGCGAGCCGGAGCAAGGCACGGAAGTAAAGGAATCGAGGACAGCTCATGCAAGATAGCCGCATTGGTATAGGCGTCGTTGGATACGGCTATTGGGGGCCGAATCTTGTACGCAACTTCGTCAGTAACCCATCCGCTCGCCTCGTCGGCGTCGCCGACTTTGATCCGGAGAAGCGCGCGGCGAGCGAGCGCCTCTATCCGGGCGTGGCCACCACTGGCTGCTATGAGGACCTGCTCAAGGATCCGAGCATCGATGCAATCGCCATCGCTACGCCAGTGCGAACACACTACGAATTGGCACTTTCGGCTCTCAGGGCCGGCAAGCATGTTCTGGTGGAGAAGCCAATGGCGCCAAGCGCGGAATTGGTGCGCCGACTTATCGACGAGGCCGATCGGCGCGGGTTGACGCTGATGGTCGACCACACCTTTCTCTATACGCCGGCGGTTCAGAAGATACGCGAGCTCGTGCAAAAGGACGAACTCGGCGACATCTATTACTACGACAGTACGCGCTCAAGCCTTGGGCTGTTCCAAAGTGATGTCAATGTCATTTGGGACCTGGCGGTCCATGATCTATCGATCATTCAATATATTCTGAATGAGGATCCTGTGGCTGTCTCGGCGACGGGGTCGTGCCATGTGACCGGCACACCGGAGAACATGGCCCATATCACGCTGTTCTTTGATAGCAAATGCGTGGCTCATGTGAGCGTTAACTGGCTCTCCCCCATCAAGGTTCGTCAAACTTTTGTAGGCGGCAGCAAGAAGATGATCGTCTATGACGATCTTGAGCCGAGCGAAAAAATCAAGGTCTACGACAAGGGCATTACCCTCAGCGGCTCGTCCGAAAATGCCCATCAATTCCGGATCGGATATCGCGCCGGTGACATGTGGGCGCCTCATATCTCTGCGAAGGAGGCACTGCAGACCGAGATCGAGCATTTTATCGATTGCGTGCGTACAGGATCGCCGCCAATCTCCGGCGGCATGTCGGGCCTGCGCGTGGTTGAAATTCTCGAGGCGGCATCACGTTCGATAGCCGAGCAGGGCCGTCCCGTTCCGCTGACGGGAAGGCGAAGCCCAGTAAGGCCGGTCAGAGCCATGGCCTGATACATGAGCGGCCTCGATCAGCCCGATCCGTCAAGCGTCGCGCCAGGTTCGCAACGCTCGGTGCACCGTTCGATCATTTTTTCCGCGATCGAACGGTACGGCAATCTTGTGCTGTTCTTGGTCACGGTTGCCGTGCTGGCACGTCTGCTGACGCCCGCTGAGTTCGGTATCTATGCGGTCGTCAATGCTGCGACGGCAGTCGTTGCCGCGTCCTTCCAGGAGTTCGGAGGTGCCAATTACCTGATTCAGAAGCGCGAGTTGTCGCGCGCCAGTGTGCAGACTGCTTTTACGGTCACGTTTGGAATTTCGGCACTTGTCGGACTGGCGCTGCTCGCACTTTCGGGCGTTCTGTCACAATTGTTCGAGCAGGAAAGTTTGCAGAAAGGGATCGCGGTCTCGGCGCTGAACTTCCTGCTTGTACCATTCTCTGGAACGATTACCGGTCTGTTTCGCCGTGATATGGAGTTTGGAAAGCTCGCCATTTGCAATCTTGCATCCGGCGTCGTTGCGGCCGCGGTATCCATTGTTCTTGCAATGTTGAACTTTGGCTTTATGGCGCCGGTGTGGGGCGGCGTAGCGGGCAACGTGGTCTTGACTATCATGTTGCTGAGACAGCATCGCGATTTCGGCGCGTTCAGGCCTTCGGTTGCACAGTTCCGCGATGTCGTAGGCTTTGGCCTGTATTCCAGCGGCGTAAGCGTCATCAACGTGCTGTACAACCTGTCGCCGCAGTTGTTTTTGGCGAAGATTCTCGACTTTGCCTCTGTCGGCTTGTACAGCCGTGCCACGAGTATAACTCAGGTTTTCGACAAGCTCGTTGTGCAGGTCTTGAATCCCATCATCATGCCCGCCCTTGTATCGAGGAGCAAAGATGCATCGAATTTGAGGGGGGCCTATCTTGACGCGGTTGAGCTGCTTTCGGTTGTGCAATGGCCTTTTCTGCTCTTCATCGCGATCATGGCACATCCGATCATTCTGATCTTGCTCGGTCAGAGCTGGCTGGAAATCGTGCCTCTGGTTCGCTTTCTCTGCGTTGCGAATTTGGCTTTGTTCGCGGCCTGTTTGAGCTATCCCACGCTGGTGGCTACTGGAAGCGTGCGCGATGCGCTAACTTCGTCTTTGATCTCCCTGCCACCATCGCTTCTCGTCATTCTGTGCGCGGCTTTCTTTGGGGCCGAAGCCGTGGCAGCATCAGCATTGTTGACCCTCCCGTTCCAGGCTGCGGTGGCTTTGTATTTCATCGGTCGACGGCTTACTTTTGAACCGAAACAGCTCTCTCGTGCTCTGCTGAAAAGCGCCGTGGTGACGGCTATCACCGCTTCAGGGGTGATGGTCTGCGCGGCGCTCATTGAAGCGAGCATCGTACCATCCTTCGTCGGCCTGGTCGCTGCAGGCGGCGTCGGCGCCCTCTGCTGGTGGCTCGGGCTGATGGTTACCGGACATCCTTTGCTGCATCATCTTTATCGAGTGGCGGGTGGGTTGGTCGTGACTGCGCCGTGGCTTAGGCTGCGGCGTCTATGAGACTGTTGCAAGGTGTTGAAGAGCTTGGAGATAGCAGATGCCTATCGCGAAGGACGTGCAGCTCGGTCGCGACGTCCGAATATTCCATCCCGATCTCGTTAATCTCTATGGCTGCTCGGTCGGAGACGACACGAGGATAGGAACTTTCGTGGAAATTCAGATCGGCGCGAAAGTCGGCGCGCGCTGCAAGATATCTTCGCACAGCTTCATCTGTGAAGGCGTGACCATCGAGGATGAGGTTTTCATCGGGCACGGCGTGATGTTCACCAACGACAAATACCCGAGGGCAACCACTGCTGACGGCAAGCTGCAGGGACCAGCGGACTGGAAGGTGGAACGAACCCACGTCGGCCGCGGGGCATCCATTGGCTCCAATGCCACCATTCTTTGCGGTATCACGATCGGCACCGGAGCCATCGTGGGCGCCGGCTCGGTGGTGACAAAGGACGTTCCACCACAGGCTATTGTTGCTGGCGTACCCGCGCAGGTTCGAGAGCCGCGCTACGTCGCAATGGAATCCGCGGACCGTTAATCAAGGATTAAATTCAACCTAAATTCCCCTGCGTGGCTATTTTCATTGCCCAGTTTATATGATTTAATTTGGCCGAAATAACAGTTTAAATGAATTAATGGATCGGGGTTCGCCCGGTGAGGATAACCGCTTGATACCTTTTCTGGATCTGAAGGCTCAATATCGCCAGATAAAGCCACAGGTTGATGCCGCGGTTTTGCGGGTCATCGACAGCGCTCAATTTGTTCTGGGACCGGACGTCGCCGCCTTTGAGGATCGCTTTGCGGCCTATTGCAACGTTGATCACTGCCGCGCGGTCAATAGCGGAACCTCGGCGTTGCACCTTGCGCTGCTCGCGGCCAACGTCGGGCCAGGCGATGAGGTGATCACCGTGTCAATGACGTTCGTCGCCACGACCGCAGCGATCCTGTACTGCGGTGCCAAGCCGGTCTTTGTCGACGTCGACCCGATCTCCTGGACAATGAGCCCGGCCTTGATAGAGGCCGCGATCACGCCGCGAACAAAGGCGATCCTGCCTGTGCACTTGCACGGACTGATGGCGGACATGGATCCGATCATGGAGATCGCTCGCCGCCACGGGCTCGTCGTCGTCGAGGACGCGGCGCAGGCTCATGGTGCGGAATACAAGGGCCGGCGCGCCGGATCCATCGGCGATCTCGGCTGCTTCAGCTTCTATCCGGGCAAGAATCTGGGAGCGTACGGCGAGGGCGGAGCGGTCGTTACCAACAGCCCGGACCTCGCACGACGAATTTCGCTGCTCCGGGATTGGGGCCAGGAATCCAAATACAATCATGTCGTCGCCGGCTATAATTTCCGCATGGACGGCATTCAGGGCGCCGTGCTGAACGTCAAGATGGACCACCTCGAATCCTGGACCGAGGGGCGCCGGACAGTGGCCACGCAATATGACTCTCTGCTGGAGAAGCTTCCTTTCGAACGCCCCCGAGCGCCGACCCACAGCCGGCATGTCTATCACGTGTATGCGGTGAGGCTTCCCCGGCGTGACGAGGCGCTGAAGTTGCTGCAGGAAGGCGGAATTGGTGTGGGCATTCACTATCCGGTTCCGGTCCATCTGCAGAAAGCCTACGCGAATCTTGACTATCGCGCAGGCGATTATCCCGTCACTGAACGGCTGGCGAACGAATTCCTCTCGCTGCCGATCTATCCGGAACTGCGGCGGGACCAGGTGGCAGAAGTCGTGGCTCAGCTGCAAAAGGCGGTACTTGTCGAGGCTGCCTAAGGCATCTCGGCTAAAGCACGTGTCATGCACGATCGCTTGTCGAGACCCAACAACAGGAGAGCATCTTGGCTGATCTTAAGGGTAGGCGCATTCTGGTCACGGGCGGGGCGGGCTTTATCGGCTCGCATATCATCGACCTGTTGTGCAACGAGGGCTGTGTCGAAATCGTTGCACTCGACAATATGGTGAGGGGGCGGCCGGAAAATCTTCGGCGCGCCATGTCACGGGGTCCCGTGCGCCTGGTCCACGGGGATATCCGCGACCGCGAACTCATGGAAGGACTGGTACAGGCGGCCGATATTGTCTTTCATCAGGCAGCACTTCGAATAACTCACTGTGCTGCCGAGCCGCGCCTGGCTATGGAGGTCATGGTCGATGCAACGTTCGATCTGCTCGAGCTTTGCGTCAAGCACAATGTCGAGAAAGTCATCGCCGCGTCCTCTGCATCGGTGTACGGCATGGCAGAGGAGTTTCCGACGACCGAGCGGCAGAATCCCTACGACAACCGTACCCTCTATGGGGCGGCCAAGGCCTTCAACGAAGGGCTGCTCCGCACCTTTAACGACATGCATGGGCTCGATTACGTCGCCTTCCGCTATTTCAACGTCTATGGCGACCGCATGGACATCCATGGCCGTTATACCGAGGTCTTGATCCGCTGGATGGAGCGCCTGGAAGCCGGCCTGCCCCCGATCATCTTCGGCGATGGCCAGCAAACCATGGATTTCGTCCATGTTCGCGATATTGCTCGCGCCAATATTTTGGGAGCGCGGGCAAAGCTCACCGATGAAGTGTTCAACGTCGCCAGCGGGACCGAGACCAGCTTGTTGCAGCTTGCTACGACTCTTGCTTCCGTGATGGGGCATCGTGGCCTGACGCCGGAATTCGCGCCGGAGCGATCGGTCAATCCGGTGCCGCGCCGGCTGGCCTCGACAGGGAAGGCGGAGCGCCTGCTGGGCTTCCGCTCCAGCGTGCCGCTCGAACAGGGGCTTGCCCATCTCGTGAAATGGTGGCGAGCCGAACGCGGATCGCTCGTGGCAACCCACCAGAGGGAGACGGTGGCTTCGTGATATCGAAAGCACTGCCGCTGCTCGCGGATGAGGAGGCAAACGCTTCCAGTGCGGCGGTGCTGTCGGGATGGTTGTCGCAAGGTTCGCAGGTGGATTTCGCAACGCTGGCCCGCGCCGCACCCGCGCAAGTCACATGGTGAGGCTGAAGCAGTGCCTTGAGGTTGACCGAAGCGATCTCCGCCTCAAAGACACACTCAAGTTTAATCCACTTCGACCTGGCTAGCCATGATTTCGATCGTCGTCCCAGCCCACAACGAGAGTTCCGTGATTGCACGGACCTTGAATCCATGGGTCACCAACTCGGCTTCAGGCGAAATCGGCGTGGTCGTCGTTTGTAACGGGTGTGTAGATGACACCGCGAACGTCGCCCGGCGCTTCGGTCCAACCGTCCATGTTGTCGAATCGGATATCGCAAGCAAAACAGACGCCCTGAACTTGGGAGATCAAATTTCAGGCGTGTTTCCGCGGATCTATGCTGACGCCGATATTGTTATTACCGTTGATGCTATTCGAGCTCTGGCAAGACGCCTAGAGCAAGGCGACGTTTTGGCTGTGGCACCCACGGCCCATATCAATCTGACGGGCTGTTCCTGGCTCGTTCGCAAATACTACGGAATTCGGTCACGGCTGCCATCTTCGCGCGAGGGGATTGGTGGGTCCGGCGTCTACGCCTTATCCGAGGCGGGGCGCAGGCGATTTGGACAGTTTCCCCACGTCATTGCTGACGATACCTATGTTCGCCTTCAGTTCAAACCAGAAGAGCGAGAGACACTGCCATACGCGAGGTCCACGGTATTCCCCCCACGTACTGTGCTGCAGTTGATCGCAGTCAGAACTCGTGCCTATAGGGGAACATTCGAGCTCGCCCGGCGCTTTCCAGAGCTGCGCGTGAACAAAGGGGAAGGCAATAACCGGACGCTTATTGCCTTGTTCAAAAAACCTCATTTTTGGCCCGCATTGTTAATTTATTGTGCTGTCAACATTGCTGCCCGGTGCAGGGCGACCATGGATTTGCGAAGCGGAGTTCATCGCTGGCAGCGCGACGAGACTTCCCGTACGGCGCTATCGGCAGACTCACCTAAATGAACGCGTAAATGAGTGCGAAGCTCGGTGTTCGATCGGGCTGATGGAATCGGGCGCGCCTTTACTACAAAGAAATATCTTGATTTTAAATAATCTGGCCTTTATTTTGAATATTGAATTAAACTAAATTAATTAAATGTAGGGATCCGCGGGCACGAGAAGTCGAAAAATCCGACCCGCCGGGGCCCATGCGAGTCTCGCAGCGTTTTAGGAGGCCAGCCGATGCTTCGGAGTACGGTCTTTCACCGCAAGAGGTTGCGGAATAACAGCACGCTACAGTCGCACAGCGTTCGCACAAAATTGCTGGCGGTCTCTTCGGGCGGCGGGCATTGGGTGCAGCTGTTGCGTATCAAACGCGCTTTCGAGAATTGCGAAGTCACGTTCGTCACAGTCCATGAGTCATATCGCGCGCAGGTGCCAGGCCATAAATTCTACCTGGTCAATGATGCCAACCGCTGGACTAAGATCGGGCTATTGAAGGCTGCGGGCAGGTTGGCCTGGATCGTTTGGAGTGAAAAGCCCGATATCGTGGTTTCGACCGGTGCGGCTCCGGGATACCTAGCGCTGCGGTTCGGACGAATGATGGGTGCGCGCACTATCTGGCTCGACAGCATCGCCAACGTCGAACAGCTTTCGATGTCGGGAGACAGAATTGGTCGTTGCGCTGACCTCTGGTTGACCCAGTGGCCTCACCTGGCGCGACCTAATGGACCCCATTACACAGGCTCGGTGCTATGATTTTCGCGACAGTCGGAACGCAGGGTCAGTTTGACCGTTTGATCCGAACAATCGACGAATGGGCCGGCGCGCACGGAAGAACGGATGTCTTTGCGCAGACGGGCCCATCAGACTACCATTCCAAACATATCCGCGCAGAGCGGTTTATCGATCCGACCGAATTCCGCAAACGCGTCGAATCGGCAAGCCTTGTGATTTCCCATGCCGGAATGGGCTCTATTATTACTGCTCTCGAGCTTGGAAAGCGGATCATAGTCATGCCTCGTCGGGCGAGTCTGGGCGAACACCGCAACGACCACCAGCTCGCAACCGCAAAGCGCTTCGCTGAGCAAGGCTGTATCATGGTTGCTTTCACCGAACATGAGTTGGTCAATAAGCTGGATCAACACCAGATCTCCGGCGAGCCCGAGCGGCTCAGCGCGCTAGCGTCGCCACGCCTTATATCTACAATTCGGACATTTATTGAGACCGGCCGCATTCGTTTCGAGAATAGAGACATTTCGTCGTAGGCCGGAGTTAAGTAAAACGTTGATACCCCGCATACAAGAGGCGCTGGCTTCATGATCCCGATCGCAAAACCGTGTCTCGACGAGACTGAAGCCGATGCCGCGCGCGAGGTCGCTCTCTCCGGCTGGATATCGCAAGGGCCCCAGGTGGCGGCCTTCGAGCGCGAATTCGCCGCAATGGTTGGCGCGCCTCACGCAGTTGCGGTGTCAAATTGCACTACTGCCCTGCACCTCGCACTGCTTGCCTTGGGCGTCGGGCCCGGCGACGAGGTGATCACCGCGAGCCACTCCTTCATCGCAAGCGCCAACAGCATCCGCTACTGCGGCGCGACCCCGATTTTTGTCGATATCGATCCTGCCACCTACAATCTGGATCCGGAGCGCGTGGCCGAGGCCATTACCGAACGCACCCGTGCGATCCTGGCCGTTCACCAGATGGGCATGCCGTGCGATCTGACCTCACTTGTCGAACTGGCAAATCGCCATGGTGTTGCCCTGATCGAGGACGCCGCCTGCGCAATCGGCAGCCAGATCAACATCCATGGCGATTGGGAGTTCATCGGGAAGCCGCACGGAGCGATGGCTTGCTTCTCCTTCCACCCTCGCAAGGTCATCACGACCGGCGAGGGCGGCATGTTGACGACGTCCGATCCGGATCAGGACCGCAAGCTCAGGCTCTGGCGTCAGCATGCAATGGACGTGCCCGACACGGTGCGGCACGGCTCACCGCAAGTCATCTTCGAAAACTACCTGTTTGTCGGCTTCAACTATCGGATGACGGACATGCAGGCTGCCATTGGGCGAAAACAGCTCGAACGGCTTCCTGATCTGATCGCGCGTCGGCGCGCACTCGCGGCCCGCTACAGCGAACTCCTGGGCAATTTGGAAGGATTGATCCTGCCGCACGAACCGGAGTGGGCCCGATCCAACTGGCAGAGCTACTGCGTGCGCCTGCCGGACCGGGTCGATCAGAGAACGCTGATGCAGAACCTTCTTGATCAAGGCATTGCCACCCGACGCGGGATCATGTGCGCGCACCGCGAGGCGCCCTATGCAAGCGGTGAGCAGCGCCACGATTTGCGTCAATCCGAACTCGCGCAGGATCGCGCGATCTTGCTTCCGATCTACGCACAAATGGCCGAGGGGGATCAAGTGCGTGTCGCAAACGCGTTGAGATCCGAGCTGGGGTACTGAGAACCTCCGCTTCTTCTTCGCTGCACTGACATCTCCGAGTGAGGCGTGAGGGCGCCGGCATTTGATATGCACTGGCGCGGAACGTTCATATGCGGGGCTATTTTGTACTCGCACGTTCACCTGAGAGAGACAGCATCTCGCTACGCTTACCGTTCGCAAGGACTGCGGCTATCAGGTCGCGGGCGTTACTGTCCTCGGTCGACGCCTTGCCAACCCATCGTTGATATTTTCGCCCGATTTTGCTGCCGATCAATCCAGCGGAGACATGGACGATGTCCGAAAGCACGCGCTCGAAAGGCTCGGGATTCCGCATTGCGGACGAGTACAGGTTCTCGATAACTTCGGCTGCATGACTCAGACTAAATCGTTGCTCCGCCAGCCGGCGGCCAAGAAGCCCCAACTCGCAACGCAGTTCCTGCGACCTGACAAGCCGCTCGAGCGCCATGCGCAGCGCCAGTGCCCCCGCTCCGTACGAACCGGATCCAAGACCATACCATCCCTGCTGCAGAAAGACCGGTGCACTTTCGGGCGTCAGCAACTCGCTGAAGCCTTCCTCGCCGATGACCACAAGGGGCTTTCCGAACGCCATTCCTCGCAATGCCGAGCCACCTTGGCCGATGATCACATCCGCCGCAGCGTAGGCAGGGCGTGGATCGGCCATCTCGCCGGCCATTAGCACGACTTTGTAACCAGCAGCCGCGTTGACCTCTTCGGCACGTCTGCCCACATCGCCGCGCGCCCGGCCGTCACCAACGATCATCAGCCGCACCCGATGGCCCGCCACCGCCAGCTCACGAACTGCATCGCAGGCTGACAATAGACCCTCGAGCTTGAGGTCTGGCACCAGCCGACAAACCATGGCGAGAAGGACTTCATCCGGCTCGACACCTTGATCGGCGCGAAAGCTCCTCCCGTCGATGGACGGATTGTCGGCTCTTGTATCCACTGGTGGCTCCAGCAGCTCGACGTGCAGGTGCCCGGCGTCAATCGCTGCCTGACGGATGAGCTCGGTCCCCACCGTCAATGGCACATTGCGGGGCATGAAAGACGCCACGGACATCGACATCACAGTCCCGACGACGGCAGTGCGATGGGCCACCCTTCCGCCGAGGAAGGCCTCGATGATGGGAGGCCATTCATATCCGTGTACCACGTCAATACGGCGACGCTGCACCAGATGGCCGATCATGCGGATCACTTTCGGAGATGGCCGCCCCCGTTGCGCCGGGAGCTCGATGTGTTCGAGCGCCATTTTTCTTACTCGTTCCACCAGCGGACCGGCCTCCGAAAGCACGATCACTTCGTGCCCCCGATCGCGGATCGACCCGGCTAACTGAATAGCGTTGAGCTGTGAGCCCCCCAGTTCCATCGAATGAGGGTAGAGAAGCACCTTCATGCCGTTTCGCCTTTGATCCCATCTGGAGAACGCCAGC
Organism: Bradyrhizobium murdochi; assembly: GCF_000472965.1. Taxonomy (GTDB): domain Bacteria; phylum Pseudomonadota; class Alphaproteobacteria; order Rhizobiales; family Xanthobacteraceae; genus Bradyrhizobium; species Bradyrhizobium murdochi. Next base: position 8,904 of record NZ_AXAU01000036.1, on the reverse strand, counting down.
CAGCCATATGTCCGGGGATAATAATTGCGTTTCCAGAGAATTCACCGCAATATTAATATTGGCTATCAAATTATCCTATGATGCTGTTTTTTCGGAGGTAAAGCAATCCATGCTGGATTATATTATTAAATATGACGTATTATTAAGATAGGTTTACTTTGCTGCGGCGCCCGGAGAGAGCGATCCATTGGCGTCGCGAGATCGATCATGGTTCGGTTTCGAAGAAGGAATTTTTTTTGACATGACTGCGCTTCATGAAGACGGCCGGGACGCATCGCTGAGAGTTCTCGTGGCGCTGGCTAGTTATGGCACTTCCAACGATCGGTACCTGGAGCGACTGATTCGCGAATACCGGTCCATGCCATTCGACATCGACATCGTCGTCTTCTCAAATATCGACAAGTCCGGTCGGGGCGTCGAATGTCGCGTGGGCACCCCAGCCAAGAATCCCTGGTCACTGCCTTTTGCTCACAAGCCGCTGTTCGCCGAGCGGGCCAACAAATACGACCTGTTCATCTATTCCGAAGACGACATCCTGATAACCGAAAAGAATCTTCGGGCCTTCCTGGATGTCACCGCGGTGCTTCAACAGGACGAAATTGCGGGATATTTGCGAATAGAAAAGGGATCGGATGGCGAAGAGAACTACCCCGACATCCATGAAAATTTCCATTGGGATTCGACCTCAGTCCGTTCCAGAGGCCGCTACACGCTCGCCCATCTCACTAACGAGCATGCGGCCTGCTATGTGCTTACACAGGCCCAACTCGGGACGGCTATCCAGTCGGGAGGTTTCCTGGTGGATCCACACGAGGGCAAATACGACCTTCTTTGCACGGCGGCGACAGACCCATACACGCAATGTGGTTTGAAGAAGTTCGTTCCGGTTTCTCACATCGACGACTTCACCGTTCATCATCTGTCCAACAAATATGTCGGCCGGGTCGGCATCAGCGCGGCCGAACTGAGAGATCAGACCGAGGCGCTGATCCGGATTGCCGAACGGTGGAAGACACCATGTCCGCTGTTCAACACCGAGACGAAGCTGCCGCGTGGGCTTTACTCGAAGGACTATTATGAGCCCGTCAGTGAAGACGTCATTTCCGCAATTCCGCCAGCGGCGCGCAGTGTCTTGTCAATCGGATGCGGATCGGGAGCGACGGAGAAAAGACTGATCGAACGAGGATTGCGAGTCGTTGCGATGCCCTTGGACCCCGTCGTGTCCAGCGGCGCCGCCGCCCGTGGCGTCGAAATGATCTATGGAGGTATCGACGAGCTGGCGACACTTGCGCAGGGAGAAAAATTCGATTGTTTCCTGTGCTTGAACGTCCTGCATCTGGCACACGATCCCGTAGCGGCGTTGTCCACGTTGAAGGATTGCCTATGCGACAGCTCGAGTGTGATCATTCAAACACCGAGCATGCTTTCTCTTCGAACCATCCGACAGACGTTCCGAGACATGCCCGTTCTTCTTGGAAAGGGCTACTCCTCGACCGGGGTGCATTTGAGTACGGCTCGTGCGGTGAAGAACTGGTGTACCAGGGCAGGGATGAAAGTGAATCGGATGATCGGGACATTGAATCGCCAGGAAACAAGCAGGCTTGGTAGGATCGCGTCGGCGGTCGGTGATTTCCTTCCCGCGCCGCTTGCAATCTCGATGGCGACATCCATCGTCGTGTCGGCGAGACGGTTGCCGGATGAGCGCGGTCAGCTTGCATCCCAGAGCATTCGCGCACACGACACAAGGAGAGCTTTGTCATCCAGTGAAGGCGAAAGTCGAACAGCTCATTTCTAGCTGATCCGCACAACTCACAAGTGTACCACTCCCCGTATCGGTGACTGCCTTGTGTAAAGGAACAGAATGAATCAGAACCACATCTCCGGCAGCCAGGTGGCGCGGCGAATTGCGTTCGCCACGATCGGCGATGCGAGCGAGGTCAGGTTCTGGTCCGGCACTCCATTTCACATGTCGAAATCGCTCGCCAACAAAGGTCACGAGGTGGTTCATATCGGTCCCCTGAGCGCACCGATCCTGCCTCTGTACAAGGCGTACTCCAAACTTTGCCGTACCTTTCGCACGCGGGGCCTTTCCCCATTCCATGCGGGGCCTGTCGTTGCACAATATGCGGCGGACGCCGAGCGCAAAATCCGCGCCGTTTCGCCCGATATCGTCTTCGCGCCTGCCGGATCAACCTTTGCCTGGAGTGTGCCTAAGGGCGTTCCGCTCGTGTACGCGTCCGACGCGACCTTTCGGCTTGTCGAGAACTATCATCCTAACTATCGGAACCTGTCACGCGCCGCACGGGAGATCGCTGAACGCCTGGAACGCAACACAATCGCGCGCGCGGATCTGGTCCTCTACCCGTCTGAATGGGCCGCCGAATCTGCGGTTAGGGATTACGGCGCCGACCGTGCGCGGGTGCATGTCATTCCTTGGGGCGCCAATCTCGAAGAGGCGCCCGATCGTGCCTCTGTGTTTGGACGCCGCAAGTCGGGTCCGTGCCGGCTCCTCTTCATCGGCGCCAACTGGGAAGAGAAGGGCGCGGACATCGCGATTGGGGCCCTCGCTGAACTAAGGGACAGGGGCGTGGAGGCGGAGCTAGTGATTTGCGGATGCACTCCGCCCGGGCCTGTCGCCCAGGATGGCCTGACGATCATCCCTTACCTCGACAAGAATGATCGTGAACAGCGCAACCGACTGGATCAACTCTATCGCGACGCGGATTTCTTTCTGTTGCCGACCCGGGCAGATTGCTACGGTATCGTATTTTGCGAGGCGGCGGCCCATGGCGTACCGAGCATTGCGCCAGCGACTGGTGGCGTGCCCAGCGCTATCCGCGACGGGGAGACAGGCATCTTGTTGCCGCCGAATGCGACGAAGGCGGACTATGCGACGGTCATCTCCGAAACTTTTGCAAACCCGGACCGGCTGGCACGCCTGAGACAATCGAGCCGCGACGCCTTCGAGGCCCGACTGAACTGGCAAGCCTGGGGCCGGCGTGTCTCAGATCTGATAGAAACTCTATGATTGTCCTGAACTATCACGAGCTGGTGGAAGCCTCGCCTTCGAATGCGTGGTGCCTGACGCACGAGACATTCGATGCGCATCTTGCGCTTTGGGGGGACAGGCTGGTCTCGCCTCAGAGATTTCTGGAGCAATGCCCAGATCCGAAAGCCAGCCGCACCGGTGCGGTCCTACTCACCTTCGACGATGGATTTCTTTCCGACTACACGCATGTCTATGCTCGTTACGTGAAGACCGGTCGGGTTCCGGGCTTCATGTCCTTTATCCCGGTAAATTTCGTTGGATCGCCGGGACATATGAGCTGGGAGATGATTGAGGAACTTGGTAGGGGTGGCGTTGCGATTGGCTCACATGGCATGGCCCACGTCGATTTGACCACTGCCTCGGATGTCGAACTAGATCGCGAACTTAGGGGTTCGAAATCGATGCTGGAGGACCGCCTTGGCCGACAGGTTACTCTTTTCGCCTTCCCATACGGGCGCTTTTCCCAACGGGTTTGGGACGCAGCTCTGAAGGCCGGTTATACGCACCTCTTTACAATCCAGCTTGGGTATCATCGCGGGTTCGAATCCTTTCTCTATTCCCGCCTTTGTCTGACGAACAACATGGATGCCGAATACATGCGCCAGCACTTGCTCGATCCGGATGCGAAGCGCGGCGTTGCCTGGAAGATCAGTACGAACCTGGGGCTCTATCGCCAACTGATGCGCTGGCGGTATCGGTAGCGTCATCAGGCCATCGCTCTGAAGGTGGCCTTAACTTTCCCCGGCCGATGTGCCTATTCGGCTTCCAGCGCAATGATGGCCAAAACTTTCGTTGTCTCGGCCGATCATCGGACGCCACTTTGCATCGAGACGGTGAGGACATTGACATAGCGGATGGTGACGGTGGAAAGCATTGCAACAAGGACGTTTAGTCAGGCTGAAAGGTCGCGAGCTTCTGCCGGCGGACAAGTGGCGGCGCAGTCGACGCGGAGCCGGAAGACCTCTGCGCTCATTCCAATCTTCGTTTTCTCGCTGGCCCTGCCGGTTATTTTCTACATCGGCCCGACACGCTTGTCCCCCTACCGGCTGGTGCTGGTACTGACGTTCATTCCGTGCTTGATGGCTTGGCTTTCTGGATCGGTTGGGCGAACACGGCTGCCGGACATTTTTATGCTGTTGGCGGCGATATGGGGCGCGATCGTTTTGGTTGGCACTCATGGCATCGACAAGGGTCTGCAATCCGCGGGCATATTTGTTATTGAGACATTCGGAACGTTCCTGTTCGCAAGGCGATACATTCGAGATATCTTCGCGTTTCAGCGGATGGTGAGGTCTCTCGTGTTCATGGTCCTTTTCCTTCTGCCATTTGCGCTGTACGAGAATGTCGCAGGCTCGCCGATCTTGATTGAATTGTTCGGCAAGATCTTTTCCGTTTACGATATCGTTGGCAGTGAAGCGAGATTCGGACTTAGACGAGCTCAGGGCTCATTTGAACACTTCATTCTGTTTGGCGTCGTTTGCTCAAGTGCGTTCGCCTTGAGCTTTTATGTGTCTGGTGCCACCGCGCGGCTGGGGGGGCGATTAAGCTCGGGTCTTGTGGCAATGGCGGTCGCCACTTCCCTTTCCTCGGGGGCAATTCTGTCGGTTGTCGTCCAGGCAATGTTGATCGGTTGGGACAAAGTCACGAAGAGCGTCGCGCGACGTTGGGGAATATTGGCCGCAATTTTAGTTACTCTCTACTTTGTCGTGGACTTGAGCTCCAATCGCAGCCCTTTCGACGTCTTTATTTCATATCTGACGTTCAACTCGGACACTTCCTACATGCGCGTGCACATCTGGCACTACGGGACGCAATCAGTGATGCACCACCCGATCTTTGGAATTGGCTTGAATGATTGGGTACGTCCGTCGTGGATGGGCGGCAGCATGGATAATTTCTGGTTGGTCACCGCCGTTCGCTACGGTATCCCCGGCTTCGTGTTCATGGCCGGCGGCTTTCTTTCGATTTGCTTCGGTCTGGGACGGCTGAGAAGCCTCTCATTCCAGGTGGCCCAATGCCGAAAGGGTCTGATTATCACGATTTGCGGACTGGCTCTCGCGGTCTGCACGGTCCACCTATGGGATGCTCCTTACGTCTTGATCATGTTCCTGCTCGGCAGCGGCATGTGGATGTTTGACCCCGGCAACAGGGCCGCTCCAGTTTCCTCCGCCGAGGCCACTCAATCCCGTTGGGTCACTCGTCCCAGCCTGTGAAGATGTTTGGTTTGCTGGCCTATCGCAGGGGGGACTTCGCTCCCCTTGAAGAGGCCCGCCACACCCTCACGGCTGTTTAATGAGATCTCCAAGGACGAGCTCATCGCCCCGCCAGCTCGCCCAGCGCACGTTCTCCCACTGCTCAATGTTGATGCGCCGACCGTTGACCGCGTCGAATAGGTACGCTCCGTAGCGGAACGAGCCACGCACAAAGTAGACGTTCTTCAGGCTCACCGAGGAGCCCCCGTCTGCCGGGATACGGAGTCCGTGATTGCCGCCCTCGAACAATACGTTCTCGAAGACGTGCGAGCCTTGCCAATTGTCGGCCGAGAAGTAGCCCGCGGTCGTTGCTCCGGCCATCTTGAACGTCGAGTTCTTGACCGTGACCGTGCCTGTCGATCCCGGGGAATAGCACTGCAACCCGTCCGCATGATCACTGCCGACCCCGGTAGCCGTGACATAGACCCACGTTAGATTGATATTGCCGCTGACGCAGCGCACGCCCTCTCGTGACTGAATGCGAACTCGCGTGAGACTACAAGAGCCTTTGCAAACAATCGTCGGCTCCCCCGAGTTCTCAACGATCGACAAGTCGGTTCGGGACGAACCCGGCGGCAACGTGATACGACTCGTGCCGCTCGTGACGTTGGCATAGACGGGATCGTTAAAGCTCAACGGAACGTCGGCCGAGCTAGGCGCCGGATGAGGCGTAGGGGCGGGCGTCGGGGAAGAAACGGTCGCCACAGGTATAGGTACGGTAATCCCAAAGCTGCTGGGGCGCATCTCGAGCGCCTGCCCGGGGGAGGCCAAGGCGCGATTACTGCAAGCCTCCTCCGCCCTGTCAGCTCCTGTGTGCCGTGAGAGTTCCGCGCCCGAGGAAGCACGGCACCTCCACAGCGCAGATTCTGTCGAGGTAACGGTGGATTGGACAAGAGCCACACCTGCCGACAACAGGGCCAGCGTCATCAAGTAGCGCATGCAAGCTCCAAAGCGGATTTTTACCAAATCTTTGCAAAGCCATCCAGCCCGGATATCTAACGGCCGAAATACGCATCGTGGCGCTGAATAACAAAAGTCGTTATGCGGGAACGGGCTTCCCTTGCTTCGACGAACTTCCCGATGCAGGCAGAGTGTAAGGCAGAACGGTTTGATTTGATCGGCCGAACGCCGCGAAGTACCCGTAGTTTTGCTGGACAAGCGATCACGTCGGGTGCCGGAGCTCTGCTGCTGCGGGCGACGGATCGGATGAGACTGATCGGGCTCCGTCTGATCGGAAACTACCCTCCATTGCCTACCTCGCGGGCCGCAATTATGGTGGACAATCGTGGCCAGCTTGTTCTTTCTTGACCAAGAAATTGCGATTCGTAAGACTATGCTGACCGTATTCCGCGCCGCGAAGGGGGCAGAAAATCACCTATGTCGGCTCGGATCGGTTCAAGCTCGCTGGCTAAGGCGCCTGAACAAACCGCGTTGACCCCGTATGGCGGGGTCGAGCAAAAGCGCGGCCATTTTAATCATTCGCCGACGTCCTTGCCGAGTTGAATGTGCATTAGTGGATCGCGACTTCTTCTCTGGGACGGGCTCTGTCGGCGGCCGCGTTCGAATGTGCTCAGGCCCTTGCGTGGGCGATGGTCGCTGATCGGCGTCGAGAAGGTATCTGGGCTATGTCAAACGCTAGCGTCAAACTCGCCATCATCATCGTCTCATACTGCAATACCGATGATGTCGATCGCTGTTTGAAGTCGCTCGCTCGTTCGGATTACGATAACTTTGAAGTTCTCATTTGCGAAAATGGGGGTGAAGCAGCCTACGGGAGATTACTGGCTGCGCTCGTGGGATCAGATCGAACGCTGCAACGAATTTCCGATGCGTCGAATACTCTTGACCAGCCGCAGAAACGATTGGCCTCGGTGGCGAAATGCCGATTTCAGAATCGCGCAAATGTCGTCCGAGTTGGGCTCGCGACCGAGAACCTTGGTTACGGAGGCGGCGTCAACGCGTGGCTTGAGCCATTACTCGGCGCCCCCGGTTGGGGGGCAGTGCTTGTGCTGAATCCTGATACCGAAGTGGATAGCCGCGGCCTGGCTGAATTGATAGCCAAGTCTGCTGAGGGATTCGGTATGGTTGGCGGAAGCCTCGTCTTCGACGACACCCCCAATAAGGTCATCAATTACGGGCTGCATTGGTCTCCTATGACGGGCCGTGTCATCGCCGTGGGAAGGAATGCGCCAGTTGGCAGTGCACCGTCGGTCGAGGATCTTGGCAGAATCGATGCGGTAAGCGGGGCGTGTGTTCTGGCAACGCGAGCGTTCGTCGAAGACGTCGGTCTCATGGCCGAAGACTATTTCCTGTATATGGAAGATCTGGATTGGGGACGTCGCCGGGGAAAGCACCTCATCGGCTTCGCGAGCAAAGCCGTCATTCGCCACATTGGAGGAACGACTATCGGATCTGCCGTTATCCCCGAGAAGCGTTCGCATCTTTCGATCTATCTGTCTGCCCGCAACGGCATTCTCTATGCTAGGCGCTTTGCGGGTTGGCGTTGGATCTGCCATTTCGGAGTCGGCCTGTTGTTCGCAGCGCGATATGTGCTCAAAGGCTCCTTGTCGGCCGGACGAGTCGCTTTCGCGGGGTTGCTCGATGGTGCAAAAGGCAAGACCGGGCGTCCGGAGGCAGCGCTCGGGCCGCAACAGCCCGGCTGATCGGCGCGTCATCCCAATCGAGATCGAGAACCTATGACAAGAAGGCGGCAGCATCCCGATTGCTTTCCATATCGGCAGTCGAAACGAAATTAGCACGATGAGTATGCTTTTGAATTTGGGAGCGATCGTCTCCCACGTGATATGTATATTCCTCCGGCCGGAGCGCCTCATTTTCTCAAAATACAATTGAGGGCACTTTTCAAATAGGCCGGAGAATGGATTTGGTGAGGCGCGACACTGGATACAGTATTTTTATCAGTTTATTTGCGTGCTTTGGAAGCTGTGGACCCTAAGAACTGCAAGCCATTCCCGCAAATATCGGATCCTATCAAACTCCTTATTCCGACATTTACTCTGTGCAACAACTGCCAAGCTGCTGCCGTTTTCTCGCAATCAAATTAACTGAGATGAAATTGTCGCTCCTTACGATGAAATCCATGGTTAGCGGTGCTGAGAACGCCGAATTTTTCATCATGTGGCTTTTTAAGCACACTGGGTCGATGCCTGCGTGAATTATAGGGAATTGCTGCCGCTTTAAATCTGTGCGGTGAGACCTGGCCAAGTAGCTCAGAAATTACCTTGGATGGGCCGTCATGTCGTCCCAAAAAAGCCTCTCCGAACCGAGCAAGACGAATGCCTTGGTGCTGCGCCAATAAAGCCGCACCTGGGGTACTGTCGCGCGGGGAATTTGAAATTGGGCGCGCCCCTGGGGACAAACTGGATCGAACCTACCAGGAGAAGACTAGATGGTAGCCATCCCTCTGAGCTGGAACGACCCGTTGTTGAGCGGGGTTACGAGTTCGAGTTCGGTCACGCTTAGAGATGGCGGGACGCTTTCCTACAAAAGTATTACCGACACTGGCTCCACGGCGTCCGTTGTCGGCCTTGGCTCGTTCAGCCTCGACCATATGCGTATTAGCTCCAGGGAAGGTGTGCGCAT
>NZ_AXAU01000035.1 GCF_000472965.1 Bradyrhizobium murdochi | reverse complement strand
CCTGCACTCAGGCGGCATAGCCATGCACGTCAACAAAGTTCATGCCGTCTTCACAATCGGTCGCGTCGCAAACGACCTCGGCGAAGACGAGGACTGGCTCTGGGACGTGGCCAACGGAATGGACACAGAGGACGGCGTTATCTGGGTTTATGGCATAGGTGACGACGGCGTCATGGCGTTCACCGACTTCGGCATCGAGAACCTGATCGAGCTCATCAGGATACACAAGGAAAACCCCGAGCCCCAATAGGTGATCCGCTCTCCGCGGCTTAGCTCGGATGGATACCCGCCGCCTGCGCCTTGTTCCTTTGCATTCAAAGAGCGCAATGCCCGCTACGGTTGAAGAACCGTGCTATCTGCCTAAAGAGGGCCGCGGCGTCGCGTCGGTACGTGTGGGCAATTTCGGATACTGAATCTTAGGCAGCTGACCAGTCAGCGAATTCAGAAACGCAACAATATCGTTCTTTTCCTTATCGCTGAGCTCGATGCCAAGCTGGGTTTCACCCATCACGCCAACCGCTTGCTTAAGGCTCCAAACCTGGCCTGAATGGAAGTATGGGGCCCGCAACGCGACGTTGCGCAACGGCGCGGCGCGGAAAACGTACTCGTCGCTGGCCGCCTTGGTGACCGCGTATCGGCCCTTGTCAGACGCCGGAAGCAGGGTTGCTCCCGGTCTTTCGATCACGCCGAACGGGAAGTAATCCTGTCCGCCGACGTTGATTCCGTTGTGACAAGAGGAGCACCCCGTTTGAATGAAGAGCTTCAATCCTGCCTTCTGCTGATCATTGAGAGCAGTCGTATCGCCTTCAAGGTACTGATCGAATGGAGCAGCGGGTGTAATCAGAGTCGCTTCAAAGGCCTCGATCGCCTTCGCGAAGTTGTCAAAGGTGACCGGCGACGCCTCGTTCGGGAACGCCTTCTTGAACATGACCACATAGTCACTCATCGAATTCAACGTATCGAGCACATGATCTGGGGTCGCGTTCATTTCGACACGCGCCTGCACGGGTCCCTTAGCTTGCGCCTTGAGGTCTGCGGCGCGTCCATCCCAGAACTGCGCCAGATTGAATACCGCGTTATAAACAGTTGGCGCCCGACGTGGACCCTGCTGCCAGCCGTGCCCGACCGAGGTCGGACCGGCATCGACTCCGCCCGTACCAAGATTATGGCAGCTATTGCAGCTGATGATCCCGCTGGCTGACAGCCGCGGATCGAAGAACAGCATCTTGCCGAGTTCGACTTTGTCGTGGGTGACCGGATTGTCCTTCACAGCAGGCACGATCGAGGGGATCGGTTTGAAAATCTGCCTAGCAGCTCTCATCCAATCATCTTCGGGGCTAGCCTGTGATGAGGCCAACATTGCAACGGCCGCAACGGATAGCTTGCGTACAAGGTGAAGCTCCCACGCTAACTTTTTCACAATACCTCTCATCGGCACCAAACAGGACGGCATCGTCCCTGTTCATGTCACGCACTCACGCTTGCCCGAGTGATGGCTGCATCTACTAGCAACCGCCGTGCCAGTGGCGCTCGGCAAAAACTAAGCTGCTGATTTAACCTTCAAAGCAATTGCACCAGCGGATAATGTTAAGCGTCTTGAACCTGACAGAAGCCGTGCGGTCCCAGAAATGCGACAGCCCACGAACCAGCGGCGGCCAATTCGTGGGCGATGGCGCAGGCCTTTTGTCATTATTATCGATGCGTCATCCAGCTCGCTGCTATTCTCAACGAGATTGGATCGTCATGCCATGGAGAAACCTGCGAGCGGACGCCATACGCTCAGGTCAGTTAGCATCCAATTGCCAGCGCTGGCGCCGCCTAGAATTCAAATGAGATTGAGGCTAATCGCCTTTACGGCGGCCTGGGTGCGATTCGTCGTACCCAGTTTGCGTATCGCGTTCTTAAGATGAAAATTGACTGTATTCTCGCTGACCTTCAGGATCTTCCCAATTTCCCAAGACGATTTTCCCTCTGCCACCCAGCGCAGGCAGTCTTTTTCGCGCTCAGACAGGGTAAGTTTCCCGTTACAGCCGCTATCGGAGGGCGGCGCGATCTCCGCAAGGGCATTATGAAAGTGCCAGGCCAGTGTTCTGAGGTGACTCATACGATACTGAGGATCGGCCTCGTCGAATGGGGATGCAAAAGATACCACCGATATTCGGCCCAATGCCCCAAACAATGGCACACTCATGCCATGCTTCAGACCTGCCTCTTTGGCCTCGTCTAGTACGCGCTTCTCGCCGGGTTCCAGTTTGGCGAGTTCGTCCCAAACAAACGGCCCCGGAAGCGTTGGTGTCCGCCTGACCACCGGGTCGATGATACGGTAATTGCGTTCAAAATAACGGCGGCACCAGTCTGGCGGGAAGTTCACGGTCCCCGTAGGCGGTAGGTACCACGGTAGACGAGGCGGCTCCGCGAAGGTAAGCGCTCCGTAAGCGACTTCACTGAAGCCTTCCTCGCTCGCACAGGTCACAAGAAGATCGAACAGCGCTTTAATAGAGCGCGTTTGCTTCGCGCATTCGATGAAGCTGAATAAGTCCATGTGGCGACTCACGAGGGCAGCCAAGAGGCCGCTATTGCGCCGTTCGATTGAGTGTCTTAAGCGGAGTCTAGTTTTATTCGCTCAGCGAAGCCATTGCTCCGCTCTTCATCCAGCCTGAACACTCGCGCGCTTCGGCAAATGCTATTCCCGAATTCGTTGACCTCTCCCAGCAGGCTCCCAGAAGGGACAGGTCAATCCAAACCGTCAGCTGCAGCGCCACTCTCACTTAAGTTAGAACAGCACACCATAACCGTGGCACTGATAGCTCCACTTCATGTCGCCAGAGGGCTCGCCAACGACGCGGTGGGTATCGCATTCGATGCAGCCGTTGAGGGTGATCTCCACGTCGCACTTGGCCTTCGGCTCGAAGCGACGCGCGGGGCCGACTTTCACGAGCGTAAGCAGCTGCGGTGACGGCATTGTGCGCGCGGACCCCGGTATGGGAACGACCGAGATCGATGTGATTGCGGTTGTAGAACAGCTTCTCTTCGAGGCTCACTGAGGGCTCGATATGCATCTTTCAGTCTCCGTAGTTGGTGTCCACGATTAGAGCGCAAGGCTTCAGTCTCTTGCTTATGCATGATCCCCTTCGAAAACCGGTGGCCACGGATCGTGCAGCGGCACTGGGCGCTGGCGAATATTCGCCGCGCTTGGGCCGAAACGCCTTCATGTCCAACTTGGCCATAGGTAGCCAGGCATGCCGGCTATCCCGGCGCCGACCACGATGGCGTCGAACCTTACCTCGATCGCGACAGCTTCCTCTAGCTCGCGATCTGAACGCACGAATACGGCCGCAGACGCGCGCGAAGGCGGCCATCATCGGCGCTCCCAGCAGCCGGTTCGCGTCACTACCAACATGGGCGAGTTCGAAGATCGGCGCGTTCTTCTCGATGCTAATGGCGACGATCAGGTCGGCGCCCTTAACGTCGACCCGATGCAGGATCGCGCCGGAAAAGCCGGCCGCGATAAAGAGCTTTGGCCGGATGATCTTGCCGGCGTGACCGATCTGCCGGGCGGAGGTGATCCAGGCCTTCTGCGCCAGCGGACCTGAGCAGCCATATTCGGCGCGAAGGAAAGCGGCAAACTGGCGCACCATTTGAAACTTTTTGGCCGATCGGAGCCCAAGACCCTCGGCGACCACGACATCGGCATACGCGAGATTGACGTTTGCGGATTCGCAGTCCGGCACGAATGGAGTGCTGCTCCGCCTTAATGGTGGGTATAGCGACGCAAGTGAGCTGCAGCAGGCCGGGCCGCTTCGCAATGCCGAATTCGACCTTTGCGGTGTCGCCGTCGATCGTCTGCTTGTCAGTGAAAGTGACACCAGCCGGACCATCCTCCCTCCCAGTCTTGCGGATTGCGGTCGCCAACGCATAACTGCCCGCCAGTGTGCCGTCCTGGCGAATACGCAATCAATGACCGCACGATGTAGTCGCCGTCGAAGGTCAGTGCCTTGCGTAGGGCTCGGCGGCCATCGATGAGCACGGTTATCTCGCCGCCGCACTCGGCGCTTAGCTCCGGCACTGCTCGCCGCGCGAACAGATCGTAGACGTTGATAATGGTCGGCCTCCCGGTGGCACATGGAGTCGTTGGCCACGACGCGCACGCGGATCTGAGCGAAATTGGAAGCCTGCTTAATGCAGACGATACCGTGCATGCCCTACTCCACAAGTTCCGAGAACCTGGGATCGGAACAGCAAGGCTCGTACCAGTTGCGGCGCTCGCGAGAATCTGGCGTTGAGACAAATGCTTGAGAGAATTGGCGATCGATTGGGCACGATAGGCGATCAGATGCAATTACGACATGGTCGCAAATGCGACATCGCCGTTTGCAGCAGCCGCGACATTAGTTGATGTAGATCAAGAAGACCGCGGGCTACGATGCGATAGTTCTTCCCTTATCTGCGTGAGAGCGTGGCGCGTAACACAAGGTGAGCGGCCGCAGCGTTCACGAGGACCAAAACCATTTCCCCACTCGCCTTGGATAACGCTTCGCATCGCCAGGAGCAGGTGGAGATGGAGATGTCGGATCGTACTCGACGTCGAGCAGCCAAGAAGTGCTGATCTGATGAGGTTTGCCGATGGTTTAGCGAGTGCGCTTTGAATTTCCGCCACCAACGATCGAACATCTTGTGATTGTTAAGGCTTAGCTTAGCCTCGACTCCCGCGGCATCCTATTGCGACGTGCAACACGTTGCGACCCCAGTCAACTACCAACGCTAGTAGTTGATCGAGATGACAGAAGCATGTCACCTATCGGTTGGGCTGCGGATTGCCGGAGCGGCTTGCCTCGATCAAGAACTGAACGAAGCAGCCCTGAACGTCCGGCCGGTCCAACGCACCTGCAAGGAGTGGCATGCAAGATCAATCACAATCTTTTCTCGCCAACGGCCCTGATCGATGCGCTGCCTCCTCACTTGCGGAAATGCTGCGCCATGAGATTTGCTCCAACCGCGAGCTCTCCTTCCTCATGGAAGCTCATGATGCGCTCTCCGGCGTAATCGCCAAGCGGGCAGGCTTTAAAGGTCTGTGGGCGTCGGGCCTGTCGATTGCCTGCTCTCTCGGCTACCGCGATGCCAACGAAGCGTCTTGGAACCAACTCGTCGACGTGGTTGAGCGCATCGTGGACTCGACGGAGCTGCCCGTGCTCGTTGATGGCGATGGCGGCTTCGGGAATTTCAACAATGCGCGTCTCTTGGCGCGCAAACTCCGTCAGCGTGGCGCTGCCGGGATTGCGCTGGAGGACAGCTGTTTTCCGAAGATGAACTCGTTTGTTGGCGATCGACATCCCCTAGCCGATATCGACGAATTCTCCGGCCGTCTGCGGGCAGTGAAGGATACAGTCGCGGACGACTTGGTTCTCGTAGCCCGAATCGAAGCGCTGATCGCCGGCCATGGAATGGACGAAGCAGTTTTACGCGCTAGCGCGTACGCGGCCGCGGGTGCCGACGCGATCCTCATTCACTCACGCAAGAGCACCGCGGACGAGATCCTCTCGTTCGCGAGTTCCTGGCAGAACTGCCTGCCTGTCGTAATCGTTCCAACGAAATACTATCGAACACCGGTCTCTGCATATCGTGATGCCGGCATCTCCACAGTGATTTGGGCCAACCACTCCATGCGAGCTGCAATAGCGGCAATGCGGCACGTCTGCGGCCGCATTATCGCCGAGGACGGCGTTGCTGGCATTGAGCCAGATATCGCGCCCCTCGACGAAGTCTTCGATTTATTGAGGTACGACGAACTCGCCCGTGCGGAAGCGCGCTATCTCCACCTCCCTGACCCATGGCAATAGTGTCACCCACACAACAACATAGTCGTTCTCGAAGGACTGCTGCGATGCGACCGCCTGCGCTATCGTCACGCTCCACTGCAATCTATCGAGGCATTCTTTGCTTCGCTACTATTGGAACGTCGTCAAATGGCGTAACAGACCTTACGCGGCCGCACTGTGTAGTCCTGCCCTCTCTTGGCTCGATCTGTTCATCTATCCCTATGACCAGGCACCGAAGAACAACCACGAGCTCATTTCTTTTTCAGAACGACCGACGAACACCATGATTTATGTCCTTTGAACCGTAGGCTCGCATTTCCAAGGACTCCGGCAGCCTTCACGCCACCGCAGCAACCATAGAGACGGCCTGAGGCTGCTCATCGACTCCTCAGCGCCTCGGAATGACTTGGCGGGAATCCCGCGACGATGGAAGGGAATGAAATGACTACCAATGCTCCCAAGAATGCCGTTATTCTCGCGGCCGGCTTGGGCTCCCGCCTGCGTCCGCTGACCAATCTGCGCCCGAAGCCGCTGGTCAAAGTCAACGGCACTCCGATCCTTCACAACGCTCTGCGCAATCTGCAAGCCGTCGGAGTGGAAGAGGTGACGATCGTCGTCGGTTACCGGAAGGACGCGATTCAATATGCCTGCGGCAGCCGCTTTGGCGAGCTCGAAATCAAGTATGTCGAGTCGACCGTCTTCGGCAGGACCGGCAGCGCCTATTCCCTGTGGCTGGCGCGCGACGCGCTTCTTTCCGGAGACTGCTTTCTTCTCGAGGGCGATGTTTTTTTCGAGAGGGATGTGTTGCGCTATCTGATGATCGGAGAGGCCACCGATGTGGCTGCAGTAGCTCCCTTCAATGAATCGATGGAAGGCTCAGCAGTTCTGTTGTCGGATAGCGGTTTGATCTCAGGTTTCCGCATGAAGCAAACCGCAGCAAACCTTGTTGGGGATGATCCTAGACTATTCAAGACGATGAACCTGCTACGATTCTCGGCGCGGACTCTCAGGGCAACGATCGTTCCAGGGCTGGACGATATCATCGGCTCCGGAGCTACTCAGGCCTACATCGAGGAGCTTCTTGCATATCTGGTGGAAAGGCGCGGCCTAAAGCTCGCAGCGGCGCGTTGCGACGCTCTCAGATGGTACGAGATCGACAGCCCCGAAGATCTGCGCATCGCAGAGCGCATTTTGGCAAGATGAATGCCTTCGGCGGGCCGTATGACCTGCAGAGTAGTTGAGGCTCCAATGCTGAAATACCTTTGGTACTCAGCGAACGCCCGGAGTTCTTCATTCCTCACCGCACGTATTCCTCTCTCTTCAAGGGACCTGGGCTGGCCGCGGCGGCGGCCCTTTCGGCTGTCTATTCGATCCCTCGACGGGTTGCTGCAGCTCGCACAACGAACTTCACTGCAATGAACACTGCATATAGGCGCAATTGACTGCGCGAACGCGCGTTCTTGTGCATTTGTGACAGCAACGGCCAAACCGTCCCCTATTGGCGCCTAGCAGCACCGCCGCCTCAATTCTATAGCGGCACGCAGTTGGCGCCCGGCCAACTACCAACGTTGGTAATTGATCTAGGTGATAGAAGCATGCCACCTATCGCTTGATGAAGGTCGGGCTGGCACACCGCACCTGCAAGGAGTTCGGCATGCGTTTTCCGAAGATGAACTCATTTGTTGGCGATCGGCATCCCCTCGCCGAGATAGGTGAATTCTCCGGCAGACTGCGAGCAGCAGGGGTGGACTCTCCTGCGGCATCAATCTCGAATACGGGCCGCATTCAATCGGAAGAAGACATTGCCGGTGTTGAGAAAGGGGTCTCCGGTCTCGGTGAACTCTTCACCTCCTCGGCTAGGATGGGCTTTCCCAGGCGGAAGAGCGATATCTGCCGAAGCAGATCGCATACCGACGGCCACGCGGCGCGGATCACCTCCACAAACCCGACAATCAACTCAGGATGAGCGCACATGTTGGCGCAACGAATTTCTTTAGTTTCAAGTTCGGGCACTGCCGCCGCCCGTGAGGCAGCCAAGAAAGCTTCCGCGGCCGGCCATCAGATCATCGACTTGGCGGCCGGCGAAATCATCACGGAGCCACCATCATCCGTGCGCGAGGGAGCGATTGCCGCCATCAATGCGGGGATGAACCGATACACCGATTCCATCGGCCTAACGCCGCTTCGCACGGCTGTCGCCGAAAAGCTGTCGGCGGAAACAGGGATCCGTTGGAATATGGATGACATCGTAATCACTGCGGGTGCAAAGCAAGGACTGCTCGACGCTGCCTTGGCCGTACTCGATCCAGGTGACGAGGTTATTATTATTCGCCCCTGCTGGCCGACATTCCCGTCCCAGGTTCTTCTCGCCGGCGCAACGCCCGTGTTCGTTGATGCTGGCCCCCCGACATATATTCCCGATATCGGCGCAATCCGCGCCGCCGTCACGCCGCATACCAAAGCCATTATCATCAACTCGCCAAACAATCCTACCGGCGCAGTCTATGACCGAACGACTCTTCAAGCTATCGGCGATCTCGCAATCAACTATCAGCTCTGGATCGTTTCCGACGAATGTTACTCTACCTTCGTATTCACCGGTTCGCGCCACGAGTCGATCGTCATGGCGCATCCGGACGTACGTTCACGGACGATCCTGGTTAACGCCTTCTCAAAAGAGCTGGCGATCACGGGTTGGCGACTGGGCTATTTCGCGGCACCGCCGGAGATCGTTTCTGCGGCCAAGAAGCTGCAGAGCCATACGACCTCGAATGCCAATGTGATCGCGCAGTACGCGATCCTGCACCACCTTCAAGTCAGCGATGGCAGCTTTGAACGGGAGATGCATCAGCGCCTGGCACAGGCTCGTAACGCTGGTCTTCTCATTCTCTCTGGTCTGCACGACGTCGCCACGCCGGGAGCAAAGGGCTCATTCTTCTTCTATCTTGATTTGAGTAGGCTTGTCTCCGCTCTGCCCGATCGAAGCCCCATTCGATCAACCGACGATATTGCACGAGTGCTCCTGGAGGAAACCGATGTGGCATCCGTTGCCGGTAGCACCTTTGGCGACGTGAACGGCCTGCGTCTCTCCTTCGGCGCTCCACCAGACCTGCTGGAGTCGGGGCTGAGACGTGTCGTTGACGCACTGAACAGCCTGAAGATCAAGTACGCAGCGGCCTAACCAGAAGGAAATGTTGGATGCTCAATGGTACACGGGCCGCGATTCTTGCTGCAGGAATCGCCTCAAGGCTGCGCCCCCTATACGGTATTCGTCCAAAACAATTGGTGGAGGTGAACGGAAGCGCGATGCTGCACTACGCGCGGCATCAGCTCTCCGCACTTGGAATCGTGAAGCAACCATCGTCGTGGGTCATCGCAAGTAAGCCCTCGAGCAGTCCTGTGGCCACCATTTCGCGAATGTCGCCATCGAATATGCCCACAATCCGATGTCCGATTGAACCGGCAGCGGCTATTTTCTATGGCTAGCGCGATTCCAATGCTTGCCGGCGATACCGCCTTTTTCGAAGGCGATGTGCTCTCCGTGCGCAAAGTCCTCAAAAGAACACTTGAACCCACCTCATCTACCAAGCGGAGCGTGGCGACGGTTGCGATGTTCAAAGCATCGATGAGCGGTTCGGCGGTCGAGCTGGAAGAAGGTTCTTCCAAGTCCGTCATGAACGAGACCCCTGTTGAGGCGCAGGCTAGGCATTTCTTCAATACGATCGACCTAAAGCGTTTTTTGGCAGACGCGTTCCGCGAACAGCTCGTGCCGGCACTGCACCGGCCTGTGAAGAGCGGGCTTCCCGCAGCGCATGTCCTGGTGCCCCCTCGTTGGCAGCCGAGAGCTCCAGCTTTCGACGACGGATTGCAGCAATACACGCCGGTTCAAACTCGACAGCAAAGGTGCTTGGCGGAAAGGACATTCGCACTGACGGTGGGTCGCGCACTTCCCACCGCAACTTACATGTCACCGGCACCGGGAGCGAGGCGGTGATCGGGTATCTGCGAGACTATGCAAATGCCATCACCGCCCTCGCCTATCTGTTTGCCGTCGTCGGGTTGTTCCTGGCCCTCAACGGTAGGATCGAGCTTGGCAGCGCAGCAATGCTCTGGACTTGGTTTTTGGATCATTGGGATGGGCATGTCGCTCGCATAACGAGCCACCTTCGCCATCCAGGCGTCGCGGAATTCGGAAAAAGCTTTGATGGCTTTGCTGACCTCATTCATGGTGTGATTTTCCCGGCTACGGTGATCATGCTTATCAATCAAGGCACTGCCCTGTCGCTCGTCGCAAGTATACTTCTCATTTTAGCAGGTGCCATCAGGCTCAGCTACTTCGAGAACGTCGGTCTTACTGCCGACGCTAGGTTCACGGGCGTCCCCGTCTCGTATGATACCCCACTTCTTGCGATCCTGCTGCTCGCACGGCCGCAATTCGCTGACGATGTCTTTCCGACAATCCTGGCGATCGCCTTTATGATATTGGCACTGCTTCATGTGACGACTTCGATCCGGGTTCCGGCTATTCGGGGGGCAGCAGTGCCGATCGCCACCGGCTTCGCGCTCGCGGGATCTATTGCTTTGGTGATGATCTCCCAATCCGGCGTTCAACCATAGGCTCAGTGGCAAACCCTAAGATTGTGGCTGGGGAGAACGAAATGAACGATGTGAGCAAGATTACCCAAACGTACCCCGTACCACCCAAAGCTACGCCGATCGATTTTGGGCGGAATTTTCCACCTCCCAGCCCTATGGTTCAACGCGCTTTAACGGACACATTCGCCGACCTTGGAGGTGCAAAAATTGCCGATGCCATTCGCTTTCCGCGCTTCATGGGAACGGTAAGCGATAGAGAGGCGGGAGCAACTTGGCTTAGTCAACGGCTTGGGCGGAAGCCGGACATGGAGCGTGTCGTACTCGCAAACGGCTCACAGAGTATTTTGGCAATGTTGATGGCTCGCTTCGTCAAACCCGGCGGTGTCCTTCTAACTGAAGAGCTGACTTATCCAGCAATCAAGCCACTTTCAGCGTTGTTCGGAATCGAGCTCCGCGCTGTGTCGATGGATGCTGAGGGCATTGATCCGGCAAGTCTTGATAGAGCCTGCGTCGAGCAGGGCGACAATGCTCGGGCCCTCTATTGTATGCCCACACTGCATAACCCAACGTCCGCAACAATGTCTGAGGCAAGGCGCGCGGACATTGCGACGGTGGCTCGCCGATACGGCATTTGGCTCTTTGAAGACGACATATACGGCGTCCTGCCGGAAGAGGCTCCTCCCCCACTTGCTCTCTATGCGCCCGAGCGCAGCTGGTACATTTTAGGGCTGAGCAAATCTCTCGCTGCGCAACTTCGGGTAGCGTATGTCGTCGGACCCAATCCGAACATCTCGCGAGATGCTTTTTGGCCTGGAGTGCGGACCACGAATTGGATGGTGGCACCGCTGGTGGCGGAGGTTGCATCGCGTTGGCTCGCAAATGGGATCGGCTCGGCAATACTGCAATCGGTACGAGCAGAAACCTTGAGACGCCGGGCCCTTGCTGCGTCGATTCTGCCCTACATTCAGACATCCCCAAGCGCGTTCAACTATCATCTTTGGATCGAGTTGCCGAAAGGATGGCAGCTCAACGCCTTTGTCAAGGCGGCCCTTGATGCTGGAGTGGTTGTTGGATCCGGCGATTCATTTGCCATTAACAGTCAAGAGGGCGACCGGAAGTTTCGGATTGGCCTGGGCGTGCCGCCGGATCACGATGAACTTGTTCGCGGGTTGAAGACAATTGCATCTCTTCTTGATGCAGCCAGCGGGTCCGGGATTGGACCAATGGAGAGGCGGTCACTGCGTAGTGCAGCAATAGATCAGTCCCCGACGAGCGATACCGACTTACACGTTCGTTTTATTTCCGAAGCAGCAGGCCTTGACCTTCGCACTTCGGAATTGGCACCCGCACCTGCGAAACCAGTCCCGGCCTATCCTTACGCCAAGGTCTTATTTCACGTTGGCGCCTACTGTGGATCGATCCTGGCTTCCGTCGCTACGTTTATTCTCGAAGATATGGAGCCTGATCAAGAAAGTCAGTCATCAGGGCGCAGCTGGCGAATTCGTGGAATGGCAACGGCCAAAGATTTCCGCCGCCTAGGTTTTGCCAGTGCCGTACTCGACCATGGTCTACGTGAAATCCGTAGGCGTGGTGGGCTCCTGGTGTGGTGTAACGGGCGAAGAACGGCTGGCTCGTTCTATCGACATCATAGGTTCGAACAGATTGGCGACGAGCGGCATGTGCCCGGCCTTCTACCCCATTACCGTTTTAGGAGAGCTATCGAACGGCCGCATCACTCTTAGGCCTTAACGCTAACTCCGGCCTCGCTTCTAAAGTTAGCTCAACTCAAAAGGTATGCCTAAACTCTGCCCAACACCTCTTTGTCTCGATGTGGAGTCGAAGCTTTGGAGAAATCTCATGTCGACACAGATTTCGGCGAAATCCGTTGGATGGGAGCATTATCAGACGCTTGGTGAACACTACGACAAGGAACGACCCGGATATCCCATCAGAGTAGTTCATGAGATTGCGTGGCGGGCTTTGTCTTTGCCTCACTCCTCCCGCCGAGTAGTCGACGTAGGCTGCGGGACGGGTATCTTCACGCGAATGTTGGCCGATGCTCTTGATCGCTCGTTTGAAGTCCGTGGTCTAGAGCCAAGTCCGAAGATGATTGAACGGGGAATTGAAGCGACAAAGACGCTTCGGCCAATTCGCTTCGTCCAATCTCCGGCGGAGACACTTCCGTTCAGCGATCGAACCATCGGGGTAATAACGGCCGCTGGTGCCGCACAACTCTTCAACCGGCTACTTTTCTACGCAGAAGCGCACCGCGTCCTGGTAGATAATGGTCTTCTCGCGATATTGCAGAATAAGCGCCGGCATGAGAGCGGCTTCTTCCAATCATTCGAGCTATTCCTCGAGAAGTTCGTTCCCGGCTATCGAACAGGCACCTACGCGGATGCTCGGGGCGCACATTCGCCCGCCAACTTCGAGGCTGAGCTTGCCTCAGACGATCGATTTTCGAACGTGATGGTCCAGAGATACGACTGGCCAAGAACGTTTACTATCGAGAGCTTTGAGGCGTTCGCCTTGTCAACAATCCAACTCAAAATGGCGATAACAGCGCACGGCAATGACATAACCATGAAAGAGTTACGGTCGATCCTGTCCGAGCACTGTGACGCTGCTGGCAGTATCAATGTGACCTACAGCACCGAACTGACAACTGCAGTGCGGACCGTGCAGTAATTAGTCCTATAGGTGAGGTGGAAACACCATGCAGCCGTCAAGAATCTGGTCGGAACTCGACTTTCAGAAGGAAGGCAAGGCCACCGGCTATCTCCGTGTGCCGATCTCAAGTAATGCCTCAGCATACGGATGGATCCCAGTTCCCATTGCCAGCATCAAAAATGGATCGGGCCCTCGGGTATTGTTGATTGCGGGTAGCCACGGCGATGAGTGGGAAGGCCAGATCATGCTCATAAAGCTGATCCAGTCCCTACAGGCACAGGATGTTACGGGGCATTTGATAATCCTACCCGGGGCGAATGCGCCAGCGGTTGAAGCTGGCCAAAGAGTCTCTCCTTTGGATGGCGGAAACCTGACTCGCAGCTTTCCGGGGGATCCGAATGGGACCCCGACGATGATGATCGCCCATTTCATCGAAACGGTCCTGTTGCCGGGCTGCGATCTGGTTTGTGATTTTCATTCGGGAGGCAGTTCGCTGGAATACCTGCCATCTACTGTGATTATTGCTCCGAAGTCCGCTTCACATCTCCGCCAAGGTCTAGCTCTCCTTCGAATTTTCGGCTTACCTGTTGGGTTCGCAACAGATGCATCCACAGGCGGCGATCGCAGCTTGACCGGTGCTTGCGATCGGCTTGGGAGCGTCCCTTGTCTTTCGACCGAGCTGGGCGGTGGGGGCACCGCTTCACGCACTCTGCTACGCGCTGCAGAGGATGGTCTTGCGCGCGTTTTGCATCATATCGGTGTCCTGAACGCTGCTCCGAAGGAGCCCAATTCTTGTTCGACCCAACTCCTCTATCGCGTTCGACCAAACGACTTCGTTTACTCCCCTGCAAAGGGCCTATTCGAGCCCTTTGTAAATCTCGGAGATACCGTCAGCGATGGTCAGGAGGCGGGGCGCATTCACTTTACCGAAGAGCCTTGGCGGAAGCCTGTCACAGTTCACTTTGGGGTGGGTGGCATTATTTTGTGCCGGCGTTTTCTGGCGCGAGCAAACCTTGGTGATTGTCTGTTTAATGTTGGGACAATATGGACCCCGGAATAGCACAATTGACCTGGCAGCCATGACTTCAAGCCCTCAATTTCATTCGTTGGGCGATCAACTTGGGTCCAACGGGAAGCACCGCCGTGGCTGGATCTACGACGCGTTGGGCGTTCAACCGATCATCAATTGCGCTGGAACGAGGTCGAGCTTTGGCGGCAGCAATCCGATGCCGATAGTGGAGCAAGCCATGAAAGCTGCCGGCGAAGCTTTCGTCGACATGGATGAACTCGCCGAAGGGGTCGGTAGATACATCGCTCAGCTCACTGGGGCGGAATGGGGCGTCGTTACGGCCGGCAGCGTCGCGGCGCTTGCGCTGGCAACCGCCGCATGCATTGCCGGCAACGAACCGATTGCAATGACCCGGTTGCCCAAATCCGACGGTTTGAAAAACCGGGTCCTAATTCCGCGTGCGCATCGGTTCCCCTACGACTCAGTCATAGGCGCTGTCGGGGCCGAACTTATTCCGTTCGATAGTCTTGAAGACCTCACCGCGCTGGCTGAATCAGCTTGCATGATCTGTTTGCTCGGAAGGGCGGAGAGCGCTGACAGCGAGATATCCTTGGAGGCGATACGTGAACGCGTTGGGCATATCCCGATTGTGGTGGATGCAGCTGGACTGTCCCCCGGCAAGCCTGACCCCTGGTTGTCACGGGGCGCAACATTAGCTATCTACTCAGGGGGAAAATATCTGCGCGGCCCACAATCAACCGGCCTGTTGATCGGGTCAGAACAACTGGCGCGGGCGGCCTGGGCGAATGGTCCACCCCACCTTTCGTTTGGCCGCGCGATGAAAGTCGGCAAAGAGGAGATTGTAGGCGCGGTCGTTGCCCTCGAGGCTTGGCTTACTCCGTCTTTACGTACGAAAGATGAAAACCAATGGCTTCAGCTCTTAAGGACGATCGCGTCAAACCTTTCTCCCGATCTGTTCCGTGTTTCAATGCAGCCATCAACTTGGTCGGTCCTCACGCCACGCCTGAGGGTTCATTGGGTTGACGAGCGGATATTCGCGGACGAAATCATTGCCCGGATGCTCCGCGATTTTCGGATTCAACTTCCGGACTTTTGCTCAGGCGAGAACGTTGTCCTTATTGATCCTTTCAACATTCTCGATGATGAGCAGGCCCGCCTAGTTGCTCGATCACTCAATACCCTACTGAGAGAGCTGCAATCTGAGATTGAGAACGCCCCTGACGGTCCAAACGTTAACGAATTTTTCTCGGGACTCTGGAGTAGTGTTATGAATTTCGCCGGTCGGGTGGAAGAGCATGCCATGGAGCTAATGCAAGAGGGGGCTACCATTTCGGGTCACTACCGAGGCAATGTCTTTGACGGTTCGATAACTGGATTTGCCATAGGCAATGAACTTTGCCTCGTTGCAAAGCACCAAGCTGACCAAATAGAAGTCTATTATTGCTTTGAAGGCCGGCTCCGCGAGGGCGTCATTGCAGGGCTTGCTCGCTTAGGAGCCGCGACACCGGAGCTGCGAAGTCCGTCTCTTTGTAAGCAGTTCGGAAATGCGGCGTGGACCGCAAGGAGCCGGTCGAAGCCGCAGCGCTCAGCCTGAATGGGCTGCCGGAGGGCTACCTCGTCCATGTGCTGGGCAACCCGGCGCGGACCTATCGTGGACCCCTTGCGAAACAATCCGGCGCGGCACATTCGGTGCATGCGGCGGCGCCGGGACAATGGTTTATCGTCGGGATGCGCCGCTAGATCCGGGATAGTGGCCCCCCCAAACAAAGTCCCCATACGCCGTTCCTGCCTTCCTGCCGCATGCGTTTTGACGAAGCCGTTCCATTGAATGCTCAGACACGAGAGGCCTCCACTGAGTCCGCTTTTTTCGTACTCTTTTCCCGGGTATCGCCACTGCACTCGCTAGGCGCTTCCTTGATGTCGATGATTAGATTGAGATAGCTGTCGACCTCGACAGTGCTGCCAGGGCCGATGACTGTCGTGGACTCGCGCTCTTCCACGACGGCAGGCCCCTCGAACCTGCTTCCTGCGCGCAGACGATAGCGATCAAAAACATTCGTTGTCACAAAGCCGACCTCGGGGAAATAGACGCTTCTGGAGCCCTTTAGAGGTCCGCCTTCGGCGCCTTGGGATCTCGAGAACCTGAGGGGCACGTCGGGGGCGGGACCTATGGCCGAGAGCCGCCACGTCAGCGCTTCGATCGGCACCCCGGGAATGCTGCGTCCAAAGCGCCGTTCATAGGCAGCCCCGAACCGCTGCGCTAGTTCTTCCCGCGCACCGGCATCTAACGATCCATTGGGAATTTCGACTGGTATCTCGAATCCCTGACCTAGATAGCGCATATCTACACTGCGCCGGAGGATGACGGCTTCAGATGAAATGCCGGCCTTTGCGAGAAATTGTCCGGCCTCTTGCTCCATCGCCTTCAGCAACTCATCGACGCGTTGCCAATCGAGGTCCGCAAGGCGCCCGCCATGGCTTTTTGCGAGATCGATTGCCGGCGCTGCGACCAGAAAGCCCAGCGCGGATATCACGCCAGCGCCAAGTGGAACGATCAGCCGTCTCAGTCCGAGCAGCTGAGCCAAGGAATGCGCATGCACTGGTCCGGCTCCGCCGAACGCCAGCATGGCGTATTGACGGGGATCGCGCCCTTTCTCCGCGATATACATCCGTGTTGCCGCCGCCATGTTTTCATCAACGATCCGGCGAATTCCAATCGCAGCCTTGACAACATCGATGCCCAGGGGCCCGGCGACATGCTCCTGGAGCGCGCGCCGCACCACTGCCATGTCCAGCTCCATTTCTCCGCCAAGGAAGTAGGTGGGCGAGAGGTACCCGAGGATTAGGTCCGCGTCGGTCACCGTTGGCCGGCTGCCGCCACGTCCATAGCACACCGGCCCCGGCTCGGACCCCGCGCTCTGAGGACCGACCTTGAGCAGGCCCATCTGATCGATCCGCGCAATTGATCCACCTCCGGCTCCAATTTCGATCAAGTCAATCACTGGTATCTTCAGTGGCAGCCCGGATCCCTTCTGGAAACGGCTCACTCTGGCAGCCTCGAACTGGTTTGATCGTTCCGGTTGGCCACCCTCTATCAGGCACATCTTGGCGGTCGTGCCGCCCATGTCGAACGAAATCAGATCCGGTGTTTTAGTTATCCGGCTATACAAGGTAGCAGCAGTTGCACCCGCGGCGGGCCCTGATTCGATGAGGTGGATAGGGTGCGATTGCGCCGCATCGACGGTTGTGAGGCCGCCTCCGGACAGCATTACATAAAGCGCCCCACGAAAACCTGTGCGACGCAGCTTGTCGTCGAGACGCGTCAGGTAGCGGTTCATCATTGGTTGAACGTAGGCGTTGGCGCATGCAGTGTTGCCTCGTTCATACTCGCGTATCTCCGGAGCGATCTCGTGCGAAAGTGTAATGGGTACTCCCGGTAGTTCGGACTGTAGAATCTCCCGAGCATGCCATTCATGTGTCCCGTTTGCGTAGCTGTGGAGGAAGCAAACGGCGACCGCTTCAACACCCTCAGCCCTGAGTTGCCGCGCGGCAGCACGAACGTCGGCCTCAGCGAGTTCTATGAGAATGTCGCCCACAGCGTTGATTCGCTCGCCAAGCTCATGGCGAAAGCGTCGTGCGACCAGCGGTTCCGGCCGGCGCAGAAACAAATCGTGACGATCGTGGCGAATTTCCTTGCCGAGTTCAAGTGAGTCACGGAAACCTCGTGTGGTCAGAAGACCAATCTTGGCACCATTTCTTTCGATTATCGTATTTGTGACAAGCGTCGTACCGTGCACGATATCATTTACGTCCTCGATCGCGCAGCCGGACTCCTGCAGAAGTCGCTCGACGCCTTCGAAAATCGCTCGACTTGGGTCCGCATGCGTCGTCAGGCGTTTGCCTAGAAAAATCTTGCCGCTCGAACCATCAATGAGAACGACATCAGTGAACGTACCGCCTACATCGACCCCTATCCTGACGACGCGGTTTCCTGCTGCCAGTTTGCTCACTTCCCCATCCCTTCCAATTGTGCTCCATAGTCGCGCTGCAATCCGGAGGCTGTCACGTAACCGTCCATTAGATCGCGAAGCATGTCCTCGCGCCTGCGCTTTGAAGGATCTCCAAAGCCCCCAGCTCCCGCGTACCGTAAGATCAGTTTCTGTCCTGGCGAGAGCAGACTGCGCGATTTCGGATGCGGCTTCGATCCATCGCTCAAATGGATCGCGACCGGTGCTCCGGCCTTTCCCTCGATGAGGCCCTCGGGTGGGTTCTTCTGTCGGTCGGCCATGAGCGAAAGCTGAACATCCCGATCGGAAACCACCTCGACCTCAATCTCTTGCCCCAGGCCCCCTCGGAACTGTCCAGCTCCTCCGGAGTCCGGAACAAGCTCCTTGCGCCAGACGATCAGCGGCGCTGCCGCCTCGAATGCCTCGATGCTTCCCGAACCGGTATTGGTCGGAAACGGCGTGCAAGAATGGCCGTCAGATGATGCGCTTGCTCCCATTCCGCCGCTCCCAAACAGGACTTGCGAGAAGCGGTTTCCACAGCGATCGGTACCACTGTAGACACTGCGCAAGGTTGGCGCCGTCCCAGACTCAGCGATGACCTTCTCCGGTACGATCTGCGCCAGACACTTGTAGATCGCTCCGGCAAGGAGGTGACCAGTGAGCTGTCGCGCATTGCAAGCTGCGGGCTGAATGGGATTGAGGATGCTTCCTTCGGGGGCTGTGACTGTGATCGATCGGTACGACCCTTCATTGCGCGGAGTGGTTGGATCAAGAGCGCATTTCAGCGGATAAACCGAGAGCGCGTAGGTGAAATTCATCACAGAGTTCAGCCCGCGCCCGATCTGCTTTGAGCTACCGGTATAGTCCACGTGAAGCTTCGAACCAACGACCGTGACGGCACAGACGATCCGCGTCTCCTCGTCATCGTAGCCGTCGGCGACCAGAACTGAGCTATATGTACCGTCCGGGATCGCCTCGATGGCGAACCTCATCGCCTTGTCAGCGCGATCCTGCAGTGCTGCCGATAGGTCGGTCAGATCTTGAAGGCCTGAGGCCTCGAGAAATTCGCCAAGCTTGCGTGCGCAAACCGCGTGCGCGGTCACTTGCGCATAGACATCACCCAGCACCTGCTCTGGCACCCTCACATTGGCGCGGATAAGGGCGGCAAGGTCTCGATTCTCCCGTCCACCTTCAAGGAACTTGGTTGGGGGGATGCGTATCCCTTCCTCAAACACCTCTTGGCAGTCAGCTGAAAATAGGGCGCCACCGATATCCGGAAGATGCGCAATGGATCCGGAGAATCCGACCAGTTGTCCATGATGGAAAACGGGCGCAAGCATCGCCAGGTCCAAGAGGTGCCCAGCGGTCATCCACGGATCATTGGTGACTATGCAATCACCCGGCTGCCATTCCTCAATCGGTATCTTGACCAAGCATTGGCTGAGGGTCCTGGGGAGGATGCCGACAAAGGACGGAGTACCGACGTTGGTGTCCGCAATACTAGCGCCGTCGGCGTCCATGAGGACCATCGTGAAATCGTTGGATTCGCGGACAACCGTAGAGAACGCAGTCCGAAGAAGCGCGACGGCCGCCTCATCCACCACCGAGACAAGTCGGTTCCAAAGAATTTCGAGTTCGATTGGATCGAAGTCGCTGTGGACTTTCATGATGAACTCCCGGTGCAATTGAGTGTGCCGAAGAAGGCTTCAAGACGTTGCACCTCGTCACGAAGCTCAATGAGGTGAGCCACGGTTGCTCTCGCACCACGGGCGCCGAGAAAGAAGAAATGCCCGCCCGGCAGATGTCTGGTCAGACGTCGCGGTGCGTCGAGAACGCAGGCGCGCAAACGTACCCAGTCATGAGTAGGGAGTTGCGATGATGCCAACTTGGGCATGACCGTGTGCAGCAGGCCCTTGACCGTGATGCCTCCCCAGATCGCCTCATCCGCCAAAGCGTGTCGATAGTCCCGCGCATCCAGCGGAACGATTGCCGCGCATATCGGATAGTCGTCACCCGAAAAGACACGTGCCGCGCGAAGCGCACGAGAAAGGTCTTGCGGCTGTTCGCCTTCGAAATAAGGGTCGAGCTCGGGTCCCCACAATCCCGGGGGCGCATTCGTGCGATAAAGATTCCGGAAGGCTTCAGGCTCGATGATGCTGCGCCCTTCCAGTCCTGCGATCGCGAAAAGTTCTTCCAGCCAGCGCTCATCCCTCGTGGAACCATCCCGCTTTCCAGCCGAAAGATTCCAAAGCCCATTGGACAGAAGGCTCTCGGGTGGCGTCAACCCGCCGTCGATCCGCGGGAATGGCGGCGTTGCGCAGAAGGAGACGAAGCATTCAAGCGCGTGACCGCGAAGGCGCAGCGCGCGGCTCAGGGCAAAAACCAGCTTGCCGCCCATGCTCCAACCACAGGCGATAATCGGACGCTTGCCGCCTTCGCCCACCGTCTCTGTTACAAGTTCTGCGAGCGCCGATGCCCATTCCTCTAGTTTGAGGTCCGGCTTAGGTGCCGCGAACACGGGATGATCGCCGGGATAGGTTGCGGTGAGCAGCCCCCAACCTCGTTTGTCGAGCCAGTAGTCGAGGAAATCGCTCGCCTCGCCTTGTGGATGACCGTACGCAATGCGCGCCACGATGCCGCCGCCTGTGAGGAAAAGCACGAGCGGCTTCTTGAGATCTCCCGGTCTGCAATACGCCAAGAGCTGAACGTCTTGGATCTTCAAGCAACGCTCACCTGCGAAAAGAGCGGATCGATCCTGTATAGACTGGTGCTGGGCATTCATGCAGTGCGCCCCAGCGGCGGGTCGATATCCTTGGACGCTGCATCGAGGTATTGCTCCAGGGGAATTCCTGTATGAGTCATTGTTTGTTGCAGCGTCGTTCGAGGAGAGGCGGACCTATTTAAGGCCGGGTCTAGCTTCGACCGAGAGCGAAGACGCAGTTCCGAGCCGATTCGCGCGGGGATCCGGCGACATATGATGCCTTCCGCCGCTGCCGTAACTGGCTCCGCCTCTTTCCAAGGCGCGGTCGGGAAAATTGATCGAGCCGACGATCTGTCCGGCGGTGATCTCCCGCCGACGGGAATGCCTTCCCACCTGTAGGCCGCATCCTCGCCGGATCTGTCGTGCGTAGCCAAAGCTAGACGCACATAGCCGATTACCCTGCCGTTAGAGTCCAAGGCGACGTCAGTCCAGATGTTGCACCGGTTGCCTCGCCTTGGAGGGCTGGTCTTATGCATCGAATGCCCTAACGATGGCATCAAGCCCGCACTCGAACGCCTCACGATCCGGCGCCGTGCCGGTGCCGAACCGGATAGCGTTCGGCGGCTCATCCTTGCCAAAAAAGTAGGTGTCGCTCGCGCTGATCTCCACGCCGCGGGAGCGAACCCGTGCAACGAACTCTGCACGCGGTTGGCTGGCTGGAAGCTTCAACCAGACATGCAACCCCTCCGCTATGGCATTGAACTCGCGGTGCCGCAGCCGCTCCATCACAAGAGCCTGACGAGCCTGTGTTTCTCGGCGTACAGCAGCAATGATCCTGTCGGCAGCATCGTTCTCGATAAGCGCCGTTACAGTGGCGGCGTTGATGGGCGCGCACATCCAATAGGTGGCTCGCACGCCCGGCCAAAACCGAGACTGAGCCGCCTCGGCGGACGGCGCCACCAAGTAGGCGACTTTCAATGCCGCCGCCATGCTTTTTGCTGTACCCAGGATGTACCAGGATATTTCTGGCGCGAACGCCGAAAGCGGTGGTGGGAGATCAAAGGGAAGGAGGCTATATATGTCGTCCTCGATGATTGCGACGCCGTATTTGCGGGAAATCTCCGCAATATTCCGACGGCGATCGACGCTCATGATTGCGGTCGTCGGGTTCTGCAGCGTCGGCAGGGCATAGACGGCGGCAGGACTCTTGATCCTACACGCCGCCTCGTAGGCATCGGGCAGCATACCCTCCTTGTCCATTGGAATGCTGCAAAGGCCTATGCCCAACATGTCCGCGAACTGCCGCATCGTCGGGTAGCTGAGTTCTTCGATCGCCAAGGTCCCTCCCCGGCCAATGAGGCCGGCCATCAGCATGGTGATCGCACCTTGCGTGCCGTTGGTGACTATCAGCTGATCTGGATTAGGCGCGACAGGCAGGCGCCTGCCGACAAAGTGTGCCCCTGCTATCCTGTCACGCCGCTCCCCTCGGAACTGATGCGCCCCGATCAAGTCGTTGGGCGACTGCCTCGATAACACGGTCTGAACTGCTGCGAGATATTCGGCATCAAAGGCATGGGGAACTTTTGGCGGTAGATTGCCGCTCATGTTGAGCAGCGAAAGGGCGGTGGTATGTCTGTCAGCGGAATAGGCTGCAGTTGTTGTTGCCTGGGCGGCCATGATCTATTTCCCGTGGATGGC
This sequence comes from Bradyrhizobium murdochi, assembly GCF_000472965.1. GTDB lineage: Bacteria > Pseudomonadota > Alphaproteobacteria > Rhizobiales > Xanthobacteraceae > Bradyrhizobium > Bradyrhizobium murdochi. Next base: position 19,702 of record NZ_AXAU01000035.1, on the reverse strand, counting down.
GTTGTCGCGGATAGCTGGGCTCTAGAGCAGCCTTCGAGTCTGTTCGGCTATTTCAGCCAGTGCTCGTTTCGGTTCTGACCGTTGGGTGACGACCTTACGCATCTCATCCGCCATCATATCTGCGATCTTCACCGTGTTATCGGTTGGAAAAGAAAACTGATCGCCGGTGATGGGGAGCCGCTCCACGACTGAGCGGTGATACGGATTGGCAGCGAAATACTGCTCAAGGAACTTCGGGTCATTCAGGGTGATCATGTTGATGGGCAGATAACCGGTATGCTTGGCTAGGATTGCCTGACCATCGGCACCCGACGCGAAACTGATGAAGTCCCAGACACGCTTCTGGCGCTCTGGATCTTTGGCAAACATGAAGAAGCCGTGACCTGCTCCGACAAGCCGCCCATTGGGATTCGGAACGGGTAATTGGCCCACCTGCAATTCGAATTTGCCTAACGCCGCCTTCGCCACCGAGCTGATGCCACTAGCTGTTCTAATATGCACACCGGTAATTCCGGAATTGAACGCTTGGCGAGCTTGGTCCAGCGTCATATCGAAATTGCTGGTCTGGCCGAACTTGGATAGTATCTCGAGCGTCTGCAGTCCTTCCAGCCCATCAAAAGCAATATGGGTCTGCTGGGGGTTCATCATATGCCCGCCAAGCGTTCCAAGAATGTTCTGAAACATCCACGCGTTTGTAGACGTATACTCGATGTATCCGCCGTTGACGTTTCCGCCGAGGGCGGCCACCTTCTTTCCAATCTCGACAATCTCGTCCCACGATTTCGGCAGTTTAGTGTCCGAAAAGCCCGCCTGTTTTAGAAGGTTCATATTGTAAAAGACGACCGGAATCGTTGTTCCGAACGGCAGCGAATAGTTCTTTCGGTCTACTAGAGTTGCATCGATCAACGGGCGGGAAAGTCCCATCGTCGCAAGCTTTTCGGCGCCCCCGGAAAATTCATCGAGCGGTTGCGAGATTCCGCGCCTGGCAAGTAGCTGGGCATAAGTAAGTGACTGCCACGTAGCATCCGGCAAATCGCCGACGAGCGCGCCACGGAAGGTTTTTTGCAAAAGCGGATCCCAGTTGTCGCCGTTTGCGACGAATTCGACTTGCGTCTCCGGATGCTTGCCGGTGAATTTCTGGCCCAGATCGGCCAGCATCTTCGCATAGCTCGGCGCACCATGGCTGATCGTCAGCTTGATAATGTTGGCGGTGCGGCCGATTGCTGGGATTGCAAATGCCCCGATTGCGGAAGCACCGGTCAGAAGCAGCCTTCTACGTGTGGTGTGCATCGAGTGATCTCCTGAGAGTTTACTTAATCGTACCGACGGTCAGCCCAGGATTGGCTTGTGAGTGCCAGTCCAGGAGGGCTTGTGTTACCAGTGTCAGCTTTCTGCCATTCCGCTTTCAACGTAGCTGGTGTCGCCTACCGCCACCCGTCGAAGAACCTGTCGATAGCTGCCAAGTCGCGCCTCGAAGATTTCGCCACGGATGGTGACCTCTGCAGACGATGCTGGCCGTAGTACCTCACCAAGCACCCGTCCACCCATCGTGGGTGGTGCGTCAACGCCAAGCAGGTGGAGGATCGTCGGCGCCACATCGCAAATGCCCGACGACAAAAAAGATGCGGATCCAATGTTCGGAAAAGCTGATCCCGCGACGATGCCCAATGCGGCGAGTTCCTTCGGATGCAGTCCGCCGTGAAGGCCGAGACCGGCCCGGCGATCATTGTCATAGAAGGTGCCGCCGACAAGGCCGAAGGGGTCGATGGTATCGTCGGCGCGGAAGCAAAAGGCGACATCTGGCGCACGGACATGATCGGCGAAGACGAGACGGTTCGAGAGGCTTCCGGGGGCAATCCCGTTGACCTCGTCCTTCGCACGCGTGAACACTGTCCCGCACCATGACTCGGACGTAATAGTTGCAACCAACCGGGCAACCTTCGCCTCATTCGGATCGGCAAGATAAAGCGCGCCGACCTGGCCCGGCACCACCACCACGTCAACATCTGGAGCAGGCACAACGCCGGGGCTAAAGCCGGCCGCACGCAGGCTATCGGCCACCGAGATGCGCGTATGGCCGGTGATATGGCCGTGATCCGAGATCGCGAAAATCTGAACGCCAGCCTGCCTTCCCTCCGCTTCCCACCAGTCGATCACACGGCCGAACTGTCGGTCGCAATGGGCAATGATGGAGCGCGTCGCCTCCGCCCCGGTGCCGTGGAAATGCGAGGTGACGTCCGGCTCGCCATAGGAAAGGATCGTTACATCGGGACGATATTTCGGCCAGACGACGTCGAGGAAAGCCGAGGTGATCCAGTCTTGTCCGATACGGTCCGGCTCCGTTTTGGGCGGCGCCGGCGTCAATGGACTGGTACGTGCTTCAATCTCGGCGAGCACACCGTCCGGCGTGCAGGCTTCGCGGAAATGGCCGGAGAGGCGCACATGGCCGAAATCCTCAGCCTTATGGTGGAAAAGCCGGGTGGTGCCCGGCGTGTTGGTGGCGAGCACGGCGAGGCTGCAACCGGCTGACGCCAGGATCTCGCCGAGGGAGGGCGCTGAATAGAGGCGCCCCCCGCTTTCGAGGTCGAGGCGGCGCAGGAGAAGCGCGTCGGAAGTGTCGATGTAGCAAGGCGGCATTACGGAGCGGTCGACATATTTGTTGCCGACCATGCCGTGGCGGTCGGTCGTCGCGCCGGTGACGAGGCTCGGGAAGGCTGAGCGGGTCTCGGTCGGATAGACGGTGCGGTGGCTGGCGAGCGTCACACCAGCGGCCTTCAAGCGGCAGAGATTGGGCGTCAGCGTGGGACCGATGAGGTCGGGGCGCAGGCCGTCGAAGCTGACGATGAGGAAGCGAAACTCTTGCTGAAGCATCGGACCTTCCAGAGCGATCGCGTCAGAACGTTCGATTTCAAGAGAGTTCACAGGTACCGTCCCGCGCCAAACGCCTGGAGCGCCCGGGTCTGGGTGATGCCGGCCATCGTCGCTGTTGGTCGGTGTGCCTTCAGGAAGGTTATGGTCGCGGTGCCGACCTCGGTGAACATCTGGGTGGCGCTCGCGATCAGCGCGTTGAAGGCGCTGGTGGCGTAGGAAGACCGCAGATTGATCGGCGACTGCGCGTGCACCGATGATGTTGCTGCCATCAGGATCGGGGCAACAAGAAGCACTTTCAGTGAATTGCGCCGGATAACCAGGTTCATTGGACTTAGGGACACTGGCAATTGATTTTTGAGCTTCTTCACTTGACTGCCCCACCCGTTAGTCCTTCGACGAACCATTTTTGTGCGGCAAGGAATGCAATGAGGAGAGGAAGGACGACGAGGGTTGAGGCGGCCATGAGTGGGCCGTAGTCGTTGCCGGCCTCTTCGTTCTTGAAGGCCATGATGCCGAGTGGGGGCGGCATGAGGGACTGGTCGCGCACGGCGATGAGGGGCCAGAACAGGTCGTTCCAGTGCGAGACGACCGAGAAGATCGAGAACGCGACGACGGCCGGCAGCGCCATTGGCACCATGATCTTCCAGACGATCGCGATTTCGGAGAGCCCGTCGAGCCGCGCGGCGTGGACCACGTCATCAGGAATGGTCTTGAAGAACTGCCGGAACAGGAAGATGCCGAAGGGCGAGACCACATAAGGGAAGACGAGCGCCGCGTAAGTGTTGAGGATGCCGAGCTGATAGCCGAGAATGAAAAGCGGCAGCGAGAGCACCTGATGCGGCAACAGCAGGCCAACGAGCACGAGGCCGAAGAGTAGGTCGCGACCGAGAAAGTGGAGCTTGGCGAGCGCATAGGCGCAAGGGGCGCAGACGAGGATCTGAACGCCGAGGATCAGAACACAGACGACAAGACCATTGCCCATATAGCGCGGCAGCGGCACTTCGGTCATCGCTTTGGTATAGTTCTCAACACCGTAAAATTGCGCAGGCCAGAAGGAGAAGGACGCGCGGAAGATCTCGCCCGGCGGCTTGACCGACAGCGACGCCATCCACACGAAGGGAACGAGAATGAGCGCTCCGGTGGCGAGTAGCACGGCATGTCGAAGAATGGCGGCGGGCGGCGACAGGCGGCTGGTGGAGGTGGTAGCGCTCATTGGTAGTGCACCTTCCTGTCCATGAAGCGGACCTGGACGAGGGTGAGCGTCACGACGATGGCGAGAAAGACGACAGCAACGGCGGCGCCATATCCGGTGCGCAGATATTCGAAGCTCTCCCGATAAAGCGTGTAGAGCAGAACTTCGGAGGCGTGGCCGGGCCCGCCTTGGGTAAGCACTTTCACGGTATCGAAAGACTCGAACGCCCTCAGCGCCACAACGATGACAACGAACATAGAGACCGGCCCGAGCATGGGCAGGGTGACGGTGCGCAGCCGGTCAAGCCAAAGGTCCGCACCATCGACATCGGCGGCATCATATAAATCTTGCGGGATGCCCTTCAGGCCGGCCAGGAACAGCACCATGGCGTAGCCGAGATTCTGCCAAATGCCGATGACGGCCAGCACCGGCAGGGCTGTATTCTCGTCGCGAAGCCAGTTGGCGGTCGGCAAGCCGAGACCAGCGAGCGCCTGGTTAACCAGGCCAATCGTGGGATGCAGCAGCGCCTCCCAGGCGATCGCCATGGCCGTGAGCGTCGCCATGAAGGGCAGAAAGTGCACGGCGCGGTAAAAGGAGCGGCAGGACTTTCCGCTTTCGATCAGCAACGCGATCAGAAGAGCTAGGATGACGGTGCCCGGCACAACGATAAGAACGTAGACCACGGTGTTGAGGAGCGACGCCCTGAAGACCGCATCGGCGAAGACCTGGCGAAAGTTGGCGAGGCCAATGAAGGAAAGCGAACGCGCCCCGAACTGCCAGTCGGTGAGCGCGATAACGAAGACCCCGAGCACCGGCAGGAAGAATAGGACGAGCAGAAAGAAGACTGCCGGCCCTGCCAGCGTCCAGGCCGCCAGCGCTTCCGCAAGGGCACGCCGGCGGGCCGGTGAGGCAGCGGAGGATATTCGAACGCCACGGGTCGCGGACTCCTCCTCGGAGGTGTCGGAAAGAGAAAGAGGCGCGCTCATCAGGCGCCCTCCCGGATCGGCGTGACCGATGCCCGCCCGGATTCCGCTTGCCGGTGCAAACGCCGCCCATCACGAGCAAAGAGAAGGACGCGGTCCGGCCTGACGCCGACATGCAAGGTCTGGCCGGGAGCGATATGAGGCGCCCGTTCGGCCAGCAGTCTTGCGATCAACGGCTGATCGATGCCCGCCAGATCGAGATGGACGAAGAGATCGGAGCCCATGTGTTCGATCATGCGCACGGAACCGGTCAGTACGCCCTGCCCGCCGTGATCGGCGAGATGAAAAGCCTCCGGACGAATGCCGAGGGTGAGATGCGCGCCGGCAGGTGCATCGGCCTCGATCGTGATCGTCGCTCCGGCCACATCGATCAGGCCGCGCTCTCGCACCACGCCCTCAAGCATATTGATCTTGGGCGAACCAATGAATTCGGCGACGCGCCGGTCGTCTGGATCGGCATAGATGTCCTGCGGCGGAGCGACCTGCAGCAACTCGCCGTCGAGCATCACCGCCACCCGGTCCGACAGCGTCATGGCTTCGGCCTGGTCATGGGTGACATAGAGGAAGGTGACCCCGAGCCGCTGGTGCAGTTCCTTGATCTCGGCACGCATCTGCACACGCAGCTTCGCGTCGAGGTTTGACAGCGGTTCGTCCATCAGGAAAACAGCCGGATGGCGCACCATCGCACGGCCGACGGCCACGCGCTGGCGCTGCCCGCCGGAGAGCTGTCCCGGTTTGCGGGCCAGCAGGTGGCCGATGCCGAGGGACTTGGCCGTGCGGGTGACTTCCACGTCGATCTCGGCAGCGATCCGTGCCGTTGCTGGCAGCAGGTGGCCGAGAAGAGGAAGCCTCTGGAAGACTGAGAGCCGGCGCATCCGGAGCGGCAGCGCCATGTTGGAGGCGACCGTCATATGAGGATAGAGCGCATAGGACTGGAATACCATTGCCACGTCCCGCAGCTTCGGCCTGAGGCCTTCCACCGCCCGCCCGCCGATCGAGAGCGAACCTGCATCCTGCGCCTCGAGCCCTGCCAGGATGCGTAGCAGCGTCGACTTCCCACACCCCGATGGCCCCAACAACGTCAGGAACTCACCATCTGCTATCGACAGCGAAACACCTCGCAAGACAGACGCCGTGCCGTAATTCTTTCGAATGCTATCAATCAGTACGGATGCCATCGCCGTTACTTTCACATCGTCATAAAAAATTGCGGAGCACGGCAATGAGATCGTCTATCATTTTCGACTGGTCCGCTGATGTGTAAGAACTTCAAGACCGGTATTGCTACACCCGGATGACATTCATCGAATAATTCGATGCGAACTTCGCAACATGCGATGACGAAGGGTTAGAATGTCGGAAGACAAAGACCCGTCGCTCAATGCGATGCGCGTTCGTGGAGATCGCCCGCGAACAGAGCGTGCCACGCGCTGGGTACAAGCCTCAGCATTACCCAGAGGTCCGTCAACCGCATCTCGCTGTCCTGGAAAACTATCTTAGCTCGAAGCTGATCGAGTGGCACGGCCGAAACAGCGAACCGGCGGACTCCGTCGGCTCTTCGCCGACGCGTCGCCGACCCTGGACACGAGACCGCCCAGGACCGGGACGCCACGAGCCGGAGGCGAACTGCCTGTCGTGAGCACTTCACTCACAACTTTGCCTGGGTGTGCTCGTTTCAAATCTTCATACATTCTAATCCAGGATGGGAGGCGCCGTGATCGACGTGCTCATCTTGATGTCCATGTCCTCGACCAGGACAGCTTCGACGCGCTGGTAACGCGCGAACTTGTGCTATGGGATCCTTCGGACTCTTGCGAAATCGCCCGGGGCGTCCTCGCCGTGCTGCCGCACACTGCAAACGAGATGCAGATACCTCGCCTATGCAGTCGATCCCGCCGCAACGCCTATCTGCCCGCCCCTTCTGCTGGTCGATTACGCGTCTGCAAGAAGTCCGCTTTTTATATGCAACGACATATCGCAACTTTCGATGATTTCATTCAAAAACGCGATGGCCTGAATAGTTAGGCCGTCTGAGAGCGAGTAGAAGGCCTCCAAATGCTCCTCCTAAGCTCACAGGTATTCTATATTGTCTCTCGTTGCAGAACGGCTCAACGTCGTCCGCCCCTCTGAGACCAAGGCGATGACGGCTCGTGCCGCCGAGTTGCGTGATCAGGGCGTTGATGTGATCACGCTCAGTCAGGGCGAACCGGATTTCGACACGCCATCCGCTATCTGCGAAGCCGGCATCCGGGCCATCAGCGACGGGCGGACGAAATACACGGCGGTCGCCGGGATCAAGCCGCTTCGCGAGGCGATCCGCGACAGCTTCGGCCGCGAACACGGGCTCGATTACAGCATCGACCAGATCACGGTGGGCTGCGGCGCCAAGCAGGTCGTCTTCAACGCACTCTTCGCCACCCTCGATCCGGGCGATGAGGTGGTGATCCCGACGCCGTGCTGGGTCTCGTATCCCGATATGGTGGTGCTCGCCGGCGGCAAACCTACTCTCGTCGCCTGCGATGAATTCCATAGATTCAAGCTGCGTCCCGAGGCGTTGGAGGCGGCGATCACGCCGCGCACCAAGTGGCTGATGCTGAACTCGCCCTGCAATCCGACCGGTGCGGTCTATAGCCGAGGCGAGTTGCTCGCGCTCGCCACGGTGCTGCGCCGCCATGCCCATGTCCATGTGCTGTCTGATGACATCTATGAAAAGCTCACCTATACCGGTGACTTCGCTACCATGGCAGCGGTCGCGCCGGACCTCTACCAGCGCACGCTGACAGTCAACGGCATGTCCAAGGCCGACGCCATGACCGGCTGGCGCGTCGGTTATGGCGCGGGGCCTCTGGCGCTGATCAAGGCCATGAACCTCATCCAAGGCCAAACCTCCTCCCACACCAGCTCGATTTCACAATATGCCGCCATCGAAGCGCTGTCTGGCGGCCGGGACCACATCGAGGAATTCGCGAGCGCCTTTCTGCAGCGCCGCGACATTGTCGTTGCGAAGCTGAACAAAGCCGAGGGGCTTTCGTGCCGCGTGCCGGACGGCGCCTTCTACGTTTTCCCCGCCTGCGCGGGTGTTATCGGCAAGCGCACGCCGGAGGGCAAGGTGATCGAAACCGACACCGATTTCGCCATGTATCTGCTCGAGGATTTCGCCGTGGCCGTCGTGCCCGGCAGCGGCTTCATGGCCTCGCCCTATATCCGCATTTCCTATGCCTCCTCGCTCGAGGACCTCACCCGTGCCTGCGACCGCATCATCGCCGCCTGCGCTGCCCTGTCCTGAAAGACCTCTCGATGTCCCCTGCCAAACGCCTCCGCGCCCGCACGGCCGAGACCAAGCTTGCCCACATCATGGCCGCCCATAGCCCGCTTTCGGCGCTCCTCGCAGAAGAAGCCGGATTCGACGGCCTGTGGGCCTCCGGCTTCGAGCTGTCGGCGCTTTACGGCCTGCCGGACATGAGCCTGATCTCGATGACACAGCATCTCGACATGCTGCGAGCGATCGCCGGACGCACGAGGCTGCCGATCGTTGCCGATATCGATACAGGTTATGGCAACGCGATCAATGTCATCCATGCCCTCCGCGAATACGAGCGGGCCGGCGCCAGCGCCGTTGTTATCGAGGACAAGACTTTTCCGAAAGTGACGAGCCTTGTGGCCGGCGGCCGCCAGGAACTGCTGCGAATTGAGGAGTTTCAGGGCAAGATCAAGGCCGCCGTTGCGACAAAACAGGACCCGGATTTTCTGGTCATCGCCCGCACGGAAGCCCTCATCGCAGACCTCGGCGAAGCGGAGGCCCTGCATCGCGCGCAAGCCTATGTGGAGGCTGGCGCCGACATGATCTTGATCCATTCGAAAAAGAAAGATCCCTCGGAGATCGAAAGCTTTTCGCGCGCGTGGACTGGATTTGCGCCGCTGGTGATCGTGCCGAACGCCTACCCTGACCTCAACGCCGAGCGCGTCAAGGCGCTCGGCAATATCCGCATAATGATTTACGGCAATTACGGCATCCGCGCTGCTGCAACTGCCATGCAGGAGACCTTCCGCCGGATCGTCGCTGATGGCGGCGTCCAAAACGTCCACAAGGACATTCTGCCGGTTGAGGAGATATTCAGACTCCAGAAGATGAACGAGATCAAAACAGCTGAGGCTCGCTTCCTTTGCTGAGGGCTCATTCCGGCCGCGCAGTGACTATTGAGATTTTAACACGATAGGTAGCGGCCGAGCTCCCGCTCAGGCGCTATGCCTGCCCCGCCATCGATCAGAAATTAGAGGCTTTCTCCTCCGGAAAATCGCGGCGTGTCGACTGCGACAAGACGATCAAGCGATCGCGTCTACTCCTACGGCGCGTTTGAGATGCACCCTGTGGGAACGCGGCGGAAATCAGCTTAGCCATTAAGGCCGCCGACCGATCTTAGCATTTTTGAGCGCGATATATCGTCCAGACGCAGTAATCCGGCTCTGAACATTGAATAATGTGATGGAATATTTGGCAATGGGCCTGCCAGTGAAAGCTGGCAAGATCCCAGAACCTATCGGAATAAAGATGGCTCTCGAAGATGATGAAGTGCCCCTTAACGCGATCCGCGTATTCGTGGCGATCGCGCGAGAAGGAAGCGTAACGCGTGCGGCTAGCGCTTTGGGAGCGACACAGAGCTCCGTCAGCCGCTACCTGGCCGTGCTTCAAGAATATCTGGGTACAGGCCTCATCGAACGGCGCGGTAGGCGGAGCGAATTGACGGAATTCGGAAGGCTTTTTGCGAACACAGTCGCAGAACCGCTAGATACGGTGTGCTTCACCGCCAAGAGAATGCGCCGGCGGACTCGTCCGGAACGTAATCGGCTTGTGGTTCGTACGTCGCTCTCGACCTTCGCCTATTCTTTTCTCATTCCGAATCTCCAAGCATTCTCTGCTGAAATGGGCGGTGTAATCGTGGATGTGATAAGCTCTCTGTCCCCGCCCACATCTTCCGACGATTTCGACATCCTGATTACACGGGACCTTTCCCTCATCGAACCGGCCGACGATTGGGAAATCTACAACGAGCAACTCGTCTGTGTGGGCTCTCCAAATCACGTAAATGGCAAAAGCTTATCAGTCATTCGCTCACTGCCGATTCTGAACATCACATCCCGGCCCGACATATTGCCCACATGGCTGAGGGCGATGAACCTGAACTCAAACGACATAAAATCGGGGGCGAGATATGATCACAATTATCTTGCTCTGCCGGCAGTGATGACGGGAAAATGCCTTCTGGTGGCACCCGAAATCATCGTCGGCGATCTCGTGCGCGGGGGCGTTCTGCATGTGATACCAGGATCACGTACTCCCAGCGGCATGCAATATCGGGCTTACGCCGTCGACCGCAGCGACAGTCCCGAAATCGCTCGTGCTTTTTGCCGATGGCTAGTCCGCCTTTGTAAAAAGGCCGCCCTTCCGGAAGCCGCTTAGTATCGCACAGCGATCGACGGCACCTCTAAACGGCGTCGCACGATGCTGGTCTTTTTGAAACAGGGGTCTGATAGATCGACGCCAAACGAACACCGCCCTTCCCAGAGCACACAGTTATTGCAATGGCCGCCTCAAGCTGCTCATCGAATATCAGCTTGCTGCAAGGAGCGGACGTTTAGTCTTATTCCTCTTTCTGGACGACGCTGCACTCGTTGCTCCTCGGCGCCTTCTCCAGACCTGTCATTGCCATCCCATTGCTTATCATTGTTAACGACGCCCTCTCGTAATAAAGCGTTTCTGTTGTGCACACAGCCAGCCATGCTCAAGCGCTCTTGTAGCTAGAACCGAACGAGCACCATGCTTTGAATACGGTTGGTTGTTCCACCGACAACCCCGTTCACGTCGGGACCCAACAGCGCGCGCGATCCATGTAAATACTCAATACCGAGGTCAATCGATGGCACGGGGCTATAGATCAGATTGACACTTGTGGCCCATAAGCTCCTATTGATCGCACTGGAAGTTGTCGTGAATTGGTTGACATAATTGGGGTACTTGAGGTTGCCGGCTGCAATAAGGGCATTGCTCTGGAGATTTGGAAGGAACTTGTACTGCAGGCCAACGACGCCAGCCGTCGCCGTTACCGCATCAATCGTGGCTGTTCGGGCAGTTACACCCGGCAAGCCAAAGTTGGTTACGGCACCAAATCCTGGACTGACCATGCTGAGATAACGACCGATACCGGGTCCATAGTTTGCCGTCGCAAACAGTGCCAGACGACCGTCCAAAAGGTAGAGCGACCCGCTCGCACCAATGCCATAGCCCAAAGTCGACGCGTCATATCGTTGGGCAGGAATCCCAGCCCCATTGTTGATTTCAATATTCCGCATCATGCCCCTCAAAGCGAAAGACGCGCTTTCGCCACGCCAGAGGACTCTCGCTGTAAGATCTGGCATCCCACTTGGGGTAAAGCCCGCGCCACCGTTCGAATCGGGATAGCTCGTTCCAACGGTGCTGGTGACGTCGCTATATGTGTTCTCTACACCCACACTAAACGTCGTCGATCCAACGCTCTTGTTGTATTGAATCGCTCCTTGGCGTACAATCGTCGTTGCCGGCGTCGACCAATCAGAGACGCTACGAAGCGGGTTAAGTGTGGCATCGTCGTACAGCGACCAGGCCTGCCCTGCAATTATGGACCCCCAACCATCAGTCTTGCCGAATTCTGCAAACGCCAGCCGAAGTCTTGTAGTGTAGCTCGATGCAATTGCCTGCGTCGTAGCATCAGACAACTGCCCCGCAAAATCGACCTCGAGAACGTTGCGAATAGTTCCAAAGCTTTCGCTAATCTGGGTCCGCACATCAAGACCCAATCGAGAATACCGACCGTTAACAGCAACATCTCCTGGCGTTCGGGCGCCCAGCGCTCCACGTGATAGCGGAATAGACGGAACCGTAATCGTATCAGATCTGTTGCGGGGCCCGAGATCTCCGTAGACATTGAGCTTTGCATGGCCATACAGCTTAAAGGATGTATCAGTTCCCGGAACTCGCATGCTGCCAGGGAAGCTTCCTTGCAGCGGATCTGCTCCCTTCTGCGCTGCTTGCGCCTTCGCACGAGCAGCCTCCGCGTGAACTCGCGCCTCCTCCGCGCGTGCCCTCGCCTCTTCTGCTTCCTTTTGCGCTAGTCTCGCCGCCTTAGCCGCTGCGCGATCGGCGCGCGAGCCAGTTTGCTCGTTCGCTTCAAGTGAATGAACGCGAGCCTGAAGACGTTTCAGCTCTCGCCTTAGATCGTCCGATGAATCGGCATGACTGACGGAGGGTGAATACGAGATTGCACAACCAACCAAGGCGCCCGTCGCGATCCATCTCGATACCATCAATCTATCGTATGGCCGCTGCCGCGCAAAATTAGATTCATCTCGGCTAGATATTGGTCCGATCGACTTTTTTCGCACTGAAACCTCACATAAGTACGCAAACATAGACCCCTATGTTTTTCACGTAGGACGAGAGAAGTCGTTGTGTTAGGCCGTAACGCGTCGTGCCCAGCTAACGAGGGAGCGACGCGTTCCTCTCAAGCTGATTCCGGGATCGGCCTGACAGACGGCGCCCGTTCCTGGCTGGTTGTGGTGGCAACTGATTGGTCTCGCGCGTGGAGAAACGCACGTGTTCAGGCCTGATGCCGACGTGCGGCGATCCGCTCAACAACGAGGCGAGCGCGTGAAATTACCGTCCGCCTTCTGCACGGTCGGTTCGCACGGGGATCAATCAGTGTACTCGCAATTCGATGAGGACGAATAACGCTGGCGGTCAATTCAGTCTGCACGAAGCCGCAACGACGTAAGCCAACGCACTTAGTTCGAAATGCCATGCCCTCTCCTTAGTCCGGAACTTGTTTGTGCCGACGCAGTATCGGAGGGAAACAATAGGCCGGTGACAGACATCAACTAATGCGATGGACCGTTTTGATTTGGCGATGGATTTGTTCGAACGGCTCTGCAGGTCGTTGAGAGCCACGGAGTGGCGCCATTACCTGATCAAGACGCGCGAAAAGCGTCGAGACGATACTGGCTGGTCGCCAGTTCGCCAGCGTGAGAGGAATGTTGGTATCGTCGGGGGTTTTAGAACGACATATCGTCCAGCAGAATCAGCGTCACCGAACCGGCCTGACGTAAAGCCAAAGGAATAGGTCTGCAAGTATCGTACGGAATGCGTTCTTAATTTCCGTCGCTGTATTTCGAGACGTTGTCCAAAGATTACCAACGACTTGATCTGCTTCCTCCGGCGGCCTTGTCGCAATTTTAGTTTGCGCTAAGGGAAACCAAGCCAAGGATACGAAGCCAAGGATGGAAACCCTGACATACCACGCCGATGGATTGGCCTAGCCCAGCACGAGGGATCGGCAGTAGCCCTGCTGAGAGTCAGGACACCAAGTTCGCTAGCGGTAGGACCCCTGGAATAAAAGTCAGGTCACGGAAAGAAGGTAGTGGCGTGAGCACCACCCTCATGACGATCCGCACCACGAGCACGCGGCATCATCACGGTCACGATAAACATCCCCACCATCGGTCGCCTCCCGAGCTAACGCCGATGCTTCCGGGGCCACCAGAAACTGCGAAGCCGCCGCCGCGCCGTGAGTTCTTGATCAGTTTAGCTCAACCCTCCTCGGACAAGAGATCTAGGAACTCGGCGACTTTCGCCAGGTTGCCTCGATCGCGAGGCTCTGCCGCTCGGTGTTTTCTTGGCGAAGACCTCTTCGATCGGGGCGTGTTGATGATTAGGACAACAAATCGCGCCGCAGCGCCTCGGCGACGCATTGGGCAATAGATGCTGCACCGAGTTTGCGGCGCGCGTTCTCAAGATGAAACACGACAGTTCGCGGTGCAATCTGGACCAGCACCGCGATATCCGCGATAGTTTTTCCGCGCACGGTCCATGCAAGGCATTGGCGCTCGCGCTGAGTGAGTTCAGTTTCCGCGATTTTACCGGTAGAGGGTACGTCAAGTCTGGCGGCGACCTGACTATGGAAATACAACCCGACGAGTTGTACCAGATCCTTCCATTCGGCCACGAGCCGCTTCGGGTGAACGTCGCGCTCGCCCGTCGCCAGCGTAAATGCAGCCATCCGCCCAAATCCACCCCTGATTGGCACAGTGATGCCTGATCTAATCCCGAAGGTTGTCGCTTCATCGAAGAACCGGCGCTGCTCGCGATTTCCGGCCAGAGCTGACGCCTCGCCTCCCCAGCTGAACAGCGCGTGCTCGGCACGCGCGCGGCGCACCACAGGATCGAGCTGCTGATATCCAAGTTGGAAGTACCGGCTGGTCCAGGATTTGGGATAGGACGAGATCAACATCGGCGTCTCGCCGGTCAGGCGCAGATAGGCAAATCGCTGGAAGCCAAGCCTCTGTGTTAGCCGCGTTGCGACGCGCTCGAATTCATCCGCGTTGGTTGCGGTTTGGATCGCATCAATAAATTCCTGGAAGATGCTTTCGACCGGGCTCATTCCGGCTCTCCCACCTTGAACATAATGGCCGACTTCCCAATGACCTCACGCTTCGCCTTTGACGAAGAAGCCGTCCGGCCCTCGTAGGTCGCGCGAGCTCCCGATACATATAGACACGCCCACCTGGCCGCGCGGCCGAGCTGGAGGAGCGCAGGAAGACCCTGCCCGTCCGCCAACGCACTCAGTTGGAAATGCCATGCCTCCTGTCCTAGACGGAACTCGTTTGTGCCGCCCCAGTATCGTTGGGAAGCAATACGCCGGCGACAGATCAATTAATGTGATGGACCGTTCTGATATGGCGATGGACTTGTTCGCACGGCTCTCCGGGTCGTTGAGTGCCACGTGGTGGCCCTTACCTGATCAAGACGTGCGAAACGTTAGCCCCCGATTCGATATCGGCCGAGCCTGAAGCGAAAGGAATATGTCTGTACGCAACGTGCAGAACGCGTCTTTATTCCGTCGCTGTATCCGTGACACTTCACTTTTGTCCGAAGCGTACCAACGATTTTGATCTGCTTCCTCCGGCGACATTGTCCCTATCGTCAGTTAGCGCTAAGGAGAACAACGATGCCGCCGGATTCGCGAACGATACGGTGCGCTCAGAGTTGATCAGTTAAGCGAAGCAACGAAAGGAATGAGGCATGGCTAAGCCGCCAAAGCCACCACATCCGGAGCATCCCGACGTGCCGCCCGGACCGCCGAGCGAGACGCCGGGCAAGGGTCCGCCGCGCCCCAGCACGCCGCCTGGACATCGTCCTGTGGGCTAAGTTTGGCTAAGCACAATCATCCCGCTGCCAACCAGGGTTGGTGGACGATCTGGCCGGAGATCTTCAATGCCGAGCTGGCGGCTTTCGCACGGCTGGGCATTAGGCCGCGAACTATTCATAAGGGGAACGGGGTCCTGATTCTGGAAGCGGACTGGCCGGTGGATAGGCAGTCCGCACCGATGCTGTTGCGCATCGGGTACTCTCCGCTGCACCCTTTTTTCCGCCCCGCGGTGGCTGCGCCGAACGAGAGCTTCGAGCGGCATCAAAACCCCCTCAGTCGCGAGCTGTGCCTGCTGACGCAGGAATCGGGGCAATGGGACTCCAACCAGCTGGGCGCCGACTTCGTCCAGGAGCGACTGGATCATCTCCTGCGCGCCCTCGCGGCCAGAAAAGACGGGCGCTGGGAGGATGCGGCCGAGCTTGAGGAGCAGGTCGCCGACCAGTTGATGCCCTACTTCGCGGGAGCCTCGGAAGAGGACTCCGTCATCCTTTTTGACGGTCAGGCGGGGCTACCCTCAGGCCAGCATGGTTTGATGGAGGTGGCCTGCGCCAGTCGACCCACTAAGAGAAACGGCGCTGCTTTCGAAGGGGTCCTGCGGCAGCTGAAAACCAGCACCGGCACGGCGATCGGCAAGCGGTTCGGGTTTCCGGCCGAGCCCGAAGGTGCTCAGGTGATTACCGCGCGGTGGGTGAAGTTTACGCCCCCCGCAAACGTGGACGCCGGAGAACTGCTTCGCTTTGCCGAAGAAGAGCTTGCCCGACAGGCGGTGCTGCAGCCGACCAGCGTGCAGAAGGTCAATGACGCTGCGCGTGGCCCCTTTTCCGTCACCGGCATCGTGTTCCCGGAGGAATCCGAATATGGTTTGCAGAAGAACGGCGCGGGGTGGCTGTTCCTGGCGACAAGGCGCGGCCTCGCGGACGAAAAAACCGGTGCAGACGAAACAAGGCTCATACGCGGAGAACGCGCCGCCAAGGATGACACATTTTCGCGGCTGCCCGTCGCACGATCTCTTCTCACGAAGAAGGCCCTTGTCATCGGCTGCGGGGCGATCGGAAGCTTCGCGGGCCTCGAAATGGCTCGCGCCGGCGTGGGCGAGATTGCGCTTCTTGATTTCGACACGGTCCAGCCCGGCAACAGCTTGCGGTGGCCTTTGGGCCGAACCGTTTGGGGAAGCAGCAAGGCAATTGCTCTCGCGAACTTCATCGCGTCAAACTATTCGTGGACGAAGGCGAGCACCGTAGAGGGGCGCCTCGGCACGGCCGTTACCGAACCGGTCGGCATTCCGCGCCACCTGCGCAACGTCCTTACCCCAGTCTTCGATGAGCTGCGTTCCGCCGATGTCGTGATCGACGCCACGGCCTCACCAGAGGTGCAGCTTGCGCTATCGCACTGCTGTCGGCAATTCCGGGTGCCATACGTGATGGGCTATGCGACGCTCGGCGTCGCAGGCGGCGTGGTCGCGCGATTCCTTCCGGCTTCCGCAGGTTGCTTCGTGTGCCTCAACGAGCATTGGAAGGACAAGCAGCACATACCAGAACCACGCGTCGATGATGTCGGCGTCGTCATCCCAGTCGGCTGCAACGCTCCTACGTTTACGGGCGGTGGCTTCGATCTGCAGGAGATCTCTCTGGAAATGGTGCGCACGGCCGTGGGGCTCCTCTCGGAGGGGAATTACGATCCTGGCGATTGGGACGTGGCTATACTGGCGCTCAAGGATGATCGAGACGCACGGATGCTGCCCCAGTGGGAGGCATTTCAATGCCCGCCCCATCCCAAATGCTGCGGAGCCGCCCGGTGATCGTCTGGCTCTCCTCACACGTGCTACGGCTAATGTGCAGGCACGCACGAGAGCTGTCCCCACTCGAGAATGGCGGCATCCTTCTTGGCTGGCGGTCCGGCGAGTACGATATCGTCGTCGATTTGCGGGGCCCCGGCCCGTGCGCGCTTCACGGGCGGCATTCTTTCATTCCGGATCACGCTTGGCAGGTGAGTGAAATCAACCGCGCCTTCGAGGCAAGTTGCGGCGACCTCGACTACCTCGGTGATTGGCATTCGCATCCGGACGGGATTGCCGAAATGAGTGATCTCGATTCGGCGACGCTCTTGCGTATAGCCCGACGGGTTAACGCACCGCTGATGCTAATCGTGGCCGGTAGCGGAGCGGATTGGTCGCCCCAGTGCTGGAAAGGACAGCTTGCGGGCCCGCTACTTTGGCGTCGATTGGTAGCAGCGCCGCAGGAACTCAAAGTCTTTGACCCGTCCGCCGCCTGGCCTGGCTCGAGCACAGTGATCGGCGCCGCCAGCGATCCGCATAAGATCTCTTAGACCTGACGCTGTAGCGCGTGAGGATTGTTCCTGGTCAGGCCGAAGTGATTCAACTGAGCGGCCCATCACTTTCGATCCGAGTAGCCATTCTTTGCACTGGTCGCGAGCGAGTAGCTTCTGACGCCTTCGATGAACGGTGACAGGTAATTCTCCGCCATTGTTCTTTGTATCCGTGTGCAAGGTCGCGGCGGCTCGGGCAGGTCTTGTGAAGCACCATCACTGGCGTGCCGGTGCAGTTCGCATCGCACTGGGCCCACAAACCAAGTCATGGTCCGGTTAGCTGATTTGGAGTCTTGCTTGTTGATCGAATTTGCCTTCATAGCGCCGCTCCCGCAGCGATCACCGGGTATTCGAGCCCGCTTTCCGGCCGCTGTAATCCGAGGCCAAGGAACGATCCCAGATGGAGCATCGCAGCTTCGAACTTCTTGCTGCTTTCTTCGCCCGACGGTAGCATCCTTTCTTACACTCGCGAATGCGCTCGCACTGCACCGCTTCAGTCGTTGGCCATCGAACGTAAGCCGCATCCCTTCCCGAGCCAATCTTCGTAGCTCACCGCCCCGCGAATTACGTTTAATGCTTCAGCTGCTTTTGAGAAGCTTTGGAAACTCGCTCACGGCATCGAAGAGATCGGCCGGCTGGCGTCGCTTGGAAGGCGCAGAACGCGTTCCCTCACGCCTGATTATCGCGTCGACGTTACAGTTCGAACGCTGCCCATCGAACATCTTGTTATCGTCAGAGCTTAAGCCCGCTGTTCCTGCGTCACTCCTATAGCGATCGGCAACAATTTTCCGCATAGGTCAACGACCAATGCTAGGAGTTGATCTAGATGACAGAGCATGTCACTGATTGGTTGATGAACATCGTGCTGGTCAAACGTCACTTGCAGGTCTTCGGCATGCAACATCAATCACAATCTGTGCTCGCCAACGGCCCTGATCGACGCGCTGACACGTCGCTCGCAGAAATTCTGTGCACTCACCTCTACAGTGATCTAGGCGGCATTGCCAAAAATGAGATCGCCTAGCAAGGCCAAGCGGTTCGGATCACCTTCACTCAGCTCAGGAGGAGCGCGCATGTTGGCGCAGCGGGTGTCTTTGCTTTCTGGTTCTGGCACTGCCGCCGCCCGTGAGGCGGCTAAGCTAGCTATGTTCGAAGTCCAAGCCCACATAGTAGATGCCGAGGTCGTCGATTGTCCCGAACCGCTCCGTCGCCCTGCGACACATTGAAGTCAGCCAGATCCTTTCGATCACGCCTCGCAGTTCGAGTCGATGCGTCCACGTCACGCTCGACGCGCACGCGACACTCGCCCAGTTCGGCTTCTATTCCTGCCCTTGCGCGCTGTCGCTAGGCGTTATGGAGCCGAACGCATCAATGCAACGCCGCCCCTAGAGAATCCAGAATGCGTCAAATGGCGATGATTACTACGGCAGCGATCGAGGCAATGGCAATTGCGCTGATACGGTCCCTCAGCGCAAAAATAATAGGATCATCGTCCATTAGACGCCGGTGCGCCATCATGAGCGCCCTGCCTATCCAATAGAGAAGAATTGGACAGATGAGCCATAGTGCCTTTGTCGATAGAGTTTCTGCACATCGGGCGATGTAACATAGAGTGCGAAGATCGTGATGGCGTTCAAGCCAGCCGCAGCAGCTAGAGCGGCAACGACATCAAGGTCGGCGATCCTGTAGTCACGGTCTGAACGATCCGGAAGGCCGCAGTCGAGCCGCGTCGCCAGTTCAACGTAGCGTTTGACTAGCGCAAGTGATGTGAAGATGAACATAGAGAAGATGAAGAGCCACTGCGAAATTTGAATTTCACTTGCCACACCACCTGCTCTGACCTGCCACTGAGTATTTCCGCCAGAAGGAGTTAGAGTCCGCCCCGAAGAGGACGGACAATGAAGCGAGCAAGGTTCACTGAAGAGCAGATTATCGGTGTGTTGAAGGAGCATGAGGCCGGGGCGAAGACGGCCGACCTAGCTCGCAAGCACGGGATATCGGAAGCGACGATCTACAACTGGAAGGCCAAGTTCGGCGGCCTGGATGTCTCCGAGGCCAAGCGGCTGAAGGCGCTGGAGGACGAGAACGCGAAGCTG
>NZ_AXAU01000034.1 GCF_000472965.1 Bradyrhizobium murdochi | reverse complement strand
TCGGGCGGTACTGGCCCACAGCTAAAGTTCTCGGGTGCGCCGGTCACGGCCGGCATGTGGACTGGGTGGGCTCCAATAGGGGCCGAGCAGACGGGTAGCGGCTACGACGTCGCGTGGAAGAATGCGAGCACCGGCCAATACAACATTTGGAGCACTGACCCGAGCGGCAACTACATTACCAACCTTGTTAGCTTTGCATCTGGCACCAGCACCGCTTTGAGATCGTACGAGACCACGTTCCACCAAGACCTGAATGGCGATGGCACGGTCGGTGTTGCATCGTCGACTGCTCCTGCCGTCTTGCCATCCGCGACGGCACCAGCAACCAGCAATGCATTTGCGTTCCGTCCGGGAAGTCAGACAGTAGATAATGTGCTTTTCGATGCGGCATCAAACAGCGCAGGATTACTGAATTATTGGAGTGATGTTCGCAGTGCAGGACCTCAGTTCGCGCTGCAAACGGTGGGTACTGAAGAATTTTGGACCCCTAATCACACCGCCATAGAGGGCTCGATCTCTCATTCTCATGATCTTGTAATGCAAGGGTTCCTCACGCATTAAGGTATCAATCCGCTGAAGGCCGCCTTGCCGAGTGAGGCGTGTTTTTGAGAACTGTCCTTATGGACAGTGATAAGGGCACCCAGGTCGAGCAGCTTGACGTAGTGGAGAGGGGCCGGCGCCGACGCTGGTCCGAGGGTGAGAAGCTCAACATCGTTCTGGAGAGCCTACAGGCGCCGCGTCAGGTTGCGGCGACGGCGCGGCGGTACGGCGTTTCCCGCTCGTTGCTGCTGCGGTGGCTGGCGAAAGCCAATACCGGGCCATATCGAAGCGGCGAGAACCAAGAGGCACATGAGAGCGAACGGTCCGTCCGCGGCGGATAAGTCGGCGGTGAGGGTCGCCTGCCAGCAGCTCATCGACGACTTTCTGAAGCCCGGCTTTCTGTTTACTATCCGGCCCACGCAGTTCAACTATCCCGTCGATATCCTGGGAAAATGGCACGGCACCAAGTATCGTTTCATTCAACGCTACCGCTCAGGCTTCCCGGAGAATCTCGGCGAAGAATTCGGCGCCCCGTTCGCCCGCCTCGGACTGGATCAGCCGCAATCGCTTCGACATCCAGTGGCACCGTCACATCGGCGAATGGTTCTGTCTCCATCGTGGCCAATTGACTTAGGTTCATTTTATCGAAAGCCGAGTATTTTAACTCATGGTGTCAATATTCACCAAACGCCCCTCTTTTGCAGGATCGAGACGCAATCGAGTCCGTCCTCACCCCAACCTTCCGCGCGGCCCTGGATCTTCTGAACCGCGACATCAAGACCGAGTGCAGCGGCATACTCCCGCATGATTTTGCCGGACATGTCGGACCGCGTACCGATGTTCGTGGCCCAGTTGCTGTCGGGAGCCGTCTCACCGAAGTTCGAATGATGTAGGAACGCCGATCCACCAGGCTTCAAAACCCGCTTGATGTCGAGCAGATAGTCGCGAACGATCAACTTGTCGAAATGAACCATCGAATCCCAGCTGTAGACGAGAGTGATGCCGTCGTTCGGGATCATCTTGAGGTGATTGCCGTCGGTGACATGATAATAGAACCGCGTCCCGTCTTTGGTGTCACCGAACCGCGCGCGGCAGGCGTCGATGCACGTTTTGTTGATATCCACGAGGTGCATGAACTTAGTGTGTCGGCGTAGAAACTCGGAATTGCGGCCATGTCCGCAGGCGAGGTCGAGCACCGTGGTAAAATCGAGATCCCTAATCAAGGGGAAGATGATTTGATTCCACTGCAATTCCATAACCGGCTCTGCATCGATGAAGTAGCCCTTGGACACGTCGTGCGAGTGGCCGCACTGGATGGCCGTCTTCCACTTTACGAGTTCCTCGATCGCAGGCTCCACGTTCTTGGTCGGATCGGCCGCTAGACGTTCAAGGGCCTCTCCCCCTTTCTTGGCAATATCTGGTGCGAAAAAGTGGACCGCATGCCCAGTCGGATAAAGGTCATGGGATTTGATCAGGGCCATAGCGTGGGGGCTCAAGCTTCTGGACAGGGCACGCGTGTCGATCAATCTGATCCACGCGAAAATATCACGCGGGTTTGCCTTGATCGCCGCATCGTGATCACTTGGAACGAACATGCGTTGGAACGCGGACAACAAGAACTTCATGCTAGGTCCTTTCCTCGATCCAGTTGGGAGCAACATCAACGAACTTGCGGGCCGCCTCCGACTTGTTTCGAACCTTCGTGGGCCACGGATAGCCAGGCCCTATTTTGATTTGATAGTTGCATACTCTTCGGCGCGCTTTTTTTGCCAAGCATCATAGGCCGGGGGTGCCAGGTCTCGGGGGAGCGCCGGCTGGCGGGGCTGAACATGTCCACGATCGGATTGAAGCCGATGCTCGCGCAACCTGCAAGCGAGGTTTAGCGTCGGCCTTCGCATGGAACAATGATGGTGTCTCTTTCCAATGGCGGTGTTCCTTCGTGACGAAGACATGATGAAGCCGCTGATCATGAAAAATGTCGAGCCACCAAAAGAATTCGGTCTGAGGTCCCATTTTCCCACAAGCCGATGCTGGCCTGTTTCCGACCTCGGGTGGCCTAAGTTGAAAATCAGGGGGCCTGATTTGAATGGAAGTAGGCAGCTAACTTAGGTGGCGGCATCTCTAATTCACGCTGGAAGCGGATCGCGACGTCGCACGAACCCTCTGCGCTCAACTTTTGGTGTCAGGCCTTTTCTTGGTTAGTTACCGGCGGGGAACCGTCGCATTCCCAACCAAATTTGGCTTCGGTTCCATTCGAAGATTTTCCCGCAGCTCTTGGACTGTCGATTGTGCGTACCTTGGGAATCTCTGCGGCCGCTATGGCGGCTGGGCGTTGCTGTACTGTCGACCATTTTCATCGGACTGGCTCACAGCGATGGATGGTCAGTCTGGTCCGCCCGCTCGATGGCTGGGAGCCTCTGCCCGCCGGCCCTCCGCTTCTACCCGTGGCGGTCCTGGCGGCCACAGCGTGGGGCCTGATGCTGCTGACGGACACGTAGGGTCGCCTCGGGTCGTCGTAGTTTCCGCTCCACTCAGGGAGGCGCATAAGTTGAGCAAGTCAGCGTAGGTCACCGTAGTAGCTGTAGTGTCGATCGCTTGGCTGCTGAGCTGGACGAGCTGGGCCTTTGTCCATTCACGGCAAGCGATCGACCCCGCCGATATATCTCCGCAACCCTGGCGCCCTTATTGGGAAGCAAAGTCTTCGTTCGGTCCGGAGCAACTGGTGAGCATAGTGCCGCGAATTAAAATCCAAGCCTGCGTGAAAGCCGAGATGGCCGTCAGACCCCACATGCGACCTTCGCCACGGGTACTCCCACTCTGTGGCATTGATGATCATGCCGAGATCGATGCCGATCTGGCCAACATCATGGTCTCTGGCGTTGCCCTTGTTGGAGAAACCAAACGCCCTTTCACGGTCAAGCTTCAGCATTATCCGCCATCGGCTTCTGAAACGGGATTGATAGTGCTTTCGATTGATCATGGACAGGTGGATTAAGACCTTTATTTATTGAGCTCCCACAAGCCACGCCAAATTCTCCGATTTCAGGGTTTTCGCATGGGGTTGTGGTGAGAGGCCCCTCCCGATAAGGGAGGTCCGGAATGATTTGGTTCTTAGGATACGTGGTAGCAGTCCTGGTACTGTTTCTTTTGTGCGCCGTGCTTCTAACGCGATGCCAAGGCCAATCTTACAAATGTCACGTTGGTCGACCGCGTGGCTGACGAAGATCTCGAGGCATTTCTTGCGGCCGCGGATGGCTGGCTCATTCCCTACTGCAAGAACGTCGCCGGTGTGCCAGTGCCGAGCCGGTTCTACAATCTGCTTGCAGTCGTCGTTCTCATCTCGGGGCGGGACTCCGAAGCCGCGCTTACGGTAAAGGAAAACAGTTTGGTAGGGTTGTGAGGCCAGGCCACACATGTCAGATCAATCGGTAAGGCGATACGCGCTGGGTGTCTGTCGCAAGATGTCTCGACGGCTGAACGCGCGGTTGCGACCGCCGGCAACCTCAGTCCTGATCGCGCCTTGACGAGCTATGCCATATTGAATTAGGGGGGGCTGCTTTGCGCAATCCGAAACGAGCAGGGTCGATGTCATGAAGGATGAGCGAGGCGTCGTCCTGGTAACCGGCGCGAGCGGTTTCGTGGGCCGGCATCTGGTGCTCGCGCTGGCGCGCGATGGATGGGTTGTGCGCCGCAGCGTTCGCAAGCCATCAGGACGCGAGGGCGAAGTCGTGGTCGAATCGATCGGCGCCGCGACCAATTGGCAACACGCGCTTGCCGGCGTGGACGCCGTGGTTCACCTTGCGGCCCATGTCCACCGTCCACATGAAGAGCGCGCAGTCGAAGTCTACCGCAATGTCAACATTGAAGGCACGC
This sequence comes from Bradyrhizobium murdochi, assembly GCF_000472965.1. GTDB lineage: Bacteria > Pseudomonadota > Alphaproteobacteria > Rhizobiales > Xanthobacteraceae > Bradyrhizobium > Bradyrhizobium murdochi. Next base: position 38,468 of record NZ_AXAU01000034.1, on the reverse strand, counting down.
TGCACCTTGCGAGCAGCGCATTGAACGCCGGTGTGCGCCACTTCATCTTTGTCAGCACCATTCTGGTGCACGGCCGCAGCAATGACGGTCGCACCCCGTTTCGCGAGGACGACGATCTGATGCCGCGCGGCCTTTATGGAATGTCGAAAGCAGCCGCCGAAGCCGGCTTGAAGACGTTGGCGCAAGGCGCCGAGATGTGCTTGACCATCATCAGACCGCCGCTGATCTATGGTTCCGGCGCAAAAGGGAATTTCGCGCTACTGCAGAAGGCGATCGGACTTGGCATCCCGCTTCCGTTTGCGGGGATTCACAATCGTCGTGCGTTCTTGGCCGTAGACAATCTGTCGTCGTTTATCCTACATCGGCTTCCGCGCCGAGACGAAAAGTTCGAGGTTTTCCTCCTAGCGGATGAGGAGCAGGTTTCCACCCCGGAATTCATCACGCGGCTTGCACACGCGGCGGGCGGTTCGGTGCGCCTTTTTCACATCCCGAGACCGCTGCTGAGCGCGCTGCTCAGGGTCAGCGGCCGCAAGGAAGTCAAAGAGAGCCTTCTCGGTTCCCTGGAGGTTGACCTTTCCAAGGCCAATGCGACGGGCTGGCGGCCGCCGATCACGCTCGATGAGGGGCTGAGACGGGCATTGCGCGAGCCCGATCACTGACCTATCGAAAGCCGTCCGGCTCTGGATTGTCGTCTCCAAGAGAATGTGCAGAAGTAGTGCTACCGTTAACTCTCCGATCAGGAGCGACGCGATGTTCGGCCGCTGAACGGTTCCTTGCACGATCGCCGCTGAACGCCTGCCACGAGGTCGCCAACATCAATTTCGTCCAGACGTCGGGCGCTGCTGACCTTCAATCGGAATGGCAGCTTGACCGCCTTTACACGGCCGTCAACGCAGCCGCGAGCACGCCGCAAAGCAGCATGATGAGTTTCATGTTATCTCCGATGATGTTAGGGTTTGCGCGATGCCGTCGCGCGGCGGTTAGGCATTCCGTTTGCGACGAGAACTATCTTCCGAACGTTGGCAGGCTGCACGTTGTAGATCGGTCGGCGCGCCTTATAGGGCCGCGATTTCGCAGTTCGCGTGATGCAGACCTGATCGGACTGGTTGCCGCCGAGGCAATGATAGGCATCTTCACCGACACACAGCGCGACATGGCCGTCGCCGTCTCGTTTGAAGGTCAGGACATCGCCAAGCATAGCGCCGCCGTCCGCCGGCTTCCCAAAAGTCGGCCCACGAAAGCGCCCAACGCGGACTATCAACCACCTCTTTGCCGGCGCGTTTGGCGACCACGGCCGCGAAAAGCCCGCACCACGGGATCGAGTCATGGCTGTACGTTTTTGCCAAACCCGACTTCCGCAGCCCATGCCAGGATCGTTGGATTGTCCTTGGAGCCGGCCGCCTCGACCGTGCCGAACAGCTTCAGGACCTCATTTTCGGGCCCGGCTCTTGGGACAGCCAGCCGTATTGCGCCGGGAGCGCCATGGCAAATTCTCCGATTCAAGGGTGATCTAGGGTGGGTTGTAGTGGTAGGAGGTTGTCATCGGGAGTGCGCCCAATGACGACCGTGGAATTGACCTTACGAAGAGGCTTGCGTTACGAGCATGTGGCGCTGGGGTTCGCCTTTACCCTGCTGCTATGCGTCTCGATGGTGCTTGTTTCGCGGGATGTCGAAGCGGCCCATCACATTGCATTCGATAGCCGCGCTATGCTGCCTGCCGCCTTTTCAGTTGCGGCGTTCAGCCTGTGCGCCTACCTTATGTTCTCGTCGAACAACGCGTTCAGTGTTGCTGTGTCGTTCTATCTTTTTGCGATTACGGCTGGGTATCTATGGCTCAGTTTCTTCACGCAGCTTTCATACGATCACGCAACAGCTCGGCTATCGGCCGTAGCCATGTGGGCGGCTTTCGCAATACCGGCCCTAACGATCAACAGATCGTTGAAATTCCGTGATTTTCTGACAATCAAGCAGATGGACTTGATATCCGTCTTTCTGATCTGCGCTTCCGCCGTGATCGCTCTACGCGGCTATTTCCTTGGCTTCCATTTCGTGGGCTTCATCGAAGGTGATCCCCTGCGGAACACTCTTATCTTGCCTACATGGATGCGTTACGCCGTCCCAATCCTGACGACTGCAGCACTACCATTTTGCTGTGCGTGGCTGCTCTTTCGAAAGCGGTATATTTTGGCCTTGGTCGCGCTCACGGTATGTTTGGCCTACTACCCCATCACACTACACAAGACGGCGCTGATGACACCGATTTGGCTGGTCTTTATCTCCATACTGTTGAAGCTTGTGCGGTGGAGGGTCGCAGTCGTCCTGTCCCTTCTCATTCCGCTCGCAATCGGGCTTGCCGCCTTAGCCGTGGCGCCGCTCTACTACACACCCATTTTTCGGGTGATAAACTTTCGGATGCTGGCGATACCGGCAAGCGCGCTGGACCACTACTTCCACTATTTTTCGACGCACCCGCTGACGAACTTCTGCCAGATCTCTATTATCGGGAAGCTGCTCAATTGCAGCCTGCCCGATCAGCTCGGCGTATTGCTGGCCCAAGAATACAAGACCGGTAATTACAACGCCTCCCTGCTTGCGACGGAAGGGATTGCATCTGTGGGGCCCTACGTTGCCCCGGTCTCTGCGTTTTTTTGCGGTCTCGTATTCGCCGCAGCGAACTTGGTCAGTAACCGCCTAAATCCATCTTTCGTGATCTTGTCGGGCGCGGCCATGTTGCCCGCTATAATGAACGTGCCGCTCTCCACCGTGGCGCTTACGCATGGAGGGATAGTTCTGGTTATTCTTTGGATGCTGACGCCAAGCGATGCGCCCAGATAATCCGAATGATGTAGTTGGTGATGATGGTCCAAATTCTCCGATTTCAGGCGTGTTCCAGGTGGGGTTGAGAAGCCACACTCTTCGCGAAAGGCGATTGGCTGGCTTGTTCGCTGTGGAGTTGTGGTGTTAGATTCTCCCGGCCGGGGAGAAATATGTTTCCCGGGGTGGCCGTCGCCGTAAAGACGGGTGCTCATGCAAGATTTGCTGCAGCTACCTCAAATAATCCAAGGTCTAGGGGGGACTCTAGCATGCTTTGGTTCTTCGGATCTGTAGCGGCAGTCTTCTTGCTGCTTGTTTTGTGCGCCGTGCTCTTAACACGCCACTTGACTAAGTGGCCGGAAGATCGGAGTGGAACTCAAAATTGAACCGACTAGTGCGGCCATTTTCTCTCTCGGTTGCCAGCAAGCAGGCCGCATTAATATTGGCGCTTCTCGCGCTGCTGATTGCATCCAACTCTCATGTTGCCTTGATTTTCCCAAGTTACATTTCGCCGCTACATTTTTCGAGGCTGTCGGACGCGGTCACAGCTATTGCGCTTAATCTCTGCCCACTCCCGCTTTTTATTCTGGCGCGATTCAGCTTTGGCTACGTGGTAGCCCTGTGGATGTACGGCATGATCGCCGGGTTCATTTTCCTGAGCTACTCGACAACGCTCGAATACAACCACGATCAGGCGAGGATATCGGCACTGCTGTGCCTCATCTCGTTTCTAGTTCCCGCACTGTTCCTCAGATTGAAAATCACGCCCTTTTCGATAATGCCAAGGACGATGGATGCGCTGATGATCGGCGCATTGATCGCGAGCGCCGCCGTCGTTGCGGCATGCGCGATGTACGGTTTCAGACTTGCTGGGCTGTTGGAGTCTTTAGCAATGCGGGAAGAAGTCGTCAGGCCGAGGCTGCTGAACTACTTAAGCGGCATCGCGTCCGGCGCGATACTTCCTTTCTGTTTCGCTTACTTTGCTCTGAACCGGCGCTGGGTGCCGACTGCGATCGCGGCTATCCTGCTGCTGTCTTTTTTCCCCGTGCTGCTGAATAAAACCGTCTTGATGGCGCCGGCGTGGCTTGTCTTTCTGCTAGTGCTCTACACGGTATTCAACCCCAAGATGGCAACTGTCCTTTCTATTCTGATTCCGCTGACCTTGGGTGCCGGGGCCTACTTTCTTCTACCCGACATTGGCAGATACGCCATTGGCTACATCAATTTTCGGATGATCGCGATACCCTCTCTGGCGCTCGACCACTATTTTGCGTTCTTCAGCACCCACCCGTACACCAATTTTTGCCAGATCAATTTCGTTCGTCTCTTTACCGATTGCCCCTACACCGAGCAGCTTGGGATAATCCTGAAGCGCGAATATGATCTTGGAAACTTCAATGGCTCCCTGTTTACAACAGAGGGCATCGCGTCGGTTGGGCCCGTGCTTGCTCCCATCTCAACCTTCGTTTGCGGCATCATTATCGGCCTAGGCAACGTCGCCTCAGCACGACTTTCGCCACCGCTGATTGCCGTTTCGAGTGGGATACTCGTGCAAGCCCTCATGAACGTGCCGCTTTCAACTGTACTGCTTTCCAATGGAGGAGCCGCACTGTTCGCGCTTTGGTTTATCTCTCACCGCGGGAAGTAGACGGCCTACGCGAGGTAAAATAGTCTGCGCCGCATGACGACATCTCACTGATTTCCCACGCACTGCGTAAAGCCGGGATTTTCATTTTGCAGCGCCACCAGCGGTATTCGTGAACAAAAATCGCATGGTAGTCGTGGTCTGCGCCTGGTTTGCGCGCCTCACGAATCGCCGCATCCGCCACACCGTCATTTGACCCCATAGCTGTGCAGACGTAATTGGTACCCGCAAATGCCGTACCAGCGACAGTGCTAAATCGTGCTATTTCAATGGCTTACGGGGACTGCATTGCGGCCGCTTAGCAGCTCCTGTAGATAGACAGCGGCAGGGTAAACCAAACACTCCGCGATCGCTCTCGGTCCGCTCTTCAACTAAGCAGCAAATGCGCTTCTTGTTTTTCGCGGCACGGGCCTAGTTCTCCGGTCATCGGGTAGCTGAGCTCATTTGCTGATCGATGTCGCGATGCCTTGAGGACGTTGACGGTCGATCTGACGAGCAAGCTAAGCAAAGTGCGATGGCCCGATAGCTAATATGGGATTGAGAAAAAGCCCGACCGATCTACTGAGTAATTCTGCCTGGAACGCGATCGCCTTTGTCGTGGCCGTAGCACTGAATCTGGTGATTCTGCCGTTCGTGGTGTTTCGCCTCGGGGTCGCTGCGTTCGGCGTCGCTGGGCTCGTCACGGCATGCGTTGCGCCCGCGCTGGCATTCAGCAACGCTCTTGCATTGTCGATGACGCGGGAGCTCGCCCTGCGGCTGGACCCGTCCGAGCGCAATGATGCGCGACGCATATTCGCGACCGCATTGATGCTGGCATTGGCAACCGGCTGCGGGATTGTGACGATCTTCGCCTTGGCCGGCGCACCGCTTGCGCGCATCGGATTTCATTTGAGTGGACCGTCCGCGGATGATCTAGGACTCGCATTTGTGCTGGCCAGTGCCGGATGGCTGTGCCAGTGCCTGTCCGCTGTCTTCCTGGCCTTGTTCACGGCGCGCCAGGACTATCGAAGGGTTGCTTCGATCAGCATCATCAGTACTGTGGTCGCAACAAGCTCCATGCTGTTGTTGATTCCGCGCTGGCCTCAAGCCTCGACGTTTCTCGGCTGTCAGGCGTTGGGTTTTGCAACGAGCCTTGTTCTAGCCTTCGGATGGTCCAGACGTGTCATAGGCGAGTGGCTCGCGCGCCCGACGATCGATCGCGGGTCGCTCGGCAACCTCGTCAAGCTGGGCGGCTGGCAACTGGCCGCACAGAGTGGCGCGCTCATTGCCGCACAGGCGGACCGTTACTTGCTCGGAGCTTTGCTGCAGCCGCAATTCGTCGGCTTTTATACGATTGCGCAGCGGCTGGAGGAGGCGGTGTATATCGGCGTCCTGAAGGTTGGCGAAATCCTCTTCCCGTTCTTCAGCGCTCTAAAGGAGACTGACGATCGCAAGGCCGATCTCCTGTTCCGCTCGTCCTGGATACTCAATGTGCTCGCCGCGAGTGCGCTTGGCGGCCTTATCCCCGTCGCCGGCCCGTTGCTTCATCTGTGGACCGGCGCGGAAGTGGCTGCCGAGGCCCAACGTGTGCTGGTGATACTGTCGATCGCCGGCATCCTTGGGTCGGGCTCGAATGTCTTTGCTTTCTATCTTCTGGCGCAAGGGCGATCGAGTTCGAATGCCTTGATCGCACTGCTCACGGGCGTGTTCACGGTGGCGACCAGTGCGATCGCTTTGCCGTATTTCGGATGGCAGGCGGCTGGCTGGAGCGCCTGCGTTGGCATGATCGCTCAATTGGTCACCGTCGTGATCTTGCTGCGCCGGCATTTCGGCCTCGCCGGTATGCGGTTGCGTCTGACCCACTTCGTGTTGATGCCGATTGGCGTCGGGATCGCAACCGCGCTGGCGTTGCGATATGGCTTCCGTAATGCGCAACTCGACCAGGCAATTGGCTGGTGGTACGTGGGGGGCTGTTATCTGCTGGCGGCTGGTATCATTTTCGTCGTCACGGTCGCGGTCTCACGGGCCGGCCCCTACGGCGCGGCCTGCTGGCGGGATCTCCGCGTCATCGCTAGCCGCTTCCTGTCCCTCAAGGCGATCTGAAGAATGTGCGGAATTGCAGGCATCATGAACCTCCGTGGCGACGCGGTCGAACCGGCGGAAATCTCGCGACTGACGAATCTCCTCGCGCATCGCGGACCCTTTGGCGAGGGAAGCTGGTTCAGCGCGAACCGCAATTTGGCGTTCGGCCACCGCAGGCTCGCCATCATCGATCCTGGCGAGGGAGGCTTTCAGCCGATGGTCTCCGGCGACGGCCGTCATGTGATCGTGTTCAATGGCGAGATCTACAACTTCCTCGAACTGCGGCGCGAGCTTGAGGCGCAGGGGGCAATCTTCCGCAGCCAGTCCGATACCGAGGTCATTCTGGCCGCATGGCAAGCGTGGCGGGAAGGCATGCTGACGCGCTTCAACGGAATGTGGGCGCTGGCGATCTACGACACCAAGACCGAAGAGCTGTTCCTGGCGCGCGACCGCTTCGGCATCAAGCCGCTGTTGTACGCGCTCACATCGGAACGCTTTGTCTTTGCATCCGAGCAGCGCGCATTGACGCGAAGCGGCCTGATCAACCCATCGCTTGATATCGACGTGGCGCGACGGCTTATGCTTGACTCCTTCGGAGTCGAAGGAAGCGAACGGACCCTTTGCCGGGAGGTGCGCCGCCTTCAGGGCGGACATTGCATGTGGCTGCGCCAGGGCAAATTGGAGGTCCGGCGTTGGTGGCGGACGGTGGATCACCTGCCGGTAGTCCCGAACACCGAAGCCGAACAGGTGGAACGCTTTCGCGAATTGTTCCAGGACGCGGTCGCGCTTCGGATGCGCAGTGATGTGCCGATCGGGACCTGTTTGTCGGGAGGGTTCGATTCGTCGGCCGTGATCAGCACCATGGCTGCGCACGAAAAGGCCGGCATGGGTCCGCGGGACAGCACCTCGTGGCGCCACGCTTTTGTGGCGACGTTTCCCGGCGCATCGAATGACGAGCGGCCAATGGCGGAGGAGGCGGCGGCTTGGGCGGATGTCGTGCCGACATTCCTCGAGATCGGGCGGGCCGACGCGCTAGCCGAACTCGACCAGATCCTCGACGACAACGATGACGTCTATATCGGACTTCCAAGCGCACCCTGGTTGATCTATCGAGAACTCAGGCGTCACAACGTGACCGTCTCGCTGGACGGTCACGGCGCGGACGAGTTGATGGGGGCCTATCTTCAGGAGGGGCAATCGGGGGCGTTCTGGATGCGAAACCTGCTCGCCGGATTTGCTTCCAGTTCGGCACCGGCGCGGCGAGGCACCGATCTGTTGCGGGCGCTGATGATCCGGCGCCAGGGAAACTATTTCCTGCGTGGCGGTCTGCGCGATGTCCCGGCGGAGCTTCCGCTGGTCGGAGAAGACGACGTGCTGCCGCGCGACTGGGGGGCATTGAACCGACGGCTCTACCGGATGTTTCACAGCACCGTGCTGCCGACCATCCTGCGAAACTTCGACCGCCTGTCGATGGCTCACGGCATTGAGGTCCGCATGCCGTTCATGGACTGGCGTCTGGTCACCTATGCGATGGCGTTGCCGGAATCCAGCAAGTCATCGAATGGCTATACCAAGGTCATTGCACGAAAGGCGATGGCTAACCTGATGCCGGAATCCATCCGGATGGGACGCCGAAAGGTCGGATTCAATTCGCCGATGCCTGAATGGTTGAATGGACCTCTGGCTGGCTGGACCGCGGATTTGCTCGTCCAGAAGGTGCCGGCATTTGCCGAGCTGGTGGATGAGGAACGCTTGCGCCGGACCGTTGGCCATCTGAGCTCCTCGAAACAGTGGAATTGGGAGTCGGTCGGCCGGATCTGGCCGTATCTGAACATGAAATGGATGCTGGCGAGGTCTTAGCATGCGGCGCATCCTGATCGGCCTAATCGACACCATCCTTGGCTGGAAGAGCCGGCTTTCCGGGGCGGTAAGTATCGGACGTGGTTCGACGATCGCATGGCGTCGCATCAGGCGCGCAGCGGGCAACGCTTTGTCGGTAGGAGAAGATTCGATCGTCCACGCTGATATTAGTTTCGAGGAAACGGGAGGCAAAATTCAGATCGGAAGCCGCACATTTATCGGACGAAGCCATCTGATCTGCTATCGAAGCCTCTCCATCGGCGACGATGTCATCATGTCATGGGGGATTACGATTGTGGACCATGATTCCCATAGCGTCGATTGGATAGACCGCCGGAACGACGTTCGCGACTGGCGTGCCGGCCGGAAAGATTGGGAGAAGATCGCGCACGCGCCCGTGGTGGTGAGCAATAGGGCTTGGATCGGATTCAATGTGAGTGTGCTGAAGGGAGTCACGATTGGAGAGGGCGCCGCAATCGGGGCCTGTTCGGTCGTCACCCGGGATGTTCCGCCGTACACGTTGGTGGCCGGGAATCCGGCCAGAGTGATCCGGACATTAAGCTCCCCGCCAGAAGCAAGTGCCGAGGGTTGAGGTCATGCGTGTTTTCCAGAACAACGGCTTATCCCGCGGATTCCAGGTCCATCGTCGCCGCTCGCCGTATCAAAGCTTCGCTGCCGGACGAGCGCAGTTTCTGGATACCAGATTTACGGCGTCCCATATCCTGCTGCCCGTACTGACCAACGCCCCGGATGCATTTTATACCAATGGCGATGACAAGGACCTGCAACTGCTCTGGGCGAAAGAGAACGGTCTGCAGACAGAAAATATGGAGCAAATTCTGCTCGCGCAGATCGAGCAACACCGCACTGAAGTGTTCTACAATCTTGACCCGATCCGTTACGGCAGCGAGTTTGTCGCGAAATTGCCGGGCTGCGTGAAGAAATCGGTTGGCTGGCGCGCTGCGCCATCCGGAAACGCAGACCTGTCGAAATACGACCTGATCGTATGCAACTTTCCTTCAATTCTCGAGAATTGGCGACAAAAGGGCTGTCGAGTGGCGTATTTCTTCCCGGCGCACGATCCAGTGATGGATGCCTATGCCGCAGTTCGAAGTGATGAAGTCGATCTCATCTTCATCGGCGGATTCTCGCGACATCACGTCAAGCGCAGCCAAGCCCTTCGGGCGGCGGCTGCAACGCCCGGTGTTCGGGCACGCTTTTACCTCGAAGATTCGCGGCTTACCCGATTGGCAAATTTTCTTCCTCCTTTGCCTGCGCTGCGCTCATATCGTCATCCGCACGAAATTCGGAAGGTTCGCGCCGATCCGTTGTATGGCCGCGATGCCTATGCCGCGATCGCGCAGAGCCGGATCGTTTTCAACGGCGCCGTGGACATGGCGGGGGAGGATCGCGGCAATATGCGATGCTTTGAGGCGACGGGCTGCGGAGCGGTCCTTCTGACCGACGCGGGGCGCTATCCGGAAGGCTTCGTCAATGGCGAAACCATGTTGCAATATTCCTCGCCTGAACAAATACCGGAATTGATCGACAAGCTGATGAGAGATGAACCCCTGGCCAGATCCATCGCTCAGGCGGGTTGCGCTATGATAAAAGAGCGCTATAGCAAACAACTGCAATGGGCGACATTTCAGGATCTGATCTGAATGGCGCGCTGGGTTAGCTAGTTTATGGTGGAACAGCGATTCACGACGTGGGAAGATGCCGTCGTTTGGCTGCGCAATCAGCCGGACCAGCGTCAACTCGTGCTTGATGCGTTCTACGACGATCCTCTGATTGTTGCCGCCAAGCGCTATTTTGCTAGTGCCGAGTGGCAGGCGGTTTCGAAGTTTTTGGAGAATCGGACTGGCAAGGCGCTCGACGTCGGCGCCGGGCGCGGAATTGCGAGCTACGCGCTGGCGCGAAGCGGCTTTGCGGTCACTGCACTCGAGCCTGACCCCAGCGTCTTGGTTGGGGCGGCGGCGATCCGCGCGCTTGCGGCCGAGGCTGGCTTGCCGATCGAGGTAGTCGAGGAGTTTTCCGAGCGTCTCCCGTTCGCTGACGGCGTGTTCGATGTCGTGTTCGCGCGGGCCGTGCTGCACCATATGCGCGATCTCGACAGCGCCTGCCGGGAAATGTTCCGCGTGCTTCGCCCGGGTGGAATCCTCATCGCCGCGCGCGAACATGTGATCAGTAGGGAATCCGATCTCGGGGCATTCCTCGATCAGCATCCCCTGCATCATCTCTATGGCGGCGAGCACGCGTATCTTCTCGATCGATATATTGGCGCGTTGAAGAATGCGGGATTTGCTGCGATCGAGGTGCTCTCGCCGCTCAAGAGCCCGATCAATCTGTTTCCCCATACAATCGAGACGCTGCGGGCGGCCGTCATGGAAAGATTGGCGGACAAGATTCCGGTCAAGCCCGTTTGGCGCGCAGCGCTCGCTTCCAGGAGCGTTTTCACCTCGTTGCTGTCGATGGCAGAGCGCTTTGATCACCGGCCCGGCCGGCTCTACTCATTTGTCTGTCACAAGGCGCCAGCATGAACGTGTGGGTTACCGGCGCCAATGGCTTCATCGGTCGGCATCTCGTTCGAGTGCTGACCGATCGGGGCTATCGCGTTCACGGCATCGGTCACGGCGCGATCGGCGACGCCGAAAGGCATCGCATCGGGCTGGTGCATTGGCTGAACGGCGAGATCGATGCGGCCAATCTCAACGCGCTTGCGGAGCGCGCTGAGCTGCCATCGACGATCTTCCATCTGGCCGGCGGATCGTCGGTCGGGTTGTCGATCGCGCAGCCGTTTGAGGATTTTTCGCGCACCGTTGCGAGTACGGCCAGGCTGCTGGAGTGGCTGCGCGGGACCGCCAGGGATTGTCGCTTGATCGTCGCGTCGAGCGCGGCAGTCTATGGAGACGGTCATGGGGGAGCGATTGCGGCGGATGCCGCAACGCTTCCGATGTCGCCCTATGGGCAGCACAAGCTGATGATGGAGCAACTGTGCCGAAGTTATGCCGTCACCTTTGGCATACGCAGCACGGTGGCGCGGCTGTTCTCGGTCTACGGCCCAAACTTGCGCAAGCAATTGCCATGGGACATCTGCTCCCGCTTGCAAGCTGGTGAACGGAACCTGGTGTTGGGAGGTACAGGTGCGGAGGTGCGGGACTGGACCGATGTTCGCGACGTCGCCCGGCTATTGGCCGTGGTCGGCGGAACGCCGCAGGCGGAGCCCTTTCGAGTGATCAACGCGGGCTCCGGGCTTGGAACGACCGTGGCACGGGTTGCCGCCATGCTTGCAGAAAGCTGGGGCGGAACCGTATCGGTACAATTTTCTGGCATTGTACGTGCCGGCGACCCGTCCAGTCTGCTGGCGGACGACGCAACGCTCCGCGCTCTGTCCTTCGACTGGACGATCCCGGCCGAACAGGGCTTTGCGGACTATGTCTCGTGGTTCAAGGGTCAGGGCCGGTGACCGAGGGTGCGCCGCTGCGTGTCGCTTTTACGCATATTCCCCGCAGGCTCTGGGCCGGCGGCTATAACTATCAAAGCAATCTATTTCAGGCGCTGAGCAAGTTCCGCTCCGGCGAGTTTGCGCCCATCCTGTTTGCCGGGGCCGGTGACGATGATGCCGATCTTGCGCCGCTCGCCGCGATACCTAGTGTGGAGGTGGTGCGATCGGCGGCATTCGACGGCCGTGCCGGTTTGGCTGCCGCGCTGGCATGGGGATTGGATCGGGAGGCGGTGGCCGATTTCCGGACGCATCGAATCGACGCCGTCTTCGAAGCTGCCCGCTTCTTTGGCTGGCGACTGCCTTATCCCGCAGTGGCCTGGTTTCCCGATTTTCAGCATCGACGATTGCCGCAGTTGTTTCCGGCGGCGGCACGGTGGCGTCGCGAAGCCGGTTTTCGAATGCAGATCGCATCGGGGCGCACCGTCATGCTGAGCAGCGAAAGCTCGCATCGCGACTTCCGGAAGTTCTATCCCGGAGCGAAGAACGAGGTCTGTGTGGTTCGTTTCGCGACCGGGCCGTCGCCGGCGTTCCTGACCGGAAATCCGGTTGAGATCGTTGCGCAGTATCAGTTGCCTGAAAAATACTTCTACCTGCCAAATCAGTTCTACACGCACAAGAATCACCAGGTAGTCGTCGATGCGCTGGCCATCCTGGCAGAACGAGGGTTCGATGCCGTGGTATGCGCCTCGGGCAGCACCGAAGACCGGCGCGAGCGAGGCTATTTCGATGAGGTCATGGCGGGGGTCCGAAGTCGCGGGCTCGAAAAACGCTTCCGCCATCTGGGAATGATTCCGCTTGCGCACGTTTACGCGTTGCTGCGGGCGTGCGCCGGGCTGATCAACCCGTCGCGATCGGAGGGATGGAGCACAACCGTCGAGGAGGCGAAATCGTTTGGGGTGCCGATGATATTGTCTGATCTTGACGTCCACCGCGAACAGACCAACGATACGGCGAGCTATTTCGGGACGGATGATCCCGCGACTCTGGCCGATCACCTGATGCGGGTATCGCAGGATTCAGAAGCTTCAATAATTCGAAACCTGGTTCCGTATCAGGACCACCGCGTGGCGGCTTTTGCAGCGGATTTTGGCAATACGGTTCAGCGTGCGATGCAGGCCTCTCTGCGGTGACGCTTCGCAGTGAGCGGTCAAGTCGATCCGCAGCCACTACATAGGTAGAGTGCGGGACACGTAGTCCTTTCAGCCTACCAATTTTGATAAATAGGGTGTTCTCCAAATTTTGGACCACAAACTTATGGGGCTGGCGGTTTGGGCCTCGATCTTAGCGGCCGCGAGGCGGTAGTTGCCGGCCAAGCTCCAGTAGGCCGCCCGAGCCTCCGGATGTTGGCAAAGATCGGCCTGCTCCAGACAAAGACGCTCCCACCGGCGATATTCTTCCGCGTTGTTACACATCGTCCCCTCCGTCACTCGGCACAAGCTTTGCCCAGGACGGTGTCGAGAATGGGGTCGGACTAGGCCAAGCGTCGGCCAACAATCAGGCGCGGGACCGAAGTCTCGCGCCCATTGTTGTCATCGCCGCAGTCGGTGAACATGTGCGGCAAGCGGCTGCCTGTTGTGTTTCGTGTTCCCCGCCCATTCAGCGCCACCGCAACCCATTAACCAACCTGACTGAAGTCGAGCGACAGCTTGTCGAAGCGCCTGATCGAGGAACAAATCAAATCTGGATAGCTTGGTCACTTTCCTTTATTGCTTTGCGGCGCTGCAATATTACTCATGAGGCGCCTGTTAAAACTGCCGACGGGTCGGGATGGGGTAACCGGGGGCTGTGGCATGACGTGGCGAATTCCGTTTGCGATTCTGATTTCGAGCGGCCCGATCCTTGCCCTGATTAATGGGGCGCTGGGTTCGATCAGCAACCCGGTTTTGACGGCGGCCGTGCTGGGTGGCTCGACGGTGGTGATCGGGCTGTTCGGCCATTACCGGGGAATTGTGCTCCGCGAGATCGACGTTCTGTTTGCGGCCCTTGTTGCGACTATTGCGGTCTCTGTGGTGCTCAACGGTCTGCCGCCGGCGCGGGATGCTGCGTTGTTTGCGCTTTCACTTGCCGCCTATCCGGCCTGTCGTGCCGTGCCCTTAGGTAAGCCGTTCGGAGCCTTTTCAGCCATAACGATTTCGATTGTTCTGCTTGGGGCGATTGTGGTCGCGGGGTCTCTCTATGGGGCGGCCGTAGACCTGCGCGGGCGTCCTGTCGTACTCGGTTTCGGGCATGCCCCGACGGTCTTTCTGATGTCACTCGGTTTCCTGCTGATCGTGATTGCCACGTCGGAAAAACTGACAATCCACCGGGCGATTTTCGCATGTGTCATTGCCTGCGGTCCGATCGTGATATTCGCTGCGGCGCAGGTTCGATTTGTATTCGTCGCGCTGTTGATTGCGTTGCTGGCGTCGTTGCTGGTGGCTCGGTCGAGGCAGCGGGTGGCCGTCTCAGTCATCGTTGGTATCTTTGTCTTGGCGGGCACGATCGGGTTTGCCGCCCGGCATCAAACCTCGATCGGATCACTTCGCGCCGCGATTGATCCGTTCAACGGCCACGCGCGATCTGAAGCGGAAGAATGTGCTGAGTCCTATAACACGGTCGAGATGCGAAAGACATTGCTGCGCTCCGCGGTTTCAAAGATGCCGGATGCTGGTTTGTTCGGACACGGCCTCTCTTCGTTCGAGCGCACGTCATGCCTGAAGATGTTCCCGCATAATGCTGTCCTGCAGGCTGCGGTCGAATTCGGTTGGCTCGGTGGAGCGGCGCTTGTGCTGATGATTGTGTTTGCGCTACGCCGGATCTGGACGGTAGCGAGAATGGACCGTGAAGGCGCCTTTGTTTTCAGCGCGTTGGTTTTTGTGCTGGTGAACGACCTTGCCTACGGCAGTCTGGTATCGTCCGGCCTGCTGTTCCTGTTCCTAGGCTACGCTGCCCGGCTCACGGAACAATCATCTCCAGTGACAGGGGCCTCCGCGTGAGATATCCCGGCCTGGCCAGGGCAAGTTGGAAATGAAGCGATGCCACATTACTACTTCGACGTAAGAGACGGGTATCATCTATCCTTTGACGAAGAGGGATACGAGCTACCGAACATCGCGTGCGTCCGGGAAGAGCCCGCGCGATCCTTGGCGGAAATGGTCCAAGATGCACTTGGGTTTACCCGAGATTTTTTGGGCAACGGCAACGCCGTGCAGCTTAACCGTGCGCCGGACGTGTAAGTTCGTTGTAAAGCTCCACAATCGAAGCTCCCACGATTTTTGCCGAATGTTTGGATACTACCTGATTGCGCGCTGACCGAGCGTACCGTGTTCGGAGTTGTGCCGAGTTGGCGAGGCGCAGAATAGCATTCGCTAATGCTGCAGGATTCTCAACGGGCACTTGCAATCCGGTGTCGTCGTCAATGA
Source organism: Bradyrhizobium murdochi (assembly GCF_000472965.1). Classification (GTDB taxonomy): domain Bacteria; phylum Pseudomonadota; class Alphaproteobacteria; order Rhizobiales; family Xanthobacteraceae; genus Bradyrhizobium; species Bradyrhizobium murdochi. Next base: position 23,179 of record NZ_AXAU01000034.1, on the reverse strand, counting down.
CGATCTCGCGGCAACCTGGTGCATCAGTTGCTATCAGTGCTCGGCCACACGCGGCTGCCTCCAAAAGGCTAACGGGCAGGCCCTCCCGGTGGGACGGCAGTATTGCGAAATGGCAGCGCCTCCAAAGCGAGGCTATGTCGTCGATGTGTCCCAGCCAAGTGACCCCAGGACGTCTACTCCATTCTTCGACTTCCTCATAAGAGACTGATGCAGGATTCGCCGGATCTGGCTTGCCGGCAATCACGAGCCTGAAGTCGTGCCCTTGATCCCTCAGAATTTGGTGAGCCGATACCAAGGCTCGAATGCCCTTATCGGCCAACAATCGTCCTGCGAAGCCGAAGGTGATAGGTCCTTCAGGCTCGGGCAGCGGCTGAAAGAGATCGGTGTCTACGCCCGATCCGGGGATGACGACAAGGCGCTTCTCGTCCACTCCCAGATCGGCGAGAACTTTTCGATCATCCGAATTTTCAACCAAAACTACGCTGGTTCGGCGGTTCAAGAGCGGAGGCAGCATCCAGCCGATGATGGCCTTTAGAATGCGCTTCCTCCGAGCTGTCGACGTAAAGATATACCCAAGTCCAGTGAACGCATTCACTTGTGAGATGCTGCGCCCAATCACGGCAATCGTACCGTAGAAGCAGCACTGCAACCCAGACTGGTGTACGATGTCCGGTCTAATGTCGCCTTCAAGGCGTCGTAGTGCTAAGATTGTCCGGATTGCAGCAATCGCAGACAGTCGCCCACGGCTGAATGGAATGCTGTGCAAAATGAAGCCCTCTGCCTCAATCGCGGGACCATGCTCGTTAGTTCGCGTTGCGACATGAACTTCGAAGCCAGCTTTCTTCGCCGCACGAGCCATGAGTAGTCGGCCTAGCAAGAAAGCCCAGTCCTCATTTGCAACGTACAATATGCGTCGCGGATCAGTGGCGCAGCCAACGGTCATGTGTACACGGGGGCATCGAGGTGACTTGACGAGAGACTGAAACCGAAAAGGACGGCGTTTGTCGCTTTCTTAGTCACTGTCGGCCGTCCGAGCAATGGTCCGAGAGTTGTTAGCGGTCCGGACAGCACGTAGGTACCGGCATAGCAAGGAATGGTATTGAAAGAGGTTGATGAGGGATGTCGCGCCAGCGAGTCTCGGTGCCGCAATTTGGGGCTGTGGCAGTTGTACGGATATCGAGGGCTTCGCGTCAGCTCCCGACGCTGCCACCGCCCAACCGGGCAAATCCAACAGCCAGCACGAATTCAGGGCTGGATAAGACCTGGCGGGCAAGGTCACTCTCGTCAAATTTCGAAGTCGGCGCCCGCGACCACCATTCAGGGCGTAGGCCTCACGCGCCCGATGCGAAAGGTGAGGTCCTCTGTTTTGTCAGAAAACTAAGCAATTACAATTAGATGTTTGTGTTCATTCCGTGAACGAGGGCCTTGACGTTCACGCCGTGAACAGGGTACGAGTATCTCCAATGGCCCGATAGAGACGACGATGGACCGCTTGCTGCACAGCGAACAAGATAACAAGCGCATTCTGCTCAACCTTCTAACCTCCGTTCACCAGAACGGCGAGCAATCGCAGCGTCACATCGCCGCCGAACTCGGTGTCGCGCTCGGCCTCGTCAACGTGTACCTGAAGCGCTGCATCAAGAAGGGACTGGTCAAGGTGCACAATGCGCCAGCCAGGCGTTACGTCTATTATCTAACTCCGACCGGATTTGCCGAGAAGTCGCGGCTGACGATCCAGTATCTCTCAGACTCGTTTTCGTTCTTTCGCCTTGCCAAAGAGGATTGTGCCCGCGCCTTGGCAACAGCAAGGACCAACAATTTCAATCGTGTCGTGCTTGCAGGAAGGTCCGATCTTGCCGAAATTGCCATTCTTTGTGCCGCAGAGCTTGCCGTAACCGTCGTCGCTGTCGTCGATCGGGGCGGCGAGGGCAGCAAGTTTGCGGGAGTCGATCTGATCCGCTCCTACGCGGATATCTTGGGAGAATTCGACGCAGTATTGGTGACCGATCTGACAGACGCGCAAGCGGCGTTCGACGATGCGGTCGCCGCCTGTGGCGCGGATCGAGTCATGGTGCCGGCTCTACTTGGCCTGCGATCGTCGGCTGAAACGGGGAGTCACGCATGAGCCGGGCGCCCGGGATTCGATGGTATGTCGTTCAGACGCAGGTCAATAGTGAACATAAGGCCGCGCAGCACATCTTGCGTCAGGGCTTTGACGTGTACCTTCCACGATATCAGAAGCGGCGGCGCCACGCGCGCAAGCTCGATATCATAGCGAAGCCGTTGTTTCCGCGTTATCTCTTCGTCGCGATCGACATAGCGACGCAGCGCTGGCGATCGCTTCAGTCGACGTACGGAGTGACGGGTCTGGTGGGCCATGGCGACGGCCCGGCAGCGGTGCCAGAAGGAGTTGTCTCTGAGCTCAAGGCGCGTGAGGACGAGCAGGGGTTCATTAGGCTGGAATCGCAACCTGCCTTTGCACCCGGAGACAGGGTTCGCGTGCTGGCCGGTGCGTTCCTGGACAGTGCTGGCTCGTTCAACGCAATGGCAGACCGTGATCGGGTCTCTATTTTGCTCGAGATGCTTGGTCGCAAGGTCCGCGTCCTTCTTGACGCGGATATGGTCGTAGCCGCCTTCTAAGAGCGGTCGCGGCGTATCGGGCGGTGCCCGAGCGCCGTAGTTTGTCTTTCGCTCCTTAACGGAGCATCCGGGTGACAGTCGATTCACCCGGAGTGCGGTAGCATGGGATTTTTTGGCAAATGACAATTCTCGTAACGGGTGGCGCGGGCTACATCGGCGGCCACGTCGTGCAGGGGCTCGTCGAGCAGGGGCACGCGGTTGTCGTACTTGATAATCTGTCGACCGGCTTTCGAGAGGCCGTTCCGGCGCAGGTGCGGCTCATAGTCGGCGATGTCGGAGACGAAAGTCTCGTATCGACGATCATCGCGGAACATGGGATCAGCGCGATGATGCATTTCGCTGCGTCTTCGGTCGTACCTGAGTCAATCGTTAATCCGATCGCTTATTACAGAAACAACACGGTGAATTCGCTTAAGCTGATCGACTCCGCAGTGCGCGGTGGCGTGCGGCATTTCGTTTTCTCATCAACCGCTGCAGTTTACGGCAGTCCCACGGCGGGCTTGGTGGGCGAAGACCTCATCCCTCAACCAATGTCGCCGTATGGCGCATCCAAGTTGATGACGGAGAGAATGCTGGGCGATGTGGCGTCTACAAGCCACTTGACTTGCGCTATCCTGCGGTATTTCAACGTCGCCGGCGCCGATCCATTGTTGCGGATCGGCCAGTCGACCCGCGGGGCAACCCATCTGATCAAGGTCGCAGTGCAAGCTGCCCTGGGCGTCCGGAACGGAATGGAGATCTTCGGAACCGACTATCCGACACCCGACGGCACCTGCATCCGCGACTACATCCACGTCTGCGATCTCGTGAGCGCCCATATCAAGGCCCTTGATTATCTGCGCGGCGGAGGCGAAAGCGTGACGATCAATTGCGGCTACGGACACGGCTATTCCGTGCGCGAAATCATCGAGGCCGTCAAACGTGTGTCAGGCAGCGATTTTGTCGCGATCCCGCGGCCACGGCGTGCGGGCGATCCGGCCGCCATTGTTGCCGACAGCGCGCTGATCCGGCGGGCGTTGTCGTGGGTGCCTGCCTATGACGATCTCGACACAATCGTCAGGCATGCGCTCGCCTGGGAACGGAAGCTGTCAGTTCAATGACCTCTACGACAATCAAAGTCATCAAGCCGCATAGCGAACGGTCTTTCGCCGAGGATCTGGCTGACATCTGGGCGCACCGCGAGCTCTTGATGGTGCTAGTGCGCCGCGAGATATCGGTTCGGTACCGACAAGCCGTCGTAGGATTATTGTGGGTGGCGCTGCAGCCTCTGCTGACCACGGTCATTTTCACTACGGTATTCGTTGTGTTCGTGCGTATTCCCGTGCAGGAACAATCATATCCGCTGTTCGCCTTTGCGGGCATTGCAGTGTGGCAATACTTCAATCGAGTTGTAGCAGAGGGAGGCGGTAGCCTAGTCGCGAACAGCGCGCTGATCACGAAAGTCTCTTTTCCGCGGTTGATCATTCCCTTGGTCTCGCCATTGGCTGCCGCGCTTGACTCGCTGATTGCAATCCTGGTCTTGGTCATAATTGCGAAGCTTATAGGCGCGCATGTGAGCTGGACTGCATTCTTTGCACCTCTCGTGATTGCTGTCGTTGGGCTTTTCGGTTATGCGATCGCGCTTTGGGTCGCTCCGATGAACGCAGTTTATCGCGACGTTGGCATCGCGTTACCATCGATCATGCAGGTCTTGATGTATATGAGCCCAATCGTCTACCCGGCATCGCTGGTTCCGGAAGGCATCCGCTGGCTGTACGAACTGAATCCAATTGCTGTGATGGTGAACACGATGCGTTGGGTGGTGCTTGGCACCAATGCTCCATCCCTCATCGGGATTGGAATGTTCGGAGCTCTGACGGTCCTGTTGCTCTGGGGCGGCTCGGGATTGTTTCGACGAATGGAAGGCAATCTCATTGATCGCATCTGATTCCGGACCTGAGGGGACGTCACTTACCTTTTCGAGACCGGTCGGCTCCTCGTCATGACGAAAGCGATCGAAGTGCGCGGCGTCAGCAAGGAATACTTCCGAGGTGTTCACTCGGCGGGGCATACTCGAATCGCCGAGATGCTCATCGAGTGGGGACGGGGGCTTGTCGGCGGAAAGCAGGGAGACAGTCCCGCTAGGCGGGAGGCGGAGCCCTTCTGGGCTCTCAAGGATATCTCATTTACAATCGAGCAAGGACAGGTTGTTGGCATTATAGGGCACAATGGCTCAGGCAAGAGCACGCTTCTCAAGATCATCGCTCAGATTACCGCGCCTACGACCGGCGAGGTGCAACTAAACGGCCGCACCGGTACACTGCTTGAGGTTGGCACCGGCTTCCACCCCGAGCTCAGCGGGCGCGAAAACGTATTTCTCAATGGTGCGATTCTCGGCATGAGCCGTGCAGAGATCGCTCGCAAGTTTGACGAGATTGTCGATTTTTCGGGAGTCGAGGCTTTCATCGACACGCCGGTGAAGCGTTACTCCAGCGGAATGCAAACTCGGCTTGCGTTCTCGGTTGCGGCGCATCTGGATCCTGAAATTCTCATCGTTGACGAAGTGCTAGCTGTTGGCGACGCTGAATTTCAGAAGAAATGCCTCGGCAAAATGAGGGATGTGACCAGTGACGGGCGAACAGTTGTCTTCGTTAGTCATAGCATGGTTACGGTAACGAGCTTGTGCAGTCAGTGCATTCTCCTCGAGCACGGCGAAATTCGTGCACTCGGACCCTCGCATAAAATTGCCGACTTGTATTTTTCGGAAGGGGCCAGCAGCGGACCAGCACTGGGTTACAAGGAAAATGCCGCGCGTCCAGGCAATAACATTGTTCGGCTGTGCGGCGCTCGGGTTGTAAACAGCAAATTTGATGAGGTTGATGCGATAGGTCGCGACGAGCCGGTAGGAATCGAGATGACGTTTGAAGTCCTGCAAGATGGACACCGACTTGTCCCAAATTTTCATATCTTCTTGCAGGACCAATATGCGTTCGTAAGTTCGCTGCCCAACAATGACGTAATTTCGCGCGGAACCTATCGATCGCTAATGTGGATTCCGCCGCGCTTTCTCAACAACGGCCTGTTTGTTGTCGGGGTCGCGGTGAGCTCAATGAGTCCGGTCGTTATTCATTTCTTCGAGCAGGACGCGCTTCGCTTCCACGTCATCGACGATTTGTTTGACGCAAGCAGAAACGATTACATTCAGGAATTTCCAGGCGTGGTTCGTCCGGATCTTGAATGGAATTTCGTTCGGGAAAGATGAATGCAGGGTTACGTCATGGCCTCAGATTCTTCCGCTGTCGATTTGTCCGGCGGAAACAGGCCGCTGGTGTCCATAGGGATTCCGACCTTCAATAGGCCGGTGGGTCTGCGTCGGACATTGCAGCTCATCTGTGGTCAGACTTACCCGAATCTCGAAATCCTGGTGTCGGATAACGCCTCACCCGGTTCGGAAACAGAGAGGGCTGTTCAAGAATTCTCCGAGGTCGACGCGCGGATAAAGTATTTTCGTCAACCGGCCAACATCGGAGCGATTGCGAACTTCCGCTTCGTCCTTGCGAATGCGTCGGGAGAATACTTCATGTGGGCGGCAGATGATGACGAATGGGATGCAAGGTTCATCGAAACCTGTCTTGCCGCTGCAAGCCCGTCGTGCTCTGTCATGACCAAGTTCAATACGCTCTTCAGGGCGCGAAATGTTTGCGAAGAGAATCCGATTCCAGAGCTGTCGCCAAATGCGAAGCTGTTCCAGAACGTGGAGAATTACTTTTCGAACATGCAGCCCAGCCTTTTCTACGGACTTCATCCCCGCGGGTCGATTCTTTTTACCCTGAAGGGTAGCTATTTTGATTTTTACGATTGTTATGTCGTCCTTCGCATCATCCTTGAAAGCGGCTTTCGAACGATCGACCAAAATCTTTACGGTGCCGGTGTTGATGCACCCACCTACGAAGTCAAGTATGTAGATGCCAGGAAAAAACGGTTAGACTTTTGGCCATTTTTCTTGCATTCCGCTATTGCCCTTGCGCGCTGTTCGCGTTTGTCGAACTTGGAAAAAGTCAGGTTACTCTTGAGGTTGTTGCGGCTGGTGCGTACACTTAGAAGCTATCATGCGACCCGAAGTTCGTGACATGCGCCAATTTGGGGAGACTGTGCGCGTGCCAGCGATTGGCGGTGCTTTTCGATGATTGAGCTATTCGAGCCGTGGCGCTGGCGCGACGCGAAGCATTCCTATTCTCAGGCCGGCGAGGACCTGATTATCGATTTTGTTGCCAAAGCGATGCAGATCGAGGAGGTGACGTATCTTGATATCGGTGCGCACCATCCTAGCCAGTTCAGTAACACTTATCTGTTTTATAGGCGGGGGTTTCAGGGGGTGCTGGTCGAACCCGATCCTGAACTGATGGCTTCGATAAAGCGCGTGAGGCCGCGTGACGTGTGCATAGAAGCGGGCGTCGGCGTGACGTCGGCGCGTGTGGCTCAGTTCTTCGTAATGAGCACGCGAACCTTGAACACGTTCTCGGAAGCGGAAGCCAAGCGATACGAAGCCATGGGGACCCAGCGTATCGAAAAGGTTCTCCCCGTTCCATTGATCACGTTCGACGATATCTTTGCGGATCGTTTTCTTGACAAGGAGCCCACATTGGTGTCGATCGACGTCGAGGGGCTCGATTTTGATGTGCTGTCGACGCTGAATCTCAACAAGTACCGACCGGCGATCATCTGTGTTGAAACGCTTCAATACAGCGAAACGCGCGAAGAAGTGAAGGATACGCGAATCGCGCAGCTGATGTCGGACAACGGCTATTTCGCGTTCGGCGATACGTACATTAACACGATTTTTGTCGATCTCGGTCGATGGAAAAGCGGTAGCAAGAGATCGTGAGCTTTGCGCTTTTATGATCTTTACTTCGCTCAAGCTTGCCGGAGCCTATCGTATCGAACCGCAGCCGATTGTGGACGAGCGCGGAGCGTTTGCGCGCCGATTTTGTGCCGATACGTTCCGCGCTCGCGGTCTAGAGACCGACTTGGTGCAACGCTCGATCTCATTGAACGCGCGGGCGGGGACAGTGCGCGGAATGCATTTCCAGGCGCCGCCGCATCTTGAGACGAAGCTCGTGCGCTGCACGCGCGGCGCAATCTTTGACGTGATGGTCGATCTACGGGACGGCTCGCCAACCTATGGCCAATGGCACGGTGAGGAGCTAAGTGCCGACAACTGGCTCATGCTCTATATTCCGAAGGGTTTTGCACACGGTTTTCAGACCCTGGTCGACAATACCGAAGTCGACTACGAGATTACACCGGCCTATGTCCCGGGTGCTGGCGCTGGCTTTCGATTTGACGATCCCGCGCTGGCGATCAATTGGCCGGTTGCTGACATCGTCATTTCGGAGCGCGACAGATTGCTGCCATCGTCGTTTATCGGTGTCCGACTGTGATAGTCCGAGTTTCGGAGAAAACCAACATGGCCTCGTCCGAGCCATCGCGCATTCTCTATACTAAGCCCTCTATAACCGAGCTCGAGGTTCGGTATGCAGGCGATGCCGCCGCAAACGGCTGGGGCGAGCATTGCTACGACTACATCAATCGCTTCGAAACCGCCTTCAAGGACCACCTCTGCACTTCCCGTGCGATCGCCACATCGAGCTGCACAGGTGCGCTGCATTTGGGAATGGCGGCGCTGGGGATCGGCCCCGACGATGAAGTAATTATGGCAGACACCAATTGGATTGCTTCGGCCGCCCCAATCATCCATCTCGGTGCGAAGCCGGTATTTGTGGACATTCGACCTGACAGCTGGTGCATTGATCCCGAGCTCGTCGAGGCCGCGATTACGCCGAGGACGAAGGCCATCCTCGCGGTTCACCTCTATGGCAATCTGTGCGACATGGAGCGTTTACTCGCGATTGGAGAGGCGCACGGTATTCCCGTCATTGAGGACGCTGCGGAGGCGATTGGTTCCGAGTATTCCGGCAAGCGCGCAGGAAGCATGGGCCGGTTCGGCGCATTCTCGTTTCATGGTACCAAGACGGTCACGACCGGTGAGGGGGGGATGTTCGTGACGAACGATCCTGAGCTCTACGAGCGGGTTCTGACGCTTTCAAACCACGGCCGATCGCGCACGCAACCGAAGCAGTTTTGGCCCGACGTTGTCGGCTTCAAATACAAGATGTCTAACATCCAGGCGGCGCTCGGCTGCGCACAGATGGAGCGGATCGACGAGTTGATTTGCCGAAAGCGGGAAATCTTTCACTATTACCGCGATCGCCTACAGGATATTGCCGGCGTGAGGATCAACCCGGAATCCAGCAACATCGTCAACGGCGCCTGGATGCCGACCGCTGTGTTCGATGAGTCTACCGGGGTCACGCGCGAGAAGCTGGTTGCCGCGTTCGCCGCGGACAATATCGATGCCCGCGTGTTTTTCTATCCGTTGTCGGGGCTGCCCATGTTCGACGAGGTGCGGAGCAACCGGCACGCATGGGGAATCCCGACGCGAGCGATCAACCTTCCGAGCTATCACGACATGACCGCAGCGGATCAGGATCGGGTGATCGCGGTGATTAGCAGTGTGCTGCAGGGCGATTGAATAAGTATGAAGCTTCTTCTGCTCGCGGATGGTCACGTAGGGATGGAGATTGCGCGTTGGCTTATCGCCAGTTTTCGCGACGATCTTGCTTTGATCGTCACCACTGCGGATAACGACCTTGCGGCAATGGCACGCCGTGAGCAAATTCAGTGCCTGGTATTTCAGTCGTCCAGTCAGGTGTCGGATTTTGCTGCAAGCGAAGGGCTCTCTTTCGATCTCGGTCTGTTGGCGTGGTGGCCAAAAATCATTCGACGGCCGCTGATCTCTTTAACTCGTCGCGGGTTTATCAACACCCATCCGAGCCTTCTGCCTCACGGCAGGGGTAAGCACTATAACTTCTGGTCGATTGTCGATCGGGTGCCCTTTGGGGTGAGCCTGCACATGGTCGACGAGGGCGTGGACAGCGGTGATATCGTTGCGCAGCTCGAGGTCCCCTACGACTGGGAGGATACCGGTGGATCGCTGTATCGGAAGGCGAGGGAGGCGGTGCTACAGCTGGTCCAGGCGACATATCCGAAGCTCCGCTGTCTGGATTTCGAGGCGTGGCCACAGGACCTTGCCGCGGGCACTTTCCATCGTGGATCCGAGCTGGAGCCGGCAAGCTCGATCCTTCTGGAAAAGCCCTATCTGGCGCGCGACTTGCTCAACCTTCTTCGGGCCAGAACATTTCCCGGCTACCCAGCATGTACGTTTTCGGACGGCGACGACGTCTACGAGGTCCGTGTCGAGATCAAGAGGAAGTCGAGATGAGCGAGTATCCGAAGTTCAAGCGCGAATGCGCGCTTGAGATCGAACAGATGGGCGATGACCCCGAGCTGGCCCGTGTCACGCGATCATGGATGGATCGCGCCAACCGTGCGAAGTATTCCTATCATTTCGAGTGGATGGGGCGCCCCATCATTCAATATCCGCAGGACGTTCTCGCGGTTCAGGAGATCATCTGGTCGATCAAACCCGATCTCATCATCGAAACGGGCATCGCGCACGGTGGCTCCTTGATCTTCTCTGCTTCGATGCTGGAATTAAGCGCAATGGCGGGCGGGCCGCAAGACGCGCAAGTGCTTGGTATCGATATCGACATTCGCGCGCATAACCGCTCTGCAATCGAAGCTCATCCGATGGCCCGGCGCATTTCGATGATTGAGGGATCGAGTATTGCGCCTGAGGTAGTGGCCGAGGTCAGCGCCAAGACGGCGGGCAAGAAGAGCGTACTCGTTCTTCTCGATAGCAATCATACCCACGATCATGTGCTTGCCGAACTTGATGCTTATGCCCGCCTTGCGTCGATCGGAAGCTATTGTGTCGTCTTCGACACGGTAATTGAAGATATGCCCGATGATACGTTCGCCGATAGGCCGTGGAGAAGGGGCAACAATGCGAAAACCGCGGTATGGGAATTTCTCAAGCTTCACCCGGAATTCGAAGTCGACAAGAGCATACAGCACAAGCTGCTGATCACCGTGGCGCCGGACGGGTACCTCAAGCGCGTCAGTTAGCTCTGATCGGAGGCAGTGATCGTATGAAGCGTGCACAACATACAAGGATATCAGCAGGGTGACCAACGCCTCCGTCATCGGACAATTCGTTAGCGACCTGAAGGACTCGAAGTGGGCTTTCTTGCGGAAGCTTAGCGCTGTATACAGGGCCCAAGCGATGCTCTCTCTTCTTGAAGAGAGAGCATCCGTCTCGGCCGCCGAGGCTCGCGAATTTAATTCGCGGTCGCGGGATAAATGGGTGGCTGACCGCGCGAGGTCAGTGGATCCGGGATCGCGTGTTCTGGACGTTGGCGCGGGCACAGCGCCCTATCGGAACCTGTTCAAGCATTGCAAATACGAGACTCAGGATTTTGCGGAGTATGATGGCTATAAGGGCGCCGAGGGACAGTACGCTCAAATTGATTACGTTTCGGACATCACAGATATTCCAGTGCCAGACGCCAGCTTTGACGTCATCTTGTGCACTGAAGTTCTGGAGCACGTTCCACGCCCGATCGAATCGCTCGGCGAAATGATAAGAATTGCCAAACCGGGTGGGAGATTATTCCTGACCGCGCCTCTGGGATCAGGACTTCATCAGGAGCCCTATCATTTCTACGGAGGCTATACTGACCATTGGTATCGCAAGTTTCTGACTGAGCTTGGTTGCGAGATTATTTCGATCGAGCCGAACCACGGATTTTTTGCGCACCTGGCCCAGGAATGCGCCAGATCTAGTTGGCAATTTGATCGACTTAATCTCGATCACGGAGGGTATGAGGAAGAATTTGTCCGCCTGATAGGGGACGTTCTGCCGCGGTATTTTTATGAACTCGACAAGAAAATTCTGTTGAAGGAATTCACGATCGGCTTCCACGTGGAAGCAAAGCGGAAGCAAGTCAATTCTCAAGCTTGAAGAGTCGCGGTCGCGCAAACTGAATAGGCAGGTGTCGGTGAAAGTTGTCATTCTCGCAGGTGGTATGGGCACCCGAATCTCGGAAGAGACCTTGGTGCGACCTAAGCCGATGATCGAAATCGGCGGGCGGCCGATCTTGTGGCACATCATGAAGCTCTATGCGCATCACGGACTCACGGATTTCGTGATCTGCCTCGGCTACAAAGGCTACATGATAAAAGAATACTTCATGAACTTCGTGCTGCATCATTCTGATGTCACCATTGATGCCACGAAGAATAATGTGGTCTATCATCAGAGCAGTGTCGAGCCCTGGCGGATCACGCTCGTGGATACCGGCGAGACGACGTTGACCGGCGGCCGTCTCAAGCGGGTGCGCAAATACCTCGATCCGCAGGAGCCGTTCTGCTTCACCTACGGTGACGGTCTGTCCGATATCGATATCACTGCTTCCATTGCCTTTCATCGCAGCCACGGGAAACAGGCGACGGTGACTGCTGTGCGGCCGCCAGGACGTTATGGTGCGTTGGAGATCGATGGATCGACGGTGAAATCCTTCGTCGAGAAGCCGCCTGGCGACAATGCCTACATCAATGGCGGCTTCTTTGTGCTCAACCCCGCGGTGATCGACCGGATCGAGGGCGACAAGACATCGTGGGAGTCGACCCCGCTTGAGGCGCTTGCCAGGGACGAACAGCTATGCGCTCATCGGCACTATGGCTTCTGGCAGCCGATGGACACGCTTCGCGACAAGATGATGCTTGAGGAGCTCTGGCAGGCTGGTCGCGCGCCTTGGCGGCTGTGGAACTGAACTGGATGGCTGCGAACCCGCCGGCATGTCGGTCTTGTGGCGCGCCGCTGACAGCGGTGCTCATCGACCTCGGCATGACGCCGATCTCGAATGCGTTTGTTCGTGCCGATCAGGCTTCGTTTAGTGAACGATTTTATCCACTGAAGAGCTTTGTGTGTGATCGCTGCTGGTTGGTGCAGCTTGAGGACTTCGAGACGCCGGAGACGCACTTTCACGGCGAGTATGTTTATTTTTCGTCGTTTTCGGACAGTTGGCTCGCTCACGCACGCGCGTTTGTCGAAAGGGCAATCGCTCGCTTCGCGCTCGATGCAAGCTCCCGCGTCGTCGAAGTCGGCAGCAACGATGGGTATCTGCTGCAGTATTTCGTTCAGAGGGGCATACCTTGCCTCGGTGTGGATCCCGCAGCCAACTGCGCCAAAGCGGCGCGGGATTTGCGGCGTGTGCCGACCGAGGTCGCTTTCTTTGGGTCGAAGGCGGCCACGAGGTTGCGCGCAGAGGGCGGTGCTGCGGACTTGATCATCGCCAACAACGTGCTTGCCCACGTGCCCGACATCAACGACTTCGTCGCCGGTTTCAAAATTCTGCTCAGTGAGCAGGGGGTCGCGACGTTCGAGTTTCCGCATGTCCTCGAAATGATCCGCAACGTCGAGTTTGATACCATTTACCATGAGCACTATTCATATTTGTCGCTACTGGCGCTGGAACCCTTATTCGGGCGGCATGGATTGCAGCTCACCGACGTGGAGCGCTTGTCGACCCATGGTGGATCGCTTCGCCTCTATGTCGCGCATGCCGGTCGTGTCGTCGCGTCCGAGGCCATCAAGCAACTGAAGCAGGAGGAGATCCAGGCGGGACTGGACCGTCTCGCCACGTATGAGGCCTTCGGGCATCGCGTTCGGCAGCTGAAGCGGTCCTTGCTGCGCCTATTGATTGGGCTAATCGAGGAGGGAAAATCGATCGCGGCGTATGGCGCGCCTGCGAAGGGCAATACGCTGCTCAACTACTGCGGAATTGGTCGCGACTTTATCGGCTTCACCGTCGATCGCAATGTTCACAAGCAAGGCCTGCTGTTGCCGGGAACACGAATCCCGGTTCTCGCGCCTGATGAGATCGCAAAACGGCGGCCCGACTACGTTCTCATTCTGCCGTGGAACCTGCGGGAGGAAATCGTAGCGCAAATCAATCAGATCCCCGATTGGACGGGCCGATTCATCATTCCTGTGCCCGAGCCTCTGATCCTGAACAGCCATGGCAACACAAATGATGAATAGCCAAGGGGGCTACCCGACGGTCAGCGTTGTTTTGTCGGTGAAGAACGGCGGCCGTGATTTACCGCAGGCGCTCGGGACGATCCTTAACCAGTCGTTCGCCGACTTCGAGCTAATCGCGATTGATAATGGCTCGACCGACGAGACCGGCCCCTATTTGGACAGCATTACCGATCCACGCGTTCGCGTTTTCCATCAGACCGACGCTGGTCTCGCTGGCGCGCTCAACCGCGGTATCTCGCTAGCACGAGGGCGGTATATCGCGAGGCAGGACCATGACGATCTCGCAGATCCGAGCCGGATAGCCAAGCAGGTTCAGTTTCTGGAGAGCCATCCTGAGCACGCCTTGATCGGCACGCGCGCCGAGATATGGGTAGGCGACAAACCAAGCGGCCGCTTTCATGACCACCCTACGGAAGACGAGATCCTTCGATTTGATCTTATCTTCAACAATCCTTTTGTGCACTCTTCGGTGATGGTACGAAAATCGGCGCTCGATCGTGTCGGGGTATACACAACTGATCCTGCGCGGCAGCCGCCCGAAGACTATGAACTGTGGTCCCGCATTTCGCGACAATATCGCGTAGCCAATTTGCCCGAGCGGTTAACTGTTTACCGGGAGGTTCCCTCCAGCATGTCGCGGGCCGGCGCCCAACCATTTCTGCAGAAGCTCGTCACAATTTCGTCGGAGAATCTGGCGTACGCGACCGGAGTTGCGGAGCCTGAACAGGTTCACGTGGACATGGCCGCGCTCGTTCACGGAGCAGAGGCCCTGGTTTCGCCGAAACCGGACGTTGAAGGCATGTGCGCCGTCCTGGCGGAGGCGGGACATAGGATCGGTGGAGGTCAAACCAAGCCTGAGCTCGCGCAACGGGTACTTCACGCGCAGGCTCAAATCCGCCATCGGTTCATGCTTCGGCAGCAGCCGGGCTATGGCTTGGTGTGGCGTGCAGCGCGTAATATCCGAGGCCATTTGCGCCGTTTGATACCGGCCGCGCTTTGAGGGGAATTAACGATGAAGCTTCTCTTCTGCTGCGAGAGCTATTGGCCCCACCAGGGAGGGGTGCAGGTAGTTATGCGCCAGATCGCCGAGCGGATGGCGGCAGCAGGGCACGACGTGAGTGTGGCGACGCGCGTCCATCCCGATCGAAAGACGAAACGTCACAATGGCGTCCACATCCACGACTTTGAGGTGAGCGGAAACCTTGTAACCGGTATTCGAGGGGAGGTTGATCGGTACCGGCAATTACTAACCAGCTTCGATGGTGATGCCATCTTGATCAAGGCGGCACAGCAGTGGAGTTTCGATGCGCTGTGGCCTGTCCTCGATCAGATCAAGGCGCGGAAGGTGTTCGTTCCGTGCGGCTTTTCCAGTTTCTATGAGCCCTCCTTCAAGAACTATTTCCAGCAGCTTCCGGATATTCTGCGAAAGTTCGATCATCTCATCTTCTACGCAGAGCACTATCGCGACATCGATTTCGCCCGGGCAAGCGGGATCACGAGCTTCTCGATCATTCCCAACGGAGCCAGCGAAGTGGAGTTCGCACGCGAAACGCGCCGAGACGGCCGCTTGCGGCGAGAGCTTGGCATCCCCACGACCGATCTGGTTTTCCTGACTGTGGGCGCGCCCATAAACGCCAAGGGCCACGAGACTGTCGCAGAGGCCTTTGTGCAGGTCGATACTGCTGGTCGAGGTGCAACGTTGATTCTCAATGGCAACTGGCCACCGCCGGGCACCCGGTTCAGGAGCGATCACTTCCGGGCTGTCTTGCAGCGCTTTGCCAGCCTGAACTCAATGCGGAAGGGTGTTCGGCTGTTCCGCGAGGCGGGAATGACAGGCGTGATCGACCGACTCTTTCCCAAGCCGCCGGATGAGCTGACCAGGGTTGCGACAATTGCTCCGGCGCCGCCGGCGGAGACGGATAGCCCGCAGCCCAACCCCTCTGCTCCACGCTCGGCTCCCGCAAAAAAGACCGTGCTCCGCCTCGATCTGCCACGTCACAAGGTCGTTGACGCCTTCTTCGAGGCTGATCTCTTTGTTTTCGCGTCAAAGGTCGAATACTCGCCGCTGGTCTTGTTCGAATCTGCCGCGGCCGGAACGCCGTTTCTCACCGTGCCCGCCGGAAATGCCGGCGAAATCGTTCGCTGGACGGGAGGTGGATGGCTGTGCCCTGCCGACGCCGACGATCGCGGATATATCAAGGTTTCCCCATCGGTCTTGGCGCGCGAGATGGAGAAGGGTATCCATGCTCCGGACCGTCTGCGCGAACTCGGTGACGCCGGCCGTCGGGCTTGGCGCGAACGCTTCACCTGGTCGAAGATAGCGCATTCCTATGAACGCGTTTTGCGTGGAGAAACAGTAGTGTCGCCGATGTACCCTGAAGCGGCTGAGAGGGCGGTCAACGGATGAGAAAGTCCATCCAGCAAGAGGGGCCGTCGGTCAACGCTGGTGCTTCGCTTTGTTTCTTCTCATGAGATTTTGCGTTCGATGACAATCGATCCTCACCTGCTCGACTTCGAGGTACCGCTGAAAGAAGAGCGGATATTCGTAACGGGGCACAGCGGCTTTACGGGGAGCTGGCTTGTGAGCTGGCTTAAGCTTATCGGTTGCAAGATTGCCGGGCTGGCGCTTGAACCTGTAACCGAACCCAATTTGTTTTTTGCAGCAAATGTGGCTGAGGGAATTGACTCGACCATTGGTGACATCCGGGATCTCACCACGGTGCGTGAAGCGATCGAGCGCCACCGGCCATCAGTGATCATCCATCTGGCAGCACAGCCGCTGGTGTCCCGTTCCTTTGCTGACCCGGTCGAAACGTTCGCCATCAACGCGATCGGAACTGCGCACGTGCTCGAATCGGCGCGGAACACGTCTAGTGTCAAGGCGGTCGTCTGCATCACAACTGACAAGGTCTATCACGACCAGGACTGGCCATGGGGATATCGTGAACAGGATCCGCTCGGCGGGAAGGATCCATATAGCGCTTCCAAGGCCTGCGCCGAGCTGATTGCAGCCTCTTATCGTGCGACGCTGGCCGAGCGGGGCAACGGTGTGCTGATCGCGAACGCGCGGGGCGGCAATATTATCGGCGGCGGAGACTGGTCTTCCGATCGAATCGTGCCAGACTTTGTCCGCGCTGTGATGGCAGGCCAGCCGATTTCGTTGCGCAATCCGGGAGCGGTTCGTCCTTGGCAGCATGTGATGGCCCTTGTTCACGGTTACCTTGTCCTTGCAGCCCGTCTGTTGAGTGGAGATCGCATGGCCGCGGATAATTGGAACTTCGGTCCCCGCGACGAGGCCGCTCGGACCGTTCGGGATTTGGTCGAGCAACTCGGCGGTGTCTGGACTGAGCCGGAAGTTAGTTATGCTTCCGGCAGTTTCCCCGAAACGCGCTTCCTCCATCTCGACAGTACCAAGGCGCGGACCCTGCTAGGCTGGACGCCCCCTTTATTGTTTGAGGACACCGTCGAACTGACCGCTGGTTGGTATCGCGATTTTGCGGCCAATCCGGCGGAGGCCTCGAACATTACCGTTCGGCAGATTGAACACTATCGCAACGCCCTGAGGAATCATGCCGCCTGCTAGCGCTCTCATCACTGGTGCCACGGGCTTCATTGGCGCTCATCTCGTTGCTCGCCTGCTATCGGAGGGCAGCCGAGTGACCGTTCTGGCACGATCGTCCAGCGCACTGCCGCGGGAGTGGCGCGATCGCGTCAGTGTCATTACGTCCGATGATTTCAGCGAGCGGGGTTTGCGGCGGGTGCTTCACGCGCCTGTCGAGACGATATTCCATTTGGCCGCCTATGGCGTCCGACCGAACCACCGCGACATCGGTGAAATGATGGCCATCAACGTCGGGTTGCCTGCTATTTTGGTCCGGCTATGCGCTGAATGGCACGCTCGGATGATCATGGCAGGTACCTTTTCGGAATACAGCCGCCCTTCGACCCAAGACCTTCTTACGGAAAGCTCGCAGCTGGAGCAAGGCAAGCTCTATGGCTCGTCAAAAGCTGCTGGCGGTCTCATGGCAAGCGCGATCGCTAACGGCAGCGGCACCGGGTTCCGACTGTTGCGGCTCTTCAAAGTCTATGGTGCGGGTGAAGCGCCTCATCGCCTGCTGCCGACGCTGTTCAGCGGATTGATAAAACGCGAGCGTGTGGCGATATCGACCGGCACGCAAATCCTCGACTTTGTCTACATTGACGATGTTGTCGAAGCGATGTTGCGCGCCGACGCGCATTGCCGCGAGCAGGGCGGCATCGCGACTTGGAACGTTGCGACGGGCCGCGGCCATTCAGTGCGGGAGTTCGCCGAACGCGTCGCAGCGGCAATGCATGCGGATGCTTCGCTGCTTGGCTTCGGTGCGATCGATATGCGGAAAGATGACGAACCCTGGCTGGTTGGCTCGCCCGATCTGCTTCGTTCAGAACTCGACTGGCAGCCCTCGACAGGGCTAGATGAAGGTGTCCGCGCTGCGGTCGCGACACATTACAGGTCCCAGGGACAAGGATGAACGGCCACGTGATTACGGTGTCCCTGATTGGCGGACTGGGCAATCAGATGTTTCAGTACGCAGCCGGCAAGGCGCTCGCCGAACGCCATGGCGTCGGACTTGCGCTTGACCTCAGCGGTTTCCGTAATTATTCGGACCGCTCCTTCCTGTTGGACCGCCTGCGCGTGCCGGAGACAGTCGTTTCGCTGGCCCAACCCAGGGTCGCGGAGAAAGATCAAAAGCAATTTGCGCGAGCACTGTGGAAAGGGCGAGTCGATAGGCTGCTTGGCTTGGCCGGCCTGCCGAAACTTGCATCTTCGCCGCAGGAGTATCGAGAGCCGCATTTCCACTACGACCCGGCTTTCGAAGCGCTTGGCCCACGAACTGTGCTGTTTGGCTATTTCCAAAGCGAGCGTTACTTTGGCTGCATCGCTGAAAGGCTGCGCGACTGGTTTTCTCCCCGAGAACCCTTGAGCGACGCGGCCGCGGAAGTGCTCGCCCGCATCGAATGCAGCCGGCTGCCCGTATCGACGCATGTCCGCCGGGGCGACTACCTCAATCCCGGAACCGCAGAATTCCACGGCATCTTGGGCGAACGGTATTATCGCCAGGCGCTCGATCGGCTCGAGGCGGGGATCGGTCAGGAATCGACATTGTTCGTGTTTTCCGATGATCCGACCGCGGCGGAGGAGATTCTGAATTTCGTCCCGAAATCGCGGCTGGTCCTTGTCCGGGGCGATCCGCAGCGGCCTTGGGAGGACATGGCACTGATGGCACGTTGCCGGCACCATATCATCGCCAACAGCTCCTTTAGCTGGTGGGGCGCTTGGCTCAATCGCTCGCCGGATAAGGTCGTCATCGCGCCGCGCGCGTGGTTTGCGCCAAATGAACTGAAGAAGCTCAATATTCATGATCTTTACCCCCCTGGGTGGGTCTTGGTCTGATCATGCGCGACAATAATTCTTTCAACTTGCAACGAGAGTATCGCAGTGCCACTAACAGCTCGCTCGATCATTCATTTGTTACGTCGGAAAGCAAAAAAAATTGCAGACGCAACAACACCCGATCTCACACGCTCCTGGCCTGATCCTGTCCGCAATCCTGGCGCCGCCGAGTTCGAGGTCGATCTCTGGAGTCTGTCGAGCTTTCTGCTGGAAAGAGTCGTGCCTGTGGTGGGTGTCCACCCATACCCGGTTAACGAGTTGCTGCTCATGACTGCCGCAGCGTGCCGGCTGAAGCCGTCAGTGGTATTTGATTGGGGAACGCATATTGGCGTTTCCGCCAGGGTTTTTTACGAATGCGACCGGGCGTTCAAGTTCGGATATGAAATTCATTCGATTGATCTCCCGCCGGACGCCACTCACGTCGAACATCCCGGCCAGGAGCACGGCTTCCTCGTTCGCGGTCTAGACAAGGTTCATCTGCATCGGGGCAACGGCGTTGAGGTTGCACTCGATCTTTGGCAGAAACTCGGGCAACCGAAGCGGCCGCTATTCTTCGTCGATGGCGATCACGCCTACGAGTCCGTTCGTACCGAGCTGGACCGGATCTTCTCGACTGTGCCGGACGCCAGCGCTCTTGCGCACGATACGTTCTTCCAATCGGCAGAGTCGAAGTATAACGTCGGACCCGCGCGCGCCATCGACGAAATCGTCGCAAAGTACCCGTCCCGTTTCAAAGTCATCAACTCCGGGCTTGGGTTGCCAGGTATGACGTTACTTGCGAGTATTTGAGACGAGTTCTTGCCGGTAGCCGCATGGTATCGCTTTGAATTCTAAATCCTAGCGCGTACGCTTTGCACGTGCACACAAAAGTCAACACTGTGGCACAGCTCCCACTCGTTTCTATCATTATGTCGATGCGGAACAGCGCATCGACGGTAGCAGACGCGATCCGGTCGGTTCAACTGCAGGCACTGCAGGATTGGGAGATGATCGTCGTGGACGACGGCTCCAGTGATCAGAGCGGTGCGATCGTTGAGGGCTTCGGTGATGAGCGCATTCGAATCGTTCGCGAGCATTGTTCTGCTGGACTTGCGTTGCGGCTCAATCAGGCAGTTGCCCTAAGCAGAGGCGAGTTTATTGCTCGCATGGATGCGGATGATATTTGTTTCCCGGACCGATTGGTCCACCAGATTGAGCGACTGCAGCGTGACCCGCAGATCGATCTCCTCGGGTGCGGGGCGGTGGTGTTCACCAGCAGCGGCGAGCTCATTGGCGAAATGCCGATCGGGCGCACCCATCAGGACATAATCGCGCGACCGTTTGTCGGTTTTCCTCTTCCTCACCCAACATGGTGCGGACGAACGGCTTGGTTCCGCCGCCATCCATATGATTCCAAGCCTACCTATGCCGAGGACCAGGATCTGTTGCTACGAAACTTCCGGCACAGTAAGTTTGCCGGGCTCGACACGATCTTACTCGGGTATCGCCAGGACCGACTCACGCTTAGGAAATTGTTGCCTGGGCGCGCAGCACTCATTGGCGCGTCATGGCGTTATGGCCTTCGGGAAGGGAAAATCCTTCCTGCCCTTGCCGGGATTGCCGGCCACGTCATCAAAGGGGCAGTGGACGTCGCCACTGTCGGCTCGGGAATCAACCGGCCGATGCAGCGGAAGCGCTTAAGGCCGGTTTCCCATTCTACGATGCGCAGGTGGAAGAGCGTCCAAGAACATCTGAATTCTCTTTGAACCTAGCTGCGCCCCCAACCTGATGCGCCGAAATGGAAGGGCCGGTTTCGGCGTGAACTCGTGCCGCTTGTTAGGCGGGTGGGGCGCCTGTCCCTAACTCGTTCCTCTGAGCGCGATTTCTGAGCGAGATCGTTTGCTAGTCGCGCTAGTCGCATCGGCAATAGAGGATGCGCACCTCCAATAACGCGGGCGGAGAGGTCGGGACTAAAGAAGCGGATGGATTCTTGCGCGCGCAGCTATCGTTGCGGCACATGCGCTCAGAGGTGCTTCTCGCGTCTGACCAGGAAATCAAAAGTAGAGAGACTAGATTGGCTGCTCACAAGCAGTTCTCCACTCTTCCGGACCGTTAAAGTTAGCTGGTGATAGCGGAGATGCGGCTATCGCCACAGAAGTGACTAGTTCGTGGTCAATTTCGATTCGCTCACGTAGGCCTGATAGGCGAGCCGGATGCCGTTCTCAAGCTTCGTGCTGGCCCGCCAGCCGAGTTTTGCCAGGCGGCTGACGTCGAGCAGCTTTCGCGGCGTGCCGTCGGGGCGCGAGGCATCAAAACTAATCGCTCCGGTATAGCCGACGATTGCCGCGACCACGCGGGCGAATTCGGCGATCGTGATGTCCTCGCCGGTGCCGATATTAACCAGTTCACTCTCCGAATAGGTCTTCATCAGATGGATGCAGGCGTCGGCGAGATCATCGACATAGAGGAATTCGCGCCGCGGCGTGCCGGTACCCCAGACCACGACCTCCTTGGCGCCGGCAACCTTGGCCTCGTGAAAGCGGCGGATCAGGGCGGCGACGACGTGGCTGTATTCGGGGTGATAATTGTCGCCGCGGCCGTAAAGATTGGTCGGCATCACATTGATGAAGTCGGCGCCGTACTGGCTGCGATAGGCCTCCACCATCTTGATCCCGGCGATCTTGGCAATCGCATAGGGTTCGTTGGTCGGCTCCAGCGGCCCCGTCAGCATCGAGTCCTCGCGCAGCGGCTGCGGCGCCAGCTTGGGATAGATGCAGGAGGAGCCGAGAAACATCAGCTTCTCGGCGCCGTGGAGATGCGCCGCATGGATCACGTTCGAAGCAATCGCCAGATTGTCGTAGAGGAATTCGGCGCGCAGCGTGTTGTTGGCGACGATGCCGCCGACCTTGGCGGCCGCCAGAAACACCACCTGGGGCCGGTTGGCGGCAAACCACGCATTGACCGCGGCCTGATTGCGCAGATCGACCTCATTGCGGGGCGTCGTCAGCAGTTCGACGTCTTCCCGCGCCAGCCGGCGCACCAGCGCGGCGCCGACCATGCCGCGGTGGCCGGCGACGTAGACCGTCTTGCCCTTCAGCTCAAACGGCAGGCTTGCCATTGGCGACCTCCCGCCTCGCTTCGTCGAGATCGTTCGCGACCATTTCCTTGACCATCTGGGCGAACGACGTCTTGGGCTTCCAGCCCAGTTTCTCGCGCGCCTTGCTGGCATCGCCGACCAGAAGATCGACCTCGGTGGGGCGGAAATAGACCGGATCGATGCGGACCACGGTCTTGCCGGATTTTGTGTCGACGCCGGTCTCGTCGACGCCTTGGCCGCGCCACTCGATGCGGCGGCCGACTTCGGCGAACGCCAGTTCGACGAACTCGCGCACCGAACGCGTCTCGCCGGTCGCCAGCACGAAATCGTCCGGGGCATCCGCCTGCAGGATCTTGTGCATGCCCTCGATATAGTCGCGCGCATGGCCCCAGTCGCGCTTGGCCTCGAGGTTGCCGAGGTAGAGCGCCTCCTCCAGGCCGGTCTCGATGCGGGCGACGCTGCGGGTGATCTTGCGGGTGACGAACGTCTCGCCGCGGATCGGGCTCTCGTGGTTGAACAGGATGCCGTTACTGGCAAACATGCCGTAGGCCTCACGGTAATTGACCGTGATCCAGTAGCCGTACAGCTTGGCGACGCCGTAAGGCGAGCGCGGGTAGAACGGCGTGGTCTCCTTCTGCGGCACCTCCTGGACCAGGCCGTAGAGCTCCGAGGTCGAGGCCTGATAGAACCGCGTCTCCTTCTCCATGCCGAGGATGCGGATCGCCTCCAGCAGCCGCAGCACGCCGATGGCGTCGGCGTTGGCGGTGTATTCCGGGCTTTCGAAACTGACGCCGACATGGCTCTGGGCGGCGAGGTTGTAGATCTCGGTCGGCCTGATCTGCTGCATCAGCCGGATCAGGTTGGTCGAGTCGGTCATGTCGCCGTAATGCAGCAGGAACGGCACCTTGCGGGAATGCGGGTCCTGGTAGAGGTGATCGATCCGCGCCGTGTTGAACGAGGACGACCGCCGCTTGATGCCGTGGAC
>NZ_AXAU01000033.1 GCF_000472965.1 Bradyrhizobium murdochi | reverse complement strand
AGACGTAGGCGCAGGAAGCGTACGGCGAAGTCGTGTGGTTCGGGCGCCGCGGTGCTGGCGTTAAGCTGCGTGAAACTATTTGCGCAGCGACGGAGGCAAAAGAGCCGTTCTCCGGGAAGAGTACGAAGTAAGCCGTAAAGCCATTGCGCAGGGAAGGCCGGGATGCTCCCGCTGTACCTGTATGCTCGTGTGCATTTTCTTTTGCGCAAATCGCACACGAGACCGCGGGTGCAGCCAGCACCCGGTCTTCCCTGCGCCCTCAGATGTGAGAGGGCCAAGCGAAGATGCAAACCTCGGGCGCAATGCGTCGCGAGATCGCGAATGTGCGTCTATCGTAGGATGGGTAGAGCGAAGCGAAACCATCACCTTCTGCGCCGGCATTGATGGGTATCGCTTCGCTCCACCCATCCTACAGGATTGCATGACGCGGACAGATCTTGTCCGCCTCGCCCTAAGGAGACCGCGGAGCGGCTGTCTCGAATGGCGGGGCCACCGGCCGCCCCGCAACCTCCGGGAGGGCCTGGAACCCGGGGCCCCCGGCCCCCGTAACCGCCCGGCCGCACTGGACTTCCGGCAGTGGAATTCCCTATTGGTAACCGAAAGTTAACTAAGCTTAGCGTCTGGTTAGGGACGGAATGACGCGCTGGCAGCCCTCGTTTTGACATGTTGGCAGGGGAAGCAATGCCCGGCTTTCGGCGGGCCCCCCATGCGACAGGAAACAGGCTCTCGCGCTGGCGCAAATCGCCGCGCCCGACGCGCGGTTGTGAACCCGGCGGCCATTTGCTCCCGGAGGAATTAGGGACACTTGCGTTGAGAGGATACTACTCATGAATCCCGCCGACGTGGCTCCGTCAGCTCTGCCGCTCGTCTCGGCCGACGTGTCGCTGATCGCGCTATTCTGGCAGGCCCACTGGGTCGTGAAGTCAGTCATGCTGGGCCTGCTCGCCTGCTCGGTCTGGGTCTGGGCGATCGCGATCGACAAGATTTTCCTCTATTCGCGCACCAAGCGGGCGATGGACCGCTTCGAACAGGCGTTCTGGTCGGGACAATCGATCGAGGAGCTCTATCGCGCGCTTTCGGCGAAACCGACGCAGTCGATGGCGGCGTGCTTCGTCGCCGCCATGCGCGAGTGGAAGCGCTCGTTCGAGAGCCAGTCGCGCTCCTTTGCCGGATTGCAGATGCGGATCGAGAAGGTGATGAACGTCTCGATCGCGCGCGAAGTCGAGCGGCTGGAGCGGCGGCTCCTGGTGCTGGCAACCGTCGGCTCCGCCGGCCCGTTCGTCGGCCTGTTCGGAACCGTCTGGGGCATCATGTCGAGCTTCCAGTCGATCGCGGCCTCGAAAAACACTTCGCTCGCGGTCGTTGCGCCCGGCATCGCGGAGGCGCTGTTTGCGACCGCTATCGGTCTTATCGCCGCCATCCCGGCGACGATTTTCTACAATAAGTTCACGTCCGAGGTGAACCGGCAGGCGCAGCGGCTGGAAGGTTTTGCCGACGAGTTTTCAGCCATCCTGTCCCGCCAGATCGACGAGCGGGCGTGAGGGCGGCCAATGACGAGCGCATCGTGAGATCAAGATCATGGCGATGAACATGGCAGGTTCGGCCGGAGGCGGCGGTGGCCGTCGCGGCCGGCGTCGCGCCGCGGTGATGGCGGAGATCAACGTCACGCCGATGGTCGACGTGATGCTGGTGCTGCTCATCATCTTCATGGTGGCCGCGCCATTGATGACCTCGACCATCGATATCGATCTGCCCGTCGCCGGCGGCGGCAAGCAACTGCAAGCCAACGCGCCGCCGCTGACGCTGTCGGTCAAGCGCACCGGCGGTGCCTGCAATTCCAACGTCGAGCTCTATCTCGGGGACACGCTGATTCCGGCCAATGAGCTCCTGCCCAAGATAACGGCGATCAAGGAGACCCGGTCGGAGGCCGAGAGGGTGGTATACCTGCGGGGCGACAAGGACGTCTGTTACACGGATATGATGAAATTATTGGGGTATATTCGGACGGCGGGGTTCAAGGCGAATATCGTCATCGCGCCGGAGCAGGGCTCCTGAGCCATGCAGCGGCGCGCGGTGATTGACGGCGGAGCGGAAAAGCGCAGGTGAAGATCAAGGTCGACAAGACTGTGATGGCGTCGGTTGCCCTGCACGTCCTCGTGCTGGGGTGGGTGATGCTGTCGTTCTCGACCAAGGCGCTCGAAATGCCGCCGGAAGATTCGGTGGCGGTCGATGTCGTTTCGTCCGACCAGCTTGCCAAGGTGATGGCGGGCATGAAGACCGGCAAGAAGGAAAACCCGAAGCCGCTGGTCGAGAAAGTCGCCGAAGCCAAGCCGGTCGATGACGCTGTCGGCAAAATTACCGAGAAAGCGCCTGTTGTGACCGAGACCGCAGCGCCTCCGCAGCCGAAGATCGAGGAAAAGCCGGTCGAGAAGAAACCCGATCCGCCGAAGGTTGTCGAGAAACCGAAGGAAGAGCCGAAGCAGGTCGAGAAAAAGCCCGATCCGCCGAAGGTCGATCAGATCGGCGACACCATCAAGAAGGAAGAGAAGAAGCCGCCGCCGAAGCCGCCGGTGCAGGCCGCCAAGCCGCCAGAGCCGCAGAAGCAGAGGATCGTGGAACGGCACTTCGACCAGAACCAGATCGCGGCCCTGCTCGACAAGCGCGATCCGTCGCGCCAGGCCACGACCGGCGACACGCTGAATTCCAATGCCGCGCTCGGCACGGCGAAGGGCGCAGCCGCGGACAATTCCGCAACCTGGGGTTCGATGTTCCAGCGGCAGGTCGAGCGCTGCTGGAAGAAGCCGTATGGCGGGATAGAATCGCAGAAGCCTGAAGTCGCGTTCGCGATCCGTCTGAAGCGCGACGGCACGCTCGAAGGCACGCCGGTTCCGGAAGGCGTTCCGGCGACGCCCTATCTTCGGGTCTACCAGGAGAGCGCGCTACGCGCGATCATCGAGTGCCAGCCGTACAAGCTGCCGGCGGCATTTTATGACGAATGGAAATACTTCGCGCCGGTGTTCAAAGAAAAAGTCTGATTGCGCTCGCCCGTTGGCGATCACACATGAGCAAGATCGAAGCGATGACTGACAAAGATGGATTGCCAACAATGCCATTCCGCCTGAACCGTCGGCAGATCATTACCGGAATGGCTGCGCTCGGCGCGGTCGCCGGCGGTCGCAATGCCTTCGCGCAGGCGCCGAAGCGGATCCCCATTCCCGAGGGTGAATTCGTTCCGCTGCCGATCGCGATCCCGAATTTCGTGGCGGGCACGCCTGGTGATGCCGAGGTCGGCGTCGGCGTGGCGCAGGTCATCACCAACAACCTCAAGCGCAGCGGGCTGTTCGCGCCGATCGATCAGGCTGCTCATATCGAGCGCATCGCCAATATCGACGTCGCGCCGCAATTCCAGAGCTGGAAGCAGATCAACGCGCAGGCGCTGGTGACGGGCCGGATGACGCGGCAGGGCGACGGCCGCCTGAAAGCGGAATTCCGCCTCTGGGACATCAACACCAACCAGCAACTCACCGGCCAGCAATACTTCACCTCGCCGGAATACTGGCGGCGGATCGCGCACATCATCTCCGACCAGATCTACGAACGCATGACCGGCGAGAAGGGCTATTTCGACAGCCGCATCGTGTTCGTCGACGAGACCGGATCGAAAGAGCGCCGCGTCAAGCGGCTGGCGCTGATGGACCAGGACGGCGCCAATGTCCGGTATCTGACCAGGGGCTCCGATCTGGTGCTGACGCCGCGCTTCTCGCCGTCGACGCAAGAGATCACCTATATGGAATTCGGCCAGGGCGATCCGCGCGTCTATCTGTTCAACGTCGAGACCGGGCAGCGCGAGATCGTCGGCAATTTCCCCGGCATGTCGTTCTCGCCGCGGTTCTCGCCGGACGGCCAGCGCATCATCATGAGCCTGCAGCAGGGCGGCAACTCCAACCTGTTCGTGATGGATTTGCGTTCGAAATCGACGACGCGGCTGACCGACACGCCGGCGATCGACACCTCGCCGTCCTATTCGCCCGACGGCAGCCGGATCTGTTTCGAATCCGACCGTGGTGGCAAGCCGCAGATCTACGTGATGCCAGCCACCGGCGGCGGCGCGCAGCGCATTTCGTTCGGCGAGGGCAGCTATTCGACGCCGGTGTGGTCGCCGCGCGGCGACTACATCGCCTTCACCAAGCAGGGCGGCGGCGCGTTTGCCATCGGCATCATGAAGACCGACGGCTCGGGCGAACGAATTCTTACCTCCGGCTTCCACAACGAAGGTCCGACCTTTTCGCCGAATGGCCGGGTCGTCATGTTCTTCCGCGACCCCGGCGGCAGCGGCGGGCCGTCGCTGTACACGGTCGATATCTCCGGTCGCAACGAATTGCGCGTACCAACGCCCGGTTTCGCCTCCGACCCGGCGTGGTCTCCGCTCCTGTCATAATGGAACCCGGCCGCGCCGGCGGCCCATCGTTGTCAGGCAAACATTGCCTAGCCTGCTGATTTTTCAGGCAGATTTCCACAACCGGAAACCCGCGGCAACATCTTGGTAACGATGTTCCCTCAGAAAGACTTCATCTCCAGAGGGTAAGACTGCGCAACCGACAGGACGCCAGTACACCCCACATGCAGCTCGCAAATCAGAGCGGAGAGCCAGATCAGCGACAGATATCGCCGAAGATTGCGGCGGCGCTGATCGATTCGCTGTTCGAAACCCAAGGTCCGGTGCATGTCGGCATCTTCTTCCTGGCCGTCGCGTCGAGCCTGACGGCGCTGAAGACCGGCGAAAATCTGATCTGGGTGTGCGTCGGGCTTCTGCTGTTTGCTGGTGCGATCCGGGCTTTCGATTTGCAACGCTACCAAGCGTGTAAAGCGAACCTGACGGCCGACGAAGCTGAGCGATGGAAAAAGCGATATCAGATCGGGGCGATTATCCAGGCCGCTGCAATCGGCATATGGGGCGCCGTCACCATGCTGAGCAGCGACGATGCCGTCGCCCATATGATTTGTTTGTCCGTCATTACGGGGGTCTTATCGGGAGGCGCGGGCAGGGCCTATGGACGGCAATGGACGTTCCAGTTGCAGGCTGTACTTGCCTTCGGTCCAACCGTGATCGCGCTGGCGCTGCGTGGCACGCCCTATTACGTCGCTATGTCGGTTATCACCGCGGCATTCCTTATCGTTGTCATGCAGATGTCGGCCAATTTGCACGGCATATTCTTGCGGGCGCTTCTGGCGCGCGAGCGCGAGGCGGCGCTCGCCGGACAGTTCGATACCGCCTTGAACAACATGCCCCACGGTCTGTGCATGTTCCGCGGCGACGGACAGCTTGCGGTGATGAATCACCGCTTCTGCGAAATGATGGATCTGTCCGAAGATCTCGTGCAGCAGGGCGCGAGCGCGCCCGACATCATCGCCGCCTGCGTGATCGCCGGATCGATCTCGGCGGCGAGTGGGCAAATGATTCTCGCCGAAATCGAGAATTCACAGGCCAAGGACGTCATCACCGCCGACCCCGACATCACCAGAAACCGTTCGCTATCGTGGACCTTCCAGCCGATGGCCGGCGGCGGCGCAGTGGTGCTCCTGGAAGACATTACCGAGCGGCGCAACTCCGAAGCCAAGATCAGCCATCTGGCCCGCTACGACGAACTCACCGAGCTCCCCAACCGGGTCAATTTCCGCGACGAGATCGGACATCTTCTGGCAGCCCAGCAGGGCGCCGAACAGTTGTCGGCGCTGCTGTTCGTCGACCTCGACCAGTTCAAGCAGGTCAATGACACGCTCGGCCATCCCTGCGGCGACCAGTTGCTGTGCGCGGTGGCCGCTCGCCTGCGCGAGATGCTGCGGCCCGAGGATTTCGTGGCGCGCTTCGGCGGCGACGAGTTCGTGGTGTTCCAGCAGAACATCCACTCCGCCGACGATGCCGCCGGTCTTGCGCGGCGCATCGTCGATCGCCTGAGCGAGCGCTACAAGATCGACAACCATCTGGTCGAGATCGGCGCCAGCGTCGGCATTGCCATGACCTCGCGCGGCATCAGCGCCGACACACTGCTCAAGAATGCCGACATGGCGCTCTATCGCGCCAAGGCCGACGGCCGCGGCACCTTCTGCTTCTTCCGGGAGGAGATGGCGCAAATCGTCGAGTCCCGCCGTATCCTCGAACTGGACCTGCGCAAGGCGCTGGCCAACGAGGAGTTCGAGCTGTTCTTCCAACCGCTGGTCAACCTCAAGTCGGGCCGGATATCGACCTGCGAGGCGCTGATACGCTGGAATCATCCAGTCCGCGGCACGGTGTCGCCGACCGATATCATTCCAATCGCCGAGGATATGGGCCTGATCGTCGATCTCGGCCGCTGGATTTTGCGCAAGGCCTGCATGGAATGCATGAAATGGCCCGAAGCCGTCAGCGTTGCCGTCAACTTCTCGCCGCAGCAGTTCCATCAGCGCGACGTGCTCAGCGAAGTCCGCTATGCACTCGAGGTCTCCGGCCTGCCGGCGAACCGGCTCGAAATCGAGATCACCGAATCCTCGCTGCTGCGTAACACGCAGTCGACCCACGACGTGCTGTCGCAATTGCATTCGCTCGGCGTGCGGATCTCGCTCGACGATTTCGGCACCGGCTATTCGAGCCTCAGCTACCTGCACAACTTCCCATTGCAGAAGGTGAAGATCGACCGCTCCTTCCTGGAAGGGATCGACAGCGACCGTCCGCTGACGCTGCTACGCGGCGTGGCGCGGCTGTCCGCCGATCTTGGAATGTCGGTCGTGGTCGAGGGCATCGAGACCAACGAGCAACTCGAATTGATCAGCGCCGACGGGGCGGTAACGGAAGCGCAGGGCTATCTGTTCAGCCCGCCGGTCCCGGCCGTACGCGTCCGGCAGTTGCTCAATGCGTCGCACGGTCGCCGCATGCCTGACGACCAGCTCATCGCTGTTTCTTCGCGGTCGATCGCCTGACTTCAGCGTAATCAGTCCCCCTGTTCGTGCTCTCGACATGGCTACCCCCGGCTTTGCGGGTGGCAGGGGTTAACCCTAACGTGTCTAAGCCTTTGCAATTTTGTTAAGGAGCCGTTAATCTTTCACACTCGTGGAAGTTGTTGTGGAGGTTAGGAGTACAGATGAAGGCCGGAGCCGAACCGCGCACTTCGCTCTTTGGGCCGGAGTCAGGGTTGTCCGATCGGGTCGATTACCGACTGATGGAAACTCCCGAGGAAAAAGATTGCATCTATTTGATGCGGTACAAAGCCTATCTGCATGGCGGAGTAACCGCGCCGTCAGAGTCTCAGCGCGTCAGCGATCATTACGACGATGCCCCCAACGCCTGGATGTTCGGAGTCTATGTTGACGGAGAACTCTGCAGTTCGCTCCGCCTCAACGTCGTGACGTCGGAATGTCGGATTTCCGGTTCAGTTGATTTGTTCGGCGATGTTCTTCACCCGCGGCTCGATCAAGGTGAAGTTTTCATCGATCCGCTTCGTCTTGCTGCGCTCCCCGAAAAGGCGAGGCGGTTCCCTGACCTTCCCTATCTGACGGTGCGGCTGGCCTATATGGCATGCGAGCATTTCAACGCCGATACCGGGCTCGCGCTCGTTCGTGCCGAGCACCAGGCGTTCTATCGCCGGGTCTTCATGTCGGAGGTCATCGCCGAACCGCGTTCGTTTCCGGGCTTCTTGCCCAAGGTGGCATTGATGGCGTCCGATTACCGCGCCGTGCGGGAAAAGGTCATGACCCGTTTTCCCATCATGCGTTCGACGTCCGTCGAGCGGCGGATGCTGTTCCAGCGCGCCGGTGAGCGCCATTCCTCGCCGCGCGGGGTCGTCAGATCCTTCGAGCAGGCCTCGATCGTTCCGATTTCCTGAACCGGCCGGACAACGACGGACCAGACCATCCGGCCCCACAGGGCTCCTATCCAAATTCCGCGACTTGTCATTCCTGGGTCACCGTTGCCTAAACACCGCAAATCCGGTGATTTCGGCCCATGCGCACTTGCCTTCACCCTCGCGCCACATTTACAAACCATTAACTATCGCGGTCGCTTTTCACGGTTTGTCGGCATTTGATCGGGTCTGGCAAGGTTCCATCAAGGTTGACGGAATGTTTGCTTAACCATCGACCTGTAGACCAGATAACAGTCGAAAAACGTGAGCGTTGGAGGCTCCGGAATGAAATACCAGATGCGTATCCTCCAGGGATGGAAGCTGGCGGCCGTGGTCGCTGTGGCGCTGTCGATGGGCGCCTGCGCCAAGAACAACGTCGGCGCCGATGGCGCGATGGCCAGCGCGGCAAGCCCGGGTAGCCAGCAGGATTTCGTGGTTAATGTCGGCGACCGCGTGTTCTTCGAGAGCGACCAGACCGATCTGAGCCCGCAGGCGATCGCCACGCTGGAGAAGCAGGCGCAGTGGCTGCAGACCTACAACCGCTACTCCTTCACCATCGAAGGCCATGCCGACGAGCGCGGCACCCGCGAGTACAACATCGCGCTCGGCGCCCGCCGCGCCCAGTCGGTGCGCAGCTATCTCGCCTCGCGCGGCATCGACCCGAACCGCATGCGCACGATCTCCTACGGCAAGGAGCGCCCGGTCGCGGTCTGTAACGACATCTCCTGCTGGTCGCAGAACCGCCGCGCCGTCACGGTGCTGAACGCCGGCGCCTGAGCCGTCAGGCCTTTTGCAGAGTTTCGAAGCCGGCGCCCTCGGGCGCCGGCTTTACTTTTGGGCGCAGGATGAAATCGCGGATGACGGCCAGCGTGCGTTCGGGGGCATCATTGACCACGCCGTGGCCGCAACCGGCAAAGCGCTCGAACTGCACGAGGTGCGGCGGCAGCGCGGCGGCGATATCCGCTTGGCTCTCGATCGGATGTATCGGGTCGTCCTCGCCGCCGAGCACGAGTGTTGGGCAGCGGATGCGACCGAGATCCGGAAACAGGTTGAACCTGTCGCTCTCGCCATCGGGTCTTGCAAACCAGTGCAGCGCCACCTCCCGGCGATTGACCGCGCGTCTCGCCATGTCCGGATCGCGCGGCATTCGCGTATAGACCGGCATGGCTAGCCGCAGCCAGGCGTCGCGCTCTGCCTGGTCCAGGGGGCCTTCGGGCTCCAGAAACCGTCGCCGAGCCAGCGCACCCACTTCCGGCCCACCGAAGCGCTCAAACAGCGCTACGCGCCGTTCCCGATAGGAACCACCGGCGGCCTCGGTGCTGATGAGGATCAGCCTGGAAGGGTGATCCGGATGGCGCGTGACATAGGCGAGTGCGACCATGCCGCCGAACGACGCGCCCAAGACGATCGGATCGACGATGCCAAGGGCCTCGCAGAACGCGTGCACGTCGTCGCCCCATTGCGCCAAGGTCCAGCGCTCGCGCGGGCCGTCCTCGCTGCGGCCGTTGCCGCGGTGGTCGAGGTAGACGATCTGGGCGATATCGGACAGGGCGGAATAGGCCGGCCGGTAGATCGAATGGTCGAAACCCGGACCGCCGTGAAGCATTAGCAGCACCGGTTTTTCCCGCATCGTGGGGCCGTCGGGGACGAATTTCGCGCCCTCGACATCAAAGAACAGCCGCACCCCGTTCACGGACACGTGCATCGGCGGGTCTCCCTCGATTTGTGAACGGTCGGCCGCGTCGGGCGGCTTGTCTTGAAGGGGATACTAAACCATACCGGGCTGCAGCGAACCGATTCGGAAATGCCAGTCACAATTCTGGCGTACTCCCTCTCTCAATGTGTTCTGCTTTCGTTTGACACGTGATTTTCGTCGTCGGGGCAAAATGTCACTCAGATTCCTCAATGCTGCCGGCGCCGCGGCGATTGCCGCGATGCTGGCTTTGTCTGTGCAGCCCTCGGCCGCACAGATCACGTTCCCGTGGGAGCGTTCCCCGCAAGGCTCCCCGCAAGTCCAGGCGCAGTCCGACGACGCTGATCTGGAGATGCGGATCCAGCGGCTGGAAAACCAGCTCCGGCAACTGACCGGCCAGAACGAGGAACTGCAGTACCGCAACCGCCAGCTCGAAGAGCGGCTGCGCCAGCTCGGCGCCGCGCCGCCGGCACAAGGCGGCCAGCCTCCGGCGGCGCAGCCCAGCGTGGCTGCCGCACCGCCTCCAGTTCAGCCCGGCCCCCCGCAGCAACAGGGCTATCCCCAACAAGCCTATCCGCAGCAGGGGGCTCGTCAGCCGCAGGGCTATCCGCAGGCCCAACCCGGCTATGACCGGCAACCGCAGATCGCATCACCGGCGCCGACCGTGCAGGAGCCGGCCCCGGCGGTCGGCGGCCGCCGCCGTGGCGATGCGTTCGACCCCAGCCAGAATCCCAACGCTCCCGGTGCGCCGCGTGCACTCGGCGGCGGCCAATTGCCGATCTCGAATGAAGCTTCGGTCGGCGCGCCCGGCGGACGCGGACCCGGTGAGCCGCTCAATCTCGGCGGTCCGCGCGATCCCGGTGGCGCCTTGCCGCCGCCCGCTGCAGCCGCACCGCCGCCACGCGGCCCGGGGCCCGGCGCCAGTGCCGCGCTGACCCCGTTGCCGCCCTCGGCCACGTCGAAGGACGAGTTCGATCTCGGCATCGGCTACATGCAGCGCAAGGACTATGCGCTGGCCGAAGAGACCATGAAGAACTTTGCGCAGAAATATCCGAGCGATCCGCTGATTGGAGATGCGCAATACTGGCTCGGCGAAAGCTATTTCCAGCGCCAGCAATATCGCGACGCCGCCGAAGCGTTCCTCGGCGTGACCACCAAGTTCGACAAATCAGGCAAGGCGCCAGACGCGCTCTTGCGGCTCGGGCAGTCGCTGGCGGCGCTGAAGGAAAAGGAAGCCGCCTGCGCGGCGCTCGGCGAGGTGACGCGGAAATATCCGCGCGCATCTGCCGGCGTCAAGGCCGCCGTCGATCGTGAGCAAAAGCGGGTTAAGTGCTAAAGCATAAGCCGGTCGAGGCCGCAATCGGTCTCGAATAGACTGGCGATGCCATGCCTGACGACGACCACGCGCCGATCTCGGTACAGCAAGCGAAAGAGCTGTTCGCGCACTGGAAGGTCGCGCCCGCGCTCGTGCTGGCGGTGTCTGGCGGGCCCGATTCCCTTGCCCTGATGTGGCTTGCCGCCCGCTGGCGCCGTGCGTTGTCACGCGGGCCGCGGTTGATCGCCGTCACTGTCGATCATGGCTTGCGGCCCGAGGCCGCGCGCGAGGCGCGCGGCGTCAAGCGCGTCGCGCGCTCGCTTGATCTGCCCCATCGCACGCTGCGCTGGACCGGCGCCAAGCCGAAAACCGGCTTGCCGGCTGCAGCGCGGGAGGCGCGCTATCGCCTGCTGGCGAAAGCTGCGCGGGCAAGCGGCGCGACGCACATCCTGACCGCGCATACCCGCGACGACCAGGCCGAGACACTGTTGATGCGGATGCTGCGCGGCAGCGGCATCGCCGGTCTCGCGGCGATGGCGCGCGAGAGCGAGCGCGAGGGCGTGTGGCTGGCGCGGCCGCTGCTGGATATCCCGAAATCCCGGCTCGTCGCGACGCTGGACAAGGCAAAGATCGCCTTTGCCGACGATCCCACCAATCGCGACGTGAGCTTCACGCGGCCGCGGCTGCGTGCATTGATGCCGGCTTTGGCAGAGGAGGGCGGTGACAGCCGAAATCTGGCGCGGCTGGCTTCAAGGCTGGCGCGGGCGAATGCCGCGATTGAAGTGCTGGCTGATGGCGCCGAGCGCTATCTCGCGGTGAGAGATCGTGATGATGCCACGCGCTTCGGGTTCGATGCCCAGGCGTTTGCCGGTCTGCCCGAGGAAATCCGGCTTCGGCTGCTCAAGCGCGCGATTGATCGGGTCGGTCACGAAGGACCCGCGGAACTTGGCAAGGTCGAGGCGCTGCTAACAGTACTGGACAACGCCATTGCGAACGGCCAAAAGCAATCAAGACTGAAAAAGACGCTTGCCGGGGCCGCAATCAGTCTTACCGGAGGCCGAATTTATATCGATGCAGCGCCGCCGCGGGGTAGCCGGGCGTGAGAAGCGTTCCTATCTCCCAATATGCGGTAGTATCGGGACCGAGAGCCTTAACCACCCGGAAAAACCCCGGCCTTTTGCGCCATGTTTTGACCGGGAATCGCGTTAAGATGCGTTAAATAGTCCCGTGTGGTTCCCTTGGCATTGACCCGGGCGCCACCTAGATTGGGTGCAGTGGACCGGGGATTCTCGCCTCACTACCCAAGGAATATTCTAGGGTTACTACCAAGGACATAGGGCCGCGATCCGCGCGACCACGAAGGAAGATCAATGAACGCCAATCTGCGCAACTTCGCCCTCTGGGTCATCATTGTCTTGCTGCTGTTGGCATTGTTCACGCTTTTCCAGAACCCGGGTCAGCGCACGTCCTCGCAGGACATCACCTTTTCGCAGTTGTTGAGCGAGGTCGATCAGAACCGCGTGCGCGATGTCGTGATCCAGGGGCCGGAAATCCACGGCACCTTTACCAACGGATCCTCGTTCCAGACCTATGCACCGAACGATCCGACGCTGGTGAAGCGTCTCTATGACGGCAAGGTTTCGATCACCGCCAAGCCGCCCGGCGATAACGTGCCGTGGTTCGTGTCGCTGCTGGTTTCCTGGCTGCCCTTCATCGCGCTGATCGGCGTGTGGATCTTCCTGTCGCGC
The DNA here is from genome assembly GCF_000472965.1 of Bradyrhizobium murdochi. Lineage (GTDB taxonomy): Bacteria > Pseudomonadota > Alphaproteobacteria > Rhizobiales > Xanthobacteraceae > Bradyrhizobium > Bradyrhizobium murdochi. The sequence goes on along the minus strand of NZ_AXAU01000033.1, from coordinate 32,446 downwards.
CAGATGCAGGGCGGCGCCGGCAAGGCGATGGGCTTTGGCAAGTCGCGCGCCAAGATGCTGACGGAGGCCCATGGCCGCGTCACTTTCGAAGACGTCGCGGGTGTCGATGAAGCCAAGCAGGACCTGCAGGAGATCGTTGAGTTCCTGCGCGATCCCGGAAAATTCCAGCGCCTCGGCGGACGGATTCCGCGCGGCGTGCTGCTGGTCGGCCCTCCCGGCACCGGCAAGACGCTGATTGCGCGCGCGGTCGCGGGCGAAGCCAACGTGCCGTTCTTCACGATCTCGGGTTCTGACTTCGTCGAAATGTTCGTCGGCGTCGGCGCAAGTCGCGTCCGCGATATGTTCGAGCAGGCCAAGAAGAACGCGCCCTGCATCATCTTCATCGACGAAATCGACGCGGTCGGCCGTCATCGCGGCGCGGGCCTCGGCGGCGGCAATGACGAGCGCGAACAGACGCTCAACCAGTTGCTGGTCGAGATGGACGGTTTTGAAGCCAATGAAGGCGTGATCCTGATCGCCGCGACCAACCGGCCCGACGTGCTGGATCCCGCGCTGCTGCGTCCCGGCCGTTTCGACCGCCAGGTGGTGGTGCCGAACCCGGATGTCGTCGGCCGCGAGCAGATACTGAAGGTTCACGTTCGCAAGGTGCCGCTGGCGCCCGATATCAACCTCAAGACCATCGCGCGCGGCACCCCGGGCTTCTCCGGCGCCGACCTGATGAACCTCGTCAACGAGGCCGCGCTGACGGCTGCCCGCCGCAACAAGCGCATGGTGACGCAGGCCGAATTCGAGGAAGCCAAAGACAAGGTGATGATGGGCGCCGAGCGCAAGTCGCTCGTCATGACCGAGGAAGAGAAGCTCTTGACGGCCTATCACGAGGGCGGCCATGCCATCGTCGGCCTCAACGTCGTCGCGACCGATCCGATCCACAAGGCCACGATCATCCCGCGCGGCCGCGCGCTCGGCATGGTGATGCAGTTGCCCGAACGCGACAAGCTGTCGATGTCGCTGGAGCAGATGACTTCGCGCCTCGCCATTATGATGGGCGGCCGTGTTGCCGAAGAGCTGGTCTTCGGCCGCGAGAAAGTCACCTCGGGCGCGGCCTCCGACATCGAGCAGGCGACGCGGCTGGCACGTATGATGGTGACGCGCTGGGGCCTGTCGGAAGAGCTCGGCACCGTGTCCTATGGCGAAAACCAGGACGAGGTGTTTTTGGGCATGTCGGTGTCGCGCACACAGAACGCATCCGAAGCCACCGTCCAGAAGATCGACAAGGAGATCAAGCGGCTGGTTGAGGAAGGCTACAACGAGGCGACGCGAATTCTCACCGAGAAGCGCGATGACCTCGAGATGCTGGCCAAGGGCCTGCTCGAATTCGAGACCCTCACGGGCGAGGAGATCATCGACCTCTTGAAGGGCAAGAAGCCCAACCGCGAGTCGGTCTTGGAGCCGAGCACGCCGCGCGCTTCCGCCGTGCCGCCCGCCGGCAAGCCGCGCCCGCGTCCCGATCCCGACCCGGGTCTGGAGCCGCAGCCCCAGGCGTAAGCGGCGGTCGGTTCTGAACAACGAAAACGCGGCGGTGACGCCGCGTTTTTTTGTGCTAAGGCGCCGCGGCTGGTGCCCCGAGGTGTACAGCCAGAATGTGTTCCGGCGTCTCCGTCACCTCGATGGTCTGCCCATCGCCGCCGACAAAAGCCAGCACGGTGCGCTCGCCGTCGCGCGACATGCTGCCGACGAGCGCGATGTTGATATGGATGGGCTGCCCCGTCTCGAACCTCGTGCATTGAATCCAGAAGCGCATTGCGGTCTCCTTCGATCTGCCGCGGTGATCATAAAGCTGTAGTGTGGGCAAAGCGACTTGTCCGCCGTAGCTCAATGAGCGAAGGCGGAAGCGTGCCCACCATCACATCGAAGATCCCGGAGAAATGGTGGGCACGGCGCGAAGCGCGCCTTTGCCCACCCTACGCGGCAGCAATTTCGCGCTACACGGTGGCGCGCAACTCGCGGGCCGCGGCGACCATGTTGGCGAGCGCGGGTCGGACCTCCTCCCATTTGCGGGTCTTCAATCCGCAATCCGGATTGATCCAAATCTGGGTGTCGGAGAGCCGCTCTCGCGCCAGCTTGAGCAGGCCGGTCATCTCGCCGATCTCGGGCACCCGCGGCGAATGGATGTCGTAGACGCCGGGGCCGATTTCGTTCGGATAGCGGTAATCCCTGAACGCATCGAGCAACTCCATCTTCGAACGCGAGGTTTCGATCGAGATCACGTCGGCGTCCATCGCGCCGATCGCGCCGATAATGTCGTTGAACTCCGAGTAGCACATGTGGGTGTGGATCTGCGTTTCGTCGCGCACGCCGGACGAACAGAGGCGGAAGGCGTCGACGGCCCAGTCGAGATAGACCTTCCATTCGGACTTGCGCAGCGGCAGGCCCTCCCGCAGCGCGGCCTCGTCGATCTGGATCATGCCGGCGCCGGCGGCTTCGAGATCGGTAACCTCGTCGCGGATCGCGAGCGCGATCTGCCGGCAGGCTTCGCTGCGCGGAATGTCGTCGCGGACAAACGACCAGTTCAGGATGGTGACGGGGCCGGTGAGCATCGCCTTCATCGGCTTCTTCGTCAGCGACTGGGCATATTGCCACCATTCGACGGTCATCGGCTTCGGCCGGGAGACATCGCCGAATAGCACAGGCGGGCGAACGTAGCGCGATCCGTAGGATTGCACCCAGCCGTGCGCGGTGAAAGCGAAGCCTGCGAGCTGTTCGCCGAAATACTGCACCATGTCGTTGCGCTCGAACTCGCCATGCACGAGCACGTCGAGTCCGATATTTTCCTGCCAGCGCACGGTGCGGGCGGTTTGGTTCTGCAGATAGAGCTTATAGGCTTCGTCCGTGAGGGCGCCCTTGGCGTGAGCGGAGCGGGCATTCCTGACGTCGGCGGTTTGCGGGAACGAGCCGATGGTCGTGGTCGGGAACGCCGGCAGGTTGAAGCGCTTGCGCTGAACGGTGGCGCGTTCTGCAAAGATGCTGGAGCGGAAGCGCATCGGTTCATTGATGCCGGCAACGCGTGCCGCTACCTTCGCATTGTGAATGCGCGGCGAGGCCTTGCGGGAGGTCGCCGCCTGGTCCGAGGCTTTCAGCGTGGCCTCGACCGCTGCGCGGCCACTGGCCAGCGCTGTTCCGAGCGCGGTCAGCTCCTCGAGCTTCTGTATCGAAAACGCGAGCCAGCTCTTGATTTCGGGATCGAGCCCAGTCTCCAGCGCCAGATCGATCGGGACATGCAGTAGCGAACAGGAGGGCGCGATCTGCACACGATGCCTGCCGAGTTTGGCGATCACGGGCTCGAGCCGGTCGAGAAGCCGGCTCAAATCCGCACGCCAGATGTTACGGCCATCGATGATTCCGAGCGACAGCACGCGGTCACCAGGGAAGCCTGCAAGCTCGTCGATCTGCTCCGGCGCGCGCACGAGGTCGAGATGCAGGCCGGCGACGGGCAGGGATAGCGCGGTGTCGCGGTTGGCGCCGAGCCCGCCAAAATAGGCCGTGAGCATGATCTTGAGCTGCGGCACTGCGCTCGCGATCTCCGCATAGGCGTAGTGCAGCGCCTGCTGGGCGACGATATCGAGGTCGAGCACGAGACACGGCTCGTCGATCTGTACCCATTCCGCGCCCCGGTAAACAAGTTCGCGCAGCACCTCGATGTAAACCGGCAGCAAGCGATCAAGCAGGGACAGCGGATTGAAACCGGCATCCTTGCTCTTGGCGAGTTTGAGAAACGTGACGGGGCCGACCAGCACGGGGCGGGTTTGATAGCCCAGCGCCTTGGCTTCCTCGTATTCCTTGATCGGCTTGCGCGAGGCGAGGTTGAACTGCTGATCCTTCGCCAGCTCGGGCACCATGTAGTGGTAGTTGGTGTCGAACCATTTTGTCATTTCCAGCGCCGGCACGCCATGCGCATCGTCATGCCCGTGACCGGCATGGCCGCAACTCGTCTCATGCGGCTTGCCTTGCGCGCCGCGGGCCATCGCGAAGTAAGTCGCAAGCGAGACCGGCCCGCCGTTCCAGCGATAGATTTCAGGGATTGCGCCGACCATGACGGATGTGTCGAGCATCTGGTCGTAGAACGAGAAATCGTTCGACGGAATCACCGTGACGCCGAGCTTTTTCTGGCGCGCCCAGTTGGCGGCGCGAAGCCCGACGCCGGTTTCTATCAGCGCCTTCTCGTCGGTTGCGCCGGACCAGAAACTCTCCAGCGCGAATTTCAACTCGCGGCGCGGACCGATGCGCGGCGTGCCGAGGGAAGCAACGGGAAGTGAAGAAGTGGAGATGGTGGAAGAAGACATTGGCTTAACCCCAAAAGTTGGGGGCAAAGGCCGAAGTGACACGTCTGGATTTTCGCGAACGGCAGAGCGCGCGCGGAAAATCGCAACCGCACCACCGGGACACCCCGCCCGAGGACGTGTATGTTGTCGAGGCAGGTCTCCTGGCTCGCGGGTCAATGCTGCTGTCCGGCCTTCCCGAAACCTCGTGAGGTCTCAGTGACTTTGTTGGACAGCGGCTCGCCGCTTACAGTTGCGGGGGCAGCTCCGGCTTTGGCTTTTCGGCCGCACCGGCTTCCCTCTTAGCTTCGGAAGAACGTCTGCCGAAGAACCACGACGGGTCCACTTATCGGCAACGCGGCAGGCGCGTCAACTCGACGACATTCGCCGGCGCGTTATCACTGTTGTTCACAGCCGAAGGGTTCCGTCGCCGAAATTCTTGCGCATGGCCCGCTCGCCCATTGACAGCCGCACCCGAATAACACGAGATATAGCCGTCACGGTCCGCCATGGCCCAACACATGGTGGCTAAGAGGGAAGCCGGTGTATCGCGCGAAAGCCGCGAAAATCCGGCGCTGCCCCCGCAACTGTAAGCAGTGAGTTGTTTCCGAATCTGACGTCACTGATGCGGCATCGCATCGGGAAGACACGGGGACAACAGCGACCTGCGAGCCAGGAGACCTGCCGCGACACCGAAAAAACGTCCACGGGCGGGGTGTCCCGGCGGCGCTTGCAGGTTCATGCCCGCGTTTTCGCGTAGGCTAAAGCTGTAGCGTCTTCTCAGACATCCGGCCCCAACACCATCACGGGGTCTCTTGATGTCACTCTCTCTCGATCGCGAAGCCAACGTCGCTCCATTCATCCGACTGCGCCCCGAATCGCTTGCCGCTTCGGAAGCGCAGCCGCCGATGCAGGTGATTCGCCGCAACGGCACGGTTTCGAAATTCGACGCGAGCAAGATTTCGGTCGCGATGACCAAAGCGTTTCTCGCGGTCGAGGGGCATGGCGCGGCGGCATCTCGCCGCGTGCATGAAATTGTCGAGCAACTGACCTCGGACGTCGTCGGCGCGCTGTCGCGCCGGATGAGCGAGGGCCGTACCTTTCATATCGAGGACGTGCAGGACCAGGTCGAGCTTGCCTTGATGCGCAGCGAGCTCGGCAACGACTGGACCCGCGTGCGTGGGCTCGGCGCGCACATCAAGGGCACCAATGGCGAAAGCCAGGGTGTGGTGCCGTTTCTAAAGGTGGCCAATGACACCGCGATCGCCGTCAACCAGGGCGGCAAGCGCAAAGGCGCGGTCTGCGCCTATCTCGAAACCTGGCACATCGACATCGAGGAATTTTTGGACCTGCGCAAGAACACCGGTGACGACCGCCGCCGCACTCATGACATGAACACCGCAAGCTGGGTGCCGGACCTCTTCATGCAGCGCGTCGAGGCCGACGGCGAATGGACGCTGTTCTCGCCGGACGAGACGCCCACACCTTTCAATACATCGTCGAAAGCCTGGGGCTGGACGAGGGCGAGCTGTTCAACATGTATCGCGAGGTGCCATCGATTACCGACAAAGCAGCCTGGGCGCTCAAGCACACGCAGCATCTCGACGATCCGGATTTCAGGACCGGCACGCCGCAAGCCGACCAGGCGTTCCTGCGCGATCTCGTCGCCTTCTACGTCATATTCGAAGGCATGTGATTCTATACGGGCTTCGCGCAGATCCTCTCGCTCGGCCGCCGCAACAAGATGGTCGGCATCGCCGAGCAGTACCAGTACATCCTGCGCGATGAGTCCATTCACCTGAATTTCGGCATCGATGTCATCAACCAGATCAAGATCGAAAACCCGCATCTATGGACCAACGCGTTCCAGGACGAAGTCCGCGCCATGGTGCGCGAGGCGGCCGAGCTGGAAGCGGCCTACGGGCGAGACACCATGCCGCGCGGATTTCTCGGGCTGAATGCGGCGCTGTGCGAGAGCTACATGCACTTCATCGCCAATCGCCGCTGCGCGCAGCTCGGGCTGCAACGGGTGTTCGACGAGACCGAGAATCCGTTTCCCTGGATGTCGGAAGCGATGGACCTGAAGAAGGAGAAGAATTTCTTCGAGACGCGCGTGATCGAGTACCAGAACGGCGGCGCATTGAGCTGGGAGTAGGGGACGCGGATGCTCTCTCCGCTCGTCGTCCCCGCGCACGCGGGGACCCATACCGCGTGATTCTCAATGAGGCACTTGGGTGGACGTCCTTGAAAACAGCACCGGTGGTTATGGGTCCCTGCGTTCGCAGGGACGACGTAAAATCCCGCTGCTAGCGCCCGAAAACTTAAGATTTCCTCAATTCAGTCCGGCCTAATGCTTGAGGGTGTGCGCGTGCGGACAGGGCGCGCCCAGGCAAGGACCGCGCATGACCGCCTCTCTTTCCACCCCCAAACCAAACTGCGACCAAGCTCCAATTCCCGAATGGCTCGTCAGGGTCTGCCTGTTACTGGCGGTTGCAAATGTGAGCCTTTGCGGAGCGGCGTATTTCTCGCACTGGTGGGTGTACGATACCAACGGCCTCGGTATTCCGACTGATTTCATCAACGTCTGGGCCGCCGGCCGTCTGGTGCTCGATGGCGTTCCGGCGCAGGCCTATGACTGGGACATCCAGAAGCAGATCGAGGTCGCCAAGCTGGGTAAGGATTTTGTCGGCTATTTTGCCTGGCACTATCCGCCGCCGTTTCTGTTCGTCGCATCGTTGCTGGCGCGGCTTCCTTATCAGTTAGCCTTTATCGGCTGGGTCGTGGTCAGCTTCCTGCCCTTCCTCGTCGCAATACGTGCGATCGTCGGCCACCCCTTCGGCTATCTGCTCGCGCTTGCCATTCCGATGGCGTTCATCAATGCGCTGGTCGGACAGAACGGCTTCCTCACCGCGGCGCTGATCGGCGGCACGCTCTATCTGATCCCGGTACGGCCGGTGCTCGCAGGCATCTGCCTCGGGCTATTGACCTACAAGCCGCAATATGGGCTGCTGTTTCCAATCGCGTTGATCGCGGCCGGCCAATGGCGGGTCTTCATCAGCGCCGCCGTCACGGCGATCGTGCTGGCCTTTGCCTCATGGCTTGCCTTCGGTATCGAGAGCTGGCTGGCGTTCTTCCACTGGATGCCGAGATTCTCGCAAGCTTTCCTGACCGAGGGCAAAGCCACATGGTGGAAGCTGCAGAGCATCTTCTCGCTGGTGCGTTACTTCGGCGGCAGCGAGCCGCTCGGCTGGGCATTCCAGTGGGTTCTCACCGCCTCCGTTGCCGTGGTGCTGGCGCTGATATGGCGAAGCCGCGTGCCCTACACCTTGAAGGCGGCAGCGCTTGCCGCCGGTACGCTGCTGACCACGCCCTATCTCTTCATGTACGACATGATGGTGCTGGCGATCCCGATCGCCTTCCTGGTCCGCGTTGGATTGCAGAGCGGCTTTCGCCCCTACGAGCTTCCGGCGCTGGGCGCCATCGTCGCTCTCATCGTGTGCTATATGTTCACCGGCATTCCGACGGGACTCGGCGCCACGCTGATCGTCGGCGGTCTGCTCCTGCGCCGCGCCGGTCCCTGGTGGCGGCGCGAGACGGCGCCGGCATTGGCTGCGGCAGGCGCGTGAACGGCCCGAGGTAACGTCGGCAAACACTCTTCCGATCCGCGTTGCAAAACCGTCTTGTCATCCGCCGTGAATAGTTGTTCACTTCTTCAAAGCGATAGCCTTATCGCTCAAGACATTGAAGGTGTGCGCGTTCTGGCAGGCTCCGCGGGGCTCGAGGGCGCGCCGGGGACGGAAAACGCGCCATGGTCTATCGGCGAACCCATCAGGTCGTAAAGCGGCTGGCGGCGCGGCGTAGCGCCATCCTGGCGGCGGCGCGGGATGCTGCGGCCGAAGGCGGCATGGCGGCGGTGCAGATCGCCCCGGTTGCGGTCCGCGCCAATGTCGCGGCCGGCACGGTCTATCGTTACTTCCCCTCCAAGGCCGAACTGATTTCCGAACTGATCGCCGAGGTCTCGCGGGATGAACTGGCCGCGATCCGCCGCGCGGCGGATGCGGCGCCGGGACCGTCCTCGGCGCTCGCCGCCGCCGTCACCACGGTTGCCGTGCATGTGCTGTCGCAGCGCAAGCTCGCCTGGGGCATTCTGGCCGAACCTGTCGATGTCGACGTCTCGGTGTCGCGGCTTGCCAGCCGCCGCGAAATCTCTGGCGAGATCGCTGCCAGAATTGAAGCTGCGGTGCGTGCCGGCCATCTGCCGGCGCAGGATACCGCGCTTGCTGCCACCGCGCTGCTCGGTGCGCTGCATGAATCGCTGGTTGGCCCGCTGGCGCCCGAGAATCTGGATGACCCCGCGAAGCTGCGCGACGCCGTGCAGACGGTCACGCTCTTGGCGCTCCGCGCCGTTGGCGTGATGGACGCCCGCGCCCGTGGCCTCGTGGTGCAGGCAGTGTTGCCGGCCAAGGCGCTGGTCGGGGCCTAGGAACTTCCCGCCCTTGCGACGCGCCCTTTGTCGCAACCATTTGTGTCGCAACCATTTGCCACGCCGCGGCTTATCGACGGTCCAACCTGTGATCAGGAGCATGCGATGAGCACAACATCAGGGTCCGCCAAATGGCAGGGCGGCATTAAGGACGGCAAGGGCGCGATCTCGACCAAGAGCGGCGCGCTGAAAGATTATCCTTACGGCTTTTCGAGCCGCTTCGAGGGCAAAGCCGGCTCCAATCCAGAAGAGCTGATCGGCGCGGCGCACGCCGCGTGCTTCACCATGGCGCTGTCGCTGATTCTAGGTGAAGCCAAGCTCACCGCCGAGCACATGGAAACCAAGGCCGACGTGACGCTGGAAAAACAGGGCGATGGTTTCGCCGTCACCTCGATTCATCTGACCCTGAATGCGAAGATTCCGGGCGCTGAGGACACGAAATTTCAGGAGCTGGCGGGTAAGGCCAAGGACGGCTGCCCGATCTCGAAACTTCTGAACACGAAGATCACGCTGGACGCGAAGCTGCAGTAGTTCTCCGTCATTCCGGGGCGGCGCGAAGCGGCGAACTATGGTGCGCAATTGCGCACCTGAGAATGTCTCGCGCCACAGGCTCTGGATTTTCGGGTTCGCGCGTGCGCGCGCCCCGGAAGGACTGCAACGGCCGCGTCACTTATCGGGCTTGCCTTCCCCACCGACAGTGGCGATGCGCACCATGTTGGTGGTGCCGGGGATGCGAAGCGGCACGCCGGCGACGATGATCACGCGCTGGCCTGCGTTGGCGAAGCCGTCACGAAACGCGATCGAGCCGGCGCGGTCGACCATGTCGTCCTGGTCGTGCGCATCTTCCGCCACCACGCAATGCACGCCCCAGACGACCGACAATTTGCGGCCGGTTTCAAGGTTCGGCGTGATCGCCACCACCGGCAGCTTTGGCCGCTCGCGGGCCACGCGGATCGCCGTGGAGCCCGATGAGGTCCAGCAGATGATCGCGGATAATTCCAGCGTCTCGGCGATCTGCCGCGCGGCGTCCGCGATGGCGTCGCCGACCGTATTCTCCGGTTCGGCCCGCTGTGCCGACAGCACCGAGCGATAGGTCGGATCGCGCTCCACCTCTTCGCCGATGCGATTCATGGTCGAAACCGCTTCGACCGGGAATTTGCCGGCAGCGGACTCCGCTGACAGCATGATGGCGTCGGCACCTTCATAAACCGCGGTCGCGACGTCGGAGACTTCGGCGCGCGTCGGCACCGGCGCCTGGATCATCGATTCCAGCATCTGGGTTGCGATCACCACCGGCTTGCCGGCGCGACGCGCCATCCGCGTCATCTGTTTCTGCAGGCTCGGCACCCGCTCCAGCGGCAGCTCGACGCCGAGATCGCCGCGCGCCACCATCAGCGCGTCGGAAGCATCGATGATCTCGGCGAGCCGGTCGATCGCCTGCGGCTTTTCGATCTTGGCCATGACAGCGGCGCGGCCGCGGATCATCCGCTTGGCTTCATGGACGTCCTCAGCGCGCTGCACGAAGGAGAGCGCGATCCAGTCGACACCGGTCACCAGGGCTGCTTCGAGATCGGCCCGATCCTTCGGCGTCATTGCCGACACCGGCAGGTCCGTATCGGGCAGGCTGACGCCCTTGCGGTCCGACATCTTGCCGCCGATCACCACGCGCGTCACCGCGCGTTCGGACGAAGTTTCCTCGGCGATCAGCCGCACCTTGCCGTCGTCGAGCAGCAGCGCGTGGCCCGGCCGAAGTGCTGCGAGGATTTCCGGATGCGGCAACTGCACGCGGTTGTTGTCTCCCGGCGCTTTGTCGGAATCGAGCACAAAGCTCTGGCCGTTCTTCAACTGGGTCGAACCTTCGGTGAACGCGCCGAGCCGCAGCTTCGGTCCCTGCAGGTCGACCAGGATGCCGATCGGACGGCCGTAGCTGCTCTCGACATTGCGGATGGTATTGACCAGCTCGCGCATCTTGTCGTGCGGCGTGTGGCTCATGTTGATGCGGAACACGTCCGCACCGGCCTCGAACAGCTTCCGGATCATCGCGCTGTCGGACGATGCCGGGCCGAGGGTTGCGAGAATCTTGATGCGACGGAGCCGTCTCATTGCTTGGGCGCCGGGGCTGGCGGCAGACCCGGTCCGCCCGGCGGATTGGGCAGGCCGGGAACTCCGCCGGGGCCCCCCGGTCCCATTGTTCCTGGAATTCCCGGCACGCGCTGCGCTGGCTGCTCGTTGGCTTCTGTCAATTGCACGGTCCACGCTCGCTGTTCGCCTGTATCGACCTCGAAGAACCCGGTGCGGTCATAGCCACGCGCCAGGCAGTTCTCGGTACCCTTGATGGTGAATTCCTTATCACGCGAACACATGAAGGCCTGCCCCGACCATTCGCCGCCGCGGTCGTAGTCGAGCGCGTAGATGTAATAGTAGCGCGCAACAAGAGTTCCGCGCAGCAGTGTCTCGCAACTGCGTGACGACACGTTCCACCAGCCTTCAGTAGTCCAGCCCTCGGCATCCTTGTAGCCCAGCGCGATGCCGACCCGGCTGGACGTGTTGTTGCAAAGCCGGAAATCGGCCGCCGCTGGACTGCTCCACAGACACGCCGCCGCCAGTGCAAGCAGCGGCGCAAGGCCGGCGGCGGTCACGCGAGCGGGGAGGGGAGACAAGCAGCGCGAATCTTTTCCGATCATGCAGCGAAGCTATATCAAATCATTGACGATTTCGCGTGACCCGGCGGGGCCTGTCAACGGCAGGGGAACGCCTTTCCCGCGCTATGGGAAACCGGGGCTCCTTGTGAGATTGCCAATTTTGCGCGCAGATATGGCAAAATCTGTGACAATTCCCACCTGATATCAATATGCTTGGCACAAGTGACGCGGGATGCAAGACGATGACGATCGACGACAAAACCAGAACAGAACTGGAAGCCGCCGTTTTCCGGCGTCTGGTCGGCCACCTGCGTGCCCGCACCGACGTCCAGAACATCGATCTGATGAATCTGGCCGGTTTCTGCCGTAACTGCCTGTCCAACTGGATGAAGGAAGAGGCCGACGCCAAGGGGGTTGCCGTCAGCAAGGACGAGAGCCGCGAGGCGGTCTACGGCATGCCCTATGAGGAGTGGAAGGCGAAATATCAGGGCACCGCCACGCCCGAGCAGCTAGCCGCGATGAAGAAGGTTCATCCCGGGCATTGAGCGTACACGCGTTGCATCGTAGCCCGGATGAGCGCAGCGATATCCGGGAATCATGGCTGCCGCAGTCCCGGATGTCGCTGCGCTCATCCGGGCTACGATTCTTTGCAAGGAAGACGTGGATGGCCGAGTCAGCCCGGCCATGACGCGGCAGTCGCGTGCCCTCATCTCCTGTGGGCGCGCTGTGGATGAGCGCGATGCTGCCTTGACGCGAGGCCCCCCGATCTTGAGGGTCATTTGCGAAAAAGCGCCGTGCGGTAACGCGTGCGGCGCTTGATCTTCGAGCATCACCATCAGTTCCACTCAGGAGTACCCGATGGCCACCTCCGCCGCCGCAGCCGTCCAGGACGAGCCCGCGACAAGATTCGCCAAAGACCAGCTCAAGGCCATCATCGAGCGCATCGAGCGTCTGGAAGAAGAAAAGAAGACGATCTCCGACGACATCCGTGACGTCTATGCCGAAGCCAAGGGCAACGGTTTCGACACCAAGGCGCTGCGCACCATCGTGCGGATGCGCAAGCAGGATGCCAACGAGCGCGCCGAGCAGGAAACCATTTTGGAAACCTACATGCAGGCGCTCGGAATGCTGTGAGGTTTCCGTCGTCCTGGCCAAGCGAACGAAGTGAGCCGGGACCCATAATCACAAATGGTAATGTTGCGCAAAGCTGGGGCCGCAGCCGGCTCTAAGGCAACGTTTGCGGTTATGGGTCCTCGCGTTCGCGAGGACGACGGAATTTGCGGATAGGGAGCGCTTAGCGCAGCGCGGCGGTGCGCAGCACGAACGACTGCGTCGGCAGTTGCACGGTTGCCGATCCGGTGAAGCGATCGCAGGTCATGCCCATCATCGGATCTTCCGAGAAAGTCATGGAGACCGCGGCCTGCGGCTTGACGAAGTGGGCGCGCATCTGGGTCATCTCGGTGTCGCCGAGCACGGTCGTCGACATTGCGCTGCTGGCACTCGGCGCCAGCATCACCACCCGCATCCAGATATTGTTGCCCTGGGCAGCGGCAAGGCGAGTCGAGGTGGCGACCACGTTGTCCTGACCCTGGGTGCCTTTGGCGACAACGGTGTTGATTTCGGTCGCAGCGGCGCCGGCGTTGCGTGTCGGGCGGGCAGGGCGTGGGATAGCTGCGGAGGCGGCGACGATGTTGGAGCGATCGAGCGGCGAAGAAGCGGCCGGCGCATAGGCCATTGCCTTGTTGAACGCGTCGCTGACGGTGGCGGTCGGTTGCGGATCGGTGGCGGCGGCGAGCGCCTGGCGGGCGCGGAGGGCCGCAACCTGCGCCGGGGTTGCCTGGTTCGCCGCGGTCGGTACGTCGTCCCAGAAGCCGCGGGAATTGATGATATCGGCCGGCGTTTGCGGCCTCGGCTCGGCCTTGTCGGCGGACGCCTGCGCAACCTGTTTCGTCTCAGGCTTGTTCGTCTCAGGCTTGGGCTCGGCTCGAGCTTTGGGCGCCGACACGATCTGGGCGTCGGCCGAGGCGAGCTGGATCGTCGCACCAACCGGCTTTGCGCGCGGGGTCGGGACCGGTTCGGCGGATTTCACAGCAGCCACACTGGTCGGTGCAGGCTTCTCGTTCTTGACGGGGGCGCTGACGGCCTCGTCATCCTCTTCAGTCGACTTGCCGCCCCTGAACAGGGCTGCGAACAGGTTCGGCATCTTGATGGTTGCGGCACTGTCGCCATTGCCGCGGCGTTCGATGTCGGCGCGGGCCAGTTCATAGCCCTTCATCGGACCGCCATTGGACGGCAGGTGCACTGTGCGTCCGTCCGGGAATACCCTGGCAAGCTGATCGTGGGTCATGCGCGGCCAGTGACGAACGCTGCCGGTATCGAGGTGGACGAAAGGCGATCCGGAGGTCGGGTAGAAGCCGACGCCGCCGCGCTGCAAGCGGAGACCGGCGGCGCGGATCTGCTCCAGCGGCACGTCCGGGATGTAAAAGTCCATGGCGTGGCCAAGCATGTGCTGGCTGAAACGCGCCACGCCGGAGGAGCGGCGGCGGAGCATGGAGTTGGTGGCGGGGGAGCGATAGGCGGAGATGACCTGGATCGGCTTCTTGCCGTCGACGTCTCGGTAAACTTCCCAGATGATATCGAACAGGTGCCGATCCATCGTGGTAGAGTCCTGGCTGCGCCAGTCACGAAGGAAATGATTGAGCTTCTTCAGCGCCTCTTCGTCGTAGCGCCCGTCGCGCTTGAAGGTGACGGTGAGATCTTCGCCGGAATGTGTATGGTGGAAGGAGAGGGTGCGGGTTTCGTTCAGCGCCGTCGCATCATGCACAGTGCCCGCGCCGGCCAGCAGCAAAAGCGACGTCAAGCCGATCCGACATCCGGCCTTTGGCAGAGCAAGCGGATTGAATTGGCGCGCGAAACCAGCCAGCACGTATGAGCCCACCCAGTCGACGAGCGTTCACGGTGTTTCTTTTGCAGACCCCCGGCAAAAGACGATGAACGCTTTCTTAAAGCAGGAGGGTTAACCGAGGTTTACCGTCCTGCCCCCAAGCAAGCCTTAACCTAACGCGTTGACTGTGGCGAAAAAGTGCCGGTGTCGAATCCGGATGGATAGTGGTTAACGTAAACAATCTCTCCGGCGAGGAGAGATTGTTGATTTTCTTCGGAAATTCAGCCCTCAGGCGGCAGTGCTCCGGACTACCGGGTGAACCGCGGTTGCGGTCGCCGGCCGATCGGTGCCGGCGGCGTCATGGGCGACGGACCGCCGAACAGGCGCTCGAAGAATGACGGGCCGGACGAGAAAGTGTTGTCGCTGGCGAAGTTGACGCCGGCCGGCAGGCTCGAGCCGGCCGGGCGCGAATAGCTCGGCTGCGCATGGGCAACCATGGCCTCCAAATCCCTGCTGCGGCCGTTCTTGAGCAGGGCGATCATCGTGGCGTCGCGGCCATAGATGTCCTTGCGGATCTGCAGCTTGCCGGCATCGTCCACGAAAGCGGTCTGGTAGGTGATGTTGACCGGAATCGGCGTCGGGAATTTCAGGTCGATTTCGCTGCGGCCGTACATGCTGCGAATTCTTTCCGGCGTATAGCGCTCGTTCGGCATGGTGATGTTGAGCAGGGTGGCGGCGTATTGATCCGGATTCTGCACCCGCATGCAGCCATGGCTGAAAGCGCGCTCTTCCTTCGCGAACAGATGCTTGTCCGGGGTGTCGTGCTGATAGACCAGGAACTTGTTCGGGAAGTTGAAGCGGATGCGGCCGAGCGCATTGGCTTCGCCGGGCGGCTGCGAAATGTGGATGCTGCCGTCGCGGCGGCGCTCGAGCCTCAGACCCATGCGATCCAGCACCGTCGGATCCTGCTGCAGGGCTGGCAGATATTCGTTGTAGATGATCGACGGCGGCACGTTCCAGGTCGGGTTGACGGTGATGAACTTCATCGTCTCCGTCAGCATCGGCGTGGCATGCTTGCCCGGCTTTCCGGTCACCACGCGGGTGGTCCACACCGGGGCCCCGTTCTGCATCACCTTCAGCGTGAAGTCGGGCACATTGAGAATGACATAGGCGTTGCCGAGCGAGGCAGCGCCGAGTTGGCGCGGCAGCCAGCGCAAGCGCTCCAGATTGACGAGGACCGTATCGATCTGCCGGTCGCGCTTCGGGCTGTTGATCGCCTTCACCGTGCGGTCGTCAAGCACGCCGGTGGGCTTGAGATCGACGCTCTCCTGGAATTTGCGTACGGCGGCGGCAACTTTCGCGTCGTAATGCGTGCCGTCGGGATTTTCGGTGACGCCGAGCTTGGCGCGCAGTTGCGGCACGCGCGGGTCCTCCGGCGCGACCTCACCCTGCTTCTTGGTGGCCGCCTTGTACGCCAGCGCCGGACCCTCGGCGATGTGGATCATCGGTCCGTCGCCGTGGCCGCGCAGTTCGGCGAGCTTGGCCTTCAGATCCTTGTAGAGCTTGTGCGGCGGGTTGTAACCGTCGAGCGCCGCGGAAGCATCCTTGGCGGTCGAGATGTTGGCGAGCACTTCGGCCGGATCGGTCGGGTGCTCGGGGTACTGGATGTCGGCAGCGACCTGCGACCAGTGCATCCGGCCGCTCTGGGCCTGCCGCGCATAGTCGAGCATGCTCGCGATCAGTTTCAGTTCGGCTTCGGCGAGCTGGTCCGGCGAAGTAGCGGCGGCAAAATCTGGTACCGGATAGTCGGCCGGATTGAGGCCTTCGGCGGCGGCGTCCTTCAGGCGGGCGATCACGCCCTTGCCGCTGTCGGTCAATTTGCCGGCTTGCGTCCATTGCGGCGCATAGTCCCGCGTCGAGTAGAACTTCTCGACGGCAGCGCGCTCGTTCTTGCGGTCGAAATAGCGCAGCGATTTGGCGCCGAGCATGTCGCGCAACCGATCGGCGACCGGTTGGTCGGCCGGCGCGACGGTGCTGACCTTCACCGGCTCCTTGGCGGGTTCGGGGGCGGGCGCGGTGGCTGTCGCAGCCGGAGGCGTGGTTGTGGCGGCGTCGTTCGGCTTGGCCGCCGGCGCGGTGACGTTCTCCGTCGGCTTGATATCCGTCTTGGGTTCAGCCGCCTTCGGGGCTGTCCCCAGTTCGGCCGGCTTCTCTATGGCCTTGGCCGCATCGGGCACTGCGCCGGTCGAGTCCATCTTGAAATCGCCGATGGTGGGAGGCGGAACGTTGGCGGGCTCGGGACGGGGAATGGCTGCGTCGATCGCGAGTTCGGCGGCACTGGCGCGCGGCGTATCCGACGGCGCCGCCAGTGCTGAGGTCGCTGATACCGTGAGGAAGGTTGCCGCGACGGCCATCAGCACGCGGTCAAATCCTGCACGATTCGAACAGTCACGCATCGTCACACCCCCTTGGGCGAAACTGCCCCGGCTTGGAACAGTCGTTGGAATGGTTCATAGCTTGCGCGGGAAAGCGCCGGCTTCGGTCGGTTTCTCTGTCGTACGCCTGCACGCCACGATTCAAACGCAGACGATACATGTGCCCCTTTCATGCAGCCAGCGCCATGCGGGACCACTCACGACAAACTGACCTCAAACTACCCGTTTGCATTCGGGTCACGCGGTTTTGCCACGCGACCCGTCATTTGTCTGTCACCGCCAAGCCACGGTTCAAAAGCTTCCGAACGACCGACGTCCTTGGTTTGCCACGATCTTTGCCACGCGGGCGCCGTAATCGCGTAAGCGCCCGTTGCTCGCGTCTCAACCGGCGTCCTGTGCGCCGCCTTCGGCCGGATCGCTGGCGGCGGCTTCATCGAGCTTACGGTAGAGCGTGGAACGGCCGATCTTGAGCCGGCGCGCGACTTCCGACATCTGGCCGCGATAATGCGAGATCGCGAAACGGATGATCTCGTTTTCCATGTCTTCGAGCGGCCGCACCTCGCCGGTGGCGGTCAGCATCGAAAGGTTGCCGGCAGTGGCGAGCGGGGCAATTGGTATTTCGCTACCCGATACCATGGCAGGCGCCGTCGATGGCGCGACGACCAGCGGCTCGCTGTGCGTTAGCTGGCCGTCCGGTACGCCCTGGCCGAGGACTTGCGGGAAATCAGACAGGCCGAGCTGATCGCTCTCGCTCATGACGACGGCGCGGTACACCGTGTTTTCGAGTTGGCGGATGTTGCCGGGCCAATCGAGCTGCGCGAGATGGGCCACGGCCTCGCCGCTGATGCCGGTGATGGTGCGGTTCTCCTCGGCGGCAAAGCGCGCCAGGAAATGCCGCAACAGATGCGGGATGTCTTCGCGCCGCATCCGCAGCGGCGGAATGGTCAGCGGCAGCACGTGCAGCCGGTAGAACAGGTCCTCGCGGAACGCGCCGCTCTTCACGAGATCAAGCAGCTTGCGGTTGGTCGCGGAAATGATGCGGACGTCGACCTTCACCGGCTTGCGGCCTCCGACCGCCTCGACGGTTCCTTCCTGTAGCGCGCGCAAAAGCTTTACTTGCGCCGCGAGCGGGAGCTCGCCGACCTCGTCGAGAAACAGCGTGCCGCCGGAAGCTTCGACGAACTTGCCCATGTGCCGTTCGGTGGCGCCGGTGAAGGCGCCCTTCTCATGGCCGAACAGGATCGACTCCACGAGATTGTCGGGAATGGCACCGCAATTGACCGCGACGAAGGGTTTTGCCTTGCGTTCGCCGGAACCGTGAATGGCGCGGGCGAACAATTCCTTGCCCACGCCGGATTCGCCTTCGATCAGCACCGGAATGCTGGAAGCTGCCGCCTTCTGCGCGGTGCGCAGCACGGCTGCCATGGTTTCGCTGCGCGTGATGATGTCGGCAAAGGTCAGCCGTCCCTCGCGGCTGTGACGGATGCGCTGCAATTCGCCCTTGAGCGCTGAGGTGTTGAGCGCGTTGCGCAGCGACACCTGCAACCGTTCGAAGCCGACCGGCTTGACCACGAAATCCTGCGCGCCGGCGCGCATCGCCGAAACCACGTTGTCGATGCCGCCATGCGCGGTCTGCACGATGACGGGTATGGTCAGGCCTGCCTCACGCATTTTTGCGAGCACGCCGAGTCCGTCGAGGCCGGGCATTACGAGGTCGAGCACGACCGCGTCGATCGCTTGCGCATCCGGAGCCGTCAGCAAGGCCACGGCCGCATCGCCGCTGTCGACGACCAGGGGCTCATAGCCGCACTTCTGCACCATGTTTTCAACCAAACGGCGCTGTACGGCGTCGTCGTCGGCAATCAAAATGGTGGCAGCCATGGCTCTCCCCGCACGCTACTGTATTGTACCGAATCGGGGCAATTTCGCCGATGCCGATTAACGTTCTCTTAAACGTTGAAAACGGCGTTGTTGAGAAGCGGTCAGACGTTAAGGTGTGGCCACACTTCGAGCGCGCCGCGATAGCACATGTCGAGAGCCACATAGAGTATGATGGCGAGGCCGACATAGGCGATCCAGCGCTGCTTCTCCAGCAGGCGCGCGATGAAGTTAGCGGCAAGCCCCATCAGCGCGATGGAGAGCGCCAACCCGAAAACCAGAATCATCGGATGTTCGCGCGCTGCGCCCGCGACGGCGAGCACGTTATCGAGCGACATCGAGACGTCGGCGAGCGTGATCTGCCAGACGGCCTGGCCAAGCGTTTTTCGATGACGTTCAGGGGCGGACGCATCGATCGTGCTTGCGGCTGAGAGACTCTGCAATTTCGGTTCATCGTGATGCGATGTACGCAACTCGCGCCACATCTTCCAGCACACCCAAAGCAGCAGAACGCCGCCGGCGAGCAGAAGTCCAATGATTTGTAGCAACTGGACCGTTACGGAGGCGAAGCCGATGCGCAGGGCGGTGGCGGCCAATATGCCGATCACAATCGCCTTCCTGCGCTGGCCCTCAGGAAGACCCGCGGCCGCAAGTCCGATGACGATCGCATTATCGCCGGCGAGCACCAGGTCGATCATGATGACCTGGAAAAGCGCTGTCAGGTGTTGCGAGGAGATTAGTTCCAGCATTTGGGCCACTCCGTTGAAGTGTCCAATCCGACATCGCAGTTCGCGGTGAACTGCCAGAGGGGCCCGGGCTTGGACGAACACATGTAAAAGGGCGCAGTCAGGCTGCGAAAAACTGCTTCCGTTATTCAGGTTGGTCGGAAAGGGCGAAGAGCTCGACGAGTTGATCCGGTTCGATCAGAACGGACAGGACGACGCCGATGAACGTCAGGCTTCCGGCGAGGTCGAACCACATGATGCGGAATCGGTCGCGCCGGCAGAGCAGCGCGAAGCCGGCCGTCAATGCGGCGACGCCAAAGAGTAGGGTGACGATCGCGGGCGCCAGCGCCTCCGCCGGCACCACGTTCCGAATTCCCGCGGTCGCAATCAGCGCCACGAGCAGGATGCCGGCGAACAACTCCTTGCCGCGAGCCGCAGGGGTGCGGGCGGTCGTTTCAACAATCTGACTGCGGTCCAAGAAGGCCATCGGATTCTTATTCGCGAGCTGAGATGTGGTAGGGAACATTACCTACCCGGTCATTCATTCCAGATAGTTTAGTAATCATGAAACGAGTAAAACATCAAGACGGTTCCGCTGAACGTCAGCCGGCTAAGGCTGCGCCGGACGCCAAGCAGCTGCGGAAACTGGCCGGGGATTGGCTGAAGCAGCGAAGGGCGGATGCCGAATTGTCGCAGGCGGATCTCGCTGCTCGCCTAGGCCTGAAATATTACACGTTCATCTCTCAGGTCGAGAACGGATTCAGTCGAGTTCCAACTGAAATTATGGGAGCTTGGGCCGGCGAATTGGGTCTTGAACCGGCCGTCTTCGCTAGGCATCTGTTAAGGTACTACGAGCCGGAATTGCACCGGCTGCTGTTCGGAGCGGAAAGCACATGAGCGTGGTCGCGTTCGAGCGCAAACAGGACGCCGGCGAGTGGAGCGAGCGAGAACTCAGCACCATTCTCACAGCTCTGAATGCAGCGCTTGCGCCGAGCACCGGACGCGAATGGGAAACCGGCATGACGGAGAAGCGCGATGCCCAGTTCTACCTGCTGGGACCGCTTCCGGATCAGGCTTGCGAGTTGTGCGTGTCGCGAATCGGCGGACGTTACATCCTCGAGGATGGATTGGGGCGGCTGCTGTTCGAGCACCGAAATCTCGACCTCGTCGCGCTGCACGCGCGGGCGGCAGTCCCGAGCACGTCGTGGCTCATGGTACGCGTGATTGTGTTGTGGTGCGCGGTCCGTAGCGTGATGAACGAAAAGGTCGAGCCGATGCTCGCCGAAAGCGAGGAACTGCTTGTCCAATTGGCGCCGCAGCTTTCGGCTTTTGCCTGATCTCACCCAATTTCCTGATCACCTCGCAATTTTGAAAGTGTCATGCGCGCAAAATCTGCGACCTCCCGAGCCGTCAAGACGTCCCGTAAGCCCGTCAAGGGCAGCAAGGCGAGCGCAGCCAAACCCAAAACCGGCAAATTGCCGGAATGGAATCTCGCCGATCTTTATTCCGGCATCGACGCGCCTGAAATCGCACGCGATCTGCAGAAGATGGATACCGACTGCGTCGAGTTTGAAACGGACTACAAGGGCAAGCTGGCGGAAGGCGTTGCCCGCGACGAGGGCGGTCTTTGGCTAGCGGAGGCGGTCAGGCGCTACGAGGCGATTGACGATTTGGCCGGCCGGCTCGGCTCCTATGCAGGCCTCGTTCATGCCGGCGACAGCGTCGATCCCGTGATTTCCAAATTCTACGGCGACGTCTCCGAGCGGCTGACGGCGGCCTCGCTGCATCTCTTGTTCTTCGCGCTCGAACTTAACCGCATCGAAGACGCCGTGATCGAGCGCGCGATGCAAACGCCCGAGCTCGCGCATTACCGGCCGTGGATAGAGGATCTGCGCAAGGACAAGCCATATCAGCTCGAAGATCGCGTCGAGCAGTTGTTTCACGAGAAATCGCAGAGCGGCTACGCTGCCTGGAACCGGCTGTTCGACCAGACCATCTCCGGTCTGCGCTTCAAGGTCGGGACCAAGGAGCTCGCGATCGAGCCGACGCTCAATCTGCTGCAGGACCGTGCGCCGGAAAAGCGCAAGGCCGCCGCGCAGGCGCTGGCGAAAACGTTCAAGGAGAATGAGCGGACCTTTGCCCTCGTCACCAACACGCTCGCCAAGGACAAGGAAATTTCCGATCGCTGGCGTGGCTTCCAGGACGTCGCGGATTCGCGCCACCTGAATAACCGCGTCGAACGCGAGGTCGTCGATGCGCTGGTCGGCTCGGTTCGCGCGGCCTATCCGCGGCTGTCGCACCGCTACTACAATCTGAAAGCCGGCTGGTTCAAAAAGAAGAAGCTGGCGCATTGGGACCGCAACGCGCCGCTGCCGTTCGCGGCCGCCGGCACGATCGCCTGGCCCGAGGCGCAGAAGATGGTGCTGACGGCCTATCGCGGCTTCTCCGCCGAGATGGCTGATATCGCGGAACGTTTCTTCACCGACCGCTGGATCGATGCGCCGGTGCGGCCGGGCAAGGTGCCGGGCGCGTTCTCGCACCCGACCACGCCCTCGGCGCATCCCTATGTGCTGATGAATTACCAGGGCAAGCCGCGCGACGTGATGACGCTGGCGCATGAGCTCGGCCATGGCGTGCACCAGGTGCTGGCCGCGAAGAACGGCGCGCTGATGGCGCCGACGCCGCTGACGCTTGCGGAGACGGCAAGCGTGTTCGGCGAAATGCTGACCTTCAAACGGCTATTGTCGCAGACCAAAAACGCCAAGCAGCGCCAGGCGCTGCTGGCCGGCAAGGTCGAGGACATGATCAACACCGTGGTGCGGCAGATCGCGTTCTATTCGTTCGAGCGCGCCGTGCACACCGAGCGCAAGAACGGCGAACTGACCGCCGAGCGCGTCGGCCAGATCTGGCTCAGCGTGCAGGGTGAAAGCCTCGGGCCGGCCATCGACATCCGTCCGGGCTACGAGAATTTCTGGATGTACATTCCGCACTTCATCCATTCGCCGTTCTACGTCTACGCCTATGCGTTCGGCGATTGCCTGGTGAACTCGCTTTACGCCGTCTACGAAAACGCGACCGAGGGTTTCGCCGAGCGCTATCTCGCCATGCTCGCGGCCGGCGGCACCAAGCATTATTCCGAGCTGCTCAAGCCGTTCGGGCTCGATGCCAGGGATCCCAAATTCTGGGACGGCGGGCTGTCGGTCATCGCAGGCATGATCGACGAGCTGGAAGCGATGGGCTGACGGGTTCGGCCCCGGGCACGAAACGGAATTGTGATGGGCGCGGATACAATTTCCGCCGCTGTCACCCTACATGATAGGGGCGACAAGAGGGGAGTGCCCCATGATCGACACCCCGACACGGCGCGCGGTACTTGGAGCGGGCGTCTTCGCCGCCGGTTCGCTGCTCACGATTGACGCCAGCATTGCGGAGGCCCCGCTAGCCCCCACCCCCGAATGCCATGACGGCGACGCCGCAACGGTGGCGCAGACCGAAGGGCCGTTCTTCAAGCCCTCTTCGCCCGAGCGCGTCGAGCTGATTGAAGAAGGCATGGCGGGACAGCCGATCGAACTGGTCGGCTTCGTTCTTACCCGCGCCTGCAAGCCGGTCGCCGGGGCCCTGCTGGATTTCTGGCAGGCCGACGACAAGGGCCGCTATGACAATTCCGGTTTTCGCCTGCGCGGCCATCAGTTTTCCGATGCGGAAGGGCGCTACCGGCTGCGCAGCATCGTGCCTGGCGCCTATGTCGGCCGTACACGCCATATCCACGTGAAGGTGCAGCCGCGCGGCGGCCGCGTGCTGACCACGCAGCTCTATTTCCCCGGCGAATCGCTGAACCGCACCGACGGCCTGTTTCGCAAAGAATTGCTGATGCGTACGGCCAAGAACGCCGGCTGGCTCGCGGGGCGTTTCGATTTCGTGATCGGCTAAGGGGCGGGCTCGCTTTCCGGGATCGGGCGGCTCATAAGAGCCAGCCGTAAAACATTTGTTGAACGGACCGCGACGGCGTGTTATACACATTGTATAACGGAGCTGTGCCATGAACAAAACCCCCCGCGGAATGGAAGAGGCGTCTCGCGAATACAAACTCGAGGACACCGCCCTTCAAATCCGGAAGATCGGCAACTCGGTCGGTGTGATCCTGCCGAAAGAGCTTCTTGCCCGGCTCAATCTCAAGGAGGGCGACAAGTTCTATCCGGTCGAACAACCCGATGGCAGTCTGCGGCTTTCGCCATTCAACCCCAAGCACGCGCGGACCATGGAAATCGCGCGCAAGGTCATGCACGAGTATCGCGATACGTTCGCCGCGCTTGCAAAATGAGTGAGCCAGTCTGGCTCGACGTCGATGAAGTTATCGACATGCATGCCGAGCAACTCGCGATATTCGGGGGACCGGAAGGCATTCGAGATCGGGGTCTTCTCGAGTCGGCGGTATTGCGGCCGGTCAACCAGTGGAGTTACGGGCAGACGGACATGGCTGCACTTGCTGCAGCCTATGCGTTCGGTCTCGCCCGTAACCACGCGTTTGTGGATGGCAACAAGCGAATCGCGTTCCACGCCATGATGGTCTTCTTGCGCGTCAACGACATACCCTTTGCGCCCGATCCGGCGCACGCCACCGCCATCATCCTGTCCCTCGCCGCAGGCGAGGTCAGCGAAGAAAGCCTGGCCCGCTGGATCCGGGATAATTGGCCTTCCGAATGACCCGATAGGCAAGGGGCCGTTGCCCTCCCAAACGCTTTGCGGTAATTGCACGCGAGAAACGCGGATTTTGACTGGGGATACCGATGGCAGACCATAACGAAGTGGCCTACACGACCGCTGACGGCAACGACTATCCGGCACATGAGCAGACCTATGAAGGGTTCATCATGCTGGTCAAATACGGCACCCTCGCCGTCGTAATTATTGTCGCCCTGATGGGTTATTTCCTGACCTGACGCGTCGCTGCCTGCACCGCCGGCCCCGGCGGTGGCCAGAAAATTCGCACGCATGCCGGTTGCGAAACCGGTATCCAACTAAGCGAAAAAGACGCTAGTTTGCTTGCGCGCGCCCGCCGCGCCGGGGAGGCCTCATGAAAATTGCCGTTGCCAAGGAAATCGATCCGTCCGAACCGCGGGTTGCCGCTTCCCCGGACACAATCAAGAAATTCAAGGCGCTGGGCGCCGAAGTCGCGATCGAACCGGGTGCGGGCGTCAAGTCGGGCCTGCCGGATTCCGAATTCACCGCCGTCGGCGCCACCGTCAGCGCCGACGCGCTAAAGGACGCCGACATCATCATCAAGGTGAAGCGGCCTGAAGCGAGCGAGTTGGCGCAGTACAAGCGCGGCGCGCTGGTCATCGCCATCATGGACCCTTACGGCAATGAGGCGGCGCTGAAGACGATCGCGGATGCCGGCGTCTCGGCATTTGCGATGGAACTGATGCCGCGCATTACGCGCGCACAAGTTATGGACGTGCTGTCCAGCCAAGCAAATCTCGCCGGCTATCGCGCGGTGATCGAGGCGGCCGAATCCTTTGGCCGGGCGTTCCCGATGATGATGACGGCGGCCGGCACCGTGCCGGCGGCGAAGGTATTTGTGATGGGCGTCGGCGTTGCCGGCCTGCAGGCAATTGCGACCGCGCGCCGGCTCGGTGCCGTCGTTACCGCAACCGACGTGCGTCCGGCCACCAAAGAGCAGGTCGAATCGCTCGGCGCCAAATTTCTCGCGGTCGAGGACGAGGAGTTCAAAAACGCCCAGACCGCCGGCGGCTACGCCAAGGAAATGTCGAAAGAGTATCAGGCAAAGCAGGCCGCACTCACCGCCGAGCACGTCAAGAAGCAGGACATCGTGATCACGACCGCGCTGATCCCGGGCCGCCCCGCGCCAAGGCTCGTCAGCACCGAGATGGTCAAATCGATGAAGCCGGGTTCGGTGCTGGTCGATCTCGCCGTCGAGCGCGGTGGCAACGTCGAAGGCGCGAAGCCGGGCGAGGTCGTCGATGTCGATGGCATCAAGATCGTCGGCTACACCAATGTCGCCGGCCGCGTGGCGCAATCGGCCTCGAGCCTTTACGCCCGCAACCTGTTCTCGTTCATCGAGACCCTGGTCGACAAGGCAAACAAGGCGCTCGCGGTCAATTGGGAAGACGAACTGGTGAAAGCCACCGCGCTGACCAAGGATGGCGCCGTCATCCATCCGAACTTCCAGCCGAAAGCCTAAGGAGAGAAGCCATGGAGCATGTCGCCCAAGTCGTCGACCCCTTCGTATTCCGGCTGTCGATTTTCGTCCTCGCCGTCTTCGTCGGCTACTTCGTGGTCTGGTCGGTGACGCCTGCGCTGCATACGCCTTTGATGTCGGTGACGAATGCGATCTCCTCGGTGATCGTGGTCGGTGCGCTGCTCGCGGTCGGCGTCGGCATGATCTCGAGCGGCTCGGGCTGGGCGCGCGGCTTCGGCTTCATCGCGCTGATCTTCGCCTGCGTGAACATATTTGGCGGCTTCCTTGTCACCCAGCGCATGCTGGCGATGTACAAGAAGAAGGTGAAGTGAGCGGCGTGCACCTCGTGGTGACAAAGTCAAATGGGGACCTGAGATGAACGCCAATCTGGCAGCAGTTCTTTATCTCGTGGCGGGTGTGCTGTTCATCCTGTCGCTGCGCGGGCTGTCCAGTCCCGCATCGTCCCGCCAGGGCAATCTATTTGGCATGATCGGCATGGCGATCGCGGTCGCCACCACGCTGGCGAGCCATCCGCCGGCGGACGGTGTTGCCTGGGTGCTGGTCATCCTCGGTATCGCCATCGGCGGGGCGATCGGGGCAGTGATCGCGCGGCGCGTGCCGATGACCTCGATGCCGGAACTGGTCGCGGCGTTCCACTCGCTGGTCGGCATGGCCGCGGTGCTGGTCGCCGCCGGCGCCTTCTACGCGCCCGAAGCCTTCGACATCGGCAAGCCCGGTGCCATTCACGCCTCGAGCCTGGTCGAGATGTCGCTCGGCGTCGCCATCGGTGCGCTGACCTTCACCGGTTCGGTGATCGCGTTCCTGAAGCTTTCCGCCCGCATGAGTGGCGCGCCGATCATACTGCCCGGCCGCCACATCATCAACATCGCGCTCGCGCTTGCGCTGGTGTTCTTCATTTTTGGCCTGGTCCGCTCCGGCAGCGCGCTCGACTTCTGGCTGATCACGATCATCGCGCTGGTGCTCGGCGTGCTCATGATCATCCCGATCGGCGGCGCCGACATGCCGGTCGTGATCTCGATGCTGAATTCCTATTCGGGGTGGGCCGCGGCCGGCATCGGCTTCACGCTCGGTAATTCCGCGCTGATCATCACCGGCGCGCTGGTCGGCTCCTCGGGCGCGATCCTGTCCTACATCATGTGCCACGCGATGAACCGCTCTTTCATCTCGGTCATCCTTGGCGGCTTCGGCGGCGAAACGGCGGCCGCGGGCGGCGGCTCCGGCGAACAGAAGCCCGCCAAGCTCGGCTCGGCCGACGACGCCGCCTTCATCATGAAGAACGCCTCCAAGGTCATCATCGTGCCCGGCTACGGCATGGCGGTGGCACAGGCCCAGCACGCGCTGCGCGAAATGAGCGATCTTTTGAAGAAGGAAGGCGTCGAGGTGAAGTACGCCATTCACCCGGTCGCGGGGCGCATGCCCGGCCACATGAACGTGCTGCTCGCCGAAGCCAATGTGCCCTATGACGAGGTGTTCGAGCTCGAGGACATCAACTCCGAATTCGCCCAGGCCGACATCGCCTTCGTGATCGGCGCCAACGACGTCACCAATCCGGCGGCGGAAGAAGACAAGACCTCGCCGATCTACGGCATGCCGGTGCTGCAGGTCTGGAAGGCCGGCACCGTGATGTTCATCAAGCGCTCGCTGGCATCGGGCTATGCCGGCATCGACAATCCGCTGTTCTATCGCGACAACACCATGATGCTGCTCGGTGATGCCAAGAAGGTCACCGAGAACATCGTCAAGGGGATGTAACGGATCGGGGCACCATGTTCGCGCGTCGTCAGATGATCATCGGCGCCGCGGCGACTATCGGCAACGCCGCCATCTGTCCGCTCCCCACACTAGCATTCGAATGGAACAAAGTACCGCCATCTGAGACGGGCTTTGCGCCCGATATCGAATCGCGCCTCGACAGACTGATCGCCGACCGGCGCATTTGGGGGTTGCACGGTGTTATTATCGCGCGTCGCGGCAGGCTGGTGTTCGAGCGCTATTTCGAAGGCGAAGACGAGAACTGGGGTAGCCCCATCGGCCACACCGCGTTCGGGCCGGACACGCTGCACGACCTGCGCTCTGTCACTAAGAGCATTCTCGGCCTGCTGTACGGCCAAGCATTGGCGGCCGGCAAGGTCCCGACTCTCGATCAGCCGATACTGGCCTCGTTCCCCGAATGCGCGGATCTCGCTGCCGACCCGCGGAATAAGCGCATGACAGTGGCGCACGCCCTGACAATGACGCTCGGACTGGAATGGAATGAGGACATTCCCTACGAAGACCCGAACAACAGCGAGGTGCTGATGGAAGCCTCGCCGGATCGTTATCGCTACATCTTCAGTCGGCCGTTCATTGCGGAGCCTGGCACTCGCTGGATCTATGGCGCCGCCGCGACCACGTTGATAGGCAGGCTCATCGTCAAGGGCACGGGTCAATCGCTGCCCGATTTCGCCCGCACAGCGTTGTTCGACCCGATCGGCATTGGGCGGATCGAATGGACCAAAGGTTCCAACGGCGCGCCCGCGCCCGCTTCGGGCCTGCGAATGACGCCGCGCGATCTCGCGCGCATTGGCCAGCTCATTCTCAATCGCGGAGAATGGGACGGACGCCAGATCGTCCCTGCGGATTGGCTCGAGCAATCTTTCAAGGCTTACGTCGCCGTCGACGAGACGCGCCGCTATGGCTATTTCTGGTACGCTGGCGATCTCCAGTACGGTAAACCGCCAAACCGTCCGATCGCTCATTGGATCGGGGCATTCGGTTACGGGGGTCAGAGACTGTTCGTGTTTCCCGAACTCGACCTTTCAGTGGCAATTATGGCTGGTAACTACAATGATGGGAATCAGTGGATGCCGCCGATCCGAGTAATCCGCGAAGTCGTGCTGGCGAGCATCTTGTAATAACCTGGGAGATCACACTGGCCGATAGGCAATGTTGCCTGTAAGCATCGCAGAGTTATGACGACCTTGAAATGGCTGCTCATCATCATCTCAGCCGGTTATATCTGTGGCCTGCTCGCGCTGTTCTTCGCGCAGCGTGCCGTGCTGTTTCCTGCGCCGACAGGCGCGCGCACGGCACCGCAAGCGGCGGGCTTTCCCGAAGCAGAAGAACACATCCTGGCCACAGCCGACGGTGAGAAGGTCATCGTCTGGCATGTTCCGGCCAAGCCGGGGCGTCCGGTCGTCCTCTACTTCCACGGCAATGGCGATTATCTCGCCGGCTTCTTCGGCCGTTTTCGCGGCCTGATCGCCGACGGGATAGGAATCGTCGCGCTCTCCTATCGCGGCTATGCCGGCTCGAGCGGGCAGCCGAGTGAGCAGGGATTGCTGCAGGATGCCGCGGCGGCCTATGCTTTCACGGCAGCGCGATACAGCGCGGACAGAATCGTTGCGTGGGGATTCTCGCTTGGCACCGGCGTCGCAGTTGCGCTGGCGGGCGCGCAGCCGGTCGGAAAGCTGATCCTGGAATCGTCCTTTACTTCCATTGTGGACGTCGCCGCGTCCGCGTTCTGGTTCGCGCCGGTGCGGCTGTTGATGCGCGATCAATTCCACTCCGACCGGCACATCGCCCGGATCAGGGTTCCGCTGCTCATGATGCATGGCGCGCTCGATCCCACGATACCCGTTGCCTTTGGCGAACGGCTGTTCGCGCTGGCGAACGAGCCGAAACGGTTTGTCCGCCTCGCCCGGGGAAGTCACAACGATCTGGACAATTTCGGCGCGATTGAAATCGCGCGGAATTTTATCAATCTTGCGCAGGGATGGTCGCAGCATGGACGGGCATATCTTCCGTCCACCAACCGGTTGGGAACTTGACTGCATGAGCGCACATGGACCGATGCCGCGATCGGCCTGGATATTCCCCGCGCTGGCGATGGTGCTGTTTGCCGCGGCCACCGGCCTCGGGCTCAACTTCACGCCGTCAGTTGGCGGGTTCGTGTTTGCGGTGCTGCTGCTCGCAATCCTGTTCGGCACCGTGTTCGCAGCCGTGCACCATGCCGAGGTGATTGCCGAGCGGATCGGCGAACCATATGGCACGCTGCTGTTGACGCTCGCCGTCACCATCATTGAGGTCGCGCTGATCGCCACCATCATGCTCGGCGAAAAGCCGCAGCCGGCGCTGGCGCGCGACACCGTGTTTGCGGTGGTGATGATCGTGTGCAACGGCCTCGTCGGCCTCTGCATCTTCATCGGCGGCTTGCGCTACCGCGAGCAGGATTTCCAGGTCTCCGGCGCCAACCTTTATCTCAGCGTGCTGTTCGTGCTGTCAACCATTACGCTGATCATGCCCAATTATACGCTGACGGCGCCGGGGCCGATCTATTCGGCGGCGCAGCTCGGCTTTGTGGACCTGGTCACGCTCATGCTCTACGGCGTGTTCCTTTATACCCAGACAATCCGGCACAGTGATTATTTCATCAAGGGAGGCGCCGGTGGTTCTGCCGCCGAAACATCATCCCTGTCGAACCGGATGCTGGCGCTCAGCATCGCGCTGCTGCTTGTCTCCCTACTCGCCGTGGTGCTTCTAGCCAAGAAATTTTCGGTGGTGGTCGATGTCGTGACCGCGATGATCGGCGCCCCACCGGCGTTCGCCGGCGTGCTGGTCGCGATCCTCATCCTGCTCCCGGAGGGGGTCACCGCTATCGCAGCCGCACGCAACAACGATCTGCAGAAGAGCATCAATCTCGCGCTCGGATCATCGCTGGCGACCATCGGGCTGACTATTCCCGCCGTCGGCCTAGCCACCTACGTGCTCGACAAGGAGCTTGTGCTTGGGCTCAACGGTCAGGGCATGGTGTTGCTGTTGCTCACGTTCTTCCTGAGCATTCTCACCTTCGGCACCGGCCGCACCAACATCCTGTTTGGGCTCGTGCACATGCTGGTATTCGCCGTGTTCCTGTTCCTGGTATTCGTGCCGTAATCCCACTGGAGTAAAGCCGACATGCTTGCCGCCAAATCCGATGTTCAGGTCGATACATCAGAAGTCCGCGTTACCGAGTGGCGGCTGGCGCCGGGCAGCGCCACCGGCCACCACACCCATGAAATGGACTACGTGATCGTGCCGATAACCTCGGGCGAGATGACGATCGTCGCGCCGAACGGCGAACGCACCAAGGCGCAGCTCGCCTCCGGCAAATCCTATTTCCGGAAGGCCGGCGTCCAGCACGACGTGCTCAACGAGACCGCAAGCGAGATTGTGTTTCTAGAGGTTGAACTGAAGCCCTGAGCCTCTCTCGGGTTCCAGCTTGATCGCGGGTGCCGCGCCTACGGCTCTGGGACGAACCCGTAGGGCGATTGGCAGATGTCGCTGCACCTGCACAGGAACTGCTGAATTGCCATCGATCCGTCGTAGTTGATCCCTCAATGTGCCTCAAAGTTCCGGCAATTGGAGGGCCGCGGGGAGTGGCCGGAATGCTGAATTACCTCAAGAAATTTGCGGTGGACATCTTCCCCTCGGTGGCCGCGACGGTCATCGGGGCGTACATCGTCAACCACTACATCGTGACAAAGCCCAGCGCGGACGCTCCCGCGGCGGCGTCGGCGGCCGCCAATCCCAGCAAGGCTGCAGCCAAATCCGATACCAAGACATCCGATACCAAGACGTCCGATACTAAGACGTCCGAGACCACGGCCAGCGTGAGCAATATTCCGGCCGCAGGCGTCAAGGCGAGGGGTATCTCCGAGAAGGCCATCATGGAGAAGACCGCTGCCGAACGACCGGCGGTGGCTGAAAAGGCCCAAGCGAAAGCGGAAGAAAAGTCCGAAGCGAAGGCTGACGCCAAAGCCGATGCCAAATCCTCCGATTCCAAGTCTTCAGATCCTAAGGCCGACGTGAAATCGGCCGAGAGCCCGGCTGACGCTGCGAGCAATCCGGCCGACCAGCGCCGTCATGCAGCGGCGCCGCGCGAAAAGGAAAAGATCAGGGTCATACTGCCGTCGCCCGTGCAGCCTGTGGCGTCCCAGGCCACTCCGGTTGTAGTGGCTGCGCCGGCCGCCTCGGTCGAGACTGCGGCTACGCCGGATGAACGGCGCGATGCCAACGATTTGGCGCGCGCCGCGATCGAACGCCTGCGCGCCAACGGCGAAACGTCTCCGCGCGCCCCCGAGACGGCCCGTGCTCCTGAAGCACCCCGTGCCCCCGAAACATCCAGGGTCGCAAATGCGCCTGCTGCCGTGAATGCGCCCGCGCTTCGTCCGCTGCCGCCGCCGGTCATGGTCTCGGGCCCACCCGCTGGCGAACCCAATGGTCAGGTTTCGGCGCAGCCACGGCCGCCTTATGCTGAGGCCATCGACCCGAACCGCCCAGTCCCGCCCGCCGAAATTCCAGTCTCGCGCCCGCTCGATCTGCGTGCCGAAGTTGCGGCGCCTTCCGTCCGCGAACGCGCCACGGCGGCTGCCGAGGACGCGCTGTCGACTGCGAAGTCCATCTTCCACGCAGTGCTGCCGAAATAGTCTGCGGTCTTCACCGAAAGCGTCCATATCATGATGCGATTTCGTAGAATCGCATCATGATCTCATCTTTTTGTTTGAGCATGATCTTTTCGGAAAACCGCTTCGCACTTTTCCGGATCATGCCCTAGAGCGTTTTCCAGCGAAGTGGACACCGGTTCGCGTCAAGAAAACGCGTCAAAACAAAAACCTAGAGCCCGGTTCTGATTTAATCAGAACCGAAAAGGCTCTAGGTGTGGAGCCTCAACAGGTTGTTCCCGGTTAGACCGAGTCTGCTGATGGGTGGCTTTGATCCGATACTGCCATGAGGTCTGTGCCAATTGTAGCGGTGAAGCCAGCGTGGCAGTTCGGCGGCGCGTTCGTCTGAGGTGTCGTAAGCGCGGGCATAAGCCCACTCGCGCAGGCTTGTCTGGATGAAGC
>NZ_AXAU01000032.1 GCF_000472965.1 Bradyrhizobium murdochi | reverse complement strand
CGCTGCTCGGTCGAATGCGCTGTCGCGCTCCGCGATGAAGCCGCCGCCGACGACACTAGCCCATCCTCTGCGACAACGGCTCTGACAAAGCCAGCCTCGGATTTGGTCCGGTTCGCTGCGAAGGCTCTTCGCCAAGTCACCAGCAGAGAACGCGACAGGCCATATCGCCGCGCCGTCGCCGCAACCAGACGTGGCTCGGACAGGCTTTCCAAAACAATCCGCGCCTTCTCCTCCTCAGACCAACGCCGCCGCCGGCCCGTCTCCACCACATCAAGTCGATTCAGCGCACTGATCGTATGGCTGTCCATACGTACAGTTCTCAACCATCAGACCAGCCTGCCGCAAGGCGCCTCTCGTCGGAGGCTTACGGCATTCGGGTGTTTGCGAGCATAAAGTCGAAAAGGCGGAGCAGGATGGGAGCGGGGACACGAAAGCAAGTGCCCTATCAGCTGCCGGATGAAAGCGCAGCTATGACAAAGCGTCTGCTAGCACCAAGTCCAAAAGGCTGTGAAGACTGACGCATATGATAGGGCTGTTGATGTAGGCAAACAGTGGCTCGGCTTGGGCCTGAATCGTTAACGGACATAAACGGGTTTCGCTTGCCGTGTCTCCGCGCGTTCAGCCCAAGGTCAAGGGGGGATAACAATTGAACTCAGCGTTCTGCAGAAAACGGCGGCCGCAGAATACCCAGATGTCGAGCACAAGGAGTAAATACCCTTAGCAATCGGATTGTGTGAACGGGCTGAAAGCCGATCCGGCGCTTCCACGTGAGATGCGTAAGCTGAACAGTGCGTTGCGGACCGCAAAACGGAAGTTGGCCTCGGGTCGAATGTCCGCGGAAGCATGGGAGGCGCTCTTGAGCCGGGCAGACTGTCCGGCCGTCTGCGTGCTCTTCCCCTGACCATGCATCACCATTGTGCCGGGCCGTGTCAGGTTCGCGATCGCCATTTCGCCGTTCGAGTTTGGTGGTGATCACCTTAGTATACTCAACCCAAACGGTTTGCAGGCAGAACGTCCTTGCATATTCCCGGAAAATACAGAACGCGGTTAGGTGACCGTTCCGCGGCAATGAATAGCTCGAAAGAAGCCCCGGCCCGAGGGCCGGGGCTTTCGATCCGCCGTTCGAAAGAGATCAGTATCGGAGAACCGGCGGGCTAAACTTGTAATTGAGCCGCAGGGTCAGGAGATCGAAATCCTGGCGGATGCGATCGGTCGCGACCACACCAGCGGCCGTGGTGAAGTTCACGTTGGCGTCCGGCATGAAAAGGTGATCGTACTCGACGCCGACCGTCCAGTTCGGCGCAAAGCCGACTTCCACACCCGCGCCGACAGCTGCGCCCAAACGCGTATTGTCGGTGCTCGCCAGCTGCGCGCCGGTCAGGGTTGAGGTGACCTGATAGGTGTTGCTCGTCACCGCAGCACCGCCCTTGGCGTAAAGCAGAACGTTGTTGGAGGTGTAGCCGATCAGGCCGGTGATCAGGCCGAACGCGTCGGTCGCGCTGCGGTTAGTATTGAGCGGGAAGGTGGTGCTGACATTGGAGCCGCTGAAATCAGCCCAGTTGCCCTGACCTTCGATACCAAACACCGCCTGGCCCATCTGCTGCCGATAGCCGATCTGGCCACCCACGGTGCCACCCGTTGCATCGCTGAAGCCCCAACCGCCGTTGATACCGATGTACAAACCGCTCCAGTCGTAGATCGCGGCCGCGACCTGCGGCGGTGGTGGCGGCGCCTTATAGACGGGCTGCACAGCGATATCCGCGCCGAATGCGGGTGCGACCGCGCCAAGCGCGAGGATGCTGCAAGTCACAAGCAACAAGTTCTTCATTCCCAGTTTCTTTCCTTTCGATGACCCCCAGGCCGCGCGCGTTTTAGCAACGTCATCGGAGATTGCTGTAACGGCAGCGCAACACTCACTCAAAAGAAACAGCTTGAAGCTCACGCTGCGTTAGGTTGTAGGCTTGGAAATCATGATCAAATGTGCGCAGTGCAGAAATTGATCGCGTGTGGGAGAGATGCGCGTCAATGGCAACGTTGGAGAAGGGTGTAATCGAAGCTCGCTAATAAGGACGCGCGCGTGGGGCGAGAGCAGCGATGAACTGTATCTGATCGTCTGGCTGAGTGTTGCTCCCACTACGACCAGAACGGCGCGAACCGCTCGGAGCATCGTTTGATCAACGGCAGAGGTAACGTTGGACATCGATTTCATTCACGCACGCCTCTTCAGCTAGCGTAAGCGGGCCGAAGACGCTCTAGGTCTGCGAGAGCGGAATCACTCTGGCCGAACCATAAAGATTAACTCGCATGGTAGTTTCGGTTAGCTGTTGTGAGGTGGAGATCGGTTGGCCCGATGAGAGTTTTCAAGTTACTGATTGCGGGTGAATAACGAAGTCACGTGGAACTCGCGTTGCAACGCACGGACCGGGACGTTCTCGGTGCGGTTTAAAAAGGTCTTGAACACCTATCAAGTGAAGCGGAACATCGGAAATCGAAGCTACTCTCAATACCGGAGGAGGCAGCCGAGAGGGGGCGATATGCTCGATATTTCGCAAGTACCTCGGATGACGTGAGCGCCGTAAGTTCTTATTGGATTGCTGGGCCGGTCTTTCTGCGTTCGTTGCGAGGCGTGCTGTGGCCTCTGGGATACGTTCCCTTATCCATGCTCGACCTGGGACACGCGGCCACGATCCCGGCGCGATCGGCGCCACCGGACTGCTCGAGAAGCACATTGCCATGAGTATGGCGTACTCTTTGAAAGCCGCGCTCAGACAAGGCGGCCGATATTGGGTCATGATAACCCATGATGATGAGGCCTTCATCCCGCTTGACCGACGCAGACCTTTGCCAACAAAGATGCTGTGACTCTCTTTATTTCTCTGCATGCGGACGCCTTATCCGATCAAGCGGTCCAAGGCGCAAGCGTGTACACCCTATCTCTCGAGCCATCGGAGCGGCAGTCTGATGAGCTGGCGCGGCAAGAGAACAGCGTCAATTCCACCGCTATGCAGGATCGCCAGAAATACTCTCCTGATGTTGCGAATATTCTAGCAACCCATGCCGAGCGGGAGACCCGTCATTTTTCCATTCACCAGCAAGGGGCACTAAACCTCCGCTGAATGGTGGAGACCTCTACTGGGTTCATGGAGGCAGGTGGTGTCGAATGGAAGGACGTCAAGTCGGTCGCTTACCGGTGAGTACAAGCGGCAGGTCACGGAGCTCGCTTTTGAGTGGTCGATTAATCACGTCAGTCGCGAAGGGGAACTCGGTCTGCGCGATTCCGTGCTGCGGCGTGGATGGAGAAGCTCCGGCAGGAGCCGGCGTCGGCGGCGCGGTGCTCCATTACGCGGCGCGAATTGGGCCACAATGCTTCCGGCGAAAACATGATGATCGCGAGAAGAAGGAGGATTGTGATCGTTGTCAGCAACGTCTGCCCGTTATGAGCGTTCAAGGATGTTGTTGATAGACTTGGCGTGCCATTGGCCGCCGCGAGCCGTCACGACGCCATGCGCGTTCAACACCTCGGCAATCTCCCTCAAGGACGTTGCGCCAGCGTTCTGCTCCTCGCGGATGATTGGAAGGACGTTGGCCGCGAACCGGTCAGCCGAAGCAGTCATGGTCTCCACCGCGTTCCTGCGCACGTGGATCCTTGGTTGCTAAGGGTCATCCCAAGGGGCCTTGCAGCCGCGAGTGCCTGCCTCGTCCGGGCTGAAATCATCTTACCTCTTTCTCCCGCTATCGCAGCGAACAGGTGCAAGGCGAGGAGGTCCACGTCCGGACGTTCATGGGAAGGGCGCACAGATCAAGAAGCTGCTGGAATTTGCGGTGCGTCGGCTGAGGCAAAGGCGGGGTACTTGATACGCTCTTGTTCCCGGCCGCCCTCGCTCATTGTTTGAGATCGCACACCTTCGCTGACTTCGATCCCGCGGCTCGGACGGGCAATGCCAGTTCGCACCATGCCGTAGGCCACTGCGCGGCAGGGCCTGAACCTATAGGAGTGCGAGCGCTTCAGGTGCTTACCCTCGATCAATTGCCTTTTACACGTGAAGCGCGCCGGTTGTAGGCAGGGGGAGAGTTCCCTTTAAGCCGAGTGGGCTATAAATGGATCACGAAGGCCGAAATGATCTATTTATAGATCATAAACTTGACATCGGTTCCGAGTTGGTTTATAAATAGATCATAAAGCCGCTTATGGCCTATTTATGGATCAAACGTGCCCAAGACCAACCGCCCTGTCTCACCCTATGCTGCGGATGCCGCGATCCGGTTGGGGCAGCTCATCCGCCGAGGGCGCATTGACCGCCACATGACGGTTGCTGCCTTGGCGCAACGGGCAGGGGTCTCGCGTGGCCTCATGCAACGCATCGAGGCGGGCGATACCGGCTGCGCCATTGGTGCCGTGTTCGAGGCCGCGGCGATTGTCGGCGTGCGCCTGTTCGATGCCGGCCAGGTGACGATGTCGCGCGACGTCGAATCCAACCGCGAAGTAATGGCCTTACTTCCCAAGGCGATCCGCAGCCACCGAACCGAGCCCGATGATGACTTCTGAGCAAAAACATACCCAAGCCTATGTATGGGTTTGGTTGCCGGACAGCACGCAACCTGTCGTCGCGGGTCTCCTGTCCGCGAGCGGCAAGCAACTCGTCTACAATTACGGGCAGAGCTATCTGCGCCGGAACAATGCCATCTCGCTTTATGAGCCGGAATTGCCGCTCCGCAGGGGCGTCCTTCCACTCCTGAACGGGCTCAACATGCCCAACTGCATTCGCGACGCGGCACCCGACGCGTGGGGCCGCCGCATCATCATCAATCGCAAATTCGGCTCAGGCGGAAAAGATGTCGATCCCGGCAGCCTTGACGAACTGACCTATCTCCTGGAGTCCGGATCGGACCGTATCGGCGCGCTCGACTTTCAAGCGTCTGCGTCGAACTATGTACCGCGCGAGGGCGCGGAAGTGTCGCTTGATGAACTCCTGAATGCGGCAACGCTGGTTGAAAAAGGTGTGCCGCTGACGGCCGAACTCGACCGTGCGCTTCTCCACGGGAGCTCCATCGGTGGCGCGCGGCCAAAAGCCATGATCACGTCCGGCAACAAGAAATTCGTGGCGAAGTTCTCGTCCCAGAACGACCTCTTCGGCATGGTGAAAGCCGAATTCGTCGCCATGCGCCTCGCGTCCATCATCGGTCTCTCCGCCGCACCCGTGGCCCTCAAACGCGCCGCTGGAAAGGATGTGCTGCTTATCGAGCGTTTCGACCGTGAAAAAGCCCAGGAAGGGTGGCGCCGCAAGTCAATGGTCTCGACGCTCACGCTGCTCGAGCTTGACGAAATGATGGCCCGCTACGCGAGCTACGAGCAGCTTGCGACCGTCATTCGTCACCGCTTCACGTCGCCCAAAGAGACCTTGAAGGAACTCTTTGGCAGGCTCGTGTTCAACATCCTGTCCGGTAACACTGACGACCACGCCCGAAACCACGCCGCGTTCTGGAATGGTGCGGAGCTTACGCTTACGCCCGCCTATGACATCTGTCCGCAGAATCGGACGGGCGGGGAGGCATCGCAGGCCATGTTGATCATGGGACAGGAGCGTGCGAGCCAAATCGCGCTCTGCCTGAAAGCCGCGCCCTTGTTCCTGCTTAATGAGGGGGAAGCGATCCTTATCGCGACCGCGCAAATTAAGACCATCAAGGAACGTTGGGCGCAGGTGTGCGACGAGGCCGCGCTCAGCGAGGTCGACCGGAATTTCCTGTGGCGCCGCCAGTTCTTCAATCCCTATGCGTTCATCGATGCGCCCGAAGCTATCACGCGCCTCGTCGGTTAACTCGGCGGTCTACGTATCTGATAAGGTGCGGCCCATGTCGTGGTAATCCCGCTGGCGCTTTCTCTTTCCCGCGAAGCCAAGAAGGATGAATTCGCGCTGCTCTCCACTCGAAGCCTGGGCGGCACGCAATGCGAGGCTACTGCTGGTCGTCAGCCCCGATCGCGATTGGCAGGACTATGCCGGCCAATCTGAGCTGCTGATAGCGGTCTCCGATGTCGCGGCGGCCCTAGACTACGTCAATGGAAATGCGGCATTCGTCGTCGCGCGTTGCATGGCGCTGCTCGCGCCCGGGGAGGAGTCAGAACTCAAGATTGATATCGAAGCTGCGATCGAATCCTTTGGAGACGTTCGATCCGGAAATCGACGGCTATTCCACGCTCGATTTCGAGATAGAAAACCTAGATTCTGCGCTCCAGTGGGGGAGTCGGGATGCTGTCGTTCGGCCGAAGATCGCCAAGGCTGACAAAGAGGTGTCGTATTCGTTTTGACGTCGACTACGATGGTCCATTTTCTCCGCAACATTCCGATATTCGGTTCATGATGGCGTCGATATGGACATCGTCGAACTGGGTACCGACACGAAGGAGAGCGAGCAGAAGATCGCATTGCAGGCGGTAATTTCGATGGACCGACGCATCGAAGAGGAGCCTCGCGTACCAATCTAATAATTGGCCAACGCGAGCTGCAGGCGCGGATCCATGCCGGATGACACGTCGAACTTGAGCAATTTCAACTCGGAAAACTGATCTTCTGTCGTCCTCGAAAGGTGAGTCTTTGCGCGGTCAGCCAACTGCTCAGAGGTCGGCAGCAACAAGGGCAGGGCGTTAGCGGGACGATCGATGCTGCCGGCGCAATTCGCACGGTCTGCGGACCGGCGACTACGGCAGCGACGCTGCCGTGGTCGTCTCCACCCCCATCCCTTGTTGGGTCCTCTTACCGAATACGAAGCAGCTATTGCAGGGAGCTTCTGACGGTCCGCGCAAAGAAGATAACCGAAGCACCGATCGATCGGCTCGACGCCATGCTGGCGCGATTGCAGCTTCCCGCATCCGCGACCAGCTTGACAGCCTGCTCGACGAGACGGCGCGCCGGGCCTGCGTTCACCAGCCTTTGCATCAGCAAAGCTGACCACCTCGCTCCCCGGGCTTGGGTTATGTAATCCCCGGGGCCGCCAAGTTCTCTCCGGAGAAGGACTGCAGGCTATGCCAGGCAAAACTGGTCAAATTCCCCTGCGTAGAAAAATCTCATGCTCCAGGCCTGGCGGCCCAATAGTGGCCGTGTAGTTCACGCCTCGGAGAGTTAGAGTTTTCTCTGGCTCGGACACGCTTGGCAGCACGTTGTGCAAGAGCATTCCTTCTTTGAGGTCTTGCGGCGCCCACTGGTCCCCGTGCTGCCAGCCCGGAGGTGCATAAAATGACAAGGGTGGCAGCGGACCCGCTTCACTAGGCACGGGTTCATCATTCAGCAATCGCCGATGCTCACTTGGAGGCAATTGAACTGGCTCGAACGCGAAGTGCTGTGGATCGACGTTGAAGAATGGCGCCCCAGCGGGTTCATCATCTAGCAACTGCCGAAACTCAGCTGGAGGGAATTGCACTGCATCGAAGGTGAGGTGCTCTGGATCGGCCAGTAGCACCAACGGCCCGGGCTCGGCACCGCGCTGTGGCTGGAGCTCCTCACGAAGCTGCTCTTCCAGTTCCCGAAGCTCCCCTGGATCGACCGAGACCGTCACCTGAGCGTGCTCATCATCCAGCAGTCGCCGAACTTTTGCTGAAGGGCTGTCGACGAGCTGCTCGTTTCGAAAATCTATGATGTCGGGCGAACTCTGAGGCTGCCGTGAGCTCGGGCGCACTTGCTGTTCGAAACGCGTGGGTTCATCATCCAGCAACCGCTGAAGCTCACCTGGAGAGAATTGAACTGAATCGAGCGTGAAGTGCTTTGGATCGACATTGAAGAGTGACGCCCCGGCAGGTTCATCATCTAGCAACTGCCGAACCTCAGCTGGAGGAAATTGCACTGGATCGAAAATGAAGTGATCTGGATCGACCAGCGCCAACGGCCCGGGCTCAGCATGGCGCTGTGGCTGGAGCTCCTCGTGAAGCCGCTCTTCCGGTCTCCGAAGCTCCCCTGGATCGACCGAGATCGTCAACTGAGGGGGCTCGTCATCCAGCAGTCGCCGACGTTTTGGTGGAAGGCCGCCCATAAGCTGCTCATTTGGAAAATTTTTGATCTTTGACCGACCCCGAGGCTTCCGTGAGCTCCCTGCTTCTGCAGATGCATCGGGGTCACGAAACTTACGAAGGTGATCCAATGCTTTAGGTAAATACGCGCCGCGATTGTGTCCGGCCTTTCTTTCAGCCTCCAGCTCGTTGGTACTGAGGCCAACCATCGATAGACCCTTAGATCCGAGACTATTTGCGAAGCTGGCAAGATTGTTGGCGTACCGGCCTCCGGATGCCAAGTCCACCTCTCCCCTCACAAACGCGGCACGAATTGCACTCTCGATCAAACGCCGATCCCCATCAGACAGATGACGATACTCCGCACAGAGATCATCGGAGAGGAACGGGCGCAGTTGTTCGAAAGACACGATCTGCCCGGGCTGTCCCGCCTGCTCATCCTGGGCGATTGGCTGCGACACCTGCGACCAAGCTGTTATGTTGAAATTGTCCACACTCACCTCCTCAGGTCACCCGAAAAGTTCACAATTACCACGGCCAGCTTTCAAGAAGCTGACGAGCCACACCACCTCCCAAGCCGTCCGAAGAGCATGAAAAACACCATCATGGCCACTCATGTCATTGATTGACAGATTTTGACGGCATCAGTCGCCTGGCAATCCAGTCCAGCGACTGGAAACAGCGCGGACGCGACTGGACGCCGCTTGTTGCTGAGTTGACGCTGGCCCTACCGCGCCCGCGCTGCAATTGAGGTTAGCAGCGACGTGACGCTGCGCTTTCTCCGTCCTGGTCAGGCGCTATCCTAACTACGCGCCACTAACTTCAACGGTCTTGTATTCGGGCTGGCTTTCCAAAAGCTGACGAACCTGCCGCAATTTCACTAAACGAGAAGCGGCCCGTGTGCCCGCTTGCGTCGAGGCTGAAAACGACGGCAACTGCTTGCCGCCGCTCGGCAGTCAGCATTGCCAATATTCGCCTGCTTCGCTCACCATCGGCGGCAGCCGCACCCTTGCGATGGGCCGGATGGTCGCTCAGCCAAGCTAATGTCATTCGGCATGCAGAAGTTGGACACCGATGAGCGCAGTGCCTCATCAAGAATGTTACCGGAGAACTGACCGTGAGGATTGGGGCAGCGATACCGAATCGGATGGGTGTCGCCGATGGCAGGACGGATCAGCATGGGTGCGCGGCGCGAACTCACGGCGGCGGCGGTAGAGCACTATCGATCAGCAGGGCGCACAATAAGGGTCGCATGTCGTCGACCAGCTTTACGCGGTGACCGGCTGGCATCGCAAGCACGCACTTGGGGCGCTAGCCAGCCATGTCGCAATTTCGCCGGAGGCGCGGCGGCATCGAGGGCCGACCTATGGCGTCACCAGCAGGATAGGCTGATGGCGCTGTGGGAGACCTCTGATCGGATCTGCGGCAAGCGGCTGAAGGTAATGAGTCCGACGTTGCTGCCTTCTGGAGCGGCATGGCCGGCTCAAGCTCGACCAGGCCAATCGCACGCTGGTGCTCGGGGTCAGCGCAGCGATGATTAAACGCCTGCTGGTCGAGACCAAAATCGCCGCGGCCGGGTAAGCGCTGACGGGTCGGTTTATTCGGCGGTGCGCCGTGAAGTCCCGATCCGAATGTTCAAATGACTGCTACGATCCGCCGCCAGGGTTCTGCGAGGTTACATGATGGCCCATGGCGGCACATCTGTAGCTGGCTCGTTCATTCAGACGCTGACGATGATCGACGTCGCGACGGGTTGGACCGATTGCCATGCCGTTGGTGTCGCGCGA
Organism: Bradyrhizobium murdochi; assembly: GCF_000472965.1. Lineage (GTDB taxonomy): Bacteria > Pseudomonadota > Alphaproteobacteria > Rhizobiales > Xanthobacteraceae > Bradyrhizobium > Bradyrhizobium murdochi. The sequence continues at coordinate 38,857 of NZ_AXAU01000032.1, read as the reverse complement.
GGGCGGCCTTGTCATGCGGCGGTGGAGCGCGCACAGAGCCTGCTTTTTCTGGGTCATTGGCGGCGCGAGCGAGCGTGGATCATCGATGGCCCGATGCCGCAATATCCGCGAGAGCATCAACAATGTTTTCAAGGAGGCGAAGGCGCGCGGCATCCTGACGAAGGAATTGCGGGCGCTGGTAAAAAATCCGGAAGAACGAAAACAAGAACAAGGAAATTTACGGGGACCTTGAGCAGGATCAGCAGCAAATCCTCTCGATGCTCGCGACCGCCGAGGGCGTGCCTCACTACGCGACACAACTTCACCAACCGGTCGCGGCGGCGCGGTCGGTCTTTTTGCGCATTTGCGATGATCAGTGTCGAATTCAACGTTGCCGATTTTTAGCAGCGGGCGGCGGAGCTTGGCGCGGCCGAGGATCAGCTACCGTACATTCTGGCGCGCTCGCTCAACGATGCGGCAGAAAAGACGCGCTCGTTCCTGATCGAGCGAACATGGACGACGGCAGTCGAGGTCAAGAACCGCTCGTTCATCGGCGCCGCGCTAATGACCAAGGGCCGCGAGGGCGACCAAGCAAAGCCTATCCGTTGAGATTTACGACAAGCTCGGCCGCGCGAACCTGATGCTGCATGCGAAAGGTGGCACGCGGCGAGCGAAGGGCGCGAACATCGCGATCCCGTCATCGGTCAACGTGCGATGCACCGCGCGCGGCGCGGTCACGCGGAGCCAAACGCCGAAAGGGCTTGCCGACAAGGGCGTGCGGCGTGGCCGCTTCATCTTCGCCAAAGGGAAGATGATATACACACTGGACCCGGCGTGCCGATCAAGCGCGACGTGCCGTTCTATCGCGACTTCACCAACACTATGCGCCGGGCCGTGTTGGAAGCATTGCCGCGCAATGTCGCTCTTGCGATGAAAACGCGGCGGCGGATGCCGAAATGAAATTTCATTTCCATCACCATGTGCGTCTCGAGGATGCACTCGCCCGGATGATCGTGGCGCATCTGGCCGATATCAGTGACCGTCTCGCCGCGCTTACTCGAACAGTGATTAAATCGGAGAGAATAATTATGGTTGGCATCAAGGAGCTACAGGATCAGGCGAACGACACCTTGGCATCGGTGCAGGCGGAGACCGACGTTGTCCACGCGGTGAAAAAGGTGGTCGATGATCAGAACGCGACGATCAACCTGTGAAGAAATGGTTGACGCTGCGGGCGGCGGCGCTAGGCAGGCCGATTTGCAAATGCTGTCGGACACGCTGCTTACGACCAAGAACCTAACACCTGGAATGCGGAGGTGGTCGCCGATGCCGTGGTGGCGGGCACGCCCGCGCAAGCCGGTGGCGGCGGTGAAGGTGGCAGCGAGCCCGCCCCCCAAACGTGAGGTTTCCAGCAATCGCGCGGGATCGGGTCGGCAATCGGCTCGATCCTGCGTACCTCGCGCAATGGCGCGCATTCTAGCGCGGCCTCATCGAGCGATACGTCGCTGGCGCGATGTCATGGACCGACGCCCACAATGCGCTGGTTTCCCTCGGCTACCGTGACCAAGCGCTCAAGATCGAACTGCTCGAATTGGATAAGGCCCGCGACCGGCAAGGGCACGGCTGATGATCCTTACTCGATGCGCGCCATTTCTTAGCGTCGAAGCGGCCCGGAGCTTGGCTAGAGGTTGTGATCTTTTCAATCGAACCTATAGGACGCCTGAAAGAACGTACCCCAGCGCTCCATGCTGTACTTCGCAGACTGAGTCATAGCGCTGTTTCGCGCGCTATCACAGACTGTGCATGTCACTTCGCTGTCCTTTTTGGTCCACATGGCCCAATAGCGCCCGCCGACACCGACGCTGAAATTCTTGGTAATGAAGTAGGACAACACGCCTTCGATCTGGACGCCTCCGCCACCATTCCCGCGCTGGTCGAAGAAGGTGGTCCCGTCGCGCAAGAGATGATTGTCGCGCCCTTTGAAATCGGTCCAGGGCAGGTAGGCGACATCGGTGTTTAAGCGCCAGCGATCGGTCAACATGGTTTCGGCGCTTAGGCCGACGCGAGGTGCATTCCACTGAGTATTCTGGCTGCCAACGACAGTGCCTGGCCTCGCCGGGCATGTATAGAAGGGGTTGGCAATCTGCGTGCATCCGATCGAGTCGGAACTCTGTTCGTAGTAGGTCCAGCCGATAAATCCGCCAACCTTGTAGTTGGCGCCGCGCAGGAACTCGTAACCTACGTCCGCGGTATAATACGTAAACCTTCCATTTCCTTGCCCTGACGCGTTGTTGATATAGGAGAGATAGCCGGGGATACCCCAATCTTGATTGTTAAGGTATCCTTTGTCGAAGCGCCCAAGGCCAATGTTGGCCTTTAGGAACACTCCCCATGGGCTGTCGACACGGCCAAATAGCTCTCCGGAAAGTCCGTCGAGACCGCGATAGGTCAGCCTTGAAAAAAGAACGTCGGGGTCTTCAATGCCGAAATAGGGCGTTACGCTGTCGTCCCATTGGAAGCGTCCCCGGCTGAGCCAGAGCCGCGATCCGCCTTCGAACGACCAACCGGCCGGATAAGCAATCGGCGGCGCGCCGGCGGGTGCTTTCGCGTACAGCGGTGCATCGGACCATTTCGCCGTCCACGGGTCGGCGCCAAAATGGTAGTTCAACCCGATCTTTCCGATGTGATAATTGCTGGACAGGCTGGTTGTGTTCGCCGGAACAATTGCGAGCGGCGGATCCTGCACCGTCGGAGGCGTTGCGACACTCGGTCCGGCGAAATGCAGATAGTTATACTCAGCTTTGACCGACCATGCAGGCGTAAGCGCTTGCTCGACGCCCAGCCCGATGATGGCACCGAGGCGACCATAGTCGAAATGGGTTTTCTCCTGTGGCCAGCGGCCCATAAGCTCGTTGTTATTGACGACATCGCCCTGATTGTTTTGCCAAGCCACGCCTCCTTTGAGATAGGCCAGCGTGCGGCCCAGCGCGCCAAACGCGTAGCCGATGCGACCGGTCCCGGTGGCAAAGACGTTGGGACCTGCCTTGCAGTTTGCGCTCACGACAAAGCCGGAGGCCGCGAGGCAAGTATTTGTGCCGTCGGAGACAACTCCGCTTGCATCGAGTTCGACGCCAAACACCCAGCTGCTCTTCTGCCAATTGTAGCCGAGCTGGCCACCCGCGACGAACACAGGCGTATCGACCACGTCGCCATAGATTGACGGACCATAGGGATTGCTGAAGGACGTCCGGCCATAGCCGCCGCCGACGTGCCCGCCAATATAACCTCCGGACCAGTCCCACACCGCCGGTGGCAGTTTCACTTCTGGCTCAAGGTCTGCCGCATTGGCTGCACTGCTTGCGACGAGCGCAATTGTTGTGGCTCCCAAAAGAAGAACTCCAGATCGCATCCAACACTTCCCTGTATTTCCTCGGTCCAAAACCGAGCGCCCTTGAGTTATCGCCGCAGCAAACCGTCGGGGCGGACCAGACGCTAACAGCGACGCGCGCCGAGTCCGTCCCGAAGATCATCGCACTGCGATTGGTGATGATGCCGTGAACAAAGCAAACTGCGTGCCGAAGTGAATTCGCAGGCTCTGCGGGCGCTTCGTAGCGGTGTAGCGTCAAGTTGCTGACATTGGTCTCAATATCGACAGTCGGCGCAGCCAGTGCCCGACAGTGGCCCGCTCGCGCGCTGAATGTGCGGGGCAGGCCTTGCGCAGCATTTCATTCTACCGTGCGGGGCGCGCGGTGACGCGTGCAGACTCCGGCAGGTGTGATTTCACTGTGGTGCGCGTCCTCAGCGTCGTCGCGGTGTCGTCGTTGATTTGAACTTTCACCTGGTCCTACCGATGAGACGAGCTTGCGCGGGTACGCGGGACCGCGGCCTTTTTGGATATTTGGCGACGGCGTTTTCGGGCTTTGGTTTTCAGAAAATCCCCGATCACCGGGCCCGCAAACGGCAATACAGGCGGCAAATCATGGATGCTTTGATCGGAAAGCCGGCGGTGAAAACATGGCCCGTGACCGTTTACGGCCCTACGAGCGCAATTCGCGCCGGCATCGTTTTTGTCAGCCCACGGGTCAAGGGTAGGCAAGAGGGGCGGCACCTATAGGCCACGCGAGGAACGGCCCGAGGGGGCTAGGACGCACCGCGCAACCCTCTAGAGGGCCGCCCCTCAAGACTGCGGTAGGGCTGCCCATGCTGCGCGCTCCCCTACCGAATCATGAGGTGCCACACAGACGCAGCTAGGGCAAGCCGAGCATACATCCTGCCCCGGCTGTACGAAAAGCGGCCTGGTCAGCTTCTCGAAAGCTTGGCCGAGTATGAGGCCTGCTCAGGTGATCTTGGACGTGAGGCTAAGGGATGACAATCTTCGAAAGTGGGGCGCGTTCAATGACCGGTCGGGGCCGACGCGTACCCCGGTCTCCACCAAGAAGTCACAATCAGCCAAGCGCGGCGCTAGCCGGCCTAGGAAGCGAAATCAATCATCTGCTCGCAAAAATCCTGCGAATATCCATCTGCAGGATAGGAAGCAATCGCGTGTATTGCGCTACGTGGTATAATACGCGGACAAAGCGATTAGCCCAGTGATGCGAGCGGATCGCGAGTAGTCTCATGACTAGCCCTTCTGAGGAATTTTTATGCTGGACTTGATCGCTTTATGGCGGTTGTGTGGAGAAGCCCGCGCACAGGGGACGAAACTCGAGCAACGGAGTTGTTGGTAACACTCATGAAGACTCCGCCACTCGATCCTGATGTCGCCGATTCAGCTCCGGATGATCCGGTGCTCACGGGCTACGATGAACAGCATCTTGTGACGTATTGGCGGCTTCTCGATGCCGAGACAAATGGCGCCGACTGGAAAGAGGTGGCTCGGATTGTCTTGCATATCGATCCAGATCGCGAGCCGGCGCGCGCTCGCGATGTGTCTGATAGTTGGCGCGAGCAAAATGGATGGCCGATCACGGTTACCGCGATTTGGTGCGCGGCGGCGCGACCAAATAGAAAGAATCTGTCGATTAGAATTCGCAATTTAGAATGGATTTCTCCCACTGACAACGTGATCGCCTGTACGCATCACGCAATGCAAGAGTGGCTGGCGACCGTCGCTGATGTTGGCAGGGCAACGACAACTCGATAAGTTGTGAAGTACCTGAACGATGGCAACAACCTACGACAGACCGAGACGCGACTCTCTCACCTCGGCCGTGGTCCGCTAAACACGCTGGGATGATCGAAGTGCTCATTCATCGGGGACTCTACAATCCTTTCGAAACGCTGGTCGATCGCAGCACGGGCGTCAGTGATGATCATCTCTTTCGCGGGTCCCAGCGGTGCTGCGTCGGTCGCGCGCCGCCTTGGCCTCGAGCAACTTGTTCAATTTGCTACAGTACGCCTCCTGCAGCTTGGCAAGCGCACTGCATTTGCGGGCATACACTGCTGCCATCTGTCGAATTTCCGCCTCGATTTGTGAAACCTTATCCATGATCTGCCTGTTGCCGTCTTTTGGGTTGATGCACGGCTATACCGCGCGATCGTGTCAGCGACCACCGCGCTTCTCGGCACGTAGCTTGTCCTGGCGAATGCGAGAGAGCACTCCGTCGGGGCTGACGTGCTGGATCTCCGCGAACCGCTGAATACTGATATAATCCTCATCGAGAGGTGGTGGCGCCTTAATGCCGGTCGCTGGGAGCAGCATTCAAAAGCGAAGCGAGCTCCGCCACCACGATATCGACCTTTCGCGCGATGCTTTCGATCATGGGCGAGTGCTGGTGCTGCCGGGACCGTCATGACGCCCCCGCTTGCGGGATGATCCGGATCCTGAACTCCAGCGTCAGGTCGCAATTATTAGGGATCAGCCTCAATTACAGCGCGAGCGCACGCGAAGCGCTCCTCGGCGAAGTCAAGAGCTAGCACCTGAAACGGCCGCAGGGATACTCATCGATGGTGCGCCTCATGCTTCGCAATATAGTCGAGAATTCGCGCCCTTGCCAAAAGAAGATCCTCATCGAGCAACGCGTGCATCGCGCCTCGAACAAGGGAAATCGAGTTGTCAGTATCAATCATTTTGCCGAAAGTGTTGAAATACAAGGTCAATTCTCGCGATCGAATCGCCTGCCGTTATCATTCGCTGCTCAGACACGTTGATCCTCTTTCTCGTCGTCAGCAATGGTTGGGGTCGGCATTCCTGCGTTCTTCGGCGAGCCGAACGGGATCGTGTGAACGTTTGTTCAGCGCTCCAATTCATCGCGGCGCGCTTCGACACAACGCTCCCGTTGCAATCATCGATTGACTCGCGAGATGTCTACTTGAGACGCCGCAGATCTCCTTGAGGATTGCGCAGTGTTGCTTAATCTGGATGGCTTGGCGACGCCGACATTAAGCGCTCTTCGGATCGGGCGATGAGCAGATGCTGTGAGGCGGGGCTCGTCTTCTTCGCGCTTCTGCGCCTTGACGCGCTTTAACGGGTCGGAAACATCTTCGCCGAGCGGGTAGCGTCCATTCCGCTCGCGGTTCAAGTAGCAGTCGGTGACGAGCTTGATTAAGCTCGGAGTTGCTGTCTCTTGCCATGCCCACAGAGTCTCTCGACGAAACGTCGCTATTTGTATCTACGTCCATTTAGGTTTTCGAGTCTCTGGTTGAAATGCAAATGCATCCGAAGAGTGTCGCGTCTAAACATTCAGACGATGCGGTGGCGCACGAGGCTCGCGCGATTTGATCTTACGCCAAAACGCTGCAATGTATGTAAGAGACTGCCGATACTGAGCGCTCTGGCAAATAAAGGCGCCATTGTCAGTTGTACAGCCGCGTCCACATGAGCTTGCAAATTTCCCGCTCTGCTCGCGCGAAGTTGCCCACGTTGAAGTGAGTGCGCCGATACGCAGCAGCGCGTTCCGCTCGCGACCCCATGATTTGGGGTCTCTCGCGCTTGTACATTTCGTCACGTGCTTGGCTGAGTGCGCCGCGCACGGCATGTCGGAGTTCCCCTTTGTTTCGAGGGAATGTGGTTTCGGTGGGCCGAAAGCTAGTTAGCAGTTGCAGCGCGCGAGCCTTGATCTCCTCGAAATACGGACTAACGCGCACTTACAGTTCTCCTTTAGCGAATGATGATGCTGCATCATGTTCCTGAGAGCCCGGATGTTCCTGATAGCCCGGTTAATGGCATCGATATGGCAATCAGACTTCTGTGGATGAAAAGGGCAGCCGTGGTGGCAGCTTGCCCAGCACGCATGCTGCGCAGCGCAGCTCAGGGTTGCTCGTAGGTCACAAGCAGTTCGTTAAAGTGATGACGGGACCGATATGTCGAGTTGGCAACTAGCCCAGCGGGACAGCATTGATGGATGTCTGGCGGTCCCGCGCCAGCAGGCCCGCAAGCGTCTTCGCATGCAACGCTTCCGGTGCACAGTAGAGGGGGTGACAGTGCAGAATCACGTGGCGAGGTCTTCCCGAACGCGAGGATCGTCATGGCAATCACTGCCACACCGGATGAGAACAGTGCGCAGTTCTCTGCGCGCTGTCCTCGACAATTTCGCTGTTGGGGTGATTGAACCGCGTATAAACCAGGCTGCGTCCATTCCCTCGGGAGGCTCGCGCCGACCCGAGACCAAAATCGAAGAGGTCCATTCCGTCTTCTCGGCAGTCCGGAAGGCGAAAAGGTCGAGTGCGGATCGTAGCCGTAGTTCAGCATCTGCGTTTCGGGCCGCAGCATGCGATTGCCTATATGGATCTTCAACGAAAAATGTTTCATCGTCGCCTAAGTTCGTTTTATAGAGTCAAATCCTTACCCTGCAGTAGCTGCCTTCCACGGTAGTGGGGCAAATTCCGCAACTTTTTGCGCGATATGCCGAACATCGTCAGCGGAGGCTCTAAAAAGTCAACGCTGTTTCACAAGACTCCACTTCTTGATGACCGCCTCGCTCATCTGCTCAGCGTCGGTACAGGCGATTTCATCGACCTTCACCGAGATCCTCTTGCCGACGAGTGGCTTCAGCTGATTGGCTTGCGCTTCGCCAGTTGTGAGGAGCTGAAACATTACCGGTCCAGTCTCTAGCTTGCACAGCCCGTGCGGCTCGGGCAGCCGGCGCGGAGTGGAGATGATCTGGTAGGCGATCTTTTTGCCGTGCTTGGCATCGCGTATGCGCAACGCGTAGAGCTCGCCTGACAACACGTCGCCGACGTTGATCGGCGCGCCCCCGTTCAGCCCCGCGTACGCAGGCTCCTCCGCGCCGGCAGCTCCAGGAAAGCTCGCCATCAGAATGAATGCAAGGGCAAAGCCCATGGCGAATCGGTCTTTCGTCATTAGTCAGTCCTCGTAGGTATGGTTAGAAAAACGTGCGGTTGCTGGATCGCGGCAACAGCGCACCTCGTTGACCCATGGACGTCGTGGTGAGCAAACAGGAGCTGCTGATCGTGAGCGCATGCTGCCCGCCGACTGCACGGAAAGCGTCTAGGAGCGCTGCCACAACGTTTGATCTCAAAAGCCGGACGGGCAAATCATTGTCGGCCAAGTCCAGCCATGATTTCGGATTGGATTGCGGTTGCGGTGCACAGGGAAGCATCTAACGGCAGATTGCCAAATGCGAGTTGACAAAGAAGGTAATTGGCACCTGCCTCTTCCAGCTGATTTAGAAGAATTTGTCGCACAGAAGCTGGCGTTCCGACGACGCACAATTCGCTCTCGATTGCCGCATCGAAGGTCAGCGGAAGGTGTGGTGGTGTAGGGATGGCATTGAGCTCGTAGAGGAACTTAAAGCTCTCGAGCCATTGTGTGTAAGCAGATGCCGCGAGCGAATAGGCATCTGTCTCCGAACGCGCAATCACGACCATGCGAAGCAATCCAAGAAATGGCATTTGATCGTTAGCCTTGCCGTTGGGCTCTCGATTAGCGCGGAAGGCGTCGGTGACTTTGCGCACAGCAGAGGATGGGCCTACGCACGCGAGATTTGCGCCATTGGCAGCGGCCCAAGCTGCGGACTCGGGTCGATTTGTGGCAATCCATGTCGGCGGCCTTGGACGCTGATAAGTTTTTACCGTCAACGGAACGTTGTTTAGCTCAAAATGCTGACCTCGATAGGACAGCGTGCCGCCTTTCATAGCGCTGATGAGGATCTCGCTTGCTTCTTCATAACGGCTTGGCGCCGCGTCGGCGCTAATGCCGTAGTAGCCCAATTCAAGCGGAAGAGAGCCGCGTCCGACACCCACCTCAAGCCGCCCACCGCTCAAATGATCGAGCATACAAATCTCTTCAAACGCACGTAGGGGATGATAGAGGTTAAGCAGCATCACCAATGGCCCGATACGAAGTTGCCGTGTGCGCTGTGCGACGCTTGACAAGAACAAATTTGGCGATGGACCTCTCCCATGCGGCGTACAGTGGTGCTCTGCCACGTGATATGCAAAGAAGCCGAGACGGTCGTACGCCTCTGCCAAGACGAGGCGATCTGCGTATTGTCGGGCGATGTCGCGGCCGTCCTCGTCTAAGTGATCGAAAATGCCAAACGTTAGTTTTGAAGAAGAAAAGGCGTCTTTCACTGGATTATCTCCAATTGTAGGTGAGGGCAGGAAGTTCGCTTGTCTTTGGCATCTGAGCGGGTCAAAGACGCCGACCTCTCCTATTTTGGCCGCACATTTTGTTCTCCTCTGCTTTTGTATTCACCGCTGATCACGAGACGATTGTCCGTCCCTCTTCGAGGCCTAAGCATCCGTTGCCAAGGGGGCTAGATCCGTTGTTACTGTTCGCCGCTCACTCACAACAGATCTTCGCCATTGGCAGCGTCGTGGTACGTTCGCCTGGGTAACGCAAAACCAGACTTTAGCGCGGCTCAACTGGCGATCTTCCTCGCTTTAAGCTGCCAGAAATGTCGCTGGCGGCTCCCAGAAACGCATCCATTTGCGCTTTTGTCCCGATGCTCACGCGGATGCAATTTTCAAGACCGTTATCGGGAAGGAAGGCAACAAGTACTCTTTGCCGTTCCAAAGCGGCCTGCCACCATCTTCCGTCGTGTCCCGCAGGCACACGCGCTAGCAAAAAGTTTGCGTGGGAGGGCGTTAGAGAAAATCCAAGTTGCGACAGTGCGGTCGCAACCCGCTGTCTTTCATGCCTGATGTGCATATGGTTCTCTTCATAGACGGCGCGATGCGCAAGAATGCTGATGCCGACCGCATGCCCGATCACATTCATGTTGAAGACGTTCTGGATGTTACGAAGCCTTCCAATAAGCTGCGGGTGGCCGAACCCGAAGCCGACGCGAATGCCAGCGGCGGCATAGCTTTTCGAAAGTGTTCTTAAGAGCAGAAGATTCGGATAGCGGCTGAGGAGCCGCAGGCCATTATCAGGCGCAAAATCGACATAGGCTTCGTCCAACACGACGAGGCGGTCCGATTGTGCCAGGAGGCGTTCGATATCGGCGATAGGGATGAACGTTCCGGTCGGATTGTTCGGATTGGCCAACAGAATGAACTTGGCATCTTTTGCTGGCCCAACGAGCAATTGGTCTATCGGCAACGACTGAGGTTCGTTACATCCGATCTCAAGCAGTTGAGCTCCCTGCAACATAGCAAGTTTGCGATTGAATGAAAAACCCGGCGACAGCATTGCGACGCTGTCGCCCGGGGCAAGAAATGCTCTGTAGATGAGCCCGAGGAGCTCAGATGATCCATTGCCGGCAATCACATGATCGATCGCGACGCCGTAGGTGTTAGCCGCTGCTTCCCTCAGGCTAATGTTGTCATCTTCTGGGTACAGATACTGCCGCTCAAGCGCCGCAATTGCACTTTGCCATACGATTGTTGGCAACGGAAATGGGTTCTCATTCGTGTTTAGTTTGACGTAATTAGCGGCCGGCGCAGGCCGGCCGGACGGCAGAGCATCTAACTGTCTCGCTGCCTGCGAAAGAGAAGAGAGCACATTCTGTAATTTGGCATCGGACATAGGTTTCTCCCGTTGAACCGCCGAGGGCGCTGGCAGTTGTCAGCATGCCGGTCGGTCAGTCCGGTAGATGGACGGAGACAGAGTTCGAGTGTTTGTTGGGACAGCGAGGGCGGCCGCCATCCAAAATCCCTACGGGCAGCTCGAAATGCCCAATTGTTTGAAGCTGGGATGAACCTGTCGCTCCACGCCACCCTGAATAAGCCGAGAGAATGGTTGTCGAGCGGATCAGGTGTCGTGCAGCAATCAGGCGCCTCGATCACGGAGTGGCATTGCTGTCATTTCTGCGTTGGCCGCAATATCACTCTGCGTTGGTCCGGGTACCAAATACTAGTCCGCAACGAGTCGTCCTCAAATCGCATACTGGAAGTTCGGCAAAGAGCTAAACAGAGATTACGCAGCGACATCGGCCGAGCTGTTCCGTTGGGCATAAACTCATCCGTTGGTGCGTTGATGTCATTGGATAGCTCGACGACCAGTACCGCGAGCGCGAGAAACGACGCGAGTGCCGCGAGCGCGAGAAACGACGCGAGTGCCGCGAGCGCGAGAACCGACCCGAGTAGCACGTCATATCCGGAATTACGTTTCATCATTTCCATTACTTCGCTAGAATATCTAGGGCTGAATATCTAGGCTCGTGTGCGCTCGCAGCGATGAGTTTTACTCGATCGCTTCGACAATGTTGTTATTCCACCGGTAGACGACGAAGCCGGGAGCGGCATTGTCTCCTTTGGTATCGAACCGGACCGGCCCGATTACTGTTTGGATTGGCTGCGAACGAAGCGCAGCTGCTACTTGCGGACCATCGAAAGTCCCGGCCCGCTTGACCGCGTCCGCCCACGCCTGAACGGCGGCATAGGCGTAGAGCGTGTAGCCTCCCGCTGACATGTTGGAAGACTTGAGCTTAGCTACGGCGTCTGCCGCTTGAGCAGTCTTGGTGGGGTCGGGCATAAAGGTGAACAGTGTGCCGTTTGCTGCTTCGCCAGCGATCGCCGAAAAGTCGCTGGTCATCAACGGATCGTTCGCCATCACAGTGAGACCTGCGCCTGCTTCTGCGGCCTGACGCACAATCAAGCCGATCTCGTTGTAATAGCCGCCGATATAGGCGATCTGGATTCCGTCTCTTTTCATTCTTGAGACCAGGGCCGTGTAGTCCTTCTCGCCGGCCACATAGCTTTGCCGAATGGCCTTTTCGCCTGCTTCCTGAAGGCGCGACGCAACGACATCGGCAATGCCCTTGCCGGCGGTGCTCTTGTCATCAAGGACGGCAATCTTTTTGTGCCGATAGTGTCGCAGGATATATTCGGCTGCCACGACTCCCTGTTGATCATCGCGGCCGCAGATCCGAAACACCGTCTTGAGACCACGCTCTGTTAGCTGAGGATTCGTTGAGCCAGGTGAAATCTGAATGAGTTTCGCTTCGGCGTAAACATCGGAAGCGGGGATAGAGGAAGACGAACAAAAGTGGCCAACGACCAACTTGGGCTGATCCATCGTCAGCCGATTGGCAACTGCGACGGCCTGCTTAGGATCGCACGCGTCATCGGCGACGCTCAATATGACCTTGATACCGGGAAGTAGGCCCGAAGCATTTAACGCATCGACAGCCGCAGTAGCACCATCGCGCATTTGTACGCCAAGCGCAGCAGTACTTCCGGTCATCGGGCCGACTACGGCGATATTGACGTCGGCAGCGGGCGCGGTCGAAGCCAAAGCACAAGAGAGGATTGCTGCACTTGCAGCTGAAGTGATTCGAGAAATTGACACTTAGAGCTCCGGATGTTCGCTTGAGTTTGTTATCAGCCTCGCCGTTCCTGCGCATCTGAGGCCGCCGCTTGGCTATGAGATAACGCCAGCTTTGGATGCCTCAAGGCAGCGCATGTGCCGCGGCCGGCCGACCTCCGGAGCTGCCGTGACAGAGCGAAACAACCATTGGTTCGCCGTCGAAGGACGCGGCGATCAGCGGAATTCCATCACGTCCGATACGCTGCTGACGCTGCAATCGATCGAACACAGCAAACGTTTCGCATGTCCATCCCCGCGGCGGCGTCACGTATGTGGTGTCTGCTGGTTCGTCGCCTGCATTCCATACTTTGTAAGGACCGGCGCCTGAGACGTCACATGCCGAACTCGGACCGAGCTTCCGTTCCTGTCCGGCAACGGCGACGTGAACACATCCCGCCCTGATCTCTAGTTGGCCGTCCTGTTTTCGCTGCAAGTATGCCGATGGCAGCACCGCATCCGGCGCATAGATCGCCTTGACAATCCGCTCCTTGCGGAAGTGCTCGAGCCTTCTGACCGTCTCGTGACGCGTGAGCCTAGCAGCTAGAGACATACGTAATCCTTAACTTAACTGTTGGAGCAGCAACCGATGAGCCAACGACATGATGTCGAGTCGAAGCCCGACTAGTCGTAACGAACGCTGCGTCAGTATCCAGTACACCCCGCGATCACCCGGACCGGAACGGCTCGCGCCGATCAAGCACTTGCAAGGCCACGATGATCATCCAGTGCGTCGAGAATGCGGGAGCTATCGCCCAGAAACTCTGAACGTACTGCAGGTCCATGCGTCCTCCCGCCTAGGCGGAGTTGTCCCGACGTCGTATTGAGATCCTACAATTTGACGCCACGTAAGATTCAAGCCCCTTCGGAGGCTCGTCTCGATTAATTTGTCAAAGTCACGTCTCGACAAAGGAGCGTCGCTGCAAAACTTAGAGAAGAGCGACAGGGGTCCTCAACCATCTGAGGCAAACCACAACCGGCGCATCCCTGGCGCCAGAAAGCTCAATTTATTCTCATAGATGGAGAACACAGCAGGGGCGCACGCATTATGCGCGGCAGGTTCAGCGCAGTTCATCCGTTCAAGGCGGCAAGTGCGCGGTCGAGATATTGCATTAGGCAGGGATCCCAGCCAGCCATGCTGCGTGGCGCGCTCAATCGCGCAAGAACTTTCAGTATGGTTGAAACGGTCGAATCAGCTCCCGCAATTTCTGTGATCAGCAAGCGCGCTCTAAGCGCCACAGCATTTGCCCGTTCGCTGCAGGGATGCTCGCCCCGATCCACACAATCGCGCAGCTCGTCGCGGATCTTCCGCCACCGCTCCTCTCGATCTGAGTCTATGACGCATGTGCATGGGGGCGGCTGAGGGCGTTCTTCCTCGACCCGCGACATTGCATCTAGAGTGGCAGGTAGCTCATCTACACTAACTTGTAATTCACTGTCCGTCGTCATGTTGCGCAAACGATCTCGCAACAGGGTTGCACGCGCGACTTGAAGTTCAATTCTCTCCAAATGCTTGCGCAATAGATCAGTAAGCGACGTTTTGCCTTCAATCGCTCTACGGATCTCGTAAAGCGAGAAGCCAAGCTCACGTAGCGCTCGGATTTGATGTACCCGTTTGAGGCCTTCGCGGTCGTACATGCGGTGACCGCCGTCAGTGCGTTCCGACGCACTTAGTAAGCCCGTGTGCTCATAGTGATGCAGCGTGCGTACCGTTACTCCGGTAGCCTCTGCGAGCTCGCCAATGCGCCATCGACGCCTTCGTGGTGTAGCTTTTGTCATGGTTCTCTAATTTCAAGCCTACAACCTGACGTCGCGTGAGATTCAAGCTATTTCAATGGTCTACATGAAAGCTGCTTCGAGTCAGGCGCAAGCGAAGCGGCTCTTCTGTCGCCAGCAACGTTGCTGCGCTCAGAGAGTCGCCTGATCAAGCAGCAGAAGCAATGGCGCCCATCAAGTTCATCAGGGACGCTAAGTTGGCCTCACCGGCTGCTGCACGTTGCAGAACAAGCGTGGCGATTGCCGTTCGATTTTCAGGAGTTCGCATAGAGGCCGGTAAAGCCGCGACTGCTTCATCAAAAATCCTTCCCAAGACCGAGAGGTCTTCCGGATCGTAGACACCACTGTATTGCAGCAACACTCGGCTCCTTGATTAACGCTAAGGCGGCCGCACGTGGCTAAGACGTTTGGCCAAAAGAAGACAGGCCGCCGGCGTACAGCGACGAAGATGCGGTATACGTTGAAGTGATGCTGTTGCGCAACACAGTCGCGCTTTGCTCCGCCTCAAGGCCGCGCGGGCGACTCGACTAGCTTTTCTCGGAACGTTTGCGAGCACCGAGTGCCCTGTGCAGCCGGATTGGCACGGCGAAGAGGACAATTCCCACATTCGGTAGGCCGCTATTCTAAGTCATGGCTGCAAGAAAGCGCGCAGCCGATACGAGCATCGGTCGGCAGCCAATGCGGATCCAACAACGATAATCCCAATATCTTGCTCAGCTTGGCACCCGCTGTCTTAATGTATACCAAATGCTGGACACTTAGACGGGCAATGCCTCCGAATAATCGATGCCAGTGCGCTGCGCGCATCTGGGCCGATTAGCTAGTCTCACTGTTCTTCGCAACCCTGCAGGCGAATGTCGAGTTCTGCTGATATCAGCGCGCTTGCGAGTTAGTTGCGCAATTGGGTTGCCAGGAGCGCGTACTTGCCGTCGCAGATCAGTCCTGCAACCGCTTCGATTTGCAGATGATGCGCTGCTGGAGGTGGGGAGGGAGTGCGGCCCGAGGACCGGGCGCCCCCTCAAAGTCATCAGCTCCGAGGAGAACGAATGTACAGCGAATGTAGATATCGGAGCTGACTTCGGGCCAGAACTGCCGCCGACCATGTGTAGGAAATGTCGTTGATCGCTTAAATCGTTTGCATGTCGCGCTCCGTCTCTGCTGGACTGGGTCGCTATCCTCTCGAGCGAGCCCAACCGCCGGCTTGAGAACATTGCCGGTGTGGCAGGTTCAATAGGCATTTGCAATGGGTCACTAATCTTCAACGCCGCAAATTGTCGCCATCGAGCTCGACAGAGAATGGCGTCAAGCCGAGAGGAGCCTATGTTAAGCGCGCGCGAGACGGCTGAGATGTGCGTCTAGATATTAGAGACATAGCACGCCTTGCGAATTCGCGCTTAGGATGAATAAGGCTCAGTTGGGGTAACCCGGATTGATGGAAGAGGAGGTGAGAAGACGCTTTAAGTGAATTTAGGGGCGCCTGCATCTTTCGTGGTGTCAGACGGAGGACTCATGCGGGACGCCTCTTCCAACAATATCTGCCGCATCCAGATGCTTGCCGGATCACTATTGTGAAAAGCGGGCCATTGGAGAGCCTCGGTAAACGCGGGAAGTGACCGCGTAAGTTCGACGATCTGCAGGGGCATCGTGTTTTCGAAATGCTTAACCAGCCTTGAGGGCATCGTACCTATGCGGTCAGTATCCAATAGTACCGGGGGGATCATGCTAAAGCTCTGCACGACAACCTCGATGCGTCTGTTGAGACCGTGCTTGAGTAAGAACCATTCCTCAATGGAGGGCTTTCGCGTAAGCCCGAACTTGACCGCAACATGTCCCATGGACATGTATCTCTCGAATGTAAGCGGCGTTGGAAGCTGCTTGTTCGTGCGGCATCCGACGCACACGAGTCTCTCCTCGAACAATGTGGCTTTAGGGTGTGCGCTCGACATGAACAATTCCGGCAAGATAAGAAAATCGACTTCACCGCGCCGGAGAAGCTCGTCGGTCGCATCGACGAGTGGCAGCAATTCGAAACTGACGGCGGGAGCTTCCCGTGCGACACGGTCCATGACCTTTCGAAAGAATACGATTGTCATGAAATCGGAAAGGAGGATCCGGAAGCGGCGATCCGATTTGGCAGGGTTGAACACATCCTGGGAAATAATCGAGAGCTGGATGTGCAGCAGAGCCTCGCGAATAGGGGCGGCGAGCCCTTCGGCACGCGGTGTTGGAACCAGTTCCCGGCCTCTCATCGTAAATAGGTCATCGCGGAAATAGGCGCGTAGTCGGGCGACGGCGGCGCTCATGGCCGGCTGGCTCAGCTTGATGCTGCGTGCCGCCGCGGTGAGGTTACGCTCGGTCATCAAAGCATCGAGCGCAACAAGAAGATTTAGATCAAGGCCCTTAAAACGCATATCGTCTCCCGCTGAAAGCCTTTGCGTTGTAAACATTGAGCAACAATGGGTACCTCGATGAAGGTCCCAATCGCCCCCGAGCTAGGCTCTTTCTGGGCTACCCGCGCGATCGCACAGAAGGCTCTCGTACTCGTCGCAAGCATGTTGGTTGCGCAACGGAGGATGCGAGCGGGCGAGGAAGTCGCCCGCGGCTTGAAGTAGGGCCTTTGGTGCGCTCAGCAATCGCTCCCAGCGCTACATCGATCA
Source organism: Bradyrhizobium murdochi (assembly GCF_000472965.1). Classification (GTDB taxonomy): domain Bacteria; phylum Pseudomonadota; class Alphaproteobacteria; order Rhizobiales; family Xanthobacteraceae; genus Bradyrhizobium; species Bradyrhizobium murdochi. The sequence continues at coordinate 21,733 of NZ_AXAU01000032.1, read as the reverse complement.
CTATGAACCGCTGAGAGTAGGGCGCGTTGCCCACCATTACGCCAATAGCGCCGCAGATGCGCTATCGACGCTCCGCGTGGCATAGCTTTGCTCGTCGTTTGTGAGCCTACAACCTGACGCAGTGTGCGATTCAAGCAATTTCATTGGTGTAGCTGAACATCATTTCATTCGACAAATGCGTCTGTCGGAATATCTGAACCACCTCGCGGGCACAGGTGCCAAATGCAGCCCGGCACAATCGCGTAAAAGCCCTCCGCTGCGCTCTTTGCCTAGTTCCAAGAACATCTTGCGGCAGACCTGCCAGGCGGCTGGCGCGAAGCAAGATAATATCGCTACTTGATCAGCGGCTGCTTAAGCGCGCCAATTCGGGCGCGCGGCTGACATCGAATTGCAGGGGTTGTTCTGCATGCAGAAGTGGCGTACGTGCCTCTTGCAGTGCGGGCTTCCGAGACATGCGGCATACGAGAGCGGCCCGAGCGAGCAGCTGATCTTGCATCTGGATGGCCGAGACCAGGTTGTTAAGAGGCCTCGAGCAAAACCTAGCAGCGCCTGCGATTTCGGGGGGTCTTACGCGGAGATGCCATGCGGGCCGCCTCCTGCAACATTATCCGCCGCATCCAAATGCTTGCCGGATCAGTATTGTGGAGGGCAGGCCATTGGATGGCCTCGGTGAATGCGGGAAGTGGGAGAGGAGTTTCGACGATCCGCAGGGGCATCGTCTTTGCGAAATGCTGGGCCAACCTTGAGGGCATCGTCGCTATACGCTCAGTCCCCGATAGCATCGGCGGGATCATCGTAAAGCCCTGCACAGCGACCTCGATGCGTCTCTTAAGACCGTGCTCAAGCAAGAACCACTCCTCAATATTGGGCCTAAGCGCCTGCCCGAACTTCGCTGCAACGTGTCCCATTGATATGTATTTGTCGAATGTAAGCTGCCGTGACAGCTGCTTGTTAGTGCGGCAGCCTACGCACACGAGTGTCTCCTCGAACAGTGTCGCTTTAGGATGCGCGCTCGACATGAACAATTCCGGTAAGACAAGAAAGTCGACCTCGCCGCGCCGCAGAAGCTCATCGGGCTCTTCGATAAAGGGCAGAAATTCGAACCGGACGGCGGGAGCTTCCTGCGCGACACGGTCGAGGATCCTTCGAAAAAAAACAACTGTCATGAAATCGGAAAGCAGGATCCTGAAGCGGCGGTCCGATTCGGCTGGGTTGAACGTGTCGCGGGAAATAATGGAGAGCTGAATGTGCACCAGAGTCTCGCGAATCGGTCCTGCGAGCCGCTTCGCTCGTGGTGTTGGGACAAGCTCCCTGCCGCTCATCGTAAATAGTTCATCGCGGAAATAAGCGCGTAGCCGGGCGACGGCCGCACTCATGGCCGGCTGGCTCAGATTGATGCTGCGTGCCGCCGCGGTGAGATTGCGCTCGGTCATCAGAGCATCGAGCGCGACGAGAAGATTTAGATCAAGTCCTTTGAAGCGCATAGCGTGGAGTTATCCATCCTTTGGATGAGTTCAATAAAAACAATCGATTTTACCAATTGTGCCGAATGGCGATAGCAAAGCCGTCGGTCGGGACAAACACAAAGTTCAGGCATATCAGGAATGCTTATCGGTCTTTGCCCCGGCTCCGCGAAAAAGTCTCAGCTGCACCCCGAGCGCCGATCGAAGCGCATGTCCATTGGAGCCAGAGGTTTCAACGGGTTGCGCAAACTGCATCGCAGTGGCTTGACGCGACAGGCGTGCCGCAGGTCGCATTGCCGCACACTACCGATAAACGTTCGTATAGCTTCTCCAACTGTTTCTATATTGGCCGTTTACCTCCGTAGAATTGATCCAGCCCGCCAGTTCGCTCTAACGTCGCAACCAGTCAGGAGCTGCCGATTGAAGGCGCCAAATGCCTTTGCGACCCGGCCAAATCTATCGCGTGTCCATAGCAGTCAAATCGTGCGCAAAATGCAGGAGAAGTCCCCAGTGGATCTGGTGCGAATGGCACACGCGCTCGATGTAATCTCCGTCGTGGATAGCGATGCATCGGTCTGTGAAGCGCTGACAGGCGCACTCTGTTTGACAGGCGAAAATTGCGAATCTGTCCAGTGCGCAGATGAGTTCTCGCAATTCAGCCGTTCTCGCAGCACGTCCTGCTTGATAGCGAATGTTCAGTGGCCCGGAGTGGCTGGGCCCCAGCTATGCCAGCATCTGGCCGCAGCCAGCGTTTCCCATTCCCCGGTGAAGCCATTCATCGAAAGCGAAGGGCTCGCGTGCATCAACTCCATCGTCAAGCGCCAGACAGTGCATGCGAGGCAATTATGAATATTGCCGTATCCAGCTCTACGGCTGGTGTGTCCATGCGCTCGCCGGTGCGGTGGAGGGTGGCCTGGGAAAATGAACTGCGCCTCGCCGACCATATCGAACTCTCCGACTTCTTCCGAAGGACCTACGGTCCCACCGGCGAATTCAATGCCAAACCATTCGGAGACCATCGAAGTTGGGCCGGCGCGAGACCTGAGGTCCGTGTGATCGGCTACGACGCACGCGGCGTAGCGGCTCATATCGGCGCGCTACGCCGCTTCATCAAGGTCGGAGAGGTCGATCTACTAGTGGCCGAGCTCGGATTGTACGGGGTACGTCCGGATCTTGAGGGGCTCGGAATCACCCACTCAATGCGCGTGATGTATCCAGTACTGCAGAAGCTTGGCGTTCCATTCGGTTTCGGTGCGGTTCGGCATGCACTGAAGGGCCATCTTACAAGGTTGCTGACCCGCCGCGGTCTGGCGACCATTATCTCTGGGGTTCGCGTGCGGTCCACTCTTCCGGATGTGTATCTGAACTTGTCGCCCACGCGCGTCGAGGACGTGCTTGTCTTGGTTCTGCCGATTGGACGGCCGATCAGCGAGTGGCCGACTGGTACCGTGATTGATCGGAACGGGCCAGAGCTGTGACATACCTCGACCGCTTATGCGAAGTGCGCAGCGAGTACGCTGACCGCACTGAAAGTCGCGGCGTCTATCTGACGTTTGACGACGGTCCCGATCCACTCTGCACGCCAGATATCCTGGATGTGCTCGCAGAACACGGAGTGCCCGCAACTTTCTTCGTCATCGGCGCGTACGCGGCGGACCAGCCGAAACTAATCCGACGAATGATCGCAGAAGGGCACGAGGTCGCAAACCACACGATGACTCATCCGGACCTGTCCAGATGCGAACTCACCGAAGTGCAATATGAAATCATAACGGCAAGCAGGGTCATCAAAATGGCGTGCCCCCAGGCCGCGCTGCGGCACATCCGTGCGCCTTATGGGATGTGGAGCGAAGAGGTACTCACCACGTCGGCGCGGGCTGGACTGGCCGCCCTGCACTGGTCGGTAGATCCGCGAGACTGGTCTCGTCCCGGCGTTAACGCGATTGTCGACGCTGTGCTTGCCTCTGTCCGGCCGGGTGCAATCGTGCTCTTGCACGATGGATGTCCTCCCGAGGAGTTGGGACGGGCTACTCATGCTCGTGTTCGCGACCAGACCGTCTTGGCGCTTTCCCACCTGATTCCAGCATTGCATGGCCGCGGATTGTCAATCCGCTCGCTTCCTCAACCTCACTAAACAAATCGACACACCCATGAATCTTCTTGCTACGACCAGCACTGTCGCTATTTCATTGTATGCGCTGCTCTCGACTTTCTATAAAAGCGCGCAGGTTCTTTATGCTCTACCGACAAACGTTTCATCGGCTTCGGATGACGTGGTCGTCTCCGACGCGTTGCCGAGCGTGGATGTCATCGTCCCCTGCTTCAACGAGGACCCGCGCACGCTATCGGCGTGTCTGAGATCCATTGCAGGCCAAGACTACGGCGGAAAACTGCAGGTCTATGTGGTTGATGACGGTTCTGGAAATCTCGAAGCCCTAGCACCCGTTCACGACGCCTACGCTGAAGACCCGAGGTTCAACGTTATTCTTTTGCGAAAGAATGTCGGAAAGCGGAAGGCGCAGATCGCTGCGATACGCAGGTCGTCCGGAGATTTGGTGCTCAACGTCGATTCGGACACGATACTTGCCGCCGATGTAGTCACGAAACTTGCACGAAAGATGCAAGATCCAGCGATCGGGGCGGCCATGGGTCAGTTGACGGCGAGTAACCGAAACGACACCTGGTTAACCCGGCTCATCGACATGGAGTACTGGTTGGCTTGCAACGAAGAGCGCGCGGCACAGGCTCGCTTCGGCGCCGTTATGTGCTGCTGCGGCCCATGTGCCATGTATCGCCGTTCCGCGCTCCTTTTGCTGTTAGATCAGTACGAGACGCAGTTTTTTCGCGGAAAGCCAAGCGACTTCGGTGAGGATCGCCACCTTACGATCCTCATGTTGAAAGCAGGGTTTCGAACGGAGTACGTTCCCGACGCCGTCGCGGCAACAGTGGTTCCGGATAGGCTAGGACCGTATCTGCGCCAACAACTCCGTTGGGCACGCAGCACTTTCCGTGACACCTTCCTTGCGCTGCGCCTGTTGCCCGAACTTGATCGCTATCTCACGCTAGATGTAGTCGGACAGAATCTCGGTCCGCTACTTCTCGCCGTTTCAGCGCTAGCGGCGCTCGCGCAGCTCGCAATCACAGCCACAGTACCGTGGTGGACAGGACTGATTATCGCATCAATGACCGTGGTTCGCTGCAGCGTCGCAGCCTTTCGTGCTCGCGAACTGCGCTTTCTCGGCTTTTCTCTGCACACACTCATCAACATCTTTCTGTTACTCCCCGTTAAAGCCTATGCACTGTGTACATTGAGCAATAGCGATTGGCTGTCACGCAAGTCTGCAAACTTACCAAATGAGAGTGAAAGACAAGTCGTCATCCCAAACCCGATGGCTGGACCAAACGCCAAGGGAGGTTCGGTCATTGCTGGGTCAGTTCGCAAGGATCTTTCGCGCCGGTCTTCGAGTTTCGTGACGTCGAACAGTATTTGTAGCGGCAAGTGACCTTGAACGTTACTTAGGTGCACAAGTCGTGAGCCGGAACAAGAAATATCAATCGTTGGATCTCGAATTGGCGAACGACGATCCGTGGCGGCTCGACGGTAATCCGTTCGAGCGGGAGCGGCACACGCAAATGCTCCGGCTGTCGCTTTCCCAAGGAGTTATTACACATGCCCTCGAAGTCGGGTGCGCAGCCGGCGGATTCACAGAAAAGCTGGCACCCCACTGTGAACGGCTCACAGTGGTCGATGTTATGCCGCGAGCGATCGGTCGGGCGTGCCAACGGACCAAGAGGTGGTCGCACATCACGTGGATAGCTTCCGATATCCAAGAGTTCTCGACGCCAGAGTTGTTTGATCTGATCGTCGTGGCGGAAGTTCTCTATTACCTCGAAGACATGACTGAGATCCGCGCGGCCATCCGCAATCTGGTGCAGATGCTTGCGCCAGGTGGGCATCTGCTCTTTGGATCGGCGCGTGATGCCGCCTGCAGGCGTTGGGGGCACGCTGCTGGTGCCGAGTCGGTCAAAACCATGCTCAATGAAATGTTGATCGAGGTGGAGTGCGTACAGTGCAAGGGTGAGTCAGCTGATGAAGACTGCTTGCTCGTCTACTTTCGGAATCCAGTTCGAGTGTCGATTAAATCCAATTCCTGAGGAGACACTATGCGCATCTGCGGCATCAAGCTGACGCATGACGGAGCGATTGCTCTTGTGGACGACGGACGGCTGGTCTTTTGCGTCGAGCAGGAGAAACGGAGCAACAATCCGCGGTATCAAACCATCGACAATCTTGACGCAGTTGTTGTCGCTTTGGCGGAGCATGGTCTGGATCCGCAGGATGTTGATCAGTTCGTCATCGACGGCTGGGACGGGCAGGTCGAGTCGCAATTCCAGGTCCTCAGCGGCGTGACGCCTATCACTCTCAAAGGGGCGCCGTATGTTGAACAGAATCCCCACGGCCTTCTCAGTTCGCGCGACGGCTTTAACCTGATGCTCGACGGCCAGGTCTTTCCTTATAAAAGCTATCCGCACGTCACAGGCCATGTGGCCTCCGCATACTGCACAAGCCCTTTTGCTAAAGCCGAACAACCCGCCTTCTGCCTGGTATGGGACGGCTGCATCTTTCCACGTCTCTACTACGTAGAACCCCGCGGCGCGCACTTCATCGAATGCCTGTTTCCGATCATAGGCCATGCTTATGCTGTCGCGGGCCATCACTTCGGACCTTATAGGCAGGCGAGCCGTACTAGCTGGGACCTTGGTGTTGCCGGCAAGCTGATGGCCTATATCGCACTCGGTTCTGTTGATGAAGGCATCGTGGCGGTATTTCAGGAGCTCTACGAGGAGCGCTTTGCGGGCGACACGGAGCATGCTCGTCGTCATCGTGCGGAGGTCAATAGCGAGGAGGCCTCACTTGAGGCTATGCACGACTTCTTCGACGCGAGCGAGCTCCGATTGAAAGATAAGCTGCCCGAAGATGTACTTGCATCGGTTCATTGTTTCCTCGAGCGTCTCCTTATCCGCCAAATGGCGAAGGCTTTGGAGCGGCATTCGTGTGTTCCAGGGCCGCGCAATTTGTGCATAGCCGGAGGCTGCGGTCTCAATATCAAATGGAACAGTGCACTACGTGCGACCGGCCTGTTCGATGATGTCTGGGTGCCGCCCTTTCCGAATGACAGCGGCTCGGCAATCGGTGCCGCTTGCTCCGCAATGGCGGCGGCCAAGGGCTTCGTGCCGCTGCAATGGTCGGTCTACAGTGGCCCGGCACTGAGACCCAGCGATGTGTCGTCCGAATGGAACGCTGCGCCATGCAGTATGCGTGAACTTGCGACCATCCTCGCGAGCAACAAGCCCGTGGTTTTCCTCGCCGGTCGCGCGGAGCTTGGACCACGAGCATTGGGTGGCAGAAGCATTCTGGCAGCCGCGACGTCGCCGGCAATGAAGGATCATCTCAACGACATCAAGCTCCGCGAACTCTTTCGGCCAGTCGCGCCGATATGCTTGGAGGATCGTGCGCCGGAGATTTTCAGCCCCGGAACGCCGGATCCTTACATGCTTTTCGATCACCAGACACGGGCAGAATGGTGGAACAAAGTCCCCGCTATTATACATCTCGACGGATCTGCGCGACTGCAGACCGTTCCCAGAACCTCTCCGCACAAAATCGCGGAGCTCCTCGTCGAATATGAAGAACTCACGGGCATTCCGCTGCTTTGCAATACAAGTGCGAACCACCATGGACGTGGATTTTTTCCGGATGCCGCAGCAGCCTGCCAGTGGGGACGCGTTGAACACATATGGTGCGACGGCCTGCTGTGGACCAAAACGGTCGTAAGTGAGCGGTCGCGGGCCGAACGCCTTCTTTCAGTCTAAGATCAACATATGTCCACCGTAGCAATCGACCTTACCGGCGTAAGGAAGTCATATGGCGACAAAATCGTCGTCGACGGGCTGTCCTTTGCTGTCGCGTCGGGAGAGTGCTTTGGCCTCCTCGGACCAAACGGGGCGGGCAAAAGCACGATTGCACGTATGGTTCTCGGCATGGTAGCGCCAGACACCGGCAAGATGACCGTGCTCGGCGAGCCCGTACCGGCGCGTGCTCGCCTGGCACGCGCGCGCATCGGCGTGGTGCCGCAGTTCGACAATCTCGAAATGGAATTCACCGTCCGCGAGAACCTGCTGGTATTTGGGCGCTACTTCAACATGAGCGCCCGCGAGGTCGAAGCAATTGTGCCAGCACTGCTCGAGTTCGCTCGCCTGGAGAGCAAGGCGGATGCTCGCGTCGCCGAACTATCCGGCGGCATGAAGCGGCGGCTGACGCTGGCGCGTGCGCTGATCAACGACCCCCATTTGCTGGTGATGGACGAGCCTACCACCGGTCTAGATCCGCACGCGCGGCACCTAATCTGGGAACGCCTGCGATTGCTGCTGGCGCGAGGCAAGACCATTCTTTTGACCACCCACTTCATGGAAGAGGCCGAGCGGTTGTGCGATCGGCTGTGCGTGCTTGAGGCAGGACGCAAGATCGCAGAAGGCGAGCCTCGCGCGTTGATCGATGAGCAGATCGGCTGCCAAGTGATCGAGATCTATGGCGGCAATCCGCACGAGCTATCTTCTCTGATCCGGCCGTATGCGCGGCATATTGAAGTGAGCGGCGAGACGCTTTTTTGCTATGCGCCAGATCCCGAGCAGGTACTCGTGCAGCTGCGCGGGCGCGTAGGTCTACGCCTTCTGCAGCGTCCTGCGAATCTCGAGGATGTCTTTTTGCGGCTGACCGGGCGGGAAATGGAGAGATGAACGATGCGTGAAGGTTACGCTGCCGTCATGCCCGCCAACGCGTACAACTGGGTCGCTGTATGGCGTCGGAATTTTCTGGCGTGGAGGAAAGTCGCGCTTGCATCGGTTCTCGGGAATCTCGCCGATCCCATGACTAATCTGTTTGGCCTCGGCTTTGGCCTTGGAATAATTGTGGGGCTCATTGACGGCGCCTCATACATCGCGTTTCTGGCTGGTGGGATGGTCGCGACTAGCGCCATGACCGCCGCCACCTTCGAAACAATGTATGCGGCGTTCGCCCGCATGCGTGCTCAGCGCACTTGGGAAGCAATCTTGTGCACACAGCTCACGCTCGGCGACATCGTTCTCGGTGAATTGGCCTGGGCAGCCACCAAAGCCGTTCTGGCCGGAACGGCAATTGCAGTGGTTGCCGCGACCCTGGGCTACGCAGCGTGGGCATCCATCATCTATTCGATACCAGCAATCGCTATCACTGGCTTCGTCTTCGCGAGCCTAGCGATGGTCGTCGTATCCCTTGCGCCCAGCTACGATTACTTCGTGTTTTACCAGACGCTGGTCGTCACACCCATGGTGTTCCTGTGCGGCGCAGTCTTTCCGGTGAGCCAGATGCCCAGCGCATTTCAGCGCGTGGCGGGCTTATTGCCGCTGGCACATTCGGTCGACCTCATCCGCCCAGTGATGCTTGGGCTCCCGACCGGCGGCATCGGCCTGCATATCGGTGCACTGTGCATGTACGCGGTGCTGCCGTTCTTCCTCTCGATCGCGCTGTTTCGCCGGCGCCTGATGCGTTAACCCGACATTCCGCAGAAGCGATGGCGAGACACGATGCAGTACCGCGAATTCGGCAGGTCAATTGGGCTTCGTGTTACGATAAATGGAGAATGAGATGTTCTGTCTAGGAGTGAGCGGTGGACTAGACAAAGTCTATGAAGATACACGTGAGCTTTCGAACACATTTCTGCATGATGGTGCTGCGGTGCTCGTCCGGGACGGACGGGTGATAGCGGCCGTTGAAGAGGAGCGCCTCAATCGGATTAAGCACTCGAACAAATTTCCAAGCCGTTCGATACAATACTGCCTTGCAGCCGCAGGGATCCAACTCAGCGATATCGATCGTATCGCGTTCTACGCGACCGAGGCCTATTGCAACGCTATGCTCGAAGGCCTGTTCGGGTCCCAGCCGGATCTCTCCATTCCTTTGGATGCGAAACTGTTGATGCGTGGCTTACTAGCGCAGGAGTTTGGTACCGAGGTCGATCCGTCGCGTGTCGCTTTCGTAAGTCATCATCAGGCGCACGCCGTAAGCGCCTTTGCGATGTCTGGCTTCGAGCAGAGTCTAATCCTCGCGATCGATGGCGGTGGTGATTTTCTCTCCGGCCTCTTAGCTGTGGGGTCTGGAACCGAGGTGACCCAACTCGTGACCTTCCCGGAGAATAATTCCCTAGGGCTGTTTTATCTCGAGACGATCCGGTGTCTGGGCTACGGCTTATTCGATGAATACAAGGTCATGGGGCTTGCCCCCTACGGGGATCCGGCTCCCCATCGTGAGCTCTTCGAGCAGTTCTACGAACTTTTAGACAACGGTGGCTACCGCGTCTACCTCGACCGAATCGGTCCGACGCTGCGCCGGCGCATCCAGGTCCGGCGAAAGGGAATGCCATTCACGCAGCAGCATCGAGATGTGAGTGCTTCATTGCAGGAAGCCTTGGAGCGGATCGTGTTTCACATTCTCCGGCATCATCGCGAGGCTACCGGTATGAAGCGGTTGTGCCTGGCTGGAGGGGTAGCCCACAATTGCACCATGAACGGTAAGCTGCTGTATTCAGGGCTTTTCGAAGACATCTTCGTGCAACCCGCGGCGCATGACGCTGGCTGCGCATTAGGCGCTGCACTAATGATGTCTAACGAGCTGGGCCGGCCGGCGCCACGTGAGCGGCTGCAGGAGGTCTACTGGGGTCCTGATCTCGGGAGCGAGCGCGCCGTGCAGCAGGAACTGGATGCATGGGGTGGACACCTTGACGTCGAACGCAGTGACGACGTGGCAAGTTGCGCAGCCGACTGGATGGCTAATGGCGCCGTGATCGGGTGGGTGCAGGGTCGTTCGGAGTTCGGGCCACGTGCGCTTGGCAATCGCAGCATTCTTGCCGATCCTCGGCCTGCCGCAAACAAGGACCGGATCAACGCGATGGTAAAGAAGCGCGAAGGCTATCGACCGTTCGCGCCATCAGTGCTGGAGGAAGATGCGAGCGAATTTTTCGACCTCGCCGACGGTACGCGCGAATTTCCCTTTATGAACTTTGTGGTTCGCGTGCGCGACTCCAAGCAAAGCGTGCTCGGTGCCATAACGCACGTCGACGGCACTGCGCGACTGCAAACAGTATCGCGCAAGATAAATCCAGCCTACTGGGAGGTTATTAACTCGTTCAAGAAGCGGACGGGCATCCCAGTTCTGCTCAACACGTCCTTTAACAACAATGCCGAGCCGATCGTGGATTCGGTTGCAGATGCGATTACCACATTTCTGACGACAGAGCTGGATGGACTTGTGGTCGGACCGTTCCTCGTCAAAAAGAGGGCGGCAACGTTGGAGGATTGGACTGCGCTCGCGGTTTCATTGCCGCCTTATGCACGCCTCTATCGGGTTCGCGTTTACACAGCGCGAGATCGCCAGGAGACGGTGTGCGAAATCCGTACGGCGCACTCCAGCGGTGACAGTGTGCGTATTTCACAGGATGCGTTCGATCTACTGATGCAGATCGAGGGCGAAGCCGTGCTTGGGGATCTCCTGGATAGAATTACTTTCGATCGGGCTAGGCGTGAAGCTCTCGTGAAGGAACTGCGGGGATTATGGGAGCAGCGCCGCATTCGGCTGCATCCTTCACATGCTGCTCGCGCGCATCAAGACTGTGATCAAATGCTGGAGAAAGCATAACGGGACATGAATATGGCCGTGGTGCATGTCTCCAATGCGGGGGGCGGCTGGGCCCCTGAGTGCGGCATATCCGGTAGCTGGGCTCATGCTTGTAGTCTTGGGCGCTGCGCCACAGCAGCAGCTCAGGACGGCAAGCGCCGCCAGCAGCAGAAATTCTGTTCGACATGGTACATGCCGGAAAGTGCTTCGAAGAGCTGTTGCAACAGGGGGAATAGGGCTGAAATCAAGCATGTCGGCGGCAACATTTTCGCGCGGCTCCTCCATGGCAGTGGCATATGAAGTTCTACCAGCCAAATTGGCTAACATCACGATCGCTGACGACAGCATCGTGCGGGGCCATACGTAGAGTTTCCGTAGCGTCCTTATCTCGGGCGGTATTCCCTTAACGAGGAACACAAATGCTTGTTGGCTCGATAAACGACCGGTTCGTTGTTTCTCGACGACGTACTGGTTTCGGTGATTGCCTGTGGTCACTGGCGTCAGCCTGGCGCTATGCGCAGCGGACGGGGCGGACTCTAGCCATTGATTGGCGTGGTTCCTGTTATCTCGATCAACCCTTCACGAACGCCTTTCCGGTGTTCTTCGAGCCAATTCAAGACATCGCTGGCGTACGGGTTATCTGCGATGACAAGATCAACCAGCTCTCATTCCCGGGGCCTTTCTTCCCGTCATGGTGGAATCAGCCATCGATCGACTGCGTTTACCGCCCAGATGAACAGATTTTCCGAGAACGTGACGAGCTGAGTGAGCTTTTCCAAGCCGAATATGATAGTGAGGCCAACACCGTGGTGTGCGATGCTTGTTTGATGTGGCGTTGCGATCAGGATGCCGAACGACAGATATTTCGGAGCATCAAACTGAGGCCTGAAATTCAAGCTCGGATTGACGCCCTATATCAAGAGCACTTTGAAGGACGCAGCATAATCGGGGTTCATGTTCGGCACGGCAACGGCGAAGATATAATGGGGCACACGCCCTACTGGGCGGATCCGGAGCTCGCCTTGCGGCAAGTATGCACTGCCATTGATACTGCCAAAGCGCTATCACATCGAGGACCTGTGAGGGTATTACTGTGTACGGACAGCGCGCAGGTGCTTCACAAGTTGTCTGGTGTGTTTCCCGATCTTTTCACGATCCCAAAACGCTTCCAGGCGGATCAGGCCGGGCCATTGCATAGTGCGGCACTGGGAACCGACGGCGGGATCTCCGCTCTCATCGAGATGTATCTTCTCGGGCGATGCGATAGCGTGATTCGCTTTCCACCGACTAGCGCCTTCACGCGCTATGCCCGTCTCTTCGCGCCACGCATTATTGAGTTCGATTTGAACGATCCTGGTCGGTTGATCTTGATTGATGAATCCTCCGAACATCTCCTGGCTTTATGAAACTTGCAACCCGCACCGTCGTCGATCATATCGGCGCCCCTTCGCATTTGCGCAGCATCGCCGTTCGTGATGTCGGATGTCATCTTTCGTCAAGGTCCAGAACTGCGACAAAGAACGTCGTCGCACTATCGCCATCGAGCAGCCGATCACGGTTCGTGTGGAACACGGTGGCATCCCACAGGGATCATCGATCGACAGTCCGACAAATTAGCGGAGAAAGATAGTGGTCGAGCTGCTCGATCAACTGCCGCTCACATCGCACGTGTAGAACGCTTCCAGCAGCAGAGCCCGCAAAGAGCCGCTCGGGCGGGATCGACCAGCGGCTTCCCGGCGTAAAGCCTCCGGAACCCTCCGACAGCTCCTTCAGCGCTGCTTCAATTAGCTCGCGGATCGCCCGCAAGGGGAACGCGCTGCTCTAAACCGCTCGTAGCTGAATATCCCTTCCGCCCGCTGATCTTCCCCGCGGATAAACCAATACGATTGTCGCCTGCAACGTCTCGATGGCCGTCGCGATCACGAATAGCATTCAATCCAGCAGCTCGATCGGTCTCCGACAGCGTGAGCGCCTGTTCCAACTGAGCCGCTATCGAATTCGCCAGGCGTAAGTTCTCCTCCATGTTGGGCTCGGCTAGACGTTGCCGTTCCGAACTATGGAGGGGTCGAAGCCGAGGAGGAGTTCTCTTCAGCTTGCCTGTTTGGCGCACCGGTTTCCGCCAGATGCCGCACGGGCTCCTCGCTAGGCGCGGCGTAAATCCCACCAGGTTTGAAATATCTGACGATATTGTTCGGTTACGGCCCGACCTCGATCCACGATCCCGGCTTGCTGAACGTGCCGAAGTTCCTGCTCATAACCGAGCTCTATCAAAAGCTTATCGCCGATTGCATCCGTTATTGCTTGCATCTCTTGGATGCTCAGTTCAGTTTGCCAAGTATAGACTGAGCGGTCATCGACTGCCTTTCTCTCGAAGATTCTTCGATCCCCGAAGCGACTGGAGCGAAGATATTCCGGCTGCTGCATCGTCGCCGATGCAATGCCCGTTGGATCGTAACCGAGCCCAGCGATGACGCGGCGGATTTCCTCATCGGGGCGCGCCACCAAATGTTCATACCGCACCACCTGCGTCTGCCGCCGACGTCGGTGCGCGGCGAGCGCAGGTAGGCCCAGAACGACATCGGCGAGAGAAGATGTGATGTCGGGAGGCAGGCTAAGCACAAGATCGGAGAGATCAGATAGGCTGGCGGGCGGCCAGCTTTCTGGCACCAGCGGGATGCCCCACGTCGATTTCAGTGAAGCGGCAACAGCGTAGGGATTACGTAATAGAAGGATGTGTGGCGCTTCTGGATAGAGAGAATCCAAGAAATCGAGGACCATCCAATAACGCGGCGTCTTGTCTACGAAGGTACGCTTGCCCGCTGCTGCCAAATATTGGCCGTAAGCCGCATCAGCAAAAGCGCGACTGACGATAGTACGATCGATTCGGCCCAGAAACTCGGAGGTGGCGTCCTGAACCAGTGATGCCCCCGCTGGGTGACGGTGGTCCACCCGGCCAAATGCCTCAAGTGCCAGCATTAACCAGGGCTCAGGCGGCGCCACAATATCTGGGTGCTGCTGGAGCAAATGCGACAGCAGCGTCGTCCCCGACCGGGGAAGGCCCAGGAGAAAGCAGACCGCAGGCAAATCGTTGGCATCTCGGCTCATGATTCCACCCCTTATGCTTGGACGACGCGAGCGGCCGCCCGAGCCTCCCTTTGTCCCGTTGAAAGAAATAACGGCAGCCGTGCTGTTCCACATGTGACCGCGTGCGCAGCATCGTGACATGAGGAGGACTTCGCCTGCGTCTTCCGCATGATCTGGGAGCTATGGAATTCGATCCATTTGGCCGGATCGCAGAAGCATTTGGCACCTGCAATCGGCAGCTCCTGATTGCTCGCAAAGCAAAGACGACGTCGAGAGTTGGTTCAATTGTACGTAGATAGGCGGGTGATACAAAAAAGGTTGGAACAGCTATACGGAGGTTTATCGGAGGCAAGTGCTTGCGACGCGGGGGGCGCTTGTCGCGTTGAGCCGGCGCGGTGCAGCTTGCGTGGCCGCCGGCGAAGGTGGCCGCAATGGGCATGCGCCTCGATTGATGCTCGCCCCTGCACCTGAGAAATCTTCTCAGAGCCGCGGTAAAGATCGATAGCCATTCTGGATGCCTGAATTCAATTTCTCCAACTGACTTTTTGCTATCCGTTTCTTCCAATTGTTAAAATCGATTGTTTGATGGAATGCATCCACGCGCTGGATAAGTCCGGATCACGCGTTCAGGGCCTCGATCATCTAAATCTGCTCATCGCGCTCGCTTCGGTGGCGGCCGCTTTGTGAAGTTCGGTTGTCTTTGTGAGGATCTGAGGATCTGACCTTAAGTCCTTAAGTCTAGCTTTGAGGTCATATGCGAATGCTGGTGAAGGTATTGGGCGCCGCTCGCGTTTGCCCGTGCAAAAGCCTCGGAAGACGAAGCGCTGATCGCCCATCAGAAGTTTAGGATCGCCAAGCTCGAGCGCCACATCTACGGCCATCTGGAGCGATCATCGCGGCTGATCGACCCATTTGACGCTGACCTTCGAAGAGCTGGAAATTGGCGCCACTAAAGACGAGCTGTTTGCGGAGCAGGCTGTAGCCAAGACGACGAGTGTGCGCGGATTTACGCGAAAGGCGTCCCGAACGCCAGACCGTCACCAGTTTTTCTTCAGTAGACCCCATTGACGCTGTAGCTTCGAGAGTCGATGGGCCTGCACCGGCGCATTATGAGCTTCCGAAACTCGTCAGTTTTTGGACAGGTAAGTCTTATAGCATTGAGATACTGTCTATCTGGACTGCGATGTCCGGCTTGATCTGCTGCAGAGGAGAGGGGGATGTATTGCCCTAACGAAACAACCCTGAACCCTTTCGTTAACCGTCGATTCCGTCCGGACGTACTGGTCTTGCTGCAACTGCCCTGTGGGCGAATGGCGCAGCGTGTTCGGCGGTTCTGTGGTTGCAACCGCGCTCCGTGATCGCCTGCTTCCTCGTTAGTCGGCGATCACCATCCCTGGTGAGAGCTAGCGGCTTCGAGAAGCACGGCTCCGGCGCATTCCCTTCATTTGGCTACCGAGGAGACGGCATCGATGAATGCAGAACGGGCCCAGCTTGGCGCTGGCACTCCTTCCGAGACTTCCGAATCAGAAACCTCCGAACCAGGGTCCCCGGCCGCGGCGCAGTGGGTCGAGGCCTTGACCGAGGCGGAGGCGTCCGCCGCCGACCCCGCCTCGTCGCAGGACCAGGTCCTGACGGGCCGGGCTGCCGAAGAGGGGCAGGGCGAAGACGAGAATCGGCAAGAGGCGGTAAGTCGAACGAGGGCTTGGCGGGAGGCGGGCGATGTCGATGAGCCGCTGGATCTGTCGTCCCTGTCCCTGACCGCCCTGTCCGCTCCCCTACCGCCCGAGCTCCGGCGCCTGAACGTCGACAACAATCAGCTGACCAGCCTGCCCGACCTTCCAGCCGATCTCCAGCGGCTCCGCGCCAGCAACAATCGGCTGACCAGCTTGCCCGACCTTCCGGCCGGGCTTCGGCGGCTCTACGCCATCGGCAACGGGCTGACCAGCCTGCCTGCAGACCTGCCGCTCGGGCTCCGGCGCTTGAGGGTCGACAACAATCAGCTGACCAGTCTGCCCGATACTCTTCCGGCAACGCTTCAGGAGCTCGACGCCAGCGGCAACCGGCTGACCAGTCTGCCCGACCTTCCAGCCGGGCTCCAGCGCCTGAACGTCGACTACAATCAGCTGACCAATCTGCCCGAGCCCCTCCCGGCTGAGCTCGAATGGCTCAGCGCTAGCCACAACCAGCTGACTAGCCTGCCCGAGACGATCCCCGCCGAGCTCCTATGGCTCGGCGCCAGCAACAACCAGCTGACCAGCGTGCCAGAGACCTTGCGGACGCAGCTGGGCCGTGAGTCCAGCGTTGATCTGGAGAATAATCCGCTGCCCGAGGGGGTACTGACCAACCTGGCGACAGCCATGCATGCCGGGGACTATGCCGGCCCGCAGATCTTTTTGTCTATGGCCGAGGGAGCGGTGCAAGTCGAGCCGCAGGCCCTGCACGAGGTTGTCGCGCACTGGCTCGAGGGCGACACTGAGACAGTGGCCGCCTGGCAGCGCTTCGCCGAAGAGCCAGGTGCTCAGGACTACGCACGCTTCCTCGACAGGCTCCGTGGCACGGTGAACTATGGCAATGACGCGTTCCGGCAGGCGGTGGCCGAGGATCTGCGGCAGGCGGCGGTCAGGCCGCGATTGCGCGAGCAGTACTTCGCCGCGGCGTTGGGAGCGAGCGAGAGGTGCGAGGATCGCATTACTTTGGCCTGGAACGGCATGCAGACCGCACGCCTGAACGCTGATGTCGAGGACGGAGCCTATGACAGGCGGCTCGACGAACTGCTTCAGCGCGGCCGTGTGATGTTCCGCTTGAGGGCGCTGGACGGGATCGCGCGCGAGACGGTCAACTCGCTCCGCCGTGCCGATCCGGACGCCGACATCGACGAGATTGAGGTCTATCTTGCCTACCAGACCCAGCTGCGCGACCCCCTGGAGCTGCGGCACGTCGCCCCAGACATGCGCTTCTTGAACATCTCTCACGTGACAGAAGACGACGTTGCCAGGGCCGCGACGACGGTGCGGGACCAAGAGGCGACGGGATTCGCGGACTATCTGGCAAGGGGCTGGCAACCTTGGGATAGCGTGTTGAGACGCATCGCCCCCGAAGATCATGCAACGATGCAGGAGCGGCTCATCGATGCGATGGGCGAGGAGTTTCAAACTCGCTTGAACCAGCGTCTTGCCGAGCATGGCCTGACAGGCGACCCCGATGCCGAGCGGGAGCTCGGAGCCCAGACCCGCAACGAAATCGCCAGCGAGATCAAGGGTGTGCTAACGCGCCAAGTGCTCGCAAAGCACGGCATCGAGCTGTGAAGCGGCCGTTGATGCGAGGACTGTCAATTGCTGTTTCGGCCGTCGCCGCGGTCGATTGCGCGATCGAGATGAGAGATTATGCCTGCCTGGCAGCTCCGCCGCCGCAGCAGCAAGCCGAGCTAGCCGACCGTGAGCCATCGCCACGCTCAAGAAGGACTGCGATGGCGGAAGGCCGTCGAGAAACGCCTGCAAGGGAGAGCTTGCTGCCGCCTATCGTGAGACCCAGTTCGATCACGAAATGATGAATTGGAATGACGTGGCCGGTAGAGGAGGGGCGGATTGCTCAACAGCAATACCTCATTCCAGCGCATCGAACGGTGTGAGAGCGAACTAACGAATTCGCCGGCGGTTCTGATCTGCGCAGCAATTTAGCTGACGGAGCTGGCCCGACCGCATTGACAATACTTGCGATAAACCAGCGCGCATTAGGGCCATGGAGCAAGACGGAGCCAAACTGGTCGTGTCGCGCACGTTACGCGAGACTCGAAAATCGGCTTGTGCACCTGCGTTTGCTATTGTCCGAAAGCAAACGCGCTCGATGTGGGGAACCCGCCAAGCTGTTGCGAGCGCGACATTGGGCCGCAAAACGCGTGAGCGTTCCTTTGCATCGCACTGGCCCAAATCCTGCACCGCGTTCACGGGCGAGGGCAAGAGAATTGGGAGGCGCGTTTGAGTCTCGATCTGAGAAACGACGAAGCGGTCGCTAGTCCACCGTCGGCGACCGACGTGGGCTGTCCGTTTCACACAGATAGAGTCCGCATCCAGCAGGGAGAACAGAAGACGCTGGTGCTAACCGGCGCGTCGCGCGGCATTGGTCA
This sequence comes from Bradyrhizobium murdochi, assembly GCF_000472965.1. Lineage (GTDB taxonomy): Bacteria > Pseudomonadota > Alphaproteobacteria > Rhizobiales > Xanthobacteraceae > Bradyrhizobium > Bradyrhizobium murdochi. Next base: position 3,354 of record NZ_AXAU01000032.1, on the reverse strand, counting down.
TGCCACCGGAAAGCTGTTTTCGGAAGCGGGCTGGCGCATCATTTCTTGCGCGCGCCAACCGTTCGATGGCGGGCGCTGCCCGTGGGAGTCGGGGGCCGACAACCATGTCCAGGTCGACCTTAGCAACCATCGCATGCTCCCGCGCGCCATCGCCGAGGTCAAGGAGCGCCTCGCAGGCGCGCCATTGCACGGCTTGATCAACAATGCCGGCATTTCACCGAAAACGCCGAATGGCGCACGACTGACGGCGTTGACGACGTCAGTCGAAACCTGGATGAAGGTGTTCCACGTCAATCTGGTCGCGCCGATCCTGCTCGCGCAAGGCCTGTTTGACGAGCTGAAAGCAGCGTCAGGATCGATCGTTAACGTGACCTCAATCGCAGGGTCCCGGGTGCACCCGTTTGCCGGCTCCGCTTATGCGACCTCGAAAGCTGCGCTCGCGTGTCTCACGCGCGAAATGGCGCACGACTATGCACCGCATGGCATTCGCGTGAATGCGATCGCCCCCGGCGAGATCAAGACCGACATTTTGTCGCCGAACACCGAAGTGCGTCTTGTACCAAATATCCCACTGCGCCGAGTGGGCACACCGGAAGAAGTCGCGAAGGTCATCTTCTTCCTGTGCTCGGATGCGGCAAGCTATATCACGGGCACCGAGGTGCCGATCAATGGTGGCCAACACCTGTGATCGACTGTACCTGCAAGAAACAAGCGTCGCAGCTGATTTGACCTACATCAATGGAATTCGTGTTCCCACGGAATGCGCGCGACGAGTTCGGAAGAGCAGAGAATAAGCAAGTCAAAGCACACTGTAAGTTTACCGTCGTGCCGCGATGATTGCGCTGTAAGTTTTACCATCGTGCCATAATAGGAAGTTATCTCTTGCGTCATCCTAAAATGGGCGCGAGATCGAGGATGACATGCAACACAATATTCGCAAATCCGAACAGGATGAAAGGGAGGATGGTCATAACAACGGAGACGTCGTGATGCTGCATATCCCTTCCGTGCGCGAAAGGCCTAACGCAAACTCCGAGACGGACGACGCGGTCCCTAATGTGCCGTTGTACGAGAGCGCGATTATCGGGATCTTCGAAATATCGAAGGTACTCGCCGCACCCTGCCGGCTAGAAGTCACGCTGGCCAACGTCGTCGATCTTCTGCAATCGTTTGTGCAGATGCGGCACGGCATCGTCTCTTTGTTCCACGATGATGGCGTGCCGGACATTACCGTGGGCGCCGGCTGGAGCGAAGGGAGCGACGAGCGCTTCCGGATGCGCCTGCCGCAGAAGGTAATCGACGAGATCGTGGCGTCCGACAAGCCGCTCGTCGCCGAAAATGTAGCAGTGCATCCCGCCTTTAGTGCTGCGGACAAGGAGGTGCTCGGGGCCTCTGACGACACGCGAGTGTCGTTCATCGGCGTTCCCATTCGCATCGACGCGAATGTCGTGGGCACGCTGACGATCGACCGCGTCCTGGACAATGCGTCTAGCGCCCGGCTCGATTACGACGTCCGGCTGCTCACAATGATCGCCAACCTAGCGGGGCAGACAGTGAAGCTGCACCGCCTGTTCGCGTGTGATCGCGAGCGACTGATGGCGGAGAAGGATCGGCTGCAAAAGGAATTGACCGAGCTCAAACAGCCTGCGCGGGAGCGCAAGAAGGTTCATGTCGAGGGGATTATTGGCGACAGCCCGGCGCTGCGCAGGCTGCTCGAGAAGATCGCGGTCGTAGCCAAATCAAACAGCACGGTGCTGTTGCGCGGCGAGTCCGGTACCGGAAAGGAGCTGGTCGCTAAGGCCATTCACGAGCGGTCGGCGCGCGCCAAGCGGCCCTTCATAAAACTCAATTGCGCAGCGCTGCCTGAGACGGTACTGGAATCCGAATTGTTCGGTCATGAGAAGGGCGCCTTTACCAGCGCGTTCACTGCGCGCAAGGGGCGCTTTGAGCTCGCCGATAAGGGAACGCTATTTTTGGACGAGATCGGCGAGATCTCGGCCCCATTCCAGGCAAAGCTGTTGCGCGTACTGCAGGAGCAGGAATTCGAGCGCGTCGGCGGTAACCAGACCATTAAGGTCGATGTTCGCGTGATTGCCGCCACGAATAAGAACCTGGAAGAGGCGGTGGCAAGGAACGAGTTCCGCGCCGACCTTTATTATCGCATCAGCGTGGTCCCCTTGCTGCTGCCGCCGTTGCGCGAAAGGCGCGGTGATATTCCGCTCCTCGCGACCGAATTTCTCAGGAATTTCAATAGAGAGAACGGCCGCACGCTTAACTTCGATGCGAGTGCGATTGAAGTACTGATGAACTGCGGTTTTCCCGGAAACGTCCGCGAGCTTGAGAATTGCGTGCAGCGTACCGCGACTCTGACGCCAGGACCATCGATCGTGAGAGACGACTTTGCCTGCTGCCACGGCCAGTGCCTTTCCGCGATGCTGTGGAAGAGCGGATCGGAGGAGATGGCGCTGCAGTCGGAGCCGATCCGACCAGTGCCCGCTAAGCCGGCCGCGCCGCCGGCCGACGCTGCTACATCAATCCCGCCTTTCGGCAGCGAGCTCGCCCCGCTGGCACCGGTCGGCACAGCCCTTGTAGGTGGTGCGAAGATGGCAGATCGCGAGCGTGTCATCGCGGCCATGGAAAGATCCGGCTGGGTACAGGCAAAGGCGGCGCGCCTGCTTGGACTTACGCCGCGCCAAATTGGCTACGCCCTGAGGAAATATGGCGTCGAGATCAAACGCTTCTGACGGCAGTGTCGGATTTTGTTGTGTCGGGGCCGTGACTATCGGCGCTTAAGGCGAATAGCTGGAGGAACAAAATAGAGGCTTGATGGTTTGGGCGCGGACTTCGACCCGATCAAGATCGGATGCGACCACCGCGTCAGCGCCGTCTCCGTCATGATCGAGAGCAGCCGCCCGACCACCGGCGATCCCATGCCCGCTACGCTCGTGCGAACGCCACGCTGTCATCGCGAATCCGTTGGCGATGTTGCCATCGACCATCAGCTCACGGCCGGATAGCGTCAGCGAGACCATCGGGTGGTGTTCGATCACGTTCAATTCGCTCGGCGACCGCTGCGCGGTAAGCCTCCGACGAGAGGCGCCTTGCGGCAGGCTGGTCTGATGGTTGAGAACTGTACGTATGGACAGCCATACGATCAGTGCGCTGAATCGACTTGATGTGGTGGAGACGGGCCGGCGGCGGCGTTGGTCTGAGGAGGAGAAGGCGCGGATTGTTTTGGAAAGCCTGTCCGAGCCACGTCTGGTTGCGGCGACGGCGCGGCGATATGGCCTGTCGCGTTCTCTGCTGGTGACTTGGCGAAGAGCCTTCGCAGCGAACCGGACCAAATCCGAGGCT
>NZ_AXAU01000004.1 GCF_000472965.1 Bradyrhizobium murdochi | reverse complement strand
CCTCCAGCCGCCGCCACACTTACCGCGAGCCCATCGACCGTCTGACCTTCCGTTTCTTGGTTCGACCGGAGCACCGTTTCTTCGTCCCGACCTGCCGTTCCGACGACGTCGCGCGCAGCCGCCCTCAAGGATGGCCGTCGCTCCAGTCCCGCTCAAAACCTCCGCCGCCGCCAGGCCACGCCTTGACGGCGGCGAGCACGGCGTCATGCTCGCACGGCAATCGGACGATCCGATCGCGCACAATCAATCGATCTAATGGTTGCTACGACTCTGTGTCTATCTCAGCACACCATCCAGCGCCGGCAGGCCGAAGACGACCGCGGCCGCGATCAGCGCGTAACAGATCGAGCGGAATACGGTTTCGCTGGCCTTGCCGAACAGCGACGCGCCGAACCAGACGCCGATGCCGTAGACGGGGCCGACCACCAGCGCGAACTTGATCGCATCCGTCGTGATCAGTCCGGTAGCGGCGTAACTCACGGCGGAGAAGAAATCCGAGGCGCCGAAGAACAGCACGATATTGGCGCGGGCAATGACTGACGGTATCGGGCGGCCGAGCCAGTAGCCGACGATCGGTGGGCCGCCGGTCTGGGCGAGGCCACTGCAAAAGCCCGATAGTCCGCCGATGCCGATCGAAACCGCCGTGTGGTCCTTGCCGCGATAGCGCCAGCCTGAGAGCAAGAGCAACAGCAATGCGAACACGAAGACGGAAATGATCCAGCGCGTCGTCACCGGCTCTAACCGGCTCAGGAAATAGGTGCCGATCGGCACGCCGATCAGCGCGCCCAGCACTATGACCGCAGTCGCCTTGCGGTCGGCCTTCTCCCAAGCGTTCGGCAGCAGCGGCGCGGCGGCAACGAAATCGATGATCAGCAGCAGCGCCGCCACCAGCCGCGGGTCGGCGATCGAGCTGGCCAGCGGCATGAAGATCAGCGCCGAGCCAAAACCGGAAAAGCCCCGCGCCGTGCCCGACATGAAGGCGACGGCGCAAATCGCGATTGCGGCGTTGAGGCTGATGTCGGAAGGGATGAGACCGAGCGGGCTCATCCCCGCAACGTGCCGCCGGTCTTCTTCGTCACCTCGGCCACGATCTTCGCCGCCACAGCGTCGATCTCCTGATCCGTCAACGTCTTCTCGCGCGGCTGGATTGTTACGGCGATCGCGATCGATTTTTTGGTCGGGTCGATGCCCTTGCCTTCATAGACATCGAATACGGCTACGTCCGTGATCAGCTTCTTGTCCGCGCCTTGCGCCGCGCGCACGATGTCGCCGGCCTTGACGGCGCGATCGACGATGAAGGCAAAATCGCGCGATACCGGCTGGAACGCGGAGAGCTCTAGCAGCGGCTTGGCGCGGGTTGGCTTCTTCTTGGCGTCGGGAATGCGATCGAGGATCACCTCGAACGCGATCATCGGGCCATCGGCGCCGAGCGCCTCCAGCGCGCGGGGATGCAGTTCGCCGAAATAGCCGAGCACGTTCTGCGGTCCGATCTGGATCGTGCCGGAACGACCCGGATGCAGCCACGCAGGTCCCCCGGGAACGATCTGCAGCGCCTGCATCGGCGCGCCGGCTGCCGCGAGCACCGCAAACGCATCGGCCTTGGCGTCGAGCGCGTCTGCTGTGCCCGAGCCGGACCAATGCCGGCCCATGCCGCTCGACGACGCAAAGCCGTGGCGCACGCCGGAGGCTGCAACCAGTTGATCTCCCGGCTTGTCGCCGGCAAAGACCTGTCCGACTTCGAACAGTGCCAGATCCGGAACACCGCGGTTGATATTCGCCTGCGCCGCCGTGGCGAGACCAGGCAGCAGGCTCGGCCGCATGTCGGACATATCAGCCGCGATCGGATTGGCCAGCGACAGTTCGGGATGGCCGCGGCGGTTCGCCAGTGCATGGTCAGGCAAAGCGCTGGGCGGATCGCGATCGAACATCTCAACATGCGGCTTGGAGATGAACGACCACGTCACGGCTTCCACCATGCCGCGTGTGGCCAGCGCGCGCTTGGCGCGGCGGGTGCGGGACTGAATCGTGGTCAGCACTGGCTTGCGCGCTTCGTCGCCGCGCTCGAACGGCGCCATCGGCACCTTGTCGACGCCGACGATGCGGACGATTTCCTCGACGATGTCGGCCTTGCCGTGAACGTCGGTGCGCCAGGAGGGTACAGCGACCTTCACCACCGGGCCGTTGCCGGCGACCATGAAGCCGAGATGGCCAAGGATGCGTCGCATCTCGACCAGCGGCACCTCGATTCCCGCGAGGCGCTTCACCTCGGCAAGCGGGAAGTCGATGATGCGGTCGTCGCCGAACGCATTGCCAACGACCATGGTCTCCGACGGCGTGCCGCCGCAGAGCTCCATCACCATTTTGGTCGCGAACTCGAGCCCCGGCACCATGAAGGCCGGATCGACGCCGCGCTCGAAGCGGTAGCGCGCATCCGAATTGATGCCGAGCTTGCGTCCGGTTTGCGCGATGTTGATCGCGTTCCACAGCGCCGATTCGATCAGCACGTCTGATGTATTCTCGTCGCAGCCGGAAGTCTCGCCACCCATGATGCCGGCGAGCGATTCGACGCCGTGCTCATCCGCGATCACGCAGATCGAGGGATCGAGCGTGTAGGTGCGGCCGTCGAGCGCCAGCAGGCTCTCGCCCTCCTTGGCGCGGCGCACGGTGAGATTGCCCGTCACCTTCCTGGCGTCGAACACATGCAGTGGGCGGGCCCGGTCGTAGGTCATGAAGTTGGTGATGTCGACCAGCGCATTGATCGGCCGCAGCCCGATCGCGGTCAGCCGCTTCTGCAGCCATTCCGGTGAGGGACCGTTCTTGACGCCGCGCACCAGCCGCAGCGCGAAGCCCGGACACAGCGTCGCATCTTCGACCGTCACTTTCACCGGGCAGGGGAATTCGCCCCTCACCGGCCTGATGCCGGGGTCGATCAGCTTGCCCATATCGGCGGCGGAAAGGTCGCGCGCGATGCCATGCACGCCGGTGCAGTCCTGCCGGTTCGGCGTGAGGTTGATTTCGAGCACGGGATCGCCAAGCCCGGCCCACTCGGCATAGCCTTTGCCGATCGGCGCATCGGCCGGCAGCTCCATGATGCCGTCATGGTCCTCGGAAAGCTGCAGCTCCGCCGCCGAGCACAGCATGCCGCGGCTTTCGACGCCGCGGATGGTGCCGACGCCGAGCGTGATGTTCTTGCCCGGGATGAACGTGCCGGGCGGCGAGAACACGCTGACGAGCCCAGCGCGCGCATTCGGCGCGCCGCAGACCACCTGCACCGGCGCAGCACCATTGCCGGTATCGACCATGCAGACGCGCAGACGATCGGCATTGGGATGCTGCTCGGCCGAGATCACCCGCGCGATGGAGAATGGCGCGAGCGCCTTCGCCTTGTCCTCGATGCTCTCGACCTCGAGCCCGATCATGGTGAGCTTGTCGGCAAGCTTTTCCAGCGGCTCATCGGTGTCGAGATGTTCCTTCAGCCAGGAGAGCGTGAATTTCATGACGATGGTTTCTCTTGTCCCCTCTCCCGCTCGCGGGGGAGGGCCAGGGTGGGGGCTCTCTCCGCAACGGCAGCGGCAATTGTCTCAAGGACGCCTGCGCGATTTTTCATCACGTCGAGATTGCTGAAGCGAAGAACCCTGAAGCCTTGGGCTTCGATCACGGCAGAGCGACGGGCATCGGCTAGTTCGGATGGATCGGAAAAGTGCTGGCCGCCGTCGAGTTCGATCACGAGCTTGGCGGTGTGGCAGACGAAGTCGGCGATGTAGCTTTTGATGGGGACCTGGCGACGGAAGCTGGCGCCGTTCAGGCGATGACCGCGCAGCTCTGACCAGAGAATTCTTTCCGCGTCGGTGGAGTTTTTTCGAAGCACACGAGCGTTCGTGCGCAGTCTGGCGGAGACCTTCCAGTTAGGATGTTCCGGATCGACCATCGACACCTCCGATGCGGAGAGACCCCCACCCCAACCCTCCCCCGCAAGCGGGAGAGGGGGTTTAACCGCCTGCTCGGATGGAGAGCTCGTATCCATGTGACGAAACCTGGTCACCCCAAACGCAGTCCATTCCCTCTCCCGCTTGCGGGGGAGGGTTAGGGTGGGGGCTCTCTCCACAACGGCGGTCGTGAGAGAGGACACAGCGGCGCCCGATACCATCTCACATACGGCGCTCAGATTCACGTGCTCAATCCCCCCGCCAGCGTCGGGACGTCGAGCGGCTTGAAGCCGTAATGCGAGAGCCAGCGCACGTCGTTCTCGAACAATTGCCGGAGATCGGACATGCCGTATTTCAGCATTGCGATGCGGTCGATGCCCATGCCCCAGGCAAAGCCCTGATAGACATCAGGGTCGATGCCGCAGGCGCGCAGCACGTTCGGATGCACCATGCCGCAGCCGAGAATCTCCAGCCAGTCCTCGCCCTCGCCGAAACGAATCTCGCCCTTGTCGCGGCGGCACTGGATGTCGACCTCGAGCGACGGTTCGGTGAACGGGAAGAACGACGGGCGGAACCGCATGTTGATGTGGTCGACCTCGAAGAACGCCTTGCAGAACTCGTGCAAGATCCATTTGAGGTGGCCGAGATGCGAGCCCTTGTCGATCACGAGGCCTTCGACCTGGTGGAATTGCGGCGTATGGGTCGCGTCCGAATCGATGCGATAGGTGCGGCCCGGGCAAACCACGCGGATCGGCGGCTTCTGCGACAACATCGTGCGCACCTGCACCGGCGAGGTGTGGGTCCGCAGCAGCATGCGCGAACCGTCTTCCTTCGGATTGAAGAAGAACGTGTCATGCATCTCCCGCGCCGGATGGCCCTCGGGGAAGTTCAGTTTCGTGAAATTGTAATCGTCGGTCTCGATATCAGGACCTTCGGCGATCGCAAATCCCATGTCGGCGAAGATCGTGTTGACCTCCTCGAAGACCTGGCTCAGCGGATGGATGCGGCCCTGTTCGGCAGGCGTCTCGCGCAGCGGAAGTGTGACGTCGATGGTCTCGGAGGCAAGCCGGGCATCGAGTGCGGCCGACTTCAAGATGTCGCGGCGTGCCGTGAGCGCCTGTGTAACCTTGTCCTTGGCGAGGTTGATCGCGGCGCCTCGCGTCTTGCGCTCCTCCGGCGACATCTTGCCGAGGGTGGCGAGCAGCGCGGAGATCGAGCCCTTCTTGCCGAGTGCTGCGACGCGCACGGCTTCGAGCGCGGCTTCGTCGCCGGCGGCGGCGATCTGGCTGAGAATTTGGGATTCGAGTTGAGCTAGGTCGGACATAGCGACGGTACCTTTGGGCAACGCGCGCTCGCAGTCCAAACGGGACCCTCACCATCCGCGACTTGTCCGCCGAAGCTCAACGAGCGAAGGCGGAAGGCGGATGATCCAGTAACCCCGGAGTCAAAATGTCGGTCGGTGGTTACTGGATGCCCCGCCCCAGTGCGCAATGCGCACAAGGCGGGTCATGACACCGGAATTGCAAGAACGCCGCAGCGATTGCGAATTAGGCCGCCAGGGCGGCCTTGGCCTTCTCGGCAATCGCCTGGAACGCCGCCGGCTCGTTGATGGCGAGATCCGACAGCACCTTGCGATCCACCGTGATGCCCGACTTCGAGAGGCCGTTGATAAAGACGCTGTAGGTCATGCCGTACGGGCGCACAGCCGCGTTCAGACGCTGGATCCAGAGCGCGCGGAAGGTGCGCTTCTTGCGCTTGCGGTCGCGGAACGCGTATTGCCCGGCCTTCTCGACCGCGGCCTTGGCGGCGCGGATGGTGTTCTTGCGGCGGCCGTAAAAACCCTTGGCGGCCTTGTAGACTTTCTTGTGCTTGGCGTGAGCGGTCACACCGCGTTTGACGCGAGACATGACTGGTATCCTTGATCAAATAAGATGACGGGATCGCCGCGCGGGCGCGGCTCGGCTGTAATGACGTGAACGCGATCAGGCGTTCGGCAAGAAGTACTTCTTGACGTTATCGCCGTCGGTCTTGAACAGCACGCGGGTGCCGCGGAGCTGACGAATCTGCTTCTTCGTCCGCTTGATCATGCCGTGGCGCTTGCCGCGCTGGGCGTGCATCACTTTGCCGGTGGCAGTCACCTTGAAGCGCTTTTTAGCGCCTGACTTGGTCTTCAGCTTGGGCATTTGGCTCTCCTGTGGCCGCAGAAAAACGCGCCCGAGGGGCGCTTTTGCGGCTTAAAATGCTCGTTAGAGCGTTGAAAGTGCTCAGGTTTTTCTCAAAAGCGAGGCAACCCGCACGGACATCGACACGGCAGCCCTTGATCAGCCGGGCGATGAAGGTCGGGCTTATGGCAGAGGAAACGCCAAATGGCAACGATGAACCGCGGGGGGTGGTGCCGTTACCAACGCCGTGATGCCGTTAATCACCTCGGTGCGGAGCAGGAAGAATGACCCGATTTCAGCGATCGATTGCCTGTCTTAACGCGTTTCCCGGCCTGCGCTCCCTGCGCTGGCTTCCCGTGTTCGCAGCACTTGCCGCGGTGGCCACGCCTAGTGGTGCCGATGCGGCTACCAGAAGGGCCGCAGGCGTCTATGACGGCATCTGGAACGTGGTCTTCGCGACGACGCGGGGCAATTGCAGTTCCGGATACAGTGTCCCCTTCACTGTCGCCGGTAACCGCGTGTTATCGGCCGGCGGTGGCCGGGTTTCCGGTTCGGTCAATCGCACCGGCGCGGTTGCGGTCAAGGTTTCCGTCGGCGCCTCCAAGGCCAGCGGCGGCGGCCGGCTTGCCGGCGTCAGCGGCGCGGGCGCGTGGAGCGGCATCATCACCGGCGACCGCTGCAGCGGCACCTGGCAGGCCACGCGGACTTGATTTTCTCCGTCGTCCCTGCGAACGCAGGGACCCCGAGCGTGAGCGCAATTGCGCTCATCGCGGCGCCGCGGCCTCCCATCCGGGCAGGATAGGAGACGGCTTTTGTTATCAATGAAGTGCGGTGGTTATGGGCCCCCGCTTTCGCGGGGGCGACAACGATAGACGACGGCTAGCGCGGCGCCAGCACCATCACGACCTGGCGTCCCTCGAACCTGGCGTCCTGCTCGACCTTGGCGAATTCGGCGACGTCGGCCTTCACCTTGTCCAGGAGCTTGGTGCCGATCTCCTGGTGCGCCATTTCGCGGCCACGGTAGCGCAAGGTGATCTTGACCTTGTCGCCTTCCTCGAAGAACCGCTGCATGGCGCGCATTTTCACGTCGTAATCGTGATCGTCGATCATCGGCCGCAGCTTGATCTCCTTGATCTCGACGATCTTCTGCTTCTTGCGCGCCTCGGCGGCTTTCTTCTGTGCCGAATACTTGAACTTCCCGTAGTCCATGATCTTACAGACGGGAGGATTGTTGTTCGGCGAAATCTCGACAAGATCCATACCCGCCTCGAGCGCCATCTTGATGGCGACCACGGTCTCGACCGTTCCGTGGTTGGTGCCGTTCTGATCGATCAGCTGGATTTGCGCGTTGCGGATATCATCATTGGTGCGCGGCCCGTCTTTGGTTGCAGCGGGCGGGGCTCTGTTGGGACGGCGAATGGGTAACTCTCCAAAGTTGTGAAAGAAGGGCCGTAGTTTGAAGCAATACGCTCAAGACAGCAAGCGAACTCGCGGTCTGCGCCCGAAAACCGTCAAATGCGAGGCATTTCGGTCACGTCCGGCAAATATAGCGCGGCGGCCTGATCCGCAAGCGCCGGGCGGTCTCGTGCTTGACCGATAGAGCGCGCTCGCGGACAAAGCGGCAGGACGAGAGTGACCGATCCAATGACTGATTCAGCGACAAATTCAGCGCCAATTGACCAGGAACCGACCTTTATCGAGGTGGGAGAGGGCACCGGCCGCCGCCGGATCGCGGTGCGTGCCCGCGTCGGCAGCGGACCCGGGCTACTTTGGCTCGGTGGCTTCAATTCCGACATGCGGGGCACCAAGGTGCTCGCGCTTAACGCCTGGGCCGCGGAACACGGCCGGGCCTGTATTAGATTCGATTATTCCGGCCATGGCGAATCGGGTGGGGCTTTCATCGATGGCACCATCGGACGCTGGCTGGAAGAGAGCGTTGCGGTATTCGAGCAGTTCTGCCGGGGCCCGCAGGTCGTGATCGGTTCATCGATGGGCGGCTGGCTGGCGCTGTTGCTGGCGCGCGCCATCGCCGAGCGTGAGGCAACGCAGGCGAACCTCGCCGGACTCGTGCTGATCGCGCCGGCGCCTGATTTCACCGAGCAATTGATGTGGAATAGCTTCTCCGACGAGGTCCGCGAGGAGATCCGGACCAAGGGCGTGTGGATGCGGCCTTCGGAGTATGGCGGCGGCGCACCCTATCCGATCACGCGCGCGCTGATCGAGGAGGGCCGCAACCATCTCCTGCTCGGTAGCGCCATCGAGGTCGGATGCCCCGTGCGCATCCTGCAGGGCGCGCAGGATCCCGACGTGCCCTGGCAGCACGCCTTCGCACTGGCGCACCGGTTGCCGGCCGAGGACGTGGTGTTGACCATGATCCAGGACGGCGACCACCGTCTGTCGCGCCCGCAGGACATCGCGCGGATCATCGCTGCGGTGGCGGAGATCGGGTGAGTTCCTTCCGCATTTCTCGGTGTCATCGTCCGCCACCGGGTCGCGCGAACGCGCGCCCGATGACAGGCTCCAGCGGACGATCCAGTACGCCGCGGCTTATCGACTTGTCTCACCCTCTCTGGAATACTGGATGCCCCGCCTTCGCGGGGCATGACAGGCAGACAACGCCATGAACACATCCACCATGCTCCGCGCCTTCTGCGACGCCGTCGAGCAGCGCAACGGCAAGGCGTTCTCGGAACTGTTCACCGAGGACGGCGTCTATCACGACGTGTTCTACGGCGCGTTCGAGGGCCGGGCAAAAATCGCTGACATGATCGACGATTGGTTCTATCGCACAGCGACCGATTTTCGCTGGGACATGCATGATCCCGTCAGTGACGGCCACACGCTCTATGCGCGCTATACGTTCAGCTATCGCTCGACGCTGCCGGAGGCCGAGGGTGCGCGGGCGATGTTCGAGGGCGTCGCGGTCATGCGGCTGCGCGACGGCATGATCATGGAATATCACGAGGTCGCCAACACTGCGCCGGCCTTCGTCGATCTCAAATTCGCGCCGGAGCGGATCGCCAAGATCGTGGCCAAGCAGGGCGCGGCGCTGAAGGCACGGCCGGAGATGAAGCGGCATTTGGCCTGAGCGCTAATCTCTCCACCGTCATTGCGAGCGAAGCGAAGCAATCCATAGTTCGGCATATGCGGGACGATGGATTGCTTCGTCGCTTCGCTCCTCGCAATGACGGGTGAGATCTACGGCGGCGGCACGTTTGCCGTCGGCTTGCGTTGCGTCAGGGTTAGGCACCACTCTTCGCGCACATTTATGTCAGCCTCAGCGCTTATCGCCCTCGCAGCCAGCGCTTCAAACCTCTCCCGCTCGACCAATTGCGACAGCGCCCAGACCGCTGCGCCACGCACGAGCGGGCTTGCATCGTCAAGCAATCGCTCGGCTTCAATCGCCAGCGACGGATCCTCCGCGTTGCCGATCGCGATCAGCACGTTGCGGACGAAACGGTCACGGCCGATGCGCTTGACCGGCGATTTCGAAAACAGAGCGCGAAATGCGGCGTCGTCAAGCCGCGCCAACTCTCCTAGCGAAGGCGCGCGCAATTCCGCGCGCGCGGCGAGTTTGGTTTCGCGGCCTTTTTGGGCGAATTTGTTCCACGGGCACACGGCGAGGCAATCGTCGCAGCCATAGATGCGGTTGCCGATGCTTTTGCGGAATTCGCGCGGTATCGGGCCCTTGTTCTCGATCGTCAGGTAGGAAATGCAGCGTCTTGCATCGAGCTTGTAAGGTGCAGGGAACGCAGCAGTCGGGCAGATCTCCTGGCAGGCGTTGCATGAGCCGCAATGGTCGGTGTCGGCGGTGTCGCGCGGCAACTCGGCGGCGGTGAAGATCGCGCCGAGAAATAGCCATGAGCCGAACTCGCGCGAGACCAGATTGGTGTGCTTGCCTTGCCAGCCTAGGCCCGCCGCCTGCGCCAGCGGCTTTTCCATCACCGCTGCTGTATCGATGAACACCTTTACGTCCTCGCCCGACGCCGCGACCAGCCACCGCGCCAGCGTCTTCAGGCGTTTCTTGATCACGTCGTGATAGTCGTCGCCCTGGGCATAGGCGGAGATTGCGCCGCGGGTGCGCTTTTCGAGAAGCGCGAGCGGATTGTCATCGGGTCCGTAATTGAAGCCGAGCATGATGATCGACCGCACGCCCGGCCACAGCACGCGCGGATCCATCCGCCGCTCGGGCTGAGCGGCGAGCCAGTCCATGTCGCCATGCGCGCCGGCATCGAGGAACTCGCGGAAATACTTTCCGGCATTGCCAAGCGCGCCGGGATCGGTGACGCCGATGCAATCGAAACCGAGCGCCTCCGCTTCGCGCACGAGCGCGGACTTTAGATCGCTGGCAGCGAGCTTGACGGCCTGGTTCAGAAGTCGAGGTCCACGTAGGTGCGTGACGCCGGAACGCCCGCCAGCCACTCGCTCAAGAGCGGGCGGAACGACGGGCGGGATTTCACCCGCGCGTACCACATCTTTGCCGCTTCGTCCTCGCTCCATGGCACATCGCCCAGATAATCGATCGCCGAAAGGTGCGCCGCGGCGGCGAGATCCGCGTAGCTCAGCCGGTCGCCGGCGAGGAAATTGCGCGTCTGCGCCAGCCAGCCGATATAGGCCAGATGATAGCGCACATTGGCCTTGGCTGCGCGGATCACATCGGCCGCCGGCGCGCCGCCGCCATTCTCCTCGCTCATAAAACGCTTATAGATGCGCTCGGTTACCAGCGGGTTCGAGGCCTCCTCGAAGAATTTTTCATTGAACCACGCCATCAGCCGGCGCACCTCGACGCGCTCCGCCATCGACGCCGGCAACAGCCGCCGCTCGCCGGCCTCCAGGCCGTGCGTCTCGTCGAGATATTCGGCGATGACGCCTGCGCCGGGAATCGGCGGAAAGCCGTCAGCCATCAACACCGGTGTGGTGCCCGCGGGATTGAGCACGAGAAACCCTTCACGCCGTTCCCAGGCTCGTTCTTCCACCAGCCGCAGATCGAGGCCGTGTTCGCCCAGCACTAGGCGGATGAAGCGCGAATGCGGACAGAACGGATGATGATAGAGCGTGTACATGAAATCCTTGAACAATTCGCGGCGACGCTCAAGGAACCCGAGCGGTCAAGCCGCGTCATGCGAATCGCGACACTAGCCAAGCAGACGTAAGAGGCAACCTGTCTTTGGCGTTTTTTTGCGATTGCGGCATCGGGATGAATAGGCGAGAAGGACGCGACTTTTCCAGCCAAAACGGACCCACATCATGATGTCGGATGTAGTGAACGCGGTGATTCTCGGCATCATCGAGGGCGTCACGGAATTCCTGCCGGTTTCGTCGACCGGCCATATGCTGGTCGCGCAACGATTCTTCGGGCTTGGCGAGGGCGCGTTCTGGCAGAGCTTTGTCGTGCTGATTCAGCTCGGCGCGATCCTCGCCATCGTCATGCTCTATTTCGTCAAATTGTGGCGCGTAGCGCTCGGCATGTTCACCAATCCGGACGACCAGCGTTTCGTGATCGGCATATTGCTGGCGTTTCTGCCTGCGGTGCTCATCGGCCTGGTTGCCGGCAAGTACATCAAAGAGTTTCTCTTCAATCCGTGGGTGGTGTGCTTCACCCTGATCGTCGGCGGCGCAATTCTGTTGTGGGTCGATCAACTCTATCTCAAGCCGACACAGCACGATGCTACGCGCTATCCGCTGCTGATGTATCTGTGGATCGGCATTGCGCAATGCGTGGCGATGATTCCCGGCGTGTCGCGCTCCGGCGCCAGCATCGTGGCGGCGATGCTGCTCGGCGGTGACAAGCGATCGGCCGCGGAGTTTTCGTTCTTTCTCGCGATCCCGACCATGATCGGCGCGTTCGCTTATGATTTCTACAAGAACCGCGCCGAGATGACGACCGATCACATAGGTATCATCGCGGTCGGCTTCGTAGTCTCGTTCGTCACCGCGACCATCGTGGTGAAGACGTTCCTCACCTACGTCACCCGCCACGGATTCACGTTTTTTGCATGGTGGCGCGTCGCCCTCGGCACGCTCGGCCTGATCGCGCTGGCGCTGGGGAGGTAGTTCTCGAATTGTAGAGTGTAGGGTGGGCAAAGCGAAGCGTGCCCACCATCACGAGCGCGATATTGAATGGTGGGCACGGCGCAAGAGCGCCTTTGCCCACCCTACGGATTCGCTACGAAGACTACGCGCTCTTCCGTTGAAACTGCCCGGCGGCGCGGAAGCGCCAGAGATATTGCGGGGCGATCGCTTCCATAGCCTCCGGCGTAATGCCGAGCCCCTGCAGCGTCAGGCCAGCCGCCTTCGCTTCGTCCGACACGACATTGTCGACTTGCAGCATCGCCACCTGGTCTGGCGTCAGCGTGAGCGGACCCGGCGCGAATTGCAGGAACTGCGACTTTAGCTTCGCCAGCCCCCACGGCAGCGAAATCAGCATGCGCTTGCGGTCGGTGATCTTGAGGATGATTTCCATGATCTCGCGCATGGTCAGCACATCGGGCCCGCCGAGCTCGTAGGTCACGCCCGGCTTGGTCTTGCCCTCGGCGGCGTCGGCAACCGCGTTGGCGACGTCGGCGACATAGGCCGGCTGTATCCGTGTCTCGCCGCCGCCGATCAGCGGCAGGAACGGCGATATCCGGGCGAGCGACGCAAAGCGGTTGGTGAATTGATCCTCGGGCCCGAACAGCAGCGACGGCCGCAGGATCGTGGCCGATGGCGCCGCCGCCAGCACGGCCTTCTCGCCTAAAGCCTTGGAGCGGAAGTAGGCCGACGGCGAATTCTCGTCGGCGCCGATCGCCGATACATGCACCACCTGCGCGCCGATGGCGGCGGCGGCCTTGGCGATGGTTTCGGCGCCTTTGGTCTGCACCGCGTCGAAGGTCTGCGCGCCGCTCTCGGCCAGGGTGCCGACCAGGTTGACCACGGCTTCGGAACCGCGCATCACCGCCTCCACCGAAGCCGGGTAGCGCAGATTGGCCTGCACGGGGTGGATCTGGCCGACGCGGCCGAGCGGCTGCAGGTGCCCCGCCAGTTCGGGCCGCCGCACCGCGACCCGAATCCGATAGCCGCGCTTGGCCAACGCCCGGACCACGTTTCGTCCCAGAAAGCCCGATCCGCCAAACACCGTGATGAGCGTTTCCAGGTTCGCTGCCGCGTGCAATGCCATCGGGGTCAATTCCTGCCGGTCAAATTCGAAGATATAGGTTGGATTTAGCGGATTCGCGATACGCCAACGTGGGCCCGCTGTACAGCGGATTTCGGATGGTGCTGAAGCGATTTGACAAGCGCGTGACTGATCCTTACTAACCCGCCCGGGCCCAGGTGGCGGAATTGGTAGACGCGCTGGCTTCAGGTGCCAGTGGCTTCACGGCCGTGAAGGTTCGAGTCCTTTCCTGGGCACCACTGCCCATGCCCAAAATCCGGCATCTGCGAGTAGTCAGCGGGACCTGTCCGGTCACGAGGGGGAGCCTTCGCCCGCTCCTGAGCCGCAGACAACATTTCGGGAACAGCGCAACGGCTCGTTGTCGCACGCCACTGCGGCAAGTCAGCTTGCCCAAGAACAATTATCGATAGCCGCATGTTTCCAGAGATGAGTGCTTTCATTGCTGAGCCGCAGTCCGGAGCTTCCGCCCCCGAAATCGTCCGAGCCGAAGACGGCCTGAGCGGTCCCGAACCTGGCGTGGCCGGCTATTCCGGGCCGTTGCGGAGACGCTCCTCAGCGCGCAGAGCAATCGATCGCCCGACAAAGCGGACAAAATCACCACAAAGCCGCCAATTCCCGGCCTATAAGCCATGGTTGGCCGCTCGCCACCCGCGGCTCCGGGCGCTAGTGTTTCCGTCGAATCGACTAAGACGAGGCTTCCCTTCATGACAATCCGCCTGCATCGTGGCGACCTACCCGATCTGTCCCGCTACAAGGATTCGGTGGCGATCGATACCGAGACCATGGGGCTCAATCCGCATCGTGACCGGCTCTGCGTGGTGCAGATATCGAACGGCGATGGCAGCGCTGATGTCATCCAGATCCCGAAAGGCCACACCGACGCGCCGAACCTGAAGGCGCTGCTCGCCAATCCCGCGATCACGAAGATCTTCCACTTCGCCCGCTTCGATGTCGCCGTGCTCTACAACACCTTCGGCGTGATGCCGCAGCCGGTCTATTGCACCAAGATCGCCTCGCGGCTGAGCCGCACCTATACCGACCGCCACGGCCTGAAGGACCTGGTGCGCGAGCTGCTCAACATCGATCTGTCGAAGCAACAGCAGTCGAGCGACTGGGGATCAGCGAATTTGAGCGAGGCGCAGCTCGCCTATGCCGCGTCCGACGTGCTGCATCTGCATGGCCTTCGCGAGCGGCTCGATGCCATGCTGGCGCGCGAGGGACGGACAGCGATGGCGCAGGCCTGTTTCGACTTCCTGCCGACCCGGGCAATACTCGATCTCGGCGGCTGGGAGGCCGAGGACATCTTCGCGCATTCGTGACCGGGACCATTTGAAGCGCCGGGCTGCCCGCTTCCGCCCCGTTTCGGTCACACTCATCGCGAGTGTCCGGGCTGCATAATCCCGCGATTGCGGGTAGGATGACGCTCTCTTGGGCGTCTTTGGAGCCGCGGTGAACTCGATACAGAACCCAGCCTTTGCCACCGGAATGGAGGCCCGTTTTGCCGCGGCCGCCCGCCATAGCCGGATGGTGCGGGTGCTGCGGGTCGCGGTTCCGGCAGCCGTGCTGCTGGCCATGGCCGGGATCGTCGCGATCTCGATCTTCAACCCGTTCCGCATCACGGGGCTCTCGAAGTTGCCGGTCGACATGGGCAATCTCGTCGTGTCCGGAACCAAGATCACCATGGAAACGCCGCACCTGGCCGGCTTCTCCACCGACCAGCGCCCCTACGATTTGTGGGCCAAGGCGGCGATCCAGGATCTGGCCAACCCCGATCACGTCGAACTCCAGACGCTGCGGGCCAAGGTCATGATGGAGGACAAGAGCACGGTGACGATGGATGCCCGCACGGGATTTTTCGACAGCAAGCAGCAGATGCTCGACCTGCGCAAGGATATCTTCCTGCAATCCTCCACCGGCTACGAGGCGAAACTGTCGCAGGCCTATGTCGACATCAACAAGGGGACGGTGACGTCGGACGAGCATGTCGACGTCAAATTGCTGAACGGTACGCTCACCGCCGACCGGCTCAGGATCATCAACAGCGGCGAGATCGTGCGCTTCGAAGGCAATGTCGTGATGAACCTGGTCATGGAAAGCGCTCCGGCACCTGAGCCCGAGCCGCAGCCAGCGCCGAAGACGCGGTCCATCAGCGGCAAGTCCGCCAATACGAAATGATATCCTATGATGCAGTTGTTCTCGCACAGGTTTGCGGCCGCAGCGCTTGTGCTCGCGTTGACCGCCTCCGATGGCGCCTTCGCGCAAGGCGCCATGTCGGGCGTGCCGAATGCGATGCAGGGCTTTTCGCAAAACCGCGATCAGCCGATTCAAATCGAGGCAGCCTCGCTCGAGATGCGCGACAAGAAAAAGGAGGCGACCTTTTCCGGAAACGTGAAGGTCGTGCAGGGCGATACCACCATGACCTCGAAGTCGCTGGTGGTGTTTTACGACTCCGGCCCGGCGTCGGACGCGCCGCCCGCTACGCCCAAGGGATCGAAATCCGCGTCGATGCAGTCCGCGAGCCCCGGACCCGGCGGCAGCTCGTCTATCCGCCGGCTCGAAGCCAAGGGCTCCGTCGTGGTCACGCAGAAGGACCAGGTTGTGACCGGCGAGACTGCGATTTTCGACACGCGGGCCAACCTCATCACCATGGTGGGCGGGGTCGTGCTGACCCAGTGCAAGAACGTGCTCAAGGGCGACCGCCTCAAGGTCGACATGACGACCGGCGTGTCGCGCGTCGAATCCGACAGCGGCAAGGTGCAGGGCATGTTCATCCAGGGAGAGAATTGCGGGTCGGGATCGGGCGGGTCGAAGGCCGCTCCGGTTCAGATACCCTCGCTGATCCCTGGTAAAAAATAAGCCAGATCAGCGTCTTAAAGATTATTTGGGCCGGTCACGGTTGAAGCCGATAGCGCGAACCTGTATCTACAGGGCGCACGGCGGGGTGTTTCGCTGGGCAGGGACATCCATTCATTCATGGTTCGCTAGCGAAGCGATTCGCCGGCGGGCGCGTCGCGGAATCACCGTGAAAGGCATAAGCGAAGCGGGATGGTGGATTTATTCGGCATGTTCCGTCGACGCCCCGCGAAACGCGGCCCTGTAGGCTTTGCGCGTTCGCGCGAGGACATCACCGCGCTTGGCGATTCCTTCGGCGACATGCTGGCGAGCCCGGTGCGCGATGCGCCGCCAATGGCCCGTTCGGCTTCGCTGCCCGGGCTGCAATTGCCGCAGCCTGAGCCCCACGTCGAACCTCGCGAGGAGAGAGCGCGTTCACGGGCACAGGCGCCTCGCGCCAAGGTCAATGGCGGCGAAGCGCCACGCCTCGTCAAGCGGCCCGGCTTTCTCGCTGTGCACAGCGTGGAAAAAAGTTTTGGCACACGGCAAGTGGTGCGCGGCGTCAGCATCTATGTTCGCCGCGGCGAGGCGGTCGGTCTGCTCGGCCCGAACGGCGCCGGCAAGACCACCGTGTTCTACATGATCACCGGCCTGATCAAGGCGGATCGCGGCGCCATCGAACTCGACGGTCACGACGTGACGCAACTGCCGATGTATCAGCGCGCGCGGCTCGGCATCGGCTATCTGCCGCAGGAAGCCTCGATCTTTCGCGGCCTCACCGTCGAACAGAATATTCGCGCCGTGCTTGAGGTCGTCGAGCCCAACCGCAAGAAGCGGGAGGCCGAACTCAATTCGCTGCTCGACGAGTTCAACATCACGCGCTTGCGCAAATCGCCATCGATCGCGCTCTCCGGCGGCGAGCGCCGCCGCGTCGAAATTGCGCGCGCGCTGGCGACGCGTCCGAACTACATGCTGCTGGACGAGCCCTTTGCCGGCATCGATCCGATCGCGGTCGGCGACATTCAGGACCTGGTCCGCCACCTCACCAACCGTGGCATCGGCGTCCTGATCACCGACCACAATGTCCGCGAAACGCTCGGCCTCACCGACCGCGCCTATATCGTCTATGCCGGACAGATACTGACCGAGGGCAGTCCGGAAGAGATCGTCAACGATCCGGATGTACGCCGTCTTTACCTTGGCGAGGAATTCCGACTATAGCGCACGACCCGACAAAATATCGGCGGTTCGTTCATAAGGTATTGCACTCAATCAGGATTTTCTGGCGCGCCCGGGACCGGCTCGGCTTCCCGCGGTCGCTGATCGCGCCATAGCCCAATTTTCGCATTCGTCAAGGCGTGTACAAGGGCGTTGGACTAATATAAGCAAGAATCGGACCAACTTTTGGTAGATCGGTTCTTGGCCTCATGGCGCTGACGCAGAGATTAGAGTTCCGGCAGTCGCAGTCGCTGGTGATGACGCCGCAATTGATGCAGGCGATCAAGCTGCTGCAATTGTCCAATCTCGACCTCTCGGCTTTCGTCGAGGAGGAATTGGAGCGCAATCCGCTGCTGGAACGGGCCAGCGACGGCCCCGAACCGCCGGTTGCAGGCGAGCCGGTACCCGAGCGCGCCGAATTCTCCGACTCCGGCAGCTATGGTGAGAATGGCGGCGGCGATGCCTCCGATATGAGCACCGGCCCAGGGAGCGAGACCTTCGAGCCCGGCCAAGAGGACTGGCTAAACCGCGACCTCGGCAGCCGGACCGAGATCGAGCAGACGCTCGACACCCCGCTCGACAACGTCTTTTCCGAAGAGCCCGCCGAAGCCGCCGCGCGCGCCGCACAGGACGCGGCGCCGACCGCCTACACCGAGTGGGGCGGGGGCGCCTCCAATGACGACGAATACAATCTGGAAGCCTTCGTCGCCGCTGAGGTGACGCTATCCAGCCACCTCGCCGAACAACTCGCGGTCGCCTTCAGCGCGCCGGCGCAGCGCATGATCGGGCAGTACCTGATCGATCTGGTCGATGATGCCGGCTATCTGCCGCCGGATCTGGGGCAGGCTGCCGAGCGCCTGGGCGCCTCGCAGGCGGACGTCGGTGCCGTGCTCGCGGTGCTGCAGACGTTCGATCCGCCCGGCGTGTGCGCGCGGAACCTGAGCGAGTGCCTTGCGATCCAGCTCCGCGAACTCAACCGCTACGACCCGGCCATGCAAGCGCTGGTGGAAAATCTCGGTCTGCTGGCGCGGCGCGACATTGCGTCTTTACGCAAACTGTGCGGCGTCGACGACGAAGACATCACCGACATGATCGGTGAGATACGGCGTCTCGATCCGAAGCCCGGCCTCAAGTTCGGCTCGGCGCGCACCCAGACCATGGTGCCCGACGTCTATGTGCGGCCCGGCCCGGACGGCGGATGGCATGTCGAACTCAACAGCGACACCTTGCCGCGCGTGCTGGTCAATCAAGTCTATTACACCGAGCTGTCGAAGACGATCCGCAAGGACGGCGACAAATCCTATTTCAGCGACTGCCTGCAGAACGCGACCTGGCTGGTGCGCGCACTCGATCAGCGCGCCCGCACCATCCTGAAGGTCGCCACCGAAATCGTCCGCCAGCAGGACGGATTCTTCACCCATGGCGTCGCGCATCTGCGGCCGCTGAATCTGAAAGCGGTGGCGGACGCGATCCAGATGCATGAATCCACGGTGTCGCGGGTCACCGCCAACAAATACATGGCGACCAATCGCGGCAGTTTCGAGCTGAAATATTTCTTTACCGCCTCGATTGCTTCGGCCGACGGCGGCGAGGCGCATTCGGCGGAAGCGGTCCGCCACCACATCAAGCAATTGATCGATGCGGAAGCGCCGAGCGCGATCCTCTCCGACGATACAATCGTGGAACGATTGCGCGAATCGGGCATTGATATTGCCCGCCGCACGGTCGCGAAGTACCGCGAAGCCATGCGCATTCCTTCTTCGGTCCAGCGCCGCCGCGACAAACAGAGCATGCTCGGTAACGCCCTTTCCGCTCCCGCCACTTCCTCCGACCGGTCCCGCGATGCAGCGCCGGCCTGATTGCGTTCGCGTCAGATCGCGATAGTGTCAGGTCCCCGACAGAGCGCGGCCCGGAAGGCGACACCGGCTTTCCGAATGGGCCATGCTCCGGCAACACCAGAGTAGTCGAGGCATCAAGCGAGGCATCAAATGACCCTTCGAATCTCCGGGAAAAGCATCAGTGTCGGCGAGGCGCTTCGTTCGCGCGTCAGCGAGCGCACCGATGAGGTCTTGAGAAAGTATTTCGACGGCAACTATTCCGGCCACATCACGCTGAGCAAGGATGGCTTCGGCTTCCGCACCGATTGCGCGCTGCATCTGGACTCCGGGATTACGCTGGAGGCCGATTCCAATGCTCCCGATGCCTATGCCAGCGCCGACCAGGCGCTCTTGATGATCGAGAAGCGCCTGCGCCGCTACAAGAGCCGGCTGAAGGACCGCTCGGCCCGCAAGGCCTATGCGGCCTCCGCGGCGCTGGCCGAGATCAATACCCCGGTGCTCGATGCGCCGAGCTATGTGATCGAGGCGCCGGCGGGAGGCGACGAAGAGGTCACATCCTACAGCCCCGTCATCATCGCGGAGGCGACCACGTCGCTGAAGCGGCTCTCGGTCAGCGAGGCGGTCATGGAACTCGATCTGACGGGGGCCGCCTGCATCGTGTTTCAGCACGGGTCCAGCGGCCGGGTGAACATCATTTACCGCCGGCCGGACGGCAACGTCGGCTGGATCGATCCTCCCTCGGTTACCCCCTGAGAACCATGCCCATGGCATTGACGCCCCCATTCGCCCTCCCTATGGTCCGCCGCTCTTTAAAGCATGAGGTGCAGGAACTGGCCCTTCGGGAGTTGGCACCGCGCGTGCGTTGGAGTAGAAGCCGTGCAAATCGGGACCCGGGCTTAACCCTGCCTCCCGTCTCATCTTGTTGACACCCCGGTTCTAGAACCTATCTCGCAACCTGACGGTTTAATTCACCTCGGAACGCCCCATGACGATTACCGATCTGGTCGCACCCGAGGCGATTCTCCCCGCTTTGAAGGTCATCAGCAAGAAGCAGGCGCTGCAGGAGCTGGCCGCGCGCGCTTCCGCCCTGACCGGCCAGAACGAGCGCTCCGTATTCGAGGTGCTGTTGCAGCGGGAGAAACTGGGCACCACCGCGGTGGGCTATGGCGTCGCCATTCCGCACGGCAAACTGCCGAAACTGGAAAAGCTGTTCGGGCTGTTCGCCCGGCTGGAACGCCCGATCGATTTCGAGGCGATGGACGGCCAGCCGGTCGACCTGATATTCCTGCTGCTGGCCCCGGAAGGCGCCGGCGCCGATCATCTGAAGGCGTTGGCCCGAATCGCCCGGCTGTTGCGCGACCAGGACGTCGCCAAGAAGCTGCGCGCCTCCCGCGACGCTCAGGCGATCTATTCGGTGCTGGCGCTGCCGCCGGCGAGCGCGGCGTAATCCGCGCGTCGGAACAGTTTCCGGGCGGTAGTACGCCAGAATAAACGCAATTTTAAGCTAAATAGCAGCTTATTTCGGGCGCTGGGATTTTTTACTAGGCCCGGAGAACATTGCCATGACGCTGCGCCTGACGATTTCGCGCGCAATTTTGATTTTCGGATTGGTTACCGCCTTAGGCCTCGGTGCCGTGATTGCCACCAGCGTTTATGCGCTGTCGCAGCTCAAGGTCGGTGGCCCGCTCTATAGCCAGATCAAGCTCGGCAACGACCTCATCGCCGACATCCTGCCTCCGCCCGAATATGTCATCGAGGCCTATCTCGAGGCCACCCTCGTTCTGCACGATCCGGCGCAGCTTTCGTCGCATCGCGACCGTATTGCGCAGCTCAAGAAGGAATATGACGAGCGGCACGATTTCTGGACCAAATCCGATCTCGATCCGGTGCTGAAGACGAAGTTGGTCGAGAAGTCCGACAGCGAGGTGCGCCGCTTCTGGACCGCAATCCAGGACGGCCTGTTGCCTGCGCTCGCCAAGGGCGACGGCACGGCTGCGGCGAAATCCTATGCCGAGATCACCGCACGCTATACCGCGCACCGCGCCATCATCGACGACATCGTCAAGCAGACCAACGACCGGAATGCGGCGACGGAGGTCGCGGCGACGGGGCGCGTCAGCACGTTCACGTGGGTGCTATGGGGCGTTTCGGCCGCAGTGTTTCTGGTCATCGGCGCCGGCATTTTCGGTGTGGCATTCGGCGTCATACGCCCCATCGCCGAAATGACCGACGTAATGAAGGGCCTTGCCGGCGGCGATCTCTCTGTCTCGGTCCCGGCCCTCAGCCGCGACGACGAAGTCGGCGCCATGGCGCGCGCGGTTCAGGTGTTCAAGGACAACGCGCTGCGCGTTCAGTCGATGGAACAGGAGCAGGCAAGTCTGAAGTCGAAGGCCGAAGGCGAGCGCAAGGCCGCGATGCAGCAGATGGCCGACGGCTTCGATGCCGCGATTGGAAAGATCATCCAGACCGTATCGACCGCTTCGTCCGAACTCGAATCATCGGCCGGACGGCTAACCAAGACCGCCGAAGTGACCCAGATGCTCTCGGCAACCGTTGCCTCCGCATCGGAGCAATCCTCGGCCAACGCGCAGTCCGCCGCGGCGGCCGCGGAAGAGATGGCCTCGTCGGTGTCGGAGATCGGCCGCCAGGTCCAGGATTCGCACAAGATATCCCGCGAGGCGGTCAGCCAGGTCGAGCAGACCAATGCGCGGATTGCCGATCTCGCGCAGTCCGCCAGCCGGATCGGCGAAGTGGTCAAGATGATCAGCGCGGTCGCCGAGCAGACCAACTTGCTGGCGCTGAACGCCACGATCGAAGCGGCGCGCGCCGGTGAGGCGGGACGTGGATTTGCTGTCGTTGCCTCCGAGGTCAAGGCGCTCGCCGCGCAGACCGCGAAAGCGACCGAGGAAATCAGCGAGCAGATCGGCCAGATGCAATCGGCGACCAATCAATCGGTATCGGCGATCCAGGAAATCGGCGGCACAATCGGCCGCATCGCAGAAATCTCGCAGGCAATCGCGGCGGCGGTGGAAGAGCAGGGCGCCACAACCCAGGAGATCTCGCGCAACGTGCAGCAGGCGGCGCAGGGCGCCACGCAGGTCGCGGGCAGCATCACCGACGTCAACCGCGGCGCGACCGATACCGGCGCGGCATCGACGCATGTGCACGGTCTGGCCCGCTCGCTGCTGGGACAAAGCAATCATCTCAAGGGCGAAGTGGAGAAATTCCTCTCGACCGTGCGCGCGGCCTAGGCGGATTGGAATTTGCTATTAACGAAGATACGCGGGCGATGCCCGCGTATCCGAAACTCTCTTCTCGCATTCACTCGGCATCAGGTCAGTCGATGCCGGCGAAGCTTCGTCAGTGACAGCAGCAAGAGCTGCGTCAGTGCACGCTGACGGCCTGAAGCTCGTTGCTCCATGCGTTGGCGATCGCCGCTTCGCGGCTGTCGGTCAGCATGATCGGGGTGCCGTCGGCGGCATGCAGCGCGAACAGTTTCAGCCCTGGCGCGATTTTCGGCGCCTGCGGAAACAGTCCCGGCACGTCCTCGGAACGGACTTGTTTCACGTAGGCGATATGGCCTTCGCCAAGATGGGCCAGCGCCTCAACGGAAACCTTTTCGGATTCGAAGGTCACACTCACGTCACTCATGGTCTCGACTCCTCTGGAGACTAAGCGGTCGAGTCCGCTCCTTGTTCCACTATTATTCGTGCTCATTGATAGCGATTGTCTTAACGACCCTTTCAGGTTCCGGCCTGGCAAGGTCGATCGACAACAGCCCGTTTTTCAAATCCGCGCCCAGCACCTGCATCCCCTCCGCCAGCACGAAGGTGCGCTGGAAGTGGCGCGCGGCGATGCCGCGATGGATGTATTGCCGGGCCTTGTCGTCCTGCTGGCGGCCCCGGATCACGAGCTGGTTTTCCTCAATCGTCACATCGAGTTGGTCACGGGTAAAACCCGCTACCGCCAGCGTGATGCGCAACCGTTCGGGTTGGCCGTTGGCGCGGTCACACCGCTCGATGTTGTAAGGAGGATAGCCGTCGGCGCCTTTAACGACGCGATCAAGCGCACGCTCGATTTCGTCGAACCCAAGCAGGAACGGACTTGATAACGAAGGAACACGAGACATCACAAAGTCCTCTCGAAGCGACTTTGAGGGGCCCTTGCGGCGCCCCATTCAACCGGCCGGCCGACTTGCCGTCCGGTCAGGAGGGAATATGGGGGTGATTTGGGGAGGGTTCAAGCACCTCTGAATGCAGCGTAAATCGGCGGTGGCGGGGTTTTCCACCGTCATTCCGGGGCAGGCGCGCCAGCGACTGAACCCGGAATCTCGAGGTTGTTGGCGCGAGATTCTCAGGTGCGCTATTGCGCACCGACGCTTCGCGCCGCCCCGGAATGACGACCTCAACTGACTCGCTTCCTCCCGTCAGCGGTAAATAGATGCAGCTTGTCGGGCGCAGCCACCGCCCTGATTCGCTCGCCGATGGCGGGGCCGACGGCGCCGGGAATGCGCACGATGATTTCCCCCGGCGGCAGCTCGCCCGGGGTGGCGGCTACCCCCTGCATTTCCTGCTGCCTCGTCCCGTAGAGGAAGGTCTCGGCGCCGACGCGCTCGATCGCTTCCACGGTGAGGCCGAGCGCCACGCCACCGGACACCGTTTGGTTCGAGATCACAAAGTCCTCTGGCCGGATGCCGATGATGCCGGCTTCGGCGGCGCGGGCATCGCCGGCCAGTTGCGATTTCAATTCGGAGCGCAGCGGCATCAGGTTCATCGGCGGGGCGCCGATGAACGAGGCAACGAAGGTGGTGGCGGGCTTCTGGTAAATTTCCAGCGGATTGCCGATCTGCTCGACCTGGCCGCCGTTCATCACCACGAGAATGTCGGCCAGCGTCATCGCCTCGAGCTGGTCGTGGGTGACGTAGATCGATGTCGTGGACAGCCGACGCTGCAATTTGCGGATTTCGACCCGCATGGCGATGCGCAGTTTGGCGTCGAGGTTCGATAGCGGCTCGTCGAACAGAAACACTTTTGGCTGCCGCACGATGGCGCGGCCCATCGCCACGCGCTGGCGCTGGCCGCCGGACAATTGCCGCGGCTTGCGTTCGAGCATTGCGCCGAGCTCGAGAATGCGCGCGGCTTCCTCGACACGCGTCTTGATCTCGCCCTCCGCCATGCGGCGATTGCGCAGACCGTAGGCCATGTTGTTGTAGACGCTCATGTGCGGATAGAGCGCGTAGTTCTGGAACACCATTGCGATGTCGCGGTCGGCCGGCTCGATCTGGTTGACGACGCGCCCGCCGATATCGATCTCACCGCCGGTGATAGTCTCCAGCCCCGCCACCATGCGCAGCAGCGTGGACTTGCCGCAGCCGGACGGGCCGACCAGCACGCAGAACTGGCCATCGCCGACCTCGAAATCGATGCCTTTGATGGCCTCGAAGCCACCAAGATAGGTTTTGCGGACGTTGCGGAGCGCTACATTAGCCATGGGTTGCACCGGCGAATAGCGAATGGCGAATAGCGAGTAGGGAAGCGCGGCGCGCCGGGACGCTCCCAGTATTCTCCATTCGCCATTCGCTACTCACTATTCGCCTCCTCACTTTTCCGTCTGGACCAGGCCGCGCACGAACAGCCGCTGCATGAATATGACGACCGCGACCGGCGGCAGCATGGCGAGGACTGCGGTCGCCATTGCGAGCTGCCATTCGGCGAGTTCGTCGGTCGTCACCAGCATCTTCTTGATGCCGATCACGATGGTCTGCATTGAATCCTGCGTCGTGATCAAAAGCGGCCAGAGATATTGATTCCAGCCATAAATGAACTGGATGACGAACAGCGCCGCCATGGTCGTCACCGACAGCGGCAAGAGCGTATCCCAAAAGAAGCGGAAAGGTCCGGCGCCGTCGATGCGCGAGGCTTCCAGCAGTTCATCCGGCACGGTCATGAAGAACTGGCGAAACAGCAGGGTGCCAGTAGCGGATGCAATCAGCGGCAGTATCAGCCCGGCATAGGTGTCGAGCATGCGCAGGTCGGCAACGACCTTGTAGGTCGGGTAGATCCGCACTTCGACCGGCAGCATCAGCGTGATGAAGATGATCCAGAACGCAGTCTTGCGGAAGGGAAAGCGGAAATAGACCACCGCATAGGCCGACAGGATCGAGATGAAAATCTTGCCCACTGCAATGCCGATCGCCGAGATGAAGGAATTGATCAGCATGTTGGCCACCGGCTCGCGGCTGGTGCGCGCGCCGCCGACGAAGATGGCGCGGTAGTAATTTTCCAGCGTGCGGCTGCCGGGCGCCGCCGGCATGTGGCCGCCGACCACGGTCGCCGCGTCATGGGTCGAGGCGACCAGCGCGAGATAAACCGGGAAAGCGACGATGAACACGCCAAGCGTCAGGACGGCGTAGGCGATGAAATCGGTGAGCGGGCGGTGCTCGACCATCAGTACTGCACCTTGCGTTCGACATAGCGGAACTGGATTGCGGTCAGCGCGATCACGATGACCATCAGCACCACCGACTGCGCCGCCGAGCCGCCGAGGTCGCCGCCGAGACGGCCGTCGGCATAGACCTTGTAGACCATGGTGGTGGTGGCGCCCGCGGGTCCGCCGCCGGTGACGGCGTCGATGATGCCAAACGTGTCGAAGAAGACGTAGACGACGTTGACCACCAGCAGGAAGAACGTGGTCGGCGACAGCAGCGGGAAGATGATGGTCCAGAAGCGGCGCACTGGCCGGGCGCCGTCGATGGCGCCGGCCTCGATCACGCTTTTCGGGATCGATTGCAGGCCGGCCAAGAAGAACAGGAAATTGTAGGAGATCTGTTTCCAGACGGACGCCATTACCACCAGCATCATGGCGTGGTTCTCGTTAAGCAGCGGATTCCAGTCGAGACCCATGCCGCGCAGCGGACGCGCGAGCATGCCGAGCGAAGGCTGGAACATGAAGAACCAGAGCACGCCGGCTACTGCGGGCGCCACCGCATAGGGCCAGATCATCAGCGTCTTGTAGGCGGGCGCGGCCTTCAGATTCTTGTCGGCCTGGGTCGCGAACAACAGCGCGATCGAGAGCGACAACGCTGCAACCAGCGTCGAGAAGATCACCGTCGTCAGCATCGACCGGTAATATTCCGGCTGAGCGAACAGGGCCTGATAATTTTCCAGCCCCACGAATTCGGAGACCAGGCCGAACGCGTCCTCGCGCAGGAAGGACTGCCAGATCGCCTGGCTTGCCGGCCAGTAGAAGAAAACAACCGTGATGACGAGCTGCGGCAGCAGCAGCAAATAGGGCAGCAGGCGGTTGTTGAAGACGGTGGATTTTTCCATTCAGGCGTCGCGGGCTTACCGGTGATGCAAGCGCTCCCTCCCAGGTTTCGGGAGGGAGCGCCAGTAGCCTAGTTCGGCTTCGCCTACTTTGCAGTCTTCTCGAAGGTGCGCAACACCGCATTGCCGCGGGAAACGGCGGCATCGAGGGCTTCCTTCGCGGACTTCTTGCCGGCCAGCGCCGCCTCGATCTCCTCGGACCAGAGGTCGCGCATCTGCACCATGTTGCCGAAGCGCAGGCCGCGCGAGTTCTCGGTCGGCTCCTTGTTGGTGAGTTCCTTCAAGGGAGTCTGCAGGGTCGGGTTCTTCTCATAGAAGCCGTCCTTGATCGACTTCTCGTAGGCCGCCTTGGTGATCGGCAGATAGCCGGACTCCTGATGCAGCTTGGCCTGGCGGTTGGTGTCCGACAGGAAGGTGAAGAACTTTGCGACGCCCTTATACTCTTCCGGCTTCTTGCCGCCCATCACCCAGAGCGACGCGCCGCCGATGATCGAGTTCTGCGGGGCGCCGGCGACATCAGGGTAATAGGGCATCGGCGCCGAGGTGAAGTCGAACTTGGCCGTGCCCTTGGCGGTGGCGTAATAGCCCGACGAGGTCAAGAAGATCGCGCATTCGCCGGAGCCGAAGCGGGCTTCGTTGGTGCTGGTGCGTCCGCCATAGTCGTAGGTCTTGTCCTTCTGCAGATCCACGAGGTTCTGCAGATGCTTTACGTGCAGCGGCGAGTTGAACTTCAGCTCGGTATCGAAGCCGTCGAGGCCGTTGGCCTTGGTGCCGATCGGCACGTTGTGCCAGGCCGAGAACTGCTCGATATGCACCCAGCTCGCCCAGGCATTGGAGAAGCCGCAGGTCGCATGCCCGGCCGCCTTCAGTTTCTTGGCGGCCTCGAACACTTCCGGCCAGGTCTTCGGGATTTCGGTGACACCGGCCTTCTTCAATTCGTCCTTGTTGATCCACATCACCGTCGATGAGGAATTGAAGGGGAACGAAAGCATGTCGCCCTTGGAGGTCGAGTAGTAGCCGGTGATGGTCGGCAGGTACGCCTTGGGGTCGAACGGCTCGCCGGCATCCTTCATGAGCTGGTAAACCGGCTTGATGGCGCCGGTGGCGCTCATCATGGTGGCGGTGCCGACCTCGAACACCTGCATGATATGCGGCGCGTTGCCGGCCCGGAACGCCGCGATGCCGGCGTTCATGGTGTCGGGATAGCTGCCCTTGTAGGACGGCACGACCTTGTAGTCGGACTGGCTGGCGTTGAACTCCTCGGCGAGCTTGTTGACGATGTCGTTGTTGCCGCCGGTCATGGCGTGCCACCACTGGATCTCGGTCACAGCGTGGGCAGGTGTTGCGAACGCCAGCGCAGCAGTGATTGCCGCGGCTGGGCCGAATTGTCGAAATGCCATGTAATATTCCTCCAGGTTGGGGTCGTCACCTTCGTTTCGCGCGATAGCAGCGCCGGATGACGTGCAAATGACCCTATAAGCGAAAGGATGCTAGTGGGAAAGCGTGCGGCTGGGGAAGCCGGAAAATAGGCGAAGGCGCCAATGATACCCGTCGCCCCTGCGAACGCAGGGGCCCATAACCACAGCCGTCTGTGGTTGAAGCAGAGCGGCTACCATAGCGCCCAAAGCGAAGCCGCGGCGTATGGGCCCCTGCGTTCGCAGGGGCGACGACGTTTACCGCTTGCGCTCCGAGCCGCAGACCGCGCCCTTGGCGACCAGCGCCTCGATCTCGCCTTTCGAGTAGCCGAACTCGCCCAGCACCTCCGATGTGTGCTGGCTGAATTTCGGCGGCGTGCGGCGCAGGCTGGGCTTGGTCCGCTCCAGCCGGATCGGGGAGGCGACGCCCTTGTACCAGTCCTTTTCGATGATATCGCCACGATGCAGCGTATGGGGATTGGTCAGCGCCTGGTCGATCTTCTGCACCGGACCGGCCGGCAGTCCCGCCGCCAGCAGCCGATTGCAGAGCGGTTCGGCCTCATGCTGGCTGAACACGGCGGCGAGCTCGACGCGCAGCGCCTCGCGGTTGGCGATACGGTCCTTGTTGCGGGCAAAGCGCGGATCGGCACCGAGTTCGGGCTTACCGATTTCCTTGGCGAGCTTGCGGAAGGTGCCGTCATTGCCGACGCCGATGAAGATGTTGTCGGTCTTGGTCGGGAAGATCGCGTAAGGAACGAGGTTCGGATGCTCATTGCCGGTGAGCGACGGCGGCTTGCCATGCATGAAATAGTTCGCGGTGTGCGGATGCATGATCGCCAGACCGGTTTCATACAGCGTGGTTTCGAGAAACTGGCCAAGCCCCGAACGCTGCCGCTCCGACAGCGCCATCAGGATACCGATCGCCGCGTAAAGCCCGGTGGTGATGTCGACCAGGGGTACGCCGATCCGCATCGGGCCGCTTTCGGGCGAGCCGGTCGCCGCGATCATGCCGGTCATGGCCTGGATGATCGCGTCATAGCCGGGATTGCCGCCGCGCGGACCGTCGGCGCCGAAGCCGGAAATCCGGCAATGCACCAGCCTCGGAAACTTCGCGCGCAAGACGTCGTTGCCGATGCCCCATTTGTCGAGCGTGCCCGGCTTGAAATTCTCGATCAGGACGTCGGCCGTCTCCAATAGTTTCATCAGCACCGCGCGTCCGCCTTCGGACGCGAGGTCGAGGCCGATCGAGCGCTTGTTGCGGTTGATGCCGACGAAATAGGCCGCATCCTCCTCGTGGAACGGAGGGCCCCAGTCGCGCACTTCGTCGCCGGCCGGCGGCTCGATCTTGATCACGTCGGCGCCATGGTCGGCGAGGATTTGCGTGCAATAGGGGCCGCCAAGCACGCGCGTCAGATCGATCACGCGCAGGCCGGTCATTGCGCCGGAAGAACTCATGGAGAAGACCTTCGCTCAGGATGAGAAATGGAGGCTTTGAGCTAGCGGTCTTCTGGCGCGGCGGCAATGGCGTCTCGCGCACAGGCGCATGACGCGGCCGCCGTAGCACGAGGTGAAATTCCACGGGACGAACGGCCCGCCGATACCCAGCGGCGGGCCGTTCGGACATCGTCGTCAGACGACGGTCAGGCGCACGTCGACATTGCCGCGCGTGGCGTTGGAATAGGGGCACACCTGGTGGGCCTTCGCGACCAGGGCTTCCGCATCCGCCTTGGGAAGGCCGGGCAGCGAAACGGCGAGTTCGATATCGAGCCCGAAGCCGCCTGCCGAGCGCGGGCCGATGCCGACGGTGGAGGTCACCGAAGCATCCGCCGGCACCTTCGGCCCGCCTTGCGAAGCGACAAATTTCATTGCGCCGATGAAGCAGGCGGCATAACCGGCCGCGAACAGTTGCTCGGGATTGTTGCCGGCGCCACCGCCGCCGCCGAGTTCTTTCGGGGTGGCGAGCTTGACGTCGAGTGCGCCGTCGAGGGTGGCGGCGTGGCCATCGCGGCCGCCGGTTGCCTTGGCGCTGGTCTTGTAGAGCACGTTCACGGACATGTCGGTCTCCTCTGGGTTTGCCGTTTCGGTGAAAAATGTATTGCACACAATTAGATTTTGCACAATGTGAATTATTGCGGAGGTCGCAATTTAATTGTATACGATTGAAATCAAGCGCTTACGGCTCCGAATCGGGGCGGGGGGCGCCGCCCGTTGACGAGGTTGTGATGGCCAGAAAACATGCGGCTGACCTGCCGCTGAAGCTCGATAATCAGCTCTGCTTTGCGGTGTACTCCACCGCGCACGCGTTCAACCGCGTCTACAAGCCGCTGCTCGACCGGCTCGGACTCACCTATCCGCAATATCTGGTCATGCTGGTGCTGTGGGAGCGCGATGGCGTACCGGTGAAAGACATCGGCGCGCGGCTGCACCTGGACTCCGGCACGCTCACGCCGCTGCTCAAGCGGCTGGAGGCGGCCGAACTGATCAAGCGGACACGCAGCACCGAGGACGAGCGGCAGGTGCTGATCGCGCTGACGCCAAAAGGCGAGGCGCTGCGGGAGAAAGCGCGGGCTGTGCCGCAGGCGATCCTGGCGGCGTCGGCCTGCTCAGTCGGCGAACTGGCGGCGATGAAGAACGAGATCGTCGCGCTGCGCGATCGATTGAATGCGGTGGTGGGGGAGTGAGGGGCGAGGCGCGGAGTCGATTCGCTGGTCAGAAATGCTTCTTCGCGAACGCGCGCCCCGAGCCAGACTTTAGGTACTTCTCGAACGCGATAGCGAGTTGCTCGTCGCTGAACGCAAAATAGGTTCGTATCCGCCAAGGTCTGTACTTTGACGTATGAGGCACCTCTCCCGCATTGTGTTTCGCCAAGCGGGCTCGCAGGTCGTCGGTGATTCCGACGTAGAAATGTTCGGAATCGAGACTTTCAAGAATGTAGACGTATTTCATGGGCTATCCTCCGAAAGGGAGGATACACGAGCCATTCATCGCGGCCAGAAGCGGCCTCGGCCCGCCGTCGCCCTTCGGGCTATGGCGGGGCAGCCTTCGCTCACTTCGCTACGCGAGACCTTCCGGGCTTGCCCAGCCGTAGCTCGCGAAGCGAGCGAACACGAGCAATTCATCGAGGCCAGAAGCGGCCTCGGCCCGCCGTCGCCCTTCGGGTTTTGGGGGGGGCAGCCTTCGCTCACTTCGCTCCGCGAGACCTTCTGGGCTTGCCCAGCCGTAGCTCGCGAAGCGAGCGAAGGCTGGTGGAGCCAGGCGGGATCGAACCGCCGACCTCTTGCATGCCATGCAAGCGCTCTCCCAGCTGAGCTATGGCCCCTTAAGAATCGCGCGCCTCAATTCGGCGTGCGGGCAATGACCCTGAACCACAGTTTAGGGCCGATCTCAAGTCTCTTCGTCACCTCCGACGTCGCCGATGATGTCGGTAACGTCCTCATCGCCCTCTTCCTCGTCGGGAATGAAGGTAGAATCGTCGTCGTCATCGTCCTCGATGGTCTCGTCGATCTCGATATCGTCTTCCGATTCGGGAACCACGGCCTTGACCTTGCCGGTGTTCTCCTCGGCATCGGCCTCCTCGAGCGAGACCAATTCTTCTGCCTCGGCGGCCTCCGGCATATCGGCAGCAGCGGTTGCCGACGCTGCGGCTGCAGCGCGCGCGGCATCGCCACGGGCGGCTCGCGGCGGCGCGATCGGGGCAATCGGGACGACCTCGCCGGTGTAGGGCGAAATCACCGGGCTCTTGTTCAGGTCATAGAACTTTTTACCCGTCGTCGGGCAAATACGCTTGGTTCCGAGATCGGCTTTGGCCACGTGTAGATCCTGGGAAATTCTGAAAAACGGTGCTTCACTTGGCTAGTTGAGGGGCCGGTGTCAATAGCGCTTTGAAGCTTTTGAGGGCCGCGTGACGCCGGGTGGTCCATGTGATACTGCCGCCCCCGCAGAGGACCACCATCTTGACCCATTCAACCTCCACCCAGACCCCGCTGGAATCCCGCGCCAGCGGTCCCTTGGCCGGGAAAGTCCGCGTTCCCGGCGACAAGTCGATTTCGCACCGCGCACTCATCCTGGGGGCGCTTTCGGTCGGCGAAACGAGAATCTCCGGCCTGCTCGAGGGCGAGGATGTCCTCAACACCGCCAAATCGATGCAGGCGCTGGGCGCCCAGGTCGAGCGAACCGGGCCGTTTGCCTGGCAGGTCAGGGGCGTGGGCGTGGCAGGCTTCGCCCAGCCGGCCTCCCCGCTCGATTTCGGCAATTCCGGTACCGGGTGCCGCCTGGTGATGGGGGCTGTGGCCGGCTGCCCGATCACGGCCGTGTTCGACGGCGATGCCTCGCTGCGCTCCCGTCCGATGCGCCGGATCCTCGATCCCCTGGAACTGATGGGGGCCAAGGCCGGTGAGACCAAGGAAGGCGGCCGCCTGCCGCTGACTCTGCATGGCGCCCGCGATCCCGTGCCGATCCTGTATCGCACCCCGGTGGCCTCGGCTCAGATCAAGTCGGCGGTGCTGCTGGCGGGACTTGCCGCGCCTGGCGTCACGACCGTCATCGAGCAGGAAGCCAGTCGCGATCATACCGAACTGATGCTGAAACATTTCGGCGCGGATATCGTCTCAGTCAGGGAAGGCAGCCACGGCCGCAAGATCGCGCTCACCGGCCAGCCCGAACTGCATGGCGCCGAGGTCGTGGTGCCTGCCGATCCATCCTCGGCGGCGTTTCCGATCGTGGCGGCGCTGATCGTCGAGGGCTCAGACGTGACCTTCTCCGACGTCATGACCAACCCGTTGCGCACTGGCCTGCTCACGACGCTGCGCCAGATGGGCGCCGCCATCGAGGAAAGCGAGGTTCGCGGCGACGCCGGCGAGCCGATGGCCCGGTTGCGCGTGCGCGCGTCAAAACTGCGCGGCGTCGAGGTGCCGCCGGAGCGCGCGCCCTCGATGATCGACGAATATCTGGTGCTCGCGGTCGCAGCCTCCTTTGCCGAAGGTACCACCATCATGCGCGGCCTGCAGGAACTGCGCGTCAAGGAGTCCGACCGGCTGGAGGCCACCGCCGACATGCTGCGCGTCAACGGCGTCAGGGTCGAGATCGCGGGCGATGATTTGATCGTCGAGGGCCGCGGCCACGTGCCCGGCGGCGGTCTCGTCGTCACCCACATGGACCACCGTATCGCCATGTCGGCGCTGGTGATGGGGCTCGCAGCCGACAAGCCGGTCAAGGTCGACGACACCGCCTTCATCGCCACCAGCTTTCCGGATTTCATTCCGATGATGCGATCGCTGGGGGCTGAGTTTTCATGATCATCGCCATCGACGGACCAGCGGCATCCGGCAAGGGTACGCTCGGCAAACGCCTCGCCCATCATTACGGCTATCGCCACCTCGACACCGGCGTGATCTATCGCGCGGTGGCGAAGGCGTTGCTGGACGAGGGGTTCGATCTGACGGACGAGGCGCGGGCGGTCGCTGTCGCGATGGAGCTTGATCCCGAGAAGTTCGGACATCCTGAGCTCAAGACGCAACGGATCGGCGATGCCGCTTCGGTGGTGTCGGCGATCCCCAGCGTGCGTGAGGCGCTGGTCAATTTTCAGCGCCAGTTCGCGGCCGGTCCGCCGGGCGCCGTGCTTGACGGGCGCGACATTGGAACCGTGATCTGCCCGAATGCCGACGTGAAGATTTTCGTGGTCGCCGATCCGCAAGTGCGGGCCCGCCGCCGAACGCTCGAAGCCCGCGCGCGGGGTGAGGAGGCCGATGAGGCGCTGGTGCTGGCCGATATCCTCAAGCGCGACGAGCGGGACCGCAATCGCGCTGCCGCCCCGCTCAAAGCGGCCGACGACGCCTACGTCCTGGATAATTCCAATCTCGACATCGAGGCCGGTGTTCGCGCCGCAATTGCCATCGTCGAGGCCGTCCGCGCCCAGCGGAAATAGCCAGGATTTGACCCGTCGCGGCGGCCCGAACCGCCTGTAAATCGGGCATTTCCGGCTTGCCGAAAATGGCCCGTGGGGCTATATCCACGGCCATCCGGGCCGCCATCGATGAGATCAGGGCTGTCCGAGCGGGCCGGCCGGAGGTTTGAACCTCCCGCCGTCATTGGAGGAAAGCCCGCTCCAGGTTCTTGAAGTCGATATGCTCGTTTCAGGCTCCGGATTTCTGACGCTACGCGCACTCTTCCGCTGAACCGGTACCCGCTTTTGCGGAATGCGCGACATCAAACGTATCGAACGTGCAGGCATGCTGCCGGCCCGCTTTTGCGCCTTCCGCAAATGCGGTCGTCAGGGTTTGCGGACCCCTGACACTTCACGCACGATGCGCCCTGTAACCCGAACGGCCGGCAATATCCCGCATTGGAGAACAAATGGCTTCGACTACTGCTGCTTCTTATAATCCGACCCGCGACGATTTCGCTGCGATGCTGGACGAGTCCTTTGCCGGCGGCAATCTGCAGGAAAGCTCCGTCATCAAGGGCAAGGTGGTTGCAATTGAAAAGGACATGGCCGTCATCGACGTCGGCCTGAAGACCGAGGGCCGCGTGGCGCTGCGCGAATTCGCCGGCCCCGGCCGCGAAAGCGATCTCAAGGTCGGCGACGAGGTCGAGGTGTTCCTCGACCGGATCGAGAATGCGCTCGGCGAAGCCGTGCTGTCGCGCGACAAGGCGCGCCGCGAGGAAAGCTGGGGCAAGCTCGAGAAGGCCTTCAACAACAACGAGAAGGTTCACGGCGTCATCTTCAACCAAGTCAAGGGCGGCTTCACTGTCGACCTCGACGGCGCTGTCGCCTTCCTGCCGCGCTCGCAGGTCGATATCCGCCCGATCCGCGACGTCGCTCCCTTGATGAACAACTCGCAGCCGTTCCAGATCCTCAAGATGGATCGTCGCCGCGGCAACATCGTGGTGTCGCGCCGCACGGTTCTCGAAGAGACCCGCGCCGAGCAGCGCCAGGAGCTGGTGCAGAACCTCGAGGAAGGTCAGGTGATCGACGGCGTGGTCAAGAACATCACCGATTACGGTGCGTTCGTTGATCTCGGCGGCATCGACGGCCTGCTCCACGTCACCGATATCGCCTGGCGCCGGGTCAATCACCCGACGGAAGTGCTGACCATCGGCCAGACCGTGAAGGTCAAGATCATCAAGATCAACCACGAGACCCACCGCATTTCGCTCGGCATGAAGCAGTTGCTGGACGATCCGTGGCAGGGCATCGAGGCGAAGTATCCGCTGAACGCGCGCTTCACCGGCCGCGTCACCAACATCACCGACTACGGCGCGTTCGTCGAACTGGAGCCGGGCATCGAAGGCCTGATCCACGTCTCGGAAATGTCGTGGACCAAGAAGAACATGCACCCCGGCAAGATCGTTTCGACCTCGCAGGAAGTCGAAGTGCAGGTGCTCGAAGTCGATTCGGTCAAGCGCCGCATCTCGCTCGGCCTCAAGCAGACCATGCGCAATCCCTGGGAAGTCTTCGTCGAGAAGTTCCCGGTCGGTTCGGTGGTCGAAGGCGAGGTCAAGAACAAGACCGAGTTCGGCCTGTTCCTCGGCCTCGACGGCGACGTCGACGGCATGGTCCATCTGTCCGACCTCGACTGGAAGCTGCCGGGCGAGCAGGTCATCGACAACTTCAAGAAGGGCGACATGGTCAAGGCCGTGGTGCTCGACGTCGATGTCGAGAAGGAGCGCATCTCGCTTGGCGTCAAGCAGCTCGAAGGCGACCCCTTCGCAGAACCCGGCGACGTCAAGAAGGGCGCGGTCGTGACCTGCGAAGTGCTCGAAGTGAAGGAAGCCGGCATCGAGGTGAAGATCTCGGGCACCGACTTCACCACCTTCATCAAGCGCTCCGAACTGGCCCGTGACCGCAACGATCAGCGCGCCGAACGCTTCGCCGTCGGCGAGAAGGTCGATGCCCGCGTGATCCAGTTCGACAAGAAGGCCCGCAAGGTGCAGGTCTCGATCAAGGCGCTGGAAGTTGCCGAAGAAAAGGAAGCCATCGCGCAGTACGGCTCCTCCGATTCGGGCGCGACGCTCGGCGATATTCTCGGCACCGCGCTCAAGAACCGCGAGAAGTAAGCGTTTGCTTATTGCCTGCGACATCAGGCCCCGGTTTCGACCGGGGCCTTTTTGTTTTTCCTTCTCCCACAAGGGGAGGAGGGAAGAGAAAGGAGCCTTGCTTTCTTCATATTGCATCGCAATTGATGTAATCAGGTAACGCTTCGCTCACGCTGCGACTGCAAAACGGGCTGATATTTCCAGGAGAATTTCGATGTCGCTCGATTCGGACGTGATCGTCGATCGCCGCAGGATCCGCCGGAAGCTCACGTTCTGGCGTATCATGGCTGGCCTGGTGACCATCGCGGCGATCGTCGCCGCCGGCGCAATCGCGACAACGAGTGGGCCGGCTGCCCTGACGCCATCGGGATCGATCGCGCGCGTCAATATCGAAGGGCTGATCCGCAGCGATCAGAAGCGCGTCGAGGCGCTGGAGCGGCTGGAGAAATCGAGCCATGCTGCCGTTATCGTGCACATCAACTCGCCGGGCGGCACCACGGCGGGCTCCGAGCAGCTTTACGAGTCGCTGATGCGCCTGAAGGCCAAGAAGCCGCTGGTTGTGGTGGTGGAGGGGCTGGCCGCGTCGGGTGGTTACATCTCGGCGATGGCCGCCGATCATATCGTCGCCCGGCAGAGCTCGCTGGTCGGCTCAATCGGCGTGCTGTTTCAATATCCGAATTTCACCGAGCTGATGAAGACCGTGGGCGTCAAGGTCGAGGAGGTGAAATCCTCGCCGTTAAAGGCTGCGCCCAATGGTTTCGAGCCGACCAGTCCTGAAGCGCGCGCTGCGCTCGACGCGCTGGTAAAGGATTCCTATGCCTGGTTCCGCGGCCTGGTGAAGGAGCGGCGCGGCATGGATGAGGCGCTACTGGAAAAAGTCGCGGACGGACGGGTCTTCACCGGCCGTCAGGCGCTCGAACTGAAACTGGTCGATCAGCTCGGCGATGAAAAAGCAGCCGTTGAGTGGCTGGTCGCCGAGAAGAAGATCAAGAAAGATCTGCCGGTGCGCGATTACAAGCTGAATCCGCAGCTTGGCGACCTGACGTTTCTGCGAACGGCGGCTTCCATCGCCTTCGACGCGCTCGGATTGAGTTCCATTGCACGCCAGATTGAACAGGCCGGCGTCGCCCAGGCGGTCGATCGGCTCGCGCTCGACGGCATGCTGGCTTTGTGGCGCCCCGCAGCCTCCAATTGAACCGCAGCGGCTGCCCTTCGCGACGTTCTCCCGCACTGCGGGTGTTGTCACAAACCGCTTCCGGGCGGCTTGTCACGCCATTTCGCGCTGCCCAAAAGTGAATTAGCGTCTTGACAGTGCAAGGCATTTTCACGGAAATGGAAGTCCGCACGATCCCGGACCCCTACTTCGATGATCAAATCCGAACTTGTTCAGCGCATCGCCGAGCACAACCCGCACCTCTATCAGCGGGATGTGGAGAACATTGTGAACGCGATCCTCGATGAGATCGTCGCTGCCTTGGCGCGCGGCGACCGTGTCGAGCTGCGCGGCTTCGGCGCCTTCTCGGTCAAGCATCGCCCGGCGCGGGCGGGGCGTAATCCGCGCACCGGCGCTCATGTGCCAGTCGACCAGAAGAGCGTCCCGTTCTTCAAGACGGGCAAGGAAATGCGCGAGCGGCTGAACCGCGACAACGGCTCGCACGAGGCCGGCGCGTAACCAATTTTTTCGATCTGTAGCCGTGTTGCGGGCCTCTTGCCCGCCTTTCTCCGTCACTGCGAGAAATGGTCATGCGAAAGTTCTTCACGGCGCTGGTCGTCATTCCCTTAGGGCTGATCTTCACCATTTTCGCCGTCGCCAACCGCCATTTCGTGACGGTGTCGTTCGATCCCTTCAATTCAAGCGATCCGGCGATCACGGTGAGGATGCCGCTGTTTGCCGTGATCATCACGGTGGCCATTCTGGGGGTGGCGGCGGGCGGCATGGCGACCTGGTTCCGCCAGCGCCACTGGCGCCGCGCGGCGCGCCAGCATGAGGCGGATGCCCGCCGCGCAAGGGTGGAGGCGGCCGATTTACGAGCCGCGGCGGCAGTTTCCCGGGCGGATCAGCAGCGGCTTCCAGCGCCGTCCCAATATGGCTTCTACGGGGCCGCCGGGCGAGACAAGCAAGGCGCGACGTTGTAGAACCCGCCCCGTCAGCCCCTGTTCCATGCGGTTACGGGGCTATAATCCGTGTCCGAGAGACCATGTCCCTGCTCGTCAAAATTTGCGGCCTGTCCACGCGCGAGACGCTCGAGGTAGCGCTTGAGGCGGGTGCCGACATGGTGGGATTCGTGTTCTTCTCCCCTTCGCCGCGTCATCTCAGCCTCGCGACGGCGCGCGAACTCGGCCGGCAGGCCAAGGGCCGCGCGGCCAAGGTGGCATTGACCGTCGATGCCGACGACGCGACGCTTGAAAATATCGCCGAGACGCTGCAGCCGGACCTGCTGCAACTGCACGGCAAGGAAACCATCGCGCGGGTGCGCGACATTAAGCAAAAATTCGGATTGCCGGTTATGAAGGTGATCGCCGTTGAAACCTCGGCCGATCTCGCCGCGCTGCCGGGCTATGCGAGCGTTGCCGACCGCATCCTGTTCGATGCTCGCGCTCCCAAGGGCGCCACCCGTCCAGGCGGGTTGGGGACGGTGTTCGACTGGCACGTTTTGGAGAAGCTCGATCTCCAATTGCCCTTCATGGTCTCCGGCGGGCTCAGCGCCGACAATGTCGCGGATGCCATTCGCGTCACCCGCGCCGGCGGCGTCGACGTATCCTCGGGCGTGGAAAGCGCGCCCGGTGTCAAGGATGCCGAACTGATCCGCCATTTCATTCGCGCCGCGCGCGCCACCGAACAATTGATGGTCCGATGAATCAACGCCTGCCCAATTCATTCCGCACCGGTCCCGACGAGCGCGGGCATTTTGGCAATTTCGGCGGCCGCTTCGTCGCGGAAACGCTGATGCCGCTGATCCTCGACCTTGAAAAAGCGTATTCGGTGGCCAAGGCCGATCCGTCGTTCCAGACCGAGATGAACGGCCATCTCAAGGATTACGTCGGCCGGCCATCACCGCTCTATTTCGCCGAGCGGCTCACCGAGCATCTCGGCGGCGCCAAGATTTACCTGAAGCGCGAGGAGCTGAACCATACCGGCTCGCACAAGGTGAACAACGTGCTCGGCCAGATCATGGTCGCGCGCCGCATGGGCAAGAAGCGCATCATCGCCGAAACCGGCGCCGGCCAGCATGGCGTCGCCACCGCGACGCTGTGCGCGCGCTTTGGTCTCGAATGCGTGGTCTATATGGGCGCGGTGGACGTCGCCCGTCAGGCGCCGAACGTGTTCCGCATGGAGATGTTGGGTGCCAAGGTCGTGCCGGTGCAGGCGGGCACGCGCACGCTGAAGGACGCGATGAACGAGGCACTGCGCGACTGGGTCACCAACGTGCACAACACTTTCTATTGCATCGGCACGGTGGCGGGGCCGCATCCCTATCCTATGATGGTGCGCGACTTCCAGTCGGTGATCGGCGAGGAAACGCGCAAGCAGATGCAGGAAGCCGAAGGCCGTTTGCCGGATTCGCTGGTCGCCTGCATCGGCGGTGGCTCCAACGCGATGGGCCTGTTTCATCCGTTCCTCGACGACCCCTCCGTCGAAATTTTCGGCGTCGAAGCGGCCGGCCATGGGCTGACGCAACTGCATGCCGCCTCGATCGCCGGCGGCCGGCCCGGCGTTCTCCATGGCAACCGCACCTATCTCTTGATGGACGATGACGGCCAGATCCAGGATGCGCATTCGATCTCGGCGGGCCTCGACTATCCCGGCATCGGCCCGGAGCATTCCTGGCTGCATGAGACCGGCCGCGTCACTTACCTTTCTGCGACCGATGACGCAGCGCTCGCCGCCTTCATGCTGCTGTCGCGACTGGAAGGCATTCCACCCGCGCTGGAGTCTGCGCACGCGATCGCCAAGGTCACGGAGCTCGCCCCGAAGCGGCCGAAGGACCATCTGATGGTGGTCAACCTTTCCGGCCGTGGCGACAAGGACATTCCGCAGATCACGGAGATCTTGAAAGGCAGGAAGCAGTGACCACCCGCATCGACGCACGCTTTGCCGAGCTCGCAAAAGAAGGCCGCTCGGCGTTTGTCACCTTCCTGATGGCCGGCGATCCCGATCCGCAGACATCGCTCGACATCATCAAGGCGCTGCCCAAGGCGGGCGCCGATATCATCGAAATCGGCATGCCCTTTACCGATCCGATGGCGGACGGACCGTCGATCCAGGCCGCGGGCCTGCGCGCGCTCAAGGGCGGCATGACCCTTAGGAAGACGCTCGATATGGTGCGCGGCTTCCGCAAGGAGGACAACACCACGCCGCTGGTGCTGATGGGCTATTACAATCCGATCTATATTTATGGGGTCGACAAGTTCCTTAGCGACGCCAAGACCGCCGGCGTCGATGGCCTCATCATCGTCGACCTGCCGCCGGAGGAGGACGATGAGCTCTGCATTCCCGCGCTGAAGGCCGGACTCAACTTCATCCGCCTGGCGACACCTACGACCGACGACAAACGCCTGCCCGCCGTGCTCGCGAATACTTCCGGCTTTGTCTACTACGTCTCGATCACCGGCATCACCGGCGCTGCGGCGGCCGATTCGAAGGTGGTCGGCGATGCGGTGGCCCGTATCAAACGCCACACCAAGCTTCCGGTGTGCGTCGGCTTCGGCATCCGCGCCCCGCAGGCGGCGCGCGCGATTGCCGAGAAGGCCGATGGCGCCGTGGTCGGCACCGCCCTGGTCGACGCGTTGCGCGACAGCCTCGACACCCAGGGGCAGGCGACCGCCAAGACCGTGGCCGCGGTGGCCGACGTCGTGGCGTCGCTGGCGCAGGGCGTCCGGGGCGCGAAGCAGGCTGCGGAATAAGCCACAATTTACGTGGAAATAGGCGGGGCATGATCCGGAAAAGTGGAGACCGGTTTTCCGAAAAGATCATGCCCAAACCAGTAGGCGGCGGCTTGCCGGGTCCAGGCCAGGCCGCCATATATTCCATCAATGCGTTCAACCGCATTCGGAGCGAACCATGAATTGGCTCACCAATGTCGTCCGGCCGAAAATCCGCAGCATCCTGCGCCGCGAGACGCCGGAGAATCTGTGGATCAAGTGCCCGGATTCCGGGCAGCTCGTGTTTTACAAGGACGTCGAGGCCAACCAGTTCGTCATTCCCGGCTCGAACTACCACATGCGCATGGGCGCGGTGGCGCGGCTGAAGTCGATCTTCGACAACGAGACCTGGTACGACATCGCGCTGCCCGAAGTGACAGCCGATCCGCTGAAGTTCCGCG
Source organism: Bradyrhizobium murdochi (assembly GCF_000472965.1). Lineage (GTDB taxonomy): Bacteria > Pseudomonadota > Alphaproteobacteria > Rhizobiales > Xanthobacteraceae > Bradyrhizobium > Bradyrhizobium murdochi. Next base: position 356,084 of record NZ_AXAU01000004.1, on the reverse strand, counting down.
ATGAACGCAAATATGCCGACCGCATCAGGGACGCCCGCGCCAAGACCGGGCTGAACGACGCCATCAAGGTTGGCTACGGCAAGCTCGAAGGCGCCGGCGTCGTTATCGCGGTGCAGGATTTCGATTTCATGGGCGGCTCGCTCGGCATGGCCGCGGGCGAGGCGATCGTGCGCGGGCTCGAACTGGCGGTGGAAAAGAGGTCGCCGTTCATCGTGTTCGCGGCTTCGGGCGGCGCACGCATGCAGGAAGGCATCCTGTCGCTGATGCAGATGCCGCGCACCACCGTCGGCGTGCAGATGCTGCGGGAAGCGAAGCTGCCCTACATCGTGGTGCTGACCAATCCGACCACCGGCGGCGTGACCGCATCCTACGCTATGCTGGGCGACGTGCAGATTGCCGAACCCGGCGCGCTGATCGGTTTTGCCGGCGCGCGCGTGATCGAACAGACCATCCGTGAAAAATTGCCGGAAGGATTCCAGCGCGCCGAATATCTGCTCGATCACGGCATGATCGACATGGTCGTGCATCGCCACGAGATGCGCTCGACGCTGGCGCGGCTGTGCCGGCTCCTGACCAAATCGCCGCCGCCTGACGTCGCCTCAAAGCCTTTGCCTGAGGTCACAGACCCGGCCCAGATCGTCTCGGCCCCGGAAGCGGTGCCGGCTGCGCCCCACGCGTGAGCCTGCCTGCCGCCAGACCTCAGCCGCTCGGTGAATTGATCGCGCGGCTGTCTGCTTTGCATCCGAAGCGGATCGATCTCAACCTTGATCGGATGCACCGCCTGCTGGCGCGGCTCGATCATCCGGAGCGGCTGTTGCCGCCGGTGATCCATGTTGCCGGCACCAATGGCAAGGGCTCCACCATCGCCTATCTGCGCGCGATCCTGGAGGCTGCAGGCCTGCGCGTGCACGTCTACACCTCGCCCTATCTGGTCAGGATCAACGAATGCTTCCGGCTAGGTCAGAAGGGCGGCGGACGGTTGGCTGATGATGCCGAACTGCGCCGGGTGCTGGAGTATTGCGAGCAGGTCAACGCGGGCGATCCGATCACGATTTTCGAGATGGAGACCGTAGCGGCGTTCTGCCTGTTCGCGGAGCATGACGCCGATGTCGCGCTGCTGGAAACCGGGCTCGGCGGACGACTCGACGCCACCAACGTCATCGACCGGCCGGTCGCGACCGTGATCACGCCAGTCAGCATGGACCATACGGAATTTCTCGGTAACACGCTGACCGCGATAACCGGCGAGAAGGCCGCCATCATCAAGCGCGGTGCGCCGGTGATCTGCGCAGAGCAGGCGCCGGAGGCGATGGCGGTGATCGAGGCGCAGGCCGACCGCATGCGCGCGCCGTTGCATGCTGCCGGGCAGCAATGGCATGTCGGTGTCGAGCGTGGGCGGCTGGTCTATCAGGACGAGCGCGGCCTGATGGATCTTGCGGCGCCAAAGCTGTTCGGTCGGCATCAATTCGACAATGCTGGCCTTGCGATCGCGACGCTGCGTGCGGTCGAGGCGTTCAGGATCGGAATGGCGGCGTTCGAGGCCGGCATCATTGGCGCCGAATGGCCGGCGCGGATGCAGCGGCTGGTCTCGGGCGCACTGGTCGATCAGGGGCCGAAGGGCTGCGAGATCTGGCTCGATGGCGGACACAATGCGGAAGGCGGCCGCGTCGCTGCGGCCGCGCTAGGCGATCTCGAAGAGCGGGTGTCGCGGCCCCTGGTGGTGATCGCGGGCATGATGGCGAACAAGGATGCCGGCGCGTTTCTCGCCAATTTCGCAGGACTGACGCGGCACATCGTGGCGGTGCCGATCCCCGGGCGCGACAATGCGATGCCGCCGGACCGGCTTGCGGATGCGGCGCGCGCGCTCGGCATGCGCGTGGAAAATGCTGCAACCGTCGAAGCCGCGCTGCACGCGCTCTCGCGTCTCGCCTACGAAGTGCCGCCGCGGATTCTGGTCACCGGCTCGCTCTATCTCGTCGGCCATGTGCTTGCCATCAACGGCACACCGCCGGCATAGTATTCCCCAAAATTAAATGACCGCTGGAATCGCTTCCAGCGGCCGCCCGGGAAAAAATATCAATTGCTTAATGAAACTAACCAGCCCCGGTCTTTGCAAAGACTAGCCAAGACGCCTGAGAGCCGCGAGTCGGAACCTTCGTTCCGCAATAGGAAGTAGGGATAATGTTGCAGGCTGGCTTCACCCAAATGAGGTAAATGGCGCAGCATTGTTCTTGCAGGCCCAGGACAACAATCATCAAAGCTGGAATCGCCATGCGTTTTGCCGCCATTGCCGACGTGCACGGAAACTTTCTCGCGCTGGAAGCCGTGCTGGCCGACATCCGCGCACTGGGCATTGGCGAAATCGTCAATCTCGGCGACATGGCGAGCGGACCGCTCGACGCGCGACGCACTATGGATGCGCTGATAGCGCTCGACGCCGTTCACGTATTAGGCAATCACGATCGGTATTTGATCGACCGGCCGCCGGAGAAGATGGGATCATGGGACCGGCCGGCGCACGCGCAGCTCGAAGAGCGCCATCTCGATTGGCTGCGCGCGGTGCCGAAGACGGCCGTGTTTCGCGATCGGGTCTTCCTCTGCCATGCAACGCCCGAACATGACGAGGTCTACTGGCTGGAAACGGTGTTGCCCGACGGCACAGTGCGAATGTCATCGCTGGATGAAATCGACGAGCGCGCGCGGGGCATCACGCAGTCCCTGATCCTCTGCGCGCACACCCATCTTGCCCGCGCGGTCAGGCTTCGCGATGGCCGATTGATCGTCAACCCCGGCAGCGTCGGCTCGCCCGGCTATCGCGACGTGCATCCCTTTCCGCATGTCGTCGAGGCCGGCACGCCGGATGCGCGTTATGCTATCCTCGAACTTGCTGACGGCGCCTGGCGCGTCACGTTTCGGCATGTGCCGTATGATCACGGCGCGATGGCAGCGCTCGCGCAACGGAACGGTCAGGCCGAGCTCGCCAGCGTGCTGGCGACAGGATGGATCAGATAGCCGATGCCTGTAGCCCGGGTGGAGCGAAGCGCAACCCGGGAGACGATCGCGGCGCGAATATAGAACCCCGGGTCTTCACCCGAGCTGCGGCCCACTTCACTTCAGCAGCTTCATCGGGTCGGCAGCTTTCTGCTTGAGTTGATCGAAGGTGCACTGCCGCGGCGCCTTGTCGGGCCGCCAGCGCAAGATCGAGGTGCCGTGGCGGAATCGCTCGCCACTGAAATGATCGTAGCAGACCTCGATCACGAGTTTTGGCTTCAGCGGGCACCACTTTGCCGATCGCTCGGTCGACCATCGGCTCGGGCCGCCCGGCGCGTTGCCGGTGAAGCCGGGAGGCGCGATCAGCGGCTCGAGCCGATATGTCAGCGCCGGCTTGTCCGCCTGCTTGATCGCGGAAGTGAAGCCGACATGATGCAGAAGTCCCTTATCATCATAAAGACCGAGCAGCAGCGAGCCGACGACTTTCCGGTTCGCGATTCTGTTGGTGGCGTAACGGAAACCGCCGACGACACAATCGGCGCTGCGGAATTTCTTGATCTTCTGCATGCCGTCGCGGTTGCCAGCCTGATAGGGCAGGTCGACGCGCTTGGCGATGACGCCATCGAAACCGCCGCCGGCTTGCTTCAGCCATTTCTGGACGGTGGTGTAACTCGTGGTGACCGGCGACAGACGAAACGTCGGGCTGGATTTGAACTGCGCTTTCGCAAATGCTTCCAGCGCCGGCCGGCGTATCCGCAAAGGCGATGCAGCAAGCTTCTTGTCCGCCGTGGTCGCCAGCAGGTCGAAGGCGATAAACAGCGCCGGCGTTTCCTCCGAAAGCTTTTTTACCCGGCTCGCGGCGGGATGAATCCGCTGCAGCAGATCGTCAAATGAAAATGCCCTGCCATGCGGCACGACGATTTCACCATCGAGCAGAAAACTGGTCGCCTTCAATGCAAGCGCGGAGCGAACCAGTTCGGGAAAGTAGCGGGCGAGATCCTCGCCGGACTTCGAGCGAAGGTCGATCTTGTCGCCGTGGCGCGACAGCAGGCAGCGAAAACCATCCCATTTCGGCTCGTATTGCCATTCCGCGCCGCGCGGAATGACATCGACCGAGCGTGCTTCCATCGCCGCCAGCGGGGCAAGGCGCCGCCGAGCCTTTCCAGGTGGCAGGCCGGGGTACTCTTCAACGCGAGACATACCGTCTCAACGCAAACGGCCGGCAAATTTGCCGGCCGTTGTCGAAAATTTACTGTCTGAAAGACGGCGATCAAACCGCCGCAGTGATCCACTGCTGCAGCTTCGCCTTCGGCGCGGCGCCGACCTGGCGGGAGGCCATCTCGCCGCCCTTGAAGATCATCAGGGTCGGGATCGACATCACGCCGTATTTCGAGGCCGTCTTTGGGCTCTCGTCGACGTTCAGCTTCACGATCTTGACCTTGTCGCCCATGGCGCCGGAAATCTCGTCGAGCGCGGGCGCAATCATGCGACACGGGCCGCACCATTCGGCCCAGAAATCGACGACCACCGGCCCGGTCGCCTTGAGCACTTCGGCTTCGAAATCGGCGTCAGAAACCTTGCCAACGGCCATCGGAATTACCTCGTTCGGTTAGAAATTAAGGGGCGCGGTCAAAGAATCGCGCCCTGGGATGATAGTGGCAAACCTATGAACGCGACCCTGCCGGGTCAAGCGCGGTCACGCCGAGATGATGGATGCCAGCTCGGCCTCCAGCGCGGAAGCGGAAATCTCCATCAATTCAGAGGTTTCGGTCCAAAGCAGCGCCGCCCGCACCGGGCGCTGGGGATAAAGCTTGCCGAGCACCGCCCGGTACAGCGCGAGCTGGCGGACATAGCCCCTCGGCGCCTCCTCGGGCCGGCTTGGCGGGGCGTGGTTGGTCTTGAAATCGAGAATCAGGACTTCGCGCTCGGTCACTACGAGGCGGTCGATCTGCCCGGACACCAGCGCCGGCCGTCCGCCCGGCCGCTCCAACCGCCCGACGATCGAGACTTCGGCGCGGCTACCCGGGGCGAAAGCGTGCGCAAACCGCGCATCGGCGATCAAGGCGAGCGTGCTTTTGGCCAGCACTTGCCGCTCCTCATCGGTCCAGCCATCCGCATTGCGGGCCAGATAGGTCAGCGCGGCCTCGCGGCGGCGCTCGGCGGCGACATCGGGCAGCGACTGCAGAAGCCGGTGCACCAATGTGCCGCGCTGCAGGGCGCGGGCGCGCTTCGTGAGCGACTCCGCCGTCCGGACCGGGTGGCTGTCGCTGTCAGCGGGGTCCGAAGGCCGCAACAGACTTTCCGGGGAAATTTCGGGCTGTGCCGGCGTCAGCAGCCAGGTGGGCAGCACGATCGGCGCCGCTGGGGACGACCCAGCACGCGGAGCGGCCGAGGGCGCGGCCTCCTCGGGCCGCGTATAGCGCTTCACCCGGCCGATGGCGGTCTCGATCTCCTGAAGCTGCAAGGCGGAGCCGGCGAGCCCCTTGGTGATCAGGTCGTACCAGGACAGCGGCCGGACGCTTTTCATGTTGCCGGGCATGCAGCCGCCGACGATGAGGCGGTCGGCGGCACGCGTCATCGCGACATAGAGCAGGCGGCGGTATTCATCCTCGGTATCGTCAATCATCGCCGCGCGGGCGGTGGCGACCGCGGGCGGATCTTCCGCCTTGCGGCCGGCCCACACCACGACACCGGGCGCATGCGGATCGGCATTGCCCAGCGGCAGGTTGATGAGCTTCAGCCGCTGCGTATCCGAGGGCGAGGTCGTCGTATCCACCAGGAACACGACGGACGCTTCCAGGCCCTTGGCGCCGTGCACGGTCATGACGCGGACCTCGTCGCGCGAGATTTCCATGTCGCGCTTTACTTCGAGGTCAGCGGTGCGCAGCCAGGCCATGAAGCCCTGCAGCGAGGCCGGCGCCTTGCGTTCATAGCTCAACGCCAGCTCCAGAAACTCATCCAGCGCGTCGTTCGCCTCGTGCCCAAGCCGCCGCAGGATTCGTGCGCGGCCGCCATCGCCGCCGAGCAGCCAGGCATAGAACGCAAACGGTGTCTCGCTGGCAAAGCGGCGCTCGCATTGTTCGAGCCGCCACAGCGCATCCCTCAAGCGGCCGTCGGTTGGAGCGCGCGCGGTCAATGCGGCGCGCAACGATCCCTTGCGTTGCCAGGCGATCCTGAACAGGTCGTCATCGTCGAGCCCTAACAAAGGGCTCTTCAACGCTACTGCCAGCGCCAGATCGTCCTGTGGCAGCAGCAGCGCGTCGGCCAGGTTCATCAGGTCGATGATCGCGATGTGCTCGGTCAGCTTGAGGCGGTCGGCGCCGGCGACCGGGATACCGGCATGCTTCAGCGCCTGGATCACGGCGTCGAACGCGTTGCCGCGTCGGCGCACCAACACCAGCATGTCGCCATAGCGCAGCGGACGGCGGTCGTTCTTGCTGCCGGTCGTCGCACCGCTGCCGACCAGCGCCTTGATCTCGGCCTGGATGCGCCGGGCCAGCTTCACTTCGGGGCTGGTCGCGGAGACGCCGTCGAACGGCGCACGCCAGCCCTCGATATCCTGCCGGTCATCGGCTTCCGCCAGCTCCCAGAGATCGATCTGGCCGGGACCAGCATCGGCCAGCGCGTGATGAATCGGGTTGCCGATATCGACTGCATGAATGCTGCGGTAGATATCCTGCTCGCGAAACACCTGATCGACCGCGTGAAGGATCTCCGGTCCGGAGCGGAACGAATAGGTGAAGGAAACCGGATCGAACTTCAGTCCAGCGCCCTCGAACTTCCTCTGCAAGGCGCGCCGGCGCAGGTCGAATTCGCGCGGGGCCGCGCCCTGGAACGAAAAGATCGACTGCTTCTCGTCGCCGACCGCGAACACCGTTCGCACCACGCCGTCGCGTGCGCCGGCACCCGAAGTGAATTCGGAGATGATGTGCGCGACGATGTCCCATTGCCGCGGGCTGGTGTCCTGCGCCTCGTCGATCAGCACATGGTCGACGCCGCGGTCGAGCTTGTAATGCACCCAGCCCGAGGAGACGCGGTCGAGCATTTCCAGCGTCTTGTCGATCAGGTCGTCATAGTCGAGCAGGCCGCGCTCCTGCTTCTCGCGGCGATAGTTCGCCGCTGCAGCGGTTGCGATATATAGCAGCGCCTCGGTGCGGTCGCGCGCCACCAATGCGCGGCGCCGTTCGATCAGGGGAAGGACGCGGCGGGCTTCCGACTCCAGCAGCCGGCCAATGGCGGGGTTGCTGTCACAGAATTTCTTCGTCACCACCGATTTGCGCGGCGTGCGCTCGGTGTCGGTGAGGAACAGGGTGAGATACTGGTCGACCTGCGCAGCGTCGCTGAACACCAATGCATCGCGCAGCCGCGCCGCCTGATCCTGATCGGACTTGTTGCCGGTTTCCAGCACCAGCGCAATCTCCGGCCATCGCGCGCGCGGCAGATTCGGCCCGTCGATGATCTCACGCTCGACATCTTCAATGCGATCATCGTGACCGACGCCGAGTGCGGCTGAAATCTGCGCGGCGGCCGCTTGCGCGCTGCCGGCGGCATCCGTCCAGGCCATGAAATGATCGCGGCTGAGACAGGCCTCGCGCACGACTTCCTTGAAGGTGACGTCGGCAGCGCTCGCCATCGCCGTCATTAGCGCGCGCCCGGTCGCGCTGTCAGGGTTGCGCGAGGCCTCGAGGAAGACGGCGAGATTGGCACGCTCCATCATCTCGTTCTGGTCGCGCTCGTCGAGCACGGCGAACCGCGCCGGCACATTGGCCTCGAACGGGAACTGCTGCAGCAGCCGAGTGCACAGCGCGTGGATGGTCTGCACCTTCAGCCCGCCCGGCGTCTCCAGCGCGCAGGCGAACAGTTTGCGCGCCGATTTGCGCAGGCGTGCACTGGGATGGGGAATGCCGGCCTCGCGGATCGCCGCGTCCAGCGCGTCATCGTCGAGCGTTACCCAATGGCCGAGTGTGGTGAACACGCGTTCCGCCATGTTGGCGGCGGCAGCTTTGGTGAAGGTGATGCAGAGGATTTTTTCCGGCGCCACGCCGTCGAGCAGCAGGCGGATTACCCGCTGCACCAGCACATGCGTCTTGCCCGAGCCCGCATTTGCCGAGACGAAGGCGGACGCCGCCGGATCGGACGCACGCGCCTGCGTCGCGCGAACGGCGTCGGGGATGATGCGCCGGGCCTTCACCATTCCTCGATTCCCAAGCCGCCGGCCGCCGACCATTCCTTGATCCGGGCGAGGTCGTCATAGGCGCCGTAGCGGTTCGACCACATCGACAGGTTCAAAGAGGTATAGGCGGTCTCCACGTTCTCGAACTTGCGGATCAGCGCCTCGAGCTGTTCGCGCGCGTAGTCGGCCGCTTCGTCCGGCTGCTGCGGCGTATCGTTGTTCCTGATCTTCAGTTCCAGCGAGCGCTGCTCGCCGGGCGGATTGTTGCCGCTAAGCCTGACATAGACGAGTTCGCCGACAGATGAGCCAGCGTGGATATTCTCAAACCCGCCCTCGCGCAGGATTGCGGCCTCCAGCGTCAGTTGCGGGGACAAGCCCATCCGCACCTGCTTGCCGGTCGGCGGCTGTCCGGTCTTGTAATCGAGAATCGCAAAACTGCCGTCGTGGCGCTGCTCGATCCGGTCGGCGCGCGCGGACAGCGTGAAGATGCGCTCGTTGTCGAGCGGAATCTTGATCTCGCCCCTGATCTCGGCGGCGATCTTCTCGACGTCGTCGCGCCGCGCCTTTTCCCATTCCGCAAACCAGGCGGCGATGCGCTGAAACCGCGGCCACCACAGGGCGCGTGCCTCCGGCCGCTCCATCAATGGCGCGAAATATTTCTCGCCGATGCCGCGCAGCGCCAGCGCGGGCTCTGGCGGAAGGGCGTCGGCGAATACTTGCGTGAATTCGCCGAGCGCGTCATGGATCGCCGAGCCGCGGTCGGCCGCCGACAATGGCATGTCGACGGGGTCGAGCGGATCGAGCCGCAGAATATATTTTGCGTAGATCGTATAGGGATCGCGCAGCCAATCCTCGATCGCCGTGACCGATAGCTTGAGTGGCCGCGTCTCGACCGGTGGCTTCGGCGCGGGCTGCTCGATCGGCTTGACCTCGTCGGGCTGATCCAGTTCGGCGGCGAAGCGGACGTAATTTTCTCCGGCACGTTTGGCTTCGTCCCAGCGCAGTTCACCGGCCACCGCCTCCAGGCGGTGCAGGAAGCGCGAGGCGACCGCCGGCGCGCCGCCGACTTTCGCCGCATGGGTGAGAATCACATCTGGCGTGCCCAGCAATTGCGCGAAGTCGTGGGCGGAGAGGCCGATGCGCCGCTCCGGCAGATCGAGGCCGAGTTCATGGCGCATCGGCCGGCTGAGCCATGGATCGACTCGCGGCGCCGGCGGCCACACGCCTTCGACCAGCCCGCCAAGGATGACGCGGTCGGATTCGGTCAGCCGCGCTTCGAGCTGGCCGTAGATTTGGAGTTGTGCATTCGCGGATTCCGACCGCCGCACCATGCGATCGGCATAGGCGGTCTGGAACACATCGGGGTAATCGCCGAGCTGGACCATCAGGCCGCTCGGCTTTTGCTCGGCCAGCAGGTCGTCGAACGCCGCTGACAGGGCCGAGCCTTGGGCTTCCTCGAAGACGACCGCAACGCCGTTGTGATCTGAAGACAATGCGATCAGCGTTTCGCGATGGCGCAGCGCCAGCTCTGCGAAATCGTACGGCTTCGATGGGCCCATGATTTCCAGCGGCGACAGCGCCTTCTGCAACGCCGCGATCAGCGCCTGGGCCTGATCGAGTTCGTCATCCCTTAGTTTCGCACGTGGCTCCGAAGCGTGAAGCGAGGAGGTTTCCTTGCGCCGGAGTTTTCCGAGCTCGACGCGGAAACGATCGAAGTCGCGCGCCAAGCCGCCCGTTCCTGCCTGCGGCCGGGTGCCGCGCAGCAGCGCCAATTCGAAGGTCTCGATGGCATGTTTGAAGGCGCCGGATGCGCGACCAAGCCGAAACAGCGGATGCTTTAGCAGTGCCAGCAGCGTCGGGGGCTCCAGCCCTTGGGCAGCGACTTCTGCGGCAAGGCGGGCAAAAATGCCGCTTGGCGTGTCCATCAGCGCGTCGCCGCCGGAATCGTCGAATTCGAGATTCCAGCGCCTCAGCGCCGCCATCACCCGACGCGCCAGCGCGCGGTCCGGCGTTACCAACGCGGCTGACTTACCGAGGTGCCGCGCCTCGCGCATCGCCACCGCAATCGCCAGCGCTTCCATCTCCGAGTTGGGCGCTTCGACGACGGCAAGATTTGCCATGCCGGCCGCGATCCTCGCGGCAACGTCGGGCTGCGCCAGCCGGTCGTGCCATTGCTCGGTCGCCGTCGACGGGCGCATCGTCTCCGATACCAGCACCTCGCGCCCCCGCTGCGCTGGCGTACCCAGGGTTTCGACGTCGCTTCGCTTGATGCCAAAGCGATCCAGCAATCCATGCATCGCGAATTGCGGGTGGTTCGAGGAGGGCTGCGTGGTGAATTTGCCCTGAGCGTCCCTGACGCCGCCAATCGTCTGCCAGGCTTCCTCGTCGAGATCGGTGTCGAGTCCCGGCAGCACCACGGCGCCCTGCTTCAGGTGGGCTACGGCATTGAGGAATTTCGCGGTTGCCGGCATCGAGCCGGTCGAGCCGGCCGCAACCACCGGTCCCTCGTGATGTGCAGTGAGCCGCGCGGCTTCCGCCTCAATCAGGCGGTCGCGCCGTTCGGCAGGTTCGATCCGGCCGATTTCCTTTAGGTGCTCCGGCCATGCCTTGCGCGCGATGCGCAGGAATTCCAGCGAGTGCTGCCAATATTTGTCGAACTGGTCGGGCACCAGTCTGTCGAGCGCTTCCCAGGCGACGCCGCGCGTCACCATGTCGTCCATCAGCCGCGCCAGGTCGCCGGCCAGCGCCAGCGTCGAGGCCGGGCCGCCGACCACGAGCGGCGCCGACACCGGGCTTTTTGCCCATGCCGCAACCAGATGCGCCAGCGTCAGGCGACGTTCCAGTTCGCCAAGTTTTGGCGGAATGTCGAGCGGCGCGACGCCGCTGAATTGTTCGGAACCTTCCGCAAACGCCAGCTCGTCTTCGTCGATGTCGCCAAGCGCTACGATGCGCGGCAGGATCGCGGCATCGGTCTTCAGCTCATCGAGAAAAATCTCCCGCGCCAACCGCCCGGCGCGCCGGGTCGGCAGATAGAGCGTTGCCGTTGCAAGATTCAGCGGATCCTTTCGCGCCTCGAATCCCTCGACCAGCCGGCCGTCGACCAGCGCCGCGATGACGGTGCGCAGGAACGGTGCGGAGACGGGAATGCTGAAAACGCGCATGGACTTCCTGATTCGAACTCAGGCGCCAATATAGGGAGGAATGACGGGGAGGTCATGCGGGTGAGGGCGGCGTCCCCGCTACTCACTACCAAGGCAGTCCGGGCCCACTCTACTTTGCATGGGCTTGTTTTCGAGATTTTTTGCCTGAGCGGTAGGGTGGGCAAAGCGAAGCGTGCCCACCCTTCCTACCGAAATCCGGGATGCATGGTGGGCACGGCGCGACGCGCCTTTGCCCACCCTACGGGACTACTGGTCCAGCGTAGGATCAGGCCACGCTCTCCAGAAACGCCTCTTCCGCGGCCTGTACCGCGTCGGGGGTTCCGACATGCATCCAGACGCCGTCGAGCCTGAGGCCAAACAATCGTTCCTGCTCGTTGGCGCGGTCGAACATTTTGGTCAGCGAAAACTCGCCTGCCGGAGCGTCGGCGAAGAGCAACGGCGACATGATCGCGGCCCCCGCATAGACGAACGGTACCACCTGATGTTCGCGCCGCTTGCGCAGCGCGCCATCCGGCAGCATGGCGTAGTCGCCGCGGCCGGCATAGCCGATGCTGCTCGTGGTCGGCGCCATCAAGAGCAGGATGTCCATGCGATCAAGATCGAAGGTTTCGGCAAGCCGTGTCAGATTGGGCCGCACGCCGTCGATCCACATCGTATCGGCGTTGACGTGGAAGAACGGCTCCTTGCCGAGCAGCGGCAGCGCCTTCACCACCGCGCCGCCGGTGCCGAGCACCTGGTCGCGTTCGTCGGAAATGATGATGCGGGGCCGGCTACGGTTCGCCGTGTGCTGGATGATCTGGTCAGGCAGGTAATGCACGTTGACCACGGCCTCGCTGACGCCGGCGCCGGCGAGCTTGTCGAGCACGTGATCGAGCAACGGCTGGCCGGCCACGCTCACCAGCGGCTTCGGCATGTGGTCGGTCAGCGGGCGCATGCGCAAACCGAGACCGGCGGCAAGGACCATGGCTTTGGTAGGCGTAACGGACATTTTTGGAGTTTCTCGAACCATCAAATTGCGCCGCGGATCATACCACGGCGCTTCGCTTGAACCCAGCCAACCATGAGGCCTTAGTGGCCGCACATGACGGCCGTACGACGGCCACCGGCGCTTGCCAACTTCAGGCGTCGGCGTCCTCGGCCCCGCGCTTGGCCATTTTCTTCTTCTTGTCGCCCTGCTTCAGGAAATTGACGCCGATCTGATCGCCATTGACCCAGGCCAGCTCGCAGCGCCGATAGGCCAATCCCGTCGACGACAGCAGCAGGAAGAATTCTTTTAGATGCAGGCCCTCGACTGAGCCTTCGACCGTCAGCTTGGCGCCGGTCTCGGAGACGTCTTCCATCACGCAATCACGCCGCCAGGTGCCGTCGATGCCCATCATGTGCGCCGCAAAGCCGCGCTCGAATACGACTCGATCTCCCCGGCGCCGTTCCGCCCCCGCCATGGCCGTCCTTCCGCTTCAAGAAATGCTGGTCCACGCCTGCGCAGCATGGCCGGTTCCAGATTAAATGCGGGGTGGCTAACAGGAGGTAAATCAGGGCAGCGGCGGCGGCACGTTGGCGGCATACCATTCGCGAAACGCCGCCAGCGCGGGGTGCGCCAGCGAGCGGTTCAGGTAGGTCCAGATCCGGGGCTGGTGGCGCAGATATTGCGGCTTGCCGTCGCGCCCGTTGAGCCGGGCGAAGGTACCGAGCAGGCGCGTATTACGCTGCGCCGACATGATGGCGTAGAGCTCGGCAAAGCTGGCCGGATCGAACTGGCCATCTGTCGCGCGGCGCGCCTTGATGTAGCGGGTCAAGAGCGACAGCTCGACCGGTTCGGGGACGTCGATCCGCGCGTCCTGCAGCAGGGAAACCAAGTCGTAGGCAGCAGGACCCAACGCGGCGTCCTGGAAGTCGATGATGCCGACACGCAAAATCCCGGTGCGGTCGTCGAGCCAGATGATGTTGGGTGAATGAAAATCACGCAGCACCCAGGTTCGCGGCGCAGCCGCCGGCTTTTCGAGTAGCGTTCGCCACATCGCGATGAATTCGTCGCGTTGTTGCGGACTGACTTCAGCGCCGCGAACCGGCAAATACCATTCAAGCATCAGCCCGATCTCGACCAGCCATGCATCGATATCGTAGACCGGAATTTCGTAAGAGCCCTGCGGCCCGAGCGGCGCCGTTTCGGGCAGGCTTTCGCGGTGTAACGCCGCGAGCATGTCGGTTGCCGCCTCATAGCGTTCGGCGATCGGCCGCGGCGGGTCGCCTTCGACGATGCCGGCACTGCCGAAATCCTCGGTGATCAGAAAGCCGGAATCGAGATCGGCGTGGCGGATCGCGGGCGCCGAGAAGCCGTGTGCGCGCAGGCCGTTGTCGATGGCGACGAACGGCTTGACATCCTCGGCGAGATGAACGGCCGCGCTGTAGGATTTTCCGGCATAGATCGCCGGTCCGTCCGAACGGCGCGGCGAATTCATCAGGATGGATGTGCCGTCGTCGCCGATCAGGCGCGCATAGGAGCGTGTCGAGGCGTCGCCGGGCATGCGCTCGCGCGCTGCATCCAAAAAGCCGGCCTCAGTGAGAAATTTGCGCAAGCTGCTTAGGCGCGCCACCTGCGCCGCCGCCTTGCCGTAGCCGGTGATTTCGGCGGCCCGCGCGCTCGATCCGAGCGCGGGACGATGGCTGAAGGCGATGTCGATGCGATCTTCAGGCAGTGCGTCGGGCGCGCGCTCCGGCCATTCGATCAGCGCCAGCGTGCCCTCGGGCAAGGGCGACAAGCCGATTTCCTCCAGCTCGGTTGAATCGTTGATGCGGTAGAGATCGGCGTGGACAATCGGAAACGGCAGCTCGTAGCTCTGCGCCAGCGTGAATGTCGGGCTCGGCACTTCGAGCGCGGGATCATCGGCGAGGTAACGGATCATGGCGCGCGCCGCCGCGGTCTTCCCCGCGCCGAGATCGCCCGAGAGCGTGATGACGTCGCCAGGGCCGACTAACAGCGCGAGGTCGGCCATCAGATGCGCCGTTGCCGCCTCGTTCGCCAACGCCACTGTAAATGTTGCAGGCGCGGTCATTCGGCGGCGTTACGGTGGGCGTTTTGGTCGATCGGGAAATCGCAGGTGACGGTCGTGCCTCTGCCGACGACCGAGTCGACCCGCACCTTGCCGCCATGCAGTTCGACGAACGAGCGTACCAGCGACAGGCCGAGGCCGGCGCCGCGGTGGCGCGAGCCGTGGGAGTGACTCTCGAACCAGTCGAATACCTTGTCTTTCACCTCGGCGGGAATGCCGGGGCCGGAATCGGAGACGGTGAAGATCACGCGATGCTCGGTTCGCCGCGCGCTGATCGTGACCGCGGCATCGTGCGGCGAGAACCCGACCGCGTTGGCAAGCAGGTTATAGAGCACTTGCACCACGCGCCGCTCGTCGCCGGTGAAGTTGCCGATCTCAGGATCGATATCGACCTTGAGCTCGATGCGGTCGGTCGCCAGCCGGTCCTGGATTCCTTCGGCGGCGGCCTGAATGGCTCCTTCGATATTGACCGGGCCGAGCTCGAGCTTCATGGCGCCGGCATCGATGGTGGCGAGATCCAGGATGTTGTTGGTGAGCGCGAGCAGCGCGTTGGTCGATTTGGTGACGTAGTCGAGATACTCGGCCTGCTTTGGCGTCAGCGGGCCGGTCGAGGGATCGCTGAGGAAATGCGCAAAGCCGATGATGGTGGTCAGCGGCGCGCGCAGCTCGTAGGACACGTGGTGAACGAAATCCACCTTCATCTGGTCGGCGGCTTCCAGCGCCTCGTTGCGCTCGCGCAGCGCGCGCTCGACATTTTCGGTGTCGGTGATGTCCTGGAATGTCAAAAGGGTCGCGCCGTCGGGCAGCGGCATGGTCATGCAATCCAGCACGCTGCCGTCCTTGCGTTCGAGCTTTTGCGCCACCTGTGCCCGGTTCTCGATCGCAGTGATCGCCTCGCGCAGCGCCCGCCAGGTCAACGCATTGTCGAACAGCGGCTTGCACCACGCTTCTACAGTCTCGATGTGAGGCTGCTCTTTGAGCGATTCCGCCGAGAGCTTCCACATTTTCAGGAAAGCGGGATTGAACAGCTCCACGCGGCCGTTGCTGCCGAACACCGCAACCGCTTCAGCCAGATTGTCGAGCGTTTCATGCTGGACCCGGGTCAGCCGGTCATAGCGGCGTGCGAGATCCAAGCTTTCGGTGACATTATCGAACAGATAGGTGACGCCGCCTTCGAGGTTCGGCGTGGTGACGACGCTGACGGCGCGGCCATCGGGCAGAAACCAGGTGTAGTTCTCCGGCTCGACGGCGCGGTAGGCTTCGTGGAGCTTAGCCTTCCAGGCGCGGAAATCCGGTTGCTCAGGCAGTTTGCGCGCCGCGCGCAGCCGGTCGAGCACGCTTGAATCGTCTGGGTTGGAATCGAGGAAGGCTTGATCGAGACCCCACAGCCGCCGGTAGGATTCGTTGTAGAAGGCAAGCCGCCGCTGGCCGTCGAATACCGCAACCCCCGACGACAACTGGTCGAGGGTGCGGCGATGGGCTTCCGCCATCCGCTCCATGGCGTCGCGCAACTGGGTCGCCTCGCTGGCGTCGATGGCGATGCCGGCGCTGCCGCCGCCGAGCTTGAGCGCCTGAACGTCATAGATGCGCCGCTCGCCGCCCACCACGATCGGCAGCCGTGCGGCGTACGTGGAATTGTCATTCAGCACCCGGCCCATCTCGGAACGCTGATCGTTCTCCAGCAGTTCGAGGTTGCGGTAGATCGTGTCCGCGACGCTTGCGCCTTCGGTGGCCCGCACATAGGCCGCGTTCGCGTATCGCAGATTACCCTCGGCGCTCTTGGCCCAGATCGGCCAGGGCGCCGCGGCGGCGAAGTCGCGCAACAACTCGGTCTCCTCCAAAAGCGTTCTGTAGCGGAGATTGGCTTCGGCGAGTTCACGGCGCAAGCCGCCGAGTTCGCGTATCCGCACAATGGCTTGCCCCCCAATGGCGCGGCCCATCGCTTCGATGGCGCGGCCGTTCGAGGTGGAGAGGTTGAGCAGAAAACCTTCGCCGGCCTCGCGCAGCGCGTCGACCGCATGGTCCATCCGCAGCGCCGGTTCCGGCGGCAGCCAGGTTCCAAAGGCAAGAATGCGTTGCGGCGAGTTCGACAGTGCGTCCTGCGAGATCAGAAGCGAGGTGTCGCCGCTGATCTGGGGCCGGTTGTCGCCTGCGGCCCAGGCGATCAGGACCTGGGGCTCGGCAAACAACAACGCGCGCAGCCGGTCGGCTTGTACCTGCAGGTCGGCGATATCGGAGCGCAGGTCGAGTTCGATCCGGGTGGCCCGAATGCGCGTTCGCATCAGCAGGATTGCGGCCACCACGGTAAAGCCGAGCAGCGATAGCGCCGTCGTCAGCACCGCGAATTCCTGGTGATTGAGCTCGAACAAGGCGGAAATGGCTTGCGTGATGGTCAATTCGTCGGCCGACGCGGCCTCCGGCAGCACGGAGAGGGCGGTGGCGAGCGCAATCACGCCGTGGCGCGCCAGTGAGGTGCACGACAGCAGGGTTCGACGCATCGCAGCGACTACGCCCGACATTATTTGCCCCAAGAACGCATGACTGCAGGCACCACCCCCAGCGCATAATCCGCCAAAATGTGAGCGGTTTGCGTTGAGATTATGCGCCGACTAAGGATTGAGCGCGCCCGGACACAAAACCGGACTCCACTTTTGCTGGTCGCACCCTACACGAATCGGGTCGAGAGTATCTCCTTCGGAAGTCGACCGGTAAGAGTCCAGACCGTGAACGCAAAACTGCCTGTGAAAAAATCAAGGCGGCATCGCTCCGAACCGTCAAACCGAACGATTCAGCGGCCGGTCGAGCCAAAACCGCCACTGCCACGGCCGGTTGACGTCAGCGAAGCGACGGGAACCAGTTCCGCTTGCACCACAGGCGCGATCACCATCTGCGCGATGCGCTCGCCGCGCTTGATTGGAAAGGGCGTGTCGCCGTGGTTGATCAGGAGCACGTTGATCTCGCCACGGTAATCCGCATCCACCGTGCCGGGCGAGTTCAGCACCGTGACGCCGTGTTTGGCGGCAAGCCCGGAGCGCGGCCGCACCTGCGCCTCATATCCGGAAGGCAACGCGATCGTGAGCGCGGTCGGCACCATCGCGAATTTTCCGGGCGGGAGGATCAGCGGCGTATCCGCCGGCACCGCCGCCAGCAGGTCGAGCCCGGCGGCATCGGCGCTCTGATAGGCCGGCAGTGCGAGACCTTCGCCATGTGGCAATTGGTAGACGTCGACCTTCACCGTCACGCTCACGAATTCTTCTCCATGGTCTGCGCAATCTTCGCCACCAGCTCGGCTGCGACTTGTTCCTTGGTCATCACCGGCCAAGACTCCACCTTGATGCTGTCGACGTTGATCTCCTCGCCGTCGCGCGTCAGCAGATGAACGGTGTTGCGGTCGCCGCCCATCACGCCGGTTGAAGGCGACACGTCGTTGGCGACGATCCAGTCGCACCCCTTGCGCGCGATCTTGGCTTTCGCGTTGTCGATCAGATGTTCGGTCTCGGCGGCAAAGCCGATTACCAGCGGCGGACGTTTCTCCTTCAACTTCGAGATCGTTGCCAGAATGTCGGGATTTTCCACCAGTTGGAGCTGCGGCATGCCGGCGGACGTCTTTTTCAGTTTCTGCTCGCCTTCATTGGCAACGCGCCAGTCGGCCACGGCGGCTGCGAAGATCGCGATGTCGGCTGGCAAGGCGGCTTCCACGCGATGCAGCATGTCACGAGCCGATTCGACCCGGATCACCGTGACGCCGGGGGGATCGCGCAAGTCGACCGGGCCGGACACCAACGTGACGTCCGCGCCCGCGGCCTGCGCCGCGGCGGCGATGGCAAAGCCCTGCTTGCCGGAGGAGCGGTTGGCGATATAGCGCACAGGATCGATCGCCTCATGCGTCGGGCCTGCCGTGATCAGCACGCGCTTGCCCACGAGCGGACGCGGCCGCGGCGGGCGCAGGATGTCTACGGCGGCAGCGGCAATCTCGGCCGCCTCCGACATCCGCCCGATGCCGGCCTCATTGGACTCAGCCATCTCCCCGGCGTTGGGGCCAATCATGTGAATGCCGTCGCGGCGAAGTTGCAGTACGTTGCGGCGGGTGGCGGCGTTGTTCCACATCAGGGGGTTCATCGCAGGCGCCAGCAGGATCGGCCGGTTGGCCGCCAGCAGGATGGCGGTGGCGAGATCGTCGGCATGGCCGTGCGCCATCTTCGCCATCAGGTCGGCGGTCGCCGGCGCCACGATGATCAGATCGCATTCGCGCGCCAGCCGGATATGGCCGGCGTCGAATTCGCTCTCGGGATTGAACAGGTCCGTATAGACGCGCTCATGCGACAGTGCGCTGGCCGAAAGGGGCGTGACGAATTGCTGGGCTGCCTTGGTCAGCACGCAGCGGACGTCGATGTGTCGCTCTTTCAGCCGCCGGATCAGTTCCAGCGACTTGAACGCGGCAATGCCGCCGCCGATGATCAGGGTGACGTTCGGTGTGCTGGAGGCACCGGCCGATCGCACTGCCTGTGCGGGGACGTCTACGGAGGGCGGTGAGGTCGTGCCGCCTGGTAGTTCGGGGCGTCCTTGGATTAGTTCTCCCAGGATGACCCGGACTTCCTCTTCGACGGAGCGGCCGTTTCCCGCCGACCTGAGCCGCAGATAGGCTTTGACGGCCTCGTCGAGTTTTCGGATGGTCAGGCTGGCCATAGGGCGGCCTCCGGCAAAACTGTGCAGTCAATGCTAGCACGTTATGCTAGCATTGCAATCACAACTGCAGGATCGCAAACAGAATTCCGATAAAGGTCGCTGCGATGATCCAGAGTGCCACCGTGCGCCAGCGGCTCTTGCGGCCTTCGGCCCGGCCGAGCGCCGCAATGGTCTCTGGCGACAGCGTCAGGCCCTCGCGGGACATCTTTTCCATGTTCTCGATCACGGCAACTGCCCGCGACGCGATCGCCGGCAGGCCCGTCATGACGCGGCCGAGTTCGCCGGCGCCGGTCATCGCTCCCTGAACCCGCCCGAGCGGGCCGAGATTGCGCTCGATCCATTCGCGCACCACGGGATCTGCCACTTTCCAAATGTCCAGTTTCGGGTCGAATCCGCGGGCAACGCCTTCGACCACAACCATGGTCTTCTGCAGCAGGATCAGTTCGGGCCGGGTCTGCATGTCGAACAGGCCGGTGACTTCGAGCAGCAGGGTCAACAGCTTCGCCATCGAGATTTCTTCGGCGGTGCGGTTGTGGATCGGCTCGCCGATGGCGCGGATGGCTTGCGCGAAATTTTCCACCGAATGATGCCCCGGCACGTAGCCGGCCTCGAAATGGACTTCCGCGACGCGGCGGTAGTCGCGCGTGATGAAGCCCAAGAGAATTTCGGCGAGGAAACGCCGCTCCTTCACGCCGAGCCGGCCCATGATGCCGAAATCGACCGCCACCAGCCGTCCGGTGTCGTCGAGAAACAGATTGCCGGGATGCATATCGGCATGAAAGAAGCCGTCGCGCAGCGCGTGGCGCAGGAAGCTCTGGATCACCTTGCGCCCGAGGTCGGGCAAATCGACTTGCGCTGCTTCGAGGCCTGCATGGTCGTTCAGTGCGATGCCGTCAATCCACTCCATCGTCAGCACGTTATGGGTGGTGCGGTCCCAGTCGACCGCCGGCACGCGGAAATCCGGATCGTCGCGGGTGTTCTCCGCCATCTCGGAAAGAGCGGCAGCCTCGAGCCGCAGGTCCATCTCCATCGCGACCGTGCGCGACATCGTGTTGATGACCTCGATCAGCCGCAGCCGCCGCGCTTCGGCCGAATGCGCTTCCGCATTGTGCGCGACAAAGAAGAAGTCGGAGAGGTCGCGGCGAAAGCGCGAGGCAACGTTGGGCCGGAGTACCTTTACGGCGACCGGCTGGCGCACGCCGTTGCGCTCGATCTCAGCGCGATGCACCTGCGCGATGGACGCGGCGGCGACCGCCGGGCCGAGGCTGACAAAGGCCTTGGCCACAGAGCGTTCCAGCGACAGTGCGATCACCGCTTCCGCTTCACGTTGCGAAAACGGCGGCAGCCGGTCCTGCAGGCTTTCCAGGTCGCGCGCCATCGCAACCCCGACCACGTCGGGGCGGGTCGCCAGAAACTGCCCGAGCTTGAGGTACGCCGGTCCCAGCCGCGTCAGCGCGCGGGATAGCCGTGGGCCGGATTTGGCGCCGGGCCGTTCGATCAATCGCGCCAGTCGCAGCGCGAGCTGCCCGGGCGCCGGCACCAGGCTCGGATCGACGACGCCGAACACGCCCTCTCGCGCGAACACGTAAGCGGCGCGGACAAGCCGCGCGATGTGGGTCGCCGCAGAAATCACAAGCGCCAGCCCGAATGCAGCGCCACGATCCCGCCGGACAGGCTTTCCCACTTCACCCGCGCAAAGCCGGCGCCGCGGATCATCTCGGCAAATACATTGGGCCGGGGAAATTTCCGGATCGATTCGACGAGATACTGATAGGATTCGGCATCGCCGGTCACGGCGCGGCCGAGCGGCGGGATCACCCTGAACGAGAACTGGTCGTACAGCCAGTCCAGTCCGGGAACGTCGACGGTGGAGAATTCCAGACACAGGAATCGGCCGCCCGGCCGCAGCACGCGATAGGCCTCGCGCAGCGCCACCTCGATCCGCGGCACGTTGCGAATGCCGAAGGCGATGGTGTAGGCGTCGAACGAACGATCCGGGAAAGCCAGCGTCTCGGCATTGCCTTCGACGAAAGATACCTGATGGTCGAGATGCTGCGCCAGCGCGCGGTTGTGGCCGACTTCGAGCATATCCGCATTGATGTCGCAGACGGTGGCGCGGAAGCCAAAGCCTGCGGCCTTGGCCGCACGGAAGGCGATGTCGCCGGTGCCGCCGGCGACATCGAGCAGCGCAAACGGCGCATCACTTTTCGGCGGGTTGAGCGCCGTGATCATGACGTCTTTCCAGACCCGGTGCAGGCCCGCCGACATCAGGTCGTTCATCAGGTCATAGCGCCTTGCCACGCTGTGAAACACGTCGTTCACCAGCGTCTGCTTGTCCCCTAAGGGTACGTCCCTGAAGCCAAAATGGGTGGTTTGATCCGGCCGATCCATTAGATGTACTCCACTACCGGACCATAGCGCGCCCGTCGCAATGGCGCTATCACGTCACCTCCATAAGGTGAATGCCTGGATGCCTGAATTGCCCGAAGTTGAGACCGTCCGCCGCGGCCTGCAACCCGCCATGGAGGGGTCTAAAATCCTCAAAGCGGAAGCCCGGCGCAAGGATTTGCGGTTTCCCTTTCAAAAAGACTTTATCGCTCGGCTGGAGGGCCAGACGGTGACCGGTCTTGGCCGCCGCGCCAAATACCTGATGGCGGACCTGACCTCCGGCGACGTGCTGCTGATGCATCTGGGCATGTCCGGCTCGTTCCGGGTGCTCGATGGCGGCACTAACAATACGCCCGGCCAATTCCACCATCCGCGCAGCGAGGACCGCGCGCATGATCACGTGGTGTTTCACATGTCGTCGGGCAGATCCGTCGTGTTCAACGATCCGCGCCGCTTCGGTTACATGAAGATTATTGCCCGCAACGTGCTGGAGGATGAACCGCTATTGAAGGGTCTCGGGCCCGAGCCGCTCGGCAACGAATTCGGCGCCGCGATGCTGGCGCGGTCCTGCTTCAACAAGAAGACCAGCCTGAAGGCCGCGCTGCTCGACCAGCGCGTGGTTGCCGGCCTCGGCAATATCTACGTCTGCGAGGCGCTGTATCGCTCACACCTCTCACCGCGCCGGTTGGCGGCGACGCTGGCAACCAACAAGGGCGAGCCGACCGATCACGCCGGGCGGCTGGTGAATGCAATTCATTCGGTGCTGAACCAGGCGATCAAAGCCGGCGGCTCCTCGATCAACGATCATCGGCTGACCTCGGGCGAACTCGGCTATTTCCAGCACTCGTTCCAGGTCTATGATCGCGAGGGCGAGAAGTGCCAAACTAAAGGCTGCGGCGGTGTCGTGCGACGCTTCGTACAGAACGGCCGTTCAACCTTCTGGTGTCCGAAATGTCAGAAATGACCATCACGCCGACGCTCGAAACCAAGCGACTGATCTTGCGGCCGCTGGCGCTATCCGATGCGCCGGCGATCCAACGTCATTTCAACAACTGGAATATCATCCAGCATCTCGCATCGGTTGTCCCCTGGCCATATCCGGAGGACGGCGCGACCACTTTCATTACGAGGGAGTTGGAGAGGGTCGCCGCAGGGGAAGAGATCTATAATTGGATGCTGGTGCTGCGCGGCGGTGATGGCGAGGCGATCGGGAATATTCGCTTTCACCCGAGGGCGGACAATGCGAAGGGCAACCGGGGCTTCTGGCTCGCGGAGCGCTATTGGAATCAAGGCCTGATGAGCGAAGCCGTCGCGGAGGTGAACAATTTCGTCTTCGGCGTACTCGGCCTCGAGGTTTTCTACGTCTGTAACGCGGTAACCAATGAGGCGTCGCGCCGGGTCAAGCAAAAGACCGGCGCCGAATTGGTCGGCTACACCGAGCTTGCCCATCACAACGGTCAGACGCTGGCGGAACGATGGCGTGTGACGCGGGAACAATGGCTGCGCCGGAACAGGTAGGCCACCCGGTCGCGCGAAGCGCCGCCGGATGACAGGCTCCGCGAAGCAATCCAGCGGGGCTGGTTGGCGGGATTGCTTCCGTCTTCGCCTCGGGCAGTGACGCTGCGCGAAGCGGGAATGTCAGGCGCGAGCCGGCGCTCTCAGGAAGAGAGCGCTGTCGTTCGCCATGACCGGCAGCGCAGCCATTGCCGGAAGTATCGCAGGCGTTTCCACCAATTCCTCGATGATCGGATCGTCGCCGGCCGCTGCCATATTGCCGAGCCGCATTTCGATCCACTGCCAGAGAGCGCGGATTTCCTCGGCAGATTTGCCGCACGGCGCGTATTCGCAGACCGCAAGTCCGGCGCTGAGCGCATCCTGATGATCGTTGCGCATCACGATCAAGGGTTTGGCAAGGATATCGCCGATGTCGAGCGCGGCCTCGTCGCTCAGTGCGTTCTCCGCGCTGGCGAGCCGCGCCGCGCTCCGGATCGGCGTCTGGTTCAGGACATAGGCGAACGGCTTGTGCCAGGCCCTGACGACGCGGAGCGTCGGAGCGGTCGCCTCAATGTCCGCGATGCTCGGGCGCGTCGGGATCAGGCAGAAATCCGCATAACGAATCGCTGAATTGGTCGCGGCGCTGACGCCGCCGGCGGTATCCACGATCGCTACCGTCACGCCCTCGCGGTCGAGCGATTGCAGGCGTTGTTCGACCTCCCTGGCGGCGTAGACCGGCTCGACGACCGGCGCGGCATAGGGGCGGCGGCGCTTCCAGTTCGAAAGGGTGCCCTGCGAGTCCGTCTCGATCAGGCGGACATTGTGCCCGGCCCGGATGGCGGCAAGCGCAAGGCTGATGGCGAGCGTGCTTTTGCCGGAGCCACCCTTCTGGGTGGCCAATACGATCGTCTGCATTTCAGATCCTTTTGGATGGCTTTCAGGCATTTTGATTACGGCACACGAGCCGCGCCGCATTCTGCGGCGCCGAGTTACGCGCTCGTTCAGACGTGCCCAGCCCGATCCAAAGGTCAGGGGATCGCGGTAGTCCGAATCAGTCAGCTTGCAATGATGCCCGATTATGGAAGTGTGGTCATCCGGGCAAATACTGCCGTGCGGCGCATTTGCCCCAACGGAAACGACGGCAAGAAGCGGGAAAGCAGCATGACGGGTCATTCGCCTGCTGGTGCGCTGACGGTGGGCCGATCGGCATCGCCGGCGGTCTCGCGGGAGCCGGCGTGGGTTTGCGTGATCAACCCTGCGCGCCTGCCGTTACGTATGCATCTCACAAATCCTTAGAGTAGTCATAAGTCCGTGGTTTTGCGGGAGACTCCGTATTCCTCGCGACGAAATTGCGTACTAGTACGGTTCGTCCATTTGTTTTTTGTTCACCGTAGCGACCGACCCTTGATGCGCGGGTTTTCAGCACTGGCGCTGACGCATCGAAGGGGATGAGCCGTGACACTCCTGAATCTGAACATCCGAGGACGTTTGATCCTGGGCTTTAGTGTGCTCTGCGCGCTGCTGGCCGTCGTGGTCGGCACCACCATCGTCAAGGTTAGCGCCGTGAACGAATTCACCGACCGCACGGTGAACCTTCGTGTGCCGACGGCGATGACAGCAAGCGACGTGGTGGCCGGCGTTTACGCTTCGCTTGCCTCACTGCGCGGCTGGCTGATCACCGGCAATGATACGTTCAAGGCCGAGCGCGCGATTCTCTGGAAGGAAATGCAGCGCTACGGCGCCAGGATGGACGATATCTCGACCCAATGGACGTCCGAGCAAAACAAGGCGGACTGGAAGCAGGCCAGGCCGCTGCTTGAAGAACTACGTAGCGCCCAGGACAAGGCAGAAGCAATCGCCCACACCATCGACGAGCAGCCGGCGGCCAAGATCCTCGCCACCGAAGCCGCGCCGTTGGCCAAGCTCATGCTGCAAAAGGCGACTTCGATCATCGACGAGGAGGGCAGCATTGCCTCGACCGATGCGCGCAAGAGCCTGCTGATCGACTTTGCCGACATGCGCGGCAGCATGGCATCCGCAATCGGCGCGATCCGCGCCTATCTTCTGACCGCGGACAAGGCCTTCAAGACCGAGTTCGAGGAGCTTTGGGCGCTCAACCAGAAAAAGTTCGAGGCGCTCGCGAAGCGCCGCGCTGAAATGACGGTGGCCCAGCAGAGCGCGTTCGACGCGCTGGTGGCAGCCCGCGCCAAATTCTCGCCGCTGCCGCAGAAAATGTTCGAAATCCGCGCTTCCGATCGCTGGAACATGGCGCAGTGGTTTTTGACCAACGAAGCCGCGCCGCGCGCCAACAAGCTGCTCGACATCTTTGCCGGCGCCAAAGACGCGACCGGCTCGCGCGCGGGCGGAATGGTCTCGCGGCAGCAGAATAATCTGAAACGCGACGGCGATGCGATGCTGGCCGAAACCAACTTCCTGATGACGCTGCTCTGGGTTTTGCTCGGTGTCGGCATCGGCGTCGCAGCGACGGTCGTCTATCTCACCAATCGCTCGATCGTGCCGCCGATCCTCAAGATGGTTAGCGCCATGGGTCAGCTCGCCGGCGGCGACCACTCCGTCGCCATTCCCGCGACCGACAAAAAGGACGAGATCGGCCTGATGGCTCGGGCGGTCCTGATCTTCAAGGAGAACATGATCAAGGCCAAGGAGCTTGCCGACAAGGAGGCCGAGGCGATCCAGGCGCGCATTGCGCGGGCGGCGCGGGTGAACGAACTCACCCAGGCGTTCGATTCCAGCATATCGACCGTGCTGCGCTCCGTAGCCTCGGCCTCGACCGAGCTGCAGGCGACGGCATCATCGATGACGGCGACGGCGGAGGAGACTTCGAACCAGGCGACTGCGGTCGCAGCCGCCACCGAAGAGGCCTCCACCAACGTGCAGACCGTCGCGGCCGCATCCGAAGAACTGGCGAGCTCGGTCACAGAGATCGGCCGGCAAGTGGCGCAATCCGCCGCGATCGCCCAGAAGGCGGTCGAGGAGGCCGATCGCACCAACACGACGGTACAGGGCCTGTATGACGGCGCCGCCAGCATCGGCGATGTCGTCAAGCTCATCAACGACATTGCTTCGCAGACCAACCTGCTCGCGCTCAATGCCACGATCGAGGCCGCACGCGCCGGCGAGGCTGGCCGCGGATTTGCGGTGGTGGCGTCCGAGGTCAAGAGCTTGGCCGAGCAGACCGCCAAGGCAACCGAACAGATCGGCGCGCAGATCACTGCGATCCAGAATTCATCGAGCGAGGCGGTGACCGCGATCCGAGGGATCACGTCCACGATCAATGAAATGAACGAGATCGCGTCCGCAATCGCCAGCGCCGTCGAGGAGCAGGGCTCGGCCACTCAGGAAATCGCCCGCAACGTGCAGCAGGCGGCACTCGGCACCGGTGAAATATCGGCGAACGTCGTCGGCGTTCAGCAGGCCGCCGGCGATACCGGCGCCGCCGCCCATCAGGTGCTGCAGGCGTCGAGCGAACTGTCGAAGCAGTCCGAGACGATGCGCGGCGAGGTCGAAGCCTTCCTCAGCAACATCAAAGCGGCTTGATTCTCTCGCGCCGGTCTCGTGCCCCGAACGCAGCGCAGCACGAAGTGGTGCGCTGCAGAGCCGGGGCGCCATCTTCCGCAGCATAGGTCCCGGCTCAGAGGCGCACCGCTGACGCGCTGCGCCGCGTCCGGGACACAAGCTCCTACTTCCTGACGCAGATCACGCGGACCACCGACGCCTTGGCGTCCGTCGATCCGCCAGCCGCGTTGATGCCGTTGGCCTTGAGGAAGTCGCGCACGGTTTCGGCGGTTACCAGCATCGCTTGCGCCGCCGGCACGCCATTGGTAGGTCCCGCCACTTGAACCGGCTTCAACAGCGCGATGCCGGCGAATTTGCCGTCGTCGTCCTGCGCGGGCCCGCCGGAAAAGCCGAGCGCCGGCGCGGGCGTCAGCGTGATGTCGCTGCGGCCGCCTAGCTGGGCCACCGACGCTTTGGTGTTGGTCACCGCCGAGCCGCCACCTTGGTTCTGCGGATCGGCAATGCCGGTGAGGTCGAGCGCCGGTTTGGTGGCGGCAGTGGCGAGATTGAGCGCCTTCAGCCCGCGCGCGCCATAGATGCGCAAGAGCGCCAAATCGTGCTCCTTGTCCTCGGCGACACGATCGGCATTGCCGAACCCTGCGATCGCGACCGTGAGGCAGCCGTCGGTGATCTGGCGGTCGGCCAGAATCGCGCCATCGTCGCCGACGACGACACCGGTGCCGTACTCCACGGTCTTGCGCGGCGGAGGCCCCGCCGTTTGCGCGACCGCCGGAAACGCATTGAACGCGCTCGACATCGCGATCACGACCGGCTCGACCGTGTTCTCGGTGGCCTGGTCGTACATGATGGTGAGGATGCGGACCTCGTCGCCTTTGAAGGTGCCGCGCATATAAAACTTCTTCAGGCCCTGCAGGCCGGACAGGACGAAGAAATCCGGCTTGACCACGGTGTAATCGAGGTTGCGGCCCGGCTCTTTCTTCTCGCGCTCGGCGAGTTTTGCCGTGGTCGGATTGGTTTCCTTGCGCCGCGAAAGCTGGATCTGGATCGTGCCGGTTGGTGACGTCCATTTGGTGCCGTTGGCGTCGCTGGCCTGCTGCGGCACCAGCTTGGTGGGAATGCCGAGCCGCGCGCTAGTGCCGGAATCGATGACGATTTTCCAACCGACGCTCTCCTGCTTTTTCCTGGCAGTATCGGCGAGGAGGCCGCGCTCCTGCGGATTGAGCACGCCGGTTGGTTTGGCCCCGCGCGACTTCTGGAATTCCTTGATCGCATTGACCATGCGCTCGCTGACGTCGCCGGTAATGGCGCCGTTATATTGCCCGACCCAGGCGAGGTCCGACTGCAGCGCCAGCCGCTCGGCCTGGCCCAAGGCCTTCGCGGTGTCCTCCGGCTTCTGCAGCGCGGGACGGATCGGCACCGTCGTGACTTGCTTCGGCTTGGCGCCCGCCGTGGAAGGTGACGTCATTTGCTCCTGCGCGGCGGCCCCGGAGATCACAAAAACCGAGGCTGCGATCGTCAATGTTGCTGAAAGCACCAATCTCATGACAAATCCCGGCAGAATAAGGAGAATGCGATCATTGACGGCCGGCCAATTAAGCACATCTGCTTAGTCGGCAACAACCGCGCCTCGGTTCAGGGGGATCATCCCCTCACCATGAGGATTTGCTAGCGAAGGAAGGACGGCACACGACCATGCTGAGCGCCGACGAACTCGAACGCTACGCCCGCCATATCGTGCTGCGCGAAGTCGGCGGTCCCGGACAGGCCGCCTTGAAAGCGGCGTCTGTGCTGGTGATCGGCGCCGGCGGACTTGGCGCGCCCGTCCTGATGTATCTGGCGGCGGCCGGTGTCGGCAGGCTCGGCGCTGTGGATGACGACATCGTCTCGCTGTCCAATCTGCAGCGGCAGATCATCCACGCCACGCCCGACATCGGGCGGCGCAAGGTCGACAGCGCCGCGGAGACGGTTCATGCGCTCAATCCCCATGTTCGTTTCGAGGCGCATGGGGTGCGTCTCGATGCAGGGAACGTGATGTCGCTGATCGACGATTACGATCTCGTGCTCGACGGCTCCGACAACTTCGAGACCCGCTATCTGGTGTCCGATGCCTGCTTCTTTGCCGGCAAGCCGCTGATCACGGCGGCGCTCGGGATGTTCGACGGATCGCTGACCACGATCCGGGCGCATGAACGGGACGCCGACGGCCACTTCAATCCGACCTATCGCTGCCTGTTTCCCGAGCCGCCGCCCCCCGGCACCATACCGGCCTGCGCTGAGGCCGGCGTCATGGGCGCGCTGGCGGGCATGCTGGGCTCTATGATGGCGCTGGAAGCGATCCGCGAGATCGTCGGCTTCGGCGAGAGCCTGGTCGGTCGACTGGTGATGGTCGATGCACGTGCGATGCGGTTTGAAACCCTGCGCTACGCACGCGATCCGCAAAACCCGCTCAACGGCGATGGACCTGTCATCACCGACTTGAGCGGGCACGCGGCGTAGAGTCCCTGCGTGGCGCCACCCCCACCCCGGCCCTCCCCCGCAAGAGCGGGAGAGGGAGTGGTTCAGCGCTTCTCGCTGTCCATATGCGCAAGCTGCGACTCCGGATACCGCGCGCCAGCCGCCACGCCGGGCGGAAACGCCTCGGCCAGTGCGGCCAAGTGAGCCCGCGTCAGTTTCACATCGAGCGCGCCGAGCGCCTCGGCGAGACGGTCACGACGGCGGGCGCCGACCAGCGGCACGATGTCGTTGCCCTGCGCGGCGACCCATGCAATCGCGACCTGTGCAGGGGAGGCGCCGAGATCGCTTGCAATCGCACGCAATGAGTCCACCAGCGCCAGATTGGCGTCGAGATTGCTTCCCTGGAAACGCGGGCTCATGGCACGAAAATCCTTGGTTCCGCGATCGGCCGTCCAGTGTCCGCTGATCAGCCCGCGCGACAGCACGCCGTAGGCCGTGATGCCGATGCCGAGTTCGCGGCAGGTCGGCAGGATGTCGTCCTCGATGCCGCGCGAGATCAGCGAGTATTCGATCTGCAGATCGGTGATCGGGTGCACCGCATGGGCGCGGCGGATGGTCTCCGCGCCGACTTCCGACAGGCCGATATGCCTGATCCAGCCGGCCTTCACCATGTCGGCCATCGCACCGACTGTCTCCTCGATCGGTACGTCCGGGTCGAGCCGTGCCGGTCGGTAGATATCGATTGTATCGACGCGCAGCCGCTGCAGCGAATAAGCGAGGAAATTCTTGATCGCCGCCGGGCGGCTATCATAGCCGGACCAGTTCTTTGCAGGATCGCGCAGCGCGCCGAACTTGACGCTGATCTGGACGCTATCGCGGCCGCGCGCGGCAAGCGCTTCGCCGATCAGCATTTCATTGTGACCCATGCCGTAGAAATCGCCGGTGTCGAGCAGTGTGATGCCGGCATCGAGTGCGGCGTGGAGGGTGGCGATGCTCTCGCTGCGGTCGGCCGGGCCGTAGAAGTCTGACATGCCCATGCAGCCGAGGCCGATGGCGGAGACGGTTGGCCCCGTCGCGCCGAGTTTGCGTGTTTCCATGGCGGTTTCTCCTCGTAATCGGCGCCGGATCTGCGCCCGTGATGACGAGGCTGATATGAACCTTCTCGACTGAACCGGTAAGGTGGACAATTTCAAATAGCTTGTTCACTATACCGAACAATGAAGGATATCGACCTCCGCGACCTCGATGCTTTTGTTGCCGTGGCGCGCACCCGGAATTTCCGCCGTGCCGCGATCGAGCAAGGCGTCTCCGTCTCAAGTCTCAGCCAGCGGCTGCGCGACATGGAGGAGCGGCTCGGCGTGCGCCTGATGAATCGCACTACGCGCAGCGTAGCCCTCACCGAAGCCGGCGAGTTGTTGCTGGGGCGTGTCGGCCCGGCGCTATCGGATGTCGGTGCGGTGCTCGATCAGGTGCGCGGCCTGCGGGCTGTGCCGTCGGGGCGTCTGCGCATCAACGCGCCGCCGCCGGCAATCGACCTCGTGCTGGCGCCGATGGTCGCGCCGTTTCTCGAGAAGCATCCCAAGGTCGAGCTGGAGATCGTCGGTGAGAGTGCGTTTGTCGATATCGTCGCCGGCGGGTTCGACGCCGGCGTGCGCTATGGCGAACATCTGGCGCAGGACATGATCGCGGTCTCGCTCGGGGCGCCGCAGCGTTACGCGGTGGTGGCGTCGAAGGAATATGTTGCTCAGCATGGTCGACCGGAAGCGCCGAAGGATCTGCTCGACCACGCCTGTATCCGCACCCGCTTCGGCAGCGGCGCGATGCTGGATTGGGAGTTCGAGAAAGCGGGCCGCGTCGTGAAGGTCTCACCGCCGGCCAAGCTGGTCGCGACCTATCTGGGCCTGGCGTTGCGCGCCGTCCATGACGGGGTGGGCTTCTGGTTGACGTTCGAAGGTTATGTTCGGTACGGCATCAAGTCGGGCGCGCTGGTCAGCGTGCTCGACGACTGGTGCCCGCCGTTTCCGGGACCGTTTTTGTATTATCCGAGCCGTCGCCAGCCGCCGCCGGCGCTTGCCGCGTTCGTGGCTTTCGTCGCGGAATGGCGGAAGCGGGAGCGGCGGAGGAGCGAAAAATTTCCCGTCGTCCCGGCCAAGCGAAGCGCGAGCCGGGACCCATAACCACCGATGTTGCCTGTCGGAAAGAACTTGGGCCCAGCTTGTCGTAACCACAGGCCTGTGGTTATGGGTCCTGCTTTCGCAGGGACGACTTCGTTGAAGCCTCCCGCTCACAGCATGCTGGGCAGTACGCGATCCGGCGGCTTGTGGTTGTCGAGGAAGGTCCGGATGTTGATGATCACCTTCTCGCCCATCTCGACGCGGCCTTCGATGGTGGCCGAGCCCATATGCGGCAGCAGCGTCACCTTGCCGGCTTTGGCGAGCCGCACCAGCTTCGGATTGACCGCAGGCTCGTGCTCGTAGACGTCGAGCCCGGCGCCGCCGACGTCGCCGGCTTCGAGCAGCTTGATCAGCGTATCCTCGTCGATCACGCCGCCGCGCGCGGTGTTGACGATATAGGCGTCCTTGCGGATCAGCTTGAGCCGCCGGGCCGACAACAGGTGATAGGTCGCCGGCGTGTGCGGACAGTTCACCGAGATGATGTCCATCCGCGCCAGCATCTGGTCGAGGCTTTCCCAATAGGTCGCGCCGAGTTCCTCGGCAATAATAGGCGCCACCGGGCGGCGGTTGTGATAGTGGATCTGCAGGCCAAAGGCGCGCGCGCGGCGAGCCACCGCCTGGCCGATGCGGCCCATGCCGATGATGCCGAGGCGCTTGCCGCCGATGCGGTGGCCCAGCATCCAGGTCGGCGACCAGCCGGGCCAGTTCTTGCCGTCGGGGAGGATCG
This sequence comes from Bradyrhizobium murdochi, assembly GCF_000472965.1. Lineage (GTDB taxonomy): Bacteria > Pseudomonadota > Alphaproteobacteria > Rhizobiales > Xanthobacteraceae > Bradyrhizobium > Bradyrhizobium murdochi. Next base: position 324,249 of record NZ_AXAU01000004.1, on the reverse strand, counting down.
TCGCGCCCTCAATCAGTCGCCGCGGTACTGCGAGAATTAGCGCCATGGTCATGTCGGCGGTGTCTTCGGTCAGGACCTTCGGCGTGTTGGTCACCGTGATGCCGCGCGCATGTGCCGCCGTGACGTCGATATTGTCGACGCCGTTGCCGAAATTGGCGATCATGCGCAGCTTGCAGTCAGGGTGCTTGAGCATTTCCTCACTGATCATGTCGGTGACGGTCGGCACCAGCACGTCGGCCGAGCGGCTGGCTTCGGCAATCTGCTGCGGCGTCATCGGCGTGTCGTCGAGATTCAACCTCGCGTCGAACAGCTCGCGCATCCGGGTCTCGATCGAGTCCGGCAATTTGCGAGTGACGACGACGAGAGGTTTTTTCTTGATCGACATGTCCTGCTCTCATGAGGGAGGTGCGCAGAGGCGCGCCGTTCAGACCTCATTAACCCGGTTGTTCGACACTGCGATGGCCACGCGGTCTCGGTATCCGGCTGTTTGCTGAGGTAGGTCCCTTGGGTTCCCCAATACTTGCCTCGGATTCTCGGCGGAAAATCCGGGCGTTCTGGTTCTAGGCGTTCCGTCCTCTCTATCAGAAGACCGGGCCAAGACAAGAACCCTCGGCCGTCGCAAGCCGGGTGCGGCCAAAGCGGGGCACGGGGTCTGGGGTTTCGGGCGTTAGCGGGCGGTTTCAACTCGGAGAATTCGAGTTGGGTGTGGCTCGGCAGGAGACGGGTTGATGGCGTTGGGGCGTTTCTGTTCGGTAGCGGTGCTGGCGGCGTGCTGGCTGGTCGCTTCCGTCAGCACAGGGTTTTCGGCCAAGGATTCGGCCACCACCACGAGCGGCCTCCCGGTGCCACGCTATGTCAGCCTCAAATCCGATCATGTGAATGTGCGGGCCGGTCCTACCAAGGACAACGACGTCGCCTGGGTCTATACCCGCTCCGGCCTGCCGGTCGAAATCACCGCTGAGTTCGAGAACTGGCGGCGCGTGCGCGATTCCGAAGGCGCCGAGGGCTGGGTCTATCATTCGCTGCTGTCCGGCCGCCGCACTGCGGTCGTCACCATGAAGAGCAAGAACGAGTTGGCGTCGCTGTACGATAGTCCCGATCCGACCAGCGCGGTTGCCGCCCGCCTGCAGGCCGGCGTCGTCGCGCAAGTCAAGAAATGCGCCAATGGCTGGTGCCGCATCGTCGGCAACGGCTTTGACGGCTGGATCGAGCAGCAGCGCCTGTGGGGCGTGTATGCGGACGAGAGGGTGGAGTGAGGCCGCCAGCGCGTCGTGCGCAGAACTGTAGGGTGGGCAAAGCGAAGCGTGCCCACCATTTCTTCAGCGGCGTTGGATAGATGGTGGGCACGGCGCAAACGCGCCTTTGCCCACCCTACGAATTTTCAAACCAGAAGAGTCAGCGCTTCTTGCGCAGCCGCACGACCATGTCGATGCGGGCGATCTCGTAGCCCTCGGGCACGTCGGGCATCTTCGACAGCACCAGGTGCGGATCGGGAATGTCGACCAGCTCGTGGTTGTTCTCGAGATAAAAGTGGTGATGCGCGGTGACGTTGGTGTCGAAATAGGTCTTGGTGCCGTCGACCGAGACCTGGCGCAACAGGCCGGCGTCGGTGAGCTGATTCAGCGTGTTGTAGACGGTGGCCAGCGACACCGGAACCTTGGCAAGCGTCGCTTCTTCGTAGAGCATTTCCGCAGTCAGATGGCGGGCACCCTTGCCGAACAGCAGCCAGCCCAGCGCCATGCGCTGGCGGGTGGGCCGCAGACCCGCGGCCTGCAGCATTTCGTTGACGTCGTGCCAAGGACAGCCGGTCAACGAAGGCTGGTGTCCGGCGGCGCGGGCAGCCGGATCGATACCGTCGTCGTTCAGGGGCGAGGCTTGGTCGGTTCTGTCCACTTCGGGTACCACACGCGCTAACTTGGGCAATATTCTTGCCCAATATAAAAGGAAATCAGGTAGATGCAAGTTTTTCGCAACTAGAACCGGCCCAAGGTTAAGAGGAACCAGCGTGACTATGGGACGTTTTAGCCCGTTCCAGCGCTTTGCCGGGCCCTAATGCCTATGTTACAGAGCGCGCGGACCACATATGCAATATCGGCAGAGACTAACGCCGATAGCACCCTAAGTAGCGCCAAATTGCGGGAAACAAACGTTCTTCCCGTGGGGAAACGGGTCCGGTTCGCTCAAAAGCGCTCCATCGGGACATCTAAGGTGAGGCTGAATACGATGCTGGATCGGCGCAGCGGTTATGAATACGAGGATTTGCTTGCCTGCGGTCGCGGCGAGATGTTCGGCCCCGGAAATGCGCAGCTACCACTGCCGCCGATGTTGATGTTCGACCGCATCACCGAGATCACCGACAAGGGCGGCGAGTTCGGCAAGGGTCTGATCCGCGCCGAACTCGATGTGAAGCCGGACCTGTGGTTTTTCGGCTGCCATTTCAAGAATGACCCGGTGATGCCGGGCTGCCTTGGCCTGGACGCGATGTGGCAGATGGTCGGATTTTACCTCGGCTGGATCGGCGGCGAGGGACGCGGCCGGGCGCTAGGGCTCGGGGAACTGAAGTTCTCCGGCCAGGTGCTGCCGAACGCCCGCAAGGTTGTGTACAACATCGACATGAAACGCGTGATGCGTTCAAAGCTGGTGCTCGGCGTCGGCGACGGCTGGCTTTCCATGGATGGCGAGATTATCTATCGCGCCAAGGATCTGAAGGTCGGGCTGTTCAAGCAGGGCTTCGCGCCGGGCGGCTGAGCAACGCGATCAAGCAGCAGCAAACCTTCACAGAACACGTAAACGGCAAGGCGAGGCGATCATGAGGCGGGTTGTCATCACGGGGATGGGTATCGTCTCATCCATCGGAAACAACACCCAGGAAGTGCTTGCGAGCCTTCGCGAGGCAAAATCCGGCATCACGCGCGCGGAAAAGCACGCCGAACTCGGTTTTCGCTCGCAGGTGCAGGGCGCGCCAACACTCAATCCCGCTGACGTCATCGATCGTCGCGCCATGCGATTCCTCGCCGAAGGAGCGGCTTGGAATCACGTCGCGATGGAGCAGGCGATCCGCGATTCCGGCCTTGAACCCAACGAAGTCTCCAATGAGCGCACCGGCATCATCATGGGGTCGGGCGGACCGTCGACGCGGACGCTGGTAGAAGCGGCCGACATCGCGCGCACCAAGGGCCCGAAGCGGATTGGCCCGTTTGCGGTGCCGAAGGGCATGTCGTCAACGGCCTCGGCGACGTTGGCGACCTGGTTCAAGATCAAGGGTGTGAATTATTCGATCTCGTCGGCCTGCGCGACCTCGAACCATTGCATCGGCAACGCCTATGAGACGATCCAGATCGGCAAACAGGATGTGATCTTCGCCGGCGGTTGCGAGGAGCTCGACTGGACCCTGTCGGTGCTGTTCGACGCCATGGGCGCAATGTCGTCCAAATACAACGACACGCCGGCGACGGCCTCGCGTCCCTACGACATCAGCCGCGATGGTTTTGTCATTGCCGGTGGCGCCGGCGTGGTGGTGCTGGAAGAGCTCGAACGTGCCAAGGCGCGCGGCGCACGCATTTACGGCGAACTGGTCGGCTATGGCGCGACGTCGGACGGTTACGACATGGTGGCGCCGTCGGGCGAAGGCGCCGAGCGCTGCATGCGCATGGCGATCTCGACGGTGAAGACGCCGATCGACTACATCAATCCGCACGCCACCTCGACGCCGGCCGGCGATCCGCCGGAGATCGAGGCGATCCGAAGGGTGTTCGGCACCGGCGACAAGTGCCCGCCGATCTCGGCGACCAAGGCGTTGACCGGCCATTCGCTCGGCGCTACCGGCGTGCAGGAGGCGATCTATTCGCTCCTGATGCTGAACAACGGCTTCGTCTGCGAGAGCGCCCATATCACCGAACTCGATCCGGTGTTTGCCGACATGCCGATCGTGCGCAAGCGCATCGACAACGCCAAGCTCGGCACCGTGCTGTCGAACTCCTTCGGTTTCGGCGGCACCAACGCCACGCTGGTGTTCAAGCGGCTGGATGCGTAGCTTTTAATTGGTTGTCATGCCCGCCACCGGGTCTCGCCTTCGGCGAGCCATGAGAGGCTCCGTCGGGGCATCCAGTACGCCGCGGCGCTCGTGATAATCTCTGATCCTCGCATTACTGGATCACCCGCCTTCGCGGGTGATGTCATCAACGAAATGAGTGGAGCGTAGGCGAATGCAAGACCTGATGAAGGGAAAGCGGGGGCTGATCATGGGCGTCGCCAATGATCATTCGATCGCCTGGGGGATCGCCAAGACGCTTCACGCGCAGGGCGCCGAACTCGCCTTCACCTATCAGGGCGAGGCGCTCGGCAAGCGCGTCAAGCCGCTGGCGCAATCGCTGAACGCCGACATCGTGTTGCCTTGCGATGTCGAAGATATCGCCAGCGTTGATGCGGTGTTCGAAACTCTGCGAGCCAAGTGGGGCCATCTGGATTTTCTTGTCCATGCCATCGGCTTCACCGACAAGGACGAACTTCGCGGCCGCTATGCCGACACGACGCGCGAGAATTTTTCCCGTTCGATGGTCATCTCGTGCTTTTCCTTCACCGAGACGGCGAAGCGTGCTGCCGATCTGATGCCCGAATCGGGGGGCTCGATCATTACCCTGACGTTCGGCGGCTCCACCCGCGTGATGCCGAACTACAATGTCATGGGAGTGATCAAGGCCGCGCTGGAAGCTTCGGTGCGCTATCTCGCGGCCGATTTCGGTGGGCGAAAAATTCGTGTTAACTCGATCTCGGCCGGCCCCGTGCGAACCCTTGCAGGAGCGGTCATCGGCGATTCTCGTGCGATGTTTGCGTTCATGCAGAAGCATTCGCCGCTCGGGCGTGGAGTAACGCTGGACGAACTCGGCAACTCGGCGCTCTATTTGTTGTCCGACCTTTCGACCGGCGTTACCGGCGAAATCCACTACGTCGATTCCGGTTACAACGTGATCTCGATGCCGCGGCCCGAAGAGCTGAAGGGCGAGTAGGATTGTAGCCCGGATGGAGTCGGTCCGTACGGTGGGCAGAGCGCAGCGTGCCCACCATTCAGGAGAAGGTCTGGCGATAGATGGTGGGCACGGCGCAAGTGCGCCTTTGCCCACCCTACGATCTTCGCGGGTGACGACAACGGCGGCGCCTCACCCCGCCGCGATCTTCTCCGCGCGCTGGAAGGCCGGACGCGCCGCGCAGCGGTCGATATAAGCGTCGAATGACGGCCGTGGCGGCACCATCTTGAACATCCGCACCGCGAAATTCAGCCCCGAGCCGAGCATGATGTCGGCGGCGGAGAATTTCTCTCCGAGAATCCAGGGGCCCTTCTGCAGGGCGGCATCGAGCACGTCGAACGTCTGGGTCGCACTGCCCCATGACGCCGTGCTCGACGGCACCTCCAGCTTCGTGAAGAGCTGGATCAGCGCCGGTTCGATGCAGCTCGGCGAGAAGAACAGCCACTGCAGATATCTTGCGCGCAGCGGATCGGTGGCGGCCGGCGCAAGGTCGGTTTCCGGATAGCGGTCGGCGATGTAGGCGCAGATCGCGGCCGCTTCTCCGAGCGCGGCGTCGCCGTCCTTCAATCCCGGCACCTTGCCCATCGGATTGATCGCTAGATACTCCGGCGCCTTCTGCGCGCCCGTGGTGATGTCGGTGAGCACGCGCTCATAAGGCAGCCCGGCTTCTTCCAGCAGCCAGATCGCGGAGAACGAGCGGGAGCGCGGCGACCAGTAGAGTTGGATCATGGGACGAACCTTTCTTCGACGTGGACGAACAGCGCTTGTTCATTGCGCGTCTACCGCGAATTGGCAACGCACTACGCCTGGAACTAACGAGCCGTGCTCCAACGATATGTTGGTCAACTTCATTTCGCGCAGCATGCAGGCCCCGTCCGCAAGCCGAGCGATGGCCTTCACGCCGATTTTCGCCAGCGATAATATTTCATGAAGCGGCCGGTCATCGGTTCGACCTCTTCCTTCTCGAACACAAAGCCCTCGCGCTCGTACCAGCGCCAGGCCTTTTCGTTCTCTCGCACGCAGCGCAGCCAGATTTCGTCCGGCAGATGTTTGCGCGTAAAGGCGAGTAGTTGGCGTCCGACGCTGTTGCCCTGATATTCCGGTGCGACGAACAACTGGTCGAGATAGCGATCTGAAAGATGCAACGCGAGCATCGCCGCCAATTTCCCGTTGTCGTCGGCGACGTAAAGGCTCCAGCCCTTCTCCACCTCCATCGGGACACGCGCGCGCAACTTTGCTAGCAGGGCATCGCTGGCATCCTCCAATCCGGTCGAGACCCAGCTCTCCATCCAGATGCGGGCGACCTCATCGTACTCGTCGGCGCGGGCGAGGCGGATGATCGGTTGTGACATGGTCGACGTCTCCCAAGATGCCCGGCTCGTCAGGCCCGCGCTTTCCGTGATGACGATCCCGTCTTGCGCTGTTCGCGCAATGCGTCGGCGGCGAGGCAGACCACTTCGGAGATTTGCTGGAGCTGTCCGGCGAGCGGGCTCGTCTTGCGCCAGACCATGCCGATGGTTCGCGACGGCTGCGGATTCCTGAAGCGGGCGACGGAGACCGGCGCCGAGCGGGTTTCCACCGCGACCGCCATTTCCGGAATCAGGGTGACGCCGATGCCGGCGCCGACCATTTGCACGAGTGTCGACAGCGAGCTCGCGTCCAGGACTTCCCGCGGCGGCGAGGACTGCATGTTACAGAACGACAGCGCCTGTTCGCGGAAGCAGTGGCCCTCCTCGAGCAGCAAGAGCCGCATTTCGCGCAACGTGTCGTGGCTCGGCACCGGCGTGCCCTCATCCTCGCCCGGCCGCACCAGCAGGAAATTCTCGGAAAAACACGCGACCTCGGTCAGCGAAGGCTCCGACACCGGCAGCGCAACGATCGCGGTATCGAGCCGGCCCTCGACAACTTCCTTGATCAGCTTCGGCGTTAGCGTCTCACGGACGTGAATGTCGAGCTCCGGATGCAGGCGCGCGAGATGCTCGATCACCTTCGGCAAAAGATAGGGCGCAATCGTCGGAATCATGCCGATGCGTAAGCGCCCTGCGAGCCGGTCACGCGAGGCACGGGCAAAATCTCCGAGTTCATCGACCGAGCGCAGGATGTCGCGGACACGCTGGACGATCTCTTCGCCGAATTTCGTCAGCGTCACCTGTCGCGCGCTTCGTTCCAGCAGCACGCCGCCCAGGACCTCTTCCATTTCCTTGATTTGCATCGACAGCGCCGGCTGCGAGATTGAACACTCGTCTGCGGCGCGTCCGAAATGGCCGTGACGCGCCAGCGCATCGAAGTAGCGGAGCTGTCGGAGCGTGATCTGTAGCATCAGAATATCTTATCGTATCGATCATTAAAATCAACTTCACCTGATGGAAGGCACTGCTTAGAGTGCTTCCAATCCGAACAGGAAGCGACCTCAGGAGACAATCATGGATGACAAGACCAAATGCCCGTTCTCGGGCGGCAATCGCGCGCGCACGAACCGCGACTGGTGGCCGGACGCGCTGGACGTGTCGGTTCTTCACCGCAATTCCACGCTCTCCGATCCGATGGGCGAGGCGTTCGACTACGCCAAGGAATTCAAGACGCTCGACCTCAATGCCGTGATCAAGGACCTGCACGCGTTGATGACGGACTCGCAGGAATGGTGGCCGGCCGACTTCGGTCACTATGGCGGCCTGATGATCCGCATGGCGTGGCACAGCGCGGGCACCTACCGCATCACGGATGGCCGCGGCGGCGCCGGCGCCGGTCAGCAGCGCTTCGCGCCGCTGAATAGCTGGCCTGACAACGCCAATCTCGACAAGGCGCGCCGGCTGTTGTGGCCGATCAAGCAGAAATACGGTCGGAAGATCTCATGGGCCGACCTGATGATTCTGGCCGGCAACGTCGCGCTGGAATCGATGGGCTTCAAGACGTTCGGCTTCGCCGGCGGCCGTCCCGATGTCTGGGAGCCCGAGGAGCTGTTCTGGGGGCCTGAGGGCACTTGGCTCGGCGACGAGCGCTATAGCGGCGAACGCCAGCTCGCCGAGCCGTTCGGCGCCGTGCAGATGGGCCTCATCTACGTCAACCCGGAAGGGCCGAACGGCAATCCGGACCCGATCGCGGCGGCCAAGGATATCCGCGAGACCTTCTTCCGTATGGCGATGAACGACGAGGAAACCGTCGCCCTGATTGCGGGCGGCCACTCGTTCGGCAAGACCCACGGCGCCGGCGACCCGTCACTGGTCGGCCCGGAGCCGGAAAGCGGTGCGCTCGAGGATCAGGGCCTCGGCTGGAAGAGCAAGCATGGCACGGGCGTCGGCCCCGACGCCATCACCGGCGGCCCTGAAGTCACGTGGACGCAAACGCCGACCAAGTGGAGCAATCTGTTCTTCAAGAACCTGTTCGAAAACGAATGGGAACTGACGCAGAGCCCGGCTGGCGCGAAGCAGTGGAAGGCAAAAGGGACGGAAGCCACGATCCCGGACGCCTACGACAAGTCGAAGAAGCATGTGCCGACCATGCTGACCACCGACCTGTCGTTGCGCCTCGACCCGGCCTACGAGAAGATCTCGCGGCGCTTCTACGAGCATCCGGACCAGTTCGCGGATGCGTTCGCGCGTGCCTGGTTCAAGCTCACGCACCGCGATATGGGCCCGATCGCGCGTTACCTCGGCCCGCTGGTGCCGAAGGAAACGCTGATCTGGCAGGACCCGATTCCGGCGGTCGATCATCCGCTGATCGGCGAGCAGGACATCGCCGCGCTGAAGGCGAAGATTCTCGCCTCCGGCCTGTCGGTGTCCCAGCTCGTCTCGACCGCATGGGCGTCGGCCTCGACGTTCCGCGGCTCCGACAAGCGCGGTGGCGCGAACGGCGCGCGGATTCGCCTCAGCCCGCAGAAGGACTGGGAGGTCAACCAGCCGGCCGAGCTCAAGACCGTGCTGCAGAAGTTAGAGGCGATCCAGAAGGAGTTCGGCAAGAAGGTTTCGCTTGCCGACCTGATCGTTCTCGGCGGCTGCGCGGCGGTCGAAAAAGCCGCCAAGGACGCCGGACTGGACGTCAAGGTGCCGTTCACGCCGGGTCGCATGGACGCGTCGCAGGAGCAGACCGACGTCGAATCCTTTGCCCCGCTCGAACCGCGTGCCGACGGCTTCCGCAACTTCGTCAGTGCCAAGAAGCACCAGTTCATGAAGCCTGAGGAAGCATTGGTGGACCGGGCGCAGTTGCTACGGCTGACGGGGCCCGAGATGACGGTTCTCGTCGGCGGCCTGCGTGTGCTCGGCGCCAATTTCGGCGGGTCGAAGCACGGCGTGTTCACCCAAAAGCCCGGCACGCTGACGAACGATTTCTTCGTCAATCTGCTCGACATGGGCACGCAATGGCAGCCCGCCGGCTCCGACGGCGTATACGAGAGCCGAGACCGCAAGACGAATGCCGTCAAGTGGACCGGCACCCGCGTCGACCTGATCTTCGGTTCGCACTCACAGCTCCGCGCCTTCGCGGAAGTCTATGCGTGCACGGACTCGAAGGAGAAGTTTGCCAAGGATTTCGTGGCGGCGTGGATCAAGGTGATGAATCTCGATCGATTCGACATCGCCTGATCCTGACAAGAGAGCTATCCGGAAAACAAAAAAGGGCGGCCGAGAGGCCGCCCTTTTCACATGAGATTTCACTGGGATTTCACTTGGGATGCGCTCAAACGCCGAGTGTACCGGCCTTCGCCGCGGCATAACGCTCCGCGATCTTGGCCCAGTTCACCGTATTCCACCACGCTTTCAGATAATCCGCGCGGCGGTTCTGGTAGTTCAGGTAATAAGCGTGCTCCCAGACGTCGTTGCCCATCAGGGCGCGCTTGCCGTCCATCATCGGATTGTCCTGGTTCGGACGGGTTTCGATCGCAAGCTTGCCGTCCTTGCCCACCGTCACGAACACCCAGCCCGAGCCGAACTGGCGCCCGCCGGCAGCATTAAAATCGTTCTGGAATTTTTCCATGCCGCCGAGATCGCGATCGATCGCCGCCAGCACCTCGCCCTCCGGCTTGCCGCCGTTCGGGCCCATGATTTCCCAGAACATGGTGTGGTTGGCGTGGCCACCGAGATTGTTGCGCACGGTGAACTTGATGCTGTCGTCGAGCGCATTCAGGTTGCCGAGCACGTCTTCGATCTTCGCCGTCCCCAATTGCGGATTGGTCTTGGCGACGTTGTTGATGTTGGCGACATAGGCTGCATGGTGCTTGCCATGGTGGATTTCCATCGTCTTGGCGTCGATGTGGGGCTCGAACGCATTGGTCGGATAGGTCAGCGGCGGCAGCGTGAACGGCCCGGTTGGGGCGGCGGCCGGGGCGGGAGCGGCGGCCTGCGCGAAGACCAGACGTGGGGCTGCAGCCACGGCCGCGATACCGGTTGCAGCAAACATCAAATGGCGTCGGGACATGGATGACATCGAATTCTCCTTACCTGTAGGTGAGCCTGGTGAATATGTTGGACGTAACGCCGCAGGCCGCTGCGCGCGGCAAGTTACGGGAGAGGGGCGCGATCGGGTTTCGTTTTCTTTCCTCATAACCCTGCGACGGAATCGCACAGGTGCCGCGCGGTCCTGGCAGTGTAACTCAGGCCGCCAACAAAAAAGGGCGACCGTTCGGCCGCCCTTTTGTTCACATTTTAGCGATGCCTTACTCGCCGGCCGCTTCACGCGGCGCCTGGCCTTCCGCCTTCTGTTTGGCCTCGAGGTCCTCGCCGGTGACCTGATCGACCACCTTCATCGACAGCCGGGTCTTGCCGCGGTCGTCGAAGCCGAGCAGCTTGACCTTGACCTTGTCGCCTTCCTTGACGACGTCGGAGGTCTTCTGGACGCGGTTGGCGGCGAGCTGACTGATGTGGACCAGGCCGTCCTTGGCGCCGAAGAAGTTCACGAAGGCGCCGAACTCCATCACCTTGACCACGGTGCCCTCATAGATCTGGCCGATCTCCGGATCGGAGGCGATCGACTTGATCCACTTGATCGCGGCCTTCATCGCCTCGCCGTCGTTGGAGGCGACCTTGACGGTGCCGTCGTCCTCGATGTTGACCTTGGCGCCGGTCTTTTCGACGATCTCGCGGATCACCTTGCCGCCGGTGCCGATCACTTCACGGATCTTGTCGGTCGCGATCTTGAAGGTCTCGATGCGCGGCGCGTATTCGCCGAGCTCGGCGCGGGCGTTGGTGAGCGCCTTGGCCATTTCGCCGAGGATGTGGACGCGCCCTTCCTTGGCCTGACCGAGCGCGACCTTCATGATCTCCTCGGTGATGCCCTCGATCTTGATGTCCATCTGCAGCGAGGTTATGCCCTGGTCGGTGCCGGCGACCTTGAAGTCCATGTCGCCGAGATGATCCTCGTCGCCGAGAATGTCGGACAGGACCGCAAAGCGGGAGCCTTCCAGGATCAGGCCCATCGCGATGCCCGCGGTCGGCCGTTTCAAGGGAACGCCCGCATCCATCAGCGCCAGCGAGGCGCCGCACACCGAGGCCATCGACGACGAGCCGTTGGATTCGGTGATCTCGGAGACCACGCGCACCGTGTAAGGGAATTCGTGGTGCGGCGGCAGCACCGGATGGATCGCGCGCCAGGCGAGCTTGCCGTGGCCGATCTCGCGGCGCTTGGTGCCGCCGAGGCGTCCGGTTTCACCGACCGAGAAGGGCGGGAAATTGTAGTGCAGCAGGAACGTCTCTTTATACGTTCCCGACAGCGCGTCGATGTACTGCTCGTCCTCGCCGGTGCCGAGCGTGGTCACGACCATCGCCTGGGTCTCGCCGCGGGTGAACAGCGCCGAGCCATGGGCGCGCGGCAGGACGCCGACTTCGGCGATGATGTTGCGCACGGTCTTGCTATCGCGGCCGTCGATGCGCTTGCCGGTATCGAGGATGTTCCAGCGAACGATCTTGGCTTCGAGCTCCTTGAACACGCCGGCGATGCGCAGCTTGTCGTATTTCGGCTCTTGGCCCTCCGGGAAATAGTGCGCGATCACCTTTTCCTTGGCCTTGCCGACCGCCGCATAGCGCTCCTGCTTGATCGGAATCGCGTAAGCCGAGCGCAGGTCCTGCTCGACCAGGCCGAGCATTTCCTTCTCGATCTCGCTGTTGTCGATGGTGGTGACTTCGCGCGGATCCTTGGCGGCCTTCTCGGCCAGCTCGATGATCGCCTTGATCACCGGCTGGAAGTGGCGATGGCCGAACATGACCGCGCCGAGCATGATCTCTTCCGAGAGCTCCTTGGCTTCGGATTCGACCATCAGCACCGCGTCCGACGTGCCGGCGACGACGAGGTCGAGCTGCGTGTCGGTCATTTCATCGAGCGTCGGGTTGAGGATGTATTCGTCGTTGCTGAAGGCAACGCGCGCGGCGCCGATCGGTCCCTTGAACGGAGCGCCTGACAACGTCAGCGCGGCCGAGGCGGCGACCATCGACAGCACATCCGGATCGTTCTCCATGTCATGCGAGAGCACGGTGACGATGACCTGGGTCTCGTTGCGCCAGCCGTCGGCGAATAGCGGACGGATCGGGCGGTCGATCAGGCGGGAGACCAGCGTCTCCTTTTCGGTCGGACGCCCCTCGCGCTTGAAGTAGCCGCCGGGAATGCGGCCTGCGGCGTAGGTCTTTTCCTGGTAGTCCACGGTCAGCGGCAGGAAGTCGACACCTTCGCGCGGCGCTTTGGCGGCAACGACGGTGGCAAGCACCACGGTCTCGCCATAGGTCGCCATCACGGCGCCGTCGGCCTGACGGGCGATTTTGCCGGTTTCCAGCTTGAGGGGACGTCCACCCCAGTCGATCTCGACGGAATGCGTATTAAACATAGTGGTCTTCTTTCATGGGTTCACGAGAGAGCGGAGCCCAAAAACACAAAGACCATGCGCAAGATTGCGGGACGCTGATCGCAACATGAGATCAGCATCCGGCGATCCTGCCATGGTCTTTATCTTTCGGATGGCGTCCATCCTCCCGGCAGTCATGGGCACCTTGCCCTGTCCAGCGGCCGGATTGCTGCTGGACGTTTGTCGAGCACGATCCTTGTCGGATGATGCTCCTTGCGCATGATCGCCTCCAAAAACTGGAGTCCGCTTCTTCGGAAAATCATGCGAAAGCGCGCGCAAACTGCGCGCGCGTACACTCAAATCAACGGCGAATGTTATGCTTTTCGAGCAACGCCTTGTAACGCGCCTCGTCCTTCTTCTTGATGTAGTCGAGAAGCGAGCGGCGCGTCGACACGAGCTTCAGGAGGCCGCGGCGTGAATGATTGTCCTTCACGTGGGTCTTGAAGTGGCCCGTGAGATTGTTGATGCGTTCCGACAGGATCGCAACCTGGACCTCGGGCGAGCCGGTGTCGCCGGCTTTGGTGGCATTCGTCTTGATGACTTCCGCTTTACGTTCGGCGGTAATCGACATCGTCAAACTCTCTCATTGCTGCGACCGGGACTGGCAGTCAGCCCGGTCAGGTTGAACACGCGCTTGGGGATGAGTTCGCCATTGCCAATCTCGGCAAGCGCCAAAAGGCGGCCTGCCACCGTGACATAGACTGTGCCGCTACTATTGGGCGCATCCCGTCCGCGCAACAAAACGGCCTGGCCCCTGTGGAGCCTTGCCGCATCAGCCCGTGTGACGGCCAGTGCCGGGATGTCGTCCAGCGCGGTCTCAACGGGCAAAAGCGCGTCGGCGAGGCTTCCCTCGCCAGACGCGGCTCTATTGCACAAAGCCTCCAACTCTTCCAGCGGAATCATGTCCGTTTCGCGGAACGGGCCAACCACCGTCCGCCGCAACGCGCAGATATGGCCGAAACAGCCCAGAATCCGGCCGATATCGCGGGCCAGTGCCCGGACATAGGTGCCCTTGCCACACTCCGCCTCGAACACGGATTGACCGTTATCTCCATGTTCTACAAGGGTTAATTCGTGAATCTCGACCGGCCGGGGCTTCAATTCGAAGGTTTCGCCATCCCGCGCCAGGTCATAGGCGCGCTCGCCCTGGACCTTGATCGCCGAATATTGCGGCGGGATCTGCTCGATCAGCCCGGTGAACTGGGGCAGCAGGGCCCGGATCGCGTCCGCTGACGGGCGGAGTTCGCTGCTCTGGGTCACCCGCCCCTCGGTATCGTCGGTGTCGCGCTCCTCGCCCCAGGCGACCGTGAAGCGGTAGCGCTTGCGGCCGTCCATCACGAACGGAACCGTCTTGGTGGCCTCGCCGAGCGCGATCGGCAGGCCGCCGGACGCCAGCGGATCGAGCGTGCCGGCATGGCCGGCCCGCTTGGCCTGGAACAGGCGCTTGAGAAGGGCAACCGCGTGCGTCGAGGTCATGCCGATCGGCTTGTCGAGAATCACCCAGCCATGAACGTCGCGCTTGTCGCGTCGCGGCTGGTTGTTCTGGCGCGGCTGTTTGGTATGGCGCGGATCGTTGTTGTCGCGGCGATTACTATCGTCCGCGCGGCGTTCGCCGTTGTCGACGCGGCGTTCACCATCGTTGCGTGAATCGGAAAAATTATTTTTTTCAGCGTCGTGCGACTCGGCAGTTTGCTGCTCGATCGCGCGGTTGGCAGTGGTCGTAACCATCACTTGTCGTCCGAATCGGGTGCGAGGTCCCTTTGCACCGCAGGTGTTCGCAGTAATTTCTCGATCCGTTCCGCTTCGTCGAATCGTTCGTCGACGCGAAAGCGAAGGTCGGGAGCAAATTTTAAGTTAACGCGATGCGCGATCTCGCCGCGCAGGAATTTCTTGTTGCGTTCGAGCGCCGCAATCACGACGTCGGTGTCGCGTCCACCGAGCGGCATCACGTAAATCGTCGCGAGTTTAAGGTCCGGCGACATTCGCACCTCGGGAACGGTGATGATGTGGCCTTCGAGGTCGGGATCGTGCACGTTACCGTGCGACAGAATATCGGCGACCGCATGGCGCACCGTTTCGCCGACGCGCAACTGTCGTTGCGAGCCGCCGGGAGCGGAACCCTTGCTGTGGTGGCGGGGCATTGTCGAAATCCCAATTGCCGTCATCACCCGCGAAAGCGGGTGATGACGTATTCCGTGCTCAACGTTAGTTGCGGTGACTACTGGATGCCCCGCCCTCGGGCGCAATTGCGCACAAGGCGGGGCATGACGGTTTTAGTTCAAAATTCCAAGCTCTTCGTAAGACTTGGACTTACAGAGAGCGCTGGATCGTCTCCACGCGATAACATTCGATGACGTCGCCGACACGCATGTCGCCGTAATTCTCGAACGCCATGCCGCATTCCTGGCCGGACTGCACTTCCTTCACTTCGTCCTTGAAGCGTTTCAGCGTCGAAAGCTTGCCTTCGTGCACGACGACGTTGTCGCGGATCAGGCGAACATTGGCGCCGCGCTCCACGGTGCCGTCGGTGACGCGGCAGCCGGCGACCTTGCCGACCTTGGAAATGTTGAACACTTCCAGGATCTGCGCATTGCCCAGCATGGTTTCGCGCAGCGTCGGCGCGAGCAGGCCGGACATCGCCTTTTTGATGTCGTCGACGAGATCGTAGATGATGTTGTAGTAGCGGATCTCGATGCCGTTGCGCTTGGCGGCCGCGGCAGCTTCCTTGTTGGCGCGCACCGAAAAGCCGATGATCGCGGCATTAAAGCCTTCGGCCAGCGTGACGTCGGATTCGGAGATGCCGCCGACACCCGCGTGCAGGATGCGCGCGGCGACTTCGTCGGTGCCGAGTTTTTCCAGCGAACCCAAAATGGCTTCGAGCGAACCCTGCACGTCGGCTTTGACGATCAGCGGGAATTCCTTGCGGCCCGCGGTCTTGAGCTGCGACATCATCTGCTCGAGCGAGCCGCGCATGCCGGAAATCGAGGCGGCGGCGTTCTCGCGCTTCTGGTGGGCGCGATAGCTCGTCACCTGGCGGGCGCGGGCTTCGTTCTCGACCACCGCAAGGCGGTCGCCGGCTTCCGGCGGGCCGTTGAAGCCGAGCACTTCGACCGGCACCGAAGGTCCGGCCTCGTCAATGTTCTCGCCTTGGTCCGAAATCAGCGCGCGGACGCGGCCCATTTCGGCGCCGGCCACGATGATGTCGCCGACCCTGAGCGTGCCGCGCTGCACCAGCACGGTCGCAACCGGGCCGCGGCCGCGATCGAGCTTGGCTTCGATCACGGTGCCTTCGGCAGGCCGTTCCGAATTGGTTTTGAGGTCGAGCAGCTCGGCCTGCAGCGCGATCATTTCGAGCAGCTTGTCGAGATTGGTCTTGTTCTTGGCGGAAACCTCGACGTCGACGACTTCACCGCCGAACGATTCTACCTGAACCTCGTGCTGCAATAGCTCGGTGCGCACGCGTTCCGGCTTGGCGTCGGGCTTGTCGATCTTGTTGATCGCCACGATCATCGGCACCTTCGCCGCCTTGGCGTGGTTGATCGCCTCCACCGTCTGCGGCATGACGCCGTCATCGGCCGCCACCACCAGGATCACGATATCGGTGACCTTGGCGCCGCGTGCACGCATCGCGGTGAACGCGGCGTGGCCGGGCGTATCGATGAAGGTGATCTTCTTGCCGCTTTCCGGCGAGCTCACCTGATAGGCGCCGATATGCTGGGTGATGCCGCCGGCTTCGCCCGACACCACGTTGGCATGGCGCAGCGCGTCGAGCAGCGAGGTCTTGCCGTGATCGACATGGCCCATCACGGTGACGACCGGCGAGCGCGGCTCGGTATCGGTGGAATCGTCGACGACGTCGAACAGGCCTTCTTCAACGTCGGACGCCGCGACGCGCTTGACGGTGTGGCCCAGTTCCTCGGCGATTAGCTGCGCGGTATCGGCATCGATCACGTCGGTGATCTTGTGCATTGCGCCCTGCTTCATCAGCAGGCGGATGACATCGACCGCGCGCTCCGACATGCGGTTGGCGAGTTCCTGGATCGTGATCGCTTCCGGGATCGTGACCTCGCGGACCAGCTTTTCCTTCGGCTCGTTGGCGGCATGGCCTTTCAGGCGCTGGGTGCGGCGGCGGAACGAGGCGATCGAACGCTCGCGCACGTCATCATTGAGCGCGGTGACCACGGTCAGGCGGCCGCGCTCCTTTTGCGGGCCCGGCTTATGGGTGGTCTTGGGAGCGGCTACGGGGCGCATGGCGCCGCCGGGGCCGCGCCGAACCTGACGCGGACCTTCGTCTTCATCGGAACCGTCGGCGGCAACGCCCGGGGCACGCGCGGGCGGCACTGCCGCCGGCCGGGCGCCGGCTGGGCGGGCTGCGGCGGGTCGCGCTGCGGCGGGTGCCGGCGTCGCCGCGGGCTTGGCCTCGGTCTCGCCAAATCGCTTCTTGGCCTCGACTTCGGCCTTGCGCTTGGCTTCCTCTTCCAGGCGGTGCCGTTCTTCCTCGGCCTTGCGGCGGGCTTCGGCGGCCTCACGTTCGGCCTGTTCGATGCCTTCACGGCTGGCGCGGCGCTTGGCCTCTTCCTCGGCCAGACGGCGCTCCTCGATTTCGCGCATCTTGGCGTCGGCCAGCGCGCTGGCGCGGGCGGAACGCTCGTCTTCCGTCAATGTTCGCAGCACCACGCCCGAACCGCCGCGCGGCGCGGCACCCGGCGTTGCCGCAGGGCGGGAGAGGGGGGCCTTTGCGGCGGGCGCCGCCTTGGCGGCGGCCGGCTCGGGCGCATGCGTCTCAGTGGTGGGCGCGTCGCCGCCGACGCGGCGCTTGCCACGCTTTTCGACCACGACCTGCTTGGTCCGGCCATGGCTGAAGCTCTGGCGCACAGTGCCCGTCTCGACCCGCGGCTTCAGCGTCAAGGTCTTGGTCGGAACACTCAAAGTCTTGTCGCCAGGCGTTTTGGTATCAACCATTCAGCAGTCCTAATCTCGTTAGCGTTGTGCGTTTTCCGCACCGTCATTGAAGCAGGTCTTCGGAACCAATCTTCGTCAGTCAGAATTTCTGGCCGCCATCCCGGTCTTGTCGTCATCGTCCGTCCGGTATCGAACCAGGATCTGGCAGCGCGACAGGAACGTCTTGCTCGCCGGGCCCGCGAGCAGGGCAGCATGTATCACATTTGACCGGCCCAGTGCCAAATCCAATTGTGCCGAGGTTAAAGCACTAACAATCGGCAAACCCCTCGAATCGCCGATATTTCGGCCCCTTTGCCCGGCGATCGCGTCCAATTTGCGGATTCCGTCGGCCGCGCCGTCGGAAGCGTGGACCAGGACTTCGGCCCGGCCCTGTTCGAGCAGGCCCTCGACCTTGGCAAAGCCGGAAATCACCTGACCGGCCTTGGCCGCCATGGCCAGTGCCTCGGTGCAGCTCCGTTCCAGCAGAGCCTCGGTATCGGCGGGAAGGGTCGCCGCGACCCGGACGTCGCGCTTGAACCCTCTGCTAAATTGGTGACGCCGCACCGCTTCCGCAACCGTCCGGCGCGAGGCCGATACCCAGAGGCCGCGGCCGGGCAGCTTGCGTTTCAAATCGGGGATCACCTCGCCCGAGGGGGCGACAACGAACCGGATCAGCTCGTCGATCGGACGCACCTCGCGACTGACCGCGCACATCCGCATGGTCGCGGACTTGTCGGTCCGCGGCCCATGGTCGAGATCGGGGTCAGCCAAAGCAAGCATGCCGGTTTGATAGCTCCAGTCATCTGCGCACGGTCTGCGCGCAGAAAAGAGTTTCGGTTTTGCGGAACACCCGCATTACACCGTCTGGTCTTCGCTGGCTTCAGCCGCTTCGGATTGCTTGGCGAGTTCGGCCTCGGTGATCCAGCCGGCAATGACGCGCGCCTGCATGATCATGGCTTCCGCATCTTCGCGCGAGATCTCGTTGGCGTCGAGAATGCCGGGATGCTTGGTCGGCTCGCCGCCTTCCTTGCGCTCGGTCCAGCCGACCAGATCGTCGGTGGCGCAGCCCGCCAGATCCTCGACCGTCTTGATGTCGTTTTCGCCGAACTTCACCAGCATCTTCGAGGTCACGCCGGGGACCTTCTTCATTGCATCTTCCACGCCGAGTTCCTTGCGCTTGTTTTCCAGCTCGGTTTCGAGCTGCTCCAGATATTCTCTCGCCCGGCTCTGCAGCTCGTTGGCGGTTTCCTCGTCGAAACCTTCGATGCCGGCCAATTCCTTGGCATCGACCAGCGCCAGTTCCTCGACCGACGTGAAGCCCTCGGATGCCAGCAACTGACCCACCACTTCGTCGACGTTCAGCGCTTCCATGAAAACGCGGGTCGAGTTCTCGAAATCGGCCTGGCGGCGCTCGGATTCTTCCTGCTCGGTGAGGATGTCGATATCCCAGCCGGTGAGCTGCGAAGCGAGGCGCACGTTCTGGCCGCGCCGGCCGATCGCCAGCGAGAGCTGATTGTTGGTGTCGGGAACCACGACCTCGATCCGCTCGCGGTCCTCGTCGATCACGACCTTGGCGACTTCGGCGGGCGCCAGCGCGTTGACGACGAAGGTCGCGATGTCGGGCGACCACGGAATGATGTCGATCTTTTCGCCCTGCAGTTCGTTCACCACCGCCTGCACGCGCGAGCCGCGCATGCCGACGCAGGCGCCGACCGGATCCACCGAGGAATCCCTGGAAATCACGCCGATTTTCGCGCGCGAGCCGGGATCGCGGGCCACCGCTTTGATCTCGACGATGCCGTCATAGATTTCCGGCACTTCCTGCGCGAACAGCTTGGCCATGAACTGCGGATGGGTGCGGGAGAGGAAGATCTGCGGTCCGCGGGTTTCGCGGCGGACATCGAAGATATAGGCGCGGACGCGGTCGCCGTTGCGGAACACCTCGCGCGGCAGCATTTCGTCGCGGCGGATAATCGCTTCACCGCGGCCGAGATCGACGATCACGCTGCCATATTCGACGCGCTTGACGACGCCGTTGACGATGTCGCCGATGCGGTCCTTGAATTCCTGGTATTGCCGGTCGCGTTCGGCTTCGCGCACCTTCTGCACGATCACCTGCTTGGCGGATTGCGCGGCGATGCGGCCATATTCCAGCGGCGGCAGGGTGTCGGCGATGGTGTCGCCGACCTGGGCGCCCGGATTGGCGCGCTGCGCGTCCGCCAGCGAAATCTGGTTCGCCGAGTTTTCGACGTGATCGACCACCAGCATGTGGCGGGATAGCCGCAGTTCGCCCTTCTTGGCGTCGATCTCGGCGTGAACGTCGGTCTCGCTGCCGTAACGGGCGCGGGCCGCCTTGGCGATGGCGTCTTCCATCGCGGCGATCACGATGCCGCGGTCGATCGACTTTTCGCGGGCGACCGCGTCTGCGATCTGCAGCAGCTCGAGTTTGTTGGCACTGACTGCCATGGTCTAGTCTCCTTCGGTAGGATCGATCTCGCCCCTGCGGAGTCTTTCTGCAGCGAGGCGGTGTTTCTTTGTATTCGTCGGCTCCGGCTTCTTGCCGGTCTTCGGTTTCTTGCCCTTCGCCGGATCGCTCTTTTTTGCGTGCGGCGGAGGCGGCGGCACCAGCCCGAGATTTTGCTTCAACTCGCGCTCGGCTTGCTTGCCGCGCCGCATCGATTCAGCGATCAACTCGTCGGTCAGAACCAGCCGGGCGTCGGAGATGTCTTCCATCACCAGGAGCACGTCGGCATCTTCGTCCGCGCGTGTGTCATCCCGATGTAGCCGCAAGGCATTGCCTTCGACACCTGCCAGCGTACCACGGAAGCGCTTGCGGCCCTGATGGGCGACCGCCATTTCGATCTTCACAAGATGACCGGCGTAGCGCTCGAAATCGGAACGGCGCACCAGCGGGCGGTCGATGCCGGGCGATGAAATCTCCAGACGATAGGCGCGGTCGATCGGATCGGCGACGTCGAGCACCGGCGACAGCGCCCGCGAGATCGCCTCGCAATCCTCGATCTGCATCGAGCCGTCGGGCCGCTCGGCCATGATCTGGACAGTGCATCCGGCCTCGCCTGAAATCTTGATCCGAACCAGCCGGTAGCCCATTCCCTGCAAAACCGGGCCGGCCACGGCCGACACCCGCGCCGCCACGCCCGGCTCGACGACGAGACGGGGCTCGGCCAAGAGGTCGGCATCCTCGGGAACAGCAGTTGGATCGGTCATGTCCAGGGTCAAAAGCGTCTTACTTGCATGGGTTTAGGCCGGGCCCAACCGGAGCTCCGGCCGGTTCCCCGAACCGCCCTTGAGGCCCGTTCTCGGCAGGGCGCGTTCAGGTAATAAAAAAGAGCGGGTCCCGGGGGGCCCACTCTCAATACGCGATCGTATGAGAACCATAAGTTGCCGCGGATATAGCGGTTTTTCCGCAATCCGACAAGGCCCACAATCCCGTTAAGGCCGATTTTGCCAAGCTTTGAGAGCGGGGTAAAGCCTAACCCTTCATTCATGAACGCTGCCTAGATTTCCCGAAAAACCAGCCAATTTTGGCCGGTTTAGGTGGGTTTATGATTGTTTCACCATCGCTGATCCCCGAACTCGACGACATTGTCAGTCGTGGCGACCCCAAGCGCCGCGCCGATGCCGCGCGTCGTATCAGCGAGCTTTTCCTGCAGGGTGCAGCAAGCTTCCGCCCCGATCACGTCGATTTTTTTGACGGCGTCCTGACCAGCCTCGTTCCGCATGCCGAGATCGAGGCGCGCGCCGAACTGGCCGAGCGCCTGTCGACGCTGGCGAATGCGCCGCGTGGCCTGGTCGGCCAACTCGCCCATGAAGATGAAATCGCCATTGCAGGCCCGTTGCTGCGCCACTCGCCGGTCATCGACGAGAAGATGCTGCTCGAAATTGCATCCATGAAGGGCCAGGGTCATCTGCTGGCGATGGCGGAGCGGCCGACGCTTTCGGCCGATCTCACCGACGTCATGATCGCCCGCGGCGACCGCGCCGTGGTCAGGCGCGCCGCCGGCAATGCGGGCGCGGCCTTTTCATCGGAGGGCTATTCGACGCTGATCAAGCGCGCCGGCCAGGACGGCGTGCTGACGATCAGGCTCGGCCAGCGCGACGACCTGTCGCCTGCGCAATTGAAGGAGTTGCTCTCCGGCTCCATCGACGTCATCCGTCGCCGCCTGTTCCAGGTCGTCAAGCCCGAGCGGCAGGCCGATATCAAGCAGGCGATGAGCGCTATCACCGGCCCGTCCGAACGCGAGGAGCGACGCGACTTCGTGCCGGCGCAGCGCACGGTGCTGAAGCTCCACCGCGAGGGCGCGCTCGGCGAAGGCGCATTGCTCAACTTTGCCAGGGTCTTCAAATACGAGGAATCGATCGCCGCGCTGTCGGCGATGACCGGCGTCAAGATCGAAACCCTCGACCGCCTGATCAGCGGCGATCGCTACGATCCGATCCTGATCGCCGGCAAAGCCATCGATCTCGAATGGGCGACGGTTCGCGCGCTGATCATCCTTCGGCTCGGTCCGAACCGGACGGCATCACCTGCCGACATCGAAAGCGCGCGTGTGAACTACGTGCGCCTGATGCCCATGACCGCCCAGCGCGTCGTCGAGTTCTGGAAGACGCGGTAACGGTTTCGCCGGCCGCCGGCGTCATTGCGCGTAGCGGCGGACTTCGTTCTAGCGGGGCTGAGCGTAGGGTGTAGCATTCATCAGCAGCACGCCAAACAGAAGAACCAGATAGAGTATGGAAAACGCAAACAGGCGACGAGCAGGCCGCCGTTGCTTATCGTCGCTCCGATGCACTTGCCATGAAAGAAAAACCATGACCGCCCCAAGGATCGCCGCAGCCGCGCCATAGATCGCTCCGGCGAACCCCAGCGCCCAGGGCAGCAGTGAGATCAGAACGAGAAAAACGCTGTAGAGAAGAATCTGGCGTTTTGTTTCGGCCTCGCCGGCTACGACCGGCAGCATCGGCACCCCGGCCCTTGTATATTCTCCGGCAAGATTGAGCGACAGTGCCCAGAAGTGGGGTGGTGTCCAAAGGAAAATGATCAGGAACAGGATCAGCGGCTCGATACCGGCACTTCCTGCGGCAGCAACCCAGCCGATCACCGGAGGAAGTGCGCCAGCAGCACCGCCAATGACGATGTTCTGCGGTGTTCGGCGCTTGAGCCACATCGTGTAGACGACGACATAAAAGAAAATTGTGAAAGCAAGCAGCGCAGCCGCGGCCAAGTTCAGCAAAGTGCCGAGAGCCAGAACGGCGCACACGCCGAGCATCAGTCCAAAAACCAATGCTTCCGAGCGAGATACGCGGCCGCTGGGAATGGGACGCATGGCGGTGCGCGCCATCACCGCATCGATGTCG
Source organism: Bradyrhizobium murdochi (assembly GCF_000472965.1). Taxonomy (GTDB): domain Bacteria; phylum Pseudomonadota; class Alphaproteobacteria; order Rhizobiales; family Xanthobacteraceae; genus Bradyrhizobium; species Bradyrhizobium murdochi. Next base: position 301,086 of record NZ_AXAU01000004.1, on the reverse strand, counting down.
GCGTCGTACCACATATTGAGAGCACCTGCAGCGCCGGCTCCGGCAGCTATGCAAAGTAGGGCAGCCATACCGGCGAATGGATCGATGTCGCCTGGCGCAACCATGAGACCGACGAGTGCCGTAAAGACGACCAGCGACATGACGCGCGGCTTTGTCAGCGCGATATAATCCCCGACGTTGGCATACCTCCCGCGAAGGAGAATTGAACGATTGATTTGCATGAGACTGATGCCCCCTGTTGCAAGCGAACTGGTGACGGCTTGAAGCACCTTCGCGCGAAGCAAAGATAACTACGTCGGTGACGCGAAGAACAGGACCCGTATGAGGTGCGTGTACTCGGACTCGAATACCATGATGGCCACGAACACCAGCACCAGCACCGGCGGCAGCAGAATAGCATAGGCCAGGGCCAGCCGCTCCCAGGCCATGTGCATGAACACGGCGACGATCAAGCCGGCCTTCAACATCATGAACAGCAGGATCAGCGACCATCTGAGATAGCCCTGAAGGCCAAAGTAGTCGACGAGATAGGAGCAGGCGCTGAGGACAAACAACCATCCCCAGACCACGAGATAGAGCTTGATCGGGTGCTGCTGGCCCTCTGCGTGCGCGGCTCCAGCAGCGACTGCGACTGCCTCATGCATGTGAGTGTGCAGCGAAGGTTGTTGGGTCCCCAAATCTACCGCCACGTTTGTCATGCGTTGACCTCACCAAAGATAGAAAAACGCAAAGATGAAAACCCACACAAGATCGACGAAGTGCCAGTACAGGCCCATTATTTCGACGATCTCGTAGTTTCCCCTCCGGCTCGTGAAGAATCCGCGTCGTCCGTGATCAAAATCTCCGCGCCAGACCTTTCGCGCGATAGCGATCAGGAAAATCACGCCGAAGGTCACGTGCGTTCCGTGGAAGCCTGTGATCATGAAAAAGCTGGAGCCGAACTGCGCCGCACCCCAGGGGTTCTCCCAAGGCCGCACTCCCTCCATGATCAGTTTGGTCCACTCGAAGGCCTGCATCCCGACGAACGTTGCGCCAAGTGCTGCCGTAACGAGCATCAGGACTGCAGTTTTGACGCGATCGCGGCGGTAGCCGAAATTAACGGCCATCGCCATCGTCCCGCTGCTGCTGATCAGGATGAAGGTCATGATGGCGATCAGGATCAGCGGGATGTGATGCCCCGCAATCTCGAGAGCGAACACCTCACTCGGATTGGGCCACGGCACGGTCGTGGACATTCGCGCCGTCATGTACGAGAGCAGGAAGCAACTGAAGATGAAGGTGTCGCTCAGGAGGAAGATCCACATCATGGCCTTCCCCCAGGACACGTTCTTGAACGCGCGCTGATCCGAGGACCAGTCGGCGGCGACACCCTTCAAGCCGGCAGCCCGCGCAGGCGACTGTCCAGGGGTTGTCAGCGCAGTCTCTGCCATCTGGATCCTCCCTAGCTGAGCAACCGGCGACAGATGTTGACGAAATCGTCCGTCCAGCCCGTCAGCAGGCCGAGCACGACGAGCCAGACCAACAGCAGGAAATGCCAGTAGATGACACAGAGCTCCACGCTCAGGCGCAGCTGGGGCATCTCAGCGCCACGCCACACCTTGGCGGTCGTTCTCCCCAGGGCCGCCAGACCGCCCATCAGATGCAGCCCGTGCACCGCGGTGATCATGTAGAAGAAAGAATTGGCAGGATTGGACGCCACGAAATACCCCGCGGCGCTTAGCTGTCGCCACGCCAGCAACTGCCCGATCAGGAATATGATGGCGGATGCTCCTCCCGCGCATATGCCGACGATTACACCGTCCATGTTGTTCCGTTGCACGGATACGTATGCCCATTGCATCGCGACGCTGCTCAAAACCAGGACGCCAGTGTTGAACCAGAGCAGTGCCGGGACAGGCAGTGCCCGCCAGTCCACCATGTCCATGCGCATGGAGTAGGCGCTGATGAAGAGCGCGAACAACGAGGTGGCGACAGCGAGAAACACTCCCAATCCGAGCTTCGCTGCCGGCACGGTCATCGCTCCCGTGCCCGGGAAGTCATCGATTGAACCTTCTTCCAGCCAGGGCTTGGCTGTCAGCCGTTGCTGCGACAGCCACCATCCCACGATGACCGCAATCACCGCCATGAACAGGACGATGGCGCTCACGGCGTGGCTCCCTGGAGGGCCCGTCTCGCCGGCGGCTGGTTCTGCGGAATGAAATCTTCCTTGGCGCCTGGCACGCTGTAGTCATACGCCCAGCGATAGACCACCGGGAGCTCCTTGCCCCAGTTGCCATGTCCGGGCGGCGTCTCCGGCGTCTGCCATTCCAGTGTTGTTGCCCGCCACGGATTGCCGCCGGAAGGCCTGCCCTTGAAATAGCTCCAGACCAGGTTGAACAGGAACACGATCTGGGCGAGGCCCACGATCAGCGCCACCACGCTCATGAAGGCATTCAGCGTATGCACGGATGGCGTGATGAACGCCGCTTCGCCGATCTCGTGATACCGGCGCGGCACCCCGAGCAGTCCAAGATAGTGCATGGGAAAGAAGATCAGGTAGGCGCCGAGGAACGTGACCCAGAAATGGAACTTGCCCATCCAGTCATCCAGCATCCGGCCCGTTACCTTGGGGTACCAATGATAGATCGCGCCCAGCACGACCATGATGGGCGCCACGCCCATTACCATGTGGAAATGCGCGACAACGAACATGGTATCCGAAAGCGGGACATCCACGACGACGTTGCCGAGGAAGAGGCCGGTCAGCCCGCCGTTCACGAATGTTATGATAAAGCCGAGCGCGAACAGCATCGGCACCGTGAGATGAATGTCGCCGCGCCACAGGGTTAGCACCCAGTTGTAAACTTTGATGGCGGTGGGGATCGCGATGATGAGCGTCGTCGTGGCGAAGAAGAACCCGAACGTCGGGTGCATGCCGCTCACATACATGTGGTGCGCCCACACGATAAAGCTGAGTGCGCCGATCGCCACAATGGCCCAAACCATCATGCGATAGCCGAAGATGTTCTTTCGCGCATGCGTGCTGATCAGATCGGAAACGATGCCGAAGGCCGGCAGGGCGACGATATAGACTTCGGGATGACCGAAGAACCAGAACAGGTGCTGGAACAGGATCGGGCTGCCGCCGCCATACTTCATCTGCTGCCCCATCTCGACGAGTGCGGGCATGAAGAAGCTGGTTCCGAGGAGGCGGTCGAACAGCATCATGACGGAGGCGACGAACAGCGCCGGGAAGGCCAATAGCGCCATGATGGTGGCTGTGAAGATGCCCCATACTGTCAAGGGCAGCCGCATCAGCGTCATGCCGCGGGTGCGCGCCTGCAGCACCGTCACCACGTAATTCAATCCACCCATGGTGAAGCCGATGATGAACAGGATCAGCGAGGACAGCATGAGAATGATGCCCCAATCCTGCCCGGGAGTGCCGGACAGGATCGCCTGCGGTGGGTATAGCGTCCAGCCGGCGCCGGTGGGCCCGCCGGGTACGAAGAAGGTCGAAGCCAACACGATGACGGCGAGCAGGTAGACCCAGTAGCTCAGCATGTTCACATAGGGGAAAACCATGTCCCGCGCGCCGACCATCAACGGGATCAGGTAGTTGCCGAAGCCTCCCAGGAACAAGGCTGTAAGCAGGTAGATCACCATGATCATGCCGTGCATGGTGATGAACTGGAGATACTGGCTTGCATCGATGAAGGAGAATGTGCCCGGAAATCCCAGTTGCAGGCGCATCATCCACGACAGCACCAGCGCCACTAGACCGATCGCAGTCGCCGTCAGCGAGTATTGGATCGCGATGACTTTGGCGTCCTGCGAAAAGACGTACTGTGTCCACCAGCTTTTGGGGTGATAGAGTTCGACCTCCGGCACTTCGGCAGGCGGAACGTCGACGGTTGCTTCATATGGAACATCGACCATAGAAATACCTCCTCGGTCGTTTCCGTCGGGCATGGAGACCCGGTCTCACGCGCCCAATCTATCTTCGCAGCGGCACCTACTTGCCGCCTGATCTGTATGTCGCCCTTGTAACGGCGCTTCGGCCTGACAATTCCGCAAACGTCTTCTGTTGCTCTAGCCAGGCTTGATATTCGGCTTCTTCCTCGACGATGACTTTCGCCCGCATCTGCGCGTGCGCTGCGCCGCACAACTCGGCGCACAGTACATCAAACGTTCCGGTTCGGATCGGAGTCATCCAGAAATAGGTGACCATGCCGGGCACCATATCCATCTTGGCCCGGAATTCGGGCACATAGAAATCGTGCAGGACGTCGACTGAGCGGAGCAAAACCTTGACCGGCTTTCCAACCGGGAGGTGCATCTCGCCACTTTCGATCACGACGTCGTCCTGCCCGTGCGGGTCGTCGCGATTCAAGCCCATAGGATTCTCGGCACTGACGTGGCGGACATCGGTCGTGCCCATCCGGCCATCCTTCCCCGGCAGGCGGAAGCTCCATTGCCACTGCTGGCCCATGACCTCGATCTCGGCAGCGTTCGCCGGAACCGTGACGAACTGGTGCCAGACAAATAGCCCAGGCGCCAGCATGGCTCCGACGCCGACGGCTGTACCGATGCTGAGCCACCACTCGAGCTTCTTGTTCTCGGGATTGTAGTGCGCCTGTCTTCCTTCCTTGTGATGGAAGCGGAAGACGCAATAGGCCATGAAAGCGATCACCGCGAAGAAAACCGCCCCGGTGATCCAGAAGGTTATGTTGATGGTGTCGTCAATGTAGCGCCAGTTAGTGGCGATCGGCGTCCACCACCACGGGCTGTAGATGTGAAACAGCACCGAGCCGACTGCGACCAAAAGCAGTATGATAGCGACAATCATCCCTCACTCCTCCTTGCCACCTAAGGCAACGGAGACAAATCGGAGGGCGGAGCTCACACCGTCTGGATGGCTGACGTCACGTGCGCCATCGCAGTGTGTCTTGCCTCGCCCACTTTGACCGGTCGCGACATCCAAAACGTGGCGCCGGGCACACGTTACGACCGATTACCATCAAGTCTGGGGCGTCAAGAGTGAGGATGGTACGCGTCGGGGCTGGCGTCAATAGATCACTTCAGCGTCCGCGCGGATGCCAGCAAGCTGGCGAGCATCAGTCAGCACAAATTCGTTTGATATGACGCAATGCACCAAATGACCGTGAACGTGCACAGTTCACCGAACCGTGAGCGCTGTCGGGACGCTATAGCGCTAAGCTGCTGGGGAGGTCGCGACAAGTTTCGTCCGGCTAAGCTCCTTTCGATGCATTTGGGTTTGCCGTACTCGGCTCGACCGCGACTCTCGCACACCAGGGCGGAGACGCGCATGTTGCGGCGCGTCGTTTCGACCGCCGCAACTGTGAGCACGGGAGGGTGCGTCCATGGCCACTGTGTATTCCGATAACATCTCAAAGTTTGCACGGCACGTATTCGGCGACGCCGCCACATATCCCGTTCGCAAAATCAAACTATCCGACCTGGGCGAGGCGCTGCGCCTGGGCTGGGAAGATTTCAGTGCAATGCCAAGTCACGCGGTTGTCCTGTGCGTGATTTATCCCGTTCTCGGTATTTTTCTGTTCAGGCTGGTCCTTGGCTATTCGGTATTGCCGCTACTGTTTCCGCTGGCAGCCGGGTTTGCCTTGATCGGACCTTTTGCCGCGATCGGTCTTTACGAGCTCAGCCGCCGCCGCGAGCGCGGCGAGGAGGTCGGCGCATGGGATGCGCTTTCCGTGCTGCGCGCTCCGGCTTTCGGTGCCATGGTCGAGCTCGGCGTGCTCCTGCTCGTTCTGTTCGGGGCCTGGATCGGCGCAGCGAACGCAATCTACGTTGATATCTTCGGCCACGCCCCGGCCGCGAGCATCCCTGACTTCGCAACGCGCGTGCTGACGACGGCGGACGGATGGTCGCTCATTATCATTGGTTGCGGTGTCGGCTTTGTGTTCGCGGTCGTGGCGCTGTGCGTTAGCGTTGTGTCGTTCCCGTTGATGCTCGACCGCCATGCGACTGCGATTGACGCGATCCGGACCTCGCTGCGCGTCGTGATGAAGAATCCGGTTGAAATGGCCGGATGGGGACTGATTGTTGCGGCGCTGCTGGTGCTCGGCTCGTTGCCGGTCTTCGTCGGTCTCGCCGTCGCTCTGCCGGTGCTCGGTCATGCCACCTGGCATCTGTACCGGAAGGCGGTGGAGCCGGATCCCAACCCTCCGCACGAAGAGCCCCACCTGCGGAAAGGACACCGTTACGCAGCGGATTTCCCGGCCAATCTGTTCCCGTGGAGCCGCGAGCGCTAGATGTGGTCGAGGGCCGCGCTGTGCGCGGCCACCCCAGGGTGAACGCAATCGCGTTCATCCCGGGGTGACGGGCGCATTGATTCAAGCTTGCTTCGTCAAGCTCTAGAAATTGGCCCCCGACACCAACAGAACTCCGCCGAGGGCCATAAGGAGGATGCCCGGCCAATTCGCGCCAAATCCCAAGAATCGCACGCTGCGCTGTGGCGGCTCCAACGTCTGGCGAACCGGTCCGGCCGAATCCCGGCCGCTAAGCGGTCCCCGCCAAATAGTGGTGCGCGCCATATACAGGAGTCCGCCGATAACAAGGAGCGCGCCAAGTCCCATCAGGACCATTACCGCCTCTCAATTCGTCGCCCCGCAAGGGGTGGACTCAAGCATCCAGGCTCAAAAAGGTTCCGGCCAAGCGCTGTAGTTTGGCAGGCCGGCGCTCCGCACCAAGTAACGCGGATCCATGGGTACGCGCCCGCTAGCCGACCCGCCGAAACCGCAGATACGCCGCCACTCTTCCCTCGCGTTCGGCTTTGCGGCCGTAGCGCGTCATGGTGTAGCCGTCCCAGGGCTTTTGCCAGTCGGCGGCGCGCTCGGCGGTCCAGACAAAATCCGGCGAGCGCATCAGATGCGCCAGCGTCCAGGCGCAGTAATCGTCGATGTCGCTGACGAAACGGAATTCACCGCCGTCCTTGAGAATGCGCGCCATCGCCTTCACCGTTGCGTCCTGCACGAAGCGCCGCTTCCAGTGCCGCCGCTTCGGCCAGGGATCGGGATGGATCAGGTCGATCCGCGTCAGCGACCGCGGCGGCAGCCAGGCCAGCAATTCCGCGGCGTCGCCGGCATAGAGCCTGATATTGTCGATGTTGTGCGCCTCGATCTGCGTCAGGATCTTGGCCATGCCGTTCACATACGGCTCGCAGCCGATGAACCCGATGTTCGGATAGGCCTGCGCTTCCGCGATCAGATGTTCGCCGCCGCCGAATCCGATCTCGAGCCTGACATCCGTAGCTCGGCCATCGAACAGATCGGCAAGCCGCTCCGGCGCAGGTGTCGCAATGTCGAGCGCGAGTTGCGGCAGCAGTTTGTCGATCAGGTCGGCCTGGTGGATGCGGAGCTTGTGTCCCTTGCGGCGGCCGAAGAACGAGCCGCGCGCATGCGTGGCCGTGCCGTCATCGGGCGGGCTGCCGCGATCTTCCGTATCGTTCGGGGCGGATATCATCACAGCGTCTGGTACAGCCGGAACAGCAGCCGCGCCCTCGGCTCGATCGAGGAGACGTACATCTGCTCGTAATGGGTATGCGCGCCCCGGCCGTCGACGCCAAGGCCGTCGAGGGTTGCGGTATGCGGCGCGGTGAAATTGCCGTCGGAGCCGCCGCCGGTCGAGGTGTCGACCAGATCGAAGCCGATCTCCGCCGCGATCGTCCTGGCATGCTCGTAAAGCGCGGCGCCGGCATTGCTCTTTTCGTAAGGTGGGCGGTTCAGCTCGCCGATCACCTTGACGGTGACGCCTTCGCTGCGCGATTTCAGATTGAGGATTTTCGCAACGAGCTCGTCGGCATCGGCCATCGTCGGCACGCGCAAATCGACCTCGGCAAAGGCCTCTTCCGCGACTACGTTCGGCTTGGTGCCGCCGCGGACAACTCCGACATTGACGGTGATACCGCGTGCAAGGTCGTTCATCGCCTCCAGCGTTTGAATGACATTGCCGAGTTCGCGGATGGCGCTGCGGCCATCTTCCGGCCGGGTGCCGGCATGCGAGGGCACGCCCTTGATAAAGACATCGAAGCGACCGACGCCCTTGCGTCCGGTGACGATCTTGCCGCCGTCGCGTGCCGGTTCGGTGACCAGCACATATTTCGCCTTGCGGCCCTCGGCCTCGATCAGCGCGCGCGAGGTCGGGCTGCCGATCTCTTCATCGGAGACATAGAGCTGCGTGATGCCGAGCGGCGGCCGCGCACTGTCGGCGCAGACTTGCCGAAACGCATGATAGGCGAGATAGGCGCCGCCCTTCATGTCGTAGATGCCCGGGCCGAATGCGCTGTCACCTTCGATCCGGAATGGCAGCCGCTCGATGAAGCCAAGTGGATGCACCGTATCGAGATGGCTCAGCACCAGGATGCCCGGTTCGTCCTGTCCCCATAACGAGCGCGCCACCAAGTGATCGCCGCAGCCGGAGTGGCCGGCGATCCGCTCTACCGTCGCGGGCAGGCCGCGATAGCCTTCAGCGACGAGGTCGGCGAGCTTGTTGACCTGCTCAGGCGCTTCGGTTGGGCTCTCGATCTCGACCCAGCGGCGAATGCCCTCGAGGATCGGCGCGGAATCGAAGGGATTGTTTATCATCATGTCGTATCCGATACGGTGTCATGTCCCGATGCGCAATTGCACATCGTGGAGCCGCGCTAATGCGGGCGCGAAATGACGGCATATTCCGGAATACGAAATTCTCAAATCGGTGCGGGACAAAAATCAGCGCGGGTCCGGGCCGTCGCGCGACGCGATCTGCTCGACCAGTTCGACGATGGAGCGGCGCATTTTGGAATCGGTGATGCGGGTGAACGCGCGTGTCAGCGCCAGACCCTCCGACGTCGCGAGGAAATCGGACACGTAGGCCGGAGAGGCACCGTCGCCAAATCCGTCCGGATTCGCTATGCCGCTCGGCCCGCCATCGAACAGAAACGACACCGGCACCTGTAAAATCTCCGAGATTTGCTGCAGACGGCTGGCGCCGACCCGGTTGGTGCCTTTTTCGTATTTCTGAACCTGCTGGAATGTGAGGCCGAGCGCTTCGCCGAGCTTTTCCTGACTCATGCCCAGCATGATGCGGCGCATCCGGACGCGGCTGCCGACATATTTGTCGACCGGATTGGGCGCTTTGGTGGACATCTGCATCACTCCTAGGATTGCGCGCCGGGAATGAGGCAGTGGAAATGCTATGCCTCAGGCGCGCCGGTACCGTCATATCCTGCTCGGAGGATCGGGTAGAATTGCGGACGATCTGAGCAACGGAAGTGACTGGTTGTCGTTTTTGGCTTGCAAGCGCAGAAAGCGAATCACAGGCTCTCTGTCAACTGGTGGAACCGCGCACGCAGCGTTTTTAGTAAACCAGTGACAACTCGGTCGTGTGAAAATCTCAGGCAGCGTGCTTCGCAACGCGGCGTCTGACGACGACCAACAAGGCTGCGGCCACAATCACGGCCGCCGGGATATCTCCAAGGCGAGCATAAACCGTCGGCGACAGCGCGAACGGCAGGCTGGCATCCAGCACGCCTTCGATGCCGAGGTCGAGCTGTGCCACAACTCGCCCCGAGGGATCGATCACCGCCGAGATGCCGGTGTTGGCGGCGCGCACCATCGGCAGACCTTCCTCGATCGCACGCAGCCGCGCCTGCTGCAGGTGCTGGTAGGGACCCGTTGAATTTCCAAACCAGCCGTCATTGGTCAGGTTAACGATCCAGCCGGGGCGGTCGTCACGCGCTGCAACATTTCCGGGAAAAATCGCCTCATAACAAATCAACGGTAGCGCGCGCGGCGCATTCGGTATCTCCATCGCGCGGCGCCGCGTGCCCGGAATGAAGCCGCCGTGGACTTTTGTAAGCTGCACGAAGCCGAGCTTCTCCATCCATTCCTGAAACGGCAGATACTCGCCGAACGGCACCAGATGCAGCTTGTCGTAGACCGACAGCACGCCGCCGTCATGGTCGATCACATAGATCGAATTGTAGGCGCGGGAGACACGCACGCCGGGCGGGGTGTCCGGAGCGCGCACCGATCCGGTCATCAGCACCGTGCCCTTGGGCAGGAGCTCGGCGATCTGAGCCATCGCGTCGGCTTCGCGCGTCAGGAAAAACGGGAAAGCCGATTCCGGCCAAATCAGAATTTGCACGTCGCGCACGCCGGTGGACTGCGGGCCTGAAGCGCGGTCGGACAGAGTAAGGTATTTCTGCATCACCTCCGCCTTGGCGCCGTAGTTGAATTTGACGTCCTGCTGCAGGTTCGGCTGCATGATACGTAGCTTGACCTTGGTCAGGACCGTCGGCTGCAGCGACAGCCGCACGGCGCCGTAAATTCCCATCGCCGCGAGCAGCAGGAGTGCCGCCACCGGCGCGATCCAGGGCCTGCGGCCGCGCGATGAACCGTCGATCAGCGCCGCTGGGCTGGCAAAGATCGCAACGCTGAGGAAGGTCATGCCCCACAGCCCGATCAGCGACGCCGCCTGCGCCAGCGCCAAGGGCTCCGACAGCGCGTAGCCGAAGGCATTCCAGGGAAATCCCGATAGCAGATAGCCGCGCAGCCATTCGCTGACCGTGAGCCCGATCGCGAGCGCCAGAACCCGCGACGCATCCCGCGTCCAGATCAGCCGCGCCAGTGCGAAGCCGAGCGCCGGAAACAAGGCGAGATAGGCCGGCAGGCCGAGCACCGCGAACGGCATCAGCCAGGCAAAGGTCGGCGCGTCGACCAGGAAGGCGTTGCCGATCCAGTAGAGCCCGGGCACGAAATAGCCGAGCCCGAACCAGAAGCCCGCCATCGCCGCCGCCGGCAGCCCGCGCCATTTTCCCGCCGCCGCGCCGTCGATCAGCCAGACCGCGACCGGAAATGTCACAAACAGCACCGGCCAGGCGTTGAACGGCGCCATCGAAAGAGCCGACATTGCGCCGGCGACGAGCGCGATCGCCGCGCGCTTCCAGCCCCAGGCCAGGATGATCGAAAGTCCCGCGGCGCGGAATTTGTTGGTTGAGATCACTGCGAGCCGGCTCCATCGCCGGAAGCCGGCGGCGTATTGTCATTGGTCGGCGCCGTGCTGGTTTCGGGCGTGGTCTCGCGGCGGCTTCGCTCGCGCGTCGCGCGCGGCGCGGGGCGTTCTTTCCGAATCCCGATCCGCAGCCGCTTGACCCGCCGCGGATCGGCATCGAGCACCTCGATCTCGAAATTGCCCGGACCGGCAATGACCTCGCCGCGCACGGGCAGCCGGCCGACCTGGGACACCAGATAGCCGCCGAGGGTGGCGACTTCCTCGCTCCCCTCGCCGGTGACGAATTCCTCGCCGATCATCTTGCGTGCATCCTCGAGGCTGGCGCGGGCATCCGCGATGAAGGCGTTGTCTCCCTGGCGGACGATCGATGGCGGCTCGTCGCTGTCGTGCTCGTCGTCGATTTCGCCGACGATCTGCTCGACGATGTCCTCGATCGAGACCAGCCCGTCGGTGCCGCCATATTCGTCCACCACCAGCGCCAGGTGGATACGCGAGGCCTGCATCTGCGCCAGCAGATCGATCGCCCGCATCGACGGCGGCACGTACAGGAGCTTGCGGATGATGTTGGCCTCGGCCAGCGGCATTGCGAGGTCGACCGCGCGCAGGTCGAGCCCCGCCGGGAACGGCTTCTTGCGCTTGGGCTTGGTGGTGTCGCCGACGCGCGCCTTCGCCGTCATGAACGCCAGCAGGTCACGGATGTGAACGATACCTTCGGGGTCGTCGAGGGTTTCGTTGTAGACCACGAGCCGCGAATGCGCCGCACTCTCGAACAGGCTCATTAATTCGCCGAGCGGAATATCTCGCTTGACGGCGACGATGTCGGCGCGATGCACCATCACGTCGGCGATGCGCCGCTCGTTGAGATCGAGGATGTTGCGCAGCATGGTGCGCTCGATGGCGGAGAAGCCGGCATCATCAGGGGTGGAAGTATCGAGCACCACCTGAAGATCGGCGCGCACCGATCCCCCTCTCCAGCCGAACAGCGTGCGGATCGCCCGTATCAGCCAGCTCTCGGCGGTTGGACGCAGAACCTCGCCTTCCTGCACCACCACCGGCAGGTTGCGCGTGTTGCGCGGGTTGTCCTGTATTGGGTCGGAGTCCGGCATTTCAGTCCATCCGCTCCCCGTCCGCATACGGATCGGGAATGCCGAGCTGCGCGAGTATCTCCCGTTCGAGATCCTCCATGGCCTCGGCGTCGTCGTCCTTCTCGTGGTCGTACCCGATCAAATGCAGGAACCCGTGAACCGCAAGATGGCTGAGGTGATGATCGAACGGCTTTTCTTCGTCATCCGCCTCTTTCCGGGTGGTCTCATAGGCGATGGCGATATCGCCGAGCATACGAGGCGCGTTGGTGGGCGCGCCCGCGGCCGGCTGCAGCGCCGGAAACGACAGCACGTTGGTGGGCTTGTCGATGCCGCGCCAGTTGCTGTTCAGCGTGCGGATTCCGGCGTCGTCGGTCAGCATGACCGCCAGTTCCGTATCGCCGACGTCGGCATCGGCGATTTCGGCCGCCGCATTGATGGCGCGATGGATCACCGCCTCGGCCTCCGGCTCGGTCTGCCAGCAATCGGCGACGACGAGCACTTCGGTGAGGGGAAGGACGGAGGACACGAGCGTTCCAGCGGTTTGCATTGCAATGTTGGGGTTGCGGCCCCGGCCTGCCGGCGGCAGGTCCGGGCGCGAAGAGTTTGCGGTCAAGATTTTCCGGTTGCCGGTTTCTGCGGCAATCCCTCATAGGCGGCGACGATCCGCGCCACCAGTTCATGGCGGATGACGTCTTCCGCGGTGAATTTCACCTGCGCAATGCCTTCGACGTTGTCGAGCAGCTTGCAGGCCTCGGCAAGCCCCGAAGCCTGTCCGTTCGGCAGGTCGACCTGCGATGGATCGCCGGTGACGATCATGCGGCTGTTCTCGCCGAGCCGGGTCAAGAACATCTTCATCTGCATCGATGTGGTGTTCTGCGCTTCGTCGAGGATGATCACGGCATTGGTCAGGGTGCGGCCGCGCATGAAGGCCAGCGGCGCGATCTCGATTTCTCCGCCCTGCAATGCACGTTCCACCACTCGCGCGTCCATCAGGTCGTACAGCGCGTCGTAGATCGGCCTCAAATAAGGATCGACTTTTTCGCGCAAGTCGCCCGGCAGGAAGCCGAGCCGCTCGCCGGCCTCGACCGCAGGCCGCGACAGGATGATGCGATCGACTTCCTTGCGTTCGAACAATTGCGCGGCATGCGCCACTGCAAGCCAGGTCTTGCCGGTGCCGGCCGGGCCGATGCCGAACACCAGCTCGTGGCGTTTCAGCGCGCGGATGTAGGAATCCTGCGCCGCGGTGCGGGCGCGCACCGGACGCTTGCGCAGATTGATGGTCTCGAACGAGGGCTTCGCGGTCTTGGCGTCGAACTCGAACAGCGAGCCCTGCGCGAGTACGGCGCGGATCGCGCCTTCGACTTCGCCCTGCGAGAGGTCGTGGCCTTGCACGGCCTGTGAATAGAGCGTCTCCAGCACGCGCCGTGCGGCGTCGCAGCCGTCACGCGAGCCGGCGATGGTGATGTGGTTGCCGCGGGAATCGACCACGACGCCGAGCCGCCGTTCGACCAGCGCCAGGTTCTGGCCGTAAGGGCCGACGAGGGCGGAAGCGGCGCGGTTGTCGTCGAAATCGATGACGACCTGGGTCTCGGGCGGAATTTGCATGTCGCGATCAAATTTGCGGCTGGGAGCGAGCGAAGACGAATCCGATGCGCTTTTTGGCAAGGGTTCAGGCTCCCATGATTTTTTGCGAAGAATTGGTCAATTGAGAAGAATCGGTCATGTGTGAAACAGGTGATGGGATGGCGCGCGCAGAGGTATCAGCGAGTTCGCCGAGCAGGCTGTAACGCTCCAGGCTCCCGATCCTGACCGGCAGCACCTGTCCGATGATGTCGGGCGAGGCAAACACATGCGCGGGCTGAAGATAGGCGGTGCGGCCGACGATCTGGCCGGGATTGCGGGCCGCGCGTTCGAACAGCACATCGACGGTGTTGCCAATCATGGCCCTGTTGAAGGCCGATTGCTGACTGTCGATCAATTCCTGGAGCCGCACCAATCGCTCGTCCATTTCAGCCGCTGACACTGTCTCCCGCATGTCCGCCGCCGGCGTGCCGGGCCGCGGCGAATATTTGAACGAATACGCCGCAGCGTACCCGATTTGCGTGACAAGCGCGAGGGTCGCGGCAAATTCTCCCTCGGTTTCGCCCGGAAAACCGACGATAAAATCCGATGAAAATGCAATATCTTGGCGCGCCGAGCGAAAACGGTCGATGACGCGGCGGTAGTCATCGGCGGTATGCCTGCGGTTCATGGCGGCGAGAATCCGGTCGGAGCCGGACTGCACCGGAAGATGGACGAACGGCATCAGGCCTGCGAGATCGCGATGCGCTGCGATGAGCGAATCGTCGACGTCGCGGGGGTGGCTGGTCGAATAGCGCAGCCGCACGATGCCCTCGATTTCCGCCAGGCGATGCAGCAGTCTGCCGAGCGGCCAGGTCCGGCCATCGGGGCCCTCGCCGTGATAGGCATTGACGTTCTGCCCGATCAGGGTGATCTCGCGCACGCCATTGTCGGCCAGCCGCTTCACGTCGTCGACGATCTTTGCGACCGGGCGCGAGACTTCCGCGCCGCGCGTATAGGGCACCACGCAGAAGGTGCAGAACTTGTCGCAACCTTCCTGCACGGTGACGAAAGCGGAGATGCCACGTGCGCGGATCGCATCCGGCTTGGGGGCGGGGAGAAAGCCGAATTTGTCCTCGACCGGAAATTCGGTTTCCAGCGCGCGACCTTCGCTCTTCGCGCGCGCCAGTAGCTGCGGCAAATGGTGATAGCTTTGCGGGCCGACCACGACGTCAACCGTCGGCGCGCGGCGGATGATCTCCTCGCCCTCGGCTTGCGCGACGCAGCCGGCAACCGCAATGCGCATCTCGCGCCCGCTGCGTGCCGCCTCGTCCTTGGCGACGCGCAGCCGCCCGAGTTCGGAGTAGACCTTTTCGGACGCCTTTTCCCTGATGTGGCAGGTGTTGAGGATCACCAGATCCGCATCGTCAGCGCTTTCAGTCTCGACAAAGCCCTCGCCCGCCAGCGTATCCACCATGCGTTGCGCATCGTAGACATTCATCTGGCAGCCATAGGACTTGATATGCAGCTTGCGCGGCGGCTTCATGGAACCTTAGGTGTTGGGGTAATGGCGCCAATCCGGGCGCGGGGCTTAAGTATAGGCTAAAGGGCCAGAAATCCAGCGTGGTAGGCGGCATTTTCGGGGCGGAGGGCCCCGCAAACCAACCAGCGGCGCTGGTCTGGCCAGCCAGATCTACCGTCGAAGCAAAGCAGCTCGCTCGTCCGGCTTGCGCGCCACCACGAAAGCCAACGAATCGAGGGCGATGATCCAAGGTCATTGCCAGTTTTGCGCACCCGGCAAACTGACGCTCACTTGACTCCCAGGACGTCCTTGAGTTCTGCCGCTTTCTTCATGCACCCTGGTTCGTCGCCAGCCTCAGACATCTTGCGGGCTTCGGCCATCAGTTGGTTGGCATGTTCGGCGCTCTGGGTGCTGCTCTTGCCGGTGACTTGCTCCTGATGCGGTGAAGTGGGCTGCACGGCCGCTGCCGTTGATCCGGTGGTTTCAGGCTCGGCGCTCTTTTGCTTACCGGCCAGAACCTCCTCTTGGTGCTTGGTCCCCGGCATTCCCGATTCGCTCGGGCTCGCGCCCGTTCCCGCGGCAACGATATTCGGTTCGAGCGCCTTCAGTTCCTGGTTACAATCAGCAAACGCTGGCGGCGCGAGGATAAGGGCGAATGCTGCTGCGGTCACTATGCGTGTAGACATCTGAACCTCCTGCTTGAGGTTGTCTCTCGCTCGAAATGAGGGATACAGGAAAACGTCCGCAGATATTCAGTGGTTCCTTACATACCGGAGGTGCCGGTGAAGATCCTGCTTTATGAAGCAAAGCGGACATTGACCGATTCTCAATACACGGCCTGGTTCGGTGTTACCTCAAACCCGATCTTCTCAATAAGCCCGGGCAATTGCCGCATGTCGTCGAACGTCGCGATGGCCCCGGCCGAGCGCAGCATCTCGGCATAGCCTGGCTGGCAATGGCTGCCGCCGTGAAAACCGAGCACGGTCATGCCAGCGGCGCGGCCGCCGGTGACGCCGGGAACGCTGTCCTCGATCACGACGCAGCGTTCCGGAACAACGTTCATCTGTCCGGCCGCGAACAGAAACAGGTCGGGTGCGGGTTTGCCGTTAGAGACCTGCGAGGCCGAAAAAATATTCGGCGCAAACCGATCATAGAGCCTGGTGCGGCCGAGGCTAATTCGCATGCGTTGATGCGAGCCGCTCGATGCCACGCAGACCGGCTGGGTGATGGCATCGAGCGCGCTGTGAATGTGCGGTATCGCTTCCAGATCGGCTTCGAACGTCCGGTACAGCTCATTCCGCAATTGCAGATGAAAATCGTCGGGCAGGGCGCGGCCGAGTTCGGCCTCGACTTCGAGGTTGGCCTGGCGCGCCGAGCGGCCGAGGAAGCGGTGAAACACCTGTTCCGACGTGATCGGATAGCCGTGGCGGCTGAGAATTTCCGCATGCGCGCGGCACGAAATGACTTCGCTGTCGACCAGCACGCCGTCGCAGTCGAAGATGACCAGATCGAGATTCGGATTCAAGTTGGCACGCGATCAGGATTTGTCGTCGTCGAGCGGCACGCAATAAAGCTCCAGCCGGTGATCGACCAGTTTGTAGCCGAGCTTGCGGGCGATCTCGGCCTGCAATTTCTCGATCTCCTCGGAGGTGAACTCGATCACCTTGCCGTCGCGCAGATTGATCAGATGATCGTGGTGGCTGTCGGGCATCTGCTCGTAGCGCGCGCGGCCCTCGCGGAAATCGTGCCGCTCGATGATGCCGGCATCCTCGAACAGCTTGACGGTGCGATATACCGTCGAGATCGAGATCTTGTCGTCGACCGCGACACAGCGCCGGTAAAGCTCCTCGACGTCCGGATGGTCGGCCGATTCCGCAAGCACACGCGCGATCACCCGGCGCTGCTCGGTCATGCGCATGCCGGTGGCGGCGCAGCGAGCCTCGATGCCGGTATTCTTTTGCGCAGACGGGGATTTCAGTACGGGCATGACTTTGGGGCCTTGAAGAGCAGGTCGGGCTGTTGTGCCACCCTATGCATACTACGACAAGTCACGCCGCATCAGAAGTGCATTCAACTGCTCCCCGCCGGGCTGCTGATAGTAGCGTTCCCGGCGGCCGACGACCTCGAAGCCGGCCCATTCATACAGCCGCCGCGCCGGCTGATTATTTTCTTCAACCTCGAGGAACACCTTGCGCACGCCGTGGCCGGCGAGATGGCCGAGGTGCGTCAGCAACAGGTTGCGTGACAGGCCGCGGCCACGCTCAGTCGCGTCGATGGCGATCGACAATAGCTCCGCCTCGTCGGCCGCCATGCGCGACACCGCAAAGCCGATGATCTTGCGCCCGAGCCTTAGGCGGTGAACGAGCGTGTTGCGCTCGGTCAGCATCACCTCGAATTCGCCCTCGCCCCAGCCGCGGTGAAACGATGCGCGGTGCAGTTGCGCCAGACGTCGCGCATCGCGTGGAATGGCCGGTTCGATCACCGAAGTGCCGCCGGCCCACCATTCGGTGAACCATGTCATCATGATGCCGGCGGCTGCGATGCGTCGGATGACGGACTTTTCGGCGGCTTGGCGTCGGGGGCGCGCAGATAATAGGGACGTGCCGGAGAGCTCTCGGGACTGACCGCGGCGCCCAGCCACGCCACCCAGGCGATGTCGGGCGCGGCTTGCTGATTGATTTTGAACGGCGGCGGCGCATCGGCCGGCCAGCGCTCGGCCATAATCTTCGCCGCATTGCCGACCAGATGCGGCGCGCCGAAGCGCGCCGCATCGAGCGCTTCGGCGATCGGCGCCACCTTCGGCTTGACCAGCGAACTGCCGTCGCCGCCGAGCACCTGGAAATAGACGTGATCATGCCGCGCATCGATCGCGGCGATGACGGGATGTTCGCTGCTCTCGCTGACGATGGGGGCGGCAAACACGGTCAGTGTCGTCACGCCCACCACGGGCTTGCCGGCGGCGAGTGCAATGCCGCGGGCGGCGGATAGGCCGACACGCAATCCGGTAAAGCTGCCCGGACCGGTCGTCGCGGCGACGCGGTCGAGCGCGGCAAAGGCAACGCCGGACGCCTTCATGACGCGCGCAATCAGCGGCATCAGCGCCTCGGCATGACCGCGCTTCATCGCCTGCGATTCCCGGGCAATCAAACCGCCCGCGCTGGTGTCGAGCACGGCCGCGGCGCAGGCATCGAGCGCGGTATCGATGGAAAGGATCAGCATGAGGGGGCGAATAGCGAATGGTGTGTGGCGAATAGATTATCGATATCCGTCTCTATTCGCCACTCGCTACTCGCCATTCGCGTCCCCTTACACTGGCCGGACTTCGACCACGTCGGGAACGAAATGCCGCAACAGATTCTGGATGCCGTGCTGCAACGTCGCCGTCGAGGACGGACAGCCGGCGCAGGAGCCCTTCATGTTGAGATAGACAACGCCATCCTTGAAGCCGCGGAACGTGATGTCGCCGCCGTCATTGGCGACCGCAGGCCGTACCCGCGTCTCGATCAGGTCCTTGATGGTCGCCACCGTGTCGGCGTCGGCCTCGCTAAAGAACTCGCCGTCCGCGTCCGTCGCCTCGTCATTGCCGGCCGTGCCGTCCGCCAGCAGCGGCGCGCCGGACATGTAATGTTCCATGATGGCGCCGAGGATCGCGGGCTTGAGGTGCTGCCAGTCGCCGTCCGCCTTGGTCACGGTGACGAAATCGTAACCGTAGAACACGCCGGAGACGCCGGGTACACCGAACAGTCGCTCGGCGAGCGGCGAGCGGGCGGCGGCTTCGCGGCTAGAAAATTCCATCGTGCCGGTGTCGAGCACGGTGCGGCCAGGTATGAATTTCAGGGTGGCGGGATTGGGCGTGGCTTCGGTCTGAATGAACATTGGTTTTCTCCGGCGTCGCCGGTTCAAGGCCGGCGCGTGGGGTGTCCCATAGCAGATGGCGACGGCGCGCGCACGGTCAAGGGGGAAATCAGAAATTCTCTAACCAGATCAAGCCCTAAGACAGCCCGTCAATCTCGGCATCGCTGAGATCGCCGGGGACGATGACGACCGGAATCGGGAACGAGCCGGCGGCCTGGGCCATCATACTGATCAGCGGCCCCGGCCCCTCGGGACCCGGATTGGCCGCCAGCACCAGCATCGAAATATCGACGTCCTGGTCGATCACGTCGAGAATCTGGGTGGTGGGATCGCCCTCGCGAATCACCCGTTCGGGCGTGATCGCGGCGATGCCGTTGGCGCGGCCGGAGGCACGGTCGAGCGCCTCGTTGGCGGCGTCCTCGGCCTCGGCGCGCATCAGGTCGGCGACACCAAGCCATTGCTGGTTCTGGTCTTCGATCGCGATGATTCGCAGCATCACCACGCCGCCGCTGACGCGCACCGCCCAGCGGCTAGCGTAATAAACTGCGCGGTCCCATTCCGCGGTGTCGTCAACGATGACAAGGCATTTTGGTTTGTGACCCGTCTCGTAGCTTCGTCGCTGGGTGGTCATGCATGTCCCGGTGCTGCGCCAAACCGCCGCATGCTGCCACGGCGCAGCCGCTTTCGACAAGCGGCGACGCTGTTGCAACGCAGTGGGAGCCATAGCGTTTTCGAGCGAAGTGGGTATCGGTTCGCATAGCAATCAAGTTTACGCAGATTGCGTAGACTTATCTGCGCAGAAAACGCGTAAAACAAGAATCTCTAGCTCTTTCGGATGAAACCGACGATGTCCCGCGTCGCCCGCATGGTTTCATCGGCAAGGACGCGTGCGCGATCGGCGCCGTCGACCAGGATCTTGTCGACATGGCCGGGATCGGCGACCAGCCGCTTCATCTCGGAGGCGATCGGGGAGAGCTTTGCCACGCAAAGTTCCACCAGCGCATTCTTGAAGCTGGAGAACTGCCCGCCGCCGAATTCGCGCAGCACATCGGATTTGCTGCGCTCGGCCAGCGCCGCATAGATGCCGACGAGATTGTCGGCCTCGGGCCGGTTCTCCAGCCCCTTTTCCTCCGACGGCAACGGTTCCGGATCGGTCTTGGCTTTCCGGATCTTCTGCGCGATCAGGTCGGCGTCGTCGGTCAGGTTGATGCGCGAATTGTCCGAGGCGTCCGATTTCGACATCTTCTTGGTGCCGTCGCGAAGCGACATCACCCGCGTTGCCGGGCCGGTGATAAAGGGCTCGGGCTGCGGGAAGAACAGGCCGTCGTTGAAGCCCTGGCCGCGAATTGAATCGCCGAAATCATTGTTGAACTTCTGCGCGATGTCCCGCGAGAGCTCCAGATGCTGCTTCTGGTCCTCGCCAACAGGCACATGGGTGGCGCGGTACAGCAGAATGTCGGCCGCCATCAGCACCGGATAGTCGTAGAGTCCGACGGAGGCGTTCTCGCGGTCCTTGCCGGCCTTCTCCTTGAACTGCGTCATGCGGCTGAGCCAGCCGATCCGCGCCACGCAGTTGAAGATCCAGGTCAGCTCGGCGTGGCCGGCGACCTGGCTCTGGTTGAACACGATATGCTTGTTCGGATCGATGCCGGCCGCGATGAAGGCCGCGGTGACCTCGCGGGTGTTGCGGGCCAGTTCCGCCGGGCCGCCCCAGACGTCCATGCCCATCGTGATCGCGTGCATGTCGACGACGCAATAGATGCAGTTATGAGTTTCCTGCATCTTCACGAAGTTGACGATCGCGCCGAGGTAATTGCCGAGATGCAGATTACCGGTCGGCTGGACGCCCGAAAAAACCCGTTCAACAAAAGCCATTGTCAGCTTCCCCAAGGATCCTGTCTCGGATGCCTGTTTCGCGCCGTCGTTTGCCACGCAGGGGCTATCAGCGCAAGCCGCTACCCCTTTGTTTGCCTGACGGCGTTAACCGCGTCGCGCCAGCCGATGACGCCGAAAGCTCGCAGAAGCAGGCCGTAAGTTGCGATTCCTGCCGAGATCACGACCAGCAGCAGGATGGCCTGCACAAGGCCGTGTGCGCCCGAGGTGAGGGAAGGCAGCGACCGCGTCGCAAGCCACAGCAGCGCGCCCATGGCGAGCGCGGATAGCGCGATGCGCGGCAGCCGCCGTTTTGCTTGCCTGTCGATCGAAAACCCGAAGGTTTTCGCGCCGCGGCGGATCAGGCTGAATGCCATGCTCCAGGCGCCGACAGCAATGGCCGCCGCGATGCCCTCAGTGCCGTACCAATGGCTGAGCAGGAAGGCAGAAGCGATCGCCAGCACCACGCCTTTCAGCGCGGCGGTCAGCGGCGTCATCGTATCCTCGCGTGCAAAGAACGCCGGCGATAGCGCTTTCACCAGCACATGCGCCGGCAACGCCAGCGTCAGCCACATCAGCGCGCGGGCGGTGGCTTTAGTGTCATCGGCGGTGAACGCGCCATGCTCGAACAACAGCCGCACGATCGGCGCAGCTAACACGATCAGGCCGAGCGTTGCGGGCAGTGCGAGGCCAACCGCGAGTTCGAGGCCGCGGGATTCGGCGTGCGCAACGGCAGCGCGGTCCTCAGCCCGCACCGCGCGCGTCAGTTCCGGGATCAGTACCGTGCCCATCGCGACGCCGACAATGCCGAGCGGCAGTTCGACCAGCCGGTTGGCGAAATAGAGCCACGATACCGCCGACGGCGACGAAGACGCGATGATCGCGCCGGCCACGACAAGCAATTGCGGCGCGCTCGATGCCATCATGCCCGGCACAGCCTTGCCGAGAAAGCCGCGGATCTCCTTGTCGAACGAGACGCGCAAGGGGCTCGCGACGGGTGTCGCGACGTTCTCGCCACGACGCAGCACCAGCACCGAGAGTTGCAACAGCCCGGCGATGCCGACGGTTGCGGCGATGATCTGCGCGGCCCGGGTGGCATCCGGCTGCACGGCGAGCAGCACGGCCATCACCGCGATCAGCGCGATGTTGAACAGCAGCGGGGAAAACGCGGTCAGCGCAAATCGCCCCTGTGCGTTCAACAGTGCCATCATCACCGTCACCGGACCGGCAAAGGCCAGGTAGGGCAGCATCAGCCGCGCATTGTCGACGGCGAGCTGCAGCGTCTCGCGGCCGGCAAATCCCGGCGCCAGCACGGTGATGACGAGCGGCATCGCCAACGCGAGCAGGGCGGTGGCTGCAATCAAGGCAAAAGTGATCGTGCCGAGCACGCGGCCGGCAAACGCCGCCGCTGCCACCGCGCCGTCGATTTCACGCACCCGCAGCCATGCTGGCACCAGCGCCGCGTTCAGCCCGCCCTCGGTCAGCAGCCTTCGCACCACATTGACTAGCTGAAACGCTGCCAGGAAGGCATCCGCCACGGCCCCCGCGCCAAGCAGCGCGGCGAGCGCCGAATCGCGCACGAAGCCGAGCAGCCGCGAGGCCAGCGTTCCCGTAGAGACCGTGAGGAAAGAACGGATCATTTGGAGGGCCTTATAGCAGCAGCCTAGCTTGCTGCCAGCAGACCCTCATCCTGAGGAGCCGCCAACGGGTCGCGCGCCCGATGACAGGCTCCGCGGCGTCTCGAAGGATGCGGCCACAGACGGGCCTACATCCTTCGAGACGCGGCGCGAGCGCCGCTCCTCAGGATGAGGAACAGGCAGCCTTGCTGCCGCGGGCCTTGCCGTGGTAGCCCGACCCTCATCGCAAACGCCGTAAACAGGACGGGTGGATGACTGACGCAAAATACGACGTTCTCGCTATCGGCAATGCGATTTTCGATGTCTTCGCGCAAACCGATGAGAAATTTCTGGCCGACCACGGCATGACCAAAGGCGGCATGGCGCTGATCGACGAGGCCCGTGCGGCGTCGATCTACCGCGACATGGGGCCGGCGACGGAGGTGTCGGGCGGATCTGCCGCCAACACCATTGTCGGCATCGCCAATTTCGGCGCCCGCGCCGCCTATGTCGGCAAGGTCAAGAGCGACCAGATCGGGGGTCTCTATACCCATGACATCCGCGCCGCCGGCGTTGCCTTCGAAACCAAAGCCGCCTCCGACGGCCCCGCCACCGGCTGCTCCTACATTCTGGTGACGCCGGATGGCGAGCGCACCATGAACACCTATCTCGGCGCCGCGCAGGCCCTTAATCCATCCGACATCGACGAGGCGCAGATTGCGGCATCGCGCATCGTCTATCTCGAAGGCTATCTCTGGGATCCCAAAAACGCCAAGGAAGCCTTCGTCAAGGCGGCTGGCATCGCCCATGGCGCCGGCCGACAGGTGGCGCTCACGCTATCTGACTCATTCTGCGTCGATCGCTACCGCGACGAGTTTCTCGATCTGATGCGCAAGCGCACGGTCGACCTCGTGTTCGCCAACGAGGCCGAACTGCATTCGCTGTACCAGACCTCGGATTTCGAGGGCGCGCTGAAGCAGCTCCGCGCGGACACAAAACTCGCCGTCGTCACCCGCAGCGAGAAGGGCTGCGTGGTAGTGTCGTCCGATGGCGTTGTCGCCGCGCCGGCGTTCCCGATCGAAAAGCTGGTCGATACCACCGGCGCCGGCGACCTGTTCGCCGCCGGTTTCCTGTTCGGTCTGGTGCGTAATGCCAGCCATGAGACGTGCGGCCGGTTAGGGGCGCTGGCTGCGGCCGAGGTGATCCAGCACATCGGCGCGCGGCCGCAGGTGTCGCTGAAGGAGCTGGCGGGGCAGAACGGGTTGGGGGTGTAGGGCGCGCATTCTCTCCGCCCGTCATGGCCGGGCTTGACTCGGCCATCCACGTCTTCGGTGCCCGATGGGCGGGTCTAGGGGCTTCCGATCAGGCGCAACTTCGCCTAGAAGTTGCTTGTGAACGAAACTGCTGTCCATCCGGAGGACGAGGCCGTTAGCGAGGCCCACAAAGTGATTCCCGAGGCGCCGAAGAAGCCGCCCTTCAATGCGGACGCGTGGTTCGCGCGTCTCGATGAATTTGGTGGACGCGATTTCCTGCCTGAAGGTATCTCCGACGAACCACCGGCTGAACGGGACCCGCGCGTCTTCTTCGACGAATGATCTGATGAAAGACGAATACGACTTCTCGACCGCCGAGCGCGGCAAGTTCTTTCGTGAGGAGGCGCGCCTGATGCCGCCGATCCACCTCGATCCCGAGGTGTTTGACTATCTCTCCAAGCGGGCCTTGGCGCAGAGAGTATCGCTGAGTTCGCTGGTGAACACGCTGCTCAAGAAGGAAATCGAACTGATCGACGCAGGAAAATAGCAGCGCCGATTTTCAATTTCGCCTTCTTTGCTGGCGAATTTCACCAAGGCGCCGGCGATCTCTTCGCTGCCGGCTTCCTGCCCGGGCTTGTGCGAGATGCCAGCCATGAGACATGCGGCCGGCTGGGGCGCTCGCGGCTGCCGAGGTGATCCAGCATATTGGGCCAGGGCCGCAGGTGTCGCTGAAGGAGCTGGCGGGGCAGAACGGGCTGGGGGTGTAGTCTCAGACACGCCAGGTGCTGTGCGAAACTCATATGGCTGATCCTATTTTCGGTTGCGCTTTGCTCGAATCCCGTATTTGCCTGATCGAACATAAGAAAACCGGGATGGCTGATGGAATTCCTCACTGAAAAAGCTACCGAACGGCCCACAAAAGCTCCTGTCCACTTCAGGGTTTACGAGGTTGGCAATGACAGCTTCGTTTTCTGCCCGGTTCGCAATCGCGCCTACAAAGTCAACGGAAAGTCCGAGGAGATTGTTAGGCAGTGGTGGCTCTATCGATTGAAGGAGCTCTATGGATATTCCTTCGACCAGATGTCTGTGGAAGTGCCGATCAAGGTCGGTTCAGCTGAAGCGAAGAAAGCTGCAGACATCGTCGTTTACACCACGGCAACGAAAAATCAGCCCCGCATCTTCGTCGAAGTGAAGAAGCCGAATCGAAAAGACGGCATTGATTAGCTTAGAGTCTACATGAACGCCACTGGCTGTCGCATCGGCCTATGGAGCAATGGAGATCCGCCGCATGTATATTTGCTACGAATAGAGCCAGCTCCGGGACAGGAGGAGGTCAATTGGCGCGAACTCCGCGACATTCCTAAAAAGTCTCAGGAGCTGGCTGACGTAGACACTCCAATACTTCGGTCCGAGCTTGTTCCGGTTACCGACTTCCTTAGCGTGATGAGGGAGTGCGAAAATTACATAAAGGCTCATCAGGGCGAGAGCGTATTTCAAGAGGTCTTCAAGCTGATTTTCGCCAAACTCTATGATGAGCGAAGGAATTTGAAGAATGATTCATCCCCGGCCGTCTTTCGGGTCGGAGCTTTTGAAAGTGCTGCTGATGCTAAGAAACGCATTCAGAAACTCTTTAGGGATGCGAAGGAAAATTGGAAGGGCGTTTTTGAGGACGGTGAAGAGCTTCTGCTCTCCGACGAAAGCTTGGCTTTCTGTGTATCCGCACTCCAGAAGTCCTATCTATTGAAGTCAGACGCTGACATTTTGGGCTCTGCGTTCGAGGTCATGATAAACCCGGACATGAAGGGCGATAAAGGCCAATATTTCACGCCCAGGCACGTGATCAGAATGTGTATCGATATAATTCAACCGAAAGAAAATGAATCCGTATTTGATCCTGCGTGCGGGAGCGGAGGTTTCCTGATCGGCGCCATGGATCACGTATTCCGTGCGATCCGCGCAGATCGGGACGATGAATCGGAAATCCTTGAAAACCAGAAGGACTACTCGTCAAACAATGTGTTTGGCATCGATTTTGATAGGACCATCGCTAAAGTAGCAAAGGCTTACATGCTGATCTGGGGTGATGGCCGCTCGAATATCGCCGTTGAAGATGCCTTGAACGAAACAAATTGGCATGTAAGCACGAATTCTAAGCTTGTTGTCGGGAAAGGTAAGAACGCAAAGTTTCGGCAATTCAACCTAATTGTAACGAATCCTCCTTTTGGAGGCGACATATCATCTGAAGAGACTCTATCGAAATACTCCCTTGCATATAAGCAAATGGCAAATGGCAGAGCAAAGCGCCTCAATAAGGTCGCGAGAGACAAATTGTACATCGAACGATGCCTAGAGTTCTTAGCCCCGAATGGTCGTATGGCGATCGTTCTTCCGCGTGGAACTCTCAAGAACTACACGGATGAATACATAAGACGATACATTCTCAGGGAGGCCCGTGTCGTCGCTGTCGTAAGTCTCACGGGGACAATGTTCAAGCCATTCACGAATACGAAGACTTGCGTGCTGTTTGTGCAAAAGAGAAAGGCGCCACTAACCGATCTTACGAAGGCAAAAGACGACCCTGCGATCGTGTTCGCGGTTTCTGAGCGTCCTGGAAAGGACAAGAGCGGAAATCTGGTCCATTTGCCGGATGGGACGGTAGACAGCGATCTTGGTGAAATCGCCAAGAAGGTGGCCGATCAAGCGGTTTGGAATTAACAGATGGCTCTCATACACACACGTTCGTTGAGCGAAACGCTTTTGGAACTTCCGCCAGATGGTGAGCTGTTACAGCAAAATCACATATTTGAACCTGAGTATCATCAGGCAATTTATGTAGACGCTTGCAATAACGCTGCCGGCAAACCCGGCGCTATCATGCTCGGAGATCCGGGACTCGTCACCAACTACCCTTATCGAGGCAGCCAGCCTGATTACGCCGATGACGAAAATGATCCCGACTCCCTGGAATATGAGGGACTTGTCCTGCCTGATGGGACAGTGTTGGATGATGCCAAGAACGGCACTGTTTCCACACGGCCGGTTTGCGCGTTGAAATCGATTGCCGTCAGGTGGGGATACGTAGACCTTAGCTCTGCTAGGTCCGTCTCGCGAAGCTTTCACGAGAAGAAAAAAGAAAAGTCAGGAGTAGTGAATGGCGATTTGCTCATCAATTCGACTGGCGATGGTACCATCGGTCGTGTTGCCGTTTACAACGAGCAGTTTCCGGCGCTCGTGGATGGACATATAACAATCGTTCGCCTCAAGAATCCCAAGCTTGCTTGGTATATAGCAGCATACCTTTTGTCCAAGGAGGGGCAACGGCAGATCTACCGATACATAAATGGATCGAGCGGGCAGGTTGAAATCTATCCGCAAGACATCGCAAGGCTTTGGATACCGTTGAGCGATACGAGTAGCATGCAGATAATCGGGAAAAAATTGGAAGCTGCCTGTATTAAGTATCGCGAATTTTCGAAAGATATTCGGCAGACGTTGAATATGGTTGAAAGCATGAGCTAGTGCGCAGCCATGAGTTGCCTGACTGCGTAGCTCAACGCGGGCTGAGTGCGGTGGAGGGACAGCGTCGGGTGCTCAAGTGACGCCGCAGGGCGCGGCTCTTAATGTCGCCTCATGAGCGAACGGACAGAACGCGGACAAACGATGCTAAACCACCTTTCACCAATAGTTCGATAGGAGGTTCGCCGATCCCGGTTGAGTGTGCTCCGTACAGCCAAGCGTGCGGTTGGTTTGGCACCCGTCGCTGGTCTTAAGCCGAGCCATTAGTCGGTTTGTTCTTCAATCTCTCGCCTAAGCTCGTCTAGGCGTTTTCCTTGATATGCCCAGGCCCAAGGTCCAGAAACCGAGGGCCATTCATCGCCGAGGTCCGAATGGGCTTGCCGCGCAGCATCTGATAGTGAGGTCGTGTCTCCGCGGAAATCGACCTGATTGATCTCATCAACGGTTGTGCAAACTATGTTTGGGTCTTTGTAAAGCTGAAGTACAGTGCCAGGCTTAATACCCACCATTGAGAGCCGGAACCGACTTCGTCGTTTAGCTGCCTCCACCTCAGCTTTGACTTCTGTATTCTCGAATATTTCGTCGCCAAGTTTTATTTCGCGAGTTGCTGCAAGAAGTAGAGCCGCCCTTGCGCGCTCTGGTGCCAAACGAAAGAACTCGCGGCCCTTGCTTATGCGATGATCACCGAAGGCTTCATGCAGATTGATTTCGACAAAAGCTGCATTCGCGACCTCACATGCGTAAAACAGTTCAAATGGGAGCGGCACTCCAGTTGAGTACAACTGACGAATTCTTGATGCTAATTCGCCGTTTGTCTTTCCTATCTTAATGAGCCCCGGCATCGCCTCATTGATAAGAACATAGATTATTTCGGCCATGAGGTTTCCCAATAAACCAGTCTGCACCCACCTAGCGTGGCGCAAGAAACAACAATCAAAAGAATCCGCATAACGACCCCTAGTCGATATACAATCGCAACCGCAACGCGAGATCAAGATGTAGTTGCAAGGGAAGCACAACGCACGCTTCTCGGCTCCGGGCATTTCGCTGGTGGCTTGCTTTCCTTGCGATCGCGCGGGGATGGGAGGGTTATCGACGCTAAAGTTATAGCGAAGCCGCGCAGTACGGATCAGTGATTTGCCCGACAACGCAAATCAAAAATCGCCCCTCCCCCAAAAATAATTCGCTTCCCGATTGACCCAAATCAGTCTTACAACTTCCGCCATCCCGTCCCACTTCAGAGGGGCGTTTCGCGATCGTCACTAAACGCGGGGCGGGGTGCGGTGGACGCGGCAGCGTCGGGCGCGCAAACGTCGTCGCAGGGCGGGCTCTTGTGAGTCCGTGAGCGAAGGGACGGCACGCAGACGACCGATGCTAAGGCGCTCTTCGTCAGACTTCGGCGGATGGGTACCAAGCCCGTCGAGGCCTCTGGCGTAGGGCGTGCCGCGTACGGCCAAGTCGTGTGGTCCTGGCACCCGTGGCTGGTGTCAAGTCCGCGGAGGATGTGTCGGCCCAACCGGGCCAGTCCCATCCATCAATCCGCGGATGACGGTGGCTAAAGGAATTCGCACACCGGGGAGAGCGCGAAGTACGCCGTAAAACCATTGCGCAGGGAAGGCCGGATGCTCTCCGCTGGACCTGTATGCTCGTGTGCGCTTTCTTTTTGCGCAAATGGCACACGAGACCGCGGGTGCAGCGCGCACCCGGTCTTCCGTGCGCCCTCTGTTTTCTGGGGCGCGAAAGAGAAGGTCAAAGCTCGGGCGGAACGCGCCGCGAGATCGCGAAGGTGTGTTTGATGATCGCGCCACACACTCTCCCGTCGTCACCCGCCTTGTGCGCCATTGCGCACTGGGGCGGGTGACCCAGTATCCCAGAGACGTCAGTGATTGAATCAATAGGCCGCGGCGTACTGGATGCCCCGCCTGCGCGGGGCATGACACGCGTGGGTGAGGTGAGAGCGTGCCACGCCCCGAAGCGTAGCCGCCCTGTTTCTCCTTTCTTAGGCCGCCCGTTGGCCGCTGCCGGCATCGAGCCCGGCATAAACCCCGCGCTCGAAGCCTGCAAAAGCTTCCAGACACTTGGCATCGGCGAATGGCAACAACTGCATCAGGATCACACCGCTGACGTCGCGCGCCGGGTCGATCCAGAAATAGGTGTTGGCGAGACCGGCCCAGGCCAGGCTGCCGGCGCTGCGTCCCTCGGCCGTCTGGGCGGTGGTGATGAGGAACGAGAGCCCCCACTTCTTGACGATGTCAGGATAGAGATCGACGTCGTTGGTGTAGATCGGCGCCACCGTCACCATCTTGCCCATGGTGAGATCGCCGATGTGGTTCTGGCTCATCAGCGCGACAGTCTCGGGCTTCAGCACCTCGTTGCCGTTGCCGCGGCCTTTGTTGAGGATCATCTGGGTGAACTTGATGTAGTCGGCAGCCGTGCCGTAGAGGCCGCCACCGCCCATGTGGAATTCCGGCTCCTGTTCCAGCTCGAACGGGATCGGTGCCAGCGAGCCGTCCGCGCCGCGGGCATGCATGCCGACCAGGCGCTGGCGCATCGAGTCAGTGATCTTGAAAGCGGTGTCGTTCATGCCGAGCGGGCTGAACATGTGGTCGCGCAAATACGCATCGAGCCGCTTGCCGCTCACCGCCTCCACCGCCTTGCCGACGAAATCGATATTGGTGCCGTATTCCCAGCGCGTGCCGGGCTCGCTCATGATCGGCGTCTTCAGCGCGGCATTCTGGCAGGTGGTGATGGCCGGGGTTCCGGTCTTGTCGAGATACGTCGCACACACCTCGCTCCACATGTTGTAAGCGAAGCCGGCGGTGTGGGTCATCAGATGGCGCAGCGTGATCGGCTTCGTCGCCGGACGCAGCTTCGGCTCGCCATTGGCGTCAAAGCCTTCCAGCACTTGCGGACTGGCGAGGTCTGGCAGCACTTTTCCGATCGGCTCGTCGAGCGAGAGCTTGCCTTGCTCCACGAGCTGCATGCCGGCCGCGGTCGTAATCGCCTTGGTCATCGAGGCGATCCAGAACACGCTGTCGGCGGTCATGGCATCATCCTTGGAAAGGTCGCGCTGG
Source organism: Bradyrhizobium murdochi (assembly GCF_000472965.1). Classification (GTDB taxonomy): domain Bacteria; phylum Pseudomonadota; class Alphaproteobacteria; order Rhizobiales; family Xanthobacteraceae; genus Bradyrhizobium; species Bradyrhizobium murdochi. Next base: position 270,720 of record NZ_AXAU01000004.1, on the reverse strand, counting down.
CCGAACGCGCCCTGGTAGATCACCTCACTCCCGGTAGCCGCCATCGCGACCACGCCGGGAATTTCCTTCGCCTCGCATTTTTGACGCAGAACCTGATCGATCGCGGCCTTGCTTTGCATGGGTCACCTCCCGCTGTTTTTTATGGAGTGGAACGATCTTCCTCCCGGCCGCGTGATCCCGCAAGCGCTCGGCGGAGGCGGCCGCCGATGTCGCGATCTCGTGATAAGAAAGGAGGGAGGCAGTAGGTGCGCCGGGCTGGCGGCACAAAATGGCAACACATCGCCGCATTCTGCGGGGGACGCAGGGCAATGGCGGTGACCGGCTTAACCATCCACGATAACGTGATTAGGCCTGCGATTCCCTTCGCCGACCTTTTTCAGTAAGGCGTTCAGTTTCCAGCACAAACGCCAGCGCGTTGGCTGGGTCAAATTAACCAAAATGGTTGTCATTTTTCTGCTTGTGCAAAGGTGCGCAATGATTTCGACCTGGAGTGAATGGAAGCGCTATCCCCGTCCTGGGCGTGGCGAAAATATCGAGGCGCCGATCTCGCCCGGCATCTATGAGGTGCGCTACGCCGGCACCGGCGCGCTGCATTCGTTCGAGGCGGTCGATAACGTCGCCCAGGCGCTGGCGCTTTTGCCGGTCGGTGGTTCCAGGTCCTGGTTCAGCCGCCGCGACCCCGCCAAGCTGCCCGATCTCGAATACCGCACCTGCGCGACCTCCACCAAAGCCGACGCCAAGGCCGCCGCGCAGCGCATGATCGGCCGCCGCGAGGCGTATTTGAGCGGGGCGGCGTGATTAGCCCGTCATTCCGGGGCGCGAAGCGAACTATGGGGCGCTCTTGCGCCCCTGAGAATCTCGAGATTCCCCGGTGTGCAATTGCACACCTGAGGTCTGGTCGTTCGGACCATCCCGGAATGACGGTGGCCCCATCAGCCCCAAAATTGCTTGAAGCAGACCCGCGTCTGGCGCCGGTGCATCGGCGCTGGTTTGGGCCTATACTCGGATCAATCCTTCAATAAAATCCGAGGAGTACGCCATGAACCCGCCCGTCGCCGCACGCGCTTCAAAAACCTCCAGCCCCTCGCTGCATGACCGCCTGAAAGATTCCTCGCTGCTGCGCGACCGCTGCTACATCGATGGCGCCTGGGTCGGCACGCCGTCGCGCCCGGTCACCAATCCGGTCAACGGTGTCGAACTCGCAAAAGTCCCGGCGTTCGGCACGGCCGAAGCGACGCAAGCCGTCGAAGCAGCCGAGCGCGCATTCCCCGCTTGGGCCAAGCTCACCGCCAAACAGCGCTCCAACATTTTGCGAAAGTGGTTCGAGCTGATCGCGGCGAACCGCGAGGATCTCGCGTTGATCCTCACGTCGGAACAAGGCAAGCCGCTGGCGGAAGCGCTCGGCGAAGTCGATATCGGCGGCGCCTATGTCGAATTCTTCGCCGAAGAAGCCCGCCGCGTCTATGGCGAAACCATTCCGACCCAGCGGCCGGATGCACGTCTGCTAGCCATCAAGCAGCCGATCGGCGTCTGCGGCGCGATCACGCCGTGGAATTTCCCGTGCTCGATGATCACGCGGAAAGTCTCGCCGGCGCTGGCTGCCGGCTGCACCGTGGTGCTCAAGCCCGCCAATGAAACGCCGCTGACCGCGCTGGCGCTGGTCGCGCTCGCCGAAAAGGCCGGCGTGCCCAAAGGCGTGTTCAACATCCTCACCGGCAATTCGTCCGCGATCGGCAAGGTGCTGTGCGAGCATCCTGCTGTGCGGTTCGTCGGCTTCACCGGCTCGACCGAAGTCGGAAAAATTCTCTATCAGCAGGCCGCCGTCGGCGTGAAGAAGCTCGGCCTCGAGCTCGGCGGCAACGCGCCGTTCGTGGTGTTCGATGACGCCGATATCGATGCTGCGGTCGAGGGCGCGATCATCTCGAAATACCGCAACATGGGTCAGACCTGCGTCTGCGCCAACCGCATCTACGCCCAGGACAAGATCTACGACGCGTTTGTCGAGAAGCTCTCGAAGAAAGTCGCGGCGATGAAGATCGGCGACGGCACGGAGCAGGGCGTGGTGCAGGGGCCCCTGATCAACATGGACGCGGTGCTCAAGGTCGAGAAGCATATCGATGACGCCGTCAAAGGCGGCGCGAAGATCGTCACCGGCGGCAAGCGCCATGCGCTCGGCGGCAGCTTCTTCGAGCCGACCGTGCTGTCGAATGTGAAGTCCGACGCGCTGGTAGCGCGTGAAGAGACCTTCGGCCCCTTGGCGCCGGTGTTCCGCTTCAAGGATGAGGCCGACGTGATCGCGATGTGCAACAACTCGCCGTTCGGCCTGGCATCGTACTTCTACGCGCGCGATCTCGGTCGCGTCTGGCGCGTTGCCGAAGCGTTGGAAGCCGGCATGGTCGGCGTCAACACCGGCCTCATCACCACCGAAGTCGCGCCCTTCGGCGGCGTCAAGGAGTCAGGCTTGGGGCGCGAAGGCTCGCATCACGGCATGGAGGAATATGTCGAGATCAAATACGTGATGATGGCCGGGGTGTAGCCAAACTCTCTCGTCGTCCCCGCGAACGCGGGGACGACAGTTGGATCAATCGCTCGCGTCACTCGCGAACGCGCCGTGACGTCCCACGCCGGAAGCAAACCGCGTCGCGCCCGACAGTGTTTCGCCTGACGCAATCACCTCCAGCCCGCCGCGCATTTCGTTTACGATCGCTTCCTCCTCCGCAAGATCCCATTGCCGCAGCGCCGACAGCCGATCGGCGCGCAGGCATTTTTGCGGAAAGCGCGCGATCTCCTTGGCAAGCGCAATCGCCTGGGCGGCTGCCTCGCCGCGGCCGACGACACGATTGGCCAGCCCCGTCCGCAGCGCTTCCTGCGCGCCGACCGGCCGGCCGGTGAGGATCAGATCGATCGCCTGCGAATGGCCGATCAGCCGCGGCAGCCGGATGGTGCCGAGATCGATCAATGGCACGCCGAACCGGCGGCAGAAGATGCCGAAGGTGGCGTCTTCCGCGACCACGCGCATGTCGGCCCATAGCGCGAGCTCCATGCCGCCGGCGACCGCAAAGCCTTCCACTGCCGCGATCACCGGTTTCGACAGCCGCAGCCGGCTCGGCCCCATCGGCGCAATCGAATCGTGACCGCCGAGCTCCCGCTTCTTGTTGGGATCGCCCGCCGCCACCGCCTTCAGATCGGCGCCGGCGCAGAAATAGCCGCCGGTGCCGGTGAACACCGCAACCGATGCGCTCTCGTCGGCATCGAAAGCAAGAAACGCGTCGTAGAGCTTCCGCGCGGTCGCGCCATCGACGGCGTTGCGGCAATGCGGACGGTTGATGGAAACGATGGTCACCGGACCATCACGCTCGACGAGCACGGAATCGACTTCGGTCATTGAGGCGCTCCCTGGATATTATTTCCTGGAAGCTTGGCATTAGACGCGAGGGTGACGCAATCCCAACGCCGTCATTGCGAGCGAAGCGAAGCAATCTATACTTTCCGTGCGGCGGGATGGATTGCTTCGTCGCTGCGCTCCTCGCAATGACGCGGTTAGATACTCAGCTCATCCCCCGTAACGCGCCGGTACGCTTCGAGGTACCGCTTGCTCGTCTCCTCCACCACGCTATCAGGCAGCGGCGGGGGCGGGGCGTCGCCGTTCCAGCGACCGGCATGGCGCTCGGCGTCGAGATAGTCGCGCAGCGGCTGCTTGTCGAAAGAGGGCTGCGGCCGGCCGGGCTTGTAGACGTCGGCCGCCCAGAACCGCGAGCTATCCGGCGTCATCACCTCGTCGATCAGGATGACGCGGCCGTCCGCCGCACGGCCGAATTCGAACTTGGTGTCGGCGATGATGATACCCTGGTGGCGGGCGATCCGCTCGCCGAAATTATAGACCGTGCGTGCCATGCTCTCGAGCTTCTCGGCGACATCGTTGCCGACAATCTCGCGCATGCGCGCGATGGTAATGTTCTCGTCATGGCCGGTCTCGGCCTTGGTCGCCGGGCTGAAGATCGGTGGCTCGAGCTTGCCGCTTTCGAGCAGGCCTTCCGCCAGCTCCTCGCCCGCAAGCGTGCCGGAGGCCGCATACTCCTTCCAGGCGGAGCCGGAGATATAGCCGCGGATCACGCATTCGACCGGAAACACGGTGGTGCGCCGGCACAGCATCGCGCGCCCGAGAATGTCGGCGCGGTGGTCCTTCAGGCCAGGCACCTTGCGGATGATCTCGTCGGCGTCGGCGCTGATCATGTGATGCGGCACCACGCCTTCGAGCTGGCGGAACCACCACGCGCTGATCTGCGTCAGCACCGCGCCCTTCATCGGGATGGTTTCCGCCATCACCACGTCAAAGGCGCTGATGCGGTCGGTGGTGAGCAGCAGCACGCAATCGCTGCCGACGGCGTAGATATCGCGCACCTTGCCGCGGCCGATCCGGGGCAGGGGCAAGTCGCTGGCGAGCATCGCGTTCATCTGGTCAGGCTTTCGAACAGGCGGCCTCGTGCAAGCGCGAGGCAGCAAATGAGAAAGCGGAGCAATAGCTCACTCCGGCAGCGGAATGAATTCATGTTCTTGCGGAACGGCTGCAAACCGGCCGGTTTTCCAATCCTGTTTGGCCTGCTCGATCCGCTCCTTGCTGGAGGAAACGAAATTCCACCAGATGTGCCGCGGGCCTTCCAGCGCGTCGCCGCCGAGAAACATCATCCGCACCGGCGTGACCGCCTTCACCGTGATGCGGTCGCCGGGCCGGAAGATCAGGAGCCGCGGCCCCTCGTAGCGCTCGTTCGCGATCTCGACTTCGCCGTCGACGAGGTAGATCGCGCGCTCCTCGTGGTCAGGGTCGAGCGGCACGCTAGTCCCGGCCTGCGCCGTCACTTCGGTGTAGAACCACGGCGAGACCATGCTGACCGGCGATTGCACGCCAAAGCCGTGGCCCGCGATAATGCGCGCGGTGAATCCGCTCTCCTTCACGGTCGGCAGCGCTTCGGCCGCATAATGCTGGAACGACGGCGCGATTTCTTCCGAGCCCGCCGGCAGCGCGATCCAGCTTTGCAGGCCCAGCATCTTCTGGCCATCGCGGCGCTGCACGTCGGGCGTGCGCTCGGAATGCGCGATGCCGCGGCCTGCCGTCATCAGGTTCATCGCACCGGGCTGGATCTCCTGGACGTTGCCCTCGCTGTCGCGGTGCATGATCGAGCCGTCGAACAGATAGGTGACGGTGGCAAGCCCGATATGCGGATGCGGCCGCACATCCATGCCGCGGCCGGCCATGAACTGCACGGGACCGAAATGGTCGAAGAAGATGAACGGCCCGACCATCTGCCGCTTGCCATGCGGCAGGGCGCGCCGCACCGCAAACCCGTCGCCGAGATCGCGGGTGCGCGGCACGATGATGAGTTCGAGCGCGTCGCAGCTTTTGGGATCGCCGAGCACGGGATCGTTGGACGGTTGCCAGCTCATGAGGACTCCTTCAGGTTTGCGGCAATTATAGCAGGAAATGCGGGATTGCGTTCAAATGCCTCAGCATGTCGTCCCTGCTTTCGCAGGGACCCATACCCCGTGTCCTATCGTTTGGCAGCAATGGCAGATATCGTCTCCAACAATCGACAACGGTGGTTATGGGACCCTGCTTTCGCAGGGACCGACTTAGGAAAATGAACCGATGATCCCTCCGCTCAAGCCCGGCGCAAGATTGCTGAAGGTCGATGGTCCCATCATCGAGACCACGCGCTTGATCCTGCGGCCATGGCGCAGCGATGACATTGCCGCGAATACGGCGATGCTGTCCGATCCAGATAGTGCGCGCTTCATCACGCCCGACGGCAAGGCGATCACCGCCGAGATCGGCGGATGGCGCAACGCCGCGGTGATATCGGGGCATTGGGCGCTGCACGGCTTCGGCATGTTCGCCGTCGAGGAAAAATCAAGCCGCCGCTATATCGGCCGCGTCGGGCCGTGGTGCCCACCGGGGTGGCCGGGTTTTGAGGTCGGCTGGGGCATCGACCGCGAATACCGCGGCAGGGGCTACGCAGTAGAAGCCGCACGCGCGTCGATTGACTGGGTGTTCGCAACCTTCGAGATCGACGAGATCATTCATTGCATCGAATCCGTCAACGCGCCGTCGCAAGCCGTCGCGCGGCGGTTGGGGGCGAGGAGGGATGGCGAAGTTGATCTATCCGGCAAGATCAATGAGCGTTGGGTGACGTCGCGCGATCGCTGGAAAGGCTGATCGGCGGAAATTGAACCACGGAACGATTCACACTAGATTGACCGCGCGGGGATAACCCGCGCGAACGGGCCATCCGATGCTGCTATCCACCTTCGACATCGCCTTGCGCGGCGCCACCGTGGCGCTGCTCCTGGTGCTGGCGGTGTTGCTGTTTCGCGGCTTTGGAATGGTGCTCGCCGGACGGCTGGCTGTGGCCTTTGCAGTGGGGTCGGCGGCGCATGCCGTGACCTCTTCGATCGGTGTGACATCGAAGGTAGCTCCGGCGCTCGCGCCCCTGATCGCGCTGTCGACCGGCAACGCCGTGGTGTTCTGGCTGTTTACGCGCGCGCTGTTCGAGGAGACGTTCAAACTGCGCTGGTGGCACGCGCTGGTCTGGGCGGCGGTCGCAGCGTTCAGCTTCGTCAACTGCATGTGGCTGGCGCCCACATCCGGCGTGCAGCTTTCCATTATCGCGGTCAATCTCCTCGCGCTCGGCTTCATCGTGCTGGCCGTCGTGCAGACCATCGCGTCCTGGCCGGCCGATCTGGTCGAGGGTCGGCGCCGCGTCCGCGTCTTCATCGTCAGCGCGGCGGCGCTGTATGGCGAGCTCAATGCGATGCTGCAGATATCGTTGTCCGGCAACGCCGCCGCGAACCTTGCCAACACGCTGAATTCGGCGATGCTCGCCGCCGTGGTTGCGGCCATCGCGATTGCGATGACGCGTGTCGATGGGGCCGATTTGTTCCCGGCCGCAGCGGTCGGCAAGCGCGATCCAATCGAGGCGGCAGCCGCCGTGGAATCCAGCACCGCCGATCAAAAACTCATCGATGCACTGATGCGGCTGATGGCCGACGAGCGCATCTATCGCCACGACAACGTCACCATCGGCGAGCTCGCAACCAAACTCGCCATTCCCGAATACCGGCTGCGGCGGCTGATCAACCAGCGGCTCGGCTACCGCAATTTCAATGTCTTTCTCAACGAGCACCGGATCGCCGAAGCCAAGGCGGCGCTCGCCGATCCAAGCCAGGCCGAAGTCCCCGTGATTACGATCGCGATGGACGCCGGCTTCCAGTCGCTCGGCCCGTTCAACCGCGCCTTCAAGGCCATCACCGGCGTCACGCCGACCGAATATCGCCGGCTGAAGGCGAGCGCAGCCTAGGCCGCTTCGTATTGCTATTACTGTGTAATTTCAGAATCGGCGAGGCGTGCTGAACATTCGGCCAGCGCGCATTCCAAATCCGGCGAGCGGCCGGCGGCGGCCTCATCAACATCCCCGGCATGCGCTGACGCTCATGCCGGAGGCTCCGTGACCAGACGAAATCTCATCCTCATCCTCGCCGCCACCACGGCGCTCAGCGCGCTCGCGCTCTCAGTTGCCCGCGCCCGCGACGTGCCGAAGGTCGCGACGGGGTTCGTCGCCAGCGTGCTCTGCACCGAGACCTTCGTCTCCGGCCTCGACCCGGCGCGGGTATTCGCCGAGACTACGTCCGCGATGCCGGGCGCCGGGCTGATCGCCTGGGCGCTCGACTATCGCCTCGACCGCGCGCGCAAGGGCGTCACCGTGACGCTGTTCGGCCTCGGCCGGAGCCGCGCCGTCTACCGTGGCGAAGGGCTCGGCTGTTATCTCGATCATGATGGTGCCGTGGCCGAGATTGTGTTGCCGCCGTCGGAGGCCAAACCGGCGCTGCTGTCCGACACCGCTGGCCGCGCCGTTGTCGAACCGCAAACGCCGCAACTGGCTCTCGCACTCGACCGCGCCTTCGCCGAGCCGGACAAGTCGACGCCGCGCAACACCCACGCGGTGGTGATCCTGAAGAACGGGCGCGTCGTCGCCGAACGCTATGCCGAGGGCATCGGCATCGACACGCCGCTGCTCGGCTTCTCCGCCACCAAGTCGGTCATGTCGGCGCTGGCCGGCATCCTCGTGCGCAAGCGCGCGCTGAAGCTGCATGAGCCGGTGTCGATCGCCGCGTGGCAACAGCCTGGTGATCCAAGGCGCGCCATCACGCTCGATCATCTGCTGCGGCACACCGCGGGGCTAAAGCTCGGCAGTTCGCTGCAGGCCTCGCTGGCGTCCGCGCTCGAGCCGGTCAATCGGATGAAGTTCATGGAGCCCGATATGGCCGCCTATGCGGCGAGCATGCCGCTGGAATCGGCACCGGGCGCGGCATGGAACTACCACGACGGCAACACCGTCATCCTCGCGCATCTGATCCGCCAGGCCACCGGCGGCAGCGCGGCCGGCATGATGAGTTTCGCGCGGCAGGAATTGTTCGAGCCGCTCGGCATGCGCGATGTGACGCTTGAATTCGATGCGTCGGGCAATGCGGAAGGATCGAGCCAGATGCTGGCGAGTGCGCGCGACTGGGCGCGCTTCGGCCAGCTCTATCTCGACGACGGCATGGCGGGTGGAAAACGCATTCTACCCGAAGGCTGGGTGAAATATACGGCGACGCCGACGCCGAACGCCTGGGTCGGCCAGGGCGCCGGCTTCTGGACCAATCTCGGCGACAGTTTCGGCGCAACCTACCGCAGCGAGCGCGGCTGGCCGCGCGATGCCATTTTCGCCAAGGGCACGCTCGGGCAATATGTGATCATCGTGCCCTCCGAACAGTTGGTTATCGTGCGGCTCGGGCGCTCGCCGAACTGGCCGCCGGAAGGCGACGGCGTGTTCGAGCTCGTGCGAGATCTGATCGCGGCAACCGGTAGCAAGGGAAAGCTGGCGGGAGCGAACTGAACGTTACGCGGCAAACCTTCCCTTCTCCCCTTGTGGGAGAAGGTGGCGGACGTAGTTCGCCGGATGAGGGGTTCGATCCGCGAATACAAATGCGAGAGGTTCACCCGCGGAGAGGGACCCCTCACCCGTCTCAATCGCGCTTTCCGCGCGATTGATCCACCCTCTCAAGGGGAGAGGGTGCATCGTCGATGCGGTGCTAGCTCTATCTACTGCCGCCCCAATTGCGTGGCTTTCTCGACGCGGTCGAACCGCTCCAGCGACAGGATCGCGTCGGCGAACTGGTCGGCGCGGCCGTTCAGCACGGGGCGGGCGAGCGTGAGGAATTTTTGCTGCATCGCTTGCGCGTCCGGAAACGTGTTCGGCTCGCCGGAGGGATCGGCGTAAAGACGCTCATGCACGCCATCGTCGGTGGTGATCGAGACGCGCGCGCCGAAGGGGTGGGTGCGGCCGATCTCGAGGCGATCGTCCTGCACCACATCGAATTTGTCGGCCAGCGCATTGACGGCGGCATCACCGAGCCGCTCGTAATCGTCCCAGCCGAAACGGCCCTGGTCGAGCGCCAGCGCGCCGGTGAAGAACATCGAGAATTGCCCGCCGACGATCGAGGTCGGATGCCGCTTGGTGGCGGCATCGCCGGTCAGCGTGATGCCGTTGCGGTGCAGGCCAATCTCGACCCGCTTGATCTGATCCGGCGTCAGATTATGCTCGCGGCGCATTGCGATCAGCGCATCCAGCGCGGCATGGGTATAGCGGCAGCTCGGATACGGCTTCACGCCGATCCGCAGCGTCTCGTAGGTTTTGCCGAGGCCGGCTGTCGCCTTGTCGGGATGGGCGTCGTCGCTGTAGCCGGCGAGGAGCCCGTGCTTGCCCTCGACCGACTCGGTCGAGCCGACAAAATTGTTGCGTGCCAGCGTCGCGGCAATCACGCCGTTCATCGCAGCGGCGCCGACCTGGTAGCGCTTGTTCCAGGCGCCGTTGACGAGGAACTGCAGCGAGCCCGCGGCCTGGCTGCCGGAAACGCCGAAGGCTGAGATGATTTGGTCCTTCGAGAGGCCGAACAGCTTCCCCGCCGTGGCTGCCGCGCCATAGGTTCCCGCCGTCGCGGTCGGATGGAAGCCGCGCGCATAATGCGAGGTCGGATCGAGCGCGTTGCCGAGCCGGCAGCACACTTCATAGCCGGCCACGATCGCCGTCAGCACGTCGCGCCCGGATGCGCCGACCATTTCGCCCACCGCAAACGCCGCCGGCACCACGGGTGCGCTCGGGTGCAGCGAGGAGTCGGCATGCGTGTCGTCGAAATCGAGCGAATGGCCGAGCGCGCCATTGAGCAGCGCGGCGACCGCGGGCGTCCAGGTCTTCGCATCGCCGAACACGGTGGCCTCGCCCTTGCCGTCGAGCGCCAGCGCTTCCAGCATCTTCAGCAGCGAGGGCGTGGATTCCGCATCGCGCCGCGCCCGGATCGTGCTGCCGAGGAAATCCAGCGTCAGCACCTTGGCGCGCTCCAGCACCTCTGGCGGAATATCCGTAAATTTCAGGTCGGCGACATAGGCTGCGAGCGTTGCGGTTTCGTGGGCCATCGTGTTTCCTCGTTCTGCCTGATAAGGGTAGGCGGGCCGATTTGACCTTTCAAGCCGCCTCCCCGTCGCGGGCACCAGCCGTGCTTGACGTCCTCTAGCACAGGCGCGCTGTGCAGATTCCGGAGTGTGGCGCATGATGGCCTTCGCAAAACGCATGCTTGGATCGCGCCGGCGAAGACGCAATTGGCGCTCGCGGTCAGGCCCGCCATCGCCGCGGCTTGCTCGCCAGTAGCCGGAAGCGGAAGAGCAGAAGCGTAGCGTATACAGCGGTCCCGACCGAGAGCCCGCCCCACACGCCGACGGCGCCCAGCGAGGTCCAGAAGCCAAGCCAGCAGGCGAAGGCGAACCCGATCAGCCAGTAGCTGAGGATCGCGAACAATAGCGGCACGCGCGTGTCGTTCATGCCGCGCAGCGAGCCGGCGGCAATCGTCTGGATGGCGTCGGCGATGAAGAAGGTCGATCCGACCAGCAGCAGCGTTGCCGAAAGTTCGGCTGTCGCGTCGGTGTTCTCGCCGAGAAAGATCTCCGCAATGCCAAAGCGGCTGATCACCACCGCGAGCGTCAGAATCGCCGCCAGTACGATGCCGAGCCAGGTTGCGACGTAGCCGGCCCGCCGTACCGCGCCGGCGTCGCCGCGGCCGACGGCGTGTCCCACCCGCACGGTGGCGGCCATGCCGATGCCGAACGGCACCATGAACAGGATGGCCGCGACCTGCAGCGCGATCTGATGCGCCGCCAGCGCGGTGGTGCTGATGATGCCCATTAGCAAGCCCGCAGCGCCGAACAGGCCGTATTCGAGCAGGAAGGAGAGCGAGATCGGCGCACCGATCACAACGAGCTGCCGCATCAGCTTCCAGTCGACGCGCCAGAAATGTCCGAGTATGTGAAATTTGCGAAATGGGCGGCGGCGTGCGGCAAACCACACGCCCGCCAAGAACGTGCCGAGATTGACGATCGAGGTCGCCAATCCCGCGCCGAACAGGCCAAGCTGCGGCAGGCCGAAGGCGCCATACAGCAAGAGATAGACCAGTAGCGCATTGGCCGGGATCGCAGCGAGCGTGATCCACAGGATCGGCTCGGGCCGATTGACCGCGCTCATGAAGCCGCGAATTGCCATGAACCACAGCGCGGGCAGGACGCTCCAGGTCAGGCCGAGCAGATATTCCTGCGCAAGGCGCGCAGCCGTCGGCGCCTGGCCGAGCATCAACAGGATCGGCTCGCCGTAGAACGACAGCGCCATCATCGGCAGCGACATCAGGAACGCAGCCCACATGCCAACGCGGAGCGACCGCCGGATCAAATGCGGATTGCGTGCGCCAAATGCCTGCGCCGCCAAGGGTGCTACGGCAGACACCAGCCCCATGCCGAAGGTGAAGCTGACAAAGAACACGGTATGCGCCAGCGCGGCCGCAGCCATGGCCTCGCTGCCGAGCCGACCGATCAGGGCAATGTCGGTCGTCATCATCGCGATCTGCCCGAGTTGGGTCAGCGCGATCGGCACCGCGAGTTTTAGCGTCTCGGCAAGCTCAATCGCGAGATGACGGCCGGGCACGGCTGCAGAGGCGGGCGGCGCAATCGCTGCGCTTTCAACTTTATCGAGCGAGGTCATTGCAACAGACTAGCACCGGCGAAGGTCGAAAAAGTGACGGCGGCGTTCGCGGCCCGGAGCGTTCTCCAGCGAAAGCTTGCCTCGGACTTGATCCGGGGCGGACACCGGTTCGCGTCAAGAAAACGCGTCAAAACAAGAATCTAGAGCCCGGTTCTGATTTAATCAGAACCGAAAAGGCTCTAGTGGCCGTCGCGTGCCGGAACTCGGGTGATTCGCGCGCCCAACGCATTGAGCCGCTGCTCGATGCGCTCATAGCCGCGCTCGATCTGGTCGGCGTTGTTGATCGTTGAGGTGCCTTCGGCGGCGACCGCCGCCAGCAGCATCGCCATGCCGGCGCGGATGTCGGGCGAGGTCATCGGCGCGCCGCGCAGCCGGCTCGGGCCGGCCACGATCGCGCGATGCGGGTCGCACAGCACGATACGGGCGCCCATCGAGATCAGCTTGTCGACGAAGAACATTCGCGACTCGAACATTTTCTCGAACATCAGGATGACGCCGTCGCATTGCGTCGCGGTCACGATCGCAATCGACATCAGGTCGGCCGGGAAGGCCGGCCACGGCTGGTCCTCGAGCTTCGGCACATGGCCGCCGAAATCGTCATGGATCTTCATGGTCTGGCCCGAGGGCACCACGAGATCGTCGCCCTCGACGCCGCAGACGATGCCGAGCCGTTCAAATCCCATCCGGATGGAGCGCAGATGCTCGACGCCGGCCTTGGCGATGCGCAGCGGTGAGCGCGTCACTGCGGCAAGTCCGATCAGCGAGCCGACCTCGATATGGTCGGGCTGGATCGAATAGCTTGCGCCGCCAAGCGTCGCCGGGCCGTGCACGATGATGGTGTTAGTGCCAATGCCCTCGATCTTGGCGCCGAGCGCGACCAGGAAATGCGCGAGATCCTGCACATGCGGCTCGGAGGCCGCGTTGCGCAAGAATGTGGTGCCACGAGCGGCGACCGCCGCGACCAGCGCGTTCTCGGTGGCCGTAACGCTCGGCTCGTCGAGAAAGACGTCGGCACCCTCGAGGCGGGAGGCGCGGAATTCCAGCCGGTGGGTGGCGGTGACGGTGGCGCCTAACTGCTCGAAGGCGAGGAAATGCGTATCGAGACGACGGCGTCCGATGACGTCGCCGCCGGGCGGCGGCAGCGCCACCTCGCCGCAGCGGGCCAATAGCGGCCCGGCCAGCAGGATCGAGGCGCGGATCCGCGCGCATAGCTCAGGATCGAGATCGGCGGCGCGGACCTCCTTGGCGTGGATCGCAAGCGTATTGCGCGCCTGCCACTCGGCGGAAGCGCCGACCGAGCGGATCAATTCGACCAGCGTCTCGGTGTCGCGGATCCGCGGCACGTTTTCCAGCGTGACCGGATGCTCGGTGAGCAGGGCGGCCGCGATAATCGGCAGCGCAGAATTCTTGTTGCCGGATGGCTCGATTGTTCCCGCCAGCCGGTGGCCGCCTTCAACGATATACTGAATGGGCGGCATAGGCGCGTCCTGCCTCACACGTCGACATTGGCGCTGAGCGAATTATCCTGGATGAATTCGCGGCGCGGTTCGACGACGTCACCCATCAGCTTGGTGAAGATGTCGTCGGCCTCGTCGACCTCCTTGATCTTCACCTGCAGCAGCGAACGTTCGTTCGTATCGAGCGTGGTTTCCCAGAGTTGCTCAGGATTCATCTCGCCGAGGCCTTTATAACGTTGCAACGCGACGCCCTTGCGGCCGGCGTCGGTCACCGCCTCGAACAGGCTGACCGGGCCGTGGATGGCGGTCTCGGCATCCCTGCGGCGCAATATGCCGGGCTTCGGATAGGCCTCCTGAAGTTTGGCGGCGTAGTCGTCGAGTTTGCGGGCGTCGGCGGAGCCGAGCAGGGCGTCGTCGATGATGGCGACATCCTTGACGCCGCGGATCGTGCGCTCGAAGAAGAAGCCTTCACCTTCGGTGAAACGGCCGGTCCAGCCGCGCTCGACCTCGTCGGCCAGCGCATCGAGACGCTTGGCGATGTAACCGGCGGCGGCATTGGCGGTGGCGATGTCGCCGGTGATCCTCGGGTTGAGCACGCCCGCGATCGCGGCTTGCTCGACCACCTTGCGGTTATAGCGGCTGTGCAGATTGTTCAGGATGCCGCGGATGACGCGCGCGTCCTCCACCAGCGACAGCAGGTCGCGCCCGCCGCGTTCCGAACCCGACGCCGGCTTGAAGACGCAGTCATCGAGGCCGGTCGCGATCAGGTAATCTTCCAGCGCGCGCTCGTCCTTCAGGTATTGCTCGGATTTGCCGCGCGTCACCTTGTAGAGCGGCGGCTGCGCGATATAGAGGTGGCCGCGGTCGATCAATTCGCGCATCTGCCGGTAGAAGAAGGTCAAGAGCAGCGTGCGGATATGGGCGCCGTCGACGTCGGCGTCCGTCATCACGATGATCTTGTGATAGCGCAGCTTGTCGGCGGAGAAGTCGTCGCTGATGCCGGTGCCGAGCGCGGTGATCAGCGTGCCGATCTGCTCGCTCGACAGCATCTTGTCGGTGCGGACGCGCTCGACATTGAGGATCTTGCCGCGCAGCGGCAGCACCGCCTGGAATTCGCGGTTGCGGCCCTGCTTGGCGCTGCCGCCGGCCGAGTCGCCCTCGACGATGAACAGTTCGGACTTGGCCGGATCCTTCTCCTGGCAGTCGGCGAGCTTGCCGGGCAGCGAGGAGACGCTGAGCGGACTCTTGCGCGTCAGTTCGCGCGCTTTGCGGGCGGCTTCGCGCGCGGCCGCCGCCTGGATCACCTTGCCGACGATGACCTTGGCCTCGGCCGGGTGCTCCTCGAACCACGCCGCCAGCGCCTCATTGATGACGTTCTCGACCACCGGACGCACTTCCGAGGACACCAGCTTGTCCTTGGTTTGCGATGAAAACTTCGGGTCCGGCACCTTCACCGACAGCACGGCGGTGAGGCCTTCACGGCAATCGTCGCCGGTCAGCGCGATTTTTTCTTTCTTCGCGTTGGCGTCGGCATAGCCGTTGACCTGGCGTGTCAGCGCGCCGCGGAAACCGGCGAGATGGGTGCCACCGTCACGCTGCGGGATGTTGTTGGTGAAGCACAGCACGTTCTCATGGTAGCTGTCGTTCCACCACAGCGCCGCCTCGACGCCGATGCCATTGGATTCCGACCGCACCATGATCGGGGCGGGGACGATCGCCTTCTTGTTGCGGTCGAGATATTTGACGAACTCCTCGACGCCGCCGTCGTAGCGCATCTCCTCGCGCTTCTCGACCGCGTGACGCATGTCGGAGAGGATGATGTGAACGCCGGAATTGAGGAACGCGAGCTCGCGCAGCCTGTGCTCCAGCGTCGCGAAATCATACTCGATGTTCTTGAAGGTCTCGCCCGAGGCGAGGAAGGTGACCTCGGTGCCGCGCTTGCCTTCGGCCTCGCCGACCACCTTCAAAGGTGCCAGCGCGTCGCCGTGGGCGAACTCGACGAAATGCTCCTTGTCGTCGCGCCAGACCCTGAGCTTCAGCGAGCTCGACAGCGCGTTGACGACGGAGACGCCGACGCCGTGCAGGCCGCCCGATACCTTGTAGGAGTTCTGGTCGAACTTACCGCCGGCGTGGAGCTGGGTCATGATGACCTCGGCGGCGGAGATGCCTTCACCCTTGTGGATGTCGACGGGAATGCCGCGGCCGTCGTCGCGCACGGTCACGGAATTGTCCGCGTTAAGGATCACGTCGACGCGCGTGGCATGGCCCGCGAGCGCCTCGTCGATCGCGTTGTCGACGACCTCGTAGACCATGTGGTGCAGGCCGGAACCGTCATCGGTGTCGCCGATATACATGCCCGGCCGCTTGCGAACGGCATCGAGGCCCTTCAACACCCGGATCGATTCCGCACCATACTCAACGGGAATGGGATGCTCAGTGTCGGCAGGGGTCCGCCGGGCAGGTTCTGTCATGTGAGGCCTTCGAGGGTGTCCCGAATCAGCTGCGCAATATGAGGCGCTGATTGGTCTATTTGTGCCATGAAACAGGCACCGCGCCTAGCGCAATCTCTCTGTACGCAAGTTGTTGAATAAATGGTGGTTTTTTGCCCTTTTTCAAGGTCTCCAAGGGCCGATTCTGAAGGCCCCGAAAAGCGCGATTCGGGGACAGATTCTGCGCTCTCGATCGCCGGATTTTTGGACGCCGCGCGACGCGGAAATGGCAGTCTGCTGCGGACCTGCTAGAGAAGGCGGCGCGGCAGCTTGTAGTCGTCGTCCGCCGTCCACAGCGATCCCGGGTTAGCCCTCCAATTGACCTCGCCTTCACCAAAATATCGGCCGGATGTCGACGGCCTCCGGGCCATCGCCGTGATGCTGGTCCTGAATTTCCATGCATTCCCGGACGCCATGCCGGGCGGCTTCATCGGCGTCGACGTGTTCTTCGTGATCTCGGGCTTTCTGATCACGGGAATCATCGCGCGCGAACTGGAATTCGGTCGCTTCAGTCTGATCGAATTCTACAACCGGCGGATCCGGCGCATCTTCCCGGCGCTGATCGTGGTGCTCTCTGCGACATTGGTACTGGGCTGGTTCTGGATGCTGCCCTCAGCCTTCGCGCAGCTCGGCAGCGACAGTTTCGCCAGCGTGGCGTTTTTGGCCAATATCGCGCTGTTGCTGCAGTCCGGGTATTTCGACGTCGAATCCGCCAAGAAGCCGCTGCTGCACCTGTGGTCGCTCGGCATCGAGGAGCAGTTTTATCTGTTCTGGCCGTTGCTGCTGATGCTCGCAGCCCGGCTGCGAATGAGCATCATGGCGATGGCCGTGGTGCTCGGCATCGGGTCTTTCCTGCTCAACGTCGCGCTGATCGGCTCGTATCCCGTTGCGACCTTCTATCTGCCGCTTACGCGCGCCTTCGAATTGCTCACCGGGGCGGCGCTGGCGTACGGCTGGAACAGGGTCAGCCACAGCGTCAAAGCGAGTGATTGGCGCGCCTGGATCGGCGTGGCGCTGATCGCGACGGCAGCCGTGATCCTCGACAGCCATCGCGCCTTTCCGGGCTGGTGGGCGGTGCTGCCGGTTGCAGGCACCGCACTTCTGCTGTCATCGCCTGCGGCCTGGGTGAACCGCGCCTTGCTTGCGAGCCCGCCAATGGTATGGATCGGGCTGATCAGCTACCCGCTTTATCTCTGGCACTGGCCACTATTGGTGTTCGGCGGGATGATCAAATTCGGTCCGCTGACCTTGCCGGAACGCGAATTGATATTGCTTGCGAGCGCGCTGCTGGCCTGGGCAACTTACCGGTTTGTCGAGATGCCGATCCGGTTCGGCGTCCCAAGCCGACGCAAAATGTTCGGGCTTGGGGCGGGCATGGCGATGATCGCGGTCGCAGGCGGCACGCTCGTCTGGGGGCGCGGCTTCGACTTCCGCCTGCCGCCGGAAATCCGCGCGATGGCCAATGTGACGACCGAGAGCTTCAAGTGGCGGTTTCGCGAATGCCTACTTGATCTCAGCCGCGAAATGACGTTTGCCGACACCTGCGTCGAGCGCGATCGGCGTCCGCTGCTTCTGATATGGGGCGATTCGACCGCCGGCGCGTTGTTACCGGGCCTGCGCAAAGCGCAGGAGAAGCGAGACTTCGGCATTGCGCAGCTCACCTCCAGTTCCTGCATTCCGGCGCTGAATGCCGACATCGCGAGCATGCCCAATTGCCGGGCGATGAACGACAAGGTCTTGTCGCTCGTTCGGCAGATCAAGCCCGACGTCATATTGCTGCACGGAACCTGGGAAAAACATCTCGACAACGTGGCCGAGACGGTGGCCGCGCTGAAGAAGGAGACAAATGCCCGCGTCGTTGTTCTCGGTGGGGTGCCGATGTGGCGGCGCGGGCTTCCGTCCGAAGTGCTCCGATACTTCATGCTCCATCGCACGCTGATCCCGCAGCGTTCGCCCAACGGCATCCCGCCCACCGCCTACGATGCCATCATGCGCGCCAGGCTCGAGCCGCTCGGAGCAGAATTCATCTCGGCGTCGGACGTCCTTTGCAACGCACAGGGTTGCCTGACGCGCATTGGCGATGCGGTCGGCGATTTGACCGCGAGCGATCAGGTCCACCTGACCGAAAAGGCGTCGGTATTCCTGATCGCATCGATCATCGACCGCTTGCTCGGCAGCGAGGCGTCAGGTCGTAATGGGCGTTGAAGAGTTCTAGGCGCGGCGGCTCACCTGGCCAGACTCGACGTCAAAAATCTCGCCGGTCGCTCCGATGTCGACGAACGCTGCCGGATCGGCGCCGGTCATCCAGACCTGCGCGCCGAGCTTTGCTAGTTCATCGAACAGTGCCTTGCGCCTGACGGGATCAAGATGCGCGACGACTTCGTCGAGCAGCAGCAGCGGCACGATCCCGGTCATCTCGGCGACCAGCGTGGCATGGGCCAGCACCAGCCCGATCAGCAGCGCCTTCTGCTCGCCGGTGGAGGCGTCGCGGGCCGGCATGTTTTTTGGTGCATAGATCACCTGCAAGTCCGTGAGATGGGGACCGTCCAGCGTGCGGCCAGCGGCGGCGTCACGGGCGCGGCTGGCGCGCAGGATATCGCGGTAGCGGTCCTCCACGGCGGTTGCGGATTCATTGACCAGCGCATTCTCCATCCAGCCGTCGAGCATGATCTGCGCCGACGGAAAGGCCGAAGCTGCGCCGCGTTCGCGCAGCATCGCCGCCAGTTTCGTCACCGTCTGGCCGCGCGTGGCGGCAACCGCGACCGCCAGCTCGGCAGTTTCGCGCTCGATCGCGTCACACCAATGATCGTCATAATTGCGCACTTCGAGCAGGCGGTTGC
Organism: Bradyrhizobium murdochi; assembly: GCF_000472965.1. Classification (GTDB taxonomy): domain Bacteria; phylum Pseudomonadota; class Alphaproteobacteria; order Rhizobiales; family Xanthobacteraceae; genus Bradyrhizobium; species Bradyrhizobium murdochi. The sequence continues at coordinate 251,818 of NZ_AXAU01000004.1, read as the reverse complement.
GCGAGCGCAGCGAACGCTCCAGCGCGGAAACGCGGCTGGAATGCTCGCTGTCGATCGCCAGTACCAGGCGGTCGAAGAAGCGCCGCCGCTCCGAGGCAGCGCCAAGGAACAGGCCGTCCATCGCCGGCGTCAGCCACACCATGCGCAAATGATCGCCGAACGCGGCTGCCGAACCCACCGGCTCGCGATCGATCCGGCAGCGCCGGCTGGAGCCGCCGTCCGCGGCCGGCGCATCGATGCCGGTGCCAAGCGTAGCCAAGCCCAGCGCGCCCTCGACCTCGGCCGACACCGCCCAGGAGCCGTCGCCCTGATTGTCGGCGACATCCTCCAGCGTCGCGCGCCGCAGGCCGCGTCCCGGCGACAGAAACGAGATCGCCTCCAGGCAATTGGTCTTGCCGGCGCCGTTCGGCCCCACCAGCACCACCATATCGCCGCGCACCTGCACGCTCGCCGCGCGATAATTGCGGAAGTGCGTGAGTGACAGGCGGTGGATGCGGGAGGGGGTCATGGCGAGTTAGCGTCGGCCTTTCTTACCCTCTCCCCTTGTGGGAGAGGGTGGCGCCTCATGAAGTGAGTCCTCCAGCACGGCAGAGGGGTGTTGCAGCACGTCATTGTTCCAGTAGCGCGCAATTCGAAATCCTTCAGCGATCAACACCGCTTCCCTCGCTTCGTCACGCGTCGATGATACGTGCTGACTTCCATCGACTTCGATGACCAGCCGCTTCTCGAAACAAACAAAATCGAGAATATAGTTTCCGAACGGAACTTGCCGTCGAAATTTGAAGCGTGCGAGGCGCCGGTCGCGAAGCAGTCGCCAAATAGCTAATTCCGCATCGGTGGGCTCATGACGCATCTTCTTGGCGAAGCTGCGGATGCGCTTGGCAACAGACCTATGGCTTGGTGTATGCGGCGCGAACCCCTCACCCGTCGCCGAACTTTGTTCGGCGCCACCCTCTCCCACAAGGGGAGAGGGAAGGTCGGTGTCCGTTTCACGAGGCGCAGTCACACCCGCATCGGCATCAGCACGTAGAGTGCGCCCTTGTTGTCCTTATCCTGCACCAGGGTCGGCGAGCCGGGGTCGGCGAGGCGGAGGACGGCGACTTCGCCTTCGATCTGAGCGGCGATGTCGAGCAGGTAGCGCGAGTTGAAGCCGATATCGAGCGCGTCGGAGGCGTATTCGACTTCGAGCTCTTCGGTGGCGCTGCCGGAATCCGGATTGGTCACCGACAGCACGAGTTTGCCGACGGACAGCGCCAGCTTCACGGCACGGCCGCGCTCGCTCGAAATTGTCGAGACGCGATCTACCGCCGCCTCGAAATCCTTCTTGTCGACGATCAGTTCCTTGTCGTTGTTCTGCGGGATGACGCGGCCATAATCCGGGAAGGTTCCATCGATCAGCTTTGAGGTCAGCACGACATTGCCGAGGGTGAAGCGGATTTTGCCCTGCGACAGTTCGATTTTGACTTCGGCTTCATTGTCCTCGATCAGCCGCAGCACCTCGCCCACCGTCTTGCGCGGCACGATCACGCCGGGCATGCCGGTGGCGCCGGAGGGCAGCGCCAGATCGATCTGCGCCAGCCGATGGCCGTCAGTCGCAACCCCGCGCAGCGTCGTGGCCTTGGCGCTGCCGGCCGTGTGCAGGTAGATGCCGTTGAGGTAATAGCGGGTCTCTTCGGTCGAGATCGCAAACTGCGTACGGTCGATCAGGCGCTTGACGTCGGCAGCCGTGAGCGAGAACGAATGCGTCATGTCGCCGGCGGCGAGATCGGGGAAATCGCTTTCGGGCAGGGTCTGCAGGGTGAAGCGCGAGCGGCCGGCGCGGATGGCCATTACCGAGCGGTCGCCGTCGGCCTCCAGCACGATCTGCGCGCCGTCGGGCAGTTTGCGGACGATGTCATAGAACATATGCGCCGGCACGGTGGTGGAGCCGGCGGTTCCGGTCTCCGCCGCCAGCGTTTCGGTCACCTCGAGATCGAGGTCCGTCGCCTTCAGCGACAGCCTGGCGTTTTCGGCGCGGACCAGCACATTGCCGAGGATCGGGATGGTATTGCGGCGCTCGACCACGCGATGGACGTGACCCAGCGATTTCAGCAGTTGCGCGCGTTCGACGGTGACCTTCATTGCAATATCCGCCAGAGATGGAAAAGCCGGGCGGCCCGTCAAGGCAGCGCCGCGGCATTGGAAACCCGAAAAGCCGGATCACGACCGGATTTGATCAAACCCCCGGGGGGACCGCAAGGTGGCGCGGATGGGGCGCCGGTGCAAGGGAGCAGGCCGCCGTTCCCCCACTTTTGCGGCGAAAAATGGCGGCAGAAGAAAATTCTCCCGCCCCCCAACTCGGGTTTACCCGAGTTGGGCATCATAATTATCGAAGTCGGATAAATCCGACTTCGATTTGATCAGGGCGGGAGAGGCTGGGGAGGAGCTAGATCCTGTTCCCTTAGAGCATTATTCCTGCAATTGCCGCTTCAGAGACTCGACCTCTTCGGACAGCGCGATATCCCGGGCCACCAGTGCCTCTATCTTGCGTACGGCGTGCAGCACCGTGGTGTGGTCGCGACCGCCGAACCGTCGGCCGATCTCGGGCAGCGAGCGCAGTGTCAGCGTCTTTGCCAGATACATCGCCACCTGGCGTGGGCGAACCACGTTCGCGGTCCGCCGCGACGACAAGAGATCCGAACGGCTGACATTGTACTGCCGGGCGACAACCCGCTGGATGTCCTCGATCTTGATCCGCTTCGGTTCCTGCGGACGGATCAGGTCGCGCACTTCGCGCTCGGCCATTTCCAGCGTCACCGGCTGGGCGTTGAGCTTGGAATGGGCGAGCAGGCGGTTGATGGCGCCTTCGAGGTCGCGGCCGTTGTGGGTGATGGTGCGCGCCAGATAATCCAGCACTGCCTCGGGCACATCGAAGCTCGCATGATGCGCGCGCGCCGCCGCCACGCGCGATTTCAGGATGCCGAGCCGCAGCTCCTCGCCGAGCGAGCCCATCTCGACAACGAGACCGCCGGCCAGCCGCGAGCGCACGCGGTCGTCGAGGCTCTCGAGGTCGGACGGCGGGCGGTCGGCGGCGATCACCACCTGTCGTCCGGCATCGATCAGCGCGTTCAGCGTGTGGCAGAACTCGGCCTGGGTCGACTTGCCCTGCAGGAACTGCAGGTCGTCGATCACGAGCACGTCGATGCCGCGCAGAGCCTCCTTGAACGCCAGCGCCGTCTGCGTCTTCAGCGCAGCGACAAAGCCGTACATGAATTTCTCGGCGGTGAGATAGAGCACCTTGCGCTCGTTCCCCGAATTGCCGGCCCATGTCACGGCCTGCAGCAAATGGGTTTTGCCGAGGCCGACGCCGGCGTGAATGTAGAGCGGGTTGAACATCACGGGATCGCCGCGGCGGCCTTCTGCAACCTGGCGCGCCGCCGCATGGGCGAGGGTATTCGAGCGGCCGATGACAAAACTTGCAAAGGTCAGGCGCGGGTCGAGCGGCGAGCCGCCGAGCGCATCATGGCTGGCGGACACCGGCGCAGTGGCGGTCGCGCGCAGTTCAGGCGCGGGCCGGCCATTAGCCTGCTCGGTACGGCGTTGATCGGCTGGCGCGGTCGGTTCCTTGACGGGCGCGGCGGATCGCATCGCCGTGCGCACGGTGAGGTCGATCCGGTGCACTTCCGGCATCTCGGCCTGCCAGCAGGTCAGGACACGATCGGCGTAATGCGCCTGGATCCAGCTCTTGAGAAAGCGGGTCGGCACCGACAGATGGACGCTTTCGTCCTGCACGCCTTCGAGGTCCATGCGCGCAAACCAGCTCGTGTAGACGTCTTCGCCCACACTCGTCCGCAACCGCCCCTTCACGCGCGACCAGCGATCCTGTTCCATATTTGTCATTGCCTGAGAACTTTTCTGAATGAGTAATGGTGTCTTGTGAAATCGGCTGGCGGTAGCCTTGCAGGTCTCCTGCCAGACGTGACCTCGGCGCGGCGCTTCAACCACCAGACACAGATCTAACGTTCGGCGGAATCGCCGTTGCACAGATCAAAGGCTGGATGGAGTGGAAGGCTGCCGCGAGGTCAGCGGGTACTCGACGCTCGGTGTGGAGCTCGCGTAGGGGGACGGCCAAAAACGTTGTTCAGGAATTCTGAAGCGGTCTCGATGGAAATAAGCGTGCTGAATGTCGCGTTGATTCCGTAAAGCATAGTACCTCCCCCTCTCGCCGCGAGAGCGCGCGACGAGTAACCACATCACCAGTGTTTCAAAGCCAGTCTGCTGCTACCGAACATCCGCTTGTTCGACCGCTGCGTCCGCCGCGTACCTCAGTCTGTCGTCTTCAACACGTTCACGAGCTCCGCGTTCCCAATCGCTGCATGGTCGGCAAGCATCTTATTCCCCTTGTCCGGAGCGCGCTTCAAACGTGAGCGCCACGCCGGGAAATTTAGACACAGAACAACCGTCCTCATATTGCTATGAGTTACCAACTCAGCTTCGCTTGGAAAGCGTCGCTAACGCGCACACCGCCGCCGATTTGCACGTCGCTCTTGGGTCTCATACCGCGCTGGTCAGGAGAGCCTTGAGCGTCGCGAACGAGTAACAAATACACCAAGCGTGATTTCTGACAATCCGTGATTCGACGATGTCGCGTGACTCTTCGGCTGTGTTGCAACACTGCAAATGCGACACTCCACACCAAGTTTTTGAATCAGCGCACAGAATCCCGCGGCGCGAACGAGCGTGACAATTTTCGCCGCACGCGCAAAATTTTTTAAGAAACCGTTACAATCTTGGTTACCGGGACCAATTTTCAAAACGCTTGTCCTCGCTATGTGGATAAGTGATTAGCGAGACGAAGCTTTTCGGAATTGTTTTCGCAGGGTAACTCGCGCGAGCGATGCCGGCAGAGGAGGCGGGTGTTGTCTGATCAGGTCAGCCGCCGCGATCGCACTTCTCGCAAATGCGCACGACAACGCTGGTGCAATAAGTTGCACCTCGTAAAACTACGGGTGCCCGAAATATGACACGCAAGCCGGCGCTCAGCAACGAGACAATCGAATTGTCACGGTCGATCCGGCGCGCAGCCTTTGGTGTGTGTCCGAAATCCAACAGGGTGCACGTCCGTGACGAAAATGAATTTCGGGCTCGTGCTCATGCGCCGGTATGGCAGAAAAAGAAAAAGCCCGGCGACGCCGGGCTTTTGACGAATACTTACTTCTGTCAGCTCACTTCGCGAGCTTGGCGATCGCATGCGTCAGGCGCGACACCTTCCGGCTCGCATTGTTCTTGTGAATGATGTTGCGCTGCGCCGCCTGCATCAGTTCCGGCTCCGCGCGCTTCATCGCTTCCAGCGCCGCATTGCGGTCGCCGCTCTTGATCGCTTCCTCGACGGTCCGGACCGCGCCGCGCATCTGGGTGCGACGCGACTTGTTGACGATGGTGCGGCGGGCAATCTTGCGGGTCGCCTTTTTGGCGGAAGTCGTATTGGCCATGTTCTCAACTATCCTTCGGCTGTCATCGCTCGGGTGGTCGGCCCTTGAGCGCGCCGGCCGTTCAAATCGCGTGATCGCTGGTTGTATTTTCCAGGGTGTTCGTAACCTAAGCCGTTCTTGAGGATGCCATGGACGGAAGCCAAAATGCTCCCGCAAGCGGCGCTGCTCAAAGAACAGCGGCGGCGGGATTGCGCCCGCCGCCATTGGGGGTCTTATAGAGGGCGCATCCTGCACCGTCAACGCTTTCCGGCCTCCCGAAAGGCTGGAAAAGCGGCGGAACGGGGCGCGTAAGGTGCTGACGAGGTTGAATTTCCGGGGTGCCCCCGGTATTGGCTGACGGCCTTTTGGGGGCGACAGATATAAGGTGACGCATGATCCGCGGTTTTTTCCGGCTTATCGGCCTGCTCCTTCTGGCCGGCGGATTCATCTTCATGGTCTATGACGGGGCCCGTTTTGTTGCCGACCAGACCCTGCGGTTTACCCGGTTCGGCCAGTTCTGGAACGATGTCCATCAGTCCAGCCAGCTTGCGTTCCGGACCTGGATCGAGGCTAACGCACCCTGGCTCTGGGACAGTGTCATGAAGGTCCTGCTGGACCAGCCGGTTTTCGCCGTCCTGGGCGTGGTCGGCATTCTGCTCATGATCCTGTTTCGGCCCCGCAAGCCGTTGATCGGCTATTCGCGGGACTAACCTGGCCGGCCGCCCGCCTCGGGCCAGGTAACAGGGCTGCGGTAACAGGCGTAAAGACATATATAGAAGTCCGACCGGACGATGCCGTCGTCACGTCCGCCGATGTCCCGCCTGGAGGTGCTCCATGTTGTTCATGCGCAAGACCACCGTGTTGCCGAGCGCAGCCGAAGCGCTGCCGGGCCGTGCCACCCCGATACCGACCGCAACCACGCACTTCGTCAACGGCCGCAAGCTTCAGCCGCCCTATCCCGCCGGCCTCGAACAGGCGGTTTTTGGATTAGGCTGCTTCTGGGGCGCAGAGCGCAAGTTCTGGGAGCTCGGCGACGGCATCCATGCGACCGCCGTCGGTTATGCCGGCGGGCATACGCCCAATCCGACCTATGAAGAGGTTTGCTCGGGCCGCACCGGTCACACCGAAGTGGTGCTGGTCGTGTTCGATCCGAAGAAGATCGCCTACGAGCAGCTCCTGAAGACGTTCTGGGAAAATCACAACCCGACGCAGGGCATGCGCCAGGGCAACGATGTCGGTACCCAGTATCGCTCGGCGATCTACACGTTTGGGGACGCGCAGCGTCAAACCGCCGACGCGTCGAAGGCTATGTACCAGAAGGCGCTGGCGGCGAAGGGCCTTGGCGCCATCACCACCGAGATTGCGGCGGCGGGCGAATTCTATTTCGCCGAGGACTATCATCAGCAATATCTCGCCAAGAACCCAGCGGGCTATTGCGGGCTAGGCGGCACTGGCGTGTCCTGCCCGATCGGCGTCGGCGTGAGCGCTTGATGCTTGCTTCTCTCTCCCTCTCCCCGTGAACGGGGAGAGGGAGCTTTGAGTGCCGTCGTCGCACTCGACCTTCCAAAAAACCGTTTATTAACCATACCCGATGCAAGACTAGAGCTGTCTCGCTTTGAGGGATGGGCTCCGGTGCGGGTTGTACGCGCGTTTCGAATACCGATCACTGCGATCATCACCGCGCTCGCGCTGTCGGGCTGCATGCGCACGACCGGGCCGGTTGCGGTCGCGCCGCAGGGCGATCTCGACCAGATGGCCTATGGTCAGCCCAACAGTCCGCCGCCGCGGACGGCCTCGGTCGATTCCGGTGGCGGCGCCATTGGCGCGCTCCGCGCCGCCTTTGCTGCGGCGCCACGAACGGCACCGGCACCCGCCGTTGTTGCCGCGCCTGCCGCCTATGCCGAACCCGCGCCCATGCGATACGACGCGGCCTATCATCTCGATGCCGGCGACAAGCTGCGCGTCGTCGTCTATGGCCAGGAGGGCCTGACCAACACCTACGCGATCGACGCCGGCGGCGCGATCACGATGCCGCTGATCGGTTCGGTGCGGGCGCGCGGCCGCACCACGGCGGGACTGGCGGCGGAGATTTCAGCGAAACTGCGCGCTGGCTTTATCAGGGAACCATCGGTTGCCGTTGAGATCGAAGCCTATCGGCCGTTCTTCATCCTCGGCGAGGTCGCAGCACCCGGGCAATATCCCTACGTCCCGAACATGACGGTCGAGAGCGCGGTGGCGATCGCCGGCGGCTTTTCGCCGCGCGCCCGCCGCGACAGCGTCACGGTCACCCACACCGATGCGTCCGGCACGTCGCGCTTCGTGGTCCCGCCCGGCAGCCCGATCGGCCCCGGCGACACCGTGCTGGTCAGCGAGCGCTGGTTCTAGAGCGCCAAGCCATCATCGAGCTATCATCTCGACCGCGCTTGTTTCCTGAGCATTTGTGTCAGGCAAATGCCTCGCATTTGACCAAGAAAATTCACCATCCGTTGGGCGTGAGCGCGAACGCTGCGTTCCGCATCACTTCGGGCCGCTTCGGTGCGATGAATTGGCGCTATGCGCTGAATGCGCTCGAAACCATGTTCCATCTTGCGCTGCAGCGATGTAGAAAGCCGCCGTTCAATCGAGGCGCCCCGGCTTGTCGGTAGAGTGCCCGCAATCCGGAGTTGACTATGAACCATCATTTGCCGGTCCGCGTGGTGCGCGCAGCGACTGCTGTAGCGTTGCTCGCGTCCATCGCCCTGACAGCTTTGTGCGCCTCTTCGCATCAAGCATCGGCGGCGGATCCCTATCCGAGCCGGCGCATCACCTTCGTGGTGCCCTATCCTGCGGGCGGCGCCACCGACGTCTTGGCCCGCTTGCTCGCCAACAAATTGCAGGAGTCGTGGAAGCAGACCGTCCTCGTGGAGAACAAGTCGGGCGGCGGCGGCGTGGTCGGCAACGACTACGTGGCCAAGGCACAGCCCGACGGTTACACCGTGCTGGTCGGCATCACGCAGATCATTCAGGCGCCGAGCCTCGTTACGAAGCTGCCGTACGATGTCTTCAAGGATCTCGCGCCCGTTACCCAGATCGCCTTGTCGACCATCGTTCTGGTGGTCCCCGAGCAGCAGCCGATCAAGTCCGTCAAGGAACTGATCGAATATGCCAAGGCGAACCCCGGCAAGCCTTACGGCACCTTCGGCAACGCCACGACGTCTCACCTCTACGGCGAATTGCTCAAGAAGACCGCCAATATCGACATGACCCATGTCCCCTATCGCGGCTCGGCGCCTCTCACGAACGACTTGCTCGCCAACACGGTTACTTCGGCGTTCCAGGACCTGACCACGGCCAGCGCGCAAATCAAGGCGGGCAAGCTCAGGGCGTTGGCAGTTGGCGGCGAAAAGCGCAGGACCGCGTTGCCCGACGTGCCGACGATGGGCGAACTCGGTTATCCCGGGTTTGAAATCGAAGGCTGGCTTGGCGTGTTCGTGCCCGCCGCAACGCCCAAGGAGATCGTGAAGAAGCTTTCCGACGAACTCGCCCGCATCATCGCTTCGCCCGAGGGCGTCGCCGGGATCGAGACGCTCAGCCTCGTGCCGGTGGGCGGATCGGCGGAAACGTTCGAGAAAGTCCTGCGCCGCGACCACGCGAAATGGGCCGATGTCGTGAAGGCTACCGGCGTCAAGGGCGAGTGAGGCGGGAGCTCTCTCCGTCATTCCGGGATGGTCCGAAGGACCAGACCCGGAATCTCGAGATTCCGGGTTCGATGCTACGCATCGCCCCGGAATGACGCCCTTCGGGGCGTCACTTCAAATGCTTCTCAAAGAACGCCAGACTGCGCGGCCAGGCGATATCGGCGCTGGCCTTGTCGTAGCTGGCGCGTTCGTCGCAGTGAAAGCCATGCTGCGCGCCGGGATAGAGATGGACTTCGACCTCCGGCCGCTTGGCCTTGATGGTTTCGACGTCGGTTAGCGGAATGCCCGCATCCTTTTCGCCGAAATGCAATTGCGTCGGCACTTGCGGCTTGTCGTCGGCAAAGCGGACGACGGCGCCGCCGTAATAGCCGACCGCGGCAGACAAGCCCGACAGCTTGGTCGCTGCCGCATAGGCGACGCTGCCGCCGAGGCAGAAGCCAATGATGCCGACCGGGCCGACATCCTTCACGGCGTCGATCGCGGCCTGGGTATCGCGCAGCATCGCGGCCCAATCCGGATTGGCGATGAACTTTCGTGCGTTTGCAATCTCGTCAGGCGAATAGCCGCATTGGAAGTTCGGTTGCGTGCGATCGAAAATCGACGGCGCAATCGCGACATAGCCTTCGCCCGCCAATCGGTCGCACACCGAGCGGATGTGGTGGTTGACGCCAAAAATCTCCTGGATCACCACGATGGCCGCTTCCGGCCGACCTGCGGGATCGGCGCGATAGCCGCCCAGTTTGAAACCGTCCGAAGCCGTCAGTTCGATATCTTGTCCCACGGATCATCCATTTGCGTTTGAGTTGCACGAGATCGATGTTCTGGGGTCGGCTACTGCCACATCCAATTGTGACCCCAGTCGCCCTTCCAGCCGGCCAACCTGCCCTTGCGAAATTGCAGATAGAGCCGGTCCTTCTTGTAGAACAGCCCGCTGCCGCCGACGTTGCGGAACGCGAGAAAGATTTCATCGCCCGGACGGCCCCTGATGTAGTTGAGCGGGACGCCGAGCGCGCGTGCGGCTTCATCGGCCTCCATGCCGAACGCCAGCGGGACGTTGTTCGACAGCGTCTCGGTGAACGGTGGCGGGTAGGGGCCGCCGATCGGCGGCAAGTGCTGCGCGGCAGCTTGCGTGAAGCTGCTTGCGATAAGGGCGAGGGCCACCGCGGCTGCCTTCATGACGCGGCCTTCCGTGGTGCATTGGCATCGAGGCTGTCGAGGAACGGCAGCACGGCATCGATGAAGGCCTGCGGCTGGTCGATGTTGACGGCATGGCCGGCAGCTGAGATCACCACCTTCTGCGCACCCGGAATCTTGGCCGCCATGTAGTCGGAAGCGGCGAGGAACGGGGTGTCGTCGGCGCCGACCACGATCAGCGACGGCACTTTGATATCGGGTAGCGATTCGATCACGCGGGCATCGCGCTGGGTCAGCATGCCGCGCGCGGCGCGCGCCAGTCCCGAGGCATCGCGATGGGTGACGCTGGAGCGTTCGCGGCTGGCCGATTTCAAAACCTTCAGGCCCTCGCGCTCGAAGCGCTCGCCGGTATCGTACGCGCGCTTGTTCCAGACCTCGCGCGCCTCGTCCTTTTTGAATCCTGGGCCGGTATCAATGATCAGCAGCGCGCGGACGCGGTTTGGATGAGCGCGGTAGAACGCCAGCGACATGTAGCCGCCCAGCGAGAGCCCGCCGACGATCGCGTTCTCGGTGCCGACGGCGTCAAGCAGCGCCGCCATGTCGGCAACCGTCAGCGCTTCGCTATAGGCTGCCGGATCACTGGGATAATCGGATTGGCCGTGGCCGCGCATGTCCCACAACACGAGCTTGTGATGCTTCGACAAGGCCGCGATCTGGCCCTGCCACATCCTACTGGTCGATGAATAGCCGTGGGTCAAGAGCAACGGTGGGCCGGAGCCGTGAACCTCGTAATAGATGCGGACCCCGTCGCGATCGATCGTCGGCATTGCGGCTCCCTAGGAGTTCCCATGCAACAGTCGGCGGCATCCTAGCGCGATCTGATCGCGAATGGGAAATGCGGAAAGCGAGGAGCCTATCAGCGCATTGACAAGGCCATGACCGCTTGTTGACGACAGCCCGAATTACTCCAGCGAACGATGAGCAAAGCAGCGGCGCGCATCGGCTCGCGATCTCTACCGCTTTAATATTTCATCCTTGTACGCCTTCATGTTCGGCCGAGCCGTCGGCCAAGCCGGCAAGCGCAGTTGCCGCACGAATGCCCGCAGCAAGCATGGCGTCTGACAACTCCGGGTCATCGACGGCGCGCGAAAGCTGAAGCGTGCCGATGAAGACGGCAAGGATCGCGATCGCTGTACCCTGGGCTTCGGGGATGGAGTTCTCCTGCGGCAACCGTCGCGCCATCTGCTCGATAAGCGTGCGTAACCGAGCGGTGTAAGCCTTCCGGACGGAGAGGGGCTGGCGGGCAATTTCGGGCAGTAGCGCCGCGGAGGCACACCCCGTGCCGGGACGGTCACGATGATGCTGAGACAAATAAGAACGGATCAGGTGAGCCAATGCGCCCGGCTTGGGGTCGGGTTCGGCCAGGCTTTGTAGTTGGTCGGCGAGCGCTCGCTCAAGGCCTTCTCTGACCAGGTCACTCTTCGAGCGGAAGTGCGAGTAGAACCCGCCGTTAGTCAGTCCTGCCTCCGCCATGATCCCGGTCATTCCGGCGGCGGCAATGCCGTTCCGTCTGAACCTTTTCGCTGCAGCCTTCACGATTCGCTCGTGCGAGATCTCTTTTTGTCGCTTGGCGTAGCGCATCGCGGTCCGAACACCTATTGAATTACGATCATCATGTGATATTTATGCCTTAATCTAAGCTGTCGTTCAATGCGTCGACGGAGGTCCTCATGCGGCAAGACGGTAAAGTGGCGATTGTGACCGGGGCTTCCACGGGCATTGGGTTGGCTTCAGCAAAGGCCTTGCGCGAGGCCGGATTTCGCGTGTTCGGCACCAGCCGACGGATGGCCGCAAGCGGCCCCAACGGCATTACGATGGTCGCCTGCGACGTGACCAATGACGGTTCAGTGAAGCTTGCCGTCGACAAGGTGCTCGATACGACGGGCAGGATCGACGTTCTGGTCAATAACGCCGGGACCGGCCTGATGGGCGGAGCCGAGGAATCGTCAATCGGTCAAGCCCAGGCCCTGTTCGACGTAAACCTGTTCGGAGTCATGCGCATGAGCAATGCGGTGCTGCCGCACATGCGAGCTCGGCAGGGTGGAAGGATCATCAATATAAGTTCGGTGCTTGGCCTGATACCGGCGCCGTTCTCGGCGCTCTACGCCTCCACAAAGCATGCTCTCGAAGGTTACTCGGAATCTCTCGACCACGAGGTGCGGAGCTTCGGCATCCGCGTTTGCTTGCTGGAGCCGGCGTATACCAGCACTTCCTTCGAACAGAACATGGTGCTTCCGGATCAGACACTGGATGCATACCGCTCGGCGCGAACACGCGCGGTCGCGGTTCTGCAGGAAGTGATGAAGGCGGCGGATAGGCCCGAAGTCGTCGCCACGAGAGTGGTTGAGGCCGCGACTGCAGCATCGCCTCGTCACCGATACACGTGCGGTAAGATGGCTGGCCGGGTGAGCGTGCTGCGCCGCTTTGTTCCTGAGAGCATGTTCGACAAGAGCCTTCGTAAGCAAATGGGGCTGCCGGTATAGTCGCTTCACGCGCCATCTCCAGACCCAACGGCGCGGCTTACGCGCGCCGACGTGGGCAATCGCAAGCCAATGCTCCGCAACACATCCGCTTTTCGCGGATGATGACGTCGCGGTGCGGCGCATCGCGAACCAGATCGCTAAAATTTTAGCGTCCACATTAGCCTATATTCACGACGCCTCTTAAGCCTCGGGGAACCCCTTATCCGCTAGCCTCGGTTGCAAGTCATCATCGCTAGGGGTCTGGGGTTTCATGACATCCGCAACCAACAAGACTTCGACTAGGCGCCGGCTGTTGCTCGCTTCGGATCGGAGCGATCAGAGCAGCGAACTCGCCAGCATTTTGCGGTCCGTCGGTCAGGTCGACACCATCGCGACTTCCGACATTCCCGACAGCCCGGAACGGGATTTGGCGGGCATCGTGGTCGACATCAACCTGCGCTCCGCCGAGAGCGTGCAACTGGTGCGCACCAAGCTGCGGGCCGAGGCCTATCGCGAGATGCCGCGGCTGTTCGTGCTGGCGGATTCGCTACACCACGGATCGATGCAGGCCTGGGCGCTCGGCGCCACCGACACGATCGCGCGGCCGTTCGATGCACAAGGCATCCTGCAGCGGATCCGCGCCGCGTTTCCCGACAGCGACGGATATGACGAGACCAATCGCGGCAAGGCCCTCAACAGGGGCGTCGAGGCGGCGCATGCCGTGATGGTCAAGATCTTCGAAAAGCTTCCAGCCGGCATCCCCCTAAAGTTCAGCGACATCGTCGAGGCCGAGAACAAGATTCTCAAGGCGATCAAGCATTCGTCCTTGCGGGAATGGTTGACGGCGGTCGGCTGCCACCACACCGGCAGCTATCGCCATTGTCTCTTCGTTACCGGCTTTGCGGTGGCCTATGCGCAGCATCTCGGCATGCGCGACGACGACCAGCGCCGTCTCGCCCGCGCCGCCCTGCTACACGATGTCGGCAAAGCGTTCATTCCGGTGGCGATCCTGGACAAGCCGGGCCCGTTGACGCTGGAAGAGATGGAAGAGATGCGCCAGCATCCGCGCCGCGGCTACGACGCGCTGTCCGCGCAAGGCGGCTTCCCGCCGGAAATGCTCGACGTGGTGCTGCACCACCACGAATTCCTCGACGGCACGGGCTATCCCGACGGACTGAGCGGCAAGGAGATCAGCGACATCGTGAGGCTGATCACGATCGTGGACATCTACGCGGCCCTCGTCGAGAAGCGCGCTTACCGGCTGCAGTTCACCCACGCCCGGGCCTACGGCATGATGGAAGAAATGGGCGACAAGCTCGACCAGCATCTGCTGCACGCCTTCCGCCCGGTGGCGTTCGGGTATTATTGATTCTCCACGTCATTCCGGGTCTAGTGCTCACGCACCATCCCAAAATGACATCATCACCTCACCCCAGCATTTTCCGCAATTCCGCCTTTGCCACCTTCTCCAGCGTCGAGCGCGGCATGTCGTCGACGAAGTGAATTTCGCGCGGGACCTTGAAGTCGGCGAGCGCGGTTCTGCAGGCGGCCATCACGGTGTCGTGCAGATCGCGAGGTGCGCCCGCGACGCCGGCTTGCGGAATGATGAAGACAACGGGCACTTCATCCAGCATCGGGTGCTTCTTTGCCACCACCGCGGCCTCGCGCACGCCGGGCACGACAGCGATCACCTGTTCGATCTCGGAGGCCGCGACGTTCTCGCCGCCGACCTTCAGCATGTCCTTGGTGCGGTCGCCGAACCGGATGAAACCGTTCTCGAGCAGCGTGACGCGGTCGCCGGTGATGAAATAGCCGTGCTCGTCGAAACTCTCGCGCGTGGCTTTTTCGTTGTGGAGATACTCTGAAAACAGCGACAAGCCGGGAATGCCTTTGATCAGGAGATTGCCGGTGCCGCCGACCTGTGTCGGCGTGCCGTCGTCCTCGACGGTGCGGATCTGGTATTCCGGCGCCGCGCGGCCGATCGACATCGGCGTATTGGGCTGGTCGACTTCGCCGACGATGCCATGGGTGATGGTCTCCGTCATGCCCCACCAGCCGATCGTCTTGACGCCGAAGGCGGCAAACGGCGGCGGCTCGGATACCGCGGTACCCCAGAGCCGGAACTTGTGGTTCTTCGGGATCTCGTGTTCCAGCAACGCCTTCATGCAGAAAGGAATCGTCGAGGTCCAGGTGCAGTTGTGCTCGAGCGCCACGCCCCAGAAGCGGCTCGCCGAAAACCGCGGCTGGATCACGCAGGTCGCGCCGACCCACAGCGATGCCAGCATCGAATAGGCCAGCGCGTTGGTGTGAAACAGCGGCAGATAGGTCTGGTGCACGTCGCCAGCATGCAGGTCCTCATGCGCGGCGTTGATCTTAGCGCCCCACAATGCGTTGGCATGCGTCCACAGCACCGCCTTTGGCCGCGACGTGGTGCCGGAGGTATATTGAACGCTGCACGGCGCGAACGGATCGGTGGCGCGGCGTGGCCGGTCGGCGCTGTCGGCGAAGAGCTGCTCAAAACTGTCGCCGCGCGGCGCAACTTGCGCCGGCGTACTGCCAGCATCGTGCGAGATCACGGCGATCCAGCGCAGGCCGCGGCAATTGGCCGAGATCAGCTCGGCATAGGCCGGCTGGGTGATGGCGGCGACCGCGCCGCAATGACCGGCGAAATATTCCATCTCGGCTGCCGCCGAACGGGTGTTGGTGGTAACGGCGATCGCGCCGAGCTCGACGCAGGCGAACCAGGCCAGCATGGCCTCGATGCAATTGTCGAGATGGATCAGGACATATTCGCCGGGCTTGACGCCGCGCTTGGCGAGGCCAGCGGAAAGCGCGCCGACGCGCTCGTGGAATTCCCCGTAAGACCAACTCCGCGCCGGCCCCTCGAACGGCGCCCAGATCAGGAATGGATGGTTGCGGCGGCTTTCGGCGCGCATGCGCAGCAGCCACGGTACGTCGAGCCCTGCGAACGGTCCGACAATACCTGGTGCGGCCTGCGAAAGTGGCATGATTCCTCCCGCGCGGCTCTACGGCCGCCTTGGTTTTTGCTTGGAAGCAGTTCTGCCATCGGACGGCGCAGGGCGCAAATCGGGATTCTGCAGGTCTCTCCCCCGTCATTGCGAGGAGCGCAGCGACGACCCGTCTACGCTTGCTGCGCAAGCTACGCCGGGTTTGGGTCCGCCGAAGCGCCGTAGCACGAAGGCGGAAGCAATCCATCCATCCGTTATGCCGCGCGATGGATTGCTTCGCTTCGCAATGACGGGGATCGGTCGGAGCGCCCTAACCCTCATCCCCTTCATACGACGAAATCTCGATCAAGCTCCCGTCCGGATCCCGGCAATAGACCGAGCGCAGCGTGCCGCGGGCGCCTTGCTTTGCGACCGGGCCTTCCTCGATCGCGACGCCGTTGGCCTTCAGGTGCGCCACGACTTCGTCCGGCGTGCTCGACGTCAGGAAACACAGATCGTCGCTGCCGGCGGTTTCGTGATCGGCCGTGAACCACTCGACCTTGTCGGCGTCGCGCGGCCGCACGTTGATCTTCTGGTTACCAAACACCAGCGAGGTCCGTGGCGTTTTGCCCGGACCCGGATCGAACACCTTGACCTCCATGCCGAGGATCTTCCGATACCACTCGGCGGAACGCGCGACGTCCGACACATTGATGACGAGATGGTCGAGAGCGTTAACCTTGACAGACATGCCTTATCCTTTCGTCGCGGTCGCAGACGCTGCGCCCCACTGGCCGCACCCGGGTTTGTTTGTTACAACGCGCGCCGCGTTCGGTTCAATGGAACCGCGCCTCAATAGAAACGGACCGGGCCTGAACCCCGGCCTCCAAGGAGAAGTTTTATGATTTCACGCCGTACCGCGATTTGCCTGGCCGTCATCGGCCTTTCCACTGCCGCTTCGATCGGCAGCGTTTCGGCGGCGGATTATCCGACCCGGCCGGTGAAATGGGTCGTCGGATATCCGCCGGGCGGCGCGACCGACATCATCGCGCGGCTGATCGGGCAGCGGCTTTCCGAACGGCTCGGCCAGCAATTCGTGATCGAGAACAAGCCCGGCGCCGGCAACAATATCGCGACCGAATCCGTCATCAACGCCGAGCCGGACGGCTATACATTGCTGCTGGTCAATCCCGCGAACTACATCAATGCCACGCTCTACGCCAATTTGAAGTTCAACGTGGTCCGCGATCTTGCGCCGATCGCGGCGTTCAATCGCGTGCCGAACGTGATGACGGTCAACAAGGACGTGCCGGCCAAGACGGCCGCCGAGTTCATCGCCTATGTGAAGGCCAATCCCGGCAAAGTGAACCTGGCCTCGTCCGGCAACGGCACGTCCGTGCATCTGTCGGGCGAAATGTTCATGGCAATGTCCGGCGCCAAGATGCAGCACGTGCCCTATCGCGGTGCCGCGCCCGCGATCACCGATCTGCTCGGCGGCCAGGTCCAACTGATCTTCGACAATATGCCTTCCATCCTCCAGCATGTCCGCGCCGGCTCGGTGCGGGCGCTAGCCGTCACCAGCACGACAAAGTCGCCGCTGTTGCCTGATGTGCCGGTGCTTGCCGACACTATCCCCGGCTATGAGGCGAGCGCGCTGTTCGGCGTCGGTGCACCGAAGAACACGCCGAAGGAAGTCATCGCCAAGCTGAACAAGGAGATCAACGAGATCCTCGCCGAGCCGGCGATCAAGGCCCGCCTGACCGAGCTTGGCGGCGAGCCGCTGATCGGACCGCCGGAGGTATTCGGCAAGATGATCGTGGCCGAAACCGAAAAGTGGAAGAAGGTGATCGAGGAAGCCAAGGTTGAAAAAGTGCAGTGATCTACGTCACGGAACAGAGGCGCAGCCGCGGTGTTTTATGGCAAAGGCGACGCGGCCTTGCGTCATGTGAAGGAGATCGAAGATGCGCAGTGCAATACTAGCGACATTGGCGCTGACGGTGGCGACAGTTGCCACCGTCGCGGGCAGTTCACCCGCGGCGGCGTATGACTATCCCTATTGCCTCCAGGGTCGGACCATCGGCATTCCTGGCGACTGCTCCTACAGCAGCTATGGTCAGTGCATGGCATCGGCGTCGGGTCGCGGGCTCTACTGCAACGTCAATCCGCGCTTCGCCTTTGGGCAACAGCAGCGGCGGGTTCGCATCTACCGGGACTATTGACCCATCTCGCAACCCTTTCGCATGATGGCCGGACGAGAGCGCTGTTCGCGCTGAACGATCCGGCCATCGGTGCCTCTCCGCCACTCCCGACTTCGTGATGCACACGCCGGCTTGACGGCGTTTTGTTTGCATCTATACTAAACCACATGGTTAAGTATCAGGAAGACGTTCTGGACCGCACCTTTGCCGCGCTGTCCGACCCAACCCGGCGCGCGCTGCTGGCGCGGCTTGGCGATCGAGACAGCCTGTCGGTCAGCGAGCTGGCGAAGCCATTTTCGATGTCGCTGCCCGCGATCATCAAGCATCTCGATGTACTGTCCGATGCCGGCCTGATCGCGCGCGAAAAGACCGGCCGCACGGTCGCGTGCCGGTTGACCGCCGAGCCGATGGAGCAGGCGATGGACTGGCTCAACCGCTACCGGCGCTTCTGGTCCGACGCGCTCGACCGCCTTGCCGCTTTTGTGGAGGAAGACCCATGGCCACCCAGTCAAGTCTTGCCAAGCACGATACTGCCCGCGACGCCGAACTCGCCGCGCGTCCCAGTCTCACGCTCACGCGCCGGTTCAGCGCGGCGCCCGAAAAAGTCTACGCCGCGTGGGCCGACCCGCAAAAGCTAGTGCAATGGTTCGGGCCGACCTCCGTCGAGGAGGGCTCGGTCAGGGCCGACATCGATTTGCGCGTCGGCGGGCGCTACCGCATCAGCTTCCGCGCCAATGGCGATTACAACGAGGTCGGCGGCGTCTATCGCGAGGTCGTTCCGAACGAGCGCTTGGTGTTTAGCTGGGCATGGCATTCGACGCCGGAGCGCGAATCGCTGGTGACCATTTCGATCAGGCCGGAAGGAAGCGGTTCGCTGCTCGTCTTCAACCACGCGCAGTTCGTCGACGAGAAAGCGCGCGACAATCACCAGCGCGGCTGGACCGAATTCCTCGGCAAGCTTGAAGTCTACCTGGCCTGAACAAGAGGAGCCCATCATGCAGCCGCATCCCGTCGTCTCCCGCGAAGAATGGATCGCCGCCCGCAAGGCGCACCTTGCGCGTGAGAAGGAATACACCCGAGCGCGCGAGCGTCTGAACGAAGAACGGCGCGCGCTGCCCTGGGTCAGGGTCGAAAAGAACTACGTATTCGATGGGCCCGGCGGAAAGGTCTCGCTCG
Source organism: Bradyrhizobium murdochi (assembly GCF_000472965.1). Taxonomy (GTDB): domain Bacteria; phylum Pseudomonadota; class Alphaproteobacteria; order Rhizobiales; family Xanthobacteraceae; genus Bradyrhizobium; species Bradyrhizobium murdochi. The sequence goes on along the minus strand of NZ_AXAU01000004.1, from coordinate 232,713 downwards.
GCGACCTGTTCAAGGGGCGGAGCCAGCTCGTGGTGCAGCATGTGATGTTCGCGCCCGACTGGAGCGAGGCCTGCAAGAGCTGCTCGTTCTGGGCAGACGGGTTCGAGCGCATGATCCCGCATCTGGCCGCCCGCGACACCACGATGGTCGCGATCTCGCGCGCGCCGCTGCAAAAGCTTACCGCATTCAAGCAGCGGATGGGCTGGACCTTCGATTGGCTGTCGTCGGGTGCAAATGAGTTCAACTACGATTACGGTGTCTCGTTCACGCCCGAGCAGCTCAAGTCAGGCGCCACGCTCTACAATTTCGGCACCACTCCCTTCGGCGGCGAAGAGGCGCCGGGCATCAGCGTGTTCTACCGCGACGAGGGCGGGAACGTCTTCCACACCTATTCCTGCTTCTCGCGCGGCCTCGACATGATGAACGCCGCCTACCACTATCTCGATCTGACCCCGCTCGGGCGTCACGAACAAGGCCTGCCCTATCCAATGGACTGGGTGCGGCTACGTGACCAATACCAGCCGGCGTCAGTTCAGGCATCTTGTTGTCATAGTTGAGTGAGCGGTTGCTCTCGTCATTCCGGGATGGTGCGTCAGCACCAGACCCGGAATCTCGAGATTCCGGGTTCGATGCTTCGCATCGCCCCGGAATGACGGGGGCACCTTGCTCTTAAAAAAACAACGGAGAACAATCCGCATGCCTTACGTCGATGGCTTCATCGTCGCCGTGCCGAAGAAAAACCTCGAGGCCTACTCCCGCCTGTCGAAAAAAGCCGGCAAGATCTGGCGCGAATACGGCGCACTGGATTATCGCGAATGGGTCGCTGAGGACGTCAAGGTCGGCAAGGTCACGTCGTTTCCGCGCGCCGTGAAGCTCAAGCCGGGCGAGACCGTCGTGTTCGCCTGGATCACCTACAAGTCGCGCGCCCAGCGCGACAAGATCAACGCCAAGGTGATGGCGGACCCGCGGCTTAGCGAAATGATGGATCCGAAGTCGAAGCCGCCGTTCGACGGCAAGCGGATGATCTATGGTGGATTCGAGAGCCTGGTGAAGGTGTAGGCGGAGCTCCGCCTGTGCATCAGCCATGTTCCGGGGGCGGCCGGTGGAAAGCTGGGGGCCAAGCCCGGCGGTTCGTTGCATTGTGATATAACTGTCAAACAAGCCCTTTAGGACATCCGGTACCGCAGCCACGGATACCGGATTGAAATGGCCGAGATCGAGATTCGGGCGCTTCGCAAGGCTTTTGACGGCGCCGAGGTTCTGAAAGGCGTCGATCTCACGATTCACGACGGGGAGTTCATCTCCCTCGTCGGTCCGTCGGGGTGCGGCAAATCCACGCTTCTGCGCGTCATCGCCGGTCTCGAACCGCAGTCTTCCGGCGAAGTTCGGATTGATGGTGCCGGTGCCGACGGCATCAGGCCAAGCGCGCGCAATCTGGCAATGGTGTTCCAGTCCTACGCGCTTTATCCGCACCTCAGCGTGTTTGACAATATCGCCGTCCCGCTGCGGATGAAGCGCCTGTCTGCGCTGGAGCGGGCGCCGTTCGTGGGCCGGCTGATGCCTGGTCGCCGCCGCGCCGAACGCGTCATTCGCGACGATGTCGAAAGGGTGGCCGAGCAGCTCGAAATTTCGCCGCTGCTGAAGCGCAAGCCCGGGCAATTGTCCGGCGGCCAGCGCCAGCGCGTTGCCGTCGGCCGCGCCATCGTGCGTCAACCGCGCGCGTTTCTGTTCGACGAGCCGCTATCCAATCTCGACGCCAAGCTTCGCGTGCACATGCGCGCCGAGATTGCCCAGTTGCACCGTCAGCTCAAGACGACCTTCATCTATGTCACCCATGACCAGGCCGAAGCCATGACCATGTCGGGCCGGATTGCCGTCATGATCGGCGGCGAGCTCATTCAGGTCGGCACGCCCGCCGCCGTCTATGAGGACCCCTGCGATATCCGCGTCGCCGAATTCGTCGGCACGCCGAAGATAAACGCATTTCCCGGTCGTATCCGCAGCGATGGCCGGCTGGAGATGCTCGGACATGTTCTCCATGCGGCAACACTGGCGCCGGAAGGAGAGTGCCGCATCTGCGTCAGGCCGGAGCGGATCGAGCTGGCTTCGCACGGACTGCTTTCCGGCACCGTCGTGCATCTGGAAAATCTGGGATCGGAAGCCTTCGTCCATATCGGCAGCGCGGGCACGGACGCGCCGGTGGTGGCGCGCGTCAACGACCCCGGCCAGTTGCCCGCGATCGGAGCCACAGTCGGCTACGGCTTTGCGCCGGAGGCGGTTCGCGCCTTCGACGCTGATGGTAAGCGCATCGTGACTTCGGTCCCGTCGCGCGTCGAGCGGCCGCGGGGGATGGCCGTTGTCTGACGCTGCCACCGCGCTGCAGGGAGTGGCGATGGCGCCACGCGACCCTGCGTGGGTGTTGGCCAGTTTCGGCTGGACAGGGCGATCGCAGGCAGCCTACGCGCTGGCCGCGCCGGCCTTCGTGCTGATGCTGCTGATGCTGATCGGCCCGCTCGCCGGAGTGATCGCGCTCTCGTTTACCGACTATCAGCTTGGCGCGCCGGCGTTCTCCTGGATCGGCCTCTCGAATTACCGGGAGATGTTCGCCGATCGGGTGTTCTGGATTTCACTGAAGAACACGCTGACCTATGTCGCGATCGTTGTGCCCGGCGCGGTGGCGCTCGGGCTCGGCGTTGCGCTCCTGATCCAGAGCGGCGCCGGGCTCAAGAGCTGGTATCGCACCGTCTACTTCCTTCCTGTCATGGCGACGTTGATTGCGATGGCGATCGTCTGGGAATTCATGCTGCACCCGCAGTTCGGCCTGGTGAATGGACTTTTGCGCGCCGCCGGCGTGCAGGGCCATAGCTGGCTCCAGGATCGCGGCACCGCGCTTTATTCGCTGTGCGTGATCGGTATCTGGCAGGCCACTGGCTTTAACATGGTGCTGTTTCTCGCCGGCCTCGTCTCGATCCCGAAGCATCTCTACGACGCGGCCGAGATCGACGGCGCCGAAGGCGCGTGGTCGCGTTTCCGCCTGGTGACGTGGCCGATGCTCGGGCCGGTCACCCTGTTCGTGGTGGCGATCTCGGCCATCCGCTCGTTCCAGGTGTTCGACACCGTTCAGGTCTTGACCAAGGGCGGCCCTTCGAAATCGTCGGAAGTGCTGATCTACACGATGTATACCGAAGGATTCGAGTTCTTCCGCTCCGGTTACGGTGCGGCCGTTACCGTCGTGTTCCTGGCCTTCGTGCTGCTGCTCACCCTGCTCAAATCGGCGCTCGGCAACCGGGAAGTGCACTACGCATGACGCCGCGGGCCCGCATGCTTCTGTGGTCTGCGATCCGGCACATCGTGCTGCTTGCGGGAGCGGGGGTGATGTTGACGCCGTTCATCTGGATGGTGTCGACCGCGTCAAAACCTCAAACCGAGATTTTTTCATCCGATCTGCACCTGATCCCCTACCAGTTCGCGCTGTGGGATAATCTCCTGATCGCCTTCGTCAAGGCCGATCTATGGCGCTATCTGCTCAACGGTTTGATCGTCACGGCCTCGATCTTCGGTCTTCAGGTGCTGGTTGCCCTGCCTGCCGCCTACGCCCTCGCCAAATTGCGCTTTCTCGGCCGTGACGTGCTGTTTGCGCTCGTCGTGTTCTGCATCCTTATTCCGCCGCAGGCGACCGCGATCCCGGTCTTCCTACTGCTGCATAAACTGGGTGTTCTCGATACTTATGCGGCGCTGGTGCTGCCGTTCACCATCTCGGTGTTCGGCATTTTCCTGATGCGCCAGTTTTTCAAGACTGTGCCCGACGACCTGATCGACGCCGCGCGAATGGACGGGATTTCCGAGTTCGGCATCGTCTGGCGCGTGATGCTTCCGACCGCGATTCCGGCGGTGACCGCGTTCGGCATCTTCTCGGTAGTCGCGCACTGGAACGACTATTTCTGGCCGCTGATCGTGCTGAACAGCGAGCATTTGCAGACGCCGCCGCTTGCGGTCGCGCACTTCCGCAACAATGAGGCCGGAACCAATTACGGCCCTCTGATGGCGGCAGCGATGGTCATCATCGCCCCGCTCGTCATCGCCTTCCTGTTCGCCCAGCGACGCTTCATCGAAGGCATCACGCTCACCGGCATCAAGTAACCGAGTTTTTTCAAACCTCAGGAGACGACAATGTTCAGAACATGGATTGCCGCAGCCGCCTTTTCGCTCGCCGCCGGCCTCGCGCATGCGCAGACCGAAGTCGTCGTTCAATACCCCTATGCCGAATTGTTCGAAGGCACGCACAAGCGCATCATCGAGGAGTTTGCCAAGGTGCGGCCGGACATCAAGGTCACGCTGCGTGCGCCCTATGATTCCTACGAGGAAGGTACCCAGAAAGTGCTGCGCGAGGCGGTGACCAACCAGATGCCCGACGTGAGCTTCCAGGGCCTCAACCGCATCCGCGTGCTGGTGGACAAGAACATTCCGGCCGAACTCGATGGCTATATCGCGGCCGAGAAGGATTTCGACAAGCAGGGCTTCCATCAGGCGATGTTCGATATCGGCACGGCGAGCGGCAAGGTCTATGCGCTGCCGTTCGCGATTTCGCTGCCGATCGTCTACGTCAATCTCGATCTGGCGAAGAAGGCCGGCGCTGACCCGGCCAATCTGCCGAAGACCTGGGACGGGCTGATCGATCTCGCCAAGAAGATCAAGGCGCTGGGCCCTGATATCAACGGTATCACCTATGCCTGGGACATCACCGGCAACTGGTTGTGGCAGGCACCGGTGTTTTCGCGCGGCGGCACCATGTTGAACGCCGAGGAAAACAAAGTGGCGTTCAACGGGCCGGAAGGTCAGTTCGCGATCAGGACGCTGGCGCGCCTTGTCAGTGAAGCCGGCATGCCCAATCTCGACCAGCCGGCGATGCGCGCGACCTTTGCTGCCGGCAAGACCGGCATTCACGTTACCTCGACCTCCGACCTCAACAAGACCACGCAGATGATCGGCGGCAAGTTCGAACTGAAGACCCACACCTTCCCGGACGTGGTGTCGCCGAACGGCCGGTTGCCGGCCGGCGGGAATGTCGTGATGATTCTGGCCAAGGACAAGGCCAAACGTGACGCGGCCTGGGAGGTCGTGAAGTTCTGGACCGGCCCGAAGGGCGCTGCGATCATGGCGGAGACCACCGGCTACATGCCGCCGAACAAGGTCGCCAACGACGTCCACCTGAAGGATTTCTACGTCAAGAATCCGAATAACTACACTGCGGTCAGCCAGCTCGCGCTGCTGACCAAATGGTACGCGTTCCCCGGCGACAACGGTCTCAAGATCACCGACGTGATCAAGGATCACCTCAACTCCATCGTGACGGGTGCACGCACCAAGGAGCCGGAAGCCGTGCTCGCCGACATGACGAGCGACGTGCAGAAGCTGCTGCCGAAGAAGACGGTAGGTTCGGTGCGTTGACGACAACCGCCTTACCAGGAGCCGCTGCGGCTACCACGCCACGCCGCGGCGGTCGCTAACAGGGAGACCATGGTTCGATGAAATTCGTCATCCTCACCGACACTCATTTCGTCGCCCGTGGCCGTAGGCTCTACGGCCTGGATCCCACCGAGCGGCTTGGCGCGGCGGTCGAGCGGATCAATCGCGATCATCCGGATATTTCCTTTGTGATCGTGACCGGTGACCTTGCCCATTGGGGTGAGGACGCCGCTTACGAAAATCTCGCCTCGGTCCTGGCGCGGCTGAAGGCGCCGACCATCCTCTTGATGGGCAACCACGATAAGCGCGGTCCGTTTGGCCATTTCTTCCCCGGCGTGCCGCGTGATGAATCCGGCTTTGTGCAGTCCATTCATTCGTTCGATGCTGCGACGGTCGTCACGCTCGACACGCTGAACGAGGCCGCGCCTGACCATGCCGGATTGCTGTGCGAGGCGCGGCTCGCTTTCCTCGAACACGCGCTCGGCTCGGCACCAGCCGATCGCCCGCTTCTGCTGTTTCAGCACCATCCGCCGTTCGACACCGGGCTGCGCTACATGGACGACATCAAGCTCGCCAATCCCGAGGCCGAATGGGACGTGATCGCACGCACGCGAAAGCCGGACTATCTATTCATGGGCCATCTGCACCGGCCGATCTCGGGCATGTGGCGCGGCATCCCCTTCCACATCCAGCGCGCGCTATCCCATCAGGTGGCGTTCGACCTCGATACGGCGGATCACATTCCCGGGTCGCACGAGCTGCCTGACTATTCGCACGTGGCCGTCAGCGCCGGGCAGGTGGTGATTCACCAATGCTCGTTCCTCTACGATGGACCGCTGTTTTCGTTGCAGGACCGCGCCGCAATTGAATGGACCGACCGATAACGCCTGACAACGCCAGGCATGCCGCGATCGGCCGTCAGCCCGGCCGGGACTGCGCCTCCAACTGCCGGCTGTAGCGCGACATCGCAAAGCAGAACACGAAATAGATCACCCCGACGAACACGTAGACTTCGACGCTGAACTGTTGCCAGGCGGGATCGATGATGGAGGTCTTCGCCGTCGTCAGCAGGTCGAAGATACCGATGATCAGCACCAGGCTGGTGTCCTTGAAGAAGGCGATGAACGTGTTCACCAGTGGCGGGATCACATGGCGAATCGCTTGCGGCAGGATGATCAGGCCGTTCTTCTTCCAATAGGTGAGCCCGAGCGCGTCGGCGGCATCGTGCTGTCCTCTCGGAATGGCCTGGAGGCCGCCGCGGATGACTTCGGCAAGATAGGCGCCAGCGTACAGTATGAACGCGATCTGCGCCCGAAGCAGTTTGTCGATGTTGACGCCGTCGGGCAGGAACAGCGGAAACATCACGCTCGCCATGAACAACAGGCTGATCAGAGGAACGCCGCGGATCAACTCGACATACAGCACGCAGAGCGACCGGATCGCGGGCAATTTTGAACGGCGGCCCAGCGCCACCACTATCCCGAGCGGGAAGCCGAAGGCCAGTCCGAACGTCGCCAGTATCAGCGTCACCGGCAGCCCGCCCCAGCGATCCTGTGAAACGTAGGACAGCCCGAAGACGCCGCCCCACATCAAGACGCCGATCAGGATCAGCGCCGCCGCCCACACCAATACCAATTCCTTGCGCCACCAATTGCGCCGGCTCGACACCCAGAACAGCGTAATGAAGATGAGGCACACCAGCGCCGGCCGCCACTGCTCATTAAAGGGGTAAGTGCCGAACAGGATGAAGCGATACTTTTCAGGGATCACAGCCCAGCAGGCGCCGAGCCCGCGGATCGATCGGCAGGGACCGGTCTGGTTGCCGGAAACGATCCAGATCGCATTCCAGTAGCCCCACTGCACCAGGCTGACGAACGCCTTGGCGAGCAGCGCGATCAGGACCACGGAGATGATGCTCGACGTGACCGAGGCGAACAGATTCGTGCGCAGCCACCGGATGGCGCGGCCGGCCGGAGTCCTGCGGGGTCGCGCGTCGAAGGGAAGCGGACTTTGCGGAGCGTCCGTGATCGACGTCATGGCATCAGCGCTCCACCAGCGCGATGCGCGCATTGTACCAGTTCATGAACAGGCTGATGCCAAGGCTGATGGTGAGGAACACGGCCATGATGAGCGCGATGGCTTCGATCGCCTGTCCGGTCTGGTTCAGCGTGGTATTCGCGATCGACACCACGTCCTGGTATCCGACCGCAACCGCAAGCGAGGAATTCTTGGTCAAGTTCAGATACTGGCTGGTCATCGGCGGAATGATGACGCGGAGCGCCTGCGGCAGCACGATGCGCTGAAGCACAAAGCTACGGCGCAGGCCGAGCGCGTTGGCGGCGTCCCATTGGCCCCTTGGAACAGCCTGAATGCCGCTGCGTACGATTTCGGCGATGAAGGCCGAGGTGTAGGTGACGAGCGCGATCAGCAGCGCAAAATATTCCGGTGCGAGCGTCAGTCCGCCGACAAAATTGAAGCCGCGCAGTTCGGGCAACGTGATGGTCCATGACGCGCCGAGACCGAACGACGCCAGCGCCGGCAGGCCTACGAGAAGGGCTAGCGCATAGGGCCAGAGTGGACGCGCCTTGCCGTCCGCCATTTGCCGCGCCACTAACTGCTGCCGCAATAGATACAGCGCGCCCAGGCCGGCAGCGGCCGCAGCGATGACCCACAGATTTGCTTCCTCGATCGGAATCAGTGGCAACACCAGGCCTCTGTTCGACAGAAAGACGCCCTCGATCGGCTTCCAGGCCGCGCGGGCCGCCGGAAGTCCCTGCATCAGCACGTACCAGAACAACAACTGCAGCAGCAGCGGAACGTCGCGGAGCACTTCGACGTAGACCGCAGCCAGTCGCGACAACAGCCAGTTCGACGACAGCCGCGCGATGCCGATCAGCGTGCCAAGTACGGTCGCGAGCACGATGCCGATGACCGCGACGCGGAGCGTATTGACGATGCCGACGATGAAGGCGCGGGCGTAAGGATCCCTAGGGCTGTAGGCAAGCCAGCTATCCGCGATCGGCATTCCGGCCTCGCGGCCGAGAAAGGCGAAGCCGGTCGAAATCCGGCGTACCGACAAATTGTGCAGGGCGTTGGACCAGAGCCAGCCAAAGATCGCGACCGCAATGGCGACCACCACGATCTGCCAGATGAGGCCGTTGATCTGCTGGCGATTCAGGCGGAGGTGCATCCGCCGGCGGCGAGGGAGTTCGGGCGTGGATGTTGTCACAGCACAAGGATCCTCGACTTAAGCAACGATGTCTTGCAGCAGCGATCTTGCAGCAGCGATCTTCGGCCATGCGTCCGAGAGGTGCATTTCAAATGTTGCACCAAAACGAATCCTATGCAACATATGTTTCATGGCGCAGTCCCGGCCGAAATCCTCGCCGCTGAACGATTTGTGCAGTGCGCTGCCATCGTTGCCGATGCGGCTGCAGCAAGTCGGCCGGTTCGTTGCCGCCAATGACTATGACGCCACCACGCGCTCGATGCGTGATCTTGCCGCCGAGGCCGGCGCCGATCCCGCCGCTTTCACCCGGCTTGCAAAAGCGCTTGGCTATTCCGGATGGGACGAATTGCGCGCCGCGCTGACCGAGGCTCGCCGGCCCGCGCAATCTTCGCCGTTTTCGGGTCGCGCCAAAGGCGGCCGGAAAGGGCCCGACGCCGAGATATCGCTGGTCTCCGACAAGCTGGAAGCCGAGGCGGCAGGTCTTGCGCGCATTTCGGCCGGCTCGGTGGCCAATGCCGCCAAGGCTCTGCACGCCGCGCGGCGTATCTGGATTGCCGGCTTTCGGAGCTGCCGCAGCGTTGCGGAATTGCTCAATTATCAGCTCCGTCTGTTCCGGCCGGACGCGGTGCATCTGGTCGGCGGCTCGGGGCCCGAAGATCTCGATCTCGGCGCGTTCCATAGGGGCGACGCCGTCGTCGTTATCGGGTTTGCGCCCTATTCGAGGGCAAGCGTTTTGTCGGCGCGGGCGGCTCATGATTCCGGCGCCACGCTGGTTGCGATTGCCGATACGATTACGGCGCCGATGGCGGAGGGGGCCGACCATCTGTTGCTCTATGAGGCCGCCGCGTCGCCCGGATTCTTCCCGAGCCTGACCGGCGCCATTGCCATCGCACAGTCGCTGGCCGCCGTGACCTTCGTGCTGGGCGGCACCGGCGCCAAGCGGCGCCTCGAAGAGACTGAAGGCCGGTTGGCCGCGCTGTCGCAATATGTCGCGGAGAAAGGTTGATCGTCATGGGAGCCAGCAAAAGCCGGTTGCTGCACCGAAGCCTGCGTGAAACGCCGCCGAAGGCCATCGGCGGCGATGGCGTCTGGCTGATCGCCGAGGATAGCAGACGGATTCTGGATGCTTCCGGCGGCGCGGCCGTCTCCTGCCTCGGTCACCAGCACCCTCGCGTGCTCGAGGCCATAACGCGGCAGGCGTCGAAGCTGGCCTTTGCCCATACCGGGTTCTTCTCGTCGGAGCCCGCCGAAGCGTTGGCTGAGGCGCTCGTTGGCGACGAGCCCGGCGGTCTGGCCTATGCCTATCTCGTCAGCGGCGGGTCGGAAGCGATCGAGGCCAGCATCAAGCTGGCGCGGCAATATTTTGTCGAAAGCGGCCAGCCGCAACGCCAGCGCTTCATCGCGCGCCGCCAGAGCTATCACGGCAATACGCTGGGCGCGCTCGCCGCTGGCGGCAACGCCTGGCGGCGCGAGCCCTACGCGCCGTTACTGTCGGCGGCCTTCAGCCACGTGACGCCGGCGTTCGCCTATCACGAAAAACGCGACAGCGAATCTGAGGCGGATTTCGTGACGCGACTGGCGGCCGAGCTGGAGGCCGAATTCCAGCGCCTTGGTCCGGATACGGTGGCGGCATTCATCGCCGAGCCGGTGGTGGGCGCCACCGCCGGATGCGTGCCGGCGCCGGAGGGATATTTCCGCGCTGTCCGCGAGATCTGCGACCGGCACGGCGCGCTCTTGATTCTGGACGAGGTGATGTGCGGCATGGGTCGCACCGGCACGCGCCACGCCTGGGAGCAGGAGGGCATCGCGCCCGATATCCAGGCGATCGCCAAGGGCCTCGGCGGCGGCTATCAACCGATCGGTGCGATGCTCGCCGGCGGGCGCATCATCGATACGATCCGGGAGGGCTCGGGCGCATTCCTGCACGGCCACACCTATCTGGCGCATCCACTCGCCTGTGCTGCAGCGCTCGAAGTGCAGCGGGTGATCGATGACGAGCAACTGCTCGACAGGGTCAAGGATCTTGGCCGCCAGCTCGAACGGCACCTGACCGAGCGTTTCGGCAATCACCGTCATGTTGGCGATATCAGGGGGCGAGGCCTGTTCCAGGCCATTGAGCTCGTCGCCGATCGCGCCACCCGCGCGCCGTTCGATCCCGCGCTCAAACTCCACCAGCGGATCAAGGCCGCCGCGTTGGAAGGCGGTCTTGCCTGTTATCCCTCGGGCGGAACGGTGGATGGCCGCAGCGGCGACCATGTCCTGCTGGCGCCGCCCTATATCGCGACATCCGACGACATCGACATGATCGTCGACCGGCTGGGTCACGCCGTCGACTTGGCCTTGAAGAGTGTTGGTCATTAGGAGGAGCAGAATGAAGAGAATCATCATCGCTACAGGCGTGCTCGCCATATCGGGCTTGATGGCGCAAGCCGCAACGCTCGATACGGTCAAGCAGCGCGGCATGCTGGTGTGCGGCGTCAGCATCGGCTTCGCCGGGTTCTCCACGCCGGATTCGCAGGGCAATTACAAAGGGCTCGACGTCGACTATTGCCGCGCCTTGGCCGCCGGTGTGCTCGGCGACGCCAGCAAGGTGCGCTATGTCGCGCTCACGGCGCAGAACCGCTTCACGGCTTTGCAGTCGGGCGAGATCGACGTGCTCTACCGCAATTCGACGCAGACCTATCTGCGCGGCGCGACGCTGGGGCTGCGGCAGGGGCCGGTCAATTTCTATGATGGTCAGGGTTTTGTTGTAAGGGCCGATGCCGGCGTAAAGGACCTCAAGAGCCTCAATGGGGCCACCGTCTGCGTCGCGCAGGGCACGACCCATGAAGTGACGCTCGGCGATTACGGTCGCGCCAACGGCATCGAATGGAAGCCGCTGGTGTTCGACCGCACCGATACCATGTACCAGACGTTTTTTGGCGGGCGCTGCGATGCCATGACCCAGGATGCGTCTGCGCTTGCCGGCGCGATCACCACCGCGGCTTCCAATCCGGCCGATTACACCGTGCTGCCGCAGACTATCAGCAAGGAGCCGCTCGGGCCGTTCACCCGCAACGGCGACGATGCGTGGACCGACATCATCGCCTGGCTGCACTATGGCCTGATCGACGCGGAAGAGCTTGGTGTCACCGCAGCCAACGCCGAACAAATGGCAAAATCCAATGTGCCGGCCATCCAGCGGCTGCTCGGTACTTCGGGCGAGCTCGGCTCGCGATTAGGCCTCGACAACAAATGGATGCTGCAGGCGATCAAGGCGAGCGGCAATTACGGCGAGATCTTTGAGCGCAATGTCGGCAAGGCGAGTCCGCTAAAACTCGATCGCGGCCTCAACGCGACCTGGGCCAAGGGCGGCCTGATGTACGCTCTGCCGTTCAAGTAGTGAGATGTTGCGGCGCGGCGGGTTGACACAAGTCGCGCCGCAGCCAGACTGACCCATATGCGCATTACCCTGATCCACGCCCTGAAACACTCGATTGCGCCGATCGAGGCCTCCTTCGCCAGGCTTTGGCCGGAGGCCCGCCTGATGAATCTGCTTGACGACAGCCTGTCGGCCGATCTGGCGCGTGACGGCAGGCTCACCGATGCCATGACCGTGCGATTCCTCGGGCTCGGACGTTACGCCGTCGGCACCGGATCGGATGCGATCCTGTTCACCTGCTCGGCGTTCGGCCCCTGCATCGAAGCCGTCGCGCGGGCCCACGCCCCGATGCCGGTGCTCAAGCCCAATGAAGCGATGATCGAGCAGGCCGTCGCGCGTGGCCGCAGGATCGGGCTGTTGTCGACGTTTCCGCCGACGCTCGCCTCGATGCCGCCGGAGTTTCCGTCGCGGGTCGAGCTGGTGCCCAAACTGGCGGAAGGCGCGTTAGCCGCGCTCGATCGCGGCGATCGCGCGACCCATGACCGGCTGGTGGTGGAAGCATCGAGGAGCTTGGGCGACTGCGATCTGATCGCGCTCGCCCAGTACAGCCTGGCGCCGGCCGCAGACGCGGTCGCCGAGGCAACGGGACGGCCGGTGCTGACCACGCCCGACAGCGCGGTACTGAAGCTGAAGAAAATGCTTGGCGTCGAAGATGCCTAGACTTCTTTCCTCGTTTGGCGCCTTTTTCGGCTAGGCTTGTTCAACGTTATCTCTTGCCGCGGGCCGTGGGCCAGCGGCAAATGCTGCTCCAATCGCAGCAACAAGCAGAGCAGCTCCTCCCCAAGCGAGCGCATCCGCACCGGACCAAGTGATCAGGCCGCCACCGAAGGCGCTGCCGAACATTTGCCCGAAATACGTGGCGGACAGATTCAATGCCGCCGAGGCTGAAGCCAGTTCTGGCGCCAGGAGCACCAGCCGTGCCTGCTGAGACGGATGAATAGCGAAGCCGCCAAGCCCCCAAATCGAGATCGCCAGCATCGTAGTCACCAGCGAGCCGTATGCCATTGGCCACATCGCAAACGCTGCAATCATAAGGGCAAGACAAGCGCCAACCACACGTCCGGCGCCAATGCGATCAATCACGCGGCTCGCGAAGTAATTGCCAGCAAGCCCCGCTACTCCGAACCAGCCGAACAGAAGGCCAATTCCCCCCGCATCGATGCCCAGGCTGTCCCTGAAGACGGGAGCCAGGTAGGTATAGAGTGTAAATTGACCGGCACACTGGAGAGCCGTGGTCAGCAACAACCATAGAATGACTGCATTGCCCGCCAAAGACCGCCATGCGTTCCAGTCTACCGGCGCATTCGGCAGTCTGGCTGAAACCGTGAGCGCGACCCACACTGCGCTCGCGAACGACATTGCGCCGACAAGGCCGAGCGTTACGCGCCAGCCAAGGACCGCTCCGAGCGCGTTTCCTGCAGGTATCCCAATCACGATCGAGAGCGTGAATCCGAGAAACATCGTGGCGATGGCTCTGCCGCTCTGTCCGGGCGGAGCTGCAAGACCGGCGGCAGCGATCGAGTGCGGAGTGACGACCGCGGCAGCAAGGCCTGCAAATATGCGCGCCGCTACAAGCGTGCTGTAGCTCGGCGCCACCGCCGCGGCAAACTGCAGGAATCCAAACAAGGCAAGTCCCGCCACAATCAAGTCCCGCCGTCCAAATCGCCTCGTGAGAGACATAAGCAGCGGCGCCCCGACCGCGAGCGCAAGCGAATAGGCGGACATCAACTGTCCCGCGCCTGCGATTGACGTCCCAAGCTCCCGCGCTATCTCGTTGAGAAGACCGGTCACCGCGAAAGCGCCGATCCCCACAACGAAGTAGCCGAATGCAAGAGCTGCGGTGGATTTTGGTTCTGCGCACACGATCGCACGTGAGCTCCAGATGTGGTCGCTGGACACGCCGGCAGCCGCTCACATGCGGCGCGCACGAATATCGACTTCCTTCCGCCAGTTTTCGTTGTCCAAACTCCGCTCCGCCGTCCAATGAAAAGACGCCGGTTCAATTTCGGAAAAGGTCCAGCGCATCGAGCCGCCTCGTGGATCCGGACCTTCCTGCACAATATCTCGGTCTCGTGCGCGGCCGGTCTGTTGCGTGAAAACGTCGGTCGCGGGGTCATTCCATAGAATGCGCCAAGCATCGAGATTCGGATCGTAGATGCGCAGCGTCGTTCCGTACCAATTTCCTGCCCCGGGGAGCTGTTCAATACCCGGGTGTCGTTGCTCGAGGCGCGGGATCATCCAAACGTCCTGTATGGCGCGGCCCTGCAATATCCAGCCTGCGTGAATCTCGCCGCGACCGGCGTAGCTGGACCCGTCCTCAAGTATTGTGGTGACGTCCATCTCCCACTGACCGACGAGCCATGAATACAGTTCTAGCTTGGCCTTGCGCTCTGGATCCGGGGCATCAGCGTGGAGCACGCGAGGAAATGATGTGGTAAGCGAGCTTGGCGCTTGAGCACTTCTGGTGCGCGCAGATGTCATCGTAGCCTCCTCCGACTCTAACGATTGGCCTCACAGCGGGCCTCGATCCGATATCCATCGGGGATCAAGTCGCCGCATGGAACTTGCTCACTGTCACGGGCCGGTGCCGCGAAACTGAAGTGCAAGCCTGAGGCGACATCCGGATCGACCGGTTGGCCTGCAGATGTGGCGCGGCGCCGGTTTTCGCTTGGGAAAAATTGCTAAATCTGGTCGGGCTGACCGGAACAGCCTGTTGCCTCGGCTGGAGAACCTGAAACCTGGTTAGGCGTTCTAGTGTTATGGCACTGAAGATTCAGGTATTGGCGTCTGGTCCCGGTTGGAGCGTGCGTGACGTGGTCTGCGACTACGGGCCGCACGACCACGCTTTCGTCGAGCGGCATGCCGAAACGGCAATTTCGCCAGTGACGCAAGGAAGCTTTCAGTACCGGACGCAGGCTGGAGCCGCGACGCTCGTGCCGGGATCGCTTCTGCTCGGCAATGCCGGTAGCAGCTTCGAGTGCGGGCATGAGCATGCGCAGGGCGACCGGTGTCTCGCGTTTCATTTCGCGCCAGCATTCTTCGAGAGCATTGCCGCAGGCGTGCCGGGCGCACGCAGGACTACATTCGTTCATGCCGGCTTGCCTCCGACAAACAAACTCATTGGTCTATTCGCCGCTGCTGAACTCGCCCGCGACCAGCGCGACGGAGCAGCTCTCGAGGAAATTGCGACCCGACTTGCCGGCGCCGTTCTGATGATGACGGCCGACAAAGTCGCGCCTACTCGGTCTCCAAGCGCGCACGATGAGCGGCGGATCACCCGGGCCGTCCGCCGTATCGATGCACAACCGGATGGAAGGCTAGGGCTCAACGCGCTTGCCCGCGAAGCTGCAATGAGCCCCTATCATTTTCTGCGCACGTTCCGGCAAGTAGCCGGAATGACGCCGCATCAGTACATTCTGCATATGCGGCTCCACCGTGCTGCGAGGCGGCTCCGCGAGAGCTCGGATCCGATTTCCAGGATCGCTTTCAAGGCTGGCTTCGAGGATCTCGCCACTTTTAACCGGCGATTTCGCCGATTGATCGGCACAACGCCGAGTACCTACCGCGCGATCGGTTAGATATTTTCACGGCGGGTAGCGCGAATAAAGAGCAGGCCCTTGAGCGCTCCTGCTGCCAAACTCGCCATTGTGACTGCTGCGACAGCCGCTTCGGAAAGCGATGCTTGGCGCCGATCGCGGCTAGGCGTCTTTCTTCGGAACCTTTTTTGAGGGCTTCTTCGCAGCCGCTTCCTCGGCCGCGTTCCTGATCGCCCGCGCATAGCTGTCGGCGGTGTTTTGCGCCGAGTTTTGGAGTCGCTTGGCCGCGGCCGTGCCGAGCTCCATCGTGCTTTTGGCGATCAGCCGGAATTGGTCCCGCGTTTCCTTGTCCTTTGCCTTGGCCGCGCGGGCCATGATCTGGTCTCGCCGCTTCTTCACGGCTGCCATCAGGCTCTTGTTCTGCGCTTTTGCGATTTGCCGGATGACGACGTCGAGATCGGCTTCAGCCATTATGAGTCACTCTTGCCGCACCATGCCACCGGTCAGGGTGCGCTGATACATTGGCGCTTTACGGTTGATGAAGGAACAGGCAGCATTGTGTCGCCCTGGCGTGATGATTTCAAGCGCGATTTGGCAGCGGTGCGGCGTGACGGCTTGCTCAACCTTGAAGCTGACGCGCAAAGCCGGGCGTCGTGCCGGAAGGATCCGCCGATAACCGTCGGTTAACGTTGTATTGCTACGCATTCGCAACCGACAGGAAGGACAAGCGGATGCGTAACCTCACCGTCTATCAGCGCTTTGCGATGGTCATTGTGGCGCTGACGATCGTGCTGCTGGCCGTCTCCGCCTTGCAGATCCTGGTGCTGCGCGATGCGGTCCTGGCCGAGCGGCGCACCACGGTCCGCAATCTTGTCGAGGCCGCGACGAAGATCCTTGCCCAGTACGAGGGTGAGGCCAAGGCCGGCAAGATCGAGCCTGACCGGGCGCGTCAGATGGCCTTTGCTTCGATCGGCGCGATGCGTTGGGGCGAACACGCCGACTACATCGGCGTGTACGGCACGGGAAGCGCAGATGCCGGCGTCACCTATGTGCACGTCAATCCGAAATACATCAACGTCAACCGTTGGGAGTTCAAGGACAAGAGCGGCAAGCTGTTGATCCAGGACATCGTGCGGGCCGCGCGCGCCGGCGGCGGCTTTGTCGAGTATCTGGCGCCCCGCTCCGCCGGCGGCGCCGAACTTCGCAAGATTGCCTATGTCGGGGCGTTTGGCACAGGCGACAAGCCTCTCGCGATCCAGGCCGGCGTTTATGTCGACGACATCGACGCGGTGGTCTTCAGTCGGATGATCTGGGCCGGGATCGCTGGGCTGGCCGGGCTGGCAATTGCGGCTTTCTCGGCATTCTGGCTCGGCCGCGGCATGGTCGTTCCGCTCAACAGAACCTGCTCGGCCATGGACGAGCTGGTCAAGGGCAATTTTGCGGCCGAGATTCCGTTCGTCGACCGCACCAATGAGATCGGCCGGATTGCGCGAAGCCTACAGGTCTTTAGGGATCATCTGGTCGAAACCACGCGGCTGCGCACCGAACAGGAAGCGATGAAGACGCGTTCCGCCGAGGAGCGGCAAGCGGTTCTGTCCCGCATCGCCGACGAATTTGAGCGCAGCATCGGCGGGGTGATCCGGGGCACCGCAACGGCCGCCGACGAGCTGCAGAATTCCGCTTCGTCGATGTCCACGATTGCGGTGGGAACGACGGATCAGAGCGCGAAGGTCGCGGCCGCGGCCGAGCAGACGGCGTCGAACGTGCAGACCGTTGCGGCGTCGGCGGAGGAGCTGTCGTCGTCGATCCAGGAGATCGCGCGGCAGGTTACCCAATCTTCGTCAATTGCCCAGAATGCGGTCGGGCAGGCCAACCGGACCGAGGCCATGGTCGGCCGTCTGGTCGAGGCCTCGCAAAAGATCGGCGAGGTCATGGCGCTGATCCAGACCATCGCGGGACAGACGAATTTGCTGGCATTGAACGCGACCATCGAAGCTGCGCGGGCCGGCGAGGCCGGCAGAGGCTTCGCCGTCGTCGCCAACGAAGTGAAGGCGCTGTCGTCGCAGACCGCCAAGGCTACCGACGAAATCACCAGCCAGATCCAGGAAATCCGCGATGCGACCGGTTCGACGGTCAATGCAATCCGCGAGATCGGCACCACGATCGGGCAAATGAATGAGATCGCAGGCTCTATTGCGGCCGCCGTCGAAGAGCAGGGTGCTGCGACCAACGAGATTGCCCGCAGCGTGCAGCAGGCGGCGCAAGGCGCCCAAGAGGTGATGCAAAACATCACGGGCGTGCGCGAAGCTTCGAGCAAGGTCGACGCCGCCGCGATCCTCGTGCTCAATGCCGCCGGTCAACTGACGTCGCAATCCGAGCAGCTCAAAACTGAAACCGGAAAATTCCTCGGCAACATCCGCGCGGCGTGACTCTCGCGTCAGCCCTTCCGCGTTTGGAAGGGACTTGCGATGATCAGTCGCCGACCCGCAAATTGAGCTCGCGCCCGAGCCGCGCGCCTCAATCGGCCAGCGGCGTCAGCGTTCAATTCAGCCGCGCGCCGATTCCCGTGAGCACGCGATAGTCCGGCTTGGACTGAACGCCGTTGTGCTGGTTGATGACCGGCACGCCGATGGAGACGAAACCGGAGAAGCGATCGAAACCGACGCGCACGCCGGGCGAGAGATAGACCGTGGTGCCGCCCGAATTGGGGTCGGGAATGCCGGCGATGCGCTGCTTGTCGTGCCACTCGCCATTGAGCTCGAGCACGAGGTCGAGCGTGTACGGCGTCTTCTTCATGTCGCTGTGGTCGTGGTTGGCGTGATAGAGGCAATGCTCCTGCAATTGATTGCGCGGCTGCATGCAATACTCGTGCAGCTCCACCTCTTTCGCGGATCCGGTCGGCCCGACCAGGCGATACGACACGGCGGTGCCAAACAAAAAACGGTCGCCGAGATTGGTGTCCTGCGTGCCCGTGCTGATCAGGTAATAGAGGCCGCTCACGTCGAACGACCAGCGGCCGGTGCGCTTGGTGAAGGCGGCGCCGAACAGGCCGTCCCAAGAGCCGGAGCCCGGCTGAAACTGGGCCTGGAATAGTTGGCCGGCAGCGTCACGCTGGTTGGTGCTGCCGGTCGGCGCCTTGAAGCCGAATAGCATGGCGGCCGACGTCCCGCTCTGCGCGTTGCTGTGGAAACGATACTGCCCGAGCATGGTGACGTCGCCGAACCCCGCCGAATTGCCGCGCCGGTTGATGCCGTCGGGGCTCATCAGGCCGCTCATGTCGCTCGCATTCATCATGCCCATGTGGCCGCCGCTCAGCATGTCCCCCCCGGGCTCGCGGATATCCGAGCGCCGCACGCCGGCTGCGCGAACAGCAACGGTCAGGTCGTTGGTGATGCCGTAGGCCACCGAAAGCGAGACACTGTCGATCGAGCGGATCGAATGCGCGTGCGTGCCCCGGTTTGCTGCGGCGAGCAGGTCGGCATCGCTGAGTTGGCCCAGCCTGATGAATTCATAGCGGATCGATGCTGCGATCAGTCCTTCGGAAAGCGTGTCGGCCGAGATGGTGTTGATGGGGCCGCCACTGCCGGTATTGCCGCCGCCGCCCGGATGATGCGCGTCTGCGGGAGCGGTGAAAAAAAGTATCATGGATGAAAAGATGCCGGCCGCCGGCCGTCTAAGATACGCACACACATACGCCCCCTGTACTCACTGTCCGGCGATTAGCCATCGCAATCGGGCGCGAGATTGACTGGATCTTGCGAGAAGCGCGGCTTGCCCGCGACGGAAGGGAAGCGGAAAAGCGGACGCGCCGTCGCCGGCGTGACGTCCGTGTGGCTGACGCATGTTGGGCGAATGGCGAGAGAGGCGCAATCGTTTGCTTGGTTGTATGTCCGGGGTCGCTCGCGTCACAGCACAGTGGCCGCAATCACGTCCGGCAGCGGCCGTAATCACGGCGAGCGCCAGCCGTAATCGCGTCCGATTGATTCTCTACACGCTTCGATGTCCAGCGCGCGTATCGGAGTAGGACAATTATGACAAGTATCGTCAGAGATATCTTTGTGTTTGTCACCGCGGCTATTTTTGTCGCAGCGAGTTTGCTCATTGCGACCAGCGCCGGCGCGCACGAGTACAAGGTCGGCGCGCTCGACATCGGCCATCCCTGGTCGCGACCGACCCCGAAGGACGCCAATATCGCGGGCGGCTATCTCACCATCACCAACAAGGGAAAGACTGCGGATCGTCTGATCGGCGGCACGTCGCCCGTGGCAGGCCAGATCGAGGTGCACGAGGTGGTCGATGTGGACGGTATGGCGAAGACGCGCCCGCTCGCGAACGGTCTCGAGATCAAGCCCGGCAAGACCGTGGAGCTCAAGCCCGGCGCCTATCGCATCCTGCTGATGGGTCTCAAGGAGCCGTTCCTGATCGGCCAGAAGGTGAAGGGCACGCTGGTGTTCGAGAAGGCGGGGCCTGTCGATATCATCTACAACGTCGAGGAAAATGCCGGAGCCGCCGTCAGTGGCGTCAATGGTGCCGCGCACAAGCACCATTAACGCGGTCGCGCTCTGCCAGGATCCCGGGCCGTGTCCAGCTCAAGCCAAATGTCGCTCGTCGCCGTCGGCAGACCGCCGCCGTCACCGCAGAGAACGCAGGCTGCTTGGCGGATCGCCGCCGCGGTCTTGTCCGCATCACTTCTCGGTATCGGACTGGCCTACTGTGCCTGCATATTGCTGATCCCGGCCGCAGGGCATGGGAGCAGCGCGTCCTTCTCTTCGGCCAACGATCGTTCGCAAGGTGTGATCTGCTCAAGCAGCAAGTCGCTGCAGGCAGCTCGCGCCAATGAGTGAACCGGTCGAGCTTGGCCCAACGTGTCCGGCATCGAGATAGTTTGCGCGTTATCGCGGCGCGGCCGCGCGCATGTCCGCAGGCGAGGGTGTTGGCGGCATTGCCGTGGCAAGCCGCGTCCATCCCCTGCGCATCCGCCATCAACAGTTCGGAAACCACACGCGCTCTCTTCCAACCCCGCTAACTAATCGAAAATCGTTCTGCCGCAAATTCGTCTCCGGGAAAGGAATGGGGAGATCCAAACAATGAACGGGCTGGCCATCATGGAAAACGTTCGCCGCTACCGTACAATCGCATCGTTGTACCGCCAGACCGCGGCCTTCCGGCCGCTTCATAGCGGTTCCCTGCTGGCGCAAGCCAGGGAATGGGAGCATCGCGCCGTAGCGGAGCTGGAAGCCTATTATGAGGCTTTCTGTCAGGCCGCTTCCGGCAATACGCCAACCCACTCCGCAAGCTGCGCGGTGAACTGACGGCGGTGCGCTCCTAGTTAACGAATTCAGGCGGCGTGGGTAAGATCCATTTACCTTCGCCGTCCCAGATGGGTAACTCGATCGATCCAACTGCCATCCTCGACAGTGATACGATCGAAATTTACGGCAGCCCGCTTGCGGCTTCTTTCCTGGGTTGCATATCAGCTCGCCGGCGCTATCAGTCCGACCCGCATATCCCTGGCGATATAGACGCATGTATCGTCGGCAAAGACACGGCCGTTTGCAATTCCAACAGCCAGTTTGCCGCGCCGGACATGGCGCATGCTGACCTCGTAGCGAACGCGCTTGACGTCCGGCTTGATGTCGCCTCGGAATTTCACCTCGCCGACGCCCACCGCGCGCCCTTTGCCTGGTGAGCCCGACCAGCCGAGCCAATAGCCGATGATCTGCCACATGGCATCCAGACCCAGACACCCCGGCATCACAGGGTCGCCGTCAAAGTGACAGCCAAAAAACCAGAGGTCCGGCGTGATATCGAGCTCGCCGATGACATGGCCCTTGCCGAATTCGCCGCCGTCTACGCTGATCTCGATGATACGGTCCATCATCAGCATGGGCGGTGCCGGAAGCTGAGCATTGCCCGGGCCGAAATAGCCGCCTTCGCTCGACTTGAGCAGATCCTCTCTTGTGTAGGACGATTGCGGAGCGTGAAAGTCGCGCGGGTTGGACACGGCCATGTCACCTCTGACGATGTTTAGCGGGCGGTTGTCAAATGTGCTTTCCGTAGCCTGACTTCAAGCCAAAGTTTCCGCCGCATGCCCTCGGTGTCGCGCTCGATGGCCGGCAATGGTCCGCGCGGAGCGCATCCGGCACGCCGGGCGCGAAACTTCTTATGATCTACGGTCTTATCAACACATTATGGGTTCAATGAATCTGGTCTCTGATGACTGTTGGGTCGATCCGGATGCCGAAGACCCTGCGCCCGATCGTGTCGTTGCTCCTGGGGCTCGCGTTCCTGCTGGCGGGCAGCGGGCTGCAATTCACGTTGCTGCCGTTACGCGGCAGCGCGGAAGGTTTTGACGATCTTGCGCTCGGTGTCATCAGCTCGGCCTATTACGTCGGCTTCGTCAGCGGCTGTCTGCTCGCGCCTTATCTGATCCAGCGCGCGGGACACATTCGCGCTTTTACAGCGATGGTGGCGGTGGCGGCTGCCGTGGCGCTTGCCCACGCGCTCGCGCCGGTGGTCGTGGCCTGGATAGTTTTCCGCGGAGTAACCGGCCTCTGCCTCGCCGGTCTCTACCTGGTGGTCGAGAGCTGGCTCAACGATCGCGCCTCCAACGAGACTCGCGGGCTCGTGCTGTCAGCGTACGTGGTGGTCAATTATGGCGCCATTACATTTGGTCAGGCCCTGGTGACGCTTTATCCGGTCGCTGAGGCTGGAAACTTCATGGTGGCCGCCATGCTTTCCTCGCTGGCCATCGTTCCGGTGGCCCTGACCCGTGCGGCGCAACCAGCACCGATTACCACCGTCAGCTTTCGCGTCGGACAGCTATACCGCGCGGCACCGGTCGCGCTGGTCGCAAGTTTCATGATTGGCGCAGCTAACGGTGCATTCTGGGGCCTTGCGCCGCTGTCGGCCGCAGGTAGCGGCCTCAGCATCGATCAGGTGGCGCTGTTCATGAGTACGGCGGTGCTGGCAGGAGCGATCGTCCAGTGGCCGGTAGGCCGTCTGTCCGACCGCGTCGATCGCCGCCTGGTGCTGCTCGTTCTCTTGATCGGAGCCGCCGCCGCGGGCGTTGCCTCGTGGCTGATCTCCGCATCCGGAATGATGCTGCTGCTGTTCGGTATTCTCTTCGGGGCGCTCGCGCTGCCCGGCTATTCGCTTGCTGCGGCTCATGCCTATGACAAGACCCCAGCGAGTGATGTGGTACCGATCGCCGCCACGATCCTGCTCACCAACGGCCTCGGTTCAGTGGTCGGACCGCTCATTGCCGCTGCCTTCATGTCGGCGGAAGGGCCACGCGCCTTGTTCCTGTTCACCGCGATGGTCCAGGCGTTGCTCGCGGCCTACGTTTTGTATCGCACGCGGGTGCAGGTCTCGCTCGCTTCGCCACAGAAAACCGACTTCGATCTTGCCTCGACAGCACTCGTGGGGACGGTGGTCACGCACGATGCGCTGGACCCGGCCGATCCCTCGATTATTATCCCCGAGGCCTATGCGCGCACGCCCATGCAAGCCAATGCCAGATCGACTCCGTCGTCGGAGAGATGACTTTGGGCTCGCCGGTTGACGCGGCATCGGGCGCCGGACTCCGTCCTGATGACCACGGCACGCCGAGGGGGCGGACATGCATCCGGACAACCGCAAGAAACTCAACGACCGCGTGATCAGAGCTGCTGAGGCGACGCTCGCGGCCCAGAAGTATGTGAGCCCCGTCGACGTATTGGTCGGGATCGGATGGCAACGCTCTATCGGCTTCCAATCGCCATCCGGCGCGCATTGCAGTCTCGCGCGGCGCTGACGGTCGGAGCGCTAGATCCGGGCGGCAATCGCCCTGCGGGCCCGATAGTCCTTTGGATTCATTGCGAGCAGTTTACGAAAGGCTTTGCGGAAGCTGCTCTCATCCTCATAGCCGACCGCGTGCGCAATGTCCTTGACCGCTCGCCTGGTCGTTTCAAGCAGGGTGCGCGCTGTTTCCATGCGAATTCGAACAATGAAAGCCTGTGGCGGTTCGCCGGCAAGCGCTTTGATCTTCCGGTGCAGCGTCCGCTCGGGCACACCAAGAGCCTTGGCTAGCTGACTAACCGCCAATGGCTTCGCACCGGACCGCCGCACGATCATCTCGGCTTCGACCAGCCAGGGATTGCGCTTGAGCAGATAGCCCTGCGGCAAATAGCCCGTCTGGGTTCGTCGGCTTGTGTCGAGCACGGCGAAATCAGCGCAAGCCCGCGCAGTCTCCACATCCGCAGCAATCTCAATGACCCGCAATGTGAGATCGATCCAGGCCATCGGACCGGCGGCGCAAATCACACGATCGCTTTCGGTCACGACGGCATCGAGCGACAAGTCGACGTTCGGGTAACGCTGCTTGAGCTCGGATTGCAGCCACCAGGTCGTGGTGGCGCGTCGTCCGTCAAGCAGGCCTGCCTGCGCAAGCACAAAAACACCGGTGCAAAATCCGCCAACAATCGCACCCCTCGCGTGCTGCCGGCGCAACCAGCCTGCAACGCGGTCGATCTCATTAAGGCGTTGCGTTGTCGCGGCGAGATCGATGAGGAGGCCGGGGACCAGCACGACATCGTAGCTGGTGCTGGCTTTGATCACGCCGTCGGCGACGACGTTCATTCCGCGAGCCATGGCAACGCCTCGTGTACCGGTCGATACGACGTGCCATCTGAATTTGATCGCTCTGCTGTTACGGGCGATCGCTGCGTTGGCGATGGCGAGCATGTCGCCAATCCCCATCACGGCCGATGGCATGCAGTCCTGAAGGGCGAGGATGGCAACGTTGATATGGCGCGATGACGTGCTTTTCCGCATGTGGCCGATTATGCCCGAACAATGTCCTATCCGCCACTGTCAATCGCCACGTCCTGGCGTCAGATTGCCTTGGTCAACAAGCGCAGGAGCCAACGATGCCCCATGTAATCGTTCAGACTATTGAAGGGATTTTGGACAACGAGCAGAAGAAGCGGCTGCTGGAACGGGTGGCCGACGTCATGGTCGAGATCGAAGGACGCGGCGATCAGGCGTTTCGCAAAGGAGTATGGGTCCGGATCGAGGAGCAGCCGGCGCCGCACTGGTACCTCGGCGGAGCAACCTACACGCCGGAGATGATCGCCATGAAGTTCGGCGCGCTCGACGCCGACGGCGGCAGAAAATGACCGGGCGGACGAACCGGCAAATCGCTCTGGCGCGGCGTCCGCTTGGCGATATCGCGGCCGACGATTTCCGTCACCGTGCCGTACCCGTGCGCGATCTCCAGCCAGGTGAATTCCTGGTTCAGAACCGCTGGCTGTCCATCGATCCCTATATGCGGGTGCGGATGAACGAAGCGCGTTCTTATGCGCCGCCGCAGCCGCTCGACCAAGTAATGGGTGGCACGACAGCAGGCGATGTCATCGCCTCCAACCATCCATGCTTTGCGGAGGGAGATCGTGTTGTCGGTTTAGGCGGCTGGCAACTCTATGCAATCGACAGCGGTGCTGGCTTTGTGAGAGTGGAGACGTCAGCGGTCCCGCTCCAGGCCTATCTCGGCGTCGCCGGGATGCCCGGCATGACCGCATGGTATGGCATCCGCCACATCATTCGTCCCAAATCCGGCGAAACGATTGTTGTTTCTGCGGCAAGCGGTGCGGTTGGAAGCGTGGCTGGGCAGTTGAGCAAGCAGGCGGGGTGCCGCGTCATAGGCATCGCAGGTGGCCCCGAGAAGTGCCGTCATGTGGTGGACGATCTCGGCCTCGATGCCTGCATCGACCACAAGGCGGGCAATCTCGATATCCAGCTTGCGGCCGCGGCGGCCGACGGCATCGACGGCTACTTCGACAATGTAGGCGGTGCAGTTCTTGATGCTGTCATGCGGCGGCTCAACACATTCGCCCGCGTCGCCGTCTGCGGACAGATTTCTGGCGGTTACGACACGACGCCACTTCCGCTCGCGGACACCAGCATGCTTCTCACAGCGCGCCTCGTGATGCAGGGCTTCATCATATCCGATCACCGCGATCTGTGGCCTGCTGCGCGCGCTGAACTGGTGCGGCTCGTCGCCGAGCGTCGGCTCGTCTATCGCGAAACAATAGCGGAGGGCCTCGACGCCGCGCCAACGGCACTGATTAATGTTCTGAAGGGTGCGAATCTCGGCAAGCAGCTCGTGAGGCTAAGCTGATGTCAGGCGGATCGACCGGTCGCACCTCCTGATCTAGCGCGCCAGCACCTGGCCAGTAATCCTCCCTCCTCTGATCGGAGCCACCATGCAACTCTCCAACTTCTTGTTCTTTACGACGACGTGCGAACAGGCGCTTGCCTTCTACACGGAATGCGGCTTGGGGCGCGTCAATCGTATCGTTCGCTATGGCGATCGCGGCATGCCGGTCGCCAATGAAGAGATGCGCGGCAAGGTAATGCTTGCACAATTCGAGGGGCCGGGAGTGCTCTTCTATGCCTCGGACAACGATGACGCCGAACCCATGCGCGGATCGGCACATATCATCACGATGGACGATCGGGCAAAAATGACAGGCCTGTTTCAACGGCTGTCCGCGGGTGGCCAGATCACAACCCCGCTCGGTATTCAGCCTTGGGGCAGCTACTACGGAAAATTCACGGATAAGTTCGGCGTCCAGTGGATGCTCAATTGCATCACCTGAGCATGAGAGGAGATCGAGTATGACAAAGAATCTCGCGGGCGGCTGCCTCTGCGGCGCGGTACGATATTCCGCGCAGGCCGAGCCGATGATGGTCGGAAATTGCTATTGCACCGACTGTCGTAAGGCCAGCGGCACGAGCCACGGCACGCATGCGGCCATTCCCGATTCTGCTTTTAGCCTAGCCGGAGAAACCAAGGCGTTTGAACGCGCGGCGGACAGCGGCAACATCGTTATCCGCGCCTTCTGCCCTACATGCGGATGCGCCATCTTCTCACGGAACACGGGCATCCCGGGCATGACATTCATCCGCGTGTCCAGCCTGGACGATCCCGATCAGGTGGAGCCGCAGATAACCGTCTACGCCAGCCGAGCTCCAGCTTGGGCCCCGCTCGACAGGAGCAAACCTGTCTTCGACTTGATGCCCGAAGGCGGCCCTGGAGCTGTCCTCGCGGACGGCTGACCTGGTCAATGGCAAGGAGTTGGCGCAGGAGATGCGGGGTGCGCTCAGGCGTTTGGCCTGAAATCAAACCACTGTGCCTGATTGGCGCACCCGACACGATTCGAACGTGTGACCTTTGCCTTCGGAGGGCAACGCTCTATCCAGCTGAGCTACGGGTGCAACAGGGCTTCATTTAGCCGATTGGCCGGGCAGGGGCAACCGGCCCCTCCGGGGTGCTGAGACGAAGGTGGCACGACGCCGGCCGCGTTTCCTATCAAAATTCCGATCCGTTCCGGCCAATTGGTGGTAGTCTTGACGCGTTGATCTTCTACCATGGATGGGGACGTCCGATGTATAAGAAGGTTCTTCTCGCCTATGACGGTTCGGTCGAGGGGCGGCGCGCGTTGCGGGAGGGCGCAAAGCTCGCACAACTCTGCCATTCCGAGGTGTTTTTGCTCGCCGTCGTCGAGGTCTCCTCGATCATGACGCCCGAGGCCGGGCTTACGATCCCGATCGAGCTGCAGACTGAGGATTACAAGGCCATCCTGAACGAAGGCACCGAGCGGCTGAAGGCGCTGGGATTTTCGCCG
Source organism: Bradyrhizobium murdochi (assembly GCF_000472965.1). Taxonomy (GTDB): domain Bacteria; phylum Pseudomonadota; class Alphaproteobacteria; order Rhizobiales; family Xanthobacteraceae; genus Bradyrhizobium; species Bradyrhizobium murdochi. The sequence goes on along the minus strand of NZ_AXAU01000004.1, from coordinate 205,392 downwards.
ACCGCGCGGCTCGAGGTTGGCGATGCCGGGCAGAAAATTGCCGAGGTCGCCGAGGAAATCGGCGCGCATCTCGTCGTCGTCGGCCACCGCCCGCAAGGGGCATTGGCGCGCTGGTTCGGCTCGATCGGCAGCTATCTGGTCAAACGTCTGCGCTGCAGCGTGCTGGTAGCCCAGACCGAGATCAGCGACGCCGAGTTCGAACGGCTGAAGCCGGAGGAAGCGGTGGCCTCGCGATAGCTCGAGGCTGATCCGGACCTAAAAGCGTTTTCGAGCGAAGTGGGCACCGGTTCGCGTCAAGAAAACGCGTCCAAATAAGAATCTAGAGCCCGGTTCTGATGCAATCAGAACCGAAAAGGTTCTAGCTTGCGGGAACGATGATCTTGCCGATCGGCCACAGCGCGATGCCGGCAAGTTTCAGGTGTGCCCAGGCAAAGGGAATGCCGATAATGGTCACAGCCAGCACGATGGCGGTCACCACATGCCCGAGCGCCAGCCACCATCCTGCCAGCACCAGCCAGATGAGATTGCCGATCACCCCGAGCGGCCCGGTGCCGATATCTTCTTGGCCCGTATAGGCATCGCGCGAGACCGCGGTGAAGCCGAACGGGAACAAGGTGTAGGCTGCGATATTGAATGCGGCCCGCGCCCAGGGAATGCCGATGATCGTGATCGCCATGATGACGGACGCGATCAGCCAGCCGAACGCCATCCACGCGCCGCCGAGCACGACCCAGATCACGTTGAGGAGTAGTGAAACCGGTGACATGGCTGTCATCCCTGTGTTGACGCAATGCGGGCGAAACTGCGCTGCGGGCGAACCCAATTGCCCCAGGCCCAGCAGACGCTAGACTGATTCCCCCGACGATCAAGCCACAAGCGCGCCAAAGAGCACGTCAACGGAGAAGCGTTCATGCGTCCGCTCGAATTCGGCTGGTATCTGCCCACGCATGGCGACACCACGGCCTATGGCCTGATGGAAGCGCAGATTCCGGGGTCTCCTGAACTGTGCGACCGCGTGGTGCAGGCGGCGGAGAAGGCTGGCTTCGAGTATCTCCTGATCCCGGTCGGTTCCGTGTGCTGGGAAGCCTGGATCACGGGTGCGTTCATGGCGGCGCGTTCGTCGTCGATCAAGCCGCTGATCGCGGCGCGCCCCGGCTATATCAATCCGGTGCTGCTGGCGAAGATGATCTCGACCTTCGACCAAATGTCGGGCGGCCGGATCTGCATCAATCTGATCGCCGGCCAGAACGAAAGCGAGGTCGAGGGCGAGGGCGTCCGTTATCCGAAGGAAGCGCGCTACGAATTGATGGAAGAGGAAGTCTCGATCCTGAAGGCTCTGTGGACGACGCGCGGGCCGGTGAATTTCGAAGGCAAGTTTCACAAACTGTCTGGCGCGCACATCCGCCCGCGCCCGCGCCAGCAGCCGTTTCCAAAATTCTATCTCGGCGGCGGCTCGCGCCAGGCCTGGGAATTGTCGGCCAAACATTCCGACGTGCATCTGTTCTGGGGCGATCTGCCGGAACAGATCGCCTCGAATATCGCCGAGATCAGGGAGATGGCGCGCGCGCATGGCCGCGAGAACGACATCGGCTTCGGCATGCGCCTTCAAGTGATCTGCCGCGAGAACGAGGCGGACGCCTGGGAGGCCGCCGATCAACTGGTGCGGCATGCGACCGAGCGGCAGAAGCAGGAAATGAAAACGCTTTACAACAAATCGGAAGCGAACCAGCGCGTACAGCAGCTCGCCCGCGAGCATGGCGATCTCCTGCTGCCGCATCTGTGGACCGGCATCACAAAAGTCCGCCCCGGCGCCGGCATTGCCGTCGTCGGCAATCCGGTCCAGTGCGCCGACACGGTGCAGCAATTCATCGACGCCGGCTGCCACTCGTTCTGCCTGTCCGGCTATCTGCATGACGAGGAGGCCGAGCGTTTTGGCCGGCTGATCCGGCCCATTCTCGCCGAGAACAATCGCGGCCGGTGGGCGGCGTAGCGCGGACGGCGGATGCCGGCCGTCATGCTGCAGTGCAGCCGAATGCCAGATGACGCCGGGCGCATTGCTGCGCCGCGCCGAGGCACACTCTTTATATCGCTCGCGGTGATGTGTGGGCGGCGCTAAAGTCGGGCCGCGAATTCAACTGGGTACCGCCAAATGAGTGGATCGAGCTCGGTACTTGCGTGGAGCTCCGCGTTGGAGGAATTCGCGCTGTTTCGAACGCTTAGTTCCGAACAGCGGCTAAAGGCCCTCAACGCCATGGTTCGCCAGGATCTGGTGCGCGGGCAAATGCTGGTCGCGCAAGGCGGGCCGTCGGACTCGCTCTTCCTGGTGCTGCACGGCGCGCTGGCGGTGCGCAAGACCGGCTATCTCGAACCGATTGCCGAGCTTCGCGCCGGCGAACTGGTCGGCGAAATCGGCTTCTTCGCCGATGTCCCGCGCACCGCCGATGTGATCGCCATCCGCGACACCAGCGTGCTGGCGTTGACGCGTCCGGCCTATCAGAAGCTCGTCGAGGAGGCTCCCGCCATCGTCGAGGCGCTGCTCGCGGCGTTGGCGCGGCGGTTCGCCAAGGAGACCGCGCGCATCGCGCCGTTCCCCACTTCGCCGAAAGCGCGAACGGTGGCGCTGATCGACGGCGGATTGGAGCCGCTGCCGGAAACCTTCGATCGCCGGATGCGCGAGGGGCTGGCTGCGACCCATGCCGAGATCGTCGATGCCACCCGCCTGCAGGCGATGTTTCCCGGGCGCGCCCTCGATGCGCATGAAGTCACCGAATGGCTCAACAGGCTCGAACACACAGCCCCGCTGGTGGTCTATCTCGGCGCCCGCGAGGCTCAGCCTTGGGCGCGCAAGGCCATCCGTCAGGCCGACATGGTCGTGTTCGCCTGCCGCGGGGAGGCGCCTGCGGCCCCATTGACGGAAATCGAGGCGTTCGCCTGCGAGGTTCATTCGATTTCGGCCCGACGTCTCGTCCGCATCCATGACCGGCGAAGCGGCGAGGTCTCTGGCACCGCGGCCTGGCTCGCCCGGCTGCCGGCCTTCATGCACCACCATGTCGCGCTCGAAGACCAGGTCGATATCGACAGCCTGATCCGTTTTCTGTGCGGCCGCGCCGTCGGCTTCGTCGCTGCCGGCGGCGGCAGTTTTGGAACCGCGCATGTCGGAATCTACAAGGCCTTTCGCGAACGCGGCGTGATGTTCGATATCTTTGTCGGCACCAGCGTCGGCTCGGCCATGGTCGCCGGCTTTGCCAAAAATCTCGAAGCCGAGCATCTCGAGCACGGCACGCATGAAATCTTCGTCAGGAGCCGAAGCTTTCGGCGGCCGACCTGGCCGCGCTATGCGCTGTTGGATCACAAGGCGTTCGATCGCGCGCTCGCGCAACAATACGGCCGTGACTGCCGGATCGAGGATTGCTGGCGGCCCTTCGCGGCCGTCGCCACCAATTTGTCGACGCACAATCTCGAACTGATCCGCACGGGGCCGCTCTGGCAGGCGGTCCGCGCATCGAGCGCGATCCCCGGGCTGTTGCCGCCGTTCTATACGGCTGAGGGCGCGATGCTGGTCGATGGATGTCTGATCGACAACGTGCCGCTGGCCTCGATGCACCAGCTCAAGAGCGGCCCCAATCTGGTCGTGCATTTCGGCGAGCCGGCGGCGGAGATGTTCGACGTCGATTATGCCTCGCTGCCGGGACGGCTGGAACTGATCGCCGCGATGCTGACGCCGTTCCGCAAGAAGTTGTTGCCGGCCGCGCCGAGCGCGGTGAACGTGCTGTGGCGAAGCCTCGTGGCGCATCAGCGCTACGATACCTTGCCGGTCGGGCCGTTCGATACGGTGATGCGGCCGCCGCTACCGCTCGATATCGATGTAACGGATTTCGATCGCCACACGGAAATCTTCGAAGCCTCATACCTCTGGGCCAAGGAGGCCATCGCGGCGCTGGAGGCGGGAGGCAGTTCGGCCATTGCAGCCATCCTCGACGCCGCCGCGCTGGAACGGCGTCAGGCAACCGCCGTAGCGGTCTCCAATCGCGCGCCCAGCAACCGCCTCGCATCGGCCGCCGGCTTCGGTGCGCTGAACAGGTAGCCCTGCATCTGGGTGCAGCCGAGTTGGCGCAGCAGCTCGCGCTGCTGCTCGGTCTCGACGCCTTCCGCCGTCGTGGTCATGTTGCGGGCGGCTGCAATGTTCACCACCGCCTGCACGATCGCCGCCGAGCCGTCGACCTCGATGTCGCTGACGAAGCAGCGGTCGATCTTGATCTTGTCGAACGGGAATCGCTTCAGATAGCTCAGCGAGGAGAAGCCGGTGCCGAAATCGTCGAGCGCGATGCGCACGCCGATGGCGCGGAGCTGATGCAGGATGGCGAGCGCGGTTTCGTCGTCATGGATCAGCACCGCCTCGGTGATTTCGATCTCGAGCCGGTCGGGCGGCAGGCCGGAGGCAGCCAGCGCGCCGGTGATCCGCAGCGCCAGCGTCGGCGACTTCAACTGGATCGGAGAAACGTTGACGGCGAGCCTGACCCGGGACGGCCAGCCGGCCGCCTCGGTGCAGGCGGTCTGCATGACCCAATCGCCGAGCTCGTTGATCAGGCCGGTGTCTTCGGCAATCGGGATGAATTCGGCCGGAGAGACCATGCCGCGTTCGGGATGCCGCCAACGCAACAGCGCCTCGCAGCCCGTCACCTCGCCGCTCGCGAGATCGAGCAGCGGCTGGTAATGAATTTCGAAGCCGCCGTCGGCCAATGCCTGTCGCAGATCCTGCTCCATGGTGAGCCGTGCCTGGGCGCGCGCATCCATCGCTGGCTCGAAGAAGCGATGGGTGCGGCGTCCCTCGGCCTTGGCGGCGTACATGGCAAGGTCGGCGTGCTTGATCAACTGGTCGAGTTCGATGCCGTCCTCCGGCGCGAGCGCGATGCCGATGCTCGCATCAGTCGAGAGATGATGGCCGAGGCACTGATAGGGCTGCCGTATTGCCTCGTAAACGCGGGCCACGAATTCCTCGACCTCCGTGCGGCCGCCGATCGCGGTCTGGATCACAGCGAATTCGTCGCCGCCGAGACGGGCGATCAGATCGCCGGGCTTGATGCAGTCCTTGAGGCAGGCTGCGACCGCCTTCAGGAGTTCGTCGCCGACATGGTGTCCGAGCGAGTCGTTGATGCCCTTGAATTCGTCGATGTCGATATAGAGCAATGCGAATCGGTCGCCGCCTGCGGCCTTGCGAAGCTCGCGCTCGATCTGCTCGCGGAACAGCACCCGGTTCGGAAGGTCGGTCAGCGCGTCGTAATGCGCCAGATGCGCGATCTTCTCGTTGGCAAGCCGGCGCTCGGTAACGTCGTCGACGACGTTGATGATGTAACGGGCCTGGCCCGCCGCGTTGCGGATTCCGAGCCGTTTGGAGGTGACGTAGCGCGGGCCCATCCCCTGGGTTTCCCAGACATGTTCGTCCTTGAATAGGCCGTCGGGAGACTGCAGCGTTTTCTCTTCGTCGGCCGCGATGATCTCGGCGGCGGCCTGCGGAAAGATGTCGGAGGCCGTCCTGCCGATGATCAGGTCGCGCGAGATGCCGAACTGGGCTTCCGCCACGCGGTTGACCAGCAGATAGCGCCGGTCTTGCACGTCCTTCACGGTGATTTGGGAGGGGATGTGATCGATGATCTGGCTCAGGAAGGCGTAGTTGCGGTCGCGCTCCTGCTCGAGGTTGCGCCGCTCGGTGATGTCTTCCATGGTGGCGATCCAGCCGCCATCCACCAGCGGCTTTCTCACCGTCAGGAATGTGCGCCCGTCGGCGCATTGGGTGACGCTGTGACTCGCCTCTCCGCGCGCGATGTTCTGCACGACCGAATCGCAGAACTCATCTATGTCGCCATCGAACGAGCCGCGATCCTTGCGATGCTGCATCAGGTCGCGAAGATGACAGCCGGGCTTGACCACGTCTACCGACAGATTGTGCATGTCGATGTAGCGCTGGTTGAAGGTGACGAGGCGAGCCGAGGCGTCGAACGTTGCCAGACCCTGAATCATGTTGTTCAGGGCGGTATCGAGCCGGCCCCGCTCCGTTTCGAGCCGCTGCTGCGCTTCGCGGCTCTGCCGGGTGATCTGCCGGATGATCAGGAACAGGATCAGGGCAATCACCACAGCGGACAGCGTTGCCGCGATGAGCAGGAAACTGGTTTGCTCCTGCCAGTCGGCGAGTGCGGCGGCAACCGTGTTGGTCGCGACCACCACGCCCGAGTAATGCGCGAGCGGAGCCGCAGATCCCAGTCTGGCAGTCTGGTCGATCGGACTTTGCACGCGCAGCGTCTGTGCGCCGCCGCTTTCCCGCACGCGCTGCAGCAGCGGCGCGTTCGAAAAGTTCTGACCGATCAGTGCGTCGACACGCGGATAGCGGGCCAGCAAGGTGCCGTCGGCATGAAACATCGAAATGGCGGCGCCGGATCCGAGCGCGACGGAAGCGAAGAACTTTTCGTAGTTGGCGGGGTTGATGCGCCGCGTCATCACGCCGAGGAAGATGCCGTCGTCGCCCTTCAATCGATGGGCGATAACGGAATTCAGGTTGCCCGTAAGATAGCTGCGAACCGACTCGGCCAGAATGGAGGGTGATCGCGAATCGAACTTGAAGCTCTTGAAATAGGCCCGCTCGGAAATGTTGAGCTTGGGCGCTGGCAGCGGCCGCGACCAGTTGATCATGTCTCCATTGGAATCGAAGATCGAGATGTCACCGAGATAGGACAAGACGCCCGCCTTCGATCTCAAGATCTCGTGCGCTTCCGCGCTCGCGACGCGTTGCCGGAAGTCCTTCTCCGAGCCGATGCCGGAGATCTGCAGCCGGGAGATCACGTCGTCGGCGAGCGTGTCGGAGTCCTCGAACTGCTGGTCGAAATGGCGGGCGAGCAGAAGAACGGTGTTCTCCAGCTCGCGCTCGCTGTTGACAAGCGCGCGCTCACGGAACTCGCCGGCCATCATGATGGTGCCGACGAAAATCGCCGCGACCAGCAAGCCGCCGCAAAGGGTCAGCCACAACACCGGGCCCCGGATCGTTGCGGCAAGGTGCCGTCCAGCGGCCGCGGTCCGCGCCTTCATGCTTCGCAGGTGGTGAAACAGGTCGCGCATTCTCCCTTCTCCCCGGGAACATGCATACGATGCGCGCATGTCATAAGCCGTTAGGAAATCCGGTTACCTAAGCCTTAATCGAGTGTCCTTCGGCTGCAATCGCGCGCTCTAACGGCGATAGCCGCCGGCGCGCGAATAGGCGGGGCGGTTTTCCTGTGCCGGCCGGCTGGCTTGGCTAGCGCGCGCCTCGCTGGCGCGCGTGGTCGTCAGCTTGAGGTCTTCCAGGAAGATCGGCTTTGAGAAGTAGTAACCCTGGGCGTAGCGGATCTTGGTCGCTGCCTGCAGATAGGCCAGTTCCTCGAAAGTTTCGATGCCTTCGGCGATCACGGTCATGCCGAGCGCTTCGCTCAGGGATTCGATTGCCCGCAAGATGCCCTGGCTGCGCGGACGCTTATGGATATCGGTGATGAAGGAGCGGTCGATCTTGATCTCGTCGGCGGTAATATCGGCCAGCGCCGACAGCGACGAATAGCCGATGCCGAAATCGTCGATCGAGATCTTGACGCCGAGCTTGCGGAGGATCGGCAGGATCTCGTCCTGGAAATGCGTTTTGGTCACGAAGGCGTCTTCCGTCACCTCGATCATGAAGCGCTTTGGAAATCCGGTGGCTTCGATCGCCTGGGCGAACGGGCGCATGAATTCGAGGTTGCCGGCCTGTTTGGCGGCGACGTTCATGCTGATCGTGGTGTCCGGACCGAAGTTTTCGTTGATTAGGTCGATCGATTTGACGATCTCGGCCAGCACAAGGTGAGTCAGTTCGTCGATCAGGCCGAGTTCGGTGGCAAGGTTGATGAAGGTGCTGGGGGCTTGAATCACCCCCTCGTCGTCGCGCAGTCGCACCAGCGCCTCGACGCCCATGAGCTCCTGGGTCCGGATATCGACCTTGGGCTGGAAAGCGCAGCAGAAGCGTTTCTCCAGGATCGCCACCCGCAGCGCCTGCTCGACCTTCATCCGCGCCATGGCTTCGCGTTCCATGCTGGCGTCAAAGAACGCCGCGGCGCCCTTGCTGCCGTTCTTGACGCGGTACATCGCGATATCGGCGTTTTGACGCAACTCCTCATAGCTGCGCCCGTGCTCGGGGTAGAGGCTGACGCCGATCGAGGTCGAGGCGAAGATTTCAGACTGGTCGATGAAGAACGGCGCCTTCAGCCGCTGCAGGATGAAGCGGATGAATTCGGCGACCTCGCTCTCGCTCTGGACCGGGTTGAGCAGCAGCACGAACTCGTCGCCGCTGATCCGCGACAGAATGTCGGAGTCGCGCAAATCAAGTCCCACCCGCTTGGCGATCTCCGCCAACAGCGCGTCGCCGACCGAATGTCCGTAGTAGTCGTTAATGTGCTTGAAATTATCGACGTCGAGAAAGGCCAACGCGAAAAGGCCCTGTCCGTTGTCGTACTTCAAGAGACTGTTGACGCGATGTTCGATCACGCGCCGCGTCGGCAGCCCGGTCAACTCGTCGTAATAGGCGGAGCGGAACAGATGTTCCTCGAACGCCTTCTGTTCGGAGATGTCGGTCGAGCTCGAGATCAGCAGATTGCGCTCGGCGATCCGAACCGGCCGGTGGGAGGTCAGGAATACCTGCTTGGCTTGGCCAGCGGCAATGGATTCTTCCAGCACCGCCGGGCGGCCGGAACGCAGCAATTCGAGGCAGGTTTCGCGACGATCGTTCAGGTGCGAGGCCTCCGGCGCGGCAGTGGTCATCTGCAACGCGGCTGCCGCGGCGTCATTCACGAGCACGAACTCGCCGTTCTCGTCCTGAACCGTCACGCCGGTCGGAAGCAGCCTGAAGATATCCTTTAGGATATTCAGCTCGGATTCGACTGCGCTTTCGTTGACGGCCTGCGTAGCCGCCGCCTGAAAGTCGTTCTTGTAGGGACTTTGCATGCCGCGGAGCTTGGCAAAGTCGGTTGTAGTATTGGTTAAGCGCACTTCCGAAAAGCCGCAACAACCGTAGGAGTCGGCGATTTCGAACCGCCCCGGGCTCGATCGTCATTAACAGAGTGTCAACGCAATGCGAGAGAGTTCGCGAGTGCCGGCGGCAATCGCCTAGCTCGGCGGGATCTTGCATTGCATCGTGCAATGCACGCCGGTCTTCAGGAAGCTGATCTCGGTCTTGCCGTCGAACGAGCGCAGTGCCGATTGCAACAGCTTGGTGCCGAAGCCCGGCGGGCCGACGCCTTCGATCACGGGGCCTTCGGTTTCATCCCAAGTGAGATTGAGGCGGTCGTCCGACACCGACCACGACACTTGCAGCAGCCCGCGGGCCGAAGAAAACGCGCCGTACTTACCCGCATTGGTGGCCAGCTCGTGGAAGACCAGCGCCAGGCTGACCGCCAGTTTGGCCGGCAGAAACAGCGCATCGCCGTTCAAATTGAACCGGACATGGCCGTAGGGCCCGAGCTCAGAACGCAGCATATCCTTGATGTCGCAGCCGCTGCCGTCCAGCCGCGCGATCAGATCGTCGGTCGCCGACAACGCGCGGAGGCGGCGATCGATACTGCCCCAGATCTGCGGCTGGTCCTGCAGGACCTGGTGCAGCACAGCGTGGATCGTCGACGTCTTGTTCTTGAGCCGATGCTGCAACTCCTCGACCAGGAGCTTGCGATACTCCTCTTCTTGGACCAGGCGTTTCGAATCTTCCCGTTGTTGCGCGACGATCCTCCGGTAATGGTCGACGCCCCAAATGGCGAAGCCGCAAACTGCCCAGAACATCACTAGCAGCGCAAACCGAGCGGGATCGGCCGTGGCACTGCTGAAATTGACGAGGACGCCGAGCGCGCCTCCCGCGATTGCCGTCGCGATCCCGATCCGGGCGCCGCCGACGGCCGCCGCCAGGAACACGGCTGGAAAATAAGGCGTGAAGAATACGTCCGGACGAAGCTGGGCAATGCCCCACCGGGCGATCGTCGACAAGGCAAGACAGCCGGCCGCGAACACCGTGCTGGAAAGCAGGGAGGGCTGGGAGATCCCCTGCCAGCCATGCCTGAGCTCGTCGATCAATTTCTTCATCGGGGTTGTCACTTCACGTGATCAGCGCATCCAAAATATGGCCGATCATACCGAAAATCGGGGATTTCGTGGCGATGAAGGCAGCAAGGCCAGCCGAGCGCCGGGTGATCCCGATGGAACAAGCTTGCTTGCCTTGTCCGCGAGAGGCGGGAATATTGGCGTCAACGTCAACGAATTTCGACGGGGGTAACAACATGGGACGGCTGGACGGCAAGATTGCGGTGATCACCGGCGCGACCAGCGGAATCGGGTTGCACACCGCGGAGCTATTCGTCGCTGAGGGCGCAAAAATCGTCATCGCCGGGCGCCGCGTGCCGGAGGGCGAGGCGCTGGCTCAGAAGCTCGGCGCCAACTGCATCTTCCGCCAGACCGACGTCACGGTGGAAGAGCAGATGAGCGCGCTGATCGGGCTTGCGGTGGAAAATTTCGGCCGCATCGATTGCCTGTTCAATAATGCCGGCGGCCCGGCGCAGACCGGCGGTATCGAAGGCCTTGAGGTCGAGCGGTTTGATGCCGCGATGGCGACGCTGGTGCGCAGCGTGATGCTCGGCATGAAGCATGCGGCACCATACATGCGCAAGCAAGGCTCCGGCAGCATCATCAACAACGGCAGCATCGCCGGCCGCCTCGCCGGCTTTTCGTCGTCGATGGTCTATAGCGCGGCGAAGGCTGCCGTCATTCATCTCACCAAATGCGTGGCAATGGAGCTTGGCGAGGCCAACATCCGCGTCAATTCGATTTCGCCCGGCGCGATCGCGACCGGCATTTTCGGTAAAGCGCTCGGCCTGTCGGTGGAAGCTGCCGAAAAGACCTCGGCCGTGATGCGCGAGGTCTACAAGGCCGCGCAGCCGATCCCGCGCGCCGGTTTGCCCGAGGATATCGCGCACGCCGCGGTGTTTCTGGCCAGCGACGAATCCTCCTTCATCAACGGCCACGATCTGGTGGTCGACGGCGCCATGACCGGCGGCCGCAACTGGAGCCAGCAGCAGCAGGGTTACGTTGCGCTTAGGAAGGCGTTCGATCAGGGTTAGGGGTCGGGTCACGGCTACAAATTGCAAGGGGAGACGCAAATGTCTGCAACATTCCGGCTATCGCCGCCATCGGAAGGCCGCCCGTTCTATCTCGCCATCATTGCCGGGCTCGCCTGTGCCTTCGTCATCGGCAAGACGCTGCCGTCGACCATGGACGCGGTGTCGGCGATCATCGAGCCGCTCTGCGCCAACAGCGTGACCGGTTCGACGCAGGATGTCGTCGAGCCGATCAGCTCGCATGCACTGCCGAACGTGCCGGGCAAGCGCGTCACCATCGTGCGCGTGTTCTACGGCCCGGGCGGCTTTACGCCCGCGCACCAGCATGCCGGCTCCGTCACCGCCTACGTCACCAAGGGCGAGATCCGCTCGCAGCTTGCCGGCGGCCCGATCGAGACGTTTGGGGTAGGTCAGTCGTTCTTCGAGCCGCCCGGCTCAACCCATCTGGTCTCTGCCAATGCCAGCACTACGGAGCCGGCGGAGTTGATCGCGGTATTCGTGGCCGATGAAGGCGCGCAGCTCACGACGCTGGTGAAGTGAATCGCAGATTGTAGGGTGGGCAAAGCCAACGGGTCGCGCAAATGCGCGCCCGATGACAGGCTCCGCGTGCCCACCACCACGAGCGGAGTGTTCGATGGTGGGCACGCTGCGCTTTGCCCACCTTACGGTCTGAGTTCACACCGCCTTCACCACCACGCGCAGCCCGTCCCGCGGTTTCGGGATTGGCCACATCTGCCAGTCCGCCTTGTAGCCGGGCTCCAGCGACACTTCGAGATTCTGCAGGAAATGCCGCGCAAAGGTCTTCGCCTGCATGTAGGCGAAGTGCAGGCCGAGGCACATATGCGCGCCGCCGCCGAACGGCACCCAGGCGAAGCGGTGGCGGGTGCGCTGGGCCTCGTCGGAGAAACGCATCGGATCGAACTTGTCCGGCTCGGGCCATATCTCCCGCATATGGTGCGTGAACAGCGGGTTGACGCCGACCAGCGTGCCGGTGGGAATGTCGTACCCCTTAAACGAAAAGCCGCGCACCGCGCGGCGCGGCATCGACGGCACCGGCGGCTTCAGCCGCAGCGCCTCCTTGAACGCCATTTCCGATAGCGGCATCTTTTCGAGATTGTCGATGCTGGAGGGATCGTTGGCCTCGATGCCGAGGCCTTTGACTTCCTCGCGCAACTGCTGCTGCCATTCGGGATGGGCGGCAAGCTCGCCGACAAAGGAGGTCAGCGACGATGTCAGCGTGTCATGCGCCGCCATCATCAGAAAGCTCATGTGGTCGATGATGTCCTGGGTCGACAGCAGCGCGCCGTTTTCGTGTGTCGCCTGGCATAGCTGCGAGAACAGGTCATCGCCGCCGCCCCGCGCGCGGCGGATCGGAATTTGCTCGGAGAAGTAAGCAACGATCCGCTTGCGGCCCGCAACGCCGCGGCCCATCTGCGTGAACGGCAGCGGCCGCCGGATCGGCGCTACCGCAGCGGCCACCATGTCGATGAAGGCGCGGGTGATCTCGTCGACCTCAGGCCCGATATCGGCGCCGAGGAACGACGTTGCCGCCAGGTCGAGCGTGAGCTGCTTCATCGCCGGATACACCAGCATCTCGCCCGGCTGCGCCTTCCACTGCTTGATCCGCGCGGCAATGCCGCGGTCGAGATCGACGAGATAGGACTTCATCGGCCCCGACTTGAACGCGACCGAAAGCGCGCGGCGGTGCAGGCGGTGCTCTTCAAAATCCAGCAGCATCAGCCCGCGCGGAAACAACAGGCCGAGGATCGGTCCCCAGCCATGGGTGGAGGAGAACAGGCGCGCCTGATCGAACAGCACGAGCTCGTTGGCCTCGGGCCCGAGCATCGTCACGCTGGTCTCGCCGAACAGATGGGTGCGGTAGATCAGACCGTATTTGGCGGCCGACTTCTCAATCTGTCCCTTGGGGTCGGCCAGCACCGCCAGCGTGTTGCCGATGAACGGCCACCCTTCGTTACCGGGAATGTGCCGCAACGCCTTGGGGTTCGGCGGCACCGGGATATTGACGGGGGAAGCCACACTCTGCATCGACATGGCAATTGCTCCGGTTGAGCCTCGGATTGCGAGTATTATCGCCCGTGTTGGCGGCTTTGTCGCGGCCTTAAATTGTCTCCCGGTATGGCAATAGGGCAAAGCTGCCAACCCGTCATTGCGAGCGAAGCGAAGCAATCCATGTCCCCGCTTGTGGCGCTATGGATTGCTTCGCTACGCTCGCAATGACGGGAGACAGATCTCGTCGCCCCCACAAAGCCGATTACGCCTTCCGCTTCGCCGCTTCCTTCTGCAAATCGGGCGCGTTCGCCGTGGCGATCGGGACGCGGCCGGGTCCGGTCTCCGCGAGTGCAGCGGCGGCCTTCTCGTTGCCCAGGATCTTCGCCATCACGGCTTCGCCCGCCCGCTCGAACACGGCGCGGTTCTCGATCACGAACTTCTGTGACTTGCGCAGGCTGTCGATGTAGCCGTTGATTTCCGGCACTACGTAGCGTGCCACCATGTCCCAGCTGCGGCGCGTGGCTTCGATATTCGCCCAGTCATGCGCGAAGCCGATGATGCTGCCGACGCCGCCCGACAGTTTCATCACGTTCTTGATCAGGTTGACGAGGTCGTCGGGCGTTCCAATGGCGGAAGCCGCGCCGTCGACGAAAGCGGTCTGATCGACGGCCTCGTCGGGCGATTTGAATGCAGTGACGCCCGGCCGCATCAAGGTGCCGACATTATATTCATTGTGCCAGCGCATCAGCCCCTCACGCGCTTCGCGCCGCGCCTGCTCGCGCGTCTCGGCGACGTGCCAGGAGAGCAGCACGCGCCAGTTGGCGCGGCTCACACTGGTGCCGGCCTTCTTCGCCGCATCCTCGGCGAACTCCCATTGCTGCGCGAGCGACATCAGGCCCTTCGTCGACATCGAGCCGAGCGAGATGATGCCGATGCCATATTTGCCCGCGAGCGTCATGCCCGACGGCGAGATCATGGACGCCACCACGAACGGCATGTCTTCCTGCAGCGGCAGCAATTGCAGCGCCGCGTCCTGCATGGTGAACCAGTCGCTCTTGGCGGTGACGCGCTCGCCCCTGAACAGGCGGCGGATGATCGCGATCGCCTCGTCCTGGCGGTCGCGCTGCGTCATCGGATCGATGCCGAGCGTGTGTGCGTCGGAGGCCAGCGCGCCCGGACCGGAGCCGAAAATGGCGCGGCCACCGGTCATCCAGTCGAGCTGCACCATGCGCTGCGCGACATTGTAAGGGTGGTGATAGGGCAGCGAGATCACGCCGGTGCCGAGCTTGATGCGCTTGGTGCGCTCGCCGGCAGCGGCCAGAAACATTTCCGGCGAGGCGATCATTTCCCAGCCCGAGGAATGGTGCTCGCCGCACCAGAATTCGTCGAAGCCGAGCGTGTCGATCTGCTCGACAAAGTCGAGGTCGCGGCGGAATTGCAGCAACGGATGCTCGCCGATCGGATGATGCGGGGCGAGAAAGGCTCCGAATTTCAGGCGTGCCATGGGTGGTTCTCTCCGGATCTATTGTTCTTTTGGAATTGCTTGGCAGCAAACCTACGGGGTGGGCCGTAGCAAGGCAACCTCGTCAGCCCGCCGGCAGCGCATGGTTGTCGCGCGTCGTTGGCTGACTTGCCGCCGCCCGGAATTACACGCGCCTTCCCGGCTGAATTTGAGGAACGTTACCCGCCAGGTAATCGCCGGAATGATCAGGGCTTGAGATCATCGGCACAAGGACTCCCGGACAAGGCCCGTTCTCATGCATCAGATCGTCTCCAATCCCGTCGATACTTCGCGCCGCTGGCTCGTGCTCGCGACCGTCGTTGCGGCACAGTTCATGTTCGGGGTCGATGCCTTCATCGTCAATGTCGCGATCCCGACCATTGCGGCCGAGCTGCATGCGAGCGCGGCGCAGATCGAGGCGGTCATCGCGATATACCTGATCGCCTATGCCACCCTCGTCATCACCGGCGGAAGGCTCGGTGATATCTACGGCACGCGCAACGTGTTCATCGCAGGCGTCGCGGGCTTCACAATTACCTCGCTGTGGTGCGCGCTGGCGCAATCCGGTTCCGAACTGATCGCTGCGCGCTTGGCGCAGGGCGCGACCGCGGCATTGATGGTGCCGCAGGTGCTCGCCACCATTCACCTCTTGTTCGCGGACGCCTCGCGCGCCCGCGCCTTCGCAATCTACGGCATCGTGCTCGGGCTGGCCGGTGCCGCCGGCTTTCTGCTCGGCGGCGTTCTGGTGACGCTCGATCTCGCGGGCGTCGGCTGGCGCGCAGTGTTCTTCGTCAACGTGCCCTTTGGCGCTGTCATCATGGCTGCGGCTTTCAGGATCATGCCGATGGCGCCGCGCCGGGCCGGGACGCGGCTCGATATTTCAGGCGCCATCGTTTTGTTTCTCGGGCTCTTGTGCCTGATCGGTCCGCTGCTGTTCGGCCATGACCTGCACTGGTCGCTATCGGTCTGGCTGGCGATGGCGGTGGGTCTTGCCATCATCGCCGCCTTCCTGTGGCTGGAGCGTGCGGTCGCCCGCCGCGGCGGCATGCCGCTGATCGATCTCTCGTTGCTGTCGGATGCCGTGTTCATGCGCGGACTGGCGGCGGTGTTCTTTTTCTTCTTCGCCAACCTGTCGTTCTATCTCGTCATGACAATTTACATGCAGAAGGGACTGCACATTCCCCCGCTGCAGGCTGGCCTCGTCTTCCTGCCGCTGGCGCTGACCTTCGTGATCGCCTCGCGGCATAGTGGAATACGGGCCAAACATCGCGGCACGCTGGTATTGATCGAGGGCTGCGCGGTGCAGATTGCAGGCCTTGCGGCCCTGGCGGCAGCGGTCGAATGGATCGAGGCGCCGTCCGCGATCGGCCTTGCGCTGATGCTGACGATTTTCGGTTATGGCCAGGGACTCGTGATGGCGCCGTTGTCGAGCGCCGTGCTGTCGACCGTGAAGCCGGCAAGCGCCGGTGCGGGCTCCGGCATGTACGGCACGACGGCGCAAATCGCCAACGCGGCCGGCGTGGCCGCAATCGGCGCGGCCTTCTTCGCGATCGAATCCGCCTACTCGGCGCGGCCGGCGCTGCTCGTCGCGTGCGCGCTGTTTGCGTTGTCGATCATCGCCTGCGCCGCATTCCTGTCATGGATGCGTCGGATCACGGGATGACAAATTAACGTCAGTTGCCAAAATTTGATTGTGGGCAATGATAGTGCACGGTCTTTTTAGTTTGCAGTGCAGCAACTATCTGTTCTGGGTAGCGTTCATAGGAACGACTCGCCCCAGGAGCTGCAATTGTCTCTCGCCAAGAACGTCGAATTCCTGCGCCATTTGCCGAAGCTGAACGGCTTCAATGGCTTGGGAATCTATGGCCGAAGCACGTTGCCCGGGGCCGGCAGTCCGCTCGCCGAAATCAGCGGATTCGGCACCAATCCAGGCGCGCTCAAAATGTTCGGGTTCGTGCCGGAGCCATTGCTGTCCCCGCGCGCCCTTGTCGTCGTGCTGCATGGCTGCGGCCAGACCGCGGCCGGTTACGATTTCGGCACCGGCTGGTCGACGCTCGCCAAACGCTACGGGTTTGCGTTGCTGATGCCCGAGCAGCAGGCGTCGAACAACGCCAACAGCTGCTTCAACTGGTTCAATCCGGGCGACATCGCGCGCGGCCGCGGCGAGGCCGCTTCGATCCGTCAGATGGTCGCGCGGATGGTCGCTGATCACAAACTCGATTCGCGCCGCATCTTCATCACGGGGCTTTCCGCCGGCGGCGCGATGACCTCGGTGATGCTGGCGACCTATCCGGACGTGTTTGCGGGCGGTGCCATCATCGCCGGTCTGCCCTACGGTATCGCCAGCAATGTCCGCGAAGCGCTCGGCGGCATGATGCAATCGACGTCACGTCCCGCCGGCAAGCTCGGCGATCTCGTGCGCAAGGCCTCCAAGCACAGGGGACCATGGCCGAAAGTGTCGGTGTGGCACGGCAGCGCCGATCGCACCGTCAACCCGGGCAACGCCAATGAGATCGTCAAGCAGTGGCTCGACGTCCACAGCCTGCCGGCGGCGCCGATGTCGACGGGAGACGTCGACGGCCATCCGCGCGAAGTCTGGTGGAATGAAGACGGCGAGACCGTCGTAGAGTCCTATACCATCACCGATATGGCCCACGGTACGCCGCTGGGACTCGCCGGCAATGACGAGCGCTACGGCGCGGAAGGCGCATTCCTGATCGAGGCGGGAATTTCCTCGTCGTATCACATCGCAAATTTTTTCGGCCTGACCGAGCGCGTCAGTCCGGCCAGCGAAGCGGCCAGGCCGGCGCAGGCGCCGAAGATCGTTCCGTCGGCTGCTACGGAGTCCCTGCAGTCGTCCGATATCGCCGCCGGACTCTGGTCGAGGACCCACAAGCCGGTTCGCGAACACAAGCCGGCGCCGCGCGAACCGAAGCGTCGCGGCATCGATGTCGGCAGCGTCATCACCCGCGCGCTGACGGCCGCAGGCCTGATGAAGTAGCCGGACATCACAGCTTCAGCCGGACAATTTCAGCTCACATCTCGTCGGTAAGGAACGGATTGGTCAGCCGCTCCTGGCCGAGGCTGGAGCCGGCGCCATGGCCGCAGATGAAGCCGACGTCGTCGCCGAGCGGCAACAGCTTTTCCTTGATCGAATTGATCAGCGTGGCGTGGCCGCCGCCGGGCAGGTCGGTGCGCCCGATCGATCCGTTGAACAGCACGTCGCCGACATGGGCGAAGCGCAATTCCTTGTTGAAGAACACGACGCTGCCGGGTGAGTGGCCGGGGCAGTGCAGGATGTCGAAGGCAAGCTCGCCGATCGAGACAGAATCGCCTTCGTCGAGCCAGCGGTCGGGCGCGAAATTGCGCACCCCGGTGATGCCGAAGCGCTCGCCGCTCGACACGACGTTGTCGAGCAGGAATTTGTCGGCGATATGGGGACCCTCGATCTTGACCTGCAGCGCGTCACGCAAATCGGCGGCGCCGCCGACATGATCGATATGGCCGTGCGTCAGCCAGATCTTCTCAACCGTGACGCCGGTCTGCTTGATCGCCTCCAGAATTTTGGGAACGTCCCCGCCGGGATCGATCACCACGGCCTTCTTGGAAGGCTCGTGCCAGATGATGGTGCAGTTCTGCTCGAACAGCGTCACCGG
This sequence comes from Bradyrhizobium murdochi, assembly GCF_000472965.1. GTDB lineage: Bacteria > Pseudomonadota > Alphaproteobacteria > Rhizobiales > Xanthobacteraceae > Bradyrhizobium > Bradyrhizobium murdochi. Next base: position 187,081 of record NZ_AXAU01000004.1, on the reverse strand, counting down.
CACGATCATCGCGCCGGCCTTCGCTTGGTTCTCGGCCTGGGTATCGGTTCTGTTTTCCATCCAGGGAACATATTCATCCCCGGAAGGTCGTCAACACGGGGTTTGCAATCATCTTGCATCCGGCGTGTGATCCACACGGCTCCGTGATAGGGTTGCGCGTTGTTTGACGGGTTGGCGTGCGACGTCTTGTATCGCCTTCGCCGGCCAGTTTCGGAGTTCATCGGGGTTCGGCAGTTGGGATTTCCATGAGCCAGGATTCTGCATCGAATAAGGCTTCTACATCGTCGCTGGTCGGGCCTCGCACCACGGCTCGCGCCTTCTTTGTCAGCGATCGCCTGAACACGTCGGGCCTTGAGCGCGGCGATGTCCTTGCCACCACACCGCTTGCGTTTCGCGTCAATGAGAATGGCGTCGCGATTCTCTTCCGCTATGGCGTGGTGGTCCTGATCGGACTGAACGCGCTGGAAGAAGAGGAATTCCTTCGCGGCCTTGACATGCGCATGACGGGCAAGTTTGCGCGGCGTGACGAGGAAATCGCAATCGTCGAGCTGGCCCCGGAAAGGGAGGACCAGATTCCACCGGGCGGGCCGATCTGTCTGCAAAGCCTTTCGCCCGAGCGGCTGATCCTGATCGGCGAGGCGCTGGCGAAGAGCGTTGTTCTGGCTCGGCATGAACGCGAGGTTGCCAGCGTATTTGACACGACCGAACCGTTCGCGCGGGAGCTGGCGCTGAGCGGGCGTATGCGCGGCAGCCGTCGCTCGATCCTGAAAAATATCGGTAGCGCGCTTCTGGTGCGGCATCGGGTTTCGGGGCCGGTCGAGGTGGCGGAGAAACCCGACGTGCTTTGGGACAAGCCGCATTTGGAGCGACTGTATGCCCGGCTGGAGGACGAATACGAGCTCAATGAGCGTGCGGAATCGCTGAACCACAAGCTCGCCGTAATTGCAGAGAGTGCGCAGGTGTTGACCGATATCATCGACACGCGTCGCTCGCTGCGGCTCGAAGTGATTATCGTGCTCCTGATCCTGTTCGAAGTTCTGGTGACGATCTACCAGCTCGCCATGGGCCGGCACCCCTGAGCTTGTCGTCCCGGCCAAGCGAGCGCTGAGTCGGGACCCCATATGTGAACAGCCCGAAATCGGCTATGGTTCGAGCATCATGGAATCACCCGCCCGCCACATCAGCCTCGTGCCTCCGCCCGACCGTCGTCAGTCGGAGACGGCGCTGGCAATCGCGCGCGGCACCGCGCGGCTGCTACGGTCGCTGGGCTTTTCGTGCGTCAGCGAATTGCCGTTACCGTCGGGCCGGCGTGCCGATCTGGTGGCGCTGAACGAGAAGGGCGAGATCTGGATCGTCGAGATCAAGTCGTCGGTGGAAGATCTGCGCGCCGACCAGAAATGGCAGGACTACCGGATGCATTGCGACCGGCTGTTCTTCGCCTTCACGCAGGATTTGCCGTGCGAGATCTTTCCTGAAGATACCGGCCTGATCATCGCCGACGCCTATGGCGCCTATCTGCATTGCGAAGCGCCCGAGCATCGCCTGCCGGCCGCAACGCGCAAATCGATGACGGTGCGTTTTGCCATGGCCGCAGCCCAGCGGATCAACCGGCTGGTAGATCCGCAGGGGCATGGGGAGTTTTAATTCGGGGAGTTTCGGTGGTCGACCCTCATCCTGAGGAGCGCGGAACGCGCGTCTCGAAGGATGAGGTCACCAGCCGGGCCTGCATGGTTCGAGACGCCGCTGTCGCGGCTCCTCACCGTGAGGTGAGGGAATCTCCCCCTAACGTTTGGCTCGGTCTTCCCAGTCGACCCACTCTACGTCATGGACTTCCAGGTAGCCGGAAACGGCCGCGCCGACGGTTGGGAAAAAGCAATTCTCGCCAAGCTGCGCCAATAGTCCGAATTTCTTCAGCTTGTCCTTTACGGGATCCTTGAGTTCGGCAAAACAAAGCTCGATACCCTGTGCGTGCAACGTCTCGTCCAATACGGCGAGCGTATCGCCGGCGGTGACGTCAACGCTGGTGACCGGCTCCGCCGCAACGACCAGCCAACGGACGGGCGTCGGGGACTTCGCAACCGCGTCCAGAGCGCGCTCCTTGAAAAATTCAGCGTTGGCGAAGAACAGAGGCGCATCCCAGCGAAACAGAACCAGCCCCGGGATCTGGCGTGCATCCGTATATCTCGTGATGTCGTGATAACCTTTGACGCCGTCGGCACGCCCCAATACAGCGGAGTGCGGGCGCCAGGCGTCCCATAGAAATTCGGCAATGGCGATAGCGATTGCCAGACCTATTCCCGGAATCACTCCGAGCGCGACAACGCCGGCAAAGCAGACGATCGATAGCCAGAACTCCCACGGCTGAATGCGGAAGATCCGTTTGAGATCGGTGACCTCAATCAAGCTGATCGCAGCGGCGATGACGACAGCGGCCAACGCAGCGTTAGGCAAATACTGAAGGAGATTGGGTGCCGCCAGCAGAAGGAAAGCGATGGCAAGCGCGCCAACGACGCAGGTCAGTTGAGTGTGGGCGCCGGCGGCTTCTGCAACAGGCGTACGCGAACTGCTGCTGCTGATCGGAAAACCTTGAAAAAGACCGGTTGCCAGATTGGCGGCGCCGAGCGCCACCATCTCCTGGTTGGGATCGACATGAACGCCCAATCGTGTGGCATAGGCCCGCGAAAGCACGCTGGTATCTGCAAAAGATACCATGGCGATCGCGCAACCGCCGATCAGCACCGGGACTATATCGCCGGGACCGATCCAGGGAACGGCGAAACCTGGCAGACCCTGCGCAAGGGGACCCAGAACCGCCACGCCGTAACGCGTCGTAAGGTCAAGCGCAGCGACAGCGGCGGTTGCCCCGACGACTGCAATCAGAATGCCCGGCAGCCGCTTGTATTTCTGGAGCAGCAGGATAACCGTCAACGTGCCGAGCCCGATCCCGAAGGCCACCCAGTTGGTCTTTCCTTCAAGGAAGGCACCGGCGATCGCCCACAAGCTCCGCAAGGATCCTTCGCTCTCGATCGAGAAGCCGAACAGCTTTGGTAGCTGGCTGATCAATGCGGTCAATGCAATTCCGTTCATGTAGCCGTAGCGTATCGGCTTGGAGAGCAGCTCGGTCACAAAGCCCAGGCGCGCGATGCCTGCCAGAATGAGTACCGCCCCGGAAACGATGGCCATCATGCCGGCCAAGGTTGCCGCGCGGACCGGATCCCCGCCAGACAACGGAGCGACAACGCCAAGGATGATAGCTACAAGAGCTGAGTCCGGTCCCAGCACGAGGATGCGGCTTGGGCCGAACAATGCGTAGGCAAAGAGCGGAATGATGGTTGCGTACAGACCGTAGATGCCGGGCAAGCCCGACGCCTCCGCGTAGGCAATGCCAACCGGGATCAGCATGGCCGACAGCGCGAGCCCGGCGAGGATATCGTGCCTCAGCCACCCCGCTTCATATCGAAGGAGGGTGTCGAGACCTGGCAGCCAGCGCATCCAATGCTTCATTGCCGGTCACGGCGAGTTTTGACGAAGGTGCTGTAGGGTGGACAAAGGCGCGTTCGCGCCGTGCCCACCATCTATCCATATTGTTGTAGTGAATGGTGGGCACGCGGAGCCTGTCATCGGGCGCGCATTCGCGCGACCCGGTGGCTTTGCCCACCCTATGATTCCGTGAAATCACCGCGGCGCGCGCTTGGCGAGAATCCGCTGCAGGGTGCGGCGGTGCATGTTCAGGCGCCGCGCGGTTTCGGAGACGTTGCGGTTGCACATTTCATAGATGCGCTGGATGTGTTCCCAGCGCACCCGATCCGCCGACATCGGATTGGACGGCAGCTCGGATTTCTCGGTGCCGCTGGCAAGCAGCGCCGCGACTACGTCGTCGGCGTCAGCAGGCTTCGAGAGGTAGTCCACCGCGCCCATCTTCACCGCCGTGACGGCGGTTGCGATGTTGCCGTAGCCGGTCAGCACGATGGTGCGCGCGTCGGGGCGCTTGCGCTTGAGCGCCGACACCACATCGAGCCCGTTGCCGTCGCCGAGCCGCAGGTCCACGACCGCAAAGGCCGGTGCTGACTTGTTGATCTGCGCCAGCCCGTCGGACACGGTGTCACAGGATGTCACCGCGAAACCGCGGGTTTCCATCGCTCGCGACAGGCGCTCGAGAAACGGCTTGTCGTCCTCGACGATCAGCAGCGAGCGGTCGGCGAGATCGTTCAGTTCGGCGATGTCGTTCAAGGCTAGGTATCCCCGGTTGCGGATGCGGAGCACTTATAGAGCATATGGCGCGGTAATTTTGCACTGCCAAGGGTCCCAGCGTCGAGCAGCTCCGGTTTCCTCAATCCTTAACGCCTTTTAATCCACTGGCCCGGCAGCACTTTCTGCGGCCTCGAAGCGGACGCGCGGCCACGCGATCTGCACCACGGCGCCGTGATCGGGAAAGGTCCGGTTGGAGAACGAAACTTTCGCGCCGGTGCGTTCCAGCAGCGTTCGGGCAATGAACACGCCAAGGCCGAGGCCAGTGCGTTCGCGGTGGGTTTCATCGGCGCTGCGACGCCTTGATAAATAGGGCTCGCCGATCCGTTTCAGCATGTCGGGCGCTATGCCGGGGCCGTCATCGGAGATGACGATTTCAACCGTGTCCGCGTTCCACCAGGCGTTAACCTCCACCGTCGTCCGCGCGAAATCGACGGCGTTCTCCAGGATGTTGCCGACGCCATACAGAATCGCCGGGTTCCGGGCGCCGACAGGCTCCCGGGTGGCTGCGACAGCAAGCCGCACCCTGATCGTGACGCCAAAATCGCGGTGCGGCGCCACGACTTCCTCGATCAGCGTAGACAGCGGCATAAGATCGAACGGCGCCCCGGACGAGGAAAGCTGGGTGATCTTGGCGAGGATGTCGCGGCAGCGCTGCGCCTGCTCGCGCAGGGTCTTCAGATCGGAGGCCAACTGGTCGTTGCCCTCGGCGGTCTTTTCCAGCTCCCGCGAAATCAGGAAGATCGTCGACAGCGGCGTGCCGAGTTCATGCGCGGCAGCGGCAGCCAGCCCGTCGAGCTGAGTCAGATGCTGCTCGCGCGTCAGCACCAGCTCGGTTGCGGCCAGCGCGTCGGAAAGTTTGCGCGCCTCCTCGGTCGCCTGGAACGCATAGAGACTGGTGACGCCGATCGCGAGCACGATCGAGAGCCAGACGCCGAACAGATAGATTGGCGGCAGCACCAGCGGGTCTTCGCTGTCCCAGGGGAGCGGCAGATGGAAGAACACCAGCACCGAGGAGCAGGCGACCGCCAACAGCCCGAGGCCAACCGTCATCCGGATTGGCAGCACCGTTGCCGAAATCAGGACGGGGCCGAGGAACAGAAATGAAAACGGGTTCTGCAAGCCCCCGGTCAGGAACAGCAGCGCGGCCAATTCGATGATGTTGAGCGCGAGCAGCGCCGCCGCGTAGACCGGTTCCAACCGTTGCATCGGGTTGAAGGCCACCTGCAGCGCAAGATTGAGCAGCGCTGAGATGCCGACGACGGCCACGCAGGCAACAACGGGAAAGTCGAACTCCAGCCCATGCGCCACGATGAAGATCGCGGTGAGCTGGCCGAGCGCCGCCAGCCAGCGCAGCCGGAGGATCGTGTCGAGACGGACATAGCGATGCGGATGGCGGAAATCGGAGGCTGCGACGTCGGACATTGCCGGAGTTTAACGGTCGCAGCGCGCGATCACAAATTTGCTGGATTTCGTGTGGTTCAGGCCCGCCCGCCGCCCAGGAGTGCAAAGCCTTGCGCTATTAGCCGCAATGGCTCAATGAACGGGCCGTAATGGCCGATAGCGGGACAGTACCAGCGCAATCGCCCGCGGCCGGGCCGCAAGGTCCCGCCGCGATCGAGGTTGCGCATCTGATAAAGCTCTACAAGACCACCCGCGCGGTTGACGATATCTCGTTCCGAATCGCGCGCGGCAGCGTCACCGGGCTGCTCGGCGGCAATGGCGCCGGCAAGACCACGACCATTGCCATGATCATGGGGCTCGTGCTTCCGACCTCGGGCCGCGTCCAGGTGCTGGGACATGCGATGCCGGAGCAGAGCGCCGAGGTGCTCGGGCGGATGAATTTCGAGAGCCCGTATGTCGACATGCCAATGCGGCTCACGGTGCGGCAGAACCTCACCATCTTCGGCCGGCTCTATGCGGTGGAGAATCTCGCCGAGCGCATCGAGCAGCTCGCCTCCGACCTCGACCTGAAAGATTTTCTCGATCGCGCCAATGGCAAGCTATCGGCCGGGCAGAAGACCCGCGTCGCGCTGGCGAAGGCGCTGATCAACCAGCCGGAGCTGCTGCTGCTCGACGAGCCGACGGCCTCGCTCGATCCGGATACCGCCGATTGGGTGCGGCAGCATTTGCAGGCCTATCGCAGGACCCATGACGCCACCATCCTGCTGGCCTCGCACAACATGCTGGAAGTGGAGCGGCTGTGCGACCGCGTCATCATCATGAAGCGCGGCCGCATCGAGGATGACGACAGCCCCGACCAGATCATGGCGCGCTACAACCGCACCACCCTGGAAGACGTGTTCCTCGACGTCGCGCGTGGCCGGGTGGCGGAGACCGCGCCATGAGCGCTACCGCCACCCATCACGGGATTTCCGCGCACCGCATCCAGGCGATGGTGCTGCGCTACTGGTATCTCCTGATGTCGTCGTGGCCGCGGCTGTTGGAGCTGATCTACTGGCCGGCGCTGCAGATCATCACCTGGGGCTTTCTGCAGAACTACATCGCGCAGAACGACAATTTCTTCGCGCGCGCCGGCGGCACGCTGATCGGCGCTGTCATCCTGTGGGACATCCTGTTCCGCGGGCAGCTTGGCTTTTCGATCTCGTTTCTCGAGGAGATGTGGGCGCGCAACCTCGGCAACCTCATGATGAGCCCGCTGAAGCCGATCGAGTTTCTGATCTCGCTGATGATCATGAGCCTGATCCGGCTCGCGATCGGCGTCATTCCGATGACGCTGCTGGCGCTGTTCTTCTTCGATTTCAATTTCTTCGCGATCGGCCTACCGCTGATCGCGTTCTTCTGCAATCTGATCTTCACGAGCTGGTCGATTGGGATCTTTGTCTCCGGCCTGGTGTTGCGCAACGGGCTGGGCGCCGAGAGCATCGTCTGGACGATGATGTTCGGCCTGATGCCGCTTGCCTGCGTCTACTATCCGGTCGCGGTGCTGCCGGCCTGGCTGCAATGGATCGCGTGGATGCTGCCGCCGACCTATGTGTTCGAGGGCATGCGTACGCTCCTGATCGATCACGTGCTCAGGATCGACCTGATGGTCTGGTCACTTGCCATCAACGCGGTGCTGTTTACCGCTTCCTTTGCGATCTTCCTCGCTCTTTTGCGCAGTGCCAAACATCACGGATCTTTGCTCGGGGGTGGCGAATAAGTCACAGTTTCCCGTGGTTTTCCGGGGTTTCTACGCCTTTTGTCGCGTGGACAGGCCCGTTCGGCGCATTGACGCATTATTTTGCATTCTGCACTATGCTGCGGCGCAAACAGAAGGTCAGAAATAAAATGCCGATTGGTGAGTTTGGCGGCGCACCGCCGCTGGTGGCCGAAGGCAGTCCGGCGCTCACGACGCCGATGTACTGGATGTACGAATTGGGCCACGCGTCGCTCAATCCGGCACGTGCGGTGACCGACGCCACCAAGATCCTGTTTCAAAACCCGCTGAATCCGTGGTCGCACAGCCAGTTCGGCAAATCGATCGCGGCGGCCTGCGAATTGTTCGAGCGCACCACGCGCCGCTACGGCAAGCCCGAATGGGGGCTCGACTTCACCGAGGTTAACGGCATCCATACGCCGGTCGAGGTCCGCTCGATCTGGGAAAAGCCGTTCTGCCGTTTGCTGCACTTCGATCGCAAGCTGACCCGGCCGCTGCGCGCGCCCCATCCGCGCGTCCTGATCGTGGCGCCGATGTCCGGCCACTACGCGACGCTGCTGCGCGGCACCGTCGAAGCGTTCCTGCCGACGCATGAAGTCTACATCACCGACTGGTCCGACGCGCGCATGGTTCCCCTCACCGAGGGCCGCTTCGATCTCGATGACTACGTCGATTACGTCATCGAGATGCTGCAGGTACTCGGCGGCAACATGCACGTGATCGCAGTGTGCCAGCCTTCGGTGCCGGTGGTGGCGGCGGTGTCCATGATGGAAGCCGCGCGCGATCCCTTTGTGCCGCTGTCGATGACCTTGATGGGCGGCCCGATTGATACCCGCCGCAATCCTACTTCCGTGAACAATCTCGCCGAACAGCGTGGCATCGAATGGTTCCGTAACCATGTCATCACCAAAGTGCCGTTCCCGCATCCCGGCGTGATGCGCGACGTCTATCCGGGCTTTTTGCAGCTCTCGGGTTTCATCAGCATGAACCTCGACCGCCACACTGACGCACACAAGGCGCTGTTCAACAATCTGGTGAAGGGCGACGGCGACATGGTCGACAAGCACCGCGAGTTCTATGACGAGTACCTCGCGGTCATGGACCTGACGGCGGAGTATTACCTGCAGACCGTCGATCTCGTGTTCGTCAAGCACGCGTTGCCTAAGGGCGAGATGACTCATCGTGGCAAGCCGGTCGATCCGTCAAAGATCCGGCGCGTGGCGCTGATGACGGTGGAAGGCGAGAACGACGACATCTCCGGGCTCGGCCAGACCGAAGCGACGCACGCTTTGTGCCCCCTTATTCCCGATCATCGCCGTGTGCATTACGTCCAAAAGGGCGTCGGACATTACGGCGTGTTCAACGGATCGCGATTCCGTTCCGAAATCGTGCCGCGCATCTCCGATTTCATGATGTCGGCGACGAATACCAATGAGTCAGCGGCTAAGATCAAGCCAACATTGGTCCGTGCGGCCGAATAGTGCGCCGGCGGCACCGATTCCGGGTCGCCGATAAGTTGCTGAGAAGATTCAAACAATCCGAATTCCGGTCGAATCAAGAGGTGAGTTCAGATTCACTTCTTGAGCCCGGTTTTGACGTCCGGTTCCAGCCGAAATTTTGAGTTCCAGGCCCATCCCCTAGGGGCGATTCGTCGCCCAACCCCTGTATATTGGGCAAATGATTTGTTTTTGCGCCGAGCAATTTAGATACGATTTCCCTGGCGGCGGATATGGCAGAATCCGGGCGAACTCCTACTCCCCGGACTCCAAGAAATGGCTACTCGCGCCCTCCTTTATCGGCGGCCCGCCGAACCCGCGACTCTTTTGGTCAAACACTGCTCGCAAGTCTTTGCGATAAGGCTGCGCCGACACCGGCGGGCGCGGCGTTACACCTTACGCATTCACCCAACCGATCGCGAAGCTATCCTGACGATGCCGCCGCGTGGCACGCTCGCGGAAGCCAAGGACTTTGCGCAGCTTCACGGCGGCTGGATCGCCGCCCGTCTCGGACGTTTGCCGAAGGCTGCGCCCTTTCAACCCGGCACGATCGTACCGTTGCGCGGCGTGCCGCATCGCCTGGTGCATCGCGCCGGCGAACGCGGCACGGTGTGGGCCGAAACCCGCGACAGCGGCGAGAAGATTTTATGCGTGGCCGGCGGCTACGATCACATGGACCGGCGCGTCCACGACTTCCTCAAGCGCGAAGCGCGCAAGGATCTGCACAAGGCATCGCTCGCGTATGCGGCGGAACTCGGCGTGCGGGTCAGGCGCGTGTCGATCCGCGACCAGTCGAGCCGCTGGGGTTCGTGCACCTCGGCCGGGTCGTTGTCGTATTCCTGGCGATTGATCCTCGCACCGCCCTATGTGCTCGACTATCTCGCCGCCCATGAGGTCGCGCATCTCGTCGAGATGAACCATTCAGCGAGGTTCTGGAGGGTTGTCGACCGCATCTGCATTCATGTCGAACGCGCCAAGCGCTGGCTCGACACCCACGGCAACGATTTGCATCGTTACGGGGTAGAGGATTAGGTTTTCCCGTCGCCCCTGCGAACGCAGGGGCCCATAACCACCGACGTCCGTTGTTGCGACGACAACTGGCCCCATCGCTTGACCGATAAGCCGCGGCGTATGGGTCCCTGCGTTCGCAGGGACGACGGGGGCTACCTTCCAAACAGCCGGTCCACCAGCCAGCCATCGAGTCCTGCCGCGGCTTCCGGGCGCGCATTTGGATTGGGTGGCGGTGTGGAGGTTCGTGCGGGCGCAGGCCGATATCCGCCGCCTGATGGGACCGGCGCCGACGGCGGCGGCTGTGCACTGACCTGCGATGCGGTCTGGAACATGTTCGACAGAAATCCGCCGCGCTGCGCGTTCGGCAGGCTCGCCACCGGCACGCCCTGATGGGCCGTGCGCATGAAGCGGGTCCATACTTCCACCGGCAGGCCGCCGCCGGTCGCCTTCTTGGTCGGCGAGTTGTCGTCATTGCCGAGCCAGACGCCGGTGACGAGGTTGGCGGTGTAGCCGATGAACCAGGCGTCACGGAAATCCTGGCTGGTGCCGGTCTTGCCGGCGGCCATCCAGCCCGGAATCTCTGCTTTCCGCGCGGTGCCCGAGAGCAGCGTCTCCTGCATCATCGTGTTCATCATCGCGACATGGCGCGGCTCGATCACCTGGCCGAGCGGATCGGCCTTCCGCCTGTACAGCACCTTGCCTTCGTTGGTGCGAATCTTCGTCACCACATGCGGGGAGACGCCGAGCCCGCCATTGGCAAACGGCGCATAGGCGCCCACCAGCTCAACGACCGAGACTTCCGAGGTGCCGAGTGCAATCGAGGGATTGGCCTCGAGTTTTGATGAAATCCCGAGCCGGTGTGCGGTCCGCACCACGTTCTTCGGGCCCACTTCCAGGCCGAGCCGCACCGCGACCGTATTGAGCGACATTGCCAGCGCCTGCGTCAGCGTCACCGAGCCGAAATATTCATGCGTATAGTTCTCCGGCCGCCAGCCTTTCAGGTCGAGCGGCGCGTCCTGTCGGATCGTTTCCGGCGAAAGCCCGCCCTCGATCGCGGTCAGGTAGATGAACGGCTTGAACGCCGAGCCGGGCTGGCGTTTGGCGGTGACTGCGCGGTTATACTGGCTCTCGGCGTAGTTCCGCCCCCCCACCATGGCGCGCACCGCGCCATCGGGCGTCATCGCCACCAACGCGCCTTGCGTGACATGGAACTTCACGCTCTTGGCCGCCAGCTCGTCGATGATCGCAGCTTCCGCCACGCTCTGCAGCTTCGGATCGATCGTGGTCTCGACCACGATGCTCTGGTCGATCTGGCCGACGAGATCGTCGAGCACTTCGCCGATCCAGTCGGCGACGTAGTTGATGGTGCCGGCGCCGGCCGGCTTCACGTTGTAGGAGGGATGGCCGATCGAGGCCTTGGCCTGGGCGTCGCTGATGAACTTGGCTTCCGCCATCGCCGCGAGCACGATTCCGGCGCGTGCTTCCGCGCCTTCGGGGTTGCGGTTCGGCGCCAGTCGCGACGGCGACTTGACGAGGCCGGCTAGCATTGCGGCCTCCGCGACCGTGACGTTCTTCGCCGACTTGCCGAAATAACGCTGCGCCGCCGCCTCGACGCCATAGGCGCCGGAGCCGAAATAGACGCGGTTCAGGTAAAGCTCGAGAATTTGGTTCTTGGAATGCTTGCGCTCCAGCCAGAGCGCGAGCTCCACTTCCTGCAGCTTGCGGGCGATCGTCCGTTCCTGGGTCAGGAACAGGTTCTTCGCGAGCTGCTGCGTCAGCGTCGAGCCGCCCTGCGAAACGCCGCGATGCAGGATGTTGGCGACCGCCGCGCGTGCAATGCCCACGGGATCGATGCCGTAATGCGAATAGAAGCGGCGGTCCTCGATGGCGATGAACGCCTTCGGCAGATAGGGCGGCAGATCCTTTAGCGCGACATTGGCGCCCGGCGCTTCGCCGCGCGAGGCCAGCACGCTGCCGTCGATGCCGACAATCTGAATGGTCGGCGGGCGCTTTGGAATTTCCAGCGACTGGATTGCCGGCAGATGCGCGCCGACCCAGACCACGACGCCGATGATCGCAATCGCCGCCCACAGGCCAAGCACCGCGCCCCAATAAACGAGACGACCAAACCTGAAGCGGCGTTTCGAGCGCCGCTTCGCGCCGCTTTTGGCGCCACGGGGCTTGCGCTCGCGCGGCGGCTCGTCCTCGTCGTCTTCGTGCTTGCGCTTCGGCACTGGCTTTTTCGGTTCGTCGTCGTCGGTGGCAGCCGGAATGCGATCCTCGGGCGAGAGACGCAGCTCCGCGAGCGCTGCCGGAAGCCCAAACAGCGGCTCCTTGCGTCCGCCGCTCTTTTTCCGTCCCCACGCCATGCCAAACGCCGTTCACACCCGTCCAGCCACACGCTAACGGTCGCTGTTTAAGGGTCGGTTACCGAAAGGTTAATGCGGGATTAGGAGGTGCGGCGGGGCCGTATTAGGGTTGGCGCAAACGAGCGTTCTTAAGGAGAAAACGGCATGGGTTACATCGATCCGACCAAGGAAGTGTTCGCGCAATTCAGGGCCAATGACCGGCCGGGTCCGATCCACATGCTCAACCTGGTCCGGCTGCGCGCCGAGGCCGCCTATCCCGACGGCCGCAAGGCGACCGGCGCGGAAGCCTATGCCGCCTATGGGCGCGAAAGCGGCCCGGTGTTCGAACGGCTCGGCGGACGAATCGTGTGGCAGGGCAGGTTCGAGCTGATGCTGATCGGGCCGCAGCAGGAACGCTGGGACCATTGCTTCATCGCCGAATACCCTGATGTCGCGGCGTTTGTGGAAATGATTCGCGATCCCGTCTACCGCGAGGCGGTAAAGCACCGCCAGGCCGCGGTCGAGGATTCCCGCCTGATCCGCCATGCCGTGCTGCCGGCCGGCAAGACGTTCGGGGAGATTCCGAAGTAATCTCGCACTAAAACCCTCATGGTGAGGAGGCGCGTAGCGCCGTCTCGAACCATGTGGCCCCGCTGGTGCCATTCATCCTTCGAGACGCGCGTTCCGCGCTCCTCAGGATGAGGTCTGGCAGTCATCGCCGGGCCAAGCCCGGCAATGACGACATGAAAAAAATCGGCGGTCCCGAAGGACCGCCGATCGCTCTTTCCGCCGATCGTTTCGATTGGTTCGCCGCGACTAACCCGCCGGGCCGGCGTCCTCGAGGATCGGGCCGAACATCTCCCAACGCTCGCCGTTGAACTTCATCATCTGGAGCTGCTTGTTGACGCGGTAGTCGGTCGGCGTCGTGTTGACGGAGATGCCCGGCAGCAGCAGGTCGAGCTGAACGTTCTTCAGGTTGGTCGCCTGCTTCAGCACGTTCTCGCGGGTCAGGTTGTCGCCGCACGCCTTGAGCACATGGATCAGCAGTTGCGAGGTCATGTAGCCATAGGAGTTGAAGCTCGAATCCTTGTCGCCCTCCGGATAGTACTTCGCCATGAACTCGAAATACTTCTTCATGCCGGCGTCGTCCTTCCAGGTCGGATCGAGCGGATCCTTGCCGTAGTTGACGCTGATCACACCCTTGGAAGCTTCGAGGCCTGCCGGCTTCATCACCGCGCCGACCGAGGTGGCGTTGATGTCGAGGATGTGCACCGGCTTCCAGTTGAGCTCGGCGATCTTCTTGATCGCCTGCGCCGCCTGCTTCGGCGTCGTCGCCGAGAAGAACAGGTCCGCGCCGGCGTCCTTGATCTTGAGGATCTGGGAATCGATGGTCGGATCGGAGACTTCGTAGGAAGCTTCCGCCACGATCATCTTCGCCGCCTTGTCGCCGAGGCCGGCCTTGATGCCGTTCAAATAGTCCTTGCCGAGGTCATCATTCTGGTAGAGCACGCCGATCTTGGCGTTCGGATGTTCCTTCAGGATGTACTGGCCGTAGATGCGTCCCTCGACGAAATAGTTGGGGTTGAAGCCCATCGTCCACGGAAAATTCTTCGGATCGGTGAATTTCGACGCGCCGGTGGCGGCGAACAGTTGCGGCACCTTCTTCGAATTGAGGTACTTCTGCACGGCTGCGTTCGAGGGCGTTCCGAGAACCTGGAAGGTCAGCAGCACCTCATCGCTCTCTACCAGCTTGCGCACCTGCTCGACCGCCTTGGGCGGTGAGTATGCGTCGTCATACTGAATCAGATTGATCTTGCGGCCGTTCACGCCGCCCTGATCGTTGATCATCTTGATGTAGGCCGCCTGGGTCTTGCCGATCGTGGCATAGGAGGAGGCCGGTCCCGAGAATGGATTGGTCTGGCCGATCTTGATCTCGGTGTCGGTCGCGCCCGTATCGTATTTCTTTTGCGCCGACGCCGTCGAGACCGACAGCGCTAAAGCTAGCGCCGTGCCGGTGGCCAGATGGAAAATACCCTTCCTCATAATGCTGCATTCCTCGTGTGTTTTATGATTTGGCGCTGACCGTGCCGCCGGCCGGTCGGCCGCGGATGTCGTCGCTGCCACAATAGTGGCGGAAGCCATGTTGCAATGCAAGGCATCGGAAATCCGAATAATTTCGGGATCGAGTTCCGTCTGCTCAAAAAGAATCCACTACATGTACCGGCCGAAAAATGATGCACGCGCCGCGCGCCTTGAAACAAAAGCCGCCGGCATCGCGGTGACGCCGGCGGCTCGTGTCTTGAATCGTATCTTGGATCGGGGCAGCGCGCTAACCGCTCGGTCCGGTATCCTCGATGATCGGGCCGAACAGCTCCCAGCGCTCGCCGTTGAACTTCATCATCTGCATTTGCTTGTTGATGCGATAGTCGGTCGGCGAGGTGTTGGTGACCATGCCGGGCAGCGACAGGCTGCCGGTGACGTTCTTCAGATTGGCCGCCTGCTTCATAATGTTTTCGCGGGTGAGGTTGTCGCCGCATTGCTGCAGGATCTTCACCAGCAATTCCGCCGTCGCATAACCGTACGTGTTGACGGTGTTGAGCTTGTCGCCCTCGGGGTAATATTTGTCCATGAAGGCGAAATAGGCTTGGATGCCGGGATCGTCTTTCCACTGCGGATCGCCCGGATCCTTGCCGTAGTTGGTCGAGATGATGTCCTTGGAGATGTCGAGGCCCGCCGGCTTCAGCGTGGCCGAGACCGGGCTCGCATTGATGTCGAGGATATGGACCGGCTTCCAGCCGAGGTCGGCGACCTTCTTGATCGCCTGCGCCGCAAACTTCGGCGTCGAGGCGTCGTAGAGCAGGTCGGCGCCGGCGGCTTTCAATTTGACGATCTGCGAGTCGATGGTCGGATCGGTCAGTTCGTAGGAGACTTCGGCGACGATCATTGACGCGGCCTTGGAGCCGAGCCCTTCTTTCAGGCCCGTGACGTAGTCGCGACCGAGATCGTCGTTCTGGTAGAGGATGCCGATCTTGGCGTTGGGATGATTTTGCAGAATGTATTTGGCGTAGATGCGTCCTTCCGACTGGTAATTGGGATTGTATCCCATGGTCCAGGGAAAGTTCTTTGGATCGGTGAATTTCGAGGCGCCGGTCGCGGCGAGGAGCTGCGGCACTTTTTTGGCGTTGAGATATTTCTGCACGGCGGCGTTCGAGGGCGTGCCGATGATCTGGAAGGTGAACAGAACCTCGTCGCTCTCGACCAGCTTGCGCACCTGCTCGACGGCTTTCGGCGGCGAGTAGGCGTCGTCATACTGGATCAGGTTGATCTTGCGGCCGTTGATGCCGCCTTTTTCGTTGATCATCCTGAAATAGGCGGCCTGCGTCTTGCCGATGCCGGCATAGGCGGAGGCCGGTCCCGAGAACGGAACGGTCTGGCCGATCTTGATCTCGGTATCGCTCGCGCCGGTATCGTATTTCTTCTGCGCGTTGGCGGGTGACACCAGCGCGATCGCGACCGCCGTGCCTGCGATCAGATGAAGAACGCCACTTCTCATATAGCTCCTCCCTTCCCTTGATCTCGACCGATGATCCTGTTCCGGTCATCCGTTCGGAAGGCCGGACGTCATCGTTGGGAGCGAGTGTGGCGGAACGGTTTTGCCAATGCAAGGTAGTGGGGGGAGGGCCCTTACGCAGCCAGAGCAGCATCAAGGCGAGCGCCACGAGCGCCGCCTGCACGCACCCAGCCGGCAGCGGAATTCGGGTGGACGCTAGTAGGTTGCTGGTGAAAGGTGCGGGTCGCTTGCCGATATCCTTGTAGGGAATGATGATGCCGGAGAACTTCAACCTCGAGCGCCTGCCAACGCCGATCGGCACGGCGCTATTGGTCACCGATGCGGACGGCCTGCTCCGCGCGCTGGACTGGGAAGACTATGAGCCGCGCATGAAGCAATTGCTGCGCCTGCATTATGGCGCGGTGAATTTGAACAACGGGCGGGCGCCGCGTGATTTGCGCGCCGCCTTGACCGGCTATTTCAAGGGCGACCTCGACCGCCTCGCAGCGATCGAATGGCGCGTCGCCGGCACGCCGTTCCAGCAGAAGGTCTGGAACGCGCTGCCGAAGATCGCGGCAGGGACGACGATGAGCTATGGCGCGCTCGCCGCAAAACTTCGGATGCCGCGCGCCGTTCGCGCCGTCGGCCATGCCAACGGTTCGAATCCGATCAGCGTGGTCCTGCCCTGCCACCGCCTGATCGGCGCCAATGGTTCGCTGGTGAAATACGGCGGCGGGCTGGAGCGCAAGCGCTGGCTGCTCAAGCACGAGGGCGTGGAAATTGCGTACTCGGGAACAGGAGAGGCGGATCGGCCGGGCGCGTTGCGCTCGGCGGCGTCACCCGTTTCAAGTCAATCGGGGTCACGGGGCGCGTTTCGCATGTCGCGAAGGATATAGATGAATACAATCAGCAGGGGTCCCCAGGCCAGTAATGCGCCCACCAGCATCGCATTTACCGTCGCCATGCTGGCTGCTCCGCGATCACCGGCACGATAGATGGTCTCTGTGCGTCGCAGCTTCCGGCACCTGGTAGAGCCACTTCCAATAGGTCCGGTTGCGCTCCAGTTGACGCTTGTAGATCTCACGGCACTTCGCTGAACAAAACTGCTGGAAGTACCAGCTACGCCGGACCAGCCCGAACGGGCGTTTGCATTCCGGATTTCCGCAACAATTTTTCATGACGCAATCTCGGTATTGGCACGCCGTAACCAGCGAATGAAACTCTCGTGGCCCTTGTCGAGACAGAAGCGCCCGCAATAGCGCTCGCGCGCTGGATTTCGCAGAGAGATGATTTTGGGGCCTTCGCTGTCACACTCGGTGCAACGCAGTTCTGTACGCATGGCGACCTCCTTCCGAGGAATTGCCATTTTGCCGATCAAAATGTGTGATGCTCTGCGCCCTTCTTTTCCAAAAGGACAATGCGAAGTCTGGCGTGGTCGGGGCTTATCTGCAATTCGTCCAGATGTTTGGCGAGATCATCCTTACGTATGCTGGCTCGCCCTGGAGCGTTTTCCAGCGAAAGCTTGGCCCGGACTTGATCAGGGGTGGACACCGGTTCGCGTCAAGAAAACGCATCAAAACAAGAATCTTGAGCCCGGTTCTGATTCAATCAGAACCGAAAGGCTCTAGGGCCGGATCGGCTCATTTGGTTGCGGCCTCGCCATTTGGCGCCAGCGCGGCCTCGAGGCATTTGATCAGCGTTTCCCCGTCGCACGGCTTGCTCAAAAAGCAGGTTGCTCCCGCCTTCATGGCGCGTGCGCGGTCGCTTTCGACCGAAAAGGCCGTGACGAAGATGAAGGGAAAGCGATGGCCGGTGGCGAGCAGATGAGCTTGCAGCTCGAGCCCGCTCATGGCGGGCATTCTGACATCCGTTATCACGCACGAAGTGTCATTCAGATGCGGCGATTGCAGGAACTCCTCGGCCGATGCAAATGAATGGACGACGTAACCAAGCGACCTGACGAGATTATGGGTCGCGGCGCGAACCGACCCGTCGTCGTCGATGATTGATATGGCCCGATTGGACAAGGCGATTCTTTCTGGAGACGACCAGAGGATGTCTTTTGCTGTGCCGCCGCGTCTCGGGAGAGTGCGCTGCAAATCTGCGAGGGAAAATCATACTTAGGTTTGCGACCGGCCGGATGCAGGCCCGATCCCGAGTAGCTCGGCCATCCGTACCAGATCGGGCAACGACTTCGCTCCCATTTTCCGCATGATATGCCCGCGATGTATTTTCACGGTGATCTCCGCCAGGCCGATTTCGGCTGCGATCTGCTTGTTCATGAGCCCCGACGTCACCAGCGCCATCACCTGCCGCTCGCGGGGAGTTAGCGTCGCGAAAAGCGCGTGCAGCTCCGAGAGAACCATCGCTTCGTCGCGGCTGTTGCGGTCGCGCTCGATTGCCGCGGTTACGGCATCCAGCATGTCCTGATCGCGGAATGGCTTGGTCAGAAAATCGACGGCGCCGGCCTTCATTGCGCGAACCGTCATCGGAATATCGCCATGACCGGTCATGAAGATGATCGGAATGTGAATGTCGGCCTTGGCCAGTTCGGCCTGAAAGTCGAGGCCGCTCAGTCGGGGCAGCCTGATGTCAAGGATCAGGCAACTGGGAGCATTCGGAAGCTTGTACTGCAGAAACTCGTGAGCCGAACCGAACACCTCGACGCGCAATCCCACGGACCGGAAGAGATTGCTCAGTGCCTCACGTACCGATGCGTCGTCGTCGATGACGAAGACAACCGGCTCCTCGACGCTTGCGAGGCTGGAAGGCGGTGCCGGGCGCGCGGTCACGGTGCACCCTCCTGAGTTACCGGCAGGGTAAACTGGAATGTCGCGCCAGGGCCGGCATTTCCGGACGCGGACAGCCGTCCGCCATGAGCGCCGATAATGGAGCGGCAGATCGACAGGCCCATGCCCATGCCGCCGGATTTGGTGGTGAAGAAGGCGTCGAACAGCCGGCCAGCGTTCTCGGCTGCGAGGCCAACGCCGCAATCCTTCACCGTCACCACGATCTGCCGGGTTTCGTCCTGGCATGTCCGGATCACCAGTTCCCGCGGCCGGTCCGCGACCGGCTGCATCGCCTCGATGCCATTGATGACCAGGTTGAGAATGACCTGTTGCAACTGGACCCGATCGGCGATGACCAGCGGCAGGTCGGGGGAGAGCTCCAGCCGCAACGATACCTGGTGGATGAGCAGCTCATGCTGCACCAGGCTGATGACCTCGTTGATGACATCGTTAATGTGAAGCGCGGCCCTCTGATCGGTTGCCTTGCTCACGAGCGCGCGGACCCGCTGGATTACTTCGCCGGCACGATTGCCGTCCTTGATGATCGCTTCCACAGTCCCGCGCGCTTCCTTCAGGTCGGGAGGCTTGCGGTTGAGCCAACGCCGGCATGCGGCGGCGTTGGTGACCACGGCGGCGAGCGGCTGGTTCACCTCGTGGGCGATCGAGGCAGCAAGTTCGCCAAGCGCAGTCACGCGCCTGACATGCGCAAGCGTCGCCTGCGCTTCATGCAATTCCATCTCGGCTCGCTTGCGCGCCGTAATATCGGTTACCGCCCCAACGAATTCGACTCCGCCTGATGCATCCTTCATCGCATGTGCGGTGGCGTGGACATGCTTGATCGAGCCATCGGGCATCAGCAATCGATAGCTATGTGCGAAGTCCTTGCCCGCGCTGGACGCGCGGTCGATGGTCCGTTGCACGCGTCCGCGATCGTCCGGATGAATGCGTTGAATGACGGTGGCGAGCTTGATGGACGGAGCCCTTTTGAATCCAAAAATTCTGAACGTCTCTTCCGACCAGATGAGTTCGCCGCTGGCGACGCGCAAGCCGAAGCTGCCGGTGTGGCTCAATCGCTGGGCTTTGGCCAAATACATTTCGCTCTGCCGCAGCGCATTTTCAGCCTGCTTGCGCTCCGTGACGTCCTCGCATGCGATCAGGACGATCAATCGGCCGTCCAGCCGCACGGCTTTGGCGTTCTCGCGAACCCAGAGGGTTGAGCCGTCCTTGCGAACCTTGCATATCTCCCAACTGTGGGTCTGGCCGATATTCTCCAGGCATATGGCGACGTTGCTTTGGGCGGCGCTTTGCTCTTCGGCCGGAAAGACTTTCAGCACGGATTTCCCGAGCAATTCGCTGACGGAGTAGCCAAGTTGTGCGGCGCCGAATGTGTTGACGGACAGCACGGTTCCGGTCGCATCGACCATGAAGTACATCACCGGGTTATGCTCGAACACCTCCTTCCATTGCGCCTCACTGTGGCGCAGCGCCTCGATCGCGCGCGCTTCGGCGCTCAGTCGGCCCTCAAGCACGGCTTCCATCTGCCGGCGGGTACGCCCCACCAGGCCCATCATGACCAATGAGGCGGCAAGCGAAGCGATCAGCAGCACGAACGCAATGAAATGAGGCGCGGCCATCGGTACTGGGCCGAGCAGCAGCCAGATTCCGGCCACCGCTCCCAACGCCAGCGCCATGCTGCCGAGCAACCATTGCTCGGCCGAGCTCAGGGACTTTATCGTCGGCTTACGCATCATCAGCACCGACACTCGGACAACGCGAGCGGCGCTGCGTCGCCAGGTGTTCGCGACCATCAGCGGCGACAACGCCGCCCTCCTAACAGGCTGGATACTAGCAGCTTTTCGCAGGCCCGGAGGGCAAAATCGGCTGATCATCCGCGGCCCTTTAACGTTCGGGCGCGCGATCTTTCGTGGGCGAGGGCCAGACTGCGATCCTAAACCTCGGTATGATCCGCCCAACCGAATGGAATGTTTGGATCAACCTCCGTTCAATGGTCCGCTCCCCCTCGACGATTACGCTGATTGGCTATCCGGATGGCGGCCGAGCGCAGGTTTTGCCATGCAGGAAGAGTATTACGGAAAGGCCCAACGACCTGACCCCTTGCCGGCCGGTCGCCGTGGTCAAACCCGCTTCGTTGGGGATCACCGACCGAACTCAGGGGATTGATATGCCGAAAGCACATTTGCATTTGATCCGTTGCTCTGACGACATCGAACCCGCAACAAATCGCCGCGACCGCAGGTTTCAGCCTATCGTTATCGATGGAGGCAGGCGAGCAAACGTCGTCCCGGTAGAGAACCCGTGGGAACGCCTATTTGACCTGTTCGATCTGGGCGTCCTGATTGCGCAGGCAAGCTATCTTACCTTCGTCACGGCGAGCTTGGCCGCGCTCGAGTCTCACGCTCGGGCTGCGGCAGAACGGACCAACTAGACTTGCGAGGAGGCGGCGCGAGTCCGTAGGATGGGTAGAGCGCAGCGAAACCCATCACTGTCTCTCCACATGATTGATGGGTATCGCTTCGCTCCACCCATCCTACGGGACTGAAAGAACCCTACGCCGCCGGCTTGGCGACGTTGTCCTCGGCAGAGAGCAGATGAAGCAGCGCGCTCTTGATCGCGGCCTGCCGGGTCGGCGCGTTGATCTGGGCGCCGAGCAAATCGGTGACGTAGAACACGTCGCGGGCGCGTTCGCCGAAGGTCGCGACATGGGCGGAGGCGATGTTGAGGTTGAGCTTCGAGATTGCGGTGGTGAGCTGATACAAGAGGCCCGGGCGATCGAGGCCGGAGACCTCGATCACGGTATAGCGATCCGACCACTGGTTGTTGATGATGACCTCGGGCTCGACCGCGAATGCGCGCACCTTGCCGCGGTTGGCGGCCTTGCGCGCCACCACTTCGGGCAACCGCAATTTGCCCTCGAGCACGTGCTCGATCATCTCGCCGATGCGGGTCGCGCGCCGCCCCTCGTCCTCGTCGCGGTCGTATTCCCTTGATATCGCGATGGTGTCGAGCGCGCGGCCGTCGGTCGTGGTGTAGATCTGCGCGTCGACGATGTTGGCGCCGGCGGAAGCACAGGCGCCTGCGATGATCGACAGCAGCCACGGATGGTCTGTGGCCAGTATCGTCAATTCGGTAACGCCGCGCGCCTCGTCGAAGCCGACATTGATCGCGAGCTGATGCCCGGCCTGTTCGCTGGCGCGGATGAAACGCGCCTGGCGGATTTTGCGCTGCAGGTCGACCTTGAGCCAGTAGGCGGGATAATGCCGCGCAATGTAGGCATTGAGCTCTTCCTCCGGCCATTCGGTGAAGGCGGCGCGGAATTCGGCCTGTGCCAGCGCGATGCGCTGGGCGCGGTTCACTTCCGAGAAGCCGCCCGTCAGGACCGGCTCGGTTTCGTAATACAGCGTGCGCAACAACTGCGCCTTCCAGCCGTTCCACACCCCGGGGCCAACGCCCCGGATGTCGGCGGTGGTCAGGATGGTCAGAAGCTTCATCTGCTCGACGGATTGCACGACGGCGGCAAAATTCTCGATCGTCTTGCGGTCGGAGAGGTCGCGCGACTGCGCCACCGTCGACATTGTCAGATGTTCCTCGATCAGCCAGGCCACCAGCTCGGTGTCGGCGGTGTTGAAGCCGAGCCGCGGGCACAGTCGCCGCGCCACCCTGGCGCCCGCGATCGAATGATCCTCCGGGCGGCCCTTGGCGACGTCGTGCAGCAGGGTCGCGACATAGATCACCGCGCGATGCTCGGGCTGGATCTTGCGGAACAGGTCGCTGGCGACCGTGAACTCGTCATTGCCGCCGCGCTCGATCTCCTGCAGGAAGCCGATGCAGCGGATCAGATGCTCGTCCACCGTATAATGGTGGTACATGTTGAACTGCATCATCGACACGATCTTGCCGAAGGCGCGGATGAAGTGACCGAGCACGCCGGTCTCGTTCATCCGCCGCAGCACGGTCTCGGCATCGTTCGACGTCAGGATCTCCATGAACAGCCGGTTGGCTTCCGGATCCTCACGAAGCTGGCTGTTCACCAGCTTCAGCGAGCGCGTCACCGTCCGCATTGCGTCGGGGTGGAAGGCGAGGTTGTTCTTCTGGGCCAGATGGAAGATGCGGATCAGGTTGACCGGGTCGTGCTTGAAGACGTCGGGCGCGGCGAGATTGATGCGGTTGTTGTCGATGATGAAATCGTCGCTGTCGGGCACCCGCCGCCGCTTGGGGGCCGGCCGCAGCCGCGCCACCATCCGGCTCAGGACCGGCGCGGGCTTGGCCTGCTCCTCTTCCAGCTTGGCGCACAGGATCGCGGTGAGGTCGCCGACGTCCTTCGCCACCAGGAAGTAGTGCTTCATGAAGCGTTCGACATCCTGCATGCCGGGGTGCGAGGTGTAGCCGAGGCGGACTGCGATCTCGCGCTGCATGTCGAAGGACAGCCGCTCCTCGGCGCGCCCCGAGACGAAATGCAAATTGCAGCGCACCGACCACAGGAAATCGGCGCAGCGGCGGAAGGTGCGGTATTCCTGCGCGTCGAACACGCCGCGCTCGACCAACTCACCGGTTTCGCGCACGCGGTAGACGTACTTGGCGATCCAGAATAGCGTGTGCAGGTCGCGCAAGCCGCCCTTGCCGTCCTTGACGTTGGGCTCGACCAGATAGCGCGATTGCCCGGCGCGGCGGTGGCGCTCCTCGCGCTCCGCGAGTTTGGCGGTGACGAATTCGGCAGCCGTGCCCTGCACGACGTCCTTGTCGAACCGCGCCACCAGCTCGTCATAGAGCGGCCGGTCGCCGGTCAAGAACCGCGTCTCCAGGATCGCGGTGCGGATCGTCATGTCGCCGCGCGCCTGGCGGATACACTCGTCGACCGAGCGCGTGGCGTGCCCGACCTTCAATCCCATGTCCCACAGGCAATAGAGAATGGCTTCGGCGACCTGTTCGCCCCAGGCGGTCTGCTTGTAGGGCAGGATGAACAAGAGATCGATGTCGGATTCCGGCGCCATCAGGCCGCGGCCGTAGCCGCCGGTGGCGACGACCGCCATGCGCTCGGCGCCCGAGGGCACGTGCGAGCGATAGAGATGTCGCGTCGCGGCCGCATAGAGGATGCGGATGATTTCGTCCTGCATGAAGCAGAGCCGCTCGGCGCAGCGGCGGCCGTGACGATCCTTCAAGAGCACGGCCTGCGCGGTGGCGCGCGCGGCGATCATCTCGGCCTTGAGCAATTGCGCCAGCGCCGAGCGGAACACGTCCTCGCGGCCGGCATGTTTTTCGGCCAGCGCATCGACCGCTGCGGTGATCCGCGCGGTATCGAAACGGTCATCCGCCCCGGAGCGGTCCTCTGTTACGATGCTGTCCATGATCTCCCCGATATCGGACGGCGCAGGGGCTGTCACGGGCGATTGTACGGTCAACGCAAAGCTATGCCGTCGCCTCGGCGAATGCCAGCCATAACCTGTTGGAAAGGCGCGGATTTCCAAAATGTCATGCACGCCGCCACGAGGCGTGATGACACAAGGTCGCCAGCCGATTATATCGACTCGCACAAACACAGTCGGGAGAGAGCAAGATGGACGCCGCCGAACTCCGCGCGATGCAGGCCCCGATCAAGGAACGCTACAAGTCCGATCCCTCGGCCGCGGTCATTACCCTCAAAGCCAAAGGCTCGATCGACCATGAAGGCATCGCCTGCAAGGTCGAGACTGGCCGCGCGCTGGCGGTTGCGGGGCTGCACCCCGCCACCGGCGGCTCCGGTCTGGAGCTCTGCTCCGGCGACATGCTGCTCGAAGCCCTGGTCGCCTGTGCCGGCGTGACGCTGAAGTCGGTGGCCACCGCCACCGATATTCCTCTGAAGGCCGGCAACGTCATCGCCGAGGGCGACCTAGATTTCCGCGGCACGCTCGGCGTCGACAAGGAAGCTTCGGTGGGCTTCGAGGAGATCCGCCTGCGCTTCGAGGTCGCAACCGACGCGCCGCAGGACAAGCTCGATCTGCTGCAGAAACTCACGGAACGTTATTGCGTGGTCTATCAGACCATCAAGAACGGCCCGAAAGTCTCGGTGTCGATGAAGCGGGTGTGATCGCTCGTTTACCCTCCCCTGGAGGGGGAGGGTCGGCTCACGGTCCTGACCGGCTACATAGGTAACAGAATAGACCGGCGACATGGGTAACAGGTCAACTGATCGGCAAGGAGGGCCTTGCCGATGGGACTTGGGGGAACCTGTGCCGTGGAAGAGCGGATGCGCTTTGTGATGGCGGTTGAGGAGCGGCAGGAGTCGTTTGCAGCGATTTGCCGGCGGTTCGAGGTGAGCCGGAAGACCGGCTACAAGTGGCTCGAACGTTATGAGGAAGAGGGCATCGCGGGCCTGTCGGATCGCACGCGCGCACCGCATCATCATCCACACGCGATTGCCGAGGATGTTCTTGAGCAGTGCCTTGCCGTGCGGCAGGCGCATCCGAGCTGGGGACCTGTGAAGGTGCGCGCCTATCTGGAACGGCGCCATCCTGCCAAGGATTGGCCGGTGGCGAGCACGATCGGCGCCTTGTTCGATCGCGAGGGATTGACGGTCAAGCGGAGGCTGCGGCGGCGCAGCCCGCCCTCGAGCGCGCCGTTTGCGCATTGTGGGGCTGCCAACGACGTCTGGTGCATCGACTTCAAGGGCTGGTTTTTGACCGGCGATGGCAGCCGTTGCGAACCGCTGACGCTCAGCGACGCCTACAGCCGCTATCTGTTGCGCTGCCAGGCGCTGGCACGTACCGACACCGAGCATGTGTGGCCGATCCTCGATGCGGCATTCCGCGAGTTTGGCCTGCCGCTTTATCTGCGCTCCGACGATGGCTCGCCGTTCGCCTCGCGCGGCGCGGGTGGGCTGTCGAGGCTGTCGGTGAAGCTGATCAAGGCGGGGTCACGCCGGAACGCATTGCACCGGGCAAGCCGCAGCAGAACGTGCGGCATGAACGGATGCATCTGACATTGTTGCAGGACACGGCCAATCCGCCGGCACGAACCTTGCGCGAGCAGATCAAGCGCCTGCAGGCGTTCCAGCGTCTTTACAACGAACAGCGTCCGCATCAGGCGCTCGACAACGCCACGCCGGCCGATCGCTATACAGCTTCCCCTCGTCGCTACGACGGCGTGCTGCGCGAGCCTGGCTATGGTGTCGACCATCGCGTCCGCCGCGTGCGTCACAACGGTGAGATCAAGTGGAACGGCAGCGCGATCTACATCAGCGAGGCTCTCGTAGGCGAGCCGGTCGGTCTCGCCGAAGACGACGAGGGATGCTGGACCGTCAGCTACGGGCGGATCGAGCTCGGCGTGATCACTCACCGCGGCGGCGATCGCCTGAACAAACCAAAACGCAAGGCCTGTGGACTTGTGGACAACGCGAAGGGGCGTTGCCCACAAGACCCACAGGCCCAGCAACAACAGACCTGAACGAAACGAGAATTGTGTTACCCATGTCGTCGGTCAGAACTGTTACCCATGTCGTCGGTTGCTCAGAAGTGCAAATGTCCCCCGAACTCGCCTTCCTCCTGACGCTCGGCCTGCGCATGGCGATCACCGCGGCGTTCGTGGTGACGGCTTCCATCGTCACCGAACGCTCAGGCCCCGTCATCGGCGCGCTGATCGCGACGCTGCCGATCTCGGCGGGGCCGTCCTACGTATTCCTCGCGCTCGATCATGACGCAGCCTTCATCGCCGAGGGAGCGCTGGCGAGCCTGCCTATCAATGCCGCGACGATCTTCCTCGGACTGACCTATGTCGTGCTGGCGCAGCGCCACGGCGCGCTGCTCAGTTGCCTCGCGGCGGTCGCCGTATGGCTCGTGCTCGCCGCGATCATCCGCTCGGTGCAATGGTCGCTCGCCGGCGGCCTGATCGCGAACGTCATTGCCTTTGCCATCTGCGTGCCACTGCTCGCCCGCTACCGCCACGCCAAAATGCCGCCGATCCGACGGCGCTGGTACGACATCCCGCTGCGGGCATCGCTGGTCGCGACACTGGTGGCGACGGTGGTCACGACTTCGGGCTGGGTCGGTCCCAAGATCAGCGGCATGATCGCGCTATTCCCGATCGTGTTCACCTCCATGATGCTGATCCTGCACCCGCGGATCGGCGGTCCGCCGACCGCGGCGGTGCTCGCCAACAGCGCCTGGGGCTTGATCGGCCTCGGAATTGCGATTGCGGTGCTGCATGTCGCAGCACTGCAGTTCGGCTCGGCGATCGGGCTGAGTTTGGCGCTGGCGACGTGTGTGGGATGGAATCTCGGTCTGTGGTGGCTCGGGCGAAGGAAGATGGCGCGCTAGCCACCGTCATTGCGAGGGGCGAAGCGACGAAGCAATCCATCTCTCCGCGCGTGCGGAAAGATGGATTGCTTCGCTTCGCTCGCAACGACGGTGGAGGGAGACCTACCCCTTCGGCAATTTCGCCTTCAGCGCATACAACGCCTCCAGCGCCTCACGCGGCGACATCTCGTCGGGATGCAGCGCCTTCACCGCTTCCATCAACTGCTCCGCCTCGCTCGGGGCTGCGGCTTCGGCGGCGGCGCGGGAGGGGACGGCGAACAGCGGCAGATCATCGGCGAGTGCCCGCGCCGTCTGGCCGCGGTCCTGCGCTTCGAGCTTCGCCAGCACCGATTTGGCGCGCGCGATCACGGCCGGCGGCAGGCCGGCGAGCTTGGCGACCTGAATGCCGTAGGAACGGTCGGCCGAGCCGGGGAGCACCTCGTGCAGGAATACGACGTCGCCCTGCCATTCCTTCACCCGCACGGTGGCGTTGAACATCCGTGGCAGCTTGGCGGACAGCGCGGTCAGCTCGTGATAATGCGTGGCGAACAGCGCGCGGCAGCGGTTGGCCTCGTGCAGATGCTCGATCGCGGCCCACGCGATCGAGAGGCCGTCGAAGGTGGCGGTGCCGCGGCCGATCTCGTCGAGGATGACCAGCGAGCGCTCGCTGGCCTGGTTCAAAATCACGGCGGTCTCGACCATCTCGACCATGAAGGTCGATCGTCCCCGCGCGAGATCGTCGGCCGCGCCGACGCGTGAGAACAGGCGGTCGACGACGCCAATCCGGGCGCGCGACGCCGGCACGTAGGAGCCGATCTGCGCCATCAGCGCGATCAAGGCGTTTTGCCGCAGGAACGTCGACTTACCCGCCATGTTCGGGCCGGTGATCAGCCAGATCTGACCCGACTTCTGGCCAGGCCCCGGCGAAAGGTCGCAGGCGTTGGCAATGAACGGCTGGCCGTCGCGCTTCAACGCCTGTTCGACCACCGGATGCCGGCCCCCCTCAACGGCGAAGCCGAGCGAGCCGTCGACCTCTGGCCGCACGTAATTGTCGTCTACCGCCAGTTTCGCCAGCGCGGTCGCGACATCGAGCAGCGCGAAGGCACGCGCCGCGGCGCGCAGATCGTCGCTGGCGGCCAGCGCCATCGCAGAGAGACGCTCGAAGATTTCCAGCTCCAGATTGAGCGCGCGATCGCCGGCATTGGCGATCTTGGCTTCGATCTCGCCGAGCTCGGACGTGGTGAAACGAACTTGGCCAGCCAGCGTCTGGCGGTGGATGAAAGTCGCATTCAGCGGCGGCGCCATCAGCCTGTCGCCGTGCTGCGCCGTGACCTCGACGAAATAGCCGAGCACGTTGTTGTGCCGGATCTTGAGCGCCTTGATGCCGGTATCGTCGGCGTAGCGCGCCTGCATCGCGGCGACCACGAGGCGGGAGGCGTCGCGCAGGTTTCGGCTCTCGTCGAGCGCGGGCTCATAGCCCTCGCGGATGAAGCCGCCGTCGCGCTTGATCAGCGGCAGTTGCTCGGCGAGTGCGCGTTCGAATT
This sequence comes from Bradyrhizobium murdochi, assembly GCF_000472965.1. Lineage (GTDB taxonomy): Bacteria > Pseudomonadota > Alphaproteobacteria > Rhizobiales > Xanthobacteraceae > Bradyrhizobium > Bradyrhizobium murdochi. The sequence continues at coordinate 158,650 of NZ_AXAU01000004.1, read as the reverse complement.
CGCGCGCGAGATCGCGCGAGGGGCGGCGCAGCGCCTCCATCACGGCGATGATTTCAGCCGGTGCGGCTTCGAGCTGCGCGAGGCGCGCCAGCGCCTGGTCTGCCGCGAGAATGCCGTCGCGCAAAGCCGCAAGGTCGCGCGGGCCGCCGCGACCGACCGACAGCCGCGCCAGCGCGCGCGACATGTCGGGCGCGGCGCGCAGCGTCGTGCGAATGTCATCACGTGCGGCGCTGTCGGCGACAAAGGCCGCAATCGCATCCAGCCGCCGTGCGATCGCAGCACTATCGGTGAGCGGCGCCGCCAGACGTTGCGCCAGTAGCCGGGAGCCTGCCGCAGTCACGGTGCAGTCAATCGCGTCCAGCAGCGATCCGCGCCGCTCGCCGGCCAGTGTGCGGGTCAGTTCGAGATTGGCGCGGGTGGCGGGATCGATCGCCATCGTCGTGCCCGCAGCCTCGCGTGACGGCGGCGACAGCGGGGGGCGTTTGCCGACTTGGGTGCGGTCGATATAGGTGACGGCAGCGGCCGCAGCGGTCGCCTCCAGCCGTGTCATCGCGGAGAGGCCATCCATGGTCGCGACTGCGAAATAGTCACAGAGGCGCCGTTCCGCGGTGGCGCCGTCGAAGACGTCGCGGGTCAAGGGCGTCACTGAAGGTAGTTCGCGCAGCAGCGCGCCCAGATCAGGATCGCCATAGAGCGCATCGGTGACGATCGCTTCATTCGGATTGATCCGCGCCAGCGTCGCCGCGAGTTCCGCGGTCGAGCATTCCGTGACCATGAACTCGGAAGTCGAGATGTCGATCCAGGCAAGCCCGATGCGGTCACCGCCGGAGGAGGCGCGGGCGCGCGCGATTGCCAGCAGATAATTGTTGGTGCGGGCATCCAGCAGCGTGTCTTCGGTCAGCGTGCCCGGCGTCACCAGCCGCACCACGCCGCGCGCCACCACGCTCTTGTTGCCACGGGCGCGAGCGGCGGCCGGATTCTCGGTCTGCTCGCATACGGCAACGCGGTGGCCGGCATTGATCAGGCGATGCAGATAATCCTCGGAGCGTTCCACCGGCACGCCGCACATCGGGATATCCATCCCCTGATGCTTGCCGCGCTTGGTCAGCACAATGCCGAGCGCCTTCGAGGCGATCTCGGCGTCTTCGAAGAACAGCTCGTAAAAATCGCCCATCCGGTAGAACAGCAGCAGCCCGGGGTGGGCAGCCTTGATCTCGAGATATTGTTCCATCATCGGCGTGACGCGTGCGGGCGTCTCTGGTGCCGGTGCTTGCTCCGGGGACAGGGGGATGGATTGCTGGATCGTCATCAGAGCGTTTTCAAGTGAAGTGGGCACCGGTTCGCGTGAAGAAAACGCGTCCAAACGAGAAGCTGGAGCCGGCCACGGCTCCAGGGGCGGCAAACTACAGAATTTCACCGCTCGGTCCTATTCCCTTACCTGCGTTGTCAGAGTTTTCCACGCCTAGGGCCGCTCGATTGATTATACGCCCGGAGCATGACGGCCCCTCCGCGAAAGCGCCGCGGGGCAGCCATGCCTCAATTGACCTGCCGCGGGTGCGCTCCTAAAACTCGCCATCAAATCTGGGTCAACGCCTAAAGCACGGCATTCAGGGAGAGATTCTATGCGTGATGTATTCATTTGCGATGCCGTCCGGACCCCGATCGGCCGTTTCGGCGGATCGCTCGCCAAGGTCCGCGCCGACGATCTGGCCGCAGCCCCGATCAAGGCGCTGATGGCGAAGCATCCCAATCTCGATTGGACCCAGGTCGACGAAGTATTTTTCGGCTGCGCCAACCAGGCCGGCGAGGACAACCGCAACGTGGCGCGGATGGCGCTGTTGCTCGCGGGCATGCCGGAATCGGTTCCCGGCCAAACGCTGAACCGCCTCTGCGCGTCGGGTCTCGATGCGGTCGGCGCCGCGGGACGGGCGATCCGCGCTGGCGAAATCGATTTCGCGATTGCCGGCGGCGTCGAATCGATGACGCGGGCGCCGTTCGTGATGGGCAAGGCGCCGGAAGCGTTTGCGCGCTCGGCCGAGATTTACGACACCACGATCGGCTGGCGCTTCATCAATCCCCTGCTGAAGGCGCAGTATGGCGTCGATGCGATGCCGGAGACCGGTGAGAACGTCGCCGAAGAATTCCAGGTGTCGCGCGCCGACCAGGACGCGATGGCGATCCGCTCCCAGCAGCGCGCGGGCGCGGCGATCGCCTCGGGCTATTTCGCCGAGGAAATCACGCCGATCCAGGTGCCCGGCGGCAAGGCAGGTCCCACTACCGTCGACAAGGATGAGCACCCGCGTCCCGAAACCACGCTCGAAGGATTGGCAAAACTGAAGCCGATCGTGCGCAATCCCGGCACGGTGACGGCGGGGAATGCCTCCGGCGTCAATGACGGCGCGGCGGCGATGATCCTCGCTTCTGAGCTAGCTGTGAAGAAGCACGGGCTGACGCCGCGGGCGCGCATCCTCGGGCTTGCATCAGCCGCGGTGCCGCCGCGCATTATGGGCATCGGCCCGGTGCCGGCGACGAAGAAGCTGATGGAGCGGCTCGGCATCAAGATCACCGACTTCGATTTGATCGAGCTCAATGAAGCCTTCGCTTCCCAGGGCATAGCCTGCCTGCGTCAACTGGGCGTCAAGGACGATGCCGATTTCGTCAACCCGCATGGCGGCGCGATCGCGCTCGGCCATCCGCTCGGCATGAGCGGCGCGCGGCTGGCGCTGACGGCGGTGCACGGCATGGAGAAGCGGGGCGGGAAGCTTGCCTTGGCAACCATGTGCGTCGGCGTCGGCCAGGGCGTTGCGGTCGCGATCGAAAAGGTCAATTAAAACAACAGTTTGGGAAGGCGAAAATCGCCCTTTCCCAAATTAGTTATGTCATATAATGATCCGGTGGCGCGGCTTGCTGTGTCACAAGCCCCTCATGGTGAGGAGCGCGAAGCGCGTCTCGAACCATGAGGCCCGTCTGTAGCCTACATCCTTCGAGACGCCCGCTTTGCGGGCTCCTCAGGATGAGGGGCATAGAGCGGCTGTGACGCAGCAGGACTAGCCGGCGCGATGCGAGGGAGGAATTCGTCATGACATTGGTCTATCCAGTGCAAAGTCTCGCGGCGCATCCGCCGCGGCTGTCTCCCGCCTACAAGAGCACGGTCAAGCGTTCGCCCTTCAAGCCGCTGATTCCGATGCGGCATACGCTGTCGGAATTGACCGGGCCGGTCTATGGCCACGAGACCGTGCGCGCGAACGATCACGACCTCACCGTTCACGGCAAGGGCGAGCCGATCGGCGAGCGCATCATCGTGCACGGCCATGTGCTTGATGAAGACGGCCGCGGTGTGCCGAACACGCTGGTTGAACTGTGGCAGGCCAATGCCTGCGGCCGCTATGTCCACGTCGTCGACCAGCATCCCGCGCCGCTTGATCCGAATTTCACCGGCGCCGGCCGCGCGCAAACGGACGCGCAGGGCTACTACCGCTTCATCACCATCAAGCCCGGCGCTTACCCCTGGGGCAATCACCACAACGCCTGGCGTCCGGCCCATATCCACTTCTCGGTATTCGGGCACTCGTTCGTCTCGCGCCTGGTGACGCAGATGTACTTCCCCGGCGATCCGCTGTTTCCGTTCGATCCGATCTTCAATTCGGTTACCGACGAGAAGGCGCGCAACCGGATGATCTCGTCATTCGATCTGGAGAACACCAGGCCGGATTGGGCGCTGTGCTACCGCTTCAACATTGTGCTGCGCGGGCGCAGCGCCACGCCGATGGAGAACAGTTAAGTGCCACAGACCAAACCGGACGGGGTCACCCCGTCGCAAACCGTCGGTCCCTATTTCGCCTACGGCCTGACGCCGGGCGGCAAATACGACTGGAACGATGCGTTCAACAACAATCTCGTCACGCCGGATACGTCGGGCGAACGCATTCGCGTCGAGGGCACGGTGTTCGACGGCGACGGCGTGCCGGTCGTCGATTGCATGCTGGAGATCTGGCAGGCGGACGCGCAGGGCCGGTTTTCCGATCCGCAGGACAAGCGCGCGCTGCCGAATACGTCGTTCAAGGGGTTTGGCCGCATCGGCACCGATGCCAAAGGCGGCTATGCGTTCAACACCATCAAGCCGGGCGTGGTGCCCGATCCCGACGGCAAGCCGCAGGCGCCGCACATCCTGCTTGCGGTGTTCGCACGCGGCATGCTGCTGCATCTCTATTCGCGGATCTATTTCGACGGCGAGGCCGCCAATGCTGCCGATCCGGTGCTGGCGCTGGTGCCGGCCGACCGTCGCTCGACACTGATCGCGACGCGCCGGCCGGGCAACGGCAATCCGGTCTATCGTTTCGACATCCATCTGCAGGGCGACAACGAGACGGTGTTCTTCGACGTGTAGCCGCGACTACATCGCGGGGGCGGCGCGACAGGCAAGACTTCGCACATGATGACGCTTCGCCAGGTCGAGGTGATCCGCGCCGTGATGGTGACCGGCACGATCGGCGGAGCTGCGAGACTTCTGAACGTATCCGCGCCGGGCATCAGCCGGCTGGTGAAATATACCGAGAAGTCGCTGGGCGTCCGCTTCTTCCAGCGTCAGAACGGGCGCTATTTCCCGACAGCGGAAGCCCGCAACATCTTCGAGCAGATCAACGGCGTCTACGAGAAGATGGACGATCTCTCCGAGATCATCTCCAAGATCGGACGCGGCGATCTGTCGGAGCTGCGCATCGGCTCGGTGCCGAGCATCTCGCAGGTGATGGTGCCGCGCGCGATCGAGCGGGTGCGGCGCCGCTATCCCGAACTGCGGATCGACATCAACATTCTCAAAATCGAGGAAGCCGTCGACTATCTGCTGCTCGGCCGCGGCGATTGCGTCGCCATGAGCTACCGGCTCGAGCATCCCGGCCTCGACTTCCTGCCGCTGGCGTCGGGCGAGTTGTTCTGCATCGTGCCGGCGGGACATGAGCTCGCCGGATGCAAGCAGGTCTCGGCCAAGGAGATCATCCGCTATCCGCTGATCGGCATCGATCCCAACGATCCCTATGGACGGATCATGGCGGAGATATTTGCGCGCAACAAACTCGACTACGACATCACCATCCGCGCGCGCTTCGGCACCACGGTGTGCGCGCTGGTCAAAGCCGGCCTCGGCATCGCCGTGATCGACCAGTTTACCGTCGCGCATGGCGGCTATCCCGGCATCGAACTATTGACGATCGTCGAGCCGACCAGGTTCGACACCTACATCGCGGTAAAGCGCGGCGCGCCGCTGTCGCTGCACATCGAGCACTTCATCGACTGCCTGCGCTCGGAAATGCGCGCCGTTGGGCCGGGCAAGGCGGCGCTACGAAAGCCCGATCCGAAGCCGCGCAAGAAATAACATGATGTTATCTATTCGGCATAAATGGGTAATTGTGTTAGGTGGGCAAAACGCTATCGTTCGGCCGGATCGGGGCGTTCCCGAGCCGTCCGCTGGCCCTTACGCGCATTTGCGCCCGACAACGAGATCATGAGCCCTGCCGCCCGCCCGATTGCTCCGGCCGATCGCCGTTTCCTCACCGGTCTGATCGGCGCGCCGATTGCGCATTCGGCTTCGCCGGCGATGCATGAACGGGCCGCCGAAGCGCTCGGCGCTCATTGTCACTACCAGCTCATCGAAGTTGCCGATGCGGGCCGCGAAGAATTGCGACTGCTGCTCGACGGTGTACGCCGGCTGGGTTTTGCCGGCGTCAACGTCACCTTCCCGTACAAGGAAGCGGTGGTTTCCCTGCTCGACGAATTGTCGCCCGGTGCGCGCGCGATCGGCGCCGTCAACACCGTCGTGGTTCGGGATGACCGGCTGATAGGGCACAACACCGACACAACGGGATTTGCCCGGGCGATCACCGAACTCGTCCGCGATCCCGCGCAGAGCATTGTCGCCGTGATCGGCGCGGGCGGTGTCGGCAAGGCGATCGCCTTTGCGCTTGCCGGAATTGGCGTGGCGGAAATCAGAATCTTCGACACCGATGCAGCCAAGGCGGCGCAACTTGCCGGCCTGATCGAGAGCCGTGGCCGCACAAAGGTATCCGATAGCGTCGAGGAAGCCATGCGCGGCGTCAGCGGCGTGGTCAATGGATCGCCGGTCGGCATGCTGCCGAACCGTCGCACGCCTGTGCCGGATGCGCTGCTGCACAGGGATATTTGGGTGGCGGACGCGGTCTACACGCCGCTCTGGACGCCGCTGTTGAATGCCGCCAAAGCGAAGGGCGCCGAGGTCATGACCGGGCGCGAGCTCGCGATCTACCAGGCGGCGGACGCCTTCGAGCTGTTCACGGGACTGAAGCCATCGGCCGTCGAGATGGGAAATGCATTCGACGCCGTGATGGCCAAACGCTACGCTAAAGTGAATGCAGCGTAACAGCGCGGCCGGTTACAAGGCCGTCTTTTGCAACAACAAGAGGGGATGGAAATGAGATCTCGAATCTTTGCCGGGCTATTGCTCGCTACCGTATCGGCCGCAACCGCATTTGCGCAGGGCGCACCGATCAAGCTCGCCGATGTCGCCGAACTGTCGGGCGGCGGCGCCACCGTCGGCAACAACTGGAAAAACGGCATCGATCTCGCGATCGAGGAGATCAACGCCAAGGGCGGCGTGCTCGGCCGCAAGCTCGAAGTCACGCATGCGGATTCGCAATCCAACCCCGGCGTTGCCCGCGCGCAGGTGCAGAAGGCGCTCGACAATGAGCCCTATGTCCTGCTCGGGCCCGGCTACTCGGGCTCGGTCAAGGTTACCTCGCCGCTCGCCGCCGAAGCCGGCATCACCCAGATCATGGGTGGCGAGGCGGCTGAACTGACGCAGGGCGGCAACAAGTTTCTGTTCCGCACCTCGTTCGGCCAGCAATCCTCGATGCCAAAAGTCGCGAAATACATCAACGATGAGCTGAAGGCTAAATCGGTTGCGATCGTCTGGGTCAACAATGATTTCGGAAAGGGCGGCCGCGACGTCATCAGCAAGGAATTCGCCAAGTACAATATCAAGGTCGCGGCCGACCTCTCCACGGAAGCGGGGCAGGCCGATTTCGCCGCCGACGTCAGCAAGATCAAGGCTGCGGCGCCCGATGCGGTCTTCATCTACCTCAACGAGGAAGAAAGCGCGCGCATCCTGAAAGAGCTGAAGCGCCAGGCAGTCGCTGCGCCGCTGGTCGGCGAGACCACGCTGGTTGGTCAGAAGGTCGTCGAGCTGGCTGGAGACGCCGCCAACGGTGCGCGCGGTCACGTCGGGCTTACCACCGACGCGCCCGTCGATCTGGTCAAGGCCTTCCGGGAAAAATTCGTCAAGAAGTACAACTACGTGCCCGATCACAACGGGCTTAAGGGCTATCTCGCGATCTACATGGTCAAGGCGACCACCGAGAAGATGGGCAAGGTCGATCCCAAAAAGTTCGCTGATACGCTCCACGGCCTCACCATCAAGGCCGCCAGCGAGCCCGGCATCCTGATGGATGTGACTTTCGATGAGAAAGGCGACATCGATCGCCAGGGATTTTTGGTCGAGATCGTCGAGGGCAAGCAGGTCGTCAAGCAAGTGCTGCCGAAGCTGAATTGACTAGTGATGAGATGAGGTCGCGCGGCGACGGCGGTGCGCTCCCTCTCTCGCTTGCGGGGGAGGGCTGGGGTGGGGGTGTTGCCGCGAGTTCCACTGCCCGTGTGGAGAGAGCCCCCACCCGCAAGCGGGAGAGGTGGAGCCCGTTGCGCGGCCGAGCGAATTCATCTGAGCCGAAGTGTCAGCGGAGCCGATCTCCGCGTCGTGAGGGAGAAGCATGTCCAATCTGCTCGATCTGCTCGTGGCAGGTCTTGCGACCGGGGCGATCTATGCCCTTGTCGCCGTCGGTTTCACGCTGCTGTGGCAGACGTCGCAAACCATCAATTTCGCGCAAGGCGAATTCGTGATGCTGCCGGCGTTCCTGATGCTGGCGGTGATGCACGCGGGCGCGCCGTTCTGGCTCGCCATCATCCTCGGCATCCTGCTGTCGCTGCTGCTGTTGGGGCTCGGCTTCAAGCTCTTGCTGGTGGATCCGATGCTGCGGCACGGCGTGCTGCCACTCGCGATCGCAACCATGGCGCTCGCGATCGGCATGAAAGAGGCGGTGAAGCAGTTCTTCAGCGCGGAGGCCTCGCCGTTCCCCTCCATCGTGCCCGCCGGTGATGTCTGGGTCCTCGGCCGCGTGGTCTCGTTGCAGAGCCTCGGCGTGCTCGCACTTGCGATCGCCGTGGTGATCGGCCTGACTGCGCTTCTGAACCGCACGTCGATCGGTCACCAGATGCAGGCGACCGCACAGAATCCGACGGTTGCCCGCATCATTGGCGTGCCAGTCGAACGCATGATTCTGCTGACGTTCCTGATCAACGCGTTTCTGGTGGCCTTGGCGTCGCTGCTGATTACGCCGATTTATCTGGCGAAATTCTCCTCCGGCGAAGTGCTGGGGCAGGCGGCGTTCATCGCGGCGATCGTCGGCGGCTTCAACCAGGTGCGCGGCGCCATTGCCGGCGGGCTGCTGATCGGCGTCGTCGACAATCTGGCGGCCGCCTATGTATCGACGCAGTACCGCGCCGCGGTGCCGTTGATCCTGCTGATCGTCATCATCCTGTTCCGTCCGCAGGGGCTGCTCGGCCGGCCCGAGGAGCGCACGGTATGACCGCAGCAGGGAAATATTGGCGCATTGCCATCGGCGTTGCCGTCATCGCGGCGCTGATTATCGTGCCGATGAATTTCAACCGCTATGGCCTCTTCATCCTGAGCCAATGGGCGGTGATGACGATTGCCGCAATGGGGCTCAATCTGACGCTGGGATATGCCGGTCAGGTTTCGCTGGCGCAGGGCGCCTTCGTCGGCATCGGCGCCTATGCGGCGGCGATCATGACCACGCAGGGCATGCCGCTGATCGCGGCGCTCGGTGTCGCGATCGTGCTGTGCTTTGCGATCGGCTGGATCCTGGGCTATCCGGCGCTGCGCGTGCAGCATCACTACCTCGCCTTCGTGACGCTGGCGTTCTCGACTCTGGCCTTCCTGGTGTTCCGTAACGAGGACTGGCTCACCAAGGGCATCTACGGCATCTCCAATATTCCGCGGCCGAATGTCCTTGGCTTCGCGACCAGCCGGCCGCTGCCGTTCTATTATTTCTGCCTCGGCTCGCTCGGCGTCGTCTCGCTGGCGATGTGGTGGCTGATCCGCTCGCCGTGGGGCCGCGCTTTCGTGGCGCTGCGCGAAAACCCGGTGCGGGCGCTGTCGCTCGGCATCGACACGCGCCGCTATACGCTGATGGCGTTCGCAATCGGATCGGCGCTGGGCGGCGTCGCCGGCACGCTCTATGCGCCGCTGACGCAGTATATCGATCCGGTTCCGTTCAACCTCTCGCTCTCGCTTGACCTGTTGATGATGGTGATCGTCGGCGGCTCCGGTTTCTTCTTCGGGCCGTTGCTCGGCGCAATGATTGCGGTGCTGCTGCCGGAATGGCTGCGCTTCACGCAGGGCTACTATTTGATGCTCTATGCGGTCGCCGTGATGCTGCTTCTGATCTATTCGCCGAGCGGCATTCTCGGCATCCTCGATCGCTATCTCACCGAGCGCCGCACCAAGGTGGCGTCTGCCTTGCGGGCAGTGACTAAATCCCGGCTGGAGACGGCGCCATGACCGCAGTCCTCGAAGTCAGCAACATCAAGAAGAGCTTTGGGGGCATCAAGGCGGTCGACGGCGTTAGCTTCGACGTGCAGGAGGGCGAGATCCTCGGGCTGATCGGCCCGAACGGCTGCGGCAAGTCCACGCTGTTCAACTGCATCCTCGGGCAACTCACGCCGACCGATGGCGAGGTAAAGATCGACGGCAAAATCGTCACGGGATTGCGGCCGTCCGAGCTGAATCGTCTGGGCGTCAGCCGCACCTTCCAGCTTCTGCAGGTATTCCCGAAACTTTCGGTGCGGGAAAACCTGATCCTTGCTGGTCAAGAGCATCAGGGCAACATGGTGTCGCGGCTGTTCGGCCCTTCCGATGCCGGGCTGAGCGCGGCGGCCGACCAGATGATTGGTTTCTTCAAGCTCGACCATCTCGCCACCGAAGCCGCAGGCGGGCTGTCGTACGGCCAGCAAAAGCTGCTCGACGCCGCGATGGCGTTCATGGGGGGCCCGCGGCTGGTGCTGCTCGATGAACCGGCCGGCGGCGTCAACCTCACCATGCTCGGGGATCTCAAGGAACGGCTGGCCGCGATCAACCGCGAGAAGCGCGCCACCTTCGTCGTAATCGAGCACAATATGGAATTCGTGATGTCGCTTTGCACCCGCGTCATGGTGATGGCGGAAGGCAGACTGCTGGCGATGGGCACGCCTAGCGAAGTCCGCGCCAATCCTGCCGTCATCGAAGCCTATCTCGGCCACTAAAGGGATCGATCCATGAGCGATGCCATCCTGGATGTTCAATGCCTTGTCGGCGGCTATGGCAAGATGACGATCCTCAACGGCACCAGTTTTTCCGTGCCGGCGGGGTCGATCACCACCGTAATTGGCCCGAACGGCGCCGGAAAATCCACCGTGTTCAAGGCGATCTTCGGCCTCTTGAAGTTGCGCGAAGGCAGGATCGTATTCAAAGGGCGGGACGTTACCGGGCTGAGCCAACGCGAATTGCTGACGTCAGGCATCTGCTACGTGCCACAGGGGCGCAATATCTTTCCCGAACTGTCCGTGCGCGACAACATCCAGCTCGGCGCGGTCGTCGCCGGGCGGGACATCACCGATCTGCCCGCGCGAATCGAGGCGGCGCTCGACAAGTTTCCTGCGCTGCGCAAAAGGGCAGCGCAGCAGGCGTCCACGCTATCGGGTGGCGAGCAGAAGCAGCTCGAAATCGTCCGCGGCCTGCTGCTCAATCCGCAACTGGTGCTGATCGACGAGCCTTCGATCGGGCTATCGCCGCTGATGGTGCAGCAGACCTTCAACATGCTGAAGGAATTGCGCGACCGCGGCGTGTCGATCCTGATGATCGAGCAGAATGCGCGCTCGGCGCTGGAGATTTCGGATTACGGCATCGTGCTCGAGCTCGGCCAGACCCGGCTCGTCGACAAAGCAGAGCGGGTGCTGAACGATCCCCGCATCGGGCAATTGTTCCTGGGTGGCGCCATGACGGAAACTGCAGCATGAACCAGCGCTCGATCGCTACCGTTTCGCTCAGCGGCGCGCTCGACGAAAAGCTGCGGGCGATCGCCGCCGCCGGATTCGACGCCGTCGAGATCTTCGAGAACGACCTGCTGTCGTTCGCAGGCAGCCCGCGCGACGTCGGCCAGATGTGCCGGGATCTCGGACTGTCGATCTGCGCCTTCCAGCCATTTCGCGACTTCGAGGGCATGCCGGAGCCGCAGCGAGGGCGCAATTTCGCTCGCGCCGAGCGCAAGTTCGATCTGATGCGGGAATTGCAGACCGACTTGATGCTGATCTGCAGCAACATCTCGCCGGCCTCGATCGGCGGCATCGACCGCGCGGCGGCCGATTTCCGCGAACTGGGTGAACGGGCCGCCGCGCGGGGCTTGTGCGTCGGCTATGAGGCGCTCGCCTGGGGACTTCACGTCAACGATTATCGTGACGCCTGGGAGATCGTGCGGCGGGCCGAGCACAAATCGATCGGCATCATTCTCGACAGCTTTCATGCACTGGCGCCGTCGTTCCCGACGCTGCCGGTTCAATCGATTCCGGCAGACAAGATCTTTCTGGTGCAACTGGCCGACGCACCGAAACTCGGCCTCGACGTTTTGTCCTGGAGCCGGCATTTCCGCTGTTTCCCGGGGCAGGGCGATCTTCCGGTTACCCGCTTCGTGGAAGACGTGCTCGCTACCGGCTATACCGGCCCGCTGTCGCTGGAAATATTCAACGACCAGTTTCGCGCCGGCTCGGCGGTGCGCACCGCGACCGACGGGCTGCGCTCGCTGATCCTGCTCGAGGATGACGTCCGTAGCGCCGCCTCGAGCGCTCCGGCAAAGCAACTGCCGCCGAAGGCGCGCAGCCGCGGCGTCGGCTTCATCGAATTTGCCGTCAGTGAAGAGAAAGCCAGCGACCTCGCGGCGCTATTCGGCCAACTCGGCTTTCGCAAGACGGGTGCGCATCGCAGCAAGGACGTCGAGCGTTGGTCGCAGGGCCGTATCGATCTCGTGATCAATTGCGAGCCTGATAGCTTTGCGCATTCGCATTTTGTCGCGCACGGTCCCGGGGTCTGCGCTATCGCTGTTGATGTCGATGACGCCAGCAGCACCATGACGCGCGCCGAAGCGCTGCAGGCACGCACCTTCTATCAGCCGGTAGGGCCGGGCGAGCTTGAAATCCCGGCGATCCGCGGCGTCGGCGGCAGCCTGCTGTATTTCCTGGAGCAAGCCGGCAAGAACTGGGAGCTCGATTTCGAGCCGCTGCGCAGCGATGCGGCTACCGATCGTCTCGACGCCGTCGACCACATCTCTCAATCGATGCCCTACGATGAGATGCTGTCGTGGCTATTATTCTATACCGGCATTCTCGATCTGAAGCGTCTGCCTCAGTTCGAGATCGCCGATCCGGTCGGCCTGGTGCAAAGCCAGGCGCTGATCAACGCCAACGAAAACCTGCGGGTGGTTTTGAACGGTTCATCGGCGACGCGCACGCTATCGGCCCGCTTCATCCACGAATTCTTCGGCTCCGGCGTCCAGCACGTCGCGTTCTCCTGCCGCGATATCTTTGCAGCCGTGGCCGACATGCGCGCGCGGGGTGCAGATTTCCTGAAGATTCCCGACAATTACTACGACGATCTCGAGGCCAAATACGGCCTCGACGCCACGACGATGGCGGCGCTGCGCGACAATCAGATTCTCTACGACCGCGAAGGCGAGGGCGAATTCTTCCAGGCCTATACCCATGCCTTTGACGAGCGGTTTTTCTTCGAGATCGTCGAGCGGCGCGACTATCACGGCTTCGGCGCTGCCAACGCCGCGATCAGGCTCGCCGCCCAGACCCGGGAATCCCGGCCGCTGACCATGCCACGGGCTTGAGCAGCCGCGAATTCTGCGGCCACAAAGAACCCGCGGGAACGCGCGCGGCTTCGGAAAGTTCACCTCTGGGAAGGCTGTCGACGCCGTTCCGGAGGATGGTGACCGATGAAGCGGGGGTCGGCCCGGCTGGCACTGTGGGTTATCCTCGTCGCGCTGCTGACGGCCACGTTGGCCGAGGCGGCTGAAGACGCCACGCGTCCCTCCGAATTCATCCTCATCCTTCAGATCGTGCTGTTGATCACGATCGGCCGCGGGCTCGGCGAGATTATGCAGCGCATCGGCCAGCCGTCGGTGATCGGCGAACTGCTCGCGGGGCTGCTGCTCGGCCCGTCGCTGTTCGGATGGGTCTGGCCCTCGGCGCACGCGGCGATCTTTCCGCCCTCCGCTGAGCAGAAGGCCCTGATCGAAGGTCTCGCCCAGTTCGGCATTCTGTTGTTGCTGCTGCTGACGGGAATGGAAACCGATCTGAAACTGGTCAGGAAAGTCGGCAGGGCCGCGATCATCGTTTCCATCGCCGGCATCGTCGTTCCCTTCCTGTGCGGCTTTTCGCTCGGGCAAATCCTGCCCGATAGCCTGCTTCCGCATCCGGAGGCACGCCTGGTCGCCTCGGTGTTCCTGGGCACGGCGCTATCGATTTCTTCGGTGAAGATCGTCGCCGTCGTCGTTCGCGAGATGAATTTCATGCGCCGCAATGTCGGTCAGATCATCATCGCGACGGCGATCATCGATGACACGATCGGCTGGATCATCATTGCGGTGATCTTCAGCCTTGCCGCGCAGGGCACGTTCGACCTGATCTCGGTGGGGCAGGCGGTGCTGGGGACGCTGATCTTCCTGGCCGTCAGTTTCACGATCGGGCGGCGGCTGGCGTTTCGGCTGATTCGCTGGGCCAACGATACGCTAGTCAGCGCCTCGGCCGTCATCACGGTGATCCTCCTGCTGATGGGTGGCATGGCCCTGATCACCCATGTGATCGGCGTGCACACAGTGCTCGGCGCGTTTGTCGCCGGCGTGCTGGTCGGCGAATCGCCGATCCTGACCCGGCAGATCGACGAGCGATTGCGCGGGCTGATCACCAGCCTGTTCATGCCGGTATTCTTCGGCCTGGCGGGATTGAACGCGGACCTGACGGTTCTGAAGGATCCGAATTTGCTGTGGCTCACGGCGCTGCTGGTGCTGATTGCAAGCATTGGAAAATTCGGTGGCGCCTACGTGGGTGGCAGCCTTGGCGGAATGAACCGCTACGAATGCTTTGCGTTGGCAAGCGGCATGAATGCGCGAGGGTCGACGGAGGTCATCATCGCCAGCATCGGCCTTTCCATGGGCGTGCTGAGCCAGAACCTGTTCTCGATGATCGTCACCATGGCGATCCTGACCACCATCGCCATGCCGCCGATGCTGCGCGCCGCGCTGTCGCGGCTTCCCATGAAGGCGGACGAGAAGGAGAGGCTCGAACGGGAGGAACTGGAAGAGAAAGGATTTACCGCAAATCTGGAGCGTCTGCTGCTTGCGGTGGACGAGAGTGCCAACGCGAAGTTTGCATCCCATCTCGCAGGCCTCCTTGCGGGCGCGCGGGGTATTCCGATCACTGTGCTGCATATCGGCGCCCGTGCGAAGCGTCAGGAAAGCAAGCGCGACGAGGAAGAAAGCCCTGAAAGCGCGGTGAGGAGTGCGGCAAGGAGCATCGTCGATTCCGGCCCAGACGAGGCCGCGCGTGAGATCGACGTCACGACGCGCGCCAAGAGCAAAAGGCCGGCGGATGCCGTCATCGACGAGGCCCGGAAGGGGTTCGACCTGCTGATTGTCGGAATGGAAAAGGTGATCGGGACCAGGAACGGGTTTGATGAAAGAATCGAGAACGCTACATCAGGCTTCGATGGCCCGCTCGCAATTGTCGCCGCCAGGGGCAGCCATCTCAAGCAGCCCGCGGCAAGCTCTTCATTCAGGATTCTGGTCCCCGTGTCGGGTAGCGGAATCTCGCGCCGGGGCGCCGAAGTGGCAATTGCGCTGGCCCGCCCGGGTTCGACATCGGTCCGGTTCATCCATGTCGCTACGACCAGGGATCGAGGAGGACGTGGCGGTGCCAATATTTCATTGCCGCAACGGGAGGCGATCCTGAAAGCCGCCGGTTCGCTTGCTGCACACTACGGCATCGAGGCAACGACGGCGATCCGCGCCGGCGTATCACCCGAGCACGCGATCCTGCGCGAAATCGAAAGCAGCGGCGCTGATCTGGTTGTCCTGGGAGTCGACCGCATACAAGGCGAGACTCTCAGCTTTGGAGGCGTTGCATCTGCCGTTCTGAAGAACTCGAGCGCCTCGGTCTTGCTGATATCAACCTAAGTAGCCGGCCGGAACAAAGGTCAAGAACGGGCCGCGCGTCCAACGGGGCGGTGAGCCATGGCTGCCCGGTTTCCATCCAGATTTCATCATTGACATAACAGAAGGGTTATATAATATATTAGTTATATAACTGGCTTGAGATCCATGATGTCGAACCTTGATGCTGCCTTTTCCGCGCTGGCCGACCCGACCCGCCGGGCGATCCTGGCGCGCCTTGCGCTAGGCGAGGCCACCGTCATGGAATTGGCTGAGCCGTTCGAGATGACGCAGCCCGCCATCTCCCGCCACCTCAAGGTCCTCGAAGGCGCCGGCCTTATTCTGCGCCGCGTCGAAGGCACGAAGCGACCATGCCGGCTAGCGCCCGCGGCCGTCGCCGAGATCGACCAATGGCTTGCGATGCTGCGGCAGACGCTCGCGGCAAATTACAACCGGTTGGACGACGTGCTGGCCGAAATGAAAACCAAAGAGTGAAAGGCAATCCCATGAGCAAGTTGACGCTGAAGACCGAAGGCGACACCCACGTCGTGGTTACCAGGCGGTTTGCCGCCACGCCGGAGGCGGTGTTTCGCGCGCATACCGAGCCGGCGCTGATCCAGAAGTGGCTGCTTGGTCCGGAAGGCTGGACGATGCCGGTCTGTATCAACGAGGCGCGTCCGGGCGGCAAGATCCGGTATGAATGGAGCAACGGCCAGGGAGGAGGCTTTCACATCACCGGTGAATTTATCGAGGTGGTGCCGTTCAGTCGCCTCGTACATGTCGAACGGATGCATCTGCCGGACCCGACACCTGACAATCATGTCGAAACGAACTTCGCTCCGGACGGAGCCGGCACGCTGATGACCATGCGGATGACCCTGCCCGATGCCGCAGCGCGGGCTGCCATGCTGTCGAGCGGCATGGAGCAAGGAATGGAAGCGAGCTACGTCCGGCTCGACAGCTTCATCAATTCGTCCCCTCGCGCCTAGCTGCCGACGCATCAGCAGCGACGTTCATCCCAGCAACATTTCAATGAGGACACGCCGTGATCGAACCACTTCGTATTCTTCAAACTACCCCGCAACTCACGGCCTCCATCCCGATCAAGGTGCCGCGCGAAGACGTTCGCAAGGTGATGGGACCCGGGCTCGCCGAATTGAAGGCTGCTGTCGCTGCACAGAACATCGCAGTCATCGGGCCATGGTTCACACACCATGTCCGCAACCCCGGTGAAGTCTTCGATTTCGAGATATGCCTTCCGGTCGCCACGCCCGTGGCGCCGGTCAATCGCATGAAACCGGGGCAATGGGCCGCCATGAATATTGCCCAAACCACCTATCATGGTGGCTATGAAGGTCTCGGCAGCGCCTGGGGCGAATTCATTGGCGCCATCAAGGCCGCAGGACACAAGACCGCAGACGGCCTTTATGAGTCCTATGCGGTTGGCCCGGACATGAGCGCTGATCCCTCTGCGTGGCGGACGGTGATCAGCAAGGAATTGCTGGCGTCCTAGAGCGTTTTCAAGCGAAGTGGACACCGGTTCGCGTGAAGAAAACGCGTCAAAACAAGAATCTAGAGTCCGGTTCTGATTCAATCAGAACCGAAAGGGCTCTAGATCCTACTCCATCACCGCATGATCCGGCGCGGCCGACTGCGCGCGCAGCGTGGCTTTGGTCGAGCCGATCATGATGGCGAGCGGGATGGCGCAGGCGGTGAAGATCATCACGAGCTGATAGTCGTACGAGAACGCGATGATCTGCGCCTGCACCTTGACCATCATATCCGCCATGGCGCGGCCCTTGTCGGTGGCGAGATCGATCATGCCGCTCACGGCGGGCATCTGCAGGGCGTGATTGAACGGATTGATGTGTTCCGACAGGACCGCGTAGGTGTAGCGCGTGCCTTGCGTCAGTTGCGAGATCACGAGCGAGATCCCGATCGAGCTGGCGACATTGCGCATCAAGGTCAGCATCGAGGTGCCGTCGGTGCGCAGATGATTGGGTAGGGTCAGGAACGCCACCGTGGAGAGCGGCACGAATACCAACCCAAAGCCAAAGCCCTGGACCACGCTGATGATCACGATCTCGGTCACGCCGGTCTGGTCGGTCCAGCCGGTCATGTAGAACAGCGACAGGCAGGTAATGCCGAGGCCGGAGACGATCAGCGTCCGTGCCTCGATATGATTCATCATGCGGCCGACCAGCATCATCGCCACGAACGTACCGCAGCCGCGGCTCGCCAGTAGAAGTCCGGCGGTGATGATGGGATAGCCGATCACGTTCTGCAGGAACGGCGAGGAAAGGGCCATGGTGGAAAACAGCACCAGTCCCATGACCGCCATGAACACGCAGCCGGCGACGAAATTCTTGTCCTTGAATAGCGCGAACTGGATGAACGGATGCTGCGTCGTCAGCGAATGCGCCAGGAAGTAATAGAAGCCGATGCCCGCGATAATGAATTCGGCGATGATCTCATTGGATTCCAGCCAGCCGAGCTGCTCGCCCCGGTCGAGCGCGAGTTGCAGCGCGCCGATGGCGATCGCCAGCGCGGTGAAGCCGAACCAGTCGAAGCGCAGCTCGAGGTCCTTCTTGGTCTCGTCCATGAAGATGACGAGGCCGAGCACAGTGATAATGCCGAACGGCAGGTTGACGAAGAACACCCAGTGCCAGGAATAGGTTTCCGTCAGCCAGGCGCCGAGCGACGGGCCCATGATCGGCCCCATCATCACCCCCATGCCCCAGATCGCCATTGCTTTGGCACGTTCGTGCAGCGCGTAGGAATCGAGCATCACGGCCTGCGACAGCGGCACCAGCGCCGCGCCGAACACGCCTTGCAGCAGACGAAACACCACCATCTGGCCGATATCCTGCGCCAATCCGCATAACACCGAGGCGATGGTGAAGCCGGCCGAGCAGATGATGAAGATGCGCTTGCTGCCGAAGCGGTTGGCGATCCACCCGACCGGCGCGGTCATGATTGCGGCAGCGACGATATAGGAGGTCAGCACCCAGTTGATCTGGTCCTGCGACGCCGACAGCGTGCCCTGCATGTAGGGCAGCGCGACGTTGGCGATGGTGGTGTCGAGCGCCTGCATGATTGTCGCCGTCATGGCGCAGATCGTCACCATGTTCCGGCGCAGGCCGGGAACGGATGCCGATGGCTGGCCCGGCGTCGCCATGGCGCTAATCGTGGTCCTGGTTTGCCGTCGCCGGCGACAGGCCGAGCAGGGCTGAGAGCGAGCGCCGATGATTGGTGTCGATGGTGGCGTAGACGCTCATGCCGGCCTTCAGCTTGCGCACGAATTTGTCGTTCTTGTCGAAATAGATCCGCACCGGCACGCGCTGCACCACCTTGACGAAATTGCCCGATGCGTTCTGCGGCGGCAGGATCGCAAACTGCGCGCCGGTGCCGGGCGAGAGCGAGCCGACCGTGCCCTTGAAGGGGTGATTAGGAAACGCATCGACCTCGAGCGTGACCGACTGGCCGACCGCGACATAGGTGAAATCGGATTCCTTCGGGTTGGCGTCGACCCATGGGTTCGAGGTGTCGATGATGCTGAACACCGGCGTACCGGCGGTGACGAAGCGACCGAGCTGGATCTGCTCAACCTGCGTAGCAATACCAGCCATCGGCGCGCGCATCACGGTGTGGTCGAGATTACGCTGGGCCTGGTCCAGCGCCGCCTTGGCCTGGGCGTAGGGCGGGAATTCCTCGAGCGGCAGATCGGAATTGCCGAGCAGTTGGGCTTTTGCGCTTGCGATCTTCTGCTGCAGCAACTGATACTGCGCGCTCGCGGTGACGAGCGCGGTCGACGCGTTATCGAGATCGAGCTGCGAGCCGAAATTGTTCTTCACCAGTGAAGACTTGCGCTCTACGTCACGCCGCTTCAGCTCCATGCCTTGCTGCGAGAGTTCACTCATCTGGCCATAGATTTTCAGGTCGGCGATCAGATTGTCATAGGTGACCTTGGTTTGCGCGAGGTTGGCCTTGGCCTGCGCCACGGCGAGGCGGAACGGCACCGGATCGATCTCAAACAGGATGTCGCCTGGATTGACCTGCTGGCCTTCCTTCACCACGACCTTCTCGATCTTGCCGGAGATGTCGGGCGTGATCAGAACCTTCTGCGCGCCGACATAGGCATCGTCGGTGGTCACGTAGCGGCCGCCGTTGAGATAGAACGTCACGCCGGCGACCAGCGCAACCAACGGCAACACCACCAACAGCAGGAAGCGCCGGTAGCGCCGCATGCCGGCCATCAGCCGGCGGCGCGGTTCGGCCGCGAGTTTCGGCCGTGACGGCGCCGCGGGGGCGCCCTTCTGCTCGGGCGGGAATTTGAGGACCGGATCAGCCATAGCGCTGCTCCTTTCTGGGAGGTTCGCCGGCCGGATTCTGGATCGCGTTGCGAACGTTTTCCTTGATCAGATCGAGTTGGTCGAGCAGGCGATGGGCATCAGTGGGATTGATGCCGTCGAGCGCGGTCGCCGTCAGTTCGGAGCGAAGCCCGGCGAGCTTGCCGAGCAGTGGCCGCGCGGCCTTGCGCAGATAGAGGCGGTTGACGCGGCGGTCATTCTCGTCGCCGCGGCGTTCGATCCAGCCATTGTCGCAGAGCTTGTCGATCAGCCGCGTCAGCGTGATCGGCTGCATCTCCATCTGTTCGGCAAGTTCCGACTGCTTGAGGCCCTCGGTGCGCTCGACCTTGGCCAGCACCGCCCATTGGGCACGGGTGATGCCGTAGCGCGCAGCCTGCCGGTCGGCATAGGCGCGCACCATCCGTTGCACCTCGCCAAGCGTAAACAGGAAGTTCATGTCCACGGAACCGCGCATGTCCAAGCCTCCATAAGCCTGCAATACAATAAGCTTGCTTATGAATTCTGCACTGCGAGTTAATAATGGCCTGATCCGCTTCCAGCACATGGCTGGGAGCCAATGCATGCGCGGGCTTTAGAATTGGCCCTCAAACTGGTACAAGCCCTGACATGAGCCTGACAAAGCCGACATTTCCTGCGCCCGGCCACGATCACGGCCGCTGCACTGCGGAAGCGATCGCGCATGCCGAACAGGTTTGCGCGCGGCGGGCGCAGAAATTTACCCCGATCCGGCGTCAGGTGCTGCAGGCGCTACTGTCGAGCCACCGCCCGCTCGGGGCCTATGAGGTGATCGACGAGCTCGCCAAGTCGATGCCGCGGCCGGCGCCGATCACAGTCTACCGCGCGCTCGATTTCCTGATGGAAAACGGCCTCGTCCACCGCATCGAGAGCCGCAATGCGTTCCTTGCCTGCGCGCATGATCATGACGAGACCTCGATGGTGGCGTTTTTGATCTGCGAGCTCTGCGGCTCGGTCGGCGAAATCCCCGCAGCCCCCGTGGCGCAAAGCCTCAATGCGGCCGCGCGGGCCTCCGGATTTGCGCCAAAGCTCTCCGTCGTCGAGATCGCCGGCATCTGCGCGCATTGCCAAAAATAAGAAGCGGCGCCAAGCCGCCACGAGGAGTGATGTCATCCAAGCCAGTAGAACCTTCCGCCGGGCGTGCGCTCAACCCGGGCGCCATCGCCGTGATGCTGATGTTGTGCCTGAGCTGGGGCTTCAACCAGATTGCCGTGAAGCTGACGCTGCCCGATGTGCCGCCGATGCTGCAGGCCTTGATCCGCTCGGCTGGCGCGTTGCCGGTGATGCTGCTGGCCGGTTGGCTGCGCGGCGTGAAATTCTTCGAGCGTGACGGCTCGCTCGGTCCCGGCCTGCTGGCGGGCACGTTGTTCGGCATCGAATTCGTGCTGATCTTCAGCGGGCTGGTGTTCACATCGGCGTCGCGCGCCGCCGTGTTCCTGTACACTGCACCGTTTTTCGTCGCGCTCGGCTCCTACCAGTTTCTCGGCGAGCGCCTGAGCATGCTGCAATGGGGCGGACTGGGCCTCAGCTTCGCGGGTGTCGCGCTGGCAATCGGCGTGCCGCAGGCAAATGTCGACGCAAAAGTGTTGCTGGGCGACCTGCTGGTGGTCGGCGGCGGCGCGCTGTGGGGCGCGACCACGCTGATCGCCAAGGGCACGAAACTTCGTAACGCAGCTCCGGAAAAGGCGCTCGGATATCAGGTGGCCGTATCGATCCCGATCCTGGGCTGCGCATCCCTGCTGTTCGGCGAGAAGATCACCCACATGCCGGGCGCGCTGTCGATCTCGCTGTTGGCTTATCAGGCGATCTGGGTGGTGGGCTGCACCTTCGTGCTGTGGTTCGCGCTGGTGAAGACCTATTCTGCCAGCAAACTGTCGTCCTTCACCTTCGTTACGCCATTGTTCGGCGTCGTCGCCGCCTATTTCATCCTGCACGACACGCTGACCGTTGCCTTCGGTATTGCAGCGCTGCTTGTCATCGCCGGGCTCTATCTCGTCAACAAGCCAGACCCGAAGGTGGTACCGGATCCGAACGTGCCGGCGTGATGCTTCGCTTCGCTCGCAAGTGACGGGCAGAGGGTCTATCCCGTCTCGACCGGCAGCGACGCATCCTTGGCCCATTCGCCCATCGAGCCATCGTAAAGGGTGAGGTCGTCGTAACCGAGCTGGTGCAGCAGGAACAGGTCGATCGTCGCCGAGATGCCGCCGCCGCAATAGGCGACCACGCGTTTGTCCCTGGTGATGCCCTGGGCCCTGAATTTGGCTTCCGCCTCCGCAAGCGGGACGAACGCCTTGGTCTTCGGGTCGAGCAGTGTGGCCGCCGACACGTTGCAACTGCCGGGAACGCGGCCGGGCCGGCCATAGCGGCTGGGCTCGAGGCCTTTGTGAAATTGCGGGCCGAGCGCGTTGACGATGACGGTGCCTCGCTCGGACGTAGCGGCAAGCGTTTCGTGCTTGTCGACGAAGAAACCTGGCCTCGGATTGGCCGTGAATGTTGCCGGCTCGTATCCCTTCGCCGGCCCGGTTTCGAGCGGGCGTCCCTCGAACTTCCATTTGTCGAGACCGCCATCGAGCACCGCGACGTTCTCGAAGCAGAGCGATCTGAGCATCCACCAGAACCGCGTTGCCCACATCGGCGTGCCGATGCTGTACAGCACGACCCGGCTTTGATTTGAAACGCCATGGCGGCCGAATGCCCGTTCGAGCCACGCCACATCCGGCATCATGAAGCGAAGTTCGGTATCGGGATCGGAGAACTCGCCCTGCAGATCGAGAAAGTCCGCGCCCGGAATATGCCCGGCCTCGAAGCTGTGCCGGCCCGGCACGGTGAGATAGGGCAGGCTGGAGCCTTCAGGGGCGGGTTCGAGGTAGGTGGTGCAATCGAACAGGCGCAGATCGGGCTGACTGAGAAGGTCGGTGAGTTCCGCCGTCGTGATCAGCTCGTTTCGCGCCGGCATACCTGCCTCCCATTATTTATGTTTCGGCGATGCTAGGGCTTGCATCGGGCTATGAAAAGGCGGCCGGAAAGTGCGCTCGCCCTTTCAATTCGGTGATTCCTGTCCAATATAGCGGTTAACGAAAGACGAGGTCTTTTGCCCCTGCTTTCGGTCGCTGCGGCTGGCCTAAGCCGTTGAACACACAAGATAAAAATCCGCTATGTGACAAGGCGCACACTGCCTTCGCCGCCCCCTTGGTACATGTCACCAAAACCTGATATTCGAGGCCCCATGAACAAGCCCGAAATAATCCCGCAAGACGACATCGCCGGCCCGAAGGCCCGGCACAAAACCACCCAGGTCATGGTCGGCAATGTTGCCGTCGGCGGGGGGGCGCCGATCGTCGTGCAGTCGATGACCAATACCGACACCGCCGATGTCGAAGGCACAATCGCGCAGGTCGCGGCGCTGTCGCGCGCCGGATCGGAGATGGTGCGCATCACAGTCGACCGCGAGGAAGCTGCTGCCGCCGTTCCGCACATCCGCGATGGCCTGCGCAAGCGCGGCATCACCACGCCCCTAATCGGTGATTTCCATTATATCGGCCACAAGCTGCTCGCCGAATATCCGGCATGTGCCGAAGCGCTCGACAAGTATCGCATCAATCCCGGCAATGTCGGCTTCAAGAACAAGCGCGACACGCAGTTCGCCGATATCATCGAGATCGCCAACAAGAACAACAAGCCCGTGCGTATCGGCGCCAATTGGGGCTCGCTGGATCAGGAGCTGCTGACCAAGCTGATGGACGAGAATACGGCCTCGGCCAACCCGCGCGATGCGCGCGCGGTGACGCGCGAGGCCATGGTGCAGTCGGCCTTGCTGTCGGCCGCCCGCGCCCAAGAGCTCGGCATGCCCAAGAACCGCATGATTTTGTCGGCAAAAGTTTCCGCCGTGCAGGATCTGATCGCGGTCTATCAGGAGCTGGCGCGCCGCTCGGACTATGCCATCCACCTCGGCCTGACCGAGGCCGGCATGGGATCGAAGGGCATCGTGGCTTCATCCGCCGCGCTCGGCATCCTGCTGCAGGACGGCATCGGCGACACCATCCGCATTTCGCTCACGCCCGAGCCCGGCGGTGACCGCACGCTGGAAGTTCAGGTCGCGCAGGAATTGCTGCAGACCATGGGCTTCCGCACCTTTGTGCCGCTGGTCGCGGCATGCCCGGGCTGCGGCCGCACCACCTCGACCACATTCCAGGAGCTGGCGCGCTCGATCCAGGATTTCATCCGCGACGAGATGCCGACCTGGAAGACGCAGTATCCCGGCGTGGAGCAGCTTAACGTCGCGGTGATGGGTTGCATCGTCAACGGCCCGGGCGAATCCAAGCACGCCAATATCGGCATCTCCCTGCCCGGCACCGGCGAAGCGCCGGCCGCGCCCGTGTTCGTCGACGGCAAGAAGTTCCGCACCCTGCGCGGTCCGACGATTGCCGCCGATTTCAAGGCGCTGGTCATCGATTACATCGATCAGCGCTATGGCAAGGGCAACAAGACGCCCGAGAGCGCGGTGACCGCGGCGGAGTAGGCTTTCTCTGCCTGTCGTCCCTGCGAACGCAGGGACCCATAACCACAGGTTTTTGTGGTTTATGCGGCGCTGTAGCTCCAGCCCCTACAACAACAATCTCTTGTGATTATGGGTCCCTGCGTTCGCAGGGACACCGAGCTACGTGCATTGCACTTCGTATCGCCTGAGCTACGATGCGTCCCAATCAAGAACGATTGGGAGAGCGCCCATGTCATCGCTGTCCGGCAAGCAGGGACCGCGCTACCGGCACGTCGCCGACGAAGCCGAACCTTACGAGACCATTGCGGTCGAGAAGCTCACGCCGATCATCGGCGCAGAAATTACCGGCGTCGATATCGGCAAGCTCGTCTCGGACGACGCGCGCTCCAACCGGCAGATGGACGAAATCCATCGCGCGCTCGCCGAAAATCTCGTGATCTTCTTCCGCGACCAGCACATCACGCCACAGCAGCATCTCGCCTTCGGCCGCAAGTTCGGCGAGTTGCATGTGCATCCGGCGGCGCCCAACGAGGGCGACCCGGCGCTGATGAAGATCTATGCCGACAAGGATTCTCCGCGCGCCAATGGCGAGGGCTGGCACACCGACGTATCCTGCGATGTCGAGCCGCCGATGGGATCGATCCTCTACATCAAGCAATGCCCGCCGCGCGGCGGCGATACGCTGTTTGCCAACATGTACGCCGCCTATGAGGCGCTGTCGGACCGGATGAAGACCTATCTCGACGGGCTGACCGCGTTGCATGATGGCGAGCAGACCTATCGCGGGCTCTACGCCAACTATGGCGTCGCCGACCGCCCGGAATATCCGCGTGCCGAACACCCCGTGGTGCGCACGCATCCCGTCACCGGCAAGAAGGCGCTCTACGTCAATCGCGGCTTCACCCGCCACATCATAGGCGTCCCGCGCGACGAGAGCGATGCCATGCTCGCTTACCTCTACCAGCACGCGGAGAACCCGCTGTTCCAATGCCGATTCCGCTGGACGGAAAACGCCATCGCGTTCTGGGACAATCGCTGCGCCCAGCACCGCGCGATGTGGGACTACTGGCCGCATACGCGGTCAGGCACGCGGGTGACGGTGAAGGGCGAGCGGCCGGTGTAAGGCGCGATGCGTTGACGCCTCGTCGCGTCTGCGCCAAGCTCGATCAAAAGCAATAACGTCCGGAGGACGCCCCATGCTCCGCGCCGAAGACAACAAATTCCTCACCGAGAGCGGCGCAGGCACCGGCATGGGCGAATTGCTACGCCGCTTCTGGATTCCGGTGCTGCTGTCGGAGGAGTTAGCTGAGGCCGACGGTCCGCCGAAGAAGATCGTCGTCATGGGCGAGGAACTGCTCGCCTTCCGCGATACGCGCGGCATCGTCGGCGTCATCGATCAATATTGCCCGCATCGCGGCGCCAATCTCTGGCTTGGCCGCAACGAGGAGTGCGGCATTCGCTGCGTCTATCACGGCTGGAAGTTCGACACCTCGGGCGCTTGCGTCGACATGCCGACCTCCTATCCCGATCTCAATGCCAAGAACCTGATCCGCATCAAGTCCTATCCGGTGCGCGAGTGGGGCGAGATGATCTGGGCCTATATGGGTCCCGCGGATCAGGTGCCCGAGCTGCCCGATCTGGAGATGGCGCTGGTGCCGCCCTCGCATCGCTACGTTTCGAAGAAATGGCAGGACTGCAACTGGGTGCAGGCACTGGAAGGCTCGATCGACACCGCACATTTCACCTTCGCGCATCTCTCCTTCGAAAAGGAAGAGAACGAGATCCTCGATATCAAGAAGCACTTTGTGAATCCGCTGACGCGGGTGGCCACCGACCACATGCGTTGGATCGCTGAAGATCCGCGCCCCGTCATCAAGATCAACCCGCATGACGCCGGGCTCACGATCGCAGGCGGGCGTCTCACCGGCAGCGACAATATCTACTGGCGCATCGCCCAGTTCCTGATGCCGGTGCATGCCTATGCGCCGAGCGCGATGCCGGGCGAGAACATTTTTGGTCAGAGCTTTGTGCCGGTGACCGATACCAATTGCTGGATCTATACTTATGCCTGGAATCCGGAACGGCCGATTACGGATGCCGAGCGTGAGGCCTACGATCGCGGCAACGGCGTCATTGCGGAAGTCGACGAGAACTATGTGCCGCTGCGCAACAAGTCGAACGATTACCTGATCGATCGCAAGCTGCAGAAGACCCATAGCTACACCGGCATCAAGGGCGTGTCCGAGCAGGACGCCGCCGTGCAGGACAGCCAGGGCCCGATCGCCGATCGCACGCGCGAGCATCTCGGCCCGACCGACCTCGGCATCATGCATTTCCGCAAGCTGGTGATGGACGCCGCCCGCGCGCTGCAAAAAGGCGAGGCGCCGCCGCACCTGAAGCATCAGGACCGCTATGCCGTGCGCTCCGGCGCCTGCGTCACCAGCAAAGCCAAGGACCTCACCGCTGTCATGATCGAGCGTTTCGGCGATGCGGCCGGCTATGTTGGCGGTCCCGGCAGGACCGCGGCGGCGGAGTAGGGCAGGCCTGAGTAAGTATTACTCGCGCAGATCGTAGCGATAGGATTTCGAGACGATTTTCCAGCCGTCGCGCAGTTTCATCGCCACCAGATAATCGGTGAAATAGCGCGGTGGCAATTGGCAGCGCACCTTGACGAAGGCGGTGGATTCGTCCGAGCGGTCTATCGTGACGATGAAATCCTCGCGCGGCTTGCCTTCAGCCTTGGCGGAGGGCCGCTTGCGTACCCGGTCGAGCCAGTCCGGTACTGTCAGCACCTGCAACTCGCCCTTTTCCAGCCAGCGCAAATCGGCGCTTGCGTCGAAGATTGCGCCGAGCTTGTCGGCATCGCCCTCATAGAGGCCATCGAAATAGGTCTGCACCACGGCTTCGACGGTCGATCGGTCATGACTCACAGCTATTCCTCCCCGACATTTGAAATTTGTTCGAGTTGAATTAAGCCACGAACCGGCGCATTGCGCTATGGTGAGTTCATCACAGGTGCGAGGGATTGCAGGTGGCTGGTTCAGCAAAATCGAATGCTCGCATTCTTGCCGGAGAATGCTTCTGTCGCGCGACGCGCTATGCGGTGGCGGACGAGTTCGCATACGCCTTGAATTGCCACTGCTCGGATTGCCGGCGCACCACCGCTTCGGCATTCAAGCCGTTTGCCGGCATCGCTCGTGACAAGTTTGATGTCACCAAAGGCAAAGACAACATCATGATCTATGGCGATGCGGCGAACCACAACGCGCATTGCCCCAAATGCGGCTCGTTGCTCTATTCCGTGGTGCGCGACGGCGCCTTCGTCCATGTTGCCATGGGCACGCTGGTTGACGATCCCTCGATCCGTCCAACGGCCCACATCTTCGTCGGCTCCAAGGCGCCCTGGTTCTTGATCACGGATGACCTGCCGCAATTCCAGGAACATCTCGTGCCGCGGTGATCGCGCCAGCGTACACGTTCGCCGCCATATCCGGGCGGAACCCGGCGGGAAAGGTGTTTGGCGATGGCCGAACCCGCGGGAGACTTGCCAGACTAAGGATAGAGAGGGCGCGTCTCACATGCTCGTGGTTCGTGACCTAACTCACAAAGTTCGCCTGATCCTTCTGATAGGTGGACCGGTGTGGTAAAAAAGTACGAGGCTCCGGAGGAGTCATGATGATGTCTGGATCGCTAAAATTGTGCCGATGGGCACTTGCAGCCGCCGCCTTCCTGCTGGTGAGCGAGCCGGCCTTTGCCGAGAAGCGCGTCGCGCTGATCCTCGGCAATTCCGCCTACCAGAATGTCGCACCGCTCACCAACCCGGTTAACGACAGTTCCAAAATCGCGGCGACGCTGAAGGACGCTGGCTTTGACGTCGTCGATTCCCGCCGTGACTTGCCGGCGGCCGAGACCCGTCGCGCGCTGCGCGACTTCGCCGATCGCGCGCGCGATGCCGATATCGCCGTGGTCTATTACGCCGGCCACGGGATCGAAGTTGACGGCGCGAATTACCTGATTCCCGTCGATGCGCGGCTGGAACGCGATACCGACATTTATGACGAGGGCCTCTCGCTCGATCGCATCCTGATCGCAATCGAGCCGGCCAAGAAGCTGCGGCTCGTGATACTCGACGCCTGCCGCGACAATCCGTTTGCCCGCACCATGAAGCGCACCGTCGCGTCGCGCGCGATCGGGCAAGGCCTGGCCAAGGTCGAGCCGACTAGCCCGAACGTCCTGATCGCCTATTCGGCCAAGGCCGGTTCGACCGCGGCCGACGGTGACGGCAAGAACAGCCCGTTCACGTTGGCGCTGTCAAATCATTTGACCAAGCCCGGGCTCGACGTGCGCCGCGCGTTCGGCTTTGTCCGCGATGAGGTGCTCAAGACCACCAACAATCGGCAGGAACCCTTTGTGTATGGTTCGCTGGGCGGTGAAGACGTGCCGCTGGTGCCGGCGCGCGCGGCGCCGGTTGCGGCCGCGCCAGCCCTGAGCGCGCAGGCCGAAGCCCGACGCGATTACGAACTCGCGCTGCAGATCGGCAACAAGAGCGCGCTCAACGCATTCCTTGGGCAATATCCCGACGGCTTCTATTCGAGCCTTGCAAAACTTCAGCTCGACAAGATCGCGGCCGAGGAGGCGCGTGTCGCGGCGACCGAGAAGGCGCGGCTGGCCGAGCAGGAGCGGGCCCGGCTCGCCGCCGAGGGCGCCCAGAAGTCGCAGCAGGCAAGGGCCGAAGCGGAAGCCAAGGCGGCTGAGCAGGCGCGCATCGCAGCCGAAAAGGCCAAGCAGGTGGCGCAGGAGCAGGCGGCCGCGGCCGAGCAGAAGCGCGTCGCCGCAGAAAGCGCCGCCGCCGGCAAGGCGTCGGCTCCAGCACCCGCGGAGAAGGACAAAGCCGTAAACGTTGCTGCCCTTTCGGCCGGCCCGCCGCAGGCTGACGTCACAAAATCGGTGCAGGCCGAACTGCGCCGCGTCGGCTGCCTGACGGGCAATGCCGACGGCAACTGGAGTAGCGCCTCGGAGCGGTCGCTGACTTTGTTCAACCGCTACGCCGGAACCAAGCTCGATACCAAGGTCGCCAGCGTCGATGCGCTCGATACGATCAAGCTGAAGTCGTCGCGCGTGTGCCCACTGGCTTGCGAGCACGGCTTCAAGGCCGAAGGCGAGCACTGCACCAAGATCACCTGTGCCGAGGGCTCGTTCCTCAACGACGACAATGAATGCGAGAAGCGTCGCGCTAAAAAGCCGGTGGCAAGGCGCGAGAAGCCCGAACCGCGGCAGGCGCTGGAAGCCAGGCCGTATCAGGTACCGCGGGCCAGGCAGGCCACCGCCGGGCGTTATCAGGGACGGGATCCGAGCATCGGGGCCAGTGGCCGTCCGCTCACCGGCCTCGAACGCCAGCAGGGCTGCAATAGCTACCAGGCCATCATGTCGGGCGTGTGCCCGTAACGACGGCCGGCATCAGATCAAGTCCATATTGGCGCCGCGACAGCGGCGCCAATTGCTTTTCAAATAGCGCTCGCCGCGATGTTCACCATCAGCGCCAGCAAGGCCGTGTTGAACACGAACGAGATGATGCCGTGCACAGTCGCGGTGCGGCGGATGACCTTGTCGGTGATGCCGACGTCGGACACCTGCGCGGTCATGCCGATCACAAACGAGAAGTAGACGAAATCCCAGTAATCCGCATCCTCGTGCGGGTCGCCGCTTGGAAACTGCAGGCCGCCGGGCGTTCTGCCGCGATAAAAATCATGGGCGTAGTGCAGCGCAAAGGCGGTATGCACAAGCGCCCATGACAATGCGATCGTCGCCGTCGCCAGGATGAGCCCGGCCGGATTGCCTTTGGAGGCGCCGAGCTCGAACGCGATCGCGCCAAGGCTTGCGAGGGCGCCGAACGCGGTCACTAACAGGATCAGGAAACGCCCGTCATCCTGCAACACCGCGCTGCGCCTTATATGGCCGACGTCGCAGCGCAGCATCATGATATAGGCAAGCACGAGATACAGTGCGGCGAAGACATCCCAGCCGACGATGAGACGTGTCGCCAGCCGAAGCGTGTCAGGCATCAGGAAGAATACGGCCACGCCAACCGCGAGCGCGATGAAGGTCCGCGGCCTTCCATAGACGACGCGGACCGGCATCGGCAGGTTCTGGAAGCGAACAAGGTGTTTCTCGAATTCCTTGTCCATCCGCTGGCTTTCGATACGCGCTAATTCCTGCGCTCCGCGACAAAGCGCGCGGCGGCCCGCAAGATGTCGCCCTTCGCGCCGAAGATCGACAGTGCGGAATCGGCGCGCGCCAACAGGTCGCGCACGCGCTGCTTGGCGCCGTCGATGCCGAGCTGGGTGACGAAGGTGGTCTTGCCGAGCGCCGCATCCTGGCCGGTCTGCTTGCCGAGCGCTGCGGCGTCGCCCTCGACGTCGAGCAGGTCGTCGGCGATCTGGAACGCCTCGCCGAGCGCGCGGCCGTAGTCGTCGAGCGCCTGGTATTCCTTCGGCGTGGACTGGCCGAGGATCGCGCCGGCGATGCAGCCATAGCGCAACAGCGCGCCGGTCTTCATCTGCTGCAGCCGCGCCACGTCGACCGGCTCGCGGTCGCCGAAGCGGCCTTCGCCGGCGAGGTCGAGGATCTGGCCGCCGACCATGCCGCCGATGCCGGAACCGCGCGCCAGTGCCCGCGTCAACAAGAGGCGCACATTGGCGTCCTTGTGGATCTCGTCGCGGGTGACGATGTCGAACGCCAGCGTCAATAGCCCGTCGCCGGCGAGGATCGCGGTGGCGTCGTCGGTCTTCTTGTGCAGGGTGGGCCGGCCGCGGCGCAAATCGCTGTTGTCCATCGCCGGCAGATCGTCATGGATCAGGGAATAGCAATGGATGCATTCCAGCGCCGCGCCGACCAACAGCGCGGCCTCGCGCGGGACGCCGAACACCGCCGAGCTTTCGACCACCAGAAAGGGCCGCAGCCGCTTTCCACCGCCCAGGCTGGAATAGCGCATCGCGTCCATCAGCCGCTTCGGCCGCGCGATCTCGTCGGGCAGCAGCGTGTCGGACAACAGCTTCGCCAGCAGCGCTTCGGTGTCCTCCGCGGTTTGGTCCAGTCGTTTGGCAAAATCGGCAGTGGCGGTGGTCATTAAGAATAGCTCCAGATCAATTTGGCCCGGACAATGTTTGATGGCGGGCGCTTCGTCAATTCCATGACCCCCGTCACAAAAGCGCTGGAAAACGCCCGAAATATCATGGAGATGTCACATGGGTGGGGCCTGTTCAGCGGTCCCGGGCGGGCCTGGGCTGAACCGGAAGCATCCAATTTGCGCATTGTCCGAATTTTAGTGCTGATCGTGCTGGCGGTGCTGTTGCTGCCCTATCTGGTGACGCCGTTCTACCGCACCGGGCATCCGGTCTCGACGCTGATGGCCTGGCGCTGGCTCAAGGGCGCGCCGGTGTCGCGGCAATGGATCGATTTCAAAGCGATTTCGCCCTACCTGCCGCGCTCGGTGGTCGGTTCCGAAGACGCCAGATTCTGTAGCCATCGCGGGGTCGATTGGGGCGCGCTGCAGGACGCAATCGACGACGCCGAGGACGGCGAACCCACCCGCGGCGGGTCGACGATTACCCAGCAAGTGGCGAAAAACCTGTTCCTGTGGCCGGGCCGCAGCGTGGTCCGCAAGGCGCTCGAACTACCGCTTGCGATGTGGATCGATCTGGTGCTGCCCAAGCAACGGATCCTGGAAATCTATCTCAACATCGCTGAACTCGGCCCATCCGGGCAGTTCGGGGCAGAAGCCGGTTCCCTCTACGCCTTTGGCCGTTCGGCCTCGACCCTGTCGCCGCGCGAGGCCGCCTTGCTGGCGGCGATCCTGCCCAACCCAGCCAGGCGCAGCGCCCGCAATCCCGGCCCCGGCGTGCGCCGTCTGGCCGTGACCTACACCGCGCGATCGAGTGCCGTGCAGCGCTGTTGGAGCGAGAATCGCGCTTTTTGAGCCAATTTTCGGCCGCTTTTACCGCAACCTGCCCTAGCTTTACGCCAGCCCATCCTCTATAAGCGCGGCCTTATCGGCATCGCAGCCCGTGCGCGAAGCGCTGGGCGGTCTGGTTTCGGACGATGCCTCCGACAAAACACCCCTAGAGGACTGTGTTATGGCCGTTCCCAGAAGAAAAACATCGCCCTCGCGGCGTGGCATGCGCCGCTCGGCGGATGCGCTGAAGAAGCCGACCTATGCCGAGGACAAGGATTCGGGCGAGCTGCGCCGTCCGCACCACCTCGACCTGAAGACCGGCATGTACAAAGGCCGGCAGGTGCTGAAGAAGAAGGAATCCTGACCGGATAGGGGATACGGCGCCGCTTCCAGTGGCGCCCGCCCGAATTTGGCCAACGAGTGGGCCAACGGTTCCACAGGGCGAAGCGATGCTTTGCCCGGGGACATTTTCGGTTTTTCTAGCAAGGCGTGATACCCATGGTCGGTTTTCCGCTGCTTCTGATTCCGCTCGCGATCTACAACATCATCGTCTTCCTGATGCCGGAGGTATCGTTCACCGATCCGCTGGTGAAGTTGACCTTGATGTCGGGTGCGGAATGGACGGTGACGCTGAGCGACGTGCTGCTCACGCTCGGCATCTTGCTGCTGCTCGCCGAGGTCATCAAAGGCGCGCGGCCCGGCGCGAAATACCTCACCGACCATCTGCTGTCGCTGATCGTGTTCGGAGCGGCGGCGGCTGAATTCCTGCTGTGGCCGAAGTTCGGCACCTCGACCTATTTCCTGATGACGGCGCTGTCGCTGGTGGATTTCGTCTCCGGCCTCGCATTGCGGACGCGACGCCGTGCTGTCGCGGCGGCGGCGCCTGCGCCTACGCCTCCAGCGCCTACGCCTCCAGCAAAAGAACCCGAAGCCGAAAAAGTCGAGGCCCCGGCGGCCGAGCCCAAACCAGCGCCGGCACCGGCAGCTACGCCTGCGCCTGCTGCGCCGGCGGCACCAGCGGCAACATCGGTCGCCGAATCCGTGCTGCAGGATCGCCCCGAACCAAAGCCGGCGCAGCCTGCCGCCGCGCCCGAGACGGCTACAATCGTGCCCGAGACTTCTTCGCCGAAAGCGCCTTCACCGGAAGCCACTTCGCCGGAGGTCCCGTCACCGGGACTGCAGCCGGGCTCAGGCTCTCCGCCTTCGCCGGATAAGCCTGATACGCCCCAGCGCTGATCTAGATGGTTTGCCGTGTCCGGAAGCCGGTGTTGCAGCACCCGATTTGGCTGGCGCCATAGGCCATCTGCGCATCCGCCAATGAGGCCCGCCTCAAGGCGCGGGTTTGCGGTGTCTGATCGGCGGTCGCGATCAACTGCGCGAGGAAGGTCGGATCGGGCCGCGGCGTGGCCGCTCGCTCTGACCAATGCACGGACTGGGTGACCGGCACCAGCGCGACGCAGGCCGGCTCGTCGAGGTTGACGAACTCGCCGTCCAAAATTTCGTCTGATCGATCGATACCCAGCATCGCGCACCGCATCCGGCTAAAACTGTCACGTTTCGGGACGAAACGCCCCACTGCGATCTGACCTCGCAAGGCCTATGCCGCTCCCTTCCGCGTCGTTCCCGGCTGACGCGGAAAGTTCGTGAAACATGGTTTCCGGTTTATTTATCAACTTTGCCTAGCCTCTTGTTCGAAACAGCCACTATCCTCAAGGCCCAAAGGAATCACCAAGGGAATCACCCGGCGGTGTCCCGAATCGAGGCGATCTGATGCCCCCTGTCCCGGAAGCCTCCAGCATTCTTGCCTCGCTAGGCCAGGCGGCTTTCGTTTGGGACCTGATAGCGGACACCATCGCCTGGAGCGACAATGCCGACGCGGTTTTCACCGACATTCCGGCGGAAGCGCTACGGAGTGGCGCCGGGTTCGCCGCCCTGATCGAGCCCTCCCGCTCGATCCGGACGGACGCCCTCACTCGATCGCCCCCGCCGAAGGGCGGCGAAGGCGTCCCCTATCGGATCGAATATGGCGTGCGAGCCTCAAGCTCCGCGCCGGTACTCTGGATCGAGGAAACCGGTTGCTGGTTCGCGGGGCCCGACGGCAAGCCAGTGCGCGCGCAGGGCATTGTCCGCATCAACAATGAGCGCCGTGCGCGCGACGAGCAATTGCTGAAGCTCTCGATGCACGATCCGCTGACTGGTGAGCTCAATCGCACGCATCTCATCGCCTCGCTGGCGGAAGCGATCGAGGAAGCCATGCGTCTCCGATCGACGTGCGCCTTCATGCTGATCGGCATCGATCATTTGGCGCGCGTCAACGATGCTTTCGGCTTCGATGTCGCGGACGCCGTGATTGCGGAAGTAGGAAGGCGCATCCGTGCCAAGCTGCGCGGCGGCGACGTGCTCGGGCGCTTCTCCGGCAACAAGTTCGGGCTGATCTTGAGGAATTGCACCGTCGAAGATGCCAATATCGCGGCCGAGCGCTTCCTGGCAGGGATCCGCGACGAGGTAATCCCGACCAAATCCGGCCCGGTTTCGGTGACCGCCTCGATCGGCGCGATCAGCATCCCCCGTCACGCCCGCAATGCCGATGAGGCCGTCAATCGCGCCCAGGAAACGCTAGATGACGCCAAGCGCCGCCGCGCCGGATCGTTCTCGCTGTGGAAGCCGAACGTCGAGCGCGACGCCCAGCGCCGCGTCAACATCCGCGTCACCGACGAGATCGTCACTGCATTGAACGAGCGGCGGATCGTCACCGCCTTTGAGCCCGTGGTCGAAGCGCGCTCGCGGCAGCCGGCGTTCTATGAATGCCTGGTGCGGATGGAGCAGGAGGACGGGCAGGCGCTGCTGGCGCCCGATATCGTTCCGGTCGCCGAGCGATTGGGCTTGATCCGGCTGGTCGATCATCGCGTGCTCGAACTCGCGGTCGCCGAGCTCGCGGCATCGCCGAACGTGCGGCTCAGCCTCAACATCTCGCCCGACACCACCATGGACCCGGACTGGTGGACCGGAATCGAATCGCTGATGCAGGCGCATCCCGGCGCCGGCGAGCGGCTGATCGTCGAGATCACCGAAACGGTTGCGATCCAGGACATCGACGATATCAGGGGCTTCATCACGCGACTGAAAAGCTTCGGCAGCCAGATCGCGATCGACGATTTCGGCGCCGGCTACACCTCGTTCCGCAACTTGCGCAAGCTCGGCGTCGATATCGTGAAGATCGACGGCGCCTTCGTGCAGAACATCGCACGCTCCGCCGACGATCGCGCCTTCGTGCATACGCTGATCGATCTGGCCAACCGCCTGCAGATCAAGACGGTAGCCGAATGGGTGCAGGACGAAGAAACCGCCGTGATGCTGCGCGAATGGGGCTGCGACTACATCCAGGGCCGCCTGATCGGACTGGCATCGCCGCAGCGGCCATGGGCAGTGTCGGCTGACCCTGCGTTGCCCGCAGCGGGCTAGCGCCGAAATCAGCGAATGCAAACGCTTCTGGGCGGCGCTCAGTTGACAGAATAGTAAATATTCTTAGTATTAGAATTCTTAGTATAGGGGCGCGCCACACCATGTCTAAACGCGACCATGAAGGGACTGAACCATTGACGGTGCTGGCCTCGCATCGGGTGCCCGCTCACTTGGCGCGTCGGTTTCATCAGATCTGTCTCGGGGTAACCGCAGAAATCCTCGACGGCCAGGACATCACCCCGATCCAGTGGGGCGTCATGGCCGCCATTCTGGAAGAGCCGGGGACCGGCCAGAAACATATAGCGAAGCGGGTTGGCATCGATCCCGTCACGCTTGGTCAGATGATCGACGCCCTTGAGAAGAAGGGCCTGGTTAAACGCCAGACCGATCCGGGCGATCGCCGGGGTCGGCAGCTTTTTCTCACCCGGCGCGGCACGGAGCTGCGCCTGCGACTACGCCCCTCGATGCTCGAGGCGCAAGAACGGCTGCTGGCCCCGCTAACAAAAACCGAGCGCGCGGCCCTTCTCGATATGCTCGCGCGCGTCGTCGTTGCCAATGGCTGCTATGCCCGCCCTGGCAACGGGCGGCAAAGGCCGCGAAGGCGCTCTAGTTCAGATCCAGCGGACTAAGAAGGAGGCGTCCATGCGCATCCGGCTCTTGCTGATGCTGTTGCTCTGCAGCCTGACGTCGATCCTGCCAAACGCGGCAATGGCCGAATGGCCCGACCGGGTCGTGAAGATAGTGGTGCCTTTCCCTCCCGGCAGCGCCAACGATTCCGCAGTGCGGATATTTGCGGATGTCCTTTCCAGAAAATGGGGAAAACCTGTTGTGGTCGAGAATCGTACCGGTGCTGAAGGCACGATCGGTGTGAGCTCGTTCGTTGCGGCCCAGGACGATCACACCTTGCTATACACGGTAGGCGGCTCGATTTCGGTGGCGCCGCTTCTGGTCGACAAATTGACCTACGACGTCGACCGCGATCTACAACCAATCGCCTCTGCGACGTCGATCGTCCTTACACTTGCCGTCAATAGTGGTTTGGAAGTCAGCAGCATTCCGGAACTGATTGAGGTGCTGAGGGCAAACCCCGGCAAATACGTCTGGGCCTCGGGGCCGACCTTACCGCGCTTTGTCTTCGCAGCCTTCCTGAAGCGCCATGGGCTTGCGATGAACTACGCCAGTTACCGCGACGCGGCTCAACCGCAAGCCGACCTTGGCGAAGGTCGAATCCAGATTTTGGTGACGTCACTTTCGGCCTCCCTGTCTCCGGTGCAGGCCGGTAAGGCGCGCTTTCTGGCCATCATCAACCCAGCCCGCGCGGCGACGCTGCCGGACGTTAAGACAGTTCGCGAACTTGCTTACCCCGAGCTTGAAATCGACGGGCTCGCCGGCTTCTTTGGTGGCAGGGCGATGTCCGATGCGCTGAGGGACCGCATCGCCACGGATATCGCCGCGGTCTGCGCGGATCCAGACGTGCGCCGCAGGATTGAGGCGGGAGGCCATCAAGTCCTTGCCGGGACCAGAGCGGAACTGCAGGCGGGGATTGCCCGGCAGCGCGCGTGGCTGGGCGAGATCAATCAACTGATCAATATCAGGGACGCTAGATAGCAAGCGATAGGTACGCCATGTCGTCTTCCGCGCCAGCACTGAAACTCCTCGACTTGATCCAGTCGCATCGCGTGACGGCGGTGATCTATGTCGCGGCCAGGCTCGGGATCGCCGACCTGCTGTCTGATAAGCCCAAGTCGCTGGATGAGCTTGCCAAGGAAACCGGCGCCGATCGGGCGGCGCTGGCGCGCCTGCTCGCGGCGCTCGTGACGACCGGCATTTGCACTCGGGCCGAAGGAGAGCGCTACGCGCTTGGCGAAACGGGCACCGCGCTGATTGGAGACGCTCACCCGTCGTTCAAGGCTTGGGCGATCCTCGAGGGCGAATTGCTGTCGAAGACATGGAGCGGCATGCTGGAAACCATCATGACCGGCAAGACGGCCGCGCAGCTTCAGGGCTTCGACAATAGCTTCGATCTGATGGCGCGCGCACCTGAAACGGTGCGCGTCTTCAATGCGGCCATGGCAGAACTCACCGCATTCGTCACCGCCGATGTGCTGGCGGCCTACGACTTCAGCCGTATTTCGCATTTGCTGGATGTCGGCGGCGGCTCGGGCGAACTGATCGGCGCGGTGATCAAACGCTATGGCCATATCCGCGGGACGGTCTTCGATCTTCCTCGCTGCGAAGAGGCCGCAACTGCGCATTTGGCGAAGCTCGGCGTCAGCGATCGCGCGGGCTTCATCGCTGGAGATTTTTTCAGATCCGTGCCGGCGTCGATCGACAGCATCATTCTCAAGAGCATCATTCACGACTGGAACGATGAGCTCAGTTGCACAATCCTGCAAAACTGCCGGCGCGCGATGCCTGAAGCGGGCACATTGCTGCTGGTCGAGCGGCTGATGCCGGCCATGCCCGGGCCTGACAATGAGCACAAATCCCACGCGCTGAGCGATCTCAATATGCTTCGCGGCCCCGGCGGCATGGAGCGCACCGAGGCGCAATACCGCGATCTCCTGGGTAGCGCGGGCTTTCGAATGAGCTCGATAGCGCCGGCCGGACGATTCAATGTAATCGAGGCGAGGCCGGTTTAGCTTTCTTGCGTCGTCCCTACGGAAAGCAGGGACCCATACGCCGCGGCCCTTCAATCCGACAGTCGGGTAGACGCCTTCTTCAAACAATCAATGCTGGTGGTTATGGGTCCCTGCTTTCCGCAGGGACGACAGTGGAGAGAGTCGACGAAGAGTTTTCACTCTTCCTTCTTCGGCTCCTTCGACATGCGCTCGAGGCGTTCCTGCATTTCCTTCATCTGGCGGCGAAGATCGTCGATATTATCTCCGTCGGTCGCCGGCTCCGGCACCTTCTCAGGCTCGGGCGAAGTCGATCCGGCGCGCGGCGGCACGAACGGCTTGAACATCGAGAACGTCTGCTGAAACAATTCCATGTTGCGGCGGACATGTTCTTCGAGCGGCGCAAACGGCGTGCCGCTGAAGGTATTGGTGAGCTGCTTGCGGAATTTTTCCTGCTCGCGCGTCAACGTATCGATCGACTGCTCCAGATATTTCGGCACCACCAATTGCATGCTGTCGCCGTAGAAGCGGATCAACTGCCGCAGGAAAGTGGTGGGCAACAGATTTTGTCCGGCCTTGTTTTCCTGTTCGAAGATGATCTGCGCCAGCACCTGGCGGGTAATGTCATCGCCGGTCTTGGCGTCGTAGACGAGAAAATCCTCGCCTTCCTTCACCATCGCTGCGAGATCCTCGAGCGTCACATAGGTGCTGGTGCCGGTATTATAGAGCCGCCGGTTGGCGTATTTCTTGATGGTCGTAGGTTGGTCTGACTTTGCCATAAGCTCACACATCGACACCGAGAGCAGGGAACCCGGCGGCTTCGCCGACGGGCAGACGAGCAACGCAAACGCAGCAAAGTAAGCATTTTCAATGCGGTTCGGCTACCGTTTTGTGCGCCACGGTTAATTCCAAGGCATGGACGCTGCTATGGAAACCCCCATGAGGATCAATTTGAATGCGCCGCGGCAGGATTTTGGGCCTTGGCCGATTGACATGGGTCAATGGGGTTAACAGGATAAGGCGAGAGACAGGCACGCCACCCCGGCCGCCCGCCGTCCAACAACCTCAAGCCCAAGAAACCCCATAAGGAGATGTCCATGTCAGACGATGTCGTCATCGTCAGCGCCGCCCGCACTCCGGTCGGCAGCTTCAACGGCGCGTTCGCCACCACCCCGGCCCATGACCTCGGCGCCATCGCCATCAAGGCAGCGCTGGAGCGGGCGGGTGTCGAGCCCGGCCAGGTCTCCGAAGTCATCATGGGCCAGATCCTGACCGCGGCGCAGGGCCAGAACCCGGCCCGTCAGGCCTCGATCAACGCGGGCATTCCGGTGGAGAGCCCGGCTTGGGGCGTCAACCAGCTCTGCGGCTCGGGCCTGCGCTCGGTCGCGCTCGGCTACCAGGCACTGCTGAACGGCGATTCCTCGATCGTGGTCGCGGGCGGCCAGGAATCGATGAGCATGGCCCCGCATGCGCAATATCTGCGTGGCGGCGTGAAGATGGGCGGCCTGGAGCTGGTCGACACCATGATCAGGGACGGCCTGTGGGACGCGTTCAACGGCTATCACATGGGTAACACCGCCGAGAACGTTGCCAAGCAGTACCAAATCACCCGCGCGCAGCAGGACGAGTTCGCCGTTGCCTCGCAGAACAAGGCCGAGGCCGCGCAGAAGGCCGGCAAGTTCAAGGACGAGATCACGCCGGTCACCATCAAGACCCGCAAGGGCGACGTCGTCGTCGACACCGACGAATATCCGCGCCATGGTGCTACCCTCGATGCGATGGGCAAGCTCCGCGCGGCCTTCGAGAAGGACGGCACCGTGACCGCCGGCAACGCCTCGGGCATCAATGACGGCGCCGCCGCCGTGGTGCTGATGACCGCCAAGGAAGCAGCCAGGCAGGGCAAGAAGCCGATCGCCCGCATCGTCTCCTGGGGCCAGGCCGGCGTCGATCCCAAGATCATGGGCACCGGCCCGATCCCTGCGTCGCGCACTGCGCTGAAGAAGGCCGGCTGGAACGTCGGCGACCTCGACCTGATCGAGGCCAACGAGGCGTTCGCGGCGCAGGCCTGTGCGGTCAACAAGGATCTCGGCTGGGACACCGGTAAGGTCAACGTCAATGGCGGCGCGATTGCGCTCGGTCACCCGATCGGCGCATCGGGCGCGCGCGTCCTTGTGACGCTGTTGCACGAGATGCAGAAGCGCGACGCCAAGAAGGGCCTCGCCACGTTGTGCATCGGCGGCGGCATGGGCATCGCGATGTGCGTCGCACGCGACTGAACTAAAGGCAGAGTGAGCGGTTGAATGATGAAAAGATCATCTCGCAACCGCGGCTCGAATTGGTAAAGATGAAATGCCCGGTCTCGCGCCGGGCATTTTCGTCTTATGCAAGCGTTTTCAACAGCGCTCAAACCAAAGGCTGAGCTTCGTCAAAAGACCGGGACAATTCCGGCATAGAAAGAAGGCCACAAGGAGGACTACGACATGGCACGTGTTGCATTGGTTACGGGGGGTACGAGAGGCATTGGCGCTGCGATCAGCAAGGCGCTGAAGGCTGCGGGCTACAAGGTTGCGGCGAGCTATGCCGGCAATGACGCCGCCGCTGAGAAATTCAAATCCGAGACCGGCATCCCCGTCTACAAATGGGACGTCAGCTCGTTCGACGCCTGTGCCGACGGCATCAAGAAGGTCGAGGCCGATCTCGGGCCGATCGACGTGCTGGTCAACAATGCCGGCATCACCAAGGACGGCGCCTTCCACAAGATGACGCTCGAGCAATGGAACGCGGTCATCAACACCAATCTCGGCTCGCTGTTCAACATGACGCGCCCGGTAATCGAGGGCATGCGCGCCCGCAAGTTCGGCCGCATCATCAACATCTCCTCGATCAACGGCCAGAAGGGACAGTTCGGCCAGGTCAACTATTCCGCCGCCAAGGCCGGCGACATCGGCTTCACCAAGGCGCTGGCGCTGGAGAATGCCAAGGGCGGCGTCACCGTGAACGCGATCTGCCCCGGCTACATCAACACCGAGATGGTGCAGGCGGTGCCGAAGGACGTGCTTGAGAAGAGCATTCTGCCGCTGATCCCGGTCAACCGCCTCGGCGAGCCTGAGGAGATCGCCCGTGCTGTGGTGTTCCTCGCCGCCGATGAAGCGAGCGGCATCACCGGCTCGACCATGACGATCAACGGCGGGCAATACATGGTCTGATCGCGGTCCCACCATTGCAGAGCTGCTGCGTTCAGCAGCGGCCAAAGAAAAGGCGTCATGCCCGGGCTTGTCCCGGGCATCTACGTCTTTAAAACCAGCGGCAAGAAAGACGTGGATGGCCGGGACAAGCCCGGCCATGACGAGAGAACCCTGCCAATGACCCCCCGCACCGCCACGCTGATCGGACTGACCGCGATCCTGATGTGGTCGCTGCTATCGGTGCTGACGGTTGCGACCGGAAAAATTCCGGCGTTCCAGCTTGCCGCTATGACGTTTGCGATCGGCGCCCTGGTCGCCTTCGCAAGTTTCCTTTTCCGGCCCGCCGCCTTTGGCGCCTTGAAGCAGCCACTGGTCGCCTGGGTCGTCGGCGTCGGCGGATTGTTCGGTTATCACGCGCTGTATTTCCTCGCGTTGCGCTTTGCGCCGCCGGCCGAAGCCGGCTTGCTGAATTATCTCTGGCCGCTCCTGATCGTGCTGTTCTCGTCGCTGCTGCCGGGCGAGCGGCTGGCGCCACATCAC
Organism: Bradyrhizobium murdochi; assembly: GCF_000472965.1. Classification (GTDB taxonomy): domain Bacteria; phylum Pseudomonadota; class Alphaproteobacteria; order Rhizobiales; family Xanthobacteraceae; genus Bradyrhizobium; species Bradyrhizobium murdochi. The sequence continues at coordinate 116,667 of NZ_AXAU01000004.1, read as the reverse complement.
ATCATCGGTGCGTTGCTCGGGCTTGTCGGCACGGTGCTGCTGTTCGCCGGCAATACCGGCAGCTTTGCGCCAGGCCAGATCCCAGGGCTGGCTGCGGCCTTCGTCGCCGCCTTTGTGTGGGCGGCTTATTCGGTGATGTCGCGTAAGCTCAAGGCGGTGCCGACCGATGCGGTGGCCGGCTTCTGCCTCGCCACCGCGCTGCTGGCCGCGCTCGTCCATGCCATGGTGGAAAAGACAGTCTGGCCGGAAACGATCGGGCAGTGGCTTGCCGTCATCGCGCTCGGCGTCGGCCCTGTCGGTGCTGCGTTCTTCGTCTGGGATATCGGCATGAAACGCGGCGATATCCGCGTGCTCGGAGCGGCGTCCTACGCGACGCCGCTGCTATCGACCCTGTTTCTGATCCTCGCCGGCTTCGCGCAGCCGACCGCCACGATCGCCATTGCCGCGATCCTGATCGCCGGCGGCGGATTGATTGCAGCGAAAGATATGGTGGTAAGAAAGATGTAGGATGGGTAGAGCGAAGCGAAACCCATCATACTTCGGCATGCCATCGGTTGATGGGTATCGCTTCGCTCCACCCATCCTACGAAGACTGATCGCGGCGAAGGATATGTGACGGACGTCAGGGCCCGGTGCGTTAGCTGTCACGCTCTCATGCGCAAGGAAGCAAGCGTCGCGGCACAAAACGCCAGGAACGTCACGCCTGCATTAACGGCGTGGGAATATTCCCAGTGCCGGCGCGAGGTTTGCCAGTCCTTAGGCTTCACAGTCCAGTTGTCGGTGGCGACGTTGACCGGATTGGTCCAGATCAGGAAAATTGCCAGATTGACAATGATGAGAGCAATTGCGGCCACTGCAAGCCAAAGCGACAGTTGGTCATCTCTGACTTCGACCGCGAGAGCCACATTGGCAATCAACGACGCCGGCAAGAACAGGCCGACTACCCACCAGCCGACATAGATGCGCTGGACCACGAAGTAGTCCTGCTCGGACATCTGAATCTTGTGGCGCAGCTCGAACAGATGCGCGGCCGGAGCGATGACGGCAAGGCCAGTGAGAACAATCGCCAGGAATCGAATGATCATCGGAGCGGCTCCCGTCATGCAAGAGGACGGCGCGCAGCTTAGGCACCCGTGGCTTGGCATGCCGACATACCGGATCGGGCCGCGGCACGCCCGCGAGCAGCTTTCGCTACCAACCTCGTCGCCCGGCCAGCGTTCCAGCGGCTGTTTGTTGGGGAAGCCGCGTGGCTATTCGCGCGACCCCGGCACGCCTCACCGTGCAGGGAACCAGTCCGGTGTTGCCAGCTCAAACTTCGCAAACTCGAATCCGGGGGCGACGGTGCATCCAACCAGCGTCCAGTCGCCGGTGCTTTCAGCGGCTTGCCAGGCGTGCGGAGGCACGACGGCTTGCGGAACCTCGCCGCCAACGAGATCGGGCCCAAGCCTGAGGCTGCGCTGGCCTTTGTCATCGGCGATCTGCAGCGTCAGCGCCGCGCCCGCGTAATAATGCCAGATCTCGACGGCATCGATGCGATGCCAATGCGAGCGTTCGCCGCGCGCCAGCAAGAAATAGATCGCGGTCGATCGCGAACGCCCGGCGGCGTCCACGCTTTCATCGCGAAACGTCTCGCGATAATGCCCGCCTTCGGGATGCGGCTTCAGGTCGAGCCGCGCGATGATCTCGGCGGCTTGTGTTGGCAGCGCCATCAGGACTTGTTCTTGCGTTCGCGCAGCTCGCCGAAAACTTCGGCGGCGCTGGCGCCCTTCATGTGCAGCTTGGCCGCCACCTCAGGCTCGTCGGCGCGCAGGAACACGTTGGCTTTTTTCTCCTCGCCCAAGAGCACCGGGATCGTCGGCTTGTTCTCCGCGCGCAGCCGCGTGACTTCCTCGGCGCGCACCTTCAGCGCCGGATTGTCGCCGTCGACCGTGAGCGCGAATTTGACGTTGGCGGCAGTATATTCATGTCCGCAATAGAGCTTGAAATCGTCCGGCAGCGCACGGAGCTTCAACAGGGAATCCCACATCATCGGATAGTTGCCCTCGAACACCCGGCCGCAGCCGATCGAGAACAGCGTGTCGGCGGCAAACACCGCCTTTTCGGTATCGAACACGTAGGAGATATGATCGAGCGTGTGCCCCGGCGTTTCCAGCACCCGGGCCAGCAGGCTTCCCACCTTGACTACGTCGCCATGGGCAGTGCGCAGGTCGACATTGGCAATCTTGGTGGACTTGTCGTGCGGTGCAACGACGCGGCAATTATATTTCTGCTTCAGCTCGGCAATGCCGCCGACATGGTCGTGATGGTGATGGGTGACGAGAATATCCGTCAGCGTCCAGCCTTCGCGCTCCAGCGCCTTCATGATCGGGGCGGCTTCCGGCGCGTCGATCGATGCGGTGGCCTTGGTCGCGGGATCGTGGATCAAATAGCCGAAATTGTCGTTGAGGCAGGTGAAGGTACGAATTTCCGCGGCCATGATAGCTCCGTGGTTAAGGCTTCCAGCCCCGTCAATCCGCAAGAAATATGGCGTTAACGCTTGCGCGGCAATGCCATTTTCGGCGCGCCGCAATGAAACACGGTGTGGTAGATTGCGCCCATGACCATCGACGTCATCGATCTCCGGGATTTCTACTCGCAACGCCTTGGCATCGTGGCGCGGCAGCTGATCAACCGCGGCATTCGGGCGCGCTGGCCCGATGCGGCGGGGCAGCGCGTGCTCGGGCTCGGCTATCCGACGCCCTATCTCGGGCTGTTTCGCGAGGATTCGGAGCGCTGCATCGCTTTCATGCCGGCGGCGCAGGGCGTCCTGAAATGGCCGACGGGGCGGCCGGCGCTGGCATCTCTGATCGATGAATTCTCGATGCCGCTACCGGACGCGGCGGTCGATCGAATCTTGCTGGTTCACGCGCTGGAGATGTCGGACGATCCGGAGCGCCTGTTGCGCGAGGTGTGGCGGGTGCTGGCGCCGTCCGGCCGGCTGATTGCAGTGATCCCGAACCGGCGGGGCGTGTGGACGCGCACCGACAATACGCCGTTCGGTCACGGCCGGCCCTATTCGCGCGCGCAGATCACGCAATTGCTGCGGCAGACCTGGTTCACGCCGGCGGCGTGGGGCGAGGCGCTGTTTCTGCCGCCGGTCGGCAATAGCTGGTTTCTGCGCTCGGCGATGGCGTGGGAGCGTGTCGGCGCCGCGCTGTCGCTGCCGTTCGCCGGCGTCCATATCGTGGAAGCGACCAAACAGGTCTATCGCGCGATCCCCGCGGGCCGCGAACGTGCGCGGTTGATTCCGTCGCTGGAGCCGGCGCTGGTGCCGTCATCGACGGCAACGCGGGACAGGCTGGGCGAATCGTAGGGTGGGCAAAGGCGCGCATGCGCCGTGCCCACCATTTCGTGCGCAGCTTTCAAGGAAGTTGGTGGGGACGCTTGCGCTTTGACCACCCTACGAAGACGAACGATTACTCATTCCCCGGATTGAAATCTTCGCTTGGCGCGGCGGGTGCGGCCACGCTGTCGGGGCGCGGGCCGTGCGGCCGGCGGCGCCGGCGCGGGAAACGCTCGCCGCGGCCCTCTTCATATCCGCCGGGCGCACCGTTCACCTGCGGCTGCGGGCCGGTGATGAAGGAGGGCAGGCGATCGACGCCGCCGGTATCGGCAATCACCGGCTGCGGCTGGGCTTGCGGCTGATACTGCGGCTGCGGACGGTGCTCGCGTTCGCGATGGTGTTCGCGCGGCTGTTGGTCGCGCTGGTAGGGCTGGTTGTCGCCGCGCTGTTCGCGTTCGCGCGGATTGTTGTCGCGGATATACGGCTGCGGCTGCTGTGGGACGAAACCCGGCTCCTGGCCGAAATGCGAAAAACTTTCGCCCTCGTCGTCACCGTCTTCCGTCGGCTGCATTTCGGGGTCGATGCGCGGCTGCGGCTGGTTCTGCCGGAACTGCTCCTGCGCAGCGGCGATCAGGCGGAAATAATGCTCGGCGTGCTGGTAGTAATTCTCCGCCGCGACGGGGTCGCCGGAAGAGCGCGCGTCGCGCGCTAGCTGAACGTATTTTTCCGCAACGTGCGAAGCGGTGCCGCGGATCTTGATGTCGGGCCCGTTGGATTCGAACACCCGGGTCATCGGGTTCTGACCGCGCCGGCCATCGTTCCGGTTACTGCCTTGGTTCCGGTTACGCATCCGCTTGTTGTTTTGACCGTTTCTCATGTCTCGCCTTTATTCCAGCCCTGAAGTTTTGCAGTTGCCGCCGTAGCCCGATCTGATTCGGCGCGCACTCAGGCGCACCGGATCACGATGCCGTTCAAATTCATGTCGTCGATGTCGCCAACCCTCGCGTTCAGCAAAGACGCGTTCCCCAATCAGCGGCGCACATTCGCCCGCCGGATCAAATCATTCAGCCTGCCAAAGCCAGCCGAGCCGTCCTGCATGACGGCTTCGCGTGACTGGCTGTTGCGTAAGTCTTCAAGCGCAAAATCAGGCTTTCGTTCGCTTTACGGTCGAGAGCAGCACAGCTCCAGCTATTGCGCTCGATTCGACCTGCGTTTGGAACCTTTCACCCGGCGGGCTCTCGTTTCGAGAAACTCCGGCCTCATCCGCATGATCTTACGGGGGCCAGCAACCCTGGACCGATGTTGTGAACGGAACGTAGTCGCTCCGGGAGAATATTCCAAGGGGTTTTTTTGCGTTCCAAAAGGACTTTATCGGGCCATTTTGTGGCCCGCGACAGCCCTCGGAATGCCCGCCAGATCGGCCTTGGGTGCCGTGGCAGGCAATAACCCTGCACCCGTCATCAGGGCCTGGATTGGGCCGCTTTGGCCCTCTCCGGCCTCCACGACCAAGGCTGCACCCGGGGCAAGGAGGCCAGCCGCCTGGGGGATCAACGCGCGGTAGGCGTCCAGCCCGTCGGGACCACCATCGAGCGCGGCGAGCGGGTCATGATTTCTCACCTCCACCGCCAGGCTGCCGATATCCGCCGACCGGATATAGGGCGGATTCGAGACGATCAGATCGAATGAACCGGATAGTCCGCGCGCGTAATCGCAGGCGATGAACGTCGCACGCTCCGAGAGGCCGGCGCAGGCGGCATTGGCCGCAGCGGTTTGCAGCGCCGCTTCGGAGATGTCGGTTCCGAATCCCTCGGCCGCCGGCAATTCGGACAACAGCGCGAGAAGAATTGCGCCGGTGCCGGTGCCGAGATCGGCGATACGCATCGGGCGAGCGAGATCGCCGCCGGCGCGTAGCAGTTCCAGCGCCAGTTCGACCACCGTCTCGGTATCGGGCCGCGGCACCAGCGTGGCGGGCGAGAGTCGCAAGGGCAGACCCCAAAACTCCTTCTCGCCGATGATGCGGGCGACCGGCTCGCCCGCGAGACGTCGGCGGGCGAATTCCTCAAGCCGAGCCGATTCGTCCGAGGTGAACTCGCGCTGCGCGACCGATATCAAGCCGGTCAGGTCGAGGCCCAGTGCATGGCCTGTCAGAATCCGCGCGTCGAGCTCGGCGGATTCGATGGCGGCGGTTTTGAGTCTCGCTGCGAGCGCGCGCCGCGCGGCCTCGACTGTCTGGCCGGCGAAATTCGTCATGCGGCGAGCCACAATCTCGACGTCGTCCCTGCGAACGCAGGGACCCATAACCACAGGCCTTTACTGTTGCGAGAGGTCTCGACCCCCACCGCCCACATTGCGAGGCCGCGGCGTATGGGTCCCCGCTTTCGCGGGGACGACAGCCGGATGTTACTCACGCTGCCGCGCCCTGTGCGGCGAGCTGGGCGGCCTGGTGCTCGGTCGTCAACGCGTCGATCAGTTCGCCCAGCGCTTCGCCCGCAATCACCTGCGGCAATTTGTAGAGCGTCAGGTTGATGCGGTGATCGGTGACGCGGCCCTGCGGGAAATTATAGGTGCGGATGCGCTCGCTTCGGTCGCCGGAGCCGACCTTCTCCTTGCGGTCGGCGGAGCGCGCGGCGTCGGCGCGCTGGCGCTCGGCGTCGTAGATGCGCGAGCGCAGGATGTTCATCGCGGACGCGCGGTTTTTGTGCTGCGAGCGGCTGTCCTGCATCATCACCACGATGCCGGTCGGAATGTGCGTGATACGGATCGCGGATTCAGTCTTGTTGACGTGCTGGCCGCCGGCGCCCTGCGCGCGCATGGTTTCTATCCGCAGATCTTCATTCTTGATGTCGACATCGACATCCTCGACCTCGGGCAGCACCGCCACCGTTGCGGCCGAGGTGTGAATCCGCCCCTGCGTTTCCGTGTCGGGCACGCGCTGCACGCGGTGCACGCCGGATTCGAATTTCAGCTTGGCGAACGCGCCGCGGCCCTGCACCTCGGCGATGATTTCCTTGTAGCCGCCCACGGTACCTTCCGAGGCCGAGATCACCTCGACCTTCCAGCCCTGCAAGGCGGCAAACCGCTCATACATGCGGAACAGGTCGCCGGCGAACAGCGAGGCCTCGTCGCCACCGGTGCCGGCGCGGATTTCCAGCATCACGTTGCGGTCGTCCATGGCGTCCTTGGGCAGCAGCGCCACGCGAATCTTCTGCTCGAGGTCAGCGACGCGCCCCTGCAGCGTTTCGAGCTCGGCTTCGGCCATGCTGCGGATTTCAGCATCCGTGCCGGCATCAGCCAACAGCGATTCGGCGCCCGCAATCTCGGCCCGCGCCGTCCGATACGCCTTGACCGCATCGATCAGCGGATTGAGCTCGGCGAGCTCGCGCGTGATCTGGACGTATTTTTCGGAATTCACCTGGCCCAGCAACTCGGCCTCGAGCGAGGCATGATGGGCGAGCAGGATATCGAGTTTGGCTTCGGGTAACATGGCGTATTTCTCTGGCAGCGGATATGGAAAGGTGGCGTTGTCGGGACTTAAGCCTCGCTACAACGACAGCCCCTCGGCTTCCGCGAATTCCGTCAGCTTCTGCCGGATCGAGACGCTGCCGGCCGGCGCGTCGAGCAGCGGCATCAGGACAGCTTCCGCCTTTTTGGCGTCGAGGTCGAGGATCATCGCCTTGACCGGGCCGTGCGCGGTGGCCGACAGCGACAGCGAGCGATAACCCAGCGCGATCAGCGCCAGCGCGCCGAGCGGCTTTGAGGCCATCTCGCCGCACAGCGAGGCCATCTTCTTCGCGGCTTGCGCCTTCCGCACGATATCGCGCAGCGCGCGCAGGATCGGCACCGACATGGTGTCGAACCGTTCGGAAACTTTTGCGTTGCCGCGGTCCACCGCAAACAAGAACTGGAACAGGTCGTTCGATCCAACCGAAACGAAATCGACCTTCTTCAAGAGTTCGTCGAGTTGATAGAGCAGCGCCGGCACTTCCACCATGGTGCCGACGTCGATACGTTCCGGCAGCGCGTGGCCGTGCTGGCGCAGGTATGTCAGCTCGCGCTCAACAATGGCCTTGGCCTGGTCGAATTCGGTGACATCCGAAATCATCGGAAACATAATCTTCAGCGCGCGGCCGCCGCCGGCCCGCAGCAGCGCGCGAATCTGGCCGCGCAGCAGTCCCGGCCGGTCGAGCCCGAGCCGAATCGCGCGCCAGCCCAGCGCCGGGTTTTCCTCGATCACGGTCTCCATATAGGGCAGCGCCTTGTCGCCGCCAATATCGAGGGTGCGGAACGTGACCGGCTTGGAGCCGGCGGCGTCAAGCACGGTCCGATAAAGCGCGAGTTGGTCGGAGGCGCGCGGCAGGCTCTGGCCGACCATGAACTGCAGCTCGGTGCGGAACAGCCCGATGCCGGCGCTGCCGGTGTCGTCGATATGCGGCAGGTCGATGACGAGGCCTGCATTGATCATCAGTTCGACCGGCTGGCCGTCCTTGGTCACACAGGGCTTGTCGCGCAGCGCGGCATACTGCGCCTGCCGCCGCGCGCGAAACCGCACCCGCTCGGCATAGGCCGATTCGATCTCGGCAGAGGGGCGGACATAAATCGAGCCCGACGTGCCGTCGACGATAATGGGATCGCCGGGGTCGGCAATGCCGGGCGCGTTCGGGACTTCGCCGACCGCAGGGATTCCGAGCGCGCGCGCCACGATCGAGACGTGGGAATTCGCGGTGCCTTCCTCCAGCACCAGGCCGCGCAGCCGCTTGCGGTCGTAGTCGAGCAGCGCCGCCGGTCCCATCGCGCGCGCGATCAGAATGGCGTTTTCGGGAAGCTGCTCGCGCGAGGGCGCGTGATCCTGGCCGACCAGTTGCCGCATCAGGCGATGGCCGAGGTCTTCCAGGTCGTGCAGGCGGTCGCGCAGATAAGGATCGGTCGAGCGCAGCATGCGCGCGCGCGTGTCGGACTGCACGCGCTCGACCGCGGCTTCCGCGGTGAGGCCGGTAGCAACCGCCTCATGCAGCTTGTGCGACCAGCCGTGGTCGTTGGCAAACATCCGGTAGGCTTCCAGCACCTCGCGGTGCTCGCCGCCGTCGGCGACGTCGCCGCGCTCCAGCATGCGGTCGAGATCGGCGCGCAGCTTGGTCAGCGCTGCATCCAGTTTCTTGATTTCCTTCGGCAGGTCTTCGGCGATGTAGTTGGTGATGACGACACGCGGCTCGTGCAGCACGACATGGCCGAGCGCGATGCCGTCGGAGAGGATCGCGCCGGTCTTGTGCAGCGAATGCCGCGCCGCAGGTTCCGCGCCGGGCTGCGCCAGCGCCGCCAGTTCGCCCGAGGCGATCATTTCCGCCAGCACCATGGCGGTGGTCTGCAGCGCCTCGACCTCTTCCTCGACATAGGTGCGCTTGGCGCGGTTCTGCACGACCAGCACGCCGAGCGTGTTGCCGGCGCGCAGGATCGGGACGCCGAGGAACGAATGGTAGATTTCTTCGCCGGTTTCCGGGCGGAACGAGAACGCCGGGTGGCTTTGCGCGTCCGAGAGGTTGAGCGGGCTCGCCTCGCTGGCGACGAGGCCGACGAGGCCCTCATGCGCGTTCAGCACGGTGCGGTGCACCGCGTCGCGGTTCAGACCCTCGGTGGCGTAAAGTTCGAGCGTGTTATCGATGCGCAGCACATAGCAGGAGCAGACCTCGGCCACCATGTTGGCCGCGATCAGCACCACGATCTTGTCCAGGCGTTCCTGCGCCGAGACCTTCTCCGCCATGGTTTCGCGGAGCCGTCTCAGCAAGACGCGGGGACCTCCCGACGTGCTCCGCATGTGCTGGTATCCTCCCCCGCGAGGCCAGCCCGCCGGGTGGCCGGTAGCTGGCGTGAAACGCACGAAACACTACAATTATATTCATTCGGCGCCGCCGCTGGCCACCGATCCAGGCCGAATCGAGATCGCCTGTGGTGCAGTTTGCGGCAACGCACCTCATAGGCCGTATAGCCAATCGAGGCTTGCTTTGCCAAGCAAAACGCCTGCCAGAAGCAATAACGTGTGGTTCAGGGCTGCGCCAGCGAAACGCATGATCCGCCAAACCGCAACGGTTTGGCGATCAGACCATGCGCCAAGTTTGAGAGAAAATCGTTCTAAGTCTGATCGAGCCCGTAGAGCGTGTGCAGCGTGCGGACCGCAAGTTCGGTATAGGCGGCGTCGATCAGCACCGAAAACTTGATCTCGGAGGTGGTGATGGCGCGGATGTTGATGTTGCGCCCAGCCAGCGCGGTGAACGCCTGCGCGGCGACGCCGGCATGGCTGCGCATGCCGCTGCCGATCACCGAAACCTTGGCCACGTCGGTGGCCGTATCGAGCCGGGCATAGCCGATCTTGGCCTTGGCCGACGTGATGGTGTCGCGGGCGCGGGTATAATCGGAGGCCGGAACGGTGAAGGTGAGGTCGGTGGTCTTGCCGTCCTCGGAGACGTTCTGCACGATCATGTCGACATTGATGTTGGCTTCCGCGAGCGGGCCGAAGATCGCCGCCGCAACGCCCGGCTTGTCCTCGATCTGGCGCACGGAAATCTGGGCTTCGTCCTTGGAAAAGGCGATGCCGGTGACGACGTGGCTTTCCATGATTTCCTCCTCGCTGCAGATCAGCGTGCCCGGCGGGGTGCCGTGCGGGTCGATATCCTCTGGCTTGTCGAAGCTGGAACGAACGAACACAGGCATATTGTGCACCATGCCGAGTTCCACCGAGCGTACCTGCAGGACCTTGGCGCCTTGCGAAGCCAGTTCCAGCATGTCCTCGAAGGCGATCTTGTCGAGCCGCCGCGCCTTGGGAACCACCCGCGGATCGGTGGTGTAGACGCCATCGACGTCGGTATAGATGTCGCAGCGGTCGGCCCGGATGGCGGCGGCGATCGCCACCGCCGAGGTATCCGAACCGCCGCGCCCAAGCGTGGTGATCCGGTTGGTCTGCGGGTTGATGCCTTGGAAGCCGGCAATGACGGCGACCTCCTGGCGATCCTTGAAGCGGGCGCTGATCTCGCTGCCGTCGATCTCGAGAATCCGCGCCGAGGCGTGGGCGTCCGAGGTCCTGATCGGGATCTGCCAGCCCTGCCACGAGCGGGCCTGGATGCCCATGCCCTGCAGCACGATCGCGAGCAGGCCCGAGGTCACCTGTTCGCCGGATGCCACCACGGCGTCATATTCGCGCGCATCATGCAGCGGCGAGGCGTCGCCGCACCAGCCGACCAACTCGTTGGTCTTGCCGGCCATGGCCGACACCACGACGGCGACGTCATGCCCGGCGTCGACTTCGCGCTTGACGTGACGCGCGACGTTGCGGATTCGGTCGATGTTGGCGACGGACGTGCCGCCGAATTTCATCACGAGGCGGCCCATGACGACGCGTGCATTCCCTGTGAGGATAAGTTAGGTGACCCGAACGGAAAGTGGAGCGCCCGGGCCGAAAGCGGCGTATACATAGCGACGCGGTCCGGGGCAAGCACCCCCGGTTCCGTTTTCGACCCAAAAATGGCGCGAATTGCCGTGGTGACGGGTTAATTCAGGACGAGCGTATGGGCCGTTATATCGATGAAATCCTGCAGCCCGGCGAAAGGGTGCTGTATTCGACCAACGCGCACTGGATTTTTTTCTTGCCGGCAATCATCGGCTGGATTGTAGCGGGCGTATTCCTGGTGATCTCAGGTATGGTGCCAGCGGGCCCATCCGTACTGATCTGTCTGTCGCTGGCGGCGATATCAGCCATCGCTGCGTTGTACAAAACTGTCACCGCCTGGTTTCATCGATGGACCACCGAGACCGACGTCACCAATTTCCGTGTCGTCCACAAGACCGGCTTTGTTCAGCGGCAGACGTTCGAGATGAGTGTGGACAAGGTCGAGAGCGTCGACGTCAACCAGAGCATCCTCGGCCGCATCCTCAACTACGGCGATGTAACGGTCTCGGGGGTCGGTGAGGGTGGCAAGACCCTCGACACCATTGCTTCGCCGCTGGCGTTTCGCAATGCCATCACGGCACGACCGGCCGGTACGTAAATAATGGCCATGCAGCAAAATTCATCCGCCGGTTTCTCCGCCACTGGCAGCACGGTCGATCCGGCTGAAGTCGCGAAATTTTCGAAATTGTCTGATGAGTGGTGGGACCCCAAAGGCAAGATGGCCCCGCTGCACAAGATCAACCCGCTGCGGCTCGCCTATATCCGCGACGCCGCCTGCCGCAAGTTTGAGCGTAACGCCAGGAGCCTGAGTTGCCTCTCGGGGCTGCGGATCCTCGATATCGGTTGCGGCGCTGGCCTGTTGTGCGAGCCGTTGACGCGGCTGGGCGCGCAGGTGATCGGGATCGATCCGTCCGCGACCAATATTGCGGCTGCCAAGCTGCACGCCGACAAGGGGCATCTGTCGATCGATTATCGCTGCACCACCATCGAGCAGATGGACCACCGCGAGCGGTTCGACGTCGTGCTGGCGATGGAAGTGATCGAGCATGTCACCGATGTCGGCGCGTTCCTCGCCCGCTGCGCGGCGATGGTCAAGCCGGGCGGGATGATGGTGGTCTCGACGCTGAACCGCAACTGGAAGAGCTTTGCGCTTGCGATCGTTGGCGCCGAGTATGTGCTGCGCTGGCTGCCGCGCGGCACCCATCAATGGGACAAGTTCGTCACGCCGGACGAACTCGCCCGGCATCTCGCCAACAACCGCCTCACCATCACCGAGCAGGCCGGCGTGGTCTATAACCCGCTCGCCGACAGATGGAGCATCTCGTCCGACATGGACGTGAACTACATGGTGGTCGCGGAAGGGGTGTAGGGATTCTCAGTTATCGTCGTCCCTGCGAAAGCAGGGACCCATAACCACCGCTCGGAGTCGTTGAAGCAAAGCCGTCTCCCCGCGCGCCCCTTCCGCGGGCCGCGGCGTATGGGCCCCTGCGTTCGCAGGGGCGACGGATAAAGGCGGCAAGTATTCAAACGATCAGATCGCTGAGATCGCGCCACTCCAGATTCTCGCGCTCGATCAATTCGATCTTCCAGTCGCGCTTCCAGCGCTTGAGCTGTTTCTCCCGCGCAATCGCTTCATCCGCCCGCTCGAAAACTTCTACATAAACGAGCCGGTAAACTCCGTAGGTTTTGACGAATGACGAGCCCTCGCCGTTGCGGTGCTGCTCCATCCGCTTCGCCAGCGAGTTGGTCACCCCGATATAGAGCGTCCCATGACGCCGGCTCGCGAGAATGTAAACGTAATACATGCGCAAACCATACGGCTGTCGTCCCTGCGAACGCAGGGACCCATAACCACTACCATACATTGTTGAAGCAAAGCCGTCTCCCGCGCGCCCCTTCCGCGGGCCGCGGCGTATGGGTCCCTGCGTTCGCAGGGACGACGGCGCGTTTGTGGCCGCGCGCATCCCAGTCATGACGCCGCTCCGGTTGACCTGACGCATCCCGCCCGGCACGGTGCAGCAGCATCCCGCCGGTATCCTCCATGCTCTCCGTCGCCACGCTCTGGATTCCCTTCACCATCATCGCTGCGCTGGGCCAAGTCGCGCGCAACGCGATGCAGCGGTCGTTGACGGGACCGCTCGGGACCTGGGGCGCGACCAATATCCGCTTCCTGTTCGGCTTTCCGTTCTCACTGGTCTTTTTCGCGATCGTGATCGCTGCAACTGGCGATCCCGTGCCGTGGCCGACGGCTATATTCTGGCCGTGGTTGCTGCTCGGCGCGCTCAGCCAGATCGTCGCCACCGGCCTGATGCTGCTCGCGATGAACGATCGCTCTTTTGTCGTGACGACGGCCTACCTCAAGACCGAGGCGATCCAGACCGCGATCTTCGGCTTCATCTTCCTCGGTGATCATCTGACGCTGCTGAAAGTGGTCGCGATCGTGATCGCGACCATCGGCGTGGTCATCACCGCGCTGCGGCCGGGCGGCGAAAAGGGCTTTGCGGAGTTGAAGCCGACCATCATCGGCTTGGTTGCAGCGGGCTGCTTTGCGTTGTCAGCCGTCGGTTTTCGCGGCGCCGTGATTGTGGTGCCCGGCGTCTCCTTCGTCACTGCAGCGTCTTATACACTGGTGTTCAGCCTATTCGTGCAGACGCTGGTGTTGACGGTCTATCTGCTCGCCCGCGCGCCTGATGTGCTCAAGGCGATCCTCGGACTGTGGCGGCCCTCGATGCTCGCGGGCTTCATGGGCGCATTCGCCTCGCAATTCTGGTTTCTGGCACTTGCGCTGACGGCGGCGGCCAATGTGCGCACGCTGGCACTGGTCGAGGTGCTGTTCGCGCAGGCCGTGTCGTATTACTCGTTCAAGCAGCCGATGTCGGCGCGCGAACTGTCCGGCATTGTGCTGATCGTGGTGGGCGTGGCGCTATTGGTGGCGGCGTAGTCAGAAGCCGTAGGGTGGGCAAAGGCGCGATAGCGCCGTGCCCACCATTCTAGCCACAGATATTTGCCGGGACATGGTGGGCACGCTGTCGCTTTGCCCACCCTACAACTGAGAATCTCGAGATTCTGGGTTCACGCTTCGCGTGCCCCGGAATGACGCTCCGCGTCAATTCCTATCTTCCGGCAGTACCGGCAGCGGGGAGACCTCGACGCCTTCGTCGATCAGCGCGCGCGCCTCATCCGGGGTGGCTTCGCCGTAGATCGGGCGGTGCTCGATATCGCCGTAATGCATCTTGCGCGCTTCGTTGGGGAAGCGCTCGCCGACATTGTCGGCATTCTTGACGATGTGATCGCGCAATTCCTTCAGCTTGGCGCGTAGCTCGCGCTCCTGCGCCATCAACAGCGGCGTCGATTCCGATCCGGTCGTTTCCGCAGGCGCGGCCGGCGCGGGCGCGGCTTGCTCGCGGCCCTTCTTGCTGACGATCTGCGGAGCCATGATGGCGCGCTCGACTTTGACCGAGCCGCAATTCGGGCAGCTCACCAGCCTGCGTTTTTCCTGGGTCTCGTAAGCCGCGGAGCTTTGAAACCAGCTTTCGAAAGCATGGCCCTTCTCGCAGCGAAGGTTGTAGCGGATCATGCCGAGCCTCGGACGAGGTGCAGATGCTCGGGGCCGGCCTTGGGATCGGCAATGCCGAAGCGTCTGCCATGTTGTAGCGACGGCACGGCTCTCCGAGCCGTCTCGACCCTGGATGTGTCGATGTTGGCGAGGAATACGCCGGGCTCGACGCCGCCCTCCGCGAGGATTTCGCCCCAGGGGCCGATGATCAGTGAATGCCCGTAGGTCTCGCGCTTGTTCTCATGCATGCCGCATTGCGCCGCGGCGAACACGAAGCAGCCGGTCTCGATCGCGCGGGCGCGCAATAGCGCGTGCCAATGTGCCTCGCCGGTTTTCCTGGTGAAGGCCGAGGGTACGGTGAGGAACGACGCGCCGGCCTCGGCCAGCGCGCGATAGAGCGCCGGAAACCGCACGTCGTAGCAGATCGTCAGCCCGATCCGCCCCCACGGCAGGTCCGAGATGACGGCCGTCTCGCCCGGCTGGTAGTTGGCCGATTCGCGATAGCTCTCGCCGCCGGGCAGGTCGATATCGAACATATGGATCTTGTCGTAGCTGGCGAGCAAATTGCCGTCGGGCCCGATCAGGAACGAGCGGTTGACGGCGCGCTCGGGCGAGAAGCGCAGCGCCAGCGAGCCGATATGAAGATGAATCTTCAGCTCCGCGGCCAGCGCGCGATAGGCCTTCAGCGAGAGGTCGTCTGCTTCCGATGCAAGATGCTCGAACAGCGCCTTGCGGTTCAATTGCATCATGTTGCTCACCTCGGGCGTGAGCACATAGTCGGCGCCTTGCGCTGCGGCCTCGCGGATCAGCTTGATGCCCTGTTCGAGGCTCGGTTCGGGCAGCAGCCCGGTGCGCATCTGCACCATGGCAGCGGTGAAGGTGGAACCAGCGCTCATGAGGGGGCCTTTTCTCCCGCCAGCAAAGCGTCGAGCCTGCCCGCGCGGTCCAGTGCATAAAGCTCGTCACAGCCGCCGACATGTGTTGTGCCGATGAAGATCTGAGGGAAGGTCGAGCCGCCGCCTGCGCGGTCGTACATCTGCTCACGATAGGCGGGGTCGGTGGCCACGTTCAGTTCCGTGAACGCGGCGTTCTTGCGCGTCAGCAGCGATTTGGCGGCGGTGCAGTAGCCGCAGCCCGGGCGGGTATAGATTTCAATGGCGGTCATGTCGCGCTCTGATTGGCAAGTCTTTTTTGGCAAGTCTTTGAATTATATGGGAGCCCGGTGGCTGTCCACAACCCGCGCGAATACCAGCACGTCGACCTGCGCGGCCTTGGCGCGCAGCAGCGCCCGGGCGCAAGCGTCGGTCGTGGCGCCTGACGTCAGCACGTCGTCGGTCAGGATGACGCGGCGGCCCTGGATGTCGGCGACGCGGTCGGCGGCGACCTTGAAGGCGCCCTGCACATTGCTGGCGCGCTGTGGTCGGGACAGCCCGATCTGCTGCTCAGTCGCGCGAATGCGGCGAAGCGCCTCAGAGGCCAGTTTGACGCCGGTTTGGCGCGAAATCACCCGCGCCAGCGCGCCGGACTGGTTGTAGCGGCGGCTCCAGCCGCGTCGCCAGTGCAGGGGAACTGGCACCAGCACGTCGGCTTCATCAAGCAATTCCTTGCCCGCACGGGCCATCCAGCGGCCCATCGCGGGCGCCAGATCGGTGCGATCCTGGTACTTCAGCGAATGAACCAGGGTTCGCGCGACGTCGTCATAGCGCACGGCGGCGCGGGCGCGCTGGTAGGCCGGCGGATTGGCGATCGCCTCCATCGACAGCAATTCGGAGCCGGGATCATAAACGAAGGGGATGCCGAGCCGCGGACAGAACGGCGGTGCGATGAACGACAGTTTCGCCCAGCATGCCGCGCAAACGCCCTCGCCATCGACCGGCTCGCGGCAGGAAACGCACTGCGTCGGCAGTGCGATGTCGAGCGCGAGCCGCGGCAGATGCGCGAATGCGTCGCGGCAGGCGCTCAACGCGCCGCGAAGCTGGCTGGAGATGGAGCGTGGTGGTGATGCCTCGGCGTCCATGGCGTGAGGCTAGCGCCGTGCCGTGCGTGGCTCAAGCACCGCATTGCCAGAGAGAGGCAGCCAGCGTACCAACCGGCATGGCTTCGAACCCGGCCAGCGCGCCCATCCTGTTCGACCGTGCGCTCCTGCGCGCGCGGCTAGACCGCGCGCGGCGCGGCGGGCCGGCAACATTCCTGCTCGATCGTATCAGGGAAGATTTCGAAGAGCGGCTGCAGGCCGTGACGCGAAGTTTTGCCGATGCGGCCGACATCTGGACGCCCGGCGAACTCCTGCGAAAGCCACTGGCCGATCGCTTTTCATCCATCACCCGCATCGATGTCGATCAATCAGAAACCCTGCGCTTGCCGCCGCAATCCCTCGATCTCGCCGTTTCCGCTCTGGCGTTTCAATTCGTCAACGATCTGCCCGGCGTGCTGGCGCAGATCCGCCGCGCGTTGAAGCCGGATGGGCTGTTGCTGGCGGCGATGATCGGGGGCGATACGTTGACCGAACTCCGGCAGAGCTTTGCCGCGGCGGAAGCCGAATGCGAGGGCGGGGTATCGCCGCGCGTCGCGCCGTTTGCTGATTTGCGGGATATCGGCAGCCTGCTGCAGCGCGCAGGGCTCGCGCTGCCGGTCACCGACGTCGACCGCGTCGTGGTGCGCTATGATAGCGCGTTCGCGCTGATGGCCGATCTCAGGCGGATGGGCGCGACCAATTTTTTGATCGAACGGCGACGGACGCCGACCCGGCGCGCCACCATGCTGCGGATGGCGCAGATCTACGGCGAACGTTTTGCGGATGCGGACGGCCGTATCCGCGCGACCTTCGATATTGTCTGGCTTTCCGGCTGGGCGCCGCATGAGAGCCAGCAGAAGCCGCTGCGGCCGGGATCGGCGAAGGCAAGCCTGGAGGCGGCGGTGAAGAAAACTACTCCCAAATAGACAACTTAAAGCGGGATGAGATTAGGCCGTGTACCCAACCCGTCGGCGTCACGCGACGAAGGCTGTGTCCGCTTTGCCCAGTTTGCGACCAGGCTCGCGCGGCGCAATATGTCGCGAAGGGCCAGGAGCGGAAACGTCAGCGCAAACCACCTTCACGTTCCAACCACCACACCAGCAATTCCCCGGAACGCAGGATGTGATGCGTCATAGCCTTGCGTGCTTCCACCGGATCATGCCGGGCAATCGCGGCAAGGATGGCCTCGTGCTGTGCAACGTTCTCGCGCATGCGCCGTCCATCCATGGTCAGGGCCGAAAGCATGAGGTTTCGCGTGAAGCCTTGATGCAGGTCACGGATCATCTGCTTCAGCCGCTGGTTTCCGCTGGCCTCGATGACCACGTTGTGGAAATCGTCGTTCGATTCGACCCAGCTGGGGACGTCCTTGAGACGCGTTTTGGGGTTCGACCGGCGAGCCGCGATCAGCTTGTCCACGACAACCGAGAATTTCTTCTGGGCGCCGCGCATGCGCGCGATCTGCTCGTCAGTGATCCACTCCGCCGCGAGCGATATCGCTAGCCCTTCGAGTTCGGCCCGCACCTGATAGGCGTCCCGTATGTCGCGGGCGTCGTGCGCGCGCACGATCGCCCCCTGGTTGGGCCGGTGCTCGATCACGCCCTTGGCCTCGAGTTGCCGCAAGGCTTCGCGGATGGGCGTGCGGCTCACCGCAAACTCCTCCGCAAGGGCTTCCTGACGCAGCGGGCTTCCTGGCGGATACTCGCCGGCGAAAATCTTTTCCGAAATGCGCTCGGCAAGGCTGCCGACGAGCTTGTCCGCTGTTCTGGCCACGACCATCGCTCCGTGTGCAATGACGGGCATTATCGGCCGAATTCGGCGGTATTCAAGCAGCCGCGTATTTAATACAAATCATGCTTGATTGTATCCAATATTGGGGCTAGGCTGGTCCGGCTTGATAGCCATCGCACGGAGGGCCCATGTTCAGACAGTCCTTGCTCCTCGGTTTGGTTACAGCGCTTCTGCTCGGTGCACCTGGCAACGCCCAGCAGCCACAGCCTTCCCCGGTTCAGCCTTCTCCGGTCAAACGCACGCCGCTGGGCAAGGTCGATGTACCGGGATCCAATTATGAGGTCGTGTTCGGCATTACCGAGCTGGCCGGCGGCTTCAAGACGGGGCGTCATTCGCACCCCGGCCTCGTGATGGCCTACGTGGCGGAGGGCGAGTTCTGGTATCTCGTCGATGGTGAGGCGGAGCGAATCTACAAGGTCGGGGAGGCTTTCCAGTTGCCTCATAGTGCCGTTCACAATGAAGGCGCGGCCGGAAGCAGCCCCGTCAAGGTGATGGCGGTTTTCGTGGTCGAGAAAGGCAAGCCGTTGGTGCAGCCCGCGCAACCGACCCAGTAGGGCAGCGCGTATACCTCGCGATCGCGGGTACACGCCGGGATTTGTGAGGCCGGAGCAACATCATGACCAGAGGCTCGGCAGCTCTTGGGTCAGCGGTCTTTTTTCTGATTGCCCCCACGACACTCGCGGGTGTCGTGCCGTGGGGGATTTCACAATGGCGTCAGCAAGCGCCGTTCTTCGATCTCCAGCCTGTCCGATGGTTCGGCGTGGTTCTGATCCTGCTCGGCATTCCGGTGCTGGTCGAAACCTTCATACGATTTGCGCTGCAGGGCGTCGGCACGCCGGCGCCGGTCGCACCACCGCAACATTTGGTGATCGCCGGCCCCAATCGTTATGTCCGCAATCCGATCTACCTTGCCCTGGTGGCGATTGTCCTTGGCCAGGGACTGCTCCTTGGAAACGCAGGGCTTCTGGTCTACGGCGCGCTGCTGTGGATCGGCTTCCACATGTTCGTTCTGGCCTATGAGGAGCCAACGCTGCGTGAGACATTTGGAACGGAATACGACACCTATTGCGCCAACGTGTCGCGCTGGTTGCCACGCTTCCCCGGCTCTACGCCGGCGTAGTCCTGATCGATATCTGGCATTCCGGGATTTCGAGCCGGGCTCATGTCTCTTGTGGGTCATTTTCGACAGATTCGCCGGCGCGTGTGGACCAGTCGATGTCGGCTTTACCCCGAAAGCGCCGAATCCGAGTCAGGACCAGGCGCGTTGCGTTTGGCCGGACGCCTGTGATCTAAACTCCGAAATGGGGGGCTCTGATCATGGGCTATGAACTCGCCGAGTGTGAATGGGTTGCCATAGCGATGCCTGCCCAACAAGCCGCGTGGGCAATCTGCTTCAGCCCCTTATCTCTACCGCGCTCCTAACAGAGTCGAACGGTTCTTCGATCGGACCAAGCGATGTCATCGGGTCGTGACACGCCACGACAAGCTCGCCGCCAATTACCTTGCCTTCGTCCAGCTTGCATCCATTCGGCTGTGGTTTGCTGCGCGTTATGAGTCCACACCCTAGTTTGGGCCGTGACGACGGACCATTTCTCTTCTCGTGCCCCGGACGCAAGCCGCACGGGTGCTGCGAGCCGGCCCCACTCTACTTTGCATGGGGTTGTTTTCGCGATTTTGTGTCTGGGCTCTGCGTGCCGCCGCAGAGGCGCTGCGCTGGAAGATTCTTTGAAGTTGATAGATGCCCAAGTCCGGGCATGACGGCCGAGTACGCAGACGCTTACATCAACAAATCGATCAGATGCGGGATCAGCGGAATGTCTGCGGGCGGCATCGGGTAATCGCGCAGCTTGTTGGCGCGGACCCAAGCCAGTTGCTGGCCTTCGCGCGCCATCACCATGCCTTCCCAGCGGCGGCAGATGTAGAGCGGCATCAGCAGATGAAAGCTTTCATAGGCGTGGCTCGCGAACGTCAGCGGCGCCAGACATGGCTCGCTGACGTCGATCCCGATCTCCTCATGCAGTTCGCGGATCAGGGTCTGCTCCGGCCGTTCGCCGGGCTCGACCTTGCCGCCGGGAAACTCCCACAAGCCTGCGAGCGGCTTTCCTTCCGGGCGCTGCGTGATCAGCACGCGCTTGTCGGTATCGACGAGGGCGCAGGCGACCACGAGAGTGAGCTTGATATCAGCCATGCGCCGCTGTCTCGCTCATGAACGATAATCGCCGTTGATCGCGACGTACTCCTTGGTGAGGTCGCAGGTCAGCACACGGTCGCGGCCCTTGCCGAGGCCAAGCGCAACCTTGATCTGGATCTTCGGGTTCTTCATCACCTCGGAAACCTCCGCCTCGTTGTAGGACGGATCGCGTGCGCCGCTCTTGGCGACGCGAATGCCGTTGAACGAGATCGAAAGCTTGTCGCGGTTGGCGGGCTCGCCGGCCTTGCCGACCGCCATCACCACGCGGCCCCAATTGGCATCCTCGCCGGCGATCGCCGTCTTCACCAGCGGCGAATTCGCGATTGACATGGCGATCTTGCGCGCGGAGTTCTTGGTGGTCGCGCCTTCGACGATAACCTCGACCAGCTTGCGCGCGCCTTCACCGTCGCGGGCCACCTGCTCGGCAAGGTCGGCCAGCACACCCTGGAAGGCCTTGGCAAACGCCTTCAGGCGCGCATCGCTGGCGCGGCTGATCTTGGGCGCGCCATCGTCGGCGGCCACGCCGGTAGCGAACGCCAGCAGCGTATCCGAGGTCGAGGTGTCGCTGTCGATGGTGATGGCGTTGAAAGTGTCCTCGACGCCGCTCTTGAGCAGTGACTGCAGCACGGCGGACGACAGCGGCGCATCGGTAAACACGAAAGACAGCATGGTCGCCATATCGGGTGCGATCATGCCGGCGCCCTTGGCCATGCCGTTGATCGTGACCTTGGCCTTGCCGAGCTTCACCGTGGCGGTTGCGACCTTCGGAAAGGTATCGGTTGTCATGATGGCCTTCGCCGCGTCGATCCAGTGGTCGGGCGTGGCGGCATCCGCCAGCGTCGCCAGCACGCCGTCGAACTTGGTGGCGTCGAGCGGCTCGCCGATCACGCCGGTGGAGGCGAGGAACACATCGGAAGTCGCGCAGCCGACCGCCTTCGCCGCGGTTTGCGCGGTCAGCGCCGTCGACTGCTTACCGGTCTTGCCGGTGAACGCGTTCGCGTTGCCGGAATTGACCACCAGCGCACGGGCTTGCCCGCGGCCGAGCTTGGCGCGGCACCATTCCACCGGCGCGGACGGGCATTTCGATTTGGTGAACACGCCGGCAACCGTAGTGCCTTTGTCCATGACGGCGAGCAGCACGTCAGTGCGCCCCTTGTAGCGGATGCCGGCGGCGGCGGTGGCGAGCTTCACTCCCGCAACAGTCGGCATATCGGGCACGTCGGTCGGGGCGAGGGGGGAAACTGAAGTGGACATGCGAGCACCTTCTTCGACCAGATCAAGCGTAGCCGGACCTGCTCCGGCATTCACGTCTTCGAGGCCTATAACAGGTCCCCAGACATGGAACGGCCGGGCGCTTCGGCCCGGCCATGACGATGGTAGATACTATCGGTCTCGAAGAAGTGACAGCGATTTTTTTTACTTCTTCGTCGGCGCCATCTTGGAATCGCCGGGCTTTGCGGCATCCGGCTTGGTGGCCTCGGCCGGCTTATCCATGCGCTCGACCTTGGCGGCTTCGCGCAGCTTGGCGACGTATTCGGCCTGCGCCTTGCGCGTCACATAGGTTTCGATCTGGGCCTTGACCTGCTCGAACTCGGGCGCCTTGCGGGCGCGCTTTTCCTCGACCTTGATGAGGTGCCAGCCGAATTGCGACTTGACGGGGTCGGAGATCTTGCCGGGTTCGAGCGTGAAGGCGACGGCGGAGAATTCCGGCACCATCTGTTCCTTGGTAAAGAAGCCGAGATCGCCGCCATCGGAGGCGCCGGGGTCCTTGGACTTCTTCTTCGCCAGTTCGGCGAAGTCGCCGCCCTTCTTCAGCTCTTCCGCGATCGCCTTGGCCTCGTCCTCGGTCTCGACCAGAATGTGCCGGGCGTGGACTTCCATTTCCCCGGTGATCTGCTTGGCGGCCTCCTCATAGACCTTCTTCATGGCATCTTCGGTGGTCGCCGCCTTGCCCTCGGTGGCGAGCAGGCTGTCCATCAGCAGGCGGCTGCGCGTGAACGCCAGGCGCTTCTTGAAGTCTTCGGAATTCTCGACCTTCTTTTCCTCGGCGGCTTTGGCCACGATCTTGAGGTCGATCAGGAAGGCCAGCACGTTGTCCTTCTTGGTCGCCGGGTCCATTTGCGCGAGGCTGGGGCCGAGTTCCTCTTCCGCGAGCGCGACGTCGCTCTGGCGGATCTCCGCACCGTTAACCTTGGCGAGAACGGGGTTGTCCTGGGCGCGAACCGGCAGGCCGGCGGCAAGAACCGCAGCCAGACAGGCCATTGCGGCCAAAGAACCCCGTGAGCAGGCCGTGTCGAAGCGCAGGCCGGTTTTCGTTTCCGGGAACGAGGTGGTCATGGAAAATCCTTGTCTTGAAGAGGGGCGCCAAAGGCGGCGGGACACTCGCCCAATCATGCGGCCTTGGCAACGCGAAAAGTCTGTCAAAATGATGAATTCCTTGACATATGGACCCACGTTGACAAGGCCCGAACCCGGCCATATCTGTGCCGGATCGTACAGCGGCGATAGCGCTTATTTTGCTGCGTTTTTTGCCGTTGAACCTTGGATTGCTTAATTCCCACTCATTAGGCGGATGACGCCCCGGAACGGGGTATTTGCCGCCGTGCGTCACGGTGAGTTGATAGGCAATTTGGTGGTCCATCACGGCTTGCAACGCAAGTAACGGCAAAGGCAGGAATTGGCATGATCGGCGCGCTCGCCCGCAAGTTTTTCGGCTCCGCCAACGACCGGCGGGTGAAGGGATACCAATCCCGCGTCAACGCCATCAACGCGCTTGAGCCCGAGCTCGAGAAACTCTCCGATGAGGCGCTGAAAGCCCGCACCGCCGAATTCCGCCAGCAGCTCGCCGACGGCAAGACGCTCGACGACATTCTGGTTCCAGCCTTCGCCACCGTCCGCGAGGCCGCCAAGCGCACCCTCGGCCAGCGGCATTTCGACGTCCAGTTGATCGGCGGCATTGTGCTGCACGAGGGCGACATCGCCGAGATGAAGACCGGCGAAGGCAAGACGCTGGTGGCCACGCTCGCGGTCTATCTCAACGCACTGGCCGGCCGGGGCGTCCACGTCGTCACCGTCAACGACTATCTCGCCCGCCGCGATAGCGAATGGATGGGCCAGATCTACAATTTCCTCGGCCTGACCGTCGGCGTCATTGTCCACGGTCTCGATGATGGCGAGCGCAAGGAAGCCTATTCGCGCGACATCACCTATGGCACCAACAACGAATACGGTTTCGATTATCTGCGCGACAACATGAAGTACCGGCTGGACGACATGGTCCAGCGCGGCCATTTCTACGCCATTGTCGACGAAGTCGACTCGATCCTGATCGACGAGGCGCGCACGCCGCTGATTATCTCCGGCCCGCTCGACGACCGCTCGGATTTCTACAACACCATCGATACCTTCTTCCCGAAGCTCGACAAGACCGATTTCGAGGTCGACGAGAAGCAACGCACGGTGACGCTGACTGAAGCCGGCATGGAGAAGATCGAGACGCTGCTGCGCGACGCCGGCCAGCTCAAGGGCGAGTCGCTCTACGACGTCGAGAACGTCTCGGTCGTGCACCACATCAACCAGGCGCTGCGGGCGCATTCGCTGTTCACCCGCGACAAGGACTACATCGTCCGCGACGGCGAAGTCATTATCATCGACGAGTTCACCGGCCGCATGATGCCGGGACGGCGCTATTCGGAAGGCCTACACCAGGCGCTGGAAGCCAAGGAACACGTTCAGGTCCAGCCGGAAAACCAGACGCTGGCCTCGATCACCTTCCAGAACTATTTCCGGATGTACGAAAAGCTGGCGGGCATGACCGGTACGGCCGCGACCGAAGCCGACGAATTGTTCGACATCTACAAGCTCGAAGTCGTGGAAATCCCGACCAACCTGCCGGTGGCGCGTCTCGACGAGGACGACGAGGTCTACCGCACCCAGACCGAGAAATACGCCGCCATCCTGGCCGAGATCGAGCGCGCCAATGCGCGGCTGCAGCCGGTGCTGGTCGGCACCGCCTCGATCGAAAAATCGGAGGTGCTGGCCGACTATCTGAAGAAGCACGGCTACAAGCAGATCGATTTCGGCAACGACGCTGCGCTGGAGAAGCTCTATGCCGCGGCGCGCGCCGGCAAGCCGGCAAAGCTGTTTGCGGTGCTGAACGCGCGCTTCCACGAGCAGGAAGCCTATATCGTCGCCGAGGCCGGCGTGCCCGGCGCGATCACGATCGCGACCAACATGGCCGGCCGCGGTACCGACATCAAGCTCGGCGGCTCGCTCGAGATGCGGATCCTTCAGGAGACCGCTGACATCACCGACGAGGCCGAGAAGGCCAAGAAGATCGAACAGATCAAGGCCGACATCGAGCGCTTCCGCGAGATCGTGCTGAAGGCCGAGGAAGTGGTGGAGCTCGAACCTGCCAAGGGCTCAAAGGCGGCCAAGACCGTGACCAGGCCCGGCGGGCTCTACATCATTGGCTCGGAGCGCCATGAGTCCCGGCGCATCGACAACCAGCTCCGCGGCCGCTCCGGCCGTCAGGGCGACCCCGGGCGGTCGAAATTCTTCCTGTCGCTGGAAGACGACCTGATGCGGATCTTCGGCTCCGACCGGCTCGACACCATGCTGCAGCGGCTTGGCCTGAAGGAAGGCGAGGCCATCATCCATCCGTGGATCAACAAGGCGCTGGAGAAGGCGCAGCAGAAGGTCGAGGCGCGCAACTTCGATATCCGCAAGAACCTGCTCAAGTTCGACAACGTCCAGAACGATCAGCGCAAGGTGATCTTCGACCAGCGCGTCGAACTGATGAGGAGCGACAGCGTGGCCGAAATGGTCACGGATATGCGTCACGACTTCATCGACGACATCGTCACCAAGCACGTGCCCGAGCATGCCTATGCCGAGCAGTGGGATGTCGCCGGCCTCAAGGATGAATTGAAGCGCGTGCTCGACATCGACCTGCCGGTCGACGAATGGGCCAAGGAAGAAGGCATTGCGGACGAGGAACTGCTGACGCGGATCGAGCAGCGCGTCGACGAGCACATGGCGGCCAAGGTCGCGCAATGGGGTCCCGACGTGATGCGCTACGTCGAGAAAACCATCCTCTTGCAGACGCTTGACCACCTCTGGCGCGAGCACCTGATCATGCTCGATCATCTGCGTCAGGTGATCGGTCTGCGCGGCTATGGCCAGCGCGATCCCTTGCAGGAATACAAATCGGAAGCCTTCGGCCTGTATGAGGCAATGACCGCGCATCTGCGCGAGGCGGTGACGGCGCAATTGATGCGCGTCGAGATCGTGCCGCCGGAAGAGCAGCAGCCGGTGCTGCCGGCGATGGAAGCGCACAAGTTCGATCCCAATACCGGCGAAGACGAGATGGCCTTTGCCCACGCCTCGCTGGTGCCCCAGGCTCCGGCCGCCGATCGCGATCCGAAAAACCCCGCAAGCTGGGGCAAGGTCGGCCGCAACGAGGATTGTCCCTGCGGAAGCGGCAAGAAGTACAAGCACTGCCACGGCAAGTACGCCTGACATCGCGCACACCCGCGGCGAATGTCCGCGCGTGTGAGCCTTTGTCGCCGCAACGTCCAATATCTTTCCGGCAAGAGTCAGGTCCCGCGTGCCGCAGAACCTGCCGACAGGGGCGCGGTGTCGGTCGCGCTTCGCTTGCTCAGTTCGAACTGTCGATCAAGCTTTCCAGGAGCCGTTTCAGCTCGTTGGTCGATTTGTCGCCATAGCTCTCGACGATGTGCTCTTCCTGGCTCACCGCCAGCGAGTTCAGCCGCTTGCTCAGTGCCTTGCCCCGGTCGGACACGAACATCAGGACCTTGCGGCGGTCCTTGGGGTCCTGAACGCGGTAGACCAGCGCGTCCGACACCATGCGGTCAACCATCTTGGTCAGTGTGGGATGGTTGAGAAGCACCGCGTCCGCAAGCTCGCCCATCGAATGGCCGTTGCCGTCGGACAGAACTTTAAGGATGCGCCATTGCTCGACAGGCACGCCTTCCTTGCTCAAGCGCATTTCCAACTGCCGGTTGATCTCCCGGTTGGCTTGCGCGAGCAAATAAGCGAGGTGTTCTGTGATGGGGGAATTGTCTTTGGGCGGTTTGGCCACGGCTGAAACTTCGTCTTGATCCGAATGTGAGTGAATGTCCGGCAGCGAGTGCTGTTTCTATATGCACTTCAATTGTTGAATATTCAATATTTTCCAATAAGGTATTTCTCCAACCAAGAAGGGCGGATGCCGCGGCCGCCCCGGGATGTGTTTTGGTCTGGTGCCAGACAGGAGTTGGCGTGCGTTCGACGGTAAACTTCCCGGCTTCCGGCGGCCCTACGTTTCCGCCGCAGTTGCTGTTTCGAAACCTGTCGGCGGCGGCGGATGATCGCGCCTTGTCGCCGGACGATCATGCCTTCTTCAGGCGGCGCGGCGCCGGGAGCAGGCTTCGGATCGGGGGCTTCATATGCTGCACCGGCTCTCCCGGGGTCTGGGGCCCATCCGCCACGAGCAGTGCGCAGCTTGCGGTCGCGGAGATCAACAAGCGCGGCGGTATCCTTGGACGCGAGATCGAGCTTTCGATCTATGATGCAGGCGGGCCGCTCGACGACGTCCTGCGTCGCGCCGAGCAGGCAATCGGGTTCGACGAAGTCGATCTCATCGTTGGCTTGCACACCAGTGCGGTCCGCGTGGCTCTGCGCAAGATTACACGTGGCCGCGTGCCCTATGTCTACACCCCCGTTTACGAAGGCGGCGAACAGACGCCAGGCGTGATGGCGATCGGCGAGACGCCGCGCTGGCAGATCCGACCGTCGATCCATTGGCTCAGCGAGGTCAAGAAGGCCGCGCGCTGGTATCTGATAGGCAGCGACTATGTCTGGCCCTGGCAGTCGCATCGCGCGGTGAAGCGGTACATCAAGGAAGCCGGCGGCCACGTTGTCGGCGAGGAGTTCGTCCCGCTCGGTGAGGACAATCACGAACCGCACCTGGCGCGCATCCGCGCCGCGCGGCCCGACGTTGTGCTGATCTCCCTGATCGGAACCGACAGCATCACCTTCAATCGCGCCTTCGGCGAAGCCGGGTTCGCCGCCACCATGCTGCGGTTCGCCGGAGCGATGGACGAAACCGTGTTGCTCGGCATCGGCGCCGACAACAGCGAGAACCTGTTCTGCGCGTCCGGCTACTTCCCCTGTGTCGGCTCGCGCGCCAATGACGAATTCATGGGCGGCTATCGCGCGATGTTCGGTCCAAATGCCCCGCCGATCGGCTCTCTCGGTCAATCCAACTATGAAGGGTTGCGCTTTCTTGAAGCCGCGGCCAACCAGGCCGGCACGCTGGCGATGGGGCCCTTGTTCGCGGCCGGGCGCAATGTCGTTTATAGCGGCGCGCGCGGACCGGTGATCGTCCGTGATGGTCGTGTTCGGATGCAGATGTATCTCGCCGAGGCCGATGGCCTCGACTTCAAGGTGATCAAGGCAATCTAGCAACGACGGAACAATCTTCTTCAGTCGAAATCCGAAATAATGCTTGAAAAGGAAAATATTTCCGTTTTGAATACCCGCGCAAAGGCCACGGTTCGCGCGGGATAAGCGGGCCGCCGGCTGCACGCCCAGGGATCAAAAAGCTTCAGGAGAGCGTCGTGTCAGTCGTCCTTCCAACACCAACGCAACTTCACGCCGTCGCCAAACAATGCGGCCTGTCACTCACCGACGAGGACGTCGCTTCGTTCCGCAGTCTGATGCAAGGTTCGATCGATGCCTACAATCTCGTCGCAGCGATGCCGGACGAACTGCCGGAAGTGAAGTATCCGCGCACCCCCGGCTACCGCCCCTTGCCGGAGGAGAACCCGCGCAACGCCTGGTATCGCAAGTCGACCGTGAAGGGCGCCAGCTCCGGCAAGCTCAAGGGCAAGACGGTCGCGCTGAAGGACAACATCATGTTGGCCGGCGTGCCCATGATGAACGGATCGGCCACGCTGGAAGGCTACGTGCCCGATTTCGATGCCACCATCGTCACGCGGATGCTGGACGCGGGCGCCGAAATCGCCGGCAAGGTTCACTGCGAATCCTTCTGCATGTCCGGCGGCAGCCACACCAACGCGGTGGGACCTGTGCACAATCCGCACAAGATGGGCTATTCGGCCGGCGGCTCGTCGTCGGGCAGCGGCGTCGTCGTTGCGCTTGGCGAGGTCGACATGGCGATAGGCGGTGACCAGGGCGGTTCAATCCGGATGCCGTCCTCGTTCTGCGGCACATACGGGATGAAGCCGACCTGGGGACTGGTTCCGTACACCGGTATCATGCCGATCGAAATTTTCGTCGACCATACCGGACCGATGACGGCAACGGTGGCCGACAACGCGTTGTTGCTGGAGGTGATCGCCGGCGACGACGGCTACGATCCGCGCATCAAGACGCCGAAGGTTGAGGAGTATACCAAGGCACTCGGTGGCGGCGTCAAAGGGATGAGGATCGGCATACTCAAGGAAGGTTTCGAGCAGCCAATGGCGGAGGCTGCGGTGAATGAGAGCGTGCGCGAAGCGGCCAAGCGCTTCCGCGATCTCGGTGCCTCGGTCGAGACGGTCTCGATCCCGATGCATCTGACCGGTCCTGCAATATGGACGCCGATCGGCACCGAAGGCATGACGCAGACGATGATGTATGGCGACGGCTACGGGCTGAGCCGTGGCGATCTCTATTCGACGTCGCTGATGGATTTCCATCGCGGCTGGCGCCGGCAAGCCGACTCGCTGTCGGAGACCACGAAGCTGTTCCTGCTGCTCGGCACCTACATCAACAACAATTTCGGCCCGCGCTACTATGGCAAGGCGCTCAATATCTCCAGGCGGCTGACCGCTGCCTACGACAAGGCCTTCAAGGAATACGATCTGCTGCTTCTGCCAACGACGCCGATGAAGGCGACGCCGCTGCCGCCGGCCAATGCCAGCCGCGAGGATTACGTGGCGCGGGCGCTCGAGATGATTGCCAACACAGCGCCATTCGACATCACCCATCATCCCGCAATGTCGTTGCCCTGCGGCATGGTGGACGGTCTTCCGGTGGGCTTGATGCTGGTCGGCCGGATGTTCGAGGAATCCACGATCTATCGCGCCGCGCACGCCTTCGAGCAAATCGGCGATTGGAAGAAAATGTGAGCGCCGTTTTGTCGCGGACCGGTCGGATCGCAAGGCATGGCTAGCACCTTCGTTGCGGCGTTCGAGATCCTGAGCTTTGGCGCGATCATCGTGCTGGTCGTGCTCGGGCTCGGGATCATCGCCAGCATGATGGGGATATTCAACTTCGCGCAGGGCGAGTTTGTCCTGCTCGGCGCATACGTCACCTATCTGGCGTATAGCCACGGGATCCCGATCTGGGCCGGCATGGTGGCTGCGCCGTTCATCGTCGGCGGCCTCGGCTTCGTGCTGGAGGCGCTGATCATTCGGCGTTTCTACGCCGCGCCCATCGTGGCGATGCTGGGCACCTACGCGCTCGGCCTGATCGTCCGTGAGAGCGTGCGCGGCCTGATCGGCGGCTTCTACCTGACGGTGCCGGAGCCGATCGGCGGATCGATCGATATCGGCACGATGCACATCTCGGCGTGGCGATTCACGATCATCGTCATCACGCTGCTGGTGATGGCGGGCTGCTATCTGTTGCTGTCGCGGACCAGCTTCGGCCTTCGCGTGCGCGCCACGCTGGAGAATCCCGCTCTGGCGCGGGCGTCGGGAATTTCCACGCCCTTGATCTATGGCACCACCTTTGCCTTCGGAGCCGCGCTGGCGGGGCTGGCCGGCGCGTTGATCGTGCCCGTGTTCAGCCTGTTCGCCGACCTCGGCATCCGCTTCCTGATTCAGGGCTTTGTCGCGGTCATGGTCGGCGGTGTCGGATCGTTTATCGGGCCGGTTGCCGGAGCCGGCGTGATCGGAACGCTCAGTGCCGCGCTGCCCTGGGTCATGGCGCCCGTGGTCGCCGACGTCCTCGTCTTCGTACTCGCCATCGTCTTCATCAAATTCCGGCCGCAAGGCCTCATCGCGGGAAAAGGGGTTTAGTCTCATGTTTGCTGATCGCCTTGAATTGACGCGCCGTCGTTTCCTCAGCGGCTTTGCTTTCACGACTGGCGCGATTGCGACCGGAGCCGGTAGCTGGGTGGTCAGGCCAAACTGGGCGAATGCCGCCGAAGGCCCGATCAAGGTCGGTATCGCAACCGACCTGACCGGCCCGATCGCTTATGCCGGCAATGCTGACGCCAATGTCGCCAAGATGGTCATCAAGCAGATCAACGCTGCCGGCGGCCTGCTCGGCCGTCCGCTCGAGCTCTACATCGAGGACACCGCCTCCAACGAATCGGTCGCCGTCGGCAACGTTCGCAAGCTGGTCCAGCGCGACAAGGTCGACATGGTGCTGGGCGGCATCACCTCTTCGATGCGCAATGCGATCAAGGATCCGATCGTGGCGCGCGGCAAGACGCTCTACATCTATCCGCAGCTCTACGAAGGCAAGGAGTGCACGCCCAATCTGTTCTGCACCGGACCGACCCCGGCGCAGCAATGCGACGAGTTCATTCCCTGGCTGATCAAGAACGGCGGCAAGAAGTTCGCGCTGCCGAGCGCCAATTATGTCTGGCCGCACACGCTCAACGTCTATGCTCGCAAGGTCATCGAATCCAGCGGTGGCGAGGTCGTGTTCGAGGAATACTACCCGCTCGACCAGGTCGATTTCTCAGCCACCGTAAATCGCATTATCTCGAACAAGGTGGACGTGGTCTTCAATACCGTAATCCCTCCCGGTGTCGGTCCGTTCTTCAAGCAGCTCTACGAGGCTGGCTTCCTGAAAAATGGGGGGCGGCTGGCTTGCGTGTACTATGACGAGAATACGCTCAACATCAATCAAGCCGCCGAGATCGAGGGGCTTGCGAGCTGTCTCGACTACTTCAAGGCGCTGACCAAGGACGATCCGGTCAGCGCCAAGATTCAGGCGGCCTACGAGAAGGATTTCCCCGGCAACTTCCTGTTCGCCGCCGGCAGCGCGGCGACCGGCACCTATCGCGGGCTGAAGCTGTGGGAAGCGGCGGTCAAGGAAGCCGGCAAGATCGACCGCGATGCGGTGGCCGCGGCGCTCGATCACGCCAAGATCGCGGAAGGCCCGGGCGGACCGGCCGAGATGGTGCCGGGCAAGCGGCACTGCAAGATGAAGATGTATACCGCTGTTGCCAAAGGCGGGAACTATGAGATCGTGGGCCGCAGCGATGGCCTCGTCGATCCCAAGGAATGCTGAGTGATCGATGGGTGCAGCAAAGCAGGCCCTTCGCGCAACGGCGAGTCAGGCGCCCGGCGTTTCGATGGCTGACAATGGCTTGGACCGAGCATTGCCGGCGCAACAAGCGGCGGCGGGACGAAAGGTGCTCCCGATCGTGGAAGGGGCGGTGCTGATCACAGCGCTGATCCTGCCGCTGGTTCTGCAGGACTATCTCACGGTGTTCGCCACTCGTGTCATTATCCTCGCCCTGTTCGCGCTCTCGTTCGATCTGGTGTGGGGATATGCCGGCATCATGAGCTTCGGTCAGGCCCTGTTCTTTGGGTCGGCCGGTTATGGCGTTGCACTGATGGCGCGCGACCTCAAGATCACTTCGATCTTTCTGGTGCTGCCGGCAGGAACACTGATCGGGCTCGCCACCTCGCTGCTGCTCGGTGGCTTTCTGCTGCTCGGCCGGCATCCCTCCAGCGTGATCTTCGTCGCACTCGGTACCCTGACCGGATCCTACGCCGCCGACCGCCTGGCGCGCGGCTGGTACTATCTCGGTGGACAGAACGGCATTCCCTCGATTCCGTCGATGTCGCTCGGCAGCTACGATATTACCGAGGGACCGGTCTATTACTATTTCGCGCTCGGCATTCTGGTCGTGGTCTATCTGCTGTGCCGCTTCCTGGTGCGCTCGCAGTTCGGCTTGGCATTGGCGGGACTTCGCGAGAACGAGCAGCGCATCGCCTTCTTCGGATACAAGGCGCAACACCTGAAGGCGATTGTTTTCGCTGCCGGCGGCACCATTGCAGGCCTTGCAGGTAGTCTCTACGCGTTTCACGAGGGCTTCGTCTGGCCCAATATGGTAGGCGTGGTAATCTCGACGCAGGTCGTACTTTACGTTCTATTCGGCGGGTCGGGCACATTGATCGGTGCGGTGATCGGCGCCGTCATCATCGAGGGCGTCAGCTTCTGGCTGTCGGACAATTATCGCGACATCTGGCCGATCCTTCTCGGCGTGTTGCTGCTGCTGGTGATCCTGTTCCGCCCGCTCGGGCTGATCAGCTTCGTGCTCGGCGAACGCGAGCGCGTAGGCAGTTTTGGGGTGACACGCAAGGAGAAGCGCAATGCCGCTCCTTGAGGCGACTGGTATCGTCAAGGTATTTGGCAAGCTTACCGCGCTCGACGGTGCAGCGCTGACGGTAGGGGAGAACGAGTTTCACGGCCTGATCGGGCCGAACGGCTCGGGAAAAAGCACCCTGATGAAGTGCGTCGCAGGCGCCGAGATGCCGACCCAAGGCAAGGTCAGCTTCGTCAACCGCGATATCACCCTGTTGTCACCGACCGAGCGAGCCCGCGCCGGCATGAGCCTGAAATTCCAGATCACCAGCGTGCTGCCGACACTGACGCTTTACGACAACATCCTGCTGGCTCTACAGGCGCAATCGTCGCTGTTCGATCTGGTGTTCTCTCGCACGCGCGGCGTGCTGCACGATCAGGTAATGAGGATGCTGAGCCAGTTCCGCCTCGCCGATCACGCGCATGACGCTGCCGCGGCGCTGTCGCACGGGCAGCAGCAATGGCTGGAAATCGCTATGGCGCTCGCAGCCAAGCCGCGGCTGCTGCTGCTGGACGAACCGACCGGCGGCATGAGCCTGGAAGAGCGCCGCGTTACCGGCGAACTCCTGCAGCCTATCAAGCAGCATTGTTCGCTTGTGATCGTCGAACACGATCTGGATTTCATCCGCGATATCTGCGACCGCCTGACCGTGATCGATCAGGGTCGTGTGCTCGCGTCCGGAACGGTCGCCGAGATCCAGGCCAACAAGAGCGTCCAGGAGATTTATCTGCGTCGTGCCTGAACAGACATTTCTCGATATACGGCATCTCGAAGCCGGCTATGGCCGCAGCCAGGTCCTGTTCGATGTCAACATCAGCATTCCCTGGCGCGGCGGCGTCGCGGTGCTCGGCCGCAACGGAGCCGGCAAGACCACGCTGATGAAGACGATCGTCGGCGAGCTTGCGAGCCCGAAGGGTGAATTGTTTTTCGACGGCCGTGACATCACCCGGCGCCGGACCGAGGAGCGGGTCCGCTCGGGCATCGGCTACGTGCCGCAGGAGCATTCCGTGTTCGCTCGGCTCTCGGTGCGCGACAATCTCGCAGTCGGCTCGCTGTTCAACGTTGATCCGGCGGCGGTCGATCGGATCCTGACCATCTTCCCGAAGCTCGGGCAGCGGCTCGACCAGCCGGCCGGCACGCTATCGGGCGGCGAGCGCAAGATGCTGGCGATCGGACGCGCGATGCTTGGCGATCCCAAATTGCTGTTGCTGGACGAGCCGACCGAAGGCGTGTGGGTCGGTGTGATCGAGGAGATCACCGAGCGGCTCATCGAGTTGGCCAAGCAGATCGCGGTCGTCATCGTCGAGCAGCATCTCGATCTCGCGCTGCGCGTCGCCGATTACGCCTATGTGCTCGATCGCGGCAGAGTGGCGCTGCAAGGCGCTGCTGGCGAGGTGCGGAGCGATCCGGAACTATTGCGGTATCTCGCCCCGTAGCGTTCGCCGAAGGCGCGCCGGCGTCGACGGCTATGAAAGTGTTGCGGCGCCTACTTCACCGCGCCGAAGCGGCTATCGAAGGAGTTTGTGGACACGATCGGCGCGGAGCCTGCGACCTGATTGTCCTTGGCGGCAGCGGCCGGAGCATCCGACACCGATGGTTTCAGCGGCGGGCGGCTGGCGGCGGCATGTTTGACGTCGGGCTTCGCTGCCGTCGTCTTCGGCGCAGCGGCTTCAGGACGCGGCTGCTGCTTGGCCTCGGTCGCCGCCTTCGGCTTGGACGGTGGCGTGCTGGCGGTGGCGTCGGCTGCGCCGCCCAGGCCAACCTTACGGGCGAGGCTGGAGAAGAAACCGTCATTCTGCTCAGTCGCCGGCGCGGCATTGGCGACCCGCGTCGAAGCTGGGGCAGAGGCAGGAGCAGCGGCAGGAGCAGCAGCCGGTACTGCGGCCAGTTTCGGCTGCTCCGGCGGACCCTTCAGCAGGTTTTCAGACGGAGCTGGAGCTTTCGGCGGATTGACGTGGGAGGGAACGGTGCCTGGCGCCCGCGCCATCAGCGACAGGGTCGAGCCGTCGCCAGGCTCCGAAAGCCCGGTGCTGCCTTCGGGCACGCTGGCGGCGAACACCCTGTGCATGCCGCCGTCGATACCGGTGTTGATCCGCGCCACCGGCGTTCCCTTTGCGATCAGTCGCGCGGTCTCCGCAATATCGGTGGCCTGCTTCTCGCGCACGGCGTCGGCGATTTCATCGGGGATCACATAGACCGGGCACTTGGAAGACGCCTCGAATACCGGGTCCTTGGTCGCGTTCGGCGGCTTGGCCGCGTCGAACACGTATTTCTTTTCGCAGAAATCGACCTTCGGCTCCTGCCGCGTCACCTCGAAATGATCATTGCCTTCCTTGATCATTTTCCAGAACGGCATGTGCGGATTGTTGCGGTGCTTGGCCATATTGGCCGGCGTCATCCGGAACGGATAGGCCTGCAATTGGAACGACTTCTGGCCGCCAAAGAAGGATTCGCGGCCCAGCGAATAGATTTCCGCGATCTGCTCGTCGGTCATCGCGTAGCAGCCGCGCGAGGAGCAGTCGCCATGCACCATCAACTGCGAGCCGGTACGTCCCAATGCTTTGTCGAACGCATTGGGATAGCCGGTGTTGAAGGAGAGGTAATAGGCCGACTGCGGGTTCATCTGCGCCGGCGAGATCGAGTAGAAGCCTTCCGGCGCCTGGCGGTCGCCTTCGCGAACCTTTGGGCCGAGATCGCCCGACCAGCGGCAGATCGGGTAGGTCTTCAATAGCGCGAAACGGCCGGAGCGGTCCTGCTTCCAGATCTCCAGTTCAGCTTCCTGCTTGAACAGCCGGACCAGGATCGGAGACTGCAGGTCCATGTCCTTCGCCGTCATGTCGGCGATCAGTTTTGGCGGGACTGGCTGGTTGGCCTTGGCGTTGTTGGCCAGCGAGATGCCGTCACTGTTGCAGCCGGCCATCAACACGCCTGCGCCCACGAGGACAGCCGACGTGACGAGCGCGCGAACCAGCGAGCGGTTAGTCAAAGGCTAAGCTCCACACCCACCGGGCATTCTCGCACCCCAAATCAACAGCGACATGCCCTGAAGCCATTGTCTAAAATATTACCCATTGCCCCCCTGCGCCGCAACCCAAACGGGGCCGTCCAGCGGATGCTGCGGCAGGCATGGTCAACAGAAACTAAAGACCGGGCTCGGGGCCTAATTGCGGCCGAATCATGCGCGCTGGCGAAAATAATGGCCGTTTAGAGGTCGTTAATATTTGGAGCGAGTAGGCCGGCCGACCCTACCAAGGCAGGGTAGATAGGGACGAAGCGATCAGCCGAGCTTGCGGCCGATATCGAGGAATTTCTGCCGCCGATGCCGGCGGACAGCATCCGAGTCGAGATTGCGGAGGTCGTTGAAGGCCTCCGCGATGGC
This sequence comes from Bradyrhizobium murdochi, assembly GCF_000472965.1. Taxonomy (GTDB): domain Bacteria; phylum Pseudomonadota; class Alphaproteobacteria; order Rhizobiales; family Xanthobacteraceae; genus Bradyrhizobium; species Bradyrhizobium murdochi. The sequence continues at coordinate 80,642 of NZ_AXAU01000004.1, read as the reverse complement.
ATCGCCGGTGGCCGAGATCATGGCGGCCGGATCGCGATGGGCGCCACCGGCGGGCTCTTTCAGGATCTGGTCGATCACGCCGAATCGCAGCATGTCCTGCGCGGTGATCTTCATGCTGGTGGCAGCTTCCTGCGCCTTGGTGCCGTCGCGCCACAGGATCGAGGAGGCCGCCTCCGGCGAAATCACGCTGTAGATCGCGTGTTCGAACATCAAGACCTTGTTCGCGGTGGTGATGGCGATCGCGCCGCCGGACATGCCTTCGCCGGTGACGATTGCGACATTGGGTACGCCGAGCGACAGGCAGGCGTCGGTGGAGCGCGCGATCGCTTCCGCCTGGCCGCGTTCCTCCGCGCCGATGCCAGGATAGGCGCCGGCGGAATCGACGATCGACAGCACGGGAATGCCGAAACGATCGGCCAGCTCCATCAGCCGCACGGCCTTGCGATAGCCTTCAGGCCGGGCCATGCCGAAATTGTGCTTGATGCGGCCCTCGGTCGAGGCGCCCTTTTCCTGGCCGACAACGCAGATGCTCTCGCCGCGGAAGCGGCCGAAGCCACCCATCAGAGCCTCGTCCTCGCCGAATTTGCGGTCGCCCGCCATCGGCGTGAAGTCCGTGATCAGCGCGTTGACGAAATCGGTGAAATGCGGGCGCTGCGGATGGCGCGCCACCAGCGTCTTCTGCCACGGCGTCAAATTGGCGTAGAGATCGGCCAGCGCTTGGGACGCCTTGTCCTCAATGCGCGCAATCTCGTCGCCGATGTCGCTGCCGGACGCCGCCAGCGCGCGCAATTCGTCGATCTTGGACTCGAGTTCGGCGACTGGTTTTTCGAAGTCGAGATAGCTGCGCATCTGTTCCGGCATCAAGACAATATAGGTAACAACGCGCTGTGAGACGAAGCGGTTTTCGATTCACCTCAAGAAAGCACGCATATTCAATGATTTAGCGCATATCTCGGTCCGGATAAGCCGGTTTGCCGAAAGCGCGCCAAACAAGGCCGCGGGCGGGATGGCTGTTTCGGGGGAGAAGCCGCGGAAGTCAAGGCAGGAAGTTCATCTACCTGTCATCCCTGCGAGAAAGCAGGGACGACTACGGCTTCTCCGCCAATGGGTGCAGGTCGCGCACCAGGCTCTTCAGCCGTTCCTCGACCACATGAGTATAGATCTGCGTGGTCGAGATGTCGGTATGGCCGAGCAGGGTCTGCACGATGCGCAGGTCCGCGCCGTTATGCAGCAGATGGCTGGCAAAGGCGTGGCGCAGCACGTGCGGCGAGACCAGCCGCGGCGCGAGGCCTGACGCCGCCGCCAGTTCCTTCAAGTCGCGCGCAAAGTGCTGGCGCGTCAGATGGCCGCTCTCGCCGAAGGAGGGAAACAGCCACTTCGATACAACGGCGTTTTTCTTCTTCTCGGGCCTGAGCGCCTCCATCGCGGCGAGATAATCGGCCATTGCCTGCCGCGAGGCTTCGTTGAGCGGCACCAGCCGCTCCTTGTTGCCCTTGCCGCGCACCATGATCATGCGGGCATCGCGCCGCGCGGCCGATAACGGCAGCGCCACCAGCTCCGAGACGCGCAAGCCCGTGGCGTAGAGGACTTCCAGCAGGCAATACAGCCGCATCGCGCGCAGCCGCTGCTGTGGCGAGGCGTTCTCGGCCTCGGTCAATTCCTTGGCCCGCGTCAGCATGCGGTCGACATCCGATATCGACAGCACCTTCGGCAGCCCGCGGCCGCGCTTCGGGCCGGACAGGATCGCCGCCGGATCATCGGTGCGGATGCGCTCGCTAAGCAGGAAGCGGAACAGATGCCGCATCGCCGACAGCCGCCGCGCCACGCTGGAGGATTTGAAGCCGCGGGTGTCGAGATCGGCGAGGTAGTCGCGCAGCACGTCGGTCCCGGCACGGGTAAAGTTCTGGCCGGCTTGCCCAAGAAATTCGGAGAAATCGGTGAGGTCGCGCCGATAGGCGTCGAGCGTATTGTCTCCCGCCCCCTGTTCCGCAGCGAGCATGTCGAGGAACAGGTTGATCAGTTTCGCATCTGAGGCCGTCTTACTGGAACGCATTGCCCTCCGCCATCTCCGTCACGGAGGTGTCTCGAGTTCGTTTCTCATCCACAAAACAGACGATAGCGGCTATTTCTTGAGGAACTTGTCTGGGGGGATCGTAACCGTCATTTCCCGGGGGCTTGGATTGACGAAATTCGCCAGCGCGAAAATCACGCCATAGATCACCCCGGCTATCACGCCGACGACCGTCAGAAAGCGGAACAAGCTGGGCATAGGGGGCTCAGGGCGGCGAATTAACCAATGAAATCATCCAACATGTTCCCTTCCCCGTGGCAAGAGTCTCTGGCAACGGCGTCAAAGGGGGTAGTATAGGTGTCGCGAAGCGGTGGAAATCCGCAAAACCACAGAGTTTTTTGATGTCCGAGACCGTCGCACCGGCCCAGGCGAGCGCCCCCCAGGAGGCCGACATTACGTCGGCCCTGGCACGGCGTTCGGTTGTGCTGGTTGGCATGATGGGGGCAGGCAAATCGACCATCGGCCGCCGCTTGGCGGCGCGGCTGCGGCTGCCATTTCTCGACGCCGATATCGAGATCGAGGCGGCCGCCGGGATGTCGATTCCGGATATTTTCGAAACCCACGGCGAGCCGCATTTCCGGGACGGCGAGGCGCGGGTGATTGCGCGGCTGCTCGATAGCGGGCCGGCCGTGATCGCCACCGGCGGCGGCGCCTTCATGCGCGAGGAGACCCGCAACCGCATCCGCGACAAGGCGGTCTCGATCTGGCTCAAGGCGGACGTCGACGTCATCATGAAGCGCGTGAGGCGTCGCGCCGACCGGCCGCTGTTGCAGACCGAGGATCCGACTGCCACCGTCAGCCGTCTGCTCGAAGCGCGCGAGCCGGTCTACCGGAGCGCTGACGTGACCATTCTGTCTCGCGACGTGCCGCACGACCGAATCGTCGACGAATGCATCGAGGCCCTGCGCGCCCGGCTGTGTGCCGGCGCCCCGGCCGCCCAGCCAACAACCGAGGGATGAACGTCACGCCATGACTGCGCCGCTGAAACATTCCGCCGATATCACGGTCGACGTCGCCCTCGGCGACCGCGCCTATGACATCGTGATCGGCCGCGGCGTGCTGGATACGCTCGGCGCGCGCGTCGCTGCGCTGCGCCCCGGCGTGCGAACCGCCATCGTCACCGACCGCACCGTCGCAAAGCACTGGCTGGAACAAACCGAGCGTTCGCTTAGCGGCGCCGGCATCCCGACGTCTCGCGTGATCGTCGAGGAAGGCGAGGTATCAAAGACCTATGCCGGTCTCGAAAAGGTCTCTGAAGCGCTGATCGCGGCGAAGATCGAGCGCAACGATCTGGTGATCGCGCTCGGCGGCGGCGTGGTCGGCGATCTCGCCGGTTTCGCGGCGGCGATCCTGCGCCGCGGCGTCGATTTCGTGCAGGTGCCGACCTCGCTTTTGGCCCAGGTGGATTCCTCGGTCGGCGGCAAGACCGGCATCAATTCGCCGCAAGGCAAGAATTTGCTTGGCGCATTTCATCAGCCGGTGCTGGTCATCGCCGATACGTCGGTGCTCGACACGCTGTCGCCGCGCCAGTTCCGCGCCGGCTATGCCGAGATCGCCAAATATGGCGTGCTCGGCGATGAAGCCTTTTTCACCTGGCTCGAAGCCAACCATGCCGACATCTTCTCCGGCGGCGCGGCGCGCGAGCATGCGATTGCAACCTCCTGCCGCGCCAAGGCCGCGATCGTCTCCCGCGACGAGCGAGAAAATGGCGAGCGCGCGCTGCTCAACCTCGGCCACACCTTCGGCCATGCGCTGGAGGCCGCGACCGGCTTTTCCGACCGCCTGTTCCACGGCGAGGGCGTCTCGGTCGGCATGGTGCTGGCGGCGGAGTTTTCAGCGAAACTCGGCATGACCTCCGAGGCCGACGCCACCCGGGTCGAGCGCCATCTTGCTTCCGTTGGCCTGCCGACCCATTTGCAGGACATCGCAGGCTTTGCCCAGGAAGGGCTGGCCGATGCCGACGCCCTGATGGCGCTGATGGCGCAGGACAAGAAGGTCAAGCGCGGCAAGCTGACCTTCATCCTGCTGCAGGCGATCGGCCGCGCGGTGGTTGCAAACGACGTCGAGCCGGCGCTGGTTCGCGATTTCCTGCAACAGAAGTTGTCGGGATGACGGGATTATCGGGCGGCTTGACGCAAGCGTCGCGCGGGGCCGGGGTCGTCACGAGGAATATATGAGTTCGACCGCGCTCAATCTGCTGCTCGCGATCTTGCTGCTCGCCGCCAACGCGTTTTACGTGGCCGCCGAGTTTGCGCTGGTCAAGAGCCGCGGCTTCCGCATCAAGGCGATGGTCGAGCAGGACCGTTTCGGTGCGCACTTGCTGCATGGCATGATGGGCAATATCGAGGCCTATCTCGCCTGCTGCCAGCTCGGCATCACCATGGCCTCCCTCGGTCTCGGCTGGGTCGGCGAGCCCACCGTTTCGGCGCTGCTCGAACCGCTGCTCGTTCCGCTCGGAATGTCGGAACGCACGCTGCACTTCGTCTCGTTCCTGGCGGGCTTTTTGGTGTTCTCCTCGCTGCACATCGTGATCGGCGAGCAGGTGCCGAAGACATTTGCGATCCGCCAGCCGACGCCGGTCTCGCAATGGATTGCCTATCCGCTCTATCTGTCCTACCTGGTTTTCTGGCCGCTCAACTGGCTGCTCAACGCCGCCTCCCGCGGCATCCTGCGCATGTTCGGCGTCAAGGAATCCTCCCAGCACGAAATCCTCACCGATTCCGAAATCGAGGGGCTGGTGGAGGAATCCGCCGTGCACGGCGGCATCGAAAGCGGCGAGGCCGAGTACATCCACAATGTCTTCCGCTTCGGCGATCTCGCGGTATCTGATGTCATGGTGCACCGCACCGCGATGGTGATGATCAATGCCGACCTGCCGCCGGACGAACTGGTGCGCGAGGTGCTGGCCACCGAGTACACGCGCATTCCCCTGTGGCGCGACAAGACGGAGAACATCATCGGCGTGCTGCACGCCAAGGACCTGCTGCGCGCGATCCGTGCGTCCGAAGGCGACACCTCTCGCATCGACGTTTCGGCCATCATGCTGCCGCCCTGGTTCGTGCCGGAGATGCGGCCCCTGTCCGAACAGTTGAAGGCGTTCCGCCGCCGCAAAACCCACTTCGCGCTCGTCGTCGACGAATATGGCGAGGTCGAAGGCATGGTGACGCTGGAAGACGTTCTGGAAGAGATCGTCGGCGATATTTCCGACGAGCACGACGTCGTGGTCGCCGGCGTCCGCGTCCAGGCCGACGGCTCTGTGGTGGTGGATGGCTCCGTGCCGATCCGTGACCTCAACCGCGCCATGAACTGGCATCTGCCCGACGAGGAGGCGACGACAGTCGCCGGCCTCGTGATTCACGAGGCGCGCTCGATCCCCGAACGCGGCCAGAATTTTACCTTCCACGGCTGCCGTTTCCGCGTGCTGCGCCGCGAGCGCAACCGTATCACCGCACTAAAGATCACGCCGCTGCCGCGCGAAACCGACGCGGAGTATCCGAAGCCGAAGCGGGCAGGGACGGCGTTCTAAGCGCCGCTCCGCGCATGACGGGACTATTCAATATCGATCGTGACGCCAGAGAGTTTCCATTGGCCGTCGGAGGGAATGAAACCGAGCTGGTACTTCACCTTTTTCGGCGCGGTGTCGAAGCGGCCCTTCAAGCGCAACACGCCCTTGTCATCGATCTTTGCGTCCTCCTCCGGAATGACCGGGCTGGCGACGATCGCATCGAACACGGCGTGCTTCTCGACCAGGTCCTTGAAGACAGCCCGCAGCTTGTCGGGCGGAAACTGATCGCGGAACGGCTTTGAAATCTTGGCGTGCAGGACCGTGAAATTGTCCGATGCCACCGCGTCGTTGAGAGTCACGAGAATGCTCTTGATGAGCACCTCCTGGACAAACGGGCTCGGCATGTCCAGCGCTTGTGCCTTGGTTGACGAGACTGCAACCAGGGCCATCACGGCCACGGCCCATCTGAAGCGTACCCAATGCTGCATCGGACGACCCTATCGAGCGGCGATGGCATTGGGGCCGCTCCGGCCCCGGTTCGGATGGAACTGCGTCCATCGCCCAGCAGTCAACAGATAAATCAAAACGGTTGTGCCGTCTGCGCGATCTTGAGCAAAAGCCACAGGTCTTCGGCCTGTCTGTCGGCGCACTTCAGGATCGGGCTGATCGGGCTCGTCAGCCCTGACCCTCCCGGGGCGCCTGCGCCCTGATGGCGAGTGAATGGACGGAGCCCCCAAGTTCCGCCGCAAGTGTCGCATTTACCATGCGGTGGCGTTCAACCCGGCTCTTCCCTTCGAAGGCTTCAGATACGATATAGACCCTGAAATGCGTCTCACCGCCTGGCCGGTGGCCCGCATGGCCCTCATGCAGATGAGATTCGTCCGCGACGTCGAGGCTTTCCGGCAAGAAAGCTTCACGCAACTTGTTTATGATAATGTCCCTGGTGCTCATGATGGCGGCAGATAATTCTGTGTCGGCTTCCCGTCAATGGCGCATCCGAATAGAGGTATTCGCAATGTCAAGACTTGAAGCCTTTCGCATTGCGTAGTCATAGTCAGCCATGCCGATTGATTCATCCAAGTTCTTCGATTCCATTCGCATCAAGCCCAACAAGCTGAGTGCGAAGCAGCAGGCGCAGGCGCGCGAGGAAGCCGCCATGTGCGAGTGGGCGGGCTGCCAGAACAAGGGCCCGCACCGCGCGCCCAAGGGCCGGGAGAATTCCCGCGAGTACTGGCACTTCTGTCTCAACCACGTGCGCGAATACAACCAGTCCTACAATTTCTTCCAGGGCATGAACGCCGATGCCGTCGCGCGCTACCAGAAGGATGCGCTGACCGGCCATCGCCCGACCTGGAAGATGGGCGCCAATACCGCCGGCAAGAAAGGCAAGCAGCCCAGCGCCGAGGACTTTGACGGCGCCGCGGATCCATTCAGCATGTTCTCCGAGCTCAACGGTCGCGGCCGCTGGCGGCCGGGGCCGGGCGCGCAGGCCAAGACCGAAACGCGCAAGGTGATGAACGCCGAGCGCAAGGCGCTGCAGGTGATGGGGCTTTCCGCCGAAGCAACGCTCGATGACGTCAAGGCCAAGTACAAGGCGCTGGTCAAGCAGCACCATCCCGACGCCAATGGCGGCGACCGCTCCACCGAGGACCGCCTGATCGAGATCATCAAGGCGTATAATTATCTGAAGACGGTGGTGCGCGCGTAGCGCACTATTCATCGTCGTCCCCCGCGAAAGCAGGGACCCATAACCACCGGCACTAATCGATAGAGAAAGCTGTCTACCCGTATGCCCTTTCCATGGGCCGCGGCGTATGGGTCCCTGCATTCGCAGGGACGACAGCGGAGATGATGGCGCTGCAGTTGCCGTGCAGACGGTTTTGCCCGCTCAACCCGGCATTGGTCCGACATACGCCGAACTCGGCCGGATCAGCCGGCCGCCACGCTGCTGCTCGCGGGCATGCGCGGTCCAGCCTGCGGCGCGCGCCACCGCAAAGATCGGCGTAAACGCCTGCCGCGGAATTTTCAGCGCGTCGAGCAGGATTGCGGTGAAGAACTCCACATTGGTATCGAGCGGGCGCTCCGGATTTTTCCGGCGCAATGCGTCGCGGATGTAGGCCTCGACCTCGCCCGCGAACGGCAGATCGGCGCCGCCTCCTGCGAGCCGCTCGATCGCGCGCTTGAGCACATCTGCGCGTGGGTCGCGGACGCGATAGATGCGGTGGCCGAATCCCATCAGCCGCTCGCCGCGGGCCAGTGCGCTGTCGACCCACGGCTTGATGCGCTCGGTCGAGCCGATCGCATCCAGCATCTCCAGCACCGGCTCAGGCGCGCCGCCATGCAGCGGCCCTGTCAGCGCGCAATAGCCGGCCGTGACGGCCGCGAACAAATCCGCTTGCGTCGAGGCTACGACGCGCGTCGTGAAGGTCGACGCGTTCATGCCGTGGTCGCACACCGTGACGAAGTAGGTGTCCAGCGCGGTGATCTCGCGCGGTGCGGCTTTGCGGCCGCGCAGCATCGACAGCGTGTCGGCGGCATGGCCAACGGTCGGGTCGGGCGCGATCGGGTCCTCGCCTTTGGCCCGCTGCAGCAGCGCGCCGGCAATCACAGGCAACGCGCCGACGATGGTCGCCTCGTGCTCAAGTCCGTTCTCGCCGCGCAGGCCGGCAACGGCTGCACGAAAGCCGTCGACAATCGACATGCCACGCGTTGCCGGCAGCAATTCGGGTAGCCGTGCGAATGCGCGTTCCCGCGCCGCGCCGAGCCGTGAGCGCACATTGGCTTCGTTGAGCGAGGTTCCCATTGCGGCGTTCCACAGCCGCGCGGTCACGCCTTCAAAACTCGACCTGCCCGCGAGGTCGCCGATCCGCTCGCCGGCGATGATCAGTTCGCCGCGCTCGCCGTCGACATGGCTGAGGACGGTTTCGGCGGCCGGAATGCCGTCGAGACCGATCGGGGTCTTGGAAATCTGCATGTTCATGAGAGCTCTCCTTTGCCTGCTGCAAAGGTCGGGCCCCTCGACAACTTGATCAATCTTGATTATGTAAATCAATATGAAAAAATCCCCCGGCCTTTACCTCTCGGCCCGCGAGGCCTCCGCCGAGCTCGCGATCTCCCAGGCAACCCTCTACGCCTATGTCAGCCGTGGCCTGATCCGCTCGGAACCGTCGGAGGATTCCCGCAGCCACCGCTACCGGGCCGAGGACGTCCGCACGCTGAAAGAGCGGCGCGCGCCATCGCCGGAGCCGCGCGGCCTGCGCAGCTTCGACGCCGATCTGCCGGTGCTGGATTCGGCCGTCGGAACCATCACCGAGGACGGCGCGATCTATCGCGGCGTCAACTGCATCGATCTCGCCGAGCGCGACACGCTCGAACACGCCGCGACGCTGTTGTGGGACGTGACCGGCGTCGATCCCTTTGATCAGAACAATTGTCCCGTTGTGTCGGACGAAATGCGCGCAGTGGCCGAGGCCGCACGAGGGGCAAACGCGATCGATCGCGCCATCGCCGTGCTGGCGCTCGCCGCCAGAGCTGATCCGAGGGCCTTCACCCGCGCCGACGAAGAGCGCGCGATGCTGGGTGGCCGCATCATGCGCCTCGTGGTCGCGACCATGCTGAACGCCAAATCCTCGGCAAAGCCGCTTCACTTGCAGATCGCGCGCGTCTGGGCGCCGGAGCACAAGCACGCGGCCGATCTGATCCGCCGCGCGCTGGTGCTGCTGGCCGATCATGAGCTGAATGCCTCGACCTTTACCGTGCGCTGCGCGGCCTCGACCGGGCTAAATCTCTACGATGCCATGATCGCCGGTCTCGTCGCGCTGAAAGGCCCGAAGCACGGTGGCGCCGGCGTGCTGGCGGCGCAGCTTCTGAAGACGCTCGCCAACGGCGAGGTCGCCCCCGTCATCCGCGAGCGCGTCGCGCTCGGCGAGCGTTTCGCGGGCTTTGGTCATGGCGTCTATAAGCATGGCGACCCCCGCGCGTGGGCGCTCTTGGAGGCGTTGGCACGCTCGGGCGCAGACCGTAAGTTTACCCACGAAATCCCGGAGCGGATCGCCGAAGCGACCGGCGAGTTCGTCAATATCGACTATGCCCTTGCGGTGCTGGTGCACACGCTCGGCCTGCCGCCGGGCCATGAACTGGTGTTGTTTTCCATGGCGCGAACGGTCGGATGGATCGCGCATGCCTGCGAGCAATTGCGCCATGGCCGGCTGATCCGGCCCCGCGCGCGCTATGTCGGCCCCGCACCGGGACGGAGCCCCGTCCGCGCCTGACGGCGGCGCAGTGCCCAGATGCCGAACGTGATAATCGCCGTCGCGAACACGGCCAGAATCCACAGATGCTTGCCGATGTGTTGGTGATGCGGCAGACCGGCATATTCATGCAACGCCGAGACCGCGAGCACACCTGGCAACACATGCGCCAACGCCCAGGCGAGTACCGCCGGGATATTGACACCGAAGAAAAGCATCGGAGGCATTCCGAGCGCGCCCGCGGTGACCGGTACGAAGGCGCGGATCGCCGGCACAAAGCGCGCGAACAACACCGCCAGCGTTCCCCAGCGGTGGAAGAACGTCTCGCTCTGCGTCATCACGCCTGGATATTTCGACATCGGCCAGGCGTTGAGAATTTCGCGTTGCGAGCGATGGCCGGCCCAGAACGCCGTACCGTCACCCAGCAACGCCCCGGCAATCGCGGCCGCCAGCACGCCCCACAGCTTCAGTTCGCCGCCGGGCACCAGCGCACTCAGCGCAAGGATGATGGTCGAGCCCGGCACCAGCGCGCCTGCGAGCGGGATCGCTTCCAAAAGGGCCGCCAGAAATAGCGTCAGGTAGGCCAGCCACGGATGGGCCGATACGACTGCAATCACGGGATCGAGGAATGAAGTCACAATTGCCGTCCTGCGGGTGGCCGCCTGCGCCCAGAGCTACCAGGCCCGGGCAGGGGCCGAAAGTACCGGCAGACCTTCGGCATGGCCTCGGCGAAGTGGTCAAGGCGGCAAAAGTGCGGCGTGATTCGCAGAGCAGCCCTCCAAAAACCTGAGAGATGGCTTATCTCAATGATAAGGCAATGGAACTTTGATTGCGCCGCGGGCTTCTGCCGGCCCCTGCTCTCTGCTAGGTTCGCGTTAGCCCCCATCCGCAGCCATTCAACAGATCTGGTTTCGGGAACGCCCGGGACCTCGGAGGATTGATGACGACCGCCGCCATGAGCAAAGTTTCGGAGCCCGTCGGACTGCCCGACATGAAGGTGTCGGTCCGGCAGGTTTTCGGTATCGACAGCGACCTCGAAGTGCCGGCCTATGCCGAAGTCGACCCGCATGTGCCGGAAGTCGATTCGGACTACCGCTTCGACCGCGCCACTACGCTCGCGATTCTCGCCGGTTTCGCCAAGAACCGCCGCGTCATGGTCACCGGCTACCACGGCACCGGCAAATCGACCCATATCGAGCAGGTCGCCGCAAGGCTGAACTGGCCGTGCGTGCGCGTCAACCTGGACAGCCACATCAGCCGTATCGATCTGGTTGGCAAGGATTCGATCGTCATCAAGGACGGCAAGCAGGTCACCGAATTCCGCGACGGCATTCTGCCCTGGGCGCTGCAGCACAACATCGCGCTGGTGTTCGACGAATACGACGCCGGCCGCCCCGATGTGATGTTCGTGATCCAGCGCGTGCTGGAAGTCTCCGGCCGCCTGACGCTGTTGGACCAGAACAAGGTGATCAAGCCGCACCCGGCGTTCCGGCTGTTTTCGACCGCCAACACGGTCGGCCTCGGCGACACCTCGGGCCTCTATCACGGCACCCAGCAGATCAACCAGGGCCAGATGGACCGCTGGTCGATCGTCTCCACGCTGAACTATCTGGCGCATGACGAGGAAGTCGAGATCGTGCTGGCCAAGGCGCATCACTACCGCACCCAGGAAGGTCGGGATGTCGTCAACAAGATGGTGCGGCTGGCCGACCTCACCCGTAACGCATTCGCCAATGGCGATTTGTCTACGGTAATGAGCCCGCGCACCGTGATCACCTGGGCCGAGAACTCCGACATCTTCGGCGATATCGGCTTCGCGTTCCGCGTCACCTTCCTCAACAAGTGTGACGAACTTGAGCGGCCGCTGGTGGCGGAATTCTATCAGCGCTGCTTCAACCAGGAGCTGCCCGAGAGTTCGGTGAACGTGGCGCTTTCGTAACTGTCGTTCCCGCGAAAGCGGGAACCCATACGACGCAGGGACGACGGGTGATAGAAACGTAATGACGACGACGAACTCCAAATTCCGCACCGGATCCAAGGAAGCGCCGACCGAGCCGTTCAAGCGCGCGGTGACCTCGTGCTTGCGCGCGATCGCGAAGGCGCCGGAACTTGAAGTGACATTCGCAGCCGAGCGTCCCGGTCTTGCACCGGGCAAGGCGCGGTTGCCCGAGCCGGCGCGCAAGATGACCAAGCGGGATGCTGCGATCGTGCGCGGGCACGCCGATTCGGTCGCGTTGAAGCTCGCCTGTCATGATCCCAAGGTGCATCGCAAGCTGATGCCGGGAAATCCGCAGGCGCGCGGCGTGTTCGAGGCGGTGGAGCAGGCCCGTGTCGAGGCCATCGGTTCGCGGCGGATGGCGGGTGTGGCGAAGAACCTTACCGCGATGCTCGACGATCACTTTCATCGCGGCAAATACGACGAGATCACCGACCGCGCCGATGCGCCGCTGTCGGATGCGCTGGCGATGCTGGTGCGCGAACGGCTGACGGGCCTTGCGCCGCCGGCGGCTGCGAAAAAAATGGTCGATCTCTGGCGTCCGGCGCTGGAAGATAAAATCGGCACCCGACTCGACAAGCTCAGCCGCGTCACCGAGGACCAGGCCAAGTTTGGCGATCTCGTGCACGACCTCTTGTCGGCGCTCGACCTCGGCGACGACCGCGATGCGGACGCCGATGACGACGAAAACGACGACGAGAATCAGGACGGCGAGAGCGATCAGTCCGGCTCCGAGGGCTCGCCCGATTCCGATGCCGCGCAGGAAATGAGCGCCGACCAGGCGCAGGCTTCCACCGACGAAATGTCGGAAAGCGCGATGGAGAGCGCGCAGGCTTCCACGTCAGATACGTTCGACGACGGCGAACTCGGCGACGACGAGACGCCGGGCGAAGCGACGCGGCCGAATATGCGTGGCGCCAACGAGCCGCGCGGCCCGGAATATCACGCCTTTGCACCGAAATTCGACGAGGTCATCGCTGCCGAAGATCTCTGCGACCACGACGAGCTGGAACGGCTGCGTTCCTACCTCGACAAGCAGCTCGCGCATCTGCAGGGCATCGTGGCGCGGCTCGCCAACCGGCTGCAGCGCCGCCTGATGGCGCAGCAAAACCGCGCCTGGGAGTTCGATCTCGAGGAAGGCATTCTCGACCCTGCAAGGTTGTCGCGCGTGGTCACCGATCCCTATCACCCGCTGTCCTTCATGCACGAGAAGGAAGCGACCTTCCGCGATACCGTGGTGACGCTGCTCCTCGATAATTCCGGTTCGATGCGCGGCCGGCCGATTACGGTGGCGGCAACTTGCGCCGACATTCTCGCGCGCACGCTGGAGCGTTGCGGCGTCAAGGTGGAGATTTTGGGCTTTACCACCCGCGCCTGGAAGGGCGGCCAGTCCCGCGAGGCCTGGCTCGCGGCCGGCAAGCCGGCCAATCCCGGCCGGCTCAACGATCTCCGCCACATCATCTACAAGTCCGCCGACGCGCCCTGGCGCCGTTCGCGCAAGAATCTGGGCCTGATGATGCGTGAGGGCCTGCTGAAGGAAAACATCGACGGCGAGGCGCTGGATTGGGCGCACAAGCGGCTGCTCGGCCGGGCCGAGCAGCGCAAGATCCTGATGATGATTTCGGACGGTGCGCCGGTCGACGATTCCACGCTGTCGGTCAATCCCGGCAATTACCTCGAGCGGCATCTGCGCCACATCATCGAGGAGATCGAGACCCGTTCGCCGGTCGAACTGATCGCGATCGGCATCGGTCACGACGTCACGCGTTACTATCGCCGCGCTGTCACCATCGTCGATGCCGAGGAGCTCGGCGGCGCCATCACCGAAAAGCTCGCCGAGCTGTTCAGCGAGACCCACGGCGTCGCGCCTGCCAACGGTCACCGCCGGCCGCGCCGCCTGCACTCGTGAGCGCATGCCCCCGCTCATAGGCCGCCGCCGCCTTTTGAAATATGCAGCGGCGGGCCTTTCCATGGCTGCCGTGCCCGGCGCGGCATTGGCGCAGATCGCCGTTCAGCGGCCACTGAGGCAGACCGTTCCCGACGAGTTCTCGGTCAGTGCGCCGGTCTCAATTGACGTCAATGCAAGGCCGCTGCAGTCGTTCGACACCCGCGACCGCTCGCGTGTGCGGTTCGGCGAGCTCGAATTTCGCAGCGGGCTGATCCTGACCTCGCGGTTCCGCGGCTTCGGCGGCTTGTCCGGCCTGCGGCTGGATCCTAAGGGCGAGCGCTTCATTGCCATCAGCGACAAGGGGGGCTGGTTCACCGGCCGCATTGTCTACAAGGGCCGCGAGATGACCGGACTTGACGATGTCGAGGCCTCGCCGGTGCTTGGCCACGACGGCAAGCCGATCACCTCGCGCGGCTGGTACGACACCGAGGCGCTCGCGCTCGACGGCTCGCTGGTCTATGTCGGTCTGGAGCGCGTCAATCAGATCCTGCGCTTCGACTTTTCCAAAGGATTTACCCGCGCGCATGGCGAGTTGATTCAGTTGCCGCTGGGCGTGCGCAAGCTGCCCTACAACAAGGGAATCGAGGCACTTGTCGTGGTGCCGAAGGGCCTGCCGCTGGCGGGAACACTGATCGCGTTCTCCGAACGCGGGCTCGACGCGCAGGGCAACATCACAGCCTTCCTGATCGGCAGGACGGTGGGGCTGTTCAGCGTCCGCCGCAGCGACAATTTCGATATCAGCGACGCGGTGCTGCTGCCGTCCGGCGGGCTGCTGCTGCTCGAACGCAAATTCTCCTGGCTCGGCGGCGTCGGCATCCGCATCCGCCGCATCGCACTTGCCTCCATCGCCCCCGGCGCGGTGATCGACGGCCCCGTGATCTTCGAGGCTGACCTCGGCAGCGAGATCGACAATCTGGAAGGCATCGACGCCCATGTCACGCCGGAGGGCGAAACGGTCCTGACGCTCATCTCCGACGACAATTTCTCGATGATCCAGCGCAATCTGCTGCTGCAATTCGCGCTGGTGGAGTAGGGGTGGGTTGCAGCCGGCGCGGGTTGAGGCGACAGGGCCGGCTCGTTACACCATAAGGCTCGCTGTCCTCCAGTCCGGATAATGTCCCCATGAGCGCTTTGTTTACCCCGATCAAGCTGCGCGGCCTTAACCTCGCCAACCGCATCATGGTGGCGCCGATGTGCCAGTATTCGGCTGTCGACGGCGAGGCCAATGACTGGCACTTCACGCACATCAATTCGCTGGCGCTGTCGGGGGCGAGCGTCTTCTGTATCGAGGCGACGGCGGTGGAGCCGACGGGCCGGATCACGCCGGGCTGCCTCGGCCTCTACAATGACGCCACCGAAGCCGCGCTGAGGCCGATCCTGGCGTCGGTGCGCAAGCGTTCGAAGGCCGCCGTGATGATGCAGCTCGCGCATGCCGGTCGCAAGGCGTCGAGCCACACGCCGTGGGAGGGCGGGCAGTTGATCCCGGTGGCCGAAGGCGGCTGGCAGGCGGAGGGGCCGTCGGCGATCCCGCACAAGGAGAGCGAGCCGCCGCCCGTTGCCTTCGATGCCGCGGGCCTTGCGCGCGTGCGCGACGCGTTCGTGGCGACCACGAAGCGCGCCGAGCGCCTCGGCATCGACGCAATCGAGGTGCACTCGGCGCACGGCTATCTGCTGCACCAGTTCCTGTCGCCGATCGCCAACCGGCGCACCGATCAATATGGCGGCTCGTTGCAGAATCGCATGCGCTTTCCGCTCGAAGTATTCGACGCGGTGCGCGCGGTGTTTCCGCATGACAAGCCGGTGGGATTGCGCGTCTCCTGCTCCGACTGGGTCGAGGGCGGCTGGGATCTGGCGCAGACCATCGAGTTCGCGCAGGAGCTGAAAAAGCACGGCGTCGACTGGATCGACGCGTCCTCGGGCGGCGTGTCGCCGCTGCAAAAAATTCCGCTCGGCCCCGGTTATCAGGTGCTGTTCGCTCAAGCGATCCGCGAGGCGACCGGGCTGACCACGATTGCCGTCGGCCTGATCACGGAAGCCAAGCAGGCCGAGGAGATCGTGGCCTCCGGAAAGGCCGACATGGTCGCGCTCGCCCGCGCCATGCTCTACGACCCGCGCTGGGGCTGGCATGCCGCTGCCGAACTCGGCGGCGAGGTGTTCGCCCCGCCGCAATACTGGCGCTCGCAGCCTTCGACCCAGAAGGCGCTGTTCGGCGCGACGACATTCGGCACGCGGTAGCTTGTCATTCCGGGATGGTGCGCGAGCACCAGACCTCAGGTGCGCACTTGCGCACCGGGGAATCTCGAGATTCTCAGATGCGCAATTGCGCATCATAGTTCGATGCTTCGCATCGCCCCGGAATGACTCCTTTCCTCAACGCGGCGGCTTCGGCACCGCGTCGACGGGACGGACCTGCCAGAATCGGAGCAGGCGGCGGGCGTTTTCGACCGTCAGTTTTGCGTATTGCTCTCTTGCTTTCGCGAGCTCGTGCCGGCCCATCGAGCCGGAGGCGAAGCGGCTTTCGAGCACGGCGGCGACGGTGTCCCAGCTCAAGCCGGCAACGCGGCAGGGGATCAGTACGCCGTCGTCGCGCAGGCTCTGCATCACCGGTCGGATCACCTCGATGCTCGAGCCTGATAGTTCGGCGAGCGCTGCGACCGTCTCGGCGTATTTCCGCTCTCTCGCAAACGCCAAGAGCGCCGGCTCGTTCAGCTTGCCGTGCTTGGCGAGCGCGGCGACGAAGCGGCGCGCCATGGCGAAATCGCGCCTGCGCGACATTTCGCGGTCGGCGCCGTTGGAGGCGGCTGTGATCGCGTTGCGGATTTCCTCGAACAGATGCGGCGGCGCTTGCGACAGCAGCCGCGTGCGCACGGCTTCGGTTGCGTTCTGCAGCAATTGCCGGCGCAGTTCGGCCGGCAGGTCGACGCGGATGCCGGTCTCGACCGCCAGATCTGGATCGCTCGAAGCCTGCTTCAGCACGATTGCAAAACCGCTCGCCGACATTCGCGCGCCGGGATTGGTGACAAGGCGCCGGCTGACGGAAGGATAATGCCGCTTGAGTAGCGCATCGGTGACGATCTCGGTCAGCCACCAGCGCCCGGAGATCGCCAGCAGATGCTGCTCGCCTTTAGTCTGCGCCAGTTCGACCAGATCCTCGGCCGTCAGCCGCGCCGATTCGGTCAGCACCGGACGCGCGATCGAAATCTCGTCGTTATGCGCGAGCCGTCGGACCACGCGAGGCGGCGCCTGCTTTGCGGAAGCGAGCTGCGTGCTCAATTCGGCGAGCGCAATGCGCGCGGCGACGTCGGCCAGCACCCGCAGCTCGATGGTGCGGATCAGCCGTTCCAGCACGTCGCCGAACAGCTCGATCTGCTCGCCGGAATAGCCGTCGGCGGACAGCAGAAACAGGTCAGTGACCTGCCTCAGCGCATCCAGATGTTTTTCCGCCGAGCCGGCCTGGATGGCCGCCTCGACCTCCTCGGTGATCGATCGTTCCAACATCGCTCGTCCTGAGCGTTTCAAGGCGGTTCTGGCAGCAGATAGGTGAGATTAGGCAGCAGAGTTGAACGATTCGTAAACCATTTGGGTTCCGCGGCGGCGAGATTGCGGCCGCAAGGTTGCGGGGGTGCTAGGCCAGTGGCCGCGTGACGCGCAGGATGGGTGGACTATCGGTTCGATTTCCGCTGCCCGCTCCACAAAAGGTGCGTTCCCTCTCCCCTTGCGGGAGAGGGTTAGGGAGAGGGGTGGCGGCATCGGCGGTGCGTGTTGTGACGCACTGGCAATACTGTCGGCAATCTGGCCCGTCTGTGCTCGTGGAGAGAACCCCTCTCCCCAGCCCTCCCCCGCAAGGGGGGAGGGAGCTCACCGCCCGTGTGGTGACGGTGTGCGCATGTACGCGAACTCTCTCCCCGTCATTGCGAGGAGCGATAGCGACGAAGCAATCCATGCATCGGCATATGCGGAGCGATGGATTGCTTCGCTTCGCTCGCAGTGACGCGGAGAGACCGAGCGTCATTCCGCCACGACGTCCTCCGCGCTCGCATGCGCCGGCGGCACCGGCATCGGGAATTTCTCGTAGTGCTTCGGCAGGCTCACCGGCCGGTAGCTCGGCAGGGCGTCCATGCGCTGCAGCGCCGACTCGTGGATAACGGCGCCGTCGGGGATCAGCCGCGGCTCGGCGTCGGGGATGTAATAGCCGAAACGCGTCCGCCGGGCCGGCCATTCCTTGTATGTCGCGCGCTTCGGCAGATATTCGAGTAGCCACCACGCGCCGCGCAGCGACTCGTGCGCTTCGCCGCGCACATCCGGCGCGACATAGGAGAACGGGCTGCCCTTGCGAGGGACTCCCCAGGCGAGCTGGTTGACGGTGGCCTGGTTGACGCGGAGCCCGCATTTGACGGCTTCGTCGATCATCCAGAGCAGCGGATATTTTGAAAGCCCGCTTTCCTTTTCCGGATAGCCGCCGCCGACATCGTCATGCACGCCGGCGAACCACACCTGCAAGATATCCTGCGGCTCGGCGTTGATGTCGTTGAAGCGGTTGTGCCGGAAGGTTTGCGGATCGTCCCACTTTTTCAGGCGGAACATGCGGCGCCGCTCGTCGATTGAGATCGCCTGCCGGAACGTCTGCACGGTCGGATTCGCAGTGGTGAACGCCAGCTCCTCCAGGCTCGGCCAATAGAAGCGATCGGCCCGCGGCACGATCACGCTCGCGACCGTATCCCAGACGCCGACGAAGCGGATCGTTGGCCAGCGGGCCGAGGTGATGCGCGCAAATTGGGCCGCGTTGTCGAACGCCGTCTGCGGCAGCGGCCCTTGCGCGTCGCCGGCATCGCTGAGCAGCTTCGCCTCGGCCCGCAGCTTCGGCGCCTCGTCGGAGGAGAACTGCTTGTAGGCGATCAGGCCGCTTCCAGCGAGATTGACCTGCTCGGGCCTGATCAATCCAATCTTGTGCACCAGCCCGGCCAGCACCCGCACGGTATAGGCGCCGCGGGAAAAGCCGAACAGATAGATCTGGTCGCCTTCGCGATAATGCTGGACCAGGAATCCATAGGCCGCGAGCACGTTGTCATCGAGCCCATAGCCGGTGGCGAGGCCTAAGATGGCGTTGAAATCCTGCTTCAGCTTGTGCCACGGGTCCGGCCGCTCCAGCGTGCCGACGCCGGGATCGTAAAACACCATCTGCCGCGGCTCCGTCTTCTCCGTCTTGCGCAGGCAGCGATAGAGCTTGAGCACGTTGGAGATGTTCTCGGAAATCTCGTTGCCGGTGCCGTCGCAGCAGATGATGATGTTGCGCATGGGGGACTCGCGGGGTAGGGGTGATGCTACCTTGGCGAGTATAGCTGATAATTGAGGAATTTCGCCTGTCACTTGTGGGAAAAAGGCGACCGGGCTCAGGACTGGACGTGAGACAGAAAACCACTAGGCTGGCTGCAACTCCGCGTATCAGGGTTATCAAGGGTGATTGAGAAGCCGACCGCTGAAACCTATCAAAATAACGCCATTGCCGAACTCGGCTTCGAAAACTCCCAACTGGCCGAGCGCGCTTACCAATTCAATATGCGTGCCGCCCATCAATCTGCGCTCTCGAGCCCGGAGCTTGGGCAGATCACTGCCCAACTTAGATCAATGCCCGACAGGTATGCCCCCGGACGCCATCATCTGCTTTTCTATCCCACCATACCGCAGGAACTTTCCCTGCTCATCAAACCTTTTGCGAGCACAGTTGATAAGCTGTACCGGTCCAACATTCTATACAATCGTCAGTATCCCGATCCACCGTCAGACGGTGGAATCGAACCTAGTCAGTTCTACGAAAAAATTGAAGATCTGCTCCGGACACGATTAGTCTGCAAGTATATGGATGGCCCGCGTTTCGTTTGCGAAGATCTGAAGCGATTCTGTGATCAAAATGGCATTCAGAGTAAATTCAGGGAGCTGAGCACCGCCGCTGGTTACTACGCTTGGCACTTCTATGTTCAGGTGTCCGTCGAGTTGATGTTGGATACGCAGGTTGTTCCGAAAATTATTTGGGTCGAAATCCAAATTTCCACTCAACTCGCCGAGGTGTTAACAGCGCTAACCCATGAATTATATGAGGCTCGGCGTTCGTTAGGACCTGGACCTAAGAACAACGACTGGAAGTGGGATGCAAGCTCGCACGATTTCCGTTCGGCGTATCTCGGCCATGGGCTGCACTTGATTGAGGGCGTAATTCAGAATCTTAAGGACGATCTTCTCCAGCAGCCTACGGCCAACCATGACGGAAGCGCACTGCAGCTCACGAAGCCGTTTTCATCACCCAACACACAACCGTCGACCGGCAAAGATTCACCGCGACCTTCATCTGATGGTGGCGAGAAAGTTTAGACAAATATGACGATAAGCTCACCTCAACCGTCGGTGGTCCATCTCGTGACGCTCTTCAGGCAAATCACGTCTGGTGACATTCGCATACCCGCCTTCCAGCGAGAATTTGTGTGGAAGGAGAAGCAAATCATAGAGCTCCTCGAGAGCGTTGCAGAAGGATTTCCGATCGGCAGCCTCTTGTTGTGGGGCGTCGACAAAGAAATGCTGAAGATAGCGCCAAATGACATGACCTCTTTTCCAAATGTCAAGGAGCGCTACCCCACGAACTATATATTGGACGGCATGCAGCGACTGTCGACGCTTTACGGAGTCTTTCACTTCGGAACGTCAACGAGCGATGTTCGCTTTGATGTTTTGTACAATCTTCGGGAGCAAGGTTTTGCTCATCGGGACGATGTTGACCTCTTCTCGGATGGCTCCATACCCCTTTCCGCACTTTTTACACCCCGTCAGCTTCTGGAGCATCAAGCGCGACTCTCGTCGCTCAAAGATGGTGACGTGCTAATTGAAAGGTTGCTCCAGCTGCAAGCTGCGTTCCAAGAATATATGGTCCCTGTGGTGGTGATAAAGAGTAATGACGTTCACCGCATTGTCGGTATCTTTGAAAAGATCAACTCAACAGGAACGCGCCTTGATCCTGTCGACTTCATGCGAGCGATCACCTGGGCCGAAGACTTCGATCTTAATCATTACTTAGACATCGCAACCGCAGCGTTGTCTGAAAAAAGGATCGAGCTGAGCGCAGAGACCATCATAAAGTGCGTCGGTTTGGTTCTCGGAATTCCGCCGACGACAGACGGGCTACTACAACTTCGCAATGAAGAGCCCAAGAGACTAATGGATTCGTTTGCGCGGACCATACAGTGCGGAGAGCGCGTTTCGCACTTTCTGAGCCAGGCCTTCCAAATTTGGTCTTCGACGTTTGTTCCTTACGAGGGGCAGTTGCTTCTTCTTTTTAAGACCATCGGCATGATGGAAGCTAATGAGAAAGATTGGAGTCAAATTGCGCGCTGGTATTGGGCAACTGGCTTCAATGAAAGTCTGCGAGGAAAGCCGGACCATTACGTGGTGCGAGCACTGGAAAATTGGCAGGCTCTGATAAGAGGCGAGATTCGAGGATTAGAGCCTCGGCTTAAGCTAACAGAAATCGAGCTCTTTGAGCGGCGACTCGTAAGCGGCGGAGCACTCTCAGCTACGTTCGCGGCAATGTACGCTGTAAGCGGTGCTCGAAGCCTTGTTGATGGCTCTATGATCGATCCAGCGACTTACATGGTAGGGTCAGACATCAATTTTTTTGAAGCTGTCTTTTCTCGTGCTGAACTAATGTCAGGCGGGTTGGCTAACGCAATCTCTGCTCGAGTCTTTGGCAACGTTGTCCTAGTAGATAGGACAATGCTGAAACAGCACGGGAGCAACGACATGCGCCGCTGGATTTTGGCTGCTGCCGATAAGGGAGAATGGGGCGTGCTCGCTTCTCAATTTATCGATGCCGATGCGGTGCAAGGACTTAAAGAGGGCGATCCTCAGACATTTATCGCGCGGCGCGTTCGGCTAATGCATGAGAGAGCTTTGGCTTTAGTCGGATCAAAATAGATTCTATTAAGCTGCTAGTCCCGGCGTATTCGATCCTCTCTGCCTAGATTGGTCACTGCCGAATACGTGCGTTGACTATTTCGTCGAGCTTTCCACACTTATTCTTTACCCAATCGCAAAATCTCGCATCTAGCGGCCGACGAAGGTTCGGTTTGACTGCGCCGACCCAGTTGGTGAACTCGTCGCGTGGCAGGCAAGTTGCGCCGAGCATGAAATGTCCTTTCTCGAAGACATTCAGCTCTTCAAAGCGAGTCTTGTTCCTGCGAAAGAAATTAACGTCGTTGTTTAGCCCCCTGATGATAAAGCTCTGTCGTTGGCTAAGAGTGTTGACTGAAAGCTTCGTCAGCGTCTTGTGGTCAATTACAAGGCAGCTCCTGACGAACAGCTCTAGCAGCCAAACTTGGATTGTGGGAACAGATCCGGCCGCACCAACCTCCAGCAACTGAAGAACCTTAGCTTTTTGGTCCGCGCTAAGCTCAATGCCTGCCTTGTCGAGAGCGTCCACCAGTAAGACAAACTCTTTTACAAAGGGTAGTAGCTCGTCAAATCGCTCAAGAAGAAGTTCCAGCGCCTCAGCATTTTCAGTAAGGCGAAGGCCCAGAAAAATGAGCCTGATCTTGCCGAAGTCCCAATGGTCCTCGTCTAATTCCTCTTCGAGCATCTCTACCAAATTGAGGGCTCGAATTGCTTCAACTTCCGCCTCATCGGGTTCTTCGTCAAAATACAATGAATGAGTCAGCGATTCGATTGCTGCCTGTCCGGCTTTATCGAAAACGTCATCCTGCTGATCGGATAAAACGTCCTCAAATTCCGCCGCGCTCCATACTTTCGTTTTCTGGTTGTTCAACGAAAGTCCTTCGGTAGTGGCGAGATGCTCAGCCAGGAAAGCAAGAGTCACATATGGCATCTGGTCGGCTTTAAGAAAGATGCGATAATCATCCACAAAACGTGTGAAGACTATCCCCTCGTCTGCAAGTGCACTGTCTGCATCGCTCAGAATGGCCTCCGCAATTATTCTGGAAGCGCTTCCACCGACGGGAATTCCATAGGATTGCTTGCCGCGTATTCTCTTGATAAGTTTTTCTATGAACGACTTGATGCCCTTCCGGTCAGTCGCGACGTCCAAAATATTCTCGATTCGATGGAAATAGATGCGCTGGTAGAAGTCTGCGATATCGGTTGCCACAACGTAGACGAAAGCGTTCTGCTTTATTTGTTCGCGTTGCCATTGTAGCCAGTCTTTGTATGAGCGATGCGTCACAAACAGAGATGCGTCAGCTTTGGTGCTGTCAAATCGATATCCAAACGGGCCGAATTCATCGAGGGGCCGTTTGATATTCTCCACATCTGCCCCTATTTCGATAGCAGCTGCTGTGAAAAGTAACGTCTCTAGCAAGGGCAGTTGATGGACGATTCGAAATCCCCAGCGACTTTTTGGCGCGATCGTTTCGATAGCTTGGGCAGGTTCGAAGGTCTCAAGATCAAGTGCGCTTAGCTCTGCCGCGATTCCCGTCTTCTGTTCGACCAAGAAGGCAGTTTCGATAGGATGCGGGAAGACATCCGTATCTCCAAAAGTAGAGATGTGTTCAATCGCTCTTTCGATCGATCCGGTGGACAGACGAGTCGCCATGCGTGCCTATTGAGAGGAAAGAAAAGATCTCAGTCGAAGGTCGGAATCGCTTTGAAGGGATGTCTACTCAGTTAATAGCATGTCTGAGTTGGGAGCACGACTTGTGCGTGCAAATTTCGTTTGCTAACAGCAATCGAGCGTTCGTTCACTACACTATTGAAGAACGGTGCAAACCAAAAACGGCCGGGTCTTCCGACCCGGCCGCTCCAAACTTCGATCCGCCGATTTAAGCTTCGCTCAGCTCGCCTTCTTCACGAACGCGGGCTTGCCGACCTTCTTCTCGATCGCGCGCTTCAGATCGAGCGCGCGGGGGGAGAGGACGTCGGCCTTGGCCTTCAGGAGGTAGGCGTCGAGGCCGCCATTGTGGTCGACGCTCTTGAGCGCATTGGTCGAGACGCGCAGGCGCACGTTGCGGCCGAGCGCGTCCGAGATGAAGGTGACGTTGGCCAGGTTCGGCAGGAAGCGCCGCTTGGTCTTGATGTTGGAGTGGCTCACCTTGTGGCCCACCTGGGGGCCCTTGGCCGTCAGTTCGCAGCGCCGGGACATCTTGCAAAATCCTCTTCCATCCCCGCCTAAGGCCATGCCGCTTCTCGCGGGCGCCGCGGGGGTCCAAAATCGCGTCCATTTCCAGGAACCGCGGACGTATAGGGGGAGACGGCCACGGGGTCAAGGTTCTTGGGTTGGTAAAGTCAGCCGTAACGGCTGGTTTACCAGGGGTTCCAGCCACTTAAGCCATCATATAAAGGGCGCAATCCGCGCCGACATCATGGGTTTAGCTTGGAAAAGACCTGGGCCTTCCCGCGAGCGGCGGGCGGCGAGGAAAGGTCCTAAAGAAGCGTGGTTTCGCGAAACCCGCGTTGTTTGCCGGATATTTTTGCCTAAATGAACACCCAATCGCGCCGATCCCGGGATTATTCATTCGTGACTGCCAGATGCGCCGTTTCGCGCCAATCTCTTCCCGCCAGGCTCGGCCTCGTCGTTGGCCTGTGCGCCGCCGCGTGGGGCTTACTCGCGCCGCAACAGGCCTCCGCGCAGGGACGGCTGGATGCGCATTATGAGGCGACGCTGGCGGGCATTCCGGTCGGCAAGGGAAGCTGGACCATCGAAATCGGCGACGATGTGTTTTCGGCCTCGGCGCAGGGCGGCACCGCTGGCCTCTTGAAGGCGTTTTCCGGCGGCACCGGTTCCGGCGCCAGCCACGGCCGCATCGTGAACGGCGCGCTGGTCGCGAACGCCTATACCGCGACCACCACCACGCAGAAGAAATCCGAGACTATCCGGATTTCGCTGGCCAATGGCGGCGTGAAGGAATTTTCGATCGACCCGGCGCCGCCGGTCGATCCCGGCCGCATTCCCGTCACCGACGCGCACCGTAAAAGCGTGCTCGATCCCATGACGGGCTCACTGCTGCGCGTCCCCGGCAATGGCGAAGTGCTGGCGCCGGATTCCTGCCGCACCGGAGCCGGGATTTTCGACGGACGCATGCGCTACGATCTCAAGCTCGATTACAAGCGCATGGAAACGGTCAAAGCCGAAAAGGGCTATCACGGGCCGGCGCTGGTCTGCGCGATCTATTTCAACCCCGTCGCGGGCTACATCCCCGATCGCCCCGTGATCAAATATCTCGCGAGCGAACGGCGGATCGAGATCACCTTTGTGCCGATTGCGGGGACGCGCGTCCTGGTTCCGTTCCGCATGACGATCCCGACGCCGTTTGGGCTGGCGATGCTGGAAGCGACGTCGTTCGTGACATCAGCCATGCCGCCACGGGTAGCGAAGACGAATTGAGCCTGAAGAGTCACCTCGCCCCGCTCTTTGCGGGGAGAGGTCGGATTGCGTAGCAATCCGGGTGAGGGGCTGTCTCCACAGCGGGACTCGCGGAGACAGCCCCTCACCCTGACCCTCTCCCCGCAAGAGCGGGGCGAGGGGGAGGAGACTCCGGCGCACGTTGCGATGATTAAGTGAGGGACGACAACTCTATCGCTCCCTCCCCCCTTGCGGGGGAGGGCTGGGGAGAGGGGTAAGCCACACAACGAGCTCTGCCCGTGAAACCCCTCTCCCTAACCCTCCCCGCAAGGGGGGGAGGGAACATAGCTTTATTCGTGGTGGCACCAGTGCAAGTAAAGCGACATGAGTAGCAGCATGAATCATGTTGACTCTTCTGCTCTTCTGATTCGACTCCGCGGCCTCGATGTTCTTAAGAAATTAGTCCCGAAACCGTCGCTTGTGGAGCCGCTTTAAACTTGATCTAGTGTCGCCCCGAGCGCTTCAGCGCGAGATGTTGCGGTGAACGTATCGGGTCTCGGGAGGAGTCAGCGATTCGGACGCGATTCGTTCCAGACTCGTTCCAGAGCTTAAGCCGCGACCGCATCACCGTCGCAAAGTGAAACAGAATCGGCGCAATTGACGCCAAGCAAGCAGAAAGGTTTCGCTCCTAGCGAAGATGGGTACCCTCATGGTGAGGAGGCGCGATAGCGCCGTCTCGAACCATGTGGCCCCAGTGGTGCCATTCATCCTTCGAGACGGCGCTATCGCGCCTCCTCAGGATGAGGTCTGGCACCCACGATGTGAGCGCCGGCACCAAAAAGAAACACCTGCACAGAATGGCTTTCTCTCCTTCCAAGTTCGCATCCGAACGCGCGCCCGGCGCGGGCGTTACCGCCGTGCTCGGGCCGACCAATACCGGCAAGACGCATCTGGCCATCGAGCGGATGCTGGGGCATTCGTCGGGCGTGATCGGCCTGCCGCTGCGCCTGCTTGCGCGCGAGGTCTACAACAAGATCGCGGCTCGCGCTGGGACTGAGGCGGTCGCGCTCGTCACCGGTGAAGAGAAGATCAAGCCGAAGAACCCGCGCTACTGGGTCTCGACCGTCGAAGCCATGCCGCGCGATCTCGACGTGTCATTTCTCGCCGTCGACGAAGTCCAGATCGCGGCCGATCTCGAGCGCGGGCATGTCTTCACCGACCGCATCCTGCACCGTCGCGGCCGCGACGAGACGCTGCTGCTCGGCGCTGCGACGATGCGCCCGATCATCGAGCGGCTGCTGCCGGGCGCTTCCATCGTCACGCGTCCGAGGCTCTCGCAGCTCGAATTCGCCGGCGACCGCAAGATCACGCGCCAGCCGCGCCGCACCGCGATCGTCGCGTTCTCGGCCGATGAAGTCTACGCGATCGCCGAATTGATCCGCCGCCAGCATGGCGGCGCGGCCGTCGTGCTTGGCTCGCTCTCGCCACGTACACGAAACGCGCAAGTCGCGATGTTCCAGAACGGTGACGTCGATTATCTCGTCGCCACCGACGCCGTCGGCATGGGGCTGAACCTCGACGTCGATCACGTCGCCTTTGCCTCCGACCGTAAGTATGACGGCTATCAGTTCCGCCGGCTCAATCCGGCCGAGTTCGCGCAGATCGCGGGCCGCGCCGGGCGCGCGACGCGAAACGGCACCTTCGGCACCACGGGGCGCTGTGCACCGTTCGAACCGGAACTGGTGAATGCGCTGCAGAACCACACCTTCGATAGCGTCAAAATGCTGCAATGGCGGAATTCGAGGCTGGACTTCTCCTCGCTCGGCGCGCTGCAGGTGTCGCTGGCGCTGCCGCCCGGGCATGACGCCCTGACCCGCGCGCCGATTGCCGAAGATCTGCGCGTGCTCGATCATGCGGCGCGCGATGGCGAGGTGAGGGACATGGCCCACGGCGCAGTAGCCGTGGAACGGCTGTGGGACGCCTGCCAGATCCCGGATTACCGCAAGATCGCGCCCGCTGCCCACGCCGAGCTCGTGACCACGCTTTATGCATTCCTGATGAAGAAAGGTCGGATACCCGACGCATGGTTCGCCGCTCAGGTCGACCAGGCCGACCGCGTTACCGGCGATATCGACACGCTGTCGGGCCGGATCGCGCAAATCCGCACCTGGACCTTCGTCGCCAACCGGCCGGACTGGCTGTCCGACCCCGACCACTGGCAGGGGATCACCCGTGAGGTGGAAAATAAATTATCCGATGCGCTGCATGAACGCCTTACGGAGCGTTTCGTTGACCGGCGGACCAGTGTATTGATGCGCCGCCTGCGGGAGAACTCAGTTTTGAATACGGAAATTGGCAAGACCGGCGAAGTGATTGTGGAAGGCCACGCGATCGGCCGGCTCGATGGATTCACCTTTGCACCCGATGCGGCGGAAGCCGGCTCGGATGCCAAGGCGCTGCAGGCGGCCGCCCAGCAGGTGCTGGCGAGCGAGATCAACGCGCGCGCGGAAAAGCTCTCGGCTGCGCCCGATGATCAGTTCGTGCTGACCTCCGACGGCACTATCCGCTGGACCGGCGATGCGGTCGCAAAACTCGTCGCAGCAGACGATGCGCTGCATCCGCGCATCCGCATCATTTCCGACGAGCGGCTCTCCGGCGCACCGCGCGAGGCCGTGCAAACGCGGCTCGATCTGTGGCTGAAGACGCATATCGAAAAGCTGTTGGGGCCGCTGTTCGGCTTGTCGAAGGCCGAGGACATCACGGGGATTGCGCGCGGTATCGCATTCCAGCTCGTCGAAGCGCTCGGCGTGCTGGAGCGGAGCAAGATCGCGAGCGAGATGAAGGATCTCGATCAGGCCTCGCGCGCGACGCTGCGAAAGTACGGCGTGCGGTTCGGCGCCTATCACATCTATTTTCCGGCGCTCCTGAAGCCCGCGGCGCGCGCGCTTGCCTCGCTGTTGTGGGCCGAGAAACAGGACAATGTCGATATGTCGGCGCTGTCAGGCGCGCAGCATCTGGCGAGCTCGGGGCGCACCTCGTTCCCGGTCGACAAGCAGCTCGCCCGCGATGCCTATCGCGTGCTCGGCTACCGCCAGTGCGGCGAGCGTGCGGTGCGCGTCGACATCCTGGAACGCCTCGCCGATCTCATTCGTCCCGCTTTGGCGTGGCGCGAAACGTCGCCCGGTGAGAAGCCAGCCGGCGCGTTCGACGGCCGCGGCTTTGTGGTGACGCAGGCGATGACCTCGCTCACGGGATCGGCCGGCGAAGATTTTGCCTCGATCCTGCGCGCGCTCGGCTACCGCATGGACCGCCGCCCGCCGTTGCCGCCGAAGCCAGCGCCCGAGGCCGTCGTCGAGACGGTCTCCGCCGAAACGCCGCCGGTCGAGGCGAGCGCCGAGACGACCGCTAATGCGCCGGCGGAAGAAGTCGCGGCCGAAGTGCCTGTCAGCGACGCGCCCGCGCCGTCGTCGGCGTCGCTGCTGCCGGATGTGACCCCGGTGGCCGCCGAACAACCCGCTGCTGCGGAGGAAGCTGCGCCCGCCGAGACGACACCGGCGGAAGCCGCGATCGCGGATGCGCCCCCGGAACAGGAGACGCCAGAAGCAGTCAGCGCCGCGGAAGCTGCGGCCGAGCCCGAAACCGCGAGCGAGGCGCCTGCCGAAGCCGAAGCGCCTGCAGAAGCAGCTCCCGTCGAAACTCCGGTGGCCGAAGCCAAGCCCGAGACACCGGCAGAGCCTGCACTCGTCGAAGTCTGGCGGCCCGGCGGCCGTTCCGACGAGCGCCGTCCGCATCACGACCGCAGCCGCCAGCGCCATCGCGCGGGCGAAGGTGCGCAGGCCGCTGCCGGAGAAGGCGAGGGCGCGCAGCGCGAGCAGCGCCATCGCCGCGGCCGTCGCCACGAGTTCAGAAAGCCGCGCGAGGGCGCACCGGCCGATGCTACGGCAGCGCCGGCGGCAGAGGGCGCGCCCGCGGCAGAAGCGCGTCAGGACCGTCCGCCGCGCGAGCGTTTCGAGGGCAAGGGCCGCGACCGCGAGGAGCGTCGCGACAAGTTCGATCGCAACAAGGGTGAGCGCAAGGGTGGCCGCGACAAGGGCGAGCGCGGCGGTCGTGATTTCGGCGGACGCGACAAGGGCGGCCGCGACAAGCGCGACTCTGGTCCTTCGCACCGTCAATGGGCGACGAGCGCGAGCCCACGCGAGCGCGACCGGCCGATCGATCCGAATTCACCGTTCGCAAAACTGGCGGCGCTGAAGGAGCAACTCGCCGGCCGCAAGGAATAGCCAAAGCGTTTTCAAGCGAAGCGGGTACGCGGTCCAAGAAAACGCGTGAAGAATAAACTACGAGAGATTAGTTGGAGCGGCAGCGTCTCGACAAATGGCTGTGGCATGCGCGGGTGGTGAGGGCCCGCACCTCGGCTGCCGCCCTCGTCGAGGCCGGTCACGTCCGTATCAACGGCGTGCGTGAAATGGCACCGGGACATTCGGTGAAGGTCGGCGACGTCTTGACGATCGGGCTCGACCGCACCGTGCGCATCCTGAAAGTGGTGGGATTTTCCGAGCGGCGCGGCGACGCTGCGGCGGCCCGCGTGCTCTACGATGATTTGCAGAACGACAAACAATAACTATCTGGAAAGGGCACGCAGGGACGCCTGAAAAACGGCCGCTAAGGGCCCGCCGCTTCCCTTGCGGCAGCGCACCGCATGCGCTACGCAAACCCCGGAAAACTGATCCGTTTCGGAGCGTTGGATGACTTACGTCGTCACTGAAGCCTGCATCAAGTGCAAATATACCGACTGCGTTGAGGTTTGCCCCGTCGACTGCTTCTACGAGGGCGAGAACATGCTGGTCATCCATCCCGACGAATGCATCGACTGTGGCGTTTGCGAACCCGAATGTCCTGCGGACGCCATCAAGCCCGACACCGAGCCGGGCCTCGAGAAGTGGCTCGAGGTCAACACCGAGTATGCCAAGAGCTGGCCCAACATCACCCAGAAGAAGGACGCCCCGGCGGACGCGAAAGAATTCGAAGGTGTCGAGGGCAAGTTCGAGAAATATTTTTCCAAGGAACCCGGTAGCGGCGATTAAGCCTGTGGATAAGTTGCGGGCTCGTCGAGCCTGATTTTAGCCCTCATCTGAACCGAACGCGGTGAGCGGATTTAACCCTATTAGCGGTCTTATGACGGAAACCGCCCCGTAAGGGCCCGGAACCCGGCGTAAATCATTGATTTTTGCGGAAAATGTGCTATATTGGGCACATTCTAAGCCGATCCCGGCCATGCGTATCCTGTGGCCCCGGTGGGTTTTCGTAAAACATCGAACAGGGGCGTGGCAGTTCCGCGCGCAGGCTGTGTCACAGAAAACGCGTAAAAAGAGTGCTTCCAAGACGACGAAAAAAGCCGCTCCGGCCAGCCGCAGCGCAACCAAAGGCCGTGCCAAGGCGCCCATGAAGGACGCCAAGAAGGTTTCGGCCACAAAGTCCTCAAAGAACAAAAGAAGCGCAATGCCAGAAAAGACTGCCAAGACCGCCGCGAAAGCGACGGGTTCGAAGACCACTGCGTCGAAAGTTGCTGCCAAGCATCCCGTCAAGACCCCTGTGAAGGCTGCTCCCCCGAAAGCCGCCGCGCCGAAGGCTGCTGCCAAGCCGGTCGCCGCCGCGCCGCGCGTCGAGGAGCCGAAGAAGGTCGTGACCCAGCGTCAGGGCTTCAAGGCCAATGAATTCGTGGTCTATCCGGCTCACGGCGTCGGCCAGATCCTGGCCATCGAGGAGCAGGAGATCGCGGGCGCCAAGCTCGAGCTGTTCGTGATCAATTTCATGAAGGACAAGATGACGCTCCGCGTGCCGACCGCCAAGGTCGCCAATGTCGGCATGCGCAAGCTGTCCGAGCCGGCGCTGGTCAAGAAGGCCCTCGAAACCCTGAAAGGCCGTGCGCGCGTCAAACGCACGATGTGGTCGCGCCGGGCGCAGGAATACGAAGCGAAGATCAATTCGGGCGACATCGTCGCGATCGCCGAAGTGGTCCGCGACCTCTATCGCTCGGAATCGCAGCCCGAGCAGTCCTACTCTGAACGCCAGCTCTATGAAGCGGCGCTCGATCGGCTGTCACGCGAAATCGCGGTCGTGCAGCATTCGACCGAGACCGAAGCGGTCAAGGAAATCGAAAGCCAGCTCGCCAAGAGCCCGCGCCGCGGCGCCAAGGCCGAAGCCACCGAAGCTGATGCCGAAGCAGACGAGGCGGATGTCGACGCCGACGGCGACGACGCTGCCGTGGCGGATGAAGCTGCCTGAAAGAATCCCGAGGATTGAACGAAAAGCCCGGTCGAGAGACCGGGCTTTTTGTTTGGGTGTAAGCAAATTCCTTCAGCAGGTCCTTCTTCCCTTCTCCCCTTGTGGGAGAAGGTGGCGCGAAGCGCCGGATGAGGGGTTCTCTTCGCGGAGACAGACCCCTCATCCGTCTCGCCGCCGCTGCGCGGCAGCGATCCATCTTCCACAAGGGGAGAAGGGAAGAACGGCGATTTTGGACAGCATTTGCAGTCACTTACGCGGAAAGTGGCCCAATTTTCGACTTTTTGTGACCAGAATCGGAAGCGAACCTCCCGCCCGCATCCAGATCAACCGCAAGGGGGATTCGATGAAAGGGCAGGTTCAGTCAGTCTTTCTCGCCATTGTCATGGCCGCTTTTTTGGCCGCGCTGCTTCCGATCAGCGCGCCGGCCGCGCAGGTGAGGGAATGCAGTGCCGCGGTGCCGTCCAATCAGCAGGGGCATTGGTCCTGGCGCCTGATCGACGGGCGCAAATGCTGGTACGCCGGCAAGACCGTGATTTCGAAATCGTTATTGCGGTGGCCTGCCGCGGCACCGGCAGCCGCGCAGGCGAAGGCCGAGGCCGAGGCGGTAAGCATCGTCACAGAAAAGCGCAGCGAGCCCATGGATGCGCAGGCGCGGATGCTTGACGATGACAATAGTTTTGAGCAGCGGTGGCGTTCGCGTGTAACTATCGAGTAGAATTAGATCGCACAAATTCCTGGTAGCACGCAGCGCTCTCCGCGTCATTGCGAGGAGCGCAAGCGACGAAGCAATCCACCTATCTCCGCGTTGGCGCGGATTGCTTCGCGGAGCCTGTCATCGGGCGCGCATTCGTGCGACCAGATGGCTCGCAATGACGGCTGAGGCGTCCTGACTAGTCCACCACGATCTTCACGCGATCGCGCGGCTCGACTTGGGCGTGCTGGTCGAGGCCGTTGCGGAAGCGCTCGGTGGGGGCGGTCGACGCCGGTGGAAGCGGACATCCGCAGCGCCCCTTTATACAATCTGCACCGCACCGGCTCGACCGATTACCTCAATTGAGTCATCTCGCTCTTTGCCATCGCAACATGTCGGCGCTGACCGACATAGGTCCACTCGCGCCAATCGTACAAACGCGAGCCAGTTTTGCTCCGGAACCGTGTGTCCCGCTGGCGCAACGGCGTGAACGGGAACGAATGGCATCGGGGCTTCGTTTTCCCAGCAGATCGGAAACTCGGACGAGCGCTCGTTTGCAGCAGGTCCGTCACTCATAACGGAGCCTTGAACTGCTCAGTTCGAAAGTACCGCGTCGAAAAAATGCTGCGAGGCAAACGGAGGAAGTTTCACATGCACAGCATTAGAAAGAGCAGGTTCCTGCTGACCACAGCAGCGCTGCTCGCCGGCGTCAGTCTGGCGGCGGCACAAGGCATGCGTGATGGTGGCGGCGGTGGCGGAATGGGTGCCGGCGGAGGAGCAGGTGCCGGCGGCGGAATAAGCGCCGGTGGAGGAGCTGGCGGCGGTGCCGCCGAACAGAGGCAGTCGGGAGGTGGAATTTCGCAGGGCGCAGGCGGCGCATCCCGCGGTGAAGGGATGACGCAAGGCCGAGCAGGCGGCCGGGCGGAAAGCCCTGCTGCTGCGCCATCGCGCGCACAGCGTAGCGAAGGAATGAGAGAGAGCGGCCGCGCGATGGACAGGGGCGAGCGACAGATCGGCGCGGATCGGTCGCAGCGCGGGCAAAAGGATCAGACGGTGGGGCAAGGCCGCGGCGAGCGCGATCAACTGCGTCAGTCAAAGGCGCAGGACCAGTCCTATGGCAGGCAAAAGGACCAGACCGTGGGGCAAGGCCGTGGCGAGCGCGACCAGACGCGTCAGACCGAACAAAAGGCGCAGCAAAAGCAGAAGCCGGCAACCGCAGAGACAACCCAGCAGCGCCGTGACCAGACCCGTGCGACAACGGAGGGTCCGAATGCAAGGCCGGGTACGACGACCGGCGCCAACACCAGGCCAAGCGCTCCTTCCCAAGGTCCAACCACGCAGCAGGGCCAGGCGACGCAGCAGGGTCAGTCCACAACGACAGGCGCCAACACCCACGGACAGACCGATGCGCGGGCGGAAGGCCGGGGTGCGGCCGCTCAGAGCATGTCGGGCCGCGTGTCGGTGACTGCACAACAGCAGACAACACTGCAGCAGTCGGTGCTTGGCTCGCGCAATGTGGCGCGGGTTAACGTCAACTCCATCAACTTCCGGATCAATACCGGCGTCGTGGTGCCACGGCATGTCTCCTTTGTGTCGGTCGCGGCATTCCCCGTATTGATCGACACGTTCCCGGACTACCGCGACTACAGCTTCTTCGTCGTGGAGGACGAGATCGTGTTCGTGGATCGGAGCCGGAGGATCGTGGACGTTGTCCCGGCAGGACCGAGGACGCGGTTCACGGGTCGTGGCCGCATCGGCGGTGGCAGCGTGGCCGCGCTCGATCTGAGCCCCGACGAAATCCGCGTGGTGCAGCGGGTGCTCATCCAACGCGGTTTGCTGACTGGCAGAGCGGATGGCGTGTTCAGCGCCCGGACGCGCGAGGCTTTGAT
Source organism: Bradyrhizobium murdochi (assembly GCF_000472965.1). Taxonomy (GTDB): domain Bacteria; phylum Pseudomonadota; class Alphaproteobacteria; order Rhizobiales; family Xanthobacteraceae; genus Bradyrhizobium; species Bradyrhizobium murdochi. Next base: position 46,672 of record NZ_AXAU01000004.1, on the reverse strand, counting down.
GGTCTTCCAGCGGCGGCAGGGCCTGCAGGCCAGCGGCACGATTGATACACGCACGGTTGCCGCGCTCGGAGTGTCTAACAAGATAAGTGCCACTCAGAGCCAGTCGACGACGGCCGGCCAGCAGCCATCGGCGCAGCGGAACGCGACCGGCCAGAATACCGGTCAGGCTAATGCGCCTGCCCGGCAGAACGAGCCTACGACAACCGGTCAGGCTGGACGAAACCAGCCGGCAACCACCGGCCAGGCCGGCACGCAACGGCCTCCGTCTGGTCAGACGACTGGACAGGCCCCGGCGCGAGGCGGCAATCAGCCGAGCTCCAACCAGCCGTCCGGGCAGACCAATCAGAACAACAATGCGCCGGCACCCGCGGCGAAGAACCAGTCTGATCAGGGCGGTTCAGGTCGCAAGTATTGATCATCTTGAGCCCCGCTTCGGCGGGGCTCTTGTTTTTTTCGCGTGGACGAGACAGGTCCTTGCGCGGTTACTGCGTGCGCTCGTTCGATCCACCTCGCCCACGAGGAGAGAGCGGAAGGCGAGCAGCCTGGCTGAGTGATCTTGTTTCGGCCGCGCCTCAATCCACCACGATCTTCACGCGATCGCGCGGCTTGACCTGGGCGTGCTGGTCGAGGCCATTGAGGATGCGGAAGCGCTCGGCGGGGCGGTCGACGCCGGTCATGCGGTGGGAGAGTGATTCCACGGTGTCGCCGGGCTGCACCGTGATGACCTTTATGCGCAAGGGACGCGCGGCCTGAATTTCTTCCAGCGTCAGGCGGCGGAACGAGTTGACGGTCTCGCGCGCATTGCGCTCGCTTTCGGTGTTACGCTGCTTGGCGGCGAAGATGAAGCGGTAGACGTCACTGCCGTAACGCAGCGCATAAACCTTGAACTGCCACTGATCGCCGTTTGCCGAGGCCGAAGCTACCGGGAAACCGTTGATCATGAGGTCTTCGGTCGAGCCCTTGTCGACACCTTCCATCCAGCCGGAATTGAGGTAATCGGCGAGCGACTGTTCGGCCGGCACGCGCACCACGTCGAAGCGCATCGCCTGCGTGCCGCCCTCGCGCACGCCGATCACGGCCTGCGCAGTGTTGTCGAGCGTGAACGTCTCGGGCGCTTGGAAGGTGAAGCCGAGTTTCGGATGCAGGAAGCGGCGCCCGCGCACGAAGCCCTCGCTGGGATCTTCGCCATACACGATGTTGTCGATGGCGGCGAGATAGGTCTCGCGGTCGCGCTCGCCGCTCTGCGGCGAAGTGTATTGCCGCGCGCTGGCCTGCGCGTTCTGCACGCGCTCGGGGGTTGCCGGATGCGAGGAGAGAAAGTCCTGCGCGCGCGGGTCGAGCGAGGTCTTGCCGGCCTTCAGCGCCGCATTGCGCTCCATCGCGGCAAGGAAGCGCGACGCGCCATAGGGATCGAAGCGGGCGCGGGCCGAAATGCCGACGCCGATGCCATCGGCCTCGAATTCCTGCTGCCGTGAGAAGCTCGCCATCGTCAGCTTGGTTTTCGCCAGCGCCAGCGCCGTCAGATCCGGATCGTTACTCATGTCGGTGACGACGCGCGTCACCACCGCCGCCTGCCGCGCCTGGTCTTCCCGGATCGAGGCGTGCTTTGCGATGACATGCGCCATCTCGTGGCTCAGCACGGAGGACAGTTCCGAGGTATCGCTGGCGAGCGCCACCAACCCGCGCGTCACATAGAGCTGGCCGGTCGGCAGCGCGAAGGCGTTGACCGCGCCGGAATTGAGGATGGTCACCCGGTAGGCCTGGTCCGGACGGTCCGACGCCGCCACCAGCCGGTCAACGGTCTTGCCGATCAGGGTTGCGAGTTTCGGATCGTCATAGGCGCCGCCATAGGAGGCCAGAATGCGCTCGTGCTCGCGCTCGCTCGCCGGCGTCTGTGCGACGGTGCGGCTCGGCTTCGGCGCGGGCACCGTCGGCGCGGCTGTCTCGATCTTCCCGAGGTTTCCACAGGAAGAGAGCGTGAGCGCAGCGCACAACAACGCCGGCGCAGCCAGAAGGCGGCGGCCCGTGTTTCCTTCGCCCCGTTGTGCACGATGCGTCAAATCAGCCACTGAGATCACGATCCGATCGGGATCCTTGATCTCATCCCCTCTTCTTTGCGCGTGATCCCAGCGAAGACCGATGCCAGCCCCCGAATCAAACGCTATTTCCCGCCCAGCACCTCAATCTGCCCCACCCGAAGCAACTCAATTCGCGGTCCTCCCCGCGACGAGACAACGCCGCGGACACGAATCCGTCGATTTTCGAGCGACTTAGGTCCAAGGCCGGCGCTCTCGAACGCCGGTATGATGCGCCTTGAAATAGTCGCAGCAAAGTCCCGTGTCCAGTTCCGCCCGAAATTCAGGTAGGTCATTGCCCCAGCCTGCCGAACGGACAGCACTCTGCCTTCGATCACCGTAAAGTGCCCAATCGCGGCCAGAATATCGCCCGGACTTTCCGCGTTTTTTATGGCAGTTGAACTTGCCCAGATTCCCAATTTGGCATTTCTCGCCACGCCCTCGGCGGCGGACAGCGCTGCAGCGCAATTTTTGTCGGATATATCGCTCGAAACCAGGACCTCGCCGCGGCGCAGCAGCTCGCTTTGCACCGATTGTTCCGAATCAGTCACGAACACAAAGGCCGACTGCCGGCCGTACCGATCCGGCGTGTCATCCTCGCCATGCAGGGTCACGTCGCGGCCGGTGATGATAGCCGACAATACGGCCCTGCCACCGGCCGTCTCGGTTCCCGCGCGCTCGATGCCGGCGAGGCGGATTTCCCGGCCGTCCTCGAGGCGAAAGCCGCGCGCATCGACCACGGCAGCGACCCGCCCTTCGCCCTGCCGCTCCAGCACGCAGTCGGCGGCGTCGGCCTCGCCGGCGGACGCCAGCGCGAGAAACAATGCGGCGGATGCCGTAAGCGCAGCGCTGTAACGCAATGCCGGGCCGGTCATAACGCTGCTCTCTGTCCCGCTCGTTCCTGTATGCTCGATCAATGACAGCAATACTACCTGAGATTGCCACGTAGGGGGAGACAATGGAAGTCAACGGCATTGCCCATATTTTTCTCACCGCCTCGAATTACGAACGCTCTCGCTATTTCTATCGCAAGCTGTTGCCGTTTCTCGGCTTGAAGCCGGTCATCGATACCGAGACGACCTACTACTGCGTCGGCGGCCGCACTGCCGTCGGCATCAGCGCACCATCGCCGGAGCACGCTGGCGCCGCGTTCGAGCAGCAGCGTGTCGGCCTGCACCACCTCTGCTTCCGCGCCCGCGAGCGCGCCGACGTCGATGAACTGCACGGCTTCCTGAAGACGCTCGGCGCCAAAATCATCCGTGCGCCGCGCGAGGACCAATGGGCGCCGGGCTATTACTCGATCCTGTTCGAGGATCCGGATGGCATAAGGCTCGAGCTCAATCATGTGCCGGGTAAGGGATTGTTGGCGTGAGTGGCGTTCCCCGGATGCTGCGCAACGCGCCGCGTGAGCGGCGTGGTGCGCTGCCGATCCGGGGTCCATGTTGCGGCGGTAGGTCCAGGCTCTGCGGAGCAGCGTACCGGACGATGCTTCGCATCGCCGGGAGCACGCTGCACCGCGTCCGGGACACGCTGATGCGTCGTGTAGGATGGGTGGAGCGAAGCGATACCCATCATGACGCCGCGCAAGGAATTGATGGGTTTCGCTTCCGCCTTCGCTCGTTGAGCTACGGCGGACAAGTCGCTCTACCCATCCTACGAGATCATTCCGCTTAGCGGAAATCGCGACGCAATCCGCCTTCCTTCGCGCCTTGCCGCTATGCACCCCGTGCGGCATGATCCTGCCAGAGCAAAAAATTCAAAGTCGCAGGCAATGCGGCAACCAATAGGGAGAACTCCATGAAGAGAGCAATCACTGCCGTTTTTGCTGCCGCGTTGGCGATGTCGGCTAGCGCGGCAATGGCGCAAAGCAAGCCGCCGCTCAAGCTCGGCGGCATTCTCGATATGTCAGGGCTTTACGCAGACATCACCGGGCCGGGCTCGGAGACCGCGGCGAAGATGGCGGTGGAGGATTTTGGCGGCGAGGTGCTGGGGCGCAAGGTCGAGATCGTCGCGGCCGATCATCTCAACAAGGCCGATCTTGCTGCCAGCATCGCGCGCGACATGCTCGACAATCAAGGCGTCGAGATGCTGTACGACGTGGCGGCGTCTGCAACCGCGCTCGCCGCCGGCGAAATCGCGAAGGCGCGCAACAAGATCGTGATGTATAGCGGCCCCGCCTCGATCCGGCTGAGCAACGAGGCCTGCGGCCCCTACACCGTGCATTATTCCTACGACACGTTTGCGCAGTCCAACGTCACCGGGCTCGCCACCGTCAAGAGCGGCTTCGAGACCTGGTTCTTCCTCACCGCCGATTATGCGTTCGGCCAGGACCTGGAAAAGGACACCAGCAATGTGGTGGTGAAGGCCGGCGGCAAGGTGCTCGGCAGCGTCAAGCATCCGCTCAATACGTCGGACTTCTCCTCGTTCCTGCTGCAGGCGCAGAGCTCGAAGGCCAAGGTTGTCGGCCTCGCCAATGCCGGCGGCGATACCATCAACGCGGTCAAGCAGGCGGCGGAATTCGGGCTGACCAGGAGCGGCGGCCAAAAGCTCTCGCCGCTGCTCGCCTTCGTCACCGATATCGACAGCGTCGGGCTGGAGACGGCGCAGGGTCTGCTGCTTGCCGAAGCCTTCTATTGGGACCTCAACGACGACACCCGCGCGTTTTCAAAACGCTTCATGGAGCGCGTCAAGCGGCCGCCGACCGCGGCGCAGGCCAGCGTCTATTCGTCGGTCCTGCATTACCTGAAGGCCGTCAAGGCCGCGGGCACCACGGATGCGGCCGCGGTGATGAAGCTGATGAAGGAGACGCCGGTCAACGACATGTTCGCCAGGAACGGCAAGATTCGCGACGATGGCCGCATGGTGCACGACATGTATCTGTTCGAGGTCAAGAAACCCCAGGAATCCAAGGCGCGCTGGGATTATTACAAGCTGCTGGCGACCATCCCCGGCAGCGAGGCGTTCCAGCCGCTGGAAGCCTCGCGCTGTCCGCTGGTGAAGAAATAGGACCGCATCTGCGTAGGGTGGGCAAAGCGAAGCGTGCCCACCATTAGCGCCGCAGATCGGCGAGAGGTGGTGGGCACGGCGCAAGTGCGCCTTTGCCCACCCTACGAATTCATCTCAACCTACCAACGAAAGCACCACCCCATGAGCGCAAACGAAATGGTCCTCCAGAAGTTCGAACAGGGCTTACTCACGATCACGATGAACCGCCCCGACCGGCGCAACGCACTCAATCCGGACATGACGCGCGGATTGGTCGAAGCCGCACGGCGCGCGGCTGAGGATCACGAGGTGCGTGCGGTACTCTTGAAGGGCGCCGGTGGCACGTTCTGCGTCGGCGGCGACGTCAAGTCGATGGCGGAGGGCAGGGCACCGCTCGGCTTCGAGGCCAAGATGGCGAACTTGCGCCGCGGCATGGAAGTCTCGCGCATCCTGCACCAGATGCCCAAACCGGTGGTGGCGCAGCTCGATGGCGCCGCCGCGGGCGCCGGTCTCTCCATCGCACTATCGTGCGACCTGCGCGTTGCCAGCGCCTCCTGCAAGATCACGACCGCGTTCGCCAAGGTCGGATTATCAGGGGATTACGGCGGCACCTATTTCCTCACACAGATGCTCGGAGCCGCGAAAGCGCGAGAGCTCTATCTGACCTCGCCGGTACTGAGCGCGACGGAGGCCTACAATCTCGGCATGGTGACAAAGGTGGTGCCGGACGCTGACATCGATACCGAGGCGCGTGATCTCGCGATGTCGCTGGCGCAGGGACCGTCGGTGACGCTGGGCTACATCAAGCGCAACATCAACAACGCCGAGACGATGTCGCTGGAAGCCTGTTTCGACGCCGAAGCCATCCATCATTCGCGCTCGGGCGACACCGCCGATCACAAGGAGGCCGCAAAAGCCTTTGTCGAGAAGCGCAAGCCCGTCTTTCAGGGGCATTGATATGGCCGAGTATCTCAGGCTGCGGCAGATCTGCCTGGTGGCGCCGCATCTGGAGCCGGTGATCTCGGACATCTCCGAGATCATGGGCCTCAACGTCTGTTACCGCGACGGCAATGTCGCCAAATATGGCCTGGAAAACGCACTGCTACCGGTCGACACGATCCTGCTCGAAGTGGTGGCGCCGATCCAGCCGGGCACCGCGGCGGGGCGTTTTCTCGACAAGACCGGCGGCCGCGGCGGCTACATGGCGATCTTCTGCTGCGACGATCCCGACGCACGCGGCAGGCACGCCAACGCGATCAGCGTGCGCACGGCGAACGTGATCACGCACGCGCCCTATCACGGCGTGCAATTGCACCCGCGCGATTGCCGCGCCGCGTTCATCGAGTTCAATCACACCGACGGCAGCGACGACGTGCTGGGACCCTATCCGCCGGCGGGCCCGAACTGGCAGAAGGCGATCCGCAAGGACGTGACGGTGGCGCTGACGGAAGTCGAGATGCAGAGCCCGGATCCGCAGGGGTTGGCGGAGCATTGGGGGAAGATTTTGGGCATTGCCGTGAGCAAAGGGGCGGGCGGTGAGCCTGAATTGAAGCTGCCCAATGCCGGCTTCCGCTTCGTCAAAGGCGCAAGCGATCTGATGAGCGGACTGACGTTCAAAGTCGCCGATATCGCCAAGATGCTGGATGCAGCGAAGGCCAAAGGCTGCAAGGTGTCGGGCGACGGGTTCGATCTTTGCGGCGTGACATTCAAGCTAATGGCGTGAGGCGGTGCACCTTACCCTCTCCCCTTGTGGGAGAGGGTGGATCAATCGTGCGAAGCACGATTGAGACGGATGAGGGGTTCTCTCCGTGAACATAGGCCTCTCCCGCGGAGAGAACCCCTCATCCGGCGCTTCGCGCCACCTTCTCCCACAAGGGGAGAAGGGAAGAGGTGCAAGCGGCGCGAGTCTTACCGCCCCTTGAAGTTCGCCGCCCTTCGTTCTGCGGTGGCTTTGACGCCTTCCTTGAAATCTTCCGTGGCGCGCAGTCTGGTCTGCTCGGCGAGCTCGTGGTTGGTGGCGGCCATGACACGGTCGGCGAGGCCGGCGCGCATGGTAGCGCGGGTCGAGATCAGGCCGAGCGGCGAGCATTCGGCGATTTCGGCGGCAAGCTTCATGGCCTCGGCTCGCACCTGGTCCTGCGGCACGCAGACATTGGCAAGGCCCATTCGCGTGGCCTCCTTGCCGGTGATGCGGCGGCTGGTGTAGAAGATCAGTTCGGCGTTGTTGCGGCCAACGAGTTCGGGAAGCGTCGTCGTCAGGCCGAAGCCAGGATGAAAGCCGAGTTTTGTAAAATTGGCGGCGAAGCGGGCCTCGGGGCAGGTGACGCGGAAATCGGCCGAGACGGCCAGGCCGAGACCGCCGCCGATGGCCGCGCCATGGACGGCGGCGACGATCGGCTTCTTGTTGCGGAAGATGCGCACGGCCTGGACGTAGAGATGGTTGATCGGCAGATTGGCGGCCGGATCATTCTGCGCGCTCGCTTCCTGCTCCTGCCGCTTCGGATCGGAAAAATCCGCGCCGGCGCAGAATGCCTTGCCTTGCGCGGCGAGCACGGAAGCGCGTATTTCGATGTCGTTGTCGAACTCCTCCAGCGCATCCGCAATCTGGTTGATCAGCGAAACGTCGAAGAAGTTCAGCGGAGGTTTCCGGATCTCGATCAGGCCGACATGGCCGTGCTTCTCGACGCCGATATCCGTGTATTTGCTCATGCGGTTTCCTCGTTGAATTAGCGCAGACCGAGCGTGCGCGCTCAGCGCAGACCGAGCCCGCGGGCGATGATGCCGCGCAGCACCTCGGTGGTGCCGCCCTGGATCGTCAGCTTCGGCGCGGTCTTGATGGCGAAGTCGAGTTGCTTTTCCAGCGTCTCGCGGTTGGTGGCGGTTTCCTCGACAAAGGCGGCGAGCTCACGCACGCGATGCGGCAATTGCTGCTCCCAGATGGTGCCGATATCTTTCACGATAGAGGCCTCGACCACCGGCTCCTTGCCGGCCTGCAGCATGCCCGCGACCGACACCGACATGCGCCGCATGGTGTGCACCTGCGCCACCAGGCGGCCAATGCCTTCGGCGCTGCGGGTGTCCGGGTTATTGCCGACGGCGCGGACCAGCTCGGTCAGCACGTAATAGGTCTCCAGGAAACGTTCGGGGCCGGACCGCTCATAGGCAAGCTCCGAAGTCGCCTGTTTCCAGGCGCCGTCGATTTCGCCGAGCACGTGATCGTCGGGAATGAAGTGATCGGTGAACACCACCTCGTTGAATTCATACTGTCCGGTGATCTGGCCGATCGGGTTCACCTGGATGCCCGGTTGCTTCATTTTGACGAGGAATTGCGTCAGGCCGTGGCGGCGGTTTTCTTTCGTCGGCGGTGACGTCCGAAAAATCGCGATCATGTAATCGGCGATATGGGCCGAGGAGGTCCAGATCTTGGTGCCGTTGATCAGATAGCCGCCGTCCGTCTTGGTCGCGCGGGTTTTGGCCGCGAACAGATCGGAGCCGGAGTTCGGCTCGCTCATGCCGATCGCAAAGCAGATCTCGCCGCGGCAGATGCGCGGCAGGATTTCCATCTTGATGTGCTCGGGTGCATATTTCAAAAGCACCGGGCCGCTCTGGCGGTCGGCGACAAAGAAGCGCCGCGTCGGCGCATTCGCCACCCGCATTTCCTCGGTCACGACATAGCGCTCGAGGAACGAGCGCTCATGGCCGCCATATTTCTTCGGCCAGGTCATGCCGAGCCAGCCACGCGCGCCGACCTTTCGGGAGAATTCCGGCACGTCGGTATCTTCGCGGTTCGGCTTGTGCGGATCGAAGGTGCCGGCGGCGATCTCTTCGGCAAGGAAGGCGCGGACTTCCTTGCGCAACTGCTCGCATTCGCTCGGCAGGCGGATCGGATCGAAACGGAGGGCTGCGGTCATTGTTATTCTCTATGCAGGCAAATCGAAATGATCTCAGCGCGAGGCCACGAGCGGCCACAACTCATCGGCGCCTCTTTGCGCCACGAGCTTGCCGAGCTCGACCGCCCAAAAACTCTCGGAGCCGAAATCGTCGCGCCAGGCCAGTGCGCGCAGGGAATAGCGATGCAGGATGTGCTCGATGGTAAAGCCGATCGCGCCATGCACCTGATGGGCGATGCCGCCGCCTTTTTCCGCCGCCTCCGCGCAGCGGATTTTTGCCGCCACCGCTTCGAGAAACACTTCGTCGTTGAAGACCGTGGCGTTGGCAATGGCGTCCGCGGCCGAAGTGGCCGCGGCCAGTGCGGCCGCCGACTCGCCGGCGAGCCGTGCCAGATTGTGCTGTACCGCCTGGAATTTCGAGATCTTCTTTTCGAAGGCGACACGCTCGTTGGAATAGCGCACGGAGATTTCCAGCATCGATTCCAGCGCGCCGGCGATCTGCAGGGATCGCGCGACGCCGCCCATCAGCATCAACCGGGCCTGATCGAAACCTGCTGGCGCCGGCTTGATCGCGGCCGGCTGCACCTTGTCCAGCGTCACGACATCAGAAGGGTCGCCGCCGAGATTGAGCCCGCTCTCGATCCGGCACTTGCCGGCATCGACCAGCGCGACGGCGAAATCACCCTTCGGATCGCTGGCGACCATCGCGAAGTATTTTGCAACCTTGGCAAACGGCACGCCTCGCGCCCTGCCCGAGAGGCTGCCATCGGCATTGACTGTAATCCGGTCTTTCGGGCTGGCGGGCACTACCGTCATCTCGCCGCCGGGCGAGGTGATCTTGGCCTGCGCCAACAGCCAGCCCGCCAGCATGGTTTCGGCCAGCGGCACCGCCACCGCAAAGCGCCCTGCGGCGCTCAGCACGCTAAAGCCTTCAGCGAGAGAGGCGCCCGAGCCGCCGCAATCCTCCGGCACCCAAGACAGCGGCAGGCCGGCATCGCTCAGCGCCTGCCAGAGCGGGGCTTTCCACTCGCCCTTCTTATCGCGATTGATGGTTTGGGCGTCGGCGAGATCGGCGAAAATTTTCTCCGCAGTCTCGGCAACGATGTTCTCACTCTCCGCCACAGCGTTCCCCGATTTGAAATTGGCATGCCAATCCCAACTGATATGGCCGGGTCCGGCTGCGGTCTGTTCTTGCGCTTTATGATGGGCAAAAGCCATAGCCGTGACAAGCGCTGTCCGCAGGGCCGCATGAGGCGGCGGCATGAAGATCGCGGCGCAAAGAATAAATTCCGCGCAACGGACTTCTTCGGATTTGCACGCCGTTGGCCGCGCGATATGGTAGCGCTCGGCCGCCGCCAGCGGGCGGTCAAAACTCTAATTCAAGAACAACAAAGGGAATGCGGATGTCGAAGGATGGTTTGTGCGCGATTGTCACCGGTTCTGCTTCGGGTTTGGGAGCGGCGACCGCGGCCATTCTGGCAAAGGGCGGCGCGCGCATCGTCGTCAACTATTCCAACAGCAAGGCGGAAGCCGAAGCGACCGCCGATCTCTGCCGCAGCGCTGGCGCCGAAGTCGTGGTCGTGCAGGGCGACGTGTCGCGCGATGAAGACTGCAGGAAGATTGCTGCCGCGGCCGTGCCGTGGGGACGCCTCGACGTGCTGGTCAACAATGCCGGCACCACCAAGCACGTGCCGCATCACGACCTCGACGGACTTTCGGCCGAGGACTTTCAGCGCATCTATGCCGTCAACACGATCGGCCCGTTCCAGATGATCCGCGCGGCGCGCGCGCTGCTCGAAGCGGGCGCTAAAGCCTCCAACCTGCCGTCCGCCGTGGTCAACGTGTCGTCGGTCGCCGGCATTTCCGGCGGCGGCTCGTCTGTCGCCTATGCCGCAAGCAAGGGGGCGCTCAACACCATGACGCAATCGCTGGCGCGCGCGCTGGCGCCGCTGATCCGCGTCAACACGGTGTGTCCCGGCTATATCGATACGCCGTGGTTCACCAAGGGGCGCGGCGAAGCCGGCGCGAAAGCGGTGCGCGACGCTGTCGTGGCGAAGGTGCCGCTGAAGGTCGCCTCCACGGCCGAGGATATCGCGCAACTCGTCTGCTTCCTCGCTTCGCCGGCGTCGAGCAACATGACCGGCGAGTTCGTGCGCATGGATGCGGGGATGCATCTGGTGTTGTGATGGTACAGAATCGTAGGGTGGGCTAAGGCGCTCTTGCGCCGTGCCCACCATCTCTCTTGCTCGGTCGACAATGGTGGGCACGCTTCGCTTTGCCCACCCTAGAATTCTATCGATTTCCCGGATCCGAGATCACGCCGCGCGCTACCAGCCTGTTCCAGATGAACAGCACCACCAGGGCGCCGATGGTGGCGGTGATGAAGCCGGCGCCCTGATCGGGGCTGTAATGGCCAATCGCCTGGCCGACGAAGGTCGCCAGGAATGCGCCGGCGATGCCGAGCACCGTAGTCAGGACGAAGCCGGTCGGGTTGTTCTGGCCCGGCGAAAGGATGCGCGCGATGATGCCGGCGACGAAGCCGACGACGATGATCCAGATAATGCCGCCCATTTCCGTCCCTTTCCAATGCGTCGATGGTGAAGCGACGCGGCACCTCTCGGGCGCCGCGTTAGATTCTTGTTTGACGCGTTTTCTTCACGCGAACCGGTATCCACTTCGCTGGAAAACGCTACAGTGCCGGCGTCAGATCCGTTGCGATATCTCGTTCTCGTTCGGCAGCCGTCCGTCCGGTGTCAGATGATTGACGACGTCGGGCAGAAACTGGCTGAGGCCTTGCAGCAAGTCGTCGCGCGACAATCCGCTTTGCGCCGATAGCTGATCGATCTGATCGGCGCCGAGCGCATTGGCGAGATCGCCGGGCGAGACCTGTTTGTTGGGACCATTGCTGACCCAGGAGTCCGCGTGATCGCCGAGGCCCTTCTGCTGCAGTTGATTCAGGAGGTCGCCGAGGCCACCGCTCAAAACGGTGCCGGCCGCGCCTCCAGCAAGAAGCCCGCCCAAGCCCCCTTTAAGCATGTCGCTGAGTCCGCCGCCCATGCCGTCGCCGGGCATGCCGGCATTCACATTGCCCGGCGCGGGCGCCGGTTGCGGTGCCGAGCCGGTCTGGTTGCCGCTGAAATGCTTGATGCCTTTCCAGGCCAGCAGCGCCAGGATCGCCATGGTCAAGGGCGACATTCCGCCGCTCTCGGATTCTGAGCTGGGGCGGCTCGGACCGCGCGGCCCATTCATCATGCCGTTTAGTACGTCGAGTAAACCCATGGTTGTCTCCTCTGCGTAGCCCCGCGTGGAACATAACGGTGGCACATGACGGTTACAAGGCGCGGACCGTGCCACCTGCGATAGGCACAGTCCGCGCGCTCTGCTATTCGAAGCCGGTTGCAACGCGGTAGGTGACAAATGGTTTCGCGCCAAACGATCGGTATCGCAGGCGCCGGCAGCATCGGCTGCTTCGTCGGCGGCATGCTGGCGGCCGGCGGCCGCCGCGTGGCGCTCTTGGCGCGTTCGCGCGTGATCGCCGAGATCGAAGCCAGCGGCCTGCGGCCGACGAGTTTTGAAGGTTTTGACCAGACCGTCGCGCGCGATCGGTTCGTATTGTCGGAAAACCCTTCCATTTTTGCTGACGCCGGCGTGGTGCTGGTCACGGTCAAGAGCGCGGACACCGCGGCGATGGCCGAAATCATCGCTCACCATGCGCCGTCCAATGCCGTCGTCGTCAGCCTGCAGAACGGCGTCGGCAACGCCGCCGTGCTGCGCAACCGCCTGCCGGGGCGGCGCGTGCTCGGCGGCATGGTGCCGTTCAATGTGATCGCGCTTGGCGCAGGGCGGTTTCATCGCGCCACGTCGGGTGACATTGTCATCGAGCAGGACGAAGCGCGCGCAGCGGAGAAATTGTCGGTGCCGGGATTGACGATGCGGCCGACCGGCAACATCGATGGCGTGCAATGGGGCAAGCTGCTGCTCAATCTCAACAACGCGCTCAACGCGCTGGCCGATCTGCCGCTGCGCCGGCAGCTCGCAGAACGACCATGGCGGCAATTGTTCGCCGATCAGCTCGCCGAAGCTCTCGCGGCGATCAAGGCCGAAGGTATCAAGCCAGTGTCGCCGACGCCGATTCCGCCCGCCTGGATGCCGGCTTTGTTGCGCCTGCCGGATCCGGTCTTCGAAGCGTTGCTGGGGCGGACGATGAAGATCGATCCCGAGGCGCGCTCGTCGATGTGGGAAGATCTGCAGCGCAGCCGCCGGACCGAAATCGATTATCTGCAGGGCGTCATCACCGAAATCGCCGAGCGCCGCGGACTTGAGGCGCCGCTCTCGCGCCGGATCGTGGAATTGATCCGGCAGGCTGAAAGCAGCGGCAAGGGCTCGCCCGGCCTGACGCCGGAGCAGATTCGCCCCCGAAATTGATTTGCCTCGGCGCCGGCCCCGCGCGAGTTTCGTTCAGGTAAGCCGATGGGAGAGGCAACATGAAACGAACGCGTCTCGCGCTGGTAGCGGTTGCCGTCCTAATTTTCTGGGCGTCATTGCTGCCCGCTTATGCCGTGCCGCCAACGGCAACGCCGTCGCCGGGTTATGAAGCGAGGCTGCAGGAGCAGCGGGCGGCGTCACGTGCGATCGTAGCACCGGTCGTCAAGCCGCGCCGCGTCAAGCGGCTGCGCGCGCACTGATGCTGATCGCCGCGTGCGCACCGCTCAGCCACGTCGTCCCTGCGAACGCAGGGACCCATAACCACCGTCGCCAATTGTTGAAGGAAAGTCGTCGACCATCGCAGCAAGACAACATCCGCCGCGGCGTATGGGTCCCTGCGTTCGCAGGGACGACAGAAGAATCTAGCCCTTCTTCTGCTTGGTCGGTGGCTGCTGCTGCGGGTTGAGCAGCTTTTTCAGTCCGTTGATGCTTTCCGAGAGCCGCGGCCATTCACACGAGAATTGGTTCTTGGCGCAATGGGCCGCCCTGATGCGTGCGGCCTGCTTGACAGGGCTCGCCACCGGTATCGGCACCTTTTCGGTTTCGACCGGCGGAGGAGCCTGCTCCGTGCGCAGCGACACCTGTTGGATGCCTTGTTGTATTCCCTGTGCTGACGGCGGTTCCGGCTGTTGCTGCTTGGCCGCCGCCGCTGCGGCGATGTGGTTGCGCCGCTCGCGCTCGAGATAGGCAGTATATTGCTCGTCGATCTTCTTCTGCTCTTCCGGCGTCGGGTTGGGACCCGCGATGTCGAACGTCCGGTCCTGCATGAAGTCGTAATAGGTGTAGCCGCCGCCGGGCTTGCGGCGGCCGGCGAATTTCGCGTTGCATTCAGCGAGTTTCGCCGTCTTTTCTTCTTTGGTCGTCGCCTTCTCGGCCACATCGGCACAGGATTCGAAATCGTACGGTGCGCTACGCCACCACTGGGCATCTGAAGCCACCGGCGCGAGCACGAACAGCCCTCCGATCGCGGCAAAAACCAATGTCGATGCACGTGAGGCGATCACGGACGATTTGCTCCGGTCGAAATTCTTGGGAACTTTGGTTGAGCCGATTGTCATCATTTTGGCAGCGCTGTCACGCCGAAACTGCACGATGTTCCCGCTGGCGTTGTAACGTTACCCGCTTCATGTGACCGATGGAACACAGCGCCAGGCCGTTAAAAATCTTGAAGAAATTCAACAGCAACCCGAGTTCCCGCAGAGAATGCTGTAGTGATTCTAAGTGCACCATCCGCGGGCGAGCGGATAAGCACGCCACATTGTGGCAAGAATCAGTCAGCGCGCTCTCGCGCGAGCCAGCGTGCGCGACGCCGTTTCATGGAACACCGCGCGATAGAGTCTTGCGAATTCGCCCATGTGATGGAAGCCGTTGGCTCGCGCGCACGATGTCACGGTGATGGCGTCGGATCCCTTCACGAGCTGCGCGCGCGCCGACCAAAGCTGCTTGAGGCGCAAATAGCGATGCAGACTCATGCCGCGGACGCTCGCCACCGCTGTGCCCAGCGTCCTGACCGACACGCCGCACTGTTCGGCGAGGTCGGCGCTATAGATCGGCGCGGCGGAATGAAACGCGACATACTCGTCGATCATGCGAACGAGGCGGCAATAACCCATGCTTGCATTCTTGCCTGCCACTTCCGGCGTTCGGCCGCTGCGGAACATTTCGTCGATGGCGAGCAGCAGGCCTTCCTGGAGGGCCAGCGCCGAACGCCGCTCCTGCAACAGTTCCGGCCTGGCGGAAGCCGTCTGCAAAATACCTGTCGTGACGGATCTGACCGTTGCGAGGGCGTCAGTGTTCGGCATGAACGGGCATAGCCGGTCCGGCGTATCGAACCATTCCCGATCGCGCAGGCCGGCGCCAAGCGTGATGATCGCGTGCAGCGATCCACGGGGTTCGACGAACTGCAAATCCACATTGCCGCGCATGCCGACAAAAGCCGGACGATTCACGGACATGCCGTTGACGCTCACGTCGTAGTCGTCCTCGATCTGGAAGATGACGACGCCATGAGCGGCGCGGTAGCTGACATCGACGATCCGCGGAAACGAGCGGAGCACCGTGATCTGGCAGCAGGGCAACTGCACCGCCGCGCGCGCGGTATGGAAGTTCGCAAGATTCAGCGGGAGGCTGCGCGCATCGGCGACGAATTCGACCGGCCGGAAGGCGTCGATGTCGGAAAACCGGATGATCGAAAGGGCCGGCGAGGGGGCAAGATTCTTAAACAGCATTGTAAGACAACCGGGCGGCGTGAATCTTCGCAGCCAGCGTCGGCCGGTCTGGTTAACGCCGCATTAAGAAGTGTGGCCAAGGCGAAGATTTCGAAAGCACTGACGTGACGTGCGGGGCCGCCGGGCGAGCCGGACCCATCCAAATCCATTATACCTGCTCATGCGGAATGCTAATTGTTTTGCAGCAACCCAAGCCATCATGTGGCGGCTGATCTGGAGCCCTCGCGCCGAGCGGGGGAGCCGCAAGAGGAAGCAAGAGGAAACAGTCTCTATGACCATCACCACGGCCATGCCGAGCGTGCCGAAGCCCGCGCCGGAGCTGATCGAGGCGTTCAGGAACGCGCCGACCTCGATCATCAGCGACAACCTTGCCCGGCTGCCGGGCGCCGTCGGCCTGCGGCCGTTTCATCGTGCCGGCCGGCTGGTCGGAGCTGCTTTCACGGTGCGCACGCGGCCCGGCGACAATCTTGCGATCCACCGGGCGCTGGAGCTGGTCGGGCCGGGCGACGTCATCGTGGTTGATGGCGGCGGTGACGAGACGCGGGCGCTGGTCGGCGAGATCATGAAGAATATCGCCGAATACCGCGGCGCCGCGGGCTATGTGATCGACGGCGCCATCCGCGACGTCGCGGCCTTCGCTGCCTCCGACTTTCCCTGCTTTGCCCGCGCGGCGATCCACCGCGACCCGTACAAGAGCGGACCCGGCGAGATCAACGTGCCGGTTTCCATCGGCGGTTCGGTGATTTCTCCTGGCGACATCGTGGTCGGCGATGAGGACGGCGTGGTATCGTTCCCCGCCGCTGTGGCCGCCACATTGCTCGAGGCGGTCCGCGCCCAGATCGCGCGCGAGGAAGACACGTTGATCGCAATTCGCGAAGGCCGCTACCAGGGCAGCTACGGCAAGTCTTGAGGTGATGGTTGCATCAAATCAAATCGCCGCTGAACGCGCGCTGACGGAGGAACGATGAGTCAGAAAGACGAATTCCACAATCTGGATAACCCCGCCGACGGCCTGCTTCGCGAACTCGCCGCCGGCGTCACCACACGCATCTTTTCCGGCGAGCACGCCATGCTGTCGGTGGTGACGCTGGCGCCGCATTCGCAAGGCTCGCTGCATCATCACCCCGAAGAACAATGGGGCGTGCTGCTTGAGGGATCGGCGATCCGCGTTCAGGGCGATGAGGAAATTCCGGTCAAAAAGGGCGATTTCTGGCGTACGCCCGGCAACGTGCCGCACACCATGCGGGCTGGACCGGAAGGCGCGCGTGTGCTTGACATCTTCAGCCCGCCGCGCCCCGAATACAAGAAGGCCGGGTCTGGCTTCGGCACCTAGAGCGATCCGGAAAAGTGGGAACCGGTTTTCCGAAAAGATCATGCTCAAACAAGGAGAGGAGATCATGATGCGATTCCGCCTAATCGCATCATGATCTAGGACAAGCCTGCGAACAAAAACAAAAAAATCGCGGGCGATAACGGGAGGAGAGTTCTGGTGAAGATCACAAGACGCAACTTGCTTGCGGCGACGGCCGCGTTCGCGGTGACGCCGGCGCTGGCGCAGCCGACCAAGAACATGACGCTGGTGGTGCCGTTCCCGCCGGGCGGATCGACCGACGCGCTCGCGCGGCTATTGCAGTCTCATCTGCAGACGAAGCTCGGCCGCACTGTGCTGGTGGAGAACAAGTCCGGCGCGGCTGGCTCGCTCGGCGCTGCGCAGGTTGCCAAGAGCGCGCCTGACGGCGCGACGTTCCTGGTGACGTTCGATTCGCACGCGGTGATCCCATCGATCCTCGAAAAGCCGGGGCTAGATGTCGAGAAGGATCTGGTGCCGGTGTTCCTGGTCGGCACGGCGCCTTATGTCGTCGCCGCGAATGCCGAGCGGCCGTACAAGACCTTTGCCGACGTGGTCGCGGCCTGCAAGGCAAATCCTGGCGCGGTGAAATATGCCTCCGTCGGGATCGGCACGCTCGGCCATCTGGCGATGACGGTGCTGAGCAAGAAGGCCGGCGTCGAGATCACGCATGTGCCCTACCGCGGGGGCGGTCCGGCGATGAACGACGTGCTCGGCGGCCATGTCGATCTCATCGTGGGATCGGCGGCGCTGATCACGGCGCAACTCGGCACCAACAGGCTGCGGCCGATCCTGCAGATGGGCCGCGAGCGGATGCCCGTGCTGAAGGATACGCAGACCGCGATCGAAGCGGGCTTTCCCGATTTCGAGACGCTGGCCTGGTGGGGCGTTTTCGCGCCGAAGGGAACGCCGGAAGATGTCGTCGCCGGCATGGCGAAATCGGTGAGGGAGATTCTGAGCGAGCCGGCGGTAGCGGCGCAGTTACGCGAGACGCAGCAGATGACGCTGCTGCTCGCCGACGGCAAGGATTTCGGCACGTTCTTCGCCAAGCAGGTGAGCATCTGGGGACAGGTGGTCCGCGAGAACAACATCAAGGCGTAGCGGCAAGCGCCGGCACCGTATCAGCTCATGATAAAGGCCCCACGAGGGTGGGGCCTTCATCGTCAAGCGTCGGGTGCCTTAGTTGTAGTCTGAATATTTGAACTGCGGCATCGCCTTGAGCTGCTCCTTGGTGCCGCTCATCACGGCGTGATCGGGCATCCAGTCGTTCGCATCGGCGCTGCGTGCCGTGCCTGTCGTGGCCGCGCCGGTCGTGGTCTCGCGCTGCGTCCCTGTAGTCGCTCCGGGCGCCGTCGCGCTGGTGCGGACCGGCTCCTCGACGAATTTGAGCTTGTCCATGGAAACGGCGATGTCATGCTCGCCCATGCCCAGGAAGCCGCCGACGCCGATGACGACAGCGTTGACCTTGCCCTCCTTGTCGAGAATCAGCTCGTTGACCTCGCCGAGCTTTTCATTGGCGTCATTATAGACGTCGAGGCCCATGAGCTTGGACGCGCGCCAGTTCCCCTTGAGCTCCATCTTTTCCTGCGAGCCGGCCGTCGCGGCGGGGGCGGCGGGCTGAGCCGTTTGCGCGGTCTGCGCATAGGCGGGAGCACTGAAGACGGCGGCGCTCAAAAGAGCCGCTGCTAGGAGTTTCTGCATTTTGTCCTCCTCGGAAAGTCGACGTGTTTCCCTAGAACAGAACGCATGCGCGAACGTTCCACGACATTCGGGGGAAGTTTCGGCATGACTTGAGGATGCGGCGTGGCGTCGGGTTTCTTCGACTGTGTCACTCCCGTCGGCGGACGGCTCCTTTTTGGTTTTGGATCGACGCGGGAATTCCTTTGCCGGGCCCAAAGGGGGCGGCCCGGAGGGGCTGGCGATGCCACGCCCGCTTTGCTATGAAGCGTCCCAAGCACCTGCCTTGCCATGCGGGTCCGCGGTCCCGTAGCTCAGCCGGATAGAGCGACGGTTTCCTAAACCGTAGGTCGGAAGTTCGAGTCTTCCCGGGATCGCCAGCACGCCAAGACCACAACGCAGCCGTCCGCAGGTCGAACCGGCGCATGACAGACATTGTCACCATCACTCTGAATCCGGCGGTCGATCTTTCGACCGCGGTCGATGAGGTCCTGCCGGTAGCAAAGCTGCGCGGCAAGTCGCAGCGTCGCGATCCCGGCGGCGGCGGAATCAACGTCGCGCGGGTCATCAAGCGGCTCGGCGGCGATGCCCGCGCAATCTATCCCGTCGGCGGAGCGATCGGAACCTTGCTGCGTCAGCTTCTCGATGAAGAGGGGATTACCAGCCACACTTGGACGATTGCGGGTGAGACCCGGGAAGACTTCTTCGTCGATGAAATCAGTGCGGGCAGGCAATACCGGTTCATTCTTCCCGGCCCGCGGCTCGACGAAATCGAGTGGAAGGAATGCCTGAAACTGGTTGCGGAAATCGAGCCTTTTCCGCGTTTCCTGGTCGCAAGCGGCAGTCTGCCCGATGGCGTTCCCGATGACTTCCATGCGCAGATCGCAAGGATAGTTAAGCAGCGCGGCGCAAGGATGATGCTGGACACCTCGGGACCGGCGCTTGCCGCAGCGGCGGCCGAAGGCGTTGATTTGATCAAACCAAACCTGCGGGAGATGCGCGAACTGACCGGAAGCGAACCATCGGACGCCTACGCGTGGGAAGTCGCTGCAAAAGAGCTCGTCGAAAAGGGGAAAGCCAGCATCGTCGCGTTGACAATGGGCCACCATGGCGCGGCGCTTGTGACGCGCGACCAAGTCCTGCGGGCGCCGCCGATCCCGATCACGCCGCGGAGCGCGGTTGGAGCCGGCGACAGCTTTCTGGCGGCCCTGGTCTGGCGGCTCGCTTCAGGCGCATCCCGCGCAGACGCTTTCCGCCTGGCGGTCGCCGCCGGTGCCGCGACCCTGCTCCATCCCGGCACGGAGTTATGCCGGCCGGACGACGTCGCGCGCCTTGCCGATCAGGTGACAATCGAAACGGCGTGATAGCGAAACGTCTGGCTAAAGCATGATGATTCTTGGTTAGATCGATTTGACCGCGGACGCACTTCACCTCTCCCGCTTGCGGGGGAGGTCGGCGCGAAGCGCCGGGTGGGGGCTCTCTCCACTCGGGCAGTATCGCCCGCGGAGACACCCCCACCCCAGCCCTCCCCCGCAAGCGGGAGAGGGAGCGCACCTTCTTCATGGTCGCAATTAAACCTAGTTTCATCATGCTCTAGGCGCCCGCTTCGAGCAGTGCCTTGAAATCGGCGCGCGCACGTTGCGCCTCGCGCTTGGCAGTCTCGGAGGCCTCGCCGAGGCCGAAATAGCCGTGGATCAGGCCGAGGCCGTCATAGTAGCTGGTCGGCACGCCGGCGGCCTTTAGCGCGTCGGCATAGGCCTTGCCCTCGTCGCGGAGTGGATCGAACCATGCGGTGCAGACGATGGCCGGCGCCACGCCGGCAAGGTTTTTGGCGCGGAGCGGCGAGACGCGCCAGTCGGTGCCGTGTGTCTTGTCGGCGAGGTAATGGCCGCAAAACCACTCCATAGTGGCGCGGGTGAGGAAATAGCCTTCTGCGTTCTCGCTGCGCGAGGGGAAGCAGGCGTTTTCCGTCGCGTCCGCGAAACTTCCGGCAACGTCGGTGACGGGATAGACCAGCAATTGCGCTGATAGCCTGATGCCGGCGTCGCGGCAGGCGATCGCGGTGGTGGCCGCCAGATTGCCGCCCGCGCTGTCGCCGGCGATGCCGACGCGTGCGGCATCACCGCCGAATTCGGCGATGCGAGCGATGACGTCCTGTGTGGCCGTGAAGGCATCCTCGAAGGCGCCGGGAAAGCGCACCTCGGGCGGGCGGCGGTAATCGACCGAAACGACGACGGCGCCGGTCTCGATCGCGAGCCAGCGCGCCTGCCGGTCATGGGTTTCGAGATCGCCTGCAACCCAGCCGCCGCCGTGAAAGAACACGACCGTCGGCGATTTTTCGTTCGAGTTCCGGTAGACCCGCGCCGCTAGGAATCCGGCCGCGCCTTTCACCTTGATGTCTTCCGTACTCATTACCGGAGGCGGCGGAACTGCCGCGCGCGAGGCCGCCAATGCGCGGAGCGCATCGCGCGCGCTCTGCGGTGTCATCGTCGCGGGATCGCGCAGCGGCAGCAGCGGAATGATCTGGGCGACGACGGGATCGAGCGGCGGGATCATGCGGGGGCCGCGTTGCGAAACAGGACGGCAGCATAGGTAACGGGCGCGGCCGCCGCAATTGCGGCGTTTCCCAGAGCAGACCGCACCCCGCATCCTTCAGTTGATAATGATTCCTTCAAGACGAAATGCAGGTGGCGTCGATAGAATCGCGGTCCGTTTACTTCTGGTTATCCCTAACCGAGCGCGTGCGGGGAACGGCCGGGCGCGCCGATCATTACTCCTTCCAGAGGGAGTGGTGCGATGGATCAAATTGCCGAAATGGATCGGGCGCTCGACGAAATGCTCGTGCAACTCGGCGGGATGGTGCTGAAACTGTCCAGCCCGGAAGTGACGCGGACCGCCGACGAGCGGCGCGCACTGGCGTGCTCGGTCAACCAATATGCGCTGTGCGCCGCGCGCTCGGCTGATCCGCGCGTGCACCAGCTCAAGGCCGAGCTTGAGGAAACGATCAAGCCGCATTTGCGGCTGGTGGCCAGCCGTTAAGGCCAGCCGTTCGATTCGACGCTGCGAGGCCGGCGCGCAGGTGGCGACGGCCGGGCGAAGCTCGGCCGCGACCTTGCTCGAATGACTTAGCTCGAATGACTTAGAGCGTCTTGAGGTATTCGATCAGCGCCTTTCGATCGTCGGCGGACAGCTCCGGTCCGATGACGCCCTTTATTTCCTTTTCCTTGCTGAAGTCCTTCCTGAATTCGTGACCCCTGTTCGAGTTGCCGCGAATGGATGTATCGAATTCGAATCCGTTGGCGATCGGGTCGACCTTGTATCCGAGCTTGACGGGGTCATATTCGCGGCTGCCGAGATAGAATTTCTTCGGCCGCTTTTCCGGATCGCCGAGCAGATCGTCGATGGTCGGCACCGAGCCGTTGTGCAGATAGGGCGGTGTCGCCCACACGCCGTTCAGCGGACGGACCTTGTAGGCCAGTTCGCCCCGCAGTTCGTTCGGCATGTAGCCATCCATCCGTTTCCGCTCCGGAGCGCTCACAGGCGGTTTCTGCTGATCGAAGATGGTGTTGACGGTCTTCTCGACGAGTTCGCCGAGTGCGAACGCAAAGCTAGAGTTCTTGATTCCGAGATGGTCGGGGACCGCGACCGTGCGGGCCAGCATGTCCGCAGCCTGCGCGGGATCGGTTCCGATGTGCGAGATCGGAACGTTCTCGACCTTGAGGATTGCCTCGCCCGCCTCGTTCTTGGTCCACCAGTCCTTGTTGTTGAAATCGTAGAACGCCTCGCTCGTCACCGGCGGCCGGTGACATTCCTGGCAATGGGTCTTGTAGAGTTCGGCGCCCTTGTCGGCCAGCTTCTGGTCAATCGGCGGCAGGATATCACCCGGCCATTTCGGGGATTTCAGGCCTGAGAATCCGTTCTTCGCGTTCGGCGGATTCTTGCCCTTGATCATCTGCTCCATTTCGTCGAGCGACTTCAGGTCGACACTCGATTTGTACAGACCCTTTGACGGTTCGGTCAGATTGAGCTCAGCCGATACGCCAAGCGCCTCGCCGGCATTGCGCACCATCGGCTGCATGATGGAGCCGTTGTACTGCACCCAGTCGAACCACGGCGTGTTCCAGATCCGCGGAAAATGCACCGGCGCGGAGGAGCCGGCATAGTTCTCCGGCTTCTTCAGGTCGATCGAAAACACCTGGTTGCCGATCCGGTTGAGTGCGTCGAGCCGTCCGTATCCTTCCAGGATGCTCTGGGAGGCGACGCGTTCTTCCAGATTCTTGACCTGCTTGTATTGGGCAAGGACCTGGTCGAGCTGGTTCTTCAGCGTCTCGCGGTCGTCGACGGTGGAATCCG
Source organism: Bradyrhizobium murdochi (assembly GCF_000472965.1). Lineage (GTDB taxonomy): Bacteria > Pseudomonadota > Alphaproteobacteria > Rhizobiales > Xanthobacteraceae > Bradyrhizobium > Bradyrhizobium murdochi. The sequence goes on along the minus strand of NZ_AXAU01000004.1, from coordinate 23,631 downwards.
GACCAAGGATGCGCTCGGCGAACCGGTCGAACCGCCCAGGCCAGTAGCGCGTCAGCAACAGCGAGATGCCCATGCCCTGCTTCATCGCGAAGAGGTTGGTGAGCGCCGGTCCGCCGTCGATGACGACAGCGGTGTCCTTGTAGGTGAAGCTGCCGGTGTGGCAGGCCGCACAGGTCAGGCCGACGCCGGTCATGTCCTGCTTGTTGCGCGGGTTCTTCCACGGCGCGCCGGTCGGGTCCAGCATCGGACCGCCCTGCGCGAAGCCGATCGGGAGCACCTTCTTGCCGGGGATGATGGTGTCGGCAATGAAGCCGTAGCGGTCGAGATAGGCGGAATCGCTGAACAGACCAGGAGAGGTGAACAATAGCCAGGGAATCGTCGGCTGCTCCAGCGCCATGAGCCATTCGTAGGGAAAGCCGAAGGTCCGCGTTCCCTGATCGGCGTGATAGAACCAGCTCAGCTTTTCCTTAGGAACGCCCTGGTCGAGCCAGACGGTTTTCTTCGGTGTCGGATGCTCCACGATCTTGACGTGAAGATCCTGCGAGAGCTTGGCGACGTCGTCCTTGACGGCGGCGTAACCGATGCCGACGACCGCCAGCGCGATCACTATTTTTGCAATCCTTTTGCCCCGCATGGCCTGCCCCTCGTTAAAGCCGCGCCGATGGCGCGCAATATCGGTCTGTTATCAAAAAACGCCGCAAGGCGGGATCGCCCTCGGCGTGCGGTTGAACATGATGCCATCTTATAGTGGCGCCATAGGTCTGTCCAGAAATCCAAATCCTTGAGGGTCGCGGGATGCGGGTCCTCGCCGGTCATCGTTCGCCGGACATTTTCCAGTATAGAGTCTCAATCATGCAGAAGAGTGTCGGACAGATCACATGACGGCAGAAGCGGCAGAACGCTTGCGAATCGAGCTCGGCTCCGGTCAGACGGTTTCCGGCCTGGTGGTGCAGCCGCCACAGCCCCGCGCCTGTTACGTGTTCGCGCACGGGGCCGGCGCGGGCATGACACACAAGTCGATGGAGACAGTCGCCACAGGCCTTGCCGAGCGCGGCATTGCGACGCTGCGCTATCAGTTTCTCTATATGGAGAAAGGCGGCAAGCGGCCCGATCCGCCCGCGGTTGCGCATGCAACGGTGCGAGCGGCCGTGGCGGAAGCCGGGCGACGTTTTCCCTCATTGCCACTAATCGCGGGCGGCCGATCGTTCGGCGGGCGGATGACGTCGCAAGCACAGGCGCTTTCGCCGTTGCTGGGCGTTCGCGGGTTGGCGTTTCTCGGCTTTCCGCTGCATCCGGCCGGCAAGCCGTCCAGCGAGCGGGCCAGCCATCTCGCCGACGTCACAATCCCGATGCTGTTTTTGCAGGGCACGCGCGACGCACTGGCGGAGTTGAATCTGCTCGAACCGGTCGTCAAGAGCTTGGGATCGCGCGCGGTGCTGCATTTGCTTGATGGCGCCGATCATTCCTTTCACGTGCTGAAGAGTTCGGGGCGGAATGATCGCTCGGTGATGGACGAGGCGCTGGATGCGTTTGCAGCATGGGTTTAGACGATCGTGAGTTAAGCTCTCCGACGTCGTCCCTGCCTAGTGCGCAATTGCGCACGGGCGCAGGGACCCATAACCACAGGAGGGCATTGTTGAAGAAAGCCGTCTCCCCTTGTGCCTCTTCCGCAGGCCGCGGCGCTGCGATGAGCGCAATTGCGCTCACGCTCGGGGTCCCTGCGTTCGCAGGGACGACGGATATGGTTGCGCTCGTCGCTTTCTGAACTACGATGCGACTATGACAAAAATCCTGATCGTCAATCCCAACACCACCGCCTCGATGACGGAAACCATCGGCGCCGCCGCGCGCGCTGCAGCCGCGCCAGGCACCGAAATATCCGCCGTGACGTCGGCGATGGGGCCGGTCTCGATCGAAGGCTATTACGACGAGGCGTTCGCCGTGCCCGGCCTGATCCAGGCGCTGATGAATGCAGGGGATGCTGACGCTGGCATCATCGCTTGTTTCGACGACACCGGGCTCGATGCGGCCCGCACCGCCGCGCGCTTTCCCGTGGTAGGCATTTGCGAGGCGGCGCTGGTGACGGCCGGCCAAATTGCAAAGCGCATCGCGATCGTCACCACGCTGCCGCGCTCGATCGTGCCGCTCGAAGAGCTGGTGCGCCGCTATGGTTTTGCGGAGAGGGTGCAGGTTACCGCTTGCGACGTCGCGGTGCTCGATCTCGAAAAGCCGGGCTCCGGCGCCGAAGCGAAGCTTGAAGCCGAGATTGCCCGCGCGCTGGAGAAGAGCGCGGAGGCGATCGTGCTCGGCTGTGCGGGCATGGCCGATCTCCCGCAAAAACTGTCGCGGAAATTCGGCGTCCCCGTCGTCGATGGCGTGGCGGCAGCGGTGAAGCAGGCCGAGGCGCTGGCTGGTTTGAAACTGACAACCTCGCGGCGTGGCTCTTATGCGTCGCCGGGCGTGAAGAACTACACGGGAATACTGCAGCCGTTCGCGCCAAAAGCCTCACGCTGATTGCGGCGCGCCGTAGATCCTGTCGCGCAGTCGGCGCATGCCGGCTAGCCAGCGGTCGCGGTTGGAGGCCTTGCGCTGGATGTATTCGGCGACCTGCGGGTGCGACAGGATGAGGAAGCGTTCTTCCTCCATCGCCTCGATCACCATGCGCGCCACTTCCGGCGGCTGCAAGACGCCATCGATCCGCGCCGCGCTGGGGCCGGGCGTCGTCATGCCCGTTTGTACCGATTGCGGGCACAGCACGGAGACGCGGATGCCGCGATCGCCATATTGAATGGCGAGATGCTCGGCGAGCGCCACCGCGGCGTTCTTGGTGACGCCGTAAGGCATCGAGTTCAGCGACGCCAGCAGGCCCGCGGCGGATGCCGTGTTGAGGAGATAACCGGAGCCGCGTGCGAGCATGCCGGGCACCAGCGCGCGGGCCGCGAACACATGGCTCATGACATGGACGCGCCAGCTCACGTCCCAATCGGCGTCAGACGCGGTCTCCTGGCCCTTGCGCGAGAGGCCGGCGTTGGAAAAGAACACGTCGACCGGCCCATACTTGTCCTCGGCCGCCGCGATCAGTGCCTTGATGTCCTCCTCCAGTCCGACGTCGGCCGTGATCGGCAGCCCGTCGATGTCGCCGGCGACCTTGGCAAGCTTCTCGCGCGAGGTCTTGAGGTCGGCGACGACGACGCCACGCGCGCCGGCCTCCGCATAGGCGCGCGCCACCGCCTCGCCGATGCCGCTCGCGGCTCCCGTGACGACGCAGACCTTGTCTTTGACATGCATGATGCGGTTTCCCCTTGCTTGTTCTTAGGTCTTGTAGAGCCCTCTGTCGCGCGCCTGTCGGATCGCCAGCGCGGCCATCATGTCGAGCATCGGTGTCGAAAGTCCGGCGGCGCGGGCGAAGGCGGCGGGCGCGCGGACCAAAACGTCGATCTCCATGGCGCGGCCGAGCTCGTAATCCTGCAGGATCGACGGCTTGTGGTCGGGCGCGGGGCCGGAGCGCGTCACGCGCTTGACCTGCGGAAAACAGCTTTGCGCCACGCTGTTGGCCTCGTCGAGCAGGCGCGGCACAATGTCGGCGAGATCAGGATCGTCGCGTACGGCGCGCGCAGTCTGCCCGGTCAGCAAACACAGCACCGACATCGACATGTTGGTCAGGAGCTTTGACCAGATCGTCTCCCTGATCTGCGCAACCTCGGGCGAGTCGATCGAAGCTGCGTTCAGCGCGTCGCGCAGCTTGGCGACGCGCTCGCTAGCGTGGTCGTCGCACTCGCCGATCAGGAGCCGGTTGCGCTCGGGCGACAGGTTCGCGACCACGCCCGGCGCCAAGACTTCATTCGATGAGAACACCACGCCGCCGACGATGCGTTCTCTCGGGATCGTCGCGCGCAGGCGTCCGCCGGAATCGAGGAAGGCCAGATCCGGCACCGGCGGATGGCTTGGCGAGACCCCGATATCGTACCACCAGGGAATGCCGTTCTGCGCGAACACCACGGCTGTGTCACTGCCGAGCAGCGGCTGCAGCCCGGTGGCGAGGCTGGCGAGGCCAGTCGCTTTCAACGTGCAAATCACGACGTCCTGCCGGCCCAGCGCGGCGGGATCACTGGATGCGCTGACCTTCGCCTTGAACTCCCCATCTCCAACCCGCAGCGTCAGCCCGTTGGCTTTCACGGCATCCAGGTGCGCTCCGCGCATCACGCAGGAAACGTCATGTCCTGCCAGCGCAAGCCGCACCGCAAAATGGCTGCCGACGGCGCCCGCACCGAAAACGCAAATCCGCATGGAGTGGATATCCTGCTGAAGGGATCGTCCGAGCTTCAGTTTCCACAAGCACGCAACCGTATGCAACCGGTGACGCGGTTTGCATCACTGCTATGGCGAAAAGGGATGGATCACCTTCCGTTGTCTCGGCATAGTGCCGCCGACAACGAGTACGAGAGGACCGCCGAATGACTGCCAATCCGGTTTTATGGAATCTTGACGCGCGCGGCGTCGCCACCGTCACGCTCAATCGCCCCGAGGTGAACAACGCCTATGACGGCGGACTGATCGGCGGCGTGCTCGCGGCGATGGACGATCTCGGCACGAAGCAAAATCTTCGCGTCGTCGTGCTCAAGGGCCATGGCAAGCATTTTCAGGCCGGCGCCGACCTGAAATGGATCAACGGCGTGCGGCCGAAATCGGCCGCGGAGAACGAAGCGGTGTCGCGCGCGACGTTCGAGGCCGTGCAGCGGTTGAACACGCTGCCGATCCCGACGGTCGCGCTGGTGCAGGGCGGCTGCTTCGGCGGCGGCACCGGTGTGATCTCGGCATGCGACGTCGTGATCGCCGCCGACAATGCGCTGTTCTCGATCACGGAAGTGCGCTGGGGCCTCACCGCCGCAATCATCATTCCGCAACTCTGCGACGCCATCGGCGTCCGCCAGGTCCGCCGCTACGCGCTGACCGGCGAACGGTTCGGCGCGGAAGAGGCCCGCCGCATCGGGCTGGTGCATGAGGTGGTGCCGCTGGCGGAGCTGGAAATGGCAGGCGCGAAGGTCGTCGAGCAACTGCTCGCCAACGGCCCCGAAGCGTTGGCCGAAACCAAGCGGCTGGCAATGGAAAGCTCGTTCGGCGGCATGGGCGTCGACGACGAGGCCTACGCGCGGCTGGTGAAAACGCATTCGGCGCGGCGGCAGACGGCGGAAGCGTCGGAGGGGCTGGCGTCGTTTGCGGAGAAGCGGGCGGCGCGATGGGGGGCGACGGCAAAATAGCTATTTCATTACCCATCTGTACAACAGTGGCGGACGCGGAAGAGTTTGCTATATTGGAGCCATGACAGCGAAGGACCTTGAGACCCTTATGGAGCGTGTCCGCCACTGGCCCAAGGAGCGCCAGGAGGACGCGGCGGAAGTCTTGCTTGAAATGGAGCGGCAGGACGCGAGCCGCCATCGGTTGACTGACGCTCAAGCCGAAGAGGTCGCCCGCATCCAGCGCGATATCCGCGAAGGTCGAGGCAAGCTCGCAACCGATGAGCAAATGGCGGCCCTTTGGAAGTCATGCGGCCTGTAAGGTTGCGCTTCACCGCGGAAGCGCGGGAACATATTGCCGCAATTTACAGCTATATCAGAGATCGCAATCCTGCTGCGGCCACGCAGGTGGTAGGTCGCATCCGTTTGGCTGCCGAGCGATTGGCGGAATTTCCGCGTATGGGACATGCCGGTCGTGTAGCCGGTACCCATGAATGGGTAGTACGCGGCTTGCCCTATATTATTGTCTATCAAACCGGCGCGGCCGATCCTGACGAGGTGCTGATCCTCGGCGTATTCCATGCGGCACAGGATCGAGAACGCGAATGACGCCGCGATCACAGGAGCGCCACAGCTTGCCATCCAAACGCATCGCCATTGCCGGACTGGGCGAGATCGGTCGAACCGTCGCGCGCAAGCTGGCGCATGGTTTGCCGGGCCTCTCGCTCGCGGCGATCACGACGAGGGATCAGGCGAAGGCGCAAGCATGGCTCGATCGTGAAGGCGTCTCCTGCCCGCTGATCGCACTCGATGACTTGCCCGAATATGCTGACCTCGTCGTCGAATGCGCGCCGGCGGCGATTCTCGATCAAATCTGCCGGCCGATGCTCACCGCCGGCAAGCAGGTGATGGTGCTGAGCGCCAGCGCGCTGTTGCCGCGACCTGATCTCGTCGATCTTGCCCGCGCGCACGGCGGTCAGATCATCGTGCCGACCGGCGCCTTGATCGGTTTCGATGCGGTTTGCGCCGCTGCCGAGGGAACCATCACCTCGGTGCAAATGGTCACGCGCAAGCCGCCCCGAGGTCTTGCCGGCGCGCCTTATCTCGTCGAGAACGGGATCTCCATGGAGGGCCTGACATCGGCGCTGTGTGTCTTCAAGGGCTCGGCGCGCGATGCGGCTGCCGCCTTTCCCGCCAATGTCAATGTCGTGGCAGCGTTGTCGCTGGCCGGCATTGGGCCCGATCGCACGACGATCGAAATCTGGGCCGATCCGGCGGTGACGCGGAATTGCCATCAGATCAAGGTCGAATCCGACTCGGCCTCGTTCACGATGTCGATCGAGAACATCCCATCGGAAAATCCGAAGACCGGCCGCATCACCGCGCTCTCGGTAATTGCGGCGCTGCGCAAGCTGACTTCGCCGCTGCAGGTCGGAACGTAACGCCTTCCGCGCTCACAGCGCCGGCGAGAGAGCGCGTCTCAAATGCTGCAGCAGCGCCTGGACGGCCGCGGCATTCACCCGCCGCTCGGGAATGGCAGCCTTGACCCACAGTTCAGGAATCACAAAATCCGGCAGCACCGCCTGCAATGTGCCGCTGCGCAGCGCGTCGGCCACGAGATAGTGCGAGATCAAGGCAATGCCGTTGCCTGCGATCGCACTTTTCACCAATACGTGGCCTTCGTTTGAGCTCAGGAGCGGGCGCACCTGGATACTGGTTCGGCCACGCGGCCCGTCAAACGTCCATTCTGATCCGGTGGGGAGAAAGCTCAGGCAATGATGATCGACCAGCTCGCGCGGGTGCTGGGGCACGCCATGGGCTGCGAGATAGGCGGGCGAGGCGCATAGCAATCGCTTCAGCGAGCAGAGCGGCTCGTCAACGACGCCGCCGAAAGAATGCGGGAACGCGCCGATGGCGATATCAAATCCTTCCGTCACCGGATCGACCGGTCGGTCGATCAGCACGATTTCAAGCTTCAGCCGTGGATTTTGCGTCTGGAAGGCGCTGAATGCATCGGCAAGCCGGGCGATGGTGAGCGAGGTGGGGGCCTTGATGCGAAGGTGATCGACGAGGTCGCGATCCTTCTCGCCCATGCGCGCAAGCAGGTCGCTGGCGTCAGCCACCACGCCCCGCGCGCGATGCAGATAGCGCTGCCCCGCTTCCGTCAATCGCAACTGGCGGGTCGAGCGGCGGAACAGCGCGATGCCGATCTGGTCCTCAAGCTGCGTAACTCGCTTGGACACGACTGAGGTCGAAACGTTGAGCTTGCGGGCGGCGGCCGAAAAGCCGCCGGCCTCGGCGGAGGCCAAAAAGGCCTGAAGATTGGTGAGCGTATCCATCCACTTTTCACGATTCGAGAAAGCTGATCGCGCAATTTGCTCGATTGTAGTCTGTTACGCATCAATTCATAGTGCCGGCAACAAGAAACAGGGACGGAAGGCGACCAGTGTCGGCCAGAACGATCGAAGAACCCGCGCGCCGGGTGCCAGTCTATGGCGAATATGAAGTCGTCGTTCTCGGCGGCGGTCCCGCCGGCATTGCTGCGGCCGTGGCTGCCGCGCGCGCAGGCCGGCGCACGCTGCTGATCGAACGCTACGGTTTTCTCGGCGGCATGGGCACCGCCGCAGGGGTGACGAATTTCTGCGGACTGCATGCCAACGTGCATGGCGAGATGCGCCGGGTGGTGCAGGGGATTGCGTCCGACCTGCTGGCGCGGATCGGCTGGCTCGACGGGCTGAACGCGCCGCATCTGATCCTCGGCAAGATTTTCGCGCAGGCCTATGACACCGCGGCCTACAAGATCGCGGCCGACGATCTATTGGCCGCGCACAAGGTCGATATCCTCTTTCACGCACTGGGCGCCGGTGTGGTGATGGACGACGAGAAGCGCATCCACGCGCTGATGGTCGAGACCAAGGCGGGGCGTCAGGCGGTGCGCGCGGGCATCTTCATCGATTGCTCAGGCGACGGCGATCTCGCGGCCTGGGCGGGCGCACCCTTCGAAATCGGCGACAATGCCGGCAGCATGCTTTACCCATCGATGATGCTGCGCCTCAACGGCATCGATCCGGAAAGGGCGGGCGAGGCGTGGCGGACGATTCCGGCGCTGATGGAAAAGGCCGAAGCCGCGGGCACGCATCGTTTTCCACGCAAGTCCGCGATCGTGCGGCCGCAGCGTTCGGCAATCGAATGGCGGGTCAATTTCACCCAGCTTGCGCGCGAGGACGGCAGCGCAGTCAGCGGCATCGATCCCGATCAGATGACACGCGGCGAGATCGAAGGCCGCCGTCAGGCCGTGCAGGCGTTCGAATTCCTGCGCACCGTGCCCGGCTTCGAAAAATCCTACATCGTCGACCTGCCGCCGCAGCTCGGCATCCGCGAGACGCGGCGGGTGATCGGCGACTACATGCTGTCGGGCGAGGATGTGCTCGGCTGCGCCTCGTTCGAGGATTCCATCGGTGTCAATGGCTGGCCGATGGAGCAGCATGTCGCCGGCGACGTCGTCTTCAAGTTTCCGCCGATCCCGGAATCGCGCGGCTTTAACGAATTGCCGTATCGCATGCTGGTGCCTGAGGGCATAGACAATCTGCTGGTGGCCGGGCGCTGCGCCTCGATGACCCATGAGGGCCAATCGGCGGCGCGCGTCTCCGGCGCGTGCTTTGCGATGGGGGAGGCGGCCGGTCTCGCCGCGGCATTGGCGCTATCAGGCAATACGATTCCGCGCGACATTGCCGTTGAAAAGTTGCAACAAACGTTGAAACAACAGGGGGCGTTCATCGGGCGGGACCAGGCGATGCCCGAGGGGTTATGAAAGCCGTGCACGCCGGAGGATGAATGTGTTTATGTCGTCCCTGCGTTCGCAGGGACGACGCAAGTGGATAGCGTGCGAAAAATAAGAGGCGGAGGAAATAGGATGATGAAGTTTGCGCGGCTCGCGCTGGCGGGCCTGTTGGCGATGGCGGCGGGCGGGGTTGCACGGGCCGATGATGCGCTCAAAGCAAAAATCGGCGTGCTGCGGCTGTCATCCTCGGCGCCGGTATTCATCGCGCAGGACAGGGGCTATTTCCGCGAGGCCGGGCTCGACATCGAGCTGAAATTCTTCGATGCAGCGCAGCCGATCGCGGTGGCGACCACCTCCGGCGACGTCGATTTCGGCATCACGGCATTCACCGCCGGGCTCTATAATCTCGCCGGCAAGGGCACGCTGAAGGTGATCGGCGGCATGAGCCGTGAGAAGGCCGGCTATCCGCTGATCGGCTATTTTGCCAGCAACAACGCCTATGCCGCGGGGTTGAAGACGCCGAAGGATCTCGCCGGCAAGCGCATCGCGGTGACGCAGGTCGGCTCCAGCTTTCACTATTCGCTGGGGCTGCTCGCCGACAAATACGGCTTCAAGCTTGCGGACGTGAAGGTGATGCCGCTGCAGTCGCTGTCCAATGCCGCCGCGGCGCTGAAGGGCGAAACCGTCGATGCGGCCTTGCTGCCGATATCGACCGCACGGGCGCTGGCGGATTCCGGTGGCGCCAAGTTTCTTGGTTGGGTCGGCGACGAGACGCCTTGGCAGTTAGGCGCGGTGTTTGCTTCACCGAAGACGCTTGCCAACAAGGCGCTGGTGACGAAGCTGCTAGGCGCGCTGGTGCGCGCCGACCGCGAATATCATGACGTGATCCTGGCCTCCGTGAAGGACGGCAAGGCCGAGATCAACGACAAGACAAAACCGCTACTCGAGATCATCGCCAAATACACCAATTTGCCGGTCGAACAGGTGGTCGGCAATTGCGCCTATATCGATCCCGACGGCAAGCTCGACGTCAAGAACGTCGATAACCAGATCGCGTGGCTGCAGGAGCAGGGCTTTGTCGACAAGGGATTTGCCGCGGATGCGATCATCGCGAAGGAATATGTGAAGGCGGATTGAGGGTGTTCTTGCTTACCTCTCCCGCTTGCGGGGGAGGTCGACGCGCTTCGTAAAGAGCGCGGCGGGNGNNNNTTTATCCACTCGGCGAATACTCTTTATGTGGAAACACCCCCACCCCCAGCCCTCCCCCGCAAGCGGGAGAGGGAGCGCAGCGGTGCAAGGACCTCGGAAAAGGCGGACCACATGGACCTGATCGCCGATCATATCAGTCACCGCTTCGGCGGCCTCGACGTGCTCGATAACGTCTCATTCACCGTCGCCTCCGGCGAGGTGGTCGCGATCGTGGGGCCGTCCGGCTGCGGCAAGAGCACGTTGCTGTCGATCCTGGGCGGGCTGTTGCGGCCGAGCGAGGGGCGGGCAGAACTGCGCGGCTCGCCGCCGGACAACAGTCTCAATCCGCTGACCTTCGTGTTCCAGGATTTTGCGCTGCTGCCGTGGTGCACGGTGGAAGCGAATGTCGCGTTTCCGCTGGTTCATACCGCGCTCGATGCCGCCGCACGCCAAGCCGTCGTCGATGACGCGCTGCGCCGCACCGGCCTGTCTGATTTTCGCGGCGCCTATCCGAAGCAATTGTCCGGCGGCATGCGCCAGCGCGTCGGCATCGCGCGGGCGCTTGCGGTGCGGCCGGCGATTCTTCTGATGGACGAGCCGCTGTCGGCGCTGGATTCGCAGACCCGCGAATTACTGATGGAGGACTTTGTCCGGCTGCTCGCCGACGGCGCGATGGGCGCGGTCTACGTCACGCATAATCTGGAAGAGGCGGTGCGGCTTGCCGACCGCGTGGTGGTGCTGTCGCGCCGGCCCGGCCGCGTGCGCGAGGTCTTGAGCATCCCGATGACGCGTGCCGAACGCGGCGGCATTGATGCCCGCGGCAAATTGCTGACATTGCAGAACCAGTTGTGGTCGCTGATCCGCGAGGAGGCGATCGATGCCGAGCGTGAGGTTCAAGATGCTTGAGCGAGCGCCCTCGCAGGATACCCAGCAGGACGGGAGCGTTCCGCGGCCGGTCGCCTTCCGCGGTGCGGGTTTTGTGCCGGGCGGTGGCCGCGCTTCCGGGTGGATCGCGCTGGTGCTGGTGATCGCGCTGTGGCAATTCGCCGGCAGCGCCGGCTGGGTCAATCCGCTGTTCCTGCCGGCGCCATCAGCGATTGCAGTGGCGATGTACAAGCTCGCCGTCAGTGGTGCACTCTGGCAGCATGTTTCCGCTTCAGTCGTTCGCATCGGCTCAGGCTGGCTGATCGGCACGGTGGCCGGCGTGATCGTCGGCTTTGCAATCGGCCTCTCGACGCTGGCGCGCGGCGTCGGAATCACCTTCATCTCCGCGCTGTTTCCGATTCCGAAGATCGCGCTGCTTCCGCTCCTGATCCTCTGGCTCGGAATCGGCGAAGAGCCGAAGATCGCGACCATTGCGTTAGGGGTGTTCTTCTCCACGGCCATCTCGGTCTATAGCGGCGTCGACGCGGTGCCGCGCAACCTGATTCGGATGGCGCAGAGTTTTAACGTGCCGTTCCATGCCATCGTCCGCCGCGTGATCTGGCCCGGCGCGCTGCCCTCGATTCTTGCGGGTTTCCGCATTACGGCGTCGGTGGCGCTGCTGCTCGTTGTCAGCGCGGAAATGATCGGCGCACAGTTTGGCATCGGCGCCTTCGTGCTGCAGGCCGGCAATCTGATGCAGACCGATCAGCTCCTCGCCGGCGTCGTGATCCTGTCGCTGTTCGGGCTGGCGGTGGGGAAGGCTATCAATGTGCTGGAAGCGCGGCTGCTGCACTGGCGGTAGAGGGCGGATTTGTAGGGTGGGCAAAGCGCAGCGTGCCCACCAGCTTTATCTCCGCAAGACTGGTGGGCACGTCGCTACGCTCCTTTGCCCACCCTACGATTCTGCGCAAGCCTCACGCATTGCCGCGGTCTTCGCGGAATAGGTCGATCTTCTGCTGCACCGGGCGGTCGGAGAAAGAGAACAGCACTGAATCAACGTCCGCCTCATGCGTGACCCAGTGCCAGCTCGGCACCACGAACAGATCGCGCGCGCCCCACTCAAAAGTCTGGTCGCCGATCCGCGTGCGGCCCTTGCCTTCGATCGCGGCGAACACGGTGGCATCGGTCGAGCGGTAGCGCGCGGTCTTGAAACCCTTCGGCAATAGCTGGATGAAGGTGCCGATCGTCGGCATCGCGAAATCGCCTGTCTCGGGATTGGAGAATTTCAGTTTCAGCCCGTGGCAGGCGTCCCATTCGTCGCGCGCCTTGGCACGCTCCAGCGCCTCGCGGGTGTAGCTGTAGGGATAGTTGAAGATCGGCGAGGTCTTGGACTTTCGCTTCTCGTCGACCGGCAGCAGATTGTGGCCGTAGCGCGCAAAACTGTCGCCGGCGGGCTTGGAGATATTCTGCTGGTCCTCGTTTGCCCCTTCAGCAAACGAAGCATCGAAGAACTGCACCATCGGGATATCGAGCCCGTCGAGCCAGAACATCGGCTCATTCGTCTCGTTGGAATGATCGTGCCAGCTCATCGATGGCGTGATGATGAAATCGCCGGGCTCCATCGCCGTGCGCTCGCCGTCGACGGTGGTATGGGCGCCTTTGCCTTCGAGCACGAAGCGCAGCGCCGACTGGCTATGCCGATGAGCGGGCGCGACGTCGCCGGGAACCACCATCTGCACGCCGGCAAACAGAGAGGTCGTGACCTTGGACTGGCCGCGAAGGCCCGGGTTCTCCAGCACCAGCACCCGCCGCTCGGCTTCCTTGGCGGTGATCAGCTTGCCTGCCTCAGTCATGTAGTCGCGGATCGAATCGAATCTCCAGAGATGCGGTCGGCAGGCGCTGCGCGGCTCCGGCGTGACGAGGTCGCCCAGCACGTTCCACAGCGCGGAGAGATTGTCGCCGTCGATCTTCTTGTAGAATGCCTCGCGTTCCGGCGTCTTCTGCACGGCTTCCATGGCAAGCCTCCCGTCATTCTTTATCGTGTAGATTGACAGTATACTTACAATATCGGTAGCGTCAATGTGGTAAACCCAGGCCAGAAGAATCAGGGAGGTTCCGATGAAGCTGCATGGCTATTTCCGCAGCAGCGCGGCATACCGCGTCAGGATCGCGCTCAACCTCAAGGGGCTCACGGCAGAGCACCTGCCGCATCACCTTCGCAAGGGCGAACAGATTGCGCCGGACTATCTCGCCCTCAACCCGCAGGGGCTGGTGCCGACGCTGGAGGGCGACGACGGCGCGGTGCTGACCCAGTCGCTGGCCATCATCGAATGGCTCGACGAGACCCATCCCAACCCGCCGCTATTGCCGAAGGATCCGCTGCGCCGCGCAAAAGTGCGGGCCTTTGCGCTCGCCATCGCCTGCGACATCCATCCGGTGCAGAATTTGAAAGTGCTGGCCCGGCTGCGTCAGCTCGGCCTGCCGGAAGAGAAGGTGACGGAGTGGGCGGCCTGGGCCAACCGCGAAGGCCTTGCCGCCTGCGAAACCCTGATCAAGGGCGAGAAGGGGCCGTTCTGCTTCGGTGACGCGCCGATGGTTGCCGATCTCTGCCTGGTGCCGCAGCTTGCCAATGCGCGGCGCTTCGGCGTCGACGTATCGGGCTTTTCGCGCCTGCTCGAGGCGGAAGCCACAGCAAAGCAAATGAAGGCATTCACTGATGCCGCGCCGGACAGGCAGCCCGATGCCGAGTAAGCCACAACCGATCACGATGGACGCGGTCTATACCGCGCCCGGCTATCTGTTCCGGCGGATGCAGCAGATCGCGGTCTCTATCTTCGTCGAGGAATGCAGCGCGTTCGACCTGACGCCGGTGCAATATGCGTCGCTGGTGGCGATCCACACCCATCCGGGCATCGATGCCACCCGGCTGTCGGCGGTGATCGCGTTCGACCGCTCGACCCTAGGCAACGTCATCGAACGGCTGGAGAGCAAGGCGCTGATCGAGCGCAAGCCCTCGCGCGAGGACAAGCGCGTCAAGCTGCTCTATCTCTCGAAATCGGGCGCCGCAGTGCTGCGCGACATCATGCCGTCGGTCGAGCGCGCCCAGGTCAGGATGCTGCAGCCGCTGAAGCCGGCCGACCGCAAGACGCTGCTGGCGCTTCTGACGCAGCTTGTCGATCTCAACAATGAAGCCTCGCGCGTGCCGCTGCGCGCCGAGGACGCGCTGGAGCATCTGGGAAAGGCGGGGTGAGGGGGCGGGCGAGGGACGGGGAGGCGCGCCAAAAACTCCGCTGTCGTCCCGGCCTTGAGCCGGGACCCATAACCACAAATATTTGTGTTGGGGCAGGCTGTGGCTGCAGCCAAAGCCATAACTGACATCAGCGGTTATGGGTCCCTGCGTTCGCAGGGACGACGTCGAGTTTGCGGATGCGCTACATCCTCATCAGCGCTTGGCGGTCGATCTTGCCTGTGCCGGTCTTCGGCAGTTCCTCGATGAAGGTGATCTCGCGCGGATATTTGTAAGGCAGCAGCTTTGCCTTGACGTAATCCTGCAGCGCCTTCGTGGCGTTCTTCGCGTCGAACTCGCCCTTGTTCATCACCACCACCGCCTTCAGTGTCATGCGCCGATCGGGTAGTTCGGCCGCAAATACCGCGCATTCCCTGATATCGGGATGCTCGGCAAGGCAGAGCTCGACCTCGAGCGGATAGACCCATTGGCCTGAAATCTTGACCAGGTCGTCGGCGCGGCCGCGGAAGAAATGGAAGCCGTCGGCATCGCGCATGAAACGGTCGCCGGTGTAGATCCAGCCACCCTCGCGAATGGTCTCGGCCGACTTGTCTGGCCGGTTCCAGTACAGCGGCGTGTTGGAATCGCCGCGCACCCACAAGATACCTTCCTCGCCGTCGGCGACTTCGCGGCCGTCCTTGTCCCTGAGCAGGATTTCATAGCCGGGCACGCGCAGGCCCGCGGCGCCGAGTTTCTTCTGCTCGGGAAGGTTGGAGAGATAGATGTGCAGGACTTCCGTCGAGCCGAGCCCTTCGATGATCTCGAGCCCCGTCAGCTTCTTCCAGCCGTTGAACACTTCCGCCGACAGCACTTCGGCCGCCGACAGCGCCATCCGCAGCGACGAGAAATCGGTTGCCGCCGCGCCCTCGGCCTTGGTCAGCGAGGTGTAGAGCGTCGGCAATCCGTAGAACACGGACGGTCGATACGTTTCGATCGCCTGGAAGATCGTGCCCGGCTTCGGCTGTCCCGGCAGCAATAGCGTCGCCGCACCGACCGAGAACGGGAAGGTGATGGCATTGCCGAAGCCGTAGGCGAAGAAAATCTTCGGTACCGAGAAACAAATGTCGTCAGCCGTCAGCTTGAGCACGCTGCGGGCAAACGCCTGCTCGCTATAGGCCATGTCGTGCTGCAGATGCACGATGCCCTTGGGGCGTCCGGTCGATCCGGAGGAATACATCCAGAACGCCATCTCGTCGCGGTGGGTGTCGGCTTCCGGAAGATCGGTGGCGAAGCCTTGCAGCCACGTCGCCGCGTCGACGGTGTTCGGCACGGCGTGCTCGCCCGCTACGCCATTGACCACAACAAGGGTCTGCAGCGGCGTATCCTTGCAGGCCTCCGCGTTGAACCGCGAGGTAAACTCGGCCTCCGCGACCGCTACCGCTGCGCCCGCGTCCGAGAGATAGAACTGCAGGAGGTCCGGCGGCGTCAGCGTGTTGATCAACAGCGGCACGAAGCCGGAGCGCACCGCGCCGAAAAACGCCGCCGGATAGGCCGGCGTGTCGTCGAGGAACATCAGGACGCGGTCGCCGCGCTTCAAGCCCAGCGACTCAAAGCCGTGGCCCCATTGCGCGGCCTCCGCGCAGAGCTCTGCATAAGTGCGCGTACCGCGGGGGCCGGTCAGCGCCAGCCGCTCGCCGCGGCCGGCCGCGAGATTATCGAACAGGATGCGGCTCGCGTTATAGCGTTCCGGGATCGCAAAGCCGATCTCGCGCGCGCCCGGATTGTCGCGGGGGACCAAATCGGAAATTTCTGAGGTCATGCCTGGCTCCCGATTCTCTTCGCTGCCTCGTAACGCGTCATGAATTCCGGCGACATCGCGCGCAGCCGCGCGTCGGCGATCCGCCCGGAGCGGGTGATGTAGCTGTAGGCAAAATCCATCAGATGGAGCTTCATGTGTTCGGGGAAATGTTCGTACCAGTCGGCGCTGGTGCGCGCCGCGGTCACCAGCTTCTGCACGATCGGCTTGCGTTCGGTCTGGTAACGGGCGAGGCCTGCGGGAATAGCGTTCTCCGCCTCCAGCGCCTTGGTTAGCGCGATCGCGTCCTCGATGGCGAGCCGCGTGCCTGAGCCGATCGAGAAATGCGCGGTGTGCAGGGCGTCGCCGATCAGCACCATGTTGCCGTGCGACCAATTCTCGTTCCAGATCCAGGGAAAATTGCGCCACACTGATTTGTTCGAGACCAACGAGTGCCCGTCGAGAGTATCCGCAAATATTTCCTCGCAGATCGCCTGCGACTGTTCGATCGTCTTGTGCTCGAAGCCATAGGCCTGCCAGGTCGCCGCATCGCATTCGACCAGGAACGTGCTCATGGCGGGCGAATAGCGATAGTGATGCGCGTTGAAGAACCCCAGATCGGTCTTCACGAACGTCTGCGACAGCGTAGCAAAGCGCTTGCTGGTGCCGTACCAGGCGAATTTGTTGGTCGAGTGCCAAACCGAGGCGCCGAATTCTTTCTCAAACCCGCGCCGCACCAGCGAGTTCAGACCGTCGGCTGCAACGATCAGGTCGTATCCGGCGAGTTCGTCGATCGACTGGATCGTGGTGTCGTATCGCGCCGCCACGCCTGCCGCACGCACGCGCTGCTGCAGGATGGTCAATAGTTCGAGCCGGCCGATCGAGGAGAAGCCGACGCCGTCGATCTCGACACTCTCACCACGCAAATTGAGCGTGATGTTCTTCCAGCTCTCCATCCGTGGTGTGATGGCATCGACCGTCTCGGGGTCGTCGGCGCGCAAGAATTCCAACGCCTGTTCGGAGAACACCACGCCAAACCCCCAGGTCGCGCCTTCGGGGTTCTGCTCGAACAGATCGATTTGCGCGTCCGGATGACGGCGCTTCCAGAGATAGGCGAAATAGAGGCCGCCGGGGCCTCCGCCAATGACGGCGATACGCACGTCTTCCTCCCAATCGACAGTATACTTACTAATTTGGATGGGGAGACTAATCCGTGCTGGATATTTGCGCTACAGAAAAATGATGAGGGAAGGCAGCTGGCGTCTGGTCCCGATCGTGTCAGGACCGAGCGCCCAATGGCCCGGTTTCGCCCGCCGGTTCTGTCCGCGAACGGTTGTCCGGTCTGCGGCAACTCTGGCTTGATCGAAGCTTCGGGCTCAGGTGCAGCGCCGAACCTTCGCGCCGTTCACCCACACGGTCCTGCAAACTACCGCCGGTTTGCGGACGACGACCGCGCCGCGCGCTCCGGCGCAGCCGGCGCGATAGACGCCCTTGGCGCATACAGCGGCGTTGGCTTCAGTCGATTCAAAGGTCATGGTGGTGCCGAACGCGAAGAGGGCGGATGCAATGATCAGCAAATAACGCATGTCGGTCTCCCGAACTTGTACTGTTGATGCTCAGTCTCGAAAGTCTCTCTTTCAAAGTTTCTTGGAAAAAGTTCTGCGGATGCTTCTCACGGCGTACACGGACGACGATCTTGTTTGGGTTGCCGGTCGTTGAACGGATTGTCCGCAGATCAGGCAGGCTGCATCCTTGTGATTATCGCGCCGCGAATTGTGACAGCACGTCCTTGCAGGCCGGCGAAAGTTGGGCGGCATTGGTTGCAAGACACTGCACGATCCGGCCGCCGCCAGCGGGCACACCGCCGCAAATCGTGCGCACGTCCGCGCCGCAGGCCGAGCGCAGCACGAACAGCTCTTCACGGGGGCGCATCGGCCGCAGCACGATCGTGATCGGCGCCGCCGCCGGCGCAGCGGTAGCCGCGGCTCCCGCTGCGGCCGGAGCAGCGACTGCTGCGGCAGGTGCCGCGCCACCGCCGCTCGCGGCGGAGACGGCTTTCTCGCAGCCGGCTGAAAGCTTGGCCTTGTTCTTTTCCAGGCACTGCAGTGCCGGCGCGCCGCCGGTCGGCACGCCAGCACAGACCTTCGGATAGTCGGAGCGGCATGCGCTGCGGATCGCGGAGATCTGGGCGCTGGACGGTTGTCCGGCAGGAGGGGCAGCGGCAGTCTTTGGCTCAGCGGACTTGGCCGGCGCCGCCGTTGCGGCAGCAGGCGCTGCGGATTTCGGTGCTGCTGTCTCGGCCGGCTTGGCGGGTTCGGCGGGCTTAGCCGTCTCCGCCGGCTTGGCAGGCGCGGCTGCCGGTGCTTCCACCGCGCGCACCGCGCTCTGGCAGCCCGATGAGAGGCTCGACATGTTCTTCTGCAGGCATTGCAGCGCGGCCTCGCCGCCCGGCGGCACGCTGGAGCAACGCGCCATATAGTCCGAACGACACTGCGACTTGATCGCGTCGCGTTGCGCCTGGCTCGGCGCCTGCGCAAGTACGGGTGCTGCAATTGCGAATGTCGCGGCTGCCAGTAACGGTCCAAGCTTTCTCGCGCGCGTCACCGTGTTGATCATTTGAATAAATCCTTTGTCGTCGCCGGAAGCCGCCGCTCCAACCGAAGTGAAATGTGCTTTCAGAAAAAATCGGGTCGTATCATTTTCGCTTTCCAGTTCCGCCGCAAGCGGATTGTTGCTATTTTCATGGGATGGCGGAAAGCCGATTTCTGATTAAAGCCTTTTCCAGAAACAAGACCGATTGAGGCACCAAAAATGAAGGCTTGGCGTTCGCCTGCACGCCTGAGATCACACGGCACCGCCGCGCAAAAAGGCGCTGCCGCCTGCCGCGCAGCTTTCGCCATTGCTGCGATGGGCATCTTAAGTGCCTGCGAACAAAATACTTTTGTCCCGCCTCCGCCGCCGAAAGTCGAAGTTGCACCGCCCCTGCAACGGCCTTTCACGCGCTATCTGGAAGCGACCGGCAATACGGCGGCGATCAAGAATGTCGATCTGGTCGCGCGCGTGCAGGGCTTTCTGCAATCGATCAACTACACGGACGGCGCCTACGTCAAAGAAGGCACATCCCTGTTCACGATCGAGCCGGACACTTACAAGCTGAAGCTCGAACAGGCGCAGGCCGCGGAATCCGGCGCGCAGGCTTCGGTGCGACAGACCGAGGCGGATTTCAAGCGCCAGCAGGAGTTGGTGCAGCGGCAGGCCGTTTCCCAGGCCACGCTGGATAATTCCACCGCGGCCCGCGACAATGCGCAGGCGAGCCTGCTGCAGGCCCAGGTCAATACCAAGATCGCGGCAGTTAACTACGGCTACACCAATGTGGTCGCGCCGTTCGACGGCGTCGTCAGCGCGCATCTCGTCTCCGTCGGCGAACTCGTCGGCGCCTCGTCGCCGACGCAACTCGCCACCATCGTGGCGCTCGACCCGATCTATGTGAATTTCAACGTCAACGAACAGGACGTGCTGCGGATCCGCGAGGAAGCGCGCCGGCGCGGCCTGACGCCCGATGATCTCAGGCAAGTGCCGATCGAGGTCGGATTGCAGACCGAGACCGGCTTTCCGCACAACGGCAAGCTCGACTATGCCGCCACGACGCTGAATCAGTCGACCGGCACGCTGCCCGTGCGCGGCGTGCTGCCCAACGCGGACCGCGCGCTGCTGCCGGGCTTCTTCGTCCGAATTCGCGTGCCTTTGGACCAGGTGCAGAACGCGCTGCTCGTGCCCGACGTCGCGCTCGGCAGCGATCAGTCCGGCCGTTATGTGCTGGTCGTGAACGGCGAAAATGTCGTTGAGCAGCGCAAGGTGCGCGTCGGACCGCTGGAAGGCGAACTACGCGTCATCGAGGAAGGCCTCAAGCCCGACGACCGCGTGATTACCGCCGGGCTGCTGCGTGCGATACCTGGCCAGAAGGTCGATCCGCAAGTGAAAGTAGTCGAAGCGCAGCCAGCGTCGGCCAAGTAGGAGCCGGCCATGATTTCAAAATTTTTCATCGAGCGGCCCGTTCTTTCCAACGTCATCGCGATCCTGATGATTTTGATCGGCGGCGTCTGCCTGTTCCGGCTCGCGGTTGCGCAATATCCCGACGTTGTGCCGCCCACGGTGCAGGTCACTACACGCTATCCCGGCGCCAGCGCGAAAACCGTGATCGATACAGTAGCGCTGCCGATCGAGCAGCAGGTCAACGGCGTCGAGGACATGCTGTACATGCAGTCCTACAGCGGCGCCGATGGCTCCTATTCGCTGACGGTCACCTTTAAGATCGGCACCGACCTCAACTTCGCGCAGGTGCTGGTGCAGAATCGGGTCTCGAGCGCGCTCTCGCAACTGCCGCAATCGGTGCAGAACCAGGGCGTCACGGTGCAGAAGAGGTCGACGGCGATCCTCTTGTTCGTGACGCTGACATCGCCGAAAGCGACCTATGACAGCCTGTTCCTGAGCAATTACGCCACCATCAACATTCGCGACGAGCTGTCGCGCCTGCCCGGCGTCGGCAACGTCACCGTGTTCGGCGCCGGCCAGTATTCGATGCGGGTCTGGCTCGATCCGAACAAGCTGCAGGCGCGCAACCTGATGCCGCAGGACGTGATTTCGGCGATCCAGCAGCAAAGCCAGCAGGTCACTGCAGGCCAGGTCGGGGCGCCGCCGGCGCCTGCCGGGCAGGCGTTCCAGTATACGCTGAACGTCAGCGGCCGGCTCGACGACACTACTGAGTTCGAAAACGTGATCGTCAAGACTGGCAATAGCGGCGACGTCACGCGCGTGCGCGACGTCGGCTGGGTTGAACTCGGCGCCCAGACCTACAGCCAGATGTTCTCGCTCAATAACAAGCCGGCCACCGGCATCGGCGTGTTCCAGTCGCCGGGCGCCAACGCGCTCGAGGTCGAGCAGGCGGTCCAGAGAAAAATGGCGGAGTTGGCGAAGGGATTCCCACAGGACATCAAGTACGACACGCCATTCAACACCACCAAGTTCGTCTCCGAATCGATCAACGAGGTCTACAAGACGCTGATCGAGGCCGGCTTGCTTGTGCTCGTCGTGATCCTGATCTTCCTGCAGGACTGGCGCGCGATGCTGGTGCCGGCGACCACCGTGCCGGTGACGATCGTCGGAGCGTTCGCAGCGATGGCGGCGCTCGGCTTTACCGTCAACATCTCGACGCTGTTTGCGATCGTACTCGCAATCGGCATCGTGGTTGACGACGCTATCGTCGTGGTCGAAGGCGCAGCCCATAATATCGAGAAGGGCATGTCCGGCCATGACGCCGCGATCAGCGCGATGGACGCGCTGTTCGCGCCGATCATCGGCATTACGCTGGTGCTGGTCTCGGTGTTCCTGCCGTCGGCGTTCCTGCCGGGATTGACGGGGCGGATGTATGCGCAATTCGCGCTGGTCATCGCCGCAACCGCGCTGCTCAGTGCCATCAACGCGGCGACGTTGAAGCCAACGCAGTGCGCCCTGTGGCTGCGCCGGCCCGCGCCGCCGGAACAGCGCAACTTTTTCTATCGCGGCTTCAATGCGGTCTATAACCGTCTCGAGGCTTGGTATGGCCGGGTGATCGGTCGGCTGGTCGCGCATAGCAATGTATCCGTCATCTGTGCGTTGATCCTGATCGCGATCGGCGGTTATGGCTTGTCACGGGTGCCGACCGGCTTCATCCCGATCGAGGACCAGGGCTATCTGCTCGTGGCCGTGCAATTGCCGGATGGCGCGGCGCTCGACCGCACGCAGCGTGTGCTCACCCGCGTCAGCGACATCACCGGCAAAACCGCGGGCGTCGAGCAGGTGATCACCATCGCCGGCATTTCCGCCCTCGATAATTCCTCCAGCCTCGCCAATGCCGGCGTGGCTTATCTGATCCTCAAAGAATGGAGTGCGCGCGGCGAGGGCGAGGATCTGCGGTCGCTGTTCGTCGGCCTGAACGAAAGACTGTCTGTCATCGAGGAGGCGCGGATCCTGGTGGTCCCGCCGCCGCCGATCCAGGGGATCGGCAATGCCGCCGGCTTTGCGATGCAGGTGCAGCTCCGCGACGGCATTTCCGACTTCAGCAAGCTGCAGGCGATCACGGGCGCGATGGTTTCCAATGCGGCGTCGCAAAGCGCGCTGCAGCGGGTCAGCTCGCCGTTCCGCTCGACGGTGCCGCAGTTCGACGTCGAGGTGGACCGGGTCAAGGCCCAGACCATGCGTGTCACCACCGATCAGGTCTTCTCGACATTGTCGTCCTACATGGGATCGAGCTTCGTCAACCAGTTCAACAAGTTCGGCCGCACCTTCCAGGTCTATGCGCAGGGAGATGCGCAATTCCGCCTGACCCCGCGCGACATCGAAAAGCTGACCGTGCGCAACAGCCAGGGCGACATGATCCCGCTCGGCGCGGTGGCGAAGATCACGCCGGCGGTCGGGCCGTCGCTGATCAGCCTGTATAATCTCTACCCATCGGCATCCATCATCGGGCTGCCGGCGACGGGTTACAGCTCCGGCCAGTCGATGAACCTGATGGAAGAGATCGCCGCCAAGACGCTCCCGCCGGGCACCGGCTTCGAGTGGACAGCGATGTCGTACCAGGAGAAGGTCGTCGGCGGCCAGATCTACTGGGCGTTCGGCTTGGCCCTGCTGCTGGTGTATCTCGTGCTGGCCGGACAATATGAGAGCTGGTACGCGCCGATCTCGGTCATTCTTGCGGTACCGCTGTCATTGCTCGGGCCGATGCTGGTGCTGAGCGGGCTGAGGATCGAGAACAACCTCTACACCCAGATCGGCATCATCCTGCTGATCGCGCTGTCGGCCAAGAACGCCATCCTGATCGTCGAGGTGGCGCTCGAACTTCACGTGCGCAACCGCAAACCGCTCTTGGAATCCGCCGTCGAGGCAGCTCGCGCCCGCTTCCGTCCGATCCTGATGACCTCGTTCGCCTTCATCCTCGGCGTCGTGCCCCTCGTGCTCGCTACCGGCGCCGGCGCCAATGCGCGAAAGTCGATCGGCATCACCGTGTTCTCGGGCATGCTGGCGTCAACGTGCCTGGCGGTGCTGTTCGTGCCGACGTTCTTCGTCGTGATCCAGCGGTTCGAGAACTGGCTGAAGGAGCGGAAGGCGAAGAAGGCGGGTGCGCAGGCGACGGCGGCGACGCATTAAGATCCGTAGGGTGGGCAAAGCGAAGCGTGTCCACCACCGAGCGAACCAGTGGATAGATGGTGGGCACGGCGCAAACGCGCCTTTGCCCACCCTTGTATTAGCGCGAAGGATTAAACTGGCATCGTTCCGTGAGGAATGGCCCAGCCTGGGTGGCCACCCGGGCTGGGCCGCCGATTGATCGGATCGATGCCCACCGAAGCCTAGAGGGCTGTCTTACGTAGCAAGATCGCAGTCGGCACTTCATCGGGACCCGGATGGTTGAACGAACTTTAGGTTCGCATCACAAGGGAGGGTCGACGAAGATGGCCAAGCGTACCACAATCTGTGCCGGGATCGATACCGGCAAACGGAAGCTCGACGT
>NZ_AXAU01000031.1 GCF_000472965.1 Bradyrhizobium murdochi | reverse complement strand
TCGCCCGAGAGGTCGCGCACGATGCGCGGCAGCTTCTGCCAGGCATTGCCGATCGGCTGCATCCGCGTCTTCATGACGCCTTCCTGCAGCTCGGCGGTGACGTTGGAGAGCCGCTGTAAGGGCACCTTGAACTCGGTGTCCTCGTTGCGGCGGGAGATTTCCAGGAGCTGGTTGCGGGTCAACACCAGCTCGGAGACCATCGTCATCAGATGTTCGAGGGTATCGACGTTGACGCGGATCGACTGGTTGGCGATCTTGTCGGCGACCTCGCCGTCGACTTCGACGGCGGCGGCGCGCTTGGCCGGCTTTGCCTTTGTTTCCTTCGCAGTTTCCTTGGCAGCTTCCTTGGCTTCCGGCGCCGGCGCCGCCTTGGCGACGGGTGCCGGCGCGACGTCGGTCGCGGTCTCGCGGAAGGCGCGCTCGAGGTCGTCGAGCGAGACTTCGCCCGGACGCAACGGGCGTTCCAGCACCTGCTCGACCAGCGTGCCCTTGGTCATCGCGGGCGGCGTCATCGCGGGCGGCGCCGGCGGCGCGGCCACGACGGGCGCGGCTGCGGGTTCAGGCGGCACCTCGGCATGGTGGCCGCCTTCGGCCATCGCATGCAGCTTCTCGATCAGGTCTTCGTCGGTGCCCTCGGGCTCGGTCTCGGTGGCCTCCAGACCTGCGAGGATTTCCTTGATGCGGTCGATGGAGGACAGGATCAGCGTCACGGCTTCGGCCTTGACCGGCATGCCGTCGCGGAATTTGCCCATCAAGGTCTCGCCGGCATGGGCGAGTGCTTCTAGCCGCGGCAGGCCCAGAAAGCCGCAGGTGCCCTTGATGGTGTGGACCAGGCGGAAGATGTTATCGAGGATCTTCGCGTCGCTCGGATCCTGCTCGAACCGCACCAACTGATTGTCGACCGTATCCAGGCTCTCGCTGGTTTCAGTCAGGAACTCCCGCAACAAATCATCCATGAAACTGGCCTTCGTACGCACCGGCACGCGACATCGACGCGCCTTACGGAACACGGCCAGCTTCTATGCAAAGCGTTTAATATTGGTTGAGCAAATGGAAAAGAACGGGATCAACAAAGAGATAAGACAGCAGAAATGAATTCTGCCGCCTCTCTTCAACCGTTGGTTAACCATGTCGGCGCGGTGGCGCGCTCAGGAAGCAGTAACGAGTACCTTTTCCCCGTCGGGCTCAAGCGTCACGTTCAGCCCGCAGGCCTGCGCCAACAGCCGCGTATAGTAAGGCTGCACCGCATGCGCGTCGACGGTCGCCGTCGAACTCGCGCTCACGAGATTGGCGATGTTCTGCGGCACGCGCGCGTTGAGGCCCGAAGACGTGACGCGAAAACCCATCGTCTCGCCGTCGCCGATCGGATCGATCGTCAGCGTGCCGCCGCGCGGGATCGTTTGCTGCGCGATGATCAGCATGTTCAACAGCAGCTTGACGCGGTTCTTCGGCAGCAACAGCCGCGGCAGATTCCAGCTGATCGTGATCTTGCCGTCCTCGATGTGGCCGCGTGCCATGGTCTGGGCGTCGCCGAGATCGATCTGCGCGCCCGCCGATCCCGCAGCGCCAAACGCCAGGCGGCAGAACTGCAACCGTGCGGAGGCGGTCTTGGCGCTCTTGCGGATCAGATCGAGCGCGAAATCGCGGTCTTCGGGCTTCGGGTTGTCGTCAAGCACCTCAAGCCCATTGACGATCGCGCCAACCGGGCTGATGAGATCGTGACAGACTCGCGAACACAACAGCGCCGCAAGTTCGAGGGTATCGGGAGCCGGACCGGGAGATGAAGTGCCAGACATCATGGGTTCCTGGAAAGCCGCCGGGTCGCAAATTGCTGGCGGACCGTTACGAATCACGCGTGCTTATCGGTTTGATACACTGCGCAGCCCCGTGCTGCCAGCAGGGGGCGGCAATGGTAAGGCAGGACGAACAGCAAATGGGCCGAGCTCATGAATGAGGCACGTCCGCCCGCGCTCGATCGCGAGGCCGCAGCAGTGCTGATCGAACCGCTGACCGAGATCGTGATCCGGGCCGGCGCCGCCATCCTTGCCGTCAACCGTTCCGCCATGAAGGTCGATGGCAAGACCGATGGCTCGCCGGTAACGGAGGCCGATCTGGCGGCCGACCGAATCATCGCCGAGGGACTTGCCCGGGTAGCGCCCGAAATACCTGCGCTCTCGGAGGAGCGCGTCCAAACGTCCGCGCTGCCCTATATGGAGAGCTTCTTTCTGATCGACCCGCTCGACGGCACCAAGGAATTCGTCGCTGGCCGCAACGAATTCACCGTCAACCTGGCGCTGGTGACCCAGGGGACTCCGCTGCTTGGCATTATCAGCGCACCTGCGCTCGGGCTGATCTGGCGCGGCATTGTCGGAGGCGGCGCGGAGCGGCTGACGCTCGGCAAGGGCAAGCCGCTCGTCGAGCCTATACGTACTCGCCCCTGCCCGCCGCGCGGCCAGCCATGGACCGTGGCGGTCAGCCGCTCGCATGGCGATGCCAGGACCGAAGCGTTTATTGCCGCAAGACCGGAGGCCGTACGGTGCGAGCTTGGCTCGGCGGTCAAATTGGGCCGGGTGGCCGAAGGCTCCGTCGATATCTATCCCCGGCTGTCGCCGGTCTCGGAATGGGACGTGGCCGCGGGCCATGCCGTCGTCGCGGCCGCCGGCGGCAAGATCACGGATTCAAGCGGCGCCGCCCTGCAATTTGGCACGGGACGGACGGGCTTCATCGTTCCGGAATTCATCGCCTGGGGCGATCCGAAGGCGGCGCCCTAAACAAGGCGCCTGTAGCCCGGGCTACGGCGCAAGCTACTGCGCCAGCCCTCGCTCGAGCGCCGGCCAACGCGCGGTGGCTTCCTCGAGGAAACGCGCCGGCTCTGCGGCGAACGCATCGCGGTTGTCCTCGCGGCCGAAAAGATAGAGCCGCTGGCCCGCAACCACCCAAAAGCGCGGGTTGCCTGCGTAGGTTACCCCTCGCCCCAGATCGACCGGGTCATAGCCGCCGAACTGAGGCCCGTAGATTTCCGGATGCGCGACGAAAGAGGCGCGATTGCCCTCGTTGCGGAAACGCCAGACGGCGCCGGCTTCGCGAGCCTCGAAATCGGGTAAGCCCTCGACGGCCATGGATTCCGTAAAGTAGGCGACGGGATCGAAGCCTCCGATGGCGAGGCCGGAATAGCGGTTCACCACCACGCGCTCGGTGGTCGCGGCGCGCGCGGCAAAATCAAGGCTGGCTACGCAAAAAAAACTTGCCAATAAGGCAAAAGCGGCCATTTGGGGGCGCGAGCCGTATCTTTCCTGCCGTTGTGCCGTCGTTGTCTGAATTGGTACCAATTGCACCGCTGATTTTCCTTGGCCGATGGCAGGAAGCCTGAAAGGGTGGATTTGTGTCGTCATATCGAAGCGCCGAAAATGCCGTTGTGCCGTCATAGTTGGTGCCGATAACATGCGAGTCGAGGGGACACTGGGCGCAACCTAGAGCCATGCTTGTTGGCGTCAGGTTAAGGCGGCGGCCAGATTTCGATGCCAGGGGTCTTTTCATGACGTTTGCTTCACGCCTTGCCGCGGTGACGTTCGCCGCGCTGATGTGCTGGACCGTGCCAGCTTCTGCGCAGCAGCCGCAGCCGGGAGGGCCTTATCCGCCCCCACCGGGCGGGCCTTACCCGCCGCCGCAGCGGCAGCCGGGTCCCGAGACTTTCGGGCCCGAGGAACTGGTGTCGGCCGGGCACAAATTCTTCGGCAACGTCTCGCGCGGCCTCGCTTCGGTCATCGAACGGGCGGTGAGCCAATGGGGCTTGCCCAATGGCTATGTGCTCGGCGAGGAAGGCTCCGGCGCCTTTGTGGCGGGCCTACGCTACGGCGAAGGCACGCTCTACACCAAGAATGCCGGCGACTTGCGTGTCTACTGGCAGGGGCCGTCGGTCGGCTTCGACTGGGGCGGCGATGGCGCGCGCACCATGACGCTGGTCTACAACCTGCCCGCCACCAACGCGATCTATCAGCGCTTCGTCGGCATCGACGGCTCCGCCTATATCGTCGGTGGCTTCGGCATGACCGCGCTGACCGCCAACAACATCGTGCTGGTGCCGATCCGTTCCGGCATCGGCTTAAGGCTCGGCGCCAATGTCGGCTATCTCAAATATACCCCGCGGGCGACCTGGAACCCGTTCTAAGCCCAGCTTCAAGCATAGACGCCAAGTCTCCCCGGATGGATTCAGGTTAACGCGGCATCGGGCTGGCGCAGGGTCGGGCTGGCGTGGCAATGTGATTAACGATTCCTTGTCTGTGTGGAGTAACCATCCATGATCGAGCCGATCATGTATCTGGCGATCGGTTTTCTGGTCTCGATGTTGTTCGGCCTGATGATCGTTCCGCTGGTGCATAACCGCGCGGTGCGGCTGACGACCCGGCGCCTGGAAGCGGCGACGCCGCTGTCGATGGCCGAGATCCAGGCCGACAAGGATCAGTTGCGCGCGGAATTCGCCATGTCGGCGCGGCGGCTCGAAATGAGCGTCGAGCAGCTCAAGAACAAGACCACCAGCCAACTCGCCGAACTCGGCAAGAAGAGCGATGCGATCAATCGCATGAAGATCGAGCTCGGCGAAAAGAACGCTACGATCTTCGCGCTCGAAGCGCGCGAGAAGGCGATGAAAGAGCAGCTACGCGCCACCGAAGAGGAATTCGCGGCCAAGACCGAACTGTTGCGCAACGCCGAGCAGGCGCTGACCGACAAGCAGGCCGAACTTGCCAGGATCAATCACGAATTGAACAACCGTTCGATGATGGCGGACAGCCGCCAGGTCGAGTTGGTCACGGTGCGCACGCAGATCGAGGAACTGAAGGACCGCGTCGGCGACGCCGAGAAGGAATTTTCGGCAACTCAGGCCCGCCTCGCGCAGGAGCGCGCCGAGTCCGAGCACGCGACGCGCGAATTGACGGAAGCACGTAGCCGCGTCGAAAATTTGAGCCAGCGCGTCACCGATCTCGACCGGCAATTGATCGTGCAGGTCAAGGAAGCCGAGATGCTCGGCAACCGCGTCAACGACCTCGAAGCGCGGTTGGCGACGCAAGGCAAGATCCTGGCTGAGCGCGAATACGAGAACAATCAGCTCCGGCAGGCGAACGAAAACGCCGAACGCGCCGCACGCGAACTGCGCGAGGAGATCGCAGGCATGAGCGGCGGCAAGTCGCCGACCGTGGAAAAATTGCGAGCTGAAAAGGCCGCGCTGGAAGAACAGCTCCGCATCGCCCGCGACGAGCGCGCCAAACTGCAGCGCGACATCAACGCGATCCAGCAGCAGGCCGAAAGCTCCTGGGCGACCGAGCGGATGGAGAACGCACTGCTCCGCGAGCGCATCAACGACATCGCGGCCGAAGTTGCAAAACTCGCGATGCAGCTCGAGGGACCGAATTCGGCGATCGAGGCCATGCTGGCGGCGGAACCGGACGTGCCGAAAGTGCCGGCCAAGCCCGCCAACGACGTCGCCGGTGCCGCCCCCGCCATGGCGGAAGGCGGCGGGACGCTGGCCGAGCGCATCCGCGCGCTACAGTCGCACGCTTCGCGGGCCCGCCAGCAGGGGGCGTAATTTCTCTCTCCCTGCGCGAAAACGCGAGGTCACGGCCCGACTGATCGCTTGACACTATGGGCTCGTCCTTCGTAAATCGCGGGCTCTGACGGGGCTCATTGTTCGCCCACACTTCCCGGACGCATAGCTCAGCGGGAGAGCGTTCCCTTCACACGGGAGAGGTCCAAGGTTCGATCCCTTGTGCGTCCACCATTCAAAGCCCCGTAAATCGGGGCTTTTGTCTTTTTGGTACCCGCCTATTCGGCAGATAGTCGCGTTACCGGCGTTTCGCGCGTAGGCGCATCGAAATTGGCTTACCTATTCGATGCGGGCTTTTTCCTTCAGGTCGCGGATGCGAATTTCTGCCTCTTCCTTCGAGGTCACGATTTCGGACTGATCGGGGACGCGGGCCTCGCGGCTGAGCCTCTTCAATTCCTCAAGCTGTTCATGCGTGGGCTTTTCGGTCATGGGCACCTCCTCTGACGGGGCAACCGTGCCAGGAACGTCCTGTTCCCCTTGAGGAGTCCATTGCGGCCCACAGGATGAGAGAGGCGAAGCCGAGGCGGCTTACTCCGGCGCTCTCATGCCGGGCGAGCGGAGCCATTCGTTTAGCCGCGATGCGGCTTCCATCTGTCGCGCCCGCCGCAAGAGCAGTTCCCGGGCCATGCCGGGCTGTGCCTCTCTTGCCGCCTCTCTGAAGCGCTTGGCCTCTTCCGCCAGCCGCTCTTCGAAGGTCTTCTCATGCTTGATGCGCCGTCGTGTTGGCATGCCCGTGATCCTCGTTCACGAGGGCCATTGAAATCCCGTGCCGGATCGCCGTCTGTCCGGCATCAGACTCATCGGGCAGGCTGTTTCCCTTTCGCCAATAAGTCGCGGCCCGTAGTTTGCCCGTCTTGCCGGAACACGATTCTCGGGGCGTCGTGGTAGCGGCACTTTCCGGGAGCGAACCATGCTTACAACCCTTCTTGTGATGACGGCCATCACCATCATCGCGGGCGCCGCGCTGATCGCTATTTCCGAACTCACCCGTGCGCGCCACCCGCAAGCCGGTCCGCCGCCGCGGCGCCGGGCGTTTTGAAGGCGCTCTCCGCGTTTGCGAGCGGAGCCTTGCTGCAGGACATCAGCAGAAAGGGCCCCAGCGGCGGCGCTGAGGTCCTTTCAGTCAATGTCGCATCGGGGATGTGCGACACCCGGTCCAATGCGTGTCGCAGATTTTCGTTCCTATCGCGCAATGGCGCCGCGCGATCAAGTGCAGCCGCGTTTAGCGCGGCGACGATCGCGTCGATATCGAATTCGGCCAAATGCCAATCCCAATGAATTAAGTGGCGCCGATCGAGATCATATGAATTGAATTCAACTTATACCCGTTTCAGGAAAAGAGGTCGCTCAACGGCGACCTCTTCGTTTTAGCCAGCGCGGCAGCGCCAATTCCGGCACAACCGCGCTATCGAATTTTCACAGGGGATTAAACCACCATTCAAGCAGCATGCGGGTTAACAACCGTGTACCCCCGTAACGAGCGTGCATGAATTCTCGTTGCGCGGCCGCCCGAGTTCGCATCGTATGCCATCCACGTATCGCCTTCGACATGTCGCTCTAGAACGAAAACGTGCCCACGCCGCGCAGCGACCATTCCGGGTGCAGGCGCTGTCCGTGGAAAGCGCAGCCAATTGGACGCGAGATTTAGACCAGGCACGATCCGGCCGAAAACACGTATAGACGCGCCGCAGCCGCAGAACGAGCGGGGACAACCGGCCGGGCGACCGCCGACCGTTTGGCCGCGATCGACACTCACGTCCGCCAATTCGCGACGATAACTCTGTGCGGTCGCTTGATGTGTATAAGAACTAATCCGCTCACGACGCGGCTGCGAAAACGAGAAGTCGCAGGGCATGGTCACATTGCATTCGGGTATTTGAGCGATGCGGGAAGGACGGGCTTCCGAAGCGATAGACCCGGTTACAACAAGGATAGACGCAACAAGGATTTGTTTGAGCATGCAGGACTCCGATTTAAACGGTCCTGCCCCGCAATCAGAAGCCAATAATAGTTCGGCGGAAATGCGTTTGGAGCCCGGCAGTTCCATGTGTGGAACCCACCCAACCGCGCCTGAACGCTTGGTTCACAACGTGTTCATTCGCTTTGCCGTTAGTAATCCGCGGGAGGACCGGACATGGCAAACACGAACAACCGTTTCGATGCTGTAGCTGTTGTCGTCGACTGGATCGATGCCTGCAAGCAGCGGCGCCTCGATGCACTATTGGACCTGTATGATGATGCGGCCAGCGTGGAATGCTGCGAGGGCGGCAGCTTCAACGGTCGATCGGAGATGGAACGATATTGGCGGCCACGGCTCGCCAGAGCGGGAAACGACGCGTTCGCTATCGACGCATTGACGCCGGAGGAGGACGGCATTTCCCTGGATTATCGCGGCTACGACGGAAGGATCATGAGAACGCATTTCCGCTTCACGCGATCCGGCAAAATCCGGCTCACGGCGTGCGAGCCTGTGAAATCCGCCGCATAGCGGCTATCATAGCAAACGACCTGCACCGGCGGCCGGCCGAAACGCGCCATGAGGACGCAAAGTTTCATCCGCGTTTTCGTAGCTGAATGCGACCGACTGCCGCCAGGATAAAGCCGCGCGGAAACAGCCGCAGCAGCAACGGGACATGCATCATGGTCGCCCGCAAGCGGATCAGCCCCGACGATCAGACCACTTCAACGACAGGTCTCGCGATACCGTCGGCAATTTCCCTCGCCTCGTTCGCCCAACCTATCCTTGTACAGGCAAGCTGCTCGTAATTCTTCACATAGGTCACCGCGTCGAACCCGCCTTTCGCAGGTTTCCCGATATCGGCGGCAACCGCCTTCGCCGCGCTCGCAGGAACGTCTTAGCTGATCGCAGTGCCCATAGAAACGAACTCCGCCAGGACCAATTTCCAGGCCCTGCGACGTAGCTGGACTGGGCGATAGAGAGATCGCCATCAGCAGGAAGACAGCCAATGCAGAAGTTCTCATGTTCGATCCCCTGAAATAGTTTGCAGGTGCGGTGCCTGCTGGTGGCGCTTGGCCCGTTGGATCGGACGCAAGACAGCACCTCGGACGCAAGACGGCACCGCCCATGACCGGCGGCACGCGGGTCGCGCAGTGATGGAGTTACATCAGATCCCGAGCACCCAGATCGCCACGATGGTGCCGAGCGTCGCTAGCCCGCTGATGGTCCATCCGGTTGCATAGGAGATGTCGTCGTCGCTGGTGCCGCGCATTTCGTCGGCGTCTGTGGTTGCAGACCGCCACCGCATGGCATTGCTCCAAAAAGCCTGCCCGCAGGTGTAACGTCGGCCCGGGTTCCCGGTTCCACTCTATTTGGAGGCCGTCATGAGACGGCACACGAATCTTCGATCAGACGAAGGAAAGCCGGCGCGCGTCGGCCGGTGCGACCTCGTTTTCGTCGCCGACGATGATGGTGACCTTCCATCCCTCGCTGGCCCAGACCCGCGCTTTGGCGACCGCCACCAGCATGCTGCTTCGGTCCATCCTGACGGTCTCGTCCTTGCGTTCCGCCACGATCCTGTACGCCATGCCACATCCCCCACGCACGTAGAACTACTGGGGAACGATGTTCCGTTACCGCTTTGGCCGCAATTGGCCGACAATTTGTCCAATCGGGGGCATGGTTAACGGCACTGGGGACAGTCTGCCCCTATTTCGCGGCGTTTCGCACCGCAAGCGCCGGTTTGGTCACGCCATCCAGCCCGGTCAGCATCAGTACGGTTAACAGGGCGTTCTGCGGGCCGTACCAGGCGTTGGTTGGCTTGTACCATTCGTTGCGCGAGTGCCAGTTGCCGCCCTCGCCACCGCCGCCAATGGTGACGGCCGGGATGCCGAGCGACATCGCGATGTTGGAATCGGTGGAAGAACCCGCAAAGGTCGGCTGCGGCCCCTTGGTAACGGCAGAGACCGCGCGCTGGGTCGCCTGCACGATCGGCGAATCCATCGCGACAATGCCCGCCGGCCGGTCGCCGATCAGTTTTGCCTCGACCGCAATCTTGTCGGATTTCCAGCGCGCGTTCTCATCCGCCACCGCTTCCTTCACGAGTTCGAGCAGCCGGGCTTCGAGCTTCAAGAGCTCTTCGGTCGCGTTCGAGCGCATGTCGACGGCCATCTTCGCTTCCGCGGCGATGGCGTTGACCGAGGTGCCGCCGGTGACGGTGCCGACGGTAAACGTGGTCTTCGGATCGGATGGCGGCTGCAGCTCGGAAATTTTCGCGATCGCCCGGCCCATCGCATGCGTCGCGCTTGGCAGTCCGAATTCCTGGAACGAGTGCCCGCCCGGGCCCTTGAAGGTGAACTGATAGCGATGGCTGCCGGTCGCCTGGTTGACGACGCGGGTGATGCCAAGCCCGTCGATCGAGATGAAGCCGTCGATATCGGTGTGATCGCGGAACAGCGCCTTCACGCCGCGCAAATTGCCGAGCTCTTCCTCGCCGACGGTGCCGACGAACAGGATGTCGCCGACGGTCGCGATCCCGTTTTCGTTCATCACCTTGATCAGCGACAGCAGTGTCGCAAGGCCGCGTGAATCGTCACCGATGCCTGGCGCTACGATCGCGCCGTCTTTTTCCTTTACCGTGACGTCGGTGCCTTCGGGGAACACCGTGTCGAGATGCGCGGAAACCACGAGCTTGGGCCGGCCACCGCCACTGCCCTTGCGTAGCGCGATCACATTGCCTTCGGCGTCGATCGACGCATTCTTGAAGCCGAGCTCCTGCATCCGCTTCTGAAAATATTCGGCACGGACTTTTTCCTTGAACGGCGGCGCCGGGATTTCGGTGATGCGCTTCTGCTCGGTGAAGGCCCGCTCGTCGTCAGCCTTGATGTCGTCGAGCGACTTGGCGATTTTGGGATGGGCCAGAATGGCTTCCAGATCGGGCGCGGAAGCTTGCGCGGCGGCCTGCTGCACCAGAGCGTGCTGTGCGACGGCGACAAATGCGATGGCCAGGATCGATCGACTGAGCGTCATAAAAATCTCCCTTCGCGGGCTTCAGCCTGCGCTTAGCCCTGCATCCTTCAGTTGCTGCGCGAACCAGCCGGACAGGGCCCGGTCGAGAACGCCGCTGGTATAGACCTCTGACATCGCGACGTGGGTCTTGCCCAGCGTCAGCAGCACGCCGACCCAGTAGGCGAACCACAAATGCGGATCGGTCAGCGCGCGCAGCTTGTGCTGATCATGTTCGAGCGGTTGGTGATTGGTCGATTTGCGCACCTCGACCGCGAGCAGGTTGTTGGGAATGGCGCGCTGGTGCACCACGATGTCGGGATAGATGGATTTGGCGAGGTGATCGTCGGTCGAGACGGTGGATCCGTGCGGCAGCCGCAGCGTACGGTCGCCGAGCCGGTCGTATTCGCAATCGACCTCCCAGCCCGGGAAGTGCTTTTCGAACTGCACCGCCAGCCGGTGCGTCAGCGCGCGCTCGCCGACATCCCGCTCGAGCAGGAAAGTTTCGCGTGCATAGAACTCGTGCAGTGCGGCCACGACCTTGTTCAGCTCGGTCTGCATAACGCCTCCCAGGAAGGCGAGCGGTGACAGTCGCCCTACATCTGCACTTCGATCAGCCGCGGCCCCGGTTCGGCGATGGCTTCCGCCAAGGCCTTGTTGAAGTCGTCGGCATTGGCGACCGCGCGGCCCGGCACGCCCATGCCCTTGGCAAGCGCCACGAAGTCGAGGTCGGGACGATCGATCTTGAGCATATCCTGCGCGCGCTGCCCCGGCTCGCCGGCGCCGACGCCGTCGAATTCACCGCGCAGAATCTGGTAGATCTTATTGGCGAATACGATCGTGACGACGTTGAGGCCTTCGCGCGCCTGCGTCCACAGCGATTGCAGCGTGTACATCGCGCTGCCGTCGCCGACCATGCAGATCACCTTGCGGTCCGGGCATGCCACCGCGGCGCCGGTCGCGACCGGGGTCGAGAAGCCGATCGAGCCGCCCATGTTCTGCAGCCAGTCGTGCGGGGCGGCAGCGGCCGTCGGCGGAAAGAAGCCGCGGCCGGTGGTGATGGATTCATCGACCACGATGGCGTTTTCGGGGATCGCCATCGCAATCGCCTGCGCAATCGAGGCGTGCGTCAGTGCACCGGTCGGTTTGGCGATTTCGACCATCTTTTGCGGCTGCCGGTCCTGCGGGTGCGCGTGCAGCGCGCCAGCCAGCGCTTCCAGCGCGGCAACGGAATTTTCCGCGCCCGTGGTCATGCGGTGCACTTCGCACCCTTGCGGCTTCAGCATGCTCGGCTTGTTCGGATAGGCGAAGAACGCTACGGGGTCGTTGGCCTCGACCAATACGATATTCTTAAAATCCTTCAGGATCGGCAGCGCCTGCTCGATCACGTAAGGGATGCGGTCGATCGCGAACCGGCCCCTGCCGCGCGCCATGCGTGGATTGTAGGTCTGGCCCATCACCTTGCAGCCGGTCTTGCCCGCGATCTGGGCAGCCAGCGCCAGCCCCTGCTCGGTCAGCGCGCTGCCGGTCATCAAGAGCAGCGTCGACGCGCCGCCGTTGCGCAAAACCTTGGCGGCATTGTCGACGGCCTGCGCGGAATAATTGGCGCGCTGGCTTTCCGCCGGCGCCAGCGCGATGCCGTCGGCCTCGTTCCAGGCGGTATCGGCGGGCAGGATCAGCGTGGCAATCTGCGGCGGCGAACTCTTGGCGGCGGCGATCGCGGCCGCGCCATCGGCGGCAACGGATTTGGCATCCGGCGAGGTCCGCACCCAGGACGACATCGGCCGCGCCAGCCCTTCGATGTCTGACGTCAGCGGGGCGTTGTAGCCGATATGGTACGTCGCGTGCTGGCCGACGATGTTGACGATGCCGGAATTGGCCTTCTTGGCGTTGTGCAAATTGGCAAGACCGTTGGCGAGGCCGGGCCCGAGATGCAACAGCGTCGAGGCCGGCGTGCCCTTCATGCGGTAATAGCCGTCGGCAGCCCCCGTCACCACGCCCTCGAACAGGCCGAGCACGCAGCGCATCCCTTCGACCCGGTCCAGTGCGGCGACGAAATGCATCTCCGAGGTGCCGGGATTGGTGAAGCAGACGTCCACCCCGCCCGCGACCAATGTCCGCACCAGACTTTCCGCACCGTTCATGGTCTCATTCCCCTTCGCGCTTTGTTCTTAACAACCGCCGACGATCAAACATTGTTCGCACGTTTCGTCAAAGGTTTAGCGAAACAATGCAGCCATCGATTCCGGCGTGTTGCCTTTTTTAACCGCGGTGTTTGAAAATGGCTGTGGTCACAGGCTCGTTGCTTGCACGACCGCCGCAATTATGGCCTGTCTCAACCTGCATATTCAGATTTTTCGCGAGGGAGAAAAATGATCCGGGCTTTTGCTTTGCTGTTTGCAGCAATCACGATGCTGGTGGGGACCGGTCACGCGCAGGCCCAAAATCTCTTTTTCTTTGAAGACTCGCGCGACATCATGGGCGGCGGCCCCGGCTTCTTCCGGCCCGGCATGCCTAGTGGAGCGAGCCCGATCCCGCGCACGACCGTGTACTTTCCCGGCGGTTACGCGCCCGGCACGATCTACATCAACACCGCCGAACGCCGGCTCTATCTCGTGCTCGGCAACGGCCAGGCGATCCGCTACGGCATTGGCGTAGGCCGGGACGGCTTCCGCTGGAGCGGAACCCACCGCATCAGCGCGAAGAAGGAATGGCCGAGCTGGACACCGCCGGCTCAGATGCTCCGGCGCCGGCCGGATCTGCCGCGCCACATGGCCGGCGGCATCGACAACCCGCTCGGCGCGCGGGCGATGTATCTGGGATCGACGCTGTACCGCATCCACGGCTCCAACGAGCCCGAGACGATCGGACAGGCGGTCTCATCCGGCTGCTTCCGCATGACCAATGAGGACGTGACCGATCTCTATAGCCGCGTCCGCATCGGCACGCCGGTTATCGTGAGGAACTAGGCAGCGTCCACGTCTCGGCTGCCGTACCGGCTCGTCTTGAAAAGGTGAGTGGATGGAAAACGAAGCAAGCCGAATCCTGGAATTCCTTGGGCTGTCCGAGCGCCTCAAGCGCGAGCTGCGACATAGCTGGCTATCGGATGGACGACGCGAGAGTGTCGCCGAGCACACCTGGCAGATGGCGCTGATCGCGCTGCTTGCATACCGTCATCTTGAGCATCCCGTCGATATTGGACGCGTGCTCAAGATTATCCTGGTGCACGACCTGGTGGAGGCGTTGGCCGGGGATATCCCCTATTTCGAAGTTGGCGAACGAAAAAAGCTTAAGGCAGAACGCGAACGTGCGGCAATTGAGGAAATCCGAACCCGTGTTGCCGGCGATGCTGGACAGGAAATCTTCGAGCTGTGGCACGAGTTTGAAGCGCATGCGACGGCTGAGGCCAAGTTTGCCACCGCGCTGGATAACCTTGAGGTGCAAATTCAGCACAATCTCGCGGACTTCGGAACGTGGGAGCCGATCGAGTATGATCTGGTCTACACAAAGATGGATGTTCGATGCTCGCACGATGCTTTCCTGATGGCGCTTTGCAATGCAGTAAAGGCGCAAGCCGAGGCCAAGATGGCTGGCGGAGGCGTTGACGTAGCCTCGATCAGAGCAAAGGTTGCCGGAAGATAAGCGCCTTTCGGAGAACACCTCCTACAAGCACTGGAGTGATGGAACTTGCACCGGCGCGGCCAGCGATCGCTTGAACAAGCCTTGCGCGTACGCGCCGATTGCTGCAGCGTCGTTTGAATGCGCACGCCCCGCCGATTCCTGTATGTACGGATGCTAGCGGCTGCTCTGTGCGCCGCGGCACTTGGCGAAGCCTTCACGCCGTACACCGCCTTCGCCGATATTGCCGCCATCGCGCAGCGTCAGCGCACCGAGAAAAAGATCTTCACCGACAGCGAGATCGTCGAGGGCTTTCTGAAGATTGCCTTCGGCGCCGAATATCATCTCGCCGGCCGCGTCGACCGCATCCGCAAATATGACAGGCCGGTGCGGGTGTTCGCCGACGGCACGCGCGCCGACCGCAAGGCGCAGCTTGCGAAGATCGTGGCCGACATCGCCGCGCATGTTCAGCACCTCGACATCGCCATGGTCGAAACCAGCGAAGACGCTAATGTGCAGGTCAAGCTGGTGCGCGACCGCGATCTCCAGCGCACGATTGCGACCTTCTACGGCAGCGAGCGGGCGCGCCAGATTCGCTCTTCGCTCGACCCGCAATGCCTGTCCGGCTTTCGCAAGAACGAGAAATTCGAAATCGAGCATTCCGACGTGATCCTCACCGTCGACAATGGCGACTTCGTCTTCTTCGACTGCGCCTATGAGGAATTGCTGCAGTCGCTCGGGCCGATCAACGATACCTCGACCGTGCCCTGGACCATGTTCAACGACAATGTGTCCAGAGGCTATTTCGATATTTACGACCAATACCTCCTCAACCTTCTCTACGATCCCCGGATCAAGCCCGGCATGACCGTTCAAGAGGTCAAGGCGCTACTGCCGGACGTGCTGGCCGACGTGCGCGCCTGGGTGCGAAAGGTCAATAACCTGCCGCAGTAACCGGCCGCGGGGCGATCCCGTCTTGCCCCCCAAATCGGGGCTATCCACCTTTTTCCAATGACAACGCCAAGTTTTATCGATGAAAGGTTGTGACTTCCAAGAGCAAATCCTGTCTAATGGGGTCATGGGTGCTTGCTATAAGTCTCTCAAATGAACGACCTGCCGCGGATCCAGGCTTTGCGCTGCTTCATCACCGTGGCCCGCGAAGGCACGGTTTCGCGCGCGGCCACCTTGCTGCACCTGACCCAGCCTGCCGTCAGCCTGCAATTGAAGGGCCTGGAGGAGAGCACCGGCCTGCAGCTTTTCAACCGGACGCCGGGCGGCTTTACCCTGACGGAGGCCGGAGCGGCCCTGCTGCCGCTGGCCCATAGGACGGTCTCGGCGTCGGCGGATTTCAGGACAGCAGCGGATTCCTTGCGCGAATCGCTGCGGGGCACGTTGCGCGTCGGCACAATCCTCGACCCCGAGTCGATCCGGCTCGGTCCGTTCGTGCGAAGCCTCGCCACCTCGTCGAAGAAGACCGAAGTCTTCCTGCGCTACGGCATGGCCGAGGATGTACTGGCGCAGATCGGCAGAGGCGAGCTCGACGTGGGATACTATATCGATGCCACGCCAGCCGAATTTCTTACGTCAGGGATGCTGTCCGAACGCACCATCGATGATGGCAAGTTCCAGTTCATGGCGCTGACGCGCTTCGACTACCGCGTGATCGCCCCACGCGAATGGAGCGGCAAGGTACTCGGCAAGGGCTGGGCCGATCTCGCCGACCTACCCTGGATCGGAACGCCGCATGACTCGGCGCGTCGGAGGCTGCTCGACGACGTGTTCCGGTCGATCGGCTTATCGCCGAAGCGCATCGCCTTCGCCGATCAGGAAGAAGCGATGATCGATCTTGTCGAAGGAGGCAATGGCCTCGGCCTCGCCCGCGACAGCGTGCTCGACCGCGTCACGAGCAAACGGAATTTCGTGACTGCCGACAAGGTGGCGCTGACCTGCGATCTCGGTTTCGCCTGCCTGACGTTGCGGCGCCACGAGCCGATGATTGCACAGGCCTTCTCGGCCATGCAGGCGGTGTGGGATTTGAAGCCGGCCGGTGCGGCGCCTGCGCCGATCGAAGCGGCGAGATCACGGAAGAGCGCCCGTAGATAAGACAGTCCGGTCAGATCTTGCCGTCGCAGATCGATTTCAGCGATCGCCATTCCTCTGATGTCAACAGCGGCGGCCCGCCGGCTGGCGGGTCTTGCCGGCTCATCCGTGCCAGCCGGTCCTCGCTCAAGGGATGGGTGGAGATGATGGAGAGGCCCTTGCCCTCTTTTCCAGTGACCCGAAGCAGCAATTCCCCGGTCGGCTTCGCCGGCCGGCCGAGCCGGTGCATGACGTCGATCGCAAAACTGTCGGCGTCGTTCTCGGCTTCGCGTGAATGCGACGACGTCACCAGCGTGCGCGAGCCGAAGATCAGCGCGCTGGATCCCGTGATGTCGCCGAACAACA
The DNA here is from genome assembly GCF_000472965.1 of Bradyrhizobium murdochi. Taxonomy (GTDB): domain Bacteria; phylum Pseudomonadota; class Alphaproteobacteria; order Rhizobiales; family Xanthobacteraceae; genus Bradyrhizobium; species Bradyrhizobium murdochi. The sequence goes on along the minus strand of NZ_AXAU01000031.1, from coordinate 36,308 downwards.
ATCCGATCAGGAACGACGTGCCGCCGTTGTGAATCATTGCGCGCATGCTGTCGCGATGCTTGAGATGGCCGAGCTCGTGGGCCAGCACGCCCGCAATCTCATCGGCGTTCTCAGCCTTCGCCAATAATCCGTTGAACAGATAGACCTTGCCGCCCGGCAGCGCGAAGGCATTCGGCACCGAGCTCGACAACACGCCCGACTGCACTGACGTGTCAAGGCCCGCGGATTCCCGAAGTGCTGTCATGAGTTTGGTGAAGGCCTTTTGCCCGGCGGCATTGTCGCACACCTTGGCATCGAACATCGTCTTGACCTGGCTGTCTGCGACATCGCCGAGCCGCCGTTCGAACGCTTCGGGCACCAGCGGCGTGAGGCGATCGGCCGCGAGCGGAAGTCCGAACAGCACCACCGCAACGATCGACACCGCGGCCGCGAGCGACCAGCCGACGATAGCGGCAACGCCACGGCGGCCGATCATGTGGTCATCGATGTCAGTGCAGCGCGACACCAGCTCGTTGGCAAGCTCCTTGTCGCGAAGTTCAAGACGCGCCAGTGGAGGCGCGGTCAGGCAGCTCAGGCGCAGCATACCGGTCGGGCTGTCGGCGCGGCGGATGTCGGCGTAGGCCCACGCTGCCAGCGTTTGTTCGCCCTCGTCGATTTCGAGCCGGTCGGCAAGGCGGAGCGTCACCATGCGCCGCCGGCTCGACGTTCCGTCGAAATAGGCCACCGAACCGAGCGTGGTCGATTTTGCAGGCGTTGGTGTATCGCTATCCATGACCATCAGGACTCTGAAGCCTTAGAAGCCGCCGACATCGAGGCCGTCGGCGAATCCTTCGCCGAGCGCGCTCGCCATTCCGCCGCGCGCCGAAACGTTGGCGGCTGTCTCGATACCGCTGACGTTGATCGATCCGAGCACCCTGACCCAGAGATCACGCAACAGATAGACCCGGATCACGATATTCATCGCCAGCGCAAACACCAGGTAGCCGATGCCCGCGAGCACCAGAAGCGGAATGCTCTTCATGAATTCCTGCGACTTGAAGAACTCGCTGAATGCATCGCCGCTCATGCTGGCGACCAATACCGCCGCCAGCGCAAGGTAGGCCGAGAACACCAATCCGAACACCACGATCCAGCCGATGACTTTCCAGTACAGGCCGATCAGCGCGCTCTTGGGCAAGGACGATTCCACACGCACGCCGCCGAACCGAATGCCCGAGAGCCACCAGCGCCATTCGATCGCCTTGAAGGCCCCGTAGATGAACGGGACGAGCGGGAACACGTAAAACGCAATCGGCGTGAGCAGCCACAGCCACCAGCCACGCTTGAAAAATTCCCAGCCGCGCCCCTCAAAACGGCCCTGCAGGTCGCCGTAGAAGGTGTGGCGCATCTTGTAGCGTTCGAGCGCGGCCGAGCGCCACGGCAGCGCCAGCCCAAGGGTCACCGCCGACAACAGGCCCCACAGCGATGCCTGCAAAGCGTAGATCCAGCCCGATCCGGTCATCCAGAACCGCAGGCCGCGCCACACCGTGCGCGTCAGCCGGTAACGGCGCGCGCGGTAGATCGCGAATTGCCCGAACACATAGAAGAACGCGACCAGCGGAATACTGGCAAACGCCTGGATATGCTCGGCCTCGAGGCCGACCAGAAAGTATCCGAGATAGACCGGCACCAGGATCGCGAGCGCGACCAAAAATCCGATCAGCAATTCCTTGCCGCGGCCGGTATATTCTGCGGCGTCGCCATCGACATGGGTGTTGGCCCAGAGATGGCGGCGGATGTCGGTGAGCAGCCAAAACCGGTAGAAGCCGAGGGTGACGAATTCCAGCCCGGCGCCGCGCTTGACCAGATCAAAGAATTCGCCGCGGCTGCCCGAAAACGCCACCGGCATTGGCGGCGGCACGGGCAAAGGCTGCGGTGGCGGCACCTGCGGCGGCCAGCTCATCTGATTCATGGTTCAACTCCAGCGCGAACGGTGGAGGATCAAACCACAGATTTGCCGGTTGTTGTGTGACCCAGCTCCCACACATGCATTGAAGCTTGCGGGCTTGAGGCCGGGCGGAGCCGTCGCGCCAGGTTGGGACCACCTGCGTTGAGAGAGCCCCTCATCCCACCCTTCTCCCCGCAAGAGCGGGGAGAAGGAGCAAGAGCTACGCCGTCTTTTCGAACAGCTCCCGCCCGATCAGCATGCGGCGGATTTCGCTGGTGCCGGCGCCGATCTCGTAGAGTTTGGCGTCGCGCAACAGCCGCCCGGTCGGGTAGTCGTTGATGTAGCCGTTGCCGCCAAGGAGCTGGATGGCGTCGAGCGCGCATTGCGTCGCCTTCTCGGCGGCGTAGAGGATCGCGCCCGCCGCATCCTCGCGCGTGATCTCGCCGCGGTCGCAGGCTTTGGCAACGGCGTAGACATAGGCGCGCGAGGCGTTCATCGTGGTGTACATGTCGGCGATCTTGCCCTGCACCAGCTGGAAGCTACCGATCGGCTCGCCGAACTGCTTGCGCTCGTGCACATAAGGCAGCACCACGTCCATGCAGGCCTGCATGATGCCGATCGGGCCCGCTGCCAGCACCGCGCGCTCGTAGTCGAGGCCGCTCATCAACACGTTGACGCCGCGGCCGACCTCGCTCAGCACATTCTCCTCCGGCACCTCGCAATCCTCGAACAACAGTTCGCAGGTGTCGGAGCCGCGCATGCCAAGCTTGTCGAGCTTTTGCGCGGTGGAAAAGCCCTTCATGCCCTTTTCGATGAGGAAGGCGGTGATGCCGCGCGGGCCGGCTTGGGCATCGGTCTTGGCGTAGACCACCAGCGTGTCCGCCTCCGGGCCGTTGGTGATCCACATCTTGTTGCCGTTGAGCACGAAGCGGTCGCCCTTCTTCTCGGCGCGGGTCTTCATCGAAACCACGTCCGAGCCGGCACCCGGCTCCGACATTGCGAGCGAGCCGACATGTTCGCCCGAGATCAATTTCGGCAGGTATTTGCGCTTCTGTGCGTCACTGCCGTTGCGGCGGATCTGGTTGACGCAGAGGTTGGAATGCGCGCCATAGGACAGGCCGACGGAGGCGGAAGCCCGCGAGATTTCTTCCAGTGCGATACAGTGCTCGAGATAGCCGAGGCCGGCGCCGCCATACTCCTCTTCCACCGTGATGCCGTGCAGGCCGAGCGCGCCGATTTTCGGCCAGAGGTCGCGCGGGAACTGATTGCTGCGGTCGATTTCGGCGGCGCGCGGGGCAATCTCGTTCTGCGAAAATGAGTGCACGGTTTCGCGAATGGCGTCCGCAGTCTCGCCAAGATCGAAGTTGAACATCCGATGGGCGTTGGGAATCATGGCCGCCTCCCGGCGAATTAAACGTTGTTTCAAACAGACTTAGTACCCGGGCCTACACTTGTCACGCGGCGAAATACGCGCGCGCCGCCCAAGATCGAACCGGCACTGCGCTGCGGCCAAATGCGCCCAACTCGCCCTTGCGCCGGGGCACGGCTCGGGATGTAATAGGGTAAAACATCACCCGTTCGGCACGCTTCGCACGGGGAATCAGGGAGAGCGGCTCATGCACGGAACCATCGATCTCGCCGAAGATTCTCACCTGCGCGCCGCGCGCGATGCGGCTCAATCCATGCCGCTGGCGGATTTCGATGTCGGCAATCCTGAACTGTTCCAGAACGATTCCTTCTGGCCGTATTTCGACCGGCTGCGGCGGGAAGAACCGGTGCATTACTGCAGGGACAGCATGTTCGGCCCGTACTGGTCGATAACCAAGTACAACGACATCATGGACGTCGAGACCAACCACGCGGTGTTCTCCTCGGCCTCGTCGCTTGGCGGCATCACCATTCGCGACGTCGCGCCGGACCTGCGCCGCGAAAGTTTCATCGCGATGGACCAGCCGCGCCACTCCGCACAGCGCAAGACGGTGGCGCCGATGTTCACGCCGACGCATCTCGACCAGCTCGCGCTCAACATCCGCAAGCGCTCCGCCGAATGCCTCGACAACCTTCCGAAGAACGAAACGTTCGACTGGGTCGATCAGGTTTCGATCGAGCTCACCACGCAGATGCTCGCCGTGTTGTTCGACTTTCCCTGGGAAGACCGCCGCAAGCTGACGCGCTGGTCCGATATCGCAACCACGATTCCGCATCATGGCGGCCTGGTCGAGACCGAGGACCAGCGGCAGGCCGAGCTGTTGGAATGCGCGACCTATTTCGCAAGACTCTGGAAGGAGCGCATCAACCAGCCGCCGAAGAGCGATTTGTTGTCGATGATGGCGCATAGCGATGCTACGCGCGACATGGACCCGAAGAACTTCCTCGGCAATCTGATCCTGCTGATCGTCGGCGGCAACGACACCACCCGCAACACGCTTTCCGGCAGTGTCTATGCACTGAACAAGAATCCGGACCAGTACCGCAAGCTCCGCGACAACCCCGAGCTGATCGACAGCTTCGTCCCCGAAGTGATCCGCTGGCAGACGCCGCTGGCGCATATGCGCCGCACCGCGCTCGAAGACATCGAATTCCGCGGGCGTCAGATCAAGAAGGGCGACAAGGTCGTGATGTGGTACGTCTCGGGCAACCGCGACGAGGAGGTGATCGAGCGTCCCTACGAGTTCATCATCGACCGCGCCCGCCCCCGCACCCACCTTTCCTTCGGTTTCGGCATCCACCGCTGCGTCGGAATCAGGCTGGCGGAATTGCAACTGAAGATTATCTGGGAAGAAATCCTCAAGCGGTACGATAATATTGAAGTGATCGGCGAACCGAAGCGGGTATATTCGAGTTTCGTCAAGGGCTACGAGACCCTGCCGGTCCGCATCGCCGCCTAGCCGCGCTCACGCTCACCCGGGATGATCGAACCATGAACGTTCAGACTGCCATCAGAGCCGACAGACAAGAGCTGTTGCGCGCCGCGCGCGAGGAGGCCTATTCGACGCCGCTGAAGGATTTTCATCCCGGTGCGCCAAAACTTTTCCAGAACGACACGCTGTGGCCGTGGTTCGAGCGGCTGCGCAAGGAAGAGCCGGTTCACTACTGCGAGAATTCGCCGATCGAGCCCTATTGGTCAGTGACCAAGTACAACGACATCATGCATGTCGACACCAATCACGGCATCTTCTCCTCCGACTCCACGCTCGGCGGCATCTCGATCCGCGACGTGCCGCCCGGCTACGACTACCCGAGCTTCATCGCGATGGACCAGCCGCGGCATTCGGCGCAGCGCAAGACGGTGTCGCCGATGTTCACGCCGACGCATCTGGACGAGTTGGCAAAACTGATCCGCGAGCGCTCGCAAAAGGTGCTGGACAATTTGCCGCGCAACGAGACCTTCAATTTTGTCGAGCGCGTCTCGATCGAACTGACCACGCAGATGCTGGCAACGCTGTTCGATTTCCCTTGGGAGGAACGGCGCAAGCTGACGCGCTGGTCCGACGTCTCGACCGCGCTGCCCAAGAGCGGCGTCGTGGAATCGCCCGAGCAGCGCCGCCGCGAGATGGACGAATGCTACGCCTATTTCTCAAAACTCTGGAACGAGCGCGTCAACGCGCCGCCGAAGAACGATTTGCTGTCGATGATGGCGCACAGCGATGCGACGCGGCACATGGACCCCGACAATCTGATGGGCAACATCATCCTCTTGATCGTCGGCGGCAACGACACCACCCGCAATACCATGAGCGGCTCGGTGCTGGCGCTGAACGAGCACCCCGACCAGTATCAGAAGCTGCGCGAGAACCCCGCGCTGATCGATTCCATGGTGCCGGAGGTGATCCGCTGGCAGACGCCGCTCGCCCATATGCGCCGCACCGCTCTGGTCGACACCGATATCGGGGATAAGAAGATCAAGAAGGGCGACCGCGTCGTGATGTGGTACGTCTCGGGCAACCGCGACGAGGAAGGCATCGAGCGGCCCGATGAATTCATCATCGACCGCGCCCGTCCCCGCACCCACCTGTCGTTCGGCTTCGGCATTCACCGCTGCGTCGGCATGCGGCTGGCCGAGTTGCAGCTCAAGATCGTGTGGGAAGAAATGCTGAGGCGTTTCGACCGCATCGAGGTGGTCGGCGAGCCGAAGCGGGTCTATTCGAGCTTCGTGCGCGGCATCGAGCAGTTGCCGGTGCGCATTCCGGGGTGAGCGGCGCGCGCACCCCGTCTGATCACGACGGGGCGCAAAAGAAAAGCCGCCCAAAGGCGGCGTCCACATTCGAAACCTGATGATCGTGGATCAGGCAGAGATCACTGCTGGCTGTGTCTTCCGGAAATAGCCGGAAAGCAGAACACCCGTCTTCCCCACTCCAATATGTAGCGCGCAAGGGGCTTGCTTCAAGACCCCGGTCATCCCGTAGAACCGCCGTCCGAAGCCACAACCTACGGGAGTCACGAAATGAGTGCATTTGCTGTCGGCGTGCCGAACGCGCAGGGCCGGGTTGATCGCAACCGCGGAAGCGACCGGAGCGCCGCGATGACCGAGCATGCAGTGGTCATCGTCGGCGGAGGTCCGACCGGGCTGATGTTGGCCGGCGAGTTGGCGTTGGCTGATGTCGACGTTGCCATCGTCGAGCGGCGCCCTAACCTGGAGCTCGCCGGCTCGCGCGCGGGCGGCCTGCACGCACGCACCATCGAGGTTCTCGATCAGCGCGGCATCGCCGACCGGTTCCTGTCGCAGGGACAGGTGGCCCAGGTCGCAGGCTTCGCCTTGATCCGTTTGGACATCAGCGACTTTCCCACCCGGCACAGTTACGGGCTCGCGCTGTGGCAAAACCACATCGAGCGCATCCTCGCCGGCTGGGTCGACGAGCTGGCGGTGCCGATCTATCGCGGGCGTGAGGTGACCGATATCGCGCAGGACGGCAGCGGCGTCGATGTCGCGCTGGCCGACGGCCAGTCGCTGCGGGCGAAGTATCTCGTCGGGTGCGACGGCGGACGCAGTCTGATCCGCAAAGCAGCCGGCATCGACTTCCCCGGCTGGGATCCGACGACTAGCCACCTGATCGCCGAGGTCGAGATTGCCGAGGAGCTGGAATGGGGCATTCGCCACGACGCCCGCGGCCTTCATGGCCTGAGCAGGATGGAGGATGGCGGGCCGGTGCGAGTGATGGTGACCGAGCAGCACCTGGGATCCACCAGCGAACCCACCTTGCGCGATCTCAGCGAAGCGCTCATTGCCGCCTTCGGGACCGACTATGGGATCCACAGTCCGACCTCGATCTCCAGGTTCACCGATATGACCCGGCAGGCGGCATCCTACCGCCGGGGACGGGTGCTGCTGGCCGGCGATGCCGCGCATGTGCATTACCCCGCGGGAGGACAAGGCCTTAACATCGGCGTGCAGGATGCCGTGAATCTGGGATGGAAGCTGGCGCAGGTGGTCAAGCAGACGTCGCCGGAAAGCCTGCTGGATACTTATCACGCCGAGCGCCACCCGGTCGGCGCCCGCGTGCTGCGCAACACCATGGCGCAAGTCGCGCTGATGCGTCGCCCGGACGACCGCGTCAAGGCCTTGCAGGACACCATGTCCGAACTGCTCGGCATGGACGAGCCGCGCAAGCGGTTCGCCGCGATGATGTCCGGTCTGGACGTCCATTACGACCTCGGCGAGGGACATCCGCTGCTCGGACGCCGCATGCCCGATCTCGACCTGGTCACCGCCAACGGCCCGCTGCGGGTATTCACCTGGCTGCACGGCGCCCGCCCCGTGCTGCTCGACCTCGGTCATCCCGGCCGCCTCGACATCACGCCGTGGGCGGATCGGGTCCAGCTCATCCGCGCCGAATATGCTGGTGCGTGGGAGCTGCCAGCAATCGGCGTAGTTGCTGCTCCCACCGCCGTGTTGATAAGGCCCGATGGATATGTCGCCTGGGTTGGAGACCAAACCGAGCTCGGGCTCGCTGAGGCGCTAACGACATGGTTCGGACCGCCTGCCGCAGCGTAGCTGCATAGGCTTTTGCCGCTGCCTCTCGCTGATCCGCGGGGCTGGCCCACCCATGTCCGCTCCCGGATCGAGAGTCGACATCGTCTGGCTCACCCGCAACGTCGGCTTAAGGCCAGAAGCGGGCTTTAAAATTCATGCGGCTTCCAATCGGCTAGCCAACACCTTGTCAATGCGCCTGCCGTCCACATCGGCAATCTCAAATCGCCAACCTTCATCTTCAATACTATCACCCACGTTAGGGATTCTGCCGAACTCCTGAAGCAAAAGCCGGCAAACGTCTCATAAGGCCGCGACGAAGGAAGGCTAATCCCGAGCAAATGTGCCGCTTCGACCGCAGACATCCAACCGGAGATCAAATAAGAGCCGTCGTCGCGCTTTACGGCAGCAGGCTCAGCAGGTCTGTCGCTCGTACCGAAAGAGCCGACGATCGCTTCAAGTATATCGGCACTCGTCACGACGCCTTGGAAAACGCCATATTCGTCGTGCACTAGCCCCATGTGCACTGGCGCATCGCGCAAGATCGTAACTACATCTCGAGCATCGAGGGTTTCTGGAATTATTGGCGCTTCGCGCACCAAATCCCTAAACTTCGGCGTCTGATCGGCCAAGTAGACGTCAAGCAAGTTCTTAGCATTCACAACTCCTACGGCACCTTCGGGATCGCCGTCAAAGACAACAAGGCGGGAGTGCTCGCTGTCCAAAAGGTTGGCGACGATCTGGGCGGGACTATCGGCGAGGTTGATGGAGTCTACTTCGTGGCGCGGGGTCATCACTGCCCCTACGGCAAGGTCGCCGAGTCGCATCACTCCGGCGATCATTTCTTTTTCGCCCGGCTCTAAGACTCCCGCGGTTTCTGCCTCTGCAACAAGCGTACGAATTTCATCCTCACTGACTCTATCGTCGGGTTTTTCTCGATGGCCCAGCAGCCACAGCAGCGTCTTGCCTGATCGATCGAGCAGCCACACTAGCGGATGCGAAACCTTGGCCAGCAGCACCATTGCAGGTGCAACCCTGACGGCCACGGCCTCGGGATCGCGGAGCGCAATCTGCTTCGGAACAAGTTCGCCGATGATCAGCGAAGCATAGGTGATGACGGCCACAACAACACCAACCCCGACCGTCTCCGCAATGCCTTGCGACAGTCCTGCCTCGACCAGCCACGATGCAAGGCGCAGCCCTAACGTAGCGCCAGAGAAGGCGCCCGATAGCACGCCAATTAGCGTAATCCCGATTTGAACAGTGGACAGGAATTTCCCAGGATCAGATGCCAACGCGAGGGCACGGCGGGCGCCCTTGATACGTTTTCCGACCAGGCCGGCTAACCTCGACGGTCGCGACGACACGATCGCCAACTCGGACATTGCGAGTAGGCCATTAAGAACAATCAGGATCGCGACGATCCCGAGGTCTAAGTATAACACGCTTGGACCTTCTTCTGGGCGGCCATACCTCTACCACATGGTCGCCACGGCACATACATAATATCCGATCACTAGTTCCGCAACGGAACTACCAAGCGGAGTTGGTCGGGCCGCCGGCTAGGGCGACATGGCAACCGGCAAAGTCGGCCTTGACGTCTTCTTCGACGGACTTGCCCTGCCCCATGCTGTGTCTGTAGACCTCGAATGCGGACGTCATCGTCGAGAATGTTCGATTCTCCTTTGTGCCGTTAAGAGCATCGCCATCTCGCTTGCGCAGGTTCGACAACGCCATTCGAATGAGAGTGCGCAGTCGTATCGGATAGGACCGCGACCGACGCAACTGTCGCGTTGCCCCGCTTGACAAAAAAATTTGTCAAAGTACGTTACCGCCATGATCGATATCGAAGTGATCAGCGATCCGGCGGTTGCAGTTGCGGCCCTTGATCCTATTCGAAGCGCGTTGCTGGCCGAACTCGCGGAGCCTGCGTCGGCGGCGATCCTGGCGACGCGCCTGGGACTGCCTCGTCAGAAGGTGAACTATCATTTGCGCGCGCTCGAAGCCTGCAGCCTGGTCGAGGTCGCGGACGAACGGCACTGGGGCGGATTGACCGAGCGGCTATTGGTGTTATCGGCCAAGTCGTTCGTTGTTTCGCCGGAGGCGTTAGGCGCGGTCGCAGCCGATCCGAAGCGCAGCAAGGATCAGCTCGCGGCCAGCTACCTGATCGCACTCGGCGCCCGGATCGTTCGCGAAGTCGGCGATCTCTGGAAGCGCGCAACGAAAGCCGACAAGCAGCTTGCGACCTTGTCGATCGATACAGAGATTCGCTTCGCCTCCGCCGCTGCCCGCGCCGCGTTCACGCGCGAGCTGACGCAAGCCATCACGGAACTGGTCAGCCGCTACCACGATGCGAGCGCTTCGGGCGGCCGTAACCATCGATTGGTGATCGTGTCCCATCCCTTGCCTCAAACGTCTCACTGAAAGGACAGACCATGCCCGTGAAGAAGGAACCGTCTGGCCGTCGCAGCGTCGAAGCCAAGGTTGAGGTCCCCGGCACACCCGAAGAGGTATGGCAGGCGATCGCGACAGGTCCCGGCATCTCGTCGTGGTTTGTGCCGACGACGTTGGACGAGAAAGTCGGCGGCAGTACCAAATCGAGCTTTGGTCCGGGAATGGATTCCGAAGCCAAGATCACCGCCTGGGAGCCGGCCAAGCGTTTCGTCGCCGAAACAGAGGAAGGACCTGGCACGGTAGCCACCGAATGGACCGTCGAAGCCAAGGACGGCGGCACCTGTGTGGTCCGCGTCGTTCATAGCTGGTTCGCGAATACGGACGATTGGGATGACCAGTTCGAGGGGCACACCTACGGCTGGATCGCATTCTTCCGGAACCTGCGGCTCTATCTGGAGAAATTCCGTGGGCAGCCGTCGACGCTCGTGGCGCTTTCCGCGATGTCGAACGAGAGCGATGCCTGGAGTCGCCTGGTCGGTCCGCTCGGATTGGCTGACGCAAGCGCCGGCGCACGCTTTGCGACACAGGCTGGACCGCCCGAGCTACGCGGCATCGTGGAAACCGTCAATCCTCCGCAGTGGCCAGGGCTGCAATTGCTCCTCGAACACCCTGCACCCGGCATCGCACATCTCTTTGCCATGCCGATCGGAGGGCCGATTCTGCTGACGGTCCGTCTCTACCTCTACGGAGACGCCGGGCGTGCCGTGGCCAATCACGTCGAGGCCGATTGGCGGCGCTGGCTCGATCGTCAATTTCCACCACAGACGTAGTGGTCGACAGTGACGGTTATTCCGACGAGCCACTAAGCGGCGTTAGCGAGTTTGTGCGACATCGACAGGATGGCGTGCATGGTCTCCGTCGGTTGCAGCGTCGGATGCAGATGCGTGCCTTCCAGTCTTATTACCGGCCATCCGCGGCGCTGCGCTTCCAACGTTGCGTGATCGTAAATGGGCGAGCATTGAATGAACCCAGCCGGAACGTGGTCCCAGTCGGCGAGTTCGATCGTGTCGTCGAACCAATCGACCGACAGCTTTGGTAGTCCACGCTCGAACTCCGCGAAGGCGCTCGGGTCGCTCGCCAGGAGGTCCAGGCCAACGAGGAATGTGCGCTTGATATCGCCCGCGAACCATCGTGACCAGATCGGAAGCGATCCGTCGCTGGCTGCGATGCTTGTTATAAAATCCCGCAGAGCGGCCCGGACGGGCGAGGCAGCGCCTCGCGATGGCGGCACCTCTCCGTCAACGATCACAACGCCACGGCAGGGTAACCTGCATGCTAGATCTGCGACCAGCACACTTGCAGAGCTATGACCGACCAATATCGGTTCGTGGCACGAGGTGATGCGCTGGAGCAGGTGGGACGTCCAATCACGCCAAGCCGGCGGCGGCCGATTGTCGAGTACATCTGGTATCTGGACATCGTGTCCTGACTTCCGCAACTGCTCTGCTGTAGGCTCCCAGCTCGACGCCCGAACCAATGGACCGGGTACAAGAACGAAATTGAGGCTCATACGAATTCCGCAACCAATATGAACTACGCTATGATACGGCCCAGCGTTGCGAGGACACAAGTTGGAAAGGCCAACCGAATGTCTATTGCTCGGCCGATTGCCGTCGTTGTGCAATCAGAAACAGCGGAAGCGAGGCCATCTGGACCATGACTGCAAACACGACCAAGCCGATGCGCGATTGCTGGTAAAGGATACCGGCCACAATGCTGCCGGCGAGCCAACCGCCCCCATATCCCGTGTAAAACAGCCCGAACGCAAGATTTCGTCGCCCCTCGGGCAAGATACCGGCGACAACCGCTTTCAGCAGCATGTCCTGAATGACCTGACCGACGCCCCATAGCGCCATCCCGAACAGCACGAGATAAAATCCACCGAGAAAGACGAATGGCGAGAACAGTGAGGTCACGAATGTGGCGGCCAGGAGCACTGGCAGGCCGAAGCGGTCGTAGAGTTTGCCCAATGCCAGCGTGACCACGACTGCAATACCCGTTCCAAATGCCAGGAAGAGCGGCACTCCGGTCTTGCCGACCAGGCCGCTGGTGGAGAGGTGATACGCGATCAGCTCAAAACTCATGAGACCAGCGGCGAAACAAGCGCTGGCGGACATGTACAGCCAATAGGCCGAAGTGAATCCTCTGGCCTGCGCTTCCCGCTGCTGCTCGAGGTCCGATGGGGCGGGAAACTGGATCCGCGCAAACGTCAGAGCAGCCAGCGCCAACAGCGCCGGGATCAAGAGCAGCGCATATCCGGTTCGATCATCTCCTTGCAGGAAAAACACCAGGGCGATCACGATCGGACCGAGCGTCCGTCCTGCGCTATCCAGCGCGCCATGCACTGCGTAGACCCACCCGCGGCCGTGTTGCTTCGTCGCGTACGACAGCATCGCCTCGATGATTGGCTTCCGGATGCCTCGCCCGATGCCCTGCAGAAGAATGAGTGTGAAGGCCAGCGGCCAATATCCGGCTAGCGCCATTGCGGGTACCGCAAGGAGGTTGAGAGCGTAACCGATGGCGACAATGAGCCAGTATTTCTCGGTCTTGTCGGCCAGATAGCCGGATATGCCGCGTATCGAGTACTGCACGGCCTCGCTGGCGCCTCCAGCAATACTGACGATCACAGCCCCCGCTTCGAGCGAGCCGAGGAAAGGACCGTTCATGCTTGCCCCGCCGGAGTACGTCGTGTCGCCAAAGAAATCGACGACCCCCATCAAGAGCACGAAGGCAAAGGCGGGCGACAGCGAGCCAAGCAGGCGAGACCCGGACACGGCATTCACCTCCGAATAGTCCAGGCCGGTGCCCGCGTATCGAGCAGATCCTTCCAACTCATCGCGGCGTGAACTGATTGAGATCGTGGATGCCCATCTGTTGTTCCAGTTGAGCAACCCGCGCCGCCATCTTCTCGAAACCGTCCGCTCCGAACAGTGCGTGCTCCTTCTTCTCGAACGCCTCGGCCATCGCGTCGTATTCGTTCGACGAGACCACGTCTTTCAGCTTCGGGAAAAGATCGGTGTCCTCGCGTGCGGCGTGCGGGCGATACATCGTGATGAAGGACTGTATCGATGCAATGAGTTGCTTGCGGTCGTCGGCATTGGCGCGGCTGGACGGCGCCAGCCTGATGATCGTCTGCGTAACGCTCCGGCCCGCCTCGTGCTGCCGCAGCAGGGAATCGACCAGGTTGACCAGCTTCCCGGCTTCCCTGAAGCGCGGGAAAACATATTCCTCTTCGGACTTCTCATGATAGTTATTGATGAAGTCCCGGATGATCTCGGCCGATTGCGTGATCAGGGCCGGATCGAAATCCTCGTTTGAAGAGAACTTCCGGATCCCGGCTTCGTACAGCAGAAGCACCCGATCCAGCACCCCATGCTCCCGCATCAAATCCTCGGGAGGCGTGACCTCCTCTTTCTTGCCCGTTACGATCTTCTTCAGCTTCTCGCCGACACCCTTCTCTTCCGCCGGTGCGCGTCCCGTGAGCACGGCAGGAGCCGCCAGTGCCGCGGCCACGGCGCTTCCATACAGAAGCAAATCGCGCTTCCTTGGCATGATGGTTTTCATCACGGCCTCCTTGGCAACAGCCGCTGGTGACCGGCAGACCTTCTGTCAGCCACCGCCGCGGATACTGGTCAGCGCCAAGCGCCTTCGTTCGTAGTCCTTGAATGCCTTTTCCAGAGCGCCGACGACTCCGGCGGAGTTCGCGAACATCGAGGGACCGTCCGGGAGCTTGCGCGTTAACGACCGGCGGCACGTCGCGTTCCAAATACGAAATTCGATAAAACAGACTTGCAGTTCAAAGATCTGCTTACCGGGTTCATCAGACTGCACATTCTGCATCACGCGCCGGAGCATGAGATCTACGGTCAATGGATCATCGATGAACTCGCCCGTTGAGTAGCGGGTAAAGTGTGCCGGGACTGAGCGCGCACCCGGTTGAACCATTTCCGACTCGGGAGACGCCGAGGGTCATGGGCGCTTGCTAATTGTCCGTGCTGGCAAACGCGGTTTCGAGGACGTCGCCTATCGGCTGCCACGTGCGGCCGTCGAACTGAACGAGCCGCATGTGCTTGATGGGGCGGAAATTCCAGGGACCGGTGCTGATCTTGATGCCGGGCAGCAGAACGGAGCCCTGATAATCCTTCAGCGCCGCGGCCTGCTTCATGACGTTCTCGCGCGATAGATCATCGCCGCACTGCCTGAGCACCTGCGCCAGAGTCTCGGCGGCTGCGTAGCCGAACATGGCGGCGCTTTCGTCATGGCCGCCGGCGCGACGATAGTTTTCCAGGAACGACTGCCAGTCGGCGCCAGACTGTTCGTCCTTCCAGGCCGGATCGTTGGCGTCCTTCAGATAGGCAGCGGTAGTCACGCCCACCGCGTTCTCGAGACCTGCGGGTTTCAGCCCTGTCCCGATTGAGGAGGCCATCTGATTCATGATGAACACGGGACGCCAGTCGAGGCTCGCCGCCAGGCGGATGACTTTTGCGGCGTTTTCGGGTACGCCCGCGAACACGAGAATTTCGGCGCCCGATCGCTTCAGGATCGATACATGCGTATCCAGGTGTTCATCCCTGAGATCATAGGCGATACCGACCCTGATCATCCGCGCGACGGGACCGAGGCCGTCCTCCATCCCCTTGATGACCTCCCTGCCGAAATGATCGTTCTGCCAGAGAACGACGATCCGCTTGCCCGGATAGAACGCCTGAATGTAGTTGGCATAGATGCGTCCCTCCTCCCGGAACGAGGGCTGCCAGCCCATGGTCCATGGAAACAGCGAGGGATCGCTGAGATGATCGTCGCCGGAAGCAACGAACAGTTGGGGAATTTGCCGTTCATTGAGATATTTGCGGACCGCAAAATTGCCCGGCGTTCCGAACGAGCCGAACATCAGAAGCACGTTGTCTTCCTCGACGAGCTTGCGCGTCAGGCTAAGGGCGGAAGCAGGATCGGATTTGTCGTCGTAGGAGATGAACCGCACCTTGCGGCCGTTGATGCCACCGCGCGCGTTGAGCATCTCGAAATAAGCTGCTTCGGCCTTACCGATCGCCCCGAAAATCTCGAGGCTCCCGCTATAGGGCATGAGATTGCCGATGCGGATTTCGTCATCGGTCACCCCCTCCTGCCGCAGCCGCTCGGACATTGCGCCCAGCGAGGCAACAGCTACAACGATCGCCAGCAGGGTCCGGAGGAGCGTGTTCATGGCAGGAACTCCACCTGAGACAGAGCGTCAGATTTTAGTCTGCTGAATGAATCGCTTGATCTAAATCAATGACCAGCCAATTCCCGGTGGGGGACCGGCTGATCGGACATCTTATGAGGCTCCGCGAGGGTCGCAATCGCCAGAAGCGGTTATTTCGATCAATTGCCTGCGAACAAAGCGGTGACAGGAACAACGTGTTACTGCTCGGCAAAAAGCCGTTGCTTGAGTTGAATCACGTAGGCCATTCCGGGTTCCAAGGGTCAGTTCGCGCATCTCGCGCGCAGCTTGACGTGTTGGCGAAGTGCCCAGGCGGTCCTTGGTTTGAGATCTATCGCTTGCAGAGGATGGCAGAAGTCTATTGCGACAAGCCATCTCGCCGCACCCCGACATGATCGAGAAAGCCGGGCTTGTCCTGACGCATGGAGCGGGGTGCACACACCTTCGACAATGCGCCTCTACGGATTGCAGCCGATGCCTGGCTCAACAATCAACGCTTCAAAGCGGACGTTCGCGCTTCAGCGATCATATCCGCCTTGGGCCAAAACCAGAAAGCCTGACCCGCCCAGCACCATCTCCGCTCAGCCCCCAAGGCCGATGTGGATTGGACCCAGCTTCCACATCACTTCAGTAAACTTAGCCCAACCTGCCGGAATCAGTAAGGTCCAGCTGAATGTCACGCGCACGCATCAGGTCCTTAGTATCAGCGCCTTCATCGAACCAGCGATAGATCGGTCCAATCAGATCTCGTGCCGCATCAACTCTCTCTTGCGTTCGCCAAAGCTCGGCCAAGGTGGTCGCTGCTCGCAATTCCAATGACTTGGCGCTTTGACGACGCGCCACCTCAATTGCCTGCCGCAAGTCTGCTTCAGCTTCGCCGGCTCTTGCTGGATCGAGTGCCAGAAGAATTCGTGCTTTTTGATGATGCAATTCAGCTTGCCATGACCGGCCCGTCTGATCACTCGTATTGGCTAATATTTGCCCGACAATCGACAACGCGGTTTCATGATCGCCGGACTGAGCATGCGCATCAGCCAACCAGCTATTCATCATGGGCAGCATGTAGCCGACGCCTTTCCTGCGCGCCTCCTCGAGTCCCAGCTTGATTTGGGCCTGAGCCTCCGCAATTTGGCCGAGGCCGGCAAGTGCACGGCCTCGAGAAATCTGCGACAGAAGGATGTACAGCGAGAACCGTTGCTCCCATGACATTTCGAGACTTTGTTCAGCGCTGGCAAGCGCGCGATCAGGCTCGCCGCGGAGGAGATGCACGACGGAGGTCATGTAATGGGCGAAAGCAATAGTATACGGCTGCCCGAGCTCTCGGGCCAAGGCAAGAGCTTCCGATACGCGAGATAGCGCTTGATCCGGATAGCCCAGAAACCACAAATCCCAAGATAGAATGAGCAGTGAGGCCGCCTGGGGTTCCACCAGGTAGAGGCTGTATAGCCGTTGGCCTTTTTGCTTCGAAAGGGCAATGGACTCCTCGAAGTGCTGCTTCGATGACTGGAACTCACCGATCGTGAATAGTGTGCTTCCCATGACTCGATGAGCCATCATCAACGGAACGGAATCGGTGGATGCCTGTGATCTCGACAGAAACTCATTGGCCATGCTCAGCGCTTCATCGTTCTTGCCAGCCATCCACCGATTTCCCCACTCACCGAATAGCGCTTGGAAATACTCAGGATGGCTGTCCAGTTTGAGACATAGGGTACGAGCCCGCGCGAACGCTTCGCGCGTTTCTTCGGCTGGATATCCTCGAACAGCAATGAGCGGGATGCCCAGCGCTAACTGAATCTCAATCTCCTGCTTGTCGCGCGCGGGCGAGTCCGGCAAAGCGCTCAAGGCCTCCAGAGCTTTCCGATAATGAGAAATTGCTTCGACATTGGCGGAATAGGCGAGCGCGTGCTGCCCGGACTTGAACCACCAACGCACCGCCAACGCGTTGTTTCCTCCTTCACTATAGTGATAGGCCAGTATCTCGGGTCGATTTTCAACGAACTCGCCAAATTGATCCGCCAAAATCGCCGCAATCTCCCCATGGATCTGTCGTCTCGAGCTCCTAAGCAGCGAGTTGTAGATTGCGTCACGCAACAAGGCATGTTTGAAAGCGAAACGGATGAAAGGCGAAATGCCGACCCGATAAATGATGCCAGCCTCTTCGAGCCGCAAGAGGGATTGGTGCAACTCGCCTTCGTTAATCCGAAGCGCCACTGATAAGAGATCATAAGAAAACTCACGCCCGATCACCGCGGCGATTTGCGCCAGTCTGCGTCCCTGCGGAACACGATCGAGCCGCTCCATCAGCGCATCATGCAGTGTCTCCGGAACACTTGGCACAAGTGGCGGTGCCGCCGTTCGCTCAACATCTCCTTCTACAGGTCGGCTTTGCGTCGGCGCGCTCAGGATGCTGCTTGTCAGTTCTTCGATAAACAGCGGTACGCCGTCGGATTTTTCGATAACTTGATCGAGAGTCTCTTGGGGAATGGTTTGGCCCCTCAAAATATCCCGGATCATCCCCGTCACCTCGCTGCGCGACAATCGAGTGAGGGAGTGCATAGCGACGTTCGAATGAGTGGACCACGTGGGTCGGAACTCGGGCCGGTGGGAGACAATAAGCAAGACGCGCGCGTGGTCGATCTGGTTTATGATCAGCTCAAGCAACTCGAGGCTTGTGGGATCTATCCAGTGCACATCCTCGAAAATGCACAGCGTCGGGCGCTGGGCGGAGAAAGCCAGGATCATGTCGACAAGCTTGCTCACCGTCCTATTCTTGATTTGTTGCGGCGTAAGCTCCGACAGCTCGTGGTGGTTTTGAATCGGAATTGACAACAGATTGGCGATCAGCAGCGCTGTCTCAATGGAATCATCGCCGGAATTGGCGAGGTAGACTTTAAGTTTGGCAAGTTTCTCCGTATCTGAGTCGCCAGCCGTTAGTTTGGCGGCCTGTTCAATGCGCTCAATGACTGGAAAGAACGCGCTCTGATTATGATAGGGCGAACATTGATGCTGCAGCACAAAGCATGGTTCGTGCTGGATGTTCGACTTTAGCTCGTGGATGAGGCGTGATTTTCCAACTCCCGGGATACCCGAAACCAAAACGACTTGCCCGTCACCCTCTTTGGCTTTCTTCCATTTATCGAGCAGTAGGTTCAATTCGGTTGAACGCCCGGCGAGTGGCGTAAGGGAGCCTCCATGCGCCGCCTCGAAGCGGCTTGCGGTATGCATCGCGCCTAGGACGCGGTACACGTGAAGAGGTCTGGTTACGCCCTTGAGCTCCTGGGGGCCAAGGTCTTGGAGGTCGAAGGCTGCCGACACGAGACGTTTCGTCGACTCCGAGATGACTAGAGTGTTGGGCGTGGCAAGTGCCTGCAAACGCGCGGCAATATTCGGCGTCTCCCCAACCGCATCCATCCAATCCCTCGTCGTTGCAGTACCACTACCCGCGATTTCGCCAACGACGACCGGGCCCGAGCTGATGCCCACCCGCGCAGCCAGCGTGACTGGTCCCGGGATATTCGTGATTGCGGAGAGCATTTCCAGCGCAGCGTGTACCGCACGAACAGGGTCGTCCTCATGCGCACGGGGATAGCCGAAAAACGCCATCACACCATCGCCGAGGTACCTAGCTACATGACCTTCATAGCGCCTGATCGCCGCCGTGCATGCGCTCCGATAGAGGTCAATAAGTGTCTGAAGGTCCTCTGGGTCCAATTTCCCTGAAAGCTGCGTCGACCCCACCAGGTCACAGAACAACACTGTAATCTGACGGCGTTCTGCTTCGCGATGCTCCGACGGAGGGAGCGCCTCCATAACAGGCTGCGCAGCGGCCGTTATTGTGCTCGCCTGGCGCGCTGCCGCCAATGTTTCGATGGCCCTGAGCAGCGTCTTGCGGTGACCTAAAGAGACCCCGAGGTTCTTGAGGTCATTCTCCGTCAAATCCGGCAATACGGCGCAATCAATATTGTTTTCAATGAAGGTTTGGGCGTACCGACCCAGACCGTGCTGGTCCAACCACTCGGCTATGTCTGTGGTTGCTCTCGTCACGGCAAATGCCCCTAGCTGTTCAAGTAGTTCGCGCTACAAAACGAGACCAGTTGCAACGCACAACATATCATAACTTGCCGCTCCCGAAACGACGCGAAAGCGTGTTCCGAAGTTCGGGGCGGCCGGTACTCCAATACATTGAGCTAACCGAGTTGACGTCTCGGAAAATGCCCGGCCGTTTCGCGTTGAATGGCCAGCAGCCACGTTATGCTCCCGATCCGAGTTCCGGTTCTGCCGGGCATGCAAACGATCCGCTGCTCACCTCCCGCTCGGTGCTGCGCGATCGAAGAGGCGCTGAACGAAAGAAAGCACTAGGGCGGACTCAGCCTTGTTTTTGACATCTTGCAACCCGAAGGTGTTCCTGTCGTTGCGCTGATCTGATCAGTATAGAGAGGCGTCATGCCCCTACTGGAAGCAGACGACACTAATGGAGGAAGCCGCAGCCATGCTGAGATGGCGGCTGCCAAGCTTGCTTCGTATTCCCCGTCGAACTGTACCCTACCGCAAAGCCAAAACAGCCGGCCGGTCGCTGCGACGATGACGGCGGCCGATACCAAACCATAGACTGTGATTAACGATTTCGTGCAAATGAGTGGCGCTGTAGCGCCGGACGACAAGATGCCGAACTGATTTCAGCAGGGAGGGATTGATCATGGCCTCGCAGAGCAAATCGCAATCGAATTCCGGCTTCAATCGGCGCTTCTTCCTGGCAGGAGCCGCCGCCGGCGGCGCAATGCTTCCGGTAGCAGCGCGCGCAGTCCCGAAAAAACGCGGGATTTACGCGGACCCGGGTTTAACGGATAAGGTAGCTGATTTTTCGTACCAAAATGATGTCCTCGCACAATTGATCGTCGACATTTGGACAAGTCCCAGCCCCCATCCCCTGATCACGCCTACAGGGCCCGGAACGCAGCCGTTGGACTACCTAACGCGCTCGGGTGCGGCAAAAGCAGCTCTCGCGGCTCGGGGCATCTATTTGGCGTCCCCCATCGTGATTACGGAAGAGGAGTACGAAGACGGTTTCAGTTTGGCCAGCGCAAGCCTATCGCCAGCTAACGGAGTCGTCCTTGTGGTGCCGAGATACGCACGTGCGACGGCTGGGCAACCTCTGCTTGAGACGGCCAAGATGCTGATGGCCGTTACGCCGAACGGGATCTAGCGCGGTTGCGACGTCTGAGGCGAGGCGGTGTGTCTATAAGTTGAAGCGAGTTCGGCCCGCATAGCAAAACGCATCCTCCAAGTAACGAGCGCGGGCGAGCGATCGAAAAACGGGAGGTTTCGAATGGCACGATCCGTAACTGAGTGGGTCAACGTCACGGGCGATATTTCGATTATCGCTCGCGAGTCGGGAGAGGTTTGGTTTCATACGCTTAACGTTGCGAAAGAAGGCATAGATCCATTCGCGGCGCCGATGATGGGCGCAGGGGCGGTGGGCAGCACGGTCGGGCTGCTCGACGGCGCGATCAATCTCGGGTTTGCCGGAATTGAAAGGCGCCTCGCGCGGCCGGAGCCGACACTTGTCGGCTATGCCGTCGCGTTGGTCGGCGCCTATCACACGTCGGTCGATACGCCTCGAAATCTCCGACACGCTGCTGGGCGATTCGAGGAACTGGGTAGGCCGGAGGTCGCGGCCTATCTTGAAGAGCGCGCGCGCGAGGAGACCGGTCACGACCGGCTCGCGCTCAAGGATCTGCGCGCGCTGGGTCTTCCTGCTGAGCGCCTCGTCGCCAACTACATCCCAGAGGGGATCAAGCCGCTCTGCAAGCGCTTCGATGACCTCTGCGTCGAGGACTATCCGATCGGCTGCATCGGCTATTCGTACTGCCTGGAGCGCATCGCCGCCCTCAAGCAGAAAGCCGATATCGAGAAAGTGGAGGCGCTGCTCGCGGATGGCATCGATGCGACCCGCTTCCTCAGAAGCCACAGCTCACTTGGAAGCGAGGCCGCGCACGTCGAAGAGACGATCGAGTTCGTTGCGTCACTTCCTGCAAACGACCGTATCAGGGTCGTTCAGGAGACATATGAATCTGCAAAGATCATGGCGGAGGGATATAATCACGAGCTTCTCAAATCCGAGGCGGAGATGCTCGAAGAGCTTCAGCAGGCCGTCGGTGAGGCGCTCCCGTATCGTCACGGTTCATCTCCTTCGCGAGATGAAGCGCGCGGCGCTCGGACCGACATGAGCGGAACGATGCCTTGACACCCTCAATCGTCAGGGTCATCGAGTTGACGGCAGCAGGTGTCGCCTCTCAGTGATCGGTTACGCCAACGAACTGATCGAGTGACATGCGGAATGTCCGCTATTGTGCCGCGTAAGCACGGTCTGCCGCCAGCCGCGTCGCGTCACCGAAAAGGGGATCAACTCGCCGTTATCTTGCCGTCCTACCCACCGCTGAGCGAAGACGCGCCGGAAATCCAACTCATCGCGCCGTGTCCATGAGTTGGCGATCGCTCCGGATCATTCGCAACCAAATTGGACCTTCAGCCGATGTCCGGCCTGTCTTCCTAGCGATAGCTCAAATCGCGTATCGGCAGCTTCGGGCCAGCAGCTTTGGTTCCGGCACGCCTGCACCGCCCCTATACAATTGCGGCATGACAGAAGTAGCCAGATGAGAATGCCGATCCCGGCCGTTTTGCTCTAAGCCAATCCGCAAGCGCCTCGCATCGGCTCAGGCGAGCTTGATGTCCCAGAGGCCCTCTTCGCGGCAGGCAATCAGTTCGTCGCGAAGCAGCTCGCTCACGAGCGTGATCGCAGTCGAGCCGGGATGATCGATGGGAGAGGCAAGCGTCAGTTCGCGTATCGGCGACGGTTTTGCTATCGCCGCGGTTTCCAGCCGGCCGCCGCCGACTTCCTGGCGCACCGAGGACGGCGGCAGCAGCGTGTACCCAAGCCCTTCCTCGACAAGGCTGGTCAGCACACGGAAGGAATCGGCTTCCAGCTTGACGTCGAGCTTGATTTTCTTCTTCGCCGCCGCCTGCTCGATCAACGCGCGGAGCCCGTGCGAATGACTGGGCAGCACGAGGCGCTGCCGCAGCAGCCAGCCGATATCGACCTGCTTCCTCTCGGACAGCCCGCTGCCGCGCGGTCCGACAGCGACGATGGGATCGCGGCCCAGGCTTTGCACGGAAAGATGCAGGTCGCTCGAGGGTCCGTAGATCAGCGCCAGGTCCATCTCGCCGCGGTGCAGCCATTCCGTCAGATGGCCGCTGTAGCTTTCGACGATGCAGAGCGAGATGCCCGGGTATTTGTCGACGGTGCGCCGGGCGAGCCGCGCCGAAATCACGTAGCTCACGGTCGGCACCAGCCCGAGCACCACCCGGCCCGAGGGCGGGCCGCCGGCGGATTGGATCTCGTCGCGCACCTGATCGATCTGCCGGACGATGCCGGCGGTGCGCGCCAGCAGCAGCCGGCCGGCGTCGGTCAGCACCATGCCGCGGCCGTTCCGCGTGAACAGCTCGGCCCGCAATTCATGTTCGAGCAGCTTGATCTGGCGGCTCAGCGCCGGCTGCGCCACCCTCAGCGTATCGGAGGCCTTGCTGAGGCTGCCGAGCTCCGCCACGCAACTGAAGGTCCTGAGCTGCCGGATATCCATTGCTTGCCAATCTTCGAAGGCAGGTTCATACGCTATAACAATTCAGCATAGGTGCCCAGCCGCCGTTTCACAACGTTCCGCGCCCTTAAGCAATTGACATCAACCCGCATCCATCGCCAGAAAACCCAATGACCGCACAAGAACAGCAAGACGAATTCCACGACATCCGCGACGCCGTCGCAAAACTCTGCGCCCAGTTCCCCGGCGAATATTGGCGCAAGCTCGACCGCCAGATGGCGTATCCGAAGGAGTTCGTCGATGCGCTGACCGAGGCCGGCTATCTCTCGGTGCTGATCCCCGAGGAGTATGGCGGCTCCGGGCTGAAGCTGTCGGCCGCGGCCGCGATCCTGGAAGAGATCCAGCGCGCGGGCTGCAACGGCGGCGGCTGCCACGCCCAGATGTACACGATGGGCACCGTGCTGCGGCACGGCAACGACGCGCAGAAGGCGAAATACCTGCCCGGCATCGCCAGCGGCAAATTGCGGCTGCAGGCGTTCGGCGTCACCGAGCCGACCAGCGGCACCGACACCTCCTCGCTGAAGACCGTCGCTAGGCGCGACGGCGACCACTACATCGTCAACGGCCAGAAGATCTGGACCAGCCGCGCCGAGCATTCCGATCTGATGATCCTGCTCGCGCGCACCACGCCGAAGGAGCAGGCGAAGAAGCGCACGGATGGTCTTT
Organism: Bradyrhizobium murdochi; assembly: GCF_000472965.1. Taxonomy (GTDB): domain Bacteria; phylum Pseudomonadota; class Alphaproteobacteria; order Rhizobiales; family Xanthobacteraceae; genus Bradyrhizobium; species Bradyrhizobium murdochi. The sequence goes on along the minus strand of NZ_AXAU01000031.1, from coordinate 12,435 downwards.
CCGTGTTCATCGTCGACATGCGCGAGGTGAAGGGCAAGGGGCTGGAGATCCGCCCGATCCGCACCATGATGAACCACGCCACGACCGAAGTCTTCTTCACGGATATGCGCGTGCCCGCCGAAAACCTGATCGGCGACGAGGGCAAGGGCTTTCGCTACATCCTCTCCGGCATGAACGCCGAGCGCATTTTGATCGCGGCCGAATGCATCGGCGACGCCAAATGGTTCATTGCAAAAGCCACCGCCTATGCCAAGGAGCGCGCCGTGTTCGGCCGCCCGATCGGGCAGAACCAAGGCATCCAGTTCCCGATCGCAAAAGCCTACGCCGCGATGCGTGCGGCGGAGCTGATGGTGAAGGAAGCCACCCGTAAATACGAGGCCGGGCTCGACTGCGGCGCGGAAGCCAACATGGCCAAGATGCTGGCGGCGGATGCGTCGTGGGAGGCGGCGAACGCCTGCGTGCAGACCCATGGCGGCTTCGGCTTTGCGGAAGAATACGACGTCGAGCGCAAGTTCCGCGAAACGCGGCTCTATCAAGTCGCGCCGATCTCGACCAATCTGATCCTGTCCTACGTCGCTGAGCACGTGCTCGGCATGCCCCGCTCCTACTGAGAACGTCAGATGCTGCCATTGGAAGGATTGATCGTCGTCTCCGTCGAACAGGCGGTTGCAGCTCCGTTCTGCAGCTCCAGGCTCGCGGATGCCGGCGCGCATGTCGTCAAGGTCGAGCGCCCCGAGGGCGATTTTGCCCGCGGTTATGACGCCGCCGCCAAGGGCCAGAGCAGCTATTTCGTCTGGCTCAACCGCGGCAAGAATTCGCAAGTGATCGACCTCGCCACCAAAGAGGGCCGCGCTGAACTCGAAGAGCTGATTGCAAGCGCCGACGTGCTGCTGCAGAACCTCAAGCCCGGCTCGATGGACAAGCTCGGCTTCTCGCTGGATCGCCTGAAGAAGGACTATCCCGCGCTGATCTGCTGCACCATCTCCGGCTATGGCGACGAAGGCCCCTACGCCGACCGCAAGGCCTACGATCTCTTGATCCAGGCAGAGAGCGGACTGGCCTCGATCACCGGCGGCCCCGAAGGCCCGTCGCGCGTCGGCATCTCCGTCGTCGATATCGCGACCGGCGCCACCGCGCATGCCGCGATCCTCGAGGCGCTGATCGCGCGGGGCCGCACCGGCAAGGGCGCCGATATCCGGATCTCGATGTTCGACGTGATGGCCGACTGGATGGCGGTGCCGCTGATCAATTCGGAAGCCGGCAATCCGCCGAAGCGGATGGCGCTGGCCCATCCCTCGATCGCGCCCTACGGCGTGTTCAATTCCAGGGACGGCAAGGGCATCTTGATCTCGATCCAGAGCGAGCGCGAGTGGAAGAAGCTCTGCGCGGAAGTCCTCGATCAGCCCGACCTGCCCAATGATCCGCGCTTTGCCAACATGGTCGAGCGCGTGCGCAACCGCCAGCTCACCGATAAAGTCGTCGCCGACAGCTTTGCTTCGATGACGCGCGTCGAACTCTTAAAGCGCCTCGACGCCGCGGACATCGCCTTCGCCGAGGTCAACAGCATGGCCGACCTCTCGGTGCATCCGCATCTGCGCCGCATCGAGGTCGACACGCCGAACGGCAAGGTGAGTTACGCCGCCCCCGCCGCGATCTTCGTCGGCGAGCCCAGGCACTATGGCGCCGTGCCCGCCATCGGCGACCACGTCGAACTCCCCAAAGCTCCCCGTATCAGGAGCCGCCAGTCATGACGGACGCTCTCAACCTCGATCATTTGCGCCAATGGATCGGCCGCAGCACGGAAGCGTCAGACATCGTCACCGCGCAACTCGTAAAGGGCCTGCGCGCGACGCTATTTCAAGACATCGGCGACCCCAAGCCGGGCGATGCCGCGCCATGGACCACGCATTGGTGCCTGGCGCAGCCGGTGTTTCCGATGTCGCAGCTCGGTCCCGACGGCCACCCGGCCCGCGGCGGCTTCCTGCCGCCGGTGCCGCTGCCGCGCCGGATGTGGGCCGGCGGCGAAATCGAATTCCTCCAGCCCTTGCGCGTCGGCGATGAATCGACGCGCACATCGCGCATCTCAGATGTGACGATGAAGACGGGCTCGACGGGCGTGCTATGCTTCGTTTCCGTCGAACACACCATCACGACGCCACGCGGGGTTGCCATCCGCGAACGGCAGGACATCGTCTATCGCGACATGGGAAGCGCTGCCCCCGCCTCACCGCCGAAAGCCCCTCCGCCGCCGCCGGTCGCACGGCATCGCGAAACCCATGTCAGCGATCCCGTGCTGCTGTTTCGCTATTCGGCGCTGACCTTCAACGGCCACCGCATTCATTACGATCGCGACTACGTCACCAAGGTCGAGGGCTATCCGGGCCTGATCTTCCACGGCCCGTTGCAGGCCGCCCTGCTCGTCGAGTTCGCAGCTAAGCTGCACGGCGACTCGGCGCCGAAGAAGTTCAGCTATCGCGGCGTGCAGCCGCTGTTCGAAGGCAGCGAGTTCTCGATCAACGCCAATGAAACCCACGCCGGCATGGAGCTGTGGGTCGCGAACGCGGAGGGACAGCCGACGATGAAGGGCACGGCTGTGTGGTAGTAGCTTGAACGTCATTCCGGGGCGATGCGAAAGCATCGAACCCGGAATCTCGAGATTCCGGGTCTGGTGCTAGCGCACCATCCCGGAATGACGGGATCACCTCAGGGAATCAAAGATGTCGTCTCGCAAACCAGCCAAAGCCGCTGCCCTCACCGTCAAGGACGCCACCTTCGGCCTGCTGCGCGCGTTCGGCATCAAGCGCGTGTTCGGCAATCCCGGCTCCACCGAGCTGCCCTTCCTCAGCGACTGGCCAGACGACATCGATTACGTGCTCGGCCTGCAGGAGGCTTCCGTCGTCGGCATGGCCGATGGTTATGCGCAGGCAACCCGCAATGCCGGCTTCGTCAATCTGCATTCCGGCGCCGGCGTCGGCAACGCGCTCGGCAATATCTACACCGCGCACCGCAACCAGACGCCGCTGGTCATCACCGCAGGCCAGCAGGCACGCTCGATCCTGCCGCTGCAGGCTTTCCTCTATGCCGAGCGCGCCTCGGAATTTCCGCGGCCCTATGTTAAATACAGCGTCGAGCCGGCCCGCGCCGAAGATGTGCCGGCCGCGATCGCGCGCGCCTATTACGTCGCGATGCAACCGCCCTGCGGACCGACCTTCGTCTCGATCCCGATCGACGACTGGACACGCCCGACCCAACCGGTCGAGGCCCGCCACGTCAGCCGCGAACTCGGCCCCGATCCGCAAGCGATGAGAGCGCTGGTCGCAGCACTCGCAGCCAGCAAGCGCCCCGCCTTCGTCGTCGGCCCGGCCGTCGACCGCGCCGAGGCCGTCGATCTCATGGTCAAGGTGGTGGAGAAGGCGAAGGCTGCCGCCTGGGTCAGCCCGTTCTCGGCGCGCTGCTCCTTTCCGGAACGTCATCCGCAATTTGCGGGCTTCCTGCACGCCTCGCCGGGACAGCTATCGGACGCGCTGCGCGAGCATGACCTCGTGGTCGTGATCGGCGCGCCGGTGTTCACCTTCCATGTCGAGGGCCATGCCCCGATCTTCGACGGCGCCACCACAATCTTCCAGATCACCGACGATACGGATGCCGCCGCGGTCACGCCGTCGGGCGCCAGCATCATCGCGACCATGAAGCCGGCGCTTTCGATGTTGCTCGAGTTGCTGCCGGAAACAACGCGCGCAATGCCGGCGGGCCGCGTGTTGCCGCCGGCGCCGGCGGTGGCCGATCCGCTCCCGGTCGAATTCCTGCTGTATCAACTCTCGCAAGCCATGCCCGACAATGCAGCACTGGTGGAGGAAGCGCCCTCGCACCGCCCGGCGATGCAAAAGTTCATGCCGATGCGCGGCCAGGACAGTTTTTACACCATGGCGAGCGGCGGTCTCGGCTACAGCCTGCCTGCCGCCGTCGGCATCGCGCTCGGACGCCCCGGCGTCCGCACCGTCTGCCTGATCGGCGATGGCTCGGCGATGTATTCGATCCAGGCGCTGTGGACCGCGGCGCAGCGCAGGTTGCCGCTCACTGTCGTTGTCATCAACAACGCCGGCTACGGCGCGATGCGCTCGTTCAGCCAGGTGATGCAGGTGCGCAATGTGCCGGGGCTCGAGCTGCCTGGCATCGATTTCGTAAAGCTCGCGGAAGGCATGGGCTGCCACGCCGTGCGGGTGACGAAATCATCCGAACTCGCGGACGCGCTCAAGCACGGCCTCTCTTGTGACGGCGTCAGCCTGATCGAAGTGATGGTCGATTCCGCGGTCCCCCTGCTCTACGCGCAGAAGGGGTGAGCGAAGCTCTCTCCCCGTCATTGCGAGGAGCGAAGCGACGAAGCAATCCACTCTTTCTTCACGCGGTGAGATGGATTGCTTCGCTTCGCTCGCAATGACGGGAGAGGTCCGCCTACTCCTGGCATACCAGCTCATTTCCTATAAGGCTCTCCTATAAGATTCTCTATTGGGCCGCGAATTCCACACGCGACGTTTACTTGACGTTGTTCTACGTTCGCACGAGTGTTCGGCATGGGGCAACCATGGAGTGAACGCCATGAAACAACCAAGCCTCAGAAAAGCTGCCCTCGCGGTCTCCGTCTTCACATGCGCGACCATGCTCTCGTTTGATTGGAGCGAACAAAGGGGCGCTTCGCTATCGATCGAGCGCGCGCAAGCACAGACAGTTGATCCGCTGACCCCGGCGCCGGGCGTTACCCGGCGGCAGGCGCGGCGGGCCGCGGCCGGTGCCGCTGCCGTGGGCGCCGGTGCTGTCGCAGCCGGAGCGACTGCCGCCTACTACGGCAGCGGTCCCTACGCTTACGACCGCGGCAACGGACCCTACGCCTACTACGGCGGCAACAGTCCCAACGCCTATTACGGCGGTCCGGGCGTATGGAGCCAGGACTACGCGGCGCGCAACGGCATAATCTGCCAGCCCGGCACAATGGTCCGTCTGGACGACGGCTTGATGCACAGGTGTCAGTAGCAGAGGAGTAATGCGAAATTCTCTCCTCCGTCATTGCGAGGAGCAACGCGACGAAGCAATCCATGCCTCCGCATGTTGAGCCATGGATTGCTTCGCTTCGCTCGCAATGACGGGGGAGAGGTCCGTGTACCCCTCAGCTCATTTCCCGTAAGCTTCCCGCATCTTGGCCTGGATCTTGGCCATGCCTGCAATCCAGCGGTCGTAATTCTCGGTCTTCTTGCGCATGTAGCCGAGCACCTGCGGGTGCGGCAGGATCACAAAAGTTTCCTCTTCCAGCCCCCTCAGCACGTCCTGCGCCACCTGCTCAGGCGAGAGATCGCCGTCGCCGGATTGCGGGCCCTTCGGGATCGAGCGCAGCATGTTGGTGTCGACGCCCTGCGGGCACAGGATCGAAACCTTGATGTTGTCGGCCTTGTGCGAGATCGCGAGATTCTCGGCAAAGCCGACGGCGGCATGCTTGGTGGTCGAATAGGCCGGGCTGCCGACCTGCGACAATAGTCCCGCCGCCGAGATCGTGTTGAGGAAATAGCCGCCGCCGCGCGCCTTCATGCGCGGGATCAAATGCCGCGCCGCATAGACATGGGCCATCACATGAACGGCCCAGCTTCGCTGCCACGGTTCGTCGGAGTTTCCGCCGGCATTCACCGATAGTGGATCGAAGCCGCCGCCGATGCCGGCATTGGAGCAGAACAGCGCAATCGGGCCGAATTGATGCTCGGTCTCCTCGATGACGTGAAGGACGTCCTTCTCTTTTCCGACATCGCATTTGAAGGCCGCCCCACTGATCGGAGTGGCGACGGCTCGCGCGCCATCGGGATCGATGTCGGCAACAACGACCTTGGCGGCGCCTTCACGATGAAAGGCCTCGCACATCGCCTTGCCGATGCCATTGGCGCCACCGGTGACGACCACGACTTTGCCTGTCACCTGCATGGCCGCTCTCTCCCGTTTGTTATGATCCTACGTCAGGACCACCATATCGAGAATAGCCGTATAATGGCAGGCGGCGCCGAGCAAGACGAAGCCGTGCCAGATCGCGTTCTGGAAGCGCAACCGCTGCCAGGCATGGAAGATCACCCCAAGGCTATAGAGCACGCCGCCCGCCACCAAAAAGCCCAGCGCCAGCGGCGGCACCGCCTTCACCACGGCGTCGTAAAGCGTGACGCCGCTCCAGCCCAAAGCGAGATAGAGGCCGACCGCCAAACGATCGTATCGCCCCGGTAGCGCCAGTTTTAGCACCACACCGGCGATCGCGATGCACCACACCCCGGTCAGCAGCGCGATCGCGAGATAGCTGTCCCGGAGCTCCACGATGAACGGGGTATAGGTCGCGGCGATCAAGAGATAGATCGCCGAATGGTCGAAGCGGCGCAGCACCCATTTGGCGCGCGACACCGGCCAGAGATTATAGACCGCCGACAATGTCAGCATCGCGAGCAGGCCTGTGACGTAGACCGACACCACGGTAATTTCGAACGCACCGGCATATACCGCCGTCAGCACGATGAGGGCGGTGGCGGCGATGAGCCCGAAACAGACGCCGACAATATGCACGACGCCATCGGCGATCAGCTCGGCGCGGTCGTAATTCCAGTGCATGGCGCCAGCCGCCGCATGGATGGATGTCGAGGCGATTTGTTTCAGTCTGAAGATGGTCATGCAGGTCCGCAGTAAGTGGTGAGGGAGCGATTATGATATGGGTTCTTCCGAGGTCAACGAACCGTTCACGCCGCCGGCGCCAAGGCCGTCGCCATGCGCTTTCGCTGACGATGCCAGTATCCCGTCGCCGTGGCATTTTCGTGCAGCCGGTAACCGCCGGATATCCCGAGGGGATTCGCTCGTCAGATGATCACAAGCGCTTGATTTCGGCCTGCCAATCGCCACTTCTCCGGTAATTGCACACCAACGCCTCTCTTGAGTTTTCCGCCCCGCATGGCCCCCAGTTTTTCAGATATCGTCGAGGAAGCGCGCCTGTCGGCGCGGGCGCTGCTGGACTACGGCGACAGCTTTTTCAATCCCACCGTGCGGCTCGGCGTCACCGGCCTGTCGCGCGCCGGCAAGACCGTGTTCATCACGGCGCTGATCCACGGCCTGACCCGCGGCGGCCGGTTTCCGGTGTTCGAACCCTACGCCTCGGGGCGGATCGCGGGCGCCCGGCTCGCGCCGCAGCCGGACGACGCGGTACCGCGCTTCGATTACGAAAACCATGTCCGCACCCTGATCGAGCAACGGCACTGGCCGAACTCGACCACTGACATCTCTGAATTGCGCCTCGTCATCGATTACCAGCGGCAGAATGGCGCGGACCGCACGCTCACCATCGACATTGTCGATTACCCCGGCGAATGGCTGCTCGACCTGCCGCTGCTCAACAGGAGTTTCGAGCAATGGTCGGCCGAGAGTCTTGCGCTGTCGCGCGAAGGCCCGCGCGCAACACTCGCCGCGCCCTGGCACGAGCACCTGAAGACGCTTCATCCCCAGAGCCGCGAGAACGAGCAGGCGACGCTCGCCGCCGCAAAACTGTTCACCGATTATTTGCGCGCCTGCCGCGACGAACGGTTTGCCATGAGCCTGCTGCCGCCCGGACGTTTCCTGATGCCGGGCAACCTCGCGAGCTCGCCGGCACTGACCTTCGCTCCGCTCGATGTGCCCATTGATGGCGCCGCGCCCGACGGTTCGCTGTGGGCGATGATGCGGCGACGCTATGAAGCATATAAGGACGTCGTAGTGCGCCCGTTTTTCCGCGATCATTTTGCGCGGCTCGACCGCCAGATCGTGCTGGTCGATGCGCTCGCGGCCTTCAATGCCGGGCCCGAGGCGCTGCACGATCTTGAAGCTGCGCTTGCCGGCATTCTCGATTGTTTTCGGATCGGCCGCAGCACCATCCTGAGCAGCCTGTTTCGTCCGCGGATCGACCGGATTCTGTTTGCCGCCACCAAGGCCGATCACCTGCACCATTCCAGCCACGACCGGCTGGAGGCCGTGCTGCGGCGCGCGGTCGCCAAGGCGGCCGACCGTGCCGAATATGCCGGCGCTGCGATTGATGTGGTCGCGCTCGCCGCGGTACGCGCCACACGCGAGGCGATGGTTGCGCGCGGCCGGGAGAAGCTGCCGTCGATCCTCGGCACGCCCGCGCCGGGCGAGACCGCCAATGGGGATACGTTCGACGGCGAGACCGAAGTGGCGACCTTTCCGGGTGACCTGCCCGCCGATCCCGAAGAGCTGTTCAAGGGCGGCTTTCGCGGCCTTTCCAGCATGCCGTCCGACAGCGCCGACTTCCGCTTCCTGCGCTTCCGGCCGCCGCTGCTGGAGCGGACCGGCAAGGACGAGCCCGCGCTGCCTCACATCCGCCTCGACCGCGCCCTTCAGTTCCTGATCGGAGACCGACTGCAATGAGCGAGAAAACGCCGCATCGGCGGCCGGCGACGTTCAAGCTCGGCGATCCCGGCGTCATCGTGATAGATCCGGAGGAGACCGGCCGCCCCGCCCGCGGCACGGTGCAGATCACACCAGAGGCGGATCCGGCGCTGCTGCCCGTTCCGCTCGATGCACCGAGGGTCCCGATACGCCGCGGCTTTCGCTGGGGCGCGCTGTTCTGGTCGGCTGTCGGCGGGCTGGTGCTGCTCGGCACAGGGCTCGGCGTCGTCAATTTGATCGAGGACCTGTTCGCGCGTAGCCAGACATTCGGCTATGTCGCGCTGGCATTTGCGGTGGCAGCCGGACTGGCGCTGACCGTCGTCATCGGGCGCGAAGCGTTCGGGCTGGCGCGGCTGGCGGCGATCGAAAAGCTGCACCAGCGCGCCACTGAAGTGCTGCGCAGCGACGACCGCGCCGAGAGCCGGGCCGTCGTCAACGAACTCCTCAAGCTCGCGCATCAAAATCCGCAACTGGCGCGCGCCCGCGCCACGCTTGCCAGCCACGCCGACGACATCATCGACGGCGCCGACATGATCAAGCTGGCCGAGCGCGAATTGATGGCGCCGCTCGATGAAGAGGCGCGCCGGCTGGTTTCAACGGCCGCGCAGCGCGTTTCGGTCGTGACCGCGGTAAGCCCGCGCGCGCTGATCGACGTGCTGTTCGTGTTCGTCGCCGCGATGCGCTTGATCCGTCAACTGGCGCGGCTCTATGGCGGCCGTCCCGGCACGCTCGGCATGATCAGCCTGTTGCGCCAAATCATCGGCCATCTCGCCATCACTGGCGGCATGGCGGTGGGCGATAGCCTGGTGCAGCAGATGCTCGGCCACGGTATCGCGGCAAAACTCTCGCAACGGCTCGGCGAGGGCGTGCTCAACGGCCTGCTGACGGCACGGCTGGGACTAGCCGCAATCGACGTGACGCGTCCGCTGCCGTTCACGGCATTGCCGCGGCCCGCGCTCTCCGATCTCGCGAAGGATTTACTGAGCAAGCGGGACGATGAGGCGTGAGCTCGTAGGGTGGGCAAAGGCGCGATAGCGCCGTGCCCACCATCGATCATCGAGCACGCTTCGTGATGGTGGGCACGCTTGCGCTTTGCCCACCCTACGAACTATCGAGCGGCGCAATTTTCGGAAGTGGTCTGGTCGTGCGTCTTGTTCCTTGACGCTATTTTCGTTGCTGCCACTGGATGAACTTCTCAAGCAGAGCTTGGGATTTTTCGGGCGCTTTAGCCGTTCCAGCGGAGGCGGGTTCGGAAACAGCACGTTCCGGGCTATTGCTTTCTTGTGATTGTTGAAACTGCATGAATCCGTGCAGCAGCTCTTGGGAGTCTTTGGGCGTCGTTTGAGCCGGTGTAGCCAATGCGGGAGTGGAAATGGAAACAGCGAGCTCCGAGGAATCGCGTTCTAACTTTGGAACTACGTTAACAAAGATGAGCGCCACGACCACAGCGACACCGATTGCTGCGGCAACTCCACCCGCAATGGCAAACAGCGCGCGTCGTGGACGGCGTTCGTGAGCGAGTTGCAACTCCAGCGGATGCCGGTTGGATTTGGCGAAGGCTTCCTCACGCATCTCATCAAAACGAGACCGAGAGGAAGTGGGAGGCAAATGGTCCGATCTCGTCTGTGTCGCGTTAGATCGATGGGCCGCTTCACTGCGCACCGCAGGCGGTGCGTAGTACAGGGGATCGTCTGGACTATGGGGGGCGGAATGTTCGTCCGAACGGATGAAACTCATTTGCACTGCTCCTCACGACGCCAAAATTGCTGCTCCGGTGCTTTGGTATGGGCGAGATTGTCGGTATGGGCGAGATTGTCGTCGCGAAATCCTAGCGAGTCAGTTGCGTTGAGTCATCTCTAAATCACTATTGTTCGCCCAACGCCACAAGACGGTTAGGTGAAGGTTCCCCGTCGGCTTTCCAGGCCCTGGGCTTCCGCCCATGCCGGCATAACCGTTCCGATTTTGGTACCTATCGCACCGGCTAGCCTGGCGAGTCCGTGACTAGGGGCAAGCAGGCCCTGATGCTGCGCGCGTCGATGTCCGAGTGTGATCAGAAACTGGATTGTAACGAGAATTGCGATCACCCAGTGCAGCGTGATCGTCGTGCTATCATAGACTTCCGCTGGATTTTCAGGGCGATCGGACACGTCGCTGCTCAACCCGCTTCCAGTGAGGCGTACTTCTTCTCGAAATCCCACACCTCCTGAAAGCCAATCAACGAGCTGAACTCGTTGAAGTCATAGAGCGGCACCCGCACCGGCTTGTCGTCAACCAGCGAACCGTAGACATTGTTCAGCGCATAAGCGGCGGCGAGCAGGCCTGCCGTCGGATAAATCGCCATCCGGTAACCGATTTCCCTAAGTTTATCCTGGCTGAGGATGGGGGTTCGGCCCCCGTGAAGCTGGTTTGAGACCAGCGGCACGTCCAGGGCTGATCCGATCTTTCGCATCTCTGCTTCCGATTCCGGACTCTCGATGAAAATAATATCGGCGCCGGCTTTGGCATACGCTTCGCCACGACGGATCGCTTCGTCGAGCCCGAGCGGCGTGCGGGCATCGGTGCGCGCGATGATCAGAAAGTCTCTTGACGAGCGTGCATCGTTTGCAACCATCAGCTTGTTGATCATTTCCTTGACGGGGATCACGTGCCGGTTCGGCGTGTGACCGCATTTCTTGGGGCTTTGCTGATCTTCGAGCTGGATCGCTGCGGCCCCCGCCTTCTCGTAGCCGCGAACGGTATGATGAACGTTCAGCAGGCCGCCGTAACCGGTATCGCCATCGGCGATCAGCGGCTTGTGCACGGTTTGGGCGATAGCCTGCACGCGATCGAGCATCTGTGAGTAAGTCGCCAGACCGGCATCGGGCAGTCCGAGATAGGACGCCACGGCTCCATAGCCTGTCATGTAAAGCGCGTCGGCCCTGGTGCGATCGGCGAGCTTGGCGGAGACCAAGTCGAAGACCCCGGGACAGGTCACAAACGGCTTTTCCTCGATCAATGTTCTCAGGGTGCGGGAAATCATCGTCATCTCCTGACTGATTTTGAGCCCGCTGCGCGGCAAATCGTGAGCAAATTGATGCTTCGCCGTCCCTTTGTCCGGTCGGGCTTCGTGCTGGAGCCAATTCGGCGCTCCCCAACATGTAGGCGTGAGAGAGCCTCATCTCAAATACAAATTCATTCGCGGGTTCGGCCGATCACGTATGGCTGATGGCACACCAACGCATCTGCACCGACGAGGCCAGCAAGCAGAATGAATTCTTTTATAATCGATTTCATCAGCATCGGGCCCCATCTCAGGGGTGGACAGGGCCTAAGATGGACTACGATCATGAGAACAATTCAGAAAGTTGCGATTGCCTCGACAATCGCTTTCTCCGCACTTGCCTTCTTCCCGATGACGGCTTCCACGGCGCAGGCCGGACCGATTGTGCCGTTGGACCATTATTGCTTGTCTTATGACTATGGTGGCACCGACTGCAGTTTTACAAGCTATGCGCAATGTCAGGCAACTGCATCGGGACTCGCAGCCGAATGCTACGGCAAGACCATTCGTGATGACGAGCACGAACGCCCCTGGGACGCCGGCCACGATCGCTCCCTGCGCTGAACCGGAGGCGAAGTGTTCGCTTTGACCAACCCGACGGGCAAATCACTTCTGATTTTCGGAAATCGTGTCAAGCCCAGGAATCAAAAATATTCTGCTTAACTTCCGGAGCAAATCATCGGCATAACTGCGCCCGTCTCACCCATTGAGGGGCGCTCGCGAACGTCACGAACGTGCGGTGAGATGCGATGGACGCGGAAGGCGCAGCAGACGTGGGCGCCCGACGCGTACGGCGAAGTCGTGTGGTTCGGGCGCCGCGGTGCTGGCGTTAAGTCTGCGGGAATTATCCCGTCGGCGACGGAGGCAAAAGAGCCGTTCTCCGGGAAGAGCACGAAGTAAGCCGTAAAGCCATTGCGCAGGGAAGGCCGGGATGCTCCCGCTGTACCTGT
>NZ_AXAU01000030.1 GCF_000472965.1 Bradyrhizobium murdochi | reverse complement strand
TCTGCTAATGGGATGGTCCGGCCGTGCTCCGGCCCTGCCAGCACGAGAAGCTGGCAAGGGGCGCTCAAGACAAGGAGCACGCCATGTCTCAGAAACTCAACGCGACGATCGCCGTGATCGGCATCGATATCGGCAAAAACTCGTTCCACATCGTGGGTCATGATCACCGCGGTGCCATCGTGCTGCGGCAGAAGTGGTCACGCGGCCAGGTGGAAACGCGGCTCGCCAACCTGCCGGCGTGCTTGATCGGTATGGAGGCCTGCGTCGGCGCGCATCATCTCAGTCGCAAACTCCAAATGCTTGGCCACGATGCCCGCCTGATGCCGGCGAAATACGTGCGCCCGTATTCGAAGGGACAGAAGAATGACTTCCGGGATGCGGAAGCCATCGCCGAGGCTGTCCAACGCCCGACCATGAAGTTCGTCGCGACCAAGACCGCCGATCAGCTCGACCTTCAGGCGCTGCACCGCGTCCGCGATCGATTGGTCGGTCAGCGTACCGGCGTCATCAATCAGATCCGTGCGTTCCTGCTGGAGCGGGGTATCGCCGTGCGGCAAGGCCTGCATTCGCTGCGGTCCGAGTTGCCGGGTATCCTGGCAACACGCACCGATGTGCTCTTGTCTCGCATGTTGCGCATCATCGAGGATCTGGCGGGAGACTGGTGCCGACTGGATGCGCGTATCGAGGGGCTATCTAGCGAAATCGAAACGCTGGCCCGTCAAGATGAGGCCTGCGAGCCACTGATGACGGTGCCCGGCATTGGCCCGCTTATCTCGAGCGCAATGGTGGCCGCGATCGGCACTGGAGACGTGTTCTCGAAAGGCCGCGACTTCGGCGTCTGGCTTGGACTGGTGCCGAAGCAGATATCGACCGGCGATCGCACGATCCTCGGCAAGATATCAAGGCGCGGCAATCGCTACCTGCGCGCGCTGTTCGTGCAAGCCGCGTGGGTTGTGTTGGTCAAGGTCAAGTGTTGGGAGCGCTATGGCCTCAAATCTTGGATCGAAGCCGCCAAGAAACGATTGCACCACAACGTGCTGGCGATTGCGCTCGCCAACAAGCTCGCCCGGATCGCGTGGGCGGTTCTCAACAAGGGACGCGCCTTCGAATGCGTCAAGACGGAGGAGACGGCGTCCCGACCTGCCTGATCCTCGCGCCGTGCTCGGGGCCGTCAAGGCGCGGCCTGGCAGCGCCAGCGCAAGACGCCAGGACAGCACGACGGCCGGCCTTGACAGCCCTTGCGCGTGGCGCGTCTGCGCGCGCAGGCCGGGACGAAGGAACGACCGCCAGGCACGAACAAAGGAACAGCGCGAAGTGAGGAGCTATCGATGAGGTAACCAACATCCCTTACCCGCCGAGGTCTGCGAGAGGATGAGACGACGATGGAGGATCGGTCTTCCCGGCGCATGCGAACACTGGTGACCCAAATGGCCCGGTCGAGGCCTGTCCGCTAATCAGCTCGCATGCGCGCTGATATCCATGATGGCCCGGAGCACCACACGCTCCAAGCAGAGGCCGGATACATTGATGCAAGACCGCATCTGCCAGGTTGACGAAACCTCTTGCAACGCGCGGCCGGACCATACATTGGGTCACGAGCGTCGCTCTCTGCGATAGATGGCTGCCCGTCGACCCGAGCTCGGGGCAGTGATAGCGACGCCGGAATGAAATGACGGCGGGACCTGAGAGCGAGTGCCTCCGGCAAGCGACTCGTGATCGCGCGAGGGATCGAAGCCGGATGGCCGGGACGCGAAGCGGCACGTTTCACGAGAGCCCGGTCCGTTACCAGCGGACGCGCCCAACGCGCCGAACCCCGACGAAAATGGCGCCCCACCTTTCCTCTGTCCCAGGGAAGGATGCGCCGTTGTCTTAAGCTGACTTCCGCTGCGGTTTGGCCGCCGGCTTCTTGGCCGCGGCTTCCTTCGCCGGCTGCCCGCGACCGGCATCAGCATCTCCTTTTGGCCGGCCGCCGCCCGCGGCTTCTTGGCCGGCTTCTTCGCTGGTCCAGTTGCTGCCGCACCACCGCCGATGCTCTTGCGCAGCGCATCCATCAGATCCACGACGTTCTCGGCCCGGGACGTTCTTTCGCGGCAATGGGTTTGCCAGCGCGCTTCTGATTGATGAGATCAATCAGGGCAGTTTCATACTGGTCTTCGAATTTGTCCGGCTCGAAATGGCCCGCCTTCTGATTGACGATGTGCTTGGCGAGATCAAGCATGTCCTTGGTCACTTTGACATCCTGGATATCGTCGAAGTACTCCTCCGCGGCGCGGACTTTGTAGGGATAGCGCAGCAGCGTTCCCATCAGCCCCTTGTCCAGAGACTCAAGCGCAATGATGTGCTCGCGGTTCGTCAGAACGACGCGTCCGATTGCGACCTTGTTCATATCGCGGATGGTTTCGCGGATGACCGCGAAGGCGTCGTGCTCGACCTTGCCGTCCGGACACAGATAGTAGGGGCGGATCAGATACCGCGGGTCGATCTCACTGCGGTCGACGAACTCGTCGATTTCGATAGTTCGCGTCGATTCCAGGGCAACGTTCTCGAGCTCCTCCTTCGTCACCTCGATGAAGGTGTCGGTGTCAAATAGCGGGCATGCGGCGGCTACTTGCGGCATGGCAGTCTCGGACCAGATGCGGAAATATTGATCTGCCCCTCACGGCGTCCGTCTCATATCCAAAGAGCTGGACCGCAGACACCAAAGCCTTCGGCCTGGTCCCGGGCCCAAAGGCCACCGGTTGGCTCGGAATCCTGGTCCCGCTCGATTGTCAACATCGCGAAAGTCACTGATCTCGTGTTGGCCGTGAAGCGCATTGGGATATGGCAGAGCAACTGACCTTTCTGACGCTTGTCTGAGCAACTCTGATCTAGTGTGAAGTAGTTCACTTGACTGCAACCACTGGCTGGCTTGAAGTTGATTCGTTCTTTGAAAATTCGCATTTTTAAATTGGCGAGGGTAACGTGGTCGACATTCAAAGCCATGTCATTCCTACGGACGCCCTGGTCGCTTCGACCATCGACTTTCCGGCGCAGGAAAGCGCGGATATTCAAATCAGGCGCCTGGTTGGATTGCTGCGTGAGCGTGGCCCGGGCGGTCTCTCCCAGGTATTCGCACCCCTTCTAGCAACGCGCGACAGAGCTCTAGCGGGAGAACTTTCGGCCGACGGCGCTTCAATCCTAAAGAAATATGACGATCTAATCTCAAGAGCCTTATCTACACGCTATGATACGCTTGATACCGCACTGGTTCGTACCAGCTTCGCCGTGGCGGAGATTGATGGCTTAGGTATCATCTCGTACGCGAACGACGCTCTTAGGGCGCTCCTTCCCGATGCAGTTGGACGAGATTTTGCCTCTCTGTTTGGACCACGATCTGCAGATGTACGAGCGGCTCTTTCGGCTCAAGAGCGACAAAGTCTGCGTTTGGATCTGCATCGTGGCAATCTCCCCTCTATTCATCTTCGAGGGGAATTGGGCCCCCTAACTGACGAGCTCGGTCGACCCGGGGCATATGCACTCCTTCTCGGCGTGGAGGAAGAGGAGGCGCGATTTGATACCCTTCCCGACGGCGTCTTACGGCTCGATCCGGAGGGCAAGATCGTCTTTGCGAACCATCGCGCCGAGCAGCTCATTGGAGCAGGCCGAACCGAACTGCAAGGTCGGCAAGCGGCTTTGATGTTCGCCGACTGCGACGCCGGAGAAGCTCCGAAAAATTTTTCTGATTGGTTCAAATCACCTGACGGTCGCAAGGAGAAGGCAGAGCTCATATCGTTGGGGAGAACAACTATTCCGGTTCGGATAACGGTTGCTCCTTCGTTCGATGCGTCAGAGGGCTGCTCCGGTGCAATTATCACTATTGTCCCAATAGCGGAGGAACTGGTTCGGGCGGAATTGCAACATGTCCTGAGTGTGCCCAACTACGAGCCCGAAGAGCTTGTTCTCGGTGTCATGGAGGCAGTTCGAAAGATAGTGCCTTACGATCTCGCCACCTTCGGAGTGTACACGGAAGACATGCGGCATCACAAAACCCTGGTGGTGCACCCCAAGCCCGAATGGGGATGGACAACAGCATGGTTTCCACTCGGCGAGAAAGTCCACGATTTTCTGCTAAGCGGCCGCACGTGGGGCGATGATCTTCGTGCCACCGCAATTGATCTGACGCCGGGCATAGAGGAAGATTCTGTCCTTAAGAATATCGTCATGAGTGGAATGAAGGGTTGGGTAACGCTGCCGATCGCCGGTGGAGGACAGCGAATCCGCGCCTCGCTGACATTACTTTCCGAGCAAGCAGGTCGGTACGATGGCTCGGAAATCGCGCTCATGCGCGATCTGGGTGTCGAGAAAGCCCTTCTGGTCGCTGAAGCGAACCTCTTGCGTCGGCGCGAAGACCGGGTCCGAACGCTCCAAAAGCGACTTGCAACGGCCGACAGATACGAGGAATTGGCCAAATGCCTAGGTGAAGGTATTGCCGATTGTTTCGGGTGGGATTACGTCGCGGTTTTCTCAATCGACCGAAGGGATGGTCTCTTCCGCATCGTCTACCAATGTAATCGCACCGGTACTCCCGACGTTGACTATGGGTATACTCAACCGCTAACCGAGGGTCTCCTCGGTGCAGCGTTGAGAGACAACACGGCGCTAGCAGAGCCAGACATCGAGGCTGAATGCCAATTTGACTACAAGCCGGTCATTCCAGGCCGCCGCTCCGCGCTGGCATTCCCGATCCGCGTGGTCCAACAGTCTCCGACGCCGAGTCGCGACGAGATCGAATGGATGCTCTCGATCGAGTCTGGCATGAAAAACGCGTTTCAGGGACCAGACATGGTCGCGCTCAATGACCTTCTGGCGCAATGCGAGGAGCTCCTGCGACGGCGTTGGCTAAAGGCCGTACAATTGTCTCTCCTGGATGCGGTCGAGCAGGCTGTCGTGATTGTTGACCGCGCCGGAAAGCTGCGCCTTACGAACCGCTGGGCCGATGCGCTCTTCGGCAGACCAGGCGGCGCACTGCTCGGCGACAATCTTGCTCGCTTTGGAGCAGATGATCCTGACCGCCGTCTGCTGAACTCGTCCACTCCGGTCGCACAGGTGCGCCTGACACTGTGCATCGACACCGCGGTCTATGTCCCTACATTGGCGAGCCAACGGCCTTTGAACGATGACTACGGCCACTGCCTCTGGCTTTTTACCGACCTCCGTCAAGAAGCGCAGCACAGTACCTTGAGCTACGTCGAGGAAACCGTGAACGAGGTCGCTCAACACGTTCGATTGCCGCTCATGATGGCCAAGAGCGTTCTCGGGAGGGCAATGTCAATCGCCAAAGTCCCGGGCGTCATCGACAATATTGACGCAGCCCGACGTCAACTAGACAAGGCGGACATAACCTACGAACGGCTCGCCAGCACTTTGGCGATACGGCAGGAGCCCGATCGACCTAGACAGATATTCGATGCGGTAGACCTGCTAAGGGACGCCGTCCTTGATCTTCCTCGAGAGGACATCGAATCGTGCGAACTTTCGGCGTTTCCGTTGGAAGGCAAGGCTGAGCCCTTCTATGTGTCGGGCTGGCCTGAGCAGCTGAGGTTCGCTTTCCGATCTTTGCTGAGTTATGCGCTGTTTAGACGCCCGAACAAATCAAAGATAGGGGTGCGACTTGAGGATTTGGAAGGTTGCAAACTGCACATCAGCCTGTCAGTAGCAAACGTCGATGACCCGGATTCGGTGACTTCTCCCTCACTGGGTGGCCAGATGGATGCGGCAGCACTGCAGGCACGAGAAGTCGCATCTCTGGCGTTGAGAACGGTCGAACTCGCAGTTCATCGTCACAACGGCAAACTATACAGGTCCATGGATCAATCGACGCTGATGTTCGCGATCGACCTACAAGGAACTGAGCTGTGAGCGAAGGAGGCAGCGCTGTAAGCAGGAGTTTGCGTCATGACTACCAGATTTCTCCTCATCTCTTCCGATTCCGCGTTGCAGTTTGAAATAAGGGAGGCACTTGGTCCGACAACACATGTCGACCTCGTTGCAATTGATGCGGACTCGGCTTTTAGAAGCCAACTGATAACGGAGTCACCACCGTCTGATTCGGTTCTGCTGCTCGACGCGCAGATACCCCGTAGCTTGAACGCCGCACTTGACAGACAAGAACGATCAGCGCTCTGGCTCTTGCAGGAGCTAAGAAGATCCGGGGTTGCAACGCCAGCCCTGGTCATCACGTCGCGCCCACTGGGGGTCTCCGAGCTCGACGAATACTGCACACCAGAAAATCGCGCCATCGCGTTGCCGCAGCTCCGGCTCCAGCCTGGAGTACTGCAGAGCTTTGTCGACATGCTCCTGTGCCGGCGCGCGGACCCGAAGACGACATGGAATGTTATCGAGTTTGACGTCAAGCGTACGTCTGTGAAATGTTTCCTGGGCAACCGCCACGGGGAGAACATGATCGAATGGGCAGAGGCATCGACTCGAACGTATTCGGCCGCGCAAACGCTCGCAATTGCCTACGCTAACCCACCTTTTAGACCGGGCTGGGCACGACAAATCCACGGTGATGGTGCTCTGTTGTTTCGTGAGCTTATCATAGCAACACTTGGTCCAGGCCTGTTTTCTCACTTGGAATGTTGGGCCGGCGGGTTGGGCAACCTTGCATTCCGGTTTCGTGTCGATGACGCCTCGCTCTATTGTGCACCTTTCGAGGCTACCGTCCGCCTGTCTGGCCTTCCGCCGATGGGCACGGAGGACGATTTCACCCAGAATCCCTTCGTATTGGTGAATGCTCCGATTGCGCGACGAATGAAGGTCGCGAATCTTCGCGGTGCGACCAGACAAGAGCCAGAGCTGCGAGCCGCCAGAGTCCTATTTATTCGTTCTCAGGTTGGTGAAAATCGAACGCGTACGACGGGCCGCGACGTAGTTGGAGTATGGGAGCGGGATCCGGAAACGCGCAAGATCCGGATCAGCGCCTTCGAGTTTCGCCGACTGGATAACATAGATCGAGAACTCAATGATTTAAGAACCCTCAAGGGCGAGGACAGCACCATCTTCACATTGGACGAGTTGGACCTGTCGGCATCTGCTGACCCGCGAGGGGCAGAGGCGGTGCTTATGGAGAAGCTCAGGCTCAACCGTTACGATGTGGTGCATTTTGCAGGACACTCGTTGACCACGCGGGATGGACTGACGCTTCTGGTACTGCCGGGTGGAACACCAGGGGAAGCCGAAGGAATGTCGGTTCACACCTTTGCCGAGGGCGCCGCGGCCTCTGGCACCCGGCTGGTTTACCTCTCGTCTTGCCAAGGCAGTTCTGCGAACGCGGTCGCCAATCTTGGTCAGCGGAACATCCCTCATGTCATAGGGTTTCGGTGGGACGTAGACGACGAACGAGCTGCTGACTTCGCCAAGTATTTTTACAGCGACTTATTTGGCAAGCAGTCGAGCAGCATTTGCAACGCGTTCAGGGCAGCCTGTCGGGGCGTGTATGAACCGATGCATATCGAGGCATCGCCAATCTGGGCGTCTCCAATACTTGCCTCCAACTCCGATAACTGGGCAGCGCAATTTATTCGCGAGCCGGTCGACGTGGCAGCTCGTATATGAAGGAGGCCGCCCATCGTCATTGCTTTGATCTACCTTCGCCAAGCCGGGGCGACATCTGATTTGTCAATCCGGCGGGTGCTGTCGGTAAGGTCGACCGGCCAAATGCTGTCGGCGATCGAAAGTCGAGCGGAGTGTAACTCCAATTTGCGGTGAATGTTTCCGAGCCAGTCGTGATTTGGCTCAAGCCTGCTGAAATTGCCGAGCACGGGGAGCTCATATGCCTCGATATCCAATGAGAGACGTGATCGTTCTGCTGCCAGGAATCACTGGCAGCGTGCTTACAAAGCATGGGACGACCATCTGGGGATACTCTGCTAGCTCGATCGGCAAGGCACTTTTAACGCTGGGCGGCACAATGGAACGCGCATTGGCGCTCCCGCACGACGACCCGGAAGTTGACGACCTAGAGGACGGTATCGTCGCGGATGCCTTGATGCCTGATCTCCACCTACTCCCCGGAGTGTGGAAGATCGACGGATATGGCAAGATCACTGATGCCATTGCAACAGGATTTGCGGTTACGGAAGGAAAGAACTTCTTCCAATTTCCTTATGACTGGCGGCGCCACAACAAGGTAGCCGCGCGCAAGCTGGCAAGAGAGGCCAAGCGGTGGCTGGCCAACTGGCGCAACTCCAGCGGCAATGCGGACGCAAAGCTAATTTTGGTGTGCCATTCGATGGGCGGGCTCGTCGGGCGATATTTTCTCGAACGCATGGAAGGCTGGAAGGATACCAAGGCGTTGGTGACCTTCGGAACACCTTACCGAGGTTCCTTGAACGCGCTAAATGGGTTGGCGAACGGGATCAAGATGGGCCCCTTGGACCTATCCGAAGTCTCGCGTCAGTTCACCTCGATCTACCAACTTCTGCCGATCTATGAATGCTACGACTCGGGAGATGGAAGGCTGGTACGAGTCGCGGAAGCGACCGGCATACCCAATGTCGATCTCGCGAAGGCTCAAGCAGCACTTCGGTTCCATCGCGAGATCGAGGAAGCGGTGAAATCAAACCAGCAGCTCCCTCAATATCAGACGTCCGGCTATCGCATTTTCCCGATTGTCGGCATCGCTCAGCAGACAAATCAATCGGCGCAGCGCGCTGGCGGTCGAATCGAAATGCTAGAGACATATAGGGGGGATGCGCTGACGGGGGACGGCACCGTCCCGCAGGTGTCGGCAATTCCCATCGAGTTGAGCGATAATCCGTCCGCGATGTACGCCGCAACCAAGCACGGCTCACTGCAGAATGCTGACGCGGTGATCACCAATATGGTCGGAATAGTGTCTGGCCTTGATATTGATCTTGGCTCTTTTAGAAAGCCAAAGACGCGTGTCGCAATCGAAATTGAGGATCTCTATCTTTCGGGCGAACCCGTCGTGCTACGTGCAAGGCCCACGCGGGACGCCGTGCTGAAGGTGGCTTTTTGGCGCTCAGGCGACGCCAAGCCGTCGGCAGAACTTGCCATGGTAGCCGCGCGAGACAATTGGCACCATGCCGAGTTCATCCCGCCAGTTCCAGGAGCCTACCACGTCGCGGTCTCTGGAATGGAGGTCGAGACAGCCCAAGATTCCTTCGCGGTGCTCGACGCAGGGACAGCATGACCGAACAAAGCGCCTCGGCGCAAATGCCGTCAGGACTTCTCGTAGCCGACCTCCGCTGGGACCGGAAAGGCTCAATGCTGGTTGTAGCGGGCAACCGTACTCTTCGGTCGGTTCTGGAGCGTGCCGCACATACCAATCCGGCCTGGATCGTATTGGTGCGTTTCCGCGGCGCTCATGTTTATCGCTACGCATACCGGGTTGAAGAGCTGCGCCAGCACGCGATGGACTTTCCGACTAGGTTGGACTGGCCAATTGAGGATGCGTTGGACCTGCACGAAACCAAGTCGAGCGCAAGCTCCCGTGGTGGCCGGCGGCTTGAGTTGCAACAGGGCATGGAAGGGCCGGCCGCCTCGCGTCTCGTAGACCTCGACGCTGCAGGCCGGATAATCGGAATTGGAGAACAGGTCGATCTGGTTGCGGCACCGTTGGACGAACGCCGTTCGTCCCCGCTCGACCTGCCGGAGATCTTCGATCTCGGCCCGATGCGCGGGCGATCAGGGCGCAGACTTCCGATGGGATATCAATCCGCATCAGAAGAAGCGCCTCAGAAGACCGCAGACCAAACTGACTCCGTAGACATAACTCTCTCGGCAAATACGGACAATGAGCTTCAAGTCGGCCACGAACAGGAGGTGACCTTTCGAATTGAATTGTCGTCCGCGGCGCGGCCCCGAGGGTCCTTCTTGGACACGAAGGCAGCATCCGACAAGTCGATCGTCGTTTCTCTCACGGTAGAAGGTCAGGTGATCGAGGTCATTAACGACCGGGAGATGACGGTGAATCCGCCAACGCAGGAGCAGCCTCTGCGGATCGGCTCATTTTGGATTCGGGGAATGCGACCCGGCCTGTCTCGGCTGGCCATCATCTTTCGTCAGGCAGGCTCAGATCTCGGCGCAATCGGCCTGGTTATTGAGGTTGTTGCGGTGGACCCCAAGCCGACCCGGAGTCGAGGCACCGCGGTAGCTGCCGCTCGCGACGTTGCAGACGACGACAAACTGGCCCTCCTTGTCGAACAACGCGTCGAGGGAGGGAACGTAACCTACAACTTTACGCTCCATTCAGAAGCGTTAGATCTTCCCTATCGGAAATTCAGTTCGAGACCGCTGCTCGATCGTGGAGACGGCCCAGCATCGACACCATTGGCCTTCGTCGAAAGAATCTATGAGCGCGTGACTCAGGAACTCAGGAGCGTCGATGATTTCAAGCAGTTGCAACGGGAGGCACGCGCACTCGGCTCCAAGCTCTCCCGTGAACTGTTCGAGCCGGAGGTCGCAAAGGTCATTTGGCCGCTACGAGATCGCATAAAGATGGTTCAGATCGTTTCCTGGGAGCCGCTGATTCCTTGGGAACTGGTGCGCCTGCACAATCCTGACACGGGTGAGACCGACGACCGATTCCTGGCGGACTATGATCTTGTGCGGACGCTCTCGGACGAAGCACCGGTCCGGCAGTTGGCTATGAAGAAGTGGCGATATTTCAATGCGACCTATCCGATGGGATCAGTGGAGCCGGTGGGCGCGGAACTGGAGTATTTCAAAGGTAGGTCCGAAAACTCGCTCAGCGCGCGTTCGATCACGGCGGATGCTATTCCTCCCAGCCGAGACGCTTTCTACGATGCTCTTGCGGATGGCGATTTCGATGTATTGCACATCTCCTGTCATGCCGACGCATCGCATCAATCGATAGAGGGCGCGAGCCTGATCATCGGCGACACAACGAGACCCGGAGAAACACAACCTCATCAAATCGAGATCGACACCGTCACGGTTGAGGCAGAAGCCAAGCTTCGAGGCAGAAGGCCGTTGGTCTTTCTAAATGCCTGTGAAACCGGGCGAATGGGAGCTGTTTTGACTCAGTTAGGCGGATGGCCGATCGTATTTCTGCGGGCGGGCGCGGGAGCCTTCGTCGGCACAACTTGGGCTGTCCGCGACAAGCCAGCTGCGGCTTTCGCCAGAGCATTTTATGACGCCCTTCTTGCCGGAAAGACACTTGCCGAAGCAGCAGGCGCTGCCCGCGCGTCTGCTAAATCGCTTGGCGACGCATCATGGCTTGCATTCAAGGTTTACGGCCATCCCCGCGCACGGAGATCCAACGCTTAGACGGCAAAATCGAACGGGTTAGAATCGCCGGGAGACCCGATGTTATCTCCGGACGTCCTGCAACCAGCCCTAGCAACCCGAAACAATTGCCGCTAGGATTGCGGGACTGGGGCCGGTATTACGAAGTTATTTCATATCTGCAGTATTTTAGTGGCTCGCCAAGTCGCGGGCAAGTCAGCCTCAATCCGCCGAGGGGCACTCAGGTGTCGCCGATTGAGTCCAGTACCTCGGCGATCGCGACGGCAGCCACTTGCAATGAAACGCCGGCCGGCGGATCCGTCCGAGCGATCTGGAATGCGCGGTCGCGGGCATGCGGATCGGCACGGTCCTGCATCCACCCATGCTCCTCGCATTCGCGAATGGCGCCGGCCTCGCTGAGCACCGAAATCGCCCAGCCGCGTAGCGTCCGGATCGCGGGTTGCTTTTCCTTGGTCATCAGCATTCGAAATCGCTCCTACCGGGCGAATCCTCACGCCTCGCCGTCCGTCCCGGGCTGCTAACACAGGTCAGGGATTCCGAATTGCATGGCCTGTTGCTTTTCCACGTGTTCCGTCCGCCTGTGCAAAATGTCAGGCGGCCAGTGCGGGATCTTCCTTTTCGCCGGTCGCAACGATCTTCAGTGCCCCATCCGGCAACGGCCGCTGGAGCGCCTTGGCCTCGCTCCAGGGTGCGCGCAGCCAGACATCGTACTCTTCCGTTGTCGTCAAGATCACGGGCATCGCCTTCGGATGGACGCGTTCCACCTCTGCGTTCGGCTTGCAGGTCAAGAAGGCGTAGACATCGATCGTGACGTCGCCTTCCTTGGCTTTCCGGACGCTGGTCCAGTTCGTCCAGAGGCCGGCGAACGCCAACAGTGGGCGGCTTTCGTCCGGAGCGAACCATACCGGCACCTTCTTGCCATCGATCGTGTCGTACTCGCTGAACGACGTGAAAGGTACCAGGCAACGGTGTTCGGTCCCGAGCCACGGCTTCCAATGCGCGCTGCTCACGTTTCGGATGTTGGTGGCGCCACTGTCCGGCTCCATCCGAAGCAATTCCTTGAAATCGACCGGCATACCCTTGGCCTCGAGCTTCTGGGCTCGCTTCTTGGTGGCGTCCAAGAGCGCCTGCTGGGAGGACGGCATGCCCCATCGAGCCATGACGATCTCTCGACCGTCGGACGCGTTGCGAACAATCGGCGCTGGGTAGTCCGGAAAGATGCCGGGCATTGAAGGCAGGTTGCCAACGCGACTGTTGAGTGCGCTGAACAGGCGACGGATCGCGTCAACGTTCTTGGTCATCGAATAGAGATTGCACACGTTCAGTCCTCCGGAGGCGCGTTGCGCGGCCGCTGAGTTAGTTGCAGCAGCGTCGCCGAGGGGCGCCGGCCCGCCTTAGCGCATTTCTGACAGCGAGCCTGCCGGCGAGATCATGAACGAAGGTTGTCGGTGGATGGGGCAGGGCAGCGAGATCGGCCTGGCTCGGCGCCTTGCAGCGCGAGCACTCGATCTGAAGCCAAGGATAGCCGCCGTTTATCGCTTGGTCGACGATCGGAGAGGGATTGATCGGTTCTCCGTCCGCCCACATCCGCTCGTTCCAGCTTTCAGCCAGGAGCCGATCGGATAAATAGCTGCGAGATTGTTTTTGCGAAGCCGATTGGAAGTGGAATATTTTCGTACGCGTAGGGCTGAAGTTCGATTGGCACAAACTCATGCCGCGGCACCTTGCCCATAGCCGTCATGACCCGTTCGTCAAAGGCATTCTTGCCGATTGTGTCACGCAGCGCAAACGCGCCGGCGGTGATGACCGCGAGCATGTCTTCGCGCAAGGCTTCAAGGTCTTCTGCTCGCATTGGCAACTTTCACAAGCAACACGATCGCAAAGTTTGTCCCCGGATCTTCCGGCCACTTACCGCGGATCACATCGGCATTGCGCATGAGCAAAATCGGCGGTGCACCACGCACACCGGGGCACCTATTGCAACAACTGCCCACCTGCCATGGCCGCTCCCGCCGGCGGTTCCTCAAGTGGAACTCCGTCGCCCATAACGCGATGAAGACATCACGCCTGAAGACAGGGCAGGTCCATTGAGGACAACGAGACGCCTCCAAACGGGCGGCAAAGATTGTACAATCTTGCCAGCTGCCCTTGAACTGGGACATGCCGAAATCTTCGTGGTGGAGCGGGTAGCGACCGTGTCGTCGCCGATCTTTTGCTCGCGCTGGCGCAGTGCGGGTGCTTTGGCGAAAGCAGCGGAGGATCGCAATGAGCTGGTCCTATATCCCGAGATGGAAATTCACTGATAGCCGCGGAAGGCCGCGTGTGCCCGGAGGGATCCACGTTGGCTGCACCCATGACGGCCATGTGCAGCATGGTCATGCAACTCGACGCGCGTTGCTCAAAGCCGGGGTACGATCGTCGGCGGTGCCGGGCTGGCGACAGTTGTCGACCCTGGTGAGGTATACGGCGAGTGAATTCCACGCTACGTGTCTAACCTCAAAGAAGTGCTAGGCCCTTATCGGCGTGCCGAAGACCTCTTCTATATGAGGAAGGGTTGCGGAAAGCCGGGCTGTCCGAATGACCATCACAGCCAAGGTGCCCACAACGTGACGACAAGCTGAGAGTGCGACTTCTGCTAATGGCACGGGTCAGAAGCCGCAGGTGCGACTCACCAAAGATCAGCAGTCGATCGACAACACCGCACGCGGAGACGGCAATGCTGAGGGACGACAACGGTAATGGAGACGGTCGGCTGGGCGCACCCCGTAACGTGCTGGGTGAGCGGCTCGAAGTCTGCTCGATAAGCCCAATGACGGGGTTCTTTCGAGACGGCTGTTGCGACACTGGGCGAGAGGACGTCGGTAGCCACACGGTCTGCGCCGTCATGACCGCCGCGTTTCTCGAGTTTTCCAAATCCCGCGGCAACGATCTTTCGACACCGATGCCGGAATTCGGCTTTCGCGGCCTGAAACCCGGCGACCGTTGGTGCCTCTGTGCTCCGCGTTGGCAAGAAGCACTCGAGGCGGGCCAGGCGCCCCGCGTGGTCTTGCGGGCCACTCACGAAGGCGCTCTGGGTCACTGCTCACTCGCCGATCTCAAGCGCCTCGCAGTGGACCTAGCCTGACCTCTGCACTTGCCGACGAGGTGATCGGATAGGCGAGCCGATGTCGGCTCCTGGGCACTTTTCGGACGTGCCACGCTGGCTCTGCGATTTCCGTTCGCTGGGACAAAACAGACATCGCCAAGGACCGCTCCGAAGTCCGAAGTTGACCCTGGCTGTGTAGAAACGTTGGATCTCAGAAACGGCGGAGAATCTGCTTTTCAAAATGCCTCGCGCTGCAGCTCAGTATGCTCCTCACAGGTCCCGAGGCGCTTCTGAAGGAATAGTATTCTCCGCGATTTGCTCGCCGCCGCCTTTTTACACGGCCAAGACCCTGACCGGATGTCATGCAGACGATCGTTCTCGCGGCGCCGATGCGTCTCAGGGAACGATCCGCTCCGCGCGGAACTCGCGCATGAGCCGCACGAACATCTCTTCGCTATCGACCACATCGTGGAAGCCGAAGCGGCGCGATTTAGTCACGTCCGACATCACGTCCCAGTCGCAACTGAAGACGTAATCGGCAAAGGGCCAGGCTACGAGCTCATCGTAGGCGTAGGGCTTCAGCCCATATCTCTCTCTCATGACGCGCCAGAGTGGTGCGTTGTCTATCATGTGTGCGGTAAGGCTTATAGTCTGCACGTCGCCGGCTGGCATATCGAAAGCGGCCGCGAGCTTCGGCCACAGATTCTTCCAGCGGAAATAGTCACCGTTGGTGATGTTGAAAGCTTCGAGCCCGCACCGAGGCGTGCTCGCCGCCCAGAGCGCCGCGTTGGCGAAGTGCGCGGATTCAGTGACCTGGTAGATCGATGTATAGGCGCCAGGCTTTCCCGGGAAACGCAGCGGCAACCCAAGCTCCTTGCTGATCGCGGCATAGACTGCGATCGCCGGCGCAAGACTCATCGGCGTTCCCGGCGCAAAGCCGCATAAGGTCTGCGGCCGCAGCTCTACCCAGTCCCAGCGCTTGCCGCGCTGGAAGGCGGCGAGCCAGTCGATCTGCTCGAAATAATAGTTGGGACCCATGTGGCGCGGGTCACTCTCTCGTGCTGGTGTTTTGAATGGCCCGAAGTGTGAGCCATAATATTTTGTGCCGGTGACCAGCACCACGCGGCGCAGCGCGGACGACGCGCTGTCGATCGCGGTCACGGCGTTAACCAGCATGTCGCGGTTTGGAGCGATGTTCGATGCATAGCCCGCGGCGGCGCCCGCCGCAGGCTGAAACGCCGCGTAGAAGACGTGCGTGGCTTCCGTCAGGCCGGCGAGCTTCGCCGCCGCGTCCTCACGGTCTAGTAGATCGACACTTATGTGGCGGTAGCGGGGCACGGCGCCGGCCGCACGGCGCGACAGACCGATGACGGACCAGTCGTCCTGCCTGAGCAGCCGCTCGACGATGTAGCGTCCGATCACTCCGAGCGCTCCGACGACTACGGCCTCTTTGTGCTCACCCATGTGTGCCCGATTCCTTTCGACTACGATGGTAGTCGTGTCCTAGGCTCTTGTCGCCTGTATTGGGACGCTGCCTGGCTGGCACCGGGGCGCTCGGCGTGAATATCCCGGACAACCTCCTCGCGCTCGCCGACGAGGTGATCGAGTAAGCGGCTGATGTCCGAGTCTGGCCCTTCGCGTCATTTCGCGTCGAACTGACCGACAGAATGTGGACGCCCGAGCAGTTCGGCGAAATCGCGCAGCCGTTCGTTGCCGACCTCACGCCGACCAGCGGTGAAGGTGCCAGCATGGCTGGCCTACAGGGATGGAACCGTATCCATCGTCGCCAAGCGCGAGGCCGAAGGCCCGGTGCGCGTCGTTCAGAGCGTAGGCGCCGCGCGCCCGATCCACGCACTGCAGTCGCGAAGGCCATCGTGGCATTTCTGCCAGAGGCTGAACTCAAGGGCCTGCTGCCGCGGTTGCGTTACAATGCCTTGGCGCCACGGACCATCACGACGCAAGCGGCGTTCGCCGCGGAACTTGAGCGCGTGCGGATGTCCGGCTACGCCTATGACGACGAAGAGCATATCGAGGGTATTCGATGCATCGCAGCACCGGTGTTCGCCTATTCGGGGCGCGTCGTCGGCTCACTATGCGTTGTCGGACCGCGCAGTCGAATGACACGTCAGAAGCTTAAGGGGCTGCGTCCTGAAGTCCTGACGCTCTGCGGGGCGCTGTCGAAGCGACTTGGCCTCAGGTAAGGCGGGAGAGGTCGAGTTCATGTTTTTCCTCCTCGCGCAGCCGCGTGTAGAGGGCTTCAACTGCATCCGAGAAATCCTTTGAGGCATTCCGTGTACAGTAGTCCTCCAAGAACTGCAGTTGCCTCCTGACGTCGAAGGTCATCGGAGCGAGATTGAGCCCCTCGTCAACACCGGGCGGCCTGCTCGACAGGATTCCACTCAGATAGTCTCTCCTGAGCAAGGGATTGGATTTTATGTCATCGTTGAACCGCTGGCATGTCGCAGCACCCGGGCCGACAATTGTCGCCTTGGGCGCCTGCGCGCGAAGATCGCGCGATGCGTCCGCCGCCACGACGGCGGTGAAGGACAGCGTCATGATGAAGAACAGACGACTGACGTATCGACCGGGCACGCGCGTGCAGGCCTGCGCCGCAATTGGGCGGCCGTGGTCGAGGCACCAGATTGCACGTCCATTCAACATCCTGCCGTCGGTCCTTACTTCTTGAACTTTACCTGACCCGATTTCTCCTCGGCGGTTTTGATGGTGAGGGTGATCGTAGCATCCGGCGCTATCGGGTTCTTCGCGTCGCCCTTCAGTGAATTCTCACCCCACGGCGTAAGTGAAATTGTCTCGCGATTACTGCCGCTGACGAGGAGCGCCGCTGCCGTGAAACGGTCTGTCGGAACGGGCTTCGCGGTGTTTGGAACAAAGACGTTGATCGTGACCGTATTACCCGCAGTCATCAGTTCGGCGTCAACACCGGCAACGTCAAGCATTAGGCCGCCGTTGGGACCCCTTTTGTACTCTTCGGCGGAGACCGCAACTGCGAACAAGACGGTAGCAATCAACAGCAGCGGGGATCTCATGAGGGTGCTCCCCCTCTTGGGCGGGTGATGTCGCTTCACCGTTCGCCAGATCCTCCCGCCTGAACAGAACGTAGAGCGCCGGCAGTACCAGCAACGTGAGGATGGTCGATGAGATGATTCCGCCCATGACGACGGTGGCGAGCGGCCGCTGCACCTCGGCGCCGGCGCCAGTCGCGACCGCCATCGGGACGAAGCCGAGCGACGCGACCAGTGCCGTCATCAGAACCGGCCTGAGACGGGTCAGGGCAGGGGTTCATGATGCTCCCCCCAAGGAACCGAAGCGAGGCCGACCACCTCGAAACGTGTAGCACTCGATGATGCCTTCGCTCGTGAGCAGCCGCAAAGCCCTGTAAACCGTCGCCCGCGACACGCGGCGGTTGCGCCCCGCAGCGCGTCGGTACAGTTCGGCAAAGTCTGGGCAACCATTGGCTTCGGAGATTGCCTCGACAATCAGACGCCGCTGCTTGGTCAACCGAAGACCCTTCGCACGGAACTGTGTCTCAATCGGAGTTGTCATGGCTTCAAGCCCGCCATGGCGGGCCGATCTTACCTACCCTCTTGCAATGTCTCACAAAATGGAGAAAGATGCAACTCGTTTGCAATTGCAACTAGACTTTTGTTGCTACGATACCCGCGAGGCGGGAGGCGTCCATGCGAACACCGATTTGGCAGCGGCTAAGCCGGCGAAGAGTACTCTCAGGCGGCATCGTCGCTGCCGGCGGCGCGATCGTCGGCGCTCTGCCAAACGGGAGGCCGGCGGTCGCCCAACCCCCCGATGCATCTCATGGCGCGAACGTAGCGACTACCGCCACTCACGCTTCCGCTAACCCGATGATCACGGTTGGCGATGTCGGTAGCGCCAAGAACGGCTTCGATCCGACCGCGATGCTCACCGACTGGGAGACTGGAACGGTGTCGCAGCTGCCGGACGGACGCACATTGCGGACCTTCGAGATCGAAGGACAGGACAAGGAAATCGAGATCGCGTCAGGAGTGTTGTTTCCGGCTTGGACGTATAACGGGCGCGTGCCCGGTCCGACGCTGCGTGCCACCGAGGGCGATCATCTGCGCGTTGTGTTCCGGAACCGTGCCTCCCATCCTCATTCGATGCACTTCCATGGCATCCATGCTGCCCGCATCGACGGGGTGCCCGGTGCCGGTCTGATCGAGCCGGGCCAGGAGTTCGTCTACGAGTTCGACGCACTGCCGTTCGGCTGCCATCTCTATCATTGCCACGCGCTGCCGCTTAGGCGTCACATCAGCAAGGGCATGTACGGCGCCTTCATCGTTGATCCTGATCCAGCACGCCATCCTGAGAGTGTGGCCGTCGCGCAGTCGCGCCTGCTCGGCACCGCCGAAAACAAAGAATGGCAAGAGCTGGTGATGGTGATGAATGGCTTCGATACGAATTTCGATAGGAAGAATGAGACTTACGCCGTCAACACGATTGCGCATCATTTCATGAAGCATCCGATCCGCATCGACCACGACCGGCCGGTGCGTATCTATCTGGTGAATGTGCTTGAGTTTGATCTGATCAACTCGTTTCATTTGCACGGCAACTTCTTTGATTACTATGACCACGGGACGACGCTCATCCCAACATTGACGACGGTCGACACTGTCATGCAGTGCCAGGCCCAGCGTGGAATCCTTGAGTTTACGTACCGGAAACACGAAACCGGCGCCTACATGTTCCACGCGCACCAGTCCGAATTTGCTGAGCTTGGATGGATGGGAATGTTCGACGTCGTCGCGGTGGCATCATGATCGAGATCATCCGCCCACAAGCGCAAATGCCCGGGGCTGCGAGCAACGCACAGCCCCGCTCCTATACCAAGCTGCTGTGGTTTGTATTGCCCCTGCTCGCGCTCGTCGTGGCAGCGGCCTGGCTCGTTGCAAGCGACTGGCTCAAGGTCTTCGACACTGGAGCACCGCCGGTCGAGAAGCTCACCTTCGAGCGGGTGATCCTCGACGGCCAGGGAATCCATCTCAAGGTTCGCGCCGGGGGTTCCGAGCCGATGATGATTGCCCAGGTTACGGTCGACGAAGCCTTCTGGTCGTTCAGGCAGGAGCCGCCCGGGCCGCTGGATCGCATGTCGACCGCGTGGCTCCATATCCCGTATTCGTGGGTGCTAGGAGAGAAGCACGACGTCGGGGTGCTCACCAAGACAGGCCTGACCTTCAAGAAGGAGATCGAGGTCGCCATTGCAACCCCGCAGGCGCAGGTTGGCCAGCTCGTTCCCCAAGCCCTCCTGGGAGCTTTCGTGGGCGTCGTGCCAGTGATCATCGGCATGCTGTTTTACCCGGCGATGCGCAGCTTGGGACGGCAGGGCCTTGACTTCGTCCTGGCTCTGACCGTTGGGCTCCTTGCATTTCTGTTCGTGGGCACGCTGAAAGACGCGCTGGCATTTGCCGCTCAAGCGGCGCCCGCCTTCCAGGGTACTGCAATGGTACTCGTGGTCGCTGCAATCGCGTTTCTCACGCTCTTTGTCGTCGGGCGCCGCCACGGAACGCCGACCGGGCTCACACTTGCCACCTATATTGCCTTGGGGATTGGGCTACACAATCTCGGTGAAGGTCTCGCGATCGGCGCGGCGTTCGCGGCGGGCGTTGCCGGGCTAGGTGTCTTTCTCGTTCTCGGTTTCACCCTGCACAACGTCACTGAAGGAATCGGGATTGTGGCTCCCCTCGTCGTGTCTCGCCCATCGCTGCCAACCTTCGCGGGGCTGGCAATTCTCGCAGGAGCGCCCGCGATCCTAGGCATATGGCTTGGGAGCTTGAGCTATTCGCCTCACTGGTCGGCGCTCGCGCTCGCCATCGGCGTCGGAGCCATCCTGCAGGTCATCGTCGAGGTGGGTGCCTATCTATTCCGCATTGCCAGTGAAGGGGGTGCAACGTGGCTCTCGTCGGGCACGCTAGGCGGTCTCATCGTGGGTTTCGTCGTGATGTATGCCACGGCCATGCTAGTGAAAATATAACGCGTGGAGAATGCAGGTCGAGGAGCCGACAATCCGTCAGGTCGATGAGACTACCACTACGGCGCAGGCTCCGGCCCTTAAGCGGAGTCATTACGGGTGATTCGATCGCGTCAATCAGCGCTGCCGTGACACGATCGATCGCCTGGGAAGCATCGAT
This sequence comes from Bradyrhizobium murdochi, assembly GCF_000472965.1. Lineage (GTDB taxonomy): Bacteria > Pseudomonadota > Alphaproteobacteria > Rhizobiales > Xanthobacteraceae > Bradyrhizobium > Bradyrhizobium murdochi. The sequence goes on along the minus strand of NZ_AXAU01000030.1, from coordinate 35,594 downwards.
GGTCCTCAACAGGCCCTTGGCGCGATAGTATTCGGTTAGGGGCTTCGTTTGGTTGCCGAAAGCGGTCAAACGCACGCTGAGAGCTTCCTCATTGTCATCTGGTCTCACCGGCTCTCCGTTGGCCCTTTGCCTGCACGGCCCGCGCTAGAATTCGATCCAGCAAGGTCCTTTCGTCAACCTTGAGTTCAAGCACACAACTGAGCTCCCGCTCCTCGATCAGAAGAACGTCGTCGAGCGCAGCTGCCTGGAAGACCGTGCGCGGAAGTCCATCCAGGATGAAGCCTCTCGCGATCGGGCTCCATGATCTGGGCCACTTTCAGCCCGATTGAGGTTCGAGGGGATACCGCGGATCTCAGCATGTCGCCGGTCGAAAGCTGAGGTATGGCAAATTTTTTGAGATAATCTGAGCGCTTGGGTTCCATTGCCCGCTCCTGGCGGTCCTATGAGTACGACTCTCATCCGGTTATTCCTTCAAGCAGATGCGCGAAATCGCAGCATCAATCAACCTGCGCGCTTCATTGGCGTGCCCCCATCCCGTAAGCTTCACCCACTTGCCCGGTTCTAGATCCTTGTAGTGAAGGAAGAAGTGCTCGATTTGCTTGCACGTGATTTCCGGCAGATCGGTAAAGGTCTTCACATGCTGACATCGCTGAGTAAGCACTGACGACGGAGCCGCGACGATTTTCTCGTCGCCGCCGCCCCACGCCGCCGTGATCCGAACCCTACGAGGCTGGGCGATGGCGCTGCTGCAGGAAGCCGGCGTCATTCGCGAGTGCGAGGAGCACGGCTGGATGCAAGATCGCGTCGATCCGCACGCACGCGAACGCGCCTTCGCCCGCCGGGATCCGCCGACCGGTCTTTCGCCGTAGGCGGCGGCCGTCGCAATCGCCGAGGTGCTCGAGTCGATCGGCGACACCTGCCCGGGGTGCCCGCTCGAGGGATAAGCTCTTTGCGAAGGATTGTCCGCGACGTCTCCAGGCCGCTCGCCAGCGCCGCCTCGACCGTGCCCATGTCTCGCCCGCGGTAGAATGCTTCGCCGGAAAAGAAAGCCAACCCGCCATCATTTCTTGAAAGCACCGACTGCGCCGTGCGTTTCCGGTGTCGTGTACGAATAGGCTCCGCCCGCCAGAGGATCGTGCGTCCAGTTGATTGCCTCTCTCGTCGCCTCAGAGGCCTCGGCCGCGCTCTGCTTTCTCAGCCAACTTGCGATCTTTGCTCGCACCATGGCTCGTTCAGTAAATCCACTCCTCAAGAACAACAGCCACCCCGATCCCAAACGCAAGAGAACCGGGCTCCGCGCCCGGCTTTCATGCAAAATCGAATACTTCCCCACGCCAGATCAGGCCGATCTGTCAGCTGCTTTCGAATAGTTCAAGGGCGAGGAACGGGTTTGCGCGGCCTAATCAGGTCTGGCGTGGGGAACCGGCTGTTTCGGTGACGTCGCCTTTTGACCCAATGCGAAGGTCGGACGGCTGCCAAACGGTCTGCTTGCCGGGGGTAGACCGGAAACGGCAAGCCTGCCACTTAAACGGCGCCTTTGACCCATCTGCGACATTGGGCAGCACTCAAGAAAGTGCACGATCTCGCTTGATCGACGGAATGGTGTGCACCCAGGAGGCGATGTCCTGAGCCTACGCATTCATGTTCAACTGCCGCAGCACGTCAGCGATGAGTTGCATCACGTCCTGATGGCCACCATTGTTGAAGGTGATGCGCGTGCCTTGTCGGTCGGGCAGTGGTGTGGCGGTCACGATCCGATCCGTGTTGATGACGATGGGCTGATCGTCCGGTTGCGTGAACTGCACGAATGCCATGAAAGATCGATCCTGCCTGTTGGGCGCGCGAGCCGCTCGCGGCGCCCCGAAACCTGCGACGCGCGGGCATCAAGGTCAAGCCTGTGTACCGAAAACGTAAAGTCGAGGCGCGTCAAATGGCTTGCGGCGTTTGTGCCCGCTCCACCCGACGGCCGCCTCGCTTCGATCGCCTAGTTTGCCGCGCACCGTATTGATCTGGATTGGCTAATCGGTCGATCTAGGTCAGCAGTATTGGCTTGATTGTTTCCCGGCCTCGCCCATTTTTAACTTTGGGCTTGATCGATAGGTTCTCGCACCAGCCAGCGTCAACTAGAGACTAGTCCCATAGCGGCAATGTCAACGGCCAAGGGCAAAGTCGAGCGCATCAACCCCACATGGCATGCATGGGGATCAACGATCGAAGTAACGGGGTGGCAATGTATCAGGACCGCTCGGCATATTCAGGTCATCAGTGGTGATTTTAGCGGGCAGCGCATTGCGACAGATCAAGCAACGTGAGCAGCGCCAATCGACGCCCGCATGTCGGTTGTTGGCCCATCACGACATCTCGCACCGCCGCAAGACTTCGGTTGCAAACGGGGCATAGCGGAAATCGACGGGCAGCGATCTACGCAGCGGGCGATGCTCGTGACCCAAAGCTGCCAATCGGCCCCGATTTTCGTTTCGCAACCAGCCAGCATCATTGCAAGGTCAATCCTGATCAAGCAAGCCCAAGCTCGTTGAGCAACTAATCCGCACGACCGAGGAGAACTCATATGACACCATTCGTCCTTGTTCCCGGGGCAGGCGGCATGGCTTGGTATTGGCACCGAGTGGTCCCGCTTATTCGCGCGGCGGGGCACGAACCCATCGCGGTCGATCTGCCTGGCGACGACAGGCAGGCCGGTCTCGCGGCGTACGCAGATATCATCGTCCGCGCGATCGCGGAACAAAGCGCCGTGATTCTCGTCGCTCAGTCTCTTGCCGGCTTCACGGCGCCCCTTGTTTGCGCGCGTGCGCCCGTGCGGATGATCGTGTTCGTCAACGCGATGATCCCCAAGCCCGGCGAGACCGCTGGTCAATGGTGGGGCGCAACCGGCGCGATCGAAGCGCGGGAACAAGCTGCAGTGCACAGCGGCTATGCGACTGAATTCGACGTGGCAACGTACTTTCTGCACGACGTGCCGCAGGATGTGCTGCGTGCCGGCCCGCAGCCCCGCGAGGAAGCCGAGATCGTCTTCAGCGAACCCTGCCGCTTCGCGCGCTGGCCTGACATCCCCATTCGTGTTCTTGCGGGAGGAGACGACCGCTTTTTCCCGATCGAATTTCAACAGCGTGTCGCGCGTGAAAGGCTCGGAAAGGAGGTGGAGGAAATTCCCGGTGGCCATCTCATCGCGTTGTCGAATGCAGAAGGGCTGACCGAGCGCCTTCTTGCGTATGAGAAGGGCCTGACACGCTAGTCCTGCCGTTCTCTTGAGCACAGGCCGATTTTGTCTGATGGGCGCATCTCCGCTATCGGCCTCAAACCGCGCCCAATTAGCAATGCCAGAGCCTAGGTCAGCTTGCGAGCCAGCTTTCGGTCAAGTCTGAATTTGGTCCATCGCCTCATTTCGTCGCTGCCCAGCGCTCGCTTTCAGGCCAAGGCGGACATCAGATGGCAGGCGGGACTGGCTGGCTCAGTCGAGAATGACCCGAACTCGACGTCGGCTGCCCACCGATCAAACGTCATAGCCTAGTGCGCAAGAACGTACCGATGCGCGCTATCGCTGCGCGCCCTTCCGGTAGAATGCGGGCAAACATATGCCAGACATGGAACATGCGCGGCCACAACTCGAGTTCTACATCGCAGCCGGCTGCTCGCAAGCGCTCGGCCATTCGCGCCGCATCATCGCGCAGTGCCTCATCGCTGGCGGCAAGAACCAGAGTCGACGGCAGGCCCACCGGATCGCCATAAAGTGGAGAGGCATAGGGCGAGCGCGGATCGGTATTGCCGAGATAAAGCTCAACCGCCTTCGGCATCAGCTCAACCGGCACCATCGGATCGGAAGAACCGTAATCGGTGAGCGATTGGCCCGTCAGGGCGAGATCGGTCCACGGCGAGACCACGACGGCAGCGGCCGGCAAGGATGATCCCTCATTGCGCAAACGCATCATGCTCGCCAGCGCAAGCCCGCCGCCGGAAGACTCCCCGACAAACGCCACGTGACGCGGTTCGGCGCACTGCGAGATGAGCCATCGATAGGCGGCGGTCACATCCTCGACCGCCGCTGGAAACGGATGCTCGGGCGCAAGCCGGTAGTCGATGCATAACACCCGCGCGCCGGTCACGTCGGCGATGCGCCAGTTAAAATCGCGAAACAGCGCCGGAAAGCCGAGCAGATAGGCGCCACCGTGAAGGTGGACGACGTATCGGTTTGGAAGCGAGCGGGGCGTCGCGATCCGCTCGGCTTTGACACCGCCGGCGTCAACGACAACCAGCTCGGTCCCGCGCGGTGGGCGCGGCACGAGCTGCGCGAAGCGGGCCACCTGCTGACGGACCTCCTCGATTTGAATGTCCGATGGATGCCGTGGCCGCATGAACCAAGGCAGACAGAAGCGGACAAGCTCGGCGCGCAAACTCATTTGCTCAAGCCAACAGAGTGGACGCGTAACCGGAGGCGATTTGTGACAGTCCCTGCGTACGGATTATTGCGGGTAGCCCGAAACGGGAGGCTCGCCTCAGATAGCTCGCGGGCCCCTGTTTCCGAACCTTGGACGCCTGTGTTGCCGTCAGCCGGCAAGTCGCTACGCCGTCTACCCGACGATCTGAAACGGGTCAGCCGCACGCAACACGGTGCCATCCTCCCAATGGCGCCCGATCAGCATCATGCCGACAGGGAGCCCTGCCGACATGCCTGCCGGAACCGTGGCGGCCGGATGGCCAGTGACGTCGAACGGGCAGGTGTTGGAAATCATTTCGAGGGCCCGCGCAACGTAGTCCTCGCGGCTCGCGTCCGGAGCTGGGAGCAGCGTGGCCTTCAACGGTAACGTCGGCATGAGCAGGAGATCGACGCCGCTGAGCGCCTCATCATAGGCGGCGCGGAGCACGCGCGCGAGGTTTTGGGCCTTGGCGTAGTAGCGGCCCTGGTAATTGTCCTGCATGTACTGGCCGAGCAGGACGACGAGCTTGACGGTCTCCGAAAGGTCGTTGGCGCGCACCCGCCGGCTCCGGCCGTAGAAGTCCAGCAGCGAAGTCGTGTAGTGCCCTTTCCAGTTGGTTCCCATGCTGTTGCCGGCGACCATCAGCATCGTGGCGCCCTCAACGGCAATGGCGTTCCAGATATGGATGCCGTCGCGGTGGAGAGGGATCGATANCTCGNTNACGGNTNCCCCCGCTCGNGTCANGCGNTGNGCCGCCTCGCGTACCATGGNGTCGACATCGGGCTCGGAATTGGGCCAGCCAAACCCCTCCTTGACTATCCCGATCCGTAGACCGCGGGCGTGTCCGGTGAGTTGCTTGGTATACTCTTCCTTACGTAGTCCCGCCGGTTGGCGCGGGTCGAGGCCATCGGCCCCGGCGAGCACCTCGAGAAGCTGGGCGGCATCGCCGGCGGTGCGGGCAATGGGCCCGGTATGATCGAGTGTCAATTCAATCGGGAAGACGCCTGTGTATGGTACAAGCCCGTGGGTGGGCTTGTGGCCAACTGCTCCGCAGAAAGAGCTGGGAATTCGGATCGACCCGCCCTGGTCGCCCCCGATCGCCATGTCGCACTCGCCGGCGACGACGAGCGCCGCGCTGCCACTGGAGGAGCCTCCGGCAGATCGCTTCGGGTCGTGCGGGTTAAGCACGGGCCCAGTGTCGGAGGTATGGCTACCGCCCGAGAAGCAAAGATGCTCGCACACGGCCTTGCCGACGATCTCCCCCCCGGCATCGAGGATGCGGGTCACAATGGTCGCGTCCACATCGGGGACGTAGCCCTCCAGCACGTTGGAACCGTTCATCATCGGGATGCCGGCGACGCACACATTGTCTTTGATGGCGATTTTCTTGCCCGCCAGAGGTCCCGACGTTGCGCCTTTGATCGAGCACCTCCAGTACCAAGCGTTGAGCCGATTGTCCGAGGCAGGTGGACGGAACCCGGCGTCGCGCGTGTACTTCACTGGCAGCGTCGGCTCCGCAAACTGGTCCAGCCGACGGTACGACGCGAGCACACCGTCCATAAGGTTGCGGAACGACGTCAGATCGTCGCGGCTGAGATTCAAGTTGTAGGATTTGGCGACGCGTTCCAGTTCAGGCAGCGGCGGCTTGCGCAGAATCCGCGGCGCCGTCGCCGTCGGGGGCGGCGCTTGCATGCTCGCCGCGGTGGCCGCACGAACGGGCGTTGACCGCGCGGCGACGACGGTTGCCGCTACCCCGGCCGTGCCGGCATGAAGGAAGCGACGACGCGAATAGTTTGACGATGCTCGCATAGCATATCCTCCCTCGATCAATCGATTGACTTCTCGATCCACCGCCCGCCCTCAAGTGTCGGGAACCGTTTGGTGGTCGGTGGTCGCGACGGTCACCAAGCGGAGACCCCGATGCTGCGGCCGGCGCGCCAAGCTGCAATATCATAATGAGCCATCCGGACAGGGCTGAGGCGCAGCAGCCGCATGAGGTCGGACGTGAGGCGCGGCCGAACTGATCGGTCGCGGTGATCAAGGCCGCTATGCCTCAGCATCCTCGCGCGACTGCGGAGCGACGCGCCGTCCAGCGCGCAGATTGTCGTGCAGCCACCGGCGATCTTCAAGTGCTTGCGTCTGTCACTGCGCTCGTCAGTTACGTCACAGAGCACGTCGACCGTCGTGACGCACGCATGGTCAAGCCACGCGCGCGAGGTCCCTTCCTGGCTCTGAGCGACGTATTGCACGCCATACGACCTCGGTCGTGAACGGGGCATAGCGGAAGTTGATGGGCAGCTATCTATTCCAGAGGCAACGCTCGTGACCCAAGGAAGACTCTCGGCGGCAGCGCCTTCTCGCATCCTTCAGGAGCAGCCTGTGTGCTCCGCGGCAGCCATTGCCGGTACGATATTCCGCGGATGCGCCTCGTCGAGTACGCCACGTGCAATCGGTCTCTTACGAAGAAACGAGCCTTAAGCCTTCAGGTCCGTGACCCTCATGATTGCGACTACATTCCCGTCATTGTGCGATTGCTCCTTTGTATCCTTGTTGCAGGTCCAGACAAAATTCTTCTTGGCCGTAAAGGTCTTTTCGTCCTGCTCGACCCGAAGTTCCCCTTCGGTGATATGGCAGATCATGGCGTTCATCATCGGGGGACCCATGGTCTTCGATCCCGGCTGCATGATGAAGTCGCGCATCGAGACGGTCTTAAAACCGGGAATGAGAGATGGTGTCTCGCCTTCATATTCACGCACCACGACGCCTGGCCACCGCGTCGTATCCTTGTAGCCCGTGGTTTGCGCGGCGGCTGGCTTTATCATGGCTGCCGAAGCCGCTGCCAACCCGATTCCCAGTGCTGACCTTCGATCGACCTTGTTCATCGCTTTTTCTCCTGAGGTCACGCAGCGAGCCGTCGCAGAAGCGACGCCCGCATTTCGTGGTATGTGAAAGGTGGTGCGAAACCGAAAAAAGCGTCGGTGTCTTGAGAGAGCGCGCCTGCCGATGGCATCAGTGCTGCTGCTCGACCGCCCCGCACGGCGATTTCGGCATATCCCGTTTCAAGGGCAACTACATTATACGCGACCTTACGCGGCCGAGAAATAGCACCAAGAATGGCGCAAAGTATCAACTTCGTGAGAAGAAGACTGAAAGACCGAACCCGGTCTCGGCACCTTCACTCCGGCCAACTACTATAGCAAGTCAGCGTGACTGACCGGCCCCGCGGCGCGGTCGGCGGCAAGTGCCCCCCGCGACCCTCCGTCCAGAGGCGACGACTGCGCCTCGCCGAACGTCCGGAGTTGGCCCAGGCTGTGTGAAAACGCTCTGTCTAAAGTGATTCGCGCGATAAGATTCCCGGCGATTTTGCGGGGCATCTGATGAAGCGATTTGTTGAAGGGTTGGATCGCGGCCAGAGCACATTGTTTCCGGCATCGCTCGATGACTATGTGACCGAGGATAACCCGGTGCGAGCGGTCGACGTGTTCGTCGATGGTCTCGATCTCGACAAGCTCGGGTTCATCGGGGTCCAGCCATCCGACACGGGTCGACCCAGCTATCATCCGGGCACTATGCTCAAGCTCTACATCTACGGCTACCTTAATCGGGTTCCATCGAGCCGACGCCTGGAGCGGGAATGCCAGGGCAATATCGAGATGATCTGGCTGACCGGGCGGCTGGCGCCGGACTTCAAGACGATCGCAGACTTCCGCAAGGACAATGGCAAGGCCATTCGTGAGGTCTGTCGCGAGTTCGTCGCGCTGTGCCGCAAGCTTGAGCTGTTCAGTGCCGCAAGCGTCGCCATCGACGGATCAAAGTTCAAGGCTGTCAATGCACGGGACAAGAACTTCACTGAGGCCAAGATGAAGAGGCGTCTCGAGCGGATCGATGAGAGCATCGCCCGCTATCTCTCTCAGCTTGAAACCGCCGATCGGCATGGCGACGCGGTACCGGAGGCGAAGGTTGAACGGTTGAAGGGCAAGATCGAGAAGCTCAAGGAAGAGATCGTCCGACTCAACGCGATCAACGCGGAGATGATGAAGAGCGAGGACAAACAGATCTCACTGTCCGATCCTGACGCACGCTCGATGGCGACAAGTGGTAAGGACACCGGCATCGTTGGCTACAACGTGCAGATTGCCGTTGAGACGCAGCATCACCTCATTGTGGCTCACGATGTGACCAACGTGGGCAGCGATCGCCACCAACTCACCAACATGGCCGGGCAGGCTCGTGCCGAGATGGCTGTCGAGACGCTCGAGGTCGTTGCGGATCGCGGCTACTACGACGGCGAAGAACTTCGCGCTTGTGAGCAGGCTGGCATCACAGCCACATTGCCGAAACCACTTACCTCAGGCGCGAAAGCCGCGGGTCGTTTTGGCAAGCAGGACTTCGTCTATGTTGCGGCCGAGGACGTCTATCGCTGCCCTGCCGGCGAGCGGTTGACGTACCGTTTCACCAGCCAAGAGGACGGTAAGATGCTGCGCCGTTACTGGACGACCGCTTGCCAAAGCTGCGCGCTCAAAGCTCAGTGCACGACTGGCCCCGAGCGGCGCATCGCGCGTTGGGAGCACGAGGCCGTGCTGGAGAAGGTTCAGCGGCGGCTCGACCAAGACCCCAACAAGATGACCTTACGCCGTCAAACGGCCGAGCATCCGTTCGGGACCATAAAGGCCTGGATGGGTGCGACACACTTCCTGATGCGAACACGACACAAGGTTGCGACCGAGATGGCGCTGAATGTGCTCGCCTACAACATGAAACGGGTCATAGCGATTCTGGGGTGCGTAACACTGCTGGAAGCGATGCAAACCTAAGGGATATTTGTACGTCAGATCGGCGGCCTTCGGGTTCAGAAGCTTCTGACTGCTCATTGGGCTGCCGCCGCGAAGCCGATGCCGGACTCCCAAAAGAGGTTCTCACACAGCCTGGGCCCTTAGCCGAATAGCAATCAAGTCGTTGTCACGTCGGCTAGTAGGAGTAAACCGGTCGACCGGCCGCGCTTGCCTCGACCGCCGCTTGTGACCCTGTCTGTGTGAAAACACTGGGCTGCTGTTATGATTCTCCTGTGATTCTTTGGGGGAATCGATGAGGCGCTTCGTTGAAGAGGCGGATCGTGGGCAGCGGACGCTGCTGCCCGAATGCCTCGATGACTTCATTGACGAGAGCAACCCAGTTCGCGTGATCGACGTATTTGTCGATGCGCTCGGTTTGGCTGAGATGGGCTTTGAGGGTGTGGATCCGGCGGCCACCGGTCGGCCGTCGTACCATCCCTCGGTGCTCCTTAAGCTTTACATTTGCGGCTATCTGAACCGGGTGCAGTCGAGCCGGCGGCTGGAACGAGAGGCCGGGCGCAATGTCGAGGTGATGTGGCTGTTGGGCCGGCTCGCTCCCGATCACAAGACGATTGCGGACTTCCGCAAGGACAACGGCCTGGCGCTGCGCAAGGTATGTGCGCGCTTCGTCGAACTCTGCCGAGAGATGGGTCTGCTGGCGACGGCGAGCGTCGCCATCGATGGCAGCAAGTTCAAGGCCGTGAACAACCGGGACAGGAACTTCACGCGGGCGAAGGTGGAGCGACGGCGCGCGCAACTCGAGGAGAGCGTCGCGCGCTATCTGAGCCAACTTGACACGGCCGACCGCCAGGAGCCGACGGAGGCGCTGCTCACGAAGGTGACGAGACTTACCGAGAAGCTGACAAAGCTGAAGGAGGAAATGGGCAAGCTTGCTGTCTACGAGAAGCAAATGCTTGCTTCGCCTGACCAGCAAATCTCGCTGACCGACCCCGACAGCCGTTCGATGGCGACGAGCGGCCGCGGCTCTGGCGTTGTCGGCTACAACGTACAGGTCGCCGTAGACACCGAGCACCATCTGATTGTGACGCACGAGGTAACGAACAGCGGCTCGGATCGGGCACAACTTGCCAATATGGCCAAGCAGGCAAAGGCTGTTCTAAAGACTGAGACGCTCGAAGCTGTGGCCGATCGCGGCTACTTCAACAGCCCAGAGATCCTCGCGTGCCACGAAGCAGGCATCGCGGTAACTCTGCCCAAACCGCTAACGTCCGGCGCTAAGGCAGACGGACGCTTCGGTAAGCAGGACTTTGCCTATTTGCCAGAGGAGGACGCTTATCGCTGCCCGGCCGGGGAGCGGCTGTCATATCGCTATACGAATGAAGAAGACGGCAAGGTGCTGCGGCGCTACTGGACCACGGCCTGTCAAAGCGGTTCGCTCAAGACCCAATGCACGCCTGGGTCAGAACGGCGGATTACGCGATGGGAGCATGAGCATCTGCTCGCTGCTGTGCAGCATCGCCTTGATGCAAACCCGCACGCCATGCGTCAGCGTCGCGAAACAGTCGAGCATCCGTTCGGCACCATGAAAGCCCGCATGGGAGCGACACACTTCCTGACCAAAACGCTTCCGAAAGTGGCGGCCGAAATGGCGCTCTCCGTTCTGGCCTACAATCTGACACGGGTCATGAACATCGTCGGGATCAAGCCGCTGATGGCTGCGATCGCGGCCTGACACCAAGCCGGTCATGGCTTCCGCTCGAGCGCCCAGGGATCGGCGTTTTTACACGACCAAGACCCAAAGCTGTCATTAGATCGACAGCGAAAGCTGATCGTTGCTGATGATCTCTCTCACCCACGCGCGGCCGCTAATAGGTCAATGGTGTTGTCCGAGGCCACGAGTTCCGAAACTTGCCCGGCGGCCCTCCACACACCATCGTGCCGCCATGCTTTGGTCAAATCTGCGTTGCGTGTTTGACGGGTTCGTTGACGTAATGGAAATGCGACTGCCCTCTTTCGGGTAACATTGGACGGTCCCCACCGCATTTTTTAGGTCCCACCGCAAAGGCTCGTGATGGAAAGGGCAAGGTTTGGTCTAGCCAAGATTTTCGATTTTGGCAGCGCTCGGAGTGCCGCAACTTACTTGGTCGAGCTTTTAATAGTCGCCGCGATTTACATTGGCTTTACCGAGTCGGCACGTTTACTGCCTACGATTGGTCCGGCCGCGACACCGTTGTGGCCACCAACCGGGTTCGCGCTCGCGCTGGTCCTGCTGCGCGGCTATCGCATTTGGCCCGCGATTTTAGTGGGGTCCATTTCTCACCTCCTGGCCAGCCAATCAGTCCTGGAGTTTGGCTCCGTCGGGCTCGGTACTCTCCTCGCTGCGGTTGCCGGAACATGGCTGATCAATCGCTGGTCTAACGGTCGCCAGACGTTTGGCACCCCCTTTACTGTCGCAAAGTTTGCAATCATTTCCTTTGCACCGACGACGATGATTAGTTCAACCGTCGTCGTTGCAGGATTCATTCTCGCCAATAAGCCAATTCTTTCCGATTCATTCGTCACGTGGTTAACCTGGTGGCTTGCAGACGCAGCTGGGACCTTGGTGATTGCTCCGGTCATCGTGCGTTGGGCCACAATGCCTTGGCGTAAGTCTTCCAAATGGCATCTGTTGGAATCGGTCGCGGTCTCCATTCTCGTGAGCATCATCGGAATCGTCGCTTACAGTCCGCTGATCGGCAGCGACCTCATAAGCGATGACCTCAACGTGCTGCTGCCGTATCGGAGCCTTCTTGGCTTTCTGGTTTTGCTACCGTTGATGTGGGCTGGTTTGCGCGGCAATCGATGCAATGTCGCTACATCCGCGCTCCTTTTCTTCGGAATGGCCGTGTGGGGTTTCTCGGTGGGCAACGATCCATTTCCGAAAACGGACTTGAACGGAGCCCTGTTATCGTTGCTCGTGCTTTCGATCAGTGTATCAGTAGCGCCTCTTGCTTTAGCTGCAGCAATTGCGACACGCCTAAGCACCGAAGCCAATTTGCTTTCAGTGCAGGAGCGATTGAACAGTCAGATTGATCGGAAAAATGTGGCGCTCGACAGCATTAGGCGTCACTTCCAGACGTTGATCGAAGGTGTTGTCGACTATGCAATTTTTGCGCTCGATAAAGAAGGGCATGTTACAAGTTGGAATAGCTCCGCACAAAAAATCATGGGTTACGGCCCGGAAGAAATTATCGGCAAGCATTTTGGGATATTTTACCGACCGGATGAGCGCCGTGCTGGCTCTCCAAACCGTGCATTAGAGTTGGCAATCCAAAGAGGCAAGCACGACGTTGAGGGTTGGCGTATCAGAAAAAATGGCACGCCGTTCTTCATCACCGGCTCGGTCTTTTCGAGTTGTGATAACGCAGGAAATCTGATCGGCTTTATCAGTATACTCCGGGACGCAACCGAGCGACGCGACGCGGAGGAGAAACTGGTCCAGGCGCGCGAACAGCTCGCGATGTCGCAGAAAATGGAGGCAATCGGTAAACTGACTGGCGGGATTGCGCACGACTTCAACAATCTACTGATGATCATTGGAGGTAGCGCTCAGATCTTTGCACGCCTACTTGATCCGAAATTGCCAAAAGCGATCGAAGCCATACAGACCGCCGCCAAACGTGGAGAAAGTCTCACGCGCCAATTGCTGACATTCTCTCGTCATCAGCATCTTAGCCCGACCGTCGTTGATTTGAATGCATCTATAAAAAACATGCGGACCATGATTGAAAGTTCGCTGCGCGGGAATATCGTCTACAACGAACATACTGGTGACGACGTTTGGCCGGTTAAGGTTGACCTCGCCGAACTAGAACTAGCGATTGTCAATATCGCCGTTAATGCCCGCGACGCAATGTTGAACGGCGGTACGTTCACGCTATCCGTCAACGAGGTGACAGCAGATCATGAAATCGGCGATAATCGCCCTGGGGGAGTCTTCTTTGCGATCGCGTTTAGCGATACGGGCACTGGTATTCCGCCAAATCTTCTGTCCAGAATGTTCGATCCATTCTTCACAACCAAGGAGGTCGGCAAAGGAACCGGGCTCGGTTTGTCGCAGGTCTATGGTTTTGCACACCAGGCCGGCGGAACGGTGACGGCCGACAGCAAGGTGGGACAAGGAACAACGATTACACTCTATCTGCCCTACTGTGCGGACGAGCAGATCACCAGCAAAGACAACTCCGCTGCAAAAGCACAATATTCACAGCGGCAGACGGTTCTCGTTGTCGACGACAGCGCGGAGGTTGCGGAAGTGACGTCCTCGCTGTTCGAGCACCTGGGTTATGAGACTATCTATCGAGATTCGGCCGAAGCGGCGCTAAGACTGCTCGAAGCCGGAACGAAGATCGATCTCGTCTTCAGCGATATTGTCATGCCCGGGACCATCGACGGCGTCGGGCTCGCGAGAGAAATCCGGTCGCGGTATCCCAATTTGCCGGTGGCCCTTACGACGGGCTACAGCGATGCGGCAAAAGCAGCTGGCTCAAATTTAAGGATACTACGCAAGCCGTTCGATACCGAGGCACTAAGAGATTTTATCCAGGACGTTACGCCTCCGAGATTAATCCGGCCGGCCTCTGGCGTCAGGCACGGCTGAGGCTTTGCGCGGAAGTTGACCAGCGGCGACGTCGAGGCAAATCGCGCCGACGGCTTCCGTTTTTGGCCCCGAGCTACTCAATTCGAGGGGGCGGAGTTTGTCCGCTCCGCCCCGGTAATTCAGACGTCAACCTGTTCTGCTATTGCGAGCGCGTCGTCGACCTCGATCCCGAGGTATCGCACGGTGCTCTCGATCTTGGTGTGCCCAGCAGGAGTTTGGACGGCGCGCAAGTTGCCCGTGCGACGGTAGATCAGCGTCGCCTTGGTTCGCCGGAGCGAATGCGTTCCGGACAAGTGCGGGTCCAAACCGACATTGGCAATCCACTCGGCGAGAAGACGCGCGTATTGCCGAGTCGTGAGGCTGCGGTTTAGGCCGCCGCGACCGGTGAACAGTAGTCGCCCCGCTTCTTGCCGGTAGCCTTCACATAGTCGTCGACGGCTTGCCGCGTTGCCTCGGTCAGTTCGAACTTGACCGGGCGGCCCGTCTTCCTCTGCCGAACGGTAGCCCGGTCAACCGCATAGCCACTCGGTGCAATGTCATCGACCTTGAGTGCCACGACGTCGCAACCGCGAAGCTTGCTGTCGATAGCGAGGTTGAACAGAGCAAGATCGCGGACGCGACCTTCGACCTGGAGCTTTGTCCGGATAGACCAGACATGCTTGGGGCGGAGTGGCGGCTTCGGGCCGATGATCTTGCCCTTGTTCCAAGGGACACGCCCAGAGGTGCTGCGGCGATGCTTGAAGCTTCGGTCATGGTGACCTCCTCAGTTAGTGAGGCGGGCCACAGTGTCGTAGGTTGCTAAAACCGCGTCGGCTTTCGGACGATTGGAGATGTAGTTTGCTCCAACTGGATCACCTGGCCGTCGCTCCTGACCCGTATCGGACGTCAGTGCTGTTCAGCTAGACGATCGGCAGCGACGGCGCGCTGCCTTTCTGCCAGACATTAAAGGTCGCTTCCCATTTGGCAATTTCGCCGCCGCGCATAGTTAGGAGTTCGATTCCACGCCCCTGCATCTGGCGGCCGTCTTGTCCGTCGTCCCACCCGCCCTCCCAGTAACAGACGATCACATTGCCCGATACTGCACGCAGTTGCTTTTGCAGCCGGTAATTCTTTTGTCGCTCAAAACGCGCCAACAGGAACTTCTCAAGAAGCGGCTTGCCGTGCGTTTCGGGAAAATCGGCAAACCTAACCACAACATCTGCGGCAAAGGTGTTCATGACTTCCGAAATATCCCCCGCGCTCATCAATTTCTGAGCGCGATCGAGCACCGCTTCGGCATCACGAAAGGTAAGTTCGCTGGTTTCCAGTTCTGTCGACATGTGGGCTCCCGGTGTCGCGGCCAGTCCGGCCGCCTGGAAGCCAAATACTAGCGGAACCGGGATGACAGATTCTGTCAGCAGCGAGTCATTGAGGCTCGGAAAGTCCCGCGATTTCGCGCCATTCATTGACCAGGGCATGGCGGCATCTCGGGTAAGCCTCTCCGGTCTCGGCGAACGCAACGATTCGGTCAGTTCGGAATTGTCGATAGCCTTCGCGAAGTTCGCACCACGCGGCAAGCAATCGCACCGTCGCACAGAAAGTAAGCAAGATAGGCCATATCTTGCGTTTGGTCAGTACGCCGGCTTCGTCGCTATAACTGATCCATATCTTGCGCTCCACTCGGATAGCGCTCCGAATGGGTGCCAAGTCCACGCTTTCCACTGCGGCCGAAATGGGGCCCGCGAGAAGTCCAGAGGCGTCGGCTTCGTCGCTTCTGCCCGACGGCAACACCGCCGTGATCTTCGCCAGTGCATTGCGCGCGGCCTTGGTAAGCGTGATGTCCGCGCTTCGCGCCACCATCTGCGAGCCGAGCACCATCGCCTCAATCTCGTCGCTGGAAAACATCAGTGGTGGCACCGTGAAGCCCGGTCGGAGCACATAGCCCATGCCCGCTTGGCCCTCGATTGGCGCACCTCTGGCAATCAGCGTTTGTATGTCGCGATAAATCGTTCGCAGCGAGACGCCCAACTCATCAGCGAGTTGCGCTCCCCCGACCGGACGTCGACGGGTTCGAAGGAACTGAATCAGCTTGAGGAGCCGATCGGATCGGGGCATTCCAACACTCCTTCGGGCGGCTTGCTGTTGCCGGACCCCAATAGCGCAGCAAAGCGAGCCACCTATCGCGAGATCACAGATTGTGAGCCAAACGGATAGTCTGCAACCCGTCAAGTCGGCCGCCGAAATCCGCCTTAGGGACACCCGCTATTGGCCCCAACGCGACCAACTTCGTCGCCTGCGGCTGGTCTGGTATTGAGGGCAGTCCGGACTTCGCATCAGCGATTATCGACCGCTGCTCGTGACCCGTTGCAGACATGGCGGTCCAATTGCATTAACTTCCGAGTTCAAATTGTGGGGGTGTGCAATGGCGAGACTCATCGCGCTGGCTGGTTTGCCCGGGGGCCGGCAAGTCAAGCATTGCTCGGGATCTGGCTCGGCGTACCGGCGCCATCTGGCTGCGGATCGACTCGATGGATCAGGCGATCTGGGCATCTGGCACGGCGCCAAGCGATCTCCTTGACTGGACCTATCGAGCTGCCCAGGCAGTCGCTGCCGACAATCTAGCCCTCGGCTTAGACGTAATCGCAGACTGTGTGAACGATTGCGAAGAGGCTCGGGAAGGTTGGGAAGCCGCTGCGCGACAGGTCGACGCCGAAGTCTTTTGGCTCGAGGTAGTGTGCAGCGATGCCGAGGAGCACCGGCGCAGAGTTGAGACTAGATCGACCGACATCGCCGGACTGTCTCTGCCCGACTGGGATGTCGTTGCTAGTCGTGCCTATGCTACGTGGAAGCGCGATCACCTCATAGTAGATACAGCACATCGCAGCTTGGAGGCAAGCGTAGAAGAGGCGTTCAACCTCCTTCGTAAGCCATAGCCGCTTGTGGCCCGAATGCGAAGTCTGGGCGGGGTTCTGAAATGTCGCCTCGTTGGGGTGGACCGGAAGCGGCTGGCGGACCTTCCGAACGGAGCTTTTGACCCATAAGAGACATCCGTTTCTCGAAGTGCTATGTAAGCTGACACCATCGGAGCCAGCTGCTTGCCGTGTATTCTCAAAGCACCAACAGTCGAAGAGCTGCCAGCACTCTCGGCATTGTGCTTCCGGTCGAAAGCCGTGTGGGGCTACGACAACGCCTTCATGGAAGCGTGTCGCAGAGAACTCACCATTGAACCAGGTGACTTGCGAACAAGCTCGATTGCGGTTGCAGAAGAGAATGGCAAGATCGTTGGCGTTGCTCAAATCAAGGTAATCGGAAGCGAAGCAGACTTGCTGAAGCTGTTTGTTGAACCGACCACGCTGCGTAGCGGTGTCGGGAGAAGCCTATTCCTTTGGGCGATCAACCAAGCAACAAGCAAGGGTGCCGATCGTCTAGTGATCGAAGCCGACCCGGATGCCGCGCCATTCTACAGGCGAATGGGCGCTGAGGATTGTGGGCCCGCTCCGTCCGGCTCAATACCAGGAAGGATGCTGCCAAAGCTTGTGAAGGAGCTACGATCGACTTGAGTGTGTATGTCGCCTTCTGTGCCATCGCGTCATTTCGCTGCTGCGCAGCAAGCGCGTCGTTTTAGAAGCAAAGCGGACATAAATCTCGGCGCGGCGCGCCACGCGTTTATTAGTTCGCGGCCTAGCCGCAGCGTGCAGTGGATGCCTTTTTGCGTACGAGTTCCAGGCCGTCACGCTTGGTTATACGGCAGCAGTCACAAACGGGAATCAGCGAGTCGGCGCGCTTGGCCGTTTTTGATCACCCGTGACCGACCTACTTGCGCGCTAGAATGCGCTGACTGGCTGCGGTGGGTTGTCTTCCACTTTGTGGGTCATTTGATCTGCCGTTGCCATGTCAGCGACCAAAATACTTTGGGGACAAATCCTCGTCGTCTTCACGGTCGTGCTCGTCACGATGTGGGCCGCGACGCAGTGGACGGCGTGGCGGCTCGGCTACCAGCCTCAACTGGGTCAACCCTGGTTTGAGCTGGCGCAGGGTATTCCCATTTATCTTCCGCCAGCCTTTTTCTGGTGGTGGTACGCCTACGATCCCTACGCGCCCGACGTGTTCGTCGAAGGGGCATGCATCGCAGCGTCAGGCGGGATCATCTCCATCGTGGTCGCATTTGCCATGTCGGTGTGGCGTGCCCGCGAAGCGGAGACCGCCGCGACGTACGGTTCGGCGCGCTGGGCGAACCAGCTCGAGGTTCGGGCTGCCGGCCTCGCCGGGGCGGACGGCGTGATCCTCGGGCGTATCGAAAGACAGTATCTGCGACACGACGGACCGGAGCATGTGCTGTGCTTCGCGCCAACCAGGTCCGGAAAGGGCGTCGGACTGGTAGTTCCCACGCTCCTAACTTGGCCGGGAAGTTGCATCGTCCATGACATCAAGGGTGAGAATTGGACGCTGACATCCGGTTTTCGTGGTCGGCACGGCCGGGTATTGTTGTTCGATCCCACCAATTCAGGGAGCGCGGCCTATAATCCTCTTTTGGAAGTGAGGCGCGGGGAATGGGAGGTTCGCGACGTCCAAAACGTCGCCGACGTGCTGGTCGACCCCGAGGGGGTCGCTTGAACGGCGGAACCACTGGGAGAAGACCAGCCACGCCTTGCTGGTCGGCGCTATCCTTCACGTCCTTTATGCGGAGCAGGACAAGACGCTCGCTGGGGTTGCGAATTTCCTTTCCGATCCGAAGCGGCCGATCGAAACCACACTTCGCGCGATGATGACGACGCAGCATCTCGGCGAAGCCGGGACGCATCCGGTGATCGCGTCCGCGGCGAGAGAGTTGCTGAACAAGAGCGAGAACGAGCGGTCGGGCGTGCTCTCGACCGCGATGTCCTTCCTCGGCCTCTATCGCGACCCGGTTGTCGCCCGGGTGACATGCCGCTGCGATTGGCGCATCCGCGATCTCGTCGAGGATGATCAGCCGACGACGCTCTATCTCGTTGTGCCTCCCTCTGATATCAGCCGAACCAAGCCCTTGGTGCGGCTGGTTCTCAACCAGATCGGCCGCCGTCTCACTGAGGATCTCCAGGCCAAGGGCCGCCGTCACCGGCTGCTGTTCATGCTTGATGAATTTCCAGCGCTCGGGCGGCTTGATTTCTTCGAGTCGGCGCTTGCCTTTATGGCCGGTTACGGTCTCAAGAGCTTTCTCATTGCCCAATCCCTCAATCAGATCGAGAAGGCTTACGGGCCGAACAACGCCATTCTCGACAATTGTCATGTGCGGGTTTCCTTTGCCACCAATGACGAACGCACCGCCAAACGCGTGTCGGACGCGCTTGGCACAGCCACCGAGTTGCGTGCAATGAAGAATTATGCCGGCAACCGCCTTAGTCCGTGGCTTGGCCACCTCATGGTTTCACGCCAGGAAACTGCGCGGCCGTTGCTTACGCCGGGTGAGGTGATGCAACTCCCACAAGACGACGAGTTGGTGCTGGTTTCCGGCGTGCCACCCATCCGCGCCAAAAAGGCGAGGTACTTTGAAGATCCGCGTCTTGTTGAGCGCGTGCTGCCGCCACCGGAAACCTACGGCCGCGAGATTGGCGCCCGGCCGGACGATTGGAGCCAGTTGCCAGCCCCAGCAAGTGGGAATGCGCCCAAGCCGGAAATCGTGTCGGGCCTCCGACAATCCGTCCAGGATCCCGCAAATTCCGGCATCCGTCGTGAGCCGGAACTCCCTGAGCATGAAGCTATCGCAACGGAAGTCTTGAAGCCTCCGCCTGAGTTCGACTTTGCGGAAGACGAGGGCGACGGCGATGCTGCTGTCCGAGCCCGCGTACTGCGCACGAACGTCCCCGGCCTTGCGCGCCAGGCTGCGATGGACCCTGACGATGGCCTCAAGCTCTAGGATGGAATAATGCGGACCAAGCATACGTTTCGTTTGCCTCCGGATCTAGCGAGCCGGCTCGCCGATCACGCCAGCCGCAAGCGGGTCCCACAGGCGCTCGTCGTCGAAACCGCGCTGGCCTCATTCCTGTCGCCGGACAATTCCGAGCGGATGGAGGCAGCTCTCGGCCGTCGTCTTGACAGGCTGACCCGGCACGTCGAGCGGCTGGAGCGTCACATCACGATCTCGAATGAGGCGCTGGCCTTGTTCGTACGGTTCTGGTTGACGGCAACGCCGCCGCTGCCCGATACGGCGCAGCCCGCAGCGCAGACCAAGGGCCGGGAACGGTACGAGGGTTTTGTCGAAGCCCTCGGGCGCCGGTTGGCCAGAGGCCGGACCCTGGCGCAGGAGATCTCGCTCGACGTCGAGCCGACGCAGCCGTCAGCAACAGCGCCTCGTGATTGAATTAGCCGCCTGCTTCTTTTGCTACGCCAGAGCACGCCAGCCGATCTGAGCTTGTTGCGTGAAGGCGTGAGCTGCCTTTTCTACTGATCCCCACCGCCGAGCTCATATCTCGGCGGGCCTTGGGGGCAAGCGTGGCAGTTCATTCCTTTCAGTCCGAGGCGGTCTCGCGTGGTGCACGCATGTTGCGCACGGCGCTCGGACCGGCGATAGCGGCCTGGCTCGAAGACGCTGGGATCGTCGAGGTCATGCTCAATCCCGATGGCCGGCTCTGGGTCGACCGGTTGTCGGGGGGCCTGACAGATACCGGCGAGCGTCTCGCCGCAGCCGACGGCGAGCGTATCGTGCGGCTCGTTGCCCATCACGTCGGCGCCGAGGTTCATCCGGCAAGTCCCCGCGTCTCGGCCGAGTTGCCCGAGACGGGAGAGCGTTTTGAGGGGCTGCTGCCGCCCGTGGTGACCGCCCCAGCCTTTGCGATCCGCAAGCCGGCGGTGGCGGTGTTCACGCTCGACGATTATGTCGCCGCCGGCATCATGACAGCGACCCAGACGGAAGCGCTCCGGAACGCTGTTCGAGAACGTCAGAACATTCTCGTGGCGGGCGGTACCTCGACCGGCAAGACCACGCTGATCAATGCGCTCCTGGCGGAAGTTGCCAAGACTGCCGACCGCGTCGTGCTGATCGAGGACACGCGCGAGCTTCAATGCAAGTCACCGAATCTGGTGGCGTTGCGCACCAGGATGGGATCGCCTCACTGTCCGACCTCGTGCGGTCCTCGCTCCGGCTGCGTCCGGACCGGATTCCGATCGGTGAGGTGCGCGGCGCCGAGGCGCTCGATCTTCTCAAGGCCTGGGGCACCGGCCATCCCGGTGGTGTCGGAACCATTCACGCCGGCACGGCACTCGGCGCGCTTCGCCGCCTTGAACAGCTCATCCAGGAAGCCGTCGTGACCGTGCCGCGCGCGCTGATCGCGGAAACCATCGACGTGATCGCCGTTCTCTCCGGCCGCGGCGCCGACCGACGGCTGGCAGAGCTTGCGCGTGTCGAGGGCCTAAAGGCCGACGGCGACTACCTCATCCGACTGGCAGGAGACCAATCATGAAGGGCGCTACATTGCGACGCGCGGCAGCAGCCGCTGCCGCGGCTATCACCATTTTGACGGCTTCTTCGACCGCCCGCGCCGCCGGCTCCAACATGCCGTGGGAGCAGCCGCTCAACCAAATCCTGCAGTCGGTCGAGGGCCCGGTCGCCAAGATTCTGGCCGTGATCATCATCATCGTCACGGGCCTTACACTCGCCTTCGGCGACACCTCCGGCGGCTTCCGCCGCCTGATCCAGATCGTGTTTGGTCTGTCGATCGCCTTTGCGGCATCGAGCTTTTTCCTGGCGTTTTTCTCATTCGGCGGTGGAGTCGTGATCTGATGGACGGGCCTGTTGAAGGTTTTGCCGTCCCCGTGCATCGCGCGCTGACCGAGCCGATCCTGCTCGGCGGCGCGCCGCGGGCGGTCGCGATTCTCAACGGCACCGTGGCCGCAGCGCTCGGACTTGGCCTGCGACTGTGGGTCGCCGGTCTTCTGCTCTGGGCGATCGGCCATGCCGCCGCCGTCTGGGCCGCGAAGCGCGATCCGTTGTTCGTCGAGGTCGCAAGGCGGCATCTACGCATCCCCACCCATTTGAATGTGTGAGCAGCCCATGATGAACCTCGCAGAATATCGTCGTTCCACCACGCGTCTGGCGGACTTCCTGCCATGGGCCGCACTCGTCGATGAAGGTATCGTTCTCAACAAGGACGGATCGTTTCAGCGCACCGCGCGCTTTCGCGGGCCGGATCTGGATTCCGCAGTTCCGGCTGAACTCGTTGCAGTCGCCGGTCGCCTCAACAATGCGCTCCGACGCCTCGGATCCGGCTGGGCGGTGTTTGTGGAGGCACAGAGGTACTCATCGAATGCTTATCCGCCAAGCAGTTGTCCGGATGTGGCATCGGCTCTGGTCGATGCCGAGCGCCGGGCCCAATTCGAGGAAGAGGGGGCTCACTACGAGTCAGCCTATTTCCTCACCTTCCTGTATCTGCCGCCGGCCGAGGATGCGGCGCGCGCCGAGCGGTTTCTGTACGAGGGGCGGGAGCGTGGCGAGGCTGCTGATGCCCACGAGGCGTTACGTGGCTTTGTCGACCGGACCGACCGCGTGCTGCAACTGGTCGAAGGGTTCATGCCGGAGTGCCGGTGGCTCGATGACGGCGAGACCTTGACCTATCTGCATGCCTGCGTCTCAACCAAGATCCACCGCGTCCGCGTCCCCGAAATTCCGATGTATCTCGATGCGCTGTTGGCCGACCAGCCGCTGACAGGCGGGCTTGAACCAATGCTGGGCGACCAGCACCTGCGCGTGCTCACGATTGTTGGATTCCCAACCGCGACCACGCCGGGAATTCTGGACGATCTCAATCGGCTCGCTTTCCCCTATCGCTGGTCGACCCGGGCGATCATGCTCGACAAGGGTGATGCGACGAAGCTCCTGACCAGGATCAGGCGGCAGTGGTTCGCCAAACGGAAGTCGGTTGCCGCCATTCTGAAGGAGGTGATGACCAACGAAGCTTCGTCCCTTATCGACGCTGATGCCAACAATAAGGCTATCGATGCCGACGCCGCGTTGCAGGAACTCGGCTCCGATGTGGTCGGAGAGGCCTTTGTCACCGCCACGATCACGGTCTGGGACGAGAATCCGCTCATCGCCGATGAACGATTGCGCCTCGTGGAGAAAGTGATTCAGGGGCGCGACTTCACCTCCGTGGTGGAAACCGTCAACGCCGTCGACGCCTGGCTGGGCTCGTTGCCCGGCCACGTCTATGCCAACGTCCGTCAACCCCCAGTTTCGACCTTGAACATCGCACATATGATCCCGCTGTCGGCTGTCTGGGCGGGGCCGGCGAGGGATGCGCATCTCGGTGCGCCGCCGCTGTTCTTCGCGCGGACAGAAGGGTCCACGCCGTTCCGCTTCTCCCTCCATGTTGGGGACGTCGGCCACACGCTGGTGGTCGGCCCGACCGGTGCGGGCAAATCAGTGCTGCTCGCGCTGATGGCGCTGCAGTTCCGCCGCTATCCGTCCTCGCAGGTCTTTGCCTTCGACTTCGGCGGCTCGATCCGGGCAGCAGTGCTTGCCATGAATGGCGATTGGCATGATCTCGGCGGCGCGCTGTCCGACAGCATCTCCGAACCGGGCGCCCTGCAGCCGCTGGCCATGATCGACGACGAAGCCGAGCGCGGCTGGGCCGCGGAATGGATCGCAGCCATTCTCGCCCGCGAAAAGATCGACATGACGCCAGATGCCAAGGAGCATCTGTGGTCGGCGCTGTCTTCGCTGGCGTCGGCACCATCAGGTGAACGTACGCTGACCGGCCTGTCTGTGCTGTTGCAGTCTCAGAGCCTGAAGCGGGCGCTCCAGCCGTATTGTCTGGACGGCCCCCACGGTCGCTTGCTCGATGCCGAGACCGAGCGGTTGGGCTCGGCTTCGGTCCAGGCGTTCGAAACCGAGGGTCTCATTGGGTCGGGCGCCGCGTCGGCGGTCTTATCCTATCTATTTCACCGGATTGAGGGCCAACTCGACGGTAGGCCGACGCTTCTCATTATCGACGAGGGCTGGCTTGCGCTCGATGACGAAGGCTTTGCCGGCCAGCTCCGCGAGTGGCTCAAGACCCTGCGCAAGAAGAATGCTTCCGTCATCTTCGCCACCCAGTCGCTGTCGGATATTGATGGCTCGCCGATTGCGCCTGCCATCATCGAAAGCTGCCCGACACGGCTGTTCTTGCCGAACGAGCGCGCGATCGAGCCCCAGATCACTTCTATCTATCGGCGCTTTGGTCTCAACGACCGGCAGATCGAGATCCTCGCGCGTGCCACGCCCAAGCGCGACTATTACTGCCAGTCTAGGCGCGGCAATCGCCTGTTCGAGCTGGGTCTTGAAGAATTTGCGCTCGCCTTCACCGCGGCTTCCTCAAAGTCCGATCATGCCATGATCGAGCGCGTGCTCGCCGAACATGGCCGCGACGGCTTTATCATGGGATGGCTCGCCGCGCGTGGGCTGGGTTGGGCTGCCGATCTCATTCCCGGTCTCAGAGTGCAGGAAGGCTTGTCATGAGGCATCGCCGTCGCCTCTCGGCGGTGAGTGCGCTCGCCATTGCCATCACCTGCGTGGTTTCGCCGACCTCGGCCCAACTAATCGTTTTCGACCCGAACAACTATGCGCAGAACATGCTCACGGCCGCCCGTGAGCTGCAGCAGATCAACAACCAGATCATCTCGCTGCAGAACCAGGCGCAGATGTTGATCAACCAGGCCAAAAACCTCGCCAGCCTGCCGTATTCATCGCTGCAGAAGATCGAGCAGTCGATCCAGAAAACCCAACAGCTGCTCGCCGAGGCGCAGCGCATCGGTTACGACGTCCAGCAGATCGACCGGGCCTTCTCGACCACCTATGCACCGGCCTCCACGAACCAGTCGGATCAAGACCTGATCGCGAATGCGCAAACACGCTGGCAGAACTCTGTGGCGGGATTGCAGGATGCACTGCGTGTTCAGGCGACCGTCGTCGGCAATCTGGATACCAGCCGCGCCCAGTTGTCGGCCCTCGTCAGCTCAAGCCAGGGTGCGACTGGGGCGCTGCAGGCAAGTCAGGCCGGCAATCAACTCCTTGGCCTGCAAGCGCAGCAGCTCGCCGATTTGACCGCTGCCGTTGCGGCGCAGGGACGGGCGCAAAATCTCGAAACTGCCCAGCGTACCGCGGCCCAGAATCAAGGGAGGGAGCAGCTTCGGCGCTTTCTCACCCCCGGCCGCGGCTATCAACCGTCAACCGTGCAGATGTTTCACTGATGAGCGGACCTGGCACACTCAAGCAGTTGCTGCTTGTTATCGCGGCAGGGTTTGTCCCGGTTCTGGTCGTCGCAGCCTGTACCATCCAGCTTCGCGGCGATGGCGACAATCCCCCAACGAGACCGCCGGCATCGCGGGCAGCCGATCCGCTCGCTGGCAAACTCGAACGCTGCAGGGCAGTAACCACCGAACAACCGGCTGAACTCGGGGAATGCCGTCGAATCTGGACCGAGAACCGCCGCCGCTTCCTGGGACAGAGGGAAGTGCGCACCGTCGATGGTCCGCTGAATAGCGAAATGCCGTCGTCAGCGCAGCCTGGGGTTCGGAGCCACCTGCCTGAGGGCTCACCCTCCACTGCAACACCGAACAGCGAGTGACCCGATGGGCGGCACCGGCGTCATTGACCGATTTCTGGAAACGTTTACCCGCTATATCGACAGCGGCTTTGGGCTCCTTGGAAGCGAAGTAGCCTTCCTCGCTACCACGCTGGTCGCGATCGATGTTGCGTTGGCCGCCCTGTTCTGGGCCTGGGGTACCGATGAGGACATCATCGCCCGCCTCGTCAAGAAAACGCTGTTCATCGGCGTGTTCGCTTACCTGATCGGCAACTGGAACAATCTGGCTCGCATCGTTTTCGAGAGCTTTGCCGGTATTGGTCTGAAAGCCTCCGGCGCGGGATTGTCCTTGGCTGATTTCCTGCGCCCGGGGCGGATTGCGCAGGTCGGCATCGATGCGGGACGGCCGCTCCTCGACTCCATCTCGGGATTGATGGGTTATGTCAGCTTCTTTGAAAATTTCATCCAGATCGTGGTGTTGCTGTTCGCCTGGGTGATCGTATTGCTTGCCTTCTTCATTCTTGCAATCCAGCTCTTTATCACTCTGATCGAATTCAAGCTGACGACGCTTGCAGGCTTCGTCCTGATCCCGTTCGGGCTATTCGGCAAGACGGCATTCGCCGCCGAGCGCGTGCTCGGCAATGTCATTTCGTCAGGCGTCAAGGTCATGGTGCTCGCCGTCATCGTCGGGATCGGCTCGACGCTGTTCTCGCAGTTCACCGCAGGCGCGAACGGCGCACAGATCGGCATTGAAGATGCCATGGCTTTGGTGCTGGCGGCATTGGCGCTGCTGGGTCTGGGGATCTTTGGGCCCGGCATCGCCAACGGCATCATCTCCGGCGGTCCGCAGCTTGGCGCTGGCGCCGCTGTTGGGTCGGGAGTGGCTGCCGGCGGTGTCGTGGTGGCCGGAGCGGGTCTTGCTGCCGGTATTGCCGGTGCAATTGCCGGCGCCTCGCGTGTGACAGCGGCGTTCGCGGGTAGCGCCGGCGGCGCGCTTCGTGCGCGTGGCCTGTCCGGTGTCTCCGAGGCCGGCGCTTCCGCGGCGGCGAGCCCTCTTCGTCGCGTGGCCGCTAGTCTTGGAAGCGGCCCGGCACCCGGGGACGGTGCTGCATCCGGCGATGCCGGCGCAACCAATGCTGCAGCTAGTCCGACATCTTCCGATGCGCAGCCCGGTTGGGCCACGCGCATGAAGCGCATGCAGGCCATGAGCCGTGGGGCATCCGCCGCCACCCATGTTGTCCGCTCTGCCGACCATGGTGGAGGAGGTGGCTCCGTTGATCTCTCCGAAGGAAAGCCGTGATGTTCAAACGACCATCCGTTCACTATGGCCGCACGCCCCGACCCGTAACGCCTTATCAGAAGGCGTCGCAAGTCTGGGATGAACGCATCGGTTCGGCGCGCGTGCAGGCCAAAAACTGGCGGCTGATGGCCTTCGGTTCCATGATCCTGTCCGCCGGACTCGCAACCAGCCTCGTTTGGCAATCCACACTGGGGACGATTACGCCCTGGGTCGTTGAGGTCGATCGCCTCGGTCAGGCGCAGGCCGTCAGCCCAGCCAATCCCTTCTACCAGCCGACCGATCCGCAGATTGCTTTCCACCTTGCGCGCTTCATTGAAGGCGTACGCGGCCTTTCGGCCGATGCCATCGTGCTGCGCCAGGACTGGCTGCGGGCCTATGACTTTACGACCGACCGCGGCGCCGCAGCGCTCAACGATTATGCCCACGTCAACGATCCATTTGCCAGGCTCGGCAAAGTGCAGATTGCGGTCGAAATATCCAGCGTCATCCGCGCCTCCCCGGAAAGCTTTCGGGTCGCCTGGATCGAGCGCCGCTACGACAATGGCCAGCTTGCCGCCACCGAGCGCTGGACCGCTATCCTCACCATCGTGATCGAAACTCCGCGCGATGTCGACCGTCTGCGCAAGAATCCGCTTGGGGTCTACGTCAACGCCATCAACTGGTCGAAGGAGCTTGGACAGTGAGCACACAGATTTTCGGATTCACCAAGCCGAGTGCTTGCAAGTTCACGAGCCCGATCCTGCTTGTTTGCATATTGGCATTCAGCGGCTGTACCACCTTCAAGCCGCCGCAGATCAGCTACGACGATGATGTCCCGCCACTTGCCAGTCCGCCATCGCTGGCGGAGGATCGTCCGCAATCACTGCACGTCCCGCCATCCTGGACGCCGGCGAAGGGAGGCGCGAAGGGGACAGAAGCAAAAGAGCCCATCGCCCGGATCGAGACCGCCAATGATGCCGCACGAGTCGAGCCGCGGAAGGCCGGCTACTTCAACGCCGTGCAGGTCTTTCCGTTTAGTCCAGGTGCTCTGTATCAGATCTACGCAAGCCCGGGACAGATCACCGATATCGCACTCGAGCCGGGTGAGCAGCTCACGGGGTCGGGGCCGGTTTCGGCAGGAGATACCGTGCGCTGGGTGGTCGGCGACACCGAAAGCGGAAGCGGCGATTCCAGGCGCGTCCACATCATGGTCAAGCCGACGCGGCCCTCGATCGAGACCAACCTCGTGGTCAATACTGACCGGCGCACCTATCTCATCGAGCTGCGTTCGCGTGAAAAATCCTATATGCCCTCGGTGGCCTGGTTTTATCCCGAGGATCGGGCAGGCCGTGCCCGGGCTATGCCTCCGACACTGATTCTTCCCGAGCCTTCCCAGCGGCGCTACCGCTACACCATCGAGGGCGACAATCCGCCCTGGCGGCCCGTCAGCGCCTATGATGATGGCCGCAAGGCCTATATCGAGTTCTCACCTGGCATCGTTCAGGGAGAGATGCCGCCATTGTTCGTCATCGGCCCGGACGGCAAGCCTGAAATCGTCAATTACCGAACCTATCGCAATGTGCTGATCGTAGATCGGCTCTTTGCCGCGGCCGAGCTGCGGCTCGGTGGGCGACACCCAGCAAACAGTCCGGATTATCAGAAGTGACGGGAGGTCTTCATGACCGGCGCCGGAACGAACGATAGTGGCAGTCCTGATGCCGCCGCGCCTAAGGCCTCTGAGGAGATTGCTCGTTCCTTGCGGCTCCGCCCAGAACTTCCACGCGTTACGCGTCTTTCGCGCAAGGTCCTGGCTGGCGGCACGGGTTTGGCGCTCGTCCTCGTTTCCGGAGCCGTTCTGTGGGCCTTGCAGAACAATCGTACCCGCGGTCCTATATCCGAGGAACTCTACAGTACCGATCATCACAATGTGGCCGATGGCCTTGCCGGGCTGCCGCGTGACTATGCGGGCATTCCGCGCGACGTGCCGCGCCTCGGACCACCGTTGCCGGGCGATCTCGGCTGTCCCATCGTTGCGGCCCAAGCCCAGTCTGGACCGCTTGCGGTGGATTCCGAGCAACAGCGTATGAGCCAGGAAAGCGAGGCCGCGCGCACCAGCAACGTGTTTGCATCAACGAATGTTCGGCCATCGGCGGCAGGGACGCCTGCCGAGACGACCGCAAATGCTGTGCCATCATCCGATGAGGCATTTGCGCAGAATGGACAGGATCGCAAGCTTGCCTTCGTCAATGCCTCGGTCGATCGCCGCACCACGAGCCCCGACCGCGTGACAAAGCCGGCGTCACCCTACGTGGTGCAGGCTGGGTCCGTGATTCCTGCGGCCCTCATCACGGGGATTCGTTCTGATCTACCAGGGCAGATCACCGCGCAGGTAACCGAGAACGTCTTTGATACGCCGACCGGTCGCTTGCTGCTGGTGCCCCAGAGTGCGCGCCTAATCGGAATCTACGACAGCCAGGTTGCCTTCGGACAGTCGCGCGTCCTCCTGGTCTGGACACGCCTGATCATGCCGAACGGCCGATCGATCGTCCTTGAGCGCCAGCCGGGTGCCGATACCGCAGGCTATGCTGGGCTTCAGGACGAGGTCAATCATCACTGGGGCGAGCTCTTTAGGGCGGCGCTGCTGTCGACCTTGCTTGGTGTCGGAGCCGAACTTGGATCCGGCTCGGATACCGGCAATGGTAACAGCGCCATCATCCAGGCGCTTCGCCGTGGGGCAGGGAGTTCCCTCAACCAGGCCGGTCAACAGATTGTTCGGCGCAATCTCAGCATCCAGCCGACCCTGACGATCCGGCCTGGTTTCCCGGTGCGGGTCATCGTCAACCGCGACCTCGTGCTCGAACCATACAGAGGCTGAAAGAAACCATGGCCAAGCTGAAGCTCGGCACCATTGCCGATGACAAGCCCGTGAAGCTTACCGTAGAACTGCCGGCAAGTGTCCATCGCGATCTCGCAGCGTACGCCGACGTGCTTGCCCGAGAAACCGGGCAGTCGATCTCGGATCCGGCAAAGCTGGTGGCGCCAATGCTGGCGCGGTTCATGGCGACCGATCGAGCCTTTGCGAAAACACGCCGCAAGGGTCAGCCGGCGCAAGGCAAGGGATAGCGTTCGCCCAGGAGTTTGAGGAAATTTGCCAGCGCCGGATTGTCGTTGTCCTTGCGCCAATGCGCGGAATAATTGACCTAGCTCGGCCCCGTACCATCGCGTACCTCTCGATAGGTCAGGCCGGCGAAAGTGACGCCAATATCCGACTCGGCCACCAGACTGACACCGAAGCCTATGCTGATGAGGGTTTTGATGATGCCTCTGCTGACGTCATGGTGTTAATCGGCGTGGGGTCTCGACGCCGATCGGCACGATAACCCTCTGATCCACCTAACATTGGAGGGGGCATGCTTCGGCGCCGATTTACAAATTGCTACTTACGTCGGCACGACCGAGCAGTTTCCAGGAGTGCTCCTTGAGGGAACGCTTATTTTCAGCGAACAACAGCTGCCTGCGCCGGAGCCGAGCGGACCGATGCCAAAGTTCGACCCTGACAAACTTCCAAAACTCCCGAAGTGCTCCCGCTGATTGATCAGGTTTCTGTCCTAAGCTCGATCGCCGGGAACGCCGCACCCCGCCATATCGCTCGCTGAAGTTTTGGGCGAGCGGGGAGCAGTCATCGAAAAGCCCGGCAGCGGAGACTGCCGGACGATCGCAAGTATACGAATTCGTGATGAAAATCCTTATTGAACCGATGTTCACGCGTCTGGCCTTGATCGAGATCAACCGAAGCCCTGCAAGTCGATTATTTTCGATGCTGTCGCAATGGGCGCGGCGCAACGCAATGGTGTGGACACGGCGCATGGAAGGTTACGCCGCCGCGTCGTTGCAATGTTACGCACGACAATGACCACGCTCGCCGAAATTCGTATCACCCGCACTGCAATCGCTGTCCCACCGCCGCGCATGCAACTCTCGGAATGGGTCGAAAGCAATCTCATCCAATGCACCAAGGGTACGGCGCGATCGCGCGGCTTTCGGTCAGTCAGATCAAATAAACAGGGGCGCGTGACGGCCTTTCTTGCACGACGGAATTTCAGCGCTGCTTCGAGTTTCCAGGCCGCGCATCAGTTCTCGCTCGTCAAGTAGTTCAGCATGGTATTGCAGGCGTCCTCGGCCTCGGCGAAATTCTTGAAGGGCGAGCCGATGATCCTGATCGCGCCACGGCTCTGGTAAAGCGGACGCCATGACGCAACATAGCCAGGGCTTCCGTGAAGGCCGGGACCGGTTGGGCTCTCGAAGCTGATCACGAACGAATAGCCGTCGCTGCTTGCGCTCCATATTTCCATGTCCTCGACGGCAAGGTGGAATTGCAGGGACATTTGCAGTTGCTCACCCGTGGCTGCCAACTCGGCTGGCGCTAACCTGCGACATTCCTCTGTGAAGCACCACCCTCGGGTGGGTAGCCCGGCATGTGGCAGGCAGTGGGAAAAACCTGCATCGCTGTTGTATTCGCGCAACGCTCCTTTCTGCTCTGCGGCGATATGCTGGTGTTGGCTGGGGAGAAACCGCGATGTTCGACGTCTATCTAAACGGCAGGCGCGATTTGCTGGTCGTCCGCAGGGGATTTCCGATCCCTCCTGGCGACGCAACAGGCAGGTGGCGCAAGCGGAAGAGAAGGGTCGCCAGTGTCAGCGAGGAGATTAGGCGAGCCGTTCAGAGGCAAGGCTACTACATGCGGAAGGTGGGCGACTTCAGGAAAAATTAGAATGTGCGCGCCATGAGACGAAGCTAAGGCGTTGCAGTGACCGTTGCCGGACGATGCGTTGGGGATTGTCGCACGGGCGAGGACAAGGAAGATCGGGCGGCTGTCAATCGGCGCCGAAGCATGACCCTTCGATGTCATGTAAATCAGAGACTTATCGTGCCGATCGGCGCCAGGACCCCACGCCGAATAACAGCCCGATCATTGAACCGCACGCCTGCGCCGCCTCCCGAAGTAAAGCAGCCTCGCACCAATAGCGAGGCGATGAAACGCAGGCGCGAGTT
This sequence comes from Bradyrhizobium murdochi, assembly GCF_000472965.1. Taxonomy (GTDB): domain Bacteria; phylum Pseudomonadota; class Alphaproteobacteria; order Rhizobiales; family Xanthobacteraceae; genus Bradyrhizobium; species Bradyrhizobium murdochi. The sequence continues at coordinate 3,885 of NZ_AXAU01000030.1, read as the reverse complement.
CAGGAAGGCGATGCGTCAGCGAATCAAGGATAGCCGCGTCTCGTGATCTGTCCGAGGAGGAGTTCAAGCCAGCCCTGACTGAAGCACCACGAAATCGCGCGCTTCACCGAGAAACACGGGCCGAATGTCGAATGGCTGCTTGAGGGCAAGGGGCGCTCAGCTCAAGCGCACCCTTCCTTAACTCCGGATCCCTAAGCTCAAGGCAATCGCGGAGGTCATCACCCGCGAGAGTAATGAGTAAGAGCCGTCGCTGTCTCAACCCAGAGGCGGCTTTTTCGTACCTAACGATCAGCTTGAATAGTCTCAAAAAGGATACACCGCCGGGCTCGAAATACATGTCCCGGCGGCGCCCTTGTTTCAAACTGGACTCTGAAATTCCAGTTGCTGATCAATCCGCAATTGCTGTGCCACGGCGATATGACGGCCGCCGGTTCACGCTCCCCTGAATAATCTTCACGTTTTGTTAACTTCCGAACAGACGTTTCCGGTTTTTCCCGCTTCAATACCGGCGCTTCGACGAATCAGTATTTGCGTTCACCCGGCGGTCAGCTACGGCCCCCGGGCGTTTAACCCCGCAAGTCGGAGGTTGGTGTCATGCAGCGTCGCCGATCCTTTATGACACGCGAGATGGTTCTAGTTGACGCCTCGATAGCATGGACCATTACCGTGCTTGCGGGACTGCTGTTGCAGCTCTTCGGAGTGTAGGACCGCCTTTCACGCCAGAGCGAAAGGGCCGCCAACTGGAGGCGGGTAGACCGGCGCTAAGCCCTGCGCAGAAAACGGCGGGACCTTTTTACAAATGGGGGTCTGTTTTTTTCGTGTTGGCAATGGGCTCCGATGACGTAGCGGACTCGTGTGACTTCCATGAGGTCAGGTCCCCAGGAAGCAGAATGGGGGTCTCGACCTCGTTTTTTAGGCTGAATGCAATCCCAATGCATCCCGCCAACACCAGCAGGCCTCCTGCAATCATCAGCCAGGCGAGCAATTCCAATAATGGCATTGCGGTCTCCCGCATTCATATGGCGGTGCCATAGATTGTTACAAAGCACTCACTCCGCACTGACCGACAAAATCGCTTCGAGATAATCGCAATGAACGGAGATCGGTGACTTGTTTCCGTCGAGCAGGACGCGGGCGCAATTTACGTAGATGCTGCTCCGCCCGACGACAGTGCCCGTCTTGTCAGCAAGTCGCGGACAGCGTGACGCACCGAGTGCGCTTATTTGAACACGATCCCCAATCGAAAAATCTGACGTCATGGTGCCAGTCCAGTCTGCATGGGATCATGCAAGGAGCTTGATCCGTGAGGCTGCTTTCCAGAATTGCTCGGTCGGCTCAGTCCAGACAAAGCCAACCTGACTTGTCTAAATTTTTAGTTAACACCAAATTTCTTGGGCGCGTTTGGAAATAGAACTCTGACTCTTGCTCCTTTCTGTTCTGGTTGAGAGCTGGTCCAGTCGGTCAGGAGCGTCGCCTGCATCAGGCGCGCGTGGCGCGCCGGCGATGCCGGTCACCATTTCTCGACCCACGGCCGGAGCACGACTTCGAACGCCCACGTCGACCGATGCTGGCGATGCAGTTGCAGATAGGTTTCGGCGATATGGTCGGGGTCGGCCATATTGTCGTCGACGGTCGTTCCCGCCAGCCGGTGCGCGCGAGTCCCGTCCTCCTGAGTCCAGCCGATCGCGGCGTCGATCGGCACATTTGCTACGTGGATACCCTGCGGCATCAGTTCTCTTGCCATACTTTGCGCGAGTCCAGACTTGGCATGACATGCCATCGCAAAGGCACCGCTCGATGGGAAGCCTTTGAGCGCTGCGCTGGCGTTCGTGAAGATGATCGTTCCCTTCGCCCCGTTGGCGTCCAGTTTGTTTCCGAGCATGAGTCGAGCTGCCTGTTGACCCACCAGAAATGCGCTGAACGCCGCGTTTCGAAGTGTTTCTAGCGCCATGACTGGGTCCGCTTCGATAACGCTCTTGCGGAAAATGCCGGGGACCCGGCCATCGATGTTGTGCACGACAAGTCTCGGCGTCCCAATGTCCTGCACGATATTCTTGAACAACCGCTCCACGGCCGCCGGTTCGCTCGCATCGCAGGCGTATCGACGCACCCCATGCATTTCCTCAAGTGTCTCAAGAACCGCTTTTTCGGGATTCCTGGCTGCCACAGCAACACGCATACCGTTCTTCGCGAACAGCCTCGCGCAACTTGAGCTGATGCCCGGACCGCCACCGATAATGAGTGCAACGTCCTGGACGGAAGGTTGGGCGTCGCGCTTGGACTGAGACATGTCGCTTACTCGCATGCGGGTTGGGAGCTGGCAAAGTAGTGGTAACGGCCGTGGTATGCTGCCTCAGGTCAGAAGCGAAGCAATCATTAATTCTAAATCAGAACTATAGGTAGTTGCAATGAGCCCGACTGGGCGGTACCTTTCAGTACCTTATCACATGTGAGACATGGACAATACTCGCGGCTCGCAGACTTCTATTCGCGATCGAATCCTGTCGGCTGCTTTCCAGTCGCTCAAGGAGAACGGCGTTTTAGGCGCGAGCACCCTTGAAATCGCGACTAGGGCCCGTGTGTCGAAACGCGAGCTCTACACACTGTTTTCGAACAAGGACGAGATCTTCCTCGCCTGTATCGCCAAACGCGCAAGCGCGATCAGCGGCAGCGTCTCGGAACTGCCCGAACCCAGCACAGCGCGAGAACTCTTCGGCGTACTCCGGGAATTGGGATTTAGGCTTCTCAAGGAGGTCACACGCGCCGACGTTCTCACTGCGTTCAGATTCGCGATCGCGAGAAACGGTGATCTCCTGGAGGTCGCGCGCATTATTGACAGGAATGGGCGCCGTGCGAGCCGCGAAGCGCTTGCGAAAGTGATCGACCACGCCGTCAGTCGCGGTCTCCTGAAACCCTCGGAGACGAAGCAGATGGTCCGGACCTATATGGGGCTTTTGTGGTCCGATCTTCAGGTGGGGCTTCTTTTGGGAGTGCTCAAGCCTCCGGCCGAAGACGAAATGAAGCTCTTCTCCGAGCAGGCCGCGCGGGAGTTTCTGGCGATCTACGGTACCTGAATCGATTATCTGAACGGACGGTCGCGCATCGGCTCGCGCAAGCTCCGCAGGTGCTACCTGTAAGCTTGGATGTGGCGCAGTCCCTCGCCAAATCCCAGCCACGTAACAAACCAGTGAAACGCTGCAGTCTCGACGCTTCGCTCTTCGGCCTAGATCGTACCAATTGGGTACCATGACTGCTGATGCGGAGAGTCCAATGAATGATCCGGGTGATGTGCCGCCGGCATGCAATGAACCGGGCTTCGGATCGAAGAATTCCTTTTAGGAGGATTCCGGTTCCGTCCCAAGCGCAGGGTAAGTCGGCGATGAGATTGCCAATCTGTGCAGGCTTGGTCATTGCCAGCGTCGAAAGATGACGCTGGCGTTGACGCCGCCGAAGCCGAAGCCGTTCGAGATCGCATGCTCCATCGTGACGCGCCGAGCGTGACGGGCCACGAGGTCGACGCCTTCAGCGGCCGGGTCGCCATTTTCGAGGTTAAGAGTGGGCGGCGCGACCTGGTCGCGTAACGCGAGGATCGTGAAGATTGCTTCCGCTCCCCCGGCTGCGCCGAGCAGATGACCGGTTGCCGATTTGGTGGCGCTCACGGCGATCTTTCCGTCGCGGCCGAACACGGCTTTGATTGCTTCCAGTTCGGAAAGGTCGCCAACCGGCGTCGAAGTGGAATGGGCGTTGAGATGCTGGATGTCACCGGGCTTAAGGCCGGCCTGCCGCAAGGCGCCTTCCATGGCGCGGCGCGCGCCGTCGCCGTCCTCGGGTCCTGACGTGATATGGTAGGCATCAGCGGTCGTGCCATAGCCGGCGATTTCGGCG
>NZ_AXAU01000029.1 GCF_000472965.1 Bradyrhizobium murdochi | reverse complement strand
ATCCATGCTGGCCTCCTTCCAGCCAGCATGTTGAATCAGAACCAAGCTGATTTGGGAATCCTCAATCGATTCAAACTAGACCCATCCCGCTCTAGCACCACGAATTCACCGGCTGCGATATTGAGGTTGACCTCGTGCACAACCTTAATCGTGCCGTACTTCTTTACGACGTCCTGTAGAGTGACCTCTGCCATAAACCTTCCTCTTGAGTCGCGCCGGTTACATGCGCAGCCCGCGAATGACGTATTTCTGACCAAAGATGGTCACCAGCAGCGCCGGCATCATCGCAAGCACGGCTGTTGCGCTCATCAAATTCCATTCCGTTCCGGTCTCGGTGACGAATTGCGCCATAGTCGACGTGATCAGGGGCGTACGCTTGCCTGACAGGATCAGGGCGAACAGAAACTCATTCCACGTCGAGAGCCAGCAAAGGATCGCAAGCGCAGCTATCCCCGGCATTGCGGCGGGAAGCGCGACTCGGTAGAACGCCCCCCATCGGGTGCAGCCGTCGATCAGCGCCGCATATTCCATCGACGGGTTGATGCCATCGAAAAAACCCTTCATCAGCCATGAGAAGAAGCAGACGTGCACCGCGATGTGCGGCAGTAACAGACCGATATAGGTGTCGTAGATCCCAAGGCGGGTATTGACCAGATAGAGCGGCAGCACCCAAGAGATGTAGGGAACGGTACGGAAGATGTAGATGGTGGTGAACCAGCTGCGCTGGATCCAGCCGCCGAAGCGCGAAAGCATGTAACCGCTGCCGACCGTAATGCCCAGCGACAGGATGGTTGCCAACGTCGAAAGCACGAAGCTGTTCCACATCGCTTCCACTACCTGGGACTGATGCAGCACCTCGACGAAGTTGTTGAACGTGAAATTTGTGCCGCGCCAGATGTAGAATACGCCAGACGCGGGACGGATCGACGTCAGGCCGAGTATCGCAATCGGCCCGACGAACACAACGAATATCGCGGCGATGCTGATCGCGAAGATAGCATGCCGCAGCGTATGAAGGGCGAGCGCAATCATCGCGACACCTCCATGCTCCGGTTGACGAGCCTATAGAGGCCAACCCCAACAAACAGCATGATGAGCGCGCCGATCCCGGCAGCGGCCGCGGCGCGACCGATGTCCAAATCCACGAAAGCCAGGACATAGGCGTAGACGCTGAACACTTCCGTTGATCGGGCAGGCCCGCCGCCAGTCAGGATCCAGACCTGGTCGAAGGTGCGGAACGCGTCAATTGCGCGGATCAGGACACAGACGATGATCACTGGACGCAACATTGGGAGCGTAACGCGCCTGAAGATGCACCACGGCGTTGCGGCATCGATCCGCGCAGCCTCGAAGGGTTCGGGCGGCAGTCCCTGCATGGCGGCCAGCATGATGATGGTGAACCACGGTGTCCAGATCCATATGTCTGTCATGATGACCAGCGCAAAGCTCGGCCAGCGATCGGAGAGCCAGGCGACATCGGGAAGGCCCAGGTATGAGAGGAAAATAGTAATTACACCAAACTGATCGTTGAAAGACCACCTCATCATGGTCGCGGTGATAACAGGCGCAATCGTCAGCGGCAGTAGGATGATGGTCCGCATAATTGCCCGACCAAAGAACGGACGGTTGAGCAATGATGCCAGTGCTAAGCCGAGTGCAAGGGATACGCCGACCGAGAGGATCATCAGGACAAACGTATTGGGTAGAACCATCTTCAAGAATACAGGGTCGGTGAAGACGGCGATGTACTGCTTCGGTCCGACCCAGGTCCTTTGCGGGTTAACAAGCGACCATTCGCGGAAGCTTGCATTCATTCCGATCATGATCGGAATGATCTCAAAACAAACGAGAACGATCCCAGCCGGCGCGATGAGAAAAAGCATGAAGCGCTCTCTCTCATCGAATCCAAATTTCGTGGAACGAGCGGTCATCAATCGTTGACCGTAGCGCCGGCATGGATGGCATCGGAGCCGGCCTTAAGGGTAGCAGCAATGTCCTCACGCTTGCCCTTCATCGCGCGGATCAGCGTGTCCGAATAGACCTTGTGCACAGTCGCCCAGTTGCGGAAATAGTAGGCAGCATGAACATGATCAGGCTTGAACAGGATTGTGTGGAGCCTGCGCCAGGTCGCGTCCTTCTTTTCGAGTGTGCGCCAGACGTCGGTGTTCGGCGGCGGGCCTCCGGTCTGATTCCACTGCTCGATCTGACCGTCGGGATCGCCGAGCATGGCGCCAAGCAGCTTTTTGGCCGCCGTCTTGCGATCATTCGGAAGAGTCTTGGGGATTGACCAGCCCCACACGTCTATCCAGGTGTGGACGCCATTGCTCATGGGGCCAACTGGAAATGGCGCAATGCCGACCTTTCCTGCGACCGATGATCTCTCGGAGTTATTGAAGGAGCCGAGGAAAGTAGTATCGGCCACAGTAAAAGCGGCGTCACCGGCCTGGAAGATCGCATTTGCCTCATCGCGCGAATAGGTCGTCATGCCGGGCGGGCTTATCTTCTTGCTATTGAGAGCATCCCACCAAAACTCCGCAGTCTGCACCTGGCAAGGAGAGTAGATCATTGGCTTCCAACCGTTTGCCGCAAGCTTCTTGTTGTCTCGCTCATAGGCGGGTGCATAGATGTCGCAACTGTTGTTCCAGAGCGTCCACCAGAAGCTGAAGAAAGTGTTGGTGTAACTCATGCCGCCGACATAACCCCACTTCACCTTCTTTTCGGACTGCAGGGTCTGACTGATCTTGACGAGATCGTCCCATGTCTTAGGCAATTCCGCCTCGGAAATGAGATCGGTGCGATAAAACAGAATGCCGGCCGTGGTCGTCATCGATACCGCCGTCGTCTTTCCGTCGGCAGTGTGGAACGGCTCAAGCTGCCCCACCTCGACCTTGCGCGCATTGGGAACATCCTCAAGCGGTTCAAGATATTGGGCGAGATCCTGTCCCCAGTCGTCATTGTTCCAGATGATGTCGCATTGGTCATTGGCCCCGGAGGTCAACATCTGGGTGATCTTCGGCAAATAAACGGCATAGGAAGTTACCGTCTTATTCAGCTTGACACCTTGCTTGACTGCCCATTTCTCCAGGATCGCGACGTTTGCGACTTGCACCGGATGATTGATGTAACAGATGCTCAGCGCTGTTTCCGCTTGCGCCGCTGTCGAAGCGCAAAAGGCACTAAAGGCGCCGACAAGAAGCGCGCGCGCGAGCTTATTTTCCATTCGCATGGTTTTCCTCCTCCAGGCAAAGCGTGCTTCTGCAGAAGCTTGTTCTTGTTCACTTGAGAGATGTCACAGAGCCAACGGCGCCCTGTTGTAAAGAACTAACGTCGGTTGAACGAAAGTATTGGCGAACAGAGCGCAACGAGTTAGGACGGCTTTCCGAATTTCTTGTACTTTCTTGCGCTACATCGGCGTCTGGATAGCGCGATCCGTTCGCTGCGACGCACAATCGCCTCTCGCGGTGACAAGTGAACGCATTTCTGCGAGCCCCTGCGCGCGGTTGCCGAAGGTACAAGTGTTCGCAGAGCTGTACTAAAGTTGGCGCGGCTTCGCTCTATCTTTGGAAGAATAGTGCAGACATCCCTGACCGAAGTCTGCAGATGACAAGGCCACCAGGAAACCCGCAGCTCGAACATCGAATCCAACATCATTGCTAAACGAGCTAAACCACATCGGCGATGCCGCCAATGTCGCAAACGCCGTGACTGATATGATGTATATGCATTCGCCGGCATCGTTGGCGATTTCTATGACGTCCATCTCAGGAAAAGGCGAAGACCACGCGCCCTCAGAAGCTATCGTGCAGGAAAGCACTGTCGGTCGCCTTTCTGCCCACCGTGAAACGATCCATCGCAGCAAAGGCACGCGTTTGCTCATCATCAATCGTCTTGACAAGCTGACGCGTTCACACCGGCGCTGATGCGCTTAGCTGGACGATGCCTCGAACGGCATTGAGGGTAACCTCCGGAAAAGCCGGGCCGCGCCATCTGGGAGACCACCATGACGTCCCACCTTGAGCAAGGCCTGCAGACGATTGCAGTGGCAGCCATACCTGTTTCCCTACCGGGGATCGCCGGATCTTGGAAATCCAGATCGCCACCACGCGGGCGCCGGCCATGCGACAGCCACAGTCGGCCCCCGCGATCAACTGCTGCTCCAGCGCGTTTTTTTCTGATGATGGGTGCGCGCAACGGCGGCATAGAGCAGACCGAAAAGCCTGCGCGCGCTCGCAGGCCGCCGCTGTCGCTAAAGCCCTTGTGAGGCTGCCACTGAGCCAACGGCGCCTTTGTCGTAGAGATCCTTCAATTGCCGGGCGCCGTAGCCGAGCTCTTTAAGGATTTCTTCCGTCTGCGCCCCGAGCTTCTGCGGCGGCAAACGTACTTCCGGCACCTTGCCGTCATAAACCACGGGATGGCTGACGAGGGTAATCGGCGTCCCCGTCGCCCCTTTCACGACCTGGAAGCTCTTGTTGTGAATTACTTGCGGGTCGACGACGACGTCGGAATAGTCGTTGATGCGGGCGTGCCAGATTCCGCCGGCCTCAAGCAGCGCAAGGCATTCCGATGTCGTGCGCTTGGCGATGTTGGCCGCAATTGCTGCCGATGCGTGATCGCGCCGCCGATAAGCTTCGGTGTCGGGAACGCGCTGATCGGGGGGAATAGAAAGCACATCTGCCAGCGCTTCCAGCGATCCGAGCGAGATCGCGATGTGCCCGTCACCGGTAGCATAGATCCCGTAAGGTGCGCCATAATACCATCCTGCGATTGGACCCGGCTGGCGCACGTCGTTGGGTCTTTGCCCATTGAGATAGCAGGTGAAGGACTCCATTTGGAGGTCGAGCGCTGCAGAGAGCAGGCTGACATCGACCCGACACCCCTGTCCCGTGCGCGCTTTTCTCACCAATGCGGCCAGGATTCCAGCCGCAAAGAGAACAGCGCCGTGATGATCAACTGCCGAAACACCCACGGCGCGAGGGCCGTGCTCGCGGCTTCCCGTGATGGTAGCAAGGCCCGCCAAAGCTTGAACCAAGAGGTCCTGGCCGGGTCGGTTGACGTACGGCCCGTCCCGGCCATATCCGGATGCTGCGGCATAGATGATGTCGGACTTGATGTTCCTGGCGTCCTCATATCCAAGCCCAAGCTTGTCGAGCACGCCAGGTCGGAAGTTCTCAGTGACGACGTCCGAAGTTGCGATCAGTTTTTTCGCAACGACAACCGCATCCGGCTTTTTGAGATCGAGCGTCAGACTCCGCTTGTTGCGATTGCCGGTCAGAAGCAGCATGGATTGACCGTCCAGCTGCTTGTCCGCCCCACCCCATTTCCGCTGGAAGGCGCCGTCCGGCGGCTCCACAGCGATCACGTCCGCGCCAAGGTCCGCGAGAAATTGCACACCCATAGGGCCCATCAGGAAGTGGTTGAAGCTGAGGACCCGAACGCCCTTGAGAAGATCGACCATAACTGTTCTTGCTTGACTCTCTTTAATTATATCGGGCCAATGCCGGGGACATTCTGCCCTCTCCGATTTTATGAAATCGTTTTCAGATTTAGCACCCCGATCGGCGGCGTCAAGCCGGTTAAGCGCCGCACATTTCGAGCATGGCCGCCGGCGCGCTCTGCTTGATGTGGCTTGGACGCGCACATACTGTTCAATGAGAACCACGGATCTCCTGCACACTCGCTTGAGATAGCAATCCTTCAGGTGGTTCACCTCGAACGGATGTTAACAGCCCGTTATGGGCCAATCCGAGCAAATCAGATGGACAAGAGATCGATCGCCGATACCAGAGGCCGGTCGCAGCCCAGGGTGAAGATCGAGGACGTCGCGAGAGAGGCGAACGTATCTCCGGCGACCGTGTCGCGGGTTCTAAATCATCCAGAAATTGTCAGGCCGGAACTGCGCGACAAAGTGATGCGCCACATCGCCAATCTCTCCTATACGCCGGACAGCGCGGCCCGGGCACTGAAATCGGGACGCATGCGGACGATCGGCGCGATTGTTCCGACGCTAGCCCTTGGCATCTTTGCCGAAGGCGTGGAGGCCCTGCAGAACCGCCTAAGCGAAAGCGGCTATACATTATTCATTGCCAATTCGCAGTATAATCAACGCCGCGAGTTGCAGGAGATGCAGAACCTCATCGAGCGTGGCATCGACGGCATTGTGCTGGTGGGCGGCTCGCATGGTCGAGAATTGAGAGCTCTGGTAGAGCAAACTGGTGTCCCCGTCATAACAACTTACGTTTCTAAGGCAGGCGGCGGCATCCCCGCCATTGGCATCGACAACGAACGTGCCACGCGCGAAATAACTGAATTTCTTCTCAGCCTCGGACACGTTCGCTTCGGTGCAATTGCCAACATTTCGCCGTCGAATGACCGCTCGCGCGCGCGACTCGATGGCATTCAGCGCGCTCTCGCCGAAGCCGGTATCCGGCTCCAGCCAACTCAAGTCATCAGGGCCGACTACTCGCTCGCGCAAGGACGAAGCGCGCTTCGCCAACTGCTGACCGACCATCCGGACACGACCGCCGTGATCTGCACGACCGACACGCTGGCCATCGGAGCGATGTCCGAAGCCCGCAAGATGGGTTTGAGCGTGCCGCAGGCGCTTTCAATTACCGGCTTTGACGACGTGGAACTGTCGTCACAGGTGGATCCGCCGCTTACGACAATCAGTATTCCCGCTGCTGAAATCGGCCGCGGCGCAGCCGACTATCTCATCAATGCGATCGCGGGAAGGCCCGTCCCCAAGAGCGTCCTGTTGCCCTACCGGCTGGTAATGCGCTCGTCCACGGACTCACCACGAACAGCCAAACGCCTGCCGAGGCGGCCACGATGACGGCTCGCAAACTGGCACGCAGGACGGCTGTTCGCGAAAACGGTTTCAGTGTATATGACGCCGATCCGAAACTTGCAAAGGTGCTACGTTGAACGCCGAGCCTGACCTCATTCTTTGCTCATCTCCTTTGCCCCATGTGGTTCTCTTGGCGTTGAATAGGGCGTCCAAACGAAACGCGCTGAGCAATGATTTGATCGCGGAGCTCGGGGCCTGCTTTCGCAAGGCCGCACTCGATGATGACGTCCGTTGCGTCGTCCTTACTGGCAGCGATGCATCCTTTTCCGCCGGCGCCGATATCAAGGAAATGCGGCAACGAGGGTTCGAAGCCATCGACAATTACGCGCGACGTTCTGCATGGCGGGACGTTGCCAATTTCCCTAAGCCACTTGTTGCCGCGGTTGAGGGGATTTGTTTTGGCGGCGGTCACGAGCTCGCGCTGCTGGCCGACATCGTGATCGCCGGTGAAGGCGCCAGATTCGGGCAACCGGAGATCAATATTGGGATATTGCCAGGCGATGGAGCAACCCAGCGATTGACGCGCGTGGCCGGCAAATCGCTTGCGATGCTCATGATCCTGACCGGAGAACCTATCCCTGCGCGCGCAGCCCTTCAGGCTGGGATTGTTGCCGAGGTCACGGCAGACGGCAAGGCGCAGAGCCGCGCCCTCGAAATTGCCGAAATTATTGCGCACAAGCCGCCGCGTTCCGCGGAACTGGCTAAAGCGGCTGTACTCGCCGCCTACCAAACGCCGCTTGATGTCGGTCTAGAGTTTGAACGACAATCCATCAGAAACGCATTCACGACGTCTGATCAGCAAGAGGGAATGAACGCCTTTTTTGAGAAGCGGTCGCCGAGCTATCGGGGGACTTAGAAGACACTAGATCATCCAAGCTCTACGCCGGCGGAAGCAACAATTGGACTCTCGTATTTCGAAATCGTGCTCCGGAGAACTTGCATCAACTCGCCGAACCACCGCGGAATGTCGTTGTACACCTCAAAGCCGGCGAATGACCGCGGAGGACATCCCACTTCGCTCGGCCAGCTGACCGACCAGTTCAGAATGCCCCCGGACGGCCCGCAGTTGCGTGCTGATGATCCCTGATGGACCATTGTGCCGGCCAGGAAGTTTGCCTTTGTGAACATCCCTCCGAATTCCCAGCATTCCCGAACGCTACCGCTCAGATTCCTGAGCGGCGCCGCCCTGCACCGGTACCGGCGGTAAGGGCCGTCTGGCTGTCGCAACCGATGTTCAAGGACGGCAGGCCCGCTCCGCCCCGACCGCATATTCTATGAGAGCTGTATCACGGTCTTCTTAGTGGAGTGATCCATGCATTCTTCTACAAAAGACTATTGTTCTTCGGGTAGAGACGCGGGTTTTGTACCAAGACACTCGGTTAATACCGACTCCTCAGTGTGGCGGTTGCGACATCGCGGTCGATGCCGAGCACCTCAACGGCACCATTTATCTGCAGCTCGCCTGCTCCTACCCCTACGATCCCATTGCTTCGAAACCGGAGCGGATGTTGCGCCCACCGGAAAGCGTTAGGTCGACCCAGCAACCCATCGTGGGATAAGCCGCGGAGCTTTCATGGTCAGGTGCATGTCCTTCTGATCGCGTGATCCGCACTCACGCGGACCGCATACGGTGCACCGGGCCGATGATCTTGTAACCAATCACCGCGACATCGCGGGCGATCGTGGACGATTTTCGCCTTGCTGCCGCTGCCGCTTCCGGACGTTCAATTCGTGACACCTATTTGGCAAAGCGTGTCGCGCCTCAGCTAACGTGTCGTAGATCCAACAGTTCGGACCGCGGCCGAATGATCAAAACGCTCGCATTCCAAAACTCGCAGCGAATATGCCCGCACGAGCACGCCGCCTAAGACACTGGCACGAGCCTTGCTAAAACGCGAGCAGAACGGCTTCCGTCGCGCGGCGCCGGCGGAATACATCTGCCTTAGGGATCGGACTCGGGACGCGGAGTCTTGGTTGAACCACGACACACGCAGTGTCGAATGAATTGTCGTCTTTGAGGGATAAATAGCATGTCCGGTGTGGCTGGCGCCTTTCTGTTGCCTTCAAGTCACTCCCAGCACACGCTTTATGATCGGCTCAAGCATATGGTTCCGAAACTTGGACTTCGTGGGCAGGCGGGTTTCGGTCTTGCCGCCTACATGCATGGAAAGCGCGTTCAATATATAAGGTCGTCTCAGTCGCCAAGCGAATTAGTAAACTTTGACTATAATGAACAGTATGCGAATTTCAGGCCTCACGCAGCGATTGCACACATTAGTAGTCCGTCTAGGAGGGAACAGCACGAGAGCGACGTGCAGCCTGTTAACAACGATAAAGCCGGTTTCCGCCATTTGGCTATTTCGCTAGACGGGGCCTTGGTCAACGCTGATGAACTTAGAGAAGAGTTGCTCGCCCAAGGGCATCGCTTTGACAGCGATACGGATGCCGAGCTCTTGCTCAAACTGATTGAGCGCACTTGTGAAAGTGATTATTGGCGACATGGTCTGCCGGTGAATCACGAAAGACTGTTTCGGGAGATCGATAACCGTATCGATGGCGCCGTCAGCGCACTCTTGTTGGATGGTGAAGGGAATCTCATTGCTTTTCGCAACCGATATGGTCTGCGACCCCTAGAATTCATGCAAACAGATGACGGCTTTTTGCTTTTTGCTTCGGAAAACTGTGCTTTTGTCGGACTCCAAGGCAAGGCAGAAGAAATTTTACCAGGCCACATCAAGTACGTGAACGGAAAAACGGGAGTATGTCTTGATCGCTCTCTGTGCGATGCTGGACATAACACCAGGCTGTGCGCCTATGAAACGCTTTACCTGGGAAGCCCAAACACGTCGAAACGCCAATCTCATCTCGAAACCCGTTACAATATCGGGGTTGCTCTTGGTAAAATTATTGCGCCAAGACTGGCAGCAGAAGTGGGGTCCGCCCATGTTATAGTTTCTTCTATGCCGCGAACCGGAGGGCCATATGCTGATGGTCTGTTTGCATCACTGGCCGAAAGCGGCGCCATCGTCCAACGTCACGAACTCATCGCAACACAGTTTTCTCAGCGGACGCTTATAGGTATCGTTGGCGAGCGCAAATCTCTTATTACCCAAAAATATCGTGTCGCAGAGAAAGACGTTACCGACAGCACCATAATCATGGCCGATGAAGCCCTCATTCGCGGCGATACAAGTCGGGCTGTCACGAATATGCTCCTTGCCGCCGGGGCCAAGGCTGTACATTGGGCAATCGGTTCACCGCCTATAGTGGCCCCAAATTACTACGGCATGGGTATCGATACCATGGATGAGTTGGCGTTCTGGCAAACGTGGAAGACCCTCCCACCCCAACAGCGCAAGCAAAGCCTGCGTTTTCATAACATCGAACCGCAAATGCTCAGGGTCATCGAAAGCACAATTGCCGCATCCATCAATGCTGCGGCTATCACCTATCTACCCTTCCAAGTTCTCGTATCCTTACTTCCGCAGGGGCATGATGGAATAGATTTGTCGCCGTTTACGTTTGAGATGCCAACCCCAGCGGGGCAAAAGCGCGCGAATAAGAATTTGAACAAGTTAATCGCCGATCTTCCCTTCCCGGAGTCGGCCGTTGCCTGAGGTTATCATGAAACCCACTCTAGTATTTGATTGGAACGGCACGCTGCTCGACGACGCCGATGCGTTGCTGAAAACGATCAATGCCATTCTAGGGCGCTTCGGTCGCCCTGATATCGATATGCCAACTTTTCGGGAACAGTGCGAGCTCCCGCTTTCTGTCCTTTACCGCAGTGTCGGAATGTCGGAGGGTGAAGCCGCAATCGTGGATAGCGATGGCAGCGCCATTTTTCACGACACCTACGAACCGCTGGCGAGCAAGGCCGATCTACGCAAAGGCGCGCGCTGCATTCTAGAAGCGGCACGTCAACAGGCGGTCTCAACGATCGTTCTCAGCAGCTATATAGTCGACCCTCTTCGTTCCCAAATCCGCAGGCTTGGACTCGACGATTGCGTCAACGAGGTTCTAGCCTTCGAAAGCCGCGCCACTCAATTCAAAAGCATGAGCAAAGGCGAACGGCTTCGCCTGTATATGCAAGCAAATAATCTGAAGCCCGACTCAACCTTTATCGTCGGCGACATGCCGGTTGAAACGGACATTGCACGCGACCTCGGGCTTATCAGCATATCGATTACCGGCGGATTTGTTTCCGAGTCGCGTTTGCGGGCTGCACAGCCGGATTACATCATTCATGACCATCATGAGCTGCTGCCAATTTTGCAAAGGCACGGCTTTTTTCGAAACGCATAGGACGATGACTGAAACTCCGCTAACAACCGCCCTCCTACGGCGGCGGGACAAAGGATCGGCCTTCGGCGCAGGACGCATGGGAACTGACATGGATTCGACATGGCAGCCTGTGAACGGGGTTTCGTTGCTGAATTGGCGACGCGCATGTAGATGCTTTCGTTTGGTCATCGCCTTCAAGCCGCGGGTTGAGGCAGTCTGCCTCGGGCAACACGGATCGTTCGCCCGTTTGCCCGACGAAGTTTGGTTCTTGACCGCACAACATCCTATCCTGCTTCGATGCACTCTCTGGCCGAACAGACCCAAAAGTACGGTTTAGACTTTATAGATGACCTCGTAACGGGAAGCCCGGAGCATGCAGAGCAAGGCTTTCTCAACGCCATTGTTGGATAGATTTCCGTGTGGCCGCCGGTGTTCTCGCTGCGTCAGAGATTTGTTGACCTCAAGCCGCTCGCAGTGGTGATCTCGCCTGGCCCCTGCACCCCAAGTGAGGCCAGGATACCTACGGCGATGTCCACGAACCTTCAGGTGCCTCCCCATTCTTGGCATCTGCCTCGGACACCAGTGTATTGGACGAGTTTTCGGCGGACGGGTGGCGCGTGCCCGTCGTCCCATGCACGGTCGGTCCTCGTGCATAACTCATGACGGCCGAGGGCTGCTCAACAAATTGGCTTTCCGGCTTGAAGAGCAACTGGGAAGGAATGAGCATTTTGGCAGTTCCGGGCACGCGACGAAGAGGCGGTCGGAAGAACCACACAGACAGCCAAGGCCGTAATCCGTGGCTCTGTGCCGTGATGGTAACGTAATGTAGTGGCACCGCGCGTAGAAGCGTAGCCACTCCGGAAGCATTCGCGATCGCAATTGAGTAATCGTGGGTAGCAGACTCAGACTGTGCTGTCAGCTCTTATTGATGAGCTCGGACCTAATCAGCCGAAAAATCTCAGCCTGGTACAACGCGTCGCGCAGCGCATCATGCGTCCCGGCCAAAGCTGGTTTGAGCTTTTCAGCTATCCTGCTCGAGCGCGTCTCACTCCAGCCGCAGCCCGTCGCGCCCATGTACAGCGCCTTGATATCGAGCGCCGTAAAGCCGAATGGATTGCTGCCGCTAAACCGATGGAAATAGTAGTTCACGAAGGACCAGTCGAACGGCGCGTTAAAACCGACGAATACGAGCGTTTCATTCCGACGCGCCAAGGTCAAAAGCCAGTGCGAAAAGGCTCGCATGGCATTGGAGGGCGTAAGTCCTGTTCGCGCGAGTTCGTCTAGAGAGAGCCCGCTCACCTCCAAAGCGTTGGCATCGAAGCTCCCGTTGATCGGCTTCAGCTCGCACGCGAATGTCTTCTCTGGCTCGTAGATGGAACAGGCACCGATCGACAACAGACTGAACTCGCCGGGGATCGGACCGGCGGTTTCCACGTCGACCGAGACGAAAACCTCGCGCTTGTCGCTCATGAGATCAACGGCTCCACTGGAACGAGTGAGGGGCGGTTGCGGATCGCCTGCCAGTGCTCCCGGAACGCCCGCTGCCTGTCGTCCACAGTGCCGGACGTTTTCCAATGAAGCCCAGAGAATGTCGTAATATCGAAAGGCAAGCAGGCGCCTTCACGCACCATTACCATCGTCGGCAAGCCGCGGCCGAGGGCGTACCCAAGTTCAAGAAAGCAGTTTGGCCGCGCGCCCGTGATGTCAACTAGCACCACGCTGCTGCGATGGAGCTTCGCGAATATCTCTTGGTCGATTCGGGAATACTCATAAGCTTGGCGGCCGTCGATGACGACGAGGTGATAGCCCAGCTCACCTTCGACCACGGGCTGAACCACCGTCTCGAAGAAATTCTGGACGTCAGCATAGTCGGGCAGATCAGGGTTCAGTAGTCGGACGGCGAAGGCTTTGGGTCTCTCAAGTGACTCAAGCAGCTCGACCAGGACAGAAACGCGATCCGCGATCGACTGCCGCTGCGGGAAGCGAATCCTGTTGACCCAGTCATGTGCATCACCGTCGTCGGCAATTTGAAACAGGCGGCGGGTCTGGCTGCTGGCCAGGCCGAAATTATAGAGGCGCCGCGCACCGGTCGTTTCGGGACAGAGGGCAAGGTTGAGCGGAATAATCGGCTTGCCGGCATCATGGTAGAGGTTCGCAAGATAGAGCACGCCCTCGGTGCCTCCCAGGGCAATGAGGATATCGCCAAACCGAGCCTGAGCCTCCATCCGCTTACTGTTCATGTTCCACTGCGCCGCGCTCTCGATTTTGATTAGCTGTGAGGCGCGCAGCTCGTCCCATAGACCTACATAGTCCTCCGGAATCTGATCTTCAGTCTTGTGATGTTGCACCGCGACCGCGAGTGGACTCGGCACGTTCGCCGGCCGCAGCGCCAAACTGTCCTTGATTGTCTTCCAGATCAGCCAATCGAAGCAGATCGGTAAAGCGTCAACCTTGCGCAGCGGCTCAGCATCCACAGGGACCACGAGGTTGGCGCCACGCTTGATCAGCTCTTTTACCAACCCAGCGATCAGCTCCCTCGCCCCATGGACCTCGCTTGCCGGCGCGACTGTCGTATCATCCACAACGCTCCCGGAAATGTGGATGCGCCGGCCGTAGAGAGGGGACCGCGGCATTACCTATCCTCCATCACCGGCGAGGAATGAAGCGCCGCGGCGACTGACTTTAAATGCTCAAACCGGAGCGGCTGCTGCGGATAGGCTTTCGCTAGGGCGGCGGGGTAAAGACGCGTGCGGATATCCGAATATGTCCAAGCCGGATTGCTGCCGCGGGCACCAGTGACCGCCACAAGATCAGAGATCTGCGTCGCCGGAAGGTTCAGACCAGCGAGATCCATCTGAAAGAGTTGGCGGCGTTCTTCGTCCGAGGGCCGCTTGAACTCCTCAATGATAGCTGCGCGCCGACGCAACGCGGCATCGAGCACCGAGAGTCGATTGGTGCAGAGGATGAGGATGATGCGGCCGCCATATTGCCGAAGATCGTCGATGCCCTGGATCAGAGTGTTCACGGCCACCTTATCCTCGTGATGGCTGTGGTCCTGCGCGCGGGAGGCGCCAAGGCTGTCTCCCTCGTCGATGATCAGGATGGCACGCCGGTTCTTGCCTGCCGACTGGATCAACTTGCGAAAGGCTTCCGCAATCAGCGTTCCCATCTCGCCGACCATGCCGCTGCCGCGCACGCGATTCGACAGCTTGAAAAGGATCGAGTCTTCGCTCCTCGCCTCGGCGACGAGCTTGTTGGCGATGCATTCGGCCATCGCCGTCTTGCCGGTCCCAACGTCGCCATGAAAGATCACGAGCGGGTACTGCTCGGCGACGAGATCGCAGATCGCGAGCTTGCCGCCATGGTGCTTGCGGTTCCATTCGCCGAGACCACCGACATTCAGCAGCAACCGAAGCTGGTCATGGATATGGGCATAACGCGCGGCAAATCCTAACAACGTCTTTTCCCGCTTGGCGAGCGCCTCGCTAGGCAATGGGGCTTCGCTATCGAAGATACTCGGCTGACTCACTTCACCCAATCCTTTCTCTGCATGCCATAGGCGTTGCTGACGTAGTTGCGGCCGCCTGAAGACGTCAAGTTAGCGTGACTGGTGTCCTCGTAGGACGTAACCCAGCCGATCTTCAGCTTTCCTTTCACCGCCTCGCGCGCCGCGCTCGTGTAAGCTTCGGTGTAGCTGAGGATGACACGGAGATATGCACCCGCGACCTTCGGCCAGCGCACTCCGCCAGGGCGGCTCGTGGTGAGCGAACCCGCTTCCGTGTCGACCTCAAACCTGACGGCTTTGACCTCGATGCCATTACTGAGAAGCGTGACGTCAACCCACGCGAGGTACCCTGCTTTTGCGAGGACCTCGATATCATGGGCATAGAGCGCCGCCTCTGCAGCAGTCCAGGCGCCCGTGCTGTCGGCGATCATGATGAGATCGGCCTTCACGCGGCGAACTACATTCTCGATGTCGACGACCGTGTAGGTGGCACTGCCAGTGGCGGTTCTGGTCTGGCTCATCTCAGTCCCTCCGTCTTGAAGCGAGGGCCGAAGATCTCCTTCCAGACCTCATTGTCATTTTCGGCCGATGCAAAATTCGCGGTCTCCCACGCCGCCTCCGCCGCTGCGACGACCTCCTTGCGCTCGGCTTCCGAAATCCGGCTTGTCACGTTGTTCAGGCTGTAAACAGGGTCGAGGATGACAACGGGATCGGTGAAGGTCCCGAATGGCGCCGTATTTTCGGGGAAGCTAATCTGCTCTTTCAGATCCGATTGGGCGATGTAGAGCAGGAAATTCCGGAAGCGCTGCTCGATGCTCCCGAAATTACCCTGCGTCGCCAGCATATGGGCCATGATGAGCTCGATCGCGAAGGATTTGAGCGGCTTGATCTCGGCATGGTTGCGCCACTTCTTCGCTAAGCGCACCAGCGTGCGGAAATCGCTGTCCTGGTTCTTGCGATCCCGGACGAACTCGATCTGGCAGGGAGCGCAGGTCTGGATTTTCGACCCGTCATGGATGTCAAACTGCCAGCCATAGTCTGGCCGGTTCTCGTCCTGGATCACGGGGACGATGTCGACGCTCAGCCCCGTGCCGACAAAGGTCACGGTCGCAGCCCTGCGCTGGATCTCGAAATCTTCGACCGATTTGTTGGGATACTGCTCGATCAGCAGGTCGTAGATGGTGTTGTTCAAACTATCGAGCGTCTCCTTCTCGGCATCACGCCCGGAAATATAGAACACCACGTCGACATCAACCGGATCGACGCTCGTCTTTCGTAAGATGGTATATTTGGCGAAGGAGCCAGCCTTTACTACCTTTGTGATCTTGATCTCGGTCTTGTCGCGGACGGTCTTGCACAGTTCGGCGATCAGGCGATCCACCTGTTCATGATATTCCTTCCGCTTGTCGTCAGGGAGGCGCAGGACATTGCTGTCGTAGTAGCGCAGTTCCGTGTTGCTCAACGCCATCACCCCTTCCTTTCTCGTTCGGCGTCTACCCACCGCCAATCCCGAATGGATGGAAGCCGCGGTAGCCGGTCTCCTTGGCGGTTCACAAAACCGGGAGGCGAGCGCTCAGACCGACGGCGCTTCTCCACCAGCCCCAAGCTTTCGTGTCGCCGGGCAGCTGAAAACGATGACTGGATGCTCTCTGGGAGAAGCTGCCCGACTTAATCTGCGAGAGGACAATCAAACTGCGTTGAGGGGAATCGTAGCCTCCGAAAAAATGGGCCAATCGAAGGAGTGGCCCAAGTCAGGGAGGAAACGCCCTTGAGGGGCCTCTGGGATCAGGCCGCAGCCTGTTCGATCGGTAAGAATGGCAGGCCGAGACTCTCGGCTACGGCCCTATAAGTGAGGCGGCCCCGATAGACATTGAGGCCTGCGCGCAGATGCGGATCTTCGAGCACGGCTGCAAATCCCTGCTTGGCGAGTGCCAAACCAAATGGCAGTGTGGCGTTATTTAGTGCTTGGCTCGAGGTGAGCGGGACAGCTCCGGGTATATTAGCGACGCAGTAATGAATGATGCCGTCCACCTCGTAAGTTGGATCAGCATGCGTCGTCGGACGCGATGTCTCAAAGCAGCCACCTTGATCGATGGCGACGTCAACGATCACCGAGCCTTTGCGCATCGAGCTCAACATGCCGCGGCTGACCAGTTTCGGCGCGCTCGCGCCGGGAACGAGCACCGCACCGACAACAACATCGGCCGCAAATACTTCCTCCTCAACGGCGTCAATTGTCGAAAACCTGGTACGAACGCGACCTTCGAACAGCTCATCTAGCTCACGAAGCCGACGTATCGACCGGTCGAGGATAGTGACCTCGGCACCCAAGCCCGCCGCCATCCGTGCCGCATGCGTACCGACAACGCCGCCTCCAATCACCACGATGCGGGCCGGCTGGACACCTGGCACGCCACCGATCAATAGCCCCCGCCCGCCGGCATACCGCTTCAGGGCGCTACCTGCCGCCTCGATCGCAAGCCGGCCCGCGACCTCGCTCATCGGCGCAAGCAGCGGAAGACCGCCATGCGCATCGGTGACAGTTTCGTAGGCGATTGCGGTGCACCCAGACGTTAGCAGGGCCTTAGCCTGCTCCGGGTCCGGCGCCAGATGCAGATACGTGAAGAGAATCTGGTTCTCTCTCAACTGCGCCCATTCAGAGGATTGGGGCTCCTTGACCTTTATGATCATCTCGCTCGATGCAAATACCTCGCGAGCGGAGTCCAGAATCGTTGCGCCGGCCTTGCGATATTCATCGTCTGTTGCGCCAATACCGGCACCGGCCTTGGTCTCGACCAGCACGCTGTGGCCGGCGGCCACATATTCGCGGACGGCTCCCGGCGTCAGACCGACGCGATATTCGTGGGTCTTGATTTCCTTGGGAACACCGACCTTCATTCGCATTCTCCTTAACGGAACCACCTATCTAATCGGAAGAGCGACTCAAACCGCAACGCAGATGTCCAAATGTTGAAGAAATCCGCCGATTTTTGGCGCCACAACGCAGGATTTGGGACAGATAGACGCCGACAAAATCGATCCACAATTCTTATCGTCCTCAGCATTAAACGCGACGAAATTTATGGCAACACCCTGCACTGCTATAGCGCGCCGCAGTCATTGGAAGACGAAGGACATCACAAATTATCGCGCCTACTTAGCCGTGAACCTAATCGGGCACGATGACGCTTTCAGAGCAACAAGATCGACTATCGATCTTGGTAGTTTCGAAGTTCGCCCGTCCATGTAGTCTGAGCCGTGCGCGCGGCTATTCAGAATCATGAGGAGGTCAAGAGAGCAGTCAATGGTCGCTCTGCTTGCCAATGCCCTTGAGCGAACTTCAAACATGGACCCATTATACTTGGCGCCGCGGAAAGCGATGTCCAATCTGGTAGCCATGTACTCATAAACGCGGTGATCTCATGCACCCAGTTTGATGTTCGCTCCGCTCCTAAAGCGATGCGGTCGCTGCCTCAGCAACTTGAAGCGAGGGACCAAAAAGATGTTTATGCAGCGCAGTGACTGTCGACGGCTGCTTGTGTTTGTCTGATGTCTTACTCGCCATAGTCCAGGATTTCTGTATCGGTTCGCGCGCGTTGCCGAGCAGATCGGGTGCAGTCCGGTTGCGTTCATCTGGGATCGCAAGTTGATTTCATTGTCGTTTTTTGCGGTAAGCTTTTGCGATAGTTTGCACGCGAAGAGAAGAGAATGCCGGAGATCGTTGTAACTGACGTAATCGCTTCTACAATCGTCAAGGCAATCGAGGGGCGTGACGATTTGATTGATATTACCACCGGAAACAGCAATGGCCGTCCCCTTGCTGTGGTCTTAAAGGCACCTCGAAAACCGGCGCGTTTTGGGCGGTGCGATGGGACTTTCATCGGCGGGATTGTTGTTCCTCGATTCATTTTTTCTACCACGGGAATTTCGCGGAAGGGGCTTGGGAATAAAGATTTTGAAGGAATTTGAAGACGAGGGTCGAAGGCGTGGCTGCCGGTCGGCTTTCCTCTACACGATCAGTTTTCCTGATTTCTACGCTCGAAAACGGATGGAAGGCCCTCGGCCGAATACCTTCCGACCCACCCGGAACATTCCGGGCTTTTATGACCAAGAACTTAGAAGCATCCTCATAGGTCTTCCTCTTCAACGGCGTCTTTTCGAATCATTGTATCCGCTCCTGATAATTGGAGTACGGCCGCGGGGGCGCGCGCCCCGACACCGTTTCGCCACTTAGTCGAGCCGCGCCAAGGGCTCCGCGTACGAAACCTTGCTCAAAACTGAGGCTTGCTGAGTAAGCGTCTTAACCGTCTCAGGACTGGCCTTCCGCTGCTATGAGGTCACCCGCCGCGACGAGATCGTGGCACAATGCGCGCTTGCTTCCGATTCGGACGGGCTCTAACGCTCGGAGTTACGCATATGCCAACGCTTCTGATTCATCCGGTTGTACGTACTTTCCCCACGATGGACGACGCTCTCTATGTCATCTGACCTTGCCCCACGGGCTTAATCCAGTTTGAAGTTCGCTCTGGCACCACAACAAGGACCAGAGCATGAAGCGCAGCCGCTTTTCGGAAGAGCAGATCATCGGGATTTTGAAGGAGCATGAGGCCGGGGTTTCGGTTGCCGATCTGTGCCGCAAGCATGGCGTCAGCGACGCCAGCATCTACAATTGGAAGGCCAAGTTCGGTGGGATGGAGGTGTCGGAGGCCAAACGGCTGAAGACGCTGGAGGACGAGAACACACGGCTGAAGCGGCTCTTGGCCGACGCCATGCTGGACAATGCGGCCTTGAAGGACCTGGTGGGAAAGAAATGGTGACGCCCGCGGCCAAGCGGAAAGCTGTCGCCCATCTCCAAGGCGCCTTCGGGATGAGCGAACGGCGGGCGTGTAAAGCCATCGGCTGCTGCCGCATGACCATGAGATACCAAACGACCCGGGCGGACGAAGCCGGCCTTCGCCAGCGCATGCGGGCAATCGCCCAGGAACGTCGTCGTTTCGGCTATCGACGCCTGCATGTGCTGCTCAAGCGGGAGGGCTATCTGGTCAACCACAAGAAGCTCTTCCGGCTGTACCGGGAAGAGAGGCTCGCGGTGCGCCGCCGTGGCGGCCGCAAGCGGGCGATCGGGACCCGGGCGCCGATGACGGTGGCGATGGCGCCGAACGACCGCTGGTCGCTCGACTTCGTGTCGGATCAGCCGACCTGCGGCCGCCGCTTCCGTATCCTGACCGTCGTCGATGACTGCACCCGCGAGTGTCTGGCGCTGGTAGCCGACACCTCGCTCTCCGGCGCCCGGGTGGCGCGGGAACTGGACCGGCTGGTGATCGAGCGCGGCAAGCCGAAGATGGTGGTCAGCGACAACGGCAGCGAGCTGACCAGCAACGCCATCCTGACATGGGCTGATCAGAGCCGGGTCGCCTGGCACTACATTGCGCCGGGCAAGCCCATGCAGAATGCCTTCATCGAGAGCTTCAACGGTCGGCTGCGGGACGAATTGCTGAACGAGACGCTGTTCACGTCGCTGGCCCAGGCTCGCGTCGCGCTCGGATGCTGGCGGGCCGATTACAACGATGCACGCCCACACTCGCGGCTCGGATGGAAGACGCCATCCGAGTTCGCCTTCACTTGCCATCCGCGCCGGGACCTGGCGCTGCGCTATGCCGAAGGCTCCGCGCCAGCTCCCGTCGCTACCACTGCCCAACCGGGCAAATCCAAATCCAACAGCCGGGGCGAACTCAGGTCTGGATAAAACTTGGGGGCAAGGTCACATCCTAAAGCAGGACATGGGCGCGCGGTCAGCGGCTCCCGATCGTTCTGTTCGAAGGACTGCGGTCTCACATAATACCGCTTTGAAGATGACGGCGAGTGTCGGCCATTGCCACGTGCGACACGCATCGCTTGTTTGCTGGCCCATCGAACCCTCAAGAGATTCTACTAGAAATTAGGAGCCACGCCCGAAGACAAGAGCGGGGCCGCTCCCCTGCCCCAGGGAGTCGCGCTGCGGAGTACAGCGCGCAACTGTCCAGCGCTCGTTTTCCGCCGACTTGCGATTCGGCAGGCCGCTGAAAGGCTCACGTCCGTTCCGATTTTTTCGGCCATCGGCGCCTTCTACGAAGTTGCGTAGGACACCTTCAGAAAGCTGCACAACCAGCTGTTTGAGATACGCAATTTCTTGCTTGCACCGCTCCAGCTCCGCTGTTCGTCTGTCATTACAATTCTTCATTGCGATTCCCATCGGCATGACTCATGTTGAACCTTTGTCCGACCAGGTGAGCGCGAATGACGAATTCGACGCGCTCCCCCACACAGAACCCACACAGACATTAATGGCAAACTGGGGGCTTTGCGCCGGCAAGTACCGTACGAAACGAACGAATGATCTCGCTCCTCACCCTAGCGCGTTGTCCCGACAGATCGGATCGGTTCGTACAAAGCCCCCCTGTCACTCGCTTTGAATTTTAAGCTCTGCGCAGCAGCCCCTGCTGGTTATTCCGAAGCGGCAGTTATGCGGCTTTGCCGATTTCGCGTTAGCAAAATGGTTACCGTCAAGTGCAACAGCCGGGCCCGCGAGCGGCAGCGTTAGCAGTTCGAACAGAGGCGCAGTGTTAGTTCATCGCTTCATTCAATCAGCCGCTCCGGGAGATTCCGCATGTCTATTCAGACGCGCCGCGTCGCACTCATAACGTACGTTGTTACGGCCTGCCTGGCGTTCGCCTTCACCTGCCTGCCTGAGGCCGGCATAGCGCAGGAACACCCGATCCTGATCATCAGCGGCAGGATCAATGCCTCCGACGCCGAAGCCGGCCTCACCTTCCGCCGTTCCGACCTAGAAGCGATGGGAATGGTGAGCTTCGAAACCAGCACACCCTGGTACAAGCATCCCGTCAAGTTCGAGGGCGTTCCGCTCGACAAGTTGATGAAGAACGTCGGCGCCACTGGTCAGCGTGTAGTCGCCATGGCGCTGAACGACTACAGCACCGAGATTCCCGTCGAGGACTTTGCGAAATACAACGCCATCCTCGCAATCAAACGCGATGGCGAATATATGCCGATCCGCGACAAGGGGCCGCTGTTCATCGTCTATCCCTACGATACGGACCCGGAGCTGCGAAGCCAGAAGTTCTACAGTCGCTCGGCGTGGCAGGTGAACCGCCTGATCGTGAAGTAACGGGCAAACCAGCGTTGTCGCTCGATGATGGCCGCCATGTCGAACCTTCGCCCAATCAAAATTTTGCTCGCGCTGGTCATCGGCATGTTCGTTGCCGCCACCGCTTACATCTCCGCAGTGGTGATGGAGCGCCAAAGCGCGCTCGAGCGGGTCTCGCGTTACAACGTCGCCTGGTTGGTTGGTCAGGCGACATCAGAGTACACGCGTCTCGAGCAACGGGTAAGCGCGTTCGGTCTCCCGGACAGCAAGATCAGCGCGGACGAGGTGCGCCTGCGCTTTGACATCATTGTCAACCGACTTTCACTCCTGCGTACCGCCGAGGTCGAGGAGTTCGTGAAAGCAGATGCGGAATACGCCGCGACCATCGACGCGCTCGCGCGAGCCCTTGACGCCGTCCAACCGTACCTCGAGGATCTGAAGCCGGCGCATGTTCCGAGATTGCTGCAGATCCTGCTGCCGGTGGATGCCCGTCTCGCCCAGCTCGCCGCCGCCGCCAATCGCGTCGGCGGCGACCGCGTCGCGGACGATCAGCGCCAGCTGATCCGCCTACACTGGACCTTCTCGGTAATGGCGGCGGGGCTGATCGTATGCGGCATCGCACTGATCGTCTTGCTTGCCTGGCACAATCGCCTGCTGCAGAGAGCCCACAACGAGATGAAGGTGCTCACCAATGACCTGCGGGTCACATCCGAAAACCTGGCGGAAGCTCATCAGGAGGTGCAGTTCGCCAACGCCGAGCTGGAGCGGCAGAACGAGACGCTTGTCCGACGTGATCGTGACCTGCGCACGCAAAACGAAAGGTTCGAGGCCGCTCTCGGCAATATGTCGCAGGCGCTTTGCCTGGTGGACGCACAGCAGCGACTGGTCATCTGCAACCAGCGCTATCAGGCGATGTTCGGTTTCGACAAGAACCTGTTGAAGGCCGGCACGCCGATGCCTCACCTTGCGGAATTCCTTTCCGCGAGCAGCGACGAGGGCGCCAGCCTGTACCAGGTTTATGCCAATCAACAGATTCTGGTCCGTGAGAACCAGGCCCGGACCTACTTCGAGGAACTGAACGACGGGCGCACCGTGGGCGTATCACATCAGCCGCTCAGTGAGGGAGGTTGGGTGGCAACATATGAGGATCTGACGGAACGGAGGCGTGCCGAGGCGCGGATCGCGCACATGGCACACCATGATGCGTTGACCGGTCTGCCAAACCGCACGTTGTTTCATGAGCGCATGATCGCAGCGCTCGAGCGTGCAGAAGATGGCGGAGGGTTTGCACTCATGCTGCTTGACCTCGACCGCTTCAAGACCGTGAACGATACGCTCGGCCATCCGGTCGGGGATGCGCTGCTGAAATCTGTGGCAGAACGCCTGAGCGCGGCCGTGCGGCCCGGCGATCTGGTTGCAAGGCCTCGGCGGAGACGAATTCGCCGTGCTGGCGATGGATGCATCCAATCACGACATCTCCCAGTTTGCCGACCGAATACTTCGGGCCATCGCCGAACCATTCGAGACCGGTGGACACCACATCAACATCGGAACGAGCATCGGCGTCGCGCTCGCGCTGGCGGACGGCCATGCTCCTGATGAGCTGCTCAAGAACGCAGACCTCGCCTTATACCAGGCAAAAGCGGCGGGCCGGGCGACCTTCTGCTTTTTCAAAGCGGAAATGAATCTGGAACTGCAGGCGCGGCGGCAGATCGAATTGGACTTGCGAGTTGCGCTGGCGGAAGGTGAATTTCACCTCCTGTACCAGCCGCAGGTTAATCTGACCTCGGGCCGGATAATCGGGTGCGAGGCGCTGCTTCGGTGGAATCACCCGGTGCGGGGGCCTGTGCCGCCGTCCGAATTCATCCCCATCGCCGAAGAGGCCGGACTCATTCCTGCGATCGGTGATTGGGCGCTGCGTCGGGCCTGCCATGAAGCAGCAGGCTGGCGATCCGATGTCAAGATCGCGGTCAACATGTCGCCGGCGCAGTTCAAGAATCCCAACCTTCCGCACAACGTGGTGCTGGCGCTGGCGGCCTCAGGCCTCCCAGCCGAACGGCTAGAGCTCGAGATCACCGAATCGCTACTGCTGCAGGACAACGACACCACCATGGCTACGTTGCATCGGATGCGCGAACTCGGGGTCGGGATCGCGCTCGATGACTTTGGAACAGGATACTCGTCGCTCAGCTATCTTCGGCGCTTTCCGTTCGACAAGATCAAGATCGACCAAACGTTCGTCCGCGAGATGACCACCGATGCCGATTGCATGTCGATCATCCAGTCGGTCATCGATCTCGCGCACACGCTCCGCATGAAGACAACTGGCGAGGGAGTGGAAACAGTGCAACAGAAGGACAGCCTGCAGGTCGCCGGCTGCACCGATGCGCAGGGATTTTACTTCTTCCGGCCCATGTCGGGCAAACAGATCGCCGATTTACTGGCGCCTGGTGCGAACCGGGAGACGGCGGCCTAGGCGGAAGTTATCAGGCCGGCGCTTTGCCCCGTCGCGTTGCACGGTCACTTCGAGCCTCGTCCGCTCGAGGTTATATTCTTGAAGGCATGCACTTCACCAAACGCCCCGGTACCTGACGTGTAAACGGAGAAAAGACGGGTGTTTCCCCGGCCTGTCTCGCGGGCACTGATGTGCTGACGCTTGATACGGCCGTTCGCGAATCTCTGAAGGGCGTCGCTCGAATTATTCGACGCCTCGAAGCTGTGTTTCGGCACGGCCATTCCCGAGGCAAGCCTAGCCTTATGCGCGTCGGCAGGAGTATCAATTTTCATTTTGAATATTCGCCACGGCAGAGTTTTGCAGCGACCCCGGTTTCTGTGGGCCCGACATTGAAACAACACGAAGCTTCGGTAGAGACCGTCATCGAACTCGACGATTCCGGCGCTCTGTTTGCGCCCGGCGAGCGTGTTACGTTTGGCCTGCAAAGCTTTCTGATGTTCCAGCGATCGCCGTTCCAAAGGGGGCAGTAGTCGCCTGTGATGGACGGGCGGCTGGAGTTCGGCTGGCCAAAGGGCAGATCGACATTCGAATCGCGGGAGGCCAGTTCGGCATGGTCAAAGACCATTATATCGAAGTCGTCGCAGTCAAGATTGCCTTTAGCGACGGCGTTAGTCGCTCGTTTTTATCGCTGCCTTCGTCCGCTCGCGACGGTAGCCGTGCGCCCTCTCGGGACTTCAGTCGGCGCGAAGCGCCGTCCACGCAGTCACGCGAGGATGTCGTGACTGTCCTGAACGTTGCATCGGTGTGGACATCAGGCTCCGGCCGGATTGCAGTAGATCGCGGAGTTGCCGCTGTGTTCGCGGACTTCCACGCTTTCAAGCCACACCCTGGCCCCGGTTTTCTTCGCCACATAATCCGATACGTGATCGAAGGCGTGCCTTGCAACCGCTTCGCACCCCACTGCCGGCAACACGCGAAGCTCTGCCAGCCCCGTCCGCTGCAATGATTCAAAGACGGGCAGGTGCGGATCGTCCGCCGCGACCAGCGTCGTGTGATCGAACATGTGATGCAGCCACGCCTTGACCTCCTTCAGGTCTCCGAAATCGAAGCACCAGTTGCATTCGTCGAGCTCGCGTGTGCCAAAGACAAAGGCGAAGGACAGAGCGTAACCATGCAGCAGGTTGCAATGCGAGTGCGTCGCGCGCCACTGCCGAAAGCAGCATGACAAGCCTTCGCTGTGACCGTACGTCTTGGTCGAACGGTAGATCGGACCGGCCGCGGCGGGCGCAATCGGCGGCGAGGAAGGTTGAGACAGCAGGCCGGTTGCCATGCGAGACTTATTTTCTTGACGAACGTTCATGCGCCGATGCGCCGTTCCAGCGCCAGAGCCTCGTGCAGGAATTCGTTCTTAAGATCCTGGTTGTGCAGCATCTCACCGAAGAAGGCGCTGTTGATCATCCGGCTCTGCTCGCTCGCGCGGACCCCGCGGTGGGTCCTGCACATGTGAACTGCGCTAATCCGAATGGCGAGCCCCTTCGGCGCAGTCGCGTCGACGATGTAGTTGCCGATCTGGGAGACGAGCTCCTCCTGGATCTGCAGTCGCGCGCAGAAGTACTCGACGATGCGGTCGTATTTCGACAGGCCGATGATCTTGCCCTTGGGCGATGGAAGCACGCCGATGTAGGCTTGTCCGTGGATCGGCATGAGGTGATGCGCACAAGTCGAGCGCACGTCGATCGGTCCGGTGACAATCAGACGATCACAGCGCTCGACGTTTTCGAATTCGGTGATTTTGGGCGCCGCGTCGTAACGGCCGCGCAGCACTTCCTCAACGAACATCTTGGCGACCCGCCGCGGCGTATCGCGGGTGTTATGATCGTTGACGTGATCGATACGCAGAACGTCGAATAGCTCCTCTAATTTCTGCGACGCTTCCGCGATCATCGCGGCTTTCGCCGCTCGATCGGCAAATCCCTCAATGGCTTCGTTGCAAAGTGCGGCGCCACGCGGCGGCAGCCGCAATTTCTTGGCACTGTTATTCATGCTATCCCCTGCTGCGTTCCGTCCCATCCCCGGCTGGCGAGGAATGTCGCTCGCGTAATCTGGCCGAACCCGCTTACGGTTCAGTTTACGACGCATCGGTTGATTCGGCGCGAGCGAGCCGGCGGGCGCCACTAAGGCTCGGGACCTTACCGGCTATTTGTTAAAGCTAGCAGAATCTCATTCGAGATTTCGTTGTTATAGGCGTGGAAACTTTGTACGGAGCGGACCGATGCTCGCCGGAGCAAGCAGATAAAGCAGCTGGTACGCTTCGGACGAGAGTGGAGTATCACAATTAAAGGAGCGTTCTGTACGTTACGGACAGACCTATTGCTTTCATACCCACCTGATTCGGCTAATGTTCATGTTGGCAACTTCATGCGTTGACATTGCGCGGCGGTATGAGATCGATAGTGCTCTACAAAGGTGAGACGGGGGGAACGCATTGTAAGTTACGATCGCTTGCTCGGACGAACTTCCCTTTGCGTATGCCCGCCCGATTCCCTGTCCTGCTGGCCCGACGCCGGCAGATACTTACCATCCTCTTTCGGGCGACGAGCTTTCTGCAGACACTTCCCGACTAGAAGCTCGTGCTTTCGGCAGAGGCGGGTTGTTTTCTCATCGAGCTAAGGCGGGACTACTCCTCTCTTTTGCGACGCAATCGACGGTGTTTCATGCGCGATCATGACCTTGTCTCAAACGGCTTCGTGGCACTGACGCGACGGGGCTCGTGCTGCTCTGCTCTCGCCTTCCTTCACGTTGTGAGGACCATTCCATGAAATCACTCAGGCTCTTCGGCTTGGCACTTGGTGCATCCCTCACGTTCTCCACAGCGGCATTCGCGGAGGACATCACCATCGCTGTCGCGGGACCGATAACCGGCGGCGAATCCGCATTCGGCCGGCAGATGAAGAACGGCGCCGAACAGGCGGTGGCCGATATCAACGCCGCCGGCGGCGTGCTCGGCAAGAAACTCGCGCTGCAGGTCGGCGACGATGCCTGCGATCCCAAGCAGGCGCGCTCGGTGGCTGAAAAGTTCGCCAGCGCGAAGATCCCGTTCGTTGCCGGTCACTTCTGCTCGTCGTCCTCGATCCCGGCGTCGGAAGCCTATGCCGACGGCAACGTGCTGCAGATCACGCCGGCCTCGACCAACCCGCTGTTTACCGAGCGCAAGTTGTGGAACGTGGCGCGCGTCTGCGGCCGTGACGACCAGCAGGGTCTGGTCGCCGCCGACTACATCGTCAAGAACTACAAGGGCAAGAACGTCGCCATCCTCAACGACAAGACCACCTACGGCAAGGGCCTTGCCGACGAGACCAAGAAGGCGCTCAACAAGGCTGGCTTCACCGAGAAGATGTTCGAGTCCTACAACAAGGGCAACAAGGACTTTAACTCGATCGTGTCGCGCCTGAAGCGTGACAATATCGATCTCGTGTTCGTCGGCGGCTACCATCAGGAAGCCGGCCTGATCCTGCGCCAAATGCGCGACCAGGGCCTAAAGACCGTGCTGATGTCGGGTGACGCGTTGGCCGACAGGGAATATGCCTCGATCACCGGCGCCGCCGGCGCAGGCACGCTCTTCACCTTCGGACCCGACCCACGCAAGAAGCCGACGGCGGCTGCAATCGTCGAAAAGTTCAGGGGCAAGAACATCGACCCCGAAGGCTACACCCTCTACACCTACGCTGCGGTACAGGTGTGGGCGCAGGCTGTGGCCAAAGCCGGCACCACGGATCCGAAGAAGGTGATGGATACGATCAAAGCGGGCTCCTGGGAGACTGCGATCGGCAAGCT
This sequence comes from Bradyrhizobium murdochi, assembly GCF_000472965.1. Lineage (GTDB taxonomy): Bacteria > Pseudomonadota > Alphaproteobacteria > Rhizobiales > Xanthobacteraceae > Bradyrhizobium > Bradyrhizobium murdochi. Next base: position 36,412 of record NZ_AXAU01000029.1, on the reverse strand, counting down.
GGAATATGACGCCAAGGGCGACATCACGCAGATCGACTATGTCGTTTATAAATGGGACGACAAGGGCGGCTATGCCGAGGTGAACGAAAAGGGTTCCTGACGCATCTCAATCCGATATAAGAAAGCCCTGACGATCGCTGGAGCGTTTTCTTTTCAGAGCCCGCCATTTGGTGGCTCGGCGGGGGGTTAGGGCGGAGATCATCAGTCGATTGCTCCAGGGCAGCAAACTAGAACTGAAAGAAATTGAGCGTTTGAACTCGGCCTACAGATAGGCCCTGCTCTCGCTTTGCTTCGTTGATCTTCCGGGCTCCGGCAATAAGCGAGAATCGAAACCTCCTTGGCTGCGCTTCCCGCGGGCACGCAATTTTTCCCGTGGATTGCGGAGGCATTTGCTTGAATTGTGACAATCGCGGATCCACAAGCGGGTCGTCTCGATTTTGCCGACTGGCGTGAGGTTGCGGCGACGGGCAAAGTACGTCCCCCACAAGTGTGTCTCCTAATCGGGGCAAAGTAGGTCCCCTACTCGGCGCCACGGCGCCGAGCGTGACAGCAAGCAGAGAAGGAATTCACGAATGGCTAAACCGCCCCATCCAACACATCCGGAGCATCCCGACGTGCCGCCTGGCCCGCCCAGCGAGACACCGGGCAAAGGCCCGCCGCGCCCGAGTTCGCCGCCCGGACATCGTCCTGTAGGCTAAGCTTGGCTAAGCACAGCGAGCCCCGCGCCGACGAGGATTGGTGGACGATTTGGCCCGAGGTTCTTGATGCCGAGCTGGCGGAGTTCGCACGGCTCGGCATTGCGCCCCGAACTATTCACAAGGGAAACGGGATCCTGATCCTGGAAGCGGACTGGCCGGTGGATGGACAGTCCGTCCCCATGCTGTTGCGCATCGGGTATTCTCCGCTGCACCCCTTTTGTCGCCCCGCGGTGGCTGCGCCGAACGAGAGCTTCGAGCGGCATCAAAACCCCCTCAGCCGCGAGCTGTGCCTGCTGACGCAGGAATCGGGACAGTGGGACTCCAACCAGCTCGTCGCGGCCTTTGTCCAGGAGCGCTTGAACCATCTCCTGCGCGCCCTCGCCGCAAGAAAGGAGGGTCGCTGGGACGATGCAGCTAAGCTCGAGGAGCAGGCCGCCGATCCGTTAATGCCGTACTTCGCGGGAGCCTCCGAGGAGGATTCGGTCATCCTATTCGACGGTCATGCTCCGTTGCCGCCGGCGCCGCATGGGCTGCTGGAGGTGGTCTGCTCGGGTCGCTTTCAGCAACACGAACCAGGCCGCGTTTGAAGGCATGCTGCGGCAACTGAAGACCAGCAGCGGCGCGGCCATCGGAAAACGGTTCGGATTTCCGACGGAGCCACGCGACGCTCAGGTGCTCACCGGTCGATGGGTCAAGTTCACTCCGCCCGCGACCACCGATGCGCGCGAGTTGCTCCGGCTTGCCGAAGCAGAACTTGCGCGCCAGGCGGTGATGCAGCCGGCCAGCGTGCGCAAAGTCAACGAGGCGGCGCGTGGCCCCCTCTCGACCACCGGCATCGCGTTTCCGGAGGAGGTCAAGTACGGCCCTAAGAAGAACGGCGCGGGATGGCTGTTCCTGGTCACCCGGCCTGCACTTGCGGACGGAAGGACTGCCGGTGCGCCGCGGCTGGTGCTCGGCGAGCGCGCCGGAAAGGACGACGTCTTTTCACGACTGCCCATCGCCAAATCGCTTCTGACAAAGAAGGCCGTCGTCGTCGGGGCCGGCGCGATCGGAAGCTTCTCCGGCCTAGAACTGGCGCGCGCCGGCGTCGGAGAAGTCACCTTTCTTGATTTCGACGTGGTCCAACCGGGCAACAGCCTGCGCTGGCCGCTGGGTCGCTCGGCCTGGGGAAGAGGCAAGGCCGCGGCTCTCGCGAACTTCATCGCCGAGAACTATCCATGGACGAAAGCGTGCTTCATTCCCGGGCGTCTCGGCGAGGCAACCACCAATGCCGCCGCGATCCCGCCTGACCCCGGCAACGTGCTGGCGCCGGTCTTCCAGGCGCTGCGCGGCGCGGATGTGGTGGTCGACGCTTCCGCATCGGAAGAAGTACAGCTTGCCCTGTCACACTACTGCAAGCGGTTCGGTGTACCTTACGTGGTCGGTCACGCGACACATGGGGTTGCAGGCGGCCTGGTCGCGCGTTTTCTGCCAGACGCCGAAGGCTGCTTCGTCTGCCTCAACGAGCACTGGAAGGACAAGCGCATACCCGAGCCACGGGTCGACAACGCCGGCATGGTGATTCCGGTCGGCTGCAATGCCCCGACATTCACCGGCGGCGGCTTCGACCTACAGGAGATCTCGCTCGAAATCGTTCGTACGGCGGTCGGACTGCTCTCGGAGGGAAACTACGATCCCGGCGGTTGGACCGTTGCCGTACTGACGCTCAAGAACGAAGACAGATCGAGGACCCTGCCCCGTTGGGAGGCACACCCCTGCCCACCTCACCCAAAATGCTGCGGAGCCAGTCGATGATCGTGTGGCTGTCCTCGCGCGTGATGCAATCGATGGTCGAATGCGCGCGGGATTTGTCGCCCCTGGAGAACGGAGGGATCCTTCTGGGCTGGCGTTCAGGCGAGGATCGTATCATCGTCGATCTGCGCGGCCCCCGGCCCCCTCGCCCTTCACGGTCGCCATTGTTTCCTGCCGGATCACAACTGGCAGGTGGCGGAAATCAACCACGCCTTCGAGGCAAGCGGCGGCGATTTGGATTATCTCGGCGACTGGCACTCCCATCCCGACGGCGTCGCCGAGATGAGCGATCTCGATTCGGCGACGCTCTTGCGGATAGCCCGACGGGTGAGTGAGCCGTTGATGCTCATCGTCGCCGGGAGCGGAACGGACTGGTCGCCGCGTTGCTGGAAGGGACAGCTCGTCCGTTCATTGCTTCGGCGGCGACTGTTGGCGACGCCGCAGGAGCTCAAGATTTTCGATCCTTCTTCGGTCTGGCCGCGGCAGACTGCAGTCTTATCGACGTCGTTGAAGACTCCGGCGCTAAGCTCGCCTTCGATCCGGTCGCAATCGGAACCAGAACGGCCGCGAACGATCAGTGGATTGGGGTTAGACGGCCGTTCTGCAGTAGAGATGAATCGATCAATGACGATCGGCCGCTTGACCCGCTTTGCCGGGATATGGATCGAGTTCAAAAGCGATCTCGGCACGAAATCGAAGCCGATTCCCGGGCCTCATCTGGTCTCCGGATTTCTTACGAGTGACCGAACGCAATCGTCGATCCTATCCACCCAAAGGCAATGCCGGTCATCTCGACGACTGACGAAGAGCGCGACATTGGATGCACGCCACGTGGGATGAAGCCAGGGCGCTCCAGCGGCCTCTGCCTGACGACGCTTTGAAGATCGTCATGCGCGGCGTAGGCAATGAAGACAATGTCCTTGCATGATTAAGAAGGGTCTCTTCCATCTTTCGGGGTCAGTTATCAGATGACCCAGAAATCGCTCGCGTGGAGCTGATCCACGGTCGTATTCTTGATCTCAATCGTGTTGTTAGCGTCTAAGGTGATCACGACGCTGGTGCCGCTCTCGATCATGTGCGATTGCACGGCATTGAAATCGGCAAGCACCGTCTTGTCGATTTGAATGAGGTCCTGGACACCATCGGTGTTCTGAAAGTCGGCGACTGTGTCCTTGCCGAAGCCGGCAGCAAAAACGAACGTATCATTGCCGGACCCGCCGGCCAGATAATCGTTGCCGCCGCCACCGGTCAGGCGGTCGTTGCCGCTGCCGCCATACAGGAACTCGTTGCCCGTACCGCCCTGCAGGCTGTCATTGCCGTCATCGCCAGACATTTGCGTTGCCGCGGTGCCGCCTTTCAGCTGGTCATCGCCGGCGTCGCCGTGCATGGTATCGAGTCCGCCGCTACCGGAGAGATAATCGTTTCCATCACCGCCATTCATGACATTGGCTGCCCAACTGCCATAGAGCTGGTCCTTGCCGGCGCCGCCGTCGAGCATGGCGCCGGTGTCGCCGGTCGAGGCTTTGATGATGTCGCTGCCGTCATCGCCGTAAAGTTGATCCGTCGCGGTGGTGATGCCGGCGCCGCTGTTGATCGTGTCGGCGTCCGCGCCGCCGTGGATCACATCCGCGCCCGGACCACCGTTGATGGTGTCGTTGCCCGCACCGCCCTGGATCATGTCCGTCCCGGCGCCGCCGTTGATCACATCCTTGCCGGCTCCTCCGTCAAGGTTGTCATTGTCCGTCGATGAGCCGAAGAACAGGTCCTGGTGCGCGGTCATGTCGTAGTGGATGGATTTGTTCTGATAGAGATTCCACGTTCTCGGCGAGCTCGGATTGACGGCGTCGGCGGCGGAAAGATGCTCGCCGTTGACCGTAATGTCCTTGATGTAAAGGTTGCGGTCACCATTGGCGTTGGCGATATCGTTGATGAACGCGAGATCGAGACTGGAGACTGTCGCCGGGTTGGCGAAGGTGAATGTGAAGGTCTGGAAGCCTGATGCGTCGGTCGCGCCGCGGAACTCGACGGTGTTGCCGACCTGCTGCCCGTTGATCAGGAGCTGCATTTTGGCGCCGACGCCGTCGACGACGGAGCCGTAGCCCGTCACGGTGACGGTGGTCTGCGTGAGCTTCGGAATTGCATCGGGGCCGCCGGTAATGATGTCGTCGCCGCCGCCTGACTTGATTGTGTCGTTGCCGACCCCACCCGACAGCACGTCATTGCCGCCGCCGACATCCATCAGATCCGCGGAGGGAGAACCCGTCAGATTCTGGCCGGGCGGCTGGTGCTGTCCTCCGTACCATTCAGTAATCAACTGCTGCGCAGGCTTGCCTTGCGGTGAGTAGCCGATCGGCGAGTATTTGTTGTTCGTGTCCCAGTTCCAGATCGACGCGCCCCTGAACCAGCTTCCGCCTTCCGATCCCCACACCTGAAAGAAGGCGTTGAAGGCATCGTATTGCTCTTGGACGTCCTGCGTCGTGCCTTCGGCCCAGCCGCCCGGACTGATATTGGTTCCGTCGACGCTGCGATAGCCGGTTTCAGTGAAGAACACCTGCTTGTCATACTGCAGGGCAAGGGAGTGGAAGAAGTCGACCGGCGACATGTGGTTCATCACCTTCGCCCAGTAGTCGTCCGTGGACATGCTGTTCCACGCATTGACCATCTCCTCGACGGTCGGGTCCGTTTTCGTCGTCAGCGGCGGATAAGCATTGATTCCGATGACATCAACCTTGTCCCAAAAGCTGACATTGATGGCTTCGTCGGTTGCGGCGGCATAAGTGATCTCGCCGTGGAACACAGCGCGTACTGAATCAATGAGGTCGACCCAATAACTTAGGTATTCTGGGCCGGAGAGCTTGCCCAGCTCATTGCCGATCACAAGCATGCTGACGCCTGCTTGTTCGGCGATTCCAGCCATACGAACCAGGTGGTTCTTGTAGGAAGCAAAGAAAGCGGCGGGATCACTCGGATTGAGCACGTATGCAAGCGAGCCATCGAGGGCCGAGACCATAGGCTTCAGCGTGACCGAAAGGCCGAGCGCCTGCGCATTTGCAATGGCCTGCAGAATATTGGCGTCGCTCTCGGTCTTGTTGGGATCGGCGAAGACGTCACTCGACGTCCTGGTTTGCATAAACAGCCGCGGAGCGAGTTCGATCGAGTTTGCATTGGTGCCCGCGATCGCCTGCATGGCAGCCTGCGCGGAACTCGCGACGAATGCGCCATTGTAGTTTGAGAGGAATCCAAATCCTTGAACAGGAAATACGCCGGCCATCTACAGCTCCTCTTTCTTTCTTCGCAGTTTCTCTTGCTGCCTGGTGGCTCGGTTGCTTGCGCAGAGGCACCGGTCTGCGTGTTCAGCGTATTCAACGCAGCAGAGCATTCCACTCGCGCGCAGCGATGCAGCACGCCGCAGATACGCGTTCAACGTGGGCGTGTTGTGACAGAATTAAGTTGATCTTGCGATTGCTGCTGTGCGTCGTTGCAATGTGAAGTGGATTCAAACTAAAACTCGAAACGAGCTTACTCAAAAATTCGAACCCCTTCACGCGACACCAATGTTTATGCCCCCGGCGCAGTGGTTAGCGCGTCCGACCGGGGGGCTTATACATATTGAGCTAACGAGAGTTGACCTGCTTCGTTCGGTCGATAACGACCGGCAAATCAATTTTAGACTGATTTCGAAATCCTGAACTCGCAGGCTAGGAGCACGCGCGATTACCCGAACGCAATCTGCGTTGTTTAGATTCCGATTAACGGGACATCAATTTGCGGCCGATGTAGCGCAAACTGTCATATCGTACGATGCTTTCGAGGGATAGCTGCGATCAGTTGGTCATTTTTGCGCGAAAGATGCAAAACATGAGCGAGATTCTCCGCCAAGCGACGCCAGAAAATCGTTATGCGATCATTCGTTTCTGGAGCTCTGGTTCAGAGGCCCATGGGGCGTTTCCTCCCTGACTGGCCGTGTGTAAAGTTCGCGCGGGCTTTTTTTTGCATTCAGCAAAATCGCGGGCATTCATACGTGTAAAGCGTAAAAGAGCTAGCAAGGGGCGGCCAAGCGAATTGATCGTTCGCCGTTGGTTGAATCGCAATGCGGTCAGGCAAAGTACTTCGTGCTGAGCCGCTTCGGCGGCCGTGCAGCCTGCTCCTCCGCGTTTGGGCGCGCAGCCAGCTTCCCCGCTGGAGCCAAAGCACTCGAAGTGGCTGGCCACACTCGAATTGTAGATCTTCCGGACCGACAAAAATATGAAGCGTGGCGAAGTCGTCAGCCTTCGGTATGCGTCGGGGAATTCCTCTCGTGCCTTCTCCAGCGGCATAGGTTGTCGATACGCTCGATTGAAACGCGCGCCCAGTTCAGGGCTTCCATCCGCCGACATGACGCTGGGGCTGGAAATGCGCCCTGCGATCGCATCTGCGGCGTGCCGCGGTAGGAGTACCTAGCCATGTCCCACTCCTATGCCGTTTCGCAGATTGAGATGGGTTTGACCGCGCGATTGTATTTGCCGACACCAAAAACAGTCGGGCTCGTGAAACAGGGGTTACGCTTGGCCGTGCACAGTAACGAGATATCGATATTGATTAATGCAATGCGTCCGGCGTCGGCGAATAAATTCTGCGCTTCCGCGCTTTTCTCGACCGATTTCACCACACCGAATTGCCTACTTTGCTCGCGGCAACCCCGCCCCCGGTTTTCGATTGCAGTGACGCCAAGGTGATCCGGAAGTTCGCCGAGTGCCCGAACGATCTGGGCGCGCTGTGGGTTCGCGCGGACAGCATTGTCCATATTCTTAATCTGCGCTAGGGGGAACGAACCAACGGATGAACTGCTGACATATGATGCCTCAGGATATGCCTAGCCTAGCAAGAGCGGTCGACAGTGGCTCTGCTGAGAGTCAGGAGGTGGTCCGGCGATTCATGTGGGAAATAAGGTCGATCAATTTATGTCTGGAGGAACTTCGCCAATTCCGGGCCGATGTACTTGGCATTACTGGACCACAGTGGATGATCTTGATGGCCTTGGCGGAGTTGGACAGAGAAAACGGTGTTCCGGTCAACGTGGTATCGAAATTTATGCACGTCGACCCTTCATTCGTCACGACCCAATCAAAGCTGCTGGAGAAGAAGGGCTTCCTGCGGCGTAGGACCTCCACAAGCGATGCCCGGGTCGTCCAGATGTCACTGACGGACAAGACTTACAAGCATCTCGCTAGCGTCGCTGCACAACAGGAAGTCCTCGATGAGTTTGTTTTTGGTGATTTCGGTCTTCACGAACTGAGTGAGTTCGCTAATAGGCTCACTGCACTCAGGCATCGTCTAGAGAAAGCTCGCTTGAAAGTCGCTCTGGAGTCCTAAGGACCAATAATCCTTATGGCGTATCTGAACGAATTCGGAGCTCGGCCTGCCGGATAGCTCGCGTCGCCTCGACATCGACCATGAGCGCGGAATCTCGGCATTCGAGCATCGCGAGCGCGAGTTTCTCAAACGGGATCGTGACGAGCGGATAAGACAGCTACTGCGCAGCATGCCAAAGAGCGAGAAGCGTCAATAGCACGGCCGTAATCAATAGTCAGAGACAAGCGCTAAAGTCTACCAACCATCCCGTGATGGGACATCAAAAGGTAACTTTAGGCCGTCCTACAGCGCCCTTTTTGTTGGACCTCGATTAATGACCCGCCTAAGCAGATCGACTGTCACGTAAGCTTGACCTGGAGGCCCGCGAGACGTCCTGATCGCGGACCTCAATTGTCATCCGAGCCCTTTGGGGCTGTCGCTCGGGCTGGCTCGGCTTCTTGTATCTGCACATCGAACCAGCCAAGGTCCCTTAGCTCGCGCGCTTTCTTTTCGGCTCCGTCCCGACTATCTCGCTTCAATACAATGCGGCTTGCACCATCGCGGGCAAAGATCAAATAGGCCATTCTTCAGTTCATATTTGGTCTGAGTCCGAGCGAAAAGAGATCGCAGGCATTCTCGCGCTGCGACCTTCGGGCTTAAACAATCCATTATAAAAACGCTCGATCCGCCTGCCCGATATTTCGGATACTGATCTCCGCAATTATGACTGTGGAGTCATATTTTGCTGTTCCTAATGAGGAACAGAACGGTTGTTGCAGCACCGAGACACGTTAATGCAGAGCCCGTTACCGTTTGGCTTATTTAAGTGGCGTTCGGGAATGGTCATCGATCAGATGACTTTTAACACGATCATTCCAGCAACTGTACCGATGCGTGCGAGGTCGGCCCAATGGCGACGCCCTTGTAACGTGCGACCGATCGCCAGATGCCGACCGTTACGATAGGTACTGCAAGTGCGTAGCCGACACAAAGGCCGCTACACTACGATCGCCCATGATCAGTGCCAGGAAGAAAATTGACGCGAGCACGTTGACCGCAATTCCGCCCGGCCACCGCTCAATTCCAGAACGCCTGCCGCAGCGGCAAGTCCCCTTTCCAAGGCGACGCAGGACGTTCATGTGGACCAATCCGGTATGGGACGATAATGCCTCGAAGCCGAAAACGGCATGACGGTGTATCTGCGCATGTTAATGCGACCGGGCAGACAACACTGCCGCCGGCAACGCGTCTGCAAGATGCACTGAACGCCTGGGCGATTTTGCTAACCGCCTGCTCTTTTGCTGAGGGACTCAGAAAGGGCATAAGCGCCTGAAAGAAGCTTGTAACAGCCACATGCCTTTTGCTCGAGACCCTTGCGTTCATGGATCTGCAAGACACCACGCATCTTGCGAATTAACCTTTGTTCTTCGAATCGGATTAGCGTCTCGGTTACACCAGCGCGGCGCAACCCCAACGCGAACGAAAGGTAGTCATGGGTAATTGGAAGCACGTGAGTGCCCAGAGCATCACTCGCCAAACAGAGCCAGCTCGCGAGCCGCTGCTCGCGATCGTGCCGAACCCCGCACAATCCCGTCTGAGCGCAATGCAAGGTCAGCGCTTGAACGTACCGAAAAAGATGTTCTCGGATTTCAGGACGCTCCTTCGTCACCCGACGCAAATCCTCGACACGGATCCTGTGCGCACTTCCGGGAAAGAGCACAACAGATTGGTGCGTCGAAATATGCCCTACCACTAAGAGCGAAGCGCCGACCGCACCCCAATGTCCTATCACCGCCGATTCAAGGATGCTTTCCGCCGCGACAATTCTCAGCGAGACGAGGCCCGACTCGATAAAATAGACGTAATCAAGATGCTTTTTCGGCTCCTGCAGGATCATGCGTTCTTTCAGCACCATCGGCTCAAGGAACTCGCCTATTGCCGCGAGGTCTTGCAGAGAAAGACTGGCGAGGATCGCATTTTTCACAAAGGAGCGCGTACGAGGACGGATCTTAACAGGCCGGTCGAGCATCGGCTGTTTGCCGGAGGCCTTCGTGAGCGCTGCATCTCTTGAGCCGTCAAGCGCTTCGCGGACGGTGGACACATGGTCGGTCATAATGCGGCCCCCTCTCCCGACATGCGGCGGTCACCTCGCTGACACGTAACGAAAATTTGATTGGGACTGTAAGGACACTTTCATCCTGATTAATGCAATGAGCCTGGCGTTGAAGCTCAAATCCCGCGTTCGAGCGCCCTTCTTCGACGGATTCAATACCTTCCCTGTCGAACTGCTTCTCAAGTGCGGTGTCCGCCAGGGCGCCTCAGCCCGCCAACGCGAGCGTTGCGCGAGCCACCGCTCGATAGATTCCACGAGCGGTTGGCTGTTGCCGAACGAGACGGCGCCTCGGGGCTACAGCAACGGGTGTCCTTCTCGATGGCATAGAACTCGGCAATGTGCTTGAGCGCCTCGCCCGCAATGGGCGAAGGACCAGGAGTGGCAAGTTCGCAGAAGTTACGCCGCGCGCCGATCGGCAGAATTGAGAGCAAAGGCTGAGTGTCGATGAAACAGCGTCGGCCAGCATGATCAAATTGAACCGAAGATTGAGTCCGACCATCATTGGTGAAGCGCACGCCACCATCAACTCGTCGTTGGGCCGATGCCCTTCGTCCTCTAAGCTGGGTGACACCTTCCCGTCAGTTCGTCGTCAGCTTGCCTAAGTATCATTCGCAGCAGGGCGTAAGCAGCCCGAACTCACTGCGACGAAACGTACGCCGAAGGGACCCGCGAATCGTCATGTACAATCGAATCAGTGGCTTATCCACACACGCTACCTGAGGTGACGAGCTGAGTCAGTCGGTGGACAGCGACAGCTTTACCCGCCGTTATCAACCGTATTCTATGGCGGTAGCTCCAGACTGATCGCGTAAAAAGCGAATAACTAGAGCACGCTGTTTTTATACGGAAACATACCCAGAGTTTCTGAGATAGTTTGCGCACTCCTCGCTTGAGAAGAGATCGAGGAGTTCGCCGACTTTTCGCCAGGTTTGCTCGACGTCGTGTGGCTCAGCGGCTCGGACCAAATGTTTGAGTTTGGCGAGGACCTGCTCGATCGGGTTGAGGTCGGGGCTCTAGGGCGGCAGGAAGAGCAGATGCGCTCCCCGTGGCGCGGATGGCGTTGCGGGCCGGCTTGCCTTTGTGGCTGCCGAGGTTATCGAGGATGACGACCTCGCCCTTTGCCAGAGTTGGCGCCAACACCTTCTCGACATAAAGGGTGAAAAGCTCACCGTTGATGGGGCCATCGATGATCCACGGCTCGCTGATCCGGTCGTAGCGGAGCGCCGCGATGAAGGTCATGGTCTTCCAATGGCCGAAAGGCGCCGTCGCTTCGAGGCGCTGCCCACAGGGTCCCCAGCCGCGTAGCGGCGCCATGTTGGTTTTGACCCACGTCTCGTCGATAAAGATCAGGCGTGATGCATCGATCCTGCCCTGATGGGCCTTCCAGCGCGCCCGTTTACGGGCGATGTCGGGACGATCTTGCTCGGTCGGCAGAAGCGTTTTTTTTGAAGCTCAGCCCCTCGGCGTGAACAAAGGTCCACACCGCCCGCACGTCTGTCTTGATCCCGCGCGCGGCCAGCTCCCTCGTCAGCTTACGCAAGGTGAATGGCCCTGAGCGAATGCGCTTGCGCAGCCAGTCGGCATTGGCGCCGGATAAAACCGGCTTCTTGTGACCGCCGATCTTGCCGGGCGAGAGGCCGCCGGTCTCCCGCCTCAGGTTCTTCCACTTCGTCACACAGCAAGGACTGATCTGAAGTGCTTCGGCAATCGAACGAACGGTCTCGCCTGCATCAGCCCGCGCAAGAGCACGTCCGCGGATGTCTTCCGAGTAGGGTCGTGTCATCCATGCTGACTCCCGCTCCCAGCATGGAGTTTGAATCAGAAATCCTCCCGTCTGGGAATCTTGAGGGTTCTGTGAGGTCGCGGGGCAAAGGCCAGCCGCGCGCTCTGTCGTAACGTGCGACCTCATAGAAGCCGGATTGAACGAAGCCGCGGAGTTGCGGGGCGCTATGGCGATAGTGCAGCCGGTGCAACTGCGAAGAAGGCGCGCCTGTGGTCGCCGCGCGTCGGCGAGATATTGATCGGACATGAGCGGCGCCATTGCTCGGGCCGAGAGCGCGATGCCGCGAGCGATTTGCTGTGCTGGGACGCGCGGCCGAATGACTGACGGGGTGAACGGTGACGAGCGCGGCCACGGCGACGTCGGACGTTGCCACCGAGAAGGTGATCATCGAGGGGATGGATGGTGCAGGCGATGGTCATGACGTGTCACAACGGAACGGCTGGTCGCGCGCGCAGGCTCGCGGGACGACGTCGATCCGCCGCATGGTGCCGCCGCAATGTGGGCAGGCGGGAATCTCACATTTGGCGAAGGGATCGGTGCCGGCTTCGCGATCTGGCGGGAGATGGCGAACAGCGAGGAGCTGACTGCAAAGGGCGAGTCGGTCGTTGCGTCCGCCATTGGCGAGGAAGCCATAGTGGCGGATGCGATGGAAGCCGTCCGGCAGGGTGTGCAGGAGAAAGCGCCGCATGAACTCACCTGCATCGAGCGTCATCAGCTTGGTCTTGCTGTGCTGGCGATAGTCCTTCCAGGCGAAGCGGACCTTGCCGTCGGAGAGCGAGACCAGCCGGCTGTTGGCGATGGCGACGCGATGGGTATAGCGGCCGAGATAAGCCAGCACCTGTTCGGGCCCGCCGAATGGCGGCTTGGCGCAGACGACCCAGTCGGTCCGTCGGAGCTGATCGAGCCGCTGGGTGAACGCGGCGGGATCGGCGAGGTGGGCGAGATCGCTAAAGAAGCGCAACTGGCCGGCCGCGAAGGCAGCTTGCAGCTCTTGCAGAAACAGGCGGCGAAACAGCCGGGAGAGGACGCGCACTGGTAGGAAGAAGCCGGGCCGGCAAGCGACCCAGCGTGTGCCGTCGAGCGAAGGTCCACCGCCGGGCACGACGCAGTGGACATGCGGATGGTGTTGCAGGGTCTGGCCCCAGGTATGGAGGACGGCGGTCACGCCGAGCTGGGCACCGAGATGCTTGGGATCGGCCGCGATGGTGGTTAGTGTCTCCGCCGCGCAGCGGAAAAGGATGGCATAGACCACCGCCTTGTTCTGGAAAGCAATCTCTCTGGCCGGCGCCGGCAAGGTGAAGACCACGTGGAAATACGGCACGGGAAGGAGTTCGGCTTGCCGCTCGGCAAGCCATTGCGCGCGCCGCGCCCTGGCACTTCGGACAGTGCCGATTGCGACAGGAGTTGTAGGCTATGCGGGTCGCACCGCAGTCGTCGCATTGCTCGATATGGCCACCGAGCACGGCCGTCCGACACGCGGTGATGGCGCCCATCAGGCGTCGCTCGACGCGGCCGAGGTGACCGGCATGCGCCTGTCGAAAAGCTTCGCCGTGGCGGCGGAATATGTCCGCCACCTCCAAAGCTGGACCCACGATGCCCGATCAGCCGGGCGGAACGATCTCTAATCGCAGCCGGTCAAGCGGACTCGGGGTCTGGCTGATCGTTTTGGTGGCAACCTGGGCGTAGCGTGCCGTGCTTTGCAGGCTGGCATGGCCGAGCAGCACCTGGATGACACGAATGTCGGCGCCGTTCTCCAGAAGATGGGTCGCAAAACTGTGCCGTAGTGTGTGCACCGTCACGCGCTTGTTCAGACCGGCTGCGATGTGGGCCGAGCGGCACGCCGCGTGCAGCACGGTCGCATCAAGCGGCCGCTCACTGTCGCGGCCGGGAAATAGCCAGCGTGTCGGTTGGGTTAGCCGCCAATAGGCCCTTAGAATCTTCAGAAGCTGCGGCGAGAGCATGACGTAACGGTCTCTGCCGCCTTTGCCTTGTTCGACCCGGATCACCATCCGCTGGCTGTCGATATCCGCGACCTTGAGGAAAACCACCTCCGACACGCGTAATCCGGTGGCATAGACTGTCGTCAACGCTATGCGGCTCTTTAGGCTCGGGATCGCCTCCAGAAAGCTCACCACCTCGTCGGCACTCAGCACTACCGGCAGCTTGCGTGGCTCCCGCGCGTAAGCAATGCGTTCCGGGATCGTGCTGTGGCCGAGCGTCACCCCGTAGAAGAATCGCAAACGCACAGACGATCTGGTTGAGTGCAGGCCACGATATCCCCGTCGCCACCAGATGAACCTGGAACGCGTGAACGTCCTCCAAGCCCAAATGGTCAGGCGATCGGCCAAAATACCGGCTGAACTTCGATACCGCGTTGAGATATGATCGTTGCGTCGCCGGCGACAAATTGCCGACCGTCATGTCCTCGATCATGCGTCGGCGGAGAGGGCTCACCTGGGCCATCGGAAAACCTCCTGTCTGAAGGGTTGGGCTCTGAAAACCCTCGATCCTCTCAGACAGGAGGCGGCCGTTACCACCTCTCCTCAAATGCCGCGCCAGCGGCTTCGTTCAATCGAAAAGCAAAATTGCAAGGTTCGGGGCCCTCAAGCCCCAAATCCTTGCAATCTCAATTGCACTGTATCCGAAAAACCGACTCCCGCTCAATCGCTTGGAAGCTTGTTCACGGACGACTCTATAGCGGCCCTCTCGATCAACCTCAGGACGAACTTTCAGCAGGCGGTCTATCGCTGGCTCTATAAGCCGTGATTTCGTTTTGCTTCCGCTAAAGTCAGCCCCAGCTCACCATCCTGTACCACGTAACGTTCGAGGCTATCGCTTTCATAAGATCGTGATTCAGAAGCCGCTGTCCATAATGACCCAACATCAATCGCCTCACGCACGGCAGGCTCCCTCCTTCTTTTCGCGTCGTCAAGCGCATCTGAACATGCCGAATACCAACGTCATCGGAAGGCTCGCCATCCGAGGCGAAACCAAAACCTGAATAGAATCCCTGCTGCAAGCAGCACTTATTATGACGTCGCATTTGTGCCCTGCCAGCCGTGCAGCAAAAACCGTGTGCCGCGTTCCTCAGATAGACCAAGGATTACGGCATGCTTCAGGCAAGCATGCACATCAATTCCAATCTGATATTGATCCCTCCGCGATTGGTATTGGCCTCGCCGGGGGCGGTTCGCTTAACCTCGTCCAAAATCGGAACGAGGCGTCAAGGGAATTCGGCGCGTCGGGGGGGAGGGAAGCGCCATGGCATTGACGAGACAGGAACTTCTTCGGATGGCGCCTTATGTCTGCGTCATGGAGCAGGGTCGGTCACGGCGGCCGGTCCCACCTCCGAGCTCGCAGCCAGCCGCAACGTTTATCTCGGCATCGGCCGTTCGGGGTCAGTGGTCAATTTCGAACGCATCCCCGAGCACGACGCGCTGCGCGACAGCGTGCGCAGTTTCTTCGATCGTCAGCTTCAGGAACCGAAGATCCGCGAGATGGATCGCGCGCGGCGCATCCCGCGCGAGCTCTGGAAGCGGCGAAGACGCATGATGAAACGGTGAAGACAATGTAGGGAGGCTATATACGGAATGCCCGGCTAGAGGCGAACATCGCAAAGCTTCCATTTTGGCTCGATTGAGAGCCTATGATCTGTGGTGGCCCCGAGATAGCGCGCGAGGCTTGCATCTACGATGCTACCTCGGTGACATGGATGCCACTGTCGGCCTGATCTTCCGGTCACCCCCAAACACACCTGAAAATTCGTGATGACGCTACGGTGCGCGGCTTCGCCAAAGGATGACGCTGTTGACAAGTTTTCAAGGGTTAGTTCCACACTGTGCCACATCTATGAGTAGTTCGATTGATGATAGCTTAAGTGAGATGAAATCAGTGCGGAACGACATTTGGCGTTGTCGTAGGTTGCTGCAAACGAGTTGCCTGATGAGCAGCGAAAAATCATCGAGCAACGCCTGGTTGAACAGTGTTCTGCTTTCGATCAGCTCTTAGCGACCACATTTCCTTTCACGTTGAGGCTCAGGTCAACTTCAGTGCCTGTGCCGCTCAACACCTAATTAAACCTAACCAGCATGAGCACCTATCCTCCATATCCTTCGGCTCCCCTGCGATCCAGCCCATTGAGTTGATCAATGGAAGTGAAATGGCGGCAAATGCGATGCATGATACCAGGCAGGACGCTGATTCCTATCATTGCATCGAGGTGATGGCCCCGGAGCGCCGGCGGCGACGACGATGGATAGGCGAGGAGAATGCCCGCATCGTGGAGCAACGTTTTTCAGAATCGTGTGAACATTGTACGCGGTCTTTGGCGCAATCGCATTGCCAGCGGAAGGCCGAGATCGGCCGCCAGCTTGGAGCAAATCCGTCAGCAAGTCAGAGCCGAGGGGCCGGAATCTCCGGAACCCAAAAGCCTCGCAAGAGAAAGCAGAGCCAGCTTTGAAATTTGAGCATAGGCCCTCCTCTAGAACGAACGATCTTTGGCAAAGGTGGGGAGCAGCAGGTGATCGCACGAACGCCTCATACCATTCACACGTCGACGTTAACGTTCACTGGCTGCTCTTCATCCGGCAGGATGATCGGCTCCTGGCGGAGCAGACTCACTACCAGCGGCCAAGCCGGTGCGATCGCCCACGCGGTTATTTGTTGAAATCATCGCATGCGTTTGAAGTATTTGGACGGTTTTCGGGATGAAATTCACCTCAAGGCCGGGGAGCCGATTATGCAATACGATCGGATAGACGCCCGCATCCTCGAGATTGTGCAAAAGAACAACCGCCTAACTTCCGAGGTGATCGGCGCACGAGCAGGGCTTTCTGCTACCGCCTGTCAACGACGACTGAAGAGGCTCCGTTCGGAGGGCATTATCGAGGCCGATGTTTCAATCGTTTCGCCGAAAGCGGTGGGCAGACCTATTCAAATGCTGGTGCTGGTGACCATGGAGCGAGCGCGTTCAGATATAATCGATAGATTCAAGAAAGCCATCAGATCGTCCGTTGAGGTCGTCAACGGCTTCTACGTCACCGGCGACGCGGATTTTATCCTATACGTTACCGCGCCCACCATGGAAGATTATGAGGAGTTCACTCGGCGGTTCTTTTATGTGATCCCGGACATCAAGAGCTTCAAGACGATGGTCGTATTGGATCGCGTAAAGGCGGGCTGTGCTGTTCCCATTGAAGCACCATCCGAGAACTGACAACACGCTGATGCAGGCGTTTACGCCGCGGATCGACGCGTTTGCGCGCTTTTCGTCGCGTAACGCGGACAGAAACCGCGGATGACTATGGCTCTGCTTGTATGTTGATGAGGAAGGGTTCGAAAAGCTTCCGTGCTCCTTTTCGGTGCGACAGCAAGCGACAGGTGTGGCGTACCTGGCACCTGAGCGGACGACCTTCTCTTGATCAGAGCCTAAATGAGTTGAGCCTCTCCCGTCGTTCAACTTCACGGAAAAAAGTCGAGGTCTTTACCTAATCTCGCGCAAATAGCTTCAAGCAGCGCAATGCTGACGGCCGATTGCCGCGTTTCGAACCGACTGAGCATCCGGATTGAAGTACATGCTGCCGATGCACCATCGCCAAGCGTAAGCCCGCTCTCGAGCCGGGCACGCCGAATGGCAGCACCCCTCCTCTAATCGATCGCCGCGTTTGCTTCAGGACGGAAGCGTGCGCAGGCCAACGCGAACCGCGACTCGGCAAACCGTCACCCACCAGTTGATCATCTCTGGCCTGGCTGTTGCTTGAAGCTCGCCTGCCTCGCTCTCACGAGACCGATGTTGCGCATCCCGCAGTTACATAGGAGTTCGATGTTGGCCCTAATGGCAATCGCTATTGCGACCGTGGGCATCATCGCGCGAAACCCGGATAACGGCAGCCAGTTATGGCCAGGCGATACTTGGTTTCCTGATTGAGAACCCACATGATTGACCGGCATCTCAGGTCGCATTCGACCAGAAAGGGCTAGTTGGAGGACCTTGTCTAGTCGATCAGGGGAACCGGGCGCTACGGACTCACTTATCGGAATCAACGCCCGGCCTCACTTGCTTCCTAGAACAGAAGATTTTTCAATTGCAAGGCACACTCGATGAGGTCTCCTGTGGCCTTCCAGCATTTAGCAGACGAGATGCATCACGCGCCTCGAAATCGCACGGCTAGTGCTAGAATTCCTCCGACAAATGGGCGATAGATTCCTTTTATGGTTCGACTGCCAAAACTAGTAGGCTTTTCTGGGTTGACAATCTCGGCCTCGAAGACCCCGCACTGGTCATTCGTTCTGACACTGACATCTTGAAAATCCAAGAATTCACCAGTTGCCGGCGCATATGATTTGTATACGGCTTCCTTTATTGCGAACAACAATTTCGGGCCGAAGCGACTGCTGGACCACTCCTTGCGCTCGATTTCCTCGCAGGTGCATACGAACGGCAAAAGGTCCGCTTCGAGCGGTTCTTGATCTTCAATGTCCAATCCCAGAGCGAGCACATTCTTGGAAATTCCGACAACAGCTCCGCAATCAGATGAAGAGTGTGAAATGCTCCCGACGACTCCCGAAGGCCAAAGAGGAGCCCGATCCACTCTCGACAAAATCGGAACAGGAGCGAAACCCAATTTACGCAGGGCCTCATGAGCGTGATGCCGTCCCCAGGCGAACTCACGCCGACGACGAAGCGAGACGTTCCCCAACATGTCGTCCTCAGCCGGAAATGGGAGGGGAAACGGGTCATATATTGATCCGCCAGAAAAGCTGATGTCGTGTGCCAAAGCTGCGCCGATAGCAGCCCCCAACGTCGTGAGCGTTTTCATAGATTGGGCGAACCTTTGTTCTGGAAAAGTGTGAAGCTGCAAATCTGCACTTGCTTTACGATAGCTAACCTGAGACCGCAGGCCACTCAAGGCCCGCAGCGTCAGAGACGAGGTCATGCTCTGCGACGCTCGATATTTCCACGGCAGGATCGGACCGATCGAGCGTGCATCGGACGAGCTCTGCGCTGACGCGACCCGCTTTCGAGATCGACAGCCCTCGCGCCACACCTGGCTGGCCGAATTGCATCACCATTGTCGGGGCTGTCGCAGAATGCTCAGAGTGGACGGGTACGGCTTTGAACAAACGGTGAGGCAGAGATCGGGGGCGGCTTGGTACTCTGCTTGTGGACCTCGAGCAGAATTATGTAGTCTATGTGTAATCCAACGTGTGGGGCCGACCCTCCATTATGATGTCGAACCCACGAGGGCGACTTTGTGCTGCGCGCACGTGCAACGAGCTCCATTCCGTTCGCTCACTGCATTTGATCCGTGCCGCGACCGATGAACTCGAGCACCGACTGCGCCTTGTGGATCTCACGTGCGAGGCAATTGAAGATCCGGGTCGCAGATTCAAGTGTGACGACAATTCCAACCCTCTCGCATGCTAGCTCAAAATGGTGCGCAACCTGTTCGTTGGTGGGTGCAATGCCACTTTGCAGCGAGCTCATCGCTAATGATGCGAGCATGTGCTCGACCACGTCTTTTTCGGCCTGAGTCAAGAAATGCTTCCTTCTGAATGTCGGCTCGCCTGTTATCGACGTTGTGGTCGCCGTCGAAGGTCCGGCCAAAGCCGCTCCGCTTCCGCGCCTGTGTTGCCACGAGGGTCACATCATGCGGGCTTACGAAACTTGGCGCGAGACAGCTTCCGTCGACCTCCAGGATCTACTTCTGGGGCTGCGGTAAGCAGAGCAAGGCTCAAAGACGACCTTGCGCATACGATGTCGAAGGTTCGAGACATTTGCCAGATTCGCAGCCTCACCGATTGGGCGCTTCGCCGCGACAAAACGGCGGCGTCGAATTCTGCAGGCACCCCGGGGTCCGCAATTACACGAACATGGTGACCACGCCGGCGCAACAGCCGGGCCGCGGTGAGCAGCGGACTGAGATTTCCCAACGTTCCCCGCGAAACGAGAAGATAGCGCAAGACATCACAGAGGACAGCTCCTTCGCAGTGGTACCGCGCTTCCTAAGAATTCGGCACGCTCTCGCCACGTGCTACAAAGATCGGCTACGCGTGCGCGCCTAAGAAGACCGTAACGTGCCACGCGGCTCAGCCAGTGCGGCGCACGCCTCACCCACATGGGGGACTCTGTCTTACGGGGAGGCCGGCCGCCCCAACCGCTTGCACGGACTGATTTACCTTCCACGTCGCACCACTACGAGCCCTCTTACGAGCCCTCTTGGATTTGTAGATTTCGATCCTTGACTCCGATCAGTTTCGAACTGCTATCACGCGAAGTCACTCAGCCTCTCAAAACCCACACTGACTGAAAGCGTCACGAGGATGCTCGCGAACACAGGAATCTATCAATGCTAACGTTGCGTGGCACTCAAATTTGAGTTGCTAATGATGGGCTTTGGTCAACAAAAGCCTACAACCTGACGCAACGTGAGATTCAAGCTGTTTTTGTTGGGCTTGCGGCCTTTCGGGATTGTGGTACCCGATGTGCGGTCTCCATTCTTCCGCAAGCAGGCCCATCGTCAGTCACTTGCTGTTGAGCCAGCAGCCAAGCCCGCAAGGAGCAGGCTTTCATCGACGACGTGTCCGACCTGGACGGACGAGACGCGGCGAGATCTGGACCGTCGCTTGCGGCAAGAATTATGCAGGCAAGCCGCGTCCGTGTTCCGGCTCATCATCGAGCCGAATGGGTGCAACGGCTGGTCGCGACATCAGACTGATGGTAGACAAATCACAACCGTTCGCAACGTCAAGATCGGCAGGCGTGTTGGTCGTCCCGGCGACGGGATATCGTACGGCTCAATCAGCGAAGATGGTGTTCCTCGGCATGGCCGTATCACCTAGGAACAAAAAATGAAGCCGTGGCCGCTGCCAAACCGCCGATCTGCGCACAACGATAGCCATTTTCCAGAGGGACGGAGACCTCAACACGAAATTCGGTTAGCCACTCTTACCTGGCATTGATGTTCATGCCTCGTGCCAGTCAACCTAGTTTGCGCTAGCGTTTCAAACATGGTTCTAAGAAATCATCTCAGGAAATAAGTGCGATGGAGGGATTCACTATCAGGTCTGTTCATCCTCTTCGTCGTGACCCTGCTCGCCGACCGAGCTGCAGGTAAGTACGGTCAGCGTCCGCCCATATTGGCCGAGGCCGACTATCTCTTCGGAGGCCTTGTACACGCACTCACAGCTCCTTCTACAGGCTCGTGTTCCTAAGCAAGACATCGCCCTCGACTCCATGGGGATACTGCTTCACGACTTCGAACGATGGTAACAAGTCAAGAATGGCTTGCAGGGACTGCTGCCCTTCATAGAGCTCCTGGTCGCTGTATTCCGTATAGATAAAGCGCGTGTTGCTCAAGCTATGTCTGCCGCCAGCGATCACATCGGACTCGGCTCCCTGCACGTCCATCCAAATGAAATCGATGCGTTTTAAGTTCGCCTCATTACACCAGTCATCCAACCGTCGAGTTTCAACTGAGATGGGATGATCAAACCGAACCCAGTCATATTCCAGGAGGTGATTCTTGGGTCGGCGTATTGAGCCAGAGAGATCCCAGTCCTTGGCATCTCCATTTCCATTGCTTGGATGGAAATCGATCCTGCCATTTCGGTCACTGACCGCGATCTCAAATAACTTCACATTGTCGAGATATCGATCCATGTTTTTCTTGAAGCGAGCAGCCGCTCGGGGATCTGGCTCAAAGCAATAGAGCTGAGCCTGCGGGCAAAGCTCGAGAAACTTTCGCGTATCTGTTCCGTCGTTGCAGCCGATGTCCAAGATAACGGGATCCGGCTTTTGAAGAAAAGAAACAATCTGCTGATGTACTGTTAAGCAAGATGTCGGTTCCATGGGAATATGCGGTCTCTTAGAGAAGGCCTGCCGAAGCCCAGCAGTCCTGTCGAGAACTTTTGGAGCGCTCGGCAGATGCCCACGTACAGGGGCCCTTGAACGTTGTTCTTGAATTCTCGATTACACGCACGCCCCTCCTGCGCAATGTATATCAATGTATATATAGTGCATGTGCCGGCGTGACGATAAGCGGATGGATTATGTGCGCCCCTCGATCAACTCGTGCCTTTTTAGAATGCGTCGCCGGCGTATCGCGGGCTCTTCAACACGCGCGTTGTACCATGTCATTGCTGCCGAAATCAAAGTAGCTCGTCACAATCGGATCACAGCACAAGGCAAAAGGTGGGCTCCAGCATTCATTGCCCGGTCGATGCTGACTCTGCGACCTACCCGCCTGATTTGAATCAAACTTTCAGTTAGACTTCGCAAATGACGGCCCTCCCTTGCGCGTAACCGGAGAGAGAGAATGACGGCTTTGGAGTCAAAGCGGCGCGTGGCGCTGATCACCGGCGTTACTGGGCAGGACGGCGCGTATCTTGCCGAATATCTGCTCGGGCTCGGCTATACCGTCCACGGCGTCAAGCGGCGGTCGTCCTCGTTCAACACCGCGCGGATCGATCACCTCTACCAGGACCCGCATTCCAACAACGTGCCGTTCCTGCTGCACTACGGCGACATGACCGACTCGACCAACCTGGTCCGGCTGATGCAGCAGATCAGGCCGACCGAGATCTATAACCTCGCCGCCCAGAGCCATGTCGGCGTCAGCTTCGAAAGCCCGGAATATACCGCCAACGCCGACGCGATCGGCGTGCTGCGGCTGCTCGAAGCGATCCGGATCCTTGGCATGGAGAAGGAGACGCGGTTCTATCAGGCTTCGACTTCGGAACTCTATGGCTTGGTGCAGGAGGTGCCGCAAAAGGAGACCACGCCGTTCTACCCGCGCTCGCCCTACGGCGTCGCCAAGCTCTACGGCTACTGGATCACGGTGAACTACCGCGAGGCCTATGGCATGTTTGCCTCGAACGGCATCCTGTTCAACCATGAGAGCCCGATCCGCGGCGAGACGTTTGTCACCCGCAAGATCACCCGCGGCGTCGCCCGCATCGAGGTCGGCCTCGACGAGGCGCTCTATCTCGGCAATCTCGAGGCCAAGCGCGACTGGGGCCATGCGCGGGATTATGTTGAGGGCATGCACATGATCCTGCAGGCCGACAAGCCCGACGATTTCGTGCTCGCCACCGGCGAGACGCGCTCGGTGCGCGAACTGATCGAAGTCGCCTTTGCCGAAATCGGCCGCAGCATCGAATGGCGCGGCAAGGGCGTCGATGAAACCGGCGTCGACAAGAAGTCCGGCAAGACCGTGATCAGGATCGATCCGGAGTATTTCCGGCCCACGGAAGTCGACCTTCTGATCGGCGATGCCAGCAAGGTGCGGGAGAAGTTGGGCTGGAAGCCCAAGACCTCCTTTGCCCAGATGGTCAAGGAGATGGTCGCGAGCGACCTCGAAGACGCGCGGCGGGAGGCGGCGGGTGGCAAGCATACCGTTTGAGCTGAAAGGCAAGACGGTCTACGTCGCCGGCCATCGCGGCATGGTCGGTTCCGCGCTGGTGCGCCGGCTAGCGCGGGAAGACGTCGAACTGCTGACAACGACCCGCAACGAGGTCGATCTGCGCGATCAGGCCGCCGTCGACCACTGGTTCGCCGCCACGCGTCCGCAGGTGGTATTTCTGGCCGCCGCCAAGGTCGGCGGCATCGCCGCCAACAACACGCTGCGCGCCGAATTCCTGTACGACAATCTGGCGATCGCGACGAATGTGATCCACGCGGCGCATGTCCATGGCGCCGAGAAGCTGATGTTCCTTGGGTCGTCCTGCATCTATCCCAGGCTGGCGCCGCAGCCACTGCGCGAGGACTCCATGCTGACCGGCCCGCTGGAGCCGACCAATGAGCCTTATGCGATTGCGAAGATCGCCGGCATCAAGATGGTGGAGGCCTATCGCAACCAGTATGGCGCCGACTTCATCAATGTCATGCCGACCAATCTCTACGGCCGCGGCGACAATTATCATCGCGAATACAGCCACGTCGTCGCGGCGCTGATCCGCCGCTTCCATGAGGCGAAGCAATCCGGCGCCAAGGAGGTCGCGGTCTGGGGCACCGGCACGCCGCGGCGCGAATTCCTCTATGTCGACGACCTCGCGGATGCCTGCATCCATTTGATGAAGACCTATTCAGATAGCGAGCTGGTCAATATCGGCACCGGCGAGGACATCACGATCGCCGAATTCGCCCGTGTCGTGGCGGCAACCGTCGGCTACACCGGCGAGATCAGTTTTGACACCTCGCGCCCGGATGGCACGCCGCGCAAGCTGCTCGACGTCAGCCGGCTGGCCAAGCTCGGCTGGCGGGCCAGCACCAAGCTCGAAGATGGCATCAGGCTCGCATATCAGGCTTTCCTCAGTGAGCACGCGGTGAACGCCTAGCGTCCCGGGTCAGAGGCCTGTTAGGCCACGTCACCGCGGCAACGTTTCGCGCTTCTCCCGGCGAAAACCGGTATCCGTTTTTCTCGATCATGCTCTAGGATACTAACGCCGAGCGGCCGCAGGAGCCGCCGGCGCAGTGGAGGAAGCATGATGCAATATCGCCGTCGCCAATTCCTACAGCTCATGGCCGCTGCGTCTGCACTTCCGGCCGCATCAAGCATCGCCAGCGCGCAGGCCTATCCCTCGCGCCCCGTTCGCCTCGTGATCGGCTACACGCCCGCGGGTCGGCTGATCTCACGTCGCGCCTGATGAGGCAGTGGTTGTCGGAAAGGCTCGGACAATCCTTCGTCATTGAAAACCGTCCGGGCGGCGGCACCAACATCGCGACCGGGCAGGTGCTGCGCGCCATGCCTGATGGCTATACGCTGCTGCTGGTCGCGCCGGCGAACGTCATCAATGCCACGCTCTATGACAAGCTGCCCTTCGATTTCCTGCGCGAGATGGAGCCGACCGCGGGCATCATCCGCTTTTCCAATGTCGTGGTGGTGCATCCGTCGTTGCCGATCAAGTCGATCCCCGAACTGATCGCCTATGCCAAGGCCAATCCGGGCAAGCTCAACATGGCCTCATCAGGCAACGGCTCGACCATCCACATGTCGGGCGAACTGTTCAAGATGCTGACCGGCACCAACATGCAGCATGTGCCATACCGCGGCGGTGCGCCGGCGCTGACCGATATGCTGTCCGGCCAGATGCATGTGATGTTCGACAACCTGCCGACCTGCGCCGAGCACGTCAAATCCGGCAAGCTGCGCGGGCTCGCGGTCACCAGCACGACGCGTTCGGACGTGTTGCCCGATCTGCCGCTGGTCGCCGACTACTTGCCGGGCTACGAGGCCAGCGCCTGGTATGGCCTCGCCGCACCAAAGGGCACGCCGGCGGAAATCGTCAACACGCTGAACAAGGCGGTGAACGAAATCCTCGCCGACCCCAAGGCAAAGGTGCGATTTGCCGAGATCGGTGCGATCCTGCTGCCGGGCTCGCCCAGCGATTTCGGCAAGCTGGTGGCAGACGAAACCGAGAAATGGGACAAGGTTGTAAAATTCGCCGGCGCCAAGGTGGACTAGTGGCGGTGAAACTGCCCGGCGGGCAGCTCGCCCTCCATAGGCTCTCCGGAGCGACGACGTGCCCTCGATTCGGCAGCGCCAGGCGGATCATCGACGCGCACCGCCCCTCGTAGGGCCAAAGATCGAAGTTTAGGCGCGTTCCTAGGCCCTCGGTTACGTCGCGGCGCGCGCTTCGTTCGGCGAGCCTGCCGTTGCGGCGACAACGGGGTCACCGGGGCCGTGCTCGAAGTGGCTTCGACCAGCTCGGGTTCCTCCGGCTCTTCCGCTTGCGGATGTTCTAGCGCCTCCAGAATCGTTCGACCGTCGTCCATGATGGCTACTCTTCAGCTTGGCGGACATCCAAACGCTGACTGAAGGTGTCGAGATCTGGCGCGAGAGCAGTCAGACGCTTAATGCGTGCGACCCAATCCGATCCGCTCGTGTGGAAGATCTCGAGATATTGCTTTACGACCAGGATCGTGGCGTGCCCCTCGTGCTGCCGGCTAATATCTTCAGACGAATAATTGAAAACTCAGGCGCCGCTCAGCATGAGATGAGCGTGCACATTAGCCCTTCCTGACCTGCGGCGCGCGACCTATGTGCAATCAACGTCGAAGAGTAAGCTTAACCTCACCCCCGCGACGCATTTCTGCAAAAATGTTCAAGAGAATCCTGGGGGACGCGTGGTGGCCTCGGGATCAGGGTCCTTTTCGGGCTCGTCCTCGACATCGCTTTTCAGATTCCGCAGCATGTCGCGGCAAGAGCCGGCGACGTAGTCCGAGATTTGCTGGTAGACCGGAGACTTCTTCAGCGCGTTCAACTCTTCGACGACAGACGGCAGTGCATCGAGGACAGCCTGAGACAATTCGCCGACGCGGCGCCTCACCTGCGCGCCGGAAAGCTGGTTTTCCTCCGCCATCCGATCCCAATGTCGGGCGTAGATGTAGTGACCGCGGTTCTTGCCGGCGATCTTCATCGCCAGGTTTCGCGTGACGTCCGGATAGATGTCGCCGTTCATGACGTCGTAGAGCGGCGCCATGGAGACGCCGCCGCTCGGCTGCAGCAGCAGCGAATAGTTCTTCGAATGCGCATCGACGTTTCCGCAGAGAACGTTGAAGACAAAGAAATCGACGAAACGGGCGGCGTTGAAGGCGCCTGCCTGCGTGTTCCGCAGAACGTCAAAGCAGTCTTTCAGGGTTGGTCCACGCAGCTTGGTCGCCGGATTGGATTCGTATTTGGTCGACGGGATGTGCCCCGTGGCCTGGCAGAAATCCTCCTGATGGATTCTGCGGAGGCTTCGCCCGTGAGGCTCGCGGTCGTAGCGCTTCACCAGCAGGTAGTCGAGATCCTCCGCCTTTCCGATCGTACATTCGGCGACGGGCAGCTTGACCTTGGCCGCCAAGCGAAGACAGAAGGCCTCGTTCTCGACGGCGTTGCTGAAGTGCTTGTTGGCCGGCTTGAGGATATGCGTCGTCGGCGCGCCATCGAGCGCGAGGCCGACGCCGCCGTCCGGATACTGGACTACAGGAAGCTTGTCCTGCGCGCCGGCCAAAGACATGTGGATGCCCTCCTCGCCGACGAGAAGCGGCTTCTCCGGAAGGCGCCGAATGGCGGCGGCGAGTTCCGCTTCGGTGAGCCGCTTATAACGCGGCGTCCGCTTCGGTCGCTGGTCGGCGGGCCGGTAGACTTCGAGTGCGCCCGGAAGATCCTCTCCCAACTCCTCAAGGAGCGCGAACACGTTCGCCTCCGGAATCTTGAGGATGGTGCCCACCGTCCTCAGCGTCCGGCCTTCTGGCAGTAGGTTCAAAAACCATCGGTACACGACGTCCGGCTCGTGAACGCGCTGAGCGAGCGGCATGCGGATCGAGACGGCGAACGCCTGAGGATCCTTCACCCACGCTTCATCGTAGACGAACTCGATGTCCTGAATTTGCTCCGAGCGCCGGCGCAGCAGCCCGACGAGCTTGTCGCCGCACCGGACTTCCAGGGTCTCGCCGGCGCCGCCCGCTTTCGGCTTGCTCGTCATGACGGCGTGAAGTTATCAGGGTCGAAGGTTTCGGATTCCTCGCTGGCCGACCGAGCCGCCGGCACAGGGCTCATTTCCGCCGCCAACCGGATGCCGAGCGCGTGCAGCAGGCGGAGGACCAGACCGACCTGGCTTGTCTCCTTGCCATTCTCGATGTCGACGATAAACCGGACGCCGACGTTCGCTGCCAAGGCGAGGTCCTGCTGCCGAAGACCTAAGGAGGTCCGCCGGTTCCGGATCGTCTCGCCGAGTTCTGAGGTGGTCGTGATGGTCATGTCATTTTCCCGAGCGGGAATATTAGCCCCGAAAGGGCATTCCAGCAAGCCTGAATTTACCGATCGGGAAAACTAACGCTTAAATGGGGTTCCACACAGCGAAATTTTCCCGAGCGGGAAAATATCTGCTCAGAACCGCCTGCGACACGATCCAATTTACCGATCGGGAAATCCGACCCAAGTCTATCCGGCGGCTAAACGTGAGAACCACGGGTGATCGCGCTTCGCGCGTGCTGATCTTGATCGCAGTTCCGCGGCAATCATGCCTCACCAAAACGGCGTGGTGCGGGCCAGCACACAGGCTTCTTCGGACTGTGAGCGAGGCGTGGCCGATTTCCTCAGTGGCTGCCGGCCACTAACCCACCCGCGCATTCGGGCAGATCCCATCGTGGTGCTATCAGTCGACATTGGTCGACTTAGCGAAGGACTCGCGTGAGGCCATCGGAATGGCGCCTCCGCGGGTCGGGTCCGCGAACGTGCCACCCGCCGCGGCGTAGTCCTTACCTGTACAACGCTCGAGCACGATGCCTATCGCCTCGACATTCGGGATGTCCGACTCGCTCAGCTCGGGCATCGATGGCTTGCGGGCAAGTGCCGCCTCTACGTAGGGAGCCAGCTCCTCTTCTTTACGTCGGACGCGCTCGTCTTCCCGTTCTTTCAGAGCAGGCATGACCTCTTTGGCGAACAGCTCGAGTGCCTCACAAATATGCTCGTGCTTATTCGTGCCGCACTGCTGGATAAAGATCATCTGGTCGATACCGACATCAGCATACCCCATGAGATGCTCGCGAACGCTCCTGGGCTGTCCGATGCTGCCTGAGCCTGGCGTCTCCTTCATCTCGTCCTTGATCGATTGGAAGCGCCGCCACAAATTCGTGCGCCCAGGACGGTGTTCGCCATATACCGCATAATGCGCGATCGAATAGCCGAAGAACTTGAAACCATCGAGTCCTCGGCGCATAGCTTCTTCGGCGTTCTCATGAACCATCATACCGTTGAGAGCGGCGATGTTGGCGTTTACCGAATGCCCAATGGGCACGCACTCATCGGACTTGATTATTTGATAATATTCGTCACGCCAAACTTTCGCTTGCGACGCCTCCACAAATCCAAAAACCAGCGCCCCTACCCCGTGACGCGCGGCACGCAAAATACTTTCGCGCCGGGAACACGCCATCCAGATCGGTGGGTGCGGCTTCTGGACCGGCTTTGGCACGATGTTACGGGTCGGCATTGTGAAGAATTGCCCATCGTACCCGGGATATGGCCGCATCGTCATCATATTGGCGGTCTGCTCGACCCCTTCCCGCCACATGGCATTTTTCTGCTCGGGCTCTATCCCAAAGCCATGCATCTCGATCAGCGATGCGGATTCTCCGGTCCCCCACTCAGCGCGCCCCCCAGAGATCAGATCGAGCGTCGCCAGGCGCTCCGCCACCCGCGCCGGATGGTTGTAATTCGGGGAGGAGAGGCAAATGCCGTGACCAATGCGAATAGTCTTTGTACGCTGGGAGACGGCCCCCAGAAATACTTCCGGTGCGGATGAGTGGGAGTATTCCTCGAGGAAATGATGCTCAACCTCCCACATGTAATTGAATCCGAGCCGATCGGCCAGTTCGATCTGCTCCAGCGCATCACTGAACAATTTTCGCTCGCTGCCGTCCTCCCAAGGCTGCGGCAACTGGTGTTCATAAAACAGTCCAAACTTCATCCGCTTTCTCCCGGTGCACGACGGTCATAAACCCGCTTCAAATTTTCTGGCCACGGCGCAGCATCACGCTGTGACAGTTGGCTGGGCACCATGTACTCCGTTCTCTTCGTTGAAAAATCTTGCGCGCCGATCGGAGCTCTCCGTCTCACTCGACCCGCCCGATCTGCTGGAACGGCTTGCCGCGCCCTGCGAAGGTAGCGCGCAGCGCCTCATACGCGACTATTCCGGACAAGGCCGACTGAAAGGCAGGCTCGCCAGCGCGCCGCGAAACCGAAGCCCCACCTGGATGTGCCTCTCTGCCGACGATCAGACACGATTGAGGGACAATGCCGCTGCTGGCCGAATGACAGCGGCACCACGAAGGACGTTGATTCAATTGTCGTGACCGCACTCAAAAATGCAGCATTTATGGCATTGATTTGGATCAACTGAGCAAGTCTCATCTAAACTCCCGGGCCGGTGCTACGATATCGCCATTGTCGTAGCGGATTCTTTACCGGCGCGGAGCAATCGGCGTGCCACAAGACCTTCGGTGCGAGCCGCTCGAATAGGACAACGATGTGCTTCGCCGACGGACTACTACCTGCTCAGTGTCGGGCTCTGGAAAATTGACGTCTTCAACCGGACACGGCCGAACACGACAACACGTGCGTCAAACGAAGACCGTTGGTCCTGTGACGAGCTCGAATGCCTGCTCGAGGATCATGTTCCTTATAGCGACTTCACGACCGGGGCGCTTGTCATCTCAGCATGCAGTAGGCGACGTGGTGGTCTCGGGCATTCTGGGCTCGGCAGCTCGCAGCCGGCAGGGTGTGCTTGCGCTACGTGCAATACCCTTTCGGCTCCCCAGTGGCGGATGTCCTTGGCGGTGTGCAACCTCTTGCTGATCTTTCGCAGGCGCTGCTCGAACTCCTCGGCGTTCGCTTGATCCAGCGTATCTCTGCTCCCTTGCTGCGACTCTTTGTGGGAATCGTGATTGGAAATCTGGCCTTGTAGCTCTCTGGCGATATCCGCCATCGCACGGTGGCACACCACCTCTTCCGGCCATGTAATGAAACCGTTCACCAGGTTCGCCAGTCCCCGCGGGGTAAATCAGAGAGCCGGGCATGGCGGTCTGCACGGCGAAACACCTCACCCGCGAGTGCGATCGCGGCTTGGCGAGAGGCCGTCTCTTCTGGCCACTTGCTGAAACCGTTCACCAGCAGTCCTAGACTTTGGCTGTTCAACTCCTGAAGCGCTCGGCTTTCATCGTGACAACATTCGGCGATTCTGATCGTTGCACTACGGCATTCCCCCACTCTTGAGTGTCGACCGAATGATGATGCGAACAACGAAAGGGCTCTGAGCCCGACTTCCTTAATCAGAGCCTTATCAAGCCGCGACACACATGCAGCTATGCACTCGCACGCTTGGATACCTGCCTGACCTCCGGCCTGCCGGCTCACCGCGTTGCGTGTCGTAGCGTACCCCAACGATTTCCCAGCGCGAATGTCTTCTTCGAAGCATGCCACAAATCGAAATTGGAAATCCGCGGCGGCCTTTTGCAGAAAGGTTGCGTGGTCCACCATCCGCAGCTGCTTGTCGTGCTTCAGCACTGCAGCCGAGAATTCACCGATCTCGCTTAGCGCTTCACTAAGTTTCATCAGAACGTACACAACGTCATTACGAGATCGCACCAGGGGTGCTCTGCGCGGCTACACCGTCGCAGCGCCGCTTTCTCCGGGCCGGAACCCCGGCCGGACAAAGATTGTCCTTTGCAGTGGAAGCGCGTCTGTTCGCGAGCTTCTGATAAGTTGATCGCGGCTGGCAGCATGCGACCTGCGCAATTGCAGCTTACATTACCAAGCATTCAGCATCGTAATCATCCGACACTCCCCAGGCCACATCGCGACTTTGCTCTCTTTCAGTGTCATTCCAACAACCGGCGAAAGCGCCTCCCATCCTGGCACAAGCTGCACCTGAATAATCGATCATCATCCGCAAGCGAGACGGTCGACTCCGCAAGCCATACCGCTCGAATTGATTTCTCAAATGAGCCATAGAGGCCTGCGTGGTTAGCCTTGGTCATCGTTCTTCCAAGCCTACAACCTGACGCTACGTGAGATTCAAGCCGTTTGATGCTCATCGATATAACGGCGATGTACTGCTGATGATGGTCGCGGTGATCATCGCCGCAGTCGACGTTTTTCGACGGAGTCGATCGCAGTTTACAAACCTGACGTGGAACACCGTTCACAGCAACTAGTCGTCTGTATTCCAACGTCACTGATGGCTCGCATTAAAAATTCCCCACCAATCACGTTGGTGACTCGTCAAAGATTCCACTATCCCTTGTTTCTGCCATGTTCGCATCCAAAGCAGAGATTTGCCGATTGCACACGTCGCGGTCGGCGGTAGCGAGTGCTTTAGGGGGATTCCATGACAAAGCCGGTTGTGATTGTGGTGGGTGCGGACAAGGGTGGGGTCGGCAAGACGACCGTATCCCGAACGCTTCTGGACTATTTCAATACCAATAACGTGCAGACACGCGCATTCGATACTGAGTCGCCGCGAGGAACGTTGAAGCGATTCCACCCCGAGATCACCGAGATCGTCGACATGACCACGACTGCGGATCAGATGAAGATCTTCGACACACTGAACTCAGGGCTATCCGTCACGGTGATCGACGCCCGCGCAGGCTTGCTGTCCCCGGCGCTGGCATCCTTGCGCGACATCGGTTTTCTGGATGCCGCGCGGTCCGGCCAGATCACCTTTGCCGTATTCCACATCTTGGGATCATCCATCGCTTCCCTGGACGAGATCGCCGAGACGTCCAGTTTCATGACTGGTGCAAAGTATTTTCTGGTCAAGAACTTCATCAACGACACTCAATTCTTCCAGTGGGACGAGTCGACCTACAACTCCTATTTCCACCGAATCAAGAACGCTACCGAGCTGACGATCCCCAAGCTCAACGAGATGGCCTATGAGCAGGTCGAAGTTGCTTCCGTCCCGTTCGTCAACTTTGTAGCCAATAAAGGTCGGAACGAGGATGCCGCGAACCACTCCTTCGTGTTGCGCGGCTACGTTCGGCACTGGCTCGCGAATGTCTGGCGCGAATATGATCGCATTAACTTGACCGACTTGGCCGGCGCCAAGTCAGTGACCCGTGGTGGTGAAAAATAGTCGATCGTTCGGCGATCGAACGGGCTGAGCCATGTAAGAAGTTCGCTTAATATTACTGCCAATGTTAGCTACGCCCGTTTACATCATCTGCTCGCCTAGCCCGCAGGTCGGTAAGACCCTCGTCTCTCGCCTCATTAGCGAGTTCTTGCTGCTGAAGAATGGCACTGCGCTCTCCTTCGACATCAACCTGAAGGAGCCGTCACTGGTCGATTACCTCCCTAACATCACTGAGACGGCGGATGTGATCGACACATACGGCAAGATGCAGCTGATGGACCGGCTTATCCTGGACGATCGGGTGGCCAAGGTAATCGATCTTGGCTTCCATGCCTTTGATGAATTCTTCAAGATGTGCGAGGAGATCGGATTCATCAGGGAGGCGCTCCGCTGCCGTGTTGCCCCCGTCGTCCTGTTCGTGGCCGGCACCGACCGCATCTCCTCGCGCAGCTATGAGATGCTGAGGTGGCGGATTCCGCCAGGAGCGCTAATCACCGTCCACAATGAATTCATGCTGCGCGGCGAGTTACCTGAAGCCATGGATGGCGCGCGTGTACTCCGCTTTTCGGCGCTACCAGTATTTCTAAAGACCTACGTCGACCGACTGAGCTTTTCATTCACAGGATATCTGCGCAACGAGAAGGATTCGTCCAGCGAGTTGCATCAGTGGATCTGGCGCAACTACGTCATGTTCCGCGATCTCGAATCAAGGGCGATGCTACAGCCGTCGTCTTGAGTCGGATTCCGCATGTGGAGAATTCCCGCGCTATAAGTGTTCTTCAGTTTGGTCGTATCGCTCGCAGACATAACGTCCGAGCGGTTGGCGATGCCGTTTGCCCGCTTCGTTTCGGGAGGGCCTCGTGCGTGGCTTGGGCCAAAAATCACGTGGCGAGTACGCCGCAGCTTCTGGAGAAAATCAACGCGGTCGCCGTTGGCTCATTATAAACTTCTGAGACTCGTCAGCTTCTCAACAGGTAACTCTTCTAGCATGAGAACGTCGATATCTAGACGGCGACGTCATCCGTCATAAAGGAAATGAACACCCGATTGCTTGATTTCGGAAATCGGAGGGGCGTGGCGGCGGTCTCGGTTGCTACAAATGATTGTTGATTGTCGGTTGGCTTCAGGCTTCGACAGTCGGAATCTCGGCTGAAGGCTCCACCGCTTCCACTCAATCAGCCTACCGTGCGCCAGATACGAGCTTTGCTGTGGGATGTGAGGTGCCATGGAGCGAACGAATAACAATTTTAACCTGTTTGATTTTGATGTGGAAGGATTCGCACGAGCGTACTATCAACAGTCGCGCGCGGGGCAGCAATCGGGCAATACGAGCGAGCAAGCTAGCTTTGAGCAGCAGATGGGCGAGTTGCAACTCAATTCGCCTGATGAGAGCTCCGCAACCTCCAGTTCACCTGATGAAAGTCCAAAGAAGGGCGGTGGAGGAATCCGGCGCACTGACCTCGGCGGTTCGATGAGGATGCCGCCACACTCCCCGCTGATTGACAACTCGTTCAGCAGCACGCGCCACAGCATAGACATCCCCCGAACTCACTTTCGAGATTCGGCTCAATTACCGTCGCAGTCCAGTTTGCGGGATGATCTGTTCAGCAGTGCGCGCTACACTTTGCCACCTGAGGAGCAGCCCGCGATTCAGACGAAGAATAGCAAGAGTCGCGGACTGTGGTCGCGTATCAAGTCAGGTGTCGGAAAGGCGTTTGGGACTAGTCGCAGCGAAGAGCCGTCGGGCTCCACGGCTCAGCAAGAGGTCTTTTCAACGAAGTTTCGCGTAGATTACGCCAAGCAGCCCGGCCGAACACGCGGGGTCCCTCAGGAGGACGAGGAGCTGTTTGAGGACTTCAAAAGCAGAGCCAAGCTCACCCGGGACGACGGCACCGGCAAAGCACTGGGCGACGGCACTGTCCGAAATGCGATAGCCGATCTGCGAAATTTCAGCGCCTGGCTTAGCGAGAACGGGAGGCCATCAATCGCAGACCGTATTGGCAACCCGGAGTTAGAAGCTGGGTTGGATGCCGATGTAGAGGCCTACGCGAGGGATTCCAAGAAGGATCCTAAGCTTACGAGGAGGCGCACCAACGCGGCCTTGAAAAAACTCCGCGACGTCGGCGCCGGAAACGCCTTGTCCGCCGATATCCGCCGCCTGGCTCCTTATGCCACAGACGCGACCCTCATCGACATGTTGGCCAAGGCAGAAAAGGCGACAGCCAGGGTTGAGCCGGAGACGGTTGATAGACGGGCGCGCCGTCTTTACAGGCTGGGTGATTGGCTGAAAACGCGGGAAAAAGGCGCCATGGCTGGCCGACTGAACGACGATGGGCTGGCCCAAGATGTTAAGGAGTATAGGAATCAAACCGGGGACTCCAAAATTGACGCCGATTTGCTCAGGCTTCGGCGTTACGAGCAAGTCCTCGAGGCGAACAGAGCGCTGGGGCTGGCTCCTCCTGAGAGCGAGCCTCCGCTCGCCGGGGAAGGCGCTCGGCAGCCCGGATCGCCGCAGGAGCTTCCCGCAACGCCAGCTACTCCGAGCGAGGGAGCTTGGGATTGGTTCAGGAATCAGATGCAAGACCCCGCGTCGTCCTCATTCACGCCGCACCATGATCCGCAGCCGAGCTCGCTTCAGGAGCTTCCGGCAACGCCAAACACTCCAAGCGCGGGAGCTTGGGACTGGTTTAGGGAGCAAATGCAAGAACCTGCGTCATCCTCGTTCACACCGCACCGCGGCCCGCAGCTGAGCTCGCTTCAGGAGATTCCGGCAACGCCAGCCACCCCGAGCGCGGGCGCTTGGAATTGGTTTAGAGAGCAGATGCAAGAACCCGCTTCACCATCATCTGCGAGGCGTCCCTCGTCAGACGTCTACGGCGGTCTTGGGCCGCTGCTTAATTTGAATCCGCCCACACCGTATGAATTGCGTGACGACGCTCACTCTGTGCCGGCGCCTGACCTCGTCACACCACCGTCGTTCGTTGGGCCATCAGGGGCCCCTCAGGAGCTACTGGATATCGGATCTATCGTTGGCGAAGGCTGGCGCCACGGCTCTCAATCGGCCTCGGACGTCCTGATCGATGTACTGAGCAACATCAATCTCATGCCGAACCAGTTTGGCCCAAGCCAGTTCGCGATCAACGGTGAGCATTATTCGGCCACTCTTGGGCCGGGAGGGCGCAGGGACGTTCGTCTCATCCATCATCCTCGCGCGAGGCCGATGAATGAAGCCGGGCCATCGCGTCAGCCAATAGCGGATCTTGGGTTTCTTATCCGCGGGGGATGGCAGCACCGCGAACGCTGGCTTCCGCCTTACCTTGTCCGTGTACTAGAGGGGGAGCACCTCATGCCGCAAGCCGGGCGCCCGACACATATCAACATCCGCGGCGTGCCTTACAGGGCCGAGTTGCTGGAAACCGACGGCGGCTCACGCGTTCGTATTTATCCCGAAGCTGGTTGAAGAACGCGCTTGGGCTGCAACCTCGAGGGTCAGTGGGGCGGCGCACCGGGAGACGTTTTACCCGGGAGCAAGCGGCATAGGCTTGCTCGCAGCAGGGCACCAAGGGGAAACGCCCTGGGCGTGCATGAGCGTTTGGATAAAAGGAAATGGCAAACGCGAAATTCAAGTTAGTTGGTGCCGAGGTCCGCGCGGCACTCGAGCGGTTGATCGATGTGCTGGCAGACCTGGGGCTTGCCTACCGTCAAGGCGACAAGGTCAAGCTTGGCCGCAACCTGATCGAGAGCCTGCAGCGTGAGCTTGACACCATCGGAAGAGGCCTCGCCGAGGAAATGGGGCTTGCGCATTACCCGCTGATGCAGGTGAGTAGACTGCGGGGATCTATTGCCGATAGGCTGTCGCACGTCTCGTTGCGCTTGGGCATGATCGACCATTGATCTCGGTTTCAGCTCGTGCCCTGGTTCTCATCGCTCCAGTGCGAATTGAGCAACTAGGTGAGCGGCGTCGCCGGCCAGTCAGCGTTGACTAGAGCGGGATGGGTCTAGTTTGAATCGATTGAGGATTCCCAAATCAGCTTGGTTCTGATTCAACATGCTGGCTGGAAGGAGGCCAGCATGGAT
>NZ_AXAU01000028.1 GCF_000472965.1 Bradyrhizobium murdochi | reverse complement strand
TCCAACTCTTCAATGACGAGAATACCGGCGCCTTCGCCCATGACGAAGCCGTCGCGGTCGCGGTCAAAGGGGCGGGACGCGCGCGGGCGTTTCGTTGAAGCCCGTCGAAAGAGCCCGGGCGGCGGCGAAGCCGCCGAGGCTCACGAGATCGATGCAGGCTTCCGAGCCACCGCAAATTGCAACGTCCGCTTCTTCGGTTCGGATGAGGCGTGCAGCATCGCCGATCGCCTGCACGCTCGCAGCGCAAGCGGTGACCGGCGTACCGATGGGCCCCTTGAAGCCGTAACGGATAGAGATGTGACCGGCCGCGAGATTTGCGAGAAAGGACGGCACGGTGAACGGCGAGAGGCGCTTCACTCCGCGCACATCACGCTTCTCACCCGGCGCAGCGGTTTGGCGGGAAGCCAGCAGGTCATACTGCTCGAAGGACAGTCGCTGACGCCCTGGCTGCGGGGACGGGAGCCGGTGCAATGGCGGAAAATCGTAGTCTCGGAATACACTATGCGATGCAAGAGGCACGTCGCGCTCAACCCATTAGCCGCAGCCGGTTGTTCATGGCGACGGTCGTTGGATATCCACGCGCCAGGCTTTCGGCCGATGCTGTTTGATCTGGTGACCGATCCGTCTGAATTCGCAGATCGCGGTGCCTGTCTTGCGAGCATGGCGGCGCCCTTCGTGAGGAGTTCAACCTTCACGATTCCCAGGAAGTCTCGGAGATGATTCGCGTGGCGCGGCTGGGTTGATCCGCGTCTCATCTCCCCGTTGCGACACCTCGGCTCAAGGAGGGCCTCAGTTCACAAATCACTTATCGGACCATTTTCTGTAGCCTCAGTTTGAACGCCCGTAAGGCCTTATCAACCGTACCTGGCGCCATGCCGATGGCAGTTAGGTGCTCTACTATTTCCCGTTCTTCGCTTTGACAAGCTTCGAATGCCAACCCGATCGCTTCAGAGGTGCCGCCCCTTGACCTTAGTTTTTCAGCTTGCGAACGTACTGCGCGGTAGACGCAATCTTCGTAGTTTTTCCTCAATTGCGGTAGCAGGTCGTCCGCTTTGCTGCCAATGTTAGCAGCAAGAGCTAAAATCAGCACGAACGCAGCAAGCGAGACATTGGAAAACATTGGCCTAGCGCTCATTGGAAGACGGATCAGACAGGTCCAATTCGAATCCATCGGCCATCAACGAGACCCTTGCGATAGATCTCTGGGTCTGACCCTTCGAAGAAAAAGATACTGTATCCGTATCCCGAGTTTTGACACCAGTAAGCGCGCGCGGAATCGAAATATGTTGGCTAATTTCAACGGATCCATTGATTTATAAGAAGAAATTCGTTCCTAGTTTTGCTGCTAAAGCGGTCTCGATGTTATGAGAGAACTAGCAACCCTACCTATCTGTGATCTATCCATTTGAATGGTCGACGGGTTGACCGCAGCAACCGGCGCATTGCCCATGACACATAATCTCATGAGACGAACTGCCTTCTTGTTTGAATAAATGGAATGACGGTTTCAGCAAAGCTCGAGGGCAGCAACCGTTTCGACATTTCGATACTGGCATTCGGAACGCGCTCAAGAAAATCCTCGGATTCGGAAAACTTCCTCATTGCACCTGCCAGCGCATCAACATTGCCGGTCGGCACGATAAATCCGTTGACGTCTTGCTGCACGAACACGTCTCCGGCTCCGCATTCATCGGTACAGATTACTCCGAGTCCCGCCGAAACGGCCTCCTGGATCACGACACCCCACGGTTCCAGAATGCTGGGCAGGACGAGGCATGCCGCTTCCGCCAGCACCTCGGGCAACTGCTTCGTCTGGACGAATCCGATATCTTGGATTCCAGGCACTCCGGAAAAAAGATGCTTGAGGGGCCCGTCACCGGCAACAATCAGAGGCCAGGGTTTCGGGCTGTGGCGGCCGTACAACCGATACGCTTCCACCAAGATTGAAACGCCCTTCACAGGCGCATAACGGCCCACAAATAGGAATCTTTTTCGTTCGCGAGCGTTGGCGGGATGCCGTCCGTGCGCCAGCATGTGCCAATCACAAACAGCAAAGCCTTCGCAAATGTCGTCTGGATGAAAGCCCATTTTGAGCGCGAACTTCATCTGTCTCGACTGCCGTACTGCAGGACATCCTTGACCGTCGAGATACTTGGGACCGGAGAGGAGGGCGCCGTCAAACAACGTGTGGAAGAAGTATCGCCGCAGGGCCCGCCCTCCCCATTGTTTAAGGAGAAGCGGAAACTCGCTCCTGCTCCGCAGAGCTCCCAGATGCCCGCGCCATTGGCTGTCGAGACATACGATGCGCACGGCTCTCCCGGCCCACCGCTTCATCAACTGGCGATACGCGCGCCTGCGCCACGACAGAACGATGATTCCATCCGGCCCGAACTCACGCAGCGCATGGTCAAGAGCGTCGACGTCAATTTCAGCGCCGTAGGTCAATTCAGCCTCGACAGGCCCGAAGCTCTCCTCGGCAAACCTGTATTGGCCATTCAGACTGCCGACGTGTCCCTGCTGACGAGCGCGAAAGACCGTCACGTGATGCT
Source organism: Bradyrhizobium murdochi (assembly GCF_000472965.1). Classification (GTDB taxonomy): domain Bacteria; phylum Pseudomonadota; class Alphaproteobacteria; order Rhizobiales; family Xanthobacteraceae; genus Bradyrhizobium; species Bradyrhizobium murdochi. The sequence goes on along the minus strand of NZ_AXAU01000028.1, from coordinate 63,083 downwards.
CGGACCGAAGGTACTGCACCGTTGAGTCGATATAGCCGGTCCAGTATGCCCACAGGAAAGCGAGGCGGAGGGGCCGATAAGAACCATCATGCACAAATCGTCCGGCAATATCCTCAGCGGCATTTTTGATGCGGAGAGGCGTTCTGCCGAGACGACGGCCGCTCATCGCGTTTGATTGCGCTGGAGCGTACATGTACGTTTCCGACATACACTGAGTGGCACGGGACAACTGGCGGCCGAAACTGATCCGAGATGGTCGTCGCGTGCCGCCGAGGCACGGATCTCTGCCGGGACTTGTCGCATTACAACGGAGGCGACCGAGATCGGTTCCCTCTGACCGAGAACCTCGCCGCGGCGGCTTGCGCATGACAGGGATGGAAAAACAGAGCGCCCGGCGACCTTTTCACGTCGGATCCGACCGGCGATCCGTCGCCGGGGCGGTGACGCGGGACGCGTCCAAGGAAACACTGGCAGGGGAACTTCTCAGAGGGGGCCTGGTTGTAGCAGGCAGCATCCCCCGGGCCGCGGTGGAGGACGGGATGAAGGCAATAAGCTTCCTCAAGCTCCTGTTTGGGTCGGCTGCACAGCCTCAGCGAGTCCTGATGGTCATGGCAGTCCTGCTTGCCCCGGTAGCGGCGCGCGGCGAGTACCTGCTGGCACCCGGCGATGTGCTCGAGGTCCAAGCAGTCGGAATTCCGGATTTGCGGCACCGGGTCATGATCGATCTGAATGGCCAAGCCTCATTTCCATTGATTGGAGATATCAAGGCCGCAGGCCTCACCGTGGCTGAATTGCGCAAACAAGTGAAGTCGATACTTTCAACCAAGGCTTTTCGCCCTCGGGTGCCAGATCAGCAGGGGCGCTTGATGTCGCGGGACGAGGTTGTCACCGTGTCTCCCGATGAGGTTACAATGACCGTGGCGGAATATCGGCCGATATACCTCAATGGCGACGTGGCCAATCCTGGGACTCAGCCATATCGGCCTGGAATGACCGTGCGCCAGGGCATCGCGCTTGCCGGCGGCTATGACACAAAGCGGTTCAGGGGGCGGGATCCTTTTCTGGACTCATCGGATTTTCGCAGTGATTACTACGAACTATGGACGGAGTTTGCCAAGGTGCGGGCACAGGCTGAACGTTTTCAAGCCGAACTCGACGGTAAGAGCGCACTCGGGCAAACGAATATGGACGATCTGCCGCTCCCATTGGTGGTAACTTCGAAGATACTGGATCTTGAGGCTCAACGGCTCAGCGTCGACAATTCCGATCATCAAAAGGAGAAGCAATATCTCGAGAACGCCGTCCAGCAGGAGGACGGGCGGATCGCGACGCTCCAGCATCAAAGAGAGACGGAACAGAAGGACGCGGACACTGATGCTGCCGATTTCGCGGAAGTGCAAGCCAGATTTAGCAAGGGAATGGTGCCCATGACACGGCTCTCGGACTCGCGCCGAATGACGCTGTTTTCAGCCACTCGGGTACTTCAGACGACCGCGCTGATAGCTCAGGTGGCGCGCGAACGGAGCGAATTCGCGAGACGATTGGAGCGTGTGCAGGACCAGAGGCGGGACAACTTGCTGGCAAAATTGCAGGACGCCAACGTCCGACTCGCCACCATCCGGGCTCGACTCCAGGCTGTCGGCGACAAATTGTTATACGCGGGTGTGGTGCGATCTCAACTCGCCCGCGGAGCCGGTGGGGAGCCAGATATCAAAGTGTACAGAAATGACAATGACACCTCCAGCAATATGACTGCCAATGAAGACACCAGGTTGATGCCCGGCGACGTCGTTGAGGTGCGGCTACGACTGGAGGGCCTCCCAAAATTCACCGATTCTGGATCGCCTGCGGCGCCCGACGAAGGTCAAAAGGAGGAGGCCGTCGGGCCACGAAAATAACACTCGCTATTATGGTGGGGTGTGTAGCGCTGCATTGAGCGAAGGTCGGTCTTGTTCAGAATCGCACCGAGCAGTTTGTGATGCACTCCTTGGGCTGATGCCAAAGCGCATTGCACCGTCTCGTTCGAGGTCTTGCCCCATTCCACTACCAGGACGTAGGCGTCGATCGTCACGGTTGAAGCCCGGACGGCGATAACTGGCGCAAGAGACGGTAAATCCACGACAATATAGTCGTATTGCTGTCGCAACTCTTCAAACATCGTGCGGACGCTGTCCGATGCCAGAAACTCCGTCGGCTCGAACGGCTCGGGCATTTTCAGGAGAGGCAAGAAATGCATTTTACTCGCGTCATAGATCCGGACGACTTCTTCGGGGACAGCGCGCGCAAGGGCTAAGTCGCACCAGCCCTTCAAGGCGCGCGGCGTCAAGGAACGTGACAGCGTCCTCTTGCGGAAGTCCGCATCAACGAGCAGGACTCTGCGTCCTCCACGCGAGACAAGCTGCGCAAAATTCGCAGCGACTGTCGACTTGCCTTCCCCGTCGAGCGCAGATGTAAATCCGACAATCCTCGACGGCTGTTCCGGCGCAAGAAGATCGCACAAGGGTCTTATCGAGCGGATTGTGTCGGCGAAATGCGAGGTGGGATTTGTCAACACATACGAGAAGAGGCCGTTCGAAGGTATCAGTTTGGAATCCGCTAGCTTGTTCCGGAACCGCGCGCGCAAAGCCAGAGGTCGCCAGTATGGCTTTCGAATCCATTCGAGCGCGCCGAGACAGTTCGTCTTCAGGCGTTCCGCAACGTGCTCGGGCGTCCGGAACGTCCGATCCGACAGCTCCGTCCAAGCCGCAACCGCAAGACCGATGCAAAGTCCGCCGAATACAGCAATCGGCAGCACGAGAACAGGATTCGGCTTGCTCTTGAACGCTGGCGGTAGAGCTGGACTGACGACTTGACCCTCGGCGAACTGGAACGACTTTTGCTGACCGGCTTCAGCGTAGCGCTGGACAAAGCTGTCGTAGAGCCTTCGGTACGTCCTTGCGTTTGCCCGAAGCTCGCTCAGCTTTGCCTGCTCGTCGATTTCATTCTTTGCTTGAAATTCTTGGACTTGCTTCTCTGCATCGGCTGCCTTCTTCTCGAGGTCACGCAGCCGAGCTTCCAGCCAATTGGTGGCGGCATCTGCGGCCTGATTTGTGGCATTGATCCGATTTTCGATGTACGCGGCAGCAACGGCATTCGCAATTTGGGCGGCTTGCCGGGGATCAGTATCGGTAAAGTTGATCTTGATCACCGCAGAAAGGCCGACCCGCGACACGGATAGATTTCGTCGCAGGACGCGCATCGCGTCCTGTTCGGCAGTCAAACCTGCGGTTCTCGTACCTATGAAAGCCGCAGCTTCCGCCAGTTGAAGCCTTTTGACAACTGACATCGCGATTGCATCTGATTTCAAAATCTCGACTTGGCTGTCGACCGTTTTAGAATCGACAGAATTGTCGCTGCTAGCGGACTCCAGCTGAACAGGGCGGATCTGCGGTTTCTCGATGTATAAAACGGCTTCCGCAGTAAAGCGGGGGGCAGAAAAGAGAAGATAGCCTGCGGATGATGCGATGCTCAGGGCAAGAAATGTCAGGATCAGTCGCAGGTTGCGGCGGATGAATGCGATGCCAGATGTGAGGTTCTCTGCTGGAACAGCGGGCGCTTGTTCCATCTCCCCGAGCAGAGCTGTCGACTTGTCGGGTTTATACATTTGGGGCCAAAATGCCAAAGGAGACAAACTGCGCCTCAACATTAACGCACTTCAAGTTCCAATGTTCCCGTCGTGAACGGGTCCCAATTTTGAACGACGAATGAGCCGCGCTTCTCGGCTTGCGCCACAGATTTCAGCGCCTAAGCGCTTCGCTTCCTTTCGCAGGACGAGGAGCGCGCCAGGCCTTCGCGGCAGCAAAGTTGGATGGCAGACGATCCCTGCGTCGGTACTGTGCATCGGAAGCAGATGAAAAGCGGTGCAATAGAGGCAGGTGAGCGGTGGGTGGCAGCCGATCCCTCAAGCTTGCCGGGGCCGCGGGCGCTGTCTAGATGTTCGCAATCATGAGATTGAAGAGCGCGTTCTTCGGGCCAGCAAACAATTGGTCCGTCGAGATCTCGAAGTGGACAAGATCCCCAGGGACTACATGATAATCCGGATGGTTAGTGTTCTTGATCACGGTTGCAACCTTTACGCTCCTAGAACCGTTCCTGATGGCAAGCTTCATCGCTCCGGAATCGATTAGCAGTCCGTTCTTGAAGACCACCAGCTCGATCTTTCCTGCCGTTACGTCCGAGTCCAAGCTGACCTCGACCGCCCATATCCAACCCGCAGCCCCCACGACTTGGCCCTTGATCGCGCTAGGTGAGTCGTTCGTCACGCGATCCATGCGCGACGTCAGGCCGTTTTTGTAAAAGCGCAGCACTTCCGTGGTCGCGAAGGTGATGTCCGCCAGTTGATGGTTGTCCAATAGAAAGACATGGGGGGAAATGATGTCGGCAACACTGCGGAACTGGACCCGTGCGTCCTGTGTGGTGGCCACCGTCAGCTCACCTGACTTGCGTGCGGTCGCAACTTCTTGATAGCCGTCAATGATCACTTGCGCGCCGGCGCTGGCGTGAAACACGGAGTGGGGCCGTGTGCTGTCGATCGTCGTAAATCGCATCTCGACGCCTTGGAAACGGTAGGTGCCTTGTTGAGTCGGCCCGTTGCCACTTAGGTCAAAAATGACGTTCCGCGGCGTGTCGGCTACTGTGCATTGCTCCATTCGCCATGCGCGCACATTGACCTCCGTCGTTCCGCCCCAGCAGACGAGCTGAGATCCGCGGCCGAAGTTGATCTCGACATTGTCGATGTTGACGCTTGAGCAACCTGCCAAATGAATGAGTTCCTCTTCCGCCATTTGCCGAAGCGCGTAGACATGCGAAATCAGGATGTTCGGCATCCCCTCGACCGGGTTGGTCCTCAGGCGAATGGCCGCGCCACTCGCCACGTAACCGCTGAAGAGATGCGACATAATACATCCCCACAGGTTCAGAGGGCGACCGGGTGCCTGCACCTCGCGAGTTGAAACAAGTCGACAGCCGTTGTGGTTCTCGCAATTGTCGATCTGAAAATCCGCGTACCCGCCGTCGTCGAACAGGAACATGTTTGACTCTTTGTTCGCGATGGATTGATTGCGCGTCCACGCCGCTCGCAGGTTTTTCAGGCTGAAAGCACGGTTGGTAGTATCTCGATAGTCGTGACCGTGGCTGGAGAACAGGAAGATTGGTTTGTTGTTGGCGGCTTGTGTGATGGTGACTCGCCCAGCCTCTCCCGTGATCGCCCAACCGTGCTTGCCATGTGGAATTAGTAGAGAGTCGGAGATCAAATATGATTGCGGCGTACCGGGAATCACCAGTTGCATTTTGTTGTTGCAGGCGTAATCGATGGCCTGCCGAAAGGCATTTGTATCGTCGTGCACACCATCACCGACCGCACCAAACTTCCGAACGTCTAGTCGGGCTTCAATGCTTTTAGGTTTGTTTGACTGTGCACGAGCTGAACCCGAGAAGCCGCCCACAGCGCCCAGGAAGAGCAAGTCCCGGCGGTTCATGTCTCTCTCCCTCGCGTTCCATTCACTGGGCACTTCGGCACGCGCGCAAACCTTGAATTGAGGTCTTTCTTCCGAGTGTCCGAACCCCTCCGTTCCCAGATGGCCCAAAGGCACGGCAACAGAACAGGTCTTACGTGCTCCGGCGGGGTTCGCTTTCCAAACGAGAAGGGCCGACGTCGAGCCCCTGCGCGTCCCGCAAATGTTTGATGAACGACTCCAGTCCCTCCGCTGCGATCATCCGACGGGCCTCATAGAGCTTGGCGTCCACGAGAAAGAGGTTCCACAGAGCCTGCAGGAAACAGAAAACGAGACCCTGCTGCCCGTCGAGAAACCCCAGTCGAAACACGTACCGATACAGGTAGTACGCCAAAGCTCGAAAGTAGGGCGGGAGAGCGGGGTATATATTGGCTTTGATCCTGTGGTAGACAACTTGTCGTCGGGACACATTGCCGCTCAATGCATGCTGCGACAGTCCCAGCTGCAATTCATAGTCGAGCAGGTCAATCATCCTGCGGCTCGAATACTTGTTGTGTTTGTCCGTCCACCAAGTCAGGTCCCGTAAGTTCTCGTCAATCAAGTCGCCTGGGCAGTAGTCAACCAGTCCATGCTTGACGACGCAGTACTCGTCGATCCAACGCTGTTCTACTCTGCCCAATCCTGTCCGCCAGATTTTCAGGACTCTCATCGGGTAGAAGCCCCCGTGGCGAATTGGGCGCCCGAGAAATACGACAAGGCGGTCAACGTAAAAGCCGGAGACGGAGGCGGGTGCGCGCGGAATGAGTGTCGTCATCGATGTGGCGAGCTCCGTCGAAATGTACTCATCTGCGTCAATACGCATGACCCAATCGGTATCGGTCGGCAGGTTGTCGAGCGCCCATTGAAATTGATCGGCTTGATTTTTGAATTTTCGTTGCACCACCTCGGCGCCCTCGCGCCGGGCGATCTCGACTGTCGCATCTGTCGAAAAGGAATCGACGACATAGATGCGCGACGCGACGGATTTGAGACTGCGAATGCAGCGTTCTATGTGCAGTTCTTCATCGTAAGTCAGGATGATCGCCGTGAGCGACAAGCCGGAGGACCAACTCGCATCCTTTGCAGGCACCGTCGTACCTTCGCGAGCGCCAGTGTCGGCCACGTGCTTCTCCTGGTTCGGAACACGGCGCTAAACGCTGCTGACAGCCGCAGGTTCCGCGGGGCATGGCACAATTTCGTTCGGACCTGATTTAAACCTATGTTTATCCGATGCAACGCGCCTCCACCCAGAGGGGAACGCCAGCGCGGATTGCGCGTTCCCCGCGCCCCGGTGGGAGAATCCCCTCACATGTGCGGTATTGCAGGCTTCCGCGGTCCCTGGAGTGACCGGCTGCTCGATGCGATGCTCGATCGACTTAGTCATCGTGGCCCAGACGGTCGCGCCGCCTGGCGGGATTCGGAGTCGAATTTCGCGGTTGGCCACGCGCGCCTGTCAATAATCGATTTGAGTGCTGCCGCCAACCAGCCAATGCATACAGCTGATGGACGTTACGTCATCTCATTCAACGGCGAGATCTACAATTTCAAGGAATTGCGCCGTGAACTCGAAAGCGCCGGTGTCGTATTTCGCACCAAGAGCGATACGGAGGTGCTTCTTCGTCTATTTGAATGTGAGGGCCAGTCCTGCCTCGGTCGCCTAAGTGGCATCTTCGCTTTTGCGATCTGGGATCGCGCGTCGCGGCACCTCTTCATTGCTCGTGACCATCTCGGCGTCAAACCCTTGTACTACGCCGCGCTACCTCACGGGTTTCTGTTTGCATCAGAACTCAAGGCGTTGACGGTGTGCCCGGATGTATCCCGCGATATCGACACGGGATGCGTGGCGAACCACCTCGCATTCGTCTGGTCATCGTCTGCTTCCACCATGCTAAAGTCTGTTCGGAAGCTACGGCCCGGACATTGCGCCTGGGTCGACGCCAACGGCGGGCTGACGATCGAGCGATACTACAAGATTCCTCACCCGCCCCCCCGCTGCGAGCGAGTTGAACGAACGGCGTTTCTGAATTTGTTCGATCGGGTCGTTGCGGATCAAATGGTTGCCGACGTGCCGGTCGGCGCTTGCTTATCCGGAGGCGTTGATTCCAGCGCCGTTGTGGCGTCGATGTGCAGAGCGACTGATCCCGCTCGGATCGTCACATTCTGTGCAAGCGTGCCGAAGGACCGTACTCACGCCGATAATTTCGGGGACGATATTGTCCATGCACGCGAGATGGCAAGAAGGCTGGAGGTCCCGCTGGTCGAAGTGCCGACTACGGCGGAGCTTATCGATCAGCTTCCCCGAATGCTCTGGGAATTGGACGAGCCGACTGGCGATTTTGCCGCCCTGCAGACCCGGATGATCGCTGCAGAAGCAAAGCGACATGGCATCAAGGTCTTGCTGACGGGCACCGGAGGGGATGATCTGTTCACGGGGTACGGTAGGCACGTCGCGGCGTTCATTTGGGCGGCGCTGGATCAGATCCCTTACGCACGTGGATTGACCTCGCGCCTAATCAGGGGGTTCCCCAGCCGTTCCGTTCTTGGGCGTCGGCTCGGCCGCCTTGGTCAGCTGTTGGCCTTGAGCGAGGACGAGATGCTGACGGAAGCCATGAGCTTCTCGAACTGGCCGGCGGGCGAGCGGACCTCGCTCGTGGCGATGGCCCCAGGCCAATCGCTCGAGAGTCATGGCGCCCCGTTTGGCCGGTTGCTGGGCGACACGCGCGAATTGCACCCGGTGGAACGACTGCTGCAACTGGACCTTCATGGATTCGTGCCGGACCTCAATCTCAATTACACGGACAAGATGGGCATGCAGGAGGGGGTCGAACTCCGCGTGCCTCTCCTTGACCTCCGGCTGGTGGCGTTTGCGATGCAGGTTCCGATCTCACAAAAGATCACACTCTGGCAAACGAAGCGGATTCTGCGGAAGGCTATGGCGGGCCGATTGAATCGGGCTGTTCTGCATCGCGCGAAGCAAGGCTTTGGCGTCCCTCTCAGGGCCTGGATGGCAGGTCCTGCACGCGGCCTGATTGTGGAAATGACATCGCCGCGCGTCGTTACAGCGCGAGGCCTCTTTGATCCCGCAGCAGTCGCTCGGTTGCGCAATGCGTTCGACCAGAATCGGAGCGACGTGGCGTTCATCCTCTTCACGCTCGTGTGCATTGAGATTTGGTGCCGTCAGCTGAGCTGCCAACCGTCGCTCGCGAGCACAGATGCAAGAATTGCTGCTTAGTCGCACGACTGGGCGCCCGGACGTCGGCGTAACGGCCCTTGCTGGAGAGCGCGAGGATGAAACAGATCGTCCAAAGTGCAAGCACTGGCGCCCTGTCGGTTCGGGACGTACCTGTACCGCGCGTCAAACCGGGGCATCTCCTGGTTCGCACTGCGGCCAGCCTGATTTCTGCTGGCACAGAGCGAATGGTCGTCGAATTTGCAAAAAAGAGCCTGATCGGGAAAGCAAAGAGTCGGCCTGATCTGGTCAAGCAAGTAGTAGCCAAGATCCATCGCGATGGCCTCTTGGCCACTCTGGATGCTGTGCGAGCGCGTCTCGACCAGCCATTGCCGCTCGGTTATTCCGCTTCGGGCGTTGTTCTGGAAGTGGGCCCTGGGCTCGAAGGCAGATTTCAGGTTGGCGATCGGGTCGCCATTGCGGGAGCCGGAATCGCCAATCACGCTGAGTATAATGTTGCTCCAGGCAACCTGACAGCCTCTGTCCCGGGGGACGTATCCCACGTCGAGGCGTGCTTCGGTACCCTCGCATCCATAGCGCTCAACGGCATCCGCCTGTTAGAACCGAAGCTGGGTGACGTAGTTGGGGTCATCGGTGTGGGTCTGGTCGGCCAATTGGCCACTCAGCTCCTTGCGATCCACGGGTGCCGCGTAATCTGCCTGGATTACAGCGCCCAAAGGCTTGCTCTGGCCCGGTCCATCGGTGCCGAATTCACCTGGAATCTTGCTGACGGTAGTCCCTCTGCGTTCATCGGATCTCAGACCAACGGCGTCGGTTGTGATGGCGTTGTGATCGCAGCTGCTACGGATTCAAGCGAGCCGTTTGACACGGCGGCGGACATTGCGCGCGACCGCGCGAAGATTAGCCTAGTCGGCATTACCGGGACGGCGTTTCCATATCGCGATTTTATGAAGAAAGAGCTTTCGGTCGTCGTCTCGCGTTCCTATGGGCCCGGAAGATACGACAACGACTTCGAAAAACGCAACGTTAAGTACCCTGTCGGCTGGATACGCTGGACCGAGGCAGACAATTTGGCTGAGTGCGTTCGTCTGATGAGTCCGAGCCGCACGCTCCGGCTCACTCCGACAGCGCTCACGACACATCGGTTCTCGATACAGGATGCGGAAAAAGCCTATGAACTGGTTTCGGAAGGGACGGAACCACATCTGGGGGTCGTAATAGAATATCCGCTCGACGAGGGAGCAAAAGTCGAGCCGATCTCGACTATCGAAATGCGGTCTGGTCCGAATCCGGATCCGGGCCGCCGCCGGTGTTCCTTGGGGGTGATCGGCGCGGGGTCTTTCGCGCGATCAAAATTGCTGCCCACACTGGCCCGCCACCCCCAGGTGGTGTTGCAAACAGTCGTGACGCAGCGCGGCGTTTCGGCTGAAGACACCCAGCGCAAATTTGGTTTTCGCCGTTGTGGGACCGACGAATCCGCAGTTTTCGACGATCCCGAGATCAATGCAGTTGTCATCACCACGCCGCACAGCACTCACGCGGCTCTCACCGCTCGTGCACTCTCCGCGGGCAAAGCCGTCCTCGTCGAAAAGCCGTTGGGCCTGACGCGGGACGAAATGAATTCAGTCATAGAAGCTCGCAATACGTCTTCCGCATTTTTTCAAGTCGGATTCAACAGACGATTCGCGCCGATGATCGCTTCCTTGCATCGGCACTTGGCGCCGTTGTCTGGACCAAAAAACATTCTCATGCGCATCAATGCGGGGCAACTCGCACCTGACAGCTGGCAGCGAGAACCTGACGAGGGAAGCGGTCGCATCCTCGGTGAGCTCTGTCATTTCGTCGACTTGGCCCGCTTCGTGATCGGCGCGCCGATTGTGGCCGTCCGAGCTGATGCGGCGCGCCTTGTTCGCGGGCTATGCGAGGACGTCACCGTCGCCATTCGGTTCAGCGATGGCAGTCTTTGTACCCTTGTGTATACGGCACTCGGCGATCCAGCCTACAGCAAGGAAAGGATTGAATGCTACGCTGGCGGCACAGTGGCCAGCATCGACAATTTTCGGATGCTAGAGATCGTCGCCAACGGCAGCGTCCGACGCCAGTGGAGCAGATTGAAGCAGGACAAAGGTCATCAGGGTGAGCTCGACGCTTTCGTCGCAGCGGTCGTGGAAAACACCGGCCCGCCTGTTCCGGAACCAGAGATTGTGGAAACGAGCCTGGCAACGATTGCTGTTGTCGAATCGCTTCGAACCGGATCGGTCGTGTTCCTATGAAGCCCGGTCGCATCATCAGAACGGTGCGACACCTGAGTGCAGAGCAATTGTATTATCGCGTATGGTCGCGCGGGCAGTGGGCAATGGCCGGGAAGTTTCCCACGCTATTCCATAGATGGGTTAAAAAAACAGCCCGAGAGCTTCCTGATCCAGAATTTCGCGATCCGCTGCTTCACGCGGCAAAGCATGTTCTTCACATGCAGAATTGCCTTTACGGCGCGCACCTCGCGGAGATCGCAGAAGGGAGATTCCGCTTTCTCGGCAGGACGATGGATTTTGGCGGGATCGATCGCATCGCGTGGCGCATCGAAATGGGCGAGGGCAACAATCGTCTTTGGCGGATGACGTTGTCGTATCTGGGTTGGACGGTGCCGCTCCTCGCCCGAGGCGCTGCGAGCGACGTAGCCATGATACGTCGGACAATCGATAGCCTCGTGGCCCAGAACCAGTGGGATGTGCCGGGTGTATTCCGAGACGTTTGGCATCCGTATTCTGCAAGTCACCGCCTGATAAACCTGCTTGCCGGACACGCACTCTTGCGTGCTGCGGGCGGGCGCCATTCCGATGACCTCGAGGCTTTGCTCGAACACGCAAAGTTCTGCGCTGCATTCGTCCTGTGCAATCTGGAGCGCGACCTCCAGTTCAATCATCTATTGAAGAACTACGTAGCGCTGTCGATGTATCGCGCGGCCCTCGGGCAGAACACGCCTCGCTTGGAATTCTTGGAGCGCGCGATACGACAGACCCTTGATCAGGTCGTGCTGAGCGATGGCGGCCACGCCGAAAGATCGCCGATGTATCACGCACTGTGCCTGGTCGACCTCCGAACGTTGAAGGCGGCCAGCACGCCGGTTGATCCCCCTTGGCTGGAAGCAGCCATTTCAGCGATGCAGTCGGCCCTTGGCGTCATGTGCCATCCGGACGGCGACATAGGCCTGTTCAACGATTCATGGATCGGCGAGGCTCCATCGGCGATCGAACTTGCACCGCCGCCGGCGGACGGGCGGCTCGCGTTACCGGAAACCGGATACATTCGACTGTCCGGTCAGAACGACGCCGTCATTTTCGATTGCGGCCCCTGTGGTCCTGATTCCAATCCGGGGCACGCTCATGCAGATTTTCTCAGCGTTGAACTTTCGATCGCCGGCAAGCGGTTCCTTGTGGACCTCGGTGTGCCAACATACTCACAGGGCTCTGCGCGGGACGATTGCCGATCCTGTTCCCGTCATAACGGACCGCACGTCATCGACACCGAGCCGATCGAGTTTTGGGGGTCATTCCGTGTCGGACGTCGAGGGTCGGCACATCCTCTAGAGGATCCGACGCTCGGGGGTGTGGCACCATTGTGGGCGGCCGGATATCAAAATGGCTTTCGTCCGGCAGGGGTTGATGTGGCGCGCTGGGTTGGACTGTGGCCCGGGTGCGCTTTGCTCATCGTCGACGTCTGGCGCGGTGTTGAATCCGCACGTGCAGGCGTTCGATTCCTGGTGCCGGGGACGTGGTCAGCGTTGCCGTCCAGCGCATTTGCAGCTGGCGGAGTGCAGGTAAGCCTCGGCGTCCTCTTAGGAAAAGCACCGCATATCGAGAGCGCCAAGTGGTGGCCGAAATTCGGTGAGGCGCAATCTGCGCACAGCGTATTCATACATCCATCACCGGACTGCGATGGGTCGGTCGCGGCGACTTTGTGGACCTGGGGCGAACGAGCACCGGCAAGGCTTATTGAAGCTTGCGCCATAGCAAGGACCTTGCTTGCACACTGCCGAGGGCATTCGCCATGAAAATCGTCGTCTGCGGGCTAGGATACGTAGGCGTGACAGTTGCAGCTTGCATGTTACGCAAGGGCGCCACAGTGGTCGGCGTTGACGTAAACTCCCAAAAAGTAGAGATCGCTAACGCGGGTCGTTCTCCCGTGAAGGAAGCCGGGATACACGAAATCTTTGCGAGGGCTAGAGCTGAAAGTCGACTAACCGCTGCAACGACGCTTGGCAGTGCGCTCGCGGACGCGGACGTCGTGGTCGCGTGCGTCGGAACTCCGAGCTGCGGGGACGGCTCGCTCGAACTGTCTTACGTCTCTTCGGTTTCGGAGGAGATTGGTATGGCCGTCCGGCATCGATCATCCCAATGCCGGCCGCTGCTGTGCCTTTTCCGATCAACAATGCTGCCTGGCACCATGGACGCGGTAGTCGTGCCCAAGTTGAGCGAAGCGGCAGGAGAGCCACCCGGTCATCTTTATGAGCCGGTCTACAATCCGGAGTTTATGCGCGAATCGACCGCTATTGCAGACTATTTCAACCCTCCGAAAATTGTCGTCGGCGAGCGATTTCCTGGCGCAGCACAGGAGCTGTATGGCATCTACGATGGGATCGATGCGCCCGTATTCAAAGTGCCGTTTGCCGTGGCGGAGATGGTCAAGTACGTGGACAACTATTTCCACGCACTCAAAGTCTCCTTTGCCAATGAAATTGCGAGATTGGCGCTCGCTGCCGCCGTTAACCCGCAAGACGTAACACGCATCTTCTTGTCGGACACCAAACTCAACGTCTCCTCTTACTACTTGCGACCGGGCAATGCGTTTGGCGGATCCTGTCTTCCCAAGGACGTTCGTGCTCTCGGCGCATTTGGGCGAAAGCACGGAGTGAACGTGCCGCTCCTGCAGAGTGTGATCGCCAGCAATACGGCTCACAAGTCGTTTGTAGCGCGCTTGGTTCTAGCGCGCGTGCCGAAGGGGTCACGCATCCTGCAGTTGGGGCTTACGTTCAAGCCCGATACGGACGACCTGCGCGAAAGTCCGCTGGTTGAACTGGCCGCGACTCTGCTCGAGGAAGGATACGATCTGTCTCTGTTCGAACCGGACCTCAAGCCGGAGCAACTCATCGGCGCCAACCTGGCGTTTGTACGCGCGAATTTGGCGCGACTGCCGGGACTTCTCGTCACCGATTTCGGGCGCGCGGCGGCAAAGGCGGACCTCATCGTACTCGGAAAGGCGATGCCTGGCATCAAACTTCCGACCGGCAAGCAGGTTCTTAATCTCTATCGCTTGTAGGCAATTCATTGGGCGGCTGGGGTCGGCGAGGTTTGTAAATGCTGCGGACGTTGGCTGCAATATAGCCTCCGCCGTGGAGTTCAAATGGTGGAGACCATGGCACCCAACACAACGTTGCCCTCATCCATGAATGTCCTGCCAGCGGCCCATCGGCTGAGAATTGCTCTTGTGTGCAGCCGGTTGCCGTTGCCGATGACCCGTGCAGATCAATTGACCGTCGCGCACCTGATTTCGTACTTGGCCGCGCGCGGTCACTCCTTAGACCTATTCACGCTGGACACGGGCGAGAAGCCGACGCCTGAGCAAAGGGCATGGCTGGATCAGCGCTGTCGGCAACTTCTTGTGTTCCGACAGCCCATGGCGCGCTGCATTCTCGGGCTAATCCGGGCTGTCGCAGTCGGCAAACCGATGCAGGTCGGATGGTTTACCAATCGCGCTCATATCCGTGCCGTCCAGCAAGCCATCTCCCTCAGGGAATACGATGTCGCCTACGCCTATTACATCCGCAGCGCCGAAGCGCTCCGCGCGGTCTGCCCCGTTGATGCGGAACCCGATCTAGGCCGCCCTCCCACGATACTTGGCATGCAGCTGTCGCAGTCACTGAATACGCGGCGGCTTGCGAAGGACTCCGGCAGGCTGCGAGACAAGATCATATATGCGGTGGAGCAGGGCCTGGTACGTCGCTACGAGGCCAATATATGGCGCGACTTCTTCAGGACGGTCCTCATTAGCGAGAGAGATGCGGAAGAAATCCGCTTGGCCTGTCGCGAAAGGTCGGTGCCAGAGATAAGCAATTACATTCTCTCTCCGCACGGTGTTGATACGAGCCGATTCCGGCCTCGTCCAGACATCGACGCCGATCCAGCCACGCTGGTCTTCTCCGGCGTAATGGGGACCAACACCAACATTCACGCTATCACCTGGTTTGCCGAAAACTGCTGGCCCCGCATAAGAGCGGAGATCCCGGGCACGCACCTCCTCATTGTCGGTCGGCGGCCGGCGCGCGAGATCGTCCGCCTTGCTGCTCACGACCGCGCAATTACAGTGACCGGCGAAGTTCCTGATCCTGCAGAAGACATTGCGCGCGCGACAGTCTGCATCAATCCTATGCAGATTGGGGCCGGCATGCAGAACAAGTTAATCGAGTACATGGCCTGCGGCAAGGCGGTCGTAACAACGCCGGTGGCCAATGAGGGGATTCATGCAATTTCCGGAACGCACCTCCTCGAAGCCGCCGGTGCCGAGGCATTTGCGGATGCTGTCGTCGCGCTTCTGCGCAATCCTGAGATGCGGGCGGCTCTAGGAAAGAGCGCACGCGAGTATATCCAGCGCTATTGGACATGGGAGAAGCTGTTTTCCGAACTTGAATCTGAGATGTTGGCGATGGCTTCCCGTGGTCTCGCAGCGACCGCGTGATCTTTCAAGGCATTTCGGCTCCGCACAACAGTCGGAGTGTTTCCAAAAGCGGGACCGCGTCGTCTCGCGCGACGTACCGCGTCCGCACCTTAACGCTCATCGGCAGTCGGTCGAAGCAACCGGCTGTACACCAGCATTCAGCATGCGCTAGCCCCCTGCGGCACTTTCGCTGCTCAGGAATGCAACGACGTTGTCGACATAGTCTGGAGTGTCGCCGCACGCAATCGACCAATTGATCTGAGCGACGCAACGCCCTATCCGCGCCGCGTGACGGGATGAAACGAGAAGTACCGAACGCGGATCCGCGGCCAGTGCCAACGTTGCCAAGATGGCCGGGTGGGCCTCGGAATCAAAGAAGTCGTATCCATAACGGCTGGACAGAGCACTTGCCGTTGCGGATCTGGTGGCAATCGCAGTTTGCAACAGCGGGAGACCATAACGCAGCACGCCATGAACCACACGCAATTCCAAGTTATTGGCAGGGAGGGCATCACCTGGCGCGTAGCGATGCTGCCAGACATCCCCGTAGCGAATCGAGTGTTCGGCAGGTTCCTGCGTCCCGGTACCTAACAGACGAACCGTTCCCGAGGATACAAATCGATCTAACTCTCCGAGCAGTTCAGGCGTCATATCGCCGGTCGTAGGCTCGTGTAACAGCAGGACGTCGACCCATTCGGTCTTCAGCCTTCGCAGGCTGTCCTCGAGGGAGGAGCGGACTTGGTTGGGATGGAACAGCCCGGTCGTTGCAAGAGCCTGTGCCTGGCGTAAGGCGAACTGCTTGACCGCCGGGAGCCGCAGCGCGACGGGGCGCAAGGTTTTGCGCACCAATGAAAACAGACCGGGGAGCTTGGGCCGGGCAATTCCGACCTTCGTGGCCAGGATGAAGTCGTCACGATGCGAGTGAACAAGATCGCCAACGACATTTTCGGCAAGCCCGTAAAGCGGCGCGACATCGACGTATCTAATTCCCGCTTCGTAAGCTGCTTCGAACACGGCGATGCTCTCCCGTAGGCTTGCGCCGCCGATCAATCCTCCGCCGCCCAATCCTATCCGGCAAACTTCAGCAGCCGAAGCGGGTATCTTGACCTTATGCATTTCGGTAACTCGTCAGCCGGTCACACAAGCGAAGTGCAAGCGCTAGGGCGGTATAGGTGCAATTTGCATATCCTGACGTGGGGAAGGTGGCCGCGCCCGCTACATGAAGGTTGGCGGTACCGTGAACCCGAAGATCGGGGTCTACTACCCCGCCATCGAAGGTCGGCGCCATCCGCAGCCCCCCGCATTGGTGATAACTATCGACGCATTCGTCCAGTATTGAAATGTCGCGCGCAGCGATCTTCGGATGAAGCTGCATGTCCGCGATCCCTATCCTCGTCAAGGCATCCCGAACAATCTCGCAGAACCGGGCTATCGTATGGATCTCCCGCCCATCAATCCTCCAATCGAGGCGCACCCCGGGCATCCCCAGGCAATCACGTCGCTCACTATCCAACCTGATCGCACTTTCGCGGAGGGGCACCTGCTCGCAATTTATCAGCAGTCGAATGCCCCTATCAGAATGATTGAAAATCCTGTGCTCTCGAAAATAGCGGCGGATCAGCGGACCCCAGATCTTGACCAACGCCAGGCTATGACGTGGGATCGTTCTCAGGTTTGGCGGGACGGCTCCGCGTAACACTGACGAGACGAATAGCTTTACGTTATCGATGTGGTGCTGCAACGAAGAGTCAAACTGCAAAACACCGCCGATGTTGAGCAGCTTTTCGGCCTTTTGCACACGCTCTGCCAAGCGCAGTTTGGGCTGGTACTTGTGGCCGGCAAGCAGGATGGAGTCAAAGAGGTTGTCGAAGCTCTCGGCTCTCTTGCGAACTAGCCGGGCTGCACTGATTTCCAGATGATCCTGGAAACAACATCCGAGCCAGCTGTTGTGGCCCCAGGGAGCTTCTCGATCATTCTGCGCGGAACTCAGCAAGAGCCGGGTGGCCTCGATAGTCCCGCAAGCGATCACGAATTGCTTGGCCGACACTCGAGCTTGCCGCCCAGTGATCGATTTGATCACGACCGTCTTTACGCAATTTGTCGCCTTGTCAAATACGAGATCGGTGACGATCGCATGAAGCAACAGCTTCAGATTCGAACGGCTCGTAAGCTCGTTCCGAAATAGTCGCGCCAGATTTCTCTCGCGCAGGGATCGCGTGAGCACAACTTCGATCGCGTCATCAAACACCGGCGCGGCAGCGCGGGCCTGTTTCCAGACATCTCCGTCGCAGTCGATACCAGGCTTGACCCCGAGGAAGTCGGCCGCACGGTCATAATAGGGCGCTATGTCTTGGAGCTTCAGCGGCCATCCGCTGTTCTCGACCCATTCTCGGTGCGCGAAATCGATCGAAGTGTAAGGCAGTAGCGTTCCGCCCCAGACGATACTGTTTCCGCCGAGTACGCGAATGCGGGCGTGCGAGAGTCCATTGTGAGGATGCCCGTCATTGATTCCGACGTTCAGTTTTTGTGCGACCGCATCGACCGTTCTTCCGCCGGCTTCGAGCACAACCACCTCGTGCCCGGATCGCGCAAGCTGAACGGCTACAACAATTCCGATCGGGCCGCCTCCGACAACAACGATGTCACAGGCGGGCAGCTCCGTGGCCGATATCTGGTCAAGCTCGAAAATCACGCCAATGGTAACCTCCGCAAGCGTGAACGCTCGGCGCGGTGCCTCCGAACGGCGCGAACGCTCAAAGGATTCGACCAGCATTCTTTGGGTAGGCCGATTATGCCAGCGTATGAACGAAGCATCCGGCGCTCACCGATGATCGGGGAGTGCCCAATGGTGGTGAATTCTAGACGGCAGTAGATGCAAGTGATTATCCACACGACTACGCTCCAGGCGACACTGCATGGTCAGGAGCATTTTTTGACTATAATGAACCTTTAGCCGCCAATATAGTTCCATTCATGCGAATGGTCGGTCGCCCATTCAAGGCATGACTGGTTGCAACGGCGGACAGGAATCTGCTCACCACGACTAGCGGTCGGCGAGCAGTATCATGCCGCGGATGTGCATGGACGTTGCGGTTATTTTTCGATTGTGCGCATCGTCGGCAAACGCGAGCCGGAATGTAAAGATGAACATTTATACGTATCTCACATTAAAGGCATCCAACACCGTTTTCCAACTCGCGTTTGGAATTCTCACCACGTACGTCTTCCTGCGGACCTTCTCACCAGATGTGTTTGCCGCGTACATTTTGATTTCTGCTATAGGCGCTTATTCGACTCTAGCCGATCTAGGCTGTTCAAATCTTATCTACGTTAGTATGCGGAAGGCGTATTTGGATGGCGAACATCTGGGGACAGCTTTGGAAGAGGCGTTGGCGGCGCTATTTACATTTGGCGCGGTAGTTCTGCTCGTGCTTTTCGTCGTCGGTGCATTGATTATAGCGAACGTCATTGATAACCATGGTAGGCCGCTGAATCTCATCCTGTACTTGCTGTTTTGGCTGCTGCTGTTGCCGTGGAACATAGTGAGGACCACGGCGAATGCCGTCGACCTTTATGTCCCTTTCGAAGTCCTCGAGTTGACGCGCCACTTGGTGGTGACCGCATTCTTGATAGCGCTTTTGGCGCGGCTTGAGGTCCGAGAATATCTGATCGCGGTAAACGTTGTTTGGGGGGCTTGCTTTATGATCGCGGCATTTTACGGTCGCCGCTTATTGGACGAATTCGGCGCCGGCAAAGGCTCGATCGCCGCAGCCGTCGTTCGTCTATATCGTGATCGGCTGGCCAGCGTGAAGGCCGTCGCTGCTTTCAACGTGAGTGCATTCACCATCTATGTCTTCCCATATTTCATAATTCCTGCCATGTCGTTTCCCAGGGATGCTCTGGTAGTATTTGATACGTTTTACAAGGTCGGACGCTTTGGCGCGACTGCATACCGAGTGGCCGCAGATGCTTTCCTGCCAATGCAGACACGGGCAGTGCACGAGGGCAGAACGCGAGATTTGATGTCGTCGGTTGGGATGGTCTTGGCCTTTCAGTTCGTCATCTTCCTGGTTGGAGCAATTTGCTTATTAGCCGGATCGGATTGGATCTTTCCAGTGCTCCTCAACGGGAAAGTGGAGATTAGCCAGGCGATCGTGTTGATGATGGTGGCAATGCTCTTCTTGGAGCTCTTCCAGCTTACGCTCGAGATAATACTCATCAATTCGGGTTTATTCGAACCGATGGCAAAGTTGTACGTGACCGTGGTGACCGCACTGGGCACGGTTGCTCTTGTAAGTTATCTATGGGAATTGTCTTTCCCGCTGTTTCTTGGAATGTATGTTTTGGTCTACGGGGTTGGCGCAATACTGCACGTTCCGCTTTTCTTGCACTATTTCGGTCGGCAAAATCGCGTCAGCCAGACTGGCTGACTTCCGAAATCTGCGGAGATTATCCAGCTAGCATCGTGGTCGGCCAAAGCCCGCTACGCGTCGAAAAATCGGTCTGCGGCCGTCCCGGGAGCGGCGGCATTCGAGGACCCGCTGCGGAAATTCGGTGAGTTTGGATAGTGAGGCCGCGAACGGCACAACGCCAGGCTTTGGCCCCAGGCCTGAACGGTCTGGGCCGGCCGAATGACAGCGACCGCGCGGTAGCAAGTTCGCGCGCTTGCGTTTTGTGCGCGCTGCCTGGAACTCGTTGGCGTCTAGCGTGTTCCCACTGCGCCGCGTTCCTTGGAGGAACATGCATTGGCCTCTCTCCTGACGAAACGAGCACCAGTTGCGGCGGTTTTTTCGGTCCTGATGACCCGGAGCGAATTGGCTGGGGAATATCAGCTCGGTGACCGCCGAGCGGCCGGTCGCGCGCGAGTTCGTCGGTCAATTTCACGCATGAAGGTGTCTCGCATGCCCCGCGGTCTTCCTGTCGGCGCGCTGTTCGCACGGCAACAGCGGGGGGATTCATGCTGAAGAAGATGGGCAAGTTGCTGGAAGCGCTATCAAACCCGAGTTACTGGAGCGGACTGCGACACGGGGTAGCTCCGACAATAGAGCACAAGTTGGCGCTGCAGGGATTGAACGTAAGGACGGTGCTCGACATCGGCGCCAACAGAGGCCAATTTTCGCTTCTTGCCCGATGTCTCTACCCCGCGGCGACCATTTATGCATTCGAGCCGCTTCAGCGTCCTGCTGAACAGTTCCGCGCGCTATTTGCAAATGACGCTAATGTGCATCTTTTCCAGGTAGGCATCGACGAGGCTCTGGGCGACACCAAAATGTTCCTTGCCAACGATCATCATGCCTCGTCGTCGATCCTGAAAGCGCACAAGCAGTCACAGATATTCGGCTCGCGAGAAACAGGAGAGGAAACGGTTCGTGTCGGCCGACTCAACGACTTTCTACCTCTCGATCGCATACGTCCGCCCTGCTTGCTCAAAATTGACGTCCAGGGCTATGAGCTGCAGGTCATAAATGGCTGTCGTGAGGTGCTGCCCCTCGCTGATTATCTGTACGTCGAATGCTGCTACGTCGAGTTGTATGCGCATCAGGCCCTCGCTCACGAAATACTGCGTCGGCTGGGAGAATTTGGCTTTGCTCTCCGGGGCACCTTCAACCAATACTGCGATCCGGATGAGGGGCCTGTGTTAGCCGATTTCCTTTTCCAATCATTGAAATCGATGGCCGCGGTCCGGGCGGCTTGGTTGAAGTAACGACGCTTCCTCAAGAGCCCCAGGAGCGGACCCGAAATGCTCAAGAGCGACGTTCGCAGCTTCTGGGACCAAGGCTCCGCTGGCGAATTCTGGGCTGTCGGATCGGAGGCGAAGTTGCGCTTCCTTACTGAGGAAAAGTCGCGTTATCAGTTTGAACCTTTCATACCCGCTTTCGCCGACTTCGCCGCCGCAGCGGATCGGGTCGTGCTCGAGATCGGCATCGGCATGGGATGCGACCATCAGCAATGGGCGCGAGCGCGCCCGAGACGTCTGCTCGGCACCGACCTGAGCCGGCGTTCCATTGCCTACACGCGCGAGCGGTTCGATTTGTTCAATTTAAAGTCCGATCTAATATTGGCCGACTGTGAATGTCTGCCGCTATCTTCCGGCTGCGTCGACATTGTCTATTCATGGGGGGTAATGCATCACACCACAGATACCCGGCAGGCGGTTCGAGAGGCCCACCGCGTGCTGCGGCCCGGTGGAACCGCAAAAATCATGATCTATCACAAATGGTCGCTGACCGGCTATATGCTCTGGATGCGATACGGCCTTATGCGATGGCGACCGTGGTTGGGACTCGAATACATCTACGCGAATTTCCTGGAAAGTCCGGGCACCAAAGCCTACACCGTCGATGAAGCACGCCAACTGTTTGAGCAATTTTCCGACGTTCGCATCGCCATACAAGTGAACTACGGCGACCTGCTCCAGAGTGAGGTCGGCCGACGACACCGCGGTCCGCTGCTCAGCATCGCAAAGAAGTTATGGCCTCGCTGGCTGATCCGCAGATTGTTGAAGCGGCATGGCTTATACCTGTTGATCACCGCAGTAAAATAGAGCCGCGCTTCGTCTCCTCGTCCTGCAACGGTTACAGGGATGGTGATCGACAAGGCGGCGAGCTACTCGCCCAAACTGCTTCAGGGGCCTGCCATGAGCTGTTCACGGGCTGAGGCTCGGAGACGCTCAGTTGCCTCGACGGTGGAGGTCGGACCAGCGACCGGCTCGGGTAGGGGCCGGGACAGCCGGTGATACAGATGCGCCACCGCGATCTCTCGCTCGGAATTGCAATGGTATTCCGTTGCAAGCGACACCGAGCCTCGTCGCCATCGGATCCTGTAGCTCACTCTGGCACTCGATGAGAATGTGGAGAACCTCCTTTTCGCGCCTTCTAACAGCGATGTCCACACGACGTCCGCTTCGATCCATTCGCGCTTTGGGACAGGATCAACAAGCGACTTGCGCCCTGCGAGAACGCTTAGGACGCCGCTTGGCGAAACGTAGGCTTGGAACACACACCTTCGTCGGTTCTAGCTGTTCGCAATGGCGCGCCGGCAAGAGGACGCTTGTACTCAATTTCCTATCGTTGATTTCCATCAGCCGGGGGCCGCCCTTCGCAGATGTTACGCCCTCTCCAACTGCAAATGTTGGGTCTGGCGAGTTCGCGACAAATGTGAGTGTCGGCAGCATGCTTGGCAACGACGAGGATGTCGTGAAACGCGAGCAGGCAAGGGTGGTCCCAATAGGGAGAGCTGGCTCCGGCTTGCAGAAGAAAAAAGCTTGCACGTGGACCGGCGGATCCATGCCGTTGTTCTGAGTTCCCGACAAGGGAAGCGCTTGTTAAGAGCAAGGCTGGCATCAGGTAGGTCGATCTTAAGGGCTGCTTGATTGCGAGCCAAGCCGTGATCGAGAACGCGCGCGATCGGCTCTTAGGGTGAGGGCATGACCGAAGTGCTCACACAATCATCGGCCGCCAACTCGGTGCGTCAAGGTGGCGTTGTGTCCGCGGATGAGCGGGTTGATAGTAGAGTCCTGTCCGCGTAGCCGCAGATAGTCGGGGGCAAATCCGGCGAGACGAACCAGCTCATTCCAGTTGGTTATCGTAATCGTCTTTGATTGCCACCGAAGAATATTGGCGCGGCGCAACTCCCGGATGACCCGGTTGGCATGAACTGCGGAAATGCCGCAGGCGGCGGCGAGGCCCGATTGCATGAAGGGTGAAGGAATCCGAAAATCCCTGACTAGGCCAACTGCGCGCAAGCGCGCTGTGACCTCACATAGCAGATGCGCGACGCGCGCCAGCGCATCCCGGCTTCCCAGGTTGACGATGCAGTCGCGCGAGGCGGCGGCGTCGGTGAGCAGCAAGAACAATAACGCGCGCGACATCGACGGCGACAGCGCGGAAATCTCCCGAAAGAACCTGTGCGGCACGGATGCGATCACAGCTGGCCTGAGTGTGACCAGATCGAAGTCGACACGAGGATCGTAGACCGTGTAGAGGTCTGGCACGTCGCCCGGCACGTGAATTGAAGTGATCTGTCCGTGGTGGTTGTCGACATCCTGCCAGCAAAGATAACCCTGCAGCAGTAAACAGCAATGGTTCGGGTGATCGCCCTTTTTAAGGACATGGTGACAACAGCCATAGTTGCAAATGCTGCTCGGCATATTCGCAAGCAGTTCAAGATCACCGGGCGATAATTCGACGATGCTTGCCAAGCGATCGGCGAACCTTGAGAACGCAAATCCAGTTTGCATACTTCTTACCAAACTGCTTACTAAATTGCGTCAGCACGCCGCCCTTGCCTCTACGGATGCAGAGCGGATTATGTCCTTAACCTGTGACACCCCCAATTTCGGGATTGACCGTCGAGGTGGTCGGTACCATCAATGGCCTGTTGGACTCACGGGGGGACAAAAGGTTCCTTTATACATAACAATTTATATCTCTTTCAGTCGATTGGGCGTAACAGCCGCTCTTCCACCGAATGTGGTCAGCAGGGGAACCCGATGATGGGCGGGGCAGCCTGGTCGTGCGAGTAGATGTAACCCGTGTTGGGTGATCGCAGGGCCATCTGTCGCAGCTGCTTTCGTTGGGGATAGTCAACGCTACAGCTTTTCGCTTTCGAGAGCGCCTTCTCCAAGCTGCTCCTCCACACGGGGGCACCGTCGAAGTCCTGTGGAGCGGGAGTTTCCGATGCAGCGGCGGGCCCTTTGCCAAGTGAAGCGCGGTACTGAGAATTATTTATGGACGATAATAAGTACAGTTCCCAGATCGGGCGGCTCGAAGTTGTGAAGACAGGCGGCGGTGCTTGTCCGAGGATGGGAGCTTAAGATCGTCCTCAGGCCGCCGCGCCACCTCCCCGCCGCGGCGGTAGGCTTTTCGCACCCGTTACTGTTCCGATGGCGACGGCTACCCCAAGCCGAAGGATGCCCGGGTAACAAAATGGGCTTCGTACCAGCAAGGATGGTCCCCCAGATTCAGGTGGTGACGCCTGGTCCAGTCGGGCGGGCCAGCAGCGGGGCGATCGAGATCGAGTTTGCGGCTAGGCCCGAATGCGGATCACCGGCGCCGGTCGACGTGGTGACGCCGTCTTGCGAATGTTCGTCACGGGCGCGCCGCTGGCGCCATGCGGTGGCGGCATGCCGAGCGCATCAAGATCATCTCGCGGTCGCCGCCGGCATTGGTATCCTGGAACACTCAGGCGTAGGTAGTGGGTTTCCGACGTAGCGGTTGACGGACAAGAAAGGCTGTTCTTAATTGCCAGCCATGAGCTTTGACTTCATCCAAGTTGACGAGACAGAGCTTGGAGTGCATCGGCGTTTTTTAAGAATTCGTTTCCCGCCGGAAGCATGATGCGAACTTTGCACTAAGAGCGCCGTCTGGCACGCTTGCGTAGGTCGAATAAGCCCCAGTTACCCAACAAGAAGGAGGGTACAGTGGTTGGCATTTCAGAGTTCAAATATAGCGGCGGCTCCCTGAACGATTCCCATCGCTACTTGTTGCCCGCCATTCTGAATATCTTGCACAACACATCTTCAAGCGTTCGGGAGAAATCGCTGTTTGACTTGGGCTGCGGTAATGGATCAGTGGCTAACGAAATTCATAAACTCGGATTCCGAGTTGCCGGCGTCGATCCTTCAACCGAAGGCATCGCGATGGCCAAGCGGCACTATCCGCATCTCAATCTAACAATCGGGTCTTCATACGATGACCTCAAGGGACAGTTTGGAGCATTCTCGTACGTCATGAGCCTTGAAGTCATCCCACTTCTCCATGATCCCAGGTCATTTTCCAGAACCATTTGCGAGCTTCTTACAGATGATGGCTACGCTATGATCAGCACGCCATATCACGGCTATTTCAAGAATCTGGCCATCGCTGCTGTTGGGGGCTTTGACAATCACGTCAACCCATTAATGGACTATGGGTATGCTAAGTTCTGGTCGGTGCATACGCTGAGAACTCTCCTGGAGGAGACCGGACTCCAATCAATCGAATTCGTTCGGGTTGGGCGTATCCCTGCGCTCGCGAAATCGATGATTGCGATAGCCAGAAAGAAATGAGGACGCTCGCAAGATAGGGAAGTGTTACTTCCCTTAAGAGCGTCACGGACGCCAATGGCTCCAAGTCATGGTTCTAGCGGCCTGGGGATCGATGTCGTTGAGCCTGGCAATAGCGATGGCGATGAGGCTATAGATCGCGCTGATTGTTGAGCGTCGATTTTCTTAGACCCGCAACGTGGGAAGCATCGGTCCAGATCACGTCAAAACCCGCGTGCTGCAGAATCTTCTGAATTTCAACCGGAGCAGTTCGCATTCCGCGCTGCGTAAGAGCGAGAAAATGAACTTCTACAAAGACACCGCGTAATCCGGGGGTCCGCAACGTTTCCGTCATGCCCTTCAGCACTTCGAGCTCAGCTCCTTCGACATCAATTTTGATAATCGCCGGTGCATTGAGGGAACACATTGAATCGCCACGTTTTACCGATGTTCGAATGGATGCGCTGTTCCCAGAATGAAAAACTAAGCTGTCTGCGACGGTTGAGCCTCTCTCAGCTACAAAGAATTCGGCCTCTCCATCGAAATCAGATAAGGCAACTTCCTGCAAAATCACACTCGGTTCAGTTGCGAACGAGGACTGCAATTGAGCAAAGGCTCGAGGCGACGGTTCGAATGCAATGACCTTCCCATTGCCACCCACGCGATCAGCAAAAAGCCTGGTGTACAGGCCCACGTTCGCGCCTACGTCCCAGACAAGATCGCCCTCCCTTATGTTGGTCAGAAGCAGATCGCGAAACTTTTGTTCATAGGCCTCGCTGAAAAGTCTTCTGTAGATTCTCGCTATTGGACGAAGAATGTGCAGTTGCTGCGCGAGTGATCGAATTTGGATCAACAGTGGATTTGCGTAATTCACGACAATCTCCATGGTCCCTGGTTCGACTCGCTTTAACGTGGCGGCGCGAGGGGATTTTGGATCGCCCGATGTCAAGCGGGCATCGGCGTCGATCCAAGCACAATGCCCGGGCCGCAGCTTCCGAAGACTTGGGCATTGTGGAAGCGTATGATGACCAGACGAATCCGCTCCCTACGGACAATGTCGATGTCGCGTAGTATATCCAGGAACACCGTCAACGCCTAAAGATGCAAACAGAAGCGCGTGAGGTAGCGTGGCCAACGGTTTGACGCCGACCTCATCGCGACCAATAGTCTGGCCGGGCGCACGGTCATTGCGGACAATACGGCTGGATCCGTGGATTGGCCACGTCGCCATTCAATGCCCGCCGCCGCGGAGTTCTGGCGCCAGAGTTCCATTGGAAGCATCCCCAGCCGGCTCGGCGGACGCTGGTGGAACCCGACGTTAAACCGACCCTAAAACGCGAGCGCCTGTTTTCGATCCTTGGATTCACGCGCAAGCCGCCCTGGACGCTGGTCGGACTCAAGGAACCGATACCGACCGCCTCCGTTATCGCAACGGATCGCGGCTGAGATCCTTCCGGTTTGCGGCGCGTGGCCCGTGCACCAGTTCGGCCGTCCCGCGATCCGGTGCAACTTAGTGTATGCCGGAAAGGCACATGCACGCTCGAGCGCCACCACGCGCGACAACCATCGGTCGTCTCGGCGGAACGCATCTCCGCGTAGTGTTATGCGTTGTCGCGCTACTCTCGCTCCTGCTGTCCATCCATCTTTCGGTCTCAGGAAGTCTTCTGTTCCCCTATGTGGCGGCGTTCGCAACATCTCTCGCTCTGATCTGTCTCGAGTCGCGGCGGCTCTCGACCGGGTTGGTCATCGCCGCCTTCCTTCTATTGACGGCAACCGTGGCGTTCTTCGCTTTGTCGATCCCGTACGCGGTCGACCCGTCACGTCGCCTGCTCTCGCTAGCCCAACTATACGTGGCCCTCATCACCAACTACGGACTTTTTCTCGGATTATCTTCGTTACACTCCCGAACGATTTCCCGCCTGTTCCTGTCTGTGGCCGTCTTCATGCTGATAGTCGCGACATTGGAGGTATATTTCGGGCTGAGACCGTTTGTCGACGCAGTCCGCTCCGTGATTCATCGGGAGTATTACGACGACACGACACGAGACTTGGCGCTTTACGGTGCCGTGCGACCAAGTGTCTTTGCTTCGGAACCTTCGCTCGTAGGCATTTTCTGGGGCCTTTCGCTGTGCGGATGGCTTCTCGCCGATGTGGACAGGTTTGGGATCAGACGACTTGTTGTCGCTTCACTGCTGACCGCATCTGCGGTTTTTGTAATTCGCTCGCCCACCATATTCTATGCCGTCACCATCTGCGTGATCGGGTTGATCGTTGACCGATTGAGAAGAAGCCCTAATCCCGGCGTGCGATTGATCAAATCGGCATCACTGTTTGCCTGCTTCATCGTGGTCATCGCCTCGACCTCGCTGCTCATGCATGCCGCCGACGAGTTCGGAGGATTGATCGAGAACATAGTCAAGGGAGACAGCTTCTACTCTCGTCAGATTGGACCGTACCGTCTTGCGTCCAGCATGGCCGACACCAGTCCTTTCTTTGGTTTCGGATTGGGAGGTGACGCGGAAATGACACCTTACGCAATAGACGCGTTCTCGCCCGTCATCGAAAACATGATCGCGGGTATCGACGCAGCGGACGTCGACAGCGTTCGGGGCATGGGCCTCAATTTCAGAGAGGGCAAGGCAAGTCATCTACTCACAAACTCGTTTTGGCAGTTTTGGATTTCATTTGGCATTCTCGGCGGCGCGATCGTGGTCGCCATCATGGCATTTGCGCTGGCGGAATTGGGCGTGAGCGAAATTGGCTTTGTGCTGCTCGGAGCGACACTTATGGGGCAAACCATGGGAGCCGTCGTGATTGCTCCGGCGTGGACGCCCCTGTTTGTCATCGCCGCCCTTACGGTTGGCTGGGCGCACGCTTCTCCCGCAACAAAGGCGAGCTAATGTTCGGATATTTCTCCGAGCTTGCTTCACTTGCAAACCGCGACGTCTGCGTTGTGGGCGGTGGACCGGCAGGTATCGCGGTTGCGCTTGCTTGCGAGGAGCGTGGGCTCTCGGTTCTCCTTCTGGAATCAGGAAAGGATAAGGTCGACGCTTTTTTTGCTGGCCTCAGCACCGGACATGACATTGACTTGGAGACGCATGCGGCCCCGCATCTGGCTATCTGCCGTGCTCTTGGTGGAGCCTCGAAATGGTGGGGAGGCAGGTGCACGCCCCTCGACGAAATTGATTTTGCGAAACGAGCTTTCGTAGAAGCGAGCTGGCCTATTTCTTACGCAGAATTGGCAATCTGCTATGATAATGCCGCTGAGTTCTTTGGTGTCGCGCCCGCGGACTTTATTGCGCCGATTCCGCCATGGGGGCGATTGGAAGGCGTGCGATTTGAAGATCTAGAACGATGGACGCCTGAAAAGGATGTAAGCAAGCGCCATCGCGAGCAGCTTGCCACCTCGAAAGACATTGTATTAGTTGCCGAAACGACCGTAACCGAAATTCACGTCTCGGAGGATGCTCGACACGTCAGCCGCTTGACCGTTCGCAGTCGGGAGAAATCGATCGCCATCTCGCCTAGATACATCGTTCTCGCTTGCGGCGGTCTGGAAACAACACGTCTTCTGCTGTGGACGCAATGCAAGTTCCCGAAGCTCTTTGGAGGACCTGACGGACCGTTGGGGCGGTATTATTCAGGCCATATTTCCGGCAAGATAGCCAACTTGGTCCTGGGCGACCCCGCCCATTTTGCCGCCCACGACTATTTCCTCGATTCAGGCGTCTTCGTGCGCAGGCGCTTTACATTTCCTCCGGAGGTCCAACGACGCGAGGAGCTTCTCAATATCGCGCTTTATGCAGACAACCCACCATTCCATTCTGCCGACCATCGTGACGGCGTACTATCACTTGCGTGGCTCGCGTTGGCAACTCCGATCTTAGGACGCTTACTTGCATCGGAAGGCGTACGGATCAGTCACCTAGGCCCAGCACCTTATCGGTGGTTTCAACACCTTAGAAATGTGTTGTTGCAGCCTGTAGCAACGTGGGCGAGTATTGTACGCATTCTGAATCAGAGATACTTTAGCACTCCGAGGAAACCAGGCTTTCTATTGTTCAACGAGCGCGGGCGATACGCTCTTCACTACCATGCCGAGCAATCGCCAAATCCGAACTCGCGAGTCATGTTGAGCTCCAGGTCTGACGCATTTGGCTTGCCATACTTGCGCGTCCGACTTCGTTTTAGCGAAGCGGATGCACAAAGCGTCGTCAGAGCTCATTCAATTCTTGACGCAGCCTTGAGGCAGTCAGGGTTGGGCTATCTCGAATTCGGTGAACACGGAGCGGAGTCTCGCGTTAAGCATGTGCTTCGCCAGGCAAAGGATGGCTTTCATCAAATCGGAGGCACGCGCATGGGCTTTGATCCTCAGCAAAGTGTTGTGAACACTGATTGCCGCACGCACGACCTTGAAAATTTGTACATTGCGTCCAGTTCGGTGTTTTCTTCAACCGGCCAAGCTAATCCAACATTTCCCATGGTGGCTCTGGGTTTCAGATTGTCGGCTCATCTCGCAGGTCAAATAGCCAGGGAAAGGGTTGCGGGCAGCAGCAAACATCGTCTTGCTCCATGAGACAGGTCTATTCAAAAGCGCTGGGACGCAACGTGTCGGCAATAGGCTTCGGGTGCGCGTCCCTTGGCTCTCGGATTTCGCCAAGCGGCGGTCGCCGAGCCGTAGAAATGGCTCTCGATTACGGCGTGAGGTGGTTTGACGTTGCCCCTTCATACGGGGATGGACAGGCTGAGGAGCTACTTGGCAGTTGCCTGCAAGGTCAGCGCGATAGAGTTATTATTTGCACCAAAGTTGGCATTGCGCGTCCTAGCCTTTCTTTGTCACAGCGCCTCTTACGGCCTTTAGCGCGAACTGTCGTGTCGGGCATTCCGGCTGCACGTTCGGTTGTAAGGCACGCTCGTAAGTTTCCCCGCCGTACAGCCATTCATCCAGACCTGATCGAAGCGTCCCTTCTGCAGAGCCTACGATCATTGCGGACCGATCATGTCGACGTCTTGGCACTTCACGAGCCAACGCCGGAGGAGGCAGCAGATAAGCGCATTTTTGATGTGCTCGAGCGGTTACTGGACCGCGGACTTATCCGAGCAATTTCTATTGCCGGGCGGCCCGACAGCATTATCGCGTCAGTATCCCGACGCCTCCGCGTCGACTATGCGCAGTTTCAGGATGCACCGCATAATAGAGTCGCCGCTAGATTGCGTTCTGAGCTGCCAAGCGATAGGCGACCTCAGTTTGTCACGCATGGCGTATTCGGGACAGAGAACTCGAACGAAATATCTATGCTGTCGTCCCGAGCATCAGAAACTCTCAAGTTCTGGCTTCAGGAGTACGATCCCAGTGCAACGGAGATTGTAGCGGATCTCTTGTTGCATTTTGCGTTCTCTAACAATCCGGATGGTGTGGTAATAACATCGATGTTTAGCGCGCGGCATATCGAACACAATTGTTCACTTGCGGCGAAAAGCCCGACACCAGAACTCGCAGCCAAGGTCCATTCACTTCTAAGAAACAGATAGAGGGGCTATCGTAGCCGATCTCGCCCTGGTCGCAGACCTTCTGGGCTCTCGATTCTATTTCGTCCACTGCGAGGTATTTTTGTAATAGACGGCTTTTCTACCGATAGGACGGATTGAGCTGGCACGCGAGCGCGGCGCTTAAGGTCCAAAACGGAAATGCAAATACCGCATCAAATCATCTATCAAATTCGATATATCTCTTGTTGGCGTAAGTCCGATCAAGAGGCCGATCAAGCTTTTCGATTTAGACTGAATTCTCTGTTGAGTGGAGGAAGCGCCATAATACCGTTAGGGCGAGCCCGCTCCGGAATCTTTATATTGGTCAAGCAGGTCGTTACAGAAACGCGGCGCAACGTAATTATGTCGCCGTACACTATACCTGACGTCATTAACATGGTGAAGTTTGGAGGGGGCGAGCCAGTTTTCGTCGACTTTCGTCCCAATTCGACCAACGTTGATTTTGGCCACCTCAGGTCGCTCATCGATGAGCGGACCGCGTGTGTTCTGGTCACTCACTATCACGTCCCCCAAGCGGAAACGAATGCGATAGCTGACCTCTGTCGCTCCAGAGGCGTGAAGTTCTTCGATGACTGCGCCATATCTTTGGGCGCCAGTATCGAAGGCAAGCCAATCGGTACCATCAGCGAAGCAAGCGTGTTCAGTTTCTCGGGATTTAAGATACTAAATTTTTTTTGGGGCGGAGCGATAGTGATGCCTCCTGGAGAGATTGCAACGGCTATCGAAGCTGAAGTTGAAACTTGGCCGCGACTGAGGTTCTGGCAGTATCGATTCCAAGCAGAAAAAGTTCTAACGTACCGCTTTGTCACGAGTCGCTTGGTGTTTCCGTTGTTTTTTACATTGCGGCGCTCAATTATTGAGTCGGGCGAGATTGTCGACGTCCTTCCTTTGTCACGCATTGAGACGGCTAGTCTGGACGACACGATTACTAGCCGCCCGGCCCTCGCTGCCTTAGGTGAGTGGAGCCGAAAATTTAGCGATATCGCAGACATACTTAACCACCGTCGCTCGATCGCTGCGGTTTATGATCGTTATTTTCGCCAGATTAGTGTATCGGCTGAGACACCTGAAGAATGTCGCGCGGAGGCTGGATTCGTCAATTATCCGATCATCGTCGGTCGCAATTCGCGAGATGAGATCTACAGGGCGTTGCTAGCCAATAATTACGACGTAGCTTTGTCACTTTACCCGAATGTCCATGAAATGGAGATGTTCACCGATATACCGGGCCGTACCACTAATGTTTCGGAGTTGGTGCGGTCTATCATTACCCTGCCAACGCACACGCGTGTGACGCCCGCATATGCTGAAAGACTGAGCCAGTTTCTGTTGACATTGATCCCGAGCCACTCAGTTCGATTCCTTTGATCGATAGTGTGGATCCAATAGAAAGGCGCATCGGACCTGTGCGCTTGATCTTCATCGACGTGACCTGGACTAGGATCGACATGGCCCCGTTGCAGAGCTGCGCGCCACGCGGCCGCAGGCTCTTGGCCAAGGTCCCTCACGGCCGCTCGCACCATGACCTTCCTGGCGGCATTGCATCGCAACCGGACCATCGGACGCTGCCTCAACCGCTTCACCCGCGCGAATGCACATACTTCGAACCCAGTGGATACGAGCCAACCTCCAATTGCGGAAGCACTGCGTTTGTTGCTATAGCTCGCCAGGAGCTGGGGACAGCAATAGGTCGGTGCAGTTGGCACTTCAGACAGTTCGAAGCGCGCTACTTAAGGTTTGGCTACTGGAGCAATGCATTCGCCCGCAGGCGACCCGCGCTGCCGCAGGGGATGCACGTTTTGGTTGTGCCAAAACCTGGCTGGTCGTCGTGCTGCTCGCACCTTCTATCATCCAAACTGCATCGCGAATTGCGAATCATCCTAGGTCCGGAGCCCTCAGTGGTCGGCTTAATGATCGTCAGCTTCGTCTTGGGTGTGTACTTGGCGCGCTTTAATATTTTGGCTGCAACCGTGGCGAGCATAGTCTGTGCCGCGGTTTCGTTACTTTACGATTTGAGTAGCGAGTCAACTCTCATGCACTCTCTTCTGGCTAGCGTCGGTACGGCATGTGCGCTGCAGGTCGGCTATCTCGTTGGTCAGCTACTCCGGCTCCCGAGAAGATAGTGTTGCCGCCATTCGCAGCGCTCTTGGCGTTGCTAGTAGGCATTCTCATAGCTTTTCTTTGAAAATATAGTCATCACGACAATTTTTAGATCGAAGCCAAAAGACCAATTATCAATGTAGTACAGATCGTGCTCCACACGGGCGCGCATTTTTTCGAAAGTGTCGGTCTCACCACGGAGCCCATTTACCTGAGCCCAGCCCGTAATGCCTGGCTTGACGTTATGACGTCGAGATAGGCGGGCGATCTGACCTTCAAACATTTGATTGTGCCAGACGGCGTGAGGACGTGGTCCGACAATCGACATGTCCCCCCGGATGACATTGAAGAGCTGAGGGAGTTCGTCGATATTCGTTCGCCGCAATATCCGTCCTACGCGCGTGACTCTAGGATCATCCCGGGTTGCCTGACGAGCAATCGCTTGGCCCGCTACCATCGTGCGAAACTTTAGAACCGTTATGGGCTTATTGTTATAACCATGGCGAGTTTGTTTAAACAGAACGGGACCTCGCGAACTCAATTTTATCAACGCGGCCACCATCAGTATCAGCGGCATGAGTAAGAGGCCGGCGGCTGCAGCAACAAACAGATCAAAACTCCGCTTGAGGAAGCGATCCATCACCCAATCGGGTCCTGACGCGCTCTCGAACACGGAGGCATGGCCGAAGCATCCAATTCGGCTACAGCGCATGAAATTCAGCATGCCAACAGGTAGAAGTTGAATCCGAACCGGCATTTCGGACAGCATATCCACTGCGCGAGTAACCGCGTCCATATTGTCTGAATGGAAGAGCAGCAACACCGCTTCACATTGGTGGGTCCGAGTGTCGCGCAGGATCGTTTGAAGCTGAAGCCAAATATTGGTCGAGTCTAGACGATAAACTTGGCGTATCTCGTCCTGCGTGGATGATAATTGCTCGAGGAGTAGGGTCGGTTTCTCGACGTCCGGGAAAACTAGGACCACGACGCCCGGTGAGGTCCAGCGGCCGCTTTTTCGGCCGGCTTCGATAGCGTGCAACAATAGTGCTCGAATCATGATCTGCGTTGGTAAGGCGATGGCCAACTGCGCGAGGAACGTTCCCCTAGAGTAGCTCAAGACCGTCCCACTAATGAACATGAGAGCGAGAAGGAAAACAAAGGCTAAGGCCAATGCGAGCACTCCTCGGTGAAGCGCTTGCCGATTCCATTCCGCACCATGAAGATCGTATTGTCTGTCGGCCAGACAGATTATGCCGTACATCAGCGCCAATTGCGTGCAGATCCATCCGTACGAAATCGTGTCGGGCAGTCCGCCCCAAACAGTTAGATGATATGCAAGAAAGGCTAGGTAGGTAGATACTGCGACGGCCGCCATTTCGGTTAGGGCCAGCATTGCAGCGAGCGCGAGGCGATCGTCGTGGCTCTGACCAATTTCCTTCGAACTCGCCACCGGTCCAGAAAAAGTTGATTGTAGCATGCTGGCCTCCGGCGAAAATCAAGTTCGTTCTGGCACTATTGTTCCAATTCTACCGGATCTCGCCTCTTGCTTCGGACTATCACAGCGCAATGCTCCCAAGAAAATAGAGAGTCGCCTACGTGATAGCGTGAAGCCGAACGCCGAGGCTCCAACCTGAGCCGGTAGAGCCATTCCAAATGAGCCGAGCGAATCCACAACGGAGCGCAGAAGTTCGTCTGCCCATACAATCAAGCAATCCTCCGAGAGTGTTGCCCAGCGTGCAGCCGGTCTCGTCGATATTTCGCGTAAGGCGAAGCTCGTGGGCCGGATTTCCTAAGGCAACAAGCAGCAGGTACGGCCTTGCGGATCGAATGCGTTGGAGTAGAGCGGGCGAATTGAGATCGGCGGATCCGTGTTGAACGCCCACGAGTTGGTGCTGCGAAAGATGCTCTACCAGCGCGGAGACCACCATCCACTCGTCGCACGCAAGTCATTGCCTTCGTAGCGAACGCATCGGCCGTATTCGCGAGCTTGTGAATGTTCGCCCCGTTCTCGATGCAGAATGAACCACTGAGGCGAATATGGCTGAAGGGCTCGTGGTCGGTTTGGCTCACAGCGGCGATCGAAGCGTAAACTCTCACCGACATCGGTGTGATTTCACTAAACCGGTTCGGTTCCAAGGAAGAACCAAAACAGGTATGGAAGAGCCCGCCGTGCGTCGATACAGGCAATCTGCGGCGATGAGATGCTTTCGTTACGGCAAGAAAATTGGCGAATAAATCGGTTGCTTGGACGTGGAAAATGTCAGCGCCACTGGCAGGATATCGGGGTCGTTGCCAACACAAAATCCTTATCAGCTTGACCTGAATGGCCTCATAGGCAGGCAAACGCGCACTGGTCGTGGCGGTGTAAAAGATGCGGTCAAGCATCACTGCTCGTGCCGCAAAATCCGACTTCATTTGCCGCGTGGGAAGCTCTCGAACGACGTATTCAAACGCACCGACCGAGGCTGCAAACCGTCCAGCTACGTGCACTATCGACATGGCCGCTCCGGACTTAAGCGGCGCCCCTATTCCCCTGAGCAGTCATGATCTGCGCCGGGTATTCCCGCACCGTTCAACTTTAACTTGCTAGCCTTAGGCTTTTATCAGAAACCCCGCAGTTGGTCGGATCCCTCCGTCGGCGATTTTCAAAACGATTGACGTGGATTTATATCGGTTCCCCTGGAAAAACGGTCAACGAAAACTGCTGCAAACCAGCAACATCGGCCGCAAGAACGCCGACGAGACGTCGCACCAGGCATTCGCGAGATGAGGATTCTCCTTGCTGCGACGCGACGCATGGCAACGCGACCGTGCTGCAGATAGGCAGGCGCAACAACAGCCATCGGTGGTAGGGATGGCAAGTCGCAGAATGGCAGTCGGGAACCGCCGCCTCCAATTGACAATCATGCGACTTGCGACGAATTTCAGGTGCAGGCGTTGTTGGGCGCGCTCGTAGAGCGCGCCGGCGTTTGCTGATTGCAACGAAGAACTGAAAATACTGGAACAGAAAGTCGTCGCGGCGGAGACGGGCGCGAGCACGAGCGAAACCAAAATGGCGGCGACCAAGCAGAGGAGCGTCTAACGGGAAGGCAAAAGAGCGGTGCGCCAGAAACCACCGGAACAACGGCGCGTGCTGTGGAGCCTGCTTCACCTCGTCTGGAAAAAGTCACCGGCAAACGTAGCCTCGAGGCGGGGATCATGCCGCCCAAATGATCGTCGAAGCCGGCAAGCTATCCAAGGCCGGCGACGAGCAGGGTGCATGAAGAAGGCAGCGGAACTGAAAGACATGCTGGGGAAGCGTCAATCGCGCCAAATGTGACCCAGGAGGCGCCATCCACGTCAAGGTTCCCGGATTCGTGCATCACAAGCCAGCCGCTCTCGATCGCGAGCTTGATGTCCCCGCCACGGATTCATGATCGGTGGTGCGATTCCTTCATGCGATATCGCGCGCTAATTGGCGAGGAGCTCCAGCGCCAGCTTTACGCCAGCGCTTTATTGCTTTTTCCAATTTATCTCGAACGTGAATTTTGCCTGCAGTACAGGGCCGTCTTCATCGCGGACTTCGACTTCCATACCACGGCCGAAGGCGTTGAAGCGCCTGCCTCGTACCGCATCCTTTGCCATATCAACCAACGAGCGAACCGCCTCTTCCTGCACAGCTTCAATATCGGGCAGTTCAAGCCCTTCCTCATCCACGGAAACGGCGTCGCCGTCGCGTAAGTCAAGGTAATAGCGCTTCATCGGCCAATCCCGGGCGCGTCACCTGTCGAGTTAAAACCTAGGGAACAGATCTTGCGTTCCAACGAGGTCGCATTTTCGCGGCCTTGGAATGGGACCCTAGGAGAGCGGGACCGATGCCAGCCCAACAGGCCTGGAATGTTTTCTTTAGGAACGACGATGCTCTCGGGGATTCGATTTCAAGCTTGCGGTTTGTGTCGCTTAATGGCTCCAGCCAGAAGAGCCTCGTCAGAGGATGCCGTCGTCCAGGTCTCAACTTTGGTCTGCGTTGTCAGGATCACCGGCATTGCCTTCGGATGGATGGCGCCCCCTCTGAGTTCGGCTCCGTCGTGAGGAACGCGAATAGGTCGCTGGTAGTCCCACCTTCCGTACCCACGTCCAGTTGGTCCAGATGCCGGCGAAGCAGGCGAGGCGACGCGTCTCGTCGAGTGCGAACCAGATGTCGCCGCCTCCGGCCCGGTGCCGTCGGAACCACGCTCCCTCGTCTTGAATCCGGCATCACCTCCCGGAGTTCTGCGTACATGGCACCGCGCGCCAACTGGAAAGGCTTCCTGCGTCTATCCCTCGTCACCTGTCCGGTCGCGCTGTACCCCGCCACCTCCGAGAGCGAGAAGATCTCGTTCAATCAGCTGAACCGGAAGACCGGTCACCGCATCAAGTACCTGAAGGTGGATGCCGACACCGGCGAGGAAGTCCCTAACGAGGACATCGTCAAGGGCTACGCGCTCGACAAAGATACCTTCATCGAGGTCTCGAAGAAGGAACTCGAAAACGTTGCACTGGAATCCACCCGCACGATTGAGATCGACGAGTTTGTCGACCGCAGTGAGATCGACCCTCGCTATCTGATCCGCCCCTACTACCCGCGGCCCGACGGCAAGGTCGGCCATGACGCGTTCGCGGTGATCCGCGAGACCATCCGCGAGATGGACAAGGTCGCGATCGGACGTGTCGTCCTCACCAACCGCGAGCACATCATCGCGCTCGAACCGCTCGACAAGGGGCTAGTCGGTACGCTCCTGCGCTACCCGTACGAAGTGCGGTCCGAGCAGGAATATTTCGAGGAAATCCAGGACGTCAAAATTACCAAGGACATGCTCGATCTCGCCAAGCACATCGTGAACCAGAAGTCGGGGCGGTTCGAGCCGGACAAGTTCGAGGACCACTACAAAAACGCGCTCGTCGAGCTCATCAACCAGAAGCGCGCCGGCAAGCCGATCACGCCGAAGGAGCGTCCCGCCGCCGGCAACGTCGTCGACCTAATGGAGGCGCTGCGCCGGAGCGTCGGCAAGGAGCAGCCCCCGAAAGCCACGAAGAAGCCGAAGAAAGCGGCCGCCGGACAGAAAGATGTTGCTGGCGATCTCTGGTAAGAAGCCGGCGAAGGAGAACGCTGCAAGGAAGACGACGTCGAAGCCGCAGCGGAAGTCGGCATAGAACGGGCTCCGCCGCAGTCGCGATGAGGTCCGCGGCGTTAGCCGAGAGGTCGGGTTTGTCTGAAATGGAAACCGTTCGGAGTGAACCTGCGGGCCACGGCGCGCGCCTTGTCCTCGCATGTCTCCAGCGCGATCTTCTGGGCGAGCATGACATCTCCGATCGGCAGCGCGCCAATCGGCATGAAACACAACCCCTCCTGCAGGCGACCTCTTTCGTCGATCTCGCACACGTTCACCGAGGCCCCGGCGTGGATCCTGTACCGCGTTCCGCTGTCGCTTCCGACGACTTCGAAGTAGCCCCTCCTGGCGAACTGCTCCCGCTGTGCGGGCGATAGCCATTTTCGCAATAGCCGCAGCGACCCGGGAACGGCGCCACGCTTTGTCCAATGATGGATTTGGAACGAGAGTTCAATTTTTTCAATGTGTTAGAAGGCGGCGTGTGCACGACGTGTGCACCGGGAGATCAAGAAAAATCTATCGACGGCAAGCCGGGCAGTCGCTCTTTCTAGGCATGACGTGATTTCGGGTTGAAGTTCTGACCGACGCAAACAGCTAGGTCGAAGGGCAGGGCGCCCGCGTGTGATCTAAGAGCTGACCGTGATCGTCGCGAGCACAGCTCTGTCGTTGACGACGGACAAGGGCTCGGCTGGTTGCGGCAAGGACAAAAATCCGGTCGAGGGTCGCGTCGCTCCCCAACTACCACAGGCCGGGCAGCGGTACGGTGTTCGTCGAGCAACGACCTGTTCCGGCGCTTACTCCTACCGGGCTTCTTCGCGTTTTCGATCGGAAGAAAGGATGATCGGTATCTGCCGAATATCGGCATTCATGACATTGCCGTTGATCGTCACGACCGCGAACATCGTATAGTGGCCGGCCGGCAGCCGATTCTTGAAATCGAATTGGAACAAGGAGCTTTCGCCAAGAGGGGTAGCGCCGGCGAGTACCACATGCTTCTGATCGTCGACGACCACGATCCGGCATTCCAAGGGTGTCCGTTTCAGTACGTCGGGCGGTATGGATGAGAGCGGTACACGCTTAAGGCGATGCCTGCGCTGAAACTTGTCGATCATTTCGATGTCGCCGGACAATCGCACCTTGTCACCCGTCCAATCCACCTCTGTGACGAATCCGCGACGCGGAATCGGATAGATATCGTAGGAACCGACGCCCAATGGGTAGCTCAAGTCTCTGAACGCAGAGAGCACCACGCTGTCGTGCGACCAGCTCTTGAGCCGATAAGGTCCGTTCGCCACCAGGAAGTGGCCGTTGGCCTTGTAGAACGCGGAGAGTCCCGCCCACCGCCGGCGTGCCTCGTCAACGCTGACGAGCGGGGCCAATGCTTCGGGCCTGTAGCCTTCACGCTCAAAGCGCTCGGTCAGGGCCGCGAGCCGCGCGTTCAGTGGTTGTGAGCGCACGAGGTCCAGCCATTCGACGCCG
The DNA here is from genome assembly GCF_000472965.1 of Bradyrhizobium murdochi. Lineage (GTDB taxonomy): Bacteria > Pseudomonadota > Alphaproteobacteria > Rhizobiales > Xanthobacteraceae > Bradyrhizobium > Bradyrhizobium murdochi. The sequence continues at coordinate 23,369 of NZ_AXAU01000028.1, read as the reverse complement.
CGGCGAACAGCTTCTGTCCGCGAGAACGTCGCCCAGTTCCGGCCGACCGCTTCCTCCATCAGGACGAGGAGATGCCAGGGCAGCGTACTCCAGGGCGGTGCCGGGATCGCCTCCCGTTCCGGGCTTGTCGGTGCCGTGGTCGTATAGACTTCGATCGTGAGCACTTCGCGGAGAAAATCGACGTCACCAATCCGGACGGATTTGGATGCGGTTTCGCTGCCCACGACCCGCAATCCGGCAAGCTCACGACGGATCGGCGCAGTTGCCACATCCAGCGATTGATCGTACTGCGTCTCGCTGCCGTCGCCACGAATACCCCAGCGATATGCAAAGATGTACGGGTAGAGCAGATCGGCAGTCGTCATCTTCGTCCCGTCGTGGAACGCCGAGCCGAGCAGACGATAGACCAGTTTCGTCTTGGCGAATTTGCCGTGTCCGACGGCCTGGAGTCGGCCGCTGTCCAGGTCAGGCAGTACCGCATCGGCGGGAATCGTTAGCATACGTTGCGTGACGGCCGATGGTTGCGCAGATGGCCTCTCGCGCTCGATGATCGGCTCGGCCAGGATTGACAGACTCACGAAGGTGTAGACCACCATGAGCGCGGTCAGCGGGATCTGCGAGGTCAAGGCGAGCTTGTGCGTGGCAAATGTCTGCATCGCCTGCGCATGCGCGAGATAGACTGCTGCGATGTGCCCGAGAAGAACGGCCGCGAGCGCCGCGTACCACGCGAAGCGGGCGCCCACGATTGCAATGTTCGGCCGGTAACTCGCGGTTCCGAACAGATTCCAGCCGTAGCCGAACGGATCAGAAAGCAACGGAATGATGTATTGCCCCTGAACTAGGAAGTATACGAGGTAATGCGCCAGGTGATAGCCGAGCGCGATCGGGATCAGCATGAGCGCGAAGCTCTGGGCGATCTGCCGTGGTGAAGGTTGCCACTCTGTTATCGCGCTCATGATGGCGCTCACTATCAAATAGGCCGACATGAACAGGAGCCAGAACCCAACCAGGCCGATGCTACGCAGTGCTACCGGGCCGACCTCGGCGACATCGTACAAACGCGCCCTGAGAGCAGCTTCCGCGACCGACCATTCGGGAGTCGCAATCAGGCCGTCGTAAAGAACGCTCGACAGAAGCAGCAGCACCAATGCCATCATCGATGGCGAAGCCTGTTCGCGACCGATCAACCCCGCTCCAAAGGGTCGCAGCAACAATTGGGGTTTCGGCTGGGCGGTGCGTATCTCCGTTGGCGCGAAGCGGGCGAAGGTGCCGAACATGACGGTGAAAAGCTCGCCGTGCCGCGGCCAGGTCTCGCTGCCGAAAACGAACATGCCGGTCCAGGTCAGTACGGAATAACCAAGTGCGAAGGAAGCTATGTGTGAGGGCACAGCGGGCGTCGGATAGACGAGCTCAGTCCATGAGAAGGCCAGCAACAAGAGCACGGCGGGCCAGACACCGAGTGCGGGGGGATACGGTTTGTCGAGCGCGAGCTTGCGACCACAAACGCGCCTGTACGCCATCTCCACGCCGTCGAAGACGGTCCGCCATGGATTGATGAGCGGCCAGATATTTCCGACGAAAGCCGCAATATAGGCGAGGCCGATCCAGGCTATGATCCAGACGAGCGTAGGCGCGAGGTTTCGGTAAGGATTCTGATCGCCGAAAAAGCCCGCCGCCAGCATCGCGACAAACAGGACGAGAGCGATTAGCTTGAGTGGAACGCCCAACGCCGCGATGGCTTTTCCGAACCGGTAGTCGAAAAAATCTACGCGCGAATAGGCGTGTGCCGGCGTCGTGCGGCGGACAAACAGGCCGACAACCACGAAGGAGAGCACGACCGCAGTCGCACCGCCGAAGAGATAAAGCGATAGCGGAAGGGGGAGATCATAACGCTGGCCAAAGCCGTGCGCGCCGGCCGGTGCGACACTCATAAGAAAAGTCGCGGTCGCGACCAGGCAGCATCGCGTCGCGATCAGGCGCTGCCGATGCATCTGGTTACGGATAGACCTCGATACGCACAAGTGGAGCTTCCCCATGTGAGTGGCCGCCGGGCCCAGCAGACCCATGGACTTCCACCGGAAACCGCCCGGTTGCGTTCGCGGCGAATTCCATCAGACTAACGGTGCCGGGCTCGATCTTTCGTTCAATGTCATAGCCGTGCAGATGCACGACGATTGGCCGATCCGTGCTCCATCGCAGTCTGACGACATCGCCTTGCTTGACCCGGACTACCGGTGCGCTCTCCGTTATTCGCCCACGTTCGATGCGGAAGTCGAATGTGAGTTCCGCGGCGCCGGCTCCGATGCTCGCCGCCCCTGTTACCCAAGCGAGGACCGTGCCGACGAAACAGGTGCGAAAAAGTGCGTAAGGCATCGCTGCAGATCCTCATCGGGGCGGCGTAGCCTGGATCTCCGAGATACGATTAGCCATCCAGGTCTCGTCGTAGGGCGAGGGCAACAGAGCGGGGTCTCCGACGGAAGACCACATTAGTCGTCCGAATTGGTCGGAAAAGCCCGTGATCGGGTTCCAGGCGGATGTCGGCTGTGCATCGATTCCGAGACGCAGCCAACCATTCCAGGGAAAGTCCTTCAGCTTCACCGTGCGGAGGAAGATCGCTGAATTGAGGCCAGTAAGGGAATCGAAAGCGACGTTCTCGACCCCGGCCGAGAACTCGGTATTGAAATATTCCCGCTTGATCGTGTAGCCGACGACAAGTTGGCGGCAGTCGCCGACGAGGGTGGTCACGATCGCCCGCTCCAGATTGATGCGATCAACCGGATCGTTGAAAGCGCCGGATTGAATCCGCTGCAGGTCAGCTTTCACGCGCTCTTTTGGGCCGACATCGGTTGCGTCGTGCAGAACGAGATAGGCCTGGTACCATCCACTCCTCGCCGTTGGCGGGACCAGCCATCCGTTGATCACGGTCATTGCCGAGGCCATGAGTTCGGGCAAGCTCGTTTGCTTGACCTCAATGTCCCAATCCAATCCCGGCTCCGCTTGCTCGGGGCCGAGCAGGCGTTTCGCGGAAGCGTTGGCCGCCTTCATCTTCAGATCCCGGATTGTTGGCTCAACCGGGGCGTCGGAGAGCAAGCGGCTCTTCGCCGCTTCGGCAAGATCGACGTGGTACAAATAATCGCCGTGCAGCGGTGTGATCGGATAGGGGTGCAGGATCACATCCGGATTGTTCGAGCTGATTTTCCGGGCAACAGCACGTGTGACCGCGCAAGCGGTCGCATCCGTTTTCGCATATGACGATTGCGGGTTGATGCGGACTGTCACCGAGGAGTCCAATGATTCCACAGCAGCGATCTGATCCGGCGGAGAGCCCGAAAGGCGAAGCTCGCCTCCGAGAAAGGCGTGGATCTTGGACTGCTGGAGCAGGCTCTCCGCGGCGTCAGGAGCGACGGTCCTGATCTCGATCTCATGCGGATAGTAGGATGGATAGACCGGCAACTCGTGACCGCCTCGCACTGCTCCGGTTACGGTCAGGGCCGACAACAGCAATCCGAACGTCAGGCAGCGTCTCATGATGCAATCCCAGCAAAGCCGTACCCCACATCGTGCACGCGTGCGACGACGCGCTTCAACCGCGCAGGGCCTTCATCACCCTCTCATCGGTGCGCGCTTCGGTTGGCAAACCGTGGAAGATGATCTCGCCGCGGTCGATCACATAGAGCCGGTCGCCGATACGCGACGCGGCGGCGAGATGCGATTCCGCGATCAGGATGGACACACCCATCGCTTTGATCTTCATGACGGCTTCCGTGAACCGATTGACCACGACCGGCGCGAGCCCCTCGAATGCCTCGTCGAGCAGGAGAAGGGACGGCGACAACATCATCGCGCGTGCAATCGCGACCATCTTGCGTTGGCCGCCGCTCAGATGCATACCTTGGCGTTGCAGCAGATTCCGAACTTCGGGAAAGACCGCGAAAGCCTGAGTCTGCGGGTCTGGACGCACAGTGCCGTCCCGCCGGCGCGACACCTCATCTCCGAGCCAGCGGCTGATCATCAAATTGTCGTCGACGGACAGTTCCGGGAACACACCGCAATCCTCCGGCGAATAGCCGATTCCGCGTTTGGCGCGTTCGTGTGGGGCAAGCCTGGTCAAGTCCTCATTGGCAAATACGATCTGCCCTGCCTGCAGCGGCAGGAAGCCCATAATGCTCTCGATCGTTGTGGTCTTGCCGGCGCCGTTACGGCCGACCAGGCACACGACCTCCTGCCTGTCCACGCGCAGCGAAACGCCGTTGAGGATGTGAGCGGGGCCGCGGTAGGTGTGGATTGTCTTGACCTCTAGCACGATCATTCCTTTCGCGAAAACGCATCCGGCCCGGAAGAGCCGAGAAGGATCATCGCAACATCGTCATTGTTTCTGATGGCGTCCGGCGTGCCCTGGGCGAGGATCGCTCCCTGGTGCATCACCACAATTCGGTTGGAATACTTGAAGACGACATCCATATCGTGCTCGATGATCGCGGCAGTGATGCCTTCGCCGCGCACGACCGAGGCGATGATGTCCATGATCTTGTCCTTCTCGCGAGTGCTCACCCCGCTGGTCGGCTCATCGAGAAACAAGAGCTTCGGCCGCAGAGCGTAAGCGAGCGCCACATCCAGCAGTTTGCGTTCGCCTTGCGCGAGACCCCGAGCAGGCTCGTTGCGCTTGCTCGCGAGTCCGAATTGATCGAGGATAGTATCGGCCTCGATGGCTACCTCGTGGTCGCGGTCGGCGAGCGCCGCCATGTTTCGAATCTTGCCATCGCGCGAAAAGATCGCGAGTGCGACGTTGTCGAAGGCTGTCAGATCATCGAACAGGTTGACCAGCTGGAAGCTGCGTGCGATGCCGGCTTTCACCCGCTCAATCACGGATGAATGGGTCACGTCACGACCCTTGAAGATGATTTTTCCGGAATCGGGAGCGAGAAGGGCGCTGATGAGGTTGCAAAGCGAGGTCTTTCCGGCTCCATTGGGGCCGACCACCGAAATGAACTCGCCCTCGGCAATGGTCAAGTTAACATCATCGACAGCGTGCGTATCGCCGAAATATTTCTTCAGGTTGACCGTCTGCAGGAGAGTCATTTCGTCCATCTCCCGAGCTTTGCAGCGAGCCGCGCGGCAGTTCCAACGATGCCAGCGGGGAGCGCCATCACCAGAATGACAAGCACCACGCCGAGCAGTAGCTGCCAATATTCGGTGCTGGCGATCGCGTAGGTCTTCAGGTAGTTGAACGCCATCGCGCCGACGATCGGGCCGGTGAAGGAGCGGAATCCACCCAACACGGTCATGAACACGATCTCGCCGGAGAATGGCCAATAGAGAATGTCGGGCGTGGTGAGACCGTTGAGCGGAACCCACAGAATCCCGGCAAGTCCCGTAAAGGTCCCGGAAACCATGAAAGCGATCCAGCGATAGCGCCGTACAGAGATGCCAACGAACCGCGCTCGTGTTTCGTTGTCGCGGATCGCTTGCAGCGCCTTGCCGAACGGTGAATGGGCGATCACCCACATAAGGATCGTAGAGGCGGCAAACAGCACCAGCACATAGTAGTAGTAGGCATAGATGAACCGCTGGAACGAACCTGGTCCCTTGAAATCGACCAAGCCGCCAAGCAGGGTGAGACTGGCATAGGGTACCCGAATCCCGTCGGTACCTCCCGTTACCCAGAAGAACTTGAAGGCAAGGCTCCAGAGAACCTGCGACAATGCAAGCGTCAGGATGCCGAAAAAAATGCGTGTGTGCCGGACGCAGACGAATCCGAAGATCGCCGCAATGATCAGTGTACCAAGCATCCCGCCGACGATGCATAGCTCCATGGAGTGAGCGCCTAGATCTCGCATGATGAAGGCCACTGCATAGGCGCCGGCGCCGAAATAAGCGGAATGGCCGAATGACAAGAGGCCAGTGTATCCCAGCAACAGATTGAAGCCGAGTGCGGCAATGGCCATGATCAGACCGTAGGTCAGTAGCACCGTCTGATAAGGATCAACGATCTGCGGGAGGGCCGCAAGGACAGCAAGAACGAAAGCAGAGACGGTCGTGGTCAGCCAAATCGAGATGCCGGTGGCCGCTGTTGTCACCATCGTCATGCCCTTCCGAACAAGCCGGTGGGACGGACGAGCAGGACTGCGGCTGCAATTAGGTAAAGAACCGCAAGTTCGATTTCAGGGAAAAATTGAATGCCTGCGGTGCGCACGAAGCTGACGATCAACGCGCCGACGAGCGCTCCTTGCAAGCTCCCGAGCCCTCCAATCACAACGACCACGAAGGCCAGGATAAGCACCTCGATACCCAGGCCAAGGACCGCCGCCTGCGCCGGCACCACCACCGCACCGCCGAGGCCGGCCATGAAGCAACCGATGGCAAAGGCCTGGACATAGACGCGACTGACATTGATACCGAGTGCTGCAGCCATGCGTCGGTCCTGCGAGGTAGCGCGCAGGATGACGCCAAACTTCGTGCGGTAGATAAACGCCCACAGTCCGATCGCGGCGGCAACACCGACTGCGACGACGAACAGGTTGTAGGTGGGATATATCAGGCGACCAACGGGGATGCTGCCCATCTGATCCATGATTGCTCCGGCCGATAGGGGCGTGCGGCCGAACAGGAGTTTCATGACGTCTTCGAGGATCAAGAGGAGGCCGAACGTGACCAGCAGGTGATATTCCTCCGATCGCTGGTAGAGCGGGCGCAGCAGGGTGGGCTCGATCAGCGCGCCGAGAGCTGCGATGGCGACGGCGCCGAGCGGAAGGAGGAGCAACATTCCGGCCAAGCCGAGATTTCCTTCCAGCGCGTGGCCGACCGCGCTGCCGACAATCCAGGCGGAGATATAGGCGCCAAGCGCATAGAGCGCCCCATGCGCCAGGTTCACAATGCGCATGACGCCGTAAATGAGACTTAGGCCGGCGGCGATAAGGAACAGGACCGCCGCGTAGAAAAACGAGTTGAGGATCTGGATGACGAAGATCGTCACGGTCTTCTCTCCGCGTCCTTTGCATCCCCGGCTGGTCCTGCCTTGCCAATTGTCCCGCCGTTCGCCAGTTCAATGCGTCCGATTGCTGGATTGATCGTGTTCCCGTCGAGAAAGATCGCCGCGAACAACGTATGGACGCCGGGCCGAAGGGTGGTCGGCAGAGATGCAGCAAAGCGATTGTCCGGTTGCCGGACCAAGCTTCCGACGGCAATGACCCGACTGTCTTGGTCAACGATAACGTAGTGCGATTCCGGCCGAACAGGCTGCAGTCTGCCGCGCAGCGTGTCGGGCCGCAGCGCCGCCCGGACGAGGCGATGGTCGCGCTGCTGCTTGACGGTGACTTCGGCGTCGGCACTGACCAGCACGAGATCGCCCTCGCGCTCCATTGTGCTGATGAGCGCGCGTGCCGGATAGGCAAAGCCGTCGAACGTACCGAGACCAACGGGATAGGTGAATTCCCGCACAACCTCGAAAACAAACGTGTCAGGCGACAAGGCCTTTAGCCGGTAGGGTCCGTTGGTTACCAGCAAATGACCGTTGGCTTCAACGAACTGGTCGAGAAGCTGCCAGCGGGCCCTTGCCGTGTCCGGGCCGACCAGCAATTCCAGCGCCGCCGGCCGGTAGCCGGTTTGGGCAAATTCCTTGATCAGCGCGCGCAACGTTTTCAGTTGCGCTGGATCGCGGACCAGGTCGAGCCACGGAAGCTGATGCCGATCAGCTTCGCCGCGCGAGAAGGCTGCGATGCCGCGCTCGACCGCTGCCTCCATCAGCGCAAGCACGTGCCAGGGCGCCGAACTCCAGGGTGGCGCAATGAGGGCACTCTGCTGTTCGTCGAAAGTGAGATTATCGAGGTAGATCTCGACAATCGGGCTGCGATGGGTGAAGGTCTGGTCAGCGATTGTCCGCGAGGTTTCCTCGACCCGGACGAGCTTCACGCCCCGCAGCCGCTCGCGTATCAGCCGAGTCGCACTGGCGATCTCCGGATCGTGGGTCGCTGCATCCTGCCCGCCAGCGCCCCAGCGGAATGCCAACGCATACGGGTAGAGCAGATCGGCCGCCTCCATCACCGAACCGTCGCTGAAATTCGAGGCTGAAAGGCGATACAGCACCTTGGCCATCGCGCCGCGGTTCGGCCCGACCGGGCCAAGTTTGCCGGTCACGGTTTGCGGCATCAGCGCATCATCGGGAACGCGAACCGACCGCCGCATGCCGGATTCGTCCGTGGGGCGGATTTCGGCGCGGTTCTGAACCCATCGGCTATTATGCGGAGTTGGCAGGAAGGCGTTGTCGCCGACGATCGACCACACCAGACGGCCGGCTGCATCGGTGAAGCCGGCAATCGGATTCCAGGCTGCGGCCGGGCGAGGATCGACACCGATGCGCAGCGAGCCATTCCAGAGGAAATCCTTAAGCTTGACGGTCCTCAGGAAGACGGCGGAATTCAAACCGGACTGCGAATCCACGGCAACATTCTCAATGCCGCTGGAGAAGTCGTCCGTATAGAATTCCTGCCGCAGCCGATACCCGATCACAGCACGCTCGCAACTGCCGAGCAATGCGGTCAGTAACTGACGCTCGAGGTTGAGCTGCTCGGCGCGATCCCTGAATTCGTTATGGGTGAGCCGCTCATAGAGCTGGTCGACATGCTCTCGGTCGCTCGCCTCGCCGATGGCCGGGCGAAGCAGCTGGTACGCTTGAAACCATCCCGCCTTGGCCCAAGGCGGCGCCGGCCACTGATTGAAGCCGACCCCGGCTTCAATCAGTAATGCACTCACTGAAATCTCATCGAGGCTGACATCCCAGTCAGTTGTCTGGACGCGGGCCGGCGGCGAGAGCAGGGACAAGTCGGCGCCGTCACGAAACGTCAGTGTGTCCGCATCGGCAGGTTTGCTCACGGCCTTGGTCGGCGGCACCCGGTCCGCGTGGCTGAGAGAGTCGGCGTGATAGGGCGTAATCGGATACGGATGAATGACGACGTCGGGTGGCGTCGCTAGCGCGCCAACGGCCTGTTCCACGGCGCGGCAGCGCGCCTCGCGGCCCTGGAGCCGCGATGACTGCGGATTGACGCTGACAGTGATCAGCGACTTGAGTGACTCGACCGACTTGAGGTGCTCGGGAATCTGGCCAGAAAAGCGTGGTGCGGCGCCCACATAAAGATGAAGCGGATCGGTCCTGTTGACGAACTCGCGAGCCGCTCGTTCCGGATCGAGCGGCTCGATGCGGATTTCATGCGGGTAGAACGAAGGAAAATAAGACACCTCGTGGTCGGCCTGTGCGGATGTCGGCGCAACAGCAAGCGCGCACGTCAGCCCCAGAACCAGGCCGCCTATTCGCGCCCAAGGCGAAGCTGCGCACAGAGACATGTTCCGCTCCACCGCCAGCAAGATGTCGCTGCGGCCGAACAACGCGGAGGAGTTGCGGCCGCCCGATCAAGACCACATCGCGAAAGACGGCTATACCATCAAAGGCATGGCCGTCTCGATTGTCGCGTTCAAGTGACCTGCGGCCAGGTCTCCTTGATCCAATTGTAAGTCGCCGTCGGATCGTTATGACCACTACCCGGCTTCGGCCAGTGCGGCGGGGCCGTGATATTCCGGATCGGAATTGTGATCATCCGATTCGGATCCAGGATTTGGAACTGGTATTCGGGCACGTTCTTGCTGAAGCCGGTCACCGCGTCCTTGTAGCCCTGGTGATTGTCCGGACGGATATAGAGATAACCCGCCGCCGTCTCGAAATACATGCCTTCAAGCTGGCTGATGATCGCCTCTTCCTCCGGCCACCCACCCGCAAGCTTGTTCGCCTTCTCGACAGCCGTCTTGTACATATACAGCGTGTGATACGCACCATCCGATTGGAAGTTCGGATACTCGTTCCAGCGCTTGTAGTACTTCTCGACGAATGTCTTGTTGGCCGGCCAACGATTTCCCGGCGGGAAGGTGAAGTAGTAGTTCGAGTGTACGCCCGCGATAACGCCTTCCGGGTGATCCTTGCCGATGGCATGCGGCGCAACGCCGAAAGCAATCGTGCTCGCAAACTTCGCATTGTTGAACATGCCGTAGCGCAGGGCCTGCTTGTACATGGCGACGTAGTCGCCGCCCCAGACCGACGAAACGATCAGGTCCGGAGTCGATGACATCGCCTTGGTGATGTGAGCGGTGAAGTCGGTAGTGCCGAGCTTCGGCCAGCCTTCCGAAACGACCTGGGTACCGGGCACCAGCTTGCCGAACGCGATGTTGAAATGGTCGAAGGCATTGCGGCCATAGCTGTAGTCAGGGTGAATGTGTGCAATCTTCTTTGCCTCAGGCCAGGTCTGCGCCGCCGCCACCGCGCAAGTGACGCCATCCGCCGACTGGATGTTGGTAATGCGGAACGCGAATTTCGGGTTCGGCACCGCCTTGTCCCACAGAAAGTCGGTGCAGCCGTCGACAAAGATCGTCAGCAGGCCAAGCTCCTCGGCGACCGGGCCGAGCGCCGGCGTGTTGCCGCTCGATATGACGCCGGTAAACATGTCGATCTTTTCGGAGAGCTTCATCCGGCGAAGCTCCTTCACGTTGGCGTCAGTGCCGGCTGCCTCGTCGGCGGTGATCGTCTCGATCTTGCGTTTGCCGAGAATGCCGCCCGTGGCATTGATTTCCTCGGCAGCCAGGAGGTGGCCTTTGAGTGAGGGCTCGCCGAGCACCGCTGCGGGGCCAGTCAAGAAGGTCATGTGACCGAACTTGAGCGGCGTATCGGGGATCTTTCCTTTCGGCGCCGCGGGGCTCTGCGCCGATGCAGGTTTTACGACCGGTATTGCGGTTGCCGCCGCGGCTGCGCCGACCGTCACGCCGAGGTTATTGAGAAAGCTTCTACGATCTACGTTTCTCTGCTCCATGGTTTATCCTCCTTTGTCGAGGACACAGATGATCTCGCCACGTTCAAGCTCCTAGTGGGGGGCTCATTGCCGCATTTTAGGCCATTGTATCGCGCCAAACCACAGCTCTTTGATGTATCCTTGTCCAACGCGTTCGGCGTCAGTAATGCACCTCCCCAGCCCCGGCCGATCCATCGCCGCCTCATGCGAGGAGCTGCTGGGGCATCGAACCGTCAGCGGCGCTGTGCCGGCCGCGCGACGCCGTGGGTCAGGCGCCGTCCGCCGAACTGAAGTGGCGCGCAGGCATGGTGATGTTTTGACCATTCCAGCCCGCCGCACTGCAGCATTTCTCGCAAACCGACTATCCCAGCCTCGCGCCCTTTGACGATCAGGGCTATCCTTTCCCTCCGATCGTGCTTTGGCGAACCGCATGAGGCTTGGCCCCCGGTGGCGGCTCCCGGTGCAAGAGATGAGCCGCACAGCTTCCATCGGGATCATCAAATGACGCATGGCGGTCAAAAGGGTTTCGGCATGACCAAGCACGGCCGATCGGGGCACGCGACCCGATCGCCGCGTTTTCGCTTCCTGCAGAAACTCGAGGCACAAAAGAACGATCACAAGGACCGCTCTCGGATCGCGGACCCGAAGCAGTCCGTCGAAGAGCTATTCCATCCCCGGAAGCCAACACGGGCCTGACGAAACCATCAGAACCAACCCGGCACCTTCAAGCAGGCAAGTCGAGGTGGATACAGTGAACGAGACAGTGGCCCGGATCGACGCGCAAAGTCAAACGCGACATCACCCAATGGCAAAATGCAATCTTGCCCGCGCCGCGGAGGCCATCGAAGCCGGCGTTGCGGAACGCTTATCTGCGCTATTTCAATCGCTATATGGATCACCGGTTCCCATCGGCGGCGGTGGAAACCGGGCAGGGGGTCGACAGCCGGATCACAATCCCGGGGCGACCGCAGATGAGTGTCGACGGCATGCCCTGCGAACAGTACGCGGCTTCTCTTGAAGAGATCTCCGCCGCTGTGGCGTCGCAGCCGAGCTGATCATCTTGGATGTTGCGCTGGCAACTGGACCATACTGCTCGCCTCGGGTCCAAGAATCCGGTTCGCCGGCGCAGCTCCAGTCGCCACGGTTCGGCCGGATGCGCCGCTTGTCGTCACCGCACCGGCGGCGTCGAGCCGGCCGATGGCACAAAGCAGGCCGCAATGAACCCGAGCTAAGATCTCAAAGGAAACTCGGCGATGTCGACATACAACATTCTCATCCTAGGCGCTTCATACGGTTCGTTGCTTGCGTCGAAGATTCTGCTCGGCGCGCATTCGGTGAAACTTGTCTGTCTTCCGGCCGAGGCAGATCATCAATTCCGAAGGGTTTCGTGTTCGGATTCCGATCCGCGGCCGGAGCGAACCCATCGAGCTGGATTCTCGCAAGCTGCCCGGCCGAGTGTCAGCCGCGGGAGCGACTGACCTCGACCCGCAGGAATACGACCTTATCGGCCTTGCGATGCAGGAGCCGCAGTACGGATCGCCCGGAGTGCGGGAGGATGCCGTGCATGTCGATCATGAACATGCCACCGCTTCTCTATATGAGGCGTATTCCGGGGATAGAGTCCGAGCTGCTTAAGCCTGCCTATACGGAGCCGGCCGTCTGGGAGGATTTCGACCCGAGCACGATGACGCTCTGCAGTCCCGATCCGCAGGCGATACGACCACCTGACGAAAAGGCCAATATATATTGCAGGTGACGCTGCCCACGAACTTCAAGGTCGCCCACTTTGACGTCGAGAGGGGCAACGAGATCGTCCGGCAGTTGGAGAAGGAGATCGATGCCGCGCGCTTCGATGCACCCGAAGGCAGGATCGAATTGCCGGTGAAGTTGCGGTTTTACGATTCCATTTACGTACCCTTGGCCAAGTGGGCCATGCTGATGGCCGGGAACTACCGGTGTATCACCGAGGACGGCATGCGCACCGCCCGAGAGGCCGTTCATTCGGATCTGGCAGCGTCGCGGTCGATTTATGATTTCGTCCTCGATGTGTGCGTCAAGATCGGCGCCTCGCGCGGCGAATTGGTGCCGTTCGAAAAGTACGCCGCGGCGGCGGAAAGCCTGTTGCGCCCGGCCTCCGCCGCCCGGGCCCTGAACAACGGTGCCTCGAAGATTGAGCGCGCGGACAAACTCGTTCAGCTTGCTGCGAAGCAGAAGGGCATGCGCCACCGCGCTCTTGATGAGTCGTGGCGCTGGTCGATCGGAGGCTAGAAGCCAATCGGAAGATGAAGCCCGCGGCAGCATAGCCGGGTAGCCGATCTACGGCTGGGTTCGCCGAAAGGTCTCGCCACGCCGGGCCAGCGGCGCGAGCCTTCGCCCCGCGCGCCGCCTGCACGAGCGGATGGATGCCGATGAACAACGTCTTCGCAGGCCGATCAAGCTTTGCTTGTCGAAGCCAACCACGTCTTCCACCTCGTCCGCGCGAACCTGGTCCCTCCAGCACCCGACGGTGGCTCTAGCTTGCCAATTGGCGGCTCAGGGCCAAAGCCGGTATGGGTAAACATCATTGACATAAGGAAATACGTCGGCCCACCGTGGTAGTTTCTGACGGCGCTGATCCGTTCGGTCAACTATATTGAGGAGGAAGGCCGCTCATCCCTCGAATGGATGCGATGCGCCGGGCAAGCTCTCTGCAAAAACGAGCACCCCGAAACCAGGAGGAATTCATGAGACCTCTCTCAGCCATGAAATGTCTTGCTGCGGCCGGCGCGCTCGGCTTGGCGCTGTGCCATCCCGCCTTTGCGCAGCAGAGCATCAAGATCGGTTCGATCCTCTCGATCACCGGCCCGGCCTCGTTCCTCGGCGATCCCGAGGAAAAGACGCTGCGGATGTACGTCGACAAGATCAACAGCACCGGCGGCGTCGGCGGCAAGAAGATCGAGCTCGTGATTTATGACGACGGGGGCGACGCCAACAAGGCGCGCACCTTCGCTACCCGGCTTATCGAAGACGACAAGGTGGTGGCCATGGTGGGCGGGTCGACCACCGGTACGACCATGGCGATGATTCCGGCGTTCGAGGAAGCGCAGGTGCCGCTCATTTCGCTCGGCGGCGCGATCGAAATCATCGAGCCGGTCCGCAAGTATGTCTTCAAGACGCCGCACACCGACAAGATGGCGTGCGAAAAGATCTTTGAAAACTTGAAGCAGCGCAACCTGAGCAAGATCGCGATAATTTCCAGCACCGACGGTTTCGGCACATCGATGCGGACACAGTGCCTGAAGGTGGCGCCGAATTACGGCGTGCAGGTCATCACCGAGGAAACCTACGGCCCGCGCGACAGCGACATGACCGCGCAGCTGACCAAGATCAAGAACACCGCTGGCATCCAGGCAGTGGTCAATGCCGGTTTCGGTCAAGCGCCGGCGATTGTGACGCGCAACTATGCCCAGCTCGGCATGACCGCGACGCCACTCTATCAGAGCCATGGCGTTGCCTCGAAGAGCTTCATCGAGCTTGCAGGATCTGCTGCGGAAAGCGTGCGCCTGCCGGCGGCGGCGCTGCTCGTCGGCGACAAGCTGTCGGACTCCGATCCACAGAAGAAGGTCGTGGTCGACTACAAGAAGACATATGAAGACACCGCGAAGCAGCCGGTCTCCACCTTCGGGGGCCATGCCTATGACGGTCTCTTCATTCTGGTCGAAGCGATAAAGCGGGCGAATTCGACCGATCCGAAGAAGCTGCGCGACGAAATTGAGAAAACCAAGGGCTTTGTCGGCACTGGCGGTGTGGTTAACATGTCGCCGACCGATCACCTCGGCCTCGATCTGTCGGCGTTCCGCTTGCTCGAAATCAAGGGTGGCGACTGGAGCCTGCTGGCGCCCGGGACGTGAGGCGGTATTGTGCCGACGTCTGATAACTGAAGGCCTCACGGTTCGAGACGCACGGCTGCGCCGCGCTCCTCACCATGAGGGGAGATGAGTTCGCCGCAATTGACAGGGCGCGAGCGTGTTTCGGGACGATGGATGCGCGCGTCAGCAAGACGGATACGCGGGTCAAGCGCGCGTATGACGCAGAAAATGTGACACTAGCCCCTCCTCAGCGGGGCGCGAAGCGCCGTCTCGAAGGATGAGGCCACATTACCGGACATGCGCGTGCGATCAGGCGTCGAAGAGCTGCGTTCAACCAGGACAATCAAAGCGGGCATATGGCCGAATTCTTCCAATTCCTGATGTCCGGGCTGACGGTGGGCGCGGTCTATGCGCTGGTCGCGCTCGGCTTCACGTTGATCTATAACGCCTCCGACGTGGTGAACTTCGCGCAGGGTGAGTTCGTCATGCTGGGGGGCATGGTGACGGTGTTTGTCGCAGCCGCCGGCGTTCCGCTGCCGCTGGCGGCACTCATTGCTGTCACCGTCGCCGTGGCCGTCGGCCTCCTGCTGTATTGGCTTGCGATCGAACCGGCCCGCGGCGCGCCCGCCGTCACCTTGATCATCATCACCATCGGCGCCTCAATCCTGCTGCGCGGCGCAGCACAGATGCTGTTCGACAAGCAGTTCCACAAGCTGCCGTCGTTCTCTGGCGACGCGCCGATCAACCTGTTCGGCGCCGCGGTGCAGCCGCAGAGCTTCTGGGTGCTCGGCGGCGCTGCGGTGATCGTGCTGTTACTGTACGTGTTTCTCGAACGTACCGTGCTGGGCAAGGCCGTGCTTGCCACTGCCGCCAATCGCCTGGCGGCGCGGTTGGTGGGGATCAACACCACAACCGTGATGGCGCTGGCATTCGGCGGATCGGCGGCGATCGGCGCCGTCGCCGGCATCCTGATCACGCCGATCACGCTGACGAGCTATGACGTCGGGACGCTGCTGGCTTTGAAGGGCTTTGCCGCGGCAATGCTCGGCGGCATGGGCAATCCGCTTGGTGCGGTGGCCGGCGGGCTTTTGCTCGGCCTGCTCGAGGCGTTCGGCGCCGGCTATCTCAGCTCGACCTACAAGGACGCCTTCGCTTTCATAGTCATTCTCGTCGTGCTGTTCGCCATGCCGCAAGGCCTGTTCGGACGCCGCGTGGTGGAGAGGGTTTGATGCCAGCGTGGCTTGGCCATCGCAGCCTGACGCTGATCGTGCTCGCCGCGATCGTCGTGCTGCTGCCGCTGGGGTTTCCGTCCAGCTACTACTTCCGCGTCGCTTCGCTGGTGTGGGTATCGGCCTTTGCGGCGGTTGGCCTCAACATCCTGATGGGGCAGGCGGGGCAGGTGAGCCTCGGCCACGCCGGCTTCTTCGGAATCGGCGCCTATGCCGTGGCGATCGGGCCTGCTCATGTCGGCCTGCCGTCCTGGGGCGCGCTGCTGATCGGCGCGGTGATCTCGGCGGCGTTGGCCTGGCTCGTCGGTCGTCCCATCCTGCGCTTGAAGGGACACTACCTTGCGATTGCCACGCTTGGCCTCGGTGTGCTTGTGGCCCTGGTGATCACTACCGAAAGCCGGTGGACCGGCGGGCCCGATGGCATGTCGGTGGCGAAGCTGTCGCTGCTCGGCTGGCGCGCCACCGGATCGAGCACCTGGTACTGGATCACAGGCGGCGTGCTCGTCGCCGGCACCTGGATCGCGCTCAATCTCGGCGAGACCCCGACCGGCCGCGCCTTTCGCGCGCTGCATGACAGCGAGGTCGCTGCCCGCGTGGCCGGCGTCGACGTGGCGCGCTTCAAGCTGCAGGCGTTTGTGATCGCAGCGGTCTATGCCTCGCTGGCAGGCTCCATGCTTGCGATGATGAACGGCTTCGTCAATCCGGATCAGGCCGGCTTCCTGCACTCGGTCGAGCTCGTCACCATGGTGGTGCTGGGTGGACTGGGCTCGGTGGTCGGCAGCATCGTCGGCGCCGCCATGCTGATCACGCTGCCGCAGGTGCTGACCGTATTCCAGGAGTATGAGCATCTGCTGCTTGGCCTGATCATTATTGTGTCCATGATCTTCATGCGCGACGGCATCGTACCCACGGTGTCGAGATGGCTGGCAGGGCGGGTGCGCACATGACGATCCTTACCGCGAGCAACATCGGCATTTCGTTCGGCGGCATCAAGGCCGTCGACGACGTCAGCTTCTCTGTCGACGCGGGGCGGATTCTGTCCATCATCGGGCCGAACGGCGCCGGCAAAACCACGCTGTTCAACGTGGTGTCGGGCCTCTATGTGGCCGACCGGGGCCACGTCGAGCTGATGGGGGAAGACGTAACCGGGTGTGCGCCGGAGGCGCTAGCCGCCCTCGGCCTGTCGCGCACTTTCCAGAACCTGCAAATCTTCCAGCGCATGACCGCCGCAGAGAACGTGATGGTCGGACGGCATTTGCGCGAAAGGTGTCATCTGCTTTCCGACCTGTTCCGGCTGCCGTCGGTCACGCGACAGAATCGCGCGACGCGGGAGGCGGCGCTGGCGCTGCTCGACGAGGTGGGCCTGCGTCGCCGCGCCGACCAGCTCGCCGGCTCACTGCCCTACGGCGCGTGCAAGCGAATCGAGATCGCCCGCGCGCTGGCCGCCGAGCCGCGGGTGCTGCTGCTCGATGAACCGGCGGCCGGCTGCAACTCCGTCGAGACCGAAGAAATCGATCACTTGGTGCGGCGCGTTGCAAACAAGGGCATCGCAGTGGTGCTGGTCGAGCACGACATGAAGCTGGTGATGAAAGTTTCCGACCGGGTCCTGGTGCTCGAGCGCGGCCGGCCGTTGACCGAAGGCACGCCGCGCGAAGTTCGCGACAATCCGGCTGTGCTGGAGGCCTATCTCGGCAAACATGGCGCGCGGGGGGCTGCACGTGCTTGAGGTGTCGAACCTGCACAGCGCCTACGGCCGCATAGGGGTGCTAAAAGGCGTCAGCCTGGAGGTGCGCACGGGCGAGGTGGTGGCACTGATCGGCTCCAACGGTGCAGGCAAGACCACGCTATTGCGCGCGCTGTCGGGCGTACAGCCGATTAGCAGTGGCGAAATCCGCTTCCTCGGCGCGCGCATCGACAGATTGCCGCCGCACCGCCGCGTCGAGCGCGGCATGACGCAGGCGCCGGAGGGGCGGCAGGTGTTCGGCCCCTTGAGCGTCGAGGATAATCTGCGGCTCGGCGCCTACATGCGCCGCGACGGCGAGATCGAGCAGGACCGCGAGCGGGTGTTTGCGATGTTCCCGGTGCTGCGCGAGAAACGCCATCTCGTCGCCGGCGGCTTGTCCGGCGGCCAGCAGCAGATGCTGGCGCTCGGCCGTGCGCTGATGGGTAAGCCGAAACTGCTGCTACTCGACGAGCCGTCGCTGGGCTTGTCGCCCATTCTCGTCGATCAGATCCTCGCTGCGATCGTGGCGCTGAAGGCGAGCGGCATCACCGTCCTGCTAGTCGAGCAGAACGCCACCGCGGCGCTCGGAATCGCCGACCGCGGCTACGTGCTGGAGACCGGCCGTATCGCCTTGACCGGCGCAGCCGCGGCGCTGTTGTCCGATCCCAAGGTTAAGGCGGCATATCTCGGCGCGGATTGAAGCGGACCTTGCGTTCGGGGAATGTGCGGGAGAGCTAGTGATCGGCTAGCCTAGTCGAAGATCCGCCGTCAGCAGGCAGTCCAAGAGCGGACATCGCGGCGATCAAAGCGCTGTACGAATATGGGCCATGTGTGGACGGCTCCGGGTTGGCAAGGAGAATCTTCACGCTGCAGCATTGGTCGGAGCAGCCATGTGTTCGGCCTGTTTGCGCGGTACCCATGACCGCTGGCCATAATGCCCTCCGCGGATCAGGTCCCGATCAAAAGCACGCATTCAGAGATGCTATGGCCCAAGTGGGTTGTCCTGATCGCCGGATCGACCGGCACTGCATTACGTGCTGTTCGTCCTCCCAACCATTACGTCACGCCGTGGTGTCCGGCGCGATCTCGTTTACGCCGTGAGCGCGACCGGTTCCCGGTAGCGTTCGCCCCTCGCCATCATCGCCCAAGCCATCCTGGCGAGCTTGTTGGCGAGCGCGATGGCGGCGACCTTGGTCGGTCGCCGCGCCAGCAGTCCCGTGAGCCAGGGCCGATGGCCGGTGCCATGGATCTTGGCGTAGCGGATCACGGCGAGCGCACCAGCCGTGAACAGGCTGCGCAAATAGCGATCACCTTGTTTGCTGATATTGCCAAGCTTGTCCTTGCCTCCGCTCGAGTTCTGCTTCGGCACCAGCCCAACCCAGGCCGAGAAGTCTCGTCCCGATCGGAAGGCCTTGGGATCCGCAATGCTGGCGACCAAAGCGGTTGCCAGCGCCGGCCCGACGCCGGGGATCGCGTCCAGCCGTTTGCTCGTCACGCTTGATCGATGCCAGGCGATGATGCGTCGGTCGAACTCCAGGATTTGGGCCTTCAGGGCGCGCAATTGACTGCCGAGAGCGGCAAGACAGGCACGGGCGACCTCGGGGAGCCGGTCGTCGGCTGTATCGGCGACGACCTCCAGCAGTTGCTCGACACCCCGGCGCCCGACAGGGGCGACAATCCCGAACTCGGCCAGATAGGCGCGGATTGAATTGATCACGGCAGTCTGGTGGCGGATGAAGAGATGGCGCGCCCGGTGAAGCATTAGACAGCTCTGTTGTTCGACCGTCTTGGTCGGCACGAACCGCATATTGGGCCTCGTGACCGCCTCGCAAATTGCCTCCGCGTCGGTGCTGTCGTTCTTCTGCCGCTTGACGTAGGGCTTGGGTTCGATTCGTTTCGGCGGCAAGGCCGTGGAGCATCTGGCGCCGAAAGATCGCGACATCGCGATGGTGTTCCAGTCATATGCGCTTTATCCGCACATGACTGTGCGCGGCAATCTCGCCTTCGGCCTCAAAATGAAGGGCGTTCCACGGGCGGAACGCGAACGACTGGTGCAGCGGGCGGCGACAATCCTGGGGATTGAATCCTTGCTCGATCGCAAACCGCGACAACTTTCGGACGGACAGCGCCAACGGGTGGCGATGGGTCGTGCCCTCGTGCGCGAGCTGCGTGCCTTCCTGTTCGACGAACCCCTGAGCAATCTCGATGCCGCATTGCGGGCTCAGATGCGGATCGAGATCAAGCGCATTCATCAGCGCCTCAAGACCACCGTCGTCTATGTCACGCACGATCAGATCGAAGCGATGACGCTGGCTGACAAGATTGTCGTTATGCGCAGCGGGCGCATCGAGCAAGTCGGCGATCCCATGTCGGTTTATCGGGCGCCGGTGAACAAGTTTGTGGCCGGCTTCATCGGCTCGCCGAAAATGAACTTCATCGCGGCGCGACTTGTTCTCGAAAAGGGCGAATTGAGAGCTGAACTGCGCAACGGCGCTGCGATTTCTTTGCCGCGCGACCGGTTCGCCTCTTATCGCGCCTATGCGGAAGCTGAAGTGGAGATTGGCTTGCGCCCCGAGCACCTCACCGACCGTGCGGAGCCGCCAGATGGCGATTGCCAATTTCTGGATGGCGTTGTCGACGTGATCGAGCCCATGGGGGCCACAAGCCTGATCACCTTCACGCTCGCTGGCGCCGCCTATAATGCAATCGGCGACGCTGGCCGCGTGCGCGGCGCCGGCGAGCCTTTACGGTTATGCGCGCAGCTTCGGCATATGCACCTGATCGATCCCCAGACCGAACGCGTGGTGCCGCCGCTCGAAAGCGACACCGAGGCACCGAAACATGCGCACCGACTGGCCGTCTGACTATCGCGAGGACGTCCTATGGTCATTGATCATCGCACCTACACCATGCATCCCCTGAAACTTGGCAAATGGCTCAAGCTCTATGAGGAATTCGGCTTGCCGGTCCAGCTTCGACACCTCGGCAACTTGATCGGCTTCTTTCAGACCGAGATCGGTCCGCTGAACCAGGTCGTGCACCTCTGGGGATTCGATACGCTTGAAGAGCGGCAGCGCCGCCGGGCGGCTATGGCCATAGACCCCGACTGGCAGGAGTTTCTTCGGCGCAACGAAGAACTAGGGGCGTTGCTCTACCAGGAGGACAAGATCGTGGTGCCAGTCAGCTTCTCACCCATCAAGTGATCACAGACATGATTTCCAGCCACCGCACCGTGGCCCGTTGCAGAGGCCCGGTTGATCGGGACCGTTGAATTTGTATGCAGCGGCACGACTATTTGGCGCGGCCACCTACGCGGCCAAGCTGCACCAGTTTCCGTGGATTGCCCGATGGAGCTCTCCTCCGAGAAGGTCAGCGCCAACGGGCAATCCTGAGTGATCGCCTTGAGTAGCCGAAGGGTGCTGCAGGGTTGTTTCGGTCGTCTCCCCTGAGGAGCAGCAGTTTCGCGATCAAGTCGCCGACAAATCGGGGTACGGATGACCTATCTCTCTCGGCAGCGTACCGTTACGGATCGATCAGGACGCCCGGGTTGAGCATGCCTTGCGGATCCAATTCGTGCTTCAGCAGCGCTTCGGCAACAACAATCTGAAAGCCGGCGCAGGAAACGGATGGATTTCCGCGGCTGCGACGGACAGCAGGTCCTGCGATCGCGCGAGCGACCGAGTTGGCGCGCGCGGTCGATCGTGGCGGCAACCGCGCAGCCGCGTGTGATCGTGCGGGCGGTGATCGAGCCAATCGGCCAAGTACGGTCAATCGTGCCAAGGGTGGTGGCCGTGATCGCGCAAGCGCCGGCGACCGCGGTCGCGATGCGGCGGGGGCCCGGTGGTCGCGACACCGCATTCAGGAACATGTCGTCCGGCAGGGCTGCCAACCTGCAGTCCGCCCGCGGTCGGGCGAGCTTTGGTGGACGGACTGGAGGCGCTGTCGCCTTCGCCGGCTGCGGTGGCGGCGGTTTCGCTGGCGGCGGAGGGTTACGTAGAGGCAGGCGGTTTTGTCGGCGGAGGTTTCCGCGGCGGTGGCGGTCGGCGCTCCAACAACAGGCCTCCGCAGACTCTCGGGATCGCAGCTCATCATGTCGGCCGGCTGCTGCGAAGCGGACTCTGCTGCCGCCTGCCGCAACGGGTGCTTGTGACCCGAATGTATGGTCCGGCCGCGCGTTGCAAGAGGTTTCGTCAACCTGGCAGATGCGGTCTTGCATCAATGTATCCGGCCTCTGCTTGGAGCGTGTGGTGCTCCGGGCCATCATGGATATCAGCGCGCATGCGAGCTGATTAGCGGACAGGCCTCGACCGGGCCATTTGGGTCACCAGTGTTCGCATGCGCCGGGAAGACCGATCCTCCATCGTCGTCTCATCCTCTCGCAGACCTCGGCGGGTAAGGGATGTTGGTTACCTCATCGATAGCTCCTCACTTCGCGCTGTTCCTTTGTTCGTGCCTGGCGGTCGTTCCTTCGTCCCGGCCTGCGCGCGCAGACGCGCCACGCGCAAGGGCTGTCAAGGCCGGCCGTCGTGCTGTCCTGGCGTCTTGCGCTGGCGCTGCCAGGCCGCGCCTTGACGGCCCCGAGCACGGCGCGAGGATCAGGCAGGTCGGGACGCCGTCTCCTCCGTCTTGACGCATTCGAAGGCGCGTCCCTTGTTGAGAACCGCCCACGCGATCCGGGCGAGCTTGTTGGCGAGCGCAATCGCCAGCACGTTGTGGTGCAATCGTTTCTTGGCGGCTTCGATCCAAGATTTGAGGCCATAGCGCTCCCAACACTTGACCTTGACCAACACAACCCACGCGGCTTGCACGAACAGCGCGCGCAGGTAGCGATTGCCGCGCCTTGATATCTTGCCGAGGATCGTGCGATCGCCGGTCGATATCTGCTTCGGCACCAGTCCAAGCCAGACGCCGAAGTCGCGGCCTTTCGAGAACACGTCTCCAGTGCCGATCGCGGCCACCATTGCGCTCGAGATAAGCGGGCCAATGCCGGGCACCGTCATCAGTGGCTCGCAGGCCTCATCTTGACGGGCCAGCGTTTCGATTTCGCTAGATAGCCCCTCGATACGCGCATCCAGTCGGCACCAGTCTCCCGCCAGATCCTCGATGATGCGCAACATGCGAGACAAGAGCACATCGGTGCGTGTTGCCAGGATACCCGGCAACTCGGACCGCAGCGAATGCAGGCCTTGCCGCACGGCGATACCCCGCTCCAGCAGGAACGCACGGATCTGATTGATGACGCCGGTACGCTGACCGACCAATCGATCGCGGACGCGGTGCAGCGCCTGAAGGTCGAGCTGATCGGCGGTCTTGGTCGCGACGAACTTCATGGTCGGGCGTTGGACAGCCTCGGCGATGGCTTCCGCATCCCGGAAGTCATTCTTCTGTCCCTTCGAATACGGGCGCACGTATTTCGCCGGCATCAGGCGGGCATCGTGGCCAAGCATTTGGAGTTTGCGACTGAGATGATGCGCGCCGACGCAGGCCTCCATACCGATCAAGCACGCCGGCAGGTTGGCGAGCCGCGTTTCCACCTGGCCGCGTGACCACTTCTGCCGCAGCACGATGGCACCGCGGTGATCATGACCCACGATGTGGAACGAGTTTTTGCCGATATCGATGCCGATCACGGCGATCGTCGCGTTGAGTTTCTGAGACATGGCGTGCTCCTTGTCTTGAGCGCCCCTTGCCAGCTTCTCGTGCTGGCAGGGCCGGAGCACGGCCGGACCATCCCATTAGCAGA
>NZ_AXAU01000027.1 GCF_000472965.1 Bradyrhizobium murdochi | reverse complement strand
CCTTTGCGTTCCGAACAGCCTGCAAGCGTCTCGGCCTCAAGCATATCCGTACCAAGCCCTACACACCCAAGACCAACGGCAAGGCTGAGCGCTTCATCCAGACAAGCCTGCGCGAGTGGGCTTATGCCCGCGCTTACGACACCTCAGACGAACGCGCCGCCGAACTGCCACGCTGGCTTCACCGCTACAATTGGCACAGACCTCATGGCAGTATCGGATCAAAGCCACCCATCAGCAGACTCGGTCTAACCGGGAACAACCTGTTGAGGCTCCACACCTAGAGCCTTTCCGGTTCTGATTGAATCAGCGGGGCGGCGATGGGATCGTTCGCAAGCCGCTTGCCCTGTGTCGCGTATACGCCGCGGTGCCGCACGCCACGCTTCAATCCGAAATGGAAATTCCGCGATTGAGGCTTCGACGGGGCTGCGCGCCATATGGTCACGGGAATAGGTGAACGAGCCCGATGCTAAGGCCCAGCAGGAGGAGCAGCGACAGCGTGACGGCGGCGGTGACCCTTCCGCCCACGGTCGAGAGCACGCGCACGTCGACGCCAAGGCCAAGCGCAGCCATCGAGAGGACAGTCAGGATGGCCGCCGTCTTCGTCACCGGTGCGATCACAAGATCCGGCACGAGCTGGAGCGAGCGCAGGGCTGCGAGCACCAGAAAGCCGATGATAAACCAGGGCACCAGCTTGAATGGGCTGATGGCGGCGACCTTTGTTTGGTCGGCGTGGAGCTTGCGGCGGCGCGCCGCGACCAGCGAGAGGGCAACCACGATCGGCCCCAGCATCAGCACGCGCACAAGCTTGACCAGAGTGCCAATTTGCGTGCTGATGATGCCCGCGGGCACCGTCGCCGCCAAAACCTGCGGAACGGCATAGACGGTGAGGCCCGCCAGAATGCCGTACTGTGTCGCCGACAGGCCCAGCAAGGGGATCAGGAGCGGCAGGCCCAGCACCATCAACACGCCGAGAATGGCGGTGAAGGAGATCGACGAGGCGACATCGTCGCTATTGGCTCCGATCACCGGCGCGACCGCGGCGATTGCCGAGTTGCCGCATATCGAATTGCCGCAGGCGATCAGGATCGACATTTTCGTAGGAAGCCCGAGCATGCGGCTGAGGCCGAAGCTCACCGCGAGCATCGCCGCGACGGTGGCGACGATTGCGCCGATCAAGAGATAGCCGGAGGCCGCGATCGCGCCAAAGCTGACGGACGCGCCGAGCAGCATGACGGCGACCTCGAGCAGTTGCTTGGCGCTGAAGGCTATGCCGGAACGCCAGCGTTGGGATGGTTGCCAGATGGTGCGAATCGCCATTCCGAGCAGGATCGCGATGACCAGTGCCTCGACGTAAGGATGGATGAAGACGTGCTCTTCGAGGCGTTGCGCGCCCAGCGAAACGGCGGTGATGATGCCGCAGAGCGCGACCCCTGGAACGAGGGCCATGCCGCGGCCGAGCATGCCGGGTCGTGGCTTTGCGTCGTCAGAACTGCTTTGGGGTGGCGGCACTTATCCTCCTTGGAGAATAATTTATGCGCCGGACCACGCGGGCTCGCTAGTACATTTTCGGATTGTGCCCATACGGAGACGTTATATCCCTCAACCTGCATTTGCAGGCCTCGGCGGGGCCGTCGTCCCGGTGGCGACCAACGAGGATCAGATCAAGCTGGGCGGTTCAAGGTAGTCCTGCCGCGGTCGCGTTCGAACGGATCATTGGATCGGACGCAGGGGCAACCAACCCGCACAGCGCATGCCGGCAAGATATTAAAGCGAGACGAGCAAGCCCTGCGCCCACGCAACGGCGCGCTCGAAGGAGAGATCGCCCGGTTCGAAATAGACCGCGCGCGCCAGCACGATGACGCCGACAAGGCCCCAGAACAGGCCAATGCCGGCTGACTTCAGCCATTTGGACGCGCCGACCGTCGCAGTCGAAGGATCGACCGCCGGGACCGGCTCTCCAAAGGGATCGAATGCGGGCTGGCTCATGGTTGCTTCCGTTTCGCTAAGGCTAATGTCGCCAATAGCTGCGCGGAAGCAAGGGTAGAGGAATGCCTTTTGTGGCAGCGGCGTGGAAGCTCGTTTTCCGCTGCAGCCCCGGGCTAGGGTTTTCTTCTATCGCCCCTCAGCCCGCGAGAAATCCGCCATCAACGGCGACAACCGTGCCGGTCGCATATTGCGACGCCGGCATGCAGAGAAATGCAACCGCGCCGGCGATGTCCTCCGGCTGTCCCCACCTTTTGAACGCCGTACGATCGGCAATGCGCTGGTAGTGCGCGCGATCGGATCGTCCTGCTGCATTGATCGCCGTCTCGATGTAACCCGGCGCGACCGCGTTGACGCGGATGCCTTCTTCCGCCCAGGCCAGTGCCAGCGCCTTGGTCAGCATGACGACGCCGCCCTTACTGGCGCAGTAGGCGGGAATGCGCGGCAGCGCGAGCGTTGCGTTCATCGATGCGATGTTCACGATCGAGCCTTTGGTGCCGGCAAGCCCGGCCCGAAAGGCCATGCAGGTGCGGAACGTGCCGACGAGGTTGACATCGAGCACCTTTGTAAAGGTCTCGATCTCAAATTCCTTGTCGCGCGCCAATATACCGGCGCAGTTGACCAGCGCATCGACGCGTGCCTGTCGGCCTGCAAACGATGCGACTGCTTCATCATTGGTGATATCGAGGGGAGCCAACTGCAATCCCGGCCGGGGCCGTAGCACGGTGCGCGCGATATCGGCCTCGTCGACGCCGGTGGCGGTTACCGTCGCGCCGAGATCGCAGAACTGATTGGCAATGGCAGCGCCGATGTCGCCCGCGCCGCCAATCACCACGGCGTGGAATCCCGGAGCCAGCGCGAAGGGTGCGTTCATCGGATTGTTCCTTGCTATTTGGATGATCGCGTCGGCGATGCGGTGGACTCCCGGACGATCAGCGAATAGTCGACTTCGTGATGCATGATGGTCTGCTCGCCCGCGAGATGACGCACGAGATACTCGCCGGCGCGCTGCCAGGTATCTCCGGTCGGTACATGGATGGTCGTGAGGCTGGGGCGCAAATGCCGGCTCCAGTCGAGATCGTCGAAGCCGACCACCGACAGATCGTCGGGCACCGAAAATCCGCTGCGTTCGGCCTCCAGCAGCACGCCATAGGCGATAACGTCATTACCGCAAACCACCGCCGTCGGCCGGTCCTTGAGGCCAAGCAGGTAGCGGGCGGCTTCGCGCGCATCGTCCAGCGTATAGGGCACCTCGACATGCCATTGCGGGGGCATCTTGATGCCGTGTTCGGCCATCGCGCGGCGAAAGCCGGCGACGCGGGCGCTCGCCCGATCGTTGTTGCGCTGGAGTGCGGAGACGATTCCGATTCGCCGATGGCCGAGTTCGATCACATGCAAGGCCGCACGGTGTGCGGCGGCTTCATTGTCCGTGCCGACACAGGGATAGGGCCGGTCGGGACGATAGATGCCGACATTGATGAAGGGCACGGAATAGTCGGCAAGCATCTTGCGCAAGCCGTCGTGATGGCAGTCGCCGCGCAGCACGAGGCCGTCGACGCCGCGGCTGACGAGGTTGCGCGCCTGCTCCAGTTCAGCGTCGAGGTCGTAGCCGCTCGTAGTCAGGAACAGCATGTAGCCGACGGAAGAGAGATATTTCTGCAGGGAGGCGATGCCGCGCGCGAACATGGTGTTGTCGATAGTCGGGACGATCGCGCCGAGCGTGCGCGACCGGCGCGACGACAACTCGCGTGCCGGTGCGTGCGGAATATAGCCGACCGTCTCGACGGCGCGCGCGATGCGCGCCCGCAGCGGCGCGCTTACCGAGTCCGGGTTGTTGAGGGCGCGCGATACCGAGGCGGTCGACACGCCGGCCTCGGCCGCCACCGCGCGAATTCCCTGCTTTGCGGATCTTTCCATCACCAAGTCGGTCGGTCGAATGTAACGTTACAATGCAAAGATGGCGGATGGTAGATGGGAAGTCTATCGATATTTGCCTTACATGTTGTATTTTGCGTAAACTTGACAGCAAACCTCATCGGCCTAGTATGTAACCGTTTACAAGAAATCCGGTGAGCCGGAAACAAGGGCGTCAGCCCCCATCAGGGAGGAGACCAATGAAAGCCAAAGCCTTTGCGGCGCGCCTTGCGCTTGCTCTTGTCGCGGCCGGTAATGCTGCCTCGGTGGCCTGCGCCGCTGATTTCGACTGGAAGAAATTCCAGGGCAAGACCGTTACCTTCCTCGCCAACAACAATCCGGTGGCGCAGGCGCTGCTGACGCACAAGGCCGACTTCGAGAAGCTCACTGGCATCACGCTGAAGGTCGACGCCTACCAGGAGCAGCAGATGCGCCAGCGCCTGGTGACCGTGATGAACGCACGCAGCGACGAGGTCGACGTGTTCATGTCCTTGCCGTCGCGCGAGGGCCCACAATTCGCTGCTGCCGGCTGGTACGCCGATCTGACGCCCATGACCAAGGGCGCGGTTGCCGGCGACTACGACTATGCAGGCCTCGGCCGGGCTCTATTGAAGGCGGGGACCTTCGACGGCAAGCTCACCAGCATGCCGATGAATATCGAAGGGCCGATCCTCTATTATCGGACTGACATTCTGAAGAAATGCGGCGTCGAACCACCCGCAACCATCAAGGACATCGAGCCGGCGGCGAAGAAGCTGAAGGCGTGCGACACCAATATCACGCCATTCGTCTCGCGCGGCCTGAAGCCTGCGATCGCCTATACCTTCAGCAACATGCTGCACAACATAGGCGGCAACTACATCGCTAACGGCAAATCCAACCTCTGCTCGGCCAAAGGCAAGGAAGCGCTCGAGACCTATAGCGGCCTGCTCAGGGATTACGGACCGCCCGGCGTCGTCAATTACAGCTTCCAGCAGATCTCGGCGCTCTATCGCAGCGGCCGCGCGGCGATGTCATTCGAATCCTCGAACGAGCTGCGCACCGTGATGGACGGCGGCGAGCGGCTGAAGGACACTGCGCTTGTTCCGTTCCCGGCTGGCGAGGCGGGCCAGGTCCCGACAGCGATCGGCTGGGGCATGGCCGTCTCCGCCCACAGCAAGCAGCCCGAGGCTGCCTGGTATTTCGTACAATGGGCAACGAGCCCGGAGATTCAAAAGCGCATGGCGCTGCAGGGGATTGCGCCGCCGCGCTCTGCAGTTGCCAACGATCCCGCCTATCGCAGGTGGATTGAGGAAGAGCCGGTGCGCAAGCAGTGGCAGGCCGCCCTCGACGTCCTTGCTGCGAAAGGCTCGTCTGAGGTCGGCTATCCCATCGTCGCGAATCCGGAGTCGCGCGAATTCATTGGTCAGGCTGTGCAGGATCTGATCCTCAAGCAAAAGACCGTCGATCAGGCCTGCGCCGACGCCGACAAGGCGCTCGATGTCCTGATCGCACAGAAGTAGCGCATGAGGCGTCGACGGCATTGCCGCGGTCGACGCCTTTCCGTTCCAGATTTAATCCGGGAAAACATGCAGGCATGTCCGAGGCTGCCGCTACATTTACTGAAGATCGGCAGAGGTTAGAGCTGGCCGCACTTTCGGCGCCGGCGGTGATCTTCACCGTCGCGATGATTGCGTTCCCGGTCGTCTATACGGTCTGGCTCGGGTTGCACAGCTTTTCCTCCACCGGCAAGCAGTCGTTTGTTGGGCTAGCGAACTATTCAAGGCTGCTCGCCGATACCGAATTCTGGCACGGACTATGGGTGACGATTGCGCTCTACGTCCTCTCGCTGGTGCTGCAACTCGTGTTCGGTGTGTGGCTGGCGCTGGTTCTTTTTCACGCCAAACGCCTTCCGGGCATCGTACGCTCGCTCTTCATCTCGCCATTCATGATGCCGCCGGTGGTCGCCGGCATGATGTGGCTGGTCATCCTCGATCCGTCGCTCGGCGCCGCCAACTACATCCTGCAATCCCTAGGGTTGCCGCCGTCGGAGTGGTTGGCATCCCCGGTCTGGGTGATCCCGACGGTTGCCCTGATCGACACCTGGCAATGGACGCCCTATGTCGCGCTGATCGTGCTCGGCGGTCTGCAGTCGCTGCCGCCGAGCGTTTACGAGGCGGCGCAGATCGATGGCGCCTCGGCGTTCAAGACGTTCCAGCGCATCACGTTGCCGCTGCTGTTGCCGACGATCGTCACAGCAACGATCCTGCGCAGCGTCGATCTGCTGCGCTTCTTCGACATCATCTACATCACGACCCAAGGAGGCCCCGGCAACGCGTCGAACACGCTCAACATCTACGGCTTCCGGGTCGGCTTCGAGTTCTTCAACATCGGCTATGCGAGCGCGCTCATGTTGACGTTGACCGCGATCGTGTTCGGCGCGGTGCTGGCATTCAACCGCCTGCGTGGCGCAGTGGCCTGGTGAGGTGAGGTGAAGCCATGACCGACGCACCGATCACCGATGCCTGGATCCGCCGCCTCAACCTGCTTCAGCTCGTGGTCGCCGGCATCATCGTGCTGACGCCGACGCTCTGGATGGTGCTGTCCTCGCTGAAGCCGTCATTCGAGGTGACCGCCTATCCGCCGACCCTGATATTCGCGCCGACGCTCGAGAACTATGCGCAGCTTACGAAAACGACGCCCTTCCTGAGCTACGCGATCAATAGCCTGATCGTCACCATCGGCTCAACCGCCCTTGGCCTGTTGTTTGGAATTCCCGCGGCGTTCGCCGTATCGTGGACGCGCATTTCATGGCCGGCGATACTGACGCTGGCGGCGCGTATGGCGCCCGGAACGCTGTTCCTGCTGCCGTGGTACGTGATGTTCCGCCAGGTCGGCATGATCGGCTCCTACACCGCGCTCATCCTGAGCCATGCCGTCATCACGCTTCCGATCGTCATATGGGTGCTGCTACCGTCGTTCGACGGCATCCCGCGCAGCGTCTTTGAGGCAGCACAGGTCGATGGTTGCAGCGTCACGCGCATCCTCTGGCGGATCGCGCTGCCGCTGGTTGCCTCCGGCGTCGCGGTGGCATCCATCCTGGCCTTCGTGTTTTCCTGGAACTACTTCCTGTTTGCGCTGGTGCTCTCGAACGGCGACAGCAAGACACTGATTGCAGCCGCATTCAATTTCATCGGCGAGGGATCGACGCAATGGGGCGCGTTGATGGCCGCCGCAACGCTGATCGCGCTACCGCCGCTGATTTTGGCCGCCCTGGTTCAGCGCTGGCTGGTATCCGGACTGACGCTTGGCGCAGTGAAAGGCTAGGATTGGATGAACGTCGTTCCGCAACCGAATTCGATCATGCAGGCTGCCGTGTTCCACGGCGGCGACCGCATCACCATCGAGCGCATCGCAATGCCGGAGGTGGCGATCGGCGAGGTGCTGGTGCGAGTCTCGCGAACCGCGCTGTGCGGCTCCGATTTCAAGCTCTGGCACAAGGGCGCCGAGTTTACCGCGGGCCATGAGATATTCGGTGTGGTCGAGCAGCCCGGCCATCCCATGCACGGCAAACGTTGCGCCGTCTACATCCCGCTGCATTGCGACCGCTGTGCGGCTTGCCAACGCGGCGATACGCAGATGTGCCTGGAGATATCGAGCCTGATCGGCTGGAACAGACCGGGCGGTTATGCCGAATACGTGCCGGTCCCGGAAAATTGCCTGCTGCCGGTACCTGACGACATCGAAGACAGTCTGGCGCCGCTTCTGCTCGACGTGATCGGCACGTCAGGTCATGCCGTGCGTTTCGTCAGCCGTATTGTGCCGCCGCAAGAGGCGGGGCCGGTTCTGGTGATGGGCGCCGGGCCGGTTGGGCTTGGCGTGGTGCTCGCGCTCCGCAGTCTCGGCTATCGCGACATTCATGTCGCCGATCCCAATGCGGCGCGCCTCAAGATCGCGCAGTCCTTCGGCGCAAAGGCGCACCCGGTCGGTGATACGTCGCGGCGCTTCGCGCTGATCATGGAGTGTTCGGGCGCGCACGCGGCCCGTAATCTCGGCATCGAGCTCGTGTTGCCGCGCGGAGCACTGGTGCTGGTCGGTGAGAACGCCGCGCCCTGGACGATCGAGGAAGGCAAGGTGTTCCGGCGCAAGGATTTCTACATGATCCGCACGTTCTACTTCCCGATCAGCGATTTCGAGCCCAACGTGGCCTTGCTGCGCCAATACAAGGAGGAATATCGCGTCCTGGTCGACGGCGAATTCGGCCTCTCGGCACTGCCGGAGAATTTTGCGCGATTCGCCCAGGGCGAATTGATCAAGCCCGTACTGGCGCTGGGCTAGCGTTCATGGCCTCGATCTCGATCCGCAATCTCGTCAAGCGTTACGGCAGCTTTACCGTCATTCCCGATCTCAATCTCGAGATTGCGGACCACGAGTTTGTCGTTTTCGTCGGTCCGTCCGGATGCGGCAAGTCGACCTTGCTGCGGATCATCGCCGGTCTTGAACCGATCAGCTCCGGCGAGCTCTACATCGGCGACAATCGCGTCAACGGCGTTCCCGCCGCCCAGCGTGATATCGCCATGGTGTTCCAGGATTACGCGCTCTATCCGCACATGCGGGTCTACGAGAACATGTCCTTTGCGCTCGAGCTGCGCGGTACGCCGAAGGCCGAAATCAATGCGCGGGTCAAGCGCGCGGCGACCTTGCTGCACATCGAGCCCTATCTCGACCGCAAGCCGAAGGAATTGTCTGGCGGGCAGCGGCAGCGTGTGGCGATGGGTCGCGCGATCGTGCGCAATCCAAAGGCCTTTCTGTTCGACGAGCCGCTATCCAATCTCGACGCCAAATTACGCGGGCAGGTGCGCGCCGAAATCAAGGCGCTGTCGCAACAGCTTAAGACTACGATGGTCTTCGTCACGCACGACCAGATCGAGGCCATGACCATGGCTGACCGCATCGTGGTGATGCAGAGCGGCACGGTTCAGCAATACGACACGCCGGAAGCGGTCTATGAGCGGCCGTCCAACCAGTTCGTCGCGGGCTTCATTGGTTCGCCGGCGATGAATTTCTTTCCGGTCGAATTACGTGGAGAGCAGATCGTCTTTTCGCAGGGTGGGACTGACGCGCCGCTCGACGCGAAGAGCCGCGATCTGTTGCGCAAGGCCGGCCATGGCGTATTCGGAATCCGTCCCGAGCATTTTTCGGTGACGGCAGATGCTGCCGGAGCCGTGGCGGTGACGGTGAGGCTGGTCGAGCCGCTTGGCTCGGACACGCTGATTCATTTCGATCTGGCCGGCGCGTCGGCGATCGCGCGGGTCGATCCCTCGCTGCGGCCGAAGGTCGGCGATCGTCTCAACCTGCGTCCGCAGCCCGGCAGGGCGCATCTGTTCGACGGCAGCAATGGCCAGGTGCTGCGGTGAACGAGCACGCCAATCCCGCGACGCCGACGAGGTTGGCCGACATGGTCTCCAAAGACATGGCCTCCAAAGCAAAGCGCGCGCGTGTGATCTGCCTCGGGCTCTCGGCGCTTGATCAGATCTGGCGCGTCGACCAAAGGTTTTCAGGCGAAAGCGAAAAGATCAGGAGTCTCGACTATTCCACACTGGGCGGTGGCATGGCCGCAAACGCTGCGGTCGCCATCGCGCGCCTCGGCGGGTCCGCTGCTTTCTGGGGCCGTGGCGGCGATGACGCCGCCGGGCATGAGATGCGGTCAGCGTTATCAGCCGAAGGCATTGATGTTGCGAATTTCAAATTGTTTCCCGAAGGCCGCTCGTCGGTCTCCGGCGTGATCGTCGACAAGTCCGGCGAACGGCAGATCGTGAATTTTCGAGGGTCGTATCCCGAGCGAGCCGATTGGCTACCGCTCGATGCCGTTGCAGGCGCTTCCGCCGTTCTTGCCGATCCGCGCTGGCCGGAGGGAGCTGTTGCGCTGTTCGGCGAGGCGCGTGCACTGGGCATTCCGACTATCCTCGACGGCGATGTCGCCGAAGCCGCCATATTCGAGCGCCTGCTTCCGCTCACCGATCACGCGGTATTCTCCGAACCCGCGCTTGCCACCTTCATGGGGTCGGCCGACGGCGCGGCGCTGGCCAAAGTTGCGCGCTTCAATTGCCGCATCGTCGCGGTCACCCGCGGCCATGAAGGGGTGAGTTGGTACGAAAATGGCAGCCTTAAAAATCAGGCCGCATTCCGCGTCAAGGTCGTGGACACGACAGGCGCCGGCGACGTCTTTCACGGCGCCTATGCCTTTGCGGTCGGTATGGGTCTCGCCGTGCGCGATGCGATGGAGTTCGCTGCCGCCGCGGCGGCGTTGAAATGTGAGCATTCGGGCGGACGCGCCGGAATTCCCTCGATCGAAAGTTGTCTTGCATTCATGAGGACGAACCAATGAGAACAATTGGAAAGAACCGCGGGCTTGCGCGTCTGGCCGATGCGGAAGGGCACTTTCGCATGGTCGCGCTCGACCAGCGGCCGCCGCTGTTTGAGGCCATAGCCCAGGCGAAAGGCATCACCAGGGACCAGGTCGAGTATGCCGATGTAACCGCGGCCAAGCGGCTTCTGGTGGAGGCGCTGGCGCCACACTGCAGCTCGATGCTGTTTGATCCGAATTTTGCGGTGCCCGCGGCCATCGACCTATTGCCGGCTCGCTGCGGCCTCATCATGACGCTCGAGGAGCATCGCGTCGAGGAAACTCCGGGTGGCCGCAAGTCGCGGGCCATCACCGATTGGAGCGTGGAGAAGATCCGCGCGATCGGCGGCGATGCGGTGAAGGTGCTCGCCTGGTACCGGCCAGATGCCGATCCTGCCGTCAACGACCATCAGAAGCGCTTCGTGCGGTCGGTCGGCGAGGACTGCGCGCATCATGACATCCCTTATGTGCTCGAGCTGCTGGTATACCCCTTCCTCGGGAGCGCCAACCACACCGCCGACTACGTGGAATCGCCGGGCAAGCTGCCGAAGCTTGTCATCGACAGCGTGCAGGAGTTTGCGAAGCCCGAATATGGCGTCGATCTCTTGAAGCTCGAAAGTCCGCTTGCGGCCAACAGCCTGCCGCCGCGCGATGGAAGCGCTGCGTCCAAAGCTGCGCAGAAGGAGTTCGAGGCAATCGGCGACATCTGTCGCCAACGCAACATCCCCTGGGTGCTGCTGTCAGGCGGTGCGGCACCGGAAAAATTCGAGCGCGTGCTGGACTACGCCTACGCCGCCGGCGCCGGTGGCTTTTTGGCCGGCCGCACGATTTGGCTGGATGCCGTGCGCAGCCATTTCCCTGATCGCGCCGCAGTCGCCGCCAGCCTTCGCAAAGACGGTGTCGGCGTGCTCGAACGGCTCAACACGCTGACCAAGGCCAAGGCAAAGGCCTGGACAGCGCGCTTTCCCGGCTTCAGCGAAATCAGGCAGGAAGGTGATTTCGCGAGAGCGTACTGACTTTCGGGTCCTGACATGACGTCGCAACCATTCACCGTCCGTAATGTGCAGGCCTTCTGCTATCGTTACCCATTGTCGACGCCAGTTGTTACCTCCTTCGGCAGGATGCTTGACAGGCCGGCAGTATTCGTTCGTGTGGAAGACACTGACGGCAATGCCGGCTGGGGCGAGATTTGGTCAAACTTTCCATCGGTCGGAGCCGAACATCGAACGCGACTCGTCAACGAGGTGCTGGCGCCCGCGACATGCGGGCGCACAGTCGGGGCCCCCCAGGAAATCTTTGAGGCCCTGACAGAGGGCACCGCCGTGCTGGCGCTGCAATCCGGCGAGCCTGGTCCGTTCGCGCAGGCGATAGCCGGAATTGATCTTGCGATTTGGGATCTGTTCGCGCGGCGGCGGAAGCTGCCACTGTGGCGGTTGCTTGGTGGCAACGGCAAGACGATAAGGGTCTACGCCAGCGGAATTAATCCGACCGGCTCGCGGCAAGTGGCGGAATCGGCCATTAAGCGTGGGCACCGCGCACTGAAACTGAAGATCGGCTTCGAACTGGCGACAGATCGCGCCAATCTGGCGTCGCTACGCGATCTGGTGGGCGACGGCGTACTCGCAGCGGATGCCAATCAGGGCTGGTCGCTGGTCCGTGCGCTGGAGATTGCGCCGCATCTGCGCGAGTTCGATCTTGCTTGGCTGGAAGAGCCAATCCGTGCCGATCGGCCGTGGCGGGAATGGCAAAAATTGCGTGAAAACGTCGGCATCCCGCTGGCGGCCGGAGAGAACATCGCGAGCCGCGCGGGGTTTGAGCAAGCGCTCGGTGACAACGTGTTACGCGTCGTGCAGCCCGACATCGCCAAGTGGGGTGGCCTGACCATGTGCGCAGGTATCGCGCGCGACATCCTGGCGTCAGGCAAGACCTTCTGCCCGCACTATCTCGGCGGCGGAATTGGCCTGCTCGCATCGGCGCATCTGCTTGCCGGGATCGGTGGCGATGGTCTGCTGGAAGTCGATTCAAACAACAACGTGCTGCGCGACCGACTTTGCGGACCGCTCATCAACGTAACGAACGGAACCGTGACCCTGGGCGAAGAGCCGGGATTGGGAATCGAGCCGGATCTGAGCCCGATCGAGCAGTACCGGACCGCTTGATCCGACGGGGCCGCATGCATCTCGTTCGGATAGAGCAGCGCTTTCATTTCGCTCTATCGTAACTTACGCCGGTAACTTCGCTGCCCACTTCTTCGCCCAGACACCAAGAGGAACAAGAAGGGCATAAAGTTCATGTCCAGTCGGTGTAGCGCGGTAACCCTCCTGCGAGTGCTCGACCAAGCCTGCTTCGCGCAGTTCTTTCAGGCGCGAATTGAGAACCGTGGGCGAGATCGATTCGCAACGCTCTTGCAGTTTGCGGAATGTGCAGGGTCCGCCATTGCTGAGATTCCACAGAACGCCCAGTGTCCAGCGTCGCCCCAACAGGTCCAGGAGCGCCATGACAGGGACGCCTGTCCGCGAGCCTCGGACAGGTCTCCCAGGTTTTGGTGTTTGGCTCATAGGCATGCTCGCTACTAAATAGGTAGCATTCCCTCTGTCAAGCGTTAGGGATGACATCCGCGTCAGGTGTGCTTGTCGAGGCGGCGCTTGAGCAGGGTCAGATGCTGCAGCAGATCCGATTGCGCGACAGGTGAGAGTTCGCCAATCAGCGCGATGACCCATTCCTCATGTCGGCGCGCCATCCGGCCGAATTCCTTAGCGCCTTCCTGTGACAGGCGCAGGCGGAAGGTGCGGCGGTCTTCGGAATCGACTTCTCGATGGATAAAGCCGTCGGCTTCCAGTTTCTGCACGAGCGCGGTGATGGCGCCGTTCGAGACCATCAAGAGCTCGGAGACTTCAGACATGGTCGCGCCCGCCGGCTTGCGCGCGAGCTGCGCCAAAAGGTCGAAGCGAGCCAGCGTGGTGTTGAACTCCTTGCGCAGCCGTGCGTTCAGCGCCTTCTCGATCCGGGTGGAGCAGGAAAGCAGCCGCAGCCAGATGCGCAATTCGAGATGCGCGCCGTCGGATTCGTGCGCCGGCTCGCCTGGGTGCAGTGGTTGCATGCGCGCGCCCTTGGCGGATCGAGCCTTTCGTTTGACCGTGGCGTCCATAGCTGGCATCTCACCCCAAGCTAGATGGAAATCGACCCGATGCTGGCTCCGCCGCAGACATAGAGCGTCTGCCCGGTGATGAAGTCGGCATCCGGTGAACTGAAGAAACTGACCGCACGGGCGACGTCGGTGGACTTGCCGAGGCGGCCGAGCGGAATCGACTGTGCCAGCTTCTTGGCGCGCTCGGACTCCGGCGACATCACGCTCTCGAACATCTCGGTATCTCCGATCGGGCCCGGCGCGACGACATTGACGGTGATCCCGAACGGGGCGAGCTCGAGTGCCCAGGTCCGCGCCATGCCGATGATGCCCGCCTTGGTGGCCGAATAGACGGTGCGCGTGGCGGCGCCGAGCGCGGCGCGAGAGGACAATAGCACGATGCGGCCGAACTGCGCCTGCTTCATATTCGGTAGCGCCGCTTGCGTCAGCGCAATCCCGGCGCCGAAATGGAGTTGCGCCAAGGCGCCGACGTCCTCGTCGTCAACCTCTTCCAGAGGCTTAGGCCGAATAGCGCCGGCATTGTGCACGACATGGGTGATTGCAAAACTCGCGGCGATTTCCGCCGCCACCTGGCGCGTTGCCGTCGCATCGAGCAGGTCGACCTCGCGCGAGGAGAGTTTTGGATGGCTCCAGTCCGGCTTGCGCCGCGACAGCGAGATCACGTCATAGCCCTCGGCGAGCAGGCCGCGCGCGATCGCAGCGCCAATGCCGGTATTACCGCCGCTCACGATCGCCGTGTGGTGGACCACGTTCATCCTCCCTCACATGAAGAGCTGGATGTTGCCGAAGGCAGCATCGCAATTGATCAGGTCGACACGCTTGAGCTTGATCTTCAGCCTGCCGTTCTCGACGCTGAGATGATGCGTGGCCCAGGCCGCATAGAGCGTCTGCTCGTCCATGCGGGTCTCGATGTAATGCATCGGGGTCCAGGTGACATAGTTGTTGGCGGCAGGATCGCGCGAATCCACCTGCGGCGTCTGCAGCACATGATGGCAGCGGCTTTTCGGCTTTTGGCTGAATGTCCGCGCGCCCTTGAGTCGTTCGACCCGGATCGAGAGCAACAGCTTGTCCTCATACATCAGCGAGCATGTCAGCCGCGGATCGGTTTGATTCCATTCCAGTGGCATCCAGTAGAATGCGTCGTCGGCGTAGAGATTGAGCCATTCGTCGAAACGCTGCTGATCGATAAGCCGCGCCTCGCGAACCACGAAGTCGATCAACTCCTGGTCGGTGGGAATCGCATTCTTTACTTGAGCCTCAGTGACCATGCTCATGTTACATCCCCATCGTCATGAACTTGGTCCACGCACGGAACTGATGGCGCATCGGCCACTCGCTGGTGCCGTTAACCGCTACGTTGGTCTGCCCGGCTTCGTCGGGGCTGTAGAGGCGCTGGAGGTTCACCCATTCATTGCCGTTCGAGTGCAGGCCCTCCTGCGCGCGTTCATACATTTCGAGGTCGTCGTGGCCGACGATCGAGGTCGGCGCGTTGATCAGCCGGTTGTACATCAGCGTGCGCTCGAGCAGCATGTCGGGCGCATCGACGAGCTGGAACGTCCAGGATTCGACCAGCGTCTTGTTGGCTGCGATCGGCTTGAAGTGCCGCAACAACTGGATCGGACCCTTGATCATGATGTTGGGGAAATAGACCGTGTTGTGCCGGTTCTCGCCGAGGATCGCCTTGGCGCGTTCTTCGCCATAGGCCGCTTTCATCTTCTCGAAATAGCCGGGCACCGCCGAATAGTCGGAATGGATCGAGTGGTGCACGCCGGTGTGGCCGTGGCCATTGTCCCAGATCCGGATACCCATATTCTCGAAGAACTCGTAGGGGCTCATGAAGGGAGCGATGATCTCGACCGCCATCGGCTTCTTGGTGCCGGGCGGCGCCTTCTTCCAGACTTCGACCACGGTCCCGGCAGAGGACTCATGCGCGACCATCGGATGGCAGGTGTCGGTCTGGTTTTCCACCAGCATCTTCCAATTGCAATTGTGCATGTAGCGCAGCACGCCGCCGGCGACCTTGAGCTGGCCGACCGGCGAGCGGTCGATCATGTTGTCGAAGCTCGACAGGCTTTCACCGAAGAATTCCTCGAAGTCGAGCCCGCCATCATTGATCTTGGCGAATACGAAGCCGCGATAGTTGCGGACATGGCGGACCGGCGCCATGCCGCTTGCCGCATGGCTCTGCTCGAAGCCGGTGTTCTCGTAGCCCTTCTTTAGTGGGATAGCGAGCAGCGAGCCGTCGGTCCTGAAACTCCAGGCATGATAGGGGCAGCGGAAGAACTTTCCGGCATTACCGCAGGTCTCGGACGTGATGCGCGTGCCCTTATGCGGGCAGCGGTTGTGCAGCACCTTTACCGTCCCGTCAGTGTGGCGGACCAGCAGGATCGGCTGGGTGCCGATCGTAGTGCCGAAATAATCGCCGGGATTGGGGACCTGGCTGTCATGGCCGACATAGACCCAGCTATTCGGGAACATGTGCTCCATCTCGAGCTGGAACACTTCCTCGCTGACATAGACGTCGCGGTGAACCTCCTGGTCGCGGACCAGGTCGCGAATGGCCGCGACATTGCCGGCATATCGGGTCATGCGTTTCTCCATCACAGGTCGAGCACGAGTCGCTTGGTCTTCGCGCGCGAAATACAGATCTGCATCACCTTGTTCGAGGCCTTCTCGCTGTCGCTCAAGATGTAGTCGCGGTGATCGGGAATGCCCGCGATCACCGTGGTCTGGCAGATGCCGCAATCGCCGCGCTTGCAGTCATGTATCGGGTCTTCGCCGGCCTCGAGCAGTACGTCGAGGATGGTCTTGCCGGCGGGAATCTCATAGACGCGCCCGCTGCTCTTGAGTTCGACCTCGAAAGCCGAGTCGCCGGACTTCTCTTCGGGCGCGGTGAAGATTTCGAAGTGCAGCCGTCCTTGCGGCCAGTTCATCCGCTTCGCCAGCGCGATGGCTGCTTCAATCATCGGCAGCGGTCCGCAGAGATAGAGCGGCACGTCCGGTGCGAGCCGGCTCATCAAGCCCTCAAGGTCGAAGAAGCGACCGGCTTCGTCGTCGGCGTGGATGGTCGCGCTGGCGCTAGCCAGCCGCTCGATGTCGCCGAGAAAGGCGAGTTCGCCGCGGCTGCGGCCGGCATAATAGAATGAGAACGGCCGCTTCGCCGCGTTCAATTCGCAGGCCATCGTGAGCAGCGGCGTCACGCCGATGCCGCCCGCGACAAGTGCCACTTCGCCCGCGCCGGCTCGAAGCGGAAAATTGTTCGCCGGTGGCGAGATCGTCAGGCGATCGCCGGTCTTGAGGCCGTGCATAAAGCTGGAGCCGCCGTGGCTCTTGCTTTCCTGCAGCACAGCGATGCGATAGGCGGTCGGATGTTCGGCCGCGCGCGGCGACGCCGTTTCGATCAGCGAATAGGAGCGACGGCCGACATCAGGCAGATGGACGTCGATATGGGCGCCGGCGGACCAGCCCGGCATCGGCGCACCGTTGACGCGCGTCAGCACGAATTCGCGGATGCGCGACGTGAGCGCCTCGGCCTTCGACACCACGACTTCGAATTGATCCATCCTCAGGCGTCCTCGAACAGTGTCTCGACGGTGCGCAAGGCGCCGTCGAGTTCGGCGCCATCGGCGTCCTTCAGCGCCACCTTGGTCAGCCGCTGCACCCATTCGGCGGCATCTAGCCGGCCCGCCAGGCGCTCGGACGCAAGCATGACCTTGTCGAACTTCGATTCACCGCGTGAATGCGTATCCGAATAGCCGCCGACGAGACGGCGAGCCTCACACACGGCGGTCGCGAGCGCCGGATCGGTCCCGGCGAATTTCCGGACGCGCTGCACCCACTCCTCGAGATGGCGCATCTCGCGCGCGTGCCGCAGCGTGCGCCGTCGCAAGCGCCGCAGTCCGGCCACGCCGTACAGCAGCAAGAACGCCGACGGCGCGGTCGTGCGCAGTTTACGTCCACGATCGATCAGCCGGGCCAGCCGCTGGCTACGCTCGACTTTTTCGCCGAGAATTGGCGGCAGGAGCCCCGCCATTTCCTCGATCCGCGGATGGAAGAACTCGGTGATCGCGAGAATCTGATCGTCGCCGGCGCGGACCTCGCGGCGGACCCGGTCGAATCGTCCCGCTCGCGTCTTCAGATCCGCCACGCGGATCACGTCGTCATAGGCCATTGCGACCGCGAGATACTTTGCAAAAGCCTGCAGCAGGCCGGTCGCCTCGCGCGGCATCGCTTCGAGCCGGTCGAGATATTCACTGCCGTATGCGACGTCCTGATAATCTACCACGCGCTGCAGACCGGCGGCGACGATGCCATGCACCTCCGGCGGCAACTGCCGCGCTCGCGCGATCAGCGCGTCATAACCGGCGTGGCCGATTGCTTCGAGGCGTGGAAAATGTTTTGCGAGCGGCGGCTTCGCCACAGGCTTGATCTTGGGATCCTGCTTGACCATGGCGCCGGCCCGTTCGCGGCCGGCGGCGAAGGCGCGCAAGCTGGCATCGACACCGACGCCTGCGGCCCGGATCGTGGCTTCAAAATCCTCGGTGGCAAAGGGCAGAGCGTCGGAGCCCGCGAGCGCGCCGAACAGCACCGAGGAGACCACGCTGCCGGTGGCGTCGGCGATTTCAGCCATATCGAAGGCGATGAAGCGGTTGGCGGCGACATTCGCCGCCTCGT
This sequence comes from Bradyrhizobium murdochi, assembly GCF_000472965.1. GTDB lineage: Bacteria > Pseudomonadota > Alphaproteobacteria > Rhizobiales > Xanthobacteraceae > Bradyrhizobium > Bradyrhizobium murdochi. Next base: position 62,527 of record NZ_AXAU01000027.1, on the reverse strand, counting down.
AAACCTGCGCCGCATCGGCGGTGCCGTCGCCGGGCGCGGTCTTCTCGATCACGGCCAATGAGCGGTGGGACGAACCTATCAACAGCGTGCGATCAGGCGAGACCAGCCCGCGCAGGATGGCGCGGCCAGCTTCCATCAATTCGGCGCCGATCACGATGTCGACCTTGCCCGGCGCCGGCATCAGCGACAGCACGGGGTGGCGGTCGGGCTTGCTCGTGTCGGGCGCGATCATCTCGATGTAGTAGATCGTGGCGCCGGTGCGCTGGGCGACGCCGGGCACCGATGTCGATTGCGCAAACCAGCCACGCCGCTCGGCCAGTGCCACGATCCAGTCCACCAACACGCCGCCGCCTTGGCCGCCCATCGCGAGCACCGCAACGGTGATCGGACGAGCCTGACTAAGCGCGATGGAGGAGGGCGCGACCGAACCGTTCATGCCGGCTCCTGCTCGAACGTGAGGCGGCGTCCGGCGCGCCAGCGCTGCAAAGCGCCGATCATTCGTTGCCAGAGGCGATCGAGCCGCGCTTCGAACGGGGTCGGATTGGAAACGATGTCGGCGCGATAGAATGAGGGACACAAGACAGCCGCGTCCGCGACCTCGCCGCAATGGCCGCAGCCGACGCAACTATCGTCGACGGCGGCGACCGGATTGTCCTTCAGGGGATCGCTGGTCGGCTTTACCGACAGCGAGGGGCAGCCGGACAGGCGGATGCACGCGTGGTCGCCGGAACATACGTCCTCATCGACACCGAAGCGCTCGCGCACGATGCGCTCGCCGCGCTTGGCGGCGGCGGCGACCAGCGGTTTCACGCGGCGCTGCTTGTTCAGCATGCACTCCGACGAAGCGACGATGATCTTCGGGCCCTTTTCCTCCGTTGTCAGCGCCTCGCGGAGCGTGTCGCGCATGCGCGTGACATCGTAAGTGCGGTCGATCTGGCGCACCCATTTGGCGCCGACGCCCTTCACCGCCTCGACGATCGGGTGCTTGGTCGAACGCGAACGGTTCTCGGCGCGAGAGGAGGGGATGTCCTGGCCGCCGGTCGCGGCGGAATAGTAATTGTCGACCACGACGATCACGCCATCGTGCTGGTTGAAGACGGCGTTGCCGACGCCGCTGGTCAACCCGTTGTGCCAGAAGCCGCCGTCGCCCATCATCGAGATCGACCGCTTGCCCGCAGGCACATTGAAGGCGGAGGCCGAGGCCGGGCCGAGCCCGTAACCCATGGTGGTGGCGCCGATATTGAACGGCGGCAGGATCGAGAACAAATGGCAGCCGATATCGGCGGCGATGTGATGCGGTCCGAGTTCCTTCTCAACCAGTTTCATTGCAGAAAAAATCGGCCGCTCGGGACAGCCGGTGCAGAAGCCGGGCGGGCGCGGCGGCACCACGTCGGCGAGCACGCGGATTTTCTCATCGACCTCAGTGCGGTCGATGTTCGGTGCGCGCGCGGCATCCGACAAGGCATCCGGGCGCCAGCGGCGGATGAAAGCGCCGATCGCTTCGCCCATGACTTGTGCCGTGTATTCGCCGGCCATCGGGAACAGGTCCTTGCTGTGCAGCTTGGCCGGAATGTCGGCATTGCGCAGGATCTTGTGCAACGCCTGCTCGATGAACTCGGGCTGTCCTTCCTCAACCATCAACACCGCCTTCTTGTTGCGGCAGAAGTCGATCACCTCGCGGTCCACGATCGGGTAGGTCACGTTCATCACGTAGAGCGGTACGCGTGTCTCGCCCCAGATATCGGCAAGCCCGGCCTCGCGCAGGGCTGTGATGACGCCGTTATACATGCCACCCTGCATGATGATGCCGATATCGTCGATGTCGCCGTCGAAGGTCTCATTCATGCCGCGGGCGTGGATGAACTCAACCGCCGCGGGCCAGCGATGCTCGACCTTCTCCTTCTCGTGCAGGTACGAAGCCGGCGGCAGCACGATACGGTTGGTGTCGCGCGACGGCCGTTCGAGCGCGCGGGACAGCGGAAAGGCGGGGCGGACGTTGTCGCGGGTAGCGAAGCGGCCATGCACATGGCAGGCGCGTATCCGCACCTCCAGCATCACGGGCGTATTCGACGCCTCGGACAGATCGAAGGAATCGTGCACGGCCTTGACGATGGACGCCACGTTGGGCCGCGGATCAACCAGCCAGAGTTGCGACTTCATTGCAAACGCGTGCGAACGCTCCTGCATGATGGAGGAGCCTTCGCCGTAATCCTCGCCGATGATGATGAGCGCGCCGCCGGTCACACCGCCCGAGGAGAGGTTGGCGAGCGCGTCCGACGCGACGTTGATGCCGACCGGCGCCTTGAAGGTGACCGCGCCACGGACCGGATACATCACCGAGGCAGCCAGCGTTGCCGCGGCGGTGGCCTCGCTGGCGCTGGATTCGAAATGCACGCCGAGATCAGAAAGAATGTCCTGCGCGTCCGACAGCACGTCCATCAGATGCGAGATCGGCGCGCCCTGGTAACCGGCGACATAGCTGACGCCGCATTCCAGCAGCGCCTTGGTAATGGCGAGGATGCCCTCGCCGCGAAATTCCTGGCCGGCGCCGAGCTTCAGGTCTTCCACCTCGCGCGCGAAAGAGCGTTCTGCCATGCTCGCCTCCTGAGGGCTCGCCCGGAACTCCGGATGACCAAATATAATTTTAGACATCAAACAAAAATGATGTCAATCGGACCCGCGAGCTCTGAGGTCGCAAAACGCTTCACGCGCATTTGAGCGCGTCTTCTAGCCTATTTCGTAGACTTCGTGCACATGCTCCGGGCTTCCGATTGGCGGCCGGTTCGCTTGACAGGATATTTTAGCCATGAAACATTATTGAGGCGCGCGTTGCACTTGGCGAGCGCGCGCAAAACCGGCCTTTGCGGGAGACTGACATGACTCCGGTTTCGCCATTACGCGGGCCGTCGCGCGAACACCTTGCGTGGCCGTTCTTCGATTCCCGCCACAGCGAATACGCCGCCGCGCTCGACGCATTTGCAGCCGATCTTGGCGATACGCATGGCCATGATGTCGATGAAACTTGCCGTTCGCTGGTACGCCAGCTTGGCGCCGCCGGATTGCTTGAGGCGTCGGTCGCAGACGATCGGCCCGATGCGGTGATCGACTCGCGGCTGATCTGTCTCGCCCGCGAAACGCTGGCCTGGCACAGTGGGCTCGCCGATTTCGCATTTGCGATGCAGGGACTTGGAACCGGAGCGGTGGCGATTGCCGGGTCGCCCGAATTGCGCGCGCTGGTACTGCCCAAGGCGCGGCGTGGCGAGTGGATTGCCGCCTTTGCCTTGTCGGAGAAGGAGGCCGGTTCCGACGTCGCTGCCATGAGCTGCAGCGCACGCCGCGAAGGCGACCACTACATCCTCGATGGCGAGAAGACCTGGATTTCCAACGGCGGCATTGCCGACGTCTATACGCTGTTTGCGCGAACCGGCGAGGCGCCGGGCGCGCGGGGCATTTCGGCCTTCGTGGTGCTGCCGGATGATCCCGGGTTTTCGATCGCCGACCGTATCGACGTGATGGCGCCGCACCCGCTGGCGACGTTGCGTTTCGAGGGCTGCCGGATTCCGGCGGCGCGGCTGTTGGGTGCGCCGGGCGAAGGTTTCAAGATCGCGATGCGCACCCTCGATATCTTCCGCGCATCGGTTGCAGCCGCCGCGCTGGGTTTTGCCCGCCGCGCGCTCGATGAGGCGGTGGCGCATGCCCTGTCACGGCGGATGTTCGGCGGCGTGCTGGGCGACCAGCAATTGACGCAGGCAGCCCTAGGCGACATGGCCGCAGGCGTCGATGCCAGCGCGCTTCTCACCTACCGCGCGGCATGGCGGCGCGACGTGCAGAAGGCTTCCACGACCCGTGAAGCGGCAATGGCCAAAATGGTCGCGACCGAAACCGCGCAAGCGGTGATCGACCGCGCCGTACAGATGTTCGGCGGCCGCGGCGTGCGCTCGGGCGAAGTCGTTGAGCAGCTCTATCGCGAGATACGCGCGTTGCGCATCTATGAAGGCGCGACCGAAGTCCAGAAACTCATCATCGGACGTGACGTCCTGAAGGCGGTCTAGCCGAACGGCCGTTCAGTTGCGTCCTGCGCTACGGGAGTATGAAATGTTCGAGGTCTTGCAACCACCCGGTTGGGCCAAGCCGAGGGGGTACGCGAACGGCATCGCCGCGCGCGGCAGGATGATCTTCGTCGCCGGCCAGATCGGCTGGAACGAGCAATGCAGGTTCGAGTCCGATGATCTGGTGGATCAGATCGGCCAGACCCTGAAGAACGTCGATGCGGTTTTGCGCGCCGGTGGTGCTACGCCCGAGCACGTGGTGTCGATGACCTGGTTCCTGCTCGATCGCAAGGAGTATTCGGCGCGCCTGAAGGAAATCGGTGTGGCCTATCGCGGTGTCATGGGTCGGCACTTTCCGGCCATGACCGCGCTGCAGGTATCGGGGTTGGTCGAGGATCGTGCCAAGGTCGAAATCCAGGCGATCGCAATGATACCTGACTAGATGAATTGACAACGCGACGCCGGAAGCGGCGCCAACTCACAGGAGGGCGACATGGCAACGAAAGCGCGTGAAAACCACCGGGAAGATGTGGCCGGGCGGGCCAATGTCGAAGACACCCCTGAATTGCTTGCCTACTATGATGAGCTCGAACGCCTGGAGGCGGGCGCACTCTGGACGGTCGCGAACAAGATCGAGCCGTGGCAGCCCAAATCGTCCTCCGTTCCGGTGCTGTGGCGCTATGAGGACCTCCGCGCGCACGTGCTGCGGTCCGTTGAACTGGTGTCGCCCGAAAAGGCCGGGCGTCGCGTCATCTATCTGAACAATCCCGGCCGCCGCGAGCACGCCGCCGCGGTCGGCTGGCTCTATTCCGGCCTGCAGGTGATGCACCCGGGCGAGGTCGCATCCGCCCACGCCCATTCGGCCTCGGCGCTCCGCTTCATCATGGAAGGCGAGGGCGCCTATACGATCGTCGACGGTCACAAAATGACGCTCGGTGCCAACGATTTTGTGCTGACGCCGAACGGCACCTGGCACGAGCACGGCGTCTCCAGCGACGGCACGCCCTGCATCTGGCAGGATGGCCTCGACATTCCCCTCGTCAACACGCTCGAAGCCAATTTCTATGTGGTTCATCCCGACCTGCAGCAGAGCGTCGGCTATCCCGTCGACGACATGGCGCATAGCTGGGGCAATCCCGGCCTGCGCCCGGCGGGCGCCGAATGGTCCAAGGGATATTCGCCGCTATTGAAATATGAGTGGGCCCCGACCTACGAGGCGCTACAGCGTTACGCCAAGGCGACCGACGGCTCGCCCTATGACGGCGTTCTCATGAACTACGTCAACCCGCTGACCGGCGGCCCGGTGATGCAGACGATCGGCGCGTCGATGCAGATGCTGCGGCCGGGCGAAAGCACGCGCGCGCATCGTCACACCGGCAGTTTTATCTATCAGGTCGCAAAGGGGCGCGGTCATTCGATCATCGACGGCAAGCGCTTCGACTGGAAGGAGCGGGATATCTTCTGCGTGCCGTCCTGGGCCTGGCATGAGCATGTGAACGCCTCCGCCAGCGAGGACGCCTGTCTCTTCACCTTCAACGATCTGCCGGTCATGAACGCGCTCGGCCTCTATCGCGAGGAAGCTTTTGGCGACAATGGCGGCCGGCAGCCCCCCGTATCCTAGGAGAGCATCGTGCGTCTTGTTACCTATCGCAGCACCGTTGAAGCTGCCGCCCGTCTCGGCGCGGTTGTCGGCGATCTCGTTGTGGACGTCGAGAAACTGGGCCAGCATACCGGGGTTTCCCTTCCCTCATCGATGCTCGACTTCATCGATCTCGGACCGCCAGCCTTGGCGGCGCTCAAGAAGATACTGAACGAGGGCAGGGATAACTGGCCAGTCGGCGCTGCGTTGCCGCTCGCAAACGTCAGGCGGCTCGCGCCGATACCGCGTCCGCGCAAGAACATTTTTGGCATCGGCCTGAATTATGTCGAGCACGTCGCGGAATCCTCGCGCGCCCTCGACACCGCAAAAGACCTGCCCAAGCAGCCGATCATCTTTTCGAAGCCACCGACCAGCATCATCGGACCGGACGAGGCCATTCATCACAACAAGGCGATCACGCAGCAACTCGACTGGGAGGTCGAGCTTGCTGTTGTGATGGGGCGAACCGCACGGCGCGTGTCCGAAGCCGAAGCGCTCGGCTTCGTGTTCGGCTACAGCGTGATGATCGACGTCAGCGCCCGCGACAACCGCCGCGCCGGCCAGTGGATCTACTCCAAGGGGCAGGACACCTACGCGCCGTTCGGGCCGTGCATCGTCACGGCGGACGAAATCACCGACCCACATGCGCTCGATCTCTGGCTGACAGTGAACGGCGTCGAGAAGCAGCGTTCCAACACCCGTTACATGCTGTTCAAGGTACCGCTCCTGATCGCCGACATTTCGGCCGCGATGACGCTGGAGCCAGGCGACATCATCGCCACCGGCACGCCCGAGGGCGTCGGGGCCGGCCGCTCTCCGCAGGAATGGCTGTGGCCGGGCGATGTGGTGGAAGCCGAAGTAACGGGTATCGGCCGGCTGCGTCATCCGGTGGTCGCGATCTGAGAGGCTGGCATGATCTTCGATATGGAGACGCTGGAAGCGCAGAATCGCTACAAGATATTGACGGCCACGGTGACGCCGCGGCCGATCGCCTGGATCACCACGCTCTCCGCGAGCGGCGTGATCAATGCAGCGCCGTTCAGCTTCTTCAACGTGATGGGGCATGAGCCGCCGACCGTCGCGATCGGACTTCTGGCAGGTTCGCAGCGATTCAAGGACACGGCTGCGAACATCCTCGATACCGGGGAATTCGTCGTCAATCTCGTCGCCGAGCGCAACGCCGAGGCCATGAACATCACCTGTATCGACGCGCCGCCCGAGATCGACGAGCTGGCGCTGGCCGGACTGACCCCGGCGGCCTCGCAGGCAGTGCGCCCGCCGCGCATCGCGGAAGCGCCGGTGTCATTCGAGTGCCGGGTGCTCACGTCGTTGGTGACAGGACCGCGACAAACGGCCGTGATCGGTCGTATCGTTCGCGCCCATGTCGACGATGCGGTAATTCTGGACAAGGAGCGCTGTCACATCGACACGCAGGCGCTGAGGCTGATCGCCCGCATGCACGGCAGCGGCTGGTATGCGCGCTCCACCGACCTGTTCCAGATCGATCGGCCGAGCTGGGCGACGTGGCAGCAAAAGAGTGTCAAGGCGGAGCCTGCGTGACAGGATTGCCGGTACGCCAGGCGACGGAGCGGAGGACATCTTGAAGATCGCAGTGTTGGGTGGAGGAAACGGTTCGTTCGCGGCCGCCGGCGACCTCGCGTTGGCCGGTCACGAAATCCGGCTGTGGCGGCGAAATCCCGGAGATGTCGACGCACACCATGCGCAGGGCGGCACCATCACGGTCATCGATCGATCAGGCCGCCGCGAGGCCAGGCTGGCTGTGATTACCTCTTCGATCGCGGAAGCGATCGACGCTGCCGATCTCATCTTGTGTCCGGCACCGGCTTTTGCGCAAGGCGCGATCGCCGATCTGGCCGCACCGCATTTGCGCGACGGCCAGGTCGTATTCCTGCCGCCCGGCACATTTGGCTCCTACATCTTCGCCCGTACTGCCCGCGACGCAGGCAACCGCGCGGAGATCGCAACCGCAGAGACCGGGACCCTGCCGTGGCTGGCGCGCAAGCAGGGCCCTTATGCGGTTCGCATTTCGGGCAGGGGCGCGCGATTGCCAACCGGTGTGTTTCCGCAGCGCCTTGCCCCGCATGCGCTGGGTGTGATCGAGCGCGCGTTTCCGAATGCCATCGAGCCGTGCGGCGATGCGCTCTCGGCGGCGCTGATGAATGCCGGCCCGATCATTCATCCGCCGCTGATCACCATGAACGCCGGTCCGATCGAACATTTCGACAAATGGGATATTCACAAGGAAGGAACGCAGCCGGCGATCCGCCGCGTGACGGACGCCCTCGATGCCGAGCGCATCGCCATTCGCGAGGCGCTTGGTTATGGAAAGCCGCATTTTCCTCTGGCCGATCACTATTCGCGGGATGGTGAGCCATGGATGTATGCGCGCGACGCGCACGAGCAGCTCACGGATTCCGGCGATTGGTCCGAACGACTCATTCTTGTCGAGCACCGCTACATGTCGGAGGATCTGCGTCTCGGCCTGTCGTTCCTCGCATCGGTCGCTGGTCTTGCAGGCGTGCACACGCCGCTGGTCAAGGCGTTCCTCGCGATCGGTTCCGCCATTACCGGTGAGGATTTCGCAGTGACGGGCCGGAGCTTGTCCTCGCTCGGCCTCGGCGATCTCGATAGGGCCGCGTTGCAAAATCTTCTGGCCGAGGGTTTCCGATGAAACCGGTTATCGGATGCCTCGGCGCTGGACGAATGGGCCGCGGTATTGCCGTCGTGTTCGCTTTCGCCGGTCATCAGGTTGTCGTTATCGATTTCAAGGAACGGGAGGCGTCGGCCTTCGAGACGCTAGCGGCCGAAGCCAAGGCCGAAATCCGTTCGACGCTCGAGATCCTCTCGCGCATCGGTCTGCTCCCGCCAGAGCTTGTGCCAACGATTGCCGAACGGATCACGGTCGTGTCCCGGCAGGAGGCGGCTGCGACGTTGCCGCGCTGCGACGTCATCTTCGAGGGAATGCCGGAGATCCCTGAGTTGAAGCAGGGAGCGCTGGCGGAAGCCTCGCGGCTGGCGGGCGAGGGTCCGATCATCGCCTCGACCACCTCGACGATCCTGGTCGACGACCTCGCCGGATCGATCGAACATCCCGGGCGCTTCCTCAATGCGCACTGGCTCAATCCCGCCTACCTCGTGCCACTGATCGAATTGTCTCCCGGGCAGCTCACCGCGCCGGAGACGACGGCGCGGATGAAAGCGCTGCTCGAAGGCATCGGCAAGGTGCCGGTGGTCTGCGCGGCGCGTCCGGGCTTCATCGTTCCGCGTATCCAGGCGCTGGCCATGAACGAGGCCGCCCGGATGGTGGAGGAGGGTGTCGCCTCCGCGGAAGATATCGACAAGGCGGTGATCTATGGCTTTGGATTCCGCTTCGCGGTGCTCGGCCTGCTCGAATTCATCGACTGGGGCGGCGGCGATATCCTGCATCATGCCAGCCGTTATCTGGTCGAGGCGCTCGGCGACGACCGCTACGCCGCGCCGCCGATCATCGCCGCCAATATGCGCGAGGGCCGCATCGGCATGAAGACCGGACAGGGATTCATGAACTACGAAGGCGTCGACCAGGCTGCCTATCGCGAGCAGCGCCTCGCCGCTTTTGCCTCGGCGCTGCGGGCGATGGGCCTTGCGCGCGAACCCGTCGCGTAACGCGCGCGCTGCCCTAGCTAGGTAGATCTAGTGTGTTCGGATGATACGAAGCCCCATTTCTACTTTGCATGGGGTTGTTTTCGCAATTTTTGGTCCCGCTCTTAGTTGCTCTAATGCCCGCCGAGATAGGCCGCGATCAGCTTCGGGTCGTGGATCAGAGTGTCCGCCGCCCCCGACTGGATGATCTCGCCGGTTTCCAGCACATAGCCGTAATCTGCGGTCTCCAGCGCGGCGCGGGCGTTCTGCTCGACGAGCAGGACCGACACGCCGAGGCTCCGCAACGAGGCGATGGTGCGGAAGATTTCCCGGACGATGAGCGGCGCAAGGCCGAGGCTGGGTTCGTCCAGCACCAGGAGCTTCGGCTTCGCCATCAGCGCACGGCCGAGCGCCAGCATTTGCCGCTCGCCGCCCGACAGCGTGCCGGCGGCTTGCTTGCTGCGCTCCTTCAGCCGCGGAAAGCGGTCGAACACATCGTCGAGGCTTTTGCGCGTCGTCGAACGATCGCGCAGGCTGTAGGTACCGAGCAACAGATTGTCGGCGACCGACAGATCGGCGAACAGCTCACGTTTCTCGGGCACGAGGCAGAGACCACGTTCGACACGTCCTTCGACATCGATCCGCGCAAGATCGTTGCCTTGAAAGACCATTCGTCCGGTGGACTTCAGCAGACCGATGGCGGCCATCAGCAGCGTGGTCTTCCCGGCGCCGTTCGGTCCGATCACGGTCACGATCTGCCCTTGCTCGACGGAAAGCGAGACGTTCCGCACCGCCTCCACCTTGCCGTAGGCGACCGACACATTCTCGATCGAGAACATCTGTGTCACGCGACACCTCCAAGATAGGCTTCCTGGACGCGGGCGTCGTTGCGTATTGCCGCAGGTTCGCCTTCGCAGAGTTTTGAGCCGAAATCGAGCACGACGATGCGGTCGACCAGCGACATCACGAACTCCATGTCGTGCTCGACGAGGAGGATCGTCAGATGGTCGGCGCGAAGCGACCGCAGCAGTTCGGCCAATTTTAGCTTTTCCTGGCGGCGCAGACCGGCCGCGGGCTCGTCGAGAACGAGCAGTGTCGGGTCGGCTGCGAGCGCGCGAGCGATCTCGAGCACGCGCTGATTGCCGAGCGGCAAGTTGCCGGCGAGTTCGAACGGCTTGTCCCCGAGCCCGACCCGCTCGAGCTGCTGCAACGCCTCGTAGCGTGCGCTGGCCTCTTCCGCCTGATTCAGGCGGAGCGCGCCGGCGAGCAGGCCGGTCCCGGTGCGCGAATAGGTGCCGAGCAGCACGTTGTCGAGCAGCGTCATGCGCGGGCGCAGCTTGACGTGCTGGAAGGTGCGCGAGATGCCGGAGCGCGCGATGTGGAATTGCTGGTCGTCGGTTATCGAGCGTCCCGCGAAAGCGATCTCGCCGCTGTTGGCGCGCAGCGCCCCCGTGAGCAGGTTGAACATCGTGGTCTTGCCGGCGCCATTCGGTCCGATCAGCCCGAGGATCTCGCCGGACCTCACTTCGAAGCTGACATTGTTGACGGCGACGAGGCCGCCAAACCGCCGCTGCGCGCCGCTTACTTTAAGAAGAAGCGTGCCGGGCGCCGGCTGCTCGCGGCACGGCAGCGGGCTAGCCGGTTGCGGACGGGACTTCTTTAGCTCCGGCAGAAAGCCTGCCAGGAAAGGCACGATGCCTTGCCGCGCACGCTGCAAGAACAGGATGAACAGCGCGGAGAACGCCACGATCTCGAGCTGGCCGGAGGCGCCCTTGGCGATCAGCGGCAGGTAGTCTTGCACGGCATTCTTCAGGAGCGTGACGATCGCGGCACCCACCACACCGCCCAGAATGCTGCCGGCGCCGCCGACCATCGCCATCATCAGATATTCAATTCCCATGATGGCTTCGAACGGTCCAGGACTGACGAAACGGCCGAGATGAGCGTAGAGCCATCCGGACAGCGCGCCAAGGAATGCGGCGATCACGAACGTCGCCAGCTTGATCTGGAACGCGCTGATGCCGAGGCTTTCGACCAAGGTATTGCCGCCGCGCATCGCGCGCATCGCGCGGCCGATGCGGGAGTCGAGAAGGTTGTAGCAGAGGAGGAGGACTGCGACGACGATCGCCCAGATCAAGAAATAGATCTGCCGGCTCTCCACAAGCGCGAACGGGCCGATCGAGATCGGCGGAATGCCCGAGATGCCATTATGTTGGCCGAGCCCCTGGATGTTGCCGAACAGGAACGCGATCGCCAGCCCCCACGCCACCGTGCTCAGCGACAGGAAGTGGCCGCCCAGGCGCAGCGTCACGAAGCCCAGTATTGCCGCGATGCTGCAGGTAAGAATGACGGCCAGCACCAGTCCGAGCCAGGGCGAATAGCCGTTCAGCGCTGTGACCCACGCTGTCGCATAAGCGGCGACGCCGACGAAAGCGGCCTGCCCGAACGAGACGATGCCGCCGACGCCGGTCAATAGCGCGAGCCCGATGGCCGCAAGCGAGTAGATGCCGATATAGTTCAGCAAGGTAATGCTGAACGGATTGAGCACAAAGGGCGCCGCCACGAGGCAGGCGATCGCCGCGGCAATGATGAGGCGGATCTGCTGCGGCGTCATTCCTCGACTTCCTCTTCGGAATGTTGCGAGGCGAGCGAGCGCCAGAGCAGCACGGGAATCAGAAGCGAGAAGACGATGACGTCCTTCAAGGTGCTGCTCTGGAACGAGGCGAAGCTTTCGAGAAGGCCGACGCCGAACGCGCCGAGCGCAGCCCCCGGATAGCTCGTCATGCCGCCCACGATGGCGCCGACGAAGGCTTTCAGGCCGAGCAGGAATCCGGAGTCATAGAAGATCGTGTTGACCGGCGCGATCAGGATACCGGAGACGCCAGCCATCAGTGATCCCAGCAGATAGGCGATGGTCCCGGCGCGCGCCGGCCTGATGCCCATCAACCGGGCACCGGTCCGGTTTAGGGCGGTTGCGCGCAGCGCCTTGCCGATCAGCGTGAAGTCGAAGAATAGAAACAGCAAGCCGCTGAACACGAGCGCGGCCGTGAGGATCAGCACTGTCTGTCCGGAGACGTGCACCCCGGCGATCTCCATCGCCATCGACGTCAGCGGCTCGGTCCGGACGCCTTCGGGGCCGAAGAACAGCAAGCCAAGTCCGACCAGCGCGAAGTGGAGCGCGACCGAGACGGTCAGCAAGAGGAGAACAGAGGCATCCGCGATTGGGCGAAACACGATCCGGTCCAAGAGTGGCGAGATCGGCAGGATCAAGAGCAGCGCCAGCACGATCCGGACCGGCATCGGCGGGGTAAAGCGCATCGTCAGCCAGACGGTCCCGACGACGATCAGAGGTAACACGAGGTAGAAGAGGACGGCCTTCGGCACCGCGCGAAGTTCGCCGGCGCGCGCCAGCGAGACGACTTCCATCGCGCAGGCCATGCACGCCAACACGACAACCAATCCGACTGTTCCGGGAAGCTGCTTGGCATCCAATGCGGCCAGCGTCAGCGCCGTGAAGGCTGCGATGTCGCCGAACGGAATGAAGATCACCCGCGTCACGGTGAAGATCAGCACGGTTCCGATCGCCACCAGGGCGTAGACCGCCCCGGTGGCTATTCCGTCGATCGCAAGGATCGCTGCGATGTCTGCCGTCATGCCCTCAGTCGTCCTTCCGTGTTACGCCTCGGCATCGCTCAGGGCTGGTAGGTCCAGGCGCCGTTGACCAGGCGAACGATCACCAGCGCGCGCTCGTCCACGCCGTGATAGGCACCAGGTTTGAAGTTGTAGACTGCGTGCACGCCCGAGAGCTCCTTGGTGTTGAGGATCTCGTCGCGCAGGGCTTTGCGGAATTCGACGGTGCCGGGTTTAGCGGTCTTCAGCGCGCGCGCCGCGGCTGACGTGAAGATCATCCAGCCGTCGAAGGAATAGGCCGAGAAGCCGTCCGTGCTCGGGAGATTGTTGGCCTTCTGGTAGGCTGAGCGGAAATCGAGCGCGAGCTTCTTGGCGAAATGGCTGTCCGGAAGCTGCTCGGCGACGATGACCGGACCGGCGGAGACTTGAATGCCTTCCGCGGCCTTGCCGCCGACGCGCACGAAATCGGGATTGACCAGCGCGACCGTGCCGTAGGTCTTGCCCTTGAAGCCACGTTCGCCGAGCGCAAGTAGTGGCAGCGCGCCCTGCGTGCCCGATCCGCCGATCAGAACGGCATCCGGACGGACGGCAAGAACCTTAAGGATCTGGCCGGTGACAGACGTATCGACGCGCGCATAGCGCTCGTTGGTCAATACCTTGATGCCTTCCTCGGCTTCCACCGCCTTGGCGCCGTTGTAGACGAGATCGCCCCAGGCATCGGAAAAGCCGATATAGCCGATGTTCTTCATCGCGTCGCGCTTCATGCGATCGGCGACGACCTTGACCAGCAGCGAAGCGGGTTGCGGAACGGAAATACCCCATTGGTCCGCCGGATTCGGTTGTCCGATCACCGGAGAGACGGCGATCATCGGCACCTTCAGTTCGGTCGCAACTGCCATCATGGCGATGGTCGATGGAGCAGTTGCGGTGCCGATCAGGAGGTCCACCTTCTCTTCCTCGATCAGCTTGCGCGCATTGCGGGTTGCGGCGGAGGGATCGGAGCCGTCATCGAGCTGGATCAGCTTGATCTTCTCGCCGTTGACCTCGTTCTTGTACTCCATGGCGGCCTGGATGCCGCGCCCGTATGGGATGCCGATCGAGGAGCCGGGCCCGCTGAGCGACGTCACGAAGCCGATCGTGATGTCGGCCTGTGCGGTCGATGCCGCAACGAGGCCGCCGATGAGGGCAGTCAAACTCAACATCTTGCGCATTGCATTCCCCTTGGTTGAAAACAGCCGCGACCTGAGCGAGATGTCAGCATGGATCGGGTCGGACCAGCACGATCGATGCCGTGATTGTCGCCGAAGCCCGGCGCGGGTCCGGTCCCCGCCTCCGGATGGGAGTTATGAAATGAGCGTCAGCAAAGTCGGTTCCAATCTCGAGCGCCGCTTCGTCACGACGCGTCTTGGCCGCATCCATGTCGCTATGGCCGGAACCGGGTTTCCCGTTCTCCTGCTGCACCAGACGCCACGCTCGTGGGACGAATACCGTGATGTGTTGCCGCTGCTCGGCCGCGATTTCCGCGCGATCGCAATGGATACGCTCGGCTTCGGAGATTCCGATCGGCCTGCCGCTGATCCTTCGATTGAACTGTGGGCCGAAGGGGCGTTCGCGCTGCTCGATGCGCTGGAAGAGCCGCGGGCCGCGATCGTCGGTCATCACACCGGCGCGGTGATCGCGATCGAAATGGCCGCCTCGGCGCCTGCGCGGGTGAGCGCGCTGGTGCTCTCGGCCTGTCCTTTCGTCGATGCGGCGCGCCGGGCCAGGCATGACGGCATGCGTGTGATCGACGAGGTCGAGGCGCGTACCGACGGCTCCCATCTCACCGAGCTCTGGGCGCGCCGGCAGCCGTTCTATCCCGCTAATGATATCGATTTGCTGCAGCGCTTCATGGTCGATGCGTTGCGGGCTGGCGAGATGGCGGCGGAAGGCCATCGGGTCGTGAATCGCTATCGGATGGAGGATCGTCTGGGAAGCATCCAGTGTCCCACGCTGGTCATTGCTCCGACAGCCGATCCGCACGTTCATCCCGTGGCTCCAAGAGTTGCCGGAGCTATCGAGGGTAGTATCTTGCGCGAGCTCTCAGGGGGCATGGTGCCGCTTCCCGATCAGATGCCGGAGGCCTTTGCCGGCTTGGTCCGCGACTTCGTCGCCGCCGAGGTGGCCAAGGGCGGGAACGGCACCTGAAGCGCCGAGTCCAACCGCAGCGGATGCGAACCCGTCTGCAATACCTGCTGTTCCGAGGTCGATAATCTCAGCCACGATTGATGACCTTTATCAACGCAACTACCAATGCGACGCATGCCCGCACAGACGTGGATGCCCCATCAATTGTTTAAAGCCTAAAGTATTTATCGGCCGAACGTCAATACGCCAACTTCGTGGCTTCGCGGAAAAGTTTGCGGCGGCGCGTGCAAGCGCGAAGGCTGAATTCGTCTATGCAAAAGCGTGAGGCGCTCTCTGCCTGTCCTTTCGGCAACTCGATCTCGTCGCGCGCAGATGTTGTCGGAAAGCCGTTCAATTGACGCGAAAATTATTTTGTGGTTGAAATATTTCGGTCGATGAGTGGTGCTGAGCTATCGTGTGCCTTCACATCGATGGCCTTGTGCATATCGTCAGTCCTCTCAGACTACGTGATTTGAGGATCGATCGGCGCGCGTCGCCTGTGAACGGGATATCCGCTGTGCGCATCTTCTGGCAGAGCTTCGTCGACCAGGCTACGAGCGCGCCCTACATGGCGCGGCTTGCGGCTTATCTGAACGAGATCGCGGCACCCGGCACCAGCGTCCACGTCGAGGGCATCACGCCCGCCGATCGCGACTTCGGCCGCCTCAGCGAATTCCGTTGCGCGATCCAGGCGGTCGACAACGGACTCGCAGCGCAGGGAAACGGCTTTGACGCCTATGTCATGGGCCACTTCCAGGATCCGGGATTGTACGAACTGCGTTCGGCGCTGACGATCCCGGTGGTCGGCGCCGGCGAGGCCACGCTGCTCGCGGCCTCGCAGCTTGGCCGTCGCCTCGGCTTGGTCACGCTCGATTCAGCTTTCGAGGTCTGGCACTACGAGCAGGCCGATCGTTACGGGCTTTCCGGCCGCGTGGTGCATGTCACCGGCATGGGCTGCCGTCCGGAGAATTTCAGCGCCGCGTTTGCGGGCGATGCGGCGGCGAAGGCACGCATGCTGGGCGACTTTGCAGCCTGCGCGCAGCCGCTGGTCGATCGCGGCGCCGATGTCATCATTCCGGCCGGCGTGCTGCCCGGTCTCCTGATTGCGAGCGAGCGTGGCTTCAAGATCGGCTATGCGCCCGTGGTAAACTGCGCAGCGGTCGCGCTGAAGAGCGCCGAGATGTGGGTGCAGTTGCAGCGTCTCAACGGTACCGAGCCGAGCCGCGGGCCGAGTTTTGCGCTGGCCAATGACCGTGCCCGGCAGGATTTCCGCGCCACTGTGGCGCGCACGCCCAACAAACCGAACAGCGCTTGAGGACAAGACATGCGGCAGCCCGACAAGATCTTGTATGAAGCCGAGGTGACGGCGACCGGCGGGCGCGACGGCAAGGCGGCGAGCGACGACGGGCTCTTGTCGGTGTCGCTGTCGCTGCCGAAATCGCTGGGCGGTCCGGGCGGGCCGGGAACCAATCCCGAGCAGCTCTTTGCCGCCGGATATGCCGCGTGTTTCCTCGGTGCGGTCAAACTCGTCGCGCGCACGCGCAAGATCACGCCATCGGCAGAACCGACCGTCACCGCCAGGGTTGGCATGGGTCCGGTCGCGGTCGGCTACGCGCTCACCGTCGAGCTCAAGGTGCTGCTCCCGGGGCTGGAGAAATCCGTCGCGGAGGAAGTCGTTGCCGGCGCCCACGAACGCTGTCCTTATTCGAACGCAACGCGCGGCAACATCGACGTCAAATTGACCGTACTCTGAACGGCTCACAGGAATCCGGCGGTCCGATGCAGAGCTCCATCCGAACACCTTACGATCGGGTCGTGATGGCAGTTCCGGTGACGATCCCGTACGTGCGCTACTCGGTCGAGAGCGCGCAGTGGTGGATCGGCCGCGCGCTGAAGGCGCTGGTCGATGGCGCCGGAATCACGCCGCGCGACATCGACGGCTTCTGTGTTTCGAGTTTCACGGCGGGGCTCGACAGCGGGATCGGGCTCACCCAGCATTTCGGCCTCTGCGTGCGATGGATCGACACCATTCCGCTCGGCGGTGCGAGCGCCATCGCCGCGCTGCGCCGTGCGGCGCGGGCGGTGCAGGCGGGCGACGCGCGCATCGTGGCCTGCGTGGCTGGAGATACCAACCACGTCGATTCCTTCCGCTACACACTCGAGAATTTCTCACGCTTCAATCAGGATGCCGTCTATCCCTATGGCGCCGGCGGCGCCAATGCGAGCTTTGCACTGATCGCACGCAACTACATGCGAACGTTTGGCGCCAAGCGCGAGGATTTCGGCAAGATCGCCGTCGCTCAGCGCAGCAATGCGCTCCGCAATCCCGACGCGTTGATGAAAGCGCCGCTGACCATCGAGCGTTACATGTCGGCGCGGCCGATCGCCGACCCGATCCATCTGTTCGATTGCGTGATGCCGTGCGCGGGCGCGGAAGCTTTCCTGGTGATGGGCGAGGATGTCGCCGCATCGCTGAATTTGCCTGCGGCCAGGATTCTCGCCACGATCGAGCGCCACAACGCGTTCGGCGATGACCCCGTTCAGGTGCGCGGCGGATGGGCTGTTGATGTCGATGAGCTCTACGCGATGGCGGGCGTCAAGCCGGATGATCTCGATTTCGTCGAGACCTACGACGATTATCCGGTGATCTCGATGATGCAGTTCGAAGACCTCGGCTTCTGCCGAAAGGGGGAGGGACCGGACTTCGTTCGGCAGCACGATCTCACGATCGACGGCAGCTTCCCGCACAACACCTCCGGCGGTCAGCTCTCGGTCGGGCAGGCCGGCGCGGGCGGCGCCTATCTCGGCGTGGTCGAGGCGCTGCGCCAGGTTCTCGGGCAGGCCGGTCCGACGCAGGTTAGGGATGCACGCGTCGGGTTGGCTTCGGGTTTTGGAATGATCAATTATGATCGCGGCCTCGCTTCGGGCGCGGCGATCCTCGCGGGGCCAGGCGCATGATCGAGCCGATCCAAAAGCCGCGCCGGAAGAATCCTTTACAGCGGACGCAGCTGCCGACGTCGCCGCCACGCGCACGCAGCCGCGCCTCGCACGGCTTTACGCGGGCCGCCGCCGAGGGGCGCTTCATGCTGCAGCATTGCGGCGCCTGCGGAACGTTCTGTTATCCGGCGCGCGATGCATGCCCTGCATGCCTTTCCGCCGACCTCGCCTTCACGGATGCGCCGCGGCGAGGGACACTTTTGTCCGAAACGACGCTGCATATCCCGGCGGACGTGCACTTCCGTGAGCGCGCGCCATGGCGCATCGGTCTGGTTGCGATGGAGTGCGGGCCAACCCTCGTGACGCACCTGCACGCCGATTGCGAAGAGGGCGGGCCGGTCGTGATGTCGTTCCAACTGGACAAGAGCGGGCAGGCGGTGGCCTTCGCGCACCCCGAACGTGAGACCCCCAACATGACGGACGACAGGCAGTGGCGTGAGATGACCGCCGATCCAAAATTCCGGCGCGTTCTGGTGACCAACGGGCGCAGCATCGTCGGTCAGGAAGTGGTGGCTGCGCTGAAGACAGCCGGTGCGTCGATCGTGTTCGTCGGCGTCGCCGAGCCGTGGAAGCCATTCCGCGGCGAGGATGCCTTGCGCGCCATGGAGGGCGTCGAGATCGTGCCGCTCGATATCGGCGACGAGAAGTCGGTCGCAGATCTGGCGGCCGATGTTGGCGGCAAGGTCGATATTTTGGTGAACACCACCGAGCATGTCCGCGCCGGCGGGCTGCTCGATCGGCAAGGCACCAGCGTCGTGCGCGACGAGATCGACCAGAGCTATCTCGGCTTCGTGCATCTGGCGCAGGCGTTCGGATCGTCGATGCGAATGCGCGGCTCGGATGGCGTCAACAGCGCTGCCGCCTGGGTCAATATCCTGTCGGTCTATGCGCTGGCGAACTGGCCGGCATTTGGTGCCTATTCGGCGTCGCAGGCCGCCTGTCTGTCGCTGTCGCACTGCCTGCGGGCGGAGCTTCGGTCCGGCGGCGTCAAGGTGGTGAACGTGTTCACGGGTCCGCTCGATATCGAGTGGTTCCAGACGGTGCCGCCGCCGAAGGTGGCGCCACGCGCGGTGGCGAGTGCGATCGTGTCGGCGCTCAAGCGCGGGCTTGAAGATGTGTTCGTGGGCGATGTCGCCGAAGAGATTCGCCAGCGCCTGGCGGCCAACCCCAAGGCAGTCGAGCGTGAGCTGGGGGCGTAGGCAGACTTTTTGAAAACGGGAGAAGCGCAATGGACAGCAACAGTCTCATGCAATTTGCCGGCGCGGTTGCATCCGGCGCGGTGCGCGTCGTCGATCTGACCTTCACCCTCAGTCCCGATTTTCCCGTCATCGTGCTGCCGCCGGAATTTGGTCAGGCCGCGCCGGTTCGCATCCAGCAGATTTCGCGCTACGATGCGAATGGCCCTGCCTGGTACTGGAACAATCTCACCTTCGGCGAGCACACCGGCACGCATTTCGATGCGCCGATCCACTGGTTCACCGGCAAGGACCTGCCAAACAACGCAGTCGACACGCTGCCGGTGCGCGACATGATCGCGCCGGCCTGCGTGATCGATTGCTCGACGCAGGCCGCAAAGGATGCGGATTTCCTTTTGACGATACCGGTCGTGGAAGCCTGGGAAGAAAGCCACGGGCGGATTCCGGAACGGCACTGGGTGCTGCTGCGCACCGACTGGTCGAAGAAAGGTTGGCGCGACTACGCCAATCTGAAGGACGACGGCGCCCACACGCCCGGACCGAACGCCGCCGTGATGCGCTGGCTCGTCGAGGAGCGCGGCGTCATCGGCTTTGGCACCGAGACGATCGGGACGGATGCTGGCCAGGCCGGGCACCTCGATCCTCCGTATCCGGCGCATCATTTCCTTCACGGCGGCGGACGTTACGGCCTGCAGTGCCTGTGCAATCTCGATCAGCTTCCGCCGACCGGCGCCGTGATCGTGGCTGCGCCGCTCAAAATCCAGAATGGCTCCGGCAGTCCGTTGCGCGTGCTTGCGTTGGTACCTGGGCAGGGCTGAACCTTTTCGTCGACATCGAGTGACATCATGAACAAGAAAAAGACTTTGTTGATCGGCGCTGCGCTCTTGCTCGCCGTCGTGGCGCCGGCGCATGCAGAGATCCTCGTCGGTTTTGTTACCGGCCTGAGCGGACCGGTGTCCTCGATCGGCGTGCCGAACGCCAAAGGATTGGCCGCGGGCCAGGCCTATGTCGGCGAGATCGATGGTGAAAAAGTTCGCGTCATCCAGCTCGATGACGGCTCGGATCCGGCCGCCTCGACGCGCAACGCGCGCAAGTTGGTCGAGCAGGAAAAGGTTGATTTCCTGATCGGCACGTCAGGCGCGCCGCAGACGCTGGCGATGGCGACCGCCGCGATCGAGATGAAAGTGCCGATGATAGCGGTCTCGCCGATCGCGCCGGTGTCGGCCGGAGAGGGCGGGCCGTGGGTGGTGCAAACCCCGCAGCCGACGCCGCTGCTCGTCCAGGGCATCGTCGATCACATGAAGAGCCGCAATGTGAAGAGCGTGGCCTTCATCGGCTTCTCCGACGCCTTTGGCGACCTGATGTATAACTCGTTGCTGCAAAGCGCCGAGAAGGCCGACATCAAGGTAATCGCCAACGAACGCTATGCGCGCTCCGACAGCTCGGTCACTGCGCAGGTGCTGCGTGCAGTTTCCTTGCGTCCCGACGCGATCATGCTGGGCGGCACTGGAACGCCCGGCGCGCTGCCCGTAATCGCGCTATCCGAGCGCGGTTACAAGGGGCCGCTCTACGGCAATCACGGCATGATCAGCGCGGATTTTCTGCGGCTTGCCGGCAAATCGGCCGAGGGCATCATCTGCCCGACCGGGCCGGTTACGGCGGGCGAACAGCTTCCCGAGAGCAACCCCATCCGCAAGGTCGCGCTCGCATTCCGCGCAGCCTATGAGAAAGCCAATGGCGAGGCGCCGGCCGATGCGTTTTCGCCCTACGCCTTCGATGGCTGGCTTGTGTTCATCGATGCCGCCAAACGTGCCAAGGCGACCGGCGCGACGCCCGGAACGCCGGCGTTCCGTAACGCGTTACGCGAAGCTTTGTTCACGACCAAGGATGTCATCGGTGCGCACGGCATCTACACCTATACGCCGGCTGATCGCCACGGCGTCGATAGCCGCGCGCGGATACTGGTCCAGATCGAAAACGGGAAATACAAGCTGCTGCCGTAGTTGCCGGGCCGGCACCAGCGGCTCAGGCGTGTCGTAGCTTTGCCTTCAGCGTGCGCATGTCGATCGCGCGATTGGCGCTGACGGCGGCAGCCGCCAATGTCTTGATCTCGCCCCGGGCGAGCTTGCGCGTTGACGACAGCGGCAACTCGTCGACGATGGCGACGTAGCCGGGCACCTTGTGATAGGCGAGGCGCTCGGCGCAAGTTTTGACGATCGAAGCGGCCAGCGTGGCAGCATCATCGATCTCCACATTCGGCACAATGAAAGCAAAGACCTCTTCGCCGCGGATGTCGTCAGGAACGGGTGTCACCGCGCAGCCGCCGATGCGCGTGTCCATGTAAAGCGCGCTTTCGACTTCGAGCACGCCGATGTTCTCGCCGCTGCGCCGCACGATGGTCTTCTTGCGATCGAAGAAATACAGAAGCCCATCCTCGTCGGCGAAAACCAGATCGCCCGTGTGGAACCAGCCGTCCTGCCACGCCGCTTCGGTGGCTTGCTCGTCTTTCAGGTATCCGCTGAAGAAGCCAGCCCGGGCATTGTCGCCCTTTGCGCGGACCAGCAATTCGCCAGGCTTTCCAGGCGCGACATCGGAACCTTGATCATCAACGAGGCGATACTCCATATCTGATGATGGCCGGCCGACGCAGCGCGCGCCAAACCCCGCAGGCTCACGGGCGGTGGTCGTCGCCGCCGCACCTCCGGTCTCGGTCATGGCCCAGGCCTCGACGATCGGGATGCGGTAGCGCTCCTCGAAGGTGGCGCGGTGGCGGACATCGACGCCGGGCGCGAAGGCGAAGCGCACGCGATGCTGCCGTTCCACTTCAGCTACAGGCAATTGCAGCAGGATGGCCGGGATGACGCCGAGACAATGCACGACGGTGGCGCCGCTATCGGCCACGCACTGCCACCAGCGATTGGCGTGGAAGCGGTCGAGTGGCACCACGGCGCCGCCGAGCACCATCATGCCAACCGCGCTGCAACCGAGCGCGTTCATGTGAAACATCGGCAACGGCGTCAGGTTGATCTCGCGGTCTGGCTGTAGCTCTGCCACGCCGCCTTGCGCGAGGTACCAGTCGGCCACCTGCAGAAAATAGCGGTTCGAGAGCATGCAGCCCTTTGGCTTGCCGGTGCTGCCTGAGGTAAACAGCAGCGCGCATTCATCATTGTACTCGGGGCTTTGGGCGCTGACGTTCGTCTGGCACGATGGAATGCGGCTATCGGTATCGATCAAGCGGGCGCGGCCGAGCGCCGCATCTTTCGTCACATGTATGCGATCGAGCGTCGCCACGAGCAGGTCGGCCTCCGACAGCTCGAGCTGGAAGGACAATTCATCGGAGCGGACGTCGGGGTTGATCGGAACGATCGAAACCCCGAGCGCATTGAGCGCGAGCCAATGCAGGAAGAAGACCGGGCGATTTTCGAGCAGCAAGGCGACCCGCGCACCGCGTCCGTAGCCGGCGGCCGCGTATTCGGCACGCAGACGCTCGACCTCGGACCTAAAGGCGCCGTATTCGATCTTGAAACCTTCCGGTGCGTAGGGCAGTTGCGCACTCGCAGGCGCCAGCAGGAATGGCGCGTCCGGCCGCCGTGCAGCCGTGGCGGCGAAAGCATCAGATGGTGACCGATACGGAATGTTGAGACTCATTGCGGGCGTCGCTCCCATTCATGTCTTGCCGCCGGACGCAGGTAGTCGGAAGCCCGCACCAGCGCTTGCTGCAGCGGCCTTCGTCGAATACTTTAAGCCTAAACTATATTGCTGGCCAATAGCGATCTATCGCAGACCTGCCCGGCGAAGCTTGGAAGTGGTCTTGGAAGTTGAGCCTTGGAGGTGCGTATGCAGGCAGGTGATGGTGGCGCGACTGGGCAGCGGCGGGGTGGGTCGATCTGGCCGCAGGCGGCTGAGCGTTTTCCGCCGGCGGATCGAATTCTCTCGACCATTCTGACACGGCAAGCCGCGCGGTATCGTGACCGCACGCTGTTCGTCTTTGGCGAAACGCGATGGAGCTACGCCGAGACGGTTTCGATCGCCGCTGCGTCGGCCGCTCGCCTGATGCAGGCCGGAATTCGCGCCGGCGACCGCGTCGCGCTGATGTGCTCGAACCGGCCGGAATTTCTGGAAGTCTATCTCGGCTGCGCCTGGATGGGCGCCGTCACGGTGCCGACCAACACCGCACTGCGCGGTATCCAACTCAGCCATATCCTGCGCAACGCCACGCCGAAGCTGCTGGTGATCGAGTCGTGCTTTATGCCCGCCATCGATACGCTGGAAGAGGATGTGTCATCGGTGGAAATTGTCTGGACGATCGGACCTGCCACCGCAACTCCGATCGCGTCGGGATCGATCTCGCCGCTGCCTGCGCTCGGCGAAGGAGCGCCGCCCGCGCCAGTGCAGCCAGGCGACACGGTCGCGATCCTCTACACATCGGGTACCACAGGCCCTTCCAAGGGCGTTTGCTGCCCGCACGCGCAGATGTTCTGGTGGGGCGTCTACTCTGCACGCGCGCTCGACATTCGCGAAGGCGACGTCCTGTTCACGACGCTGCCGCTGTTCCATACCAACGCGCTGAACGCGTTCTATCAGGCGCTCCTCAACGGCTGCACCTACGTGATCGAGCCGAAATTTTCCGCCTCCGGTTTCTGGGCCGCGGCGCGCCGACATCAGGCAACGGTCGGTTATCTCCTCGGCGCGATGGCCGTGATGCTGCTGGCACAGCCCCCGTCAGCGAACGACACCGCGCATTTCGTGCGTGTAGCGCTCGGTGGCGGCGTGCCCGGCCAATTTCACGGCCCGTTCCTCGAGCGTTTTGGCGTGCCGCTGCTCGACGGTTACGGGTCGACCGAGACGAATTTCGTATTCGCGGGCACGATCCCGTCCGATCGCCCCGGCACCATGGGCTATCTCGTCGAAGGCGTGGATGCCTGTATCATCAACTCGGAGGACGAACCTCTCCCGGACGGCGAGGCCGGCGAGTTGTTGTTACGCGCGCGCGAGCCGCTCGTGTTTGCAACGGGATATTTCGCAATGCCGGACAAGACGGCCGAAGCCTGGCGGAATCAGTGGTTTCGCACCGGCGATCGTGTCGTGCGCGATGCGGACGGCCACTATCGCTTCGTCGACCGAATGAAAGATTCGATCCGCCGACGCGGCGAGAATGTTTCGTCCTGGGAGGTGGAGCAGGTGTTGCTGATGCATCCGGCGATCGCTGCCTGCGCGATCTATCCGCTGCCGTCCGACCTCGGCGAGGACGAGGTTGCGGCGGCCGTCCAGTTCGAACCCGGCCAGGCGCTTGATCCAGTCGAGATCATCAGCCATTGCGAGGGCAAGATGGCCCATTTCGCGATTCCGCGCTTTGTCCGGATCGTCACCGAGATGCCGTTGACCGAGAACGGCAAGATACGCAAGGTCGCGCTGCGCGAGGCCGGGAAGACTCTCGATATCTGGGACCGCGATGCCGCCGGATACAAATTGCGTCGTTAAGATCGGGAGCTGGCTTGGTCCGTACTTTGCACAAGGCGTCAGGAAACCGCTCCGGCAGCGCGGCGTTTACTGAAGGTGGCATCGGCTTGCGGCATAGACGTGACGCCCGATTTTGCCCAAGCTAACGCTTGCACCTATAATCCGGCGAAACCACCATTCCGTGAGGTCATGTGACTGCCCCCAATCCTGCTGCCGGCAAACCGGTCGATTCCGCCTCCCTCGTCAACGTACCGCGGTTGATAACGGCCTATTTTGCGTCCAAGCCGGATCCGTCCGATCCCACCCAGCGTGTTGCGTTCGGCACCTCGGGCCATCGCGGGACGTCGTTGAAGAACTCGTTCAATGAAAATCACATCCTGGCAACGACGCAGGCGATCTGCGATCACCGCCGCGAGACGGGACTGACCGGTCCGCTGTTCATCGGCATCGATACCCATGCGCTGGCCGAGCCGGCGCTGGCGAGCGCGGTAGAAGTGTTTGCCGCCAACGGCGTCAACATCATGATTGACGAGCGCGGCGGCTATACGCCGACGCCCGTCATCTCGCATGCAATCCTGAGCTACAACAAGGGGCGAACGAGCGGACTTGCCGACGGCGTCGTCATCTCGCCCTCGCACAATCCGCCAGAGGATGGCGGGTACAAATATAACCCGCCGCATGGCGGCCCGGCCGATACCGACGTAACGGCCAAGGTTGAGAAGGCTGCCAATGCCTACATCGAAGCCGACATGAACGGCGTTGCGCGGATGCCGTATGAGCGCGCCCGCAAGGCGCCATCGACGCATCTGCACGACTACATCCGTCCCTATGTCGCCGATCTCGGTAATGCCGTAGACATGGCGCTGATCAAATCATCCGGCGTGAAAATCGGGATCGATCCGCTGGGCGGCGCCGCCGTTCACTACTGGCAGCCGCTGATCGAGCACTACGGAATCAACGCAACAGTCGTGAACGACGCCGTCGACCCGACGTTTCGCTTCATGACGGCGGACTGGGATGGAAAGATCCGCATGGATTGTTCCTCGCCGTTCGCGATGGCAAGCCTGATCCAGATGCGCGACAGGTTCGACGTCGCCTTCGCCAACGACACCGATGCCGATCGGCACGGCATCGTGACCCGCACCGGCGGGCTGATGAATCCGAACCATTTTCTCGCGGCGGCGATCGCGTACCTGTTCGCGCATCGGCCGCAATGGGGCAGCAAGGCCGCGATCGGCAAGACCATCGTCTCCAGTTCGATCATCGACCGTGTCGCGAAAAAGCTGAACCGCAAGCTGGTCGAAACCCCGGTCGGCTTCAAATGGTTCGTCGAAGGCCTTGGCACCGGCAGCTTCGGATTCGCGGGCGAGGAAAGCGCCGGCGCATCGTTCCTCAAGCGCGATGGCTCGGTCTGGACGACCGACAAGGACGGCATGGTGATGGGGCTGCTCGCCGCCGAAATGCTCGGTCGCACCGGCCGCGATCCGAGCGAGCAGTTTGCCGCTCTGACCGCCGAACTCGGCGTGCCTTTCTATGAGCGGATCGATGTGCCGGCGACGCCCAAACAGAAGAGCGCGCTAAAGGCACTCGGGCCGGGGCAGCTCAACATGCACCAGCTTGCCGGTGAACCGGTCAGCGCGATTCGGACCCGGGCGCCGGGTAACGATCAATCGTTCGGTGGTATCAAGGTGGAGTCCGAGGCGGGATGGTTCGCTGCGCGACCATCGGGCACCGAAGACGTCTACAAGATCTATGCCGAGAGTTTTCGGGACCAGAATCACCTGAAGACGATTCAGCAGGACGCCCAGCGGGCCATCGCCAAGGCTTTCTGACTGCCGCGCCGTGAAACGGTGGGGAAATGTGTACGGATAAATGCCGAACCGCCGCCGAACGGCGGCAGAATATTGCATATTGCGCCCGGCTGCCCAAGACCGCACCAGTTCGGCACAGCCTGGAACCTGGCAACGGAATTCCAGGTCACCGTTGCGCGCTTGCGATCACGCTGAAATCACGAGAGCCCACGCAGTGTTAGGCTCGGGAGTTAGCTGCCAGAAAGCCGTACCGAACGGGCGGCCTGTGGGCTATCGCGAGGCACCGGGGGATGAAATGAGTGCGGAATCGGTTGTCTACTATCTGAATCGCGTGCCGGAGAGCGATCCGAACGACCAAACCGAATGGCTTGTAACGGCGTTGGGTCAGTATACCGGAGCGGAATTGCGCGAACTGCTCTATGTAGCGGAAGAACCTGGCTTCTTTGAGTTAATGCGCGGGCTGTTTGCGCTCTCGGATGAAAGCCGTGCCGCCCTGCAGCATTTCCTCGAAACCGGTCACCCGCCGGCCATGAAGGCGGTGATCGACCCGAAGGGCCGGTTGACTATTGAGCAAGTCACTGAGGAGAAGCGGATAAAATTGCTTCCCAGGATCGCGAATTAGCACCTGCGTCCCCCTGAGGTTGTGCTAGGGTCTCCCAGCTTGAATAGCCGGGGAGCCTGCCGATGGCGACGAGGAAGTCAGGCCCGCTCGATGCGATGGTGGGCGCCAGGATTCGCCTGTTTCGCGTCAACCGTGGCATCAGCCAAGCCATACTTGCGGAACGCATCGGCGTGACTTTTCAACAGGTGCAGAAATACGAGCGGGGCGCCACGCGGGTTGGTGCCAGCCGGTTGGCGCAAATCGCTTCGGTGCTCGACGTTTCGGTCGGTGAGTTGTTCGAATCTTCCCGGCCCGGATCTCCCGGCTTGAATTCACCGGTTCATTTGCTCGCCGAGCCGGGGGCGTTGCTTTGCGCGTTTTCAAGGCCTATGCGCGAATGACCAGCCCGCTCGTGCGGCGTTGCGTCGCCAAGCTGGTTGAAAGCATCGGCGATCGAACGGCGGGGCGACGGCCACGGTTGCGTGGCTGAATACTGTCGATCGCGGTGATCGGCGGAGGTTTCCCTCGCAGGGATAGCCTTCCATGGAAGACGGGCGGCAACCTCGTGCAGTCTCGTTTCTGCCGGTAGTCGCGGCTTCAGCCGGTCGCGCGAATCGCAAACCGCTCCGGCGGCCTGCTGCCGGGAATGAATTCGCCGATCCAGTCACGGCGCGTTGCTTCGATATGCCAGGACATCGCCTCAGCCGAATAGGGTGCCGGATCGGGAATGTCCTTGCGGATCTCCTTGCCGTCGAGCCAGCCGCAGCTATGCGAATAGCGCGTCTTGCAGACGAGATGGACATCGCCGTGATCTTGCAGCAGCACGTATCCGTCGGCCGGAAAAAACGTGCCGGCAAGCTCGATCGCAGCAGGCAACTGGCGCACCAGCAGGAATGTGCTGGTGGATTGCGTCTCCGATTCGGAAACCAGCACGCCGACCAGGCTGTGGATTGGCGCGATCGCCTGCGGTGCAACCAATGCGAGAGGCTCCGTGATCGGTCCGGCTGTCGCAATCGAAAGATATTCACCCTCCGGTCCCCAACGGCAGGCGATCAGCCACTCACGGCTGCGGCTACGAATCAAGGTCGGCTTGGCGTAATCCGATCGAGCAATATCTGCTGCCATGGCTATGACGAAGGCTTTCGCGAGCATAAGTTCCTCCAGGGCGAGGGCGGACTGGCCTCTCATCCGGAGTCTGCACGTCAAGTCGTGAGGTCACCGTGAGCGGTACCGAAAATTCGATGCAGGAATTGTTCGCGCGCGCTGCATCGTTGCTTCTTGGCAACGATGTGGACGCAGCCGGCGATCACGATGCCAGACTCATCCTTGAGGCGCTGGAATATGCTGAGGAATCCAGCGACGGGATTGATTCGCAGCTCGCGAATCGCGCTCATTTGCTGATCGCTGCTTCCCGATTTGCGCGCGTGTTCGAACTGGCCTCGCCCGATGCGCCCGGCCTGATCAGCTTTGGCGCGCAATTCGATCCAGCGCTTGCCGATCCCTTGCATGAGGAAAGCCCGAGAGTCGGCGTTTCCGGCGTTGGTCTGACGTTGCGGGAAGCGTTTCAGGGCTGCATCGGCGAGGGCATCGAGTACCTCTCTCAATTGCAGACCGGAACCGACCTGTTGCTCAAACCCGGCGTCGACGATTGCGCCGGAAAGCTCGGGCCGAAGGCGCTGGAGTTGGTCGCTGCCGTTTCGGAACGCCGCATGCAACCGGAGCGAGCGCTTTCCTGGTGTCGCGCAACGAGGCTGAACGACCGAGCCGAGGTGTTGCTTCCGGCGGACATCTGCCTGCGGCGGCCGCCAGCGCAACGCGAGTTTGCGCCACCGTTCCCGCTGAGCATCGGATCGGCCGCCGGTCCGTCGCGAGACGCCGCAGCGCTGCATGGCCTCTTGGAATTGATTGAGCGCGATGCAGCCGGCCTGTGGTGGCGAGGCGGTCAGTTGCCGCGATCGATTCCGCCGCAGCATGAAGCGGGCATCGCAGCGGAGGGCTTGTTGCGGCAGCTTCGGGATGGCGCAGCGGTGCTGCGCCGGACATGGCTGCTCGATATTACGACGGATATCGGCGTGCCCTGCGTCGCGGCGGTTTCCTGCCGGGCGGACGGTTCCGGTTTCGCCTTCGGCCTCGCTGCGCGGCCGTCCCCCGAGGCCGCGGTCCGCTCGGCGATTCTGGAAATGTGCCAACTCGAACTGGCCGACAGCGTGGTCGCAACCAAACGCAGCGAACGCGGCGATGACGCCCTCAACGCACAGGATCGCATCCATCTGCAGCGCGCAGCGATCAACGCCGACGAGTGCAAATTGCTGCAGCCGGTTGCAGAGTGCGCGGCCCATCTGCACCTTGCTGCAACTGAAGCGAGCGTCATATTTGGATTGATCGTACAGCGTTTGGAAAGGCTCGGAATCGAGACGTTCTGCCTCGAACTCACGCGCCAGCGTTTTGCCATTCCAGTGGTCCGCGTGATCGCCCCAGGCCTGCAACTCGAGCCATCCGAAATCGTCACGGCCAGGTTGCAGGATGCGATGGCGCGGAGTGGAGGCGGCGCAACCTATACCGGGGGCGTCCCTTTGATATAGAGTGGCGGGAATTAGCCAATCGGTTCCGGAAACCTCATGCCGGCCAGCGCCAACGCCATGACATCAGACAATGCCGCGGCGGCGCCCGAAAGCGCTCCGCGTCTGTCGGTATCGCTGGTCGGGCGGCTCGGCGTGCGGTTCAACGGCCGGCCGATCGAACTGCGAACCCGCAAGGCCGGCGCAGTTCTGAGCTACCTCGCTCTATCGGAGGCGAAGCAGGAAAGCCGTGAGCGGCTGGTCGGGCTGCTCTGGAGCCGATCGGATGAGGAAAAGGCGCGTGCCTCGCTGCGCCAGGTGGTTCGCGAACTGCGGTCCATGCTCGAGGAGGCCGGCTATGACGGCTTCATTGCGGAACGGCTGATGATTGGCCTCGACGTTGAACGCATAGAAGTCGATATCGAAAGCGTGATTCATCTTGCCGAAGGCGGACGCATTCATCCGCTGCTGCTCGATACGCCGCAGCTCGACGGCCGGCTGCTCGAAGGCATGGACGATCTCGACCCTTCGTTCCGGGTCTGGGTGCTGGCCAAGCGTCAGACCATCCACGAACGGCTGATGCGAAGCCTCGATGAGGGCCTGACCTCCGCCAGCGTGCCCGCCGACGCCAAGAAAAGGATCGCGGCGGCAATCGTCAATCTCGATCCGACCCACGAATTTGCCTGCCGTTATCTGATGCGGGCGCATGCGGAAGAGGGCGACACGGCCGGTGCGCTACGCATCTACAAGGCTCTATGGGATCTGCTCGATCGCGACTACGCCATGGAGCCGTCATCGGCCACCGAAGAACTCGTCGCCAACATCAAGCTTGGCATTCTGGAGCGCGCGCCCGCCGATCGAGCCGCTTCGGCAGCGAACGACGAATTCGCCATCAGGATGGTCAGGGGAACCACCCCGCAGCCGGTGATCCCGATCACGCCAGCGGTCAATCCGCCTGCGAAGACGCGCCTGGTGTTGCGGCCCTTTGCCATGCACGGGGTCGACGAGGATCACGCACATCTGGTGCAGGGATTCTCCCAGCATCTCGCCGCCTGCCTCGTGCGCTTCCGCGAATGGAGCGTCGTCGACCGTCCGCCGGCTGCCGTCGTGCTTCCCGCACCAGACGCAGCGCCACAATATTGCATCGAAACCACCGCCTACCAGGCGGGTGCCGAAATCAATATCGTGATGGTGCTACGGGATGACACCACCGGGATTTACGTCTGGAGCGAAAGCTTCCGGCTCGGCCTCGGCAACTGGTTCGAAACGCAGCAACGCATCATCCGCCGGATCGCGACCGCGCTGAATGTGCAGCTCTCGACCGAACGGCTGATGCGGCTCGCCGGCGAGCCCGACGTGTCGCTCGAACTGCACGACCGCTGGCTGCGCGGACAGAACCTGATGTCGAAATTCGACCCCGAGAGCTGGCGGCGGGCGGTCGCCATCTTCCGCGACGGGATTCGCGACAATCCGGGGTTCTCGCCCTGCTACAGCAGCCTCGTGCAGATGAACAACATCGAGCATCTGGTACATCCCGGAATTTTCCGCGATCTTGACAAGGCCAAGGCCACGCTCGAACTGGCGAAGACCGCCGTTCAACTCGATCCGGTCGACTCCCGGGCGCATCTTTGCTGCGGCTGGTCCTATGTGATGGCGTTTCGTGAGGCCGAGGCCGCGCCGCATATGGCGCTCGCCTGCGAGCTCAACGACAACGATCCATGGACGTTGCTGTCCAGCGCTCACTATCACGCCTTTTGCGGATCAATCGAGGAGGCGCGGGTCAGGGCCGATCAATCGCTGGCGCTCTCGCCCGCGCCTTCCTACCTTGAGTGGGCCTATCATTGCACCATCCGCTTTCTGTACGGCGACTATGCAGGTTCGATTGAAGCATGCGACCGCGCCAATGCCGTGGGGCGGACATTGCCCGCGTGGCGGACAGCCGCGCTGCTCTATCTCGGGGAGGTGGAGAGGGCGCGCGACGAGGCTCAGCGCTTTGTCAACGGTCTGCGCTCGTTCTGGGTCGGTCCGTCCGTTCCGACCGACGAGGCTGTCGTACGGTGGGTCATGCAAGCTCACCCGATTAGCGTGCGAGAGCGACGGGAAACCCTTCGCCGAGGACTGCGCGGCGCAGGGCTTCCCGTCGAGGATATCGCTCAGCCCTGATAGAGCGCGATGACTTCTCTTCGAAATTTCATTGCGCTCTATTTCTTTGATCCGAGCATGATCTCCGCGCAAACGCGTTCCGCATTTGTCGCGAGGGAAAACCGATATCCACATTGCGCGGACGCGGCCCTTCGAGTCCGGATCATTCTCTAGGCGCAGAAGCTGATCGTGTAGTCGCCGATACGCTCGGCATGCACCTTGAACTTGTCCGCTTCGGGGATCACGGGATCCATGCCGTTGAACAGCCGCTTGTAGAAGGGCGGAAGCGGGTAGGTTGCGCCCGGCTTGCTGAGTTTCTCCTCAGAATCAGCGATCGCCACGGCAGGCGGCAAGCGCACTACGATCGTGTCCAGATGCTGTTCGACGAACTGTACCTTCGTGTAGCGATCCGGCACGGTCATGAACACCTGCGCCTTAGCGAGTTGCTCCTTGAACTCCTCGACGGTGGTCGGGATCGGATATTCGTTGTCGTCGTCAAGATAGTTCTTGCCCGTCGACCAGGTCTTTACGAGGTTGCCCCAGCGCTCATGGTTGGTCACTTGCATTCTTTCGAGGGCCATAGTTTCTACTCCTCCGGGTTGCGCGAGACGGACAATTCCGCTCACAAAAATGCAGGCACGGCCTGCTGCAGCTCAGCAATTTCGGTGGTCAACTCCACCAACTGCGCCATGTTTGAGATCTCTGGAATGTCCTGAAGTACGTTCGTCAGGTAAAATTCGCGGGAAACGAGGTCCAGTTGATCGGCAAGCGAGCCGCCGAGGGCCGATCGCGGGTCGCTTGCGAGCGCGCCGAATATCACTTCCGATACGATGATCGAACCGAGCAATCCGAGTTGCAGGCCATCCGCCTGCTGCATCGCCTCGAACAGGATGAAGAACGGCAGCGGAGGATCATTCGAAAGGGTTTCGATGTCCTCATCCGTAAGTGAACCGTAAGCCTGCGCCGAGACGAACCATTCGCGAAGCTGATCGACGCGGTAGGCGCGGTCGGCAAGCAGGCGCGACATGGCGATGAAATGCGGCCGCCGGCTGCCGATCTCGGCGATCAAAGCGTCTACCGACCACATGCCGGCGAGGCTCGCGCCGAGCAGATCGCGATAGAGTAGGCCGACCCGTTCCGTCTCGTCGAACGCCGGAAAGATCTGGTCATTGCCGAGCCCATCGCTGAGATGTGGTCCGATGCGGCGGCTGAAATTCGGCGTCGAACCGTTGATCTCGAAAAAGCGCGACCATTGCACCATCCACGTCTCGTCGAGCGGCATGTTGGCCGGGTCATTTACCGAGCTCTTTTCGAGCGTGTTGTTGAGGTCGTGGAGGGAGAGGTCGTTGATCTGGTACTCGGGTCGCACCATGGCGTGGCCGAAGCGGAATGCGCCATGCGAAAACTCGAACGGAATTTCCCAATCTCCGATCGCAGGGCCGTCGGCTGATGCGAGACGGTCGATGAAGTGCGGGGCAGGCCCGCAGTAGCTTGCGTAGATCGTCGGATGAATCACCCGTCGCATCAGGTCGTTGCGGATGATGTTGTGATAGATGGCCGTCAATGCGCCGCGGGCGCACAGGAAGCGCTTGTAGGCGGCGCCGAACTGGCCGTTTGGCCCCGCATTGCCTTCGCGGCGGCGAATGATATCGACGAGCCCGTTGTGCAGCAGCGCAAACAACGCGGTAAGCTGGGACATCACGGCGTGATCGTCATTGCGTGGATCGGCAACCAGCGCTTCAGTGAGGGCAACGCGGACACCCTTGATACTGCGATCAATGCCCGTCACGTTCTCGGCTGGGGTTCGCGCGATGTCGCGGAACGGGCAGCCGGTGGCGGGCTCGTTTTCCTTCCAGCGCATTCGCCCGAGCCGCAGCTTGGTGCGACGGTCGTCGCTCGGCGCGTCGAGTGCATAGATGTGCGGAGATCCGACCGGGCCGCTGCCGTACAGCGTCTCCAGCCGAAGCGGGGTGCGGCGGGCGTTGGTCGTCCCTCTGCCGAGCCCTCCCGCAACCGAAAGCGGAATCGCCGAGTGAACCAGATCATGCGCAATGAACTGCAGCAGATAGGTGTAGCCCGAGGGGATGAAGGGATTTTCCCAGTATTCCGCCGATCGAGTCTGGTGTGGCGGCCATTTTATGGCGGCATCCATTCGCCGTGACAGGCGATGCATCAATCCACGAAGCTTTGCATGGTGTGACGGCACTTCGAGCGGATCGATACCGAAGACGCGGAAGCGCTGCGAAGGAGCCGGTGTGCCGAGGAAGTGGCGAAAGCCGGGAACTGCCGCTGGTGGAACAGGGCCGCGCGTATTGAGCTCGGAAGTCCGGAAAGAGGATGCGTCAGCGACCTTCTGCACAGCCATCGAGACTATTCTCGCGATTGGTCAAGGCTGCGAGAGTGTGGAGAAAGTCGTGAAATTATCGTGAGTTAAATCGTTAGAACCTGTGAACATCTGTGGACATCTTTTGGCCATGTGGTGCAGCGCGCATAGTGCGTGACGCGGCCTTTCGGGCCTGCTTTCCGGCAAGTGGTGCGACGGTATGATCCGGAACCTGAAGAAGCTTGTTGGCGCATGTGAAGCTCATCGAGACGGCATCCCTGGCGCGATATTTCGGCGCAATGCTCGCGATGATGATGTTGCTTCAGGCGCTGCGCAAGCCGAGCCGGCCGCCGCCGACGGCCGATCCGATCAACTGTTCAATCGAGCTGAAGTGTTGATATCGGAGTTGCGGCCCACGCGCGGTTGCCGCTCAACGCAGCCAACATCACGTTTGCGAAATGTTGTCTTGCACCGGTATTCCGGATAGCCATGGCGGACCGGACTCTCCTGCCAAAGGCATCTTCCTTCCATGGCTGATTTTCACGGCGTCTTTCCCTACCTGGTCTCGCCAGTCGATGGATCCGGTCAAATTCGCACCGAAGTGCTGAGCCGGCTCTGCGACGACCTCATCAAGGCAGGCGTGCATGGGCTGACTCCGTTGGGATCGACCGGCGAGTTCGCCTATCTCAACCAGGCGCAGCGTGCGAGCGTCGTGCAGACCGCGATCGAAGCCGCTGATGGCCGCGTGCCGGTGATCGCCGGTGTCGCCTCGACGTCGACGGCGGATGCGGTGGCGCAGGCGAAGGCGTATCAGAAGCTCGGCGCCGACGGGATTCTCGCGATCATGGAGGCTTACTTCCCGGTCGCCGACGCGCAGGTCGAATCCTATTTCCGCGCCATTGCCGACGCGGTCGACATTCCCGTCGTGATCTACACCAATCCGCAATTCCAGCGCTCCGATCTCACGCTCGACGTGATCGCGCGGCTCGCGACCCATCCGCGCATCGGCTACATCAAGGACGCCTCCACCAATACCGGCCGGCTGCTATCGATCATGAACCGCTGTGGGGAGGCGATCCGCGTGTTCTCCGCGTCCGCCCACATCCCAGCGGCGGTGATGCTGATCGGTGGAGTGGGCTGGATGGCCGGTCCTGCCTGCATCATCCCGCGGCAGAGCGTCGAGCTCTACAATCTCTGCAAGGCGTCGCGCTGGGATGAGGCGATGGCGTTGCAGCGCAAGCTGTGGCGCATCAACGAGGCTTTTGCGCGATTCAACCTGGCCGCCTGCATCAAGGCCGGGCTCGACATCCAGGGTTACGCGGTCGGCGATCCCATCCCGCCGCAGGTTGCGCTGACGGCCGAGCAGCGCAAGGTGGTCGAAGCGGCGCTGCGCGACCTCGGATGAACGCAGCTTGCGAGATTCCGTAGGGTGGGCAAAGGTGCGTAGCGCCGTGCCCACCATCGTGCTCAAGCAAAGACGGTGGGCACGCTTCGCTTTGCCCACCCTACAATTTCCGGCGTAGCTTAGATCGCCCGCAGCGCCTCCTTCGGCGTTTCGCGCATCAGCGCTTCGAGGTCGCTCTGCTCCAGGGTTTCCTTCGCCAGCAATTTTTTCGCTGCGCGATCCAGGATCGCACGGCGCGCCTTCAGGATGCCCTGCGCGCGGTCGAACACCCGGTCGACGATCGCGCGAACCTCCTCGTCGACTGCCGCAGCGGTTTCGTCGGCATAATCGCGATCGCGCGTGGGGAAGGGCCGATCGGCGCCGGCCAGGAAATTGCCGGGATCGCGCTCGTAGGCGACGCCGCCGAGCTTTTCGGACATGCCGTAGCGCGTCACCATGCTGCGGGCGATGTCGGTGACGCGGCGAAGATCGTCGGCGGCTCCGGTGGACAGGTGGTTGAACACGATCAACTCCGCCGCCCGGCCGCCGAGCAGCACCGCCATCTTGTTCTCCAGTTCCTCCTTGGTCATCAGGAAGCGATCTTCGATCGGGCGCTGGATGGTGTAGCCGAGCGCGCCGACGCCGCGCGGGATGATCGACACCTTGTGCACGGGATCGACGCCCGGCAGCGACAGCGCGATCAAGGCGTGACCCATCTCGTGATAGGCAACGATCTCGCGCTCCTTCGGATTGAGCAGCCGGTTTCGCTTCTCCAGCCCCGCGACCATGCGCTCGACCGCGTTGTTGAAATCGGTCATTGCGACGGCAGTGGCGCCGCGCCGTGTCGCCAGCAGCGCGGCTTCGTTGACCAGATTGGCAAGGTCGGCGCCGGTGAAACCGGGCGTCAGTGCAGCGACCGCCTCGGGATCAACGCCGGAGTCGAGTTGCACCTTCTTCATATGAACTTTAAGAATTTCGGTGCGGCCCTTCTTGTCGGGGCGGTCGACCAGCACCTGGCGGTCGAAGCGACCGGCGCGCAGAAGTGCCGGATCGAGAATTTCCGGCCGGTTGGTGGCGGCGAGGATAACGAGGCCGGAGCGCGAGTCAAAGCCGTCGAGTTCGACCAGAAGCTGATTGAGCGTTTGCTCCTTCTCGTCGTGGCCGCCCGCAAACGGCCCGATGCCGCGGGCGCGGCCGAGCGCATCGAGTTCGTCGATGAAGATGATGGCAGGCGCTTTCTGATGTGCCTGCTGAAACAGGTCGCGCACCCGCGCCGCGCCGACGCCGACGAACATCTCGACGAATTCCGAACCTGAAATCGAGAAGAACGGCACCCTGGCCTCGCCGGCCACCGCCTTGGCCAGCAGCGTCTTGCCGGTGCCGGGCGGACCGACCAGCAGCACGCCCTTGGGCATGCGCCCCCCGAGCCGTCCGTAGTCGGTCGGATTTTTCAGGAAGTCGACGACCTCGCGCAGCTCGTCCTTGGCTTCGTCGACACCGGCGACGTCGGAAAAATTCACGCCGGTATTGGACTCGACATAGATCTTTGCCTTGCTCTTGCCGATCGCCATCAGCCCGCCGCCAAGGCCGCCGCCTTCTGCAGCGCGTCTGGCGATGTACCACCACAGGCCGAAGAACAGGAGCACCGGCATGACCCAAGACAGCAAGTCACGCAGGAAAGTGCTCTCGATCTGGCCGGTGAATTTTACGTTATATTTCTCGAGCTCTTGTGCGGTCTCCTGATCGACGCGCGTGGTGACGAACTGCTTTTGTCCGCCGGATAGCGGCTCCTTCAGGGTGCCCTGCACGGTGCGGTCGGAGATGCCGACGGTCGCGACCTTTCCCTGCTTCAGCAATTGCTGATATTCGCTGTAGGGAATGATAGCGATCTGGCTCGCTGTGGAAACGAAATATTGGATGATCAAGACTGCAAAGATCGCGGCGATCGCATATCCGATATTGAAACGCGTCTTGTTGTTCATCTCGCAACTCCGGACGCCTTGTCGCAGGAAGCCGCATCGGGACCTTTGCCTGATGGCCATGCCAGGCGCCCGATCAGGACCGGCGGCGCAATGACGGACTGCGGCTTTAGAACAATTAGAATGGCAGGATTTGGTTTCAAGGCCGCGCCGCTTGCGCGACAAACCGTCATGCATAAATCAGGCCCGCTGGTCGATTTTGCCGCATGATTAAGTCTCTGAAAGTTCAGAAACTTTAGTCCGGCCAGGACGTTTGGTTGGTGTGATGATGCCCGGACTGCTTACCTTCCGCATCGCGCGCTTTGCGCGATATCGCGATATCAAGTGAGTGATCGATGAATCGTCGCTTCGCGCTTTCATTAGCCGCCATCGCAGCCGTACTGGTGGCGCTTACCCTCTCCAATATCCGCTACAGCCCGTGGACCAATACAGTCGCCCGCAGCGTCGACCAGCGGGGCCCACTGTCCGACGCCGAGCGCGCAAACATCGAGCTTTTCGAGCGGGTCTCGCCGTCTGTCGTGCAGGTTGCGGCACGATCCTCCATGGCCAATCCCTTTGCCGAAGACGAAAGCCCGGCAACCTCGGGCCCGGCAGCCTCCGGCACCGGCTTTGTCTGGGACAGTAGCGGTCATGTGGTCACCAACAATCACGTCGTGCAAAATGGCCGCGAGGTAGCAGTTCGCTTTGCCTCAGGGGAGGTGGCCCAAGCTTCAATCGTCGGCGTTGCACCGAACTACGATCTGGCGGTGCTGCGGATCCGGAATCCGCGCCAACTGCCGCCGCCGGTGGCGCTTGGCAGTTCTAATGACCTCAAGGTAGGCCAAATTGCATTTGCGATCGGCAACCCATTCGGACTAGATCAATCGCTGACGAGCGGAATCATCAGCGCGCTCAAGCGGCGGCTGCCGACCAGCAGCGGTCGCGAGATCGCCAACGTGATCCAGACCGACACCGCGATCAATCCCGGCAATTCCGGTGGCCCCCTTTTGGACTCGGCGGGACGGTTGATCGGCGTCAACACGGCCATCATCTCGCCCTCCGGCTCCAGCGCCGGCATCGGCTTCGCCATTCCGGCCGATATCGTCAATCGTATCGTGCCCGAGCTCATCAAGAATGGTCGGGTGCCGACCCCGGGGATCGGGATCGTCGCCGCCGGCGAAGCCGTTGCGACGCGCATGGGCGTCGAAGGGGTGATCGTCGTGCGCACCGCGCCCGGAAGTCCGGCCGAACGGGCCGGCATCCGTGGCGTCGATTTCAACTCGGGCGCGCTCGGCGACGTGATCGTTCAAGCCGATGGTAAGCCGGTTCACCGGCTCTCCGACCTGACCGACCAGATCGAGCAGGTCGGTGCAGGCAAAAGCGTCCGCATCACATTGAAACGCGGTTCGGAAACGCGCGATGTCAACGTCGACATCGTGGATATCAGCCGCGGCTAATAGTCCCCTCTGAAGGCAGAATCGTGCCCTGCTGCGGTGCTTGCGTCTTCAGCGCTGGCGCTTTTGTTGCAGCGGGCTGAATGAGTTGTCTCGCGGTGAAAAACCGCTAAAACCCCGCCCAATCCGAACAAGCTAAGGACAAACTGATGAACATTCTTCCCGGCAATATGCGTTTCGGTGCGGGCCAGCCGGTCAAGCGTTTGGAAGACCAGAGACTGCTCACCGGGAAGGGGCAGTTCATCGACGACAAGCCCGACGAGGGCGCGCTCTGGCTCTACGTGCTGCGCTCGCCCCATGCCCATGCCAAAATCGTCTCGATCGATACGACTGATGCCGCCGGGATGCTGGGCGTCCACGCGATCTATACCGGCGCGGAGCTGATCAAGGACGATGTTGGCACCATCCCGACGCTCGCGATCTTCAAGCGGCCGGATGGATCGCCGATGACGGTGCCGCCGCGACGTCTGCTTGCGCATGAAATCGTGCGGTATGCCGGCGAAGCTGTGGCCGCCGTGGTCGCAACATCGCGCGTGCTGGCGCAGACCGCGGCCGAAGCGATCGTGGTCGATTACGAGGTGCTGCCCTCGGTGGTCGACCCTGTCGAGGCGGTGAAGCCCGGCGCACCCGTAGTATGGCCCGAGGCGCCCGACAACATCGTCGCTGCCATGAGCTACGGCAATGCCGCCAAGGTCGAGGAGGCCTTTGCCAAGGCTGCGCATGTGGTCTCGCTCGACCTGGTCAGCCAGCGGCTGGTGCCCTCCGCGATGGAGCCTCGCTCGACGATTGCCGAGATCGAGAAGAAAACAGGCCGATTGATCCTGCACGTGCAGTCGCAAACGCCCGGCTCGACCCGGGATTTGCTCGCGGAATCCATTCTGAAGCGGCCGAAGGACAGCGTCCGCGTGCTGGTCGGCGACATCGGCGGCGGCTTCGGCCAGAAGACCAGCCTCTATCCCGAGGACGGCATCGTTGCTTACGCCGCGACCAAGCTGAACAAGAAGATCCGCTGGCGCGGCGACCGCACCGACGAGTTCGTCGGCGGCACCCATGGCCGAGATCTTACCTCGACCGGCGAATTCGCGCTCGACGCCAAGGGCCGCGTGCTCGCTTACCGCGTGCGTTCGATCGGAGGCACCGGCGCGTACTCGTCGGGGACCGCGAATATCATTCCGCTGGTGCTCGGGCCCTTCGTGCAGACCGGCGTCTACGACCTGCCGCTGGTGCATTTCGAG
Source organism: Bradyrhizobium murdochi (assembly GCF_000472965.1). GTDB lineage: Bacteria > Pseudomonadota > Alphaproteobacteria > Rhizobiales > Xanthobacteraceae > Bradyrhizobium > Bradyrhizobium murdochi. The sequence continues at coordinate 22,282 of NZ_AXAU01000027.1, read as the reverse complement.
GTGAAATCGGTGATGACCCACACCGCACCGGTCGGCGCCTATCGCGGCGCCGGGCGGCCCGAAGCCGTGTTCATCGTCGAGCGGCTGATGGATGCTGCCGCGCGTCAGATCGGAATCGACCCGCGTACCATCCGCAAGCTGAACTACATCAAGCCGGCGCAACTGCCCTACACCAATGCGGTCGGGCAGGTGTACGACTCCGGCGCCTTCGCGTACATGCTGTCGCGCGCCTCCGAGCTTTCGGACTGGGACGGTTTTAACGCGCGCAAGAAGGCGGCGAAGAAGAAGGGCCTGCTCTACGGTCGCGGCCTCACCAGCTATATCGAATGGACCGGCGGGCGGGCGCATACCGAAAAGGTCAGCCTGCACGCGACCGCGGAAGGCCGCATTATCCTGCATTCCGGCACCATGGCGATGGGGCAGGGCCTGCAGACCACTTACACGCAGATGATATCCGATACGCTCGGCATCCCCATGGACAAGATCGACGTCGTGCAGGGCGATACCGATCTCGCCACCGGCTTCGGCAGCGTCGGTTCGCGCTCGCTGTTTGTCGGCGGCACGGCGGTTGCAGTTTCGACCAACGACATGATCCAGAAGGCGCGCGAGAAGGCCTCGAACGTGCTGGAAACGTCCATCGAGGATATCGAGTACCGCGACGGCTGGCTGACGGTGGTCGGCACCGACAAGCGCATCAGCCTGTTCGAGATCGCGAAGAACGAAGATGGCGCGCGGCTCTCCGTCGATTCCGAAGGCGAAGTCGACGGCCCGAGCTGGCCGAACGGCACTCACATTTGCGAGGTCGAAATCGATCCGGAAACCGGCGTCAGCAAGGTGGTGCGTTACACCACGGTCGATGACGTCGGCATTGCCGTCAACCCGATGCTGGTGACCGGCCAGGTGCACGGCGGCGTCGCCCAAGGCATCGGGCAGGCGCTCTATGAGGGCGTCGCCTACAGCGAGGAAGGGCAGCTATTGACCGCGAGTTACCTGGACTACTGCGTGCCGCGCGCCGACGACATTCCGCCGATCGCCGTGACGCTGGACGATTCCGCGCCGTGCCGCACCAACCCGCTCGGCGCCAAAGGCTGCGGCGAATCCGGCGCCATCGGCGGCCCGCCCTGCGTCACCAACGGCGTGATGGATGCGTTGAGCGAGCTCGGCATCAAGCAGCTCAACACGCCGCTGACGCCGGCGAAGATCTGGCAGGCGATAAGGGATGCGAGGGCGGGAACGTAAACGTTGTCGTTCCGGGGCGATGCGTAGCATCGAACCCGGAACCTCGAGATTCCGGGTTCGCGCTTTGCGCGCCCCGGAATGACCGAGAGGCACTTACAGCCCCAACACCATCTTTGCGACGATGTCGCGCTGGATCTCTGACGAGCCGCCGAAGATCGTATAGGCCCGGCCGTTCAGATATTCAGGCACGACGGGAAGCAATTCCTCGGGGATTCCCGGCACCTCGTTGAGCCGGTAGAGCGGCCGCATTGGCTCGACATAGAGCCGGTCATTGCCGATCACGTCGACGCCGAGCCGCGTTACCGCTTGGCGGATTTCGCTGACGCGCAGCTTTAGGAGCGATGACACCGCGCCGGGATTTTGCCCGGTCTGCAGCGCCGACAGCACGCGCAATTCCGTCATCTCGAGCGCGTCGATATCGACCTCGATCTCCGACATCCGCACCGCGATATCGGGATCGCCGATGGCGCGGCCGGTCGCGTCAGATTCGGCAAGGCTAGAGACCGTCTTCAGTGCGTCGCGCAGCTTGGCCGAGGCGATGCCGGAGCCGCGCTCGAACTCGAGCAGATATTTGCCGTAGGTCCAGCCCTTGCCTTCCTCGCCGACGCGGTTGGCGACGGGCACCCGTACGTCGTCGAAAAATACCTGGTTGACTTCGTGGTCGCCGCCGATGGTCAGGATCGGCCGCGTCGTAATGCCCGGGGTCTTCATGTCGATCAGGATGAAGGAGATGCCGTCCTGCTGCCGCTCGGTCTCGTTGGTGCGCACCAGCGCGAACATCCGGTTGGCGTGGTGGGCGTGCGTGGTCCAGATCTTGGTGCCGTTGATGATGTAGTCGTCGCCGTCGCGCACGGCGCGGGTTTTCAACGAGGCAAGGTCGGAGCCCGAGCCCGGCTCGGAATAGCCCTGGCACCAGTAATCCTCGCCCGAGAGAATCCGCGGCAAATAAAAGTTCCTCTGCTCGAGCGAGCCGAAGCCGATGATGACCGGGCCGACCATCTTGACGCCCATCACGTTCACATTGGGCACGCCGGCGCGGGCGCATTCGGCCTCAAATATCCAGCGCTGCGCCGGGGTCCAGTCCGGCCCGCCATATTCCACCGGCCAGCCCGGCGCGCCCCAGCCCTTCTTGTGCAGTGCGCGCTGCCAGGCCATGCCGATATCGGGATCGGAGAATACCGAGGGCGTCAGCGCGGTGGCGCGTTTCATCTCCGGCGTCAGGTTGACCACGATGAAGTCGCGCACTTCCTGTTCGAAGGCGCGCTCTTCGGCGCTGAAAGTGAGATCCATCTTGCGCTCCTGTTCAGACGTGGACGCCACGGCCGCCGAGGGCGGCGTGGCGGCGATAATGATGGGCGCTGCCGCCGAACAGCGTCTCGAAGGCGAGCAGCCGCTTGAAGTAGGAGCCGATGTCCAGCTCTTCGGTAACGCCCATCGCGCCGTGAAGCTGTACCGACTGTTCGGCGACGAAGCGCGCGCATTTGCCGATCTTGGCTTTGGCGCCCGAGGCGGCGCGGCTGCGCGCGACCGGTTCGGCATCGGCCATCAGCGCGGCGCGCAGCGCCATCGAGCGCGCCTCGTCGCATTGCATGGCCATATCGGCGAGGCGATGACGGATCACCTGGTTGGCGGACAGCGGCCGGCCGAACTGCTTTCGTATCTTGGTGTATTCCAGTGTCTGGTCGAGCAAGGTCTGCATGATGCCGACGGCTTCGGCACCGAGCGCAGCCATGGCGCGGTCGACCACGACTTCGAGCGCCGGCAGCGCGTCGCTGCCATCGCCGAGCAGGGCATCGGCGGGAAGCTGCACATCCCTGAGTTCGAGGTGGCAGGCCCGGCCGCCGCCGAGGCGGGGGAAATCACGTGAGGTGAGGCCGGCCGCGCCTTGCGGCACCATGAACAGACCGATCTTGCCGCCATCGATGTGCGCCGAGACGATGATCTGCCCAGCGGCGTTGCCGTCGAGCACGGCGATCTTCTGTCCATCGATACGCCAGCCGTCAGGTGTTCTCTTCGCTGTCGTAGCCACCTTGGCAAGGTCGTAGCGCGCCTGTCGTTCGGAATGCGCGAATGTCAGAATCAGTGAACCATCGGCAATTTTCGGCAATAGCGCCTGCTTCTGCGTTTCCGTGCCGCACGCCGAGATCAGCGAAGCGCCGATGACGACGGTGGAGAGATAAGGTTCGGTAACGAGGCCGCGCCCAAATGCTTCCATCAGGATACCGATCTCGATGGCGCCGCCGCCGAGGCCGCCATGTGCCTCGGCAATCGGCAGTGCCAGCCAGCCGAGATCGGCGAACTGCTTCCAGATATCCATGCTGAAGCCGAGCGGGTCGTTCGCGATCATGCGGCGGTGATCGGCGGTGTAAGTCTCGTTGACGAAGCGGTCGGCACTTTCGCGCAGCAATCGCTGCTCGTCGCTCAAAGTGAGGTCCATCTGATTTGCTTTTACCTTTTCTTAGCTGGCCTGTGCCGGTTTCCGGACGGAGGGATGGAGGCCCGCGGGATCCACGATCATTCCGAATTCCTGAAGATTGTGCGCGTGGCAGAGCTGATGCAGCGCGAATGCCTGTTCGATGGCCGCGGGCTGTCCCATCACGTCGACCGAGCGATTGACCGCTTCCTTCGTCAGCTTCAGCGCGAAGGAAGGTTTTGCCGCGATCCTTTCAGCAAGCTTCATCACGAAGGAGGAAAGCTCGTCCCGCGGCACCACGTGGTTGACCATGCCGAGCCGGTGCGCTTCCTGCGCACTCCAGACGTCGGCGGTGAACAGCAATTCCTTGGCCTTGCGCGGACCTAGCTCCCAGGGATGCACGAACCATTCGACGCCGCAGACGCCCATGGTGACCACGGGATCGCAGAACTCGGCATCATCGCTTGCGACGATGAGGTCGCAGGCCCAGGCCAGCATCAATCCGCCGGCGATGCATTTGCCATGCACTTCGGCAATCGTCGGCTTTGCAAGGTTGCGCCAGCGCCGCGTGATCTGCAGATAGATTTCCTGCTCGCGCGCAAAGCGGCCGTGGGCGTTGGGTTCGGCGAACCCGCCCCAATTTCCGACCGGCGGAAAATCCACGCCGGCAGTATTCTTAGCCCCGGGGCGCAGGTCATGCCCTGACGAGAAATGCGGGCCGTTGCCGGCGAGAATGATGACCTTGACCGCGTCGTCCTGCACCGCCTGATCGAAGGCGGCGTTGAGGTCGTAGGTCATCTGCAGGTTCTGCGCGTTGCGCGCCTCGGGCCGGTTCATCACGATCCGCGCGATGCGCGGCTCCGGCCGCTCCACGACAATGGTTTCGAAAGCGGTCAATCGGCCCTCCCTCAATTATTATTATCGGCCATGTTGTTATTTCGGCGAATGATAGGCAAGGGCAATCGGCTGCAAAATGAACCAGAAGCAGGCTCGCGCCTTGCATGCCAGACGCAACCAATCAGATGGGTTGGCGTTGAACTTTCCTTTGGGAGAGTTCGATGCGCAGAGTTTGGACTGTACTGGCGGCGCTGGCGACGCTGAGTCTGACCAATTGCGGCTACAACGCCATCCAGACCAATGACGAGCGGGTCAAGTCGGGGTGGTCAGAAGTGGTCAACCAGTACCAGCGCCGCGCCGATCTGGTGCCCAACCTCGTCAATTCGGTAAAGGGCTTTGCGCAGCAGGAAAAGGACGTGCTGCTCGGCGTCACCAATGCCCGCGCCAAGGTCGGCAGCATCCAGGCCACGCCGGAGGTGCTGAACGATCCCGCTGCGTTCCAGAAATTCCAGTCCGCCCAAAGCGAACTAACGAGCGCGCTGTCGCGGCTGTTGGTCGTCACGGAAAATTATCCGCAGCTCAAATCGGATGCGCTGTTTCGCGACCTGATGGCGCAGCTCGAAGGCACCGAGAACCGCATCACGGTGGCGCGCAACCGCTACATCAAGGCGGTGCAGGATTACAATGTCAGCATCCGCACCTTCCCGAACAATCTCACGGCGATGGCGTTCGGCTACCAGGAAAAGCCGAATTTTGCGGTCGAGAACGAGAAGGCGATCTCGACGGCGCCGAAGGTGGACTTCAGCCCGACGCCGGCGCCCGCCAAGTAGCGGCTGAAAAGGCCACTGCGATGAACGCTGCGAGAGCGTCCCTTCTTGCGTTACTGCTGTGCTGGGCCGCGTCAGCCCTGGCGCTCGTCGCGGTGCCGCCCTTGAGCGGGCGGGTCGTCGATCAGACCGGCACGCTCGCTGCCGGCGACGTTGCCGCGCTGACGCAGCAGCTTAGGGATCTCGAGGCGAGAAAGGGCAGCCAGATCGCGGTGCTGATCGTGCCGACGACGGACGGCGAGGCCATCGAGCAATTCGCGCTCCGCGTCGCGGAAGCCTGGAAGATCGGCCGCAAGAAGATCGACGACGGCGCGCTTCTCGTGATCGCCAAGAATGATCGCCGCTTGCGGATCGAGGTCGGCTACGGCCTCGAGGGCGCGCTAACTGACGCCACCACCAAGCGCATCATCGACGAGGACGTCACGCCAAAATTCAAGAGCGGCGATTTCGCCGGCGGTGTTTCGGCGGGCGTCAACCGGATGATCGCGGTCGCCAATGGCGAGAAACTGCCGGAGCCGGAACCGCCACACTGGCAAAGCCCCGGCCTGTCCAACTATGTCGACCCGCTCAATCCATTTATCCTCGTCCTCGTTTTCATTGTCGGCGGGGTGCTGAGGGCGGTGCTCGGCCGATTCATCGGCGCGGCGGCTACCGGCGGCATTGTAGGCGTCTTCGGCTGGTTCGTTGTGGGATCGCTCGCAGCGGCAATCCTCATCGGTTTTATCGCGTTCGTCGTAAGTTTCCTTGTCCAGAACATGGGCTCGATGGGCCCAAGCGTGGGACGCCGCGGCAGAGACAGTGGATGGGTCGGTGGCAGCGGCGGCTCCTGGTCCGGCGGTAGCAGCTCCAGCGACAGCGGGTTCCGCGGTGGCGGCGGCAGCTTTGGCGGCGGTGGTGCATCGGGGAGCTGGTAGACATGAGCATCGGACGTATCATCAGGCATCTTCTCCAGCATCACTGGCGCCGCCGCCGCGATTTTCCGCCAGCCGTCTTGGCGAGGATCGAACAGGCGATCAAAGCGGGCGAGGCAACTCATTCCGGGCAGGTCCGTTTCGTGGTCGAAGGCGCACTCGACGGCGCACCGCTGTTTCGCAACCAGCCGGCGCGTGAGCGGGCGCTGGACGTCTTTTCGCATTTGCGGATATGGGATACCGCCGACAATAACGGCGTGCTGATCTATCTCTTGCTCGCCGATCACGACGTCGAAATCGTCGCCGACCGTGGGATCGATGCTAAGGTCGGCGCGGCCGGCTGGGAGACGATCTGCAAGGAGATGGAAGCGGATTTCAGGGCAGGGGATTTCGAACGCGGCGTGACCAAGGGCGTCGCGGCGGTGTCGCGCGAATTGGCGACGCATTTTCCGAAGGCGGGCGGCGGGCCGAATGAACTCCCGGATGCGCCGGTGGTACTGTAGCTCGCTACCACTGCCCTAAACCTCTGGATAGTTGGCGCCATCCGTTTCCATAGTGTGAGGCTACCTCTGGACGGCTTGGCCATACCTGCGTGCAATGGCATCAGCGGGCACTGGGTGGTACCGATCAAGGTAGATGCAGTAAGCGGAATGCAAAGCAACGGAACCGGACCCGCGAGCCGGCAGTTGCAAGACAAGGTCGGCGGCGTAACGCCCGCCGGCCTTTTTCTTGATCAAGCGGATAGCGAAACGCTCGACATTGTGCGATTCGTGGCGTCACCTCGCGCGATCAAGTTGCGCTATAGGGTCGCTACTATCCCGCAAGCTGTTCTGGAACTGGACTAGGCTTTTACCGAAGGCCGCTCTCCGACGCGCGCCATCCAGGCCACGATATTGGTGTTCGCCGTATCGAGCGGCTGGCCAACCTGGCCGCCGAAATCGAGCCAGCCATAGAGCAGGATATCCGCCAGCGTGAAACGCTTGCCGCAAATATATTGGCGACCATCGGCCATCTGGCCGTTGAGCCACTGCAGCCGGTTGGCGGCGATCATCTTCAGGCCGGGCGAGGCCCCGGGCGCACAGAGGATGCGCTTCTCGAAAAACTTCAGGCCTTCGCCGAAACGAAAGCCGTTGGCGAGCGGCTCGCAGATGTTGAGGTCGACGCGGCGCGTCCACATCCGGCATTCGGCGCGTTCTTCCGGCGTGGTGCCGATCAGTGGTGGGTTCGGATGCTTCTCTTCGAGATATTCGCAGATCGCGGTGATCTCCGACAGATAGCTGCCATCGTCGAGTTCGAGCGTCGGCATCTGGCCGTGCGGATTGCGCTTCAAATGCTCGGCCTCGCGGTTCTCTCCCTTGCGCAGATCGACCGTCTGCTTCGGCATCTCGATGCCCTTCTCCGCCATAAACATGCGGACGATGCGCGGGTTCGGTCCGACCGAGTCGTATAATTTCATGTTGCTGTCTCTCCCGATGTTTTTTTGCAGGCTTCGTTGTTGAGAGCTGTTCAACAGGCCGCCGTTCCATTTGTCAAATGGGCGGATCACATTCGACGCTGCGGAAAATGTTGCGGGCCGGCAGGCCTAGCTGTCGTCGAGCTTGTTGAGGTCGCGCACCGACTGCATGATCGGCTCGAAATTCGCTCGCGCATCCAGCGCGTCGAATAATTGCGCAGTGTCCGACAACAATCCATGCGAGCGCTGGATCGCGATCCGCACATCCTCCTGCGGCGTGTCGGACAGCCGTCCGTGGCCCGACAGCAGGATCTTTGAGTTCAGGCCCTTCAGCCGCTCCAGCGACTGGATGTAGTCGGCAATGCTGCCAGAGCCGAACACGCCGCCCATCACGCCGCCGGGCATCAGCGTATCGGAGGCGAACAGCAGTCTCTTGTCCTGGTCGAACAGCGTGATGCAGGCCGAGGTATGGCCTGGCGTGTGCATCACGTTGAGGCGGAAATTGCCGAGGTCGATCAGATTGCCTTCTTCCAGCCAGAGATCGATGTTGATCGGCACGTTCGGCTCGTTGAACATCTTGCGCAGCATTGAGAAGTCGTCGCGCAGCATGATCTTGTTGGCAGCGAGCCTGTGCGCGGCGATGAAGGCGCGGCCGTGGAAATGATACGCGGCGCCGATGTGATCGAGATGCTCGTGGCTCAGCACTACCATATCGATATCGTCGGGCTTCACCCCGATGTGATCGAGAGACGTCAGCAGGTGCGGATAGTTCGAGGACAGCCCGACATCGATCAGGATGATGCGCGAGCTTCCGCGCACCAGATAGGCGTTCGCCCCACGGTTCTTGAAGCGGACCTGATAGACGTCTTCGGCGGCCTGGATCAGCGTACAGACGTCGCTCTCGAGCAGCGTCTTGAACGGGCTTGGTCTGCGCTCGCTCATGAACCGCCCGCGGCTCGGAAGGCCACCGTATTGGAGGCCCGCAAGCGCTTGCTGAGCGCATCCATGATCATCAGCGCAAAGGCCGGCTGCTGGCTCACCAGGTAGACGAAGCGGGCGTGATTGATCCGCATCACGCGGGTGTGTGGGGTGGCCGCAATGGCCGTTGCCGAACGCGCCGAGCCGTCGATGACCGCCATCTCGCCGAAGAACTCACCCTTGCCGAGCGTGGCGATGACGGTCTTGCTGGCGCCGTTCATCTTGGCAATCTCGACTTGGCCGTCGAGCACGACGAACAGTTCCCTCCCGGCCGAGCCTTCCTCAAAAATGACGTCATCTACATCAAACTCGTTGATGCATTTCTCGATGGTCATGGTGGCCCCCTGCCTTTCTGGCTGGTCGGTTGCGTCCATGTTAGTCGGGAAAAGAGCCGGCGCAAACGGAACCACGGATGCCGCAAGGCAGCATAGGACACTGGAACGGGATGGCTGACGTGTATCAGGCCAAAACCGGACCGGATCAGTTCCTAAAATTTCGGTAAGGCCCGGGCCGGTAACGATTTGGCAAGCAATAAAAGTTACCAAATGGTCAATCAATTCTGGAGAATCCAACGTGAGCGATCAACAATCCCAGCCCACCAGCGGTGAGACCGGAACCCTTGGGGCCGGGCCAGCCGCACCGGACAAACCGGCGCCGAGCGAGCCGGTGGCTGCCGCGGCTGAGATCGAGCCCGTTAGACTGGCGCCCGAGCAGGAAGAGACCTCACCGAAGCCGGACGCGCCCAAGGTGGACGCCGTCAACATGGAAGCGCCAAAGGTTGAGACGCCAAAGGTCGAGGCTCCCAAGATCGACGCCGTAAAGCCGGAAGCGCCGCGCTTTCCCGGCAATGTGACAATCATGTCGCCTGGCGACCGCGTCGGCACTGAGGCGAAGGCCGCGCCGGCGGAGGCATCGTCCGGCAAGCGCAGGATCGGGGCCATGGCCGCCGTCGTGGCGCTGGCGACCGTGGCCGGCGCTCTCGGTGGCGCGTTGGCGACCACAGGCATTGGAAAGTTGATGGCCGGAGATTCGGCCGTGGCGTCGGCGAAGGACAGCGCGCTCGAAGCCTCGGTGGCGCGGCTCGATGCCGAGATCGGTGCACTGAAGGCGAGCCTGGAGCAGACGTCCAAGACGACGACAGGCCAGCTCAACAAGGCCAGCGATCGCCTCGACAAGGTCGAGAAGGCGCAGGCCGAGTCCGCCGCCAAACTCGCCAAGCTTAGCGAGAGCGTCGACAAGCTCCGCGCTGCCCAGGCCTCCGCAACGACCGCTGCGGCCGCGCCGGCCCCTGCGAAGGAAGTGACCGGCTCGGTGCCGCAGCAGGTTGCCGCCGCAGCACCCGCGGCTCCGCCCAAGCCTGAAGTCGCCCGGCTGCCGACCGTCGAAGGCTGGGTATTGCGCGATATTGGCAATGGCAGCGCGCTGATCGAGAGCCGCCGCGGCATGTATGAGGTCTATGCCGGTGATCCCGTGCCCGGCCTCGGCCGGGTCGACGCCATTCGCAAGCAGGACGGCCGCTGGGTGGTCGTGACCAGCAAGGGCCTGATCGTCGCGCGCTAACGGCACGACAAACCAACAGCAAGGCGCTTCACGGCGATGTGAGGCGCCTTTTTTCTTGAATAGACCTCTTTGCGCGGTGTTAGTTGCGACATGAGCCGCGCGCCACGATTTCTCGCCATCTTGTTCGCCTTGCTGTGGGGTGTTTTGCCGGCGCCTGCGGCACAAGATGCGGCGCTTGAGCGCGGTGCCGCCATCACCGATCCCGCGACGTTGCGCGAGCTAGATGGCGGAAAATTTCGCCTCGACCGCATGCTGGTGACGGAGCGGTCGGCGGATACCCCGCTTGCCAACAGCGAACTATTCGCTTTGCCATCGATGGCGGCGGTCCGGCAGGCGATCGACAGCGAGTTCGATCGCTACATAGCGCGGCATAACGCGAGCCTTTCAAAGGAAACGATCGGCGTCGGCCAGGGCTTTGATTTCCAATTGTTCGACCGCACGCTGCTCTATTCACAAGAGACGCGGTTCGTGCTGGCCGGCATCGTCAATCGCATGGACCGCACTTTCACCGCGGAAGCAAGCTGTGGCGAGATACGCCTGATTTACCGCCTGACGCGGATCAACAAGGCGGCGGGTGACGATGCGGCGCCCCCGCGGCTGCCGATGACGCTGAACCTAGTGCTGAAGGCAAGAGGCGAGGGCGCGGCGATCACGTGCTCCGAAATTGCCAGGCGCTGGCTTGGCGGAGAGCCGTCGGCGAGCGGCGGCCCGCTCGATCTGATCGACTATCAGAATATCGACCGCATCGAGACCAATCTCCAGATCGCGCACGCGCCGAAATCCTCGGTTCGCGACTTCCGTACCGATTATCTCCTGAAGGTGTTTCGCTACGACCGGCAAGCGCGAGCGTTCGTGGAATCGCCGATGGAGAACCAGATCGACCGTGCGCGCCTTCTGGCGGACGATGGCTTCAAGCGCGAGTTCAGGGCATGGCTGCTCGATCCCGTCAATCTCGTTGCGTTCGATCGCGGCACCGTGCTGATCCCGGAAAAATTCCTCGCGCATGGCGCGATCGCGCCAACGCCGGTCGGATTCGATCCATCGGATCTGGAGCCGGAATTCGGGCTGGTACAAGGAGAGGGCGCCGTGTTCAGCGAGGCTGACGTGGTGACGGCGTTAAGGAAGGCCACGGAAGGCGGCGCGAAGTTGCAGAATATCCGCTCGCTTGCCGGGTTCGAACGGCGGCTCAACGACGTGACCTGTTCCGGCTGCCATCAGACGCGCGGCATCGGTGGTCTTCATTTCCCTGGCGTCGACTGGATGGCTGACAAAACTTCCAATTCAACCGTCGTGCCGGCGTCGCCGCATTTCTTCGGCGACCAGATCCGTCGCCGCGATATTCTCGTGGCACTCCGCGACGGCAAGCCGCCGGATTATTCGCGCGGATTTGCCAACCGTCCGCAGTTGCGCGGCAGCACCGAACTCGCCGGCAGCAATTATTTCGACGGCTGGGGCGCGCATTGCTATGTTCAGGGCAAACCGGCCGCCAATGCTGACGCGAGTTTTCGCGACTGGACCTGCGCCGAAGGCCTGACCTGTCAAGCCGCCGGCAAGACCTCGCGCATCGGCATGTGCTTCGTCAAAAGTCGCTAGCGATACGCAAGGTCACTTGGCCGCACGATTATTTGGCGTAATGCGTCAAGCGCTTGCCCGGCAACAGATCATAGGCCGACTTCCAGCCGGGCAGTTGCGCCATCCGCCCGAGCCACGCGTTGATCGCGGGATGGCTCACAGCCCAATCATATCCGGTCTCGTCAGCGGGATAATGCAGATAGGCCATCATGGAAATGTCGGCCACCGTCGGTCGTTCGCCAATGGCGAATGCATTCTTCTGCATGTGCTGTTCGAGGATCGACAGGAAATCGTCGAGCCGCCTGCGGAAATGTTTCAGCACGTGCTCGTCCGGCGACGGCGTGAAGGTGCGGAAATAGCGGTAGGTCGCCATGTAGCCGGTGAGCTTGTGGTTGTCCCAGAACAGCCAGCGCAGCAATTCGAACTTCTGCTGCTCGGTCTCGCCGTCGAACCGGCCGAATTGCTTTGCCAGCTTGAGCAGGATCGGCGCGGTCTGGGTGAGACGCTCGCCATCCACTTCGAGCACCGGAATTTCGCCCATCGGGTTGACGTCGCGCCGCCATTCCGGCGTACGCGTGACGCCGCCGCCGAAATCGGTCCAGATCGGTTCGAATGTCTGCCCGCACAGAGTGAGCATCAGCGCGAGCTTGTAGCTGTTTCCCGACTCCGGGAAGTAATGCAGTCGATATCTGGGCATGGCTTTTCGACCTACGCCACCGCGCCGGCTGAGCGCAGCGCTTTGATTGCTGCCTCATCATAACCGGCGTTACGTAAAATTTCATCGCTATGCTCGCCGATGGCTGGCGGCTTGCGCGGCTGAACCTTGCGGCTGCCGTCGACCCATATCGGGCTGTTGACGGTCAGCATGGTATCGTTTTCGAACGGCACCAGTACCTCGTTTTCGATCATCTGCTTGTCGTTCGGAATATCGTCGAGGATGCCGACCACGCCGAATACCAGGCCGTTGCCGTCGAGGATTTTGCGCCATTCCGCAAGGTCCTTGGTCGCAAAGGTTTCGTCGAAAATCTTGATCAGCTCGACCGACCGCGCGTGACGTTCCTTCTTGGTCTCGAAGCGGGGATCGGTAACGAGATCCTCGCGGCCAAGGCAGCGCGCCAGCGTCGGCCATTGCCGGTCCTCGTTGAGCAGGGAGAGGATCAGCCAGCGTCCGTCCTTGCACTGGTAGTGGTTCGTCACCGCGTTCAACGCGCGCTCGCGCGGGCGGCGTTCGCCGAATTTCGCGCCGACCAGTTTTGCTTGCGCCAGCACCGAAGCGGCCCAGACGCCGTTGGCCATCAGGTTGGAGCTGACATGCGATCCCTTGCCGGTGCGCTCGCGCTTGTAGAGTGCGGTGACGATCGCGCCATAAAACGCCATCGCGCAAGGGTGGTCGCCCATGCCAGCGATCGAGCGCGCCGGTGTGGTGTGTTCATCCGCACGGACCAGGTCCATCAGGCCGGAGCGCGCCCAATAGGCGTTGGAGTCGAAGCCGGGCTTGTTGGCTTCCTCGCCCTTCTCGCCGTAGCCGGTGAACGAAGCGTAGATCAGGCGCTCGTTGTGGGGCGCCAGATGCTCGTGGGTGATGCCGAGCCGCTGGCGCACCTGCGGTGGATAATTGGTGATGAAGACGTCGGCCTGGGCGGCGAGGTGATGCAGCACCGCCTGTCCCTCGGGCTTGGAGAGATCGAGCGCAAGGCTCTTCTTGTTGCGCGCTTCCAGCATCCACGCGAAATTATGCTCGCTATGCGGGTAGCCCGGCAAATTCGGCAGATTGCGGTAGGGGTCGCCGGAGCCGGGCGGCTCGATCTTGATCACGTCGGCGCCGAAATCCGACAGCACGGTGGCGGCCGCGGGCGCGGCGATGAAGCTCGCGCAATCCAGAACCTTGAGGCCGTCGAAGATACCCTTTTCCATAGTGCCGCCGCTCCGTGTGGCTTGTTGATTTTTTCGTAAGTCGGAATTACCGCCAGCGAAAGCTGGAATTCGGATGCCATTTGGCCCATGTGGGGTGAGCGATGCAACTACTCGCCGCCAGACATCAGCGCTGCATTTCCGCCGGCAGCCGCCGTATTGATGGTCACCGTCTGCTCGGTTGCAAAACGCGCGAGATAATGCGGCCCGCCGGCCTTGGGCCCGGTGCCGGATAGCCCGTGACCGCCGAACGGCTGCACGCCGACGACGGCACCGATCATGTTGCGGTTGACATAGATATTGCCGACCTGCAGACGCTCGATGGTGTCTTCCACCGTATCGTCGATCCGGGAATGGATGCCGAGGGTGAGCCCGTAGCCGGAGCGTTCGATCGATTGCAGCACCTCGTCGAACCGCTCGGCGCGATAGCGCACCACATGCAGCACCGGGCCGAACACTTCCTCCGTGAGCTGGCCGGCATCGGACAGTTCAAAAATATGCGGCGCGACGTAATTGCCTTGTGGTGCCTCACCTGCAAAGTGCACCCGGGCTTCTTTCTTCATCCTTTCGATATGCGCGTCCAGCCGCTGCTTGGCCTCGGCATCGATCACGGGTCCTATATGCGTGGCCGGATCACTGGGGTCGCCGATGACGAGTTCGCGCGCCGCGCCGGCGATCATCTCGATCACGCGGTCGGCGACGTCGTCCTGCAGGAACAACAGCCGCAGCGCCGAGCAGCGCTGGCCGGCGGAGCGGAATGCTGAGGTCACGACGTCGTCGGCGACCTGTTCGGGCAGCGCGGTGGCATCGACGATCATCGCATTGATGCCGCCTGTCTCGGCGATCAGCGGCACGATCGGTCCATCTTTGGCCGCGAGCGCGCGATTGATCGTGCGCGCCACTTCTGTCGAGCCGGTGAAGACGACGCCGGCGATGTCGGGATGCGCCACCAGCGCGCCGCCGATCCGGCCGTCGCCCGCCACCAGATGCAGCGCGGATGCCGGCACGCCGGCTTCGTGCAACAGCCTGATGGCCTCAGCCGCAATCAGCGGCGTCTGCTCGGCCGGCTTCGCGACGACCGCGTTGCCCGCCATCAATGCCGCCGTGACCTGTCCGAGGAATATCGCCAGCGGAAAATTCCACGGCGAGATCGCGACGAAGACGCCGCGGCCGCGCAGACGGAGCATATTGCTCTCGCCGGTCGGCCCCGGCAGCGGCTTGCCATCGCCAAACAGCTCGCGTCCCTGCGCCGCATAGTAGCGGCAGAAATCCACGGCTTCGCGGACTTCTGATACCGAATCGTCCAGCGTCTTGCGACCCTCTCGTTGCAGCAGCGCGATGAAATGTGCCGCGCGGGCCTCCAGGAGATCCGCAGCTTTTTTCAGCACGGCTGCGCGTGTTTTGGCCGGCGTTCTACTCCAGTTCGTGAAGCCGGCGCGTGCGGCCGATACCGCCGCATTCGCCTCCATCTCCGTCGTATCCGCAATGCTTCCGGATGCGGGCAGTCGTTCCGCAGCGATGGCCGAGACGAGTTTGCTCAACGCCGCGCGTTCACCGAATTCGATTCCGCGGGAGTTTTTTCGTTGCGGCCCATAGAGATCGCGCGGCAGCGGGATATTCGGATGTCTGGCATTGTTGGCGCTGCCGACGATATCAGCGGGGCGCCGCAGCAATTGCGAGACCGGCACCGCCTCGTCGGCGGCGAGCGCAACAAAGGATGAATTGGCGCCGTTCTCCAGTAATCGCCGCACCAGATAGGCGAGGAGATCGCGGTGGCTGCCGACCGGCGCGTAGGTGCGATGAGCAATATCGGGACGGTCCTCGCCTAGCTTTACGTAGAGAGCCTCGCCCATGCCGTGCAGGCGCTGGAATTCGAATCCGCTCTGCTCCGTTGCCAGTTCGAGGATGGTCGCGACGGTGAGCGCATTGTGGGTGGCGAACTGCGGAAATATCCGTGGCCGCAGCGCCAGCATCTGTTTTGCGCAGGCAACGTAGTTCAGGTCCGTCATCGCCTTGCGGGTGAACACGGGATAGCCGTCGAGCCCGCGTTCCTGCGCGCGCTTGATCTCGGTGTCCCAGTAGGCGCCCTTGACCAGCCGCACCATCATGTTGCGGTCGAGGCTGCGTGCGAGACGATCGACGTAATCGATCACGTCACTGGCCCGTTTCTGATAGGCCTGGATCGCGAGGCCAAATCCGTCCCAGCCCGCAAGTGAGGGATCAGCGAAGGCGGCAGCGATCACGTCGAGTGACAATTCCAGCCGGTCCGCTTCCTCAGCATCAACGGTGAAATTGAGATCATAGGCTTTGGCTTGCCGGGCGAGGTCGATCAGCCGCGGGACCAGTTCGTCCATCACCCGCGCTTGGCTCACCGCTTCGAAGCGGGGATGTAGTGCCGAGAGCTTGACCGAGATGCCGGGCCGGTTGGGCAGGGGACGGTCATCGGCCGTGCGGCCGATCGCCTCGATGGCACTGGCATAGGAAGTGAAGTAGCGCGCGGCGTCGTCGGCGGTGCGGGCGCCTTCGCCGAGCATGTCGAAGGAGTAGCGTTGCTGGCGCGCGGAATGCGGTTGCGCCCGCGACAGCGCCGCCTCGATGGTCTCGCCGAGCACGAAATGATTGCCCATCAGTCGCATCGCCTGCCGCGTTGCCGCCCGCACCGCGGGCGCGCCTAGCCGCTTGGTCAGCCGTCCGATAGTGCCCTGCGGGGTCTCGCCGGGCTGGATCACGCGGGCCGACATGCCGAGCGCCCACGCTGAGGCGTTGACCAGGAAGGCGCTCGACTTGGTTTCATGATGGATGAAGTCGCCCTGGCCGAGCTTATCCTCGATGAACTGGTCGGCGGTGCGGGCGTCCGGGACCCGCAACAGCGCTTCCGCCAGCACCATCAGCGCCAGCCCCTCCTTGGTCGACAGCGCGAACTCGCGCAGCATGTCCTCGACCCCGCCCAGCGGGTCGTCATTGGCCCTGATGGCCTTGATCAGCGCAGTCGCTGCGCGATCGATGCGCCGCTCCTGCGCCGCGTCCAGCCGCGCGGCCTGGAGCAGGCGGGTGGCCATCGCGAGGTCATCGGGCGCGTAGGGCGCGCTGAAGGGTGGAAGCGGCGACGGAGGAATCAGCATGGGATTTCCAGCATGGGATTTCTCTTGGCTTCGTCCAGTCTAACGGGGCCCGGATGGGCGGAACAGGCCCGCAAGTCCCCTCAATTGCGTCGGCGATGGCGGCGCCGGCGGAACCGACTGGCGCATGGAAAACACAGCGGCCGGAATTTCCGCGGCCTGATCCACAGATCGCGGGCTTGCTGGTTGGCAGCGTGCAGGAGCCGCGCTAATCGTCAGGCACGCCGTCGCTTGGGAACAGCAGGGATCATGAGAGGCGCCACTCCGCCGATACAGGGAAGGCGAACGCGGAATAGCTTCGCGGCCGCGCTTGGCGTGCTTCTGGCTGCGCTGTTTGGAGCGCCGCCGGCGAGAGCGGTCGAGATGAGCGCCGAGGTCGCCAATCTCTACAGCTCGGTTTCGATCTATCCGCCTTCAGCCAAATCCATGACCGTGTGCTACGGCTTCGTGTGCCGGCGCCGCGAGATCCTCGATTTCACGGCCGCCGACCGCAGCGCGCTGACACAGATCATGGCAGCGGGCCGCGCCTCGGCAGCGGCCGAACGCGCGGCGGTGCAGAAGGCGGTGGTGTGGTTCGACCGCCGCATGGGGCCGATCATCGGCACCAACAAGCGCGTGGCGAAAGCTGATTTCCGCTACTTCGACGACAAGCACAATTACGATTGCTGGGATACGACGCGCAATACCACGAGCCTGTTGCTGGTGCTGCAGGAGTGGGGCCTGTTGAAGCATCACGCGATCGGCGATCCGCGCTATCGCGGCAATACGCTGGTGTTGCAGACGCCGCACAACACCGCGGTGCTGGTCGATCGCGCCACCAAGGTCGAATGGGTCGTCGATCTCTGGCCGCGCGGTTACCTGCAGCCACCGGACGTGATGACGGTTCAGAAGTGGGTCACGGAAGATTGAGCGGCCGGTTTTTCGCGCAACGATCTAACCATCGTGCGTGCAGAAGCGGTGCCCGCTCCGCCGAACGCTCACAGTTTCGAGAAGTTTCTTAGGCCCTAGCCTTACTCCCGGATTTAACTCCGAGAGTGCGCCGTTGCCGATTGCGTGGTCGCGCTAAACCTTGAGATTCTCGGCCGAAGTCTTGCCGCGGTTGGCGATCTCTTCGTACTCGACGGTCTGCCCTTCATTGAGCGTCGAAAGACCAGCTTTCTCAACTGCCGAAATATGAACGAACACGTCCTTGCCGCCGCTCGAGGGCTGGATGAATCCGTAACCCTTGGTCGGATTGAACCACTTCACCGTACCTTTAGCCATTCACGTCGTCTCCGCGGAATCAAAAAAATATACGAGCCGCCGGTCCCCGCACTAACCGGCATGCCCGTACCATCAGGATACGCGGGTTGGGGCAGGCTGAATAGCGTAAACGGACCGGCCATTTCGGCAAAAATGCCCCGATTCCCAGCCGATTCCAGCCGTTTTGCCGGTTTTGCGACCATTTGACGTGGCCGGGCGGCCGGCAACTCCAATTTTGGGCGATTTCATGCGGCGGCGCTTTGCTCTTCGTTGGCCAGCGCCGGCAGCATCCGCGCATCTGTCACGCTGCGCACGATCATCGGCTCGTTGCGTCCGCGAATCTCGACTTCATGCTGCGGCAATGCATCGGCGGCGAGGCCTGCGGTAGCGCGAACTTCGTCCGAGATGACGACTTCGCATGCAAGGCTCTTGGTCATGTCCTGCAGGCGCGCCGCGACGTTGACGGCGTCGCCGAGCGCGGTGAACACCATGTGATCGCGGTAGCCGATATCGCCGACGATCACTTCGCCGCCGTTGATGCCGATGCCGAAGCCGATCGGCTCGCGCAAATCATGTTCGAGAAATTTATTCAATTCATCGATGTTGGCCGCGATCATCGCAGCCGCCAGCAATGCTTGGCGGCAGGCTTCCTGCCGGCTGGTCGAAAGTCCGAACAGCGCCAGCATGCCGTCGCCGACGAACTGGTTCGGCATGCCGCCGCTCGCGAGCACCGCCTGCGACACCGCGCCGAGGAAGCGGTTGACGATGAAGACGGTGTCGAACGGCAGGCGCTTTTCCGCAAGCTTGGTCGAGCCGCGCATGTCCACGAACAGGCTGACGAGATAGCGCTCCTGACCAATCCGCGTCGGGTGCGACTCGTGACCATCGGCGGAGGTGTGCGGCAGGAAGAGTTGAAAGAATGAAAGATCGGATGGCGGCCGTAACTGACAGGCGAGGCGGATGGATGGATCCGACGTGCCGACCCGGCTAAGCACGAACGCCTCGCGCTGCGAAGGCTCTGGCAGCGCCGAGCAGTCGCCGATGATGCGGATGCGGCAGGTCGAGCAGCGGGCGCGGCCGCCGCAGACGCTGGCATGCGGCACGTTGTTGCGCAGGCTCGCCTCCAGCACGCTAAGGCCCTTCGGCACGCGCACCGTGCGGCCACTGCCGTAGGACAGGCTGATCATGCCGCGGCGGCGCTCGTTGATGGCGCGGGCGCCTCTCGCCACCAGCGCGATGCCGATCAGGCCGAAATAGCCGAACAGAAAATAGTCGGTGATGCGATCGAGCGCCTGCGCCTCGGCACGCGTGCCGAGCTGGCGCTGCGACTGGGTTTCCGCCCGCCATTCGGCGCTGTCATTGTCAATCACCATGCGCCCGCTCTGATAGAAGCCGAGCATGGAAAGCGTCGGGATCAGCACGGCCGCGGCGAGCAGGAACGGCGCGGCGCGCTTGTAGAACGCCCGCATCCGCAGCCACAGATACAGCCCGATGCAGCCATGCACCCACGCGATGGTCATCACCGCGAGCATCATCCAGATCCGCCACGGCGCCCAGATCCAATACAGGAACAGCACCTGGGGATAGAGCTTTTCATGTCCGTAGAGCGTCTGGCCGAGCCGCACGCCGACGATATGGGCGATGATCAGCATCGGCACGCTGAGGCCGAGCGCAAGCTGCAGCGGCTCGATCGCCTTCCAGCGGAATTGCCGGCGTTCGTAGAGCGCCCAGATGCCGAGCCCGGTGTGCACCAGGCATGCCGCGTAGAACAGGATCGTGACCGGCAGGAACTGCCAGAACGACGTGTGGAGATAGACGCCGGTCGCCAGCGCCTCGAGCGAGATGTTGCCGAGCGCGTGATTGAGGAAATGGCTGACCAGATAGGCGAACAGGATCACCCCAGTGACAAGGCGGACCTGCCGCAGGCTGATGCCTCGGACGAAGGTCGTGATCTGGTCTCGGGAGAGGGCGGCCATGCGATCCATAAGGTCAATGTCGGGCAATGGTAGCGACTAATTCATACGATGAATACCATCTCCCGTCGTCCCTGCGCCCCGTCTTCGCCAAGGCTTCGCCGGGGTTTGACGTTGGGCTCGCCGAAGCTTTAGCGAAGGCGGCAAGCAGGGACCCATACTCCGCGGCCTCTCAGTGGCGCTGTGGCCCATGCGGTTTTCCTTATCATGATTGGTGGTTATGGGTCCCTGCGTTCGCAGGGACGACGATCAACTTTTTTCCGCCGCGGCTCGTTGACACTCCCGGCACAGTCGAGGAAAAGCGCGCCGTGACCATGGCCCCGCCCAATAACAGCCAAGCCAAACCGGACCGTCCCGCCACGCCACCTTGGCTTGCCGTGGCGTTGCTGATCGCCGCGTTGACGGCGATGCGCCTCGTCTATGCCAGCGTGCTCGATCTGCGTACCGACGAAGCCTATTACTGGACCTGGTCGAAGGAGAGCGCGTTCGCTTTTCTCGATCATCCGCCCGGCATCGCCTGGCTGATCCGGTTCGGCACCGCGATCTTCGGCGACACCAATCTCGGCGTGCGTTTCGGCGGCATCGTCGCGATGCTGGTCACGCAGCTCCTGCTCGCCGACATCGTCCGGCGCGTGACGCATGATGTTCGCGCCGTGATCTTCGCGATGCTGTTGCCGGAAGCAGCGCTGTATTACGGGCTGCTGATGGCGAAGGTCGCGCCCGACACCGCGATGATCCCGTTTGCGGTCGCGATGCTGTGGGCGCTGGTGCGGCTTAACGAGAGCGGCAACCCGCGCTGGTGGCTTGCCGCGGGGCTGTTCGCTGGGCTCGCGCTGCTGTCGAAATTCACCGCGATCATGCTGCTGCCGGCGGTTGCGGCATTCGCGCTGGTGCCGGACTGGCGCCGCCGCTGGCTGCTCAGCCCATATCCTTGGGCAGCGACGCTGATTGCGGTGATCGTGTTTTCGCCGGTCTTGATCTGGAACGCGCAGCACGACTGGGCCTCGTTCCGCTTCCAGTTCGTGCGCGCGGTCGCGACCCATCAATTGTCGCTGCGCACCGTGGGCGAATTCATCGGGCTTCAATTCGGCCTTGTCGGCTTCGTGCTGCTGCCGGTGGTGCTGTCCGGCGTCACGCTGACGGCCTGGCGCGGTTACCGCACGCGCGAGCCGGTCGCGATCCTGCTGTCGACCGCCGTGCTGGTGCCGTTCCTCTATTTCCTCTGGAAGTCGCTGACGCTCCGCGTCGGCGACACCTGGCCGATGTTCCTGTGGCCCGCCGGCTTTGCCGCGACCGCCATCAACCTCGTCATGCTGCCGCGCGAGGGCTTTTCGGAGTGGATGGTTCAATCGACGTTCCGGTGGGCGAGGGTGGCGGTGATCTCCGGCATCGCCTTCGTGGTCGGCGTGTTCTTCTATTACATCGCGGCGCCCTGGAATTTTATCGGCAGGACCGATCCCATCGGTGGCGAGGCCGGCTATCAGCAGGTCGCGACGCGCGCGCGGGATCAGTTGCAGAAGACCGGTGCGAGCTGGATTGCCACGTCGGATTATCGCACCTATGCAATGCTGCGCTGGCATTTCAAGGGGCAGGTGCCGGTCATCCAGATCAACGAGCGCGGACGGTTTCAAGGCTTTCGCGATCCCGGCATGAACCTGATCAAGGATCATCCCGGCCTCTACGTCGGCCGCGAGCCGGACCATCGCCTGCCGCTGTGGGATCTCACCACCGCAGAACGCGAGCCGCTGGAGCGGGTGGAGCGCGTCTGGCGCGGGATGGTGATGGATACCTACGCGCTGGAAAAATTGACGGGCTGGACTCCCGAACTCTCGCCACCGCCAGATTCGCCGCTGTTCCGCTGGCGCGTGCTGGCCGGCGATTGGGGGCGTGATGCGGTTGCTGCGTAGCCTCGATGCGCGGGCGGTCGGCTCCCTCCCCCCTTGCGGGCAGGGCTGTCCGGGGAATGATTCACTATGTCGCGGTGCATGCTCGGCGAGACCGAGGCAAATCGGCCTTTTCTGGTTGTCGAGACACAGAAGGCCGAGCATGCGATTTCGCGATAGCATTTTTGGAAGGCTCCTTGAACCGATCAATCGGCGGCAGTTTCAGACAGTTGTGGATCGTCTGGGCGGGGATGCCTACGACAAGTCATTCAAGAGCTGGGATCATCTGGTGGCGCTGATCTACGCGCAGCTGAGCAGGAACGACAGTCTGCGCGGGGTGGTGGCGGGCTTCAATGCCAATCCG
>NZ_AXAU01000026.1 GCF_000472965.1 Bradyrhizobium murdochi | reverse complement strand
CGCCGCCACACTTACCGCGAGCCCATCGACCGTCTGACCTTCCGTTTCTTGGTTCGACCGGAGCACCGTTTCTTCGTCCCGACCTGCCGTTCCGACGACGTCGCGCGCAGCCGCCCTCAAGGATGGCCGTCGCTCCAGTCCCGCTCAAAACCTCCGCCGCCGCCAGGCCACGCCTTGACGGCGGCGAGCACGGCGTCATGCTCGCACGGCAATCGGACGATCCGATCGCGCACAATCAATCGATCTAATGGTTGCTACAAGGGCCGCGGGAAGGCCAAGTACTACACCCTTACCATGCGCTTGCCGCGGTTCTCGCCGGCGAGCAGGCCGATCAGCGCTTTCGGCGTGTTCTCGATTCCGTCGATCACGTCCTCCTGCACCTTCAATTTGCCGGAAGCGACCCAGGACTGCAGATCGGCCAGCGCCGCAGCGCTCTGGTCCATAAAGTCCATCACGATGAAGCCCTGCATGACGAGGCGCTTCACCACGATCAGGCCGGGCACGCCGCGCGGACCGTGGGCCGATGGCACGCCGTCATATTGCGAAATCGCGCCGCAGCAGGCGATGCGGCCGCGGTTGTTCATCAGCGAAAGGCAGGCTTCGAGAATCTCGCCGCCGACATTGTCGAAATAGACGTCGATGCCCTTCGGCGCGGCTGATCGCAACGCCTTGAAGGTGGCGCCGTCCTTGTAATCGACCGCGGCGTCGAAGCCGAGTTCGGACGTGAGCCACTGACACTTGTCCTTGCCGCCGGCAATGCCGATGACGTTGCAGCCTTTGATCTTGGCGATTTGCCCGACGATCGATCCGACGGAGCCGGCGGCAGCCGACACGACGACGGTCTCACCCTGCTTCGGCTTGCCGACATGCAGGAGACCAAAATAGGCGGTGAGGCCGGCGATGCCATAGACGCTGAGCAAATGCGTCATCGGCTCCATCTTCGGCATCTTGTTCAGATGCTTTGCCGGTACGGCGGCATAATCCTGCCAGCCGGTGTCGCCGAATACGATATCGCCCGGCGCGAGGCTTGAAACCTTCGAGGCGACGACCTCCGCGATGCTACCACCAGCCATCACCGTGTTGGCCTCGACGGCGGCGCGATAGGTGGCACCGTGCATCCACGCACGGTTGGCGGCGTCCAGCGAGATATAGCGCGTCCGCACCAGCACCTCGCCATCCTTCGGTTCGGGCACCGCGCCCTGAACCATCTGGAAATGCTCCAGCCCGAGCTTGCCGGTGGGCTTTTCGACCAGCAGGATCTGACGATTGGCGGTGTCGCTCATGGTGTTCTCTCCCCTCGGTGTCGCATTCTGGCGCTTTCCGGTGCCCTTGGCCGCGGAAAAGCCGCTCGACTGCACGGATTGTGCGCCACGTTCAGAAAAAATCCAAATCCTCCGCGCGGCCGCCCTTCGCGACAGTTCCGTATTCGACCGCCAGGAATAACCCGCCCGCCACATACACTCTGCGGTTTTGTCCCCGAGCCATCTCCTGCGAGAGCCGTACGGCATGCGCGATTGTCGCGGCGACGTGAATGGTTGCTTTGGAATTGCCGAGCCGCGCGGCGGCGGCGATGGCTTGCGGGTCCGCGCCCTTGTGATGCGCCGCCGTGCAGATGATCGTATCGAACGACGGCGCCAGCGCGCCCACGATCTCGTCGGCCCTCTTGTCGCGCGAGGCGCCAGTGACGAGGATCCAATCGTCAGCCCCATGAATCGCCACGAGGCTGGCGAGCGATTGCCGGATGCCGTCGGGCGTGTGGCCGACGTCGATCACCGCGAGAGGGTCTTGCTGGATGACCTCCAGGCGGCCGGGCCAGCGCACGTTGCGCAGGCCGGCGCGTATTGCCGCTTCGATGCGATCGGGAGCCTTGCGCGGATGCTCGTGTTGCAGCCAGAGCAGGAACAAGGTGACGGCGATGGCGGCGTTGTTGAACTGAAACGTACCGGGCAGGCTCACTTCAAGGTGGCGAAAATCATGATAGCCGAACTGGAAATCGAAGTGCTGCCCTGACGCGGATTGGGCCTCGTTGTCGACACTGATTTCATCACGGACGAACAGCGGGGTGCAGGCGCGCCAGCGATTATACTCGACGAGATGTCGCCGCAGCTCGCGGCAGTTTTCACCATACACGATCGTGCCGCCGGCGGCGCAGGCGTCGCTCTTGTCGGACGCGATCAGTTCAAGCGAGTTGCCGAGCAGATCGACATGCTCGAAATCGACTGAGGTGACGCAAGTCTCGCGCGCACCGATCAGGCGCACCGGATCATAGCGGCCGCCGATGCCGGCCTCGAACACCGCGAAATCGCATTGGCTGTCCTGAAAGTACAGGCAGGCAAGTGCGAACAGTGCTTCAAAGGCGCCGAACCTTTCGCCGTGGCGCTTCGAGACGTCGGCGATGGCGGCGTCGACGAGCCGCTTGTGCTGGGCGAAGGCGTCGTCGCCGATTTCGATGCCGTCGACCTGGATCCGCTCGTTGAAGCGAAAGAGATGCGGGGAAGTGAAGAGCCCGGTCCGGAGGCCGTAGGCGCGGCCGATGCAGGCAACCATCGCCGCCGTGCTGCCCTTGCCGTTCGAGCCGGTCACCACGACCGAGACGCGCTGCAGCCACCCGCGATCGATCCTGAGCGCATTCAACAGCTCGGCCATGCGCGCGAGGCAGACGCCGTCGCCATATTTCGGCAGGTCGAACACTACAGCAATCCCATCGTCGAGAAGGTGTGATGCCAGATCTTCAGGATCAGGTCGCCGCGGTCGGAATCCTCCAGTAGCCGGATCGCCGGGTTGGAGTTGACCTCGATGACTTGCATGGAATCCGGTTGGCCACCGATATCTACGAACATGTCGATGGCCGCTACGCGTAGTCCGATCGCGCGCGCCGCCTGCCGCGCCAGCACGATGGCCGCCTCGGACGGTGCATCCGCCAACACCATCGTGCCGCCAGCACTGAGATTCATCCGCCCGGGGATCTCGCGCCGTTCGCCATTTGCCGGCACAGTGTCGAGTGACGGATCGTGATCGGGCAGCGAAGCCGGCGAAAGGCCGCGGGCCCGCAAAGCGTCATTATGGGCCGTCAGCAATTCGCGGAACGTGCGCACGCCATCGCCCGAGATGAACGGCGGGCGTTTTCGCGCGCAGTAGAGTGCGTCATCGTCGAGCAGGAAAACGCGATACTCGGCGCCATCGACGATCGGCTGGATCAGAACGGCGTCATAATATTTCATCACCTCATCGAGATAGCGAACGAGCGCCGCTTCGCTATGAATCGCTTGCGCGAAATCGCCGCGCGCCCCTGTGAGCGGCTTGACGAAGGCCGATCCACCCAATGCCTTGAAGCAGGCAATCGCGTCGCTGCGTTCATGGCCCGCCGGGCGATGCGCGCGGTGGCGGTCGTGCAGGAAGAAATACTCGCCGCCGAGCGCCGGCACGCCGGCGTCTCGGAGAATCCTGCTGGCAAAGAACTTGTCCGACGCCAGCGTCGAAGCCGTCGCATTGTTCTGCGGATACCAGGAGCATCGGCCGGCGCCGAAATGAAGCAGCCTGCCGCGCGCGGCGATGCTGAAGATCAATCCCGAGCCGCCGTCGAGGTCGCGAAATGTCAGCCCGAATTCGGCAGCCGCAAACTCTGCATAGACCGCCTGGTCCGGATAGAAGCCCGGTTTTCCCTTTCGAAACTCTGCTGGGCTTGGCATTCGATCTCTTTTGAAACGTTCTTAATTCGACGTAGTCTTTTATTGCCAGATCGGCGCCGAATTCAGCAAGTTAATTGCGCGAGAAAGCGCTAACGAAGACGATCGAACCTTTTTGCAAATTAGGCCGACAGCCATTCCGAGTTCTCAATTGTGCTGCAGGTCATATTGACTATGTGTCTGCTGTGCGCAAATGAAGCGCCAAATCGCCGATGATTTCGCTGATTTTTGGCACTTTGAGGCCCGAAGACCGAAACGTTCTACACCGAGACGTCAGGAAAAACGAAAACACATGAGCGCGTTCTATAGAGAGAAAGTCCTTTCTGTCCGCCATTGGACCGATACGCTTTTCAGCTTCCGGGCCACCCGCGATTCCGGTTTCCGCTTCCAGAACGGCCAGTTCGCGATGATCGGCCTCGAGGTCGAGGGCCGGCCGCTGCTGCGCGCCTACAGCATGGCGAGCGCCAATCACGAGGAAGAACTCGAGTTCTTCTCGATCAAGGTCGCGGACGGACCGCTGACCTCGAAGCTGCAGAAGATCCGCGAGGGCGACGAGATTCTGGTCGGCCGCAAGGCGACCGGCACGCTGATCACCGACAATCTGATTCCGGGCAAGCGCCTGCTGCTGCTCTCGACCGGAACGGGCCTTGCGCCGTTCGCCAGCCTGATCAAGGACCCTGACGTTTATGAGCGGTTCGAGACCATCGTGCTCGTTCACGGCTGCCGTCAGGTCTCCGAACTTGCTTATGGTGAAGAGCTGGTCGCCAAGCTGCGCGACGACGAGCTGTTCGGGCCGCTGCTGTCGGAGAAGCTCTTGTACTATCCGACCGTGACCCGCGAGCCGTTCCGCAATCGCGGCCGCATCACAGACCTGATCTCATCCGAGCAGTTGTTCAACGACATCCACCAGGCGCCGCTCAATATCGAGACTGACCGCATCATGATGTGCGGCAGCCCGGCCATGCTGGAAGAGCTGAAGCAGATGTTCGAATCCGGCGGCTTCATCGAAGGCAGCGGCAACACGCCCGGCCATTTCGTGATCGAAAAAGCGTTCGTCGAGCGCTGACGCTACTGTCATTCCGGGGCGATGCGCGGAGCATCGAGCTTTGGTGCGCAATTGCGCACCTGAGAATCTCGAGATTCTCCGATGCGCAATTGCGCATCGTAGTTCACGTCTGCGACGCGCCCCGGAATGACAGGCTCCCCATAGCCCGCCCATTTCCTTCACTGCTATAAATCCTCCTGTAACGTCGCGCGGCTCGTGCCGACGCGACGATTGATAGAGTGTGCGTGCCGGTGCGCAACCAGGTTGTGCGGCAAGGACTGCGCCCGTCTCCACGCCATTACGCTGCACTGCAAAAAAGCGGCAGGTTTATTCGGACCGGGAGCATCCCGTTTATTTTTCAAGCCGCCGTCACTTCCTTGAAGGTCGTTCCGTATATCGTGTAGCGCCCGTTCCGGCGATTGGACTAAGCTGCCGTCCGGCAATTTGGGTGAGGGGTTCCATGGAAACGCTGCTGCTTCCGTTCTCGCCACGTTACATCGTGCTGACGATCTGCGCCGTCATCACGGCATTGCTAATCGGCATCGGGATCTTCGACAATAATCTGAAAGTGTGGGAGTTGCTGCTGCTGCCGATCGTGGTCTTCGGCGCGCTTACATTGCTGGGCATTCGCGATCTCCTGCAGAAGAACCACGCGGTGTTGCGCAATTATCCGATCTCGGCGCACATTCGTTTTTTGCTCGAAGAAATTCGTCCGGAGATACGGCAGTACTTCTTCGAGAGCGAGAAGGACGGTAAGCCGTTTTCCCGCGACACCCGAGCTCTGGTGTATCAGCGTGCCAAGATGGAGCTCGACAAGCGGCCGTTCGGCACCCAGGAGGACGTCTATCGCGACGGCTATGAATGGATGCACCATTCGATGTTGCCGAAGGCTCGTGCCGTCGAGCAGTTTCGCGTCACCATCGGTGGTCCGGATTGCACAAAGCCGTACTCGGCCTCGGTCTTCAACATCTCGGCAATGAGTTTTGGGGCGCTCAGCCCCAACGCCGTGCGGGCGCTGAACGCTGGTGCGAAAAAGGGAAGCTTTGCCCATGACACCGGCGAGGGCGGCGTCAGTCCTTACCACCGCGAGCACGGCGGTGACATCATCTGGGAAATCGGCTCGGGCTATTTCGGCTGCCGCAACCGCGACGGCACATTCAACCCCGAAGAATTTGCCCGCGTCTCCAGCGACGATCAGATCAAGATGGTCGAACTCAAGGTCAGCCAAGGAGCCAAGCCCGGACATGGCGGGGTCCTTCCGGCGGCCAAGGTCTCTGAAGAGATCTCCAAAATTCGCGGTATCCCCATGGGCGAGGATTGCATTTCGCCGGCCACGCACCGCGCGTTCTCGACGCCGCTGGAAATGATGGTTTTCATCGGCGAGATGCGGCGACTATCCGGCGGCAAGCCGGCCGGGTTCAAGCTGTGCGTCGGTCATCCCTGGGAATTCCTGGCGATCTGCAAGGCGATGCTGCAAACCGGGATATATCCTGATTTCATCGTGGTGGACGGCAATGAAGGCGGCACCGGTGCTGCGCCGCTGGAATTCATGGACCATTTGGGCATGCCGATGCGGGAGGGCGTCAATTTCGTCCATAATGCACTGATCGGCATCAATGCGCGTGACCGCGTCAAGCTCGGTGCCGCCGGCAAGATCGCGACCGCATTCGACATGGCGCGTGCGATGGCGATCGGCGCCGACTGGTGCAATTCTGCGCGCGGGTTCATGTTCGCGCTCGGCTGCATCCAGTCGCTGAGCTGCCATACCGATCGATGCCCGACTGGCGTGAGCACCCAGGATCCGCTCCGCGCCCGCGCGCTGGTGGTGCCGCACAAAATTGAGCGGGTCTACAACTATCATCACGCCACCCTGCACGCCCTGTCCGAGCTTATCGCCGCGGCCGGCCTCGACCATCCGCGGCAGTTACGGCCGATCCACTTCTCGCAGCGATCCTCCACGAATGACACGTTGTCATTCGCGCAACTCTATCCACAGCTACGTCCGGGCGAGTTGATCGAAGGCACCCAGGATCCGCGCTTCCGCGATGCATGGGCAATGGCGCGCGCAGATTCGTTCCAGGCGGCGGGATAAAATCGCAACGGCTTCCCCGCAGCCGCCCGAACGTCCCGCAAGAGCTGCATCTATGGCGGCAGGGCGCATCTGCGACGGCGCGGCCGGGAGAATTTGCCGATTCAAAGGCGGATGCCGAATTTGGCGAGCATCCAGGCGGTGAGGAAGTAAAGAGCAATCGTCACCGCGCAGCCGGTGGCGAGGCTGGGCCAGAAGCCTACGCCCGCCCTGAGCAGCGCCGGCAATATCAGGAACAGCGGTAGCGACGGCAGCACGTACCAGAACGTCGATTCCGCCACACCGGCAATGCGCTCCGCATCGCCGGTATCATGCCAGAGCCACAGGAAGCTCAACAGCGAAAGCAGCGGCAGCGACAGGACGAGCGCAGCGAATGCCGGGCTGCGCTTGGCGATTTCCGATACCGCCGCGATGATAATGCCGGATAGGGCGCATTTGATCACGAAGTAGAGCATGGGGTGCCTCAAGGGGCACTAGAACTCTCCGTGCAGCCTGCCGGAGAACATCCATCAACTCCAGTCGCCCTATGATTCCCGGGTTCCTCCGGTCAGCGCCGTACCGGGGGTTATTCCGCCATTTGCGACCCGACCCTTATTGGACCCGACGTATTGCAAGTAATTTGCAACAGCAAGAATCGGGCGAGCTGTTTTGATGGCACCGTTACGTGACATGACTGCAGCATCGGCCGGTGTGCCGGCTTTCAAAAAAGGTGACCCGCCCGGGGGACAACCGGGCGGGTCGGGTGCGGCACGGGGGTGGATGAGGCGCCCGTGCCGGACGCTGATCCACGAGAAGCGCTTTCAGGGTCTGAAGTGGTTTGCTTGCAAGGAATCGCTTCTCAAACAGCAACCAAGTCAGCCGCAGAAATTAGTAAGCGCAGGTCCGGACGCGGCCGATGTAATTGCCGAAAGCGTCGAACTGGCGAACCCAGCCGCAGCGGCGATAGCCGTCATAGTAGTAGTGGGGACCCGAAGCTGCGATGGCAGTTCCGACGATGGCTGCGCCAACGAGGCCGGCGCCGACACCCCAGTGCAGCGGCTTGGCCTGAGCCTGGGTGGAAGCCATGCCGCCGGTAACGGCAAGGGTAGCGAGAGCGAGAGCGGCGAACTTGGTCTTGATCGACATGGAAGTCTCCATCCTTAAGTTAAGCGGCCATTGTGGTCCGCATGCCCAGTTGGACGGAGCGCGTTGAAAGGCGGTTCGAGGCGGCGGCCGGAAATATGGTTTCGTCGTTTATTTCTTCGATATTTCAGATGGTTAGGAGAATAAATCGCGATTTTATGCTTTACGAAGAAACAATTCCGGATCGAATTTGTCGACATCATCGAGCAGTTCGCAGAACGCCCGCGCGCCGTGATCGAGCAGTTGTTCGCCCTTCTCCGCAGTGGCTTTGGTGGCGTCGCCGACTGCGCCGCTTTCGTTAAGGTCCTGCGCCTGCCACGCGAAAGGGACCGGCCGATGCGCCGAGAGCCAACGAAATTCTTTCTCCATCGCGATGCTGGCAGGGCGAAAATCGGCGATCGCCTCGCTCCGCACCGTGTGCGGATAGCGCGCCAGCATGATGGAGGTCTCGAACGCGCCGCCGTGAATGCCGTGACGCAGCTCTTCGGCCGAAAACAATCCGTCCGGCGCGCCGAAGCGCGACCAACTGGTCGTCACCACGAGCAGCCCGTGATGTGCGCGCAGATCCTGCGCTACCAGCGACATCGCCGCGCTGTTGCCGCCATGGCTCGTCACGATCACGAGCTTGCGGATGCCGGCTTGCGCAACGCGCTCGCCGATCGCCGTCCACTCCTTCAATGCGGCCTCGGTCGGCAGCGTCAGCGTGCCCGGAAAATCGATGTGCTCGGTGGAAATGCCGACCGGCTGCAGCGGCAGAAAAGTGACGGGCAGCGCGACCGGCAACAGCTCGCGCACCCGCGCGAGATAGGCCTCGCCGATCAGGACATCGGTTTCCAGCGGCAGATGCGGGCCGTGCTGTTCGGTGGCTGCCAATGGCAGCACCGCGATCCAGCGCGCGGCGTCGGCCTTAGCGCCATTCTTGGCAATGTCGGACCAGTGGATGTCGGTCCAGTCGCGGGGCGGAACGGTTGAGGCCATCGAGCGAAGCGTTTCTTTGGATGAATTTGCAGGGTAGTTTGTTAGATAGTCCGGGAATGGTCCGATCCCTGGACAAAACCTCTTGGGACGTTGTCCTTAGCCTCTCATCATGGGCCAGAATGATCGACGGAGTCCAACCATGAACCCGGCCTTTTTGCTGCGAGCGTTAACCGTAGGCCTTCTGGCGCTGACCGCAGGACCGATACCTGTGCGCGCCGAAACCCTCGACAAGGTGTCGTTCGGAACCAACTGGGTCGCGGAGGCCGAGCATGGCGGCTTCTTCCAGGCGGTTGCCGACGGCACCTACAAGAAATACGGGCTCGATGTCACCATCGTTCCCGGCGGGCCCAACACCAATAACCGCATTCTGCTGACCGCCGGCAAGCTCGACTTCTTCATGAGCGCGAACACGCTGCAATCGTTCGATGCGGTCGCCAATAACGTGCCGCTGATTGCGGTCGCCGCGATCTTCCAGAAGGATCCGCAGGTGTTCCTCACCCATCCGGAAACCAAAATTGCAAAACTCGAAGATCTCAAGCCGCTGACGCTGCTGGTGTCCAAGGAAGGTGTCGCGAGCTACTTCCAGTGGCTGAAGTCCGAATATGGGTTTAGCGAGAGCAAGGTAAAGCCCTACACCTTCAATCCGCAGCCTTTCATCGTGAACAAGCAGAGCGCCATGCAGGGTTACGTTACCTCCGAGCCCTTCGCCGTCGAGAAGGCGGCCGGCTTCAAGCCCGGGGTGATCCTGCTGGCCGATCACGGCTTCAATGCCTACTCGACGCTGATCGAGACCCGCCGCGAGATCGTCGACAAGAAGCCGGACCTCGTGCAGCGCTTTGTCGATGCCTCCGTCATCGGCTGGTACAACTATCTCTACGGCGACAATTCCGCCGGCAACGCGATGATCAAGAAGATCAACCCTGAAATGACCGACGAGCTGCTCAGCTATTCCGTCGCCAAGATGAAGGAATACGGCATCGTCGATTCCGGCGATACGTTGCGCGACGGCATCGGCGCCATGAACGACGCGCGCGTGGCGAGCTTCTTCGACAAGATGGTGCGGGCCGGCGTGGTTCGCCGCGATATCGACTACCGCCAGGCCTACACGCTTCGCTTCATCAACAAGGGCGTAGGTGTTGATCTGCGACCGAAGAACTGACGCGAGATGGCCGGGCCCGCTTTGTCGGAGATGGATAGCGATGCGGCGGGCCTTGCAGTGCGCCTGCGCGCGGTAAGCAAGACCTATGACAGCGGCGTGACCGCGCTGGGGCCGCTCGATCTCGATGTCGCAAAGGGCGACTTCGTCTCGCTGCTCGGGCCTTCCGGCTGCGGAAAATCCACCGCGCTGCGGCTGATCGCGGGGCTCGGTGCGCCGAGTGCGGGCACGGTGAGCGTTCCCCATCGCACCAACAAGGCGGATGGGCGGCATCCCATCGGTTTTGTGTTTCAGGAGCCCACGCTGATGCCGTGGGCGAGCGTGCGCGACAATGTTTGCCTGCCGCTGAAGCTTGCGCATGCGGCGCCGGCCGAAGCCGACCGGCGTATCGAGGAGGCGCTGGCGCAGGTTGGTCTTGCCGAATTCGCCCGTGCATACCCCCGCGAACTGTCGGGCGGCATGAAGATGCGGGTCTCATTGGCGCGTGCGCTGGTCACCGATCCGGATATCCTCCTGCTGGACGAGCCGTTCGCAGCGCTCGACGAGATCACGCGCTTTCGGCTCAACAACGACCTGCTGGCGCTGTGGCGCAAGCTGCACAAGACCGTCATTTTCGTCACCCACTCGGTATTCGAGTCGGTCTATCTGTCGCAGCGGGTGATCGTGATGACGGCGCGGCCGGGGCGCGTCCGTGCCGAGTTTCGCATCGCGACGACGGAGCCGCGCGGGGAGGAGTTTCGCACCTCGGCCGACTATGCCGGCTATTGCCGCGACGTCTCGAACGCACTGGCGCCTTCCTATTCCGGACAGCGGAGCGCATGAGTTCCCTGCAGAACATCGGCCGCATGCTGCTTCCCGTTGTCGTGCTCGGAGCGGGCTTGGCGTTGTGGGAATTCGTCGTCCGCGTCAACGATATCCAGCCCTACGTGCTGCCGAGCCCGACAACGGTGTTTCAGACGCTCGTCAGCGACTGGCCGGTGCTGTCGGAATCGCTGGGCGTCACCTTGCTCACCACGCTGCAAGGTTTCATCGCCGCAGCCGTCGGCGGCGTCGCGCTGGCGCTAGTGTTCAACCAATCGAAATGGCTGGAATATTCGCTGTTTCCCTATGCGGTGATCCTGCAGGTCACGCCGGTGATCGCAATTGCGCCGTTATTGCTGATCTATCTGCCGCAGCAGACCGCGGTCATTGTCTGCGCCTGGATCGTCGGTTTCTTTCCGGTTCTGTCCAACACCACGCTCGGGCTGAATTCGGTGGACCGCAACCTGGCCGGACTATTTCAACTCTACGGCGCGTCACGGCTTCAGACGTTGCGGTACCTGAAATTGCCGGCGGCGCTGCCTTATATTCTCGGTGGCTTGCGGATCGCGGGCGGCCTGTCGCTGATCGGCGCCGTGGTCGCCGAAATCGCCGCGGGCACGGCAGGCGCCGGCTCCGGCCTTGCCTTCCGGATCGCCGAGTCCGGTTATCGCCTCAACATTCCCCGAATGTTCGCGGCGTTGCTGTTGCTGTCGGTGGCCGGGATTGTCATCTATGGGCTGCTGGCGCTAATTTCGCATCTGGTATTACGGCGCTGGCATGAGAGCGCGCTTGGAAAGGAAAATTGATGGCTGCCGCGAATGTTTCGTCCGAGAAGATCGATCTGTTGATCTACGGACCTGTCAGGCCGATCCTGGAAAACGGCTTTCCGGATCAGTACGTCCTGCATATGGCGGAGAGCCGCGCCGACCTCGAGCGCTTGACATCAGATACGGTCGCAAAAATCCGCGGCATGGCGGTGACCTATCACATGGTGCCGGCGGACGCGAAGGCGCTGTCGCAATTCCCGAATCTTGAAATCATCGCGAGCTTCGGCGTCGGCTACGACCACGTCGACTCGGCCTATGCGCGCGAGCACAATATCGTCGTCACCAACACGCCCGACGTGCTGACGGAAGAAGTCGCCGACGTCGCGATGGGGCTTCTGATCGCGACCTTGCGCGAATTCGTCAAGGCCGACCGCTATCTGCGCGCCGGCCAGTGGCAGACCCAGAACTATCCCTTGAGCGCCGGTTCGCTGCGCGACCGCAAGATCGGCATCGTCGGCATGGGTCGCATCGGCCAGGCGATCGGCCGCCGGCTCGAGGCCTCGCGTGTGCCGGTTTGCTATCATTCGCGCAATCCGTCGTCGGCCGTGTCCTACAAGCACTATCCCGATCTCCTGGAGATGGCGAAGGACGTGGACACGCTGGTCGTGATCGTGCCGGGCGGCGCCTCCACCGCCAAGATGATCAATGCCGATGTGCTCAAGGCGCTCGGCCCCCGCGGCGTTTTGATCAACGTCGCGCGCGGCTCCGTCGTCGACGAGCCGGCGCTGGTCGCGGCGCTGAAATCCGGCACCATCCTCGCCGCTGGGCTCGACGTCTTTGCCAACGAGCCGAACGTGCCGGACGAGTTGATGTCCATGCAAAATGTCGTGCTGTTGCCACATATCGGCTCAGCTTCGGTGGTAACGCGGAATGCCATGGATCAACTGGTCGTCGATAACCTGAAAAACTGGTTTGCCGGCAAGGCGCCGCTGACGCCCGTTCCGGAAACCCCAGTGAAGGGACGCTAATGGTGCTTGGGCGTTCGGGCATTACGGCAGCAGCGCTGACAGTGCTGCTCGCGCTTGCGCCGCAGGTGGCGGCGCAGGATGCCGCTGCCCTGAAGAAGGAAATGATCGGGCAGTGGGAACTCGCCACCACCGAGCGCAGCAAGACTTGCGTCATCACGATGAAGGGTGATGCGACGCCGCAAGGGCTCAAGCTCGAGCTTGAGCCCGGTTGCGCCAAGGCGTTGCCGTTCACCAAGGACATCACGGCCTGGAATATCAAGGGGCTGGACATCGTGCGGCTGCAGGATGCGGCAGGCCAGCCGGTAATCGACTTCACCGAGGTCGAGAGCGGCATCTTCGAAGGCTTGCGGACCGGCGAGGGCGTCTACATCCTGCAGAACCTCGCGGCCGCCCGCTCGCTCGCCAAGTCGATGGACCAGATGATCGGCGACTGGTCGATGGTTCGCGGCAATGGGCAGACGATCTGCGGCCTGACGCTGACCAACACCGAGGCGACCGGGGATAATTTCCAGGTGTTCCTGAAGCCGAGATGCGATCCGGCGGTTGCGGCCTTCGCGCCGAACCAGTGGCGGCTGGAGCGTGGACAGATGATCCTGATGTCGGCCAAAGGCGAGACCTGGCAGTTCGAGGCCGACGACAATGCGCAGTGGCGGCGGGTGCCCGATACCGCCGACCCCCTGATCATGCTGCGCGGGCAGTAGCGTCCAATTGAATTAGGGGCGTACTCGTAAGGGCGATGTCGGCTTCTGACGGTCAAGCCGAAAGCTTCTGATCGGTTACAGCGTTACTGCTCGTGTGAAGGGTTTCGGATGCCGGCCGCTTGAGGGACGGCGCCGCGTGCTCGGCGGCCGGCGTCCGAAAGCCTCCAAAGTCGGCCACCGGCACCTGCTGGTCTCCGGAACTTTGGGATGATTCCGGGAGTTCTAAGTGGGGCGGTGTTGCGCGATTTCGCTTTCGGCTCAACACACACATCTGCCGTCTGTCGTCGCAACGGCCGCATCGCAGGAGGCTTTCATGAGTATCAAGCGAATCCTGGTTCCACTTCCCGGCTCAGCCAGTCACACCGGTCAAATTGAAACGGCCCTGTCTGCCGCGAAGGCGTTGGGGGCTCACGTCCAGGCTCTGTTCATCAGTGAGCCGCCGGACACGCGTAGCGGTGTCACGCGTGGCGGCTTAAGTGTCACCGAAATGGGACGAACGGTGACCGTCGCATCGATAAACTGGCACGCCGAAGAACGGGAGCGAACTGCGCGGGAAGCGCGTGAGGTTTTCGCGCAGGCCTGCGCGGTAGCCGGCATCCCGATGCTATCGGCGAATGACGAGCCCGGCAGCCCGCTCGCAGCATCCTGGCGCGAAGCTGAGGGATCGTATGTGGAAATCGCGGCGCAACGGGCCGCTGCCTTCGACCTAATGGTCGCCGCAAGCGCCACCGTTATGGAATCGCTCAGGGCCATTGCCGAGCAATCGCTGCTGCAGACCCGTCGCCCCGTGCTGCTGGCGCCGGCTCGCCCGCAGAGTGATCTGACCGACAGCGTGATGATCGCCTGGGACGAGAGCCCGGAATGCTGGCACGCGGTCTCGGCTTCCATACCGTTCATGCAACTCGCCAAATCAGTGCAGGTCATAAGCGTTGATCGGGACGCCAGCAATCGCCAAGCCTCGCAGGCGGAGGTGCTTGCCTATTTGCGTTGTCATGGCATCGGCGCGACCGCGCAGGTGGTTGCACCGGAATTGCGCTCGGTGGGCGATACGCTCCTCGCGGCGGGGGCAGAGCATGAAGCCGGCCTGCTGATCATGGGCGCCTATTCCCATAGCCGCCTGCGCGAGATGTTTCTGGGCGGGGCCACGCGCCACATCCTTAAGAACGCTTCGGCGCGCCCCGTTCTCTTGGCGCATTAGCCCTCGTCAGAGCGCAATCCCAGCTCAGGTTGCCGCCGACGCCAACGCTATAGCCTCACTCGCCGACGGCGGGTTGGGGGGCCGTGCGATTGACGCACCGACGCTGCCAAACGCATCACCCTCCTCCCCAGCGAATTGGGTCTCCCGAGTTCGGCATTTATGGCAGATCGTGGTCGGGTCGATTTGATCGGATGTCGGTTTGTGGCCTCCTTTGAGACATGCCCCGCCCACCCTGAGAATGTGCGTTCACCGGGATAGACCGGAAGTCGCCGTGGTCCGGCCAAAGGCGACGCGAATGACCCAACGCAGACATATTCTGAGTGCGACAGTGTCGCGGTAACGTGGCTTGCTATCGATCGCCAGGTTGCCAGGGGCAAGGGAGTCGTCTGCCGTTAGTTCGCGATCTCTCCACGTATGCTCAGCACCATTCCTAACACGGAAGCGGGACAATGGGGCGCCGCAGGAGTGCTATTTTCCCTCCAGCGAAGCGCCTTTGAATTCAGCATCGGCTTTGTCGGAGGCGACGACGAAGCTTTCCCGGAACGGCGCAAGGGCAGGTTGCGGCGCGGGCAATTCCTGGCAGTACATGCGATCGATCGTACGCTGCATCAGTCCATAGCAGTCGCATGCCACGCTCTCGAGCCGCGCCCGGTCGACCTCGACGAAGCCGCGCCGGTCGGACGGGATGGCACCCGCCGCGCGAAGATTGCTCATCGTCAGCGTCACCGTCGTCCGCCGCACCCCGAGCAATTGGGCAAGCGCCTCCTGCGTCAGCGGAAGCACGTCGTCGGGGACGCGGTCGTGGAGCTGCAATAGCCACCGCGCCATGCGGCCATCCACCCGATGCAGCGCGTTGCAGGCGGCCACGTGCTGGAGCTGCAACAACAGCGAGCGGGCGTGGACCTGCACGACATGCCTGATGGCCGCGCTTCGCGCATAGGCGACCCGGAATTTTGCGGCGGAAATCAGCGATGCGGTGCCGGCCACGCGAGCAATCGCGGTGACGGAGGAACGCGCGGGGCCCAGCACGGAGAGCGAGGCCAAGGCGCCTTCCCGCCCCATCAACGTGGTCGCGACCGTATCCCCGTCCGGCATATCGACCATGAAGACGATCGCGCCGCTGTGGGGAAAATAAATCTGGTCGAGCTCATTGCCCGACCGCACTAACACGGCGTCGGGTTCGAACGAGACTCTCTGGAAGTGGGGCGTGAGCAAGCCCAAATCCGCCGGCGGCAACGCCGCCAGAAGCCGATTTCCAATGCTCACTGGGCGCCCGATCACGGTGCCTCTCTGTGAACGAGCAACCAGTGTATCAAGGTGTTTGAGGTCGCATCCATGAATGTCATTTCGACCTAACGCAACGCGCGGCGATGGCCCGGCAGCACGGAACCAGCTCACACACCGTCGCCTGACTCACCCAACGAGATGTGCCCATCATCCGGAACATCCGGAATGCGAGATCGGCGCCGCTTTCATCGAAATGATTGCCTCGACATCGAGACGAATGGTGCGGTGGCAATCGCACGCCGCCGCAGCGAGCCGCGTTCGGTCGACCTCAATATGGCCGCGTCGCTCTGATCTGATCGCTCCGAACGCGCGCAGATTGCGCATCAGGAGGTTCACGGTCGTCCGCCGCACGCCGAGGATCTGCGACAGCGCCTCCTGGGTGAGTGGGAGGACGTCGAGGTCGATGCGGTCGCGAAGATGGAGCAGCCAGCGTGCCATGCGGGCTTCGACCGGATGCAGCGCATTGCAGGCCGCGCTGAGCTGAAACTGTGTCAGCATCGCGCTGACGTGGATCTGGATCGCGTGCCGGATCGCGGGGCTGCGATTGAAAGCGGCGTGAAATCGGGAAGCGCGGATCCGCGAGGCGGTCCCCGCCGCACGAACGATGGCGGTTATGGCCGAAGGTGAAGGCCCCAGCACCGAGAGGCTGCCGACTGTCCCTTCGCGCCCGACTATCGCGGTGGCAACCGACTGCCCGTTCGCGTCGATCATCAGCGAGATGGCACCGCTATGAGGGAAGAAGAGATGCTCGATCGGGTCACCGGCTCGCGAGAGGACCTCGTCCTGGTCGAGCGCGACCATCTCCAGCCCGGGCGCCAGCAGATCAATATCCGCGGGCAGCAATGTTGCAAGAAGGCAGTTACCAATTCCGACGGTGCGTGTCACCGCAGGTAACCCGCCGTGAGGCATCCGCCGCCTTCTGCATTCCGAGCAGCGTGGAACGGCGGCTTCAAACTTTGTTTTGATATGCCTACGCTGCGCGCTCCGAGATCCAATTCAGCTGCGGAAGCTCTCAATCTCAAAACAAAACTCCAACACTCGCCACCGCGAGGCGAATTTTTGCCTCGCATCATTTGGGGTTTAAATGTGAGGACATGCTGCTCGCCACAATTGCAAAATACGTATAGGTAATACCATAGGGAGTTCCAATTTCCGGGCCGCGGCAAACGCAGCCGGCACCGCCATCGAGGACGGACGATGCGCGGCATTTCCCGCGCATCGACGTCCGCCTTTGCGCCCAACTCGAACCTCTGGTGAGTTCTGCGGCCGCACCGCTATCAGGGTTACAGCAGACATCCGCGTGCCAATCCGCCGCGGGATCTATGAGTACGCGTCCTAGCGTCCGCCCAGGGCCGATATCCCCCGGCGCAACCGGATAGGCCGGCCGATCCGCGGGAAGCAGGGCAAAATTAATTCAGCGGCCCTGTCGATCCAGCGTCCTCCCGTTCGTCGTCTCCCATAGCGAGACAGTTTCGTGGCGATTGCCGCCGCAGCTCGCCTCAACGGGAGTTTTTCGATGCGCTTCATGTCTATCGTTACCTCACCCCAGCCAGATAAAGCCCCGACGCCCGCCCTGATGGAGGCAATGGGCAAGCTCGCCGAGCGCGAGATCAAGGCTGGCCGCATGATCGATATGGGCGGCCTGATGCCGATTGCCATGGCCGGCGCGCAGGTCAGGATCACCAATGGCAAGCTCAGCGTAACCGACGGGCCGTTTGTGGAAAGCAAGGAGCTGATCGGCGGCTACGCAATCTTCGAATTCCGCGACATGGAGGAGGCGGTGGCAGCCGCCAGGGAATTCATGCAATTGCACCTCGAGCACATGCCGGGCTGGGAAGGCACCTGCGAAGTTCGCGTGATGGCAACGCCGGGCGCCGACGGCGCCTGCGAGGCCGGCATCAGCGCCCACGCCTGATGCGGACGTTCATCAGACGTAATCGGCGGCGATGACGGCCGCTGACATCGATCGCACCATCCTGGCGGTCTGGCGCATCGAGCAGCCGCGCCTGCTCACCGGCCTGTCCAGGATGCTGCGCGACGTGCCCCTCGCCGAAGATCTGACGCAGGAAGCGCTGGTGGCGGCGCTCGAGCATTGGCCTGAGACCGGCGTGCCCGAAAAGCCCGGCGCATGGTTGATGGCGACCGCCAAGCGCCGTGCGCTGGATGATTTGCGCCGGCGCAGCATGCTCGCCCGCAAGCACGAGATGCTGATACGCGACCTCGAGCAGGAACA
This sequence comes from Bradyrhizobium murdochi, assembly GCF_000472965.1. Taxonomy (GTDB): domain Bacteria; phylum Pseudomonadota; class Alphaproteobacteria; order Rhizobiales; family Xanthobacteraceae; genus Bradyrhizobium; species Bradyrhizobium murdochi. The sequence continues at coordinate 69,140 of NZ_AXAU01000026.1, read as the reverse complement.
GCAGACGATGCCGGACCCGGACGCCGCACTCGACGACGATATTGGTGACGAGCTGCTGCGACTGATCTTCACCGCCTGCCATCCGAGGCTGTCGCGCGAGGCGCGCGCGGCGCTGGCGCTCCGGATGATCTGCGGTCTGACTACGGAAGAGATCGCGCGCGCCTTCTTGCAGCCGGAGGCGACCATCGCCCAGCGCATCGTGCGGGCGAAGCGGACGCTGTCCGAATCCGGCCTAACCTACGAAACGCCACGCGGCGAGCAGCTTTCGGAACGGCTCGCCTCGGTGCTGGAGGTCGTCTATCTCATCTTCAACGAAGGCTATACGGCCGCCCGCGGCGACGAATGGCTGCGACCGCAGCTCTGCAACGACGCGCTGCGCATGGGCCGCGTGCTGACGCTGGTCGCGCCGCACGAAGCCGAAGCCCACGGCCTGCTCGCGCTGATGGAGCTGAATGCTTCGCGCATCGCGGCGCGTACCGATGCATCTGGCGATCCGATTCTCCTGATGGACCAGAACCGCGCGCTGTGGGACCGGCTTCAGATCCGTCGGGGGTTGCTGGCGCTGGCGCGAGCTTACGAACTCGGCGGCGGGCGCGGCTTCTATGCACTGCAGGCTGAGATCGTCGCCTGTCACGCCAGAGCCGCTACACCTGGTGAAACCGAGTGGCCGCGAATCGCCGAGCTCTACGGTAAACTGGGCGCGCTGGTGCGCTCGCCGATCATCGAGCTCAACCGCGCCGTGGCGATCGGTATGGCCGAAGGGCCGGCGGCTGCGCTTGCGATCGTGGACGGATTGGCGGGCGAGCCTGCACTGAAGACCTATCACCTCTTGCCAAGCGTCCGCGGCGATCTGCTTCGCAAGCTCGGCCGCGTTGCAGAAGCCCGCGCTGCCTTCGAGCTCGCGTCAACGCTTGCGACCAACAAGCGCGAACGCGAATTGTTGCGGCGGCGGGCCACTGAGACGAGCAGTGGCGCGCCGAAGCCGTTCTGACTTCAGATGAAGCGGAACTGCGACCGCTCGCGTTTGGCGAGTTTCGGAATCGCCTGCCCGAGAATGATATTCTTGAAGTGGTCGGTCTGCTGATGCTCGGCGAAGGCCGCCTCGCCTGCGAATACCTCGTAAAAGAAGAATTCACGTGGCTTGGCGATGTTCTGGTGAATCTGGAATGACTTCACGCCGGGCTCACGCTGTGCCTGCGGCAGAAAATCCTTGAGAAGCTCCGCGACGGTGGCTTCCTCGCCCGAATTGACTTCCCAGAATGCGGTGACGACCAGGTTCTGGTTTGCGTTGTTGGCGGTAGCCATAACGTTCTCCTGTGACATTCAGCGCGCGCTCGTTGGAGCGGCGATGCGGACCACAATGGCTGATCTTGCGACAAGAATGTTTCGGTGAATGTCGAATGATGATGTCAATGTCGAAGCCGGAACCTGTTTGACGAGACGCGCGTTTTCCCGGAGATAATTTTGCCTGGAGCAGCCGCATGGCCAAAAAGACCGTGCTCGCCATCGGCATCGAGCCTTCCTTCGTCGACTTCAGCGCCTTCCCGGGGCTCACGGCCGAACTGATGACGAGCTATGTTGGAGCTCAGATCGAGCAGCTTCGCGCGATGGGCTATGAGGCCGATAGCTGCCTAATCGATCTCGGCGATACCGCCGAGGCCGTCGCCGCCGCGGCGCTGGGCGCAAAGCATTATGATTGCGTGGTGATCGGGGCCGGGCTGCGCGAGCCGCGAGAGCGGCTGCACTTGTTCGAGCGGATCATCAATCTGGTTCACCTCGCCGCGCCGCAAACCCGCATCTGCTTTAACACCACACCGGCCGACACCGCCGAGGCGGTGCAACGATGGGTCGCGCCGTGAGCGCGCTTGCGCTCAAGTGGTGCGGAAGGCGCCGAGCAGGCTGCCGATGATCTTTTGCCCGCGGGCACGGAGCCTTTTCGGATTCTCTGCCCCGGGCAGCAGCAGCGCCACTTCGCAGATCATCGCATCGACCATGCGGCTCAGGAGCTCGATATCCTCGAAATCGAGCTCGCCCTGGCGCTTTAGCGCGGCAAGCGTCGCGGTGAGCAGCGCCATCGGATGGGCTTCCTCGATCTCCCGGTAGCGCGCATTACCGAGCACCGCCGGCGCTTCCTGGATGACGATGCGCGCATAGGCCGGTTCGAGGCAGGCGTCGAGATAGGCTTCGATGCCCTCGGTCAGGCGGTCCCATATCTTGCGTTCCATCTTCGCTCGCGCTTCGATCCTGGCCGCGGCCTCGATCTGCAGCGCGACGACCACCGCATCGAACAGCGCCTTCTTGTCCTCGAAATGGTGGTAGAAGGCGCCCCGCGTCACGCGCGCCGCGCGCGAGATCGCCTCGATTCCCGCCGCCTGGTAGCCCTCGCTCGCAAAAATGTCCCGGCCGGCCGCCAGCAGCGCCTGCCTCGTGGCTTCCGTGTATTCCTCGCGGCGGGTTCGTTCGCGTCCAGCTTCCTGCATGCCCCGGCATACCACTTGACGCTCATGATCCTATCAACATATAACATACATACGATATGTGAAAAACATGCGGTATGAATTTAGCGTAAAAGTGAGCCCGCGGGAGCTATGGGAGGAAGGGTCATGAACAGCGATCGAATGTTCGAATTGGTGCAGGCCCTGGCGGAGGCAAAGAGCCGTCAGGACGTGCCGGCGGCGTTAAAGGTTCTCCACGACGACATGGTGCTGGAAAACCCGGCCTTCGGAACCACCGCCCGGGGTCTTGCCGAGAACGAGAAGGTGCTGAGCCGGTTCTTCGCTTCGTTCCCGGATTACAATGTCGTCCTGCAGGGCCGCGCCGCCAATGACGATACGCTGGTCTGCTGGGGCCGCGTGCAGATGACACTGACCGGCGATCGCTTCGGCGTGGTACCGAACGGCAGGCGCGCAGACCTCCCGGTATTCATCCAGTTTGCGTTCAAGGACGACCGGATCGTCCACGAGCGATTCTTCTTCGACCTTGCCGAACTCTGCGCGCAGTCCGGCGTCTCGACCGACGCGGTACGCCGCAGGATATTTGGCGATGCCGGGGTCCGGCAGCTCGCCGCTGAATGACTTCCTCCCGCCAACCAGGACCCAGATGATGACAGTAGATCCACGCGTCAAACCGGTCGCCGCGATCAGGACGGCGCCATTGTTCGACATCGTCGTCGATCTCAATCCGAAACTGAACATCGGCGATGGTCCGCTCGGCCGCCGCATCCTGTTCGGTGCGGCCGGCGGCACCTTCGAAGGCCCAAAGCTGCGCGGCGAGGTGGTGCCCGGTGGCGGCGATTGGGCGTTGTTCCGCAGCGATGGCGCGATGTCGCTCGACGTCCGCCTGACGCTCCGGACGCATGACGGCGCGCTGGTGCACATGACCTATGGCGGCCGCTGGATCACGCCGCCCGAATTGCGTTCAGAAATGGCTGATCCCGCGAAACGATATCAGGTTGACCCTTCGCGCTATTACTTCCGCACCAACCCCCTGTTCGAAACCGGGGCGGAACAATATGCCTGGATGAACGACATCGTCTGCGTCGGGTCGGGATATTTGGTCGAGGGCGGCATCGCCTATCATGTTTCCCAGATCGTCTGACGCATGTGCATTCACGCGGCCGGAAGCGACCCGCGCTGGCGGATGATCGTCCAGATCCAGGCCACAGCGGCGAGCGCCACGGCTGCATAAAGAGCCCAGGCTTGTGCCTCTCCCATCGTCCGCAGCGTTATGCCGCTCAGCAGGCACCAGAGCACGGGGATCGGCAGCAGCCATGGCACAAGCCCGCCGCGGGCGAGGAGCAGAACGCCGAGCGTCGCGATCGCTGTCGGATCAGGCGCGATGCCAAAGACTTCGGACGAGGCCCAGCCGCGTCCCTGCAACGGCGCGAGCAACGGTTGTCCGGCAATCCCGAAGGCAAGGAGGAGATATCCTGTCCACGCGACTGGCCCGCGGCGGTCGAACGCAAGGCCATCGCGCAAAAATAAGATGAGGAGCAGCCCACCTTCAACGGCGAAAGCCGGCGCAACATAGACGGCAGCCCAATTGATGGCCGCGTAGCGATTCCACAGGAAGGACCACCCGACGAAGATCCAGAGGGTTGCCAGGATGAGTGCGATCCAACGTGCAAAGACTCGCGGTCGCCACGCGATCAGCAGGATGATGAGCAGGCCGGCGGCAAGCGTCACGACGTGCAGAGGCCAGAGCGCCGCATTGTACGTTTCGAGCATGCGCCAGTAGACGCGCGGCGAAAACAGCAGGAAATCCTCCGCGCGATAGGTCCACCACTCCGACATCAAAGGGCCTGCACGTGGGCCGAGATGCGCTGCCGCGTGGCGAGGTCCGGCATCGGTCCGGCGGCGGCCGAGAGGTTTTCCCGCACGTGGTCGACGCGCGTGGTCGCCGGAATTGCGACGGTGACGGCCGGGTGAGACAGGATGAACTTCAGCATGAGCTGCGCCCAGCTCGACACCCCGAGTTCGGCCGCCCACTCTGGCAGCGGCTTATTCTTGAGGCGGTTGGTCAGCTCGCCCTGCCGGAACGGCCGGTTCACAATCACCGCAATCCCGCGCTCTGCCGCCAGCGGCAGCAGTCGTGCCTCGGCGTCGCGATCCACGACATTGTAGGAGAACTGCACGAAATCGATCGGCTCGTTTCGCATGATCTGTTCGACAAGATCATGACGGCGGCCTTCGGACGTGGTGATTCCAACGTAACGCACGGTACCGGCGGCTTTCATCTGGAGGAGCGTCTGCAGATGCGCCTTCCAGGCGAGGAGATTATGAACCTGAACGAGATCGAACTTCGGCACGCCCCAGAAGCGACGCGATTGCTCGATCTGGGCCGGGCCTGCCGTCGCCGAGGACGTCCAGACCTTTTCGGCCGAGAATAGCGCAGGCGGCCGTCCGAGTTTTCGAAGGCCGTAGCCGACCACCGGCTGCGACGACCCATACATGGGGGAGGAATCGATCATGCGGCCGCCAGCCTCGAAGAAGGCGGCCATGACACCAGCGCATTCGTCCCTGAGCCCCGGATCGTTGCCGACGTTGAAGGTGATCCAGGTACCCAGTCCGACGATCGGCATCTCCTCGCGGCTCGAGGGAATAGGGCGGCGTGCGGGCTGGCCTTGCTGGGCATGCAGCGCGCCCGGCAAGTGCGCAGCCGCAGCCGTTGCCAAGGAGGCCTGCAGGAACGTTCGGCGTGTCGTCCGCATCCGAGGCTCCATCATGGCGGCGGGCTGACCCAATATGCAGTCGCGTGCCGTCCTCAGCTAAACAGCATTAGATGAGCTTCCGTCCCCTCAAACTTGCGTGACTGTTCCCGCCGACGATGATGTGGTCGTGCACGGAGATGCCGAGTGGGGCAGCGATAGGTATCGTATGTCGCGCGACAAGGCGCTTCGCATAAACAGCGCCTCCGGCGCGACGGATCCGCACGAGCAAAGGGCCGCCCCATTTGAGGCGGCCCTTTGTGTGCTTTGGCCGTTCCATCGCGCTATGGTCGCCGGATCAATCGTACAGCATCCTGGTTCGCAGCTCGCTACGGGCCAATCTGTCGATTTCCGCAAGCGCCAGCGCGCCCCTCAGTTCCTCGAGCCAGTCCAGAAATTTGTCGACCAGGTGCTCCGGGCTCATCGAAAGAGCCGCGCCTCTCATCCGCTCTGCTAGCTGATTCATCGTCGATCCCCTCTCAATCGAGAATGAGCTACCCCCTCTCATCCGATGAACCACTCTCTCACGCGTTCGCCAAAGCGCGAAGCGGAGAGTTAATAAATGGTAAATGCAGGCAGGCTCGAAGCATTGTCGCCGAGCCGTACGCCAGGAAGGATAATCGTGCGTCCCGCGGGGGCTCGTGACCTTGCGGCAGCCTACGAAGAACGTGCGCTCTGTGGCCCGCAGGCGTGCTGGCTGCTGTTTACAGGGATCGCAGCCTGGGATCGAACTCGTCGCGTAGCGCATCGCCGAACAGGCTGAAACCGAACACCGCGAGACTGATGGCGATGCCCGGGAAGATGGCTATCCAGGGGGCGCTCTCGGCGTATTCCTCGGCGCCCCCCTGAAGCATCAGGCCCCATGCCGGCGTCGGCTCCTGCACTCCGAGACCGAGATAGGAAAGCGATGCTTCGAGCAAGATTGCCTGACCCACGAAGGCAGTGATCATGATGAGAAACGGCGCCATTACATTCGGAATCATGTGCCGCAGAATGATGCGGCTGTGGCTGAAGCCGTTGGCGCGGGCGGCGTCGATATAGGGGAGCTCGCGGATCGCCAGCGCGCTTGAACGCACGACGCGGGCGCAGCGCGGAATGAACGGGATGGTGATGGCGATGATCACGTTCTGCGCCCCCGTCCCGAAGATTGCGATGACGGCGAGCGCCAGGATGATCAGCGGGAACGCCATGAAGACGTCGAGGATGCGCTGGAAGATCAGATCGATCTTGCCGCCGAAATAGGCGCTCGCGACACCGAGCACGAGACCGAAGGTGGCGCCGACGAATGACGACGCAAATCCAACGAGCAGGGCGGTACGCGACCCATAGACGATGCGCGAGAACACGTCGCGTCCGTATTGATCCGTGCCGAGCCAGTTCTCGAAACTCGGCGGCTCGTGCATACGGTCGAAGGCGTTGGCAACCGGGTTGTACGGGGCGATGAAATCTGCAAGCGCCGCAACCACCACCATGACGATAATGACTACGGCGCCGGCGGCGCCGAGCGGGTTTCGGCGTGCGAACCGGCCGATGGCCGCAAGCCTGCTTCGCCGCTTGCGCTCTTCCGTCAGTTCGACTCTGGTGTCGAGGTCGGTCGCGACAGTCATGCAGAACCTCTGATTCCAGCGATCATTTGTACCGGATCCGCGGGTCGAGCCACGCGTAGATGATGTCCACCACAAAGTTGGTGAGGACGAATATCGTCACCACCAGCATGACCAGCGCCTGGGTCATCGTGTAGTCTTGATTGGTCACGGACGCGACAAACAGCTTGCCGAGCCCGTTGAGGTTGAACACCTGCTCGGTGACCACCAGGCCGCCCATCAGGAACGCGAATTCAATGCCGATGATGGTGACCACGGGCAGCAGCGCGTTTCCGAGCGCGTGCCGCCGGATGATGAGCTTCTGGACAAGTCCCTTGGCGCGCGCCGTGCGGACATAATCCTCGCGCAGCACTTCGAGCAGCGCCGAACGCGTCATGCGCGTCGCAACGGCGGAATAGCGGTAGCCGGTGGCGAGCGCCGGGAAGATGGTCATGCTCAGGTTGTAAAGGGGGTCGACCCAGATCGGCACGTACTTGATCGGCGGCATCCACGGGCTTCCGAACACCGACTTCGTGGTGATCAGCAGGCCGAGGATGATCAGCACGCCGAGCCAGAACGAGGGCATTGCGATTCCGGCGATGCTGAAGCCGCGCACCACGTAATCGATCCAGGTGTTCTGCTTGACCGCGGAGATCGTTCCGAGCGGGATCGCGAGCATGATGGCGGTGATCGTCGCCATGATCGCGATCTGTAGCGAGAGTTCGAAGCGGAGCCCGACCTCTTCCGTGATCGGACGTCCGGTCCACATCGACTTGCCGAAGTCGAACCGGACGAAGTCCCAGATGAAGGTCAGGAACTGCACGGCGTAGGAACGATCAAGACCGAGCTCGGCGCGGCAGAGAGCGATCGCCTTGGGATCGACGTATCCGGCTCCGCCTGTCATGCGCAGCACACAGACGTCCCCCGGCACCAGCCGCAGCAGCAGGAAGACAAGCAGCGCGGCGCCGAGCAGCGTCGGGATCATCAACAGGAGTCGCTTTAGGACGTACTGGTACATGATCGTTCCTGCACCACTCTTGCCCGCCCCCGCGGCCGTTTCCCGTTTACTGCCTTGCTATGGCAGGGGGCGCGGAAACGACCGCCGTCGGGCGCTTACTTGTCGAGCCATACGTTGGCGAGGTCCTGATTGAGGTAGTGGCTCGGACTGATCTTCCAGCCCTTCACGTAGGACCGGTGCGGGATGATCCGGTTCCACCACAGCGTGACGAACGAATGCCCCTGCTCATCGAGCACACGCTTCTCGAACTGCCGCATCAGCTTGCGCTGCTCGGCTTCGTCGGACGTGCGGTTCATCGCCTCGAACATCTTGTCGAGGTCGCGATCGATGTAGGCGCCGTAGCTTTCGTTGCCGATGTCCTCCGACAGGAACTTGCCGATGTCGAGCAGCGGGTTGATCACCGACTGGCAGTTGAAGTCCACCGTCACGTCGAAATCAGCCGACCTGAGCCGCGCGTAGAATGGACCGGTCGGCTCCATCTTTTGCTCGACCGTCACCCCGATCTGCCGCCACTGGTCGATCAGCCACGTGCCCACGATCGTATAGGGCTGGTCGACGGCGCGGTTGGACAACTCGAACTTCAGGCCCGGGACTCCGGCCTCCTGCAACAGCCGCTTGGCCTCGGCACGCGACTTGTTGATATCCGGCCAGAAGCCCGGAATCTGTTCGAGCTCCGCCTTCGTCGCCGCCAGCGGGTGACCCGGGAACACAACACCACCGACCGCCTTGACGATGGCGATGCGCGAAAGACTCTGCGATCCGCCCCAGCGATCGACCGCCAGCGTCAGCGCGCGGCGAACGCGGACATCGTCGAACGGCTTCTTCTTGTGGTTGGGGGTAAACAGCAGCACACAGTTCCAGTCACTCTCCTGAACCGTGATGTCCTTTCCGAGCGCGTTGACGAGGTCCTCGGTGCTCTTCGGCGGGAAGCCGCGGAATTGGATTGCGGCCCGGTCGCCGCGGATCGCTTGCACCTGCACCGCCTGCTTGTTGGAGAAGATCGCTTCGAAGCCGTCGAGGTAGGGCTGCCCGGGAACGTGGTAGTCCTTGTTGCGCTCGCCGCGCACGGAGGCGCCTGCCTCTCTTCCCGCGAACTTGAAGGGCCCTGACCCCATGACATTCTTCTCGTACCAGCGGATGTCCTGGTCGAGCTTTGCCTTCGAGTAGATGAAGTTGTAAGGCGTCGCCAGCGCCGGGATGAAGGCGCCCGATGGATACTTGAGTTTGAATACGACCGTGTGGTCGTCCGGCGCGCTCACGCTGTCGACCATGACGAAATAGGCTACGCGCGCGCTGGTCGTTCCCTCCGGTGGGAAGATGATCTTTTTGTATGATGCGACCACGTCCTGCGCCGTCAACGGCGTTCCGTCGTGGAATTTCACGCCCTGCTTGATCTTGAACGTGTAGGTCCTGCCCCCGTCGGTCGGAGTTGGCATTTCCGTGCACAGGTCGCACACGAAGTCCGTCGGTGAGGACGGATTTTCCGGATTGACCTTAATGAGCAGGCTATAAAACGGTGCAAAGGGATGGATCAGCGCGAACGTCGTCTCGCGGTGACCGTCCCAGCTCGGCGGCTCGTCGGGCACCACAAAGTTCAGGATCCCGCCTGTCTTGGGCGCAGCCTGACCCGGAGCTCCGGCGAAGCCGATGGCAACGGCCGCGCTGACCGCCATGATCGGCACGGCTCTGAGATATTTCGCAAGGTTCATGATCTTTCTCCCTCTGGAACACACTCCTCCTGGCTTTTTTGGGCCGGGCTTTACGCCCCTGGCCGGTCGCCCTTCTTACGGGGCTTTCATTCAAATTACGGAACAAGCCACCCAATGGCCGGGCCGCAGTTCCCTGAACTCCGGGACAATCTTCGCACAGCAGTCGACCGCAAGCGGGCAGCGCGGATGAAACACGCATCCCTTCGGCGGATTCATCGGACTCGGCACTTCGCCCTTCACGATCCGATGGGCGCGCGCCCTCTCCAAGTCAGGATCCGGTACCGGCACGGCCGCGAGAAGCGCCTGAGTATAGGGATGCAGAGGATTGCTGTACAATTCGTCGCAATCCGCCAGTTCGACGATCTTGCCGAGATACATGACTGCGACGCGATGACACAGGTGGCGAACGACGCTGAGGTCGTGCGCGATGAACAGATAGGTCAGTCCGAACTGCTCCCGCAGATCCTCCAGCAGATTGATGATCTGCGCCTGAATCGATACATCCAAGGCCGAGATCGCCTCGTCGCAGATGATGAATTCCGGACGCACCGATAGGGCGCGTGCGATGCCGACGCGCTGGCGCTGGCCGCCGCTCATCTCGTGGGGGTAGCGGTCGGCAAACTTGGGATCCAGGCCGCACAGGCGGAGCAATTCCGCGACCCGCGCATCGCGCGCTGCCTTGTTCGGCTCGGTCCCGTGCACCTTCATCGGCTCAGAGATGATCTCCCCGATCTTCATGCGCGGATTGAGGGAGCTGTAAGGATCCTGGAAGATGACCTGGATCTTCTGCCGCAGGGCTTGCATCGATTTCTGATCGAGATCGACCAGATTCTTGCCGTCGAACAGGATCTCGCCTCCGGTCGGGTGCTCGAGCCGCAGGATGCACCGACCAGTGGTGGTCTTGCCGCAACCCGACTCTCCGACCAGTCCGAGCGTCTCTCCTTTGCGGATGGTGAGGTTGATTCCGTCGACGGCCTTCACTCGAGCGACCTCTTTGGAGAAGAGAGCGCCCTCAATCACCGGAAAGTGCATTTTCAGGTCGCGAATAGTGACCAACTCCGGTGCCAGGGCGACGCGCCGTTCCGATTGGCGCCTATGCTCGAGCGCAACGTCCGGCACGACGGTCGATACCTGCACCGCCGCTTCTGCGCTCTGCCGTACCGCTCCGGTTGGTTCCATGGGGGTCATGACGACCTCGCCATCGATTTGGCAACGTTGTCCGCCTCAAAGCATGCCGCGAGATGATCGCCGCCATCGATCCGCTCCAAGGGAGGTGACTGACTCGCGCAGCGCGCAATGGCAAAGCCGCAGCGCGGATGGAACGAGCAGCCGGCGCCCAGGCGCGAAAGGTCGGGCGGCTGTCCCTCCACCGGATCGAGCCGAGCCCGGCGTGGCTGATCCATGCGCGGTACCGAACGCAGCAGCGCCAGCGTGTATGGATGGTGGGGATGGTGATAGATTTCGTGCGCGGTTCCGCTCTCGATGATCCTGCCCGCGTACATGACATTGACCCTGTCCGCATAGCGCGCGACGATACCAAGATTGTGGGTGATGATGATCAGCGCCACGCCCAGACGCTGCGTCAGATCTTTCATCAGCTCGAGAATCTGCGCCTGAACCGTCACGTCGAGCGCCGTTGTCGGTTCGTCGGCGATGATCAGCTTGGGCTCGCAGCACAAGGCCATAGCGATCATCACGCGTTGGCGCATGCCTCCGCTGAAGTGATGCGGATACTGCCTCAGTCGACGCGCCGGATCCGATATCCCCACCATGCCCAGCAGCTCGACCGCACGGGCGACCGCCTGGTCGTGGGTCATGTCGAGGTGCTGCTCCATGGTCTCGGTGAGCTGTCGCCCGATCGTCAGTACTGGATTGAGCGAGGTCATCGGCTCCTGAAACACCATGGCAATGTCCTTGCCTCGGACTTCCCGGATTTCCTCTTCGCTCAGCTTGAGAAGGTCTCTGTCCCGGAAGCGAATGCTGCCGCCGATGATGCGGCCTGGCGGATCGGCGACCAGCCGCAGGATCGAGAGCGCGCTGACGGACTTGCCGCATCCGGACTCGCCCACAATGGCGATCGTCTCGCCCTGATTGATATCAAGGCTGATGCCGTCGACGGCCTTGACCACACCGGCCGCCGAGAAGAAGTAGGTTTGCAAGCTGTCTATCTTGAGAAGCCTGGACACCTCGCGCCTCTCGTCATCGGTACTGTACGGACGGCCTTTCAGCCGCTTGACCTGACCCGCCTCCATTTACGCCTTGATCTTTCGAGTCTCTCGGTCGCAAGTCAAACCCAATCCTGTGGTACTGCGACAATTTAGACTAAGGTCTTGAATGCATCGGCGCGGCTGGCGGACCAGCCGCCATGCATCCTGGCCATCACTGACGCGACGCCGGAAGGCCGTCGATTGCCTGATCAAGGATGCTCTCTTGGCGTCATCCCGGTTGAGAATTGTTGCATTTGCGAACGATCAACCAGGGGGCGACGGCGTCGGATCGCCGGAGTGGTGGTTGTGCACCATTTACCCTGAGACGGCAGGCGGCGCCGATGGCTCAGAACGATCCCGCCACCGAGCCGAGCGCGATGACGGCAACGAGCGCGATGAGTGCGCCGACGATGCCGACCATGACGATGTCGCGATAGCTGTCCCGGTGCGTCGATCCGCAGACGGCGAGCAGCGTGACTACCGCGCCGTTATGCGGCAGGCTGTCGAGCGTACCCGAACTGATCACCGCCACGCGATGCAGCAGCGCGGGATCGAGTCCGATCTCCGCCGCGCGCGTCATATACGTCGCCCCGAGTGCGTCGAGCGCAATGGTCAGCCCGCCCGATGCCGACCCCGTGAGCGCGGCGAGCACGTTGGTCGCCACCGCGAGCGAAACCAGCGGTCCGCCGCCGATCCCGAGCACGGTGTCGCGTACGACATCAAAGGCGGGCATCGCCGCCACCACGGCGCCGAAGCCGACCAGGCTCGCAACGCTCAGGGCCGGCAGTACGGCGGCGTTGGCGCCGGCGTCCATGGTTGCACGCAGGGCCGGCAATCGCCGATGGCTGACGGCGAGAACCGTCACGATCGCACAGGCGAGGGCTGTGATGACAGCCCATACGCCGCCGACGGCTGCGAGCGACGTTTCGCCCCAGCGAGCTTCGGCCAGAAAGCGGGTGTCCAGTGCCGGCAAGATGAGCAGCGACATCGCGAGATTGATGATAATCACCACAGTGAGCGGCAGTGCGGCGAGTACAACTGACGGCGGAACGTCGGTCACCGCACCGTGTACGATCTCCGCCGGATCGAACTCCCGCGCGGTGGTGGCGCGTTCGCGCAGCTTTTCGTCGATGGCAAGACGGGCAGAAGGCATCGGCACGCCGTCGCCGAAGCCTTCGCCGTTTCTTTTTGAGTTGGCCACTTCGCGGTTGAGCCACCACAGGCCGAAGCCGAGCATGATCAACGATGCCAGAATGCCAAGGCCGGGCGCGGCGAATGGGGTGGTGCCGAAGAATGGCATCGGGATCGCGTTCTGGATCGATGGCGTGCCGGGCAACGCCGACATGGTGAAGGTGGAGGTGCCGAGCACGATTGCCGCCGGCATCAGCCGCCGCGGGATGCCGGCATTGCGAAACAGCTCGTGCGCCATCGGTGCGAGCACGAAGAAGGCGACAAACAGGCTGACGCCGCCATATGTGACGAGCGCTCCAGCGAGCACCACTGCGAGCACAGCCCGCCGCGTGCCCAGCCGCTGCGTCATGAAGGTCGCGATCGCGGCGACCGAGCCGCTGTCTTCCATCAGTTTGCCGAACAGGGCGCCGAGCAGGAACAGCGGAAAGAACTGGGCCAGAAAGCCTGCCGCGCTGACCATGAAGGTCTGGGTCCAGTGGGCCAGCAGCGGCTCGCGGGAAAACAGTGCGGCAACCAGCGCGGCAAGCGGCGCGAGCACCAACACGCTCCAGCCCCGATAGGCGAACAAGATCAAGAGGCCAAGGCCGATCAGGATGCCGAGAAGTCCCAACAGGGTCATCGCCCTCAGCACTCCGCAAGCAGTGCATCGAGATCGGCAGTGGAGCGCCGGCCGAGGTCGTCACCATGCGCCTTGAGGAATGCGTCGGCGCTCTTGCGTCCTTCTTCCTTGAGCAGTGAAACAAACTCCCATTCAGCGTTGAGCTTAGATGATGCGCCGAACTCCGTGAGCGCGTCGGTCATGATCCGGTGCGTACGCATTCCGGCCCAGCGCGCGCCCTCGCCGTGTCCGGGGTCCGCCACCTGGCGCAGCAGCGCGATCATGCGCAATTCCTTCATTAGCGGCGAGTTGAAGGAGATTTCGTTGAGGCGGTTGAGAATTTCGTTCGCCGTACGCGGCGGTTTCGGTCGTTCGCGCGGATTGATCTGCACCAGGATGGTGTCGTGAGCGTCGCTTTCGCGCACCAGCGGCGTAAGCGTCGGATTGCCGGCATAGCCGCCATCCCAATAGGGTTCGCCGTCGACCTCGATCGCCTGGAACATGGTCGGCAGACAAGCCGAGGCAAGCAGGACGTCGGCCGTGATCTCCGCATTGCGGAAGATGCGGCCGCGGCCGGTGCGCACGTTGGTCGCGGTGACGAACAGCCTGATTGATGCCCGGGCCAGTCGCTCGAAATCGATGCTTGCGGCGAGGATGGCACGCAGCGGGTTGAGGCCGAGCGGATTGAGATCATAAGGCGAAAGTACACGGGCCATCAGGTCCATGGCGACATAGGCGGGTGAGGTGTCGAGCGTCCAGCGGCCCATCAGCCGGTCGAGCGGCGAGCGCTGCAGCGGGCTGAACGTGGCAGCGCGCGACACGCCTCGCCAGAAGGCCGCGAGCGCCGCCCGCGCTCCATCGGCACCGCCTTGCGTCCACCCGTCGGCCACCAGGGCTGCATTCATTGCGCCCGCCGACGTGCCGGAGATTGCCTCGATCCGCAGCCACGGCTCCTCGATCAGCCGGTCCAGCACGCCCCAGGTGAAAGCGCCGTGGGAGCCTCCGCCTTGCAAAGCAAGATCCACCAGAACGGGTTCGCGCGCTGTTTCGTCCATCGTCACCCTCGTTGATCGGAGATGAAACGACACTCAATTCAGGACGCTCCGATACTTCCTCTCGACCTTTCGTAAGATCGGCGCAGTAGTGCGAACAGACTGCCACCCGTCGCCGCGCCCAGCAGGTAGGCGACGGCGACCAGCACAGCGAGCGGCACTTGGGCATTCAGGCCGAGGAAGGACATGGTGACGATCTCGAAGTTCTGCAGCGCGAAGATGATCGTTGCCGCGACGAACAGGATGATGACGGCAAGGTAGATCCAGCGCATGGGCGCCTCCTTTTCGTCGATCAAGGGACTGTGCTACAGCCCGCTAACCACACCTCAGCGAGCGCGGCGCAGGCCGAAGCCGAGCCCGATCCAACCAGCGCCGGCCATGATGAGATCGATGGCGAGGAACAGGCCGAGGATATAGAGACTCGAAACCGGCCAGCGCACCAGGATCAGCACGCCGAGCAGAAGCGTGATCACGCCGGATAGCGCGACCCAGATCCAGGGCATTTCTCGTTTCATGCTGAAAGCCAGCACGATCCGCGTGATGCCCGAGACCACCAGCGCTGCGCCGAGAACGAGGGTCAGTAGCACTGCCGCGAGCAACGGATTCTGGAACGTGACGAAGCCGGCGATGATGTAGAGCACGCCAAGCAGAGCCCAGAGCAGAAATTTGCCCCAGCTCTTGATCTGGAAGGCGCTAACCACCTCTGCGACGCCGGCGATGATCATCATCACGCCGACCACGAGGACGCTCACGACGGTGGCCATTGCGACGCTGCCGAGCGCGATAAACCCGGCGAGCAGATAGACGACGCCGAGTGCGACGATCCACCCCCACTTGGCGCGTAGCGGTGCCGTATCCGAACCGGCCTGAGGGCTCTTTACGGTGTCTGAAGTGCTGGTCATGACGGTCCTCCGATGCGAAAACCTATCCGACGTTAGTTTGTCGGCCCCTCGACGCTAGAGCGCACGGCGAGGGACGCTCGACAGGTGGATACTAGCGCAACTGCGCGTTGCGATCATCTGATTTCGATATCATCGGTCGTGATTTCGCCGTGCGAGGTCCTGCCGCGGCACGATGCTGGTCGCCTCGTTGGCGATTAGCAATACGCTAGATCAGCCGCATCCCCTTCAGGCTCGCGTGCCCATTCTTGCCGACGATGATGTGGTCGTGCACGGAAATGCCGAGCGGCTTTGCGATCTCGACGATCGCTTTGGTCATGTGGATATCGGCCTGCGACGGCGTCGGATCGCCGGACGGATGGTTGTGCACGAGGATCAGCGCGGTCGCCGATAGTTCGAGCGCCCGCTTGATCACCTCGCGGGGATAGACCGGGGTGTGGTCGACGGTGCCGGTCTGCTGCACCTCGTCGGCGATCAGTTGATTGCGCTTGTCAAGGAACAGCAGGCGAAACTGCTCCTTGTCGGCAAACGCCATGCCGCTCCGGCAATAATCGATCACGTCGTTCCAGGACGAGAGCGCAATCTTGCGCTTGATCTCGCCCTTCGCGACCCGGCTTGCCGCCGCGGCGAGCAGCTTGATCTGGTTCACCGAAGCCTCGCCGATGCCGTCGACCTCGCGCAGGCGCGCCACCGGCGCATGGATGACTTCGGCGAACGAGCCGAATTTTTTCAACAACGCTTTTGCCAGCGGCTTGGTGTCGCGCCGGGGCAGGGCCGGAAACAGCGCCATCTCCAGTAGCTCGTAGTCGCTCAGCGCCTCCGGCCCGGCCGCATAAAAGCGCTCGCGCAGGCGTTCGCGATGGCCGTGATAGTGCGGCGTCTCTGTGGATTGATCCGGGGGATTGCTGGTCCTGGCAGGCATCGGCCGTAACCATGCCGTGCCTGCGAGCTTTTGCAACTCTAAAGTGCGACAGCATCTGAAGAAAAGGCGCCGCACACATAGCGCGGCGCCTTCGTTTCGCTCCTTACCTGCGATCAGGCCTTCACGGCCGCGAATGCGTAGCCATTGCCGTCCTTTGTCAGCGTGCCGACATTCGGGAAGCCGAAGTGATAGCCGGCGATCATGCCCTTTTCCGCGATGACGCGGTCGAAGAACGCGCGCCGCGTGGCTTCCGCCTTCGGCCCGTCGGCGTCGAAGGACGAGAACCAGCCGGGATTGCGCACGAACAACTGGTGCATGCCGGTGACGTCGCTCTGGATGAACAACTGCTGCCCGCCCGAAGCGACCAGGAACGACATGTGGCCGACGGTGTGGCCGGGCGTGGCAATCGCCTTGACGCCGGGCGCGAGGTCGGCACCGTCGTTGTACTGCTTGATGTTCTTCCAGGTCGGGAAAGTTGCCTGGATTCGCTTGACGAGCGGCCGCATGTTCTCGGGCATCTTCTCGACCAGCGCCGGATCGGTCCAGAACTTGTACTCCACCTCGGGCATCAGGATTTCCGCATTCGGGAAAACCTGCGCGTTGGTTTCTTTCACCCACAGCCCGGAGATGTGATCGGGATGGAAATGCGAGATCACGACCGTTGAAACCGTCGCCGGATCAAGGCCAGCCGCCTTCATGTTGTCGGCGAGCTTGCCCACTGTCGCCGGGCCATTGCCGCCAAAACCGGTGTCGAACAGCACGACCTTGCCGCCAGTCCGGATCGCGGTGACAGTGAAGGGATTGTCGAACTTGTCCGGGTTGATGCCGGCAGCCGTCAGCGCCTTCTTGATGTCGTCAAGCGAGGCATTCTTGATCATTCCCTCAGTGGCGGCGCGCTCGACACTGCCCTCATGCAGGCTGAAGGCCTCGATGTCGCCGACCTTGAATTTGAGGCTGTCGGCGGCGCGCTGCGCATGTGCCGCCCCGATGAAAGAAACCGGCCCCCTCAGACCGAAAACCAGGGCCGCCGCTGTGCTCCCGAGAACCAGATCGCGCCGTGAAATCTCGAACATTGCTCTTGCTCCCATTGGTTGATCCCTTGCCTGCCAGAGGCTCTCGCTGCCGGAAGGCGCCCCGTGCCGAGTCCTACACCGGCGCGCCCGGCCTATTCCGCAAAGGTTAGGATTAGTTGACTGGCGGCAGGAAGGCGATGTCGTATTGAGAACGACTTGCAACAGGCCGCTTGGCAGCCTCGTTCAAGCAGTCGCGTCGTGCATCGCAACCAAAAAGTTGAGCCGACTGCGTTCGATGTAGCCGGGTTGGGCCGAAGCGGAATTTAGGCCGCCGCCAGCGGCTTCTCGCCGTTGCGCTCTGACAGCGTAAAAATTTCGACGCCGGTTGCGGTGACGCCGACCGAATGCTCGAATTGCGCCGAGAGCGAGCGATCGCGGGTCACGGCGGTCCAGCCGTCGGACAGGATTTTTACATGCGGCTTGCCGAGATTGATCATCGGCTCGATCGTGAAAAACATGCCGGGCTTGAGCATCACGCCTTCGCCGGGCCGGCCGATATGGATGATGTTGGGCTCGTCGTGGAACATGCGCCCGAGGCCATGGCCGCAGAAATCGCGCACCACGCTCATGCCCTGCGGCTCGACAAAACTCTGGATGGCATGGCCGATGTCGCCGGTGGTCGCGCCGGGTTTCACGGCGGCGATGCCGCGCATCATCGCCTCATAGGTGACTTCGATCAGTCGCTCGGCCTTGCGGGCGATCGGAGCAATCACATACATCCGGCTGGAATCGCCGTACCAGCCGTCGACGATGAAAGTGACATCGATATTGACGATGTCGCCTTCCTTCAGCGCGCGGTCGCCTGGCATGCCGTGGCAGACCACGTGATTGATCGAGGTGCAGGTCGAGTAGCGGTAACCGCGATACATCAGCGTCGCCGGATAGGCGCCCTGGCTGAAGGCGAAGTCGCGGACGAATTCGTCGATCCGCGAGGTCGGAACGCCCGCCTTGACGACGTCGGTGAGCTCGTCGAGGCATTTGGCCACCAGCGCGCCCGCCTTGCGCATGCCGGCGAAGCCGCTGGCGCCGTGCAGCTTGATCTGGCCGGTTTTTCGCAAGGAGGTGTCGGTGGCTTCGATATAGCTCATGGGCGGGTCATACTTCTGGAACGGAAAAAGGGCTGATTTTGAATGCCTAATTTAATGATCCAACCGGTCAGTGCAAGCCGAGGTTGGGCCACGGCGCGGCTTTAAAGGGCTTGCATCTAGCCGGAAACTTCCACCACGGGCTCGACCGGCAGCGCGCCGCCGCGGACGCGGATTTCGCGGACCGGATAGGGAACACGGATCCCCTCTCGCTTGAACGCGTCCCACAGCTCCAGCATCACGTCGCTCTTCACGTTGTCGAGGCCGTCAGGATCGGGCAGCCAGAAGGTCAGGGAGAACTTCATGCCGGCCTCGGCGAATTCGGTCAGGATGCAGTTCGGGGGCTTGTTCTTGATGGCCCGCGGCACGGCGCCGGCAATGTCGATGGCCAGCTTGCACACCGCCCGCGGGTCGGCGTCGTAATTGGTGCTGAACAGCACCTTCACCAGCGTGTTCTTGTCGGTATAGGTCCAGTTCACGACCTTCTGCGTCACCAGGTCCTCGTTCGGGATCAGGAACTCGCGGCCGTCGCCGGCGGCAACCGAGATGTAGCGCGTCTTCATCGTGCTGATGCGCCCGGTGTTGTCGCCAATGGTGACGAGATCGCCCGGCTTCACCGACTTGTCGACCAGGAGGATGATGCCGCTGATGAAGTTGGCGACGATCTTCTGCAGGCCGAGACCGATACCGACGCCAGCCGCGCCGGTAAACACCGCGAGCGCCGCGAGGTTGATACCGACCGCGCTCAGGGCCACCGCAATGGCAAATACCATCAGCGTGAACCGGACGATCTTGACGAGGAGAACCTGGATCGACGGCGTCAGATCGCCGGACCGGGTGATGCGGCCTTCCACGAAGTTGCTGGCGATGTTGGTCAGCCACAGCGCCACGATGAGGAGCGCGCCGAGCTTGATCAGGAGCAGCGGCGTCAACCTGAGATCGCCGAGCACGATCGAGACCGAGTCGAGCGCCTCGACCACCGGCTCGAGCTGGCCCAGAATGCTTAGGGCCACGACCAGCCAGGCCGAGATGGACACCAGCCGGACCACGAAGGTATTGCGGATCACCGAGGTGATGAGGTTGATGACCAGCCACGCGAAGGCGAGCTTGGCGGCAACCGCGAGCAGATAGCTGCGGCTCGGCCAGGTCGACGCGATCATGACCCAGCGCGTCAGCGTCATCAGAAGCGCGAACACCGCCGTCGATGTGCTGCCGACCAGCACGCGGACGAACAGCCGGAACGGCGCCGGCCAGCCCATTGCAACCGACGAAACGTCTATCCTGGAGCGCACGGCGGTGGCGCCGGCCCAGGCGATGCCTGCGGCCGTCAGGATCAGTCCCAGTTGCAGATAGAACCAGGGCGAGGTGACCTCCGCGCCGACCGAACGCGCCGTGTTGTGCAGGATCTCGATGATCTCTTTCAGGTCCATCGGAAAATTCTCGTTCGAGGCTCTGGCCCCATCAGACAAAGGTGATTCGCGAATAGCAGGCAGATTCTCACAGGCGACGTGCGGATGCCATCGACACGCTGCTACGGGGCATGGTCAGACCCGTAAATCGGGCACATTGCCGCGATCGCAGAAATGGGTTGGCGATCAAGTGTGGCAACGATAAGGATGCAATTGCAAGTATTTGCGACGATATCGGAGGTTCATGGCTTCTCTCGACTCGGTCAGCATCGCCATCTTTCTGGGCGCCATTTTGGTGATGGCAGGCATCCTGTCGAGCCTGCTTGCATTGCGCTTCGGGGCGCCGCTGCTGCTGGTGTTCCTCCTGATCGGCATGCTGGCGGGCGATGCCGGGCCGGGCCAGCTCAGCTTCGATGATGTCCGCACCACCTATCTGGTCGGCTCGGTGGCGCTGGCGCTGATCCTGTTCGACGGCGGCCTGCGAACCAAATTTCAGAGCATTCGCACGGTGCTGGCGCCCTCGATGGTGCTGGCGACGATCGGCGTATTGCTCACCGCGCTGATCACAGCGCCCGTCGCCAAATACGCGCTCGACCTGAACTGGACCGAGTCGCTGCTGGTCGGCGCGGTGGTGGCGTCGACCGATGCTGCCGCGGTGTTTCTGCTCGTCCACACCCAGGGCCTGCGCCTGCGTCCGCGTGTCGGGGCGACGCTGGAAGCGGAATCCGGCACCAACGATCCGTTTGCGATCTTCCTCACCTTGATGCTGGTCGAGTTCATCTCCATCGGTCAAAGCTCACCTGGGCATGTCGCATTCGAACTCGCGCGTGAAGGTCTGCTCGGTGCCATCTTCGGTGTGGTCGGCGGTCGCCTGGTGGTGCTGGCGCTCAATCACATGGCGCTGCCGCAGGGCTTGCATGCGCCCTTCGTCACGACCGCTGCATTGGTGGTGTTCGGTGTCGCGCAGACTGCACACGCGTCGGGCTTTCTCGCGGTCTATCTCGCGGGAATCATCGTCGGCAACCGGCCGACGCGCGCCCATAATTCGGTGGTGACGTTTCTCGATGCCGCGACCTGGCTGGCGCAGATCGTGATGTTCGTCCTGCTTGGGCTGCTGGCGTCGCCGCAGCGCCTGCTGGATAGCGTCGGTCCGGCCGTGATCGTGGCGCTGGTGCTGATGTTGGTGGCGCGGCCGCTCGCGGTATTGCTGTGCCTGGTGCCGTTCCGGTTCAACTGGCGGGAAAAGATTTTCATCGCCTGGACCGGGCTGCGTGGCGCGGTCGCGATCTTCCTCGCCTCGATCCCGATGCTGGTCGGATTGCCAAAAGCCTATCTCTATTTCGACGTCGCCTTTGTCGTGGTCATCATCTCGCTATTGCTGCAGGGCTGGACACTGGCGCCGGCGGCGCGGTGGCTGCACGTGGCGCTGCCGCGCGTCGAACGCGGTCCACGGCGCGTCGAGCTCGATCTGCCCGGCCAGCTCGAGCAGCAACTGGTCGGCTATCCGGTACGGGCGAAGAGCCTGTATTTCCGGCGCGGCCTTACGCCATCCTGGTCAAAGCCGACGCTCGTCATCCGCGACGAGCGGATTCTCTCGCCCGCCGAGGCCGATCCGATCGAAGCCGGCGACTACGTCTATTTGCTGGCGCCGCCGGAAAAGGCCGAGGCGCTGGACCGCTTCTTTGTCGATATGCCGCCGAGCACGGCGCCCGACCCGCATCTGCTCGGGGATTTCATGGTGTCGGGCGAGCACACGCTGGGTGAACTGGCGGAGGTCTATGGCGTCACCACCACCGAGGATCAGGCCAAGCTGACGCTGTCGGATTATTTCGATATCCATCTCGACCACGCGCCGAAAGCAGGCGCGGAACTGGCGCTCGATCCCATCGTCCTTGTCGCGCGCAACATCAGTGGCGGCCGCGTCAACGTGGTTGGCCTGCGGCTGCCGGAAGAGGAGGAGAAAGTCGTACCCCTGACAAGCTGGCGGGCCTTCAAGCGCAAGCTTGCGGATATCTGGTCGTCGGTGGCAGGCGTTTGATCGCCACAACACTCTTTCGCTAGCCTTACTGCGTCATAAGTCCCTCATGGTGAGGAGCGCGAAGCGCGTCTCGAACCATGAGGCCCGTCTGTGGCCCGCATCCTTCGAGACGCCCGCTTCTCGCGGGCTCCTCAGGATGAGGGGTGAGCAGCTATGACGTAGTACAACTAGGGTCCGTCGCAGAGCGCGCCGTTTGGATTCGACGCAGGGCGCGCGTTGCGCCAGAGTTACTCCTCCAGCGTAAATCCGACTCGCAAGGTGACCTGGTAGTGGCGAACCGACCCATTTTCGATATGGCCTCTGGTCTGCACGACCTCGAACCATTTCAATTCGCGAATGGTCTTTGATGCGCGGGTAATGGCGTTCTGAATGGCATCCTCGATGCTTTTTTCGGACGATCCGGCGAGATCCAGGATCTTGTAAACGTGATCCGTCGTTCCAGCGGTACTGGGCATTGCAAACCTCCGTTGCGGCGATTGGTGCCTACTTCCTCCTGCTCAACGTTCTGATGCGATCAGGAGCGCGTCCATTCTGAACGAGTTCTCAAGCTCTTCAGTTCCATCGAAAGCCGGTGGCTAATGGGGCGATTGAGCGAACGAAAAAAGGCCCCAGCCGTCGGCTGAGGCCTTCCCGTCATGTACTATGCGCTCTCAATAGATGTAGGGAGCGCAGACGTACACGGTGCGCGGACCATACTTGGTGAAGATGGTCTTGTAGCAGCTTCCGCCGACATAGAACGACGTTCCAAAGTGGCGATGGCCCCAGTGACCATGCGCATGATGGCCATGATGACCGTGGCCGTGATGACCATGGCCATGATGACCGTGACCGTGGCCATGATGGCCACCATGCTTGCCGCCGGCGGACGCCGGTGCGACCGCAGCCGCGGTCATGGCAATGGCGGCGACGGCAGCGAGGGTAATGTTACGAAACATTTACATTCTCCAATCCAGGCGTGATTGCCTGCTATGCCCTTGAGACGCGCCGCGTACGGAGAAAGTTCGAGGGTTTTTTGTGAACGCGCGTTCAGGTGTGACCTACAGCACGCAGCAAGCGTTCAGTGGCATTCCGCCCTTTGCCAATGCGGTCAAGAAGCGCGATCCTGCGCTCCTCTGATGCAATATCCGCAGTTGAGGAATGAACCGAGTGTCATTAGCCTGCGGGGAACGGCCGCTTCACGGCCGCACGGTGGAAACGCAGGAGAGACACAACAATGTCCGGCCCCTCTGACGACCAGCTCGGCTTTGCGCCCGATTATGATTCTCCCGTTCCCTATATGCAGCGGACCCGCGACTACTACGCGGCGATTGGCTACACCACGCCCTACCGCTGGGCGCATTATGTCGACGCGCCGTTCCAGTCGCTGAAAAAGCCGCTCGCGCAATCGCGCGTCACCATCGTCACCACGGCCGCCCAATATGATCCCACCAAGGGCGATCAGGGATCGGGCGCGGCGTACAACGGCAGCGCCAAGTTCTACCAGGTCTATGACGGCGACACTTCGAAAGAGCACGATTTGCGCATCTCGCATATCGGCTACGACCGCAAGCACACCACGGCAACCGACAGCGGCACCTGGTTTCCGCTGCCGCAGCTTCTGAAGGCCGCCGCCGCGGGACGGATCGGCGAGGTCGCGCCGCGCTTCTTCGGAGCGCCGACCAATCGCAGTCACCGCGTCACCATCGAGGTCGACGCGCCCGACATCCTCGCCCGCTGCCTCGCCGACAAGGTCGATGCCGCCGTGATCGTGCCGAACTGCCCGGTCTGCCATCAGACCTCTGCTCTGGTCGCGCGCCACCTCGAGGCCAACGGCATCGCCACCGTGGTGATGGGCTGCGCCAAGGATATCGTCGAACATGCCGCCGCGCCGCGTTTCCTGTTTTCGGATTTCCCGCTCGGCAATTCCGCCGGCAAGCCGCATGATGTGGAGTCGCAGGCGCTGACGCTCGAACTGGCGCTGCGGCTACTCGAGTCCGCGCCCGGCGCGCGCACCACGATGCAGTCGCCGTTGCGCTGGAGCGAGGATGCTTCCTGGAAGCTAGACTACAACAACGTCTCGCAGATGAGCCCGGAAGAACTAGCACGTCGCCGGGCTGAATTCGACAGGCAGAAAGAGATCGCGCGCGGCAACCGCGCGGCGTGACGGGCTACTTCCCTTCTCCCCTTGTGGGAGAAGGTGGCAGCCGAAGGCTGCCGGATGAGGGGTATCTAACCGCGCATTCGGTGTTCGCCGAGACAGACCCCTCACCCGTCCGCGACGCTTCGCATCGCGTCCACCCTCTCCCACAAGGGGAGAGGGAAGAAGAAAACGCAGGAGGATACCCCTTTGACCCGACCGTTCGAAGGCGTGAAGATTCTCGACTTCACGCAAGTGCTGGCTGGCCCCTATGCGAGTTACCAGCTCGCGCTGCTCGGGGCCGACGTCATCAAGGTGGAGCGGCGCGAGGGCGAGGATATGCGCCGCACGCCGCTGAGCCGCGAATGGGCTGAACGCGGGCTCGCGCCGGGCTGGCAGGCGATCAACGGCAACAAGCGCAGCCTCACCCTCGATCTCTCGAGACCGGAAGCGATCACCATCGTCAAGCAGCTCGCCGCCCAGGCCGACGTGGTGATGGAGAATTTCCGCCCCGGCGTGATGGACAAGCTCGGCATCGGCTATGCCGCGCTGTCTGAGATCAATCCGCGGCTGATCTATTGCGCCATTTCCGGCTTCGGCCAGACCGGGCCGGAACGGCTGGGCGCCGGCTATGACGGCAAAATCCAGGCGCTATCAGGCATCATGTCGATCACCGGCCATCCTGAGACCGGGCCGACGCGGGCGGGCTTTGCGGTTTGCGACGTGCTGTCGGGAGCGACCGCAGCCTTTGGTGTGTCGAGCGCACTGTTCCAGCGCATCCATACCGGCAAAGGCCAGTTGGTTGACGTCTCCATGCTGGAGGCGACGCTGGCGTTTCTGTCCGGGCAGGTCGCGGACTATTCGGTCGCCGGCCACCGCCAGCAGCTTTCCGGCAATCAGGCCGTGAGCCGAAGGCCGACCGCCAATTTGTTCAAGGCCGGCGACGGCTATCTGCTGCTCGCCGTCAACAGCGAGAAGCAATACCGCGCCTTGATGACCGCGCTCGGCCGCGCCGATGCGCTTGAGGATTCCCGCTTTGCTGACTGGTTTGCCCGTCAGGAAAACGAGCCGGCGCTGCGGGCCATCATCGAGGAGGCGCTGTCCAGGAAGGACCCACGCGAGTGGGAAAAGCTCCTGGAAGCCGCAGGCGCGCCCTGTGCCAGCATCTGGAAGATCGAGGAGGTGATCAACCACCCGCAGATCGCCGCGCGCGGCGCCATTCAGGAGATCGATACGCCCTATGGCCGCCTGCGCTTTGCCGGCAGCGGCTTTCAGCTCGCCCATGGCGGCGGAAGGCTCGACCACATGGCGCCCGCGCTCGGCGCCCACACCGACGAGGTGCTGGCTTCGCTCGGCTATGACACGAAGGCGATCGCGGAACTGCGCGCGCGCGAGGTCGTCTAGTTCTACTGACCCTCATGGTGAGGAGCGCGAAGCGCGTCTCGAACCATGAGGCCCGGCCTGTGGCCTACATCCTTCGAGACGCCCGCTCCGCGGGCTCCTCAGGATGAGGAGTTTGAGCGGCGAACGCAGTAGAACTAGCGGTAGCCGGGGCAGGGCGGCTGGTCCCTGTCCCGTTTTTAGCATGCCCGCGCATGGCGACCCTGCACCAAGCCGCTTTAAGCGGCCGGGCTTACCGTCTAAAAGACGCCTTTCCCGCTTCCAAAAGGATAGATCATGCCCGCCTATCGCTCCCGAACCACGACTCACGGCCGCAACATGGCGGGCGCCCGCGGCCTCTGGCGCGCCACCGGCATGAAGAACGAGGACTTTGGCAAGCCGATCATTGCGGTGGTCAATTCCTTCACCCAGTTCGTGCCCGGCCACGTGCACCTGAAGGACCTCGGCCAACTCGTCGCGCGCGAGATCGAGAAGGCGGGCGGCGTCGCCAAGGAGTTCAACACCATCGCGGTCGATGACGGCATCGCGATGGGCCATGACGGCATGCTCTACAGCCTGCCGTCGCGCGAAATCATCGCCGACAGCGTCGAGTACATGGTCAATGCGCATTGCGCCGACGCGATGGTCTGTATCTCCAACTGCGACAAGATCACGCCCGGCATGCTGATGGCGGCGCTGCGCATCAACATCCCGACGGTGTTCGTCTCCGGCGGCCCGATGGAATCAGGCAAGGTCAACCTCAAGGGCACGATCCGCGCGGTCGACCTGATCGATGCCATGGTCGCAGCCGCCGACAGCAATGTCAGCGATGCCGACGTGGAGGTGATCGAGCGCTCGGCGTGCCCGACCTGTGGTTCGTGCTCGGGCATGTTCACCGCCAATTCCATGAACTGCCTGACCGAGGCGCTTGGCTTGGCGCTGCCGGGTAACGGCTCGGTGCTGGCGACGCATGCCGATCGC
The DNA here is from genome assembly GCF_000472965.1 of Bradyrhizobium murdochi. Taxonomy (GTDB): domain Bacteria; phylum Pseudomonadota; class Alphaproteobacteria; order Rhizobiales; family Xanthobacteraceae; genus Bradyrhizobium; species Bradyrhizobium murdochi. The sequence continues at coordinate 42,673 of NZ_AXAU01000026.1, read as the reverse complement.
AAGGGTTTGTTCGTCGAGGCCGGGCACCTGATCGTCGATCTGGCGCGGCGATATTACGAGCAGGAGGACGAAACCGCACTGCCGCGGACGATTGCAAACTTCAAGGCGTTCGAGAACGCGATGACGCTCGACATCGCCATGGGCGGCTCGACCAACACGGTGCTGCATCTGCTGGCGGCGGCTTACGAGGGCAAGGTGCCGTTCACGATGCAGGACATCGACCGCTTGTCGCGGCGCGTTCCGGTGCTGTGCAAGGTCGCACCGTCGGTGGCGGACGTGCATCTGGAAGATGTGCACCGCGCCGGCGGCATCATGGCCATCCTCGGCGAACTCGACCGCGCCGGGCTGCTCAACCGTGGTCTGCCGATGGTTCACTCCAAGACGCTGGAGGACGCGCTGAGCCGCTGGGATATCAAGCAGACCAAGAGCGAAAGCGTCCGCAAGTTCTTCACGGCGGCGCCGGGCAATGTGCCGACCCAGGTCGCGTTCAGCCAGGAGCGCCGGTTCGAGGAACTCGATACCGACCGCGCCACCGGCTGCATCCGCGACGCCGCGCACGCTTTCTCCAAGGATGGCGGCCTCGCGGTGCTCTCGGGCAACCTCGCGCTCGACGGCTGTATCGTGAAGACGGCAGGCGTCGACGAGAGCATTTTGAAGTTCGAAGGACCGGCGCGGATTTTTGAAAGCCAGGATGCCGCGGTCGAAGGTATTTTGGGCGGCAAGATCAAGGCCGGCGACGTCGTCGTGGTCCGCTATGAAGGACCCCGCGGCGGCCCCGGCATGCAGGAGATGCTGTATCCGACGAGTTATTTGAAGTCGAAAGGGCTTGGAAAAGTCTGCGCGCTGATCACCGATGGCCGGTTCTCCGGCGGCTCCTCGGGCCTGTCGATCGGACACATTTCGCCGGAAGCGGCTGAAGGTGGCCTGATCGGTCTCGTGGAAGACAGCGATCTGATCAAGATCGACATCCCCGCGCGCTCGATCAGCCTGGCGGTGGATGACGCGACGCTGGCGAAGCGCCGCGAAGCCATGCTGGCCCGCGGGGCGGACGCTTGGAAGCCCGCCAAGAAGCGCAGCCGCAACGTGTCGATGGCGCTGAAAGCCTATGCCGCGCTGACCACGAGCGCCGCCCGCGGTGCGGTGCGCATCGTGCCGGAGTGAAATCTTGCGCGGGCTTTCTTACCTCTCCCGCTTGCGGGGGAGGTCGGATCGCATCGTAGATGCGATCCGGGTGGGGGCTCTCTCCACACGAATAGTGTGACTGGCCACGCGAACAGTGCGACTCGTGGAGACACCCCCACCCCGGCCCTCCCCCGCAAGCGGGAGAGGGGGCGGTCCCGTCGCGGCCGCACTTAATTCACGCTGCCTACGTCAGCACCTTGACGCCGCCGAGCGCGGTGACGCGGCCGCGCTTGAGCATCACGATCTGGGTTGCGAGCTGGCGTAGCTCGGCCGCGTCGTGGCTGACATAGACCATGGGGATGCCTTCGTCGCGCAGCCGCACCAAATAGGGCAGGATTTCCTCCTTGCGGCCTTCGTCGAGCGATCCCAGCGGCTCGTCCAGCAGCAACAGCCGCGGCTTCGATAACAGCGCGCGGCCGAGCGCGACGCGCTGGCGCTCGCCGCCGGAGAGTTTTCCCGGTCGGCGATCGAGCAGATGGCCGATATCGAGCAGGTCGGTGATGCGCGTGAATTGCGCGGGATCCGCCGCGAGGCGGTTCATGCGCCGGCCGTAGTCGAGGTTTTGCCGCACGTCGAGATGCGGAAGCAGCCGGGCGTCCTGAAACACGTAGCCGATCCGGCGCCGGTGCGGCGGCACGTGGACGCCTGCGGAAGTATCGTCGAGCATCTCATCGTCGAGTGCGATGATGCCGCGATCGGGCCGCAAGAGCCCTGCGATCATGTTGATCAGCGAGGTCTTGCCGGCGCCGGATGCGCCGAACAGGCCGGTGACGCGGCCCTGGCTTTCGAAGGAAGCCTCAAGCGAGAATTCGCCGAGTTGCTTGGTGACGTCAACGCGCAGCATCGGTCAATTCCCGTGCAGGCGTTTGGTCGCGCGCCGCGCGAACCATTCGGACGCCATCAGCGCGCCCATCGCGATCACAGTGGAAACGACAACCAGCCGTCCGGCCGCGGCATCGCCGTCCGGCGTTTGGATCAGCGAGTAGATCGCCGATGAAATGGTTTGGGTTTCGCCGGGAATGTTGGAGACGAAGGTGATGGTGGCGCCGAACTCGCCGATGGCCTTGGCAAAACCGAGCACCATGCCGGCCAGCACGCCCGGCAGCGCTAGCGGCAGGGTTACCGTCGCAAACACCTGCCAAGGTGCGGCGCCGAGCGTGCCTGCCGCCTGTTCGAGGCGACGATCGACCACCTCGATCGAGAGCCGGATCGGCCGTACCAGCAGCGGAAACGACATGATGCCGCAGGCAAGCGCGGCGCCGGTCCAGCGAAACGCGAACACGATGCCAAGGTTGTCGGCGAGCCACGCCCCGACCAGGCCACGGCGGCCGAAGGTCAGCAGCAACAAATAGCCGGTGACAACCGGTGGCAGCACCAGCGGTAAATGAACCAGGGCGTCGAGGACCGATTTGCCCCAGAACTCACGCCGCGCCAGCAGCCACGCCAACGCGATGCCGAACGGCGTCGCCACCAGCGTTGCGATGATGGCCACCCGCAGCGACAGCAGGATGGCGGTCCATTCGGCCGGCGAGATCTCGAACATCAGGTTGACGGGCTGACGAGGAATTTGAAGCCATGTTTTTCAAAGATGCCCTTCGCCGCGATCGAGCGTAGGAAGACGAGATAGTCTGAGGCTTCCGGCTTCGCGATCGTCGTCGCCGCGACGGGATAGATGATCGCGGGATGGGAATCGGCCGGAAAGGTGCCGACGATTTTGACCCCGGGCTCGGCCTTGGCGTCGGTGGAATAGACGATGCCAAGCGCGGCCTCGCCGCGCGCCACCAGCGTCAGCGCGGCGCGAACGTCAACGGCCATCGCAAATTTCGGCTCGGCCGCCTGCCATGCGCCGAGTTTCTCCAGCGCTGCCTTGGCGTATTTGCCGGCGGGCACGGATTTCACGTCGCCGGTGGCGATCCGGCCGTCGCCGGCGAGTTTTGCAAGATCGAAGCCGGGGCCGATGTTCACCTGGTCGATTTTGGAATCCTTCGGTGCGATCAGCACGATGCTGTTGCCGAGCAAATTGATCCGGCTCGGTTCGTTGATGGTCTTCTTCCCGATCGCGTAGTCCATCCAGTCGGTATCGGCGGAGATGAATATATCGGCCGGTCCGCCCTGTTCGATCTGTCGGGCGAGCGCAGAACTGGCGGCATAGCTGACGGTGATCTTGACGCCTCTCTTCGCGGCATAGGCGGCGTCGATCTCGTCGAGCGCATTCTTCATCGAGGCCGCGGCGAAGATGGTCAGCGATTTTTCCTGCGCGGCGACGGGCGAGAGGATGGCTGCCAGTGACACGGCGAAGGCCAGGACAAGGCCGGCAAGACGATTCATCGGGCGCTCCATGCATGATTGCGAGCTGCGATTTGCCGCGCGCAAGACAGGCGTTGGTTGGGGTAAGGCGACCATCGGAAGCGCCGTTCCGGTATTCCCCGAAAGACTTGCGGTCGATCGGGATATCGCCAGCCCTGACAATAGTCAGGATGGGAAAGGAGGTAAAGGCGGCTGCACCGGCTTGCAAGGTGCAGCCGGGCTGTCAATGGTGATGGTGTCGTTTGTGCCCGCCACTTCCGTAACCCCGCAACTCCGCATATCTGGTCATCTGCGACGGGGTCAAAATGCTGCCGGTCGACAAGTGATATTTCAGATGGGTCTCGCGCAGCATCCCTTGCGTGGCGGCAACGGCCGCGGTGGACGCCTTCAGGCTTTCGGGCGTGACGGTGCGGGTGGCAAACTGCTTGTCCAGTTCGGCTTCCTGCTCGATCAGCTTGGCGCCCAACGGCATCGCTTCGGCCTTCATGGAATCGAACAGGCGCTGCATGCTGGCGCGTTGCTCGGCGGAGAGTTCGAGCTTGTCGGCAAGCTCGAGAACGTGCAACGGCCCCGGATAGCCGTTCAGTTCGGCCGCGAGCGCCAGGCCCATTCCGCGGCCGGCGCCAAGATCGGAAATCTGCTGCTCGGAGAGCGCCTTGATCGAGCGCGTCTGCATTCCTGCATAAGGGGTCTGTGCGTGTACGCTCGTGACGAATGCGATCGATGCAATCAGGGGCCAAATCTTCATCGTTGTTCTCCGCTGGGTCTGCTTGACACTTCGTGTTTGGCATCCGGCGCGGTCAGCACCGTCTTGCAGGCGGGCGGCAGCGCTGCCATCGTCATCGGCGGCTTCGGCTTCGGCGGCACTTTCGGCGGTTTCGGATGCAGCACCGCGTCGCTGAACCAGTAGGCAAGGTCGGCGGGCTGGCAGCCTTCGCCCTCGTTCGGCTCGGGCTGGCTTTCGCATTCGCTGGCGCCGGGCGGGCATTTCATGCGGATGTGGAAGTGATAGTCGTGGCCGTACATCGGCCGTACCTTGTGGAGCCAGCCGCGGTCGCCCTTGGCCTCGCGGCACAGCGCTTTCTTGATCGCGGCATTGACGAAGATGCGTTGCACGCTGGGCTCCAGCGCCGCGGCGCGGATCACGGCAAGATGCGTCGGCGTCCAGGTCTGCGGATCGATGTCGAGGCGGTCGTTGCGCACCATCATCACCGCCGACATTTCCTCGCGCTCGTTGCGCGACAATTGCCGGTTCGGCATCGGCGTCAGCCAGATGTCGGCATCTAACCCCACCTGATGGCTGGCATGCCCGGTCAACATCGGCCCGCCGCGCGGCTGCGACATGTCGCCGACCAATATGCCGGGCCAGCCGGCGTCCCGGCGCGCTCTTGCGGCCAGCCGCTTGACCAGCGCGACCAGGTCGGGATGGCCCCAATAGCGATTGCGCGACAGCCGCATCACCTGCCAGGTATCGCCGTTGATCGGCAGCCCTTCCGCGCCCGCGATGCAGCCATGGGCATAGAACCCGTGCACGCGCGTCGGCATTGCCGTCGGCAGCACCTTGCGGCCGAACAGTTCCTTGGCGGCGATACTGGGATCATTGGGATTGGCGAGCGGCGGCAACGGTTTCGGGTTGACCGTGCCTCTGTCCTGCGCCCATGCGCTTGCAGCATAGGCGGCGGCTAGCAAGGCTATGAGGGGGATCAGAAACAGGCGAGGGTTCATCGGACCAGAGAGTTCAGTGATCACTCAATTCGCGCAAACGTAGCATGAAATCGGCAACAGGGGAGAGGCGCGGCTAGCACAATTGCGTGGCCCCCACGCCAGCGCAACAATCCGCGCAACATCCGCATCGGGGGCAATTCACGCCTGCCCTCACTGCAACTCGATGTTGGCCGACTTGATCACCGCGGCTCACCGCTCGATTCCTCGCGCACGTAAGCGGATGACTTGATCACGACGTGGTACCGGAAGCGCAAGCCGCGGCATCTTCGCTGTGCTGAACGAGGGTTGCACGTGGTCGTATTAACCGCGCGATAACTCTCTCGGTCGTTGCTGACATTTATGCGCACGTTCGGCGTTTCGCGCATTCCTTGTGCATTCGCCGCGCGAGCAGCTTTGCTTGGTGGCCGCACGTCGATTTTGTCCCCGCGTATCGGCGGTCCGCGCCGAGCTTGTACACGCAAAGCGTGTGCGTGCCATTTTGTCAGGCTACGCATGAGCGCGCGAGGTAGTAGTTTCTGCGACAATAGATACTTTTTTTCAGAGACTTATCTGAAAACTTTGCACGCAGAGTGCGAGTAGAGCGTGGTAATGCGGAAGAAGAAGCCAAAAGCTGCCAGGAAGCCGAAACAGTCGATTGTCCGTTTTCCTGGCCGGCCCGCAAAGCCCGCTGCGGCCAGGGATGGCGGCGTCATAGGACTACGCGTCGACATCACCGAGTTGAAACAGCGCGAGGCCTCGTTCCGGCTGCTGTTCGACAGCAATCCGGTTCCGATGATCGTCTGCGCGCTGGGTGACGAACGAATTCTCGCCGTCAACGACGCTGCGATCCAGCACTACGGTTACAGCCGCAGTGAATTCGAGAAGCTCACGATCCGCAACCTGCAGGCCTTCGACGTCGAGCCACCCTGGGCGGGCGAACACGCCGGCGACGAGCGCGCGGCCCACGCCTGGAAGCATGTCAGGGCCGACGGCGCGCTGATCGATCTGGCGATCTATTCGCGTCAGCTTGTTTACGGCGATCGGCCTGCGGTCCTGCTTGCGCTGATGGACACCACCGAACGCAAGCGCGCCGAGGCGCGGCTGACGTTCATGGCCCAGCATGACGGCCTGACCGGGCTGCCGAACCGTAATTTGCTCCGTCAGCAGATGGACGACATCCTGCTGCGCAGCCGCCGCAACGCCGAGAAAGTAGCGGTGCTCGTGCTCGGCCTCGACCATTTCAAGGCGGTCAACGATACGCTCGGCCACGGCATCGGCGACAAGCTGCTGCGCGGCGTCGCCAAGCGATTGCGGTCGATCCTGCGCGAGGAAGATGCGCTGGCCCGGCTCGACTCCGACGAATTCGCCGTCATCCAGAGCGGGGTAACGCGACCCGAGGATGCCGTGTTCATGGCGAGGCGTCTATTGGATGCGATCGCCGATCCCTATCTTCTGGACGGGCATTCGGTCGTGATCGGTGCCAGCATCGGCATTGCGATGTCGCCCGGCGACGGCGATGAGTCGGAGAAACTGCTGAAGAACGCCGACCTCGCATTGTCGCGCGCCAAGAACGATTCCCGCGGCACGTTCTCGTTCTTCGAGGCCGGGATGGATGCGCGCGCCCAGACCCGCCGCAAGATCGAAACCGAGCTGCGCGAGGCCGTGCACACCGATGCGCTGCGGCCCTATTACCAGCCGCTGGTCGATCTTTCGAGCGGGCGCATCACCGGCTTCGAAGCGCTGGTGCGCTGGCCCCATCCCGAGCGCGGCATGATCTCGCCCGCCGAGTTCATCCCCGTTGCGGAGGAGACCGGGCTGATCAACGCCGTCGGCGGTTTGATGCTGCGCCGCGCCTGCACGGATGCGGCGCAATGGCCCGACGACGTTCGCGTCGCGGTCAATCTGTCGCCGCTGCAGTTCCGTGTCGGCAATTTGCTGTCGCTGGTCGTGGAAACACTAGAGCAGTCCGGCCTGCCGGCGAAGCGCCTGGAGCTTGAGATTACCGAAACGCTGCTATTGGAAAAGAGCAGTGAGGTGCTCGCGACCCTGCATGCGCTGCGCGCGCTCGGCGTTCGCATCTCGATGGACGATTTCGGCACCGGCTATTCCAGCCTGAGTTACCTGCGCAGCTTTCCATTCGACAAGATCAAGATCGATCAGTCCTTCGTGCGCGACCTCGCCGCCAATCCGGACGCGCAGGCGATCGTGCGTTCGATCATCAGCCTCGGCAAGGGCCTCGGCGTCACGATCACGGCGGAAGGCGTCGAGAGCGAGGCCGAGGTAAATTGCCTGCGCAACGAGGGATGCCACGAGGGGCAGGGATTCCTGTTCAGCCGCGCACGGCCCAATGCGGAGATTGTCAGTCTGTTGAAGACGCAAGGCAACTGGAGCGCGCCAGCGGGTGCGGCGCTGGTGGCGTGAGGCGCAGCCGTCATCGGGGTCTGGTGCTAGCTCAAACCCCTCATCCTGAGGAGCCCGCAGGGCGGGCGTCTCGAAGGATGTAGGCCACAGATGGGGCCTCATGGTTCGAGACGCGCTTCGCGCTCCTCACCATGAGGGGCAATGACGCAGTAGAACTAGCGCGCCATCCCGGAATGAGGGTCATCTCTCTTTCCGCTTCCTCGCATGATACGTCAGCGCCAGCGCCACGCAGTGGCGCAGCGCGGCCTCGGGGAGTTTGTCACCGGCGTCGAGCAGAATGCTGCGGTTGCCGCCATAGCGCAGTTCCGGATAGAGCTCGCGAAAGGTCTCGACCAGATCGGTCTGGCAATGAAAATAGACCGCGTAGCGGCCGATTTCCGCCTTCACCTGGTCGATCCGGACCGTGCTGCCGCTCTTGCTCTCGGTCGTGAGATAGCTCGGCTGCCCCCATTTCAGCGTCTCTTCCAGGGAGCCGACGCCCTCGGTGGTCTTTGCGGTGTCAAAAATCAGCCGGCGCAGCGCCAGCAGCCTGGCTTTGACCGGGCTGGGATAGGCTTCGAAGACCGCTTCCACCGCAGTGTCGCGGGTGGCAGCGCGTGGCCGTTTGGCGATGCGCTTTGCAGTTTGCTTCCGTGCCGCCTTCTTCATTGCAATGTCAGCGCATCCTGCCAGCTTCCATTGGAGAACCTAAAGCAGGATGCAAGCCGGCGGAAGTGAAAACGAAGCGCCTAGCTCTCGCGCGCGGTCTTGCGAGCGCCTGATCGCTGTTCGGAGCCGAGTCCCTTGCGTGGCGGCCGCGCCAGCCGCTTCATCGCGTCGTCGGCGGTGCGTCGAGATTGCCCGCGAGGATCGCCCGGCCGGCATCCTCGTAATGGGCGTCACGGCCCTGGATCTGTTGCGCGATGGCGTGCATGTCGCGAAATCGGCGCTCGAACTTGTTGGCATTGAACACGGCCGTTGCGCCCGTCATGTGATAGGCGGTGTCGACCACGGCGGCCGATTGATGGATCGTCCATGTCGAGGCGATGCGCAGCGCCACGCGATGGGCTTCGGTGATAACAGCGCCTTGCGACAGTTCATGCCATACATCCGCTGCAGTGGCATAGAGATAGGCGCGGGTAGCGCGCAGTTGTGCCTCGGTGCGCCCGATCAGCCCCTGCACGGCGTTATTGTCGCGCATCGCCTTTGACGCTTGCGGTGTCTTGCCCCGGGCAAGCTCGATCGCCGCATCGAGCGTGGCGCGGGCGACGCCGAGCGAGGTCGCCGCAAAGCCCATGCCGAAAACCATGTTGGTAGAGAGCTTGTACAGCGGCCCGTTCTCGCGCAGCGCCGCCGGATCGTCGCGCAGCGCCGCGAGCTTTTCCGGGATGAACAGATTGTCGACCGAATAGGAATCGGTGCCGGTGCCGCGCAGGCCGATTACGTCCCAGACGTCGTGCATCGTGGCGCTGGTTACCGGAAACAGTATGGTGCGAATCTCCGGCGAACCGTCCGGCTTGCGCCGCGGCGTGCCGTCGGCTTCGACGACCCGGACATGGGCGCCGAGCCAGCTTGCCTGCCGCGAGCCGGAGGCAAAATCCCAGCGCGCGCTGGCCGTGTAGCCGCCGGGAACCGCCTGCACCTCGTGGTTGATCGCGCCCCAGGCCAGAATCCCGGGTGCGACGTTGAAGATCTCGTTGGCAGCATCGGGATCGAGATAGGCCGCGGTCATGGCGCAGACGCTGCACTGGCCGAGGCACCATGCGGTCGAGGCATCCGCCTTGGCGACTTCCTCCTGCATCTGCATGAACGTTTCAAGCGGCACCTCGGCGCCGCCAAAACTCTTCGGCAGCAGCGCGCGGTAAAGCCCGTTCTCGATCAGCGCCTGTGTCACCACTGAAGTCAGGCGGCGGGTCCGCTCGGTCTCGTCGGCCTCGCGCATGATCAATGGCGCCAGCGCCCGCGCGCGTTCCACGAGGTCGATGCTAGGCTGCCTGTTCATGCGTTTCCTCGCATTCTTTTGTTCTTGCGTACTCGCGATGGTGACCCATCAGCCATCGTGGATCAAGCCGGCGGTGGAATGGTGTGGGTCATGCGGATAATGATAGCTACAACCACAGGTGCGCCAAGTCACGGAACGGGCTATAGTCGAGGTACGGCAGGGGAGTTGTAAATGGCAGATATCAGCCTTTTCGAACCTGAAGATCTCAACAATATCCCGACCTTCCGGGCCGCCTATTCGGATCGTACAGCATTGCTGATGGCCAAGTTGGCCTATCGCGCCTACAACGACTTCGACATCGACGATGCCACGTTCAAGGCGTTCAGCACGGAATTGTGCAAGCAAGGATTTGTCGACTGCCGCGCCCTGATCGACCGCGAAGCCGGCACGGCCGGTTACATCGTCGAAGGCAACGATATCATCGTTGTCGTATTTCGCGGCACCGAGGATGAACTCGACTGGAAAACCAATGTTAATGCCCGGTTCGTTGCGCTGCAGGGCGGCACGCGTGTTCACACAGGGTTTTTCCAGGCCTACTGGCCGATCCGCGACGCCATGTTCGAGATCGTCAAGCGCGTCATCAAGGTGAAGCCGCGTCCGATTTACATTACCGGTCACTCGCTTGGTGGTGCGTTGGCGTTGATGGCTACCGCAGAATTGGCCAACGACGAGGATGCGACAGTTCGCGATTGTGTCGCGGCTTGCTACACTTTTGGCTGTCCTCGAGCGGGTGACGCCTCGTTCGACATGTATGTCAAAGCTCCGCTCTACCGGATTACCAATGGTGTCGACCTTGTGCCGGCGATCCCTCCGGCAATCCTTGGCTACCGCCACGTCGGCGACACCCGGCATTTCGGAAAACTGGGCGTTGCCCCGGTGCGGCGGTCGCCGAATTGGCCGCAGAAGATCTGGCGAACGATTGGGGGAATGGTTGCCTGGGTCAGAACCGGCCAATTTCAGAACATCGCCGACCATGGCATGACAGTCTATATCGAAAAGCTGGATGCCTGGGCGAAGAACAATCTCAAGCAAACGCAGGATAGGCGCGAAGTTACGGCCGACCCCGCAATCGCATCAAAGGCATAGGCAATCGTTCGCCCTCGCGTTGTCACGCCGCCGCGCGACCGACATTGAGCGACGGCTGCGGCGGTCGCTTGGCGGACGGGAAACTCAAGGCTATGGCGACGGCGGCCATGCCGATCGTGAAAGAGCCGACATAGAGCCAGCTATAGCCGTGGAAGGCGTCGAATACCCATCCGCCGGCCAGCGGCCCCAGCGCCATGCCGAGGCTGGCAAAGGCAGAGACGGCGCCGAACATGCTGCCCATGATGCGTACACCGAAATATTCGCGCACCAGCACCGCGTATAACGGCATCACGCCGCCATAGGCGAGGCCGAAGACAACCGACAGGGCATAGAACTCGCCGAGCTGGCCGACCGCGAGATAGGTTGCGATCGCCAAGGCCTGGACGAACAGGCCGCCGACCAGAACGTGCTTGGCGCCGAAGCTATCGGCCAGCAAGCCGAGCAGCAAACGGCCGCCGAGGCCGGAGAAGCCGGCGAGACTGTAGACCGTGACCGCGGTCAGCGGCGCGATGCCGCAGATCATGGCGTAGCTCACCAGATGGAAGATCGGCCCCGAATGCGCCGCGCAGCAGGCGAAATGCGCGGATGCCAGGATGATGAATTGCGGCGTTCGCAGCGCCTGCGCGACCGTCCACTGCCCGTCAGGCGCGCCCGTCCCATGGGCGGCAACAGGCGTTGACGGCTCCGGCGGCCGTCGGACCAGCAATGAGGCCGGGATCAACAGCGCCAAGGCGACGATGCCGATTATCAGCATCGCCGTGCGCCAGTCATAGGACGCGATCAAATAGCTTGCGAATGGCGCGACCGTCATCGGCGAAACGCCCATGCCGGCCGACACCAGCGCCACCGCGAGGCTGCGGCGCTGTTCGACCCAGGCGCTCGCCACCGCGACCATCGGCGCATAGAAACTGCCGGCCGCAATCCCGATCAAGACGCCGAACGCCAACTGGAATTGCCACAGGCTGGTGGCCTGGCTCGCGCCGATCAGCCCGGCGCCGAGCAGCAGTGTGCCAGACAGGACGACGATGCGGGTGCCAAACCGGTCGGACAGCGTGCCCCAGAAGAACGCCGCCAATCCCATCGCGAGAAAGTTGATCGTCGCCGCCGCCGAGACGCCGCTGCGCGACCATCCCATGGCCTCCGAAATCGGTTGCAGAAACACCGCGAGCGCCAACATCGAGCCGAACGCGACGCAGGTCATCAGCGCGCCTACGGCGACGACGACCCAGCCGTAGGATGAACCGGAGGCCTTGCCCATGCGTTTCCTTGCGCGTGTGCTGTTATTTGTATGCGCGGGATAATGGTGGCCTATTTGGCGTCGTCGCGCAATGCGGTGGAAGGCAACCCTCTCATTCGAAGATCATCTGATTGTGCGTTGCATTCGGCGGAGCATCGCGCGCCGAGGACGACGAGCAGCGCACGATCGAGCTGTTTGGAATCGATTTAGCCGATGATGCTCCGGACACGATCGTGTCGCAGCGCGATCATCTTGTCTGTCATAATTTGTGAACGAACACGAAGCCCATTCGAAGGCTTGGCTTCAGTGATGGGCCTGAGCAACAACCCTTCCTGGACGTCAGAAGAGAGTGGACAGACGAACACGGTCGACAAGTCCTTGGTGAATTTGTCGGCCTGTACGACTACGCCGGCCGTGGCCGTCCCAGTTCGCTCGGAACGACCACCAGCACGACTGCCGCGCTTCACTTCCAGCCGCTCCAGTCGTATGCGGCGTCATTTCAGGAATCGATGGCGTCATTTTCCCGATGTCGCGCCATCAGTTTTACCTGCCGGCGCAAATCGGCCCGTACCTTGGGATCCCGCAAATCCGGAACCCAATGCTGCACTGGACGCAAGCCTTGTGCGCGCAACCGCGCGCGGCGCGCGGCCATGCGCTGCTGCGGGGTGCGTGGCTTTGCCTTCTTCGGGGTGGCCATATCTCATGCGTAAAATGCTACGCATCAAAATTCAACGCTTTGGATTGTGGACTTGCTCCACAACGACATGCGGCCATACCACGGCGCGGCGCGAGCGCCGGCGAGCCGGGGCCCATTCTACTTTGCATGGGGTTGTTTTCGCGATTTTTGTGTCCAGGCCCCACGGAGAGGCGCGCCGCGCCCGGCACACGAGATCGTTAGTGCTTCGCGGGCGGCTGTTCAGCTATCCACCTTCAGCGCGGCAATAAACGCTTCCTGCGGGATGTCGACCTTGCCGAACTGCCGCATCTTCTTCTTGCCTTCCTTCTGCTTCTCCAGAAGCTTGCGTTTGCGCGTGATGTCGCCGCCGTAACATTTGGCGGTGACGTCCTTGCGCAGCGCGCGGACGGTTTCGCGGGCGATCACCTTGCCGCCGATCGCAGCCTGGATCGGGATCTGGAACATGTGCGGCGGGATGAGTTCTTTCATTTTTTCGACCATGGCGCGGCCGCGGCCCTCCGCGCGAGTGCGATGCACCAGCATCGACAGCGCATCGACCGGCTCGCCGTTGACGAGGATCTGCATCTTGACGAGGTCGGCCACCTTGTAATCGGTCAGATGATAGTCGAACGAGGCGTAGCCCTTCGAGACGGATTTCAGGCGGTCGTAGAAATCGAACACGACTTCGTTGAGCGGCAAATCGTATTTCACCATCGCGCGGGAGCCGACGTAAGTGAGCTCCTTCTGCGAGCCGCGGCGGTCCTGGCACAGTTTTAGCACGCTGCCGAGATATTCATCCGGCGTGAGGATCGTGGCCTCGATCCACGGCTCCTCGATGTCGGCGATCTTGACGACATCGGGCATGTCGACCGGGTTGTGGATCTCTATCTCTTGTCCATCGGTCAGGTGCATCTTGTAGATCACGCTCGGCGCCGTCGCGATCAGGTTGAGATCGAACTCGCGCGACAGCCGCTCCTGGATGATTTCGAGATGCAGCAGCCCGAGGAAGCCGCAGCGGAAACCGAAGCCCAGCGCGGCCGAAGTCTCCATCTCGTAGGAGAAGCTCGCATCGTTGAGCCGTAGCTTACCCATCGCCGCGCGCAGCGTTTCGAAGTCGTTGGCATCGACCGGGAACAGGCCGCAGAACACCACCGGGATCGCCGGCTTGAAGCCGGGCAGCATCTCGGTGATCGGCTTCTTGTCGTCGGTGATGGTATCGCCGACGCGCGTGTCGGCGACTTCCTTGATCGCCGCGGTAATGAAGCCGATCTCGCCGGGGCCGAGCTCGTCGACCTGCTCCATCTTCGGCGTGAAGAACCCGACGCGCTCGACGTCATAGGCCGCGTTGGTGCCCATCATGCGGATGCGCTGGCCCTTTTTCATCGTGCCGTCGACGACGCGGATCAGCACGACGACGCCGAGATAGACGTCGTACCAGCTATCGACCAATAGCGCCTTCAGCGTCGCGCCGCGGTCGCCCTTCGGTGGCGGCAGGCGGGTCACGATGGCTTCCAGCACGTCGGGAACGCCCAAGCCCGTCTTGGCCGAGATCATCACGGCGTCAGAGGCATCGATGCCGATCACGTCCTCGATCTGCTGCTTGACCTTATCAGGCTCGGCCGCCGGCAGGTCGACCTTGTTCAGGACCGGCACGATCTCGTGATTGTTGTCGAGCGCCTGATAGACGTTGGCGAGCGTCTGTGCTTCGACGCCCTGGCTGGCATCGACCACCAGGAGCGACCCTTCGCAGGCCGCCAGCGACCGCGAGACTTCGTAGGCGAAGTCGACATGGCCGGGCGTGTCCATCAGGTTGAAGATGTAATCCTTGCCGTCCTTGGCGCGGTAGTTCAGCCGTACCGTCTGCGCCTTGATGGTGATGCCGCGCTCGCGCTCGATATCCATGGAATCGAGCACCTGTTCCTTGCCCGCCATTTCGCGGTCCGACAGCCCGCCCGTCATCTGGATCAGGCGGTCGGCCAGCGTCGATTTGCCATGGTCGATGTGAGCGACGATGGAGAAGTTGCGGATGTTGGAAATGGGCGCAGTTGTCATGGGGCGCGGGATAGCATTCGCGTCCCCGTGCGGCAACCATCTTGCTGTATTTTAAGGGGCTTTCTTCACGCCAAGCTAATTCCACTTGAGCCGAAAACACGCTAGGCAATGGCCATGTCGATTGCATCCATTTCGCCCACGGCCGCGCGCTTAAGGCGCATTCCCACGATTCGGCGGCTGGCGGCGTGGCTGGCCTCACGCGCCAGTGATCCCAAGGCCAGCCTGTGGCTGGTGACCGGCTTTGCCGTGGTCCATGCCGTGCTGTGGACGCTGATCCTGGTCAATCTGAAGACCGGGCAGGACGTTCATATGGACGTCGCGGAGGCCTTTGCCTGGGGGCAGAAGTTCCTGCTCGGCTATGGCAAGCACCCGCCGCTGTCGGGATGGGTCGCCGGCGTCTGGTTCATGCTGTTTCCGGTC
This sequence comes from Bradyrhizobium murdochi, assembly GCF_000472965.1. GTDB lineage: Bacteria > Pseudomonadota > Alphaproteobacteria > Rhizobiales > Xanthobacteraceae > Bradyrhizobium > Bradyrhizobium murdochi. The sequence continues at coordinate 27,607 of NZ_AXAU01000026.1, read as the reverse complement.
ACGGACTGGGCGACCTATGCATTGGCAATGGCGACGCTCGGCTGCTCCCTCGTGATCTGCTGGCTATTGGCGTTGCGCGTGGTCGATCGCCGCCGCGCGTTCTTCGTCGTGGTGATGCTCGCGCTCTATCCGATCTTCAACTTCAAGGGCTTCAAGTACAATCCGGACCTGCTGCAGCTCGTCACGCTGCCGCTCGTCGTGCTGGCCTATCTCGACGCGTTCGAGAAGCGCAGCATCAAATCGGGCGTGTGGCTCGGGCTCGCCGGCGCGCTGGCGCTGATGACCAAATACTGGGTGCTGACCATGATCGGCGCCGTCGGTCTTGCCGCGTTGATCCATCCGCAGCGTTTGCAGTTCCTGCGTTCGCCGGCGCCATGGGTCGCGATCGCCACGCTCGTGGTCGCAATGCTCCCGCACTTCATGTGGCTGAAGCAGGTGGACTTCGTCCCGCTCACCTATGCCGGCGATACTTACTCTCTCACCGACCGCGCCATGATCGGCGATCTCACGCTGGGCTATGTCGGGCACAATCTCGCGCTGCTGGCCGCACCGGTGATACTCGGCGCGATCGCGCTGATGTGGCGGCCGTTCCGCTTGATGCCGTTTCCAGCCCTAGCGCGCGGCGCCAATACCGGCGTCAACATTTCGCAGGCGATCAATGTCTGGATCGTCCAGGCGGTCGTGGCGATCGGTCCGCCGCTGGGTGCGCTGATATTCCACGTCTACATCAAGACCGATTGGGGCATCCCGCTGTTCTTCCTGGTGCCGCTCGCGCTGGTCGCGATCCCTGCGGCGCGCATCCGGAAAATCGCGCTGTTGAACCTGACCGCGACCTGGCTCGTCATCTCGCTCGTCGTGCTGGCGATATCGCCAAGGATCGTCGCCTACGAACTGGATCAAAAGCGCACCGCAGGCGCGACCTATCGGGCGCGTTCCGAACTCGCCCGCGAACTGACGGAGGCTTGGCACACGCGGTTTTATTCGCACTGGCCGGTGGTCGCCGCCTACACCGATACCGGCCAGCCCATGACCTTCTACAGTCCTGATCGTCCGGCACCGCTGACGCCGAACGAGCCGTGGTCGTCCGGCCTGACCTCGCTCGAGGAGGCGAAGCGATCGGGCTTCATCGGCATCTGTGAACCCGGCCACTGGAAGTTTGAAGAATGCGAGGCGTGGATGAAGACCCATGCCGCCACTGCCGAGCGCATCGTGATGACCACGCGGCGATTCTTCCTCGGCAAGGCCGGCCCCGCGACGGCCTGGAACATCTTCATCGTGCCGCCGGCCAGATAGAAATCACTCGAAGGGGTAACGCATGGATCTCGACCTGACGGATAAGACGGCGCTCGTGACCGGCTCGACCCGCGGCATCGGGCTCGCGACCGCCATCGGGCTTGCGCAAATGGGGGCGGAAGTGATCGTCAACGGCCGCGAGCAGGCGGCGGTCGGCGAGGCCGTGGCAAAAGTTGAACAGGCTGCGCCGTCGGCCAAGGTGCACGCGGCGGCATTCGATCTCGGTCATGCGGCGGGCTGCGCGGCGCTGGTGGCGCAATTTCCCGACGTCGACATTCTCGTCAATAATCTCGGCATCTACGAGCCAAAGGGCTTTTTCGAGATCGAGGATTCCGATTGGTCGAGGATGTTCGAAGTCAACGTCATGAGCGGGGTGCGGCTGACGCGGCACTATTTGAAGCGGATGCTTGATAACAAGGACTGGGGCCGTGTCGTGTTCGTCTCCAGCGAATCCGGTGTCTTTGTTCCGAAGGAGATGGTGCATTACGGCTTCTCGAAATCGGCGCAGCTCGTCATCGCGCGCGGCGCAGCCGAGACGACCAAGGGCACTAACGTGACCGTCAATTCGGTGATGCCGGGCCCGACCTGGGTCGAGATGGCGCCGGTTCGCCTGGCCGCGCGTGCGAAAGCTGCGGGCACGACCGTCGACGACCTCGTCTCGCGCACCTTCAGCGAACGCCGCCCGGCGTCGCTCTTGCAGCGTTACGCCGCGCCGGAAGAGATCGCCAACCTGATCTGCTACGTCTGCTCAAAAGCCTCCAGCGCCACGAACGGCGCCGCGCTGCGCGCCGACGGCGGGATCGTGACGAATCCGTTTTGAGATGTCTGACCTCATCCTGAGGAGGCCGCGCAGCGGCCGTCTCGAAGGATGAATGGCACCAGCGGGGCCTCGTGGTTCGAGACGCCGCTTCGCGGCTCCTCACCAATGAGGGTCTAAAGGTTAAGGGCGCTCGAAGGTAACGCGCCTCACACGCCTTCTTCGTTGAACTTGTCGGCGACCAGCGCTGCGATCGCATCGACCGCTTGCTGCGCCTCGGGGCCGATCGCGGAGACCGTAACCGAGGTTCCAGGTCCCGCTGCCAGCATCATCAACCCCATGATCGAGGTGCCGCCCACGGTCTCGTTGCCGCGCGTCACCCAGACTTCGGCGTTGAAGCGCTCGACCATCTGGACGAATTTGGCCGAGGCCCGCGCGTGCAGGCCGCGCTTGTTGATGATCTGAAGTTCCCGCGAGATGGCGCCAGCGGGCACGCTCGGCCCGAGTTCCTTGTCGGGCGCGGGCTCGTCGCTCATTTGCCGGCGAGCACGCGGCTGGCGATGGTGACGTATTTGCGGCCGGCTTCCTGCGCCATCGCGATGGCATCGGGAAGCGAGCGCTCTTCGCGCACCTTGGCAAGCTTAACCAGCATGGGAAGATTGATGCCGGCGAGCACTTCCACCTTTGGGCGGCTCATGCAGGATATTGCGAGGTTGGAAGGCGTGCCGCCGAACATGTCGGTGAGGATGGCGACACCATCGCCGCTGTCGACGCGATTCACCGCTTCGATGATATCGCTTCGACACAGATCGGAGTCGTCTTCGGCTCCAATCGTGATGGCTTCAATTTGTTTTTGCGGACCCATGACATGTTCGAGCGCCGCCTTGAACTCGTCGGCAAGGCGCCCATGGGTCACAAGCACTAGACCAATCATCGGAAACTCCTCGCGGGTGCTTTTTGGTGCACCGCACGAACGCGCCACTTTGACCATCCAGAGGCCCCGCGCAAGAGGGCATCTTGGCTATTGTTCCGGAATTTGCCGGTAAAGAGTGAGGCCTGCGCCAGCTTATTCGGTGGCGATATTGGGGCTTATATGGTTACCAATCCCCTTCGAACAATCATCCAAAGGTTGGACGGAACCTGAACCGGCGGTTGTCGTGAGGGCCGCTACAATCAGCGGGAGGGGGTCGTAGCCGGTTCCGACGGGAATCCTCGGTAGTAAAACACCGTTCAGGCGGGTGGAGAGCGCTTCTGGCGGCGGCAGCCGCTCGGCATCGCTGGCCGCAAGATCGACGACGAGGCCCACCACCGCCTCCCCAACAAAGTCACAATGGCGAATGCCAAGGCCCCGGATCTCGATCAGCCCGGCCAATTCTCGCGCCGGGCGGACCAACAATTGTCCGGCGACTGTGTCGAGATGGACACGGTCATCGCCGACCAAAACGGCCCGCGGAAGCTGTCCGGCGCGTCCGGCGAGAATCAGATCGAAGGCTAGCCGCGACTTGCCGGCGCCGGATGGCCCGCGGATCAGCACGGCGCGCTCGCCCACCAGCACGGCGGAGGCGTGCGCGCTCGCGCCCGCCGTCATGGCGTGGGCAACCTGACCACGAACCGCGCACCCGCCACCGTCGGCCTGCCGTCGGGGCCGGCCGGGCCATGGCGGTTTTCCGCCCAGATCCGCCCATTATGCGCTTCGATAATCTGCTTGGAGATCGATAGGCCGAGACCTGAGTTCTGACCAAATCCCTGATGGAGACGGTCGGTGTAGAAGCGTTCGAAGATGCGTTCCAGCGCATCCTCGCCGATGCCCGGTCCGTCGTCATCGACGATGATTTCGATCTCCGAGCGCGCGCGGCGGCAGGTGACGCGCACCTTCCCGCCGGGGGTGGAGAAGGATTGCGCATTGGACAGCAAGTTGGAGATCACCTGTCCGAGGCGGGAATCATGGCCCGGCACCGAGAACGTATCGGTGGCGCCGCGGCCGTCGAAGCGCGCCTCGACCGCGACGTCGTGGCCGAGCCGGGTTTCGTTGGCGACCGAGGTCAGCGTCGTCAGCAGCCGGCGCAGATCGACCGGCGCCATGTCCTGGCGCTGCAATTCGGCATCGAGGCGGCTCGCATCTGAAATATCCGAGATCAGCCGGTCGAGCCGCTTGACGTCGTGCTCGATCACCTCGAGCAGGCGCGCGCGGCTGGTGTCGTTGCGTGCCAAAGGCAGCGTTTCCACCGCCGAGCGCAGCGAGGTCAGCGGGTTCTTCAATTCATGGGCGACGTCGGCGGCGAACATTTCGATCGCCTCGATGCGGCTGTAGAGCGCGTTCGTCATGTCGCGCAGCGCGCCGGACAGATGGCCGATCTCGTCGCGGCGGCGGGTGAAATCGGGAATCTCGACGCGGGTCTGAATGCGCCGGCGGACGCGCTCGGCGCCGTCGGCCAGCCGCCGCACCGGACCCGCGATCGTGCTCGCGAGCAAGAGCGACAGCACGATCATGACTGCGGAGGCCACGCCGCCGACCTTCAGGATCGCCAGCCGCTCGGCGGTCACCATCTGGTCGATGTCGTCGCCTTGCGTCGAGAGCATCAGCGCACCGTGTACGGCGCGGAACCGCTGTACGGGGACCGCGACCGAGACGATCACCTCGCCGCGGTCGTTGACGCGCACCATGCTGCTTTTGACGCCGTCGAGCGCCTGCACGATTTCCTGGTAGCCCTTGCCGTTCTCCGGGCCCAACTCGCGATAGAGCGGCAGGTCGCCGCGATTGAGCCACGTGCGGATCGCGATCAGCGCGCGTTCGACGAAGCCCGGCTTCTCCGTCGAAGGTGGCGGCAGTTCGAATCGCAACACGTCGCCGCGGCCATAGAGACTGCGGCTGTCGAGGATCATGCCGCCGTCGCCGCCATAGATGCGGGCGCGGGTCTTGGTCGGCGAGATCAGCCGCCGCAGCACCGGCGCGACCCGCTCCGGATTGATCGGAAAATCCAGCCCGGAAGATTCGTCCGGCGCGCCGTAGCTTTCGCCGGGCTTGAGGTCGAGCAGCCGGTCCGGATCGATCGTGATGGTGTTGGTTTCGACAGTGGCGGAGGCGGCAATCGCGCCCGCGATGATTTCGGCCTGCACCAGAAGGCTCTGCGCCCGCGCATCGATCAGGCCGGCACGGAATTGCGAGAGATAGAGAATGCTCGCCACCAGCGCGACGAGGCCTGCCAGATTGAGCGAGACGATCCGGCGCGTGAGGCTGGAGAAGGAGAGAGCGAAGAAGAACTGCCCGGCCCGGCGCAACCAGCCGAGCGGCCGCCGCCAGCCCTTCTCGCCCGCATTATCCTCGGTCACACGATCCCGATCGAGGAGCTCCAAAGCATCCTCGTCGTTCAGGTTGGGATCGGGCTGCGTTCGATCTAGCAATGGCTGAACTGCCGGTTGTGATGCGCCAATTTCTAGTTCTACGCCTTTACGCCGAACGGGCGGACGTGTCAGTTAACACTTCCGCCCGGAAAACGCAGATCAGGCTTCCTTGAAGCGATAGCCGACGCCATACAGCGTCTCGATCATCTCGAAATCGTCATCGACCACCTTGAACTTCTTGCGCAGCCGCTTGATGTGGCTGTCGATGGTGCGGTCGTCGACATAGACCTGGTCGTCATAGGCCGCATCCATCAGCGCGTTGCGGCTCTTCACCACACCGGGCCGCGTGGCCAGCGCTTGCAGGATCAAGAACTCCGTCACCGTCAGCGTCACCGGCTCGTTCTTCCAGGTGCAAGTGTGGCGCTCAGGGTCCATCCGCAGCAGGCCGCGGTCCAGCGCGCGTGCATCCGGTTCCTTCGGAACGGCGGTCGGATCCTTGGGCTGGCCGCGGCGAAGCACGGCCTTGACCCGCTCGACCAAGAGGCGCTGCGAGAACGGCTTGCGGATGAAATCGTCGGCGCCCATCTTGAGGCCGAACAATTCGTCGATCTCTTCATCTTTGGAAGTTAAGAAGATCACCGGCAGGTCGGACTTCTGCCGCAACCGGCGTAGCGTTTCCATGCCGTCCATGCGCGGCATCTTGATATCGAGGATCGCGAGGTCCGGCGGCGAGGTGCGGAAGCCATCCAGCGCCGAGGCACCATCCGTATAGGTCATGATGCGATAGCCTTCGGCTTCAAGCGCGATCGATACGGAAGTGAGAATGTTGCGGTCATCATCGACCAGGGCGATTGTGGGCATGAGCCTCTGCTTTCGAATAAGAGAGTGGCTTAAACGGCGAGCACTTGAGCCAGACGCCGCATAAATGGGCTTCGTACACAGTCAACGAGCAATGCAAGCTGGGCTGAAATGTGACCGAGTTCCGCAAAACGCTCCCCAAGGAGACGCGCGGCCCCCATATAGCACCCTGACCCGCTGAGAAAAGGCCCTTTTTGCAGTAAGATGGCCGGAAAGGAACCATGCAGCCGACCGCAGATTTTGATGCTTCCAAACTGGCCCGATCGCTGCTGCGTCGCTGTCGACAGGGCGCGTTGGCCACGCTTATGCCCGAAAGTGGCGATCCCTATTGCTCGCTGGTGAACGTCGCCAGCCATGCCGATGCGTCGCCGATTCTGCTGCTTTCGCGGCTGGCGCTGCATACAAAAAACATCCTCGCCGATAGCAGGGTATCGCTGATGCTGGACGAACGCGCCGCCGGCGATCCGCTGGAGGGTGCACGGATCATGCTGGCGGGACAGGCCGAGGAGGCCCAAGGGGAAGCTGTGAAAATCCTGCGCCGGCGCTATCTTAACGCTCATCCATCGGCTGAGGCGTTTGTAGATTTCAAGGATTTCTCGTTCTTCCGGATCGTCCCGTCAGGCCTGCATCTGGTCGCCGGTTTCGGCCGCATCATCGATCTCATGCCCGAGCAGTTCATGACCGAGATCGGCGATGCCACCGATTTGCTGGAAGCCGAGCAAGGCGCTGTCGAGCATATGAATGAGGATCACCGCGAGGCGATGAACCTCTACGCGACCAAACTGCTCGGCGCCGAGTCAGCGGACTGGCGCTGCACTGGTTGCGATCCCGACGGCATGGACATGCAGGCCGGCTCTGCGACGCTGCGGCTGGATTTCCCGGAGCGGGTCACTAGCGCCACGGCGTTGCGCAAGATGCTGGTGCGGCTTGCGGGCAAGGCGCGGGCCAAGGGCTAGCAAGGGTTAGCGCTTGCCGTTACCGAGCAACTACGCCGCGCAGTCGAAGTCATCGCCGATGACAGTGAAGAAGATTCAGGCGCTGTTGCCGTAAAACGAAGCGATGGTGCAGTTCGCGGTCACGGCGGAAAGCCTCGTCATGAAAACACGCTCCGCGCGCTGAAAATGCTCTGATTGTGCGACGCAGCAACTGCCGGCCGAGCTAGCCGACGGCAGATGGTCGCGCAACCAAAAGGGCAAACCAGCGCAAAGCAGTGCAGCAAGCGATTGATGCAAATCAACCTTCCGCGCTGGAATAAACCAAATCGCCTGGATCGGCTTGGCAAGTACGGCGTTCATCAATATAGGTCGCCGGACCGATGCCGGAAGGCTATAATTCAGGGTCACCGCGACAGAGCGCGTCAAGCGACATGCGCGCGATTCGAGTAACGCGGGTTCGAGGAGGACTTTCTTCGTGCAAGAGACGGGTCTACGCAACGGTGCCTTCGGCGCCGACAAATTCGGCTTAAAAAATCTCAAGACGGTGCACTGGAATCTCGGCGCGCCGCAGCTTTATCAACATTCACTCACGGCCGGCGAGGCCGTGTTGTCGGCCGACGGCGCGCTCTGCGCGGACACCGGTGAATTCACCGGCCGCAGTCCCAAGGACAAGTTCACGGTGCGTGATGCGACCACCGACAAGAACATGTGGTGGGCCGGCAACCAGTCGATCACCTCGGAGCAGTTTGCCGCGCTCTATGCCGACTTCCTCAAGCATGCCGAGGGCATGACGCTGTATGCGCAGGATCTTTACGGCGGCGCCGATCCGAGCTTCCAGATCAAGACGCGCGTCTTCACCGAACTTGCCTGGCACTCGCTGTTCATCCGAACGCTCTTGATCCGCCCCGAGGCTCAAGCGCTGAAGGATTTCGTGCCTGAACTCACCATCATCGACCTGCCGAGCTTCCGCGCCGACCCCAAACGTCACGGCGTGCGCTCGGAGAACGTCGTCGCGATCGATTTCGCCCGCAAGATCGTCCTGATCGGCGGGTCTTATTATGCCGGCGAGATGAAGAAGTCGGTCTTCACCACGCTGAACTATTATCTGCCCGCCAAGGGCGTGCTGCCGATGCACTGCTCCGCCAATGTCGGCCCCAAGGGTGACACCGCGATCTTCTTCGGCCTGTCCGGTACCGGAAAGACCACGCTGTCGGCCGATCCCAACCGCACGCTGATCGGCGACGACGAGCATGGCTGGGGCAGCGACGGCGTCTTCAACTTCGAAGGCGGCTGCTACGCCAAGTGCATCAAGCTGTCGAAGGAAGCCGAGCCGCAGATCTTCGCCGCCAGCAGCCGCTTCGGCGCCGTGCTCGAGAACGTGGTGCTCGACGAGAGCACCCGCGTACCCGATTTCGACGACGGCTCGAAGACCGAAAACACCCGTTCGGCCTACCCGCTCGATTTCATCCCGAACGCTTCGCGCAGCGGCCGCGCCGGCCAGCCGAAAAACGTCGTGATGCTGGCCGCCGACGCGTTCGGCGTATTGCCCCCGATTGCAAAACTCTCGCCGGCGCAGGCGATGTATCATTTCCTGTCCGGCTATACCGCCAAGGTCGCCGGCACCGAGCGCGGTCTCGGCAATGAGCCGCAGCCGGAATTCTCCACCTGCTTCGGCTCGCCGTTCCTGCCGCTCGACCCGTCCGTCTACGGCAACATGCTGCGCGAGCTGATCGCCAAGCACAACGTCGATTGCTGGTTGGTCAACACCGGCTGGACCGGCGGCAAATACGGCACCGGCAGCCGGATGCCGATCAAGGTGACGCGCGCGCTGCTGACCGCAGCGCTGGACGGTTCGTTGCGCAATGTCGAATTCCGGACCGACAAATATTTCGGTTTTGCGGTGCCGACCGCGCTGCCGGGCGTGCCCAGCGAGATTCTCAATCCGGTCAACACCTGGAAGGACAAGGCCGAGTTCGACAAGACCGCGCGCGCACTGGTCGGCATGTTCCAGAAGAACTTTGCCAAGTTCGAAGCCCAGGTCGACGCCGAAGTTCGCGCTGCCGCGCCGGATTTGAAGCTCGCGGCCGAGTAAGGCTCAAACGCAGGCAACTGCTCCAAAGGGCGGCTTCATGGGCCGCCCTTTTTGCTTTTCCGACGAATTTGGCTGTTGTCCGGAAAGACCGCGTTGCTGGGCGTGCGACGATCGGTGATCTGCAGGCCGAACAGGCTGCTGATCAACTCGACCGCGACGCGCGCGGTGCGGCCGCGTTCGTCCAGGAACGGGTTGAGCTCGACGATGTCGACTGATCGCACCAGACCGGAATCGTGCAGCAACTCCATGATGAGATGCGCTTCGCGATAGGTCGCGCCACCCGGTACCGTGGTGCCGACGCCGGGAGCGACCGCTGGATCGAGAAAATCGACGTCGAAGCTTAAATGCAGCACCCCGTTGCTCGCCCTGACGCGCTCGATCACGCGCCGGATCAGGACGGCGACGCCGAACTCGTCGATGGCGCGCATGTCAGCGATGGCGACGCGGCGGTCGAACACCAGTTTCTTCTCCAGCGGATCGATCGAGCGGATGCCGAACAGATCGAGCCGCTCGGGACCGATCGAGGCGCGGGGCACGTCGCCGAGCAGGCCCTCGAGACCGTCCTCGCCGCAGAGAAAGGCCGCCGACATGCCGTGCATGTTGCCGGTCTCGCTCGTCTGCGGCGTGTTGTAATCGGCATGCGCATCGAGCCACAGCACGAACAACGGCCGGCCCTGTTCCTGCCAGTGCCGCGCGACGCCGTTCACCGAGCCCATCGAGAGCGAGTGATCGCCGCCCATGAAGATCGGAACGGCGCCGGATTGCGCGAGCAAATACGAGCGCTCGCTGAGCGCGCGGATCCAGGTTTTGATCACGTCGTAATATTTGGCATTCGCCGGCGGCGGCCCCTCGGCGGGAGCAATGGCCGGGGTCAGCATATCGCCATGGTCTTCGACGACAAAACCGAGTTGATCGAGGATGCGGCCGATGCCTGCGGTGCGCAGCGCCGCCGGTCCCATCAGCGTGCCGGCCTGCGAGGCGCCGATCTCGAGGGGGACACCGAGCAGGGCGATGCGGGGAGCATTGGCGTCGGACATGCAGGCAGCCTCGATCAAATTGTAGGGTGGGCAAAGCGAAGCGTGCCCACCATTCAATGCAATGATTGGATCGATGGTGGGCACGGCGCAAGTGCGCCTTTGCCCACCCTACAAGAAAGCCGATCCGCCGATGCTCCGCTCACGCCTTGAAATAGGCGATTTGCGTCGTGGTTGCGAGGAGGCGTCCCGACGGCGACCATAATTCGCCGTGCTGGTCGCCATAACTCCTGTGGAAAGTTCTGGCGTCCGCCACCGCCAATACCCGCGTGATATCCTCGGCCGCGAGATCGTCCGACGCGGTATGGAAATACGTCGTCAGCGATACCGTGCCGAACGGGACCAGTTCCCGCCGCGCCAGAAATACCCGTCCGAAGAACGCATCCGACATCGACATCAGCGACAGCATGTCGACCTTCCGCGGTATGCGGTCGCCGATCCACTGTTTGGAGAACGCATCGAGCGGTGCCGTGGCAGGCGATCCGTACAAACTCGGCTCACCCTCGACGAAGCGGAAATCATACTGGTGCGTCCAGGTCATCGGCGTGTTCGGAAACGAACGTGCCTGCTCGAACGGCGTGGCGCCCGGAAATTTTGCCTGCTGGTGCGACCAGGACGGACGGCGCTCGGCGAACACGGCGGTAGCCAGCGTCGCGACATCGCCGCCGCCTTGCGTCATCTCCACGCACCAATGCTGGCTCGAACGGTTGGCCTTGACCAGGCGGACGTCGAGATCGAAGCCGCCTTCGGCGATCGGCGCGCAGAAATTCACCGTGACCGACAACGGATCGCCTGCGCGCTGCGGATGCTCCATCAGCGCGCGCAGGATGGTGGCGGCTGTGCAGCCGCCGAACGGGCCGACAAAGGCCCAGTAATCCGGGCTGGTCTTGCCCTGCCAGCAACTGTCACCGGCGGTGACTCGCGTCGCGTCGTCGAAGAGGTGTGGGGCTTTGGTCAGCATTCCATATTTTCCGTCATTGCGAGGAGCCAACGGGTCGCGCGAATGCGCGCCCGATGACAGGCTCCGCGGAGTATCGCTGCTATTCAGTCGAATTCAATGACGTCTGAGGTAATGATTCCGTGCCCCGGGATTTATCGCGTCGCCCCGCGTTGCGCCTCCGGCTCCGGCACGGCCGACGCCGCCTGCACCGGCACGTTCCAGATCTCCTCGGCATATTCGCGGATGGTGCGGTCCGAGGAGAACCACGGCATCCGCGCCACGTTGAGGATCGAGGCGCGGGTCCAGGCCGGCACCACCTGCCAGCGCGCGTCGATGCCGCGCTGCGCCGTGTAGTAGGAATCGAAATCGGCCGAGACCATGTAGTGGTCGAGATAGCGCAGAGCGTGGCCGATCGAGGCGAAACGGGCGCGATCGTCGGGCGAGAACGCGCCGCTCTCGATTGCGGTAATGGCGCGCGCCAGCCGCGGCGAGCGGCTGATCACATCGGTCGCATCCAGGCCCTGCTTACGCCGGACCATGACGTCGCCGGCCTCCATGCCGAAGATCGCGATATTCTCCGCGCCGACATGGTCGCGGATTTCGATGTTGGCGCCGTCGAGCGTGCCGATCGTCAGCGCGCCGTTTAGCGCCAGCTTCATGTTACCGGTACCGGAGGCTTCCATGCCGGCGGTCGAAATCTGTTCGGATAGATCGGCGGCCGGAATGATCACTTCGGCGAGGCTGACATTGTAGTCGGCGAGAAAGACGACCTTCAGCCTTCCTGCGACGTCAGGGTCGTTGTTGACGACTTCGGCGACATCGTTGATCAGCTTGATGATCAGCTTGGCGTAGCGATAGCTCGCCGCCGCCTTGCCGGCGAAGATTTTTACGCGCGGCACCCAGTCGCGCTGCGGCTCGTCCTTGATCGCCTGGTACAGCGCAGTGGTCTCGACGACATTGAGCAATTGCCGCTTGTACTCGTGGATGCGCTTGATCTGGATATCGAACAAGGCCGACGGATCGATCTTGACGCCAAGGCGCTCGTTGATGACCCGCGCCAGCGCCACCTTGTTGTGATGCTTGACCTCGCGAAAGCGCTGCTGGAACGCGTTGTCGCTGGCGTGGGCCTCGAGGCGCTCGAACAGCGAGAAGTCGTCGAGCACGGCCTCGCCGCAGACCTCGCGCATAAGCCCGGTGAGCTTCGGATTGGCCAGCATCAGCCAGCGGCGGAAGGTGATGCCGTTGGTCTTGTTGGTGATGCGGCCCGGATAGAGATGATTGAGATCGTGGAACACGGTCTCCTTCATCAGGTCCGAGTGCATTGCCGACACGCCGTTGATGCGGTGCGAGCCGACGAAGGCGAGCTGCCCCATCCGCACGCGACGTCCGGACTTCTCGTCGATCAGCGACACCGACGCACGATACTCGATGTCGCCGGGGCAGCGCTGATCGGCCAGTGCCAGATGCGCAGCGTTGATGCGGTAGATAATTTCGAGATGCCGCGGCAGCAGCCGCTCGAACAGTTCGACCGGCCAGGTCTCCAGCGCTTCCGGCAGCAGGGTGTGATTGGTGTAGGAAAATGTCGCCACCGTGATCTTCCACGCCTCGTCCCAGCGGAAATTGTGCAGATCGACCAGGATGCGCATCAGCTCGGTGACGGCGAGGCTCGGATGGGTGTCGTTGAGCTGCACCGCGGCCTTCATCGCCAAGCTGCGCAACTGCCCGTCCGAGGCGAGGTGCCGCTTGACCAGGTCCTGCAGCGAGGCCGAGACGAAGAAGTATTCCTGCCGTAGCCGCAGCTCGCGCCCCGCGGGGCTCTCGTCGTTCGGGTAGAGGAATTTGCAGATTGATTCCGCGCGCGCTTCCTCGGCGACGGCGCCGAGGTAGTCGCCGGTGTTGAAGACGTCGAGCCGCAAGGGATCGGGCGAGCGCGCCGACCATAGCCGCAGCGCGTTGACATGCTGGCCGCGCCAGCCCACGATCGGCGTGTCATAGGCGACGGCCTGCACGGTTTCCGCCGGCCGCCACGTCGCGCGGTCGCGCCCGTGGTCGTCGACGTGATCAACAAAGCCGCCGAAATGAACGTGATAGACCACCTCCGCCCGCAGGAATTCCCAGGGGTTGCCGAAGCTCAGCCATTCGTCGGGATATTCCTGCTGCCAGCCTTGCGAAATGATCTGGCGGAACAGGCCGAAATCGTAGCGAATGCCGTAGCCGATAGCGGGAACGGCCAGCGTCGCCATGCTTTCCATGAAGCACGCCGCAAGCCGTCCGAGACCGCCATTGCCGAGCGCGGCATCCGGCTCGCATTTGCGCAAATCATCCAGGCCGACGCCGAGATCGCCGAGCGCCGCCTCGAACACCGGCAAGAGGCCCATATTGTTCAGCGCGTCGGTGAACAGCCGGCCGATCAGGAATTCGAGCGAGAGGTAATAGACCCGCTTGCTGCCGGCATCGTAGCTTTCCTTCTCGGCCGTCAGCCAGCGGTGCACGATGCGGTCGCGCAGCGCCAGCGCCGCGGCCTTGTACCAGTCGCGACGCGTCGCCATGCCGGCGTCCTTGCCGATCGCAAGGCGCAGCTTGGCGAGGATGGCGCCCTTGATCTCGGCCAGCGCGAGTTCGTCGACCGGCTGGCCAAGTGCCGGATAGTTCCCTGCGATTTGTTCCTGCAACACGTCGATCCCTGCATTGAAACTCACAACATAGGCGTCTTGTCCGGTAACCGAAACGCCGGAGAACGCCGGAGTATGTTGTGCACTGCGCTGGTATGAATTTATGCAAAGACCGGGCCGATTTCGCGGCACCGGCAGCCGGCTTTTGGTGTTATAATTCAATACCAAAGTACAGGGATCGCTAGGCTAGGTGGCTAGATGCCGATTGGGGTCCAAGGAATCGCGTGCCAGCAAAACGGGGAGGGCCTGTCATGAGATTGACGATCGAGATCGCGGCCACCGCGTTATTGATAGTCTGCATCAGCGCCACTAGCGCCGCCTTTGCCGCGGGCAAGACCGGCAGAAGTGCCGACGGGCTGAGCTGCTCATTCAGCGTCGCAAAGGGCGCTTCACCAGAGGCGCGTTGTGCCGCGATCAAGCGGCAATGCGGCGGAAAATTCTACGCCAATTATTGCGGCGACAAACTGTTGTCGGCGATGTGAAGGATTGAGTTGCCGATGGTTCATCCCATTGCGCGATCTCAAGGCTCGCTTTCCTCGGCAAGCGCGGGATAGCGGAGATAGAGCTTCTGCGGCAGCTCGATCGCGTCGGCCGCTTCCAGCAACAGCATCCGAATCTGGCGGGTTCGCGCCCCATCCATGATTCTCGAGCCTTGCGGCAACCGGATAGGCGAAATTTCGGCCCAGAGCTAGAACAAATTAAGAACATCTTAGCAAGCCTTTGATATATCATTGTGATTCGGCACGTCGCCGACACAACATATAGGCCCATCCGAGTTTGCGAGGACTACATGTCCACCATCGCTTTCGATCAGTTCGCTCTCACCCGCATCGCCGATTTCGCGCGCTCGTTGTCGCGCCTGCACCAGGCCTCGCGCCGCCAACTCGTCGACGACGACGCGATCGACCGCGAGTTCAACGCGGTCTGCATGTCGGTGTGGGGTTACACCACGGACGATTTCAGCGACGAACTGTTTTCGATCGAGGATCACGCCTTTCTCGATTCGCTGGATGAGGCGCAGGCGCGGATTTTTGCCGCCGAGCAAGGCTACGATCTCGTCGACGACCAGGGCATGCTGACGGACTGGTGGGGCTATTGCTGGATGATTCTGGCCGAGAAGCGCGGCCTGCTGACGCCGGAAAATCGCGCCGCGGCACGCGCGGCGATCGAGGAAAAATACCTGTCGGCGCCGAACGTGATTGGCGTCATCGTGGGGCGGTAGTGCTGGCGTCAGCTATGTGAATGCTGCGAGGCCGGGCCCACGCTACTTTGCATGGGGTTGTTTTCGTAATTTTGTGTTTGGGCCCTGCGGCGTACTGCGGGTGCACTATCGCGCTTCCGCCCGCTTCGCCGCTTTCGACGCGGCCGTCTTCGGGATCGAGGCGGTCGGCAGTTCGTCGTCGCGCCGTGCTTCGGGCAGCGGCGCGGTGCCCGCGACCATCTCGGCGCTGACTGGCGCGACCTTCATTTCGCCGAGCCGGGCGCGGACATCTGCTGTGAGGCCGGGATAGGAGGCGACTGGCGTGAACTCCGCCGTGTGGTCGGCGCCAAGACGCACGCCGGTATAGGCCACCAGCCCATCGGTGGTGGCGACGACGTCGCCGGAGCGCAGCGAGGTATCGAGCGTGAGATCGACCGGCGCAAGCCCGGACGGGCTTCGGCCGTTGCAGGTGCAGTCGGCGCTCAGCGCCTTGCGATAGGCGTAGGCGTTCTCGCTGTCGGCATAACGCTCGCCGTTACTGGCGGTCGCATGATCGATGTTGGTGCCGTAAAACACCTTGGTGACGCTGGCCGGGCAGAACGCCTGGCAGGTCTGCACCGGCGAGGCGGTGCCGCGCATGGTCAGCGGAAAATACTTGCCGTCGCAGCTTCGCACGCAAAACGCTGGCCCGGAGCCCGCCACGCGCGGGGCCGGGGCGGGCGCCGATGGCTGCTGATTGAGGCCGAACGGATCGGCGAAGAAATTGGCTTGCGGTGACGCTTGCCGCGTCTGCTGCTTCTGCGCGCCGCCGAACAGGAAATCGAACAGGCCTTCGGCGGAAACGCTGCCGGGCGCGAGCAGGAGAGCGCCCGAAACGATCGCTGCGGCAACAAACGTCGCGCGGCGCCGCACGCGCGAAAAAGCCAACTCTGTACGCAACGTCAACTCCACCCAACGTAACAAACGCGCTGAAGCGCGACGGCTTCAGTTCCGGTAACCTTAACGGCGGATGGTAAATGAGTGATGAGCGGGACGGGGGAAGACCTATTCACCCCTTCAAAAATTCGCCCGCTTTGTACAGCGAACGAAACTCGAGCCCTGCCTCGGCAAAGGCTTCGGTCGCGCCTTCCTCGCGGTCGACCATCGTAAGCACCAGCACGATCTCGCCGCCGGCTTCGCGCACGGCCTCGACCGCCTTCAATGCCGAGCCGCCGGTGGTGGTGACGTCCTCTACGATCACGATGCGCTTGCCCTGCAGGGTCTCCCCCTTGGCAAGGCCCTCCACAGCGAGACGCGCGCCATGCTCCTTTGGCTTCTTGCGCACGAAAAACGCCGCTATCGGGTGCCCCTTCAGCCAGGAGAGCTGCGCGATCGCGCCCGCCAGTGGGACGGCGCCCATCTCCAGCCCGCCGACGAAATCGAGATTGTCGTCCTTCAGCGCCTCATAGGTCAGTTCAGCCAACAGCGCCGCACCTTCGGGGTCGAGCATGGTCGGCTTGAGGTTGAAGTAGAAGTCGCTCTTGCGGCCTGAGGCCAGCGTGATCTCGCCGCGGCCGAACGAGCGCTTGCGGATGATCTCGGCGAGGCGGGCGCGGGAGGCTGATTTGGACAAGACGGTTTCCCCGAAGGTTTCAGGCGGGGCGCAATCTATCGGCGCTGCGGGGCAGATTCCAGCGCCGATCCGACGCCGTCAACAGGGCACCATGTCGGCATCCGCGAAAGCGGATGGCCCCGTATTCCGCGGCGGCGGTTGTAACGCCCGGAAGTTCCGGGGTACTGGATACCGCGCTTTCCGCGGGGATGACAAAAAATGACAATCGAACTGCACACCTGGAACACGCCGAACGGCCGCAAGATCTCGGTTGCGCTGGAGGAAATGGGGCTGCCCTACAAGGTGATCCCGATCAACATCACCAAGGGCGAGCAGATGGCGCCCGCCTTTCTCAAGCTCAGCCCGAACAACAAGATCCCGGCGATCGTCGATCCCGACGGCCCCGGCGGCAAGCCGGTCAGTATCTTCGAATCCGGTGCGATCCTGCTTTATCTCGGCGAGAAGACCGGCAAGTTCCTGCCCAGGCCGCTGGCCGAGCGTATCCCGGTCTATGAATGGCTGATGTGGCAGATGGGCGGATTTGGGCCGATGCCGGGCCAGGTGCACCATTTCATCGCGCTGGAGAACGAGACCGACCGCGCCTACGGCCTCAAGCGCTTCATGGCCGAGACGCGCCGGCTCTACGGCGTCCTCGACCGTCGGCTGGAGGGCCGGGAGTTCGTCGCCGATGCCTTGTCGGTCGCCGACTTCGCCATCCTGGGCTGGGCCTGGCGCCACCCACGTCACAAGGTGGAGCTGAAGGATTTTCCGAACGTCGAGCGCTGGTACAACGCCATGATGGCGCGCCCGGCGACCAAGCGCGGCATGGAAGCCAAGCTGGATTGATACTCGCTGTCCCGACCCACCGCTACGCCAAGGCTTCGCCGAGGCTTTCACAATGCTGGCTCGCCGAAGCTTTAGCGGAGGCGGCAAGCCGGCGATGACAACGGTGGGTTGGAGATAGCGGAGTCTTACGCCCTTTTCGCCTCGAACGCCATCTTCACCGCAAGCCCCGCCAGCACCGTTCCCATCAGCCAGCGCTGCAGCAACAGCCACGTCGGCCGCGAGCCGAGAAACATTGCGATCGATCCGGCAGCGAGCGCGATCATTGCATTGACGGAAACGCTGATCACGATCTGGATCGCGCCGAGCGCCAGCGACTGCGTCAGTACGCTGCCGACCGCGGGATCGATGAACTGCGGCAACAGTGCCAGGTACAGCATCGCGATCTTTGGATTGAGCAGATTGGTGATGAAGCCCATCGCAAACAATTTCCGCGGGCCGTCGACTTGCAGCTTTTTCACCTGAAACGGCGAGCGCCCGTTGGGCTTCAGCGCCTGCCACGCCAGCCACAACAGATAAGCGGCGCCCGCGAAGCGCAACGCGTCGTAAGCATAGGGCACTGCGAACAACAGCGCGGTGATCCCGAACGCCGCGCACAGCATGTAGAACACAAAGCCGAGTGCGACGCCACCCAGCGAGACGATGCCGGCTGCCGGCCCTTGCGTGATCGAGCGCGAGATCAGGTAGATCATGTTCGGCCCCGGCGTCAGCACCATGCCGAGCGAGACCAGGGCGAAGCCGAGCAGCGTGGGGAGATGAGGCATGGCAGACTCGCGGCGAGGAATGCGCACGTTTCTAGCGCGCAGTGCGCGGCGATGTCATTTCGTATATTGCTCCGAGGACATTTCTGTGAAGCCGCATCGGCAGTGCGCTCCCTCTCCCGCGTGCGGGGGAGGGCTGGGGTGGGGGTGCTGCCGCATAAGAGGCATCAGAATTCGCGGAGAGACCCCCNCCCNCCGCGCTTACGCGCGTCGACCTCCCCCGCAAGCGGGAGAGGTAAAGCTAATGCGCCTCGTCCCAATTATTCGCCGCCCGCGCATCCACCTGCAGCGGCACCGAGAGCACGACCGCCGGGAACGGCGCGTCCTGCATGACGCGCTGCACCACCGGCAGCGTCGCCGCCACTTCGTCGTCGGGCACCTCGAAGATCAGCTCGTCATGCACTTGCAACAGCATCTGCGCCGATAGCTTCTTCTCCGCCAGCGCGTCCTCCATCCGGATCATGGCGCGGCGGATGATGTCGGCGGCGGTGCCTTGCAGGCGCGCATTGATTGCGGCGCGCTCGTTGAAGGAGCGGATCGAGGCGTTGGAGGCCTTGATGTCGGGGTAATGGCATTTCCGCCCGAACAGGGTCAGCACATAACCATTGGTGCGACAGAAATCCCGTGTCTCGTCCATGTAAGCGCGGATGCCCGGGAAGCGCTCAAAATACTTCTTGATGTAGGCGGAGGCTTCCTCGCGGGCGATGCCGAGCTGGTTGGCGAGGCCGAATGCCGAGATGCCGTAGATGATACCGAAATTGATCGCTTTCGCGCGCCGCCGCACTTCGCCCGGCATGTCCTTGATCGGCACGCCGAACATTTCGGAGGCGGTCATGGCGTGAATGTCGAGCCCGTCGCGGAACGCCTGCTTCAAAACGGGGATGTCCGCAATCTCGGCTAGCAGCCGCAATTCGATCTGCGAATAATCCGCCGACACCAGCTTGTGGCCCGGCGTTGCAATAAAGGCGCGGCGGATCTTGCGGCCGTCCTCGGTGCGAACCGGAATGTTCTGCAGGTTCGGCTCGTTCGACGACAGCCGCCCCGTGGTGGTCGCGGCCAGCGCATACGTCGTGTGCACGCGGTGGGTCTGCGGATGCACGTAATTCGGCAGCGCGTCAGTATAGGTCGATTTTAGTTTCGAGACCTGCCGCCACTCCAGAATTTTCTTCGGGAATTCATGACCCTGCTCGGCGAGCTCGTCGAGAATCTGCGCCGAGGTCGACCACGCCCCGGTCTTGGTCTTCGTACCGCCGGGGATGCCCATCTTGCCGAAGATGATGTCGCCGATCTGCTTGGGGCTACCGACATTGATCGGCTCGCCGGCGATCTCTTGCAACTCGGCCTCGACGCGCGCTGCGGTCTGGGCGAAATCACCCGACAGCCGCGACAGCACCTGGCGGTCAATCGAAATGCCGCGCCGCTCCATCCGCGCCAGCACGGTGGCCAGCGGCCGCTCCAGGGTCTCGTAGACCGTCATCATGTGCTCCGCGGCGAGCCGTGGTCTGAGCACGCGGTGCAGCCGCAGGATTACGTCGGCGCTTTCGGCTGAATAGACGGCCGCCTTGTCGATCGCGACCTGATCGAAGGTCAGCTTGTTCTTGCCGTTGCCGATTAGCTCGCTTTCGCTCGTGACGGCATGGCCAAACCAACGTTCGGCGAGCGACCCCAGCGCATGTGAATTGCGTCCGGCGTCGAGCGCGTACGACATCAATTGCGCGTCGTCGACGTTGCGCAGGGTGACGCCGTGCTGCGCCAGCATCACGGCGCTGAACTTGATATCGAAGCCGATCTTGAGAATGCCCTGTGATTCCAACAGCGGCTGCAGCCCCGCCAGCGCCTCGGCAGCCGTGATCTGGTCCGGCGCGAGGCCGGCGTCGAACAGGCCGGCGCCGCCGCCGGATTGCTTGTGCGTGAGTGGAATATAGCAGGCGTCGTTTGGCGCCAGCGCCAGCGCAATGCCGCAGATGTCGGCCTGCATTGGATCGTCCGAGCTCGCCTTGGCGACGATCGCAAACGTGCCGGCGTCATAGGCCCGCGCAACCCAGGCATTGAGCTCATCGATCGTGCGGATGGTCTGGTACTTGGTCCGATCGACCGGCAGTTTTCGCGCGGTTTCCGCGCGGACCGCGGCCAGCGATATCGGCGTACCCTTGTGGCTCGCCGCCTTGTCCTGCTTGTCGCCGCCGGTCTTGCCCGGCGAGGTGCCAGCTTTGCCGGCGGGAGGACTATCCAACGTCGCGCCTTCATAGCCCTCCGGCTTCTTGCCCGATGGCGGCACCGCGAAGACACTGGCGCCGCTCTTGTTGCCGGCATCCGGCTCGATATCGGCGGGGTCTACTTGCGAATATTCAGCGACGCGGCGGGTAAGGGTGGAGAATTCCATCGCTTTTAGGAAGGCGATCAGCTTGCGCGCATCCGGCTCGTGCACGGCAAGGTCGTCGAGCGGCACTTCGAGATCGACCTTGTCGTCGAGCAGCACCAGTTGCCGCGAGATCCGCGCCTTCTCGGCGTTCTCGAGCAGAGCCTCGCGCCGTTTCGGCTGCTTGATCTCACCGGCGCGCTGCAGCAGCGTTTCCAGGTCGCCATATTCGACGATCAGTTGTGCTGCGGTCTTGACGCCGATGCCAGGAACGCCCGGCACGTTGTCGGTGGAATCGCCGGCCAACGCCTGCACCTCGACGACCTTTTCCGGCGGAACGCCGAATTTCTCGATCACCTCGGCGACCCCGAGGCGCCGGTCCTTCATGGTGTCGTACATGGTGACGCAGTCGGTCACGAGTTGCATCAGATCCTTGTCCGAGGACACGATGGTGGCGGTGGCGCCGCGCTCGCAGGCAATGCGGACATAGGTCGCGATCAGGTCGTCGGCCTCGAAGCCGACCTGTTCCAGGCAGGGCAGGTCGAACGCGCGCACCGCCTCGCGGATCAGCGCGAATTGCGGGATCAGATCGTCCGGCGCTGCTGTCCGGTGCGCCTTGTAATCGGGATAGAGCTTGTTGCGGAACGTGATCTCCGATTTATCGAACACGACCGCCAGATGCGTCGGCTTATTATCCTCGGGCATCTCGCGCAACAGCTTCCACAGCATATTGCAGAACCCGAGCACGGCATTGACCTGCAGCCCGTCGGATTTGCGGTTCAAGGGCGGCAGCGCGTGGTAGGCGCGGAAAATGTAGCCGGAACCGTCGACCAGGAACACATGGTCGCCCTTGGCAGGGGCTTTGGCGGGCGCCCTGGCAGGCGCTTTGGCGGGAGCGGGTTTCGCGGCGGCTTTGGGGGCTGATTTCGGCATGGCCGAAATTTAGGGATTTTTGCGCGGATTGACAGCCTCGAGGGGCGGTAATTTGGGATTGCCGCACAGCCAATTTTCGTCATCCCTGCGTGCGCAGGGACGACGATAGAGATTACTCCGCCGGCTGCAGCGCCGGCGCGGCCTTTTTCGGCACGATCCAGAACGCGGCCGGGCGCTCGAACAGGAAGTTTGCCCGCAGCGCCACTGCCAGGCGCCAGATCACTACCGCCCCCGCGACGCCCGCAACCGTCACGATCAGCGAGACCAGCCCGATATCGGCGATCAGGCCGGTCTTCAAAAGCAGCGTTCGGGTCACCGCCATCGGCAGGAAGAAGGCGAGATAGATGACGATGGAATGCTCGCCGCAATAGCGCAGGAAATTCAGCCACTGCATGCGCTCCAGCAGCGTGCCCATGACGATGATGGCGCCGGCGCCCGCAAAGCCGAGCGCCAGCGACACGAGCGGCCATTCGTCAAAGCCGGATACGACCAGCGCGCCGTTGACGAGCGTCCACATCGCGACGCCCACGAGTGCGAGGGCCGGGCGCGCCCGCGCGCGGTCCGACAACGCGAACACGTAATTGGCAAACAGGTAGCCGGAATAGAAATAGACGAAACGCCCGCAGAACTCGTCGATCACGGTCCAGCCGGTCGTGATATGCGCCATCTCGAGCGCCGCGGCCGCGAGCCAGATCGCAAGCGGCGCGGCGCCACGCAACAGTTTTGTGACAACGAAGAACACCGGCAACAAATAAATGAACCACAGCGTGCCGAACGGCTCGATGAAGGATTCCAGATACATGAATCCGACATGCCGCCAACCCGATTCAGCGGCGAAGCCAGGAGCCTTGAAGCCGAACTGGATCGTCACCCACAGCACATAA
This sequence comes from Bradyrhizobium murdochi, assembly GCF_000472965.1. Lineage (GTDB taxonomy): Bacteria > Pseudomonadota > Alphaproteobacteria > Rhizobiales > Xanthobacteraceae > Bradyrhizobium > Bradyrhizobium murdochi. The sequence continues at coordinate 5,112 of NZ_AXAU01000026.1, read as the reverse complement.
AAATAAGCGAAGTGCAGGACCTTGCGATCGAGATAGGTGCGCCAGTCACGGTCGATGACAACGGCAAGAAACAGGCCCGAAATCAGGAAGAAATCCGGCATCCGGAACGGTTTTGCGAACATCACGAACGCATGCATGAAGCCGGTCTGGCCGGCCGCCGCTTCCACTCCCAGCACCGAATGCATCATCACCACCATGACGATGCAGATGCCCTTGGCGTAGTCCACCCAGTCGATGCGGGTGGAGCGTTCCGTGACGGCGGATGTACCGTTTGAAGTCATCGGTGTCCCTTTTCGGCGCGAGGCGGCCGCATCTTCGGCCCGATCCGTTGCTTTCTTCTTTATCCATACAAATCACATGCCGGGATCGGGCGCTTTTTCCGGTTTCCCCTTTGATGAAAAATGCTCTAAGACGCCTGCGAAATCGGGATTGGCGTTAACCATCAAATACGGATTGTTTTCATGCGAATCGCCATGATTGGCACGGGCTATGTGGGGCTGGTATCCGGCGCCTGCTTTGCCGATTTCGGCCACCAGGTCACCTGCGTGGACAAGGACGCCGGCAAGATCGAAGCCCTGCGCCGAGGAGAGATCCCGATTTTCGAGCCCGGGCTCGACGCGCTGGTGGCCTCCAATGTCAAGGCCAAGCGGCTGGATTTCACCACCGACCTGACCGCGCCGGTGGCGGAAGCGGACGCCGTGTTCATTGCGGTCGGAACGCCCTCGCGGCGTGGCGACGGCCATGCCGACCTCACTTACGTCTACAGCGCCGCGCGCGAGATTGCGGCGGTGCTGTCGGGCTTCACGGTGGTGGTAACCAAGTCGACCGTGCCGGTCGGCACTGGCGATGAGGTCGAGCGATTGATCCGCGAGGCCAATCCCACTGCCGACGTGGTGGTCGCCTCCAATCCGGAATTTTTGCGCGAGGGCGCCGCAATCCGCGACTTCAAATTCCCTGACCGTATCGTGGTCGGGACCGATGACGAACGCGGGCGCAAGGTGCTCGGCGACGTCTACCGGCCGCTGTCGCTCAACCAGGCGCCGTTGATGTTCACGGCGCGGCGCACCGCTGAACTGATCAAATACGCGGCCAACGCGTTCCTCGCCACCAAGATCACCTTCATCAACGAGATTGCCGATCTCTCGGAAAAAGTCGGCGCCGATGTGCAGCAAGTCGCGCGCGGCATCGGGCTCGACAACCGCATCGGCTCAAAATTCCTGCATGCCGGCCCGGGCTTCGGCGGCTCCTGCTTTCCGAAGGATACCCGCGCGCTGGTCAAGATCGCCCAGGACCATGACGTGCAACTGCGCATCGTCGAGGCCGTGCTCGGCGTCAATGACATTCGCAAGCGCGCGATGGCACGCAAGGTATCGAGCGCCGCCGGCAATCTGCGCGGCAAGACGGTGGCGGTGCTCGGCCTCACCTTCAAACCCGATACCGACGACATGCGCGAGGCGCCGTCGATTCCGCTCGTCACCGGCCTGCTCGACATGGGTGCGAAAGTGCGCGCGCACGATCCGGTCGGCATGGAGCAGGCGAAGAAGGAACTGCCCGAGATCGAATATTGCAGCGATCCTTACGAATGCGCGCGCGGCGCCGATGCGCTGGTGATCGTTACCGAGTGGGTCCAGTTCCGGGCGCTTGATCTGGAGCGCTTGAAGAATGAAATGGCGCAGCCTGTCGTGGTCGATCTGCGCAACATCTATCGCCCCGAGGACATGGCCGCGCAGGGCTTCACGTACGAGAGTGTCGGACGGGCGCCTGAGCCGAAGGTGTAGCCGCAACCATAGTTGTCATACCCCGCGCAGGCGCGGTATCCAGTACGCACGGTCTTCGTAGTCAGTAGCGGCTGCGTTTACTGGATCGCTCGCTTTCGCGGGTGATGACGGATGAGAGATATTGCCTCTTACCTTCGACACCCCTCTCCCGATCGACGCGGTGCTCGATGAGCTCGACCGCACGCTCGCGGCCAACAACACCGCGGTGTTAGTGGCGCCTCCCGGGGCCGGCAAAACCACGCGGGTGCCGCTGGCGCTGCTCGATGTGCCGTGGCTGAAGGACAAGAAGATCATCATGCTGGAGCCGCGGCGGATCGCGGCGCGGGCCAGCGTCGAACGAATGGCGCGTACGCTCGGCGAGCGGGCAGGGGAGACCGTCGGCTATCGCGTCCGCTTCGGCTCCAAGATCTCGCGCGCGACCCGGATCGAGGTGGTCACCGAGGGCATCTTTTCACGCCAGATTCTCGATGATCCCGAGTTGAACGGCGTTGCAGCTGTGCTGTTCGATGAATTTCACGAGCGGTCGCTCGATGCCGATCTGGGGCTCGCGCTCGCCCGCGATGCGCAGACCGGCCTGCGCGAGGACCTGCGCATCCTCGTGATGTCGGCGACACTCGACGGCGCAAGGGTCGGCAAGTTGCTCGGCGATGCACCAGTGATTGCCAGCGAAGGCCGCGCTTTTCCGGTGGAGACGCGTTATCTCGGCCGCAAGACGGACGCACCCATCGAGCGGCAGATGGCGGATGCGATCGCGACCGCGCTGCGCGCCGATCCCGGCTCGGTGCTGGCGTTTCTGCCGGGCGCCGCCGAAATCCGCCGCACGCAGAATTTTCTTGGTGAGCGGATTCATGATGCAAGCGTCGAGATCGTGCCGCTTTTTGGCGCGCTGGAGGCCACCGTGCAGGACCGCGCCATCGCGCCGGCACCGAAGGGGCAACGCAAGGTCGTGTTGGCGACTTCGATCGCCGAGACCTCGCTCACCATCGAGGGCGTCCGCATCGTCGTCGATTCCGGCCTGGCGCGGGTGCCGCGCTACGAGCCCGATATCGGCCTGACGCGGCTGGAGACCGTGCGCGCCTCGCGCGCCGCGGTCGACCAGCGCCGCGGCCGCGCCGGCCGCACCGAGCCCGGCGTGTGCTACCGGCTATGGGACGAGCCGCAAACGGCGTCGCTCGCCGCCTATACCCAGCCCGAAATTCTCTCGGCCGATCTATCTTCGCTGGTGCTCGACCTCGCGCAATGGGGCGTCCGCGATCCGGCGACGCTGGCGTTTCTCGATCCCCCGCCGGCGCCGGCGCTGAAGGAAGCGGACAGCCTGCTTCTCGAACTCGGCGCTCTCGATAGCGACGGCCGCATCACCGCAGAGGGCAAGAGCCTTCGGGCTCTGGCGCTGCCGCCGCGGCTGGCGCGCATGATCGTGGATTCGCACCGGCTAGGTGCCGGCGAAGAGGCCGCCGAAATCGCCGCGATCCTGACCGAGCGCGGCCTTGGCGGCGACAGTGTCGATCTCGATGTCAGGCTCGATCAGTTCCGCCGCGACCGCTCGCCGCGCGCCAGTAGCGCGCGCAGTCTTGCGCAGCGCTGGGCGCGGCAGGTGTCATCGAGCGAGCGTGCTCTTTCTTCTCCCTCCCCCCTTGCGGGGGAGGGCCGGGGAGAGGGGGCCACACGGGCAGTCTTTCCTGCGGCCACCCCCTTCCCCAGCCCCTCCCCGCAAGGGGGAGGGGAGCCCGCGCAGTCTCGCGTCCCTAACGCAGAACTCTCCACTGGCGTCATGCTCGCGCTTGCTTTTCCCGATCGCGTCGCCCGCAACCGCGGCAATGGCAGTTTCGTGCTCGCCAACGGCCGTGGTGCCGCCGTCGAGCAAGCCTCGTCGCTGGCGCGCGCGCCCTATATCGCGGTCGCCGAATTGACCGGCACCGCAGCCCAAGGACGCATTCTGCTGGCAGCACCGATCGCGCAAGGAGATATCGAATCGCATTTCGCCGATCAGATCGAAAGCACCGAAGAGATTTCGTTCGATCGCGGCGCGATGGCGCTGCGCGCGCGCCGCAAGCGGACGCTGCACGCAATTACGCTGTCGGAAGCGCCGATGGCGCTGTCGCCGTCGGCAGAGACCGCACGCATCTTCGCTACGGGCCTGGTCGCCGCCGGGCTCGATAAGCTGCCATGGTCGAAATCCCTGAAGCAATGGCGCGACCGCGTGATGTTTCTGCGCAAGGCGGAAGGCGAGAACTGGCCCGATCTGTCGGATGCAGCGCTGGTAGCCGAAGCCGAGAACTGGCTGGTGCCCGCGCTCTACGACAAGACCTCGCTGAAGGATTTTTCCCCCGGCGATCTCTCGGATGCGCTGATGACGCTGTTGCCATGGGAATTGCGCGCGCGACTGGAGCGCGAGGCGCCGACGCATTTCGAAGCTCCGACCGGCACCATGCTCGCGATCGACTACGAGGCCGAGCAGGGCCCGACCATTGCTGTGCGCCTGCAGGAGCTGTTCGGGCTCAACACCCATCCTTCGATCGCCAAAGGCAAGGTGCCGCTGGTTCTGGAATTGCTGTCCCCGGCGCAACGCCCGGTGCAGGTGACGCGCGACCTTCCAGGTTTTTGGCGCGGCAGCTATGCCGCGGTGCGTTCCGACCTCCGCGGCCGGTATCCCCGCCACCCCTGGCCGGAAGACCCGGCAAATGCGCTGCCGACCCGCCGGGTCAAGCCGCGCGGGACGTGAGAAAAATTAACTCCCTCTCCCCGCTCTTCGCGGGGAGAGGGTTGGGGTGAGGGGCTCCATCCGCGAATTCGGTAGATGACGTTTGCGCGGAGACGTCCTGCCTTGCCCCTCACCCGGAAACCTGGCTTTGCCAAGTTTCCGACCTCTCCCCGCAAAGAGCGCAGGGCTGTCCGGGGAAGATCAGCCATAGCAGAACTCCATCTGGTTTGGGGAGGTTGGAGGTTTGCGAATGCTGGGATTGATGGGTGGGGGCTTGTCGATGGTGGCGATGGATCGACGGGTGAACAGGAACTGGCTGACGAGTTCGGCCAGCCTGAGCGGCAGCATGGTGATGCAGTTGGCGTGCGCGGCCATGCGCAGCAGCAGGTAAGCGATCATCGCGGCGAGGACTTGCAGGCGGATCGCATTGTCGCTGGTGCCGAGGAACTTGCGGATGTCGAGGTGCTGCTTGATCCAGCGGAACAGCAGTTCGATTTGCCAACGGCTCTTGTAGAGGGCNGCGATCTCGACGGCCGTTCGGGTAAGATCGTTGGTCAGCAGCGTAATCGTGCCGCCTCTCTCGCGCCGGACCTTGATCCGCCGCAGTGGAATGGGCAGTCGGGAGTCACCCTT
>NZ_AXAU01000025.1 GCF_000472965.1 Bradyrhizobium murdochi | reverse complement strand
CCTCCAGCCGCCGCCACACTTACCGCGAGCCCATCGACCGTCTGACCTTCCGTTTCTTGGTTCGACCGGAGCACCGTTTCTTCGTCCCGACCTGCCGTTCCGACGACGTCGCGCGCAGCCGCCCTCAAGGATGGCCGTCGCTCCAGTCCCGCTCAAAACCTCCGCCGCCGCCAGGCCACGCCTTGACGGCGGCGAGCACGGCGTCATGCTCGCACGGCAATCGGACGATCCGATCGCGCACAATCAATCGATCTAATGGTTGCTACGACAGCTCAGGTTACGGCATGCTCAGTTCATGCCTTCCGACCACCATCCAATGCACCTCGTCCGGACCGTCGGCGAAGCGGAGGTGACGGACGTCCTGGTACATCTCGCCGAGCGGGCTCCACTGCGAAATGCCGGTCGCGCCGTGCATCTGGATCGCCTGGTCGATGATCTTGCAGGTGCGCTCCGGCACCATGGCCTTGACCATGCTGACCCAGATCCGCGCTTCCTTGTTGCCGAGCACGTCCATCGCTTTCGCCGCTTTCAGCACCATCAGGCGCATCGCCTCGATCTCGCAGCGCGCCTGGGCGATGATCTGCAAGTTTCCGCCGAGATGGGCGATCTTCTTGCCGAAGGCTTCGCGGGTGAGCCCGCGCGACACCATCAGGTCGAGCGCCTTTTCCGCCTTGCCGATGGTGCGCATGCAGTGATGGATGCGGCCCGGTCCCAAGCGAACTTGCGAGATTTCAAAGCCGCGGCCTTCGCCGAGCAAAATGTTCTCCTTCGGCACCCGGCAATTATTGAAGCGCAGATGCATGTGACCGCGCGGCGCGTGGTCGTGACCGAACACGTGCATCGGGCCCAAAATCTCGACACCGGGCGTGTCGATCGGCACCAAAATCTGCGACTGCTGCTTGCTCGGCGGCGCATCGGGATTGGTCTTCACCATCACGATCATGATCTTGCAGCGCGGATCGCCGGCGCCGGAGATGTAATACTTCTCGCCGTTGATCACCCATTCGTCGCCGACGAGTTTTGCCGTGGTGGAAATATTCTTGGCGTCGGAGGAGGCAACGTTGGGTTCGGTCATCGCGTAGGCCGAGCGGATTTCGCCTGCCAGCAGCGGCTTCAGCCACTTCTCCTTCTGCTCCTTGGTGCCGACGCGCTCCAGCACTTCCATGTTGCCGGTGTCGGGCGCCGAGCAGTTCATGGTCTCCGACGCCAGCGGATTCTTCGCCAGCTCGACCGCGATATAGGCATAGTCGAGATTCTTCAGGCCTTCGCCGGTCTCGGCATCAGGCAAAAAGAAATTCCACAGGCCTTCTTCCTTGGCCTTGTCCTTGGCCTTCTGCAGCACCGCCAGTTGCTCCGGCGTAAAGCTCCAGCGGTCCTTCTTGCCCTCGCCGAGGCGCATGAACTCGACCGACATCGGATCGACGGTCTCGCGGATGAATTTTTTGACGTGCTCGTACAGCGGACGAACCTCGTCCGACATGCGCAAATCGTTAAGTTCTTCGCCTGGGTTGAGATTGTAGGTCGTCGTCCGCGGGATGTAGGCGTGTTTCATGGATTGTTCCTCCCATTTGCGCAGACCATTCATCTGCGGGCGCGCACTCGGCTCGTTGGCCGGCAATGTAGACGGGCGGGCAGGGCTTGTACAAGCGCGCCTGGTCGAGGCGATTTTCCGCCGCATGGCAAGCGGGGTCGGTGTGTCACGATATTGGCGAATTACGTTTCCGCCTCGCTCATTTGCGCCGGGCCTTCTGATCGAACGCGCCGAGCACCGCGAGCGTCATCGCGGTGACGCCGGTTTCGATGGTCGGTTTCGGCACCGGCGCAAACAGCGGCGAATGATTGGACGGTATCGGTGGCCCGCCGTCGCGTGCTGCGTCGATACGTTCCTGGTCATAGACGCCGATGTTGAACATCATCGATGGCACGCCTGCACCCGCGAATTCGGAGAAATCCTCGCTTGCGGTCGTCGGCGGCGAAAGCTTGAACTTATCTCCGAATGCCGCCTTCAGCACGTCAGCGGTGGCCGCGACCACATCCGGATCGTTCATGACGGGCTTGGTGCCCTCGACGATCCTGATGTCGGGAGCGGGCGCATCCGACATCGCCGCGGCCGCCTTTGCCGTCCGTTCGATCCCGGCATGTAGTTTGGCGCGAACCTCGGGCTTGTAGGAGCGAATGGTGCCGGAGAGCCGCACCGAGTCGGGGATGATATTTGGAGCGGTGCCACCGTGAATGGCGCCAATGCTCACGACACCGAATTCGGTCGGGTTTTTTTCGCGGCTGATCACGCTTTGCACTTCGACAATGAAGCGCGCCGCTATCCCCACGGGGTCGACGGTCGTGTGCGGCGCCGAGCCGTGACCGCCGCGGCCGTGGAATGTTATGTCGAGGCCGTCGGCGGCGGACGAGCCGACCCCGGAACGATAGAAGCCCGTGCCATGAGAGAACGGGCCCGCATGCAGGCCAAACGCGGCGTCAGGCTTGGGGAAGCGCGTGAACAGGCCGTCCGCAATCATGGCGCGGGCGCCGGCCACGATCTCTTCCGCCGGCTGGGCGATGAACATCAGCGTGCCGCGCCATTGCTCCTTCAGGCCAAGCAGCGTCTTCGCCGTTCCAACCCAGCTTGCCATGTGGATGTCATGGCCGCAGCTATGGGCGACGAACACCTCCCGCCCCATCCAGTTGGTCTTGGCGCGGCTCGCATAGTCGAGGCCGGTCTTCTCCTCCATCGGCAGGGCGTCGAGCTCGGTGCGCACCATGATGGTGGGTCCGTCGCCATTTTTGTAGATGGCGACCAATCCGGTCTTGCCGACATTCTCGGTGACCTCGAAGCCGAGCGCGCGCATTTCGGCGGCAAGCCTGGCGGCGGTCTTCACTTCCTGAAACGCAAGCTCAGGATGGGCGTGGATTTCCTTGTAGAGCGCATCAAGCTTTGGATAGTCGCTCGCAAGCGAAGTCTCGATCGCCTTCTTCAGGCTGGAGACATCGAGCTCTGCGTAGGCTGGCAGCAGGCTGGCCGCAAACAGTGCGGCGGACGCCGCGAGGGATCTGACAAATCGACTCATGGCGTGCCCCCCTGATTGTGTTGCGGCGTCTAGGGTGGGCTAGCCGAAGGCGTAACCCACCGATCCGCAAAGAAAGATGGTGGGTTACGGCTTCGCCTAACCCACCCTACGATCTACGCCGGCAGCCGGTGCATCGCGCAGATCTTATTGCCGTCGAGATCGCGCAAATAAGCGAGATAGAGTTTGCCTGTGCTACCCTCGCGGATGCCCGGCGGATTTTCGCAGGTCGTTCCGCCATTGGCAATGCCGGCCGCGTGCCAGGCGTCGGCCTGTTCGGGCGAGTCGGCCGCAAAGCCGATGGTGCCGCCATTGGCGGGCGTCGCGGGCTGGCCGTTGATCGGCTTGGTCACCGAGAATATTCCGGTCTTGGTGATGTAGAAAATGCGGTGGCCGTCGACCCGCGCCGGCCGCACACCGAGCGTGCCGAGCAATGCGTCATAGAACGCCTTGGCCTTGTCGAGGTCGTTGGTGCCGATCATCACATGCGAAAACATTTCTTCAATTTCCTCCCAGTTTTTTCCGGACGAACATTTTTCCGAACAAACGCAAATTGCTTGCCACTTCGCTTTCCCGGCCCGCCTCATCACGCTGCTCGTTGCCCGGCAATGTAGACGGCGGCGCGGGCGTTCCACAAGCAGCCTCGTCCGGCAGCCGCAAAGCCACGCGATCCCACCGGATTACGGATCGTTAATCCGGCTGGCGCGTTGGTTCCTGTCGCCAAACGCGGCGCCTCGACGCACCCCGGCATCTTGAAGCGGTCTTGGGTGAGTTCCTACCTCTGGGATGCCTGCCACGGCGTCCAGCCGCGGGCGGCAAGGAGACCACAATGAGCTATTTTAAGACTGCCATTCTGTTGGCCGGTCTGACCGGCCTCTTCATGGGCGTCGGCTATCTGATCGGCGGCGCCACCGGTGCCACGATCGCGCTCGTGATCGCGGCTGCGACCAATATTTTCGCCTACTGGAATTCGGACCGCATGGTGCTGTCGATGTACGGCGCCCATGAGGTCGACCAGCGCACGGCGCCCGATCTCTTCAATCTCGTGGCTGAACTCGCCGGCCGCGCCGGCCTGCCGATGCCGCGCGTGTTCCTGATGGACGAGCCGCAGCCCAACGCCTTCGCCACTGGCCGCAATCCGCAGAACGCGGCGGTCGCCGTGACCACGGGTCTGGTGCAGTCGGTCAGCCGCGAAGAACTCGCCGGCGTGATCGCGCACGAGCTGGCGCACATCAAAAATCACGATACGCTGCTGATGACCATCACCGCGACCATTGCCGGTGCGGTCTCGATGCTGGCGCAGTTCGGTATGTTCTTTGGCGGCAACCGCGACAGCGGTCCCGGCATCATCGGATCGATCGCCATGATGATCCTGGCCCCGCTCGGCGCCATGCTGGTGCAGATGGCGATCAGCCGGACGCGCGAATACGCCGCCGACGATCTCGGCGCGCGCATTTGCGGTCAGCCGATGTGGCTTGCGTCCGCTCTGGCCAAGATCGCCAACGCCGCGCATGTCGTGCCGAATGTCGAAGCCGAGCGCAATCCGGCGACCGCGCACATGTTCATCATCAACCCGTTGTCGGGTCAGGGCATGGACAATCTGTTCACGACGCACCCCTCGACCGAGAACCGCATCGCCGCGTTGCAGCAGCTCGCGGCGGAGCTTGGCGCGCAGGGCGGCACCTTCTCCGCCAACGCGCGCGCCAACTATCCGGGCCGCGGCCCATGGGGCCGGACTTCTACGTCGCGCGGCCCGTGGGGATAGACTGACCATAGGGTGGGCAAAGGCGCGCATGCGCCGTGCCCACCATCTCTCGTCGAGCGCGCTTCTCTGATGCGCGTCGTCCCTGCGAACGCAGGGATCCATAACCACCAGCCTACATTGTTGAAACGCAGCCGTCGCCCCGAGTGCCCATTTCGCCGGCCGCGGAGTATGGGTCCCTGCGTTCGCAGGGACGACAGCAGTTACGCCCACAGCCATCCTCAAAACGCCGTGTACCCACCATCGATCACAAAGCAATCCGCCGTATGATACGACGATGCCTGGCTCATGATGTACACCGCGATGCCACCGAAATCGGCCGGTTCGCCGAAGCGGCGCACCGGAATGCGCGGCATCACGTTGGCGACGAATTTGTCGTTGGCCATCAGCCCCGAAGTCATGTCGCTCTTGATCCAGCCGGGCAGGATCGCGTTCGCGGTGACGCCGTAGCGCGCCAACTCGACCGCGAGCGCGCGGCACAGCGCGTTCAGCGCCGCCTTGGTGCCGGCGTAGTGCTCGTTGCGCGCGGTGCCGAACAAGGACGCCAGGCTCGAGGTCGCAACCAGACGGCCGAATTTGTCGCCGGCTTCCGCACGTTCGGTCATGTGGCGGGCGGCGGCCTGAAACACGTGGAAGACGCCGTCGAGATTGGTGGCGAACATTTTTCGCCATTCCTCCTCGGTGCGGTCGATGAATGCGCGCCGTCCGCCGCCGCCGATACCGGCATTGGCAAAGCAGCCGTCGACGCGGCCGAACGTGTCGAGCGTCGCCTGCATGGCGGCCTTGACGGAGGCGGGATCGGTGACGTCGCAAATTTGCGCCGCGACCTTGCCCGGTCCAGCCGCCATGGACGCCGTGGCGATCGCGTTCTTCTCGCCATTGCGGCCCCAGATCGAGACGTTGCAGCCTTGCGCGTTCAGCGCCTGCGCAATGCCAAGGCCGATGCCGCCATTGCCTCCGGTGATGACGGCCGTGCGGCCGGTGAGGTCAAAGATGCTCATTGGACGTTTCCATTTTGTTGGGCAACAGAGTTGCGCCCTGCGGCGGGCAGATGTTCTGGTGCAAGCATGGACAACGTCGCCGGGAAAATCAAATATGCGGGTCGAGATATCAGGTCCCGTCTTCCGCGCAGCGAAATAGCGCGTAAACACAAGTTGAGGAAACAATGCAGTTCAAGCACGTCACGCTCGATTTCGATGGCGCGGTCGCGGTTCTCAAGCTCGACCATCAGGAGGTCATGAACGCGGTCTCGATGGACATGCTGGGCGGGCTCGGCGAGGCGCTCGATGCGATCGAGGAGAAGCGAGAGGAGGTGCGCTGCCTCGTGCTGACCGGCGCCGGACGGGCCTTCTGCACCGGCGCCAACCTGCAGGGCCGTAACAACCAGAAGCCCGGCAAGAGCAATGCCGGTCAATCGCTGGAAATCGGCTTTCACCCGTTCCTGCGGCGGCTGCGCCGGCTGCATTGCCCGATCGTCACGGCCGTCAACGGTGCCGCCGCGGGCGCCGGGATGAGCTTTGCTTTGATGGGCGACATGATCCTCTGCGCTCGCTCGTCCTATTTCCTGCAGGCGTTCCGCCGCATCGGCCTGGTGCCGGACTGCGGCTCGACCTGGCTGCTGCCGCGCATGATCGGCAAGGCGCGCTCGGTGGAATTGTCGCTGATGGGCGAACGGTTGCCGGCAGAGAAGGCGCTGGAATGGGGCCTCGTCAACCGCGTCTATGACGATGCCGTGTTGATGGAGGAGGCGATGAAGCTCGCGCATGAGCTCGCCAATGGCCCGACGATCGCGCTGTCGCTGATCCGAAAGCTCTACTGGGACAGCCCGGAAAATTCCTTCGAGGAGCAGCTCAATCTCGAATTCGAATCGCAACGCATCGCCGGCGCGGCTGATGATTTCAAGGAAGGTGTTGCTGCCTTCCTCGAAAAGCGCCCCGCCAAGTTCAGGGGCAAATGATCGAGGAGCAACTCGGGCGCTGCGTCGTCTCCTGGTATCCGGGGGCGACCGGCGTGAGTGGGGCTGCAAAACTTTCCGGCGGCGCCAGCCAGGAGACCTGGACGTTCGACATCGTGCATCCGAGCGGCAATGTCGGCGCTATCCTGCGCCGCGCGCCGCCGGGCTATGGCGCATCGCCTGGGCGGGCCGCCGGCCTCGATGCCGAGGCAACGCTGATGCAATTGGCGCATGACGCCGGCCTGCCGTCGCCGCGCGTGATGCATGTGCTGAAGCCGGAGGACGAACTCGGCCGCGGCTTCATCATGCAACGCATCGAGGGCGAGACCATCGCGCGGAAGATTCTGCGCGATGAGCAATTCGCCAAGGCGCGGCCGATCCTGGCGCGGCAGTTGGGCGGCGTGATCGCTGGCATTCACGGCTTAGCCCCAGCGAAACTGCCGAAGTTGCGCGAGATGAGCGCGACCAAGGAGATCGCCGATCTCGAGCGGGAATACCGCAGCTTCAACTGGCCGCGGCCGGTGTTCGAACTCGCCCTGCGCTGGCTGCGTGAGCGCGATCCCGGGCCGTCGAAAGAGGTAACGCTGGTGCATGGCGATTTCCGCCACGGCAACCTGATCATCGGCCCCGACGGCGTCCGTGCGGTGCTGGACTGGGAGCTCGCGCATGTCGGCGATCCGATGGAAGACTTGGGGTGGATCTGCGTCAACTCCTGGCGCTTCGGCGAGATCGACAAGCCGGTCGGAGGTTTTGGGACGCGGGAGGAATTGTTCGCCGGATACGAGGAAGCCGGCCGCAAGGTCGATCCTGATCGCGTGATGTTCTGGGAAGTGATGGGCACGCTGCGCTGGGGCATCATGTGCTGCGGCATGATGCAGCGTTTCCGGCAAGGCCTCGACCATTCGATGGAACGCGCCATGATTGGCCGGCGTTCCTCGGAGACCGAGATTGATCTGTTGCGGCTACTCGCTCCGCGGGGAAAGTAACATGCAGGACGAACCAACCCCCACCGAACTGATCAAGGCGGTCGCGGATTTCCTCCGCAACGAGATCGCGCCTGCCATCAAGGGCCACAACGCCTTCAAGCTCCGGGTCGGCATGAACGCGCTCGACCTGGTGACGCGGCAACTGGCGCTGGAGCAGGGCAGCGACGCCGCCGAAGTCGCGCGGCTGAAGCAGTTGCTCGGCATGGATGGCGCGTTGATCGAGTTGAATCGTGCGCTGTGTGAGAAGATCGCCAGAGGCGAAGTCGATCTGCAGACGGCAGGGCTAGCAGAACATCTCTGGCAGACCACGATGGACAAGCTCGCCGTCGACCAGCCGAACTATGCGTCGTACAAGAGGGAGTTGGGGCGCAAGGGTAGCTAGTTCTGCGTCGTCCCTGCGAACGCAGGGACCCATAACCACAGGCGTTCGTGATGACGAAAGGTCGCTGCCACCGCCCCGCCAAGAGAGATCACGCGGGATGGGTCCCTGCTTTCGCAGGGACGACGATGGCGAGTCAATTGCTACCGCCCCAGCCATTTCGGCGGACGCTTTTCCGCAAACGCCTTCGGTCCCTCGATGTAATCCTGCGAGGCCGCCATCGCCTTCACGGCCGGGTATTCGCGCTGCTCGGCGATCGCCTGTTCCAGCGACACTTCGAGGCCGCGCTGGATCGCCTGCTTGGAGGCACGGATCGACATCGGCGAGTTCTTGCAGATCGTCTCCGCCCAGCGCTCCGCCGCGGCGAGTGCTTCACCGGCGGGAACCACCTCGTTGACGAAGCCGAGTTCGAGGCCTTCCTTAGCAGAGACGTGGCGCGCGGTGAGGATCATGCCCATGGCGCGCTTCAGCCCGATCTGTCGCGGCAGCCGGTGCACGCCGCCGGCAAGCGCGGCGAGGCCGACGCGCGGCTCGGGCAGCGCGAAGGTGGCATTCTCCGAGGCGATGATCAGGTCGCAGGCCAGCGCGATCTCGAAACCGCCGCCCATCGCGACGCCGTTGACGGCGGCGATGATCGGCTTGTCGCAGTCAAAGCGCGAGGTGAGACCGGCGAAGCCGCCCTTGTCCCAGCCGCGTTTTCCGCCGGCCGCCTGCCATTTCAAATCGTTGCCGGCGCAGAACGCCTTGTCGCCCGCGCCGGTGACGATCGCCACCCATTGCGCAGGGTCCGCGGAGAAATCGTCGAACACCTTGTTGAGCTCGAAATGTGCGTCGATATGCAGCGCATTGTACACTTCCGGCCGCGACAGCGTGATGATCGTGATCGGCCCCTTGCGTGTCACCTTGGAGAATTTCAGGTCCATGTTTGCTCCCGTTTGGATTTTCTGCGGCGAAGAATATTGGCTGCGATCATAGCGCTGCCCGGCCGTCCGAAACCATCCAATTACGCAAGGCCCCCGCGCGTGCCAGGGCCTGCTCCGTTGCTTGACTTGGGCCTGGTCTTCTCACTCTATTCCGTTCGAGCAGGAGCGCTACGCAGCGCCTAAACGCAAATCAAAAACAAACGATATTCCGGGAGACCGCCTTGGATTTCAACCTGCCTGCCGACCTCACGGCCTATCTCGACGAACTCGATCGCTTCATCGCGCGCGAGATCAAGCCGCTGGAGGAAGCCGACGACAACATCCGCTTCTTCGATCACCGTCGCGAATGGGCGCGTACCGATTTCGAAAACGGCGGCCTGCCGCGGCCCAAATGGGAAGCGCTGCTGCGCAAGGCCAAGAACCTCGCCGACGCCGCCGGCCATTTGCGCTTCGCGATCCCGAAGCGCTATGGCGGCAAGGACGGTTCCAACCTCTGGATGGCCGTCATCCGCGAGCATTTCGCCTCAAAGGGCCTTGGCCTGCACAATGATCTGCAGAACGAGCATTCGATCGTCGGTAATCTACCGCTCGTGACCATGCTCGACCGCTACGGCACCGACGAGCAGAAGGCGATGATCGAAGGCTCGATCACCGGAAAGTATCGCATCACCTTCGGCCTCACCGAACCCGACCACGGCTCCGACGCGACGCATATGGAAACCAGGGCCGTGCAGGCGACGCGTAACAACGTCAAGGGCTGGATCATCAACGGCCAGAAGATGTGGACGACCGGCATGCATGTCGCGACCCATTGTGCGCTGTTCGCCCGGACATCAGGCAATGACGGCGACGCGCGCGGCATTACCTGCTTCCTGGTGCCGGCCAAGAGCGAGGGCGTGAAGGTCGAGGAATATATGTGGACCTTCAACATGCCGACCGACCATCCGCGCGTCAGCTTCACCGATGTATTCGTGCCCGAAGACGCATTGTTCGGCGAGATCGGCCGCGGGCTGTCGCTGGCGCAATGCTTTGTACACGAGAACCGGATCCGGCAGGCGGCGAGCTCGCTGGGCGCAGCGGTCTATTGCATCAATGAGAGCGTGAAATACGCGCGCGAGCGAAAGCCGTTTGGCAAGGCGCTGGCCGAGAACCAGGCGATCCAGTGGCCCTTGGTGGAGCTGGCGACGCAGGCAGAGATGCTTAGGTTATTGATCCGCAAGACCGCCTGGGAGATGGACCAGCTCACCCAGGCCCAGGTCGAGCACACGCTCTCTGACCACGTGTCGATGTGCAACTACTGGGCAAATCGCCTGTGCTGCGAAGCTGCCGACCGCGCCATGCAGGTGCATGGCGGCATGGGCTATTCGCGCCATAAGCCGTTCGAACACATCTACCGCCACCACCGCCGCTACCGCATTACCGAGGGCAGCGAGGAAATCCAGAAGCGGAAAGTGGCGGGATTCCTGTTCGGCTATATGGGCGCGGGGAAGCGCTGAGGAGCAAAGCCAAGGAGAAGGTCATGGAAGGTGGATGTACATGCCGGCATGTCCGCTACCGCCTGAACGGCAGGCCTATGATCGTGCATGCCTGCCACTGTACCTGGTGCCAGCGCGAGACCGGTACGGTGCACGCGCTCAATGCTATGTACGAAGCCGACAGAGTCGAGCACATCGGCGCCGAGCCTGAGATCATCGATACGCCTTCAGCCAGCGGCAAGGGCCAGCGCATCGCACGCTGCCCGGTGTGCAAGGTCGCGGTCTGGAGCAACTATCCGGGCTCCGGGCCCGCGGTGCGCTTCGTCCGCGTTGGCACCATGGATGATCCGACCCAATGCCCGCCGGACGTTCACATCTTCACCTCCACCAAGCAGCCCTGGGTAACGCTGCCGCCGCGCGCAAAGGCGTTTGCCGAATTCTACGATGTCAACGAGGTCTGGTCGGACGAAGCCAAGGAGCGCCGGCGGGCGTTGCGGGAGCGGGCGAGGAAGTAGGGTGGGCAAAGGCGCACTTGCGCCGTGCCCACCATCTATCCAACTCACAACGACAGATGGTGGGCACGCTTCGCTTTGCCCACCCTACGAAGCTATCCAGATCATGACAGCGGATGGTGGGCACGCTGCGCTTTGCCCACCCTACGAGAGCGAGGTCAATTCACCTGCCGATCCTTGCCCGCCCAATGCGGTTCGCGCAAACTTCGCCGCAAGATTTTCCCCGACGGATTGCGCGGCAGCGCCTCCATGAAGTCGACCGATTTCGGCGTCTTGAATCCCGCGATACGCTCGCGCGTAAAATTGATGATGTCGGTGGCCTTCACCTGCTTGCCCGGCTTCATCACCACGATCGCCTTCACCGCTTCGCCCCATTTGTCGTCGGGGATGCCGATGACAGCGGCTTCGGCGACATCAGGATGATCGCAGATCGCGCTCTCGACTTCGGCCGGGTAGATGTTCTCGCCGCCGGAGATGATCATGTCCTTGATGCGGTCGTGGATGTAGAGGTAGCCGTCCTCGTCCATGTAGCCGGCATCGCCGGTGCGCAGCCAGCCGTCGCTGCCGAGCGTCCTGGCGGTCGCCTCCGGCAGGTTCCAGTAGCCCACCATGTTCGAGCCGGAGCGGGTCGCGATCTCGCCGACCTGGCGCGGCGGCAATCGGTTGCCGTCGGGATCGAGTATCGCAAGCTCGATGCCGGGCAGCGCCTTGCCGGCGGAGCGCATGCGCTCCAGCCCCTCGACATGATCCTCGGGCGGAAGGGCTACGATGGTGCCAGTCGTCTCGGTCATCCCATACAACTGCACGAAGCCGCACCTGAACACCTCGATGCACTCTTTGAGCAACGCAGCGGGAATCGGCGAGGCGCCGTAGAGCATGTATTTCAGCCGCGAAAAATCCACCTGCCGCGCCCGCGGTTGTCGTACCACGAACTGCATCGCGGCCGGTACCATGAACAGTTTTGTAATGCCGGACTGCTCGAAGAAGTCCAGCACCTTGGTCGGGTCGAACTCTCGGGCGATCACGCCCTTGGCGCCGTGATACAGCCCCATCACGCCCCAGCCGGAGCCGCCGATGTGGAAGACCGGCATCGCTACCAGCGAGACGTCATTGGGCGACCACATATTCCATTCGGGCTTCTCGGCTTCGCTGCCGGCGTGCACCAGATTGAGGAAGTTGGCGTGCGACAGCATCGCGCCCTTGGGCTTGCCCGTGGTGCCCGAGGTATAGAGCTGGATCGCGATATCCTTTGGGCTGATCGGCACCTTCGGATCGTCGCCGCCGGCGGCATCGCGCCAGGCCGTAAAATCCGGCCATTCCGGCGCTCCGCCCTCGGCGGTGATCACGTGGCGCACGTCGGGCAGTTGTGCCTTGATGTTGCGAACCTGCGTGATGAACTCAGGCCCCACGAACAGCACCGGCGCCTTGCAGTCTCCGACGATGAAGGCGATCTCGGGGCCGGCGAGCCGCCAGTTCACCGGCGCCATCACCACCTTGGCCTTCATGGTGCCCATCAGCAGTTCAAAATAGATGTCGCTGTTCTTGCCGAGATAGGCGATCCGCTCGCCCGGCTTGACGCCCATTGCAATCAGCGCGTTCGCAACGCGGTTGGTGTTGATGTCGAACTCGGCGAAAGTAGTTTGGCGTCCCTCGAACTCGTAGGCGATGGCGTCGCCGCGCGTTCTGGCGCGCTCGCGCACCATGTCGGCAAGGTTCGTCAGTTGCTCCGGCGCGGACATGTCTCTCCCGTATTGTGTTGTTATCGTTGCGCGGAGTTTGGCCACATCGCGCGACAAAGACAATATGCCACAGTCGTCCCTGCGAACGCAGGGACCGATACGCCGCGGCCTCTCGGTGAGACGATGGGGCTAGTTGCCTTCGTAACGACTGGCGCTGGTGGTTATGGGTCCCTGCTTTCGCAGGGACGACAAAAACTACCCCCTTGCGGCGCGGTCCTTCTCGTTCTGCGCCTTGATCGAGTCGCGCGCCTTGTTCCAGTCGTCGTCGCTCCAGTCGCGCAACTGATAGAAATTGCCGCCCATCGCGAGCGCCTGCGCGCCATCCATGGCGATGGTCTCGCCGTTGATCCAGTCGCAACCGCCGGAGATCAGGAATACCGCGAGGTTCTGCAATTCCTCCATAGTGCCGACGCGTCCCATCGGGTTCTGTGCCCTGGTGCGCGCGCCGGCCTCGTCGCCCGGCTTGATACGTTTGCTCATGCCTTCGGTCGGGATTTCGCCGGGTGCAATGGTGTTGAGGCGGATGCCGTATTTGCCCCATTCGACCGCGAGCGACATCGTCATGGCGTGGATCGCCGACTTGCTCATCGCCGACGGCACCACGTAAGGCGAGCCGTTGCGCACCCAGGTCACGGTGATCGACACCACGTTGCCGCGCTGCTTAGCGGCGATCCAGCGCCGACCGACCGCGTGCGTCACGTAGAAAGTGCCATGCATCACGATATTGGCGATCGCGTCAAAGCCGCGCGGCGAGAGCTCTTCCGAGCGCGAGATAAAATTGCCGGCCGCATTGTTGATGAGATCGGTGAGGGGGCCCGAGGCCCAAATCTGTTCGATCATCTCGTCGACAGCCATCGCGTTGCGGATGTCGACGCCGTGGCTGACCACGCGGCCGCCATGCAGATCCATCAATTCGGTTGCGGTCTCGTCGCAGACGATCTTGCGGCGGCCGCAGATGTGGACCTCGGCTCCCAGTTGGAGAAAGCGCGCGGCCATGGATTTGCCGAGGCCGGTGCCGCCTCCGGTCACCAGAATGCGTCGCCCGGCGAGAAGCTGATCGTTGAACATCGTTTCCACCCAAGGGGATTGTCTGTTAATTGGTCGATTGACTAAAACCGGACAACACCGTTCTGTAAAGCAGCAACTGAGGAGATTTTTCATGGAGCAGCGCGTCTCGATCTCGATTTCGGACGGCATTGCCGATGTCCGGTTGGTGCGTGCCGACAAGATGAATGCGCTCGATGCCGCGATGTTTGAGGCACTGGTGGCCGCGACCGAGCGGCTGGCCAACGAAAAGGGGCTCCGGGTGGTAGTATTGTCCGGGGAGGGGCGAGCGTTTTGCGCCGGTCTCGATATGGGACGCTTTCAGGCCATGAAGGAAAGTGGCGGTAACGGGATCGCCGGCGGCGAGAAGCGCGATCTCACTGCACGCACCCATGGCATCGCGAACTTTCCGCAAGCTGCGGTCTGGGGCTGGCGCCAGCTTCCGGTGCCGGTGATTGCCGCGATCCAGGGCGTGGCGTTCGGTGGCGGCTTCCAACTCGCGCTCGGCGCCGACATGCGATTCCTCACGCCGGACGCGCGGATGTCGATCATGGAAATCAAATGGGGCCTGGTGCCCGACATGGCCGGCACGCCGATCCTCGCAAGCCTGGTTCGCGACGATATTTTACGCGAACTCACCTATACCGGCCGCATCTTCTCCGCGCAGGAAGCCATGAGTTATGGCCTCGCGACGCGGATCTGCGACGATCCGCGCGCGGCGGCTTTCGAGGTCGCACGCGAGATCGCTGGCAAAAGTCCCGACGCGATCCGTGCTGCCAAGCGTATGCTGAACAAACTTTCCGTCGATCCGGCTCCGGCGCTGCTGGCCGAATCCGTTGAGCAGCAGAAGCTGCTTGGCAGCCCCAACCAGACCGAAGCCGTGCGCGCCAATATCGAAAAGCGTGCGCCGCGGTTTGTGGATGTCGGCTAATATCAGCCCCTCATCCTGAGGAGGCGCGAAAGCGCCGTCTCGAAGGATGTAGGCGCGTCTGTGGCCTCATGGTTCGAGACGCGCGAAGACGCGCTCCTCACCATGAGCGTCATCCAAAACCCGACACCAGATCGGAAAGAGACAATGTCAGCCTCCCAACTCTTCCTCGGCATCATCAGTGGCGAGCGCCGGCGTGACCACGGCGAAGTCGCCGAGCGGACCGAGCGCATCGCCAGCGGGCTGCAAAAGCTTGGCGTCAAGCAGGGCGACAGCGTCGCCATATTGATGCGCAACGACATCGCCTTCATCGAGGTGGCTTATGCGGCGATGCGGCTCGGCGCCTATGGCGTGCCGGTCAACTGGCACTTCAAGCCGGAAGAGATCAATTATGTGCTGAAGGATTCCGGCACATCCGTGCTAATCGCGCATGCCGACATGCTGCATCAGTTGCGCGAGGCGATCCCGCAAGGCGTCACGGCGCTCAGCGTGCCGACCCCGCCGGAGATTCTCGCCAACTACAAGATCAATCCGGATCATCTGAGGACGCCGGACTTCGCGATCGATTTCGAATCCTGGCTGAACCAACACCAGCGCTATGGCGGACCGGCGGTGCCGCAGCCGCAGAACATGATCTACACCTCGGGCACGACGGGCCATCCCAAGGGCGTGCGCCGCTTTGCGCCGACGCCGGAGCAAAGTGCCAACGCCGAGCGCATGCGCGCGCTGATCTACGGCCTCAAGCCGGGGGCCCGCGCACTGCTTCCGGGGCCGCTGTATCATTCTGCGCCGAATTCGTTCGGCCTGCGCGCCGGTCGTCTCGGCGGTGCCCTGGTGATCATGCCGCGCTTCGATGCGGAAGAATTTTTGCGCGTGGTCACGACCGAGAAGATCGACACCATCTTCATGGTGCCGACCATGTTCATCCGGCTGATGAAGCTGCCGGAGGACGTGCGCAGGAAGTACGACATGTCGTCGCTGCGCCATGTCATCCATGCTGCCGCGCCGTGTCCAGCGGACGTCAAGCGTGCGATGATCGAATGGTGGGGGCCGATCATCTACGAATTCTACGGCTCGACCGAGTCCGGCGCGGTTACCTTTGCGACGTCCGAGGACGCGCTGAAGAAGCCCGGCACCGTCGGCAAGATCGCGCCGGGCGCCGAACTGCGTTTTATCGGCGACGACGGCAGGGAATTGCCGCAGGGCGAGATCGGCGAAATCTATTCGCGCATATCAGGCAATCCCGATTTCACCTACCACAACAAGCCGGAAAAGCGCGCCGAGATCGATCGCGACGGTTTCATCACCTCGGGTGACGTCGGTTATATCGACGCGGACGGCTATGTCTTCATCAGCGACCGCAAGCGCGACATGGTGATTTCAGGCGGCGTCAATATCTATCCGGCCGAGATCGAGGCTGCGCTGCATGCGCTTCCCGGCGTGCATGATTGCGCGGTGTTCGGCATTCCCGACGCCGAATTCGGCGAGGCGCTGATGGCTGTGGTGGAGCCGCAGCCGGGGGCGACGCTCGACCCGGCTTCCATCCGCAGCCAGCTCAAGGTCGCGCTGGCCGACTACAAGGTGCCAAAACACATCGAAATCCAATCCAACCTGCCGCGGGAAGATTCCGGCAAGATCTTCAAGCGCCGCCTGCGCGATACCTATTGGGAGCGGGCAGGGCGGAGGATCTAGCTGGGGGGGGGAGCAGCGCTAAGGGCTGCACCGCGTCCGGAATACTCCGGTGTGCACCGCCTCCATCTTTATCTTGCACTGCGGCAAAAATATTGCACACTCGGAACAGCCGGGCAGTTTGAGGTGGCCAGCCAATGTCTTCCCAGACCATGCCTTCCGAGATTGAGATCCGGTTCAACCGCAGCGACGAGGCGCTGGCGTTGGAGGAAGATGCCCGGCTGCGGACCGACATTCGTCTGCTCGGGCGGATTCTCGGAGATACGGTCCGCGACCAGGAAGGCGCTGACGTCTTCGATCTGGTCGAACGTATCCGGCAGACCTCGATCCGGTTCCACCGGGACGAGGACAAGCTGGCGCGGCGCGAACTCGAGACCATCCTCGACAGCATGTCGATCAGCGATACCGTGCGGATCGTCCGCGCCTTCAGCTATTTTTCGCATCTCGCCAACATCGCCGAGGACCAGAACAACATCCGCCAGATGCGTGGCCGCGGTCCCGGCGGGCCGCGACCGAGCGCGCTGACCCAGACGCTCGCTCACGCAAAGACCGCCGGGATCAGCGCGGCCGAGCTGCGCCGCTTCTTCAAGGGGGCCCAGGTCAGCCCGGTCCTGACGGCGCATCCCACGGAAGTCCGCCGCAAGAGCACGATCGACCGTGAGATGGAGATCGCCGCGCTGCTCGACCGGCGCGAACGCGTCCAGCTTACGCCGGAGGAGGCTGAGGCCTGCGACGAGCAGTTGCGCCGCGCCGTACTGACGCTGTGGCAGACCAACCTGCTGCGCCGGACCAAGCTGACCGTGCTCGACGAAGTCGCCAACGGCCTGTCATTCTACGACTACACCTTCCTGCACGAGGTGCCGAGGCTGCATTGCGCGCTGGAGGACCGGCTGAACCGGGAGGAGGGCGGCGCGTCCGGCGAGCTGGCGTCGTTCCTGACCGTGGGAAGCTGGATCGGCGGCGACCGCGATGGCAACCCCTTTGTCACTGCCGACGTCATGCGCGGCACGCTGCGCCTGCAGTCTAGCCGGGTGATGAACTTCTATCTGGAAGAGTTGCATGTCCTCGGCTCCGAATTGTCGCTGGCCGCGCACCTTGCCGACGTCTCGGACGAATTGCGCGCGCTGGCCGAGCGGTCCCCGGATACGTCGCCGCACAGGAGCGGTGAACCCTATCGTCTCGCGGTATCCGGCATCTATGCAAGGCTGACGGCGACCGCTGCAAAGCTCGAGGTCGAGACGACGCGTCGTCCGGTCGGCGAGGCCGCGCCTTATGCGAGCGTGAAGGAGTTCAAAGCCGATCTCGACGTTCTGGATCGATCGCTGATTGCGAACAATTCGGGCGTGATCGCGCGCGGTCGGTTGCGCTTGCTGCGTCGTGCCGTGGATTGCTTCGGCTTTCATCTGGCCCGGCTCGACATCAGGCAGAATTCCGCGGTGCACGAGCGCACGGTCGCGGAGCTGTTCGATGCCGCGATCCCCGGCATGTCCTATCTGGCACTGAATGAGGAGGCCCGTGTCCATCTGCTGCTGCGCGAGTTGCGCAGTGCAAGGCCGCTGAGCTCGGTGTTCGTCAAGTACAGCGAAGAAACACGCGGCGAACTCGCCGTGTTCCGTGCCGCCGCCGAGGCCCATGCGCGCTTCGGCGCCGACGTGATCCACCAATGCATCATCTCCATGTGCAAGGGCATGTCGGACATGCTGGAGGTGGCGGTGCTGTTGAAGGAGGTCGGCCTCGTCAATCCGTCCGGCCGCAGCGCGATCAACATCGTGCCGCTGTTCGAAACCATCGAGGATCTGCAGGCTTCATCCGGCATCATGGACCGGATGCTGGCGCTGCACGATTACCGCCGGCTGGTCGATAGCCGCGGCGGCATCCAGGAAGTGATGCTCGGCTATTCCGACAGCAACAAGGACGGCGGCTTCGTCACTTCGGGCTGGGAGCTGTATAAGGCCGAAATCGAACTGGTTGACGTGTTCGAGCGTCATGGCGTGCGCTTGCGGCTGTTCCACGGCCGGGGCGGGTCGGTCGGCCGCGGCGGCGGGCCGAGCTATGACGCCATCATCGCGCAGCCCGGCGGCGCGGTGAACGGACAGATCCGCATCACCGAGCAGGGTGAAATCATCTCCAGCAAATATTCCAATCCGGAAGTCGGCCGCAGCAATCTGGAAATCCTGGCCGCGGCGACGCTGGAGGCGAGCCTGCTGCATCCCCGGCAGAGCGCGCCGCGGAAAGAGTATCTCACGGCAATGGAGCAATTGTCGGCGCTGGCATTCAAGGCCTATCGCGGGCTGGTCTATGAGACCGAGGGCTTTGCCGATTATTTCTGGGGCTCCACCGTCATCACCGAAATCTCGACGCTCAACATCGGCAGCCGCCCGGCGTCGCGCAAGAAAACCCGCGAAATCGAGGACCTGCGTGCCATCCCCTGGGTGTTCAGTTGGGCGCAATGCCGGCTGATGCTGCCGGGCTGGTACGGCTTTGGCTCCGCGGTCGAAACCTGGATCGCGGAGCACCCGGAGCAGGGCATGGCCTTCCTTCAGGAACTCTACCGCGAATGGCCGTTCTTCCGCATGCTGCTGTCGAACATGGACATGGTGCTGGCCAAGAGCTCGATTGCGATCGCCTCGCGCTATGCCGAGCTGGTGCCTGACGTGGCCTTGCGCGAAAGCATCTTCGGACGCATCCGGCGCGAGTGGCATGCCTCGATCGAGGCGCTGCTCGACATCATGGGCCACGAGCGCCTCTTGCAGGGCAACCCGCTGCTGGAACGCTCAATCCGCAACCGCTTCCCCTACCTCGATCCGCTCAACCACGTGCAGGTGGAGCTACTGAAGGAGCATCGCTCGCATAGTCCGGATGAGCAGGTGCTGCGCGGGATTCAGCTTACGATCAACGGGATTTCGGCGGGGTTGAGGAATAGCGGCTGAGGTAACGGCGAATAGCGAATGGCGAGTAGCGAATGGATTTCCTATTCGCCATTCGCCACTCACTATTCGCTAATCTCACGGCTTCATCGCGCCCTGCGCACTCGTATAGACCGCATAGAGCGATGACGAGCCGCAGATGTAGAGTCTGTTCCGCTGCTGACCGCCGAAGCACAGATTGGCGACGGTTTCGGGAATGTGAATCTTGCCGAGCAGATCGCCGTCAGCCGTATAGCAACGCACGCCGTCCTCGTTCGGATCACCCCAGCCGACGGAGCACCACAGGCGCCCGGCGGTGTCGCAGCGCAGCCCGTCGGTAATGCTGGGCTTGGGCATGTCCGCAAAGACTTTGCTGTTCGAAAGTTTGCCCGCCGCGAGGTCCACGTCGAACACGCGAATATGCGACGGGTTGTCCGGCCCGTCGGTAAAGCCGGTATCGCAGATATAGAGCTTCTTCTCGTCAGGTGAGAAGCAAAGGCCGTTCGGCTGCACGAAGTCATCGACCACCATCTTGATGTCGCCGGATTTCGGATCCACCCGGTAGACATTTTTCTTTTCCTGCTCGGGCTCGGCCTTGATGCCCTCGTAATAGCCGCCGATTCCGTAGGCTGGGTCGCAGAACCAGATCGATCCGTCGGCGGCGACGACCGCGTCGTTCGGCGAGTTCAGTTTCTTACCGTTGTACTTGTCGGCGATGATGGTGATCGAGCCGTCGAGTTCGGTCCGGGTGACCCGCCGGCCGGAATGTTCGCACGTGATCAGGCGTCCCTCACGATCGATGGTGTTGCCGTTCGAGTTCATCGACGGCTGGCGATACACGCTAAGATGACCGTCATCCTCCGAGAAGCGCATGATGCGGTTGTTGGGAATGTCGGAAAACAGCACGTAGCGCCCGGCTGCGAAATAGACCGGGCCTTCAGCCCAGCGGAATCCGGTGGCGACGCGCTCCACCGCCATTGTGCCGGCGAACGCCGGGAAGCCGGTCGGTCCGAACGAAACCTTCGGTTTCTTCATCGACTCCAGGCGAGAGTCCGGATAGCGGGCGCCGGGAAGCGGGCCGAGCGGCAGCGGCGGCGTTGCCGTAGTCGGCGCGGCGGTCTGGCCGAGCGGCGCGACGGTGGCGGCGGAGGCCGTCTTCATCGTTACGGCCGAGGCGGCGAGTGCTGCCGCGCCGGTCAGTATCTTGCGACGGTCAAAACCGCCGCCCTGTTGTTGGGAATCGGAAAAGGTCAGCGAGGTTGTCATGATTTCCTCCCATTGTATTTTTGTTGGGAGGAAAAACATCAGCCCGCATTCCGGCATAAAGCGGGCGGGCTGTGGTGAAATGACCCGAGATGGCAGACTGCTTTGTAGGGTGGGCAAAGCGGAGCGTGCCCACCGTTTCCCGACGATCGTTTCCGTTAGATGGTGGGCACGGCGCTACGCGCCTTTGCCCACCCTACATCCCCTCAGATCGGATCCCAGGTGAAGATGTCTGCGGAGCGGTCGAGCTTGTAGAACGATCCCGCAAGCGCTGGCATGCCGTGCTCGGCGATGGTTTGCGGCGTCCAGCCTTCGCTCCGCTGCACCGAGCGCAGCGGACGATTCTGGCTGAACAGGAATATCTCGTTCATGCGCACGCCGAAGATCTGTCCGGTGACGTCCTTGGCGGCGTCGCTGAGCAAATAGGCGCAGAGCGGCGCGATCTTCTCCGGTCCCATCTGCTGGATTTTTGCAACCCGCGCCTTCTCGGCCTCGGTCTCGGTCGGGATGGTGCCGATCATGCGGGTCCAGGCGAACGGCGAGACGCAGTTCGAGCGGACGTTGAAGCGGCCCATGTCGAGTGCGATCGACTTCGACAGGCCGACGATGCCGAGCTTGGCAGCGGCGTAGTTGGCCTGGCCGAAATTGCCGATCAGGCCCGAGGTCGAGGTGAAGTGCACGAAGGAGCCGCTCTCCTGTTCGCGGTAAAGTCGCGCTGCGGCGTGGCTGACATAGAACGAGCCCATCAGGTGCACCTTGATGACGGCTTCGAAGGCTTCGACGCTCATTTTGTGGAAGATCATGTCGCGCAGAATGCCGGCATTGTTGACGACGCCGTCGAGCCGGCCGAAATGATCGGTCGCTGTCTTGACGATCTTGCTCGCCGGGATCGCTTCCGCCACCGACTCGAAATTGGCAACCCCGGTGCCGCCGCGCTTCTTGATCTCCTCGACTACCTCCTCGGCGGGAGCTGCGCTCGAGCCGGCACCGTCGGCGGCGACGCCGGGATCGTTGACGACGACCTTTGCGCCTTCCGCGGCGCAAAGCAGTGCGATCTCGCGCCCGATGCCGCGGCCGGCGCCGGTGACGATGATGACCTTGTCTTGCAGTGATTTTGTCATTGGAGCTCTCCTGTTGCCCTTCGTCATTCCGGGGCGCGCGCAGCGCGAACCCGGAATCTCGAGATTCCGGGTCTGGTCCTTCGGACCATCCCGGAATGACGAAGAATGTTACTTCTCGTTCGTAAAGATGATCGTGCCACTCGCCGCGAACATGCCGCCGACGCCGTGGCAGACCGAAATCTTCGCGTCCCTGACCTGCGCCGGCGCGATGCCGCGCATTTGCCGCACGCTCTCCTGCAGCGCGTACATGCCGTACATGCCGGAATGCATGTAGCTCAATCCGCCGCCATTGGTGTTGAGCGGCAGCTTGCCGCCGGGGCGGGTGTTGCCATCGGCGATGAACTTGCCGGTCTCCTCATGCGGCATGAAGCCGAGATCGCCGAGGCCGTAGAGCGGCAGATGCGCGAAGGCATCGTAGATCATCAAATGATCGACGTCCTTGTGGGTGATGCCGGCCTCCTTGAAGGCGGTGGGGCCTGCGACCTTGAAGGCGCGCGAGGAGTTGAACGTCTCCATCTGGCTAACCATCGGCGTTTCCACGCTCTCGCCGGTGCCGAGGATATAGACCGGCTTTCTCGGAAAGTCCTTGGCGCGGTCGGCCGAGGTCAAGATCAGCGCGCCGCCGCCGTCGGTGACGAGGCAGCATTGCAGCAGGCGGAACGGGTAGGCGATCATCCGCGAGTTCAGGACGTCCGCGACCGTGATCGGGTCCTTCATCGTCGCGCGCGGATTTTTCGCGGCCCACTCGCGCTGCACGACGGCGACCATGGCGATCTGCTCATGGGTGATGCCGTAAGTCTTCATGTAGCGCAGCACGGGAATCGGGAACATGCTGGGCGGGCCGTAGATGCCGAACGGCGCCTCGAACTGGCCCTGCAGGCTGTCGGCGGGGATCGAGCGCGGCAATTTGCCGATCATCGATTTTCCGCTCTCGGCGTGGGTGATCAGCACGGTCTTGCACAGGCCGGCCTCGATCGCGGCCGCCGCATGGCGGACGTGCAGCATGAACGAACAGCCGCCGACGGACGTGCCGTCCACCCAGGTCGGCGTGATGCCGAGGTAATGGGCGATCTGCTGCGGGGTTTCCACGGCGGTCGCGATACCATCGATGTCGGACAGTTTTAGCCCGGCATCGGCGATAGCATTGAGCGCCGCATCCGCGTGGAGCTGGATCTGCGACATGTTCGGGATGACGCCGAGTTCGGTGGTCTCGGCAGCACCGACGACGGCAACTTGATTTCTGCGCATGGTGCTTAAGCCTTCGCCGGACGGAACATGGGAAGGGTGATCTTGTCGTCGAGCTTCTCGAACGCGACCTCGAGCTTCATGTCGAGCTCCAGCGCCTCCGGCGTCTGCGGGCAATCGATGATGTTGCTCATCATGCGCGGGCCTTCGTCGAGCTCGACGACGGCGATGGCGTAAGGTGGGGTGAAGCCGGGTGCGGCCGGGCGGTGGTTGATGACGTAGCTGTAGAGCCTGCCCTTGCCGCTGGCCTTGAACACGGAAACCTCGCGCGAGGCGCAGGACGGGCAGAACG
Source organism: Bradyrhizobium murdochi (assembly GCF_000472965.1). Classification (GTDB taxonomy): domain Bacteria; phylum Pseudomonadota; class Alphaproteobacteria; order Rhizobiales; family Xanthobacteraceae; genus Bradyrhizobium; species Bradyrhizobium murdochi. The sequence continues at coordinate 65,828 of NZ_AXAU01000025.1, read as the reverse complement.
GGCGCGGCGGAAAATAGACATTGGCGCAGGCGTCGCAGCGCTGCAGGCGCAACTCGCCAGCCTGCGTGCCGTCCCAGAAATGCTGGGTCTCCGGGGTTGGTTTTGGTTTGGCGCGCGCGGGCTCAGCCATGTCGGCAGTTTCTCCTTGGGGAAGTCGGGCGTTACCCGCTTGTTGCGGTCTTGATGCGACATTTGTCTATTGCCCGTCAACGGCCCGAGCGGCGACGGAGATGCATGGCCGCATTCCCGCGCCCGAGAGCGCTTGTATGCCAGCGTGTCTCGGGCAATAGTCCGCGCCACGGCAAATCGCCGATGCACCTTTCGACATCGGGCTCGCTTCGGACCACGAGTGACGCCACAGGAAATGAACAAGAGCCATGCCTGACCATCCGACGCTTGCCAGTCTTGCCGCGGAGCTCGACTCCGGACGTATCACCGCGCGCAAACTGGTCGAGGAATGCCTCGCCAGGATTGCCGATCCCGCCGGCGAGGGCGCACGGAGCTTTATTCACGTCGACAAGGACGCAGCGATCGCCGCAGCCGACGCGATGGATCATCTACGCAAAGCGCGCGCCGCGCCATCGCCCTATGCCGGCATTCCCATCTCGATCAAGGATCTCTACGACATCAAGGGGCAGGTGACCCGCGCCGGCTCTCGCGCGCTGGAAGATTCTGCGCCGGCCGAAGCTGATGCGCCCGTGGTGGCGCGGCTGCGCCGGGCCGGCTTCATCGTGATCGGCCGCACCAACATGACCGAGTTCGCCTATTCCGGCATCGGCATCAATCCGCATTACGGCACGCCGAAGAGCGTCTGGAACCGCAGCGTCGGCCATGTGCCCGGCGGCTCGTCCTCGGGCGCGGCGGTCTCGATCGCCGACCGTATGGCGTATGGCGCGCTCGGCACCGATACCGGCGGCTCCTGCCGGATTCCGGCGGCCTATAACGGCATCGTCGGCTACAAGCCGACGCAGGCGCGCGTGCCGCTCGACGGCGGCGTGCCGCTGTCCTCCTCGCTCGACAGCTTTGGGCCGCTGGCGCGTAGTGTAGCTTGCTGTGCGGTGCTGGATGCTGTGCTCGCGGACGAAGCCGTGCAGCCGTTGCAGCCGCGCACCGTCAAGGGCATGCGGCTCGCGGTGCCGACCACGATCGCGCTCGATGACCTCGACGAGGAGGTCGCCAAAACCTTCGAGCGCGCGCTGGCGACGCTGTCGCGCCACGGCGCGTTGATCGAGCGCATCGAGGTGCCGGAATTTCACGACGTCGGCGTCATGAACAGCAAGGGCGGTTTCGCCGCCGCCGAAAGCTACGCCTGGCACCGCTATCTGCTCACCGGCAAAGGCGACGTCTACGACCCTCGCGTCCGCGTCCGAATCCTGCGCGGCGAAGGCATCAGCGCGGCGGACTATATCGACATCCTCAAGGCGCGCCGCTCGTTCATTGCGCGAACCGAACAGCGCATCGCACCCTATGACGCGCTGGTGCTGCCGACCACCGCGAATACGCCGCCCAGGATCGCTGACCTCGCCGACGACCAGGCCTTCACCACGCAGAATTTGCGCGCCTTGCGCAATTGCACCCTGATCAACATGCTCGACGGCTGCGCGATCTCGCTGCCGGCGCATCGCGAAGGCGAGGTGCCGGTCGGACTGATGCTCGCAGCCGCCGGCGGATCGGATCGCCGCATCTTCGAACTCGCCGCCGGAATGGAGGATGTCATCCGTGTTTGATCTGACCTTCAACGTCGACGACAAGGGCATGCTGACGCCGCTGACGCTCGCGATCGATCAGGCCGTCATCGCCGGCTGGACCGGGCGCGATCCGGTCGCGCGTGACAAGCATATCGCCGAACTGGAAGCGCTCGGCATCGCGCGCCCCGCGACGACTCCGATCTATTATCGCTGTTCGGCGCGGCGGATTACCCAGGACGACCGTATCGAGGTAACGGGTGGCGATTCCAGCGGCGAGGTCGAGTTCGTGCTGATCGGCTGGCAGGGTCGCATTTTTGTCGGCTGCGGCTCCGACCATACCGACCGCAAGGTGGAGAGCTACAGTGTCACCGTCTCAAAACAGATGTGCGACAAGCCGGTGGCCCCGGTGCTGTGGGAACTGGAGGAGGTCATCGGTCACTGGGACCGGCTGATCCTGCGCTCCTGGGCCATCATCGGCGGCGCGCGGGTGCTCTATCAGGAGGGCACGCTGGACGCCATGCTGCCGGTGAACGACCTGATCGAGCGCGGTTTTGGCGGCAAAGGCCTGCCCGACGGTTGCGCCATGTTCGGCGGCACGTTTGCCGCCAAGGGCGGCATCCGCCCGGCCGATCGCTTCGAGTTTGAGATGGAGGATCCCGTGCTGAAGCGGAAGATCAGCCACGGCTATGACGTGATCGCGCTGCCGGTCTTGGGCTAGATTTCTCCACACGTCGTCCTCGCGAACGCGAGGACCCATAACCACCGTCGTTTGTTGTTATGGCGAGCTGAAGCCACAGCCGAGCGAACCGCGACGACCTGTGGTTATGGGTCCCTGCGTTCGCAGGGACGACGACGATAGTTCGGAAATCGGGTGGCGAGGAACCCCAACCATTTGCGAGACTAGCCGTCATGAAAGCAACCGTAAGAAACATCCACCATCCTGCCCCCGACATCGCCACCCGCGTCGACGCCATCGACTGGACGCAGGTAACCGCCGATCTCGACGCGCAGGGCTGCGCCGTGCTGAGGGGATTGTTGTCGCCGGACGAATGCAACGCCCTCGCGGCACTCTATTCCGACGACAAGAATTTCCGCAGCCGGATCGTGATGGGGCGCCACGGGTTTGGTCGCGGCGAGTACAAGTATTTTGACTATCCACTGCCGGAGCTGATCGCGCAGTTGCGACCAGCGCTCTATGCACGGCTTTGCGGCATCGCCAATCGCTGGAATGAAAGGATGGGGATCGACATCCGCTATCCCGACAAGCATGCAGCGTTCCTGAAGCGCTGCCACGACGCCGGGCAGACGCGGCCGACGCCGCTGCTGCTGCAATATGGCGAGGGCGACTACAATTGCCTGCATCAGGACCTCTATGGCGAGCACGTGTTCCCGCTGCAGGTCGCGATCCTACTGTCGGAACCGGGGCGGGATTTCGAAGGCGGAGAGTTCGTGCTGACCGAGCAGCGGCCGCGAATGCAGTCGCGGCCCGAGGTGGTGCCGCTGAGGCAGGGCGATGCCGTCGCGTTTGCTGTGCATCACCGGCCGGTGCAGGGGACGCGCGGACCCTATCGCGTTAATCTGCGCCATGGAGTCAGCCGGATCCGCTCCGGCCATCGCCATACCGTCGGCGTGATCTTTCACGACGCCAAGTGAGTGCTGATAGAATTGACTGCGGATTTGTTCGAGGCCGTGCCGGATGTGCGCCCATCGCGCGAAGTGATGGCGGAGGGGGCGGTATTGCTGCGCGGATATGCGAAGCCCTTCGAAAGCGAAGTGGTCGCGGCGTTGCGCGAGATCGTCGCGCAAGCGCCATTCCGCCGTATGTTTACGCCTGGTGGCCACCAGATGTCGGTCGCGATGACCAATTGCGGCACTGCGGGCTGGGTTACCGACCGTAGCGGCTATCGCTATGACGGCATTGATCCGGATTCCGGACAGCCTTGGCCGGAGATGCCGCCGAGCTTCCGCGTAATTGCCGAGCAGGCGGCCGCCGAGGCTGGCTTTGCCGGCTTCGCGTCCGACGCTTGCCTGATCAACCGCTACGCGCCCGGCGCACGGATGTCGCTCCATCAGGACAAGGACGAGCAGGATTTTGGCGCGCCGATCGTGTCGGTGTCGCTCGGTCTGTCCGCAGTCTTCCTGTTCGGCGGCCCAAAGCGCGCCGACAAACCGAAGCGCTACCGGCTCGAGCATGGCGACATCGTGGTCTGGGGCGGACCGTCGCGGCTGTTCTTCCACGGCGTCGCTCCGCTGGCTGACGGCGAGCATGCCCTGATGGGCCGCCAGCGCATCAATCTCACTTTCCGCAAGGCGCGGTAATTCCTTCTCCCCTTGTGGGAGAAGGTGGATCGCTGACGCGAAGCGGCAGCGAGACGGATGAGGGGTCTGTCTCCGCGTATAGAACCCCTCATCCGCCTTCGCTTGCGCGAAGGCACCTTCTCCCACAAGGGGAGAAGGGAAGAGACGTTCCATCGACCGTTTTCATCGTCTATGCTCTTTCCGCCGGGGGGCCGACATGAGCACGACAGAAGCAACGTCCGAATCCAGCACCACTGCCAATCGCACCGGCGTCTATCTTGCCGTGCTGCAGCTCGTGTTCACGCTGGGCTGGACCACTTACGTCATCTATTTGCCAAAACTCTGCGCCGATGTCGGCATTGCGCCGACGGCCGTCATCCTGATCCTGATGCTGGATCAGGCGATCTTCACCATCACCGACACCGCGATGGGAATCGCTGCCGACAGGATCGCACCCTTCGTCGGCAAGCTCGGCGTGTTCGTCGCTGTCCTGACCGCAATCTCCTGCACGGCGTTTGTCGCACTGCCGTTCGTGGCGGGTACGGGGCCGGGCGCGCAGGTCTGGTTCATCGCCCTGATCCTGATCTGGGTCGTGACGTCATCGGCCCTGCGCGCGCCGCCGCTGACGCTACTCGGCAAATACGCCGCGCGGCCTGCGATTCCATTTCTGTCAGCGCTGACGATGCTCGGCTACGGCCTGGCGGGCGCTGTCTCGCCCTATCTCGGTCTGGTGCTGCGCAATCACGACCCGCGGCTGCCCTTTGTGATCTCGGGCGCGGTATTGCTGCTCACGGCGCTCGCGCTCTCGAAGGTCGAGCGTGATCTGGCGCAGGCACCTCGCGCCGCAAAACAACCGGTTGCGCCTGCAAAATCGCTTGGCCCTGTACCGACGTTCTTCATCGCTTCGATGGTGATCCTCTCGCTCGGCTATCAACTGCATTTTTCCATCAACAGCACGCCGTTCTTCCTGCGCTTTGCCAAGCCGGACGAATTGCCATGGCTGATGCCGGTGTTCTGGATCGGCTTCAACATCGCGATGTTTCCGGCAAGTGTCGTGGTCAAGCACCGCGGCGGGCTGATCGTGATGGGCGCCGCCGGCTTGCTCGGCGCGCTTGCCGTGCTGGGCGCGGAGATGGCCGGCAATCTTAACATGCTGATCGCGGCGCAGTTCGTCGCCGGCGCGGCGTGGGGCTGCATGCTGATGGCCGCGGTTTCGGCGGCGCTCGCAATCGGGGAGACCGGCGCCGAGGGCAAGGTGGTGGGGCTGGTGTTCTCCGCGCTGGCGCTTGCGACCTTTGCGCGGATGGCGGCGGTGGCCGGCGGCCTGCAGAAGCTGCCGGAATATGCGCCGCTGTTGCACTGGGCGCCCGTGGCGTGCTGGTCGGTTGCAGGTGCGGGGTTGCTGGTGATCGCAGCCTCGCGGATGCAGCGCGGTGGGGCGGCGAGAAAGGCACAGTAGACCTCATCCTGAGGAGCCGCGTAGCGGCGTCTCGAAGGATGAATGGCACCAGCCGGGCCTCATGGTTCGAGACGGCGCAAAGTGCGCCTCCTCACCATGAGGTTGACTACGGCTTCGCCGGGTGAATGAACGTCCACGGCGAGACTTCCGAATCCGTTGGCACCTCCACCGAGATCACGCACGGCCCGCCATCGGCCAGCGCCTTCTCCAGCGCGGGCCGGAACTGATCCGGCGAAGTTACCCGCGCGGCTCCCGCGCCGAAGGATTCGGCGAGCTTCACGAAATCCGGATTGACCAGATCGGACGCCACCACGCGGCCATCAAAATGCTGGCGCTGATCGCGGCGCACATTGCCATAGGCGTTGTTGTTAAACACCAGCGTGACCACGCCGATCTTGAACTGCACGGCGGTCGATAGTTCCTGCACGCCAAACATGAAGCCGCCGTCGCCCGTGATCGCGACCACCGGGCGGTCCGGGTTGGCGACCTTGGCGCCCAGCGCGGTGGGGAAGCCGGAGCCGAGGGTGCCCTGATAGCCCGAAGTGATAAAGGTGCGCGGCTCGTAGACCGGAAAGCCGTACCAGGAGGCGAAGCCGACTTGCGAGAGCTCATCGGTGACGATCGCATTGGCCGGCAGTACCTCGCGCAGAATGTTCAGATAGGCCATTTGCGGCTGGACCTTCTGGATCTCCTGATGCGCCGCTGCGGTGGCTTCGCGGATTTCGGCACGTCGGCCGTTGGTCCTGCTATAGCCAGCCTTCTTCACAGCAGCCACGAGATCGGCCGTGCCAGCTCTCGCATCCGCGACCACGGCGGCGTCGGATGCTAGCCGGCGCATCTCGGCCGGATCGATATCGATGCGAACGGATTTTAGTCCCTTCGGCTGGTACGGCCAGCGGAATCCAGAAGCCGGTAGCTCCATGCGCGTGCCGATCCCGATCATCAGATCGGTGGTCGGCCAGAGCCTGTAGGCCGCCGCCATGGTCAGCCCGAGCTCGTGCGCGTTGGAGACGACGCCGCGGCCGCTGCGGAACGCCACGACCGGCGCATCGATCATTTCGGCCAGTTCGAGAATTTCCTCGCGCGCATGGATCGCGCCGCTGCCGACGAAGATCATCGGCCGCTTCGCATCCTTGATCAGCGCAGCCGCCGCCTTCATCCGGTCGGGATCGGGTTGCGGCGCTGGAAACGGATCGAACACGGTTGAGGCGCCGACCTGCGCGCGCTGCGTAAAGATGTCCCACGGCATTTCCAGCGACACCGGCCCGCGGCGGCCCGATATCATCTCCTGAAACGCGCGCGACACCGCGGTGGGCGCCACATCGGGATATTCGATGCGCTCGGCCCATTTCACGAAGGTGCGCAGCGTTGCGAGCTGGTCCGGCATCTCGTGCAGGTGGCCGCGGCCCTTGCCGAGAAACGCCGTTGGCACCTGTCCGGTCAGGCACAGCACCGGCTCGTTGCAGCCGAACGCAGTGAGCAGCGCCGCACTGGCATTGAGGACGCCCGGACCGGGCACCACGCTGAACACGCCCGGCTTGCCCGATGAACGCGCATAACCAAAGGCCATGTAGCCGCAGGCTTGTTCATGCCGCGCGCCGATCACCTTCAACTGCGCCTGATGGAAGGCGTCGAACAGGCCGTAGATCTGCGCGCCGGGCAGGCCGAACACGGTGTCGACGCCATGCGCGACGAGGCCGTTGACGATCGCTTCGCCGCCGGAAGTTGATTTCATCGTTCTGTCCACTCGCTCACGGAATTTGTCAGGCTTCGTCGATGACGCCGTTTTTGAGCACACCGATACCATCGGCTTCAACCTCGATGACGTCGCCAGGCTTCAGATAACGCGGCGGGTCGAACCGCGCGCCGGCGCCGGTGGGCGTACCCGTCACGATGACGTCGCCCGGCACCAGCGTGGTGAAGGTCGAGAGATAGTTGATCAGGTAGCGGAAGCCAAAGATTAACCGGCCGGTGCGGTCATCCTGCCGGGTCTCGCCATTGACCTTCGTGGTAAGGCGGATGTCCGCAATCTGGCTTTCATCGGTGTAGGGCACGATCCAGGGGCCGAGGCTGCCGGTGGAATCGAAATTTTTGCCCTGGGTGACGTTGAACTTGGCGTGCCGCACCCAATCGCGGATGGTGCCCTCGTTGCAGAGCGTGATGGCGGCGATGTGGTCCAGCGCGTCGGTCTCCTTGATGTGTCGGCCGGCCTTGCCGATCACAAGCACCAGCTCGCCCTCGTAATCGAGTTGCGTCGAGGCGCGCGGGCGGACCAGCGGCGCGTCGTGGCCGACAAAGGAGCGCGGTGTGCGCATGAACATGCTCGGATATTTCGGCGCGTCCTGGCCGTCCTTGTATTCGGCGTTGCGGTCGGGGTAGTTCACGCCGATGCAGACGATCTTTTCCGGCGCGGGGATCGGCGGCTGCCAATTGATCGCATCGAGCGCGTAATCCGGCGCGCGCCGCGCCGCGTCTTCGGCGAGTTTCATCAGCGCGCCGGCGGCGATGACTTCGCGCAGCGTCGGATATTCCTTTCCGAAGCGCGTCGAGAGATCGACGATGCCGGCATCGGTCACGGCGCCGTATTTTTGCGTGCCGTTGACGGTGAAGGTAGCGAGACGGAGAGGGGCCATCCGATCAATCCGCGATCAAGACGTCGGCGACAAAGAGCGGCTCGCGGACCTCCTGACCAGTGAAGGACGAACCCTCCTCGAACCAGGAGCGCGGCGCAGGAGCGCCCCACAGCGTTTGCCGGCGCGGGTCCTTTAGCGACCAGCGCAGCGGCTCGTGGTCGTGGTCTCCCGTGAAGTAGTCGCTGGTGTAGAGTTCGAGCCGGTGGCCATCCGGGTCCCGGACATAGAGGAAGAATGCATTCGAGATGCCGTGGCGGCCCGGGCCGCGCTCGATGTTCTTCAGATATCCGCTTGAAGCCATCACGTCGCAGAGATGCAGGACGTTCATCGCCGTCGGCACCCAATAGGCAAAATGGTGCAGGCGAGGGCCGCGGCCGTTGGTGATGGCGAGGTCGTGGACATTGCCCTTGCGGTGCATCCAGGCCGCTGCGATCCGCCCGTTCTGGCCGTCTTCCTCGCCGTATTCGGTCAGCCGGAAGCCGAGCCGCGCATAGAAATCGATGGTGCCCTGAACCTCGGGCGCGAAGACGTTGAAATGATCGAGCCGCTGCGGATGGCAGCCTTTGTAGAGATCGTAGCGCCGCAGCAGATGCGGGCGCTTGTCCATCGACGCATAGAGCTCGAGTTGGAAGCCGGCGGGATCGGTGAACTGCAACGTGCGGCCCTGGAACGGCTGATCGGCGAAGGCGTAAGGGATGCCGTTCTCGGAAAAGAAGGTCGCGGCCTTGTCGAGGTCGCCGTCATTGCCGACCTTGAAGCCGAGCCGGTTGCAGGCCGCGGTAGGGGCCTTCCGCAGTACCAGCGAGTGATGCTGATGCTCCTCGCTGCCGCGCAAATAGACCGCCTTGTCGTCGCTATCCTCGACATGCAGGCCGACGGTGTTTTCGTAGAACGCGCGGCTCTTGCCGAGGTCGGTGACGTCGAGCACGGCGTGGCTGCTGCGGATGATGTTGAACGGTGGGGTGAATGTGTGTGTCGGAACAGGCATGTGGTTTCCAGTCCTCAATTGTTAATCCTCATGGTGAGGAGGCGCGAAGCGCCGTCTCGAACCATGTGGCCCGTGGCCCATCCTTCGAGACGCGGGCTGCGCCCGCTCCTCAGGATGAGGGCAGGCCGAGTCTCTGAATCTTGTGCGTCCCGCGGGCGAGCGAGACGTGCTTGGTTTCCATGTAGAACTCGAACGAGTAGTCACCGCCGTCGCGGCCGATCCCTGAAGCTTTCATGCCGCCGAACGGCGTCGGCAGATGGCGGACGTTTTCGGAATTGAGCCAGATCATGCCGGCCTCCAGCGCATCCGCCACGCGCAATGCGCGGCCCATGTCGCCGGTCCAGACATAGCCGGTGAGGCCGTATTGCACGCCATTGGCGATCTCGATGGCGTCGTTCTCATCCTTGAACGGGATCACGGTCAGGAACGGGCCGAACACTTCCTCCTGCGCCACCCGCATCTTTGAGTGTGCGCCGGTGACCAGCGTCGGCTGGACGTAATGCCCGCCGCCGGGGCCGTCGTGCGGCTTGCCGCCGACTGCGATGGTTGCGCCGTCCTTCCGCGCGACCTCGAAATAGCTGCAGACTTTTGCCAGATGCCGCTCATGGATCAGGGGGCCGATCTCGGTCGCCGGGTCGAGCGGGTGCCCGACCTTCAGGGCCTTCACCCTTGCGGTCAGCTTTTCGATGAATTGATCGGCGATACCTTGCTGGACCAGCAGCCGGCTCGACGAGGTGCAGCGCTCGCCGTTGAGCGAGTAGATCATGAAGACCACCGCATCCAGCGCCCGCTCGAGATCGGCGTCGTCGAACACGATCACCGGGTTCTTGCCGCCAAGCTCGAAGTGCACGCGCTTCAGGGTAGGGGCGCCCTGCGCCATGATCGCGGAACCGGTCGAACTCTCGCCGACAAAGCCGATCGCCTTGATGGCGGGATGCTCGGTCAGCGCCTTGCCCGCTTCCTCACCCATGCCATGGACCGTGTTGAGCACGCCGTCGGGAAGGCCAGCCTGCTTTGCGAGTTTTGCCAAGAGGTCCGCCGTAACCGGCGACCATTCGGCCGGCTTGTGCACGACGGTGCAGCCGGCAGCCAGCGCTGGCGCGATCTTCCAGGTCGACAGCATGAACGGCGTGTTCCACGGCGTGATCACGCCGACCGGGCCGATCGGCACCCGGGTCGAGATGTTCCAGTGCTCCTCGGAGGGCATGTTGAGGCCGTCCCGGGCCTCGCCGCACTTGTCGGCAAAGAAGCGGAAATTCTCCGCCGCCCGGATCGCGGCTTTGGCCATGAAGCGGTGGGCCTGCCCGGTGTCGACGCATTCCAGCACCGCGATATCGTCGGCGTGGTCCTCGATCGCGTCGGCCACGCGATGCAGCAATTTCTTCCGCGCGGCGGCGGACATGTCGCGCCATGATTTGAAGGCCGTTGCGGCGGCGGTTGCTGCGCGGTCGATGTCTTCGGCATTGCCGCGCGCGACCGATGCCAGTACTGCGCCATCAACCGGGGACTTCGTCTCAAATGTCTGGCCGGAGACCGACGGCACGGTCTTGCCGTCGATCATGTGGGCGATGCCTTCGCTCTTCAGCCTAGCGAGCAGGGGAGCCACACGGTCGCGGTTGGCCTGAAACCCGTCCTTGGGTGTCACCTTATCCATTGATAGCCTCCACCTTCAGAGCGTCGTGGATGTTGTTGCGCTTCCAGCTTGTTTCCTTGTCGTTGATCTGCATGTCGAACGACAGCGCGAACTTTTCGCGCGCAAACACCGGATCAAGGTGGGCCGACAACGCCTTGAATATATGTTCGCCGGCCTTCTTGCGCGTGGCGAGGTCGCGGCCCTCGCCAAGCCGCAACACCATGTCGAGAAAGCCGTAAGCCTGGCGGCCGTCCGCGATCGCATAGTTCTCGCATCTGATCGCGCGGACGCGGATACCCCCGAGCGGGAAGATGCCGGTTTCCACCGCCGCCTTCCGGACCAGTTCCACCACCGCGCCCATGTCGACGCGCCCATCGAGATTGGCTGAATATTCAATCGTGAAGTGCGGCATGTTCCGATGGCTCCTGTCGTCCTAAAGCGTCAGGCGAAGTAGCAACTCACCGAACCGTAAGGTCCATAATCCGCCTGGATCGTGTCGCCTTTGCGGGTTTCGATCGGGCGGATGAACGAGCCCGCCAGCACCACTTGGCCGGCTTCGAGCGCTAACCCATTCGGTGCGATCTTGTTGGCAAGCCACGCCACCGACGTGGCCGGATGATTGAGGACTCCGGCCGCAAGCCCGGTCTCTTCAAGCTGACCGTTGCGGAAACAGAGCGCGCCGATCCAGCGCAGGTCGGCGTCCATTGGCCGGATCGGGCGGCCGCCAAGCACGATGCCGGCATTCGCGGCGTTGTCGGCAACGGTGTCGAATATCTTCCGGGTCGCCTTGGTCTGCGGATCGATCCGCTCGACCCGTGTATCCAGAATCTCCAGCGCTGGCACCACGAAATCGGTGGCGTTGAGCACGTCGAACATCGTGCTATCAGGTCCGGACAGCCGCGACTTCATCACGAAGGCGAGTTCGGCCTCGACGCGGGTGGCGATGAAACGATCTGAAGGCACAAGCCCGCCGTCGGCAAAGAACATGTCATCGAGCAGGATGCCGGAGTCAGGCTCGTCAATATTGAGCGCGCTCTGCATTGCCTTCGAGGTCAGGCCGATCTTGTGGCCCTTCACGGTGCGCCCCTGCGCGACCTTCATCTCGACCCAAGCTTTTTGAATAGCGTAGGCATCCTCGATCGTTATGCCGGGATGTTCAAGCGAAAGCTGCCGGATCTGTTTGCGGGTCTTTTCCGCGGCATCGAGCCGCTCGGCGGCGCTTCGGATATCGTCTCTGGAAAGGGCCATGGGCGTCCGGCTCGATCAGCAAAAAAGCGGGTGCTGAAATTTGTTTAACATGTTAAGTTATCCGGCGCAAACTGATTTGATGCTTGTTGCGCCGCAAAACTCTATCCTTGGCTCGATCGAGGATTCTCGATGGGCGGGCCACTGAAGATGTCAGGCAAGAAATCGCCGAACGGATCGCGTTCGGACCAGGAGGGAACGGCGGAGGCACGCCGCGGGCCGATGCGCGAATTCTCGCGCTCGCTGCCGATGTCGCTCTTGCGCGCGCGCGAAGCCGTGATGCGCCAGTTCCGTCCGTCCCTGCGCAATCATGGACTGACCGAGCAGCAATGGCGAATCCTGCGTGCGCTGACGGCGGTGGATACCATCGAGGTGACGGAGCTGGCGCGCGTCGCGTTCCTGCTGGGGCCGAGCCTGTCGCGAATCCTGCGCGATCTCGAAGCGCGCGACCTGATCGAACGCCGCGCGGCCAAGGCTGATCTTCGCCGTGGCGAGGTGTCGATCTCCTCCAAGGGGCTGAAGCTGATCGAGGCCGTCGCGCCCACCTCGGAAGCGATCTACGCGGAGATCACGCACCGTTTTGGCGCGCGCAAGCTCGCCGAATTGCAGGACATGCTGGGCGAACTCGAGCGCAGCCTTGCCGCGATGGAGGTAGCGGGTGAGGGCGAGGCCGAAGCAGACGAGTAAGCGCAAATTTGCATGATGCTACTGGCCCGATGCATAGCGGCCGGACAAATGATTGCAATCATTTGCCAAATGCGACTGAGGCGGTAGACACGCACGCGATTTTTCGTTCAAAGTGCCGGCCAAGCCGGTCATCAAAACCGGTGCGGGAGTCGCGGGGCTAGCTGCTCAAACGCAGGATCTCCCGTGCAAGGACAGGGCTGAAATCCGGACATGGTCACAATAAAAGTCAACAATCTGATCGATTTCGTCACAGAGGTTTTTTCGCATTCGGAATCCTCGCCCGAGGAAGCAAGGCGCATCGCCACTTATCTCACGACAGCCAATCTCACCGGCCATGACAGCCACGGCGTGATCCGGGTTCCGGTCTACGTCCGCTGGAAGAAGACAGGCAACGTCGTTCCCAACCAGACCCCTGAGATCGTCGTCGACAGCCCGTCGCTCGCTGTGGTCGATGGCAAGTTTGGCTATGGCCAGACCGTAACGCCATTCGCGGTGCGGACCGGCATTGAGAAGTGCAAGAAGGCGGGACTGTCAGCCATCGCGCTGCGCAACGCCGGCCACATCGGCCGCGTCGGCGACTGGGCTGAGATGGCCGCGGCCGAAGGGCTGGTGTCGGTGCACTTCGTCAACGCAGCCGGCTCGCTGCTGGTTGCACCCTACGGCGGCGTCCAGAAACGGCTCTCGACCGCGCCTTACTGCGTCGGCATTCCGCGCCAGGGGCAAGATCCGATCGTGCTCGATTTTGCAACGTCCATCGTCGCCGAGGGCAAGGTGCTGGTCGCCAGCCGCGGTGGCAAGAAACTGCCGACCGGCGCACTGGTCGATGCCGACGGCACGCTGAGCGAAGAGCCGTCCGTGCTCTATGGTCCCTACACGCCGGACGGACCGCGCGACCACACCAAGGGCACTGGCGCGATCCGTGCGTTCGGCGAGCACAAGGGCTCGGGGCTTGCCTTCATCTGCGAACTGCTCGGCGGTGCGTTGACCGGCACCGGCGCTACCTCGGGCGGCCGGCAGTTCGCCAACGGCATGCTTGCCTTCTATGTCGATCCCAAGGTGATCGACACGACCAACTATTTCGACGCTGAAATCTCGCGCTATACCGACTTCATCCGCCAGACCAAGCCGATCGCCGGCGTCGAGTCCGTGCTGGTCCCGGGCGATCCGGAACGGAAGACTCGCGCCGAGCGCACCAGGAACGGTGTGCCGCTGCCTGATGATACCTGGGCTGCGATCGTCAACACCGCCCGCGAGGTCGGCGTCAGCGAAGCGAGCATTCAGCGCGCGACCAGCTAATCAAATCTGCGAACTCCAACAAATTGTAACGATCACAAAGGGAAAGCGATCAATGGCAACCAACAACGTCAAGAAAGTATGGGCCTCGGGCAAGGCCGTGGTGAACGCGTGGCTCGCGATCCCCTCCGGCTTTTCGGCCGAAGTGATCGCGCAATGCGGCTTCGACAGCGTCACCGTCGATATGCAGCACGGCGTGCAGGATTACCTCTCGATGGTCCAATGCTTTCAGGCGATGAACGGCCATCCAGTGACGCCGATGGTCCGCGTGCCCTGGAACGAGCCCGGCATCATCGGCAAGGTGCTCGACGGCGGCGCCTATGGCGTGATCTGCCCGATGATCAACACCAAGGAGGAGGCGAAGAACCTCGTCCAGTACTCCAAGTATCCGCCGAAGGGCACGCGCTCGAACGGCCCGATCCGCTCCGGCATGTATGGCTCGGCCGGCACCTACCAGCAGACGGCGAACGATGAGATTGTGCTGCTGCCGATGATGGAGACCAGGACGGCGGTCGAAAACATGGAGTCGATCCTCGACGTCGAAGGCATCGACGGCGTCTATATCGGCCCGTCCGATCTCGGTTTCTCCTATGGCCTGGTGCCGAAGCTCGACCGCGACGAACCTGAAATTCTCAAGATCTATGAGAAGATCGTCAAGGAATGCGGCAAGCGCGGGCTCAATCCCGGCATCCACTGCTCCGGCGCCGAGGGCGCGGTGCGCGCCATCAACATGGGCTTCAAGCTCGTGACGCTGTCGAACGAGAGCGGCCTGATGATGACCTACGCCAAGATGCAAGTGAATCAGACGAGGAAGGATTCGGGCGGAAAAGCCTGAGAGGCGAATAGCGAGTAGCGAATGGCGAATAGAGTGTGGAGAGTAGCGTAACAGTGTTTACTATTCGCTACTCGCCATTCGCTATTCGCCGACTTTAGGAGACGACCCCAATGACCACCCCGGCACCCGTGATCCGCCTGCATCCTGACGATGGCGTGCTGATCGCGCGCGCGAGTCTGCCGCCGGGGATAGTGGTGGCCGAGGGCGTCACCACCACCGAACGGATTGCTGCCGGCCATAAGGTTGCGATCAGGCCGATCGCCGCAGGCGAGCCGGTCCGCCGCTACGGCCAGATCATCGGCTTTGCCACTGCGCCGATCGCGCCGGGCCAGCATGTGCATACGCAAAACTGCGGTATGGGCGATTTTGCGAAGGACTATGCCTATGGCGTCGACGTCAAGCCGGTGCCGAATTTCGATCTGCCGGCCACCTTCGACGGCATTCGCCGGGCCGACGGCCGCGTGGCGACGCGCAACTATATCGGCATCCTCACCTCGGTGAATTGCAGCGCTCATGTCGCCGGCATCGTCGCCGACATGTTCAAGAAGAACCCGTTCACCGGCGATAACCCGCTGGCCGACTATCCGAACGTCGACGGCGTGGTGGCGCTGACCCACAAGACCGGCTGCGGCATGACGCAGAACGAACCACTGGCGCTGTTGCGGCGGACACTCGGCGGCTACGCGCGGCATGCGAATTTCTCCCATGTGGTCGTGCTGGGCCTTGGCTGCGAGGTCAACCAGATCGGCGGGCTGATGGAGGAGCAGAAGCTCGCGGGACGTTTGCGCGCGATGGACATCCAGGAAGTCGGCGGCACCCGCAAGACGGTGGAGGCCGGCATCGCCTTCGTGAAGGAGGCGCTGACCGACGCCAATAAAGTAAAGCGCGAGAAGGTCGCGGCCAGCGAATTGACGGTGGCGCTGCAATGCGGTGGCTCCGATGGTTACTCGGGCGTTTCGGCCAATCCGGCGCTGGGTGCTGCGAGCGATCTGCTGGTGCGCCACGGCGGCACTGTGATCCTCTCGGAGACGCCGGAGACCTATGGCGCCGAACATCTGCTGACGCGGCGGGCTGTCAGCCGCGAGGTTGGCGAGAAACTCGTCGGCCTGATGCGCTGGTGGGAAGAATACACCAGGCGCGAAGGCGCCGAGATGAACGCCAATCCGAGCCCCGGCAACAAAGCCGGCGGCCTCACCACGATTCTTGAGAAATCACTGGGCGCGATGGCCAAGGCCGGCAGCACCAATCTGGTCGACGTGCTCAACTATGCTGAGCCCATCACCAAGAAGGGTTTTGTCTTCATGGACACGCCCGGCTACGACCCGGTTGCGGCGACAGGCCAGGTCGCGGGCGGCGCCAACCTCGTCTGCTTCACCACGGGCCGCGGCAGCGTGTTCGGCTGCAAGCCTGCGCCCTCGATCAAGCTCGCCACCAACACGCCGATGTACAAGCGCATGGAAGATGACATGGACGTCAATTGCGGCACCATCCTCGACGGCGAGGAAACCGTGCAGCAATGCGGCCAGCGCATTTTCGAATTGATGCTGAAGACGGCGTCGGGTCAGCCGACGAAGAGCGAGAGTTTCGATTTCGGCAGCGCCGAGTTCGCGCCGTGGGTCCTTGGGGCGACGATGTAAGGGAAGGCGAATAGCGAGTAGCGAATGGCGAATAGGGTAGTTCGGCTTTCCATTCGCTACTCGCTATTCGCCTGCGTGCTAGGCACGCGCTGCCCGTTGTTAATGCTTGATCCCGCCCGGAACCGGTGTTCTGCTTAAAAAAGCCGCTGGAGTCTCCGGTCCGTGTCGATCTACGTCGCACTACACCACGTCACGCACTACAAGTACGACCGACCGATCGATCTCGGCCCTCAGACCGTTCGCCTGCGTCCGGCGCCGCATACGCGGACGCCGATCCTGAGCTATTCGCTCAAGGTGACGCCAGCCAATCATTTCGTGAACTGGCAGCAGGATCCGCAGGGCAATTGGCTGGCGCGCTTCGTCTTTCCGGAGAAGGCGTCGGAGCTCAGAATAGAAGTCGACTTCACCGCGCAGATGACGGTCGTCAATCCCTTCGATTTCTTCGTCGAGCCCTATGCCAATTCCTTTCCGTTTCAGTACAGCAACGATCTCAAGACTGAGCTCGCGCCCTATCTCGCGACCTCTGAGCAGGGGCCGTTGTTCGCGGCTTACTTGAAGGAGATTCCGCGAGAGGCCGACAGCACGGTCAATTTCCTGGTCGAGCTCAACGCTCAGCTTCAGAAGAAGATCAAGTATGTCATCCGGATGGAGCCGGGCATTCAGACGCCGGAGGAGACGCTGGCGCGCGGTTCCGGCTCGTGCCGCGATTCCGCGTGGCTATTGATCCAGGCATTGCGGCATCTCGGCCTCGCCGCGCGCTTCGTCTCGGGCTACCTCATGCAGTTGCGTCCCGATATCGATCCTATCGAAGGCCCGCGCGAGGTCGAAAGCGATTTCACTGATCTGCACGCATGGGCGGAGGTCTACCTTCCCGGCGCAGGCTGGATCGGGTTCGACGTCACCTCGGGCATGCTGACGGGCGAGGGGCATATCCCCGTCGCTGCCACGCCGCATTATCGCTCCGCGGCGCCGGTCTCGGGCAGCGCCGGCTTCGCCAACGTCGAATTCGGTTTCGAGATGAGCGTCAGGCGCATCCGCGAGGCGCCGCGGATCACGCGGCCGTTCTCCGATGAATCCTGGGCACGGCTCGATCGGCTCGGCGAGCAGGTCGATGCCGATCTCAGGCGCGGCGACGTACGGCTGACCATGGGCGGCGAGCCGACCTTCGTCTCGATCGACGACCTGGAATCGCCGGAATGGAACATCGCTGCCATCGGCCCGACCAAGCAGGCGCTGGCGGATGAGCTGATCCGAAAGCTGGGTGCGCGTTTCGCGCCGGGCGGGTTACTGCATTACGGGCAAGGTAAATGGTATCCGGGCGAAAGCCTGCCGCGCTGGGCGTTCGGTCTCTATTGGCGCAAGGACGGCGTTCCGATCTGGAAGAATGCCGACCTGATCGCAAAGATCGAGAACCCGCACAAAGCCAATGTCGCCGACGCCCGGCGACTGATGGAAGGCATCGCGAAGCGGCTCGGCCTCGACGCCAGCTACGTGATGCCGGCATACGAAGACCCCGTGCATTGGCTGCAAAAGGAAGCCGCACTTCCGGTCAATGTCGATCCCGGCGACTCCAAGCTGTCCGATCCCGAAGAACGATCACGCATGGCGCGTGTGTTCGATGAAAGGCTCGACAAGCCGAAAGGGTTCGTGCTGCCGATCCAGCATGCGGACGCCGATGGTCCTCGCTGGATCAGCGAGCGCTGGCAATTCCGGCGCAGGCATTTGCTCCTGATCCCGGGCGATTCCCCGCTCGGGCTCCGGCTGCCGATGGCGTCGCTGCCGCATGTTCCGCCTGAAGAATATCCCTATGTCGTCGAGCAGGATCCGATGGAAGCGCGGCTGGAACTGGCGGCCGAGGACAAGGAACCTGAAGCAGGGGACACGCAACGGCGAGCGCACGATCCGAAAGCAAAACGCAAAACCAAGCCGGTGCGCACTGCAACCGCAGTCGAAACCCGCAACGGCGTCTTGTGCGTCTTCATGCCGCCGGTCGAGAAGCTCGAACACTATCTTCATCTGATCGCGGCGGTCGAAGCGACTGCCGAAGAGTTGCAGATCCCGGTTCATGTCGAGGGCTACGGACCGCCTTACGATCCGCGCGTGGAGGTCATCAAGGTAACGCCCGATCCCGGCGTGATCGAAATCAATGTCCAGCCGGCGCAAAGCTGGCGCGAGGCGGTCGACATCACCTTCGGCCTCTACGAAGACGCCGCGAAAGTCCGGCTCGGCGCCAACCGCTTTCTCGTCGACGGCCGCCACACCGGCACCGGCGGCGGCAACCATGTCGTGGTCGGCGGCTCTACGCCGCAGGATTCGCCGTTCCTGCGCCGCCCGGATTTGCTGAAGAGCCTGGTGCTGTACTGGCAGCGTCATCCGTCGCTGTCCTATTTGTTCTCCGGCATGTTCATCGGCCCGACGAGCCAGGCGCCGCGGATCGACGAGGCCCGGCACGACGGACTCTATGAACTCGAGATTGCGCTCTCGCATGTGCCGCCGCCCGATGTCGAAGCCCCGCTATGGCTGGTCGATCGCCTGTTCCGGCACATCCTGGTCGACATAACAGGCAATACCCATCGCGCCGAAATCTGCATCGACAAGCTCTATTCGCCGGATGGCCCGACCGGCCGACTGGGGCTGGTCGAATTCCGCGCGCTCGAAATGCCGCCCGACCCGCGAATGTCGCTGGCGCAGCAATTGTTGATCCGCGCGCTGATCGCAAAGCTCTGGCGCGAGCCGCAGCAGGGCAGGTTCGTGCGCTGGGGAACTGCGCTGCACGATCGCTTCATGCTGCCGCATTTCCTCTGGGAGGATTTTTTGGGCGTGCTCGATGAGCTCAAGCTATCCGGTTACGATTTCTCGCCGGAATGGTATCAGGCGCAGCTCGAATTCCGCTTTCCGGTGTTCGGCCGTGTCCACCACGGCGGCGTCGCGCTGGAATTGCGTCAGGCGCTGGAGCCCTGGCATGTGCTGGGCGAGGAGGGCTCGGCCGGCGGCACCGTG
Organism: Bradyrhizobium murdochi; assembly: GCF_000472965.1. Taxonomy (GTDB): domain Bacteria; phylum Pseudomonadota; class Alphaproteobacteria; order Rhizobiales; family Xanthobacteraceae; genus Bradyrhizobium; species Bradyrhizobium murdochi. The sequence continues at coordinate 46,432 of NZ_AXAU01000025.1, read as the reverse complement.
CGCTATGTCGATTCCTCCGTGGAGCGCCTGCAGGTCAAGACGACCGGCTTTGTCGAGGGACGCCACGTTGTGACCTGTAACGGCAGGCGGATGCCGATGACACCTACCGGCCGCTCGGGCGAGGCCGTGGCCGCCGTCCGCTTCAAGGCCTGGCAGCCGGCCTCGGGGCTGCATCCGACCATCCCGGTCCATGCGCCCCTGACATTTGACTTGATCGATAGCTGGAACGGCCGTTCGCTCGGCGGCTGCGTCTACCACGTCGCCCATCCCGGCGGCCGCAGCTACGATACCAAGCCGGTCAATTCCTATGAGGCGGAGGCGCGGCGGCTGGCCCGGTTTCAGGATCACGGCCACACCCCGGGGCGGATCGAGCCGCCCCCCGAGGAACGCACAATTGAATTCCCTTTGACGCTCGACTTGAGGACGCCGCTCCTGATCTAATCGGAAGCGACGGTCTCGGGGAATCGGAATGTCAGGCCAAGGCAACAGTCAGGAGAGCAAGGCCCGCCCGGGTCAGCGCCGGATGGCGCAATGGACGCGCGACTATGCGCGGCTGCCCGGCACTCCCGACGAATATATCGGGCCTGACGGCGCACCGCGCGCGGCCTGGACCCGCTTTTTCGATGCCTTTGCGGCGCTTTCGCCGCCAGATATCGAACGCCGCTTTGCCTCCGCCGACCGGCATCTGCGCGAGGCCGGCGTCACCTACCGCGCGCCCGGCGAGACAGCCGACCGGCTGTGGCCGCTCAGCCATCTGCCGCTGATCATCGACGAGGCCGATTGGCAGCAACTGACCACCGGTATCGCGCAGCGAGCACAGTTGTTCGAAATGATCCTGCGCGATCTCTATGGCGATGCCCGGCTGGTCAGCGAAGGCGCGGTGCCCGCGGCCGCGATTGCCGGCAGCAATGAATATCTGCGCGCCATCTGCGGCGTCAAACCACCCGGCGGGCGTCATCTTCATTTCTATGCCGCCGATGTCGGCCGCGGCCCTGACGGGCGCTGGTGGGTGCTGAACGACCGCACGCAGGCGCCGTCAGGCGCCGGCTATGCGCTGGAAAATCGCCTGGTGCTGTCGCGCGCCTTTTCCAATCTCTACAAGTCGATGAACGTCGAGCGCGTGGCGCCCTTCTTCGAAGCGTTCCGCGACGCGCTTCGCGCCAGCGCCGACCGTGACGAGCCGCGCATCGGCTTGTTGACGCCGGGCGCCTTCAGCGAAACCTATTTCGAACACGCCACGCTGGCGCGCTATCTCGGCTTTCTCCTGGTCGAAGGCGACGATCTCGCCGTCAGCGGCGACCGCGTCCATATCCGCACCGTCGCGGGCCTGAAGCGGCTCGACGTGCTGTTGCGCCGTGTCGATTCCAATTTTCTCGATCCGCTGGAGCTCGATGCCTCGTCGCATCTCGGCGTGCCGGGCCTGATCGATGTGCTGCGCAAGGACGGCGTCGTCGTCGCCAATATGCCGGGTTCGGGCGTATTGGAAGCGAGGGCGCTGCTTGGATTCCTGCCGAGCCTGTGCCGCCGCTTGCTCGGCGAGACCTTGATCATGCCGCACATCGCGACCTGGTGGTGCGGCCAGAAATCCGCGCGTGAGGAAGTGCTGTCGCGGCTGGAGGATTTCGTCATCGAGGGTGCCTACGGCCGGGCCGTTCCCGGCTTTTCCAGCCATGCGCCCGTGCTCGCCGGCGAGTTGCCGCCAGCCGAGCGCGACCGGCTCTGGCAGGCGATCACCGACCGTGGCATCGATTATGTCGGCCAGGAACTGGTGCGCTTGTCGACGACGCCGGTGTGGGAAGAGGGGCGGATCACGCCGCGCCCGTTCGTGCTCCGGGTATTTGCCGCGGCTACTCCACAAGGCTGGAGCATCATGCCCGGCGGGTTCTGCCGGATTGCCGAAAAGGCGGATGCGCGTGCGGTGTCGATGGGCGACGGCGTGCGGTCGGCGGATGTCTGGGTGGTGTCCGACAAGGCCGTAGCGTCGGCGACGCTGTTGCCCGGCGCCGACACGGTGCGGATCAGGCGGATCGCCGGCGTGGTACCGAGCCGTGCCGCGGACAATCTGTTCTGGCTTGGCCGCTATCTCGAACGCGCCGAGGCGACGCTGCGGCTGATCCGTGCGCTCGGCACTTCGACGCGTGATCCTGCCAAGGGAGCGTCAACCGCGTTGCATTCGGTCGAGCGTATCCAGCGGATTCTCGTGACCTGGGGCGCTACCTCGCAGGCGACGCGGACCAATCCGGCGCGGGTCATTGCGGAAGCGCTGCAGAGCGAGGAGAAGTTCGGTTCGGCGCTTTCGCTGGTGCGATCGGTGCAGCGGACTGCGAGTTCGCTGCGCGAGCGGCTTTCGCCCGATGCCTGGCAGATCATCACCGAGATGGTGGAGCGCCTCGCGCTGCAGGTCGACGACGACGACAGCATTGTCAGCGCCGCTGAATTGACGCTGCAGGAGCTGGCGAGCCTTGCCGGCCTTGCGCAGGAAAACATGAACCGCGCCGCCGGCTGGCGCTTCCTCGACATGGGCCGCCGCGCCGAGCGCGCTATCAACACCGTGCGGTTCGCCCGGCAGTTCGCCTATGACGAGGCCAGCGACGAAGACCTCGACGTACTGCTCACATTGGTGGATTGCCAGATCACCTATAGGTCGCGCTACCTGGTAGGCCCGGCGCTGGCGCCGGTTCGCGACCTCGCCGTGCTCGATCCTTATAATCCGCGCTCGGTCGCCTTTCAGGTCGCAGCGCTCAACGACCACATTGCGGCGCTGCCAAGCCTGAAGGAACATGGTTTGATCGAGCGGCCACAGCGGCTGGCAGTGGCGTTGCAGGCGACGCTGACGACGGCGGAGGCCGAGACGCAGGATGTGAAAGCGCTGTTTGCACTCGAACAGGATCTGCTCAATCTGGCCGACGCCATCGGCCTGCATTACTTCCCGCACGGGCCCAATGCGAGCCGGCCGGAGAAGCTCACGGGCCTCGCGTGATCTACGACATCCGTCACGTCACGACCTACGCTTACGAGAGCCCGGTGAGTTTTGCGCGCTGCTCGCTGCGGCTGGAGCCGCGAACCGGCGACGGGCAGCAATTGATCTCGCACGCGGTCGAGATCCGGCCGCGGCCGGCCGAACGCACGGTGCGGCGGGACTTTTTCGGAGCGCACACCGAGAGCGTGCTGATCGAGACCGCGCATCGCAATTTGCGGATCGATTCCCGCTCACGGGTGTCGGTCGCGCGTCAAGCGCCTGGTCGCACGGCGCCCAGCCCGCCCTGGGAGAGAATCCGCGACGCGGCGTTTGAGGCTACCAGCCTCGGTCCCGCTTCGCCGGTCGGATACGTCTTTGCAAGCTCGCTGGTGCCGGTGCTGGCGCCGCTCACTGCCTATGCCGCGCCAAGCTTCGCGCCGGGCGGCGGCATCCTCACGGGCGCCGTCGACCTGATGCGCCGCATCCGCAGCGATTTTAGGTACGACTCCAAGGCCACCGTGATTTCGACGCCGCTTAAGGAAGTGTTCGAGAAGCGCCACGGCGTCTGCCAGGATTTTGCCCATGTGATGATTGCGGGCCTGCGCGGGCTCGGCCTGCCGGCGGCCTATGTCAGCGGCTATCTGCGCACCGTTCCGCCCGCCGGCCAGCCGCGCCTGCAGGGCGCCGACGCCAGCCACGCCTGGGTCTCGGTCTGGTGCGGCGCCGAGCTTGGCTGGGTCGGCTTCGATCCGACCAACGACCTCCTGGTCGAGAACGATCATATCGTCCTGTCGATCGGCAGGGACTTCTCCGACGTCTCGCCGGTCGACGGCATCATCGTCGGATCGCCCAAGCAGAAGCTCAACGTCGCCGTCGACGTGCTGCTGGTGGAATGAGGCTGGAATGCCTCAGTGCCGGACTTCTTAAGAATTGGTTGTCCTGCCGCAGCGGCTAAGCCGCGCTAATCTCCGCTGCACTACGGATAGGCACTTTAACGGATGGTTTGCACTTTTGTTGCCAGCATGACGTGCGCGGATCCGCGCCTGCAAGTTGCGTCCACCTAGCCAGGAGATAATCGTGAACAATTGGTCAACAAAGCCTTTCGTTTCCGCCGTGGCAGCCATGCTTGTTTTCGGCGGTAGCGCCGGCGCGGGCGGCGGCGCAAGCAAGGATGAAGCCGTTGCCATGGTCAAGCAGGCCGTTACCTTCATCAAGGAGCAGGGACCCGAAAAGGCGTATCCCGAGATCACCAACAAGGCCAGCAAGTTCCGCGACCGCGATCTCTATGTCGTGGTCTACCAGCTCGACGGCAAAGTGCTGGCTCACGGCTCGAACGAGAAGTTCGTCGGCAAGGATCTGATCGACGCCCAGGATGTCGACGGCAAACTCTACGTCAAGGAACGCGTCGAACTCGCCGCCAAGCAGCCTTCGTTCTGGCAGGATTACAAGTTCGTCAATCCGGTGAGCAAGAAGGTCGAGCCGAAGGAAATGTACTGCGAGAAGCTGGATAACACGGCCGTCTGTGCGGGCGTCTACAAGCTCTGACCCCGATCAAGCGTTTTCGTGGTTGTGCGGTGATCGCCGCACTGAAGGGGTGACATGCTCGGCTGGATCAAGAACATTGGCCTATCATGGAAAGTCCAGCTCGCTCCGGCGTTCCTGATCGCCGTCCTGATCGGGCTCGGCGCCTACGCGTTGCAAACGCTGCGGTCGAATCAGGCCGCCGTTGACGCGTTGGTGTCCGGTCCGGTCCGGCAATCGGAGCTGGCCAACGATCTCACCACAACGGTGTGGACGGCGCACGCCAAGCTCTATCGTCTTGCGGCCACGGCGGCCAATGAAAAGGACGAGAAGAAAGTAGCGGCGGTCGCCAAGGAGGCTTCGGCTGCGGCCGGCAAGATTTCCGAGGCGCTGAAGGCCGTCGAAGGCATCAAGGGCGGGCTCGGCCCGGAGACTTTCGACAAACTGAAAGCTGCGGTCGCGGGCTATCTCAAGCAATCGAAAAACGCGATCGAGATGGCCGACGGCGACGCCGGTTCGGCGCTGATATTCATCAAGGGTGCAGAGCGCAATTTTGCCGTCATTGAAAAGCTGGTCGATGACCTGATCGCCCATAGCAGCGATAGCAAGGATCGCGAGATTGCCCGTGCCGGGATCAAGCTCGAGCAACAGCAGATGACGCTGACGGTGGCCCTGCTGGTGGTTGCACTCGCCGGCATCCTGGTTTCGTTTTTGATCGGCCGAAGTACGTCCCGTCCCGTCGTGGCGATGTCGAGGGCGATGCGCGAACTTGCCGCCGGGCATTTCGAGGTCCAACTGCCCGGCCTCGAGCGCCGCGATGAAGTCGGCCAGATGGCGCACGCGATTCAGGAATTCAAGGTGCAGGCGATCGCCAAGGCGGAACGCGAGACGGCGGAGCGTGAGGAAAAGAACCGCGAACTGGCATCGGCACGCCGTGCCGAGCTCCATAACCTGGCCGAGAGTTTCGAGATCGCGGTCGGCAATATCGTCGAGAACGTTGGCTCGGCCTCGGCCGAATTGGAAAATTCCGCCGCGATCCTGACCAACAGCAGCGTGGCCACCCAGGAACTCTCCACCGTGGTCGCCGCGGCTTCCGAGGAGACCTCCAGCAACGTGCAGTCGGTGGCGTCCGCCACCGAGGAAATGGCCAGCTCCGTCAATGAAATCGGCAGGCAGGTTGCGAATTCCAACCGGATCGCCAACGAGGCCGTCGTTCAGGCGCAAAAGACCGACGCCCGGATCATCGAATTGTCGGAGGCGGCAAACCGCATCGGCGACGTAACCAAGTTGATCACCACGATCGCCGAGCAGACCAATCTACTGGCACTCAACGCGACCATTGAGGCCGCCCGCGCCGGTGACGCCGGCCGCGGCTTTGCGGTGGTTGCCCAGGAGGTCAAGGCGCTCGCCACCCAGACCGCCAAGGCAACCAGCGAAATCTCGACCCAGATCGCCGAGATGCAGTCGGCGACGCAGGAATCGGTGCACGCCATCAAGGAGATCAGCGGCACCATCGGCCGGGTTTCCGAAATCGCCGCGGCGATCGCTGCCGCCATCGAGGAGCAGGGCGCTGCCACCCAGGAGATCGCGCGCAACGTGCAGCAGGCGGCCGTGGGTTCGACCCAGGTCGCGACCAGCATCGCCGACGTCAACCGTGGTGCCGGTGAAATCGGCACGGCGTCGTCACAGGTGCTGGCGAATGCGCAACTGCTCTCCAACGAAAACAAGCGCCTCAAGGCCGAGGTCGGCAAGTTTCTCGCAACCGTGCGGTCGGCTTAGGCTGTTGGTGAACGTGGCTTGATCCACGTCCGCTTTGCAGCATTTTGCGGACTTAAGTCGGACATCGCCCAAGTGCCAAGAGCCGACACGCGCGTCAGCAGGGCCGCACTCTAAACTCCTGAGTCTGCTCGGGGCTGCGAGCGAGAAAATTTGCAATTTCAGTCAGTGTAGATGCGGCTCCTGCGCTCGTAAAGGCCGCCCAAAGCTCACCGGTTATGCTTGGCTCCAGCTTGACGGGACACGACGCTCACAAGAGCTTTGCGTGTGCAGAAGTGATCAGCAGCGATCGGATTCGGAAAGAGACTGGAGATGACCAAGCCTTGGAACGTGGACGTGTTGCAATGCAGAGGAAGCTCCTATGACGTAGGCATACTGTTGGCCGAAGGCTTTCTGAAAACCACACGCGGATTCACTTTTCATAGGCGCAAAGGGTATCGTCCATTCGGCTTCATTCTGAAAGACGCGCAGGCCGCTCTTTGCACCTACGCGCCGAATATTTGGGAAGAACTACACGGACTTGCAGACGGCCTGAAAATTCCACTAGAGCGGGCCGTCGCCGAATACTCGAACGCCCGTCTGCTCTTTCCGAAGCGTGGATGCTCCTCAGTAATGACGAAAGCGCTCTACGGTCGCAACTACGACTACAGTCCGCGTCGATATGATCGTATCCTGCTCGCCATCCAACCAAATGGTGTGCATGCCAGCCTGGGATTTTCGGATAGACTTACCGGTCGGGTGGATGGAATGAATGAACACGGCGTTTGCGTCGGGTTGCACTTCGTCAATTTCAAGCCGGTCCGGCCCGGGTTGGTCTGCATCCTTATTGTCCGCATGGTATTGGACCAATGTGCGACGACGCGGGAGGCCGTCAGATTACTCACGCGAATTCCCCATGGCCAACCGTTTAACTATTCGATTCTCGATGCAACCGGGGCCGCAGCGGTAGTTGAGGCTTCGCCTCTGGCAACATCCGTGCGCGATGGTCGGCAGCTCGCTTGCACCAATCATTTTCAGATCGCAGCGCTTGGACGTTACAACCGACGTAACGCGGGGTCACATCGGCGCCTTCCCCCTCTCGAAACTTGGTCCCGTGCCGAACTGTCCCCTGAAAAGCTATTCATCGCTCTCAACCACGCGGGATCGCCGGTATTCGATCATGCTTATCGGTCTGGATCGGGCACACTGCACACATTCGTGTGTGAACCGGCCGAAAGAACAATGCTTATCGGGGTAGGCGGCGACGCATCGCCTCAATCTATTTGCCTCGCGAATTGGACGCGGGGAACATCTCTTGGTTTGTCGAAACTAGAAGGGCAACTGGGGACGCTTGACAGACCCTTCGATCCCACGATCCGGATTCCGTCGAAGAAGACCCTCGCAAGAATTTCAAACAGCGCAGCTGGCAAATGAGCAGTCCGTGGGGCATTCAGTTCCGGGCAAGCCGGTAGCAGCGGAGAACCGAGGTGAAATTCTAGGGAGGGCGCGGGCGCGGCTTCCGGTTTGGGTCATTCGCGTCGATTTTGCCATATCAGCGATATGTCCGATATCCAGCTCATCTCGCACCTGGCGATTCGACGTTGCGAAAGTCGTGGGCTCCTCACACTTGGCGCGAACCGGAGATGCTGCCGGCTACGTGCCGGTCCGCCGCGGCTGTTCGGACGAATCGGCGCGCAGGTTGCGGAAGAATTTTTCGACCTCGCGCGACAGCGTTTCGGCCGTGGCCGTCAGTTCGCTGGATGCCGTAAGGACCGAAGTCGCCGCAGTGCTCGTCGTGCCGATCGCGTCGCTGAGCGACCCGATATTGACGACCAGCGTTCCGTTGCCCTGCGCCGCCAATTGCGCGTTCGCCGAGATTTCACGGGTTGCCGCATCCTGCTGCTCGATCGCGCTGGCAATGATGGACGTCACCTCGTTGATGTCGCGCACGGCGGCGCCGATCTCGCGGACCGCTTCGACGGAGGTTTTGGTCGACGTCTGGATCAGGCCGACGTTCTGGCCGATTTCGGCGGTCGCCTTGGCGGTCTGCTCGGCCAGCGCCTTGACCTCGTGGGCGACCACGGCGAAGCCGCGGCCGGCGTCGCCCGCGCGCGCGGCTTCGATCGTTGCGTTGAGCGCCAGGAGGTTGGTTTGCTCGGCGATCGCCTGGATCAGGTTCAGCACACCGTCGATGCGCTGGGTCGCAGCCGCAAGCCCCTCGATCTCGGAGACCGATTTCTCGGTGCGCTGGCCCGCCTGCTCGACGGCGCTGGCCGACTGACGCACCTGGCGGCCGATTTCCTCGACGGAAGCGGAAAGCTCTTCGGCAGCGCTCGCGACGGCGGAGACGTTGCTGGAGGCCTGTTCGGTCGCACCGTTGGCGGCCACCGCGCGTCCGCTTGCTTCCGATGAGACGCTGGCGATGGTCTGGGCGGTACCGCGCATCGCGGTGGCATTGTCAGTGACCGCGCGCAGTACGCCGCCGATCGCTTCCCGGAACGCATCGACCGAAGCTTCGATGTGGCGGGTGCGCTCGTCACGCGCCCTGGAATCTTCCAGCACCTGCGAATTGAGGTTGCGGTTGCGATCCATCGCTTCCTGGAAGATCTTGATGGCACGGGCGAGCGCTCCGATTTCATCGGCGCGTTCGGCATGCGGAACCTCGACGCCTTCGGCGCCGTCGGCCACCTGCTTGATGGTGGCGGTGATGACCGAGAGCGGGCGCGCGATCGAACGGGAAATGATCAGTACGCCGAGGACGACCACCACCAGCGCCAACACGCCGAGGCAAGTCAGGATAAATGCCATCGTATGGTTGGTGTCGGTCTGTTGGGCCAGCCTCCCGCTGCGTTCGGCATAGACCTTGGAGAGCGCCTCGAGATCCTTGTTGAGCGCGGTGCGCACTTGGCGGTTGGCGTCGTTGTCGCCCCATTCACGCCCCGCAGCCCCGTTGATCTCGACGCCGCGGCGAACCAGCTCCTTGCGGAAGTCGACGAACTGTTCGATGCGCTTCTTGAAGGTGGCGAACTGCTGGGCGTCGTCGGCCTGGACCAGCGTTTCCCAGTTCTTCACGACATCAAGGATGCGCTCGTTGAACTTGAGCAGTCCGTCGCCGTATTTCTTCACCACCGGCGGCTCGCTCGACATGTAGATGCCGCGCGATTCCATCACGACCGCATAGACCAGCGAATTGATGCGCTCGACATTGAGCGCGGCGCGGCTCGCGATCGAGACCGCTTCGGTGAGGGCCGCGTTCTGGCGGGTGTTGTAATCGGACAAGGCCGTGATGGCTGCGACGAGCAACGCGAACAGCGCGAAGATCGAATACAATTTAGCTGCAAGCGAAAGTCGGGATGCCATGGCGCCACCAAAATAAGTACGGGAGATTCAGCCGTATCGGCACGCCGGATGGGATCCAGTGAATGCCGTCAGCGTAGGCAATGTGCTGAATTTTGGTGGAGAATGTCTTAACGCGCGAAGTTCGTGGAGCTGCAACTAAAGGCAAATCATCGAGTAACTTCAAACGATTACTTGGATATCGTGCAATACCTCGCCGGGAAAATTCGGCAAGTTGGTGCGACTGCAACGGGCCTTGGTATATCAGCGCAATTGGAGGTGGCTGGTACGGCCGATGCGGGCAATACCACCACACGGAAGCATCCGCGTCTCCCGAAGGACGCTTCGCATTGGCAAGCATCCGCGGCCCTCACGGAAGTCCTCGATGTGATCGATAGCTGCATAGCCTTGGCCGGTCGCCCGGCATAGACTGGCCAGGCAACGGAGTGGGCACGGCGCAGGAAGGTCAGCATGGTTTATCGGCAGATCATCGGTGCCACCACCTATGCGTTCGACGGTTTGCGCGAGCTGCTCGCCAAGGCGACGCCGCCGCGATCCGGCGACCGTCTTGCCGGCGTCGCGGCCGATAGCGCGGAACAGATGATCGCAGCGCGAATGGCGCTCGCCGACGTACCGCTGAAGCAGTTCCTCAACGAGGCTGTCATTCCCTATGAGGATGACGAGGTCACCCGGCTGATCATCGACAGCCATGATGCCCCGGGCTTTGCCGCCATATCTTCGCTGACCGTCGGCGGCTTCCGCGACTGGCTGCTCTCCGATGCCGCAACAAGCGCGTCTTTGGCGAAGGTCTCGCGCGGGATCACGCCGGAAATGGCCGCCGGCGTCTCAAAACTGATGCGCAACCAGGACCTGATCCTGATCGCCAAGAAATGCGCGGTAACCTCGGCCTTTCGCAATACCATCGGCCTGAAGGGGCGGATGAGCGTGCGGCTGCAGCCTAACCATCCCTTCGATGACGCCAAGGGCATTACCGCTTCGATCCTCGACGGCATTCTCCTGGGGTCGGGCGATGCCTGCATCGGCATCAATCCGGCCAGCGACGATCCGGCCGTGATCGGCGAGTTGCTGCGGCTGCTCGACGGCATTATCACGCGGCTGCAAGTCCCGACGCAGGGCTGCGTGCTCACGCATGTCACCACGACGCTTGGCTTGATCGGGCAGGGTGCGCCCGTCGATCTGGTGTTTCAGTCGATCGCGGGAACGGAGGCTGCCAACCGCAGTTTTGGCGTCGATCTCGCGCTGCTGCGCGAGGCGCGTGAGGCGGGGCTGTCGCTTCGTCGCGGCACGGTCGGCGACAATTTGATGTATTTCGAAACGGGGCAGGGCTCGGCGCTGTCGGCCAACGCTCATCACAATGTCGACCAGCAGACATGCGAGGCGCGGGCTTACGCGGTAGCGCGCGCGTTCGATCCGTTGCTGGTCAACAGCGTGGTCGGTTTCATCGGTCCGGAGTATCTTTACGACGGCAAGGAAATCATACGCGCCGGCCTAGAGGACCATTTCTGCGGCAAGCTGCTCGGCCTGCCGCTCGGGGTCGACGTCTGCTACACCAACCATGCCGAAGCCGACCAGGACGACATGGACAATCTGCTGACGCTATTGGCCGCCGCCGGCGTCACCTTTATCATGGGCGTGCCGGGCGCCGACGACGTCATGCTGAACTATCAGTCGACCTCGTTTCATGACGCGCTCTACGTCCGGGACCTCTTCGGCTTGAAGCGGGCGCCCGAGTTCGACGATTGGCTGGTCCGCTCAGGCCTCGCGGACGGCAATTTCCGGCTTGTCGGCAACGCCGGCCTGCTGCCCGAATTTGCCTCGCGGCTGATCGCCTGAACTCCGGCCTGCAGATTTTCGTGCAACCAATTGAACCCAAAGCGAGTTAGAAGTCACAGCCACAATATTGAAGAATTTCTGGCCCAACTTTCAATGTCGTGCTTAAATTCATGTCAGCCTTGAGGAAATTTGATGAGAGCTGAAGGCATTGGAACGGTACGGCGTATCCTGTGCGTCTTCCCGCGCTATACGTCTTCTTTCGGCACGTTCGAATACGCCTATCCCCTGACCGCTGGCGTGAAGGCTTTCATGCCGCCACAGGGCCTCCTCCTGATCGCGGCCTATCTCCCGGCAAACTGGCAGGTGCGTTTCATCGACGAGAACATTCGCCCCGCCAGCAAGGAAGACTTCGAATGGGCGGAAGCGGTCTTCGTCAGCGGCATGCACATCCAGCGCCAGCAGATGAACGACATCTGCCGCCGCGCCCATGCGTTCGATCTTGCGGTCGCGATCGGCGGCCCGTCGGTGAGCGCGTGCCCGGATTACTATCCCTCGTTCGACTATCTCCATGTCGGCGAACTCGGCGACGCCACCAATGAACTGATCGCGCGGTTGGCGCGCGACCCTTCGCGTCCCGAGCAGCAGGTGGTGCTGACGACCAGCGAACGCCTGTCGATGACGGAGTTTCCGATTCCGGCCTACGAGCTGGCGGAAGTGAAGAAATACCTGCTCGGCAGCATCCAGTATTCGAGCGGCTGCCCCTATCAGTGCGAGTTCTGCGACATCCCCGGGCTCTATGGCCGCAATCCGCGCCTGAAGACGCCGCAGCAGATCGTTGCCGAACTCGACAGGATGCGCGAATGCGGCATCACCGATACGATCTATTTCGTCGACGACAATTTCATCGGCAATCGCAAGGCTACCCTCGACCTGCTGCCGCATCTCATCGAATGGCAGAAGCGGACGGGCTATGTCGTGCGGCTGGCCTGCGAGGCGACGCTGAACATCGCCAAGCGGCCCGAGATCCTGGAGAAGATGCGCGAGGCGAGGTTCGTCACTGTGTTCTGCGGCATCGAGACGCCCGATCCCGACGCGCTGCATGCAATGCACAAGGACCACAACATGATGGTCCCGATCCACGAAGGCATCCACACCATCAATTCCTATGGCATGGAGGTCGTCTCCGGCATCATCATGGGTCTCGACACCGACAAGCCGGGCACGGCGGACGCACTGCTCAACTTCGTCGATGAATCGCGGATTCCGCTGCTGACGATCAATCTGCTGCAGGCGCTGCCGAAGACGCCGCTGTGGGACCGGCTGGAGCGCGAGGGGCGCCTCAATGACGACGAGAGCCGCGATTCCAACGTCGAATTTCTGATGCCTTACGACCAGGTCATCAATTCCTGGAAGCGATGCATGGAGGTCGCCTTCCAGCCTGAAAAGCTCTATGCGCGCTACCAGTATCAATGCGACTACACCTACGCCAACCGGATCAAGGTGCCGGTCGCGCCCGAGATGAAGACCTGGCCCAACATCAGGCGCGCGCTGATCATGCTGCGCAACATCTTCTGGCAGGTCGGGGTGCTCAGCGATTACAGGCGCGTGTTTTGGAAGTTCGCGATCGGACGCCTCAGGTGCGGCGATATCGAAGGGCTGATCGGTTCGGCCACGATCGCGCATCATCTGATCAAGTTCGCGCGTGCGGCGTCCGGCGGCCAGCAGAACGCGTCGAACTATTCGATGCGGCTGCGCGAGGCTTCCGTCCCTGCCGAGTAAAGGCCCATGAAAACGCCGGCGCCGCCGACCCGCTCGCTCGAAGCTCTGCGGGAGCTGACGCCGGCGCGCGTCGGGCTCGGCCGCTCCGGCGCGAGCATGCCGACCGACGCGCTGCTTGCCTTCACCCTCGACCACGCACGCGCCCGCGATGCCGTGCATGCCACGTTCGATGTGGAGCATCTGGTTGCCGGATTGGCCGGCCTCGGCCTGGAGGTCAGTGAGGTTTCCAGTCAGGCGGGCAACCGGCGCGACTATCTGCGCCGCCCCGATCTCGGACGCATGCTCGACCCGGATTCACGACGCGCGCTGGAAAAGCAAGGCGGCGGTGCAAACGGAGTTGTGATCGTGATCGGCGACGGGCTGTCGCCGGCGGCCGTCAATGTCCACGCGGTCGAGCTGGTTCGCCATCTTGCTCCGCGCCTGACGGAGGCCGGGATCCGGTGCGACCATGTCGTGGTCGCTTCCGGCGCGCGCGTGGCGCTAGGCGACGAGATCGGCGCCGTGCTCGGCGCGCAGATGGTGGTGATGCTGATCGGCGAGCGGCCCGGCCTGTCGGCCCCCGACAGTCTCGGCGCCTATCTGACCTTTGCGCCGCGCAGCGGCCTCACCGACGAGAAGCGCAATTGCGTATCCAATATCCACGGCGCAGGTCTCAGCTACGATGAGGCCGCCTTCAAGATCGCGTGGTTGGTGCGTGAAGGCATCGCGCGCCAGGTCACCGGCGTGGCGCTGAAGGACGAAAGCGGAACCGCGCTGATCGCCGCCAGTGGTGCCGGCAGGTGTGGCAAATCAGAGACTTAACGCGCATTTTCGACATTTGCGTGCCGATTTGCCCTGCCGCGCGCGCTTGCCGGATCAGGTTCGGGCCTGTAAAACGGCGCCGAATTAATTTACCGCGTGATTTCAAGGGCTAGTGCCGATCGGATAGGGGTTGGCAAAGCCGTATTCGCGCCACCAAGCTGCACAAAAAACCAAGCGACGCAAACAGGCCGACGTGAGAACTGGACAGGGTATGCTCGACAAGAACTCGGAAAGTCGCGTCCACGTCGCAGCCATAGAGGAGCCGCCGCAGGGCAAGAGCATCGCCTTCGGGCTCGAGCGCATGGGGCTGATCGCGGTCAAGGCGCCGATCCTGTCCATGGTCATTCTCGCGGTGCTGATCGTGGCAGCGATCTTCGGCATCCAGCGCATCAAGATCGACGACTCGCTGAGCCAGTTGTTCCGCTCCGATTCCAAGGACTTCAAGCAATATGAGGCCGTGACCAAGCGCTTTCCGGCGACCGAATTCGACGTGCTGGTCGTGGTCGAGGGTAAGACGCTGCTGGCCCGCGAGAACCTCGAAAAGATCCGCGACATGGTCACCGACCTGCAACTGGTCGAGGGCGTGCGCGGCCTGGTCTCGCTGTTTTCGGCGCGTCAGGCGCCGGAGCCCGGCAAGTTGCCGGCCGCGCTGTTCCCGCCCGAACTGCCGCAGGGCGCCGCCTACGACAAGTTCGTCGAGACCGTCAAAACCAACGAGATCATTCGCGGCAAGCTGTTGTCCGAGGATGGCACGCTGGCGCTGATCGTGCTGTCGCTGGAGCCGAAGGTCGTTTCCTCGAACGATCTCGGCACGGTGGTCGGCGAAATGCGGAAGATCATGGCCGAGGATCTTTCCGGCAGCGGGCTCAACGCCCAGCTTTCCGGCGTTCCCGTCATGCAGCTCGAAATCCGCAACGCGGTCAAGCGCGACGGGCTGACCTACAATATTCTCGGTATCCTGGCCGGCTGCATCATCGCGATCATTTTCTTCCGCAAGATATCGTTCATGGTCGTTGCGGCCTTCCCGCCGATCATCGCGATCCTGCTCGCGCTCGGTGGCCTCGGGTGGGCCGGTTTCAATCTCAACATGTTCCTGAACGTGATGACGCCGCTCATCATGGTAATCAGCTTCTCGGACTCCATGCAGTTGACGTTCGCGGCGCGCGACCGCCTGATTGCCGGCCAGGACAAGCTGAAGGCCTTCACCAATGCCGTGCTGATAGTCGGCCCGGCCTGCGTGCTGACCCATGGCACCGCCGGCATATCCTTCATCGCGCTGCAATTCTCCGATTCCGAACTGATCCGCAAATTCGGCGAGGCCGGTCTTGCCGCCACCATCATCGCGCTGGTGGCCGTGCTGTCGCTGGTGCCGGTATTCGGCGTGCTGTTCGTCCGCAACGAGAAGATTTTTGCGGTGAAATTCCAGAGCGCCGACGCTGGCGTGCAGGCGCTGCGCAATTTCTGTTACTGGATTGCGGTGCGCATGGTCGGCCGCCCCGGCATGTTCAGCCTGATCGCGCTGATCTTCGTCGGTGCGCTGGGCTACATCTACGCCACGCTGGAGCCGCGCTACCGGCTCGCCGACCAGGTGCCGGACAAGCGGCAGGCGGTGGCGGCATCGGGCCGGCTCGACGCCAAGCTCACCGGTGCCAATCCGATCGACGTGCTGATCGAATTCCCCAAGGGCGCCTCGCTCTACGCGCCGGAAACCTTGAAGACGATCGCCGACGTCCACTCGATGGTCGAGAAGTCGGCCGGCGTCGGCAACGTCTGGTCGCTGGAAACGCTGCGCCGCTGGCTCGCCGAGAAGGCCGGCAGCACCGACGTCGCGACGCTGAAGGAATATGTCAGCGTCATTCCAGAACATCTGGTCCGTCGCTTCATCTCGGCCGAACAAGATGCGGTGGTGGTCTCAGGACGTGTGCCCGATCTCGATTCGAGCGAAATCCTTCCCGTGGTCGACAAGCTCGACAAGGCGCTGGACAAGGTGCGCGCCGAGCATCCAGGTTACGAGATTGCGGTCACCGGCCTGTCGGCGATTGCCGCCCGCAACAGCGCCAACATGATTTCGAAGCTGAATGCCGGCCTCACGGTCGAGTTCCTGCTGGTCGCGATCTTCATTGGCCTCGCATTCCGCTCGGTCGTGGTGATGTTCTCCTGCATCCTGCCCGGCATTTTTCCGGTCGTAGCATCGGGCACGGTGCTCTGGATAATGGGTGAGGGGCTGCAATTCGCCAGCGTCGTCGCGCTGACGGTATCGTTCGGCCTCGGCTTGAGCGCCACCATCCACTTCCTCAACCGCTTGCGGCTGGAGAGCAAGCCGGGCGTGACCGCGGGACTGGCGGTTGAGCGCGCCACCGTGCTGGTCGGTCCGGCGCTGATTCTGACCACGGTGGTGCTGGCCTGCGGCCTCGGCGTCACCGTGTTCTCCGACCTGCCGTCGCTACGCTTGTTCGGCTGGCTCAGCGCGTTCTCGATGATCGCAGCGCTGGTCGCGGACCTCTTTATCCTGCGGCCGACCTCGATGTTCCTGATCAGCCTGTCGGAAAAGATTCGCGGCGTCAGTCACGCCAAGCCGGCGGAGAACAAGGCTGCCGAATAACGAACGCTGCTGAACAACAGGGGTTGCCGGCCAACGGCAACCGCAGAGGGGCTGAGGAATGACGTCTGCAGGATTAGCCGCTCGCCCTGCGGCCGACGCTGCCGCCAACCGCGCGGTCGAACACATCTATCATTCCTATCTCACCGGGCTGATCCTGATGCTGGCGTCGCGGGCCGGCACGCCGCGCGCGGCCGAGGTGGTATTTCGCACCTTCCGGCGCCAACAACTGGCGCGCTTCCTTCCCGGATTGAAGAAGCTCGGCCTCGACCAGCTTCCGCATGCGGTCGCGTGCGCCCAATATCACTATCTGTCGAACCAGGTCGGCGGCGTGAAGGTCGAATATGTCTACGAGAGCGACAGCAAGGCCTGGGTGCGCTATCCGCCGCCGCGCTGGATCTGGTCCGGCACGGCCATTTGCGGAATCCCCTCGGACGTCTCGCGGGCGATGCTACGCGGATGGCACGCCAACAACGGCGTCGTGCTCGGCAATCCCAGGCTCGGCTTTGTCTGCACGGGGCAGACCGTCGACGGTCAGCCGGGGCTCGAAGGTTACTACAAGGAATGGGATCACGATCTCGCGCCCGAGGAGCGACTGCAGTTTTCGCCGGGCGAACGCTGTCCGCCGTTCCGCGCCGAGCTCGCGCCGCGCCTGCCGGAGAACACATGGCCGGAGGAACGGCTGCAGAAAGTGCTTCGCAATTATGCGATGGAGTACATCACCTCGATCGTTCCGGAGACGATTGCCGTGCTCGGACCGGACGAAGGCGGCCATCTCGCCGGCGCCGCGGCGCGACTCGTCGGGATGCACACCTTCGACGACGTCGCTGCGCTATTGGGTGGCGTGGAGGCGGGGGCAGTGGGTTTCGCCAAGGCCTTCGCCCGGCTTGCGCGGGGGCAGGACGACGATGCGGAACTAGAAGTCGAAGGCTGGGGCGCAACCGTGCGCCAGACTTCGTGGCGCCTGATGGCGGAACGTGAAGCGCTGTCGTCTCAAGTGTTCGATGCCTGGAACGAATTGTGGGTGGGGGCCGCGCTCGCGCATGATCGCTTCATGCGTGTCGAGGTGACGGAGCGCCGCGACCGCGGCGAGGCGTATTGGGCGTGGCAATTCTGCTAAGCTGCCGAAAATAAAAATGGCGGCACCTTGGGGGAGCCGCCATTGGCACGACTGCTTTGAAGAATCGAATCAGGTCCTGGTCATCGTGATCTTGACGCCGCGGATCTCGCCCTTGGAGTCGATCTGCACGCTCTGCTTGTTGCCGGTGGTGCGCAGATTCAGGTTGGCTGCAAATCCCGATGCTTCGACAAACACGTCGATCTGGCCGCCACCGGCGGTGCCCTGCAGATTGCCGAAGATGTTTCGGCTCTTTTCGCTCCAGTTGCCCGAAATGCGTTCACCCTGGCTGGTGACATCG
Organism: Bradyrhizobium murdochi; assembly: GCF_000472965.1. Classification (GTDB taxonomy): domain Bacteria; phylum Pseudomonadota; class Alphaproteobacteria; order Rhizobiales; family Xanthobacteraceae; genus Bradyrhizobium; species Bradyrhizobium murdochi. The sequence goes on along the minus strand of NZ_AXAU01000025.1, from coordinate 28,470 downwards.
CTCGAGAGATCGAACTTGTAGCTGTCGCTGGCGCAGTGCAGGTTTTGCTTCAGGCCAAGACCGTTGGCGTTGACCTTGTAGTCGGCCTTGCAGCGGATGTTCTCGGTGGTGCCGTTGGAGAGCGCGACCGTGCCTGTGCCGCTCCAGTTTCCGTCGAAGCCTGCAAACGGGCCGCCCGCCTGCGCATGGCTTTGGGCGACCGACAACATCAGTGCGGCGCCGACGCCGGCCGCTGCGAGAGCCTGACGGAGCAAGCTGGAACCAAGCAGTTTCATCGTGAGTTTTCCCCTTAAATAGACGTTCTTCGCAAAGATAGGTCTCGCCACATCGAAGATTTAGTGTTCCCGCAGTATGTTAGGTTCAAAATGACCGGATGCTGTTTCCGGCGGTCGCGGCAGAAAGAAGCGCCGCAAGCGACCGAGGGAATCAAAGCGTTGCCGGCGCAGCATCTAGCTTCGCTCAAGACCGTCTGCAAGAACCAATTTCCGAGAAAGTGTGGCAGAAATACACGTTAGATATCAGCCGGTTATTTACCGCGCTGAAATCGCCGTAAATTTAGCCGTATTTGCCATGCTTGTCCTGTACACGTTGCTGCGTTACGCGGCACCTATCATCCAAACAAATCCGCCCGGCGAAGCCGAAACGCAAATCGGGAACGGGATTTCATGCTGCCGAAATGAAGGAATACGATGCGTAAATCTCTCCTGGCCCTCACTTTGTTGTCGATCTCGGTTTCTACGAGCGTCTTCGCCCAGCAGCCGCAGCAGCGCAGCGGAACGGCGGAGGAGCAGAAGGCCTGCACCCGTGACGTGCAGAAGCACTGCCGTCCGGTCATCGACCAGGGCGACCTCACGATCCTGGCCTGTCTCAAGGAGAATCGCTCCAAGATCAGCGCGGCCTGCAACACGGTTCTCAAGAACAACGGCCAATAAGGCGCGCTGCGCCCGTTAATCCTCGCGGAAAAAGGCCATTTTCGGCTCTATGACGCGCGTCACGGGCGGGGTTAATAAGCCCATATAGCATTGGTTTTGGTAGCGTATTCCCCTATATGGGGCTCGCGATCTCGCATGCGCCGAGCGTCGGCGCATGCCGCCAATCCCGATTGATGTAGCCAGTTTTTGATGACCACCGCGAGCGACCTGCGATCTGGAAAGACCGACCGCGACGAGAATTTTCCTGTCGCGTCGTGGATCATTCATCCGCGTCACCGGGCGCTGATCCTCGCGTTCTACAATTTCGTCAGGACTGCCGACGACATCGCCGACCACGCGACCCTTAGCGCGGAGGAAAAGCTGCGCTATCTCGACCTGCTCGAGGCCGAGCTGCTCGGCAATGGCGACACGCAAGCGGAGGCCGTCAATCTGCGCCGTGCCTTGGCCGAGCGCGCGATGGCGCCACGCCATGCGCTCGACGTGCTGGTCGCGTTCCGGATGGACGTCACCAAGCTGCGCTACGAAAACTGGGACGACGTCATTCATTATTGCCGCTATTCGGCCATGCCGGTCGGCCGTTTCATGCTCGACGTTCATGGCGAGAGCGCCTCGACCTGGGCTGCTTCCGACGCACTGTGCGCGGGTCTGCAGATCAACAACCATTTGCAGGACTGCGGCAAGGACTACAAAAACCTCAACCGCGTCTACCTGCCGCGCGATGCGTTGGCGGCAAGCGGGGCCACCGTCGAGATGCTGGGTGAGGCGAAATCGCAGCCGGCGCTGTTGCAATGTCTCCATGCGCTCGCGGTGCGGACTGAAACTCTTCTCAATGAAAGCAAGCCGTTGAGTGCCGCGGTAAAGGATTTCCGGCTCGGGCTTGATATTGCCGTGATCCAGGCATTTGCCGACAAGATCGTCGGCATGCTGAAAGTGCGCGATCCGCTTAGCGAGCGCGTGCATTTGAGCAAGCTGGAGTTGCTCGGCCATACCATCGGCGGCATCGCCGGCGAGATCTCCCGCCGCGCGATCGGACGCCGTCCCCAGGCAAATTCGGCGGCCGGCGCATGACGTTGCATCCGGCGGCGGCCAACGCAGATTACGGTGCTACCGCGTCCGGCAGCTCGTTCTACGCCGCGATGCGCATCCTGCCGCGCGATCAGCGCGAGGCGATGTTCCAGATCTACAGCTTTTGCCGTCAGGTCGACGACATCGCCGATTCCGACGGCCCGCGGCCCGAGCGGCTGGCCGCGCTTCAGCAATGGCGCGACGATATCGATGCCCTGTATCAGGGGCACCCACCGCCGCGTCTGCAGGACTATGCCGCGTCGGTCAAAACCTTCGGTCTCAAGCGCGAGGATTTTCTCGCCGTCGTCGACGGCATGGAGATGGACGTGCCGCAAGACATCCGGGCGCCGGATCTTGCCACCCTCGATCTCTATTGCGACCGCGTCGCCAGCGCCGTCGGGCGACTGTCGGTGCGCGTGTTCGGCCTGCCTGAGGAAGACGGCATCCTGCTCGCCCACCACCTCGGGCGCGCGCTGCAATTGACCAATATCCTGCGCGACATCGATGAAGACGCCGGCCTCGGTCGCCTCTATCTGCCACGCGAGGGGCTGCTGCTTGCCGGTATCACGACCGACAATCCGCAGCGGGTGATCGTCGATCGCGCATTGCCGAAAGTATGCCTGCCGCTGGCCGAGCGCGCGAAAAAGCATTTCGAGAAAGCCGACGAAATCATGAAGCGCAATTCGCGGCGCGTAGTGCGCGCGCCGCGGATCATGTCGAAATATTACCGCGCGATCCTGGACTTGCTGCTGGCCCGGGGCTTTGCCGCTCCGCGCGAGCCGGTCCGCGTCCACAAATGGGCGAAGATCGCCATCCTTCTCCGATACGCGATCATCTGATGCAGAAAAATGTTCATATCATCGGCGCCGGCATTTCCGGCCTTTCGGCGGCCGTGCGGCTCGCCAACGCCAATTACCGGGTGCATGTCCACGAGGCCACGCAGCAGGCCGGCGGCCGTTGCCGGTCCTATTTCGATGCGGCCACCAACCTCACCATCGACAACGGCAATCATTTGCTGTTGTCCGGCAACCGTCATGCGCTGGCCTACGCCAAATCGATCGGCACCGAGACGGGGCTGGTCGGGCCAAAGCTTGCGCAGTTTCCTTTTGTCGACATCTCAACCGGCCAGCGCTGGCAACTCGACCTTGGCGAGGGCAAGTTGCCGTTGTGGGTGTTCGACCAGGCGCGCCGCGTCCCCGATACCAAGCTGTTCGATTACCTTGCATTGATGCCGCTGATCTGGGCAGGGACCGACAAACTGGTCGGCAATGCGATCCCCTGCAAGGGCACACTCTACCAGCGGCTGGTGCAGCCGCTGCTGTTGGCCGCGCTCAATGTCGATCCGCCGGAGGGTTCGGCGGGCCTGGCCGGCGCGATCGTGCGGGAAACGTTGCTGGCGGGCGGGCAGGCCTGCCGGCCGCTGATCGCACGCGATGGCCTCAGCGCTGTGCTGGTCGAGCCGGCGATCAAGCTTTTGCAGGACAAGGGCGCCTCGATCCAACTCGGCAATGAGTTGCGCGAACTCGTGATGAAGGGCAGCGATGTCGGCGAGCTGAAATTCGTTGGCGACACCATTGCGCTCGGCCCCGACGACGTCGTGGTACTCGCAGTGCCGCCGCGCCCTGCGGCGGCGCTGCTGCCGGGATTGAAGACGCCGTCGAAATTCCGCGCCATCGTCAACGCGCATTTCCGCTTCGATCCGCCCAAGGATGCGCCGCCGATTCTCGGCGTCGTTGGCGGTCTCGTGGAATGGCTGTTCGCATTCCCGCAGCGTCTGTCGGTCACCATCAGCAATGGCGACCGGCTCGTCGACATGCCGCGCGAAGAACTCGCGCTGGCGATTTGGCGGGATGTCTGCAAAGCCGCCGGCCTGTCGGGCGAAACTCCATTGCCGCCCTGGCAGATCGTGCGCGAGCGCCGCGCGACATTTGAGGCGACGCCGGAGCAGAATGCACTACGGCCGGGCGCGGTCACATCATTCAAAAATCTGTTTCTCGCCGGCGACTGGACTGATACCGGATTGCCGGCAACCATCGAGGGATCGGTGCGGTCAGGCGATCGCGCCGCCGATCTGGTCTTGGCGAGGCCTTAGGCCTGAGGACGAGTTGCGTGACCGGCTTCACAGAGCCCGTCGCGAATATAGGGATGTATAGCGAAATGCTTGCCATCGACAAAACAAACGCCGTCGACCCCGTCGCGCTGGAGAAGAGCATCGCTTCCGCGACCGAAGCGCTGCTCGGCTATCGCCAATCCGACGGACACTGGGTATTCGAGCTGGAAGCCGACAGCACCATCCCTGCCGAATACATCCTGCTGCGCCACTATCTCGCCGAGCCCATCGACAGTCAGCTCGAAGCCAAGATCGCGAACTATCTTCGTCGCGCCCAAGGCAGTCACGGCGGCTGGCCGCTGGTGCAGGATGGCCCGTTCGACATGAGCGCCAGCGTCAAATCCTATTTCGCGCTGAAGATGATCGGCGATTCCGTCGATGCGCCGCATATGGTGCGCGCGCGAGAGGCGATCCGCTCCCGCGGCGGTGCCGCCCGCGTCAACGTTTTCACACGGTTTCTGCTGGCGTTCTACGGTGTATTGACTTGGCGCGCCGTGCCGGTGCTGCCGGTCGAGATCATGCTGTTGCCTATGTGGTCGCCGTTCCATCTCAACAAGATTTCCTATTGGGCGCGCACCACGATCGTGCCGCTGATGGTGATGGCGGCGTTGAAGCCGCTGGCGAAGAATCCCAAGGGCGTCGGCATTGATGAGTTGTTCCTGCAGGATCCCAAATCGGTCGGCATGAGCGCGAAGGCGCCGCATCAAAGCTGGGGTTGGTTCACGCTGTTCAGCACGCTGGACAAGATCCTGCGCGTGGTCGAACCGTTGTTTCCGAAAGAGCTGCGCCAGCGCGCGATCGATGCCGCGCTCGCGTTCATCGAGGAGCGGCTTAACGGCGAAGACGGCATGGGTGCAATCTATCCGCCGATGGCCAACATCGTGATGATGTACGACGCGCTCGGCAAGGGGCCGGATTATCCGCCGCGTGCGGTCACCCGCAAGGGCATCGACAATCTGCTCGTGATCGGCGAGCACGAAGCCTATTGCCAGCCCTGCGTCTCCCCGGTGTGGGACACCGCGCTGACCTGCCACGCGCTGGCGGAGGCCGGCGGCGAGGACACGCTCAAGAAGATGAAGCAGGGCCTCGACTGGCTGAAGCCGCGGCAGGTGCTCGAGCTCAAGGGCGACTGGGCGGCGAAGGCGCCCGACGTTCGTCCGGGCGGCTGGGCGTTCCAGTACAACAACGACCATTATCCCGATCTCGACGACACCGCCGTGGTCGTGATGGCGATGGACCGGGCGCGCCGGCAGACCGGCAGCAAGGAATACGATCAGGCGATTGCGCGCGGCCGCGAGTGGATCGAGGGGCTGCAGAGCCGTGATGGCGGCTGGGCCGCTTTCGACGTCAACAACCTTGAATATTACCTCAACAACATCCCGTTCTCCGATCACGGCGCGCTGCTCGATCCGCCGACCGAGGACGTCACCGCGCGCTGCATTTCGATGCTGGCCCAGCTCGGCGAGACCGCGCAAACCAGCAAGGCGGTCGCGGACGGCATTGCCTATTTGCGCCGGACCCAGCTCGCGGAGGGCTCCTGGTACGGTCGCTGGGGGCTGAACTACATCTACGGAACCTGGTCGGTGCTGTGTGCGCTCAATGCCGCTGGCGTGGACCACCAGGACCCCATGATTCGGAAGGCGGCGGACTGGCTGGTTTCGATCCAGAACCGGGATGGCGGCTGGGGCGAGGATGCGGTCAGTTACCGACTCGATTACAAGGGGTATGAGCAGGCGCCATCAACCTCCTCGCAAACGGCATGGGCCTTGCTTGGTCTGATGGCGGCCGGCGAGGTGGAGCATCCGGTTGTCGTGCGGGGCGTGGAGTACCTAAAAGCCACACAGACCGAGAAAGGACTGTGGGATGAGGCACGTTACACGGCTACAGGCTTTCCGCGGGTGTTTTACTTGCGGTATCATGGCTACTCGAAGTTCTTTCCGCTCTGGGCGCTGGCGCGGTATCGGAATTTGAGAAGCACCAACAGCAGGGTGGTAGGGGTCGGGATGTGACTTTGGAGGCGGGGGCCGCCGCGATCGTGGGCAGTTCGGTTGATCGCAATTCGAATGATCCGCGACCGGTTTTGATCGTTACAGGATTGGTGCAGGAAGCCCGCATTGCGGCCGGGCCCGGCATGATCGTCATCTGCAGTTCCAGCGATCCGCAGCAATTGCGCGCACTGCTGGCAACGCTGGATTCTACCACTTTCAGGGGTGTGATCTCGTTCGGCGTCGCCGGCGGGCTCGATCCGTCGCTGAAGTCGGGCGATGTGGTGGTGGCGACCGAGGTTCTCGCCGGCGATACCCGGTTTCTGGCGGGTCTGGCGCTGAACGAGGAAATGATTGCCCGCGCCGCGCTACGCCGCCGGCGCGTGGTCCGTGGCATTCTTTCGGGTGTGGAACAGGTGATCGCGGCGACCGCTTGCAAGGCCGCGCTGCATTCGGAGACCGGGGCGGCGGCGGTCGATATGGAAAGCCATATCGCGGCGGCCTATGCGGCCGAAGCGGGACTTCCGTTCGCGGCGCTGCGGGTCATCTCCGATCCGGCCACCAGGGCGCTTCCGGCGCTCGCCAAGAGCGCCATCAAGCCGAATGGCGACATCGACCTCGGCAAGGTGCTGCGCGGAGTGGCGCGCAATCCCGCCACGCTGCGCGCGCTGGTCTCCACGGGGCTCGATTTTAACCGCGCGCTGCGCTCGCTGCGCGGCTGCCGCGGCTTCCTGCATGGCGAGAGCTTTGCCATGGCGGAGGCCTGAGGGCGGAGCGGCAGGCAGCTTCAGAATTTTCGAAAGCGTCAGACAAATAGAAAAGGGCTCCGATTCGCTGAGAATCGGAGCCCTTTAAACTTGTTCCCGTGCTCGCTCAGGCGGCGGTGGAGGCCTTCGCCTGCTGCTTGGCGGCGGCGGCAGCCGCCTCATCGCGGCGGATTTCCGACAGCTTCTTCTGAACCTGTTCGGAGAAGATGTACTGCGCCGGGCGCTGGTTGGAGAGGTCGATCTCGGGCGCCATCGGGCCCGAGGTGCGGACGCCCCGCAGCGCGACCCACATCGCCTTGAGGGGATTGGTCAGCGCGGCGTTGGCAGCGGTCGGCTCATAGCCGCAATGCGCCATGCAGTCGGCGCACTTCTCGTAACGGCCGGTGCCGTAGGAATCCCACTCCGTGGTCTCCATCAGCTCCTTGAAGGTCTTGGTATAGCCTTCGCCGAGCAGGTAGCAGGGCTTCTGCCAGCCGAAGATGTTGCGCGCCGGCATGCCCCAGGGCGTGCATTCGTAGGACTGGTTGCCGGCCAGGAAGTCGAGGAAGAGACCGGAATGCATAAAATTCCACTTCTTGCCCTTGCCGAGCGCAAAGACGTCGCGGAACAGTTTTTTGGTCTTGGTGCGGTTGAGGAAGTGCTCCTGGTCCGGGGCGCGCTCATAGGCGTAGCCCGGCGACATCGAGACGCCGACACCGAGTTCGGTGGTGAAGTCCAGGAACTTCGCGATGTCCTCGGCGGCATGGCCGTCGAAGATGGTCGCGTTGACGTTGACGGTGAAGCCGCGGGCCTTCGCGGCCTTGATGGCGGAAACCGCGCGATCGAACACGCCCTTCTGCGATACCGCCTTGTCGTGGTGATCCTTGAGGCCGTCGAGATGCACCGAGAAGAACAAATACGGCGAGGGCTCGAACAGATCGAGCTTCTTTTCCAGAAGCAGCGCGTTGGTGCAGAGCGAGACGAACTTCTTGCGCGCCACGAGGCCGCGCACGATCTCGCCGATCTCCTTGTGGATCAGCGGCTCGCCGCCGGGGATTGCCACCATCGGCGCGCCGCATTCGTCGGCCGCATCCCAGCATTCCTGCGCGGTCATGCGGCGATTGAGGATCGCATCGGGATAGTCGATCTTGCCGCAGCCGACGCAGGCGAGGTTGCAGCGGAACAACGGCTCCAGCATCAGCACGAGCGGATAGCGCTTTCGGCCAAGCAGCTTCTGCTTCATCAGATAGGCGCCGATACGCATTTCCTTGAAGAACGGTATTGCCATTTTGGAGATTTTCTTTCTGGACCTGTAAATCTTGAAGTGGATCAACCCGCAGTCAGTTCGGCCGGAAGCCGGAACTCGATGTTTTCCTCCCGGCCGGGCAGCACCGAAACCGTGACGGGTCCGATACGCCTCAAAGCCTCGATCACGTCGTCAACCAAAACTTCGGGCGCCGATGCGCCCGCCGTAATGCCGACAGCCTTTGCATCCTTCAACCAAGCAGGGTTCAGCTCGCTCCCGTCGGCAATGAGATAACTCGCGACGCCGACCTCGGTGCCGATTTCGCGAAGCCTGTTTGAGTTGGAACTATTGGCGGCCCCCACCACCAAGATGACGTCCACCAGCTTACTCAGGTCCCTTACCGCAGATTGGCGGTTCTGTGTCGCATAGCAGATATCCCGGATGTCGGGGCCTTGAATATCTGTAAATTTGGCCTGAAGGGCGGCGATTATGTCTTTTGTGTCGTCCACGCTGAGGGTGGTCTGGGTGATATAGGCCACCGGAGCATCGGTCGGCAGCGGCAGGGCCGCCACGTCGTCCACGTTCTGGACCAGGAGAACCGGGCCGGGAACCTGGCCCATAGTGCCCTCGACCTCGGGATGGCCGGCATGGCCGATCAGGACCAGGGTGCGGCCCTTGGACATATACCGTTTACCCTGATTATGGACCTTGGTGACCAGCGGGCAGGTGGCATTGAGGACCGGCAGGCCACGGGCGGCGGCCTCTTCCTCGACGCTGCGGGCGACGCCATGGGCGCTGAACACGGTTACCGCGAGTGGCGGAACCTCCGACAGGTCCTCGACGAAGATCGCGCCCTTGGCCTTCAGGCTTTCGACCACGTATTTGTTGTGCACGATCTCGTGCCGGACATAGACCGGCGGGCCGTATTTCTCGAGCGCACGCTCAACGATTTCGATGGCACGCACGACGCCCGCACAAAATCCGCGGGGCTGCGCTAGATACACTTCCATGGGATGTCCATTACGCAAGTTGCACCAAGTACCGAATTCGCAAATTTACCCGAAGGCCTCCGTGCAGCCGATCACACTTCGGATATTTGCAATATCCGCACCATGGCCGGTTCCCGTAGCTAATCCCCATACTAGGCACATGGAAGCGCAGGACTATGTGTCAAAAATTGTGCGGATAGGAAAGGTAGGATCGCGCAATGGTTACCCGTTTGGGGTATTTAGATACCGAAAAATGCATTTTTTGCGACCGGTTGTTCCTCACCGGTTCGTCACTTTATCGCCCACTCCAACCGGCTATACCGGCGGCCGAACGCCCGTTCCGGTCTGTTGTGCGACTTCGCTGAACCCTCGGGGAAGTAACCAAAACAACATTAGATCGGCCGCGGGAACTCCGCTAGACAGCGGGGCGTTTTCGCCCAGCTCTCCTTTTAGATTTAGAAAGAAACGAAGTGCTGACCAGTGTTGTTGTCGCCGTTGTCCGAACCTGTACGCGGTTTGCCACTCTCGTTGTCATCATCTCCCTGCTTCTGGCGGTCGGGGGCGCCTACTATGCCGCCCGGCATTTCGCCATCAACACCGACATCAACACGCTGATTTCGCCCGACCTCGACTGGCGCAAGCGCGATAATCAGTTCGAGCAGGCCTTCGACCGTGAAAAGTTGATTCTGGCTGTCGTCGAGGCGCCGACCCCGGAACTCGCCAGTGCGGCTTCCAAGGCGTTGGCCACGAAGCTGTCCGCCGACACCAAACATTTCGAATCGGTGCAGCCGCTGGGTTCCGGCGAGTTCTTCGAGAAGAACGGGCTGTTGTTCCTGCCGGTGGAAGAAGTCGGCAAGGTCGCCGGCCAGCTTGAAGCCGCAGCGCCCCTGATCGAGATCATGGCCGGCGATCCCTCGATCCGCGGCCTGACCGGGGCGCTGGAAACCGGGCTTGCCGGCGTCAAGCGCGGGCAGGTCAAGCTCGACAATACCGAGCGCCCCTTCAACCTGATCAGCCAGACGGTCGAGGACATCCTGAGCAAGGGGACGGCGACATTCTCCTGGCGAGAGCTCGTCAGCGACAAGCCTTTGACCGACGCCGACCGCCGCGCCTTCATCGAATTCAAGCCGAAGCTCGATTACAATGCGCTCGAACCCGGCAGGGACGCGACCGACGCGATCCGACAGGCCGCGACCGACCTCAATTTCGCGGGCCAGTACAGCGCCCGCGTCCGGCTGACCGGCCCGGTTCCGATCGCCAACGAAGAATATTCGACCGTGCAGGACGGCGCGATCGTCAACGGCGTCGCAACGGTGCTTATTGTTCTCGTCATTCTTTGGATGGCACTGCACTCTGCGAAGATCATTTTCGCGGTGTTCGTGAACCTGTTCATCGGCCTGGCGGTAACGACCGCGGTCGGCCTGATGATGGTGGGATCGCTGAACCTGCTGTCGATCGCCTTTGCCGTGCTGTTCGTCGGCCTCGGCGTCGATTTCGGCATTCAATTCAGCGTCCGCTATCGTTCCGAGCGTTTCAAGAACGAAGATCTGGCTCTGGCGCTAGAGAGCGCGGCCCGACGTTCGGCGGTGCCGCTGTCGCTTGCCGCGATGGCGACCGCTGCCGGCTTTCTTTGTTTCCTGCCGACCGACTACAAGGGCATTTCCGAACTCGGCAAGATTGCCGGCGCCGGTATGCTGATCGCGTTCATCTCGAGCATCACGGTGCTGCCAGCCCTGCTGAAGCTGCTTCACCCGCCTGGAGAAAGCGAGCCTGTCGGTTACGCGTTTCTGGCGCCGGTCGACGCGTTCCTCGAACGGCACCGCGTCATCATCGTCGCCGGAACGTTGCTGCTCGTGGTGGCGGGCCTGCCGCTACTCTACTTCATGAAGTTCGACTTCAACCCGATCAACCTGCGCAATCCGAAGGCCGAATCGATCGCGACCTTCCTCGACCTGCGCAAGGATCCCAACACCGGCGCCAACGCCATCAACGTGCTGACCAATTCCGAAGCCGAAGCGAAGAAGATCGAGGCGCGGCTGGAAAAGTTGCCGGAAGTTCTTCGCGTGATGTCGATCGACAGCTTCGTGCCCGAAGACCAGCCAGCCAAGCTCCAGTTGATCGCGAAGGCAGCGAAGGTCGTCGGCCCCGCGCTCAATCCCGATTCGGTCGACGCGGCGCCCACCGATGAGGAGAACGTGGACGCGCTGAAGAGTTCGGTCGACAGCTTGCGCAGGGCCGCGGGCGAAGGCAAGGGGCCGGGCGCGGTTGCCTCGCGAAGGCTGGCGGATGCATTGTCGAAGCTTGCCGGAAGCGATCAGGCGACGCGCGACAAGGCCCAGGACATCTTCGTCGCCCCGCTCAAGATCGTGTTCGACCAGCTCAGGAACACGATGCAAGCCGGGCCGGTGACGCTGAAGACGCTGCCGCCGGAACTGTTGAATAGCTGGAAGTCCAAGGACGGGCTGATCCGCGTCGAGGCGCTACCGAAAGGCGATCCCAACGACAACGACAATTTGCGCCGCTTTGCCGATGCGGTGCTGGCTGCCGAGCCGAACGCGATCGGCGGACCGGTGTCGATCCTTAAATCCGGCGACACCATCGTGAAGGCGTTCATTCACGCCGGCATCTGGGCGCTGGTGGTGATCAGCCTGTTGCTCTGGCTGACGCTACGGCGCGTCACCGACGTGCTGATGACGATGGTGCCGCTATTGGTGGCCGGCGCGGTGACGCTGGAGCTCTGCGTGCTGATCGAACTGCCGCTCAACTTCGCCAACATCGTAGCATTGCCGCTGCTGCTCGGCGTCGGCGTCGCCTTCAAGATCTATTACGTCGTGGCCTGGCGCGAGGGCAGAAATAACCTGCTGCAATCGAGCCTGACACGCGCGATCTTTTTCTCGGCGCTGACGACCGCGACCGCGTTCGGAAGCCTCTGGCTATCCAGTCATCCCGGCACCGCCAGCATGGGTAAATTGCTGGCGCTGTCGTTCGTGATCACGCTTGCTGCGGTGTTGCTGTTCCAGCCGGCGCTAATGGGCAAACCGCGCGATGTCGGGCAATAGGCAGATGTCACCGATATCGCCGGACTGCGCGGCGGCCTGCTTCTGACCGGAAGCGCCCTTCGCGGGGGCAGGATTTGCCGCACCCGTGGTCTTCGGCGGCGCTGGCGGGGCGGTTGGCGCCGCGGTCTTGGGCGGTGCGCCGGGTGCACCCTTCGGTGCGCCCTTGGCCACGCTGTTGGTGGGGCTTGATGGGATCGGCGGACCAACACGGGTCCAGGTCTCGCCGCCGCAGAGGAAGCCGAGCACACAGCCTTGAATCTCGAGCTGGTCGTTCCCGATCGGCTTGATGGTCGCGCTGTAGTTCTGTCCGTCCTTGGCGTTATAGACCTCACCCTCCCATGCATCGACGCCGGACTTCTTCTTCATGTCGATCAGGATCGGCATGCCCAAAGTCGGCCGGCTCTGCTTTGAGGCATCCGGATTGTTCTTGTCCTTGCCGCCCGGCATCTTTTCCCAGGCCACGACGCCCCACATGTTGCCGTTGCATTGGGCGACGCGAATGTTGGCAACACCATCGGCCACTTTCCAGTCACCGGTGGGATCGGCGGCCAGCGCCGCATTAAGACCTGTGGCTAAAATGATTCCCGAATAAACTATTGTGCGCGCGACAGTTCTTAGGCAGTGCAACATGGTTCGAACCTGTGTTTAAGTAGATGATCCAAGCGAGAGGTCAAAACGCCGCATTGAGCGTTTTCAGTTGACGAAACAGCCATCAACCGACGTATGTAGCCGATGCCAGATTCATATCTAGACGTTTCCGGGCTGTTTGTAGAGCGGCAGGCGCAGCGCAGTTCCATGCATGCGCGCCATCTGAACGAGCAGCTCGTCCGGGTGCTGAAGACCATCGGCTACGATGTGGGCTTTCAGAAGGGTCAAGGACAATACCTGTTCGATCGTGACGGGGCCCGTTATCTCGATCTACTCAGCGGATTTGGCGTTTTTGCGATTGGCCGCAATCATCCGGCGCTGCGTCTGGCGCTGAAAAGCGTGCTTGACAGCGACTTTCCCAATCTGGTGCAACTCGACGTCTCGACGCTTGCGGGCGTGCTGGCGGAGCGCCTGCTCGAACATGTTCCATATCTGGACAAGGTGTTCTTTGCCAATTCCGGCGCCGAGACCGTCGAGGCCGCAATCAAGTTCGCGCGCGGTGCGACGGGCCGCCCTGGCATCGTCTCCTGCTCGCATTCCTTCCACGGCCTGTCCTACGGCGCGCTGTCGCTGATGGATGATGCGAACTTCAGAGGCGGCTTCGAGCCGCTCCTGCCGGGATGCACGCAGATACCTTTCAACGATCTCGCCGCGCTCGAGCAGGCATTGTCCTCGCGCCAGGTCGCAGCCTTCATTGTCGAGCCGATCCAGGGCAAGGGTGTCAACATGCCCTCGGATGAATTTTTGCCGGGCGCTGCCGCGCTGTGCAAAAAATACGGCACGATCTTCATTGCCGACGAAATCCAGACCGGTATCGGCCGCACCGGAAAATTCCTCGCGGTCGAGCACTGGAATGTCGAGCCCGACATGGTGCTCTTGGCAAAGGCGCTGTCAGGCGGTCACGTTCCAGTCGGCGCGCTGCTGACCCGCAAGTCCATCTTCGACAAGATCTTCAACCAGATGGATCGCGCGGTCGTGCACGGCTCGACTTTTTCGAAGAACGATATGGCGATGGCCGCCGGCATCGCCACTCTCGATGTGATCAAGCAGGAGAAACTTGTCGAGCAGGCCGCCAAGCGCGGCGCCGAGCTTCGCCTTGCGCTGACCCGCATGGTGCCCGGCTATGAACTGCTGAAGGAAGTGCGCGGCAAGGGATTGATGATCGGCATCGAGTTCGGTCCGCCGAAATCGCTGAAGCTGAAGGCTTCCTGGAATCTGCTGGAGACCGCAAATAAAGGCCTGTTCTGCCAGCTCATCACCGTACCGCTATTCAAGGATCACAAGATTCTGACGCAGGTCTCCGGCCACGGCAGCCACACCATCAAGCTGCTGCCGCCGCTGGTGATCACGGAAGAAGATTGCACCTGGATCGAAAAATCGTTCGACGACGTGATCGCGGCGAGCCACAAGGTCCCCGGCGCGATCTGGTCGCTCGGCAAGACGCTGGTCGACAACGCCGTCAGGAAGTCGGCGTAGTCGCGCAAGCTCTCGTAGCTGCGTAACCCCGTTGGCTTCATCCGGGCCACGATCTTATCGGAGGTGATCATGGTCAACGTCACCGGCGGCTGTCATTGCGGCGCGATTCGCTACGAGGTCGCGGGCGACCCCATCGTTCATGCATTGTGTCACTGCACCGATTGCCGTCGCCACGCCGGCGCGCCGATGGTCGGGTGGACGATGTACGCGAAGGACGCGCTCAAGGTGACGAAGGGAACGCCCAAGGTTTACGAATCATCGGAGCATGGCAGGCGACAGTTTTGCGCGAACTGTGGCACCGGTCTCTTCTACACCAATGCCAATGTGCTGCCCGGGATCGTCGATATCCAGAGCGCGACCTACGATGATCCCGACGCCGTGCCGGCCATGGTGCATATCCAGGTCGCAGAGCGCCTTCGCTGGATGGAGCGCGCGCACGAACTGCCCACCTTCGACCGCTATCCGCCGCCATAGCGGCCGCGGCAAGCCGGGATGGTCTTACTGTGTTAGAGCGCAGCGGTGAGCGTCTAGCTCGCCGGACAAAAGCCCTGTCAGTCGTGCTAACGCGAAAGCATTTCGCCTCTCCCTGACGAAAATCGGTATCCAATTTTTCCGATCATGCTCTAGGATGCGCGCGCCGAGCGGTCGCAAAGAGCCGCTGGCGTGTGTTGTCGGAGGAAGCATGAAGGAATATCAGCGTCGCCAGTTCTTGCAGCTCGTCGCCGGTGCGGCTGCGCTCCCCGTTACGTCAAGCATCGCAAGTGCGCAGGCCTATCCATCGCGGCCGGTTCGCGTCGTGATCGGCTATACGCCCGGCGGCTCGGCGGACCTCACCTCGCGCCTGATGGGGCAATGGCTGTCGGAAAAGCTCGGGCAATCCTTCGTGATCGAGAACCGGCCGGGCGGCGCCACCAATATTGCGACCGAGCAGGTGCTGCGTGCCACGCCCGACGGCTACACGCTGCTTCTGGTGGCGCCCGCGAATGCGATCAACGCCACGCTCTACGACAAGCTGCCCTTCGATTTCATGAAGGAGATGGAGCCGATCGCCGGCATCATCCGCTTTCCCAACGTCGTGGTGGTGCACCCGTCACTGCCGATCAAATCGATCCCCGAGCTGATCGCCTATGCCAAGGCCAACCCGGGCAAGCTCAACATGGCATCGTCAGGCAACGGCTCCACGATCCACATGTCGGGCGAACTGTTCAAGATGCTGACCGGCATCAATATGCAGCATGTGCCGTACCGCGGCGGCGCGCCGGCGCTCACCGACATGCTGTCCGGCCAGATGCATGTCATGTTCGACAACCTTCCTACCTGCGCCGAGCACGTCAAATCCGGCAAGCTGCGCGGGCTTGCGGTCACCAGCACGACGCGCTCGGACGTGCTGCCGGATTTGCCGTTGGTCGCTGATTACCTGCCGGGCTACGAGGCGAGCGCCTGGTATGGCCTCGCAGCACCAAAGGGCACGCCACCGGAAATCGTCGAAAAGCTAAACAAGGCGGTCAACGAAATCCTCGCCGACCCCAAGGCAAAAGCCCGCTTCGCCGAGATCGGCGCCATCCTGCTGCCGGGCTCGCCCGCCGATTTCGGCAAGCTGGTGGCGGACGAAACCGATAAGTGGAGCAAGGTCGTCAAGTTCGCCGGCGCCAAGGTAGACTAGGCGGGGATTGATCAAACTGGCCTGGCGGCGCGGCAAGACTGCGGCCGCGATCGGCAATGTTCGCTTTCGGGGCAAAGCAGATGCTGATCATCCGCATCATGATGTCTGCAAGTGGCCCAAACCGGGCATTTGGCGACTGCATCAGATGGCACCCAGATCATTGACGCGCCAGCGATTAATGGCATCGGTCCTTCAGCTCCGTTCGCGTGCTGAGCACAAAGACCCGAAGTTCCGAATGTGCCCACCCCCCGGAGCTCATCCAAGGATAGTTCGTCAGGTTCGTGTTGGCTTCCGGGGATGGAATAGCTCTTCGACGGACTGTTTCGGGTCCTTGATCCGAGAGCGGTCCTTGCGATCGTTCTTCTGTGCTTCGAGCTTCTGCAGGAAACGGAAACGCGGCGATCGGGTCGCGTGCCCCGATCGGCCGTGCTTGGTCATGCCGAAACCCTTTTGGCCGCTATGCGTCATTTGATCGCCAACGAAAGCTGTGCGTCATGGGCACAGCGTTGGGTATCTTGCATCGCGGAGTTTGCCGGTCGCAACCGAGCTTGGAATTGCTGATCTTCTCAAGCACGGTCCCCGAGATTCTTCGCCGGTCGCGCCTCTCGAGGCGTGTTGGCTTCCGACCAACATAGCAGAATGCTAACCTTCATGCTCATCCGCGGTTATGTGGGGCAATGTCGTTGACGGATCACTTCCTGAACGGCAGAGGCTCATGTCAGATAGCGCGCGGGCCTCCGGTTTCCGAACTTTGCACGCCGGCGTTGCCGTTAGCCGGCAATTCGCGACTGCCGTTTATCCGACGATCTGGAACGCGTCAGCCGCACGCAACACCGTGCCGTCCTCCCAGTGGCGTCCGATCAGCATCATGCCAACAGGGAGCCCTGCCGACATGTCTGCTGGAACCGTGGCGGCCGGATGACCAGTGACGTCGAACGGGCAAGTGTTGGAAATCATTTCGAGTGCCCGCGCAACGTAGTCCTCGCGGCTTGCGTCCGGGGCTGGGAGTAGCGTGGCCTTCAAAGGTAACGTCGGCATGAGCAGGAGATCGACGCCGCTGAGCGCCTCATCATAGGCGGCGCGGAGCACGCGCGCGAGGTTTTGGGCCTTCGCGTAGTAGCGGCCCTGATAATTGTCCTGCATGTACTGGCCAAGCAGGACGACGAGTTTGACGGTCTCCGAAAGGTCGTTGGCGCGCACCCGCCGGCTCCGGCCGTAGAAGTCCAGCAGCGAAGTCGTGTAGTGCCCTTTCCAGTTGGTTCCCATGCTGTTGCCGGCGACCATCAGCATCGTGGCGCCCTCGACGGCAATGGCGTTCCAGATATGGATGCCATCGCGGTGGAGAGGGATCGATANCTCGNTNACGGNTNCCCCCGCTCGNGTCANGCGNTGNGCCGCCTCGCGTACCATGGNGTCGACATCGGGCTCGGAATTGGGCCAGCCAAACCCTTCCTTAACGATCCCAATCCGGAGACCGCGGGCGTGTCCGGTGAGTTGCTTGGTATACTCTTCCTTACGTAGTCCCGCCGGTTGGCGCGGGTCGAGGCCATCGGCCCCGGCGAGCACCTCGAGAAGCTGGGCGGCATCGCCGGCGGTGCGGGCAATGGGCCCGGTATGATCAAGTGTCAATTCAATCGGGAAGACGCCTGTGTATGGCACAAGCCCGTGGGTGGGCTTGTGGCCAACCGCTCCGCAGAAAGAGCTGGGAATTCGGATCGACCCTCCCTGGTCGCCCCCGATGGCCATGTCGCACTCGCCGGCGACGACGAGCGCCGCGCTGCCGCTGGAGGAGCCTCCGGCAGATCGCTTCGGATCGTGCGGATTGAGCACGGGCCCAGTGTCGGAGGTATGGCTACCGCCCGAGAAGCAAAGATGCTCGCACACGGCCTTGCCGACGATCTCCCCACCGGCATCAAGGATGCGGGTCACAATGGTCGCGTCCACGTCAGGGACGTAGCCCTCCAGCACGTTGGAACCGTTCATCATCGGGATGCCGGCAACGCACACATTGTCCTTGACGGCGATTTTCTTGCCCGCGAGAGGCCCCGAAGTTGCGCCTTTGATCGAGCACCTCCAGTACCAAGCGTTGAGCCGATTGTCCGAGGCACCTGGACGGAACCCCGCGTCCCGCGGGTACTTCACCGCCAATGTCGGCTCCGCGAACTGGTCCAATCGACGGTACGACGCGAGCACACCGTCCATGAGGTTGCGGAACGACGTCAGATCGTCGCGGCTGAGAGCCAAGTTATAAGATTTGGCGATGCGCTCCAATTCAGGCAGCGGTGGCTTGCGCAGAATCCGCGGCGCCGTCGCGGTCGGGGGTGGCGGTTGCATGCCGGCCTCGGCGGCCGCACGAACGGGCGTTGTCGCCGCGGCGACGGTTGCCGCTACCCCGGCCGTGCCAGCATGAAGAAAGCGACGACGCGAATAGTTTGGCGGTGCTCTCATAGCACATCCTCCCTCGACCAATGGGTTGACTCCCTAAAGTGTCGGGACCGTCTGGTGGTCGGTGGCCGCGACGGTCACCAAGCGGTAGGCCGCCGACGCTGCGGCCGGCGTGCCAAGCTGCAACATCACATGCATCCGGACAGGGCTGAGGCGGAGCAGCCATATGAGGTCGGCACATGAGGCGTGGTCGAGCGGATCGTTGCGGTCATTTAGGCTCTACCGGATGCCTCCGGCATCCTCGCGCGGGCTGGGGAGCGACGCGCCGTCCAGGAGACAGATTATCGTGCAGCCACGGACGATCTTCAAGAGCCTGCATCTTTCACGGTCTGCTTTCGTCAGCCACGTAGCGGAGCACATTGCCTTCGCGACACACGCACAGTCAAACCATGCGCGCGATGTCTCTTCTTGGCACGTTTGAGACATGCCGATGAACGCTGAGAATGTCAGTTTATCAGGGTAGACGGGAAGTGGTCGGCACACCCTCAGAATGACGCGAATGACCCTAGGCAGACATTCGCGTCCAATCTTACCCGAGGTAGCCGAAGCACCGTCACAAAAATTTCAACGCCGTCACGACCAGCAATCCGCAGCAGGCCTGATAGAGCCGGCGCTGGTCAGTCTGACCGTTGCTGTGGGTCTGAAGATGAACTGCGACCCTCTGCTCCCTTTGGGGCCGTTCGCAATATGAGAACGTACTGATCTCAACAAATCATTGTGCCGGTATCGAACTTTGGCGCGTTGGCCCAGTACATATTTGCAGTGTTCCGACCAGATGATTCAATCAGATAGGAAAGTGTTGCCATGTCTCCTGAAACCAAAGAACTTCTCAAGTCGACCTGGGCAAAGGTCATTCCGATCAGCGATGTCGCGGCTGGTTTGTTCTATGAGAGGCTGTTTACGCTCGATCCATCGCTGCAGCGATTGTTCAAGAATGCGGATATGAAAGTGCAGCGCCGGAAACTGGTCCAGGCATTGAGTGCCGTGATCAACAGTGTCGATGACTTGCCGTCGTTGATACCGACGCTAGAGATCCTTGGGCGAAACCATATTCGGTATGGCGTAGAGGATCGGCATTACGACACGGTTGGCGCAGCCTTGCTATGGACACTAGAGCAGGGGTTGAAAGAGGCTTGGACGCCGGCGGCGAAGTCCGCCTGGGTCGTGGCATATAGCACCGTGTCCGGCGTCATGCGTGATGCGGCAGCCGCATCGCGAGAGAACGCGACCGCACAGGCAGTTTGAATCTGGCATGTCGCCTCTTGGCCCGGCGCGGACATGTGGAGATCCCCGCCTGATGTCCGCTTCCACCGGCCAAGCGGACGTTTGGCCGGTCGCAATGCGGATTATGGACCGTCAGCCTCTTGCCATCGCGCGCGGTGGATTTTTCGAAAGCGCCGCTGCCATGGCCGAGATCAGCGGCCGCATGAAGAAGGCGTCCTCCGTCGGATAGATATCGGTGCGCAGGCCGTGAGATTTGAGTTCATCGGAGACCGCCGGTCCGACGGAAGCGATCGGGGTGCGATCGAGCCCCTCGCGTAACCGGTCCTCGCAACCTCGTGCACGCGCGACCTCGACCAGGCGGCGGATCTGACCGAGATTGGTCAGCGCGATCGCGTCGATGCGGCCGGCCGCCATCTCGTCGATCGCACTGATGATGTTGGCGTCGGCGGCTTGCGCGTCGTAGACGTAAGGCAGCACGGTATCGACCTCGGCGCCTTGCGCCTTGATCGCGCCGATAAGGACGCTGTGGTCCTTGTCAGGGTAAAGCTGCAGTCCGAGGCGATGGCCGTTGAGATCGAGGCGTGACAGCATCTCGGCGACGCCTTCGGAGGTCGGCTTCTCCGTCGTCATCTGCGGTTCCAGCCCGATTTCGCGCAGCGCCTTGCCCGGCTTGGGTCCGCGGGCGAATTTGCGCGCGTTGCCGAGGGCGGCAATGAATTCCTGTTCGACGCCGATGCGCCGGACCACCTTCATCAGCCGGCGCAGGCCTTCACCGGTCATCAGCACCAAATCGTCGAAGGGCTTGTCGATCGACCGCCTGATCCAGGCTTCGGCCGGCGCCGGGTCCGGCGCATCGTGGATGGTGAACATCGGGCATTGCAGCACGTCGGCGCCCTGCTCGGTGAGCAGGCGGGAGAACTGCGCTTCTTCGCGCGTTTCCAGGATCAGGATGCGGTAACCGTTCAATCTGTCAGCCATGATCTCGCTCCAACGCTTTTGCTTCGCGCGCTTTGTTCATCCTGCCCCCGGTTTCCGGATTGGCGCAAGCGCGTCTGCGGTGATAGAGCAGGGCCGCAAATCCGAGGTTTTCACCCTTCTGCCCTGAATTGTAGTCAAGTCGCGCCATGCCCGATCATCAATTCGTCCTGACCCTGTCCTGTCCGGATCGCCCCGGAATCGTTTCCGCGGTGTCGACCTTTCTGGCCCATAACGGTCAGAACATCCTGGACGCCCAGCAGTTCGACGACATCGAGACGGGGAATTTCTTCATGCGGGTGGTGTTCACCGCCGCCGATCTCGCCGTCGAACTGCAGGCGCTGCAGACCGGCTTTGCCGCGATCGCCGAGCGCTTCGCCATGGACTGGCAGATGCGCGACCGCGCCAATCGCCGCCGGGTGATGCTGCTGGTCTCCAAATCGGATCATTGCCTGGTCGACATCCTCTATCGCTGGCGCACCGGCGAACTCGAGATGATCCCGACCGCGATCGTTTCCAACCATCCGCGCGAAACCTATAGCTCGCTCGATTTCGGCGAGATCCCGTTCCACTATTTGCCGGTGACCAAGGAAACCAAGCGCGAGCAGGAAGAGGCAGTCTGGAAACTGGTTCAGGACACAAAGACCGATCTCGTCGTGCTGGCGCGCTACATGCAGATCCTGTCGGACGAAATGTCGGCAAAACTGTCCGGGCGCTGCATCAACATCCACCATTCGTTCCTGCCGGGCTTCAAGGGCGCGCGTCCCTATCACCAAGCCCATGAGCGCGGCGTCAAGCTGATCGGCGCCACCGCGCACTACGTCACCCGCGACCTCGACGAAGGCCCGATCATCGACCAGGACGTCGAGCGCATCAGCCATCGCGATACGCCGGAAGATCTCTCGCGCAAGGGCCGCGACATCGAACGCCGCGTACTGGCGCGTGCCATGCGCCATCATCTCGAGGACCGCGTCATCCTCAACGGCCGCAAGACGGTTGTGTTTATGGATTAGCGCGCCGCATCCTTGGACGCGGGAGCAGGGTTGGCCTCCTTGTCGCGTTCGGAAGCCGGCATCAGGCGCTTTCGCTCGCGTTCGCGCATGTACTCGTCATACTTCGCGGTTCCCGGGCGCGGCGGCGCGTCGGCGGGCAGGCCGCCGGCCCATGCCGGAATGGCATCGCTGACGCCAGCTGAGACCTTCTCGTTGATGGTCCCACAGCCGCTCACGCCGCAGCCCGCGAGGGCAACGGTGACGATCGTGACAATGTGGCGCGCGCTGGTCGTCATTGGCAGAAGACTACAACCTTAACCGTTTAAGGATGATGGATTTAGGGCGCTGCTCTGGGAACCGGAGAGGCGGTACTTGTTGACAGGACCATTTCATTTGTACAATCGTACAAATAGGGCGGCAATCGCGGGAGCTCGGGCAAGCGATATCGGATCGTATTGTACCATCCGTCATGTCTTTTGCGGCTATGCGGCTTCTTCGCTGCGACCCGCCAATGGTCCGATTGACAAAAGGGCGGCCAAGGACGCCATGTTGCCGCGCTGCCCGGCGGAAAATTCTGGGTTATGGTGAGATCAAAGGGCCGGGGACTCGGTTCGAGACACAAGGCCGATCAGGGGGAGAGATGCTCATGTCTATTCGCAGTCAAATATTGCTGGCCGCAGGCTCGGTCGCCGCGATGCTGGCGCTTGCGCCGGCCCACGCCCAAGACTCCATCAAGATTGGCCTGATCCTGCCGATGACCGGCGGCCAGGCCTCGACCGGCAAGCAGATCGACAACGCGGTCAAGCTCTACATGCAGCAGAACGGCGATACCGTCGCCGGCAAGAAGATCGAAGTCATCCTGAAGGACGACGGTGCGGTTCCCGACAACACCAAGCGCCTTGCGCAGGAACTGATCGTCAACGAAAAGGTCAATTTCATCGCAGGTTTTGGCGTGACGCCGGCAGCGCTTGCGGCAGCACCCTTGGCGACGCAGGCCAAGATTCCGGAAGTCGTGATGGCGGCGGGCACCTCGATCATCACCGAGCGCTCGCCCTACATCGTCCGAACCTCGTTCACGCTGGCGCAGTCGTGCACCATCATCGGTGATTGGGCCGCCAAGAACGGTATCAAGAAGGTCGCGACGCTGACCTCCGACTACGCGCCCGGCAACGACGCGCTGAACTTCTTCAAGCAGAACTTTACCGCCGGCGGCGGGGAGATCGTCGAAGAGGTGAAGGTGCCGCTGCAAAACCCTGATTTTGCTCCGTTCTTGCAGCGCATGAAGGATTCCAAGCCCGACGCCGTGTTCGTGTTCGTGCCGGCAGGCCAAGGCGGCAACTTCATGAAGCAATATGCCGAGCGCGGGCTCGACAAGGCGGGCATCAAGGTGATCGGCCCCGGCGACGTGATGGACGACGACCTGCTCAACGGCATGGGCGATGCCGCGCTCGGCACGGTCACCGCGCATCTCTACTCCGCGGCCCATCCCTCGGCCGCAAACAAGGAATTCGTCGCCGCCTACAAGAAGGCGTTCGGCCAGCGCCCGGGCTTCATGGCGGTCGGCGGCTATGACGGTATCCGGTTGATCTACGAGGCGCTGAAGAAGACCGGCGGTAAGACCGACGGCGACGCGCTGATCGCGGCGATGAAGGGCGCAAAGTGGGAAAGCCCCCGCGGCCCGATCATGATCGATCCGGAAACCCGCGACATCGTGCAGAACATCTACATCCGCAAGGTCGAGAAGGTCGACGGCGAACTCTATAACGTCGAGTTCGCGACCTTCGAGGCGGTGAAGGATTCCGGCAAAACGAAGAAGTGACGGCGAAGCCGTCATCCCGTGGCGCGCGTCAGCGCGAACCCCAGATGCGCAATTGCGCATCAAGGATCTCGAGATTCCGGGTCTGGTCCTTCGGACCATCCCGGAATGACGGGTTGCGTTGAGAGGTTCTGTCCCATCCCATGACCACGCTGTTCACCATCCTGTTCGACGGTGTCGCCTACGGCATGCTGCTGTTCGTGCTCGCCTGCGGGCTGGCGGTAACGCTTGGGCTGATGAATTTTGTCAATCTGGCGCATGGCGCCTTCGCCATGACCGGCGGCTATATCTGCGCGGTGCTGGTGAACAACCAGGGCTGGCCGTTCTTCGCGGCGCTGCCGCTCGCCTTTGTTACGGCCGCGCTGGTTGGCGTCGCGCTGGAGCGCACGCTCTATCGCCACCTCTACACCCGCAGCCATCTCGACCAGGTGCTGTTCACGATCGGCCTCACCTTCATGTCGGTGGCGGCGGTCGATTACGTCATGGGATCGTCGCGGATTTTCATCAAACTGCCGGCGGCGCTGGAGGGACAGTTCGACTTCTTCGGCGTCGGCATCGGCCGCTACCGGCTGATGATCATCGTGATCTGCGGCCTGCTCACGGTGGCGCTGCAATTGATCCTGGCAAAAACACGTTTCGGCAGCCGCCTGCGTGCCGCGGTGGACGATCCGCGCGCAGCAAGCGGCCTCGGCATCAACGTGCCTCAGGTGTTTGCGTTCACCTTCGCCTTCGGCTGCGGCCTTGCCGGCCTCGGTGGCGCGCTGAGCGCCGAGATCCTCGGGCTCGATCCGTACTTTCCACTAAAATTCATGATCTACTTTTTGATCGTGGTCACCGTCGGCGGCTCCTCCAGTATCACCGGGCCGTTCCTGGCGTCGCTGCTGCTCGGCATCGGCGACGTCGCCGGGAAATATTACGTGCCGAAGATGGGGCCGTTCGTCATCTACACCATCATGATCGTTATCCTGATCTGGCGTCCGAACGGTCTGTTCGGCCGCGCCGCCGCGCGATGAGTCCGCGATGACCGCAGCCTCCGACGTCTCATCCCATGCCATCGCCCGCGCCCGCTGGCGCCCGGCCGAGATCGCGTTTTGGATTCTAGCGCTGTCCTGCGCGTTCCTGTTTCCGTCCCGCTATCTGATCATGACCGATATCCTGCGGCTGGCGTTGTTCACGCTGTCGCTCGATCTGATCCTCGGCTACGCTGGGATTGTTTCGCTGGGGCACGCCGCGTTCTTTGGCGTCGGCGCCTATTCGGCCGGGCTGCTGGCGCTGCATGGCATCATCAACGAGCCGGTGATCGCGCTGGTCGCCGCCGGCCTCGTCGCCATGGTGCTCGGCTTCCTGACCAGCTTCCTCGTCATCCGCGGCGTCGACCTGACGCGGCTGATGGTGACGCTCGGCATTGCGCTGCTGCTCGAAGCGCTGGCGGAACGGTTCTCCAATATCACCGGCGGCACCGACGGGCTGCAGGGCATCGAGATGCAGCCGATCCTCGGCCTGTTCGCGTTCGATATGTTCGGCAAGACCGGATTCTTCTATTCGCTGATCGTGCTGTTCCTGCTGTTTCTGTTGGCGCGGCGGATCGTGAATTCGCCGTTCGGCCTGTCGCTGCGCGCGATCAAGAATAACCCGCTGCGAGCCTCTGCCATCGGCGTGCCCGTCAACCGCCGCCTGATCGCGATCTATACGATTGCAGCGTTCTACGCCGGCATTGCCGGGGCGCTGTTCACCCAGACCACGGCGCTGGCTTCGCTTGACGTGTTCGCGTTCGAACGCTCGGCCGATCTGATGCTGGTGCTCGTGATCGGCGGCACCGGCTATCTCTATGGCGGGCTGATCGGCGCCGTCGTGTTCAAGATGCTGCAGGAACTGTTTCAGACCATTACGCCGCAATACTGGCTGTTCTGGATCGGGCTCGTCCTGGTCGTGATGGTGCTGGTCGGCCGCGAACGCATCCATCGCTGGGTGCTTTGGGTGCCGAACCTCGTCATCCGCCAGCTCTTCGGACGGAAGGCCGTCGTGGCCGTTCCCGAAAGTGATGCGCCATGACGATCGCGCTCGAAACCAGGGGGCTGGAAAAATCCTTCGGCGGCTTGCGGGTCACGCGCGATCTGTCGCTGAAGGTGGAGCAGGGCGCCCGCCACGCCCTGATCGGGCCCAACGGCGCCGGCAAGACCACCGTCATCAATTTGCTGAC
The DNA here is from genome assembly GCF_000472965.1 of Bradyrhizobium murdochi. GTDB lineage: Bacteria > Pseudomonadota > Alphaproteobacteria > Rhizobiales > Xanthobacteraceae > Bradyrhizobium > Bradyrhizobium murdochi. The sequence continues at coordinate 2,899 of NZ_AXAU01000025.1, read as the reverse complement.
CGGCGTGCTCAAGCCCAATGCCGGACGGATCCTGCTCGAGGGTAACGACATCACCGATTTGCCGGTTCACAAGCGGGTGCTGCGCGGGCTGTCGCGCACCTTCCAGATCAATCAGCTCTATGCCGACCTGACCCCGCTCGAAACGGTCGGGCTCGCCGTCTCCGAACGTCTCGGCGGTGGCGGAGACTGGTGGCGTCGGATGGGCACGCGAGACGACGTCAATCAGGAGGTCGCGGAGACGCTCGGACGTTTTCATTTGCTTGACGTGATGAACGAGCGCACCGCGACGCTGCCTTACGGCAAACAGCGCCTGCTCGAGATCGCTGTCGCCATTGCAACCCGGCCCCGCGTGCTGCTGCTCGACGAGCCCGCTGCCGGCGTTCCCGAGAGCGAGCGTCACGATATTCTGGCGGCGGTCGCTGCCCTGCCGCGCGACGTCACGGTGCTGCTGATCGAGCACGACATGGATCTGGTGTTCTCGTTCGCTGACCGTATCTCGGTGCTGGTCAACGGCGCGATGCTAGTAGAAGGTCCGCCGGACGAAGTGGCGCGCGATCCGCAAGTGAAGGCGGTCTATCTGGGCGAGGCGGCCCATGCCTGAGCTTCTCGCCATCGATGCCTTGCGCGCCGGCTACGGCGAAGCCGTGGTGTTGCCTTCGATGTCGCTGTCGCTCGGCGAAGGCCAGGTGCTGGCACTGTTGGGGCGCAACGGCACCGGCAAGACCACGCTGATCAACTCGATCGTCGGCATCACCCGGCATTTCGGCGGCACGATTGCGCTCGGCGGGCTCGACATCACCGCGATGCGCCCGGACCAGCGGGCGCGGGCCGGGATCGGCTGGGTGCCGCAGGAACGCAACATCTTTCGCTCGCTGACGGTCGAGGAGAACATGACTGCGGTGGCCCAGCCCGGCCCATGGACCGTGGAAAAGGTCTACCAGATGTTTCCGCGGCTGAAGGAGCGCCGCAACAATTTCGGCAACCAGCTTTCCGGCGGCGAGCAGCAGATGCTGGCGATCGGCCGCGCGCTGACCCTCAATCCCAAGGTGCTGCTGCTGGACGAGCCGACCGAGGGGCTGGCGCCGATCATCGTTGAAGAACTATTAAGGGCGCTCGGCACGATCACCCGGGCAGGGGGCATCTGCTCTGTTATCGTCGAGCAGAACGCGCAAAAGATTCTGGGGCTGGCCGATCGGGTTGTGATATTGGAACGCGGTGCAATCGTGCATGATGCCGCCAGCAGCGCGTTGAAGGCCGATCCCGCCGTGCTCGAACGCTATCTCGGCGTCGCCGGCGCGGCCGCCCACTAGATTGGCGCCCACTAGATTTATGGGAGTTGAGACCATGCAGAGAACAAAGCCCCCGTTCCGCGCCGACGAGGTCGGCAGTCTGTTGCGTCCGCCGCGCATCAAGGAAGCGCGCGCCAAGCTGGAGAAGGGTGAGATCACAGCGGAGGACCTGCGGAAGGCCGAGGACCTCGAGATCGAAAAGGTCGTGCACAAGCAGGCCTCGATCGGGCTGAAGCTTGCGACCGATGGCGAGTTCCGCCGCTCCTGGTGGCATTTCGACTTTCTTAGCCATCTCACCGGCTGTGAGCTGTTCCATCCCGACACGGGCATCCAGTTCGCCGGCGTGGAAACGAGGCATGACGCGGTCCGCGTGATCGGCAAGCTCGACTTCCCGGACAACCATCCGATGCTGGATCACTTCCGCTTCCTGAAGAAGCATGCTGATACGGCTCACGTCACGCCGAAGATGACGATCCCGTCGCCGGCCGTGCTGCATTTCCGGGGCGGCCGCAAGTCGATCTCGAAGGAGGTCTATCCCGATCTGGAGGAATTCTTCCTCGACCTCGGCAAGACCTATCGCAAGGCGGTGAAGGCGTTCTATGACGCCGGCTGCCGTTACCTGCAGTTCGACGACACCGTATGGGCCTATCTCTGCTCGCAGGACGAACTGCAGAAGGCGCGCGATCGCGGCGACAACCCCGACGGCCTGCAGGAAATCTACGCGCGCATCATCAACTACGCTTTGGCCGAACGGCCGGCCGACATGGTGATCACCACCCATGTCTGCCGCGGCAATTTCCGCTCGACCTGGATTTCCTCCGGCGGCTACGAGCCGGTGGCCGAGACCATGCTGGCCGGCACCAACTACGACGGCTATTTCCTCGAATATGATTCTGACCGCGCCGGCGGCTTCGAGCCGCTCCGCTACTTGCCGAAGGGCAACAAGGTCGTCGTGGTCGGCGTCATCACCTCGAAATTCGGCGAGCTCGAGAAGAAGGATGACGTCAAGCGCCGCCTCGATGAGGCCGCCAAGTTCGCCCCGCTCGACCAGCTCGCGGTCTCGCCGCAATGCGGCTTTGCCTCGACCGAGGAAGGCAACATCCTCTCCGAGGAGGAGCAGTGGGCGAAGTTGAGCCTCGTGGTCGAAGTGGCCAACGAGGTTTGGGGGAAATAGGTCTCTCAGCGTCATTGCGAGGAGCGAAGCGACGAAGCAATCCATCTATCCCAGTGCGGAAAGATGGATTGCTTCCGCCTGCGCGCAGAAGCGCTTCGGCGGACTTGAGCCCTGCGAAGCTTGCGTGGCAAGCGTAGAAGGCTCGCTTCGCTCGACAGCTGTGCAAGTTCACTAATTCGCTGATCGGATCGCTCCTCTGGAGGACGATCCGATGCGCGATAATAGCTATGACCGGACGATTGAACGCAATTACCTGCAGAAGTGGCGGTTTTTGATCCCGGAATATGAGGCGGTCAAGGCGGGTCGTTCGGCGGTGTTCAAGAGTGTTGGGGATTTCTACCGCCACCACGGAACCTGTTCGCAGACCTTCCGCAAGTATTACAACCGCTATCTGCAGAGCGGCGATGAAGCCGACCTGTTGCCGCGCCGTCGTGGG
>NZ_AXAU01000024.1 GCF_000472965.1 Bradyrhizobium murdochi | reverse complement strand
CGCCGAAATCGCCGGCTATGGCACGACCGCTGATGCCTACCATATCACGTCAGGACCCGAGGACGGCGACGGCGCGCGCCGCGCCATGGAAGGCGCCTTGCGGCAGGCCGGCCTTAAGCCCGGTGACATCCAGCATCTCTACGCCCATTCCACTTCGACGCCGGTTGGCGACCTTTCCGAACTGGAAGCAATCAAAGCCGTGTTCGGCCGCGACGGAAAGATCGCCGTGAGCGCCACCAAATCGGCAACCGGTCATCTGCTCGGCGCAGCCGGGGGAGCGGAAGCAATCTTCACGATCCTCGCGTTACGCGACCAGGTCGCGCCGCCCACTCTTAACCTCGAAAATGGCGACCCGGCCGCTGAAGGCGTCGACCTCGTGGCCCGTCACGCTCGGCGCGTCACGATGGAGCATGCGATCTCGAACGGCTTCGGCTTCGGCGGCGTCAACGCCAGCGTCATCTTTCGACGTTGGCGATGACCAAGCCTGAGCAGGATTGGTTCGTTCCCTCCTGATCAAATCCCATCTAGTTCGCGCAAAATCTTAGGCTGGTGCGAAAGATCAGCCTGACAGACCGCGTCGGCATTTACGTGATCCGAACCCAGGCGCCATTGCTTGCGGATGAGCTCACCGCAGCTTCGATGAACTTCACGCCGGCGAGGCCATCCTCGACGGTCGGGAAAATCACCGCCGGATCGGGCGGTTTGCCGGTCTGTGCTGCGCGGATGGCGCGCGCTGCCTCAGTATAGATTGATGTGAACCCCTCAAGGTAACCCTCGGGATGCCCCGCCGGCACGCGGGTGAGACGGCCCGCCTCGACCAAGGCGCCGGCACCGCCGCGGGTGAGGAGTTGCTTGGGCTGCCCATAGCGGGTGAACCAGAGATGGTTCGGATTTTCCTGTACCCATTCGAGGCCGCCCTTGGTCCCATAGACGCGCAGCGTCAGGCCGTTCTCATTGCCGACCGCGACCTGGCTCGCCCAAAGCATACCTCTGGCGCCTCCCTTCCACTTGAGGAGGATCTGGACGTCGTCGTCGAGACGCCGGCCGCCGACAAAGGTCGAGAGCTGGGCGAGCAGTTCGTCAAGCTGAAGTCCAGTGACGAAGCAGGCGAGATTGTAGGCGTGGGTGCCGATGTCGCCGATGCATCCGCCAGGGCCGGATCGGGTCGGGTCCGTGCGCCACGCGGCCTGCTTATGGCCGCTTGCCTCTATTCGCTCCGTCAACCAATCCTGCAGGTATTCGGCCTGCACCAGCCGGATTTCGCCGAGATCGCCGTTCGCGACCATGGCGCGGGCCTGTCGGACCATGGGATAGCCCGTGTAGTTGTGGGTCACGACGAAGACCTTGCCCGTCTTCCTGACCAGTTCCACCAATTCCTCTGCCTCGGCGACGGTCGTCGTCAGCGGTTTGTCGCAGATGACGTGGATGCCGGCTTCAAGGAAGGCCTTGGCGACCAGGCCGTGCAGGTGGTTGGGGGTCACGATCGAAACCACCTCGATCCCGTCGGGGCGCGCGGCCTCCGCCTTCGCCATCTCTTCGAAGGAGCTATAGGCGCGGTCGTTGGCGATACCGAGTTCCTTCGCCGAGGCCTTGGCTCTCACCGGATCCGACGCCAACGCGCCGGCTGTCAACTCGAACTGGTCGTCGATACGCGCGGCAATGCGGTGAACGGCGCCAATGAAAGATGCCTGGCCGCCGCCAACCATGCCTAACCGGATACGACCATGACCGCCGGCTTCGCTGCTTGCCTCAATAGCCATTCTTCCTCCTCGCTCAGGAGATGCCAAGCATCTTGCGGTTCATCTGGTCGTCGGTGCCGGAACCTGCGAAATCGTCGAAGGCCTTCTCCGTGACCCGAATGATATTTCTTTTGATAAATTCGGCACCCTCGCGCGCGCCTTGCTCAGGATGCTTCAGCGCGCATTCCCATTCCATCACTGCCCAACTGCCGTAATCGTACTGTGTGAGCTTGGAGAAGATCGCGGCGAAATCGACTTGACCATCGCCCAGCGAGCGGAATCGCCCAGCACGATCGACCCAGCTCTGGAACCCGCCGTAGACTCCCTGGCGGCCCGTCGGGTTGAACTCCGCATCCTTGACGTGGAAGGCTTTGATGCGTTGGTGATAGATATCGATGTAGTCGAGATAGTCGAGCTGCTGCAGCACGAAGTGCGACGGGTCGTAGAGCAGGTTCGCGCGCGCGTGGCCATTCACTCGCTCGAGAAACGTCTCATAGGAGACACCGTCGTGCAGATCCTCGCCTGGATGGATCTCATAAGCGAGATCAATGCCGTGCTCCTCCGCATAATCAAGGATCGGCTGCCAGCGCCTGGCGAGCTCGTCGAAGGCGGCCTCGACGAGGCCTGCCGGACGCTGCGGCCAGGGATAGACATAGGGCCAGGCCAATGCGCCGGAGAAGGTCGCCTGCGCCGTAAGCCCGAGGCGCCTTGAGGCGCGGATCGCGCGCTTGACCTGGTCGACGGCCCACTCGGTGCGCGCCTTCGGATTGTCCCGCACCTCCGGCACGGCGAAGCCGTCGAATGCTGCGTCATAGGCCGGATGAACCGCGACGAGCTGACCCTGGAGATGGGTCGAGAGTTCTGTGATGGAAAGGCCGTGACCGGCTGCGATCCCCCTCACCTCATCGGCATAGTCCTGGGACTCCGAGGCCTTGCCGAGGTCGAAGAGCCGCCCATCCCAGCTCGGGATCTGAATTCCCTCGTAGCCAAGCGAGGCGGCCCATTCGCAGATCGCGTCGAAGGAGTTGAACGGCGCGGCGTCGGCAACGAACTGAGCGAGGAATATCCCTGGTCCCTTGATCATCTTCATGAAAGGCTCCTTGTTTGTCGGGGTATCACTTTACTATCCGCTTAGCCGCCAGTCATCGGTGCGTTCGACCTGTTGGTCGATGCGCTGCGACACCGGGAGTAGTGGAAGCTCTTGAACGTTGCAGCGATGAGCACTTGGCGCATCGAACAAAGCGAGGCCGCGGAATAACGGACGAGCAGCGCCGTTATTCCAGCATGGCCAAGCTTATGAGGAGCCGACGATGCTATTCCGCAGAGAACACCGCGCTCAGCCCGACGCCGAAATTCAGACTAGCAAAGACGCCTCGATCCAGTTCCTTTGCCAGCCAGAGGACTATGGGGTCCTTGCCGAGCCGGTACCGGCAAAGCTCGCGCTGCCGGAATGGTTCCGGCGAATTCCAGCCGTCGATCGATCAGTTCTTTCCCCAACCAATAACGGGCTGACCGTCAAACGCTGCATGCCCTTTTTCGATGCAATGACGCTCGGCTACATCCTGCCGATTGGAGCGACGGTACGACTGCAGATCAGCGAGCAAGGCCGCAAGGTTGACGCTGGCTGGGAATTCGACCGGGTGATGGTCAGCAATCACGGCAGCTATCAGATCAACGGTCACCCGTTGGCCGACAGGCCGCCAATGAAATTTCACAATTACTGGATGATCAAGACGCCGCCAGGTTGGAGCTGCCTGTTCCTCGCACCGCTCAATCGGCCCAACCTGCCAGTCGAGATCCTGGCTGGCGTGGTTGACACCGACACCTACGCTTCGCTGATCAACTTCCCGTTCATCGCGACGGGTTCTGACGGCGTGCACGTCGTGGAGAAAGGCACGCCGCTCGTGCAGGTCATTCCATTCAAGCGCAGCGAAGCCGAGCTCGAGTTGCGCAAGGAGGGCGCCTTGCAGGAACCCCTCGCACCAATGGTGGCAGTCGAGACAAAAGATGAGGGAAGAACGCGCGAACGTATCCTGAGAAATACGCTCGCCTCTGAGGGATGGTACCGAAAATTTGCACGCGCCAAGAGATGAGCGGCCCCGTGCATCACGCTTCCGAGAGTCGTAGACTACTCGGAATAAGCTCTCATCGCGCCTCGTTTGCTTAAAAGGGACCGAGAGCATCGATCCCTTTATCGCAACCCCAAAGAAGGAGTTCTAGTCATGAAGCGCGAAGCCATGTTCACCGCAACTGCGATTGCGCTTGCGATCGGAGCAACCGGCGCGAAGGCCGCTATCGGAGTGCCGCTCGACCCCACGGTCGAGGCAGTCAAGGCGGTGAAGGCCGAAACCGGGCAGATCATTCTGGCCGGCAACAGCTCATCGAACTCAAGCTCGAACAGCTCCTCGAATTCCAGCTCCAACAGCTCCTCGAACTCGAGCTCGAACAGCTCTTCGAATTCCAGCTCGAACAGCTCGTCCAATTCGAGCTACCGCTGGCGCTGACCGGACTGCGTCGAGGCTGTCATCATCCAAGGAGCGAGAGGGCCCGGCAACGGGCCCTTTCTGCTGAAATGGCTATTCGCGGTTGATTGCCTCGACCGGGTCCAGCTTTGCGGCCTTCGCCGCCGGCACATAGCCGAACACGATGCCGATGGCGGTTGATACGGCGACCGCGAGCAAGACAATTGCCGGGTCGACGATGAGCGGAATCTGCAAGTATCCGCGTGCAGCGGCGGCAAGCCCCACGCCGGCAAGGATGCCCGCCAGGCCGCCTGCGACAGCGAGCAAGACCGCCTCCGCAAGCACTTCGGCCAGGATTTGCCGCGGCAGCGCACCGATCGCGAGGCGAATGCCGATCTCCGCGGTTCGATCCGCAACCGACGCCAGCATGATATTCATGATACCAATGCCCCCGACCAGCAAGCTGATCGCCGCGATCGCAGACAGCAACGCGGTCATCGTGCGTGACGTACCGGCCATGGTTTCGGCGAGCTGCCGCATCTCCAGCACATGGAAGTTATCATCCTGGCCGTCGGCGACGCGCCGCCGTTCGCGCATCAGTTCCTCGACCCGGCTCTTCATATGCGAAGTGTCGATCCCTTCGCGGACGAGGATCAACATCGCCTGAACATCCCTCGCGCCCAGGATTCTACGCTGGTAGCTGGCGAGCGGCATGACGACGGTGTTGTCGTCGTCTTGCGACAGCCCGGACTGCCCTCGAAGGCGCAGGACGCCGATCACCTCGCACGGCACGCTCTTGACACGAATGGTCTCGCCGAGTGCAGCGCCGCCGCCAAACAGCCGGTCGTGAACCGTGGCGCCGATGATGCACACGCTCCTGCCCGCCTGTATCTCTTGCCCGGAGAAGATTCGCCCCGATGCGAGTTCCCATCGCCGGGCGGCGAAGAACTCGTTGTCGGCGCCGGTGACGGCGGCAACCCAGTTTGCCTGCCGCGAGACGACACGGACGGAAGCGGATGCTATCGGGGCGACCGCCTGCAACTCGCTCTGAAACCCACGTACCGCCTCGACATCGGCGTAGGTCATCGGCTTCGCCTCGATCTGCGCTCCCTTGCCGCCACGGGTATCCTGCCCGACCCGAAGCGTCAGCAATTGCATGCCAAGCTGACTGATCTGCGCATCGACCTGTGCACGGCTGCCCCGGCCGATCGTCACCATCGCCACCACAGCAGCAACGCCGACGGCAATGCCGAGCGCGGCCAGCACCGAGCGAAGCGCATTGCGCTGCAGACTTGCAGCCGCCGGGCGCAGGATGTCATGTGCGGGAACCGGCATCATCGAAGTGCTCCGGCTTGATGTGGCCGTCCGTGAAGCAGATCGTGCGGCTCGCCTGGCTCGCCACCGACGGATCATGAGTGACGATGACGACGGTTGTGCCGCGTTCGCGATGGAGCTGCTTCAAGAGCTGCATGATCTCGGCGCCAGTCACGCTGTCGAGGGCGCCCGTCGGCTCGTCCGCGATCAGCAGGTCGGGCCGGGTGATGAGCGCGCGAGCGATCGCAACGCGCTGCTGCTGGCCGCCCGAGAGCTGGTCCGGCGTGTGGTGCTGCCGTTGGGACAAACCGACTGCAGCCAGGACGGCGGTCGCGGATTTGCGGCGCTCGCCGCGCGGCACGCTCTGATAAAGCAAGGGAAGCTCGACGTTGTCGAGCGCGCTCGCACGCTTGATGAGATGGAAGCGCTGAAACACAAAGCCGATCGAGCTTCGCCGCATCATCGCTCGACCCGTGACATCTAGCGTGCCGGTATCGATGCCCTTGAACCGATACCGTCCGCTGGACGGTGTATCGAGGCAACCAATGATGTTCAGGAATGTCGACTTGCCAGAACCGCTGGGTCCGACGACGGCGACGAACTCACCCTGGGTGATCGTGAGGTCGACGCCGGCAAGGGCCGTCACGACGGCTGCACCGCGCCCATACGCGCGTACGACGTGCTCAAGGCGGATCAGCGGCGCGGAGCAGTCCGCTCCGACATGCCGATGAGCCTCTCCGTCCCTCAAAATTGGACTCATGGTTGCACCGGGACCTTGTCGACGACGATGCTGTCGCCCGCCGCAACCTCGCCGTTGAGGATTTCGGTGTACAAGCCGTCGGTCTCGCCGACCTGCGCGAGAACGGGTTTGAGCTTGCCGCCAACGAGCTTGTACAGACGCCGGACATCAGGCTGGCGTTGTTCGGACGCTGTCGCGCGAGGCGCTCCAGATGCGGCCTGAGCCGGACTCGCGACGCCGGCCAGTCCAACCGGCGCGGGCCGCTCGCCAGCCGGCTCTGCGGAAGGAACAAACCGCAAGGCAGCATTCGGCACCAGAAGCACGTTGCGACGCTCGGCGACCTTGATCTCAGTGGTCGTCGTCATGCCCGGCTTGAGCTGAAGCTTGTCATTCTTAAAGCCGAGAATGGCCTTGTAGGTCACGACGCCTTGCACGACCTCGGGCCCAAGATAGATCTTCTCGACAACGACTGGGACCTGGCGATCGCGCAGGCCGTCACTCTTGAAGAGTGCGTGTTGCCCCTGCTTCACGGAAAGCGCGTCGGCTTCATCCACATCGACCTTGACCTGCATGTGCTCGAGGTCCGCGGCAATGCGAAACAGAACCGGTGACTGGAACGACGCTGCGATCACCTGGCCGCGCTCGACATTGCGCCGAAGCACAACGCCGTCGATGGGCGCGACGATGCGCGTCTTATCCAGGTTTGTCGTGGCTAGATCCACCTCCGCCGCGGCGATGTGGAGCTCCGCCGCCTGCACCTCGAGCAAAGCGGCGGCCTTTCTGAAAGCGCCGATCGCTAGCTCCAGATCTCGTTCGCTGATCGCCTGCCGTTCCGCAAGGCGTTGCTTTCTGCCCTGCTCGCTTTCGGCCATCGCCAGATTGATACGCGCCTCGCGCTCCCGTGCCTGCGCTAGTGCGTGTGCGCCGCGTGCGCGGGCGAGCTGTTTTTTGGCCACCTCGTCGTCGAGCACCGCGAGAAGCTGCCCGGCTTTGACCTTGTCGTTGTAGTCGACAAAGATTTCCTTGATCGTGCCGGACAGTTCCGTCGAAACCTCGACGATCCGCACGGGCTCTACGGTGCCGGTCGCGGGAATCTTGACGTCAAGATTGCCGTGAAAGGCCGGCTTGACAGTGTATTGCGCCTCAACCGTTGCCGGTGCATCGGTCTTGCCGAACGCAATGATGAGCGCGGCCGCCACGATTGCGACGCCGGCCGAGCCCCTGGCTACGCTTCGCCGTCCCTTGCCGCGATGCAGATCGACGCGGCGAAGCATGTCGGCTCCGCGGACGCGAGAGTCATCGGCCCGCATCTGTTCGGACGTGAGAAATCGCAACATCGGCGCGCTCCGTCGGATGATCCGGATGAGCTCCTTCAACGGTCATGGGCAGCCTCTTATTCCAGACATGGATGCGGATCACCCCGCGCAGGCGCGCGTGGTCAATCGCAAAGAAGGACACGGTTCCATCCGCACCCGTGTCAAACGGATGTGTGTGCTACCTATTCCCATGGCTGACGCGGCGTTTTGTCGTACAGCGATAAGCATGGCGAACGTGGCTGTCGGAAACTCAAGTTGCTAGCTTGCGAAGGGGAGATTGCAATGCCGCGTTATGCATCGATGTCGAGACGGGACAAATGAGCGATTTCGGCAATGAGCTAGTTGCTTTGCTGCCCCGCCTCCGTCGGTTCGCACGATCGCTCACCGGTCAAGCAGAAGACGCGGATGATCTCGTGCAGGCTGCGCTCGAGCGCGCGCTGCGGTCGCGATCGTTGTGGGAGCCGGGCACGCGGCTTGATGCGTGGATATTCAGAATCATGCGAAATCTCTGGATCGATCAAATCCGACACAGAAAGGTCAGCGGCGATCGGACCACACTCCACGACGCCGAGCAGCTTTCCGGCTCTGACGGCCGCGTCGTAGCCGACAGCCGCATCACGCTTGCCGACGTCGAGGCACTGCTTGCCGCGCTCCCCGGCGAGCAGCGGGCCGTGGTTCAATCGGTTTGCATCGATGACCTAAGCTATCGCGAAACCGCCGAGCGGCTGAACACGCCGATCGGAACCGTCATGAGCCGTCTCGCGCGCGCCAGGCTCGCCCTTGCGGCGGGGCTCGATCACAACGAATCCATGGCAAGCGTCGCTAACCTGAAGAACCCCAGATGACCGCGATCACCGACGAGACCCTGATGGCGCTGGCGGATGGTGAGCTTAAGCCCGCAGAGGCGGCACGCGTGCGCGAGGTCCTTCGCCACGATCTTCAGCTTGCGGCACGCTTTGCGTCGTTCGCAGAATCGCGAGCGCTGCTGTCCGAGGAGTCCGGCACCGATGCAATACCCGAGCACCTTGTGCTTGCGGCTCGCAGGCTGGGCGACGCCTTGGCAAAAGCCGATCAGGTGGCTGAGCCCAACGTCGTGTCCCTGGAAGCGGCCGCAACCCGCGGCGCGCGGCGGCCCGATCGCTTCAAGGCGATGGCGTTGGCCGCGTCGATCGCACTTGTTGCCGGCGGTGTGGTCGGCTTTGCGTTAAGCGGGCTTCAGCAGCGTGACAGGCTCGCGAGCCATAGCCCGATGGACAGCATCGCGGTATCGTCGCCCGTATCAGATCTACTGTTCCAGCTCGCGAGCGGCGAGTCCCGACAAGTCCGCAGTGGCTCGGAGGCGGCGGTCACCGATATCACAATCGTGTCGACGCATCAGATGGAGGATAGCTCCATCTGCCGCGAATTCACGACGGCGACGACTGGAACACAGCAGACACGCGTCGCCTGCCTGAGGGATGGCGCCTGGCGTGTCCATCTCGTCGTCATTTCATCGGGCGGAGCATTCTCGACCGCAAGCAGTGCTCAGACGGCAGATCACTTCCTCGAAGCGCTCGGCACCAAGGAGGTTCTGACCGGTGATGCAGAGCGCAAGGCTCTCGCCCGGCCCTAGCGCAGATCTGGAAATTAGCCCGGAGGCAACCTGACCATGAGGACCGTGATTGCTTGCCGTTCATTCCCGACTCTCGTCGGTCTATTTCTAGGCTTCGCCGTGGTCGGTCAGTCCCCAACATACCCTGCGCTGTTCACGCCCGCGTTCGCTGATGACGGTGGCGGCGGTTCAGGTGGAGGGAGCGGTGGTGATGGAGGTGGTGGAGCAGGCGGCGGAGGGCCCCCCGTCGGCAGCAATTGGAGCCCTAGGAGTTCGAGACAGTTCTTGCCGTTTCGTGGCTTTCCGTTCGCTTTCCCATCGGGCGCGAGGCCGCGCCGCGCCGCGCGGGAGCGCGAGTATGTCATTTCCGGAGTTGACGCTACGCAGGCCCAAGCCGTGCGTGACCGCGGGTTTCGCGTCATCGCCGAACGCACGCTGAGTGGCGGCAGAGGCAGTTTACTCCGTCTCGGACCGCCGCGCCGCACTTCGAAGCAACGGGCGCTGGCATCGCTGCGTGAAATCGCACCGGGAAAGGCCGTCGATGAGAACGCCCTGTATGCCCAACGATTTCAGATGCAAGGCGGCCGCTCGACACCACGTAACGTATTTGCCGATCCGTTGGCGGCGGTCGATTGGCGATCGCTCGAGAATTGCGGCGACTTGGGCACCATCGGGCTCGTGGATACGGGCATCGATACGCAACACGCTGGCCTTGCAAGCAAGCGACTGGAGTTGATTACGCAGCGCGCGCCCGACCGGCAGGCGTCGAGCACACGTCATGGCACCGCAGTTGCGACGCTCCTGCTCGGCGACGGCGTTTTCCCAGGACTCACGCCGAAGTCTCGGGTCATAGCGATCGATGCGTTCCATTCGCAAAACGGCACGGACCAGATCGACACCTTCGATCTCGTATCGGCGATGGATAAGCTGGTCGACCGCGGTGTTGCGGTCATCAATCTCAGCCTCGCGGGAGCAGCGAACGAGGTTCTGGACACGGAAGGGCAACGTGCTCAGGCCCGCGGCGTCATCGTGGTCGCTGCCAGCGGCAATGACGGCGCCGCAGCCAAGCCGCGCTACCCGGCGGCGTATCCCTGGGCCATTGCGACGACCGCGGTCGATAAGCATCTCACAGTCTACAAGCGGGCGGTTCGTGGGCCGCATATCCGGCTCGCCGCGCCCGGGGTCGACCTTGCGCTCCGCGATGGCGACGGCAAGCTGCGGCAGCACACGGGCACCTCCTTCGCCACGCCATTTGTTGCCGCGCGCTTGGCACTGGCTCACCTTGGAAACCATGCCCCGCCGGCCGACAAGGCAGCTACGCCGCGCGATGATCTCGAATCCGCACGCGCAACCGAAGCCAGCGTTGCGGCTCTCATCGGGCAGGCAATTGATCTTGGAGAACCTGGAAAGGACGTCGTCTACGGCAACGGCCTCGTGCAGTTCGGCTCCGCGTGTCGCTCCGAAGCCTCCTTCGCGCGATGAAGGAGGAAATGGCCAGCCCCGCCCCGTTCGGTCGCTGGCTAGCCGCAGCACTTTGGCAGAAGATTGGACACATCTCCAACCAACGCGGGCATGACTTGCTCCGCCCTACGCTTACCCGTCACCAGGCCCTCATATGGTGCTTGATCACCTCAATAACTTTCAGCGAATTGTCACTTGGAAAGGACGCCACCATCTAGTCGATACGATCAACCTGCACCATCTGTCCTCAGGGCCCTTCTTGCGAATGATCGCTTTGCCGCCTGGTGATGGGTGACAAGGAGCAACAAGCTAGGCGCGTCTTCGTGTAGCGGCCGGGGAATAGAGCGCCTCCTGCTCCCGTCGGATACGCACGGCGGGCAGCGTCTCGTCGATCGCTACATCAGCCCAGGTGATGCAGGAGTCTTTGGCCACTGGCCGGATCATTCGCACATTGTGCGCAAGACCTAGCGGCAGATATCCCTTCGCCAGCGACGTGCTGGCGGGCGTCAACTTTCCGAAGACGGTGTAGCCTCCTTCCCCATCGAGTACATCCCCCGCACGCAAATCCTTCTTTGCGGTAGCGGCAACATCGGCATTGAAGCTCGTTGCTACACCTGTCGGTTCGCCGCGAAGTACGATCGCTGCCACCGATATTCCGAGTTCCAGACCGATCAGGTGCCATTTTTTATAGGAGCTCATGTAACGGCCGGTCGGATCCGTGACAACCTTGTACTCCTCGAAACAATTGCGGATGTACTCGCTATCGCCTTCGAAGCAAACCCAGACGCCCTTTCGAATATCGTTGGGGATCTGAACGCCGTCGGCCGTGAGGCAGGACACGACCTCGACTTGACCCTTTGCCTCCAACACCCCCCCTTCCGAGCGGGGGCGCATCAGCGTGGGAATGTCGTCGACTGATCCCGGAGGGAACGCAAGCCCCTGCGAGGGCGCCTGTAGGCCGGTCGCGTTCGCTATCGCAGCGGATTCGATCGCCGGCTTCGATCCGTCAAGGAAAGCGTTGAACATCTTCGGGTTCATGCCACCGCGTGCAGCTTGCTCGCCGGTCAGCCCCCAGTGATCCCACACCGTTTCAGGCGTCGATTCCCGATATTGCGGCAGCCATTTGTGACCGCGACCAGCTGCGACCACTGGGAAGCCGCATGCCCTCGCCCAGTCAACGAGATCACAAGCCAAAGCCGGTTGATCGCCATAGGCAAGGCTGTAAATCACACCTGCCTGCCTGGCTTTGTGCGCCAGGATCGGTCCGCAGAACGCATCAGCTTCGACCGTTACGTTGATGATCGGCTTGCCAGCCGAAAATGCCGCTAGACAGTGTTCGACGGCAGCCACCGGATTACCAGTGCATTCGGCGATCACGTCAATGCCATGGTATTCGACAAGCGCTTCCCAGTCGTCGGTCAGGAAGGTCGTGCCATTCTCAAGGGCATCATCAAGAGAGACGGCGCCGTACCGCTCCTCGGTCCATCCGACGCGCTTCAGGTTCTCGGTCGCATGAGATGGCGATAGATCGGCGATGCCGACGAGATGCACACCGGGCGTACGCAGAACCTGATGAAGGTACATCGCGCCGAACTTTCCCGCACCGATCAACCCGACCTTGATCGGGCGTCGCTCTGCTTCGCGTTCGAGGAGTTTTGCGTAGAGGTTCACGATGTCTCTCCAGTCATTAAGTGGCGCTGCCCTGTTTCAGATCTTTGGCGGAGGCAGGTTCAACTCCTGCGTCAGCCAGTGCGTGAACATCCGGACCGCTCGGCGGGCCTTGGCCACGCGCGGAAAGACGAGGTAGTGCCCGACATAGCCCACGTCCTTCGCCCGCCCAGCGAGCGGAGCGACGAGCTGACCAGCCGCAATCTCCCGCTCCGCTAG
Organism: Bradyrhizobium murdochi; assembly: GCF_000472965.1. Taxonomy (GTDB): domain Bacteria; phylum Pseudomonadota; class Alphaproteobacteria; order Rhizobiales; family Xanthobacteraceae; genus Bradyrhizobium; species Bradyrhizobium murdochi. Next base: position 79,286 of record NZ_AXAU01000024.1, on the reverse strand, counting down.
ACGCGTCGATTCCAGGGCGACGCCGAGTCCGTCGACGGCTGCGGCGATAGCCATGAAAGACCGGTCGAAGCGCGAGCCACGGGGAACCGGAGGAGCGATCTCGTTCGCATCGAACCAGCTATTCCACCGCACGCGCTTGTTGTCGCTTTCGATGAGCTTCGCGTCGAGGAGATCCTTCGCTGAGGTGATCTGCGCTGCGAGATCCGGCGCGCAGAGAGGACTGACGGTCTCTTCGCCGAGCGGGATGACGATCAATCCCTCCTGCCGCGGCGGCCCGTAGCAGATGTCGGCGTCGAACTCGTCGTGCTCAAACCGCGGATAGTCGACCCCGGCCGCAAGCCGCACCTCGAGCCCGGGTTGCTTGGCCAAGAGGTCTCGCAAGCGCGGCATGAGCCATTGCGCGGCCATGGACGGTGCGCAGTGCAGTCGCAGCAGGTTGCCGGAGCGCGAGCCGACGGTCTCGATGCCTTGCCGCATCTCGTCGAAGCCAGACGCGACGTGGCGCATCAGCGCTTCGCCTGCCGTGTTGAGATGGACGGCACGGCTCTGCCTGTCGAACAGCACCGCACCCATCAGGCTTTCGAGCTTACGGACCGCGTGGCTGACCGCGCTCGGCGAAATCCCGAGTTCCTCGCCGGCTGCCCGAAAGGAGCCCGTCCGGGCTGCGGCCTCGAAGGCCTGGAGCGCGGAAAGCGGCAAGCGTCTCATGTCTTCCTCAGGACGACGTTTGATAATTGCCGACATCGGCCGACCATCGCGAGGAGGCCAGCAGGATGAATTCAATTCATCAAATAGCGCAATTTTTGCGTTTTTCCCATGGGAAAAGGCGAGTCAGTATCATGCAATAAAAATCACACCAGTTCGAGGGATGAAATGCTGCTTCAAAACAAGACCGCCGCGATTTCCGGCGCCGCGAGCGCCCGCGGCATCGGCTTGGCCACGGCGAAGCTTTTCGCGAGCCATGGCGCGCGCATCGCCATCCTCGATATCGACGAGTCGGCCGCGCAAAAGGCCGCCGCCGAGCTCGGCCCGCAGCATATCGGCCTCGGCTGCGATGTCGCGAACAAGGCGTCCTGTCAGGCCGCCGCCGACAAGGTGATCAAGGCTTTCGGTCAGCTCGATATCCTGATCAACAATGCGGGCGTCACCCAGCCGGTGAAGACGCTGGAGATCGACGAGGCGAGCTGGGATCGCATCCAGGACATCAATTGCAAGGGCGTCCTGTTCCTGAGCCAGGTCTTCATCCCGCATATGCAGGCGCGCAAGCAGGGTTCGATCGCCTGCATGTCCTCCGTGTCGGCGCAACGCGGCGGCGGCATTTTCGGCGGGCCGCACTATTCCTCGGCGAAGGCGGGCGTGCTCGGGCTCGCCAAGGCGATGGCGCGCGAATTCGGGCCGGACGGCATCCGCGTGAACTGCGTGACGCCAGGCCTGATCCAGACCGACGTCACCGGCGGCAAACTGACCGAGGAGATGCGCAGGGAGATTATCAAGGGGATCCCGCTCAACCGGCTCGGCGACGCGAGCGACGTGGCGGGCATCTACCTGTTCCTCGCCTCCGACCTCTCGGCCTACGTCACGGGCGCGGTGATCGACGTCAATGGCGGCATGCTGATCCACGGCTGAGCTCCAGCCGTCCGCTCCGGCCGGCGATTCGCCACTGTCGCCAATGCCCCCCTTAAGAAGGCTCAGTACTCATGAGAACCGCTCCACTCGGCCACAACGTTTCGCTTGAACGCCGTGCCTGGAATATCCGGCGCCATGCCATCCTGATGGGCGAGGTCCAGGGGCAAGGATACATCGCGCAGGCGCTGGATGTCGCCGACATCCTGGCCACCGCCTATTTCCATGCCATGCGCTACCGACCCGACGATCCCGGCTGGGGGGAGCGCGATCGTTTCCTTCTCTCCAACGGCCACTACGCAATTGCCCTGTACGCAGCGTTGATCGAGGCCGGGATCATTCCGGAGGACGAGCTGGAAACCTATGGCTCGGACGAAAGCCGCCTGCCGATGTCCGGCATGGCGAGCTACACGCCCGGCATGGAGATGTCGGGCGGCTCGCTCGGTCTCGGGCTGTCCATCGCGGTCGGCAAATGCCTCGGCCTCAAGCGGAAACGTTCCGACAGTCGCGTCTACACGCTGTTCTCGGATGGCGAGCTGGACGAAGGCTCGGTCTGGGAGGCGATCATGTCCGCCGCCCACCACAAGCTCGACAACCTTATCGCCATCGTCGACGTCAACAACCAGCAGGCCGACGGCCCCTCGACCACGGTCATGGGCCTCGAGCCGCTAAAGGACAAGCTCGAGGCCTTCGGCTGGTTCGTCCAGCGCATCGACGGCAACGATCTCGCGGCGGTGCGCGCCGCCTTCGATGCGGCCAAGGCGCAGCACGGCCAGTGCAAGCCCAGCATGATCATCGCCGACACGCTGATGGGCAAGGGCGTGCCCTTCCTGGAGGCGCGCGAGAAGAACCATTTCATCCGCGTGGAATCCCATGAATGGCGGCTTGCGCTCGATGCACTCGACGAGAGGAAGCCTTCATGAAGCCCGCAGCTCCGAAAACCGACGCCGGCAAGCCGCGCCTGACCACCTCGGCAATGATCGCCTCGATCGCGGGCGAAGGGCAGCGAACCAAGCCAGCTCCATTCGGCCACGCGCTCGTCGAGTTGGCGAAAGAGGACGGCTCGATCCTCGGCATGACCGCCGATCTCGGCAAGTACACCGACTTGCACATCTTCGCGCAGGCCTTTCCCGATCGATACTACCAGATGGGGATGGCGGAGCAGTTGCTGTTCGGTGCCGCCTCCGGACTGGCAGCGGAAGGCTTCACGCCTATCGCGACGACCTATGCCGTCTTCGCCTCGCGCCGCGCCTACGACTTCATCCACCAGACGATCGCGGAGGAGGACCGCAATGTGAAGATCGCCTGCGCGCTGCCGGGACTTACCTCTGGCTATGGTCCCTCCCATCAGGCGACCGAAGACCTCGCCCTGTTCCGCGCCATGCCGAATATGGTGGTGATCGATCCTTGCGATGCACACGAGATCGAGCAGGTCGTGCCGGCAATGGTGCGCCACAAGGGCCCGGTCTACATGCGCCTGCTGCGTGGGCAGGTTCCGCTCGTGCTCGACGAGTACGGCTACAGCTTCGAGCTCGGCAAGGCCAAGCTGCTGCGGGACGGGTACGAGGTCCTCTTCATCTCCTCGGGCATCATGACGATGCGCGCGCTGGAAGCCGCGAAGGCGCTGGTGAGCGACCGTATCGATGCCGGCGTCCTGCACGTCCCGACAATCAAGCCGCTCGATGCCGCGACGATCCTGGCCTGCTGCGCAAAGCCCGGCCGACTCGTCGTGGTTGCCGAGAACCACACGGTCAATGGCGGCCTGGGCGAGGCCGTCGCCGGCTTGCTGATGCGCAAGGGCGTGCATCCGGCCTTTCGCATGATCGGTCTGCCGGACGAATTCCTCGCGGCGGGCGCGCTGCCAACGCTGCACGACCGCTACGGCATATCGACGGAAGCGCTCTGCGCCAGGGTCAAAGGGTGGCTGAAATAGCCTCAGAACGCTGCAGCTCCCGGCAAGGGGAGTGCAGGATCGGGCGGGCGGCCCGCTTTCGACGACCGTCGCACTCGCTCAACTTGGAAGCCAAACAGCAGTACGCTGTCACTGACTACTATGCACGCTGGCCCGCGCGCCAGCCCATTTCCCAGAAGTCCGATTCGAGTCGCGTAGCTTCCTTGAAGATCGCGATCAGCTCGGCCTCGCGGGCGGGCGTGGTGTAGAGATCGGCGAGATTCTCCAGATGAGCCCGCGCTTTCGCCGCGACCTCCTGATATGGCGCGCCGGCATATTCGGCAATCCAGACGCGATATGGATTCGTTGCAGCGAGCGCATCGGGTCGCGACGCAAGCCGCGTCGCAATCTCCGCGTAGCCGATCACGCAAGGCGCAAGCGCCACCTTGAGTGCCAACAGATCGCCGCGCATTCCAGCGTCAAGTACGTAACGTGTATAGGCCAGCATCTCGACGGCAGGCGGGGCCTGTTCGAGATCGCCGGGCGACAGGCCCCAGCCGGCACAGAGCTTCACGTGCAGGTTCATCTCGACGTCGAGGATGGCCGAGAGGCCGGCGGCCGCTTCACGCATGTCGGCAAGCTTGGGCGACTTGTAGACGGCGAGCGCGTAGGCGCGGGCAAACTCGATAAGGAAAAGGTAGTCCTGGACGAGGTAGTGACGAAACGCCGCCTCGGCGAGCGATCCATCCGCCACCCCGTTCGTGAAGGGATGTTCGGTGTAGGCCCGCCACTCGGCGGATGCGGCTGTCTTTAGGCGCTCGAAGAAACTCATGATCTCTTACCGGGTTTGCTTTCCAGGAACGTCTTGTCGCTACTGCTGACGCGCCGTGGGCCGGGAAGGTTCCCTTACCAAGCCTCCCCAAGGCGGGTCCAAGATACTACGTTAGGGTCATGAAGAATCATGGTCGTCCCCAAGCCATCGGGCCAATAGCCACACCAGAGCCCTTCGTGCGGCAAAGCTTCGACGACGCGCGCAAGGCGGTCGCGGCTTTGCGATCACTTTATGCCCGAAACACCCAGTTCCTGCGCGATTCCTTCGCCGCGCTCGCGGCTGGCAGCGACAGTAACCGGCGATACCGGGCGTTTTATCCGGAAATCAGCGTCACCACGAGTTCATACACCCAGGTCGATTCTCGTCAGTCCTATGGCCACATGCCGACGCCTGGGCACTACTCGACCACGATCACCCAGCCCGACCTGTTCGAAACCTATCTCATCGAGCAGCTCTATTTGATCATGCGCAACCATGGCGTTCCGGTCGTCGTATCGGAATCGGAAACCCCCATCCCGCTGCATTTTGCTTTTCAGGAAGGCACCTACGTTGACGGCGCCGCCGCCAGGAACATCAAGCGACCGATCCGAGACCTGTTCGACGTTCCAGATCTTGATGGAACCGACGATCAGATCGCCAATGGCACATACGAATCACCGGCCGGCCGGCCAAGGCCGCTGGCGCAATTCACCGCGCAGCGCGTCGACTATTCCCTGCATCGCCTGCAGCACTACACGGCCACCAGCCCCAACCACTTTCAGAACTTCGTGTTGTTCACCAACTACCAATTCTACATCGACGAGTTCTGTGCTCGCGCCAGGGACCTGATGGCGAACGGCGATAGCGGCTATGCCGAATTCGTCGAGCCCGGCAACGTCATCATCAGACGCGGCGAACAGCGGCCGGCCGGCGTCACAACGGCGCGTCTGCCGCAGATGCCGGCATATCATTTGAAGAGGCCGGACTACGCAGGCATCACCATGGTCAATATCGGTGTCGGGCCCGCGAACGCCAAGACGATCACCGACCATATCGCCGTGCTCAGACCACACGCGTGGCTCATGCTCGGGCACTGTGCCGGATTGCGCGATACCCAGGCGCTGGGCGACTACGTGCTGGCCCACGCTTATGTGCGGGAGGATCATGTTCTCGACGACGATCTCCCGCTATGGGTGCCCCTTCCCGCGCTGGCCGAAATCCAGGTTGCACTCGAGGAGGCCGTGGCGGAAGTGACCGGGCTATCGGGATATGACTTAAAGCGCGTCATGCGCACCGGCACCGTCGCCTCCATCGACAATCGCAATTGGGAATTGCGCGACCGCCGTGGTCCGATTCAGCGGCTCTCGCAGTCGCGCGCCATTGCGCTCGATATGGAATCGGCGACCATCGCCGCCAACGGATTCCGCTTCCGCGTACCCTACGGCACCTTGCTGTGCGTATCCGACAAGCCGTTGCACGGAGAACTGAAGCTGCCCGGCATGGCCACCGAATTCTACAAGCGGCAGGTGGCCCAGCATCTGACCATCGGCATCCGCACGATGGAGAAGTTGGCGGACATGCCGTTGGAGCGGCTGCACTCGCGCAAGCTCAGAAACTTCTCGGAAACGGCCTTCCAGTAAGCCGCGCCGAGAGCTGTCGGGGCCTTATCGCGTCCCGTAGGCGCGGTCGCCTGCATCACCGAGGCCTGGCAGGATAAAGGCGTTTGCATCGAGCCCCTCGTCGATACCGGCCGTCCACAACCGCACATCGGGATGCAGGCCTCGGAAGCGCTCCACACCTTCCGGCGCGGCAAGCAGGCATACCAGCCGGATATCCTTCGCGCCGCGTTCCTTCAGCCGGTCCACCGCCGCCACCGCCGTGTTCGCCGTCGCAAGTACCGGTGACACCACGATTGCCAGTCGCTCGTGAAGATCGGACGGCGATTTGAAGAAATATTCGACCGCCACGAACGAATGCGGTTCGCGATAGAGCCCGATATGCGCGACGCGAGCGGTCGGAACGAGGTCCAGCATCCCGTCGACAAAGGTCACCCCTGCCCGCAACACCGGCACGAAAACCAGTTTCTTGCCCGCGATCTTGGCGGAGTGCATTCGCGCTAGCGGCGTCTCGACCTCCACATCGGTTAGCGGCAGGTCGCGCGTCACCTCGTAACAAAGCAGCATTCCGATCTCCTTGAGGAGCTCGCGAAAAGACTTGGTCGAAATCGTCTTGTCGCGGATCAGCGTAAGCTTGTGCTGGACCAACGGGTGATCCACGATCGTAACGCCTTCCATGCCTTTGCTCCCTGAAATCGCCAAACAAGCCCTAGAAAACCGTACCGTCGCTACTGACCTTGAGGGGTGGCGAACCGTCAGGCCGGCGAGCGAAAGCCAGCGCCCTGCCCGCAGCCCAGGTGCCGCCTTCCAGAATCTTGGCCAATGGAAGAGAGACCGCGTCAAGACCAACGCGTTGCCGTAACAGATCCGCCAGCCGGTCCAGCAGCGCGACGGTCAGCGCCCTCCACTCGACCACGAGCGAAGAGGCGACATCATGTTCGCGTTGCGCGTCCATGGGGTCGCGCAGCACCAGTACGCCGGCGTCGACGAACAATCCGCCGTTGCGGTATTCCGCGAGGCCCGTCAGGCCGTCGATATCCGTGACCTGCAGCCCCGCCCGCTGCATCGGCTCGATCAGCGAATACGACAGCCACTGCGAGAGCTTGTGCAGCGGCACCAGCCCGCTGGTCGCATCCTCGGTCTTGAGCGCCGGATGACGCCAGCAATCTCCTAACGGAATTCCGCCGAGCGTTATGCGCGACGGCCAGATCGGCCCCAATTGGCGCAAAAGTTCTGACAAAATCGTCGAGGCAGCGATCACCCCCGCGTCGGCCGTCCCTGTGAGGTGATCGAACAACCCGCCGGGCCGAGCCGCGTCGCCGCGGGCGAAAATCTGCCGCGACGCCGATGCTACTTCGCCGAGCCGGCGAAGAAGGCTGATGCGGCCCTCGAGGCCAACCAGCGGATTATCGTCCGCAACCTGAAAGCCAGTCTGCAGATCGGCAACGGTCAGCCGCTGAAGCACAGCGGCATCCGCTCGCAACGGTTCGTCAGCCTTCGCTGAGAAGACGCCGCGCGCAAACATGTCCAGACTGGCAAGCGCCAACCCCTCCGACCGGCCGATACTTGCGCCCGTCAAGGGATCGCGATAGCGCCACGACGGGCCTGCTCCGGCGTCAAGCAGCACGCTGATCATGGCGAGGTCAAACTCGGCGCGCGCACGTTCTTCCCTGTCGCGCCAATTCCTCGCGTCCGCAAGCGCTGCCCAGCGATCAATGCCGACGACGACAAAGTGGCGCCAGCGCGAGTGAAAGGGAATATCGAACGTCGGATAGGCCTTGCGCGTTGTCGCAAGCACGAGATCAACCGCCTCGTCGAGCCGGCCAAGATCGACTTTGAAATGCTGAAGCTGGTCGTTCAACCCGATTTCCAGCATCCGGTGCGCGCGACTGCGCACCGCTTCCGCACTTAAGAGTGATAAGCCGTCTGCCGTCGCGTCTGCTGTCACGATCAATGGCCCTGGCTCGCCCTAGTATTTTTCGAGCGGCCGACCGGAGGCGATCAGGTCCTCAGGTTTCGCGTCAGGTGAAAAATATCCCGCGGCTTTCTTGGCGGCCATTTCCACATGGGCGTCGGCGGGAATCATGTAATCGGGAATGGCGACGCGCTCGACAATGTCGATACCCTGCCCCGTCAGCGCATCATACTTCATGTCGCTCATCGAGATGAAGCGATCGATGCGCTTCAATCCCAGCCAGTGAATGACATCCGGCATCAGTTGCTGGAAACGCGCATCCTGCACTCCGGCAACGCATTCCGTTCGTTCGAAATAGGCGGATGCATCGTCGCCATCTTCCTGACGCTTGCGCGCATTGTAGACCAGAAATTTCGTGACCTCGCCGAGCGCCCGGCCTTCCTTGCGGTTGTAGACGATAACGCCCAGGCCCCCCGATTGTCCGGCGCGCGCGCATTCCTCGATGCCCTGAATGAGATATGGACGGCAGGTGCAAATGTCCGAGCCGAAAACATCCGAACCGTTGCACTCGTCATGGACGCGACAGGTGATTTTGGTCCGATGGTCCGGAAGCTTCGTGACATCGCCGAACAGATAGACGGTCGTTCCGCCGATCGGCGGAAGAAAGACCTGCAGATCGGGGCGCGTGACAAGCTCGGGAAACATGCCCGCGGTCTGTTCGAACAGCGCACGCCGCAGATTGGTCACGCTCGTGCCGAAGCGCCGCGCGATCCCGGGCAAGTGCCAGACCGGATCGATCGCTATCTTGACGACGGAGACGGAACCGCTGGCGTGAACGAACTCGCCGTCGGGTACCAGCCGCTTGGCGGCCAGAGCCGCCTGAATTTCCGGCAGGTCGAGCCGGGCCCGCGTGATCGCGATGCTCGGTCGGATATCGATGCCTTCCGTGATTTCAGCGCGAAAGTTCTCCGCGACGAGATGTCCCCACGGATCGAGCGCAACAATGCGTTCCGGATCCATCCATTGCGAGAACGGCCCAACGGTCGCGGCCGGGTGTGTGTTGGTCAGGTCGGGCCGACGGATCGGATCCAGCGTACCCGAAGAAACGGCAAGTGCGCGGTAGACCGCATAGGAGCCCCCGTGAGTGCCAATCACGTTGCGATCCTGCGGACGCGATACCGTCCCGATGATCGGACCACGTTCACGCGCGGTCGGCGCTCCCCACACGATCGGGAATTCATGCGTCGCACCAGGCACCGGATGCGATGTCAGGCGAATATGGTCGATACGATTGGAATTGCTCATCGTTCGGTAGTCCTAAAACGGCAACGGCCCGCCTGAATGACGGGCCTGACCGGAGAACCAAATGAATTATGCGGGTCAGTGACCCTTGCAGTACTATATAGGTAAACTGTGACTATTTACAACAAGGAAGGAAATCCTCCCCTCTGGAAACACCGGCGCAAGAAAGTCCGGAGCGCTACAACGTCAGGCCGGGCAGATCGAGCCCGTTGGCGCGGGCACATGCAATCGCGCTTTCATAGCCGGCGTCGGCATGACGCATGACGCCCGATGCCGGATCGTTCCACAACACGCGTTCAAGTCGACGCGCCGCCTCTTGCGTTCCGTCGGCGACAATGACCATGCCGGCGTGCTGCGAATAGCCGATCCCGACGCCGCCGCCATGATGTATCGAGACCCAGGTGGCCCCGCTGGCACAATTGAGCAGCGCATTGAGCAGCGGCCAGTCCGACACTGCATCCGAGCCGTCGCGCATCGCTTCGGTTTCGCGGTTCGGGCTCGCAACCGAGCCGCTGTCGAGATGATCGCGGCCGATGACGATCGGCGCCTTCAGTTCGCCGCGCGCCACCATGTCATTGAACGCCATGCCGAGCCGGTGGCGATCACCAAGACCGACCCAGCAGATTCGTGCCGGCAGCCCCTGGAACTTGATCCGTGCTTTCGCCATGTCGAGCCAGTTATGGAGATGCTTATCGTCCGGCATCAGCTCCTTGACCTTGGCGTCGGTCCGAAAAATATCTTCGGGATCTCCTGATAGCGCCGCCCACCGGAACGGGCCGACACCGCGGCAAAACAGCGGACGGATGTAAGCCGGTACGAAGCCGGGGAAATCGAACGCATTCTTCAATCCCATGTCCTTGGCCATCTGGCGGATGTTGTTGCCATAGTCGAGCGTGGGAATACCTTGCGCGTGGAAATCCAGCATGGCCTGAACGTGGCCGACCATGGAGGTCTTGGCCGCGACTTCAACTGCTTTCGGGTCGGCCTCGCGTTTCGACTCCCACTCGGCAAGCGTCCATCCCTTCGGCAAATAGCCGTTGATCGGATCGTGCGCGCTGGTCTGGTCGGTAACGATGTCCGGCCTGACGCCGCGGCGCACCAGCTCGGGAAAGAGTTCGGCGGCATTGCCAAGCAGGCCGACGGAAACCGGCTTCCTGTTCTGCGTCGCCTCCGTCATGATCGCGAGCGCCTCGTCGAGCGAAGATGCCTGCCGGTCGAGGTAACCCGTGCGCAACCGCATCTCGATGCGGCTCGGTTGGCATTCGATCGCGAGCATCGACGCCCCGGCCATGGTCGCAGCGAGCGGCTGCGCGCCGCCCATCCCGCCGAGACCCGCCGTCAAGATCCACTTGCCCGAGAGGTTGCCTCCGTAATGACGTCGCCCGACCTCGACAAACGTTTCGTACGTCCCCTGCACGATGCCCTGGCTGCCGATGTAGATCCACGATCCGGCCGTCATCTGGCCGAACATCGTCAGCCCGGCCCTGTCGAGCTCATTGAAGTGATCGAGCGTCGCCCAGTGCGGCACCAGATTCGAGTTCGCGATCAGCACGCGCGGCGCATCGGCATGGGTGCGAAAAATTCCGACCGGCTTGCCCGACTGCACCACCAGCGTCTGGTCGCCTTCGAGCTTGCGCAGCGAGGCGACGATCCGGTCAAAACTGTCCCAGTCGCGGGCGGCCCGGCCGATTCCGCCATAGACGACGAGTTCGCTGGGACGTTCGGCAACGTCGGGATCGAGATTGTTCATCAGCATTCGAAGCGGCGCTTCCGTCAGCCAGCTCTTGGCGCTGATCTCGGGCCCGTGGGGCGCCCGGATGATGCGGTCGTTGTCCAGTCGGCGGTTCATGACAAAGAGCCTCTCTCGGCAAGGATTGGAAACGGGTTAATCTCAAGCACCGACATAGCGGCCGTCGGCAACGCGCCGGCTTCAACCAGCGCCGCTGCCTTCGCGAGATCGTCGGCCATGTAGCGATCGCTACCGAGCGCCGGCACCTGCTCGCGCAATACCGCAACCACAGCAGCCAGTGCGGGACTGGTCGAATGCGGTGCGCGCAGCCCAATGCCTTGCGCCGCAACCAATAGCTCGATGCCGAGGATGGTGGAGAGATTGTCCGCCATGTCCGACAACCGGCGCGCCGCGTGTGCGGCCATCGACACGTGATCTTCCTGGTTGGCGCTGGTCGGCGTCGAGTCGATCGAGCAGGCCGAGGCGCGCTGTTTATTCTCCGCATAGAGCGCGGCTGCCGTGACTTCGGCGATCATGAATCCGGAGTTGAGGCCGGGATCGGGAGTCAGGAACGGTGGCAGGCCAAAGTTCAACGCGGGGTCGACAAGGGTAGCGATGCGTCGCTCGCTGATCGCCCCGATCTCGGAGAGTGCCAGCGCAATCTGGTCGGCTGCAAAGGCGACCGGCTCCGCGTGAAAATTGCCGCCAGAGACGATCTCTCCGGTCTCGACCAGCACCAGCGGGTTGTCGGTGACGGCGTTGGCTTCGATCGTCAGCGTGCGGGCGGCTTCCGTCAAAAGGTCGAGCGCGGCGCCGGCCACCTGCGGCTGACAGCGCAGGCAATAGGGATCCTGCACGCGCTCGTCGCCCTCCAAATGCGACATGCGGATATCGCTACCCTCAAGCAACGCCGTCAGTGCCGCGCCGGCGGCGATTTGCCCGGCATGCCCGCGCAGTTGTTGGATCTCGGGACGAAACGGCGCCGTCGAAGCCATCGCGGCGTCGACCGACAACGCGCCTGTCACTAGCGCCGCACTGGCCAGGCCATGAGCGCGCAGCAATCCGGAAATGGCGTAGGCCGTCGAAAACTGCGTGCCATTGATCAGCGCGAGGCCTTCCTTCGGACCGAGCGCCACGGGCGCAAGACCGGTGGCCGCCAGTGCATCGCGGGCCGGCACAACGCTTCCGCCGACCAGCGCCTGTCCCTCGCCGATCATGACCGCCGTCATATGCGCGAGCGGCGCCAGATCGCCGGACGCTCCGACCGACCCTTGCTGCGGCACCAGCGGACAAATGCCCTTCGCCAACATGGCCTGGAGCTGCTCGATGATTTCGCGGCGCACGCCCGATGCGCCTCGTCCCAGCGAGACGATCTTCAGCGCCATCATCAGGCGAACGATCGGCTCCGGCGTCGGCGGCCCCACCCCGCAGCAATGCGACACAATGAGATTGTGTTGCAGCAGCGCCGTCTGGTCGGCAGCAATCCGTTTCGACGCCAGTTTTCCGAATCCGGTATTGATGCCGTACGCCGGGGCTTCCGCGCGCGCGGCCGCCGCAACAATCGCCGATGCAGCTTCAACGCGCGGCCAGAACGATGGATCGAGCACGACCGGAGCGCCGGCAAGGACTTGCGCCAGATCGTCGAGGCTGACCCTTCCAGGCGAAACCACAATGGGGGCGTCGGGGCGGCTCACTGTCCCCTCCACACCCGGCTATGCAACGGATTAAAGCCGATCCGGTAAACCAGCTCGGCCGGCCGCTCGATCTCCCAGATCGCAAGATCACACCATTTGCCCGCATGGAGCGTTCCTGTCTCGCCGAGAATTCCGAGCGCGCGCGCACCTTCCCGCGTTACGCCAGCGAGGCATTCGGCAACGGTCATCCGGAACAGCGTTGCGCCCATGTTCATGACAAGCAACAGCGACGTCAGCGGCGAACTGCCAGGATTGCAGTCGGTCGCAAGTGCCATGTTGACGCCGTGGGCGCGGAATAGTTCGATCGGCGGCTTTGTCGTCTCGCGAATAAAGTAGAACGCGCCCGGCAGCAGCACGGCCACCGTCCCTGCCCGCGCCATTGCCGCGGCGCCGGCATCATCTGTGTGCTCCAGATGATCAGCCGATAAGGCTGAGAATTCCGCCGCAAGCGCGGCGCCGCCGAGGTTCGAGAGCTGATCCGCATGCAGTTTGACCGGCAATCCAAGCGTCGTTGCCGCGCGAAACACCCGCGCCGTTTGCTCTCCCGAAAACGCAATGCTTTCCATGAAGGCATCGACGGCATCGGCCAATCCGGCCTGCGCCACCGCCGGCAGCATCTCGCGGCAGACAAGATCGATATACCGATCCTTGTCACCGTCAGCTTCCGGGGGTGTCGCATGCGCGCCGAGAAACGTCGTCTTGATGGTGACCGGCCGGGTGTCGCCCAGCGCGCGCGCCGCCGATAGCTGACGCATCTCGGTTTCGGTATCGAGCCCGTAGCCGGACTTGATCTCCAGCGTCGTGACGCCCTCGCCGATCAGGGCGTCGAGCCTTGGCAGCGCGCCAGCAACAAGCTCGGCCTCGCTGGACGCCCGCGTCGCCGCGACCGTCGAGACAATGCCGCCGCCGGCGCGCGCGATCTCTTCGTAGCTCGCTCCCTGCAGCCGCAGCTCGAACTCGTGGGCGCGGTTTCCGCCAAAGACCAGATGGGTATGACAATCCACCAGTCCCGGCGTGATCCAGCGCCCCGCGCAATCGATCCGCTCGACCGCATCGGCGTCCAATGGAAAGTCGGAACGGTTGCCGGCGAACGCGATGCGGCCGTCGCGCGCGGCGATCAGGCCGTCCTCGATCACACCGAGCCCGGACAGATCCTCCCGGACCGTGGCGAGCCGGGCGTTGAGCCAGATTCGATCGAAGCGCTCGGCCATGCAGCTCTCCTTCAGCGGCAGGAGCTTGACGTATCTATATGTCTATACATAAAATCGTGTAAGTGTTCTGTCCAGCCGGTTTCGAAACATGTCGACACTGCATTTCGCATCAGCGCTGCTCCCCTCGGGGTGGGCTGATGACGTGCAGGTGGTGGTGACAGACCAGACCATCACCAAGGTTACGGCCGGCGTGGCGCCGAGACCGCAGGACGAGCGCTACAAGCTGGCGATTCCGGGCATAGCGAGCCTGCATAGCCATGCGTTCCAGCGTGGCATGGCGGGGCTCGCCGAAACGCGCGGCAACTCCGCGGATACGTTCTGGACATGGCGCGAGACGATGTATCGCTTCGCGCTCGAAATGACGCCAGAAGACACCGAAGCCGTCGCCACGCTGCTCTATGTCGAGATGCTCGAGCAAGGCTATACGCGCGTCGGCGAGTTCCACTATCTCCATCACGACCACGACGGCGCGCCCTACGCCAACCCTGCGGAGATGGCGACGCGAATTGCGCGGGCCGCCGAAATCTCCGGCATCGGGCTGACGCTGCTGCCGAGTTTCTATGCACACAGCTCGTTCGGCGGAGCGGCACCACATGCCGGCCAGCGCCGGTTCATCTGCTCGGTCGATCAGTTTGCTAAACTGATTGCTGCGGCGAGCATCGCCGTCCGCGCATTGCCCGGAGCCAATGTCGGCATCGCGCCGCATAGCCTGCGCGCCGTGACGCCTGACGAATTAGCGGCCATCGCGCCATTGGCCGAAGCCGGACCAGTGCATATCCACGCCGCCGAACAGATCAGGGAAGTCGAGGAATGCATCGCCTGGTCGGGCCGGCGGCCCGTTGAGTGGCTGCTCGAACATGCGCCCGTCGATCAGCGCTGGTGCCTGATCCATGCGACCCATATGACTGAGACGGAAACCGCCGCGCTTGCAAGAAGCGGTGCGGTCGCCGGACTCTGCGCGGTCACTGAGGCCAGTCTTGGCGACGGCATTTTTCCGGCCCGAGAATTCCTCGACGCCGGCGGGCGGTTCGGCATCGGGACCGACTCCAACGTGCTGGTCGGCGTCACCGATGAACTGCGTCAGCTCGAATATGGCCAGCGCTTGAAACACCGAGAGCGCAATGTGCTGTCCGGCGGTCCCGGCCTGTCGACCGGCCGCGCGCTGTTCGACGCCGCACTCACCGGCGGCGCCCAGGCGCTCGCACAGCCAACTGCTGGCCTCCAGGCCGGTGCACGCGCCGACATCGTGACTCTCGACACCACTCATCCTTCGCTTGCCGAGCGTCGGGGGGATGCCGTCCTCGACGGCTGGATTTTTGCAGCAGGCGCAAGTGCCGTCGACACGGTCTGGGCAGGCGGCGCCAAAGTCGTCGAGAAAGGACGTCACCGACTCCGCGAGAGCGCACGTGAGACGTTCAACGCAGCGGTGCGGAGGCTTGTGGCATGAGCCTCGCCACCGATCGCGGCAAACTCCAGCCGGCCGACAAGCCGACGCTGTACAAGCAGATCCGGATCGACATCGAGCGCCGCATCCTGACCGGTGAATGGCCGCCCGGTCACCGCATCCCGTTCGAGCACGAGCTGATGTTGCGCTATGGCTGCTCGCGCATGACAGTGAGCAAGGCGCTGTCGGAACTTGCGCAGGCCGATCTCATCGAGCGGCGGCGCAAGGCCGGCAGCTTTGTCCGCCGTCCCACATTTCTGTCGGCGGTGCTCAAGATCGCCGATATCCGAGCAGAGATAAACGCACTCGGCCGCAGTTACGGCTATGAGTTGATCCAGTGCTCGCGGCGCACCGCAAATGCCGCCGACCGCGCCCGCCTTGGCGCAGGGAAGACCGGAAAGGTAATCGCGATTGCATGCCGTCACAGCGCCGACGGCGTGCCATTCGCTATCGAGGACAGGCTGATCGATCTCGACGCCGTGCCCGAAGCGGCTGCGGCAGATTTTGCGGCCGAGCCGCCCGGCTCGTGGCTGCTACACCATGTGCCATGGACGGAAGCCGAGCATTCGATCAGTGCCATCGTGGCTGACGAACAGGCTGCGGCGGCGCTGGATATCGCGATCGGCGCCCCCTGCCTCGTGATCGACCGGCACACCTGGCGCAGCGCCCGGCCGCTCACGGCCGTGCGCCTGCTCTATCCGGGCGAGTCCCATAAACTGATTGCTCGCTTCAAAGGCGGCTTGGAGGGATAGCAATGCGCGATATCTGGCACAAGCTATGCAGCAGTTTTGGTAACAGCTTCGCCGCAACCAGTCTGAAGACCAGTCGATGAACCAGCAAGAGGGATACAGCCATGCGTAGTTTTGGAATTTTCGCGGCAACCGCCGCTCTCCTGGCGGCCGCGCCGGCCGCCGCCCAGGACGTCAAGGTCGGCATCGGCATTTCCGGATGGACCGGTTTCGCCCCGCTCACGCTCGCAAATCAGGCGGGCATCTTCAAGAAGAACGGCCTCGATGTGACGATCAAGAAGATCCCGCAGAAAGACCGCCATCTGGCCATCGCGTCGGGCGACATCCAATGTGCGGCGACCACTGTCGAGACGTGGATATCCTGGAATGCCAATGGCGTCGCCACCAAGCAGATCTTCCAGCTCGACAAGAGCTACGGCGCCGACGGCATGGCCGTGCGAAACAATATCGCCTCGATCAAGGATCTGAAAGGTAAGACGGTTGCCGCGTCGGCGCCCGGCACCTCGCCCTACTTTGCGCTGGCCTGGATGCTCAAGAAGAACGGGCTTTCGGTCAAGGATGTCACGATCGTGAATCTGGAGCCGGCGGCGGCAGCGCAGGCATTCGTCTCGGGCCAGAACGATGCGGCCATGACCTATGAGCCTTACCTCTCGACGGTGCGCGCAGCACCCGACAAGGGCAAGATCATCGCCACCACGCTCGACTATCCGATGGTGATGGACACGTTCGGCTGCACGCCGAAGTTCCTGACTGAAAACCCGAAGGCCGCCAAGGCGCTGGCCGACAGCTATTTCGAGGCGATCGCCCTGATCGAAAAGGATCAGGCCAAGTCGTACGAGATCATGGGGGCCGACGTAAAGCAGTCCGGCGAGCAATTCGGCAACTCGGCCAAATTCCTGCGCTGGCAGGACAAAGCCGCGAACCAGAAATTCTTCGCGGGCGAATTCCTGACCTTCAACAAGGAAGCTGCAGACCTGTTGCTCGAGATCGGCGTCATCAAATCGGTTCCGAATATCGACGACCTCTACGACGCGAGTTTTATCAAGTAGTTTTGTGCGCCGCGCCAGTCCCGCTTTCGGTCGTGAGAGCGGGACGACGGCGATCACCGCACAGCTTTTAGGATATGCCTGTGATACGTCCCCTGGATCCCGTGACATCGAGGCAGCGCGCGGCCTATGGCCTGGCGTTCTTCGTGCTTTTCGTTGCCGTGTGGGCTTGGGCGACCTTCGGCGGCTACGTCTCCAAGACGTTTCTCGCCAACCCGCTGACGATGCTCCAGGAAGGTTGGGAGCTGCTGACAAAGCACGGCTTCCTGTTCGACATCGGCATGACGATCTGGCGCGTCGTCGGCGGCTTTGTGCTGGCGGCCATCATCGCCGTGCCGCTCGGCGTTCTGATGGGGGCCTACAAGCCGATCGAAGCTTTCCTGGAGCCGTTCGTCTCGTTCGCACGTTACCTGCCCGCCTCGGCCTTTATCCCGCTGTTGATCCTGTGGGCGGGCATCGGCGAACTGCAGAAGCTCCTGGTCATTTTCATCGGTTCGGTCTTCCAGATCATCCTGATGGTCACCGTGACAGTCGGAAATACCAGGCGCGACCTCGTTGAAGCCGCCTACACGCTCGGCGCCAGTGACCGCGGCATCATCAACCGTGTGCTGCTGCCCTCCTCTGCGCCCGAGGTCGCGGAGATCCTTCGGCTCGTACTCGGCTGGGCGTGGACCTACGTCATCGTCGCCGAGTTGATCGGCTCATCGTCGGGCATCGGTCACATGATCACCGACAGCCAGGCCCTGCTCAACACCGGCCAGATTATCTTCGGCATCATCGTCATCGGCCTGATCGGGCTGGTGTCGGACTTCCTGTTCAAGGCCTTCAACGCCTGGCTGTTTCCGTGGAAACTGGCATGACCGAGCTGAAAATCGATCAGGTTGCCCGTACTTTCCCCGCGCGCCAGGGGCATGCGCCGACGCGCGCGCTGGAGCCGATCGACCTCAACGTCGGCAACAATGACTTCGTCACCATCCTCGGCCCGTCGGGCTGCGGAAAATCGACGTTGCTGCGCATCGTCGCCGGGCTTGACCGGCCGACCAGCGGCCGTGTCATTCTTGATGGGCAAGAGGTGGCTGGCCCTGGCGCCGATCGCGGCATGGTGTTTCAGTCATACACGCTGTTTCCATGGCTGACCGTGCGCGAAAACATCGCGTTTGGCCTGCGCGAGCGCGGGATATCCGAAGCGGATCGCGGCAAGATCGCCGACGGCTTCATCCAACGGGTCGGCCTATCGGGCTTTGAGAATCATTGGCCGAAGCAACTCTCCGGCGGCATGCAGCAGCGCACGGCGATCGCCCGCGCCCTTGCCAATGATCCAAAAATCCTGTTGCTCGACGAGCCGTTCGGCGCGCTGGACAATCAAACCCGCGTGCTGATGCAGGAAATGCTGCTCGGCATCTGGGAGCGCGAGCAGAAAACTGTGCTGTTCGTCACCCATGACATCGAGGAAGCGATCTTTCTCGGCAGCCGCGTCATCGTCATGAGCGCCCGTCCGGGCCGCATCAAGGCCGAGATCGCGGTCGATCTACCCCACCCGCGATCCTACAAGATCAAGACCACGCCCGAATTCGTCAGCCTGAAGGAACGGCTTGTCGAAGAGATCCGCGCCGAAGCGTTGAAGGTTGCGGTTCATGCCTGACAATCGAGTACTGCGAAATCCGCCCCGGATGCGGTGAAATCAGTCCCGAATTTTGCTACGCTGATCCCTACCTAACAACGTCAACTGGAGCCGCTGGATGCGATCGCATCCATCACTCCTGATCGCCCTCGCGATTGCGCACTTCCAACGCAGTGCGACGTTCCGCATCCCCGACAGGGAGACAGCCCATGGTGAAACCGTTTCCGTCGAAAACCCACATCGGCAACCACATGCTGCATCCGGAAACGCTGATGCTGAACTACGGCTACGATCCGCAACTGTCGGAAGGAGCCGTCAAACCACCGGTCTTCCTGACCTCGACCTTCGTCTTCAGGACTGCCGAAGACGGACAGGACTTCTTCGACTACGTTGCGGGCCGGCGCGAGCCGCCTGAGGGGATGGGCGCTGGTCTGGTTTACTCGCGGTTCAATCACCCTAACAGCGAGATCGTCGAGGACAGGCTGTCGGTGTACGAGCGCGCCGAGAATTGCGCGCTGTTCTCTTCGGGCATGGCCGCGATTTCGACCACAATCCTGGCCTTTGTCCGTCCTGGCGACGTCATCTTGCACTCTCAGCCGCTATATGGCGGGACGGAGACCCTGTTTGCGAAGACGCTTGCGAACCTCTCCATCGGCGCGGTCGGCTTCTCCGACGGCATTGACGAAGCGGCGGTCAGAGCGGCAGCAGGTGACGCCATGCGCAAAGGCCGGCTTGCGATGATCTTCATTGAGACACCGGCCAATCCCACCAATGGCCTGGTCGACATAGCGATGGTCCGCCGGATCGCCGAGATGATCGGCCAAACCCAAGGAAGTACGCCGATCATTGCATGCGATAATACGTTGCTCGGACCGGTGTTTCAGAGACCGATCGAACACGGTGCCGATCTTTCGCTGTACTCGCTGACCAAATATATCGGCGGTCATTCCGACTTGATCGCAGGCGCTGCGCTCGGTTCAAAGGCGCTCATGAAAGACGTCAAAGCGTTACGCGGCGCGATTGGCACCCAACTGGACCCTCATTCCTGCTGGATGATCAGCCGGTCGCTCGAAACACTGGGCATCCGCATGGAGAAGGCTGACGCAAACGCGCGCCTCGTCGCAGACTACCTGCGCGACCATCCAAAAGTGGCAAAGGTCCATTACCTCGGTCACCACGATGAGGCATCCCCCGCCGGCCGCCTGTTTGCGAGGCAATGCAGCGGTGCGGGCTCTACATTCTCCTTCGATATTGTCGGGGGCCAAGCTGCCGCATTCAAATTCCTGAACGCGCTGCAGATCTTCAAGCTGGCCGTGAGCCTTGGCGGCACTGAATCACTTGCCAGCCTGCCCGCAAGCATGACCCACTCCGGCGTTCCGGCCGACATCCGTCAAAAAATAGGCGTTCTCGATTGCACGATCCGGCTGTCGATCGGCATCGAGCACCCATCCGATCTGATCGCTGATATCGCGCAGGCCTTGAACGCGACTTAGCCGCACGTCGGGGGTGGTTCCCGTCTGAGGGCCGGAGCAAGCAATTGCTCTGCCGACAAGATCGATTTAGCGTGCAATGAAAAGACCGGGTGGAAAAAATGGCGCGTATCAAGACAACCGAGGCCGGACTCTACCGGATCCCCCTGCCCGTTACCCTCTCCGACAGCACGCACGGCGAACTCAAAGCCTTCGAACTGGTGACATGCCGTGTCCGCGATTCCGACGGGGCCGAAGGTGTCGGCTATACATACACCGTCGGCCGCAATGGCGGCGCGATTGCCGACATCCTCCGGCGGGAGATCCCCGAACTGATCGAGGGCCGCGAGGCCGATGACACCGAAGCCATCTGGCATCACGTCTGGTGGAGCTTGCACTACGGCGGGCGCGGCGGACCGCCGGTGCTTGCGCTCTCGGCGCTCGATATCGCCCTGTGGGACCTGAAGTCGCGACGCGCCAACCTGCCGCTGTTTCGCATGTTAGGCGGCTTCGACGCCCGCGTGCCCTGCTACGCCGGCGGCATCGACCTCGATTTGTCGATCGAGCAGCTTTTGAAGCAAACCGACGACAATCTCGCCAGGGGCTTTCGCGCCATCAAGATGAAGGTGGGCCGCCCCGATCTCGCATCCGACGTCGCACGCGTGCAGGCGATGCGCCAACATCTTGGCAACGGCTTTCCCCTGATGGCGGATGCCAACATGAAATGGACAGTCGAGGAAGCCATCCGCGCGGCACGTGCGCTGCAAGCATACGATCTTACCTGGCTCGAAGAGCCGATCATTCCCGACGATATTGCCGGTCACGCCCGAATCATGGCTGCCGGCGGCGTCCCGATCGCGGCCGGCGAAAACCTGCGCACGCTCTGGGAGTTCAAGAACTATATCGCGGCCGGCGCGGTGTCCTATCCGGAGCCCGACGTCACCAATTGCGGTGGGGTTACGGCTTTCATGAAGATCGCCCGGCTGGCGGAAGCGTTCAATCTACCGGTGACCAGCCACGGCGCACATGACGTTACCGTGCATTTGCTCGCCGCATGCCCGAACCGCTCCTATCTCGAAGCGCACGGATTTGGGCTCGATAGTTACATCGAGCACCCGCTTGTCCTCCAGGAAGGCATGGCATTGGTGCCGACGCGGCCCGGCCATGGAATCGCATTCGACTGGAAAGGGTTGGCGCAACTCGCAACGTAACGGGTCAGGCCAGCCGGCGACGCGGTGCTGATCGCACCGGTCTGTCCGCGAACCCTTGCAAGGCGGGTTCTGCATGACGGCCGGCAGGAAAAATTGGCAGGTCCGTCAGAGGCAGCCCAGCTTTCGTCCAAATAGAATGCAAAGACAACACGTTGTGAATTCGATCCGGCGTGCTTTCTGATAGCGTCCTCAGGGCGCCCGTCTCGCCGCGCTGTCCTGTAAACACGACGAATGTTTAGGCAGGAGGATGGCCCACCAAAATTCAAAGCAAATCGTACAATTCAGCCAGCGGTTGCCAAGCAAGGCCGGCTCTCCGGCCACGCGATCAAACTCGTAAAGCAACGGCGTTGAGCGGTTGGGAAGTATGTTCTCGCTCACGTCGAACAAACATCAGCAGCTTATGAAGAGCGAGGAACGATCATGATCAAGGTGAAGATCAATAGCCAAGAGCATAGCTGGGACGGCGACCCAGATCTTCCATTACTCTGGTTTCTCCGCGATGAGGCCGGCTTGACGGGCACGAAATATGGCTGCGGTCAGGCCTTGTGCGGTGCATGCACCGTGATCGTCGACAAGCAGGCCGTCCGCGCCTGTATTACCTCGGTGTCCGACGTGGTCGGCCGGGAAGTCACCACCATCGAAGGCCTTCATCCGACCGGGGATCACGCGGTCCAGAAGGCCTGGCGTCAGCTTAATGTCCCGCAATGCGGCTTTTGCCAGACCGGCCAGATCATGCAGGCGGCCGCACTGCTGATGGAAAATCCGAAACCCACGCACGATCAGATACGCGAAGCGATGGCGGGCAATATCTGCCGTTGCGGCACTTACCAGCGCATCGAAAACGCCGTCCATCTCGCATCGACGGGGGTGTGACCATGAATATCCTCACCAATCCCAAAAGGCTCCGTGGCTTTGAACGCCATATCAAGGTCGACAACGTTTCACGTCGCAGTATCCTGAAGGGCCTCGGGCTGGCCGGCGGCTTTGTACTCGCCGCGCCTGTGATGTCACGCCCAGGCTTTGCCGCGTACCAGACCGGCGCGGACAAGATGCCGCACGGTACCGTGGTGGACCCGCGCGTCTTCGTTTCTATCGCATCCGACGGAACGGTGACGATCGTCGCGCACCGCGCCGAGATGGGAACGGGTGTCCGCACCAGCCTGCCGATGATCGTCGCCGAAGAGATGGAAGCCGACTGGTCGCGCGTTCGCGTCCAGCAGGCGCCTGGCGACGAGGCCAAATTCGGCAACCAGGATACCGACGGATCGCGCAGCACACGTCACTACCTGATGCCGATGCGTCAGATCGGCGCTTCGGCCCGCACCATGCTCGAAACGGCCGCGGCGAAACGCTGGGGTGTGCCGGCGACCGAAGTGAAGGCGGTCAATCACGAAGTCATTCACAGTGCGAGCGGACGCCGCATCGGCTTCGGCGAGCTGGCAGCCGATGCCGCCAAGCAGTCGGTCCCGAGTGTCGAAGGTCTGAAGCTGAAAGACCCAAAGGATTTCCGCTATCTGGGCAAAGGCCAGATCGGCATCGTCGACCTTCGCGACATCACGGTGGGCACCGCGCGTTACGGCGCCGACGTTCGCCTGCCCGGCATGAAGTACGCCGTCATTGCCCGACCGCCAGTGACCGGCGGCAAGGTCGCGTCGTTTGACGGCGCAGAAGCGATGAAGGTTTCCGGCGTCGAGAAGGTCATGGAAGTCAAGGGCTGGCCGTGGCCTTCAAAATTCCAGCCGCTGGGCGGGGTCGCAGTGATCGCGCGCAACACCGGCGCGGCCATCAAGGGACGCAACGCGTTGAAGATCGTCTGGGATGACGGGCCGAACAGCAAATACGAATCCGTTGCCTATCGGGCTCAGCTCGAGGGAGCAGCGCGCAAGCCCGGCCTGGTGGTACGCAAGGAGGGCGACGTCGAGGCCGCCTTAAAGGGCGCCGACAAGGTGATCGTCGGTGAGTACTACGTGCCGCATCATGCCCATGTCAGCATGGAACCGCCGGTCGCGGTCGCGGACGTCAAGGGCGACAGAGCGGAGATCTGGGCACCGGTGCAAAGCGCAGGCGGAACGCGCGAAGACGTCGCCAAAACGCTCGGCATTCCCCAGGAGAACGTCACCGTCAATGTCACGCTGCTCGGCGGCGGCTTCGGGCGCAAGTCGAAGTGCGATTTCGCCCTCGAGGCGGCGCTGCTTTCAAAGGAGCTCGGGGCCCCCGTCAACGTGCAATGGACTCGGGAAGACGACGTTCGCAACGGCTTCCTGCACACCGTCTCGGTGGAACGCATCGAGGCCGGCCTCGACAAGAGCGGCAGGGTGACGGCCTGGCGGCATCGCAGCGTCGCGCCGAGCATCGCCTCGACATTTGCGGCCGGTGCGGTGCATCAGGCGCCGTTCGAACTCGGCATGGGGCTGGTCGACATGCCCTTCGAGATCGCCAACGTCCAGTGCGAGAATCCGGAAGCGGCCGCGCGTACCCGGATCGGCTGGTTCCGCTCGGTGTCGAATATCCCGCGCGCCTTTGCGGTGCAGTCGATGGTGGGCGAACTCGCCCATGCCACCAACCGCGATCAAAAGACCATGCTGCTGGAGCTGATCGGCTCGCCCCGGATCGTCAAGCTCGATTCGGTAAAAGACCTCTGGAACTACGGCGAACCCTATGACAGCTATCCGATCGACACGGCACGTCTTCGCAAGGTCGTCGAACTGGTCGCGGACAAGGGCGGCTGGGGACGGTCCGTGCCCAAAGGCCACGGGCTCGGCATTGCCGCGCACCGCAGCTTCGTCAGCTATATCGCGACCATTGTCGAGGTAGCCTTCGACAATGGCAAGCTCACCGTGCCCCGGGTGGATACCGCGATCGATTGCGGAGCCTACGTCAATCCGGAACGAATCCAGGCACAGATGGAAGGCGCTGTGATCATGGGCCTGAGCTTCGCCAAACATGGCGAGATCACTTTCAAGGACGGCAAGGTGCAACAGGGCAATTTCGACGATTTCCCGGTGCTCCGGATCGACGAATCCCCTGCCGTGACGAACGTCTACATCGTACCTCCCGGCCCCGACACGCCGCCCAGCGGCGTTGGCGAGCCGGGCGTGCCGCCCGTCGCGCCGGCGCTGATCAACGCGATCTTCGCCGCGACCGGCAAGCGCATCCGCGCACTGCCGATCGGCAAGCAATTGGAGGCGTAAAGGGAACGTTGGACCGAACGGGCCGTTTTCCTTGATCTGAGAGGAGTTCAGATCGATGAAACCCAACTCAACGGCGCTCGCGGTGTCGCTACTGTCGAGCGTGCTTCTGTTGAATGCACAGGCGGCGACCGCTCAAACGACGTCGCCGCCGAGCGCCACCGCAACGCGGCCGGCGACGACACCGCCGGGGCAAACCTCCGTTCCAAGCGAGAGCCCGCCGCCCACGACAACGCAGACCACCGGCGAAGGCAGCCGGGATCCGATGATCAAGCAAATGAACGAAGACGAAAAGCGGAAGGTCGAGACCAAGGGCAAATAAAAACAAGCCAAATTGAAAGCGGCGGACTTTCGTCCGCCGCTTTTTTCTTGCCGCTCCGTTGCCGTCGCTCTCTGGCAGTTACTTCTTGAGGGCAAAGACCCAGACAACGCCGCCCTGGGGCACGTTATTCTCAAGACCGACATTGTTCTGAGTCACCAATGAGTCCTGGATGCGCTGCGCGTCTACGCCCCAGCCCGACTGGACAGCGATATACTGCGTCCCATCGATTTCATACGCGATCGGCATACCCACGATGCCGGAGTTGGTCTTCTGTTCCCAAAGCAGTTCGCCTGTCTTGGCATGAAAGGCGCGGAACATCCGGTCATTGGTACCGCCCACAAAGACGAGATCGCCCGCGGTCGCCGTCACCGAACCAAACAGCTGCGATCTGGGGAAATTGTGCGACCAGACCTTCTTTCCCGTGCCCGGATCCCAGGCCTGCAGCTCGCCAAAATGAGTGGCGCCGGAGCGAACCTTCAGGCCGATATCTTCGGGCTTTGTCCCGAGCCAAAGCTGACCGGGAACCAACGGCACCTTCTCGCCGGTAAAGCCGCCGCAGAAATTCTCGTTGGCCGGAACATAGACAAAGCGGGTCTTCGGACTATAGGCCGCCGACGGCCAATCCTTGCCGCCCCATAATGACGGACAGAAGTCAACCCGCTTGCCCATAACTGGCTTGTGAGCCGGATCGACAATCGGCTTGCCCGTCTCGGGCTCAATGCCCTTCCAGACGTCGGTATAGACATAAGGCCAGCCGGCTACATACTTGATGCTGTCTGGCTTGCGCTCGAGTACCCAGAAGATCGCGTTGCGTCCCGGATGGATGAGGCCCTTGAAGATGCGTCCATCCCTCTGCACGTCGACCAGCATTGGTGCTTCCACCTCGTCCCAATCCCAGGAATCGTTTTGATGGTACTGGAAATAGGTTTTGATCTTGCCGCTATCCGGGTCGAGCGCTAGCACTGAGGTTGTGTAAAGATTGTCGCCGGGGTGAGTATCTCCCGGCCAAGGCGCGGCGTTGCCGGTGCCCCAGTAAATGGTCCTGGTGTCGGGATCGTAGTTGCCCGTCATCCACGCAGAGCCGCCACCCGTTTTCCAGTCGTCGCCGCTCCACGTCTCGTGGCCGGGTTCACCTGGGCCGGGAATGGTGAAGGTCCGCCACAATTCTTTGCCGTTATTGGCATCATACGCGACGACATAGCCCCGCACGCCGAATTCACCGCCGGCAGCACCGACGATAACCTTTCCGTCGACAATGAGCGGCATCAGGGTCAGGTACTGACCCTTTTTGTAGTCCTGGACTTTGGTATCCCAGAGGACCTTGCCCGTTCTGGCATCGAGCGCGACCACATGGTCATCCGTTGTAGCCAGGTACAGCTTGTCTTGCCACAATCCCACCCCGCGGTTCGTCGGGTGCAATTGGAAGAGATCGTCGGGGAGCTGGCGTTTGTAACGCCAGTACTCTTCGCCTGTCTTGGCGTTCAGGGCGATCACCTGGCCCATCGGAGTCGTGACGAACATCACGCCGTTATTCACGATCGGGGGAGCCTCGTGCCCTTCAATCACGCCGGTGGAGAAGGTCCACGCCGGTACCAGGTCTTTCACGTTCGAGGTGTTGATCTGGTCGAGCGGGCTATATCCCTGGCCGTCATAGGTTCGCCGATAGAGCATCCAATTACCGGGTTCCGGGTTCTTCAGGCGGTCGGCGGTCACTGGGGTGTATTTCTCAATCGGGCCGGCAAAGGCAGCGATTGAAAACAGGCACGTGGACGCGACAAAGCTCGACAATAGCCATTGCTTCATGGTCATAGACGCTACCTCCCTGTTTGTTTTCTTCATCTTGTTTAGTTGTGCGGCATCTGATGCGGGCGGCCGTCACCCTCCTTGCAGTGCTCCTACCTTTCCAATGAATGTTCCAACGACGGTGAGCGTACCGTCGGCCACCGCCAGGGGAAGTGCAGCAAGGCGCCGCGGCGCCGGTCCAAACACCACTTGCGCGCTTTGCCGGGGGTCGAACTCGGAATTATGGCAAACGCACTTCAGGACGTCCTTGTCGCCCTGCGCTTCCTTCCCCCACGCCGTGATGGGGCACCCGGCGTGGGAACAAATAACCGAATACGCTACGATGCCGTCAGCCGACCGCGGGCGCGTGTCGTCATCAAGTTCGGCTGGATCAAGCTTTACAACCACCACCTCATTCAACCGCGAACCTTTTCGGATCACCGAGGTCTTGGGATCCTTTGGCCAGGCGCGCACGAACGGTCCGCCGAGCTCTAGATTCTCCGGCTTGATAACCTCACCCGCATGATCCCCCTCGGCGAAGACCAGGACGTCGGCTTTTTGCGGTCGCAGGTCGCTGCCAGGGGCGTCCTCCTCGGCGGCGGCCGATCGAGGCGCCGATGCGTGCACCGCAGTGGCGAGAGCGGTCAGGATGATCGTGCGCCGGGTCTGATCTGAAGGCGATGACATTTTCGTCTCGCGTTCTGGATTGATGCCATCGGGCGATGGTCTAGTGCGTAAGTGGATTCAGATATCACAAACTGAAAGGGCGAACCCGGCCAAAAAGAGGCGGCGGACAAATTGTCACGTGCGACCTTCCTGTTTTCACACCACTCGGTTCGTTTGACCCAATCGCAGCAAATTGCATTTTGCCGTGTTCCAGGCGCTGCGCGAGATAAGCAAGCCTTCGCCGCCCGAAGCGGGCAGTCAGTTCGAACGCACCTCGGTCAGTCCACCGCGATCGCCTTCGACATGGCATTCAATGAAGACGCCTGCTCTTGGTGATCGCCGCGCCCGTGCTGGCCATCATCAACATCGGATTCTCCCGACACACGACAATGCACGCGGCGCGGTCTCCTTGCTCCACATCCCGTCCTCTACCAGACTTTAGTCGGTGAGCCCTGCCCTCGCGCCTACCAAACCGAGTTTGCACTGCCACAAGTGTCCAATGACGAGCATGCGCGCAGGTTGACTTCTCGCCGTATTCTCCAAATACTTGATTGAAAACGGGAAGAACCAGTCCCGACGATAATAATAGTTCAGTGGGAGGAGACGATGCCGACTTCACGCAGAACACTGCTGAAGACTTCTGCGGCGGCGGCTGCTGCATTCAGCTTCGATTGGACCCGCGCGCAGGCACAAGCCGAGACGGTACGCATCGGCCTGATCTACGACTTGACCGGCCCCTTTGCCGCCGGCGGGTCGGTCGCCTCCTCGATTGGCGCGCAGATTGCCATCGACCTCGTCAACGAAAAGGGCGGCATCGGCGGCAAGTACAAGGTTGTCCCCGTCGCTGCCGATTCCCAGAGCAAGCCAGATGTGGCGATCAATGAGGCCAATCGCCTGATCGACCAGGAGAAGATCGACATCATCAACGGTGTCTATGCGAGTTCGCACGCGGTCCCGCTCTCAGCCAAGGTCGAACAGCAGAAAAAGATTCTCTGGATCACGACTGCGGTTTCTACCGCCGTCTTCAAGGACAAGAACCTGCAATACGTCTTCCGCGCACAGATTCATTCCGATCAGTATGGCCAGGCCTTTGCGAGCTTCATCAGCGAGCACGCCAAAGCCAAACTCGGCATGGAGCCCAAGGACGTCAAGGTCGCGCTGATTCACGAGGACGGCCCTTACGGGGTCGGCGTCGCCGTGGCCGACGAAGCCTATGCGAAGGAGGCCGGCCTGCAAGTCGTGCTCAAGGAGGGCTATTCTGCATCCGCCCCCGACCTGTCGGTGCTGGTGACCAAGATCAAGCGCGCCAGGGCTGACGTGATTTCCCATGCCGGATACAATCCCGACATCACTCTGTTCCTGCGCCAGGCGCGCGAGAACGGCCTCAAGTTCAAGATGCTGTTCGGCGCCGGCGCAGGCTACAGCCAGCTCGACAAGTTGCGCGCGACCTTCGGCGCGGACATCGACAATTTCTGCAACATCGATCCGGTGCCGGCGCAATTGCTTGATCCCGCGAAACTCGCGCCCGGCATCGGCGATCTCACCAAGGTCATGGTCGCCCACTACAAGGAAAAAACCAGCGCGACCGACGTTCCGCCGCATTGCTCGATGGGTTTCAACCAGACCTGGATCCTGCTCAACAACGTGCTGCCCGTGGCCAAGGAGAAATACGGCGGCTTCGATCCCGAAGCGGTTCGCAAGGCGGCGCTCGACGTGGACATCCCGCCGGGCGGCACCATCCAGGGCTACGGCGTGAAATTCTATCGGCCCGGCACGCCGCTCTCCGGGCAGAACGAGCGCTCAACGCCGGTCGTGATGCAAAATGCCGGCGAGCATATCTCGGTGGTCTGGCCCACCAACATCAGGACGCGGGATCCGGTGTTCCCGCTGCCGAAATCATCGGTCTACGCGGCGTAGAACGTTCGGGGCTTCATCCTTCGAGACGCGCGCGTTGCGCGCTCCTCAGGATGAGGTCTTGCATCGCGCGAGCTACCAGACCCTCATGGTGAGGAGCCGCGAAGCGGCGTCTCGAACCATGTGGCCCGGACGCGCCACGATGGGATCAATGCCAGCGGCTCACAGCGTGACGCGCCGTCCCTCCTCTGCCGCCCAATAGCCGGCGTAGTTGACCTTGATCGTCTCGAAGGCCAGCGCCAGATCGGAGAGCGGTTGCCGGCCGCTGGCGACGCACTCCATGAAGTCCTGGATTTCCTGCGTATAGCCGCGCGTCCACTCCTCCTCGAGGCAGACATATTGCCAGCCGGTCTTGCGGTCGACCTTTTCGGTGATATAGACGCCGGCGAGCTTCTCCTCACTGGTCTGGTAACTCATCATGTGCGTGTTCGGCGTGATGTTGGCGAACAGCGAGCCGCCGCTGGTATAGGTCTCGATCACGTTGCGGACGCCACCCATGATCATGTCGCCGGAAAGCACCGTCGCCTTGGTGCCGTCGGAGAAGGTCGCCGTGAGCGTGCCCCAATCCTCGACGTCGACCGGATTGGCCTTGATGTAGGTGCGCTCCTCCGGTTTGAGGATAGCCGTGACATTGCCGACGTCACACGTCACGCTCGCAACGCTGATCGTCTCGCCGCGAGCCTTTGCCTCGACCTGCTTGAGATATAGCACCGCCGAGAGCGGATGACATCCCATCCGGATCAGCGAGCCGCCGCCGGTCATCGCCCATTGCGCGGCGTGCGCCGCGTGCGAGCCGGAGTGACTCTCCTCCCCCTTCATGAACAGGATCTTGTCTTTCGTGGCCTTGAGGATCTCGGCGGTCTTGGTCACCGCCGGCGCGTAAATCCAATCTTCCGCATACATGAAGAGCTTGCCGGTCCTGTTGATCGCCGCACGGGTCTCCGCCATTTCGTCCAACACGCGCTCATACATCAACGCCTTCGACACGTGCTTGCCGATCGGCGCTTTGTCACCATCCCGGCCGAAATAGCCGGCGAACGGCTTTTCGCAGATAACGTGTTTGCCGGCCTGCATCGCATCGACAATCATTGAAGTGTGCAAGTTGGGCGGCGTGCAGATGTCGATCACATCGAGCTCGCTGTCGGCAATCAGATCGCCAAAGCTGCGATAGACCGTCGGGATCTGGTGACGATTGGCAAACTCGAGGACATAACTGCCCCTCGCTGCAACAGCCTTGACCTCGACATCCACGCCATAAACGCGCCGATAGGCATGCATGTGCAGCTCGGACACGAAGCCGCAGCCGGCCAGACCGATCCTGATTTTCGCCATTGCGGATACATCCCAGGTTGTCGTCGATCGGGATCGTACAACAAGGAATCAGGGCACGTCACTCTTGCCGAGAGCGATGCCGCTCACATGAGCCGGCCCGCGGCTCGCCTGATCGGCTTACGGAGGTCATACCGCTATGCGAGCTCGACATGCACCACGTGCGGCCGGCCGACGGTGGGCTCAGCTATGTCGACGCTCCAGCTTCCGTACAAAGCCGGTGTCCGTATGACGCCCTTCATACTCGTCATCGATTTCCTTCAGGAGGGTGTCGCCCTTCTTCGGCTCCACAGCAAGCAATATAGCGTCGATCTTGGCCTCTATCCGGTCCTCGCCCTCCTTGGATTGCGGCGAGCCGACGTGCAATAGAATGGCCAGACCTGCAACCTGCCAAAGCAACTGCAAAAACTCAGATTGCCAGTTCTCCAGCATGTCACGCATCATCTGCATGGTGTAGTCGCTGATTTCAACTGGCTGCTTGAGCGCAAGCTGCTCGTTCGCGTAGGCATACCAACCGAATATCCAGTGACCGGTCAGCGTGATCAGAAATAAAGCCCCGGTGACCCAGGCGAACCCGTACCGCGTCCAGATCGATCTCCGAGCCATATCATGCTCCTGCTTCGCGTTTTGCGAGCCATGAACGCCGCATCTTCAATGCCGTTTTGTTCCGTAAGTTCCTTTAGGGTGCCGCTGCGCCAAACGGCGCCGCGCGAAGGGGGAACATCTTTGGGAACTTAGACTTGATGCTTTGATGCCCGATGAGGGCGATAAGCCAGGCCGTTGAACGTCCGGATGACCAGTCCCGCCATCGCGAGCGCTACTGCCGTTCTCTTGACTGGGGCGGCGGTGCTTTTGGTTTACGATCTCGGTCATTTCTCGACCCATATGGTGCTGCATATCGCGTCGATGAATATCATCGCGCCCTCGGTCGCCGCGTTGATCATTACCCGCCGGCACATCGGCGGCACCCGACCGATCTGGCTTTGGACCGCGACTTTCCTTCAGATTGTTCTGCTCTGGACGTGGCATTCCCCGGCGGTCCATGACCTCCTCCTCCGGTCTCAGCCGGCTGGTTTGACGTTCCACGCAACACTGTTGCTAGCTGGGCTCTTCTTTTGGTTGTCCCTGCTGACAACGTCCACCACGTCGCGGTGGCAGACTATTCCGGCGCTTCTGCTTACAGGAAAGCTGACATGTCTGCTTGCGGCGCTGCTCATCTTCGCGCCGAGAACACTCTATGGGTTCGCGGGCCATCTTGCTGGCGCTGCTGAACATTTCTCATTGCATCACGCGCTCGAGGATCAACATCTAGCCGGCCTGCTCATGGTCACAGCCTGTCCACTCAGCTATCTGGTCGCGGCCGTGATCATCACCGTGCAGTTAATAACACGCGCGGAGATATCGGCGGCTCCCATGCCGGACGGCAGGCTCCCTATCGGCCGCTAGCGATGCCCCTTGTTTCACGCCCACGCCTGATACGAACCATCCGTTTCATTCTCTATGGCCTAATCGCAATCACGCTCGGCGGCTTTCTCTTCGCATGGTCCGGCCTTTACAGCGTTGCAGCAAGTCGTGGCCACTTCGCGCTGACCAACGCCATTCTTACATTCGGAATGCGTAATTCCGTAAGGACTCATGCGCTTGGCATCGAGGCCCCGCAGAGCTACAGCGACGATCTCTCGGCACTCGGCGCCGCCCATTTCCACGATGGATGCGCCTATTGCCACGGCGCACCAGGCGTTCCGACCGATCCGATCGCGCAACGCATGTTGCCTCCCCCACCTGACCTTTCGACGGCGGTGCGGGATTGGCGCGATCGGGAGCTGTTCTGGATTGTCAAACATGGCATTAAGTACACCGGCATGCCGGCCTGGGTCGCGGCACAGCGCGACGACGAAGTATGGGCAATAGTCGCCTTTCTCAGGCAACTGCCTACCCTTGATGCGGCGGGCTATCGCGAATTGGCGCTTGGCGGCTTGTCAATTCGGCCGCAGATTGGGAGAGAGATCGCTACCACCGAGGATACGTCGGGGGCAATGAGCGCCTGCGCGCGTTGTCATGGTGCGGACCGCCGCGGACCGAAGAGCCACCTGGTACCGGTGCTGCACGGTCAGTCCGCCGAGTTTCTGATTGCGGCGCTGGAAGACTTTGCCGCGGGCCGCCGTGCGAGCGGC
This sequence comes from Bradyrhizobium murdochi, assembly GCF_000472965.1. GTDB lineage: Bacteria > Pseudomonadota > Alphaproteobacteria > Rhizobiales > Xanthobacteraceae > Bradyrhizobium > Bradyrhizobium murdochi. The sequence continues at coordinate 46,579 of NZ_AXAU01000024.1, read as the reverse complement.
ATCATGCAGCCGGTGGCGAGCGGACTCTCCCCCGCCGAACGCGAGCGGGTAGCACGCTATTATGCCGGGCTTGCGCGGCCGGGCGCGCCGAACCGATTGGAGAGCGCTGCGGCCGTCGAGCGTGGGCGCGAACTCGCGACGCAGGGGGATCCGAACGCAAAAATTCCTGCGTGTATGGATTGTCACAACACCGCAGCGCTCAACGCCTATCCGCGTCTTTCGGAACAGCATGCCGCCTACATCGTCAATAGGCTGCGGAATTGGCGGAAGGGAATCACATCCTCCTCAGCAACCGATGCGATCATGGCGCCTATCGCCAGGTCTCTAAACGAGCAACAGATCGACGACGTCGCGGCCTATTTTGCATCAACAACCGCGTCGACTTCGAAAGAAGAGAAGCAATGATACCGGCCCGACCATGCTGGTACCTGTTTGGCGCCTCGATGCTTCTCGGCGGCTGCACCAGCGATGTTCAATCGGTGATGAATCCGAGCAGTCTCCAGGCAGTGCAGATTGTCGAAGTAGCCTGGTTTCTGTTCGGGTTCGGGACATTCGTGCTCGTCCTCGTGATCGTGACGTTATTGCTCGCCATCCGCGGGCCATTGCGAATACGCCAAGCGCTGGCGCGAGAGAGCACTGTGATCTGGCTCGGCATCGCGTTTCCTGCCGTGACGCTGACGGTGCTTCTAGTCTACGGCGTTTGGGTGATGCGTTCGAACCTCAACCTGCCCCACGGTGGCAGCCCCGTCAGCATCGAGGTGGTCGGAGAGCAATGGTGGTGGCGCGTCCTGTACCACGCTCCTGCTGGTCCACAGATTGCCAGCGCCAATGAGATTCGTATTCCGGTTGGATCTCCGGTCACATTGAACCTCAAGGCTGCTGACGTCATTCACAGTTTCTGGGTGCCGAGCATTGGTGGAAAGGTCGATATGATCCCGGGGCGCACAACCCAATTGCAGCTCACTGTCGATCGTCCGGGGGTCTATCGCGGACAATGCGCCGAATACTGCGGCGGGGCTCATGCCCTGATGGCCATGGACGTGATCGCGATGTCCTCATCCGATTATGCGGCCTGGCTCGAGCGCGCGGCGACGGTGCCCGCGACGCCTGAGACCGACATCGGCTTGCACGGAAGATCGATCTTCCTCGCCGCCGGCTGCGGCGCATGTCACACGGTGCGCGGCACCGCTGCTGCAGGCTCGCTCGGTCCGGATCTGACGCACATCGGCGCGAGGCGCTCAGTCGGCATCAAAACCCTGCCGCTGACCCGCGAAAACCTGATGCGGTTTATAGTCGATGGCCAGCACGTCAAGCCCGGAAACTTGATGCCTGAGTTTCGCGTCCTGCAGCCACAGCAACTGGAAGCGCTTGCCTCCTACCTTCTGAGCCTCAAGGCAGCAGACTAGATGGTTGACGCAGTCTCCTACCCAAACACATTACCCCGGCCAAGCGAGGAACTGGCTCAGCTCGAAGCAATATGGGCTACGCCTGGAGGCTGGCGTATTGTCACCGACGTCAACAACACGGTGATCGGCCTTTTTTATACCGCTACCGCGGTTCTGTTCTTCCTGCTGGCTGGCATTCTCGCACTGCTGATGCGCCTTCAGCTCGCGGTGCCCAGCAATACCTTTCTCAGCCAGGAAGCCTACAATCAGATCTTCACGATGCATGGCACCGTGATGATGTTTCTGTTCGCCGTTCCCGTCGTCGAAGCAATGGGTATACTTTTGCTTCCGCAGATGCTCGGTGCGCGCGACCTGCCTTTTCCGCGACTCGGCGCTTACGCGTTCTGGGCCTATCTGGTCGGCGGGCTGATCTTCTTTGGCACGCTGTTCTTCGATCTCGCGCCATCGGGCGGCTGGTTCATGTATCCGCCGCTGAGCAGTTCGCAATTCTCGCCCGGACCAGGGGCGGACTTCTGGCTCCTGGGTATTGGTTTTATCGAGATCTCAGCGATCGCCGGTGCGATAGAAATCATCGTCGGCGTGCTTCGCACCCGGGCACCCGGCATGACCCTCGACCAGATGCCGATGTTTGCGTGGACGATGCTGATCTTCGCCGGCATGATCGTCTTCGCATTCCCAGCCGTGATCCTGGCCACGCTGCTGCTCGAACTGGAACGCGCGTTCAACTGGCCTTTCTTCATCGCAGCGAGGGGCGGCGATGCGTTGCTCTGGCAGCATCTTTTCTGGTTCTTCGGACATCCGGAAGTATACATCATTTTCCTGCCGGCTGCCGGTATGGTGTCGATGATCGTGCCGACTATGTGCGCTACACCACTTGTGGGCTATCGGCTTATCGTCGTGGCACTGATCGCAACCGGCTTTTTCAGCTTCGGCCTGTGGGTCCACCACATGTTCACCACTGGAATTCCGGCGCTGTCGCTTAGTTTCTTTTCGGCCGCCAGCATGGCGGTGGCGCTACCCAGTGGGATTCAGGTTTTTGCGTGGATCGCGACAATCGCGTCAGGCCGCTTACGGTGGACAACGCCGTCCCTGTTCGTGCTGGGCTTCCTCGTTATTTTCAGCCTCGGCGGCCTCACTGGCGTAATGGTCGCGATGGTCCCGTTCGACTGGCAGGCGCACGACACCTATTTCGTGGTCGCGCATTTCCATTACGTGCTGGTCGGCGGAATGGTGTTTCCGCTGTTCGCCGCATTTTACTACTGGGCGCCGGCATTTAGCCGTCTGGCACTGTCCGAGCAACTTGGAAAGTGGATTTTCTTGCTGATGTTCGCGGGCTTCAACGTCGCGTTCTTTCCGATGCACCTCACTGGCCTGATGGGGATGCCGCGGCGCGTCTATACCTATCCGGCCGTTATGCAATGGGACGTGCTGAATATGATCTCCACGATCGGCGCCTTTCTGCTCGCCGCCGGCATTGCCATCTTTCTGGTCGATGTGGTTCGAAGCCTGCGTCCCGCTATGTCGAAAACGGCCGGCAATGTTTGGGGAGCGGCAACACTCGAATGGCTGCCCAATAATGTCTATGGGCTGCGCAGCATTCCGGCCGTAACCAGTGCATACCCGCTGTGGCATCATCCACAGCTAGCCAAGGAGATCGAAGACGGACGGCATTTCTTGCCCGGCTCGATCACCGGTCTGCGCGAAACCATCGTCACCTCACCCTTCGATGCGACACCGCAATACCTGCTCCGCCTTCCCGGCCCGGGCTGGACGCCGTTTCTCGCGGCGGTGCTCACGGCTGCCTTCTTCATGCTGCTCACCGTCAAGGCGGTGGTGCTTGCGCTGATCTGCGGGCTGCTCGGAATTGCGATGACGGTCGTGTGGATGTGGGGCAGCGACTTGAAGCCGCTACCACCCGTCGATATCGGCGCGAACCTCAAGCTCCCAACCTATGCAACCGGTTCATTGTCGCATGCCTGGTGGGCCATGATCGTCCTGTTATTGGTCGCCGGTTCGCTTTACCTCTCCTATGTATTTTCCTACCTCTATCTATGGACTGTTTCACCGCAGGTTTGGCCGAGGCTTTCAGCGCTTGCACCGATCGCATACCCTATCGTATCGGCTTTGCTGCTTGTTTTGGGCAGTGCAATCCTCGAAATCGCCCGTCGTGTTTTGCCCGGAAGGTCGCGCAGCAGTGGCGCTTTCGTAGGACTTGCCGGGCTCGCCGCGGCCGCGTTGACCGGCGCGCTGGTGATCGACGTGCTAGCCCAATGGCGGGCCGGGCTGCGCCCGGAGTCCGATGCGCATGGTGCGATGGTCTATATGGCCGCCTTCCTGCAGGGGCAGCTAACCATTGCGGTTCTGGCCATGACGGGATTTGCGATCGCGCGGAGCTTCGCCGGCCGCCTTGATCGGAAACGACGCGTGGCCTTCGACAATCTGGGCCTGCTATATCACTACACGGTCGGCCAAGGCCTGCTGGGGCTTCTCCTCGTGCACGGATTTCCGAGGCTTGCAGGATGAGCGATACTTTCAAGCTATCCCTTGGCAATCTTCTGCAGGTGCTTGCTCCGCCCCTTATCTGGTTTCTGCATCTGACCACCGTCTACGCCGCCGAAGCGCTGATCTGCATTGGACCAGCGGGCGCAGCGGCTACCATGATGGCCTGGACGATTGCTCTTGCCACTGTCGCAGCTTTAACCGCCCTCCTCCTGACGGCGTGGACGCTCCATCGCGACAATGCCCGGCACCCCCAGAGCCTCGGCAGCTCTCGGTTCCTGCGTGGCGTATCACACCTTCTAATCCTGCTTTCGCTTCTTGGGATCGCGTGGACGATCCTGCCGACTGTCTTCCTGCCCACTTGCGCATAGATTTCCGCCCCCGTTTCTATCCGCTATTGCTGCCTCTGCCGGCGCCCTTACGGCGCATCAATGCGGCGAAGAGATCGGCCAAGCCGAACTGCCAGGGCTCGCAATCGCCGCTGTGACGCATCCGGTTGGTTAGCCGGCCAAGTTTCGGCGTGGCGACCGTCACCAAATCGCCTTCGACATGGGTGAACCCCTGCCCCTTCGCGGCACGATCCTGGATCGGCGCGAACATCGTGCCGAGGAACAGCACAAAGCCGTCGGGATATTGATGGTTCTCGTTAATCGTCTGCCCGACGATGTCGGCCGGGTCGCGGCTGATCTGGGTCAGCGAGGATGCGCCGTGCAGGACGAAGCCTTCCGGTCCCTTCACCTCCAGCGAAATTTCCATTCTCCGCACGTCATCGAGCGTGAAGTTCGCGTCGAAGAACCGCACGAACGGCCCGATGGCGCAGGAGGCGTTGTTGTCCTTTGCCTTGGACAGGAGTAGCGCCGAGCGCCCCTCGAAGTCGCGCAGATTGACATCGTTACCGAGCGTGGCGCCAACGATGCGCCCATCGCTCGCCACCACCAGCACGACCTCCGGCTCCGGATTATTCCAGGTCGATTTCGGATGCAGACCCGCATCCACGCATGTACCGACCGCCGACAGCACGGGCGCCTTGGTAAACACCTCGGCGTCCGGCCCGATGCCGACCTCGAGATACTGGCTCCAGGCGTTCTGGGAAACCAGCACGTCCTTCACATGCTGCGCTTCGGCCGAGCCCGGCTTCAGTTGCGACAGGTCGGTGCCGACGATCCGCGTCACCTCGGCCCGGATCGCCTCGGCCGAATCCGGATTGCCGCGCGCCCGCTCCTCGATCACCCGCTCCAGCATTGACACGGCGAACGTGACGCCGGCAGCCTTGATCACCTGCAAATCGATCGGAGCGAGCAGCCATGGCCTGGTCGGATCGCGGGTGTCGGGCGGCGTATTGTCTAGGAGATCCTGCAGTGCGCCAAGGCGCTCGCCAGGCGCGGCGCGCAGCGCTCCGCCCGGATCGGCCGCGGCGGCAAGCTGGCTGGCGGTGGGGAAGTCCTCGGTGATGTCGAACACGCCGTCCTGGCGGATCGCGACGACCGACGGGCCGGCAAGATCGGGACGCCAGACGCGCCCCATCAGCGCGGCACTGGCGAAATCGTCGGGCAGAATGAAGGCGGCGTCTGTGACGATCGGCATCTGGGAATCCTCGCGAGCATCTATGCGGTCGGCACCGTCCATAGAAGGGAACCGCTCAATGGGTCAACACCTCCCGGGAATGTCCGTCCTCCAGCATCGCAGCCGCCACGACAGGCCACCGCACCGCAGCATGAAAAATCAGACGATCGGTCAGTCCGGCCGATTGCACGCCCTGCAACAACCATGGCGGCATGGCGACTGCGCGAAGACTTCGATGTCTGGGAATTAGGCGCGGGACGCACCGCCCGCCCGATCGCCGAACGACTAGAGGCCGGGAGGCCTGCTCACCTGTCGGCCCAACGGAAAGGCATAGGACCGCCTCGCCGTACTCTTAGAGCGCGGTTGCGCTGACGGCGACCGCCATCAGCGCAACCTTGGTATCGCGCGAACTTCAGGGCCGGCGCCTGCTCCAAGCCGCCTTGTTCAAGCAACTTTGTTCAAGCAGCCCTGGCCTTGGACTTGGCCACGTGGCTTGAAATCGCATCCATCAAGGGTGGCGACAGACAATCATACGGCTCCAGTCCGAGTTCCTTCAGCCGCGCCCTGATGCCATCCATCTCACTCGGCTGAACACCGGACTCGAGCACGGACGACACGAACGCGGCAAACCCAGGAGCTGCCCATCCGGCTTCCTGGAACAGTTCGGGATGGATGAAGTCGAGCCCGTAGAACGGATGCCCCGTGTTCTCGATCCGGCCGTACATATGCGTACCGCAGGCCTTGCAGGCATAACGTTGAATTGCCGCCGCCGAATCGACGATCTGCAGCTTGTCGCCGTTCTCGACTACTTTCACATTGTCGCGCGGGACGACGGCGACAATGGAGAAGATCGCACCTTCGGGCTTCCAGCATTTGGTACAGCCGCAGGCGTGGTTGTGGGCCACGTCGCCCGTGATGGCGACCTTGACCGGCTTGTCTTTGCATTTGCAGACCAGGGTGCCGCCGGCGAAGTTGCCAGTGCCCTGCTTTACGCCGCTGTCAATCGATGGGTGGATATGAACAGTCATAAGCCTATCCTCCTTGTGCTTGAAGTTCCCCGATTCAGAATACGACAACCGAACGGATCGACTTGCCTTCGTGCATGAGGTCGAATCCCTTGTTGATCTCCTCAAGCTTGAGGACATGCGTGATCATCGGATCGATCTCGATTTTTCCGTTCATGTACCAGTCGACGATTTTCGGCACGTCCGTGCGGCCGCGCGCGCCACCAAACGCGGTGCCCTTCCAGACGCGGCCGGTCACGAGTTGGAACGGCCGGGTGGCGATTTCCTTGCCGGCCTCCGCGACCCCGATAATGACCGAGACGCCCCAGCCGCGATGGCACGCTTCGAGGGCCTGTCGCATCACGCCGGTGTTTCCGGTGCAGTCGAAGGTGTAATCGGCGCCGCCGTCGGTGAGCCCGACCAGATGCTGGACGATATCGCTGACCTTGGTCGGGTTGACGAAATGGGTCATGCCGAAACGGCGGCCCCAATCCTCCTTGGAATCGTTGACGTCGACGCCGACGATCTTGTCAGCGCCCACCATCTTCGCGCCCTGGATGACATTGAGGCCGATGCCGCCGAGACCGAACACGACGACGTTGGCGCCCGGCGTCACCTTGGCGGTGTTGACCACGGCGCCAACGCCCGTCGTCACCCCGCAACCGATGTAGCAACTCTTGTCGAAGGGCGCGTCCTCGCGGATCTTTGCCACCGCGATCTCCGGCAGCACGGTAAAGTTCGAAAACGTCGAGCAGCCCATGTAGTGGAAGATCGGCTTGCCCTGATAGCTGAAGCGCGAGGTGCCGTCCGGCATCACGCCCTTCCCCTGCGTTGCGCGGATAGCCGTGCAAAGGTTGGTCTTGCCGCTCAGGCAGCTTTTGCACTGGCGGCATTCCGGCGTGTAGAGCGGAATCACGTGATCGCCGGCCTTGACCGACGTCACGCCCGGCCCGACTTCGCGAACGATGCCCGCGCCCTCGTGACCGAGTATCGAAGGAAAGATTCCTTCGCTATCGAATCCATCGAGCGTGTAGGCGTCGGTGTGGCAGATTCCGGTCGCTTTTATTTCGACGAGGACTTCACCGGCCTTCGGGCCTTCCAGATCGACCTCGACGATTTCAAGAGGCTTCTTGGCTTCGAATGCGACAGCAGCGCGGGTCTTCATTGTAAACTCCACATTGGCTTTTCAAGTCGCCGCACGGATGTACCAGGACGCGCCCCTCGCATGTTCGGCATGATCATTTGGCTCCCATGCAGGACTTTTCCGTCTCGGTGTACGCGTCGGGCTTGTCTTCCTTCTTGGCAGGGCGGACGCGCCCAACGGCGTCATGGGCGCGGGCGCGCAGATACACATAAAGGTCGTCCATGTAGCAGGCGACATTGGGGTTGTCGCCGAGGGCTGGCATGACGGAATTGCCGCTCTTGCGGCCGCTCGCGACGACCGAGACGAAGTCGCCATAGCTCATCGTCTTCAGCGAATCCTGTAACGCCGGCGCATAGGTCGATCCCATCCCGTCAGGGCCATGGCAGACATGGCATTCGGAATGATAGCGACGGTATCCGGAGTAGGTGTACCAATCGACCGTGCCATCGGCCCCGACTTTGTAGGTCGGGTTTCCTTCCTTGTCGAAATACTTACCGTCCTCGGTCTTGACCGCGGCAGCATCATCCGCAGCGAAGGCAATCGTTCCCGGCGCCACCAGCGTGAGAGTGGCCGCAATCAACCAGATTTTACGCAAGTGTTCATCCTTGATGTCAGATGCAGACCAACCGGCGCGTGGAACGAGCCACGCGCCGGACGTAGTGGTCCTGCTTTACTGCGGCAGCGCGAACACGGTGAGCGTGCCACCGAGCGCGGTATAGTTGCTCAGCGCGGCATAGCCACCGACGGCACCGAGGCCCGCAGTCGGATCAGTCAGACCTGCGGCAAGGCCGATACCCGCCCAGCCGCCGACGCCGGACAGCACGGCCACATACTGCCTGCCGCCCTGCTCATAGGTCGTGACGTTGCCGATAATGCCGGACGGAGTCTTGAACTTGTAGAGCTCCTTGCCGGTCTTGGCGTCGACCGCCTTCAGGAAGCCCTCCAGCGTTCCGTAGAACACCACGCCGCCAGCCGTCGCGAGCGCTCCCGACCACACCGAGAACTGCTCCTTGTTCGACCAGACGATCTTGCCGGTCTTGTTGTCCCAGGCGATGAAGTTGCCCATATGGCTTTCGCCTTGGGGCGGATACATCGAGAGCGTCGCGCCGACATAGGGCTGACCCGCGGTGTAGCTCACCTTGAACGGCTCATAGTCCATGCAGACGTGGTTGGTCGGAACATAGAACAGTTGCGTATCGGGCGAGTAGGCTGCCGGCTGCTGGTCCTTGGTGCCGAGCGCGGCCGGGCAGATACCTTTGGTGTTCTTGTCCTCGCCGCCCTTCTCCGTCGAATACTGATCGACGACCTTGGGACGACCATAAGTCGGCGAGCTCTTGTTCATGTCGACGCCGGTGGTCCAGTTGACCTTCGGGTCATACTTCTCGGCGACCAGAAGTTCGCCGTTTTCCCGATCCATCGTGTAGGCCAAACCGTTGCGGTCGAAATGGGTCAGCAGCTTGCGCGTCGTGTTGCCGATCTGCTGATCGCTGAGGATCATTTCGTTGACGCCGTCATAGTCCCACTCGTCATGGGGCGTCATCTGATAGACCCAGCGGGCCATGCCGGTATCGGCATTGCGCGCGAAGATAGTCATCGACCACTTGTTGTCGCCCGGACGCTGTTTCGGATTCCAGGTAGAGGGATTTCCGGACCCGTAATAGACAAGATTCAGACTGGGATCATAGGACATCCAGCCCCATGTGCAGCCGCCGCCGATCTTCCACTGGTCGCCCTGCCAGGTCTTGACGCTGGAGTCCTTGCCGACCGGCTTGCCGAGCTCGGTCGTCTTCTCGGGGTCGACCTTGACCTGATCGTCCGGTCCCACGGAGTAGGCCCGCCACACCTGTTTGCCCGACTTGAGATCAAACGCGGTGACATGGCACTGCACGCCGAATTCACCGCCGGAGATACCGATCAGGACCTTGTCCTTGACGACGAGCGGCGAGGAGGTGCCGGTCTCGCCCTTGGCGGGATCGCCGTTCTTCGCGCTCCATTCGACCTTGCCGGTCTTGGCATCCAGCGCAACCAGCGTGGTATCTGCCTGGTGCAGGAATATCTTGCCGTCGCCATAGGCCACGCCGCGATTCACCGTGTCGCAGCACATCACCGGAATGACGTTCGGATCCTGCTTCGGCTCGTACTTCCAGACGATTTTGTTATCCTGCGAAAGGTCAAGAGCATAGACCTTATTCGGGAACGGCGTGTGGACGTACATCATGTTGCCGATGATGAGCGGCCCGCCCTCATGGCCGCGCAGCACGCCGGTCGAGAAGGTCCAGGCGACCTGGAGCTTGCCGACATTGGATGCGTTGATCTGGTTAAGCTTCGAGTAGCGTGTATTGGCGTAGTCGCCGGCCGGCTGCACCCAGTCCTTTGGGTTCTGCGACATCTTGATCAGTTCTTCGTTGGCGTATGCGACGCCGACAACGAATGTCGCCATAGCGCCAAGACAGGCTACGGATAGCACCTTGCGCATAGTGGTTTCCTCCAGGATACGAGTTTTGGGTTTCCGCCGAAACGGCCCATTCTTCCATTATTGGTCCCTATTCCTATCCCGTCCGGAGATGGGAAACTTGCCCAAGAGCGAAGCGCGTTTGCTCAATAGCGAAACCCAACTGAATTTTTTAATTTCGCGCTGGCACGCTGTTCGGCTCGGCGCTGCCGTGATGCTGCGAAGCATCATGCCGTGGACGTGTTCCCACGGCCTTCCCAGCGCGACTCTCGGTCTAGGTTTCCCTTGACGCCGCCGAAACTAAGTTGGAGGATTGTCAAAGGGATATTGGTAAGAATCTGCGCGCTTCCCTGAGGACTGCCTAAATTGGGGCTAAATGTCGCGACCATCTGACCGACGCCTCGGCGGGGGTTGCAGCCTGTTCTCAAATCGGTGGCTGGGCAATGTCTGACACAGTTCGTTCACTCAGCACTTCCGGGTTAGCGCCGAAAAAGCAGATCCAAACTTGGTCAGATGCACTGACCGATCTATGTGGCCAGTTTGATGTCGATCCGCTGGAAGGTTCCTCGCTGGAGGGGCGGATAAATTACACCACCGTCTCGCAGCTCAAACTTTGTCAGATCGAGGCGAGCCAACATCGTATCGCGCATACGATCTCGGGCACAAAGCTGAGCGAACATCCCTACGTCAAGATACTGTTCCAGACCTACGGCATCTCGCATTTCGAACAGAACGGCCGCCGCATCGATATCATGCCTGGCGATTGTCTTGCCTATGACGTCTCCTGTCCGCACACGATCGTGAGCCCCTCATTGACCCGGCACGAGGTCGTTATCGTCCCGAAGGAGCTGCTCCACGAACGCGGCTTCCGGACGGCGAAGATGTTGCCTTGCAAGCTATCCGCGCGCAACGGCACCGGCCGCATCGCCTATGACTTCGTGCACACCGCGTTTGATGAAGCAAAGAGACTGTCGCCTCACAACGCCATCGGCGTCGCCGATTCGCTCATCGATCTCTTGCTGTTACCGCTGCGCGAGGCCGACACGATGTTCGATCGCGTCGGTCCCGAAGCGATGTACATTCGCGCGCAGGCCTTCATCCGCGAACATTTGCGCGACCCGGATCTTTGCATCGACCAGATCTCCGCGGCATTGGGCTGCACCAAGCGCTATCTGCACATGCTGTTCAGCGACAAGGGTATGACCGTCAGCGATTACATCTGGCGGGCGAGACTGCTGCACTGCCGGCAGGAGCTGGAAACCCAGCACGGAAAGACGATCACGGATGTCGCGTTTTCGTGGGGCTTTTCGAGTTCGTCGCACTTCAGCCGCGTGTTCCGGAAGCATTTTGGCTTCGTTCCGTCCGCGATCCACAAGGCGCACTGCGTCGATCCGGCGCCGGATGTTTCCTGACGAGAGCATCCCGATGACGCGGCAAGCTGAACACTCTGCCGCGCGTCATCGCTGAGCCGCCTTTACGCCTCCCGTCCTCTAGAAAGTTGCCTTCAGGCCCGCGTAAAAGGCGCGCGGCCGAGCCGGACTGACCGAACGGGCGTCGGTAAAATCCGCGCCGCCGTTGGTGAAATTGGGCACGTCACCGGTCTCGAAGAACGTCCCGTAAACCGCATAGCGGCTGTCAAGGATGTTGTCGATGCGGCCGTAGAGCTGGAACGTCTTGTTGATCTGATACGAGGCGTGCACGTTGAAAACGGAATACCCTGGCAGCCGCGCTGCCTGATTAGATTCATCGCCGACAAAATACTGGCTGCCGACGAACAATGCATCGCCGCCGACCTTGAAGGCGTCGGTGACCGAATAATCGATGCCAACCTTTACCCGGTTGCGAGGTATCGCCGGAATTCGATTGCCCGGCAGGACCTGAACTACACCGTCCACGGCGAACGGGCTATTGGAGCCGATCTGCAGGGCGTCGAGGAAGCGCGCATCCACGAGGGCATAGCTGGCATAGAGTTGCAGCGTCTTCGACGTCAGATTGACCTGAGCCTCGATGCCCTGGCGCCGTGTCCTGCCTACGTTCTGGAAATAGCCAAATCCCTGCAACTCCGGACTGGGAATCGCCAGGATGTCATCAGCATTGGTCGCGCGGAACGCGCCAACCTTCCATCCGAGCGTTCCGATATTCAGCTCCTTGGTGCCGCGGAAGCCCGCCTCAACGGTGCGAGACACAACCTGCTTCAGCGGCGGGTCCGCGATCAGGAAGGCCGCGATGAGACAGGGGCGCGCAGGATCGGCGCATGCGAGTTCCAACGGGGTCGGCGCGCGATTGGCTTCAGAATACCCGGCGTAAGCCGTCAGTTCTGGCGTAACCTTGTAGGTGCCGCCGATCATCGGATTGAAGCGACTGAACGTGTGGTTGCCGTTGAGGTCGGTGCCGATCAGATCCTGAAGGACGATGTTTGCATAGTTGAATCGGCCGCCGCCCGAGATTGAAAACGCGTCCGTCACGTCGAATGTGTCGAGTGCATAGAGGCCGGTGTACTGGTTGGTGGCGCGGAGCGAGACCGGGCCGATGGATACAGGCTCGCCAGACCGCCCGAGAAATATGCCACTGCCGCTGACGACGTAGTTCGAGCCGATCGTGCCTAGTTCCGCGCTGGCCCCGAAGCGGGTAACGCCGGAGTCGAAACTGGCGCCAACCATGAACTGGTTGTTATGTCCGAACAACTGGTCGGTGTTGGTGGCCTGCAGGGTCGCGCCAGTCGTCGTCGAACGGGTTGTTGTCCGGTCGATCTGCCCTAACACCGCCGTGTCAGGGAACGGATTTGCGAGTTGGACGCCGTTAAGGCCATTTGCTGGCACGTCATCGTCGTTGAAGCAAAGCAGCCCCGGATCGGCGGCACACGGCTCCGTCTCGGTCGGGTTTCCGTCCACCGTCTTCTGCCGGAATGCCCGGACGCGCGCCGAGCCTTCGATCGTCCAGGTCGGCGTCACCTCGACCTTTCCGGTCAGATTGGCGTAAGCAACGCGGTTGTCGTGAGTCTGCGGCGTCGTATAGGTCGCCCCCCAATATCTCTGGAGCAGTTCGACCGGAACGGCCGCCGCCGCGCCGAAATTGTTCTTGGCGACGCCCACGTTGAGGTGAAATTCGCTGCTGTCGGTCCGGTAGCCGACATCGCCGTAAAACCGGCGAATCGCCGACTCCGAGAAGTTGCGATAGCCATTGTCACGCACGCCCTCGAGCGCGCCATAAACGGAAAAATTGTCGATCTGCTTGCCATACTGTGCCGAGCTCTGGATCCGTCCGAAAGATCCGCCCATCGTATTGATTTCAGCGCCTTGATAATTGAAACCGTCCTTCATCAATACGTTGACAGCTCCGCCGAGCGCGTTGAGGCCGAACGCGGGGTTGTTGGTTACGACGGTGACCGACCTGATTGCGGCGGTCGGGATCAAGTCCCAATGGACGGTATCGCCGAACGCTTCGTTAATGCGCATGCCGTTCTGGTAAACCGCCAGTCCCTGGGGAGTCCCTGAGACCGGAGATGCAACGAAACCTCGAAATTGTACGTCGGGCATAAAGGGATTTCCGGTCGTATCACTGATGATGATACCCGGCACCTGTTGCTGTAGTGCATCTGCGACGTTCAGCGAGCCCGTGCGCGCAATCTGCCCGGCTCCAACCGCATTGATCGCTGCCGGTACCTTATCGACATCCATTCCCGATCGCGCCGTCGGCGTAGGCGCGGTCGGGTAAACATAGACCCTGCGCACATTTCGGGTGGCTCGAGGTGCGGTAGTGCCGCGGGCTGGTCTGGCCGCTGGTCTGGCTGATGTCGGCGGGGCGACTACCTCGATGGCGGGCAAGACCTCACTCTCGCCAGATGCGGTTTGGGCCTCGGCACGGTCGATCCCGGGAACCAGGCACAGTGAGATTGTCCCGATCACCAGTACGCGTACGCCCATGTCCCCACCCCCACTACATTCCGGCGCGTTGGCGATGCCGGTTCGACGCGGACGATACTAGTGAGAAGACATCGACACACGCTAGCCGCAAAAGGTCGGGCTTCCCAGATGTCCTCATTCCCGAAGAAACCGGGAAAAATTCCCGCCCATCGCTGCGCCGCCTCAGTGCGATCCGTGGGGAACTATCGCCTCTACCGTCAGGCCCCCGTTGCCGGAGACGACATTCAGCGTGCCGCCCAGCGCCAGTATTCTCTCGCGCATGCCGATCAAGCCGAAACCGAGCTTGTGATCCGGCGCCAAACCGCGGCCGTTGTCGCTGACGCGCACCAAGGCGCAGGCGCGACTTCCGCTCGTTCCTGCAGCCTGTTCCACCGTGACGCTGACGGCGGTCGCATCGGCGTGGCGGAAGGCATTCGTCAGGGCCTCCTGAACGATGCGGTAAACCGTCAAGTCCGTGACTTCTCCAGTCTCGTCCGGCGCGTTCGCAATGTTCGCGTCGATGGTTACGTCGGGACGGGATTCACGCCACAAACGCAAGAGCACGCCGAGCGCCTCGCGCAGTCCAAGCTCTGCAAGTCCAACAGGCCGCAGCTTTTCCAGTATCCTGCGATTGAACTGCTGGAGCGCGTTGATCTGCTCCATGATTGCGGTGCCATGCTTGCGTAACGCATCCGCGCTCGGCGCGCGCCCGTCTTCCGCCAGCCGCATCAGGGCGCCGGCGTGAGCGCGCAGCGTAAAGAGATAGGGCCCAAACTCGTCATGCAGCTCGCGCGCAATCTCCTTGCGTTCCATATCCTGCAGCGAGACCGTGCGCTCGGCGAGCCGCCGCTTGTCCTCGACAGCTTCGCCAAGGGCGCCCGCGAGGTGGTTCAGCTTGGCACAGATCGCCGCCAGTTCGGGCGTGCCGCCGGGCTCGACGCGTGATCCATAGTGCCCGGCCTCGATGTTTGCCATGGTCTGCGAAAGCGCCCGCAGCGGCGCCAGCGCGCGGCCAACCACGACTATCGTGACCAGAAAGAGCGCGATGGCGAGCGCGGAACTAACCGCTAGCTGGGTGACGATTCCGTCCCAGATTTCGGCCATTTCGTCGTTTGGATGCGAGGTGATCAGGAGCGACTGCGGCTTTCCGTGGATCGTGATCGGCACACTTACGGTGGTCGTTTCGGGATGCACGAGCGCGATAAACCATGCCGGCGGCGATGGCTCCTCGCCGCCATCGCCCGAGCGCCCGGCCACACTTGCATCGCCCTGCCGCGTGATACTGACGTGACGGAGCCTGCTGAGGTCGTGGACGATCTGGTTCAGCCGCGCCTCCGGATCTGCCGCCTCGTTCAGGCCGGGAACGATCGTCTCCACGAATTCGCGCGCCAGCCGGATGACGCTTTGATCTTCGGCTCGGACACGGGGCGCCGCTTCGACCACCAGCCGCGCGATATTGATGGCCAGGCCAAGCGTGAGCCCCAGCGCCAGCAGCAAATTGATCCGCCCACGCAACGATAATTTCTGCCACATGACGTCTGCCCCAGTCGCGTCGCAATCAGTTCCTCGTCGAGAGGACCGTTGACAGCCGAAAAACCGACGATCAGATTGAAGCGTACCGCAATCTCGCAGGCATTGCATGACCGGGCTCGCGCCGATGTCGATGCAGCTTGACGCGATGCAGCAACGCGAGCGAAGCAGCTATCGGGGATCGATGCCATGCGAGTACTGATCGTCGACGATCATCCCATCGTTGCTTCAGGTTGCCGCACCGTATTTGCCGACGAACCGGAGGTCGTGCTGCTGGAAGCTGCCGACGCGGAGAGCGGCGAACGCGTATTCGTCGCCGAACGCCCCGACATCTGCGTGATCGATATCAACCTTCCCACCGTCTCGGGGTTTGAACTGGCGCGGCGCATTCTTGCGCGAACTGCGTCGGCACGAATCATCATGTTCAGCATGAACGACGATCCGGTCTTCGCCGCGCGCGCCATTGAGATCGGCGCCAAAGGCTATGTCGCGAAGACGGGCGATCCGCAGGATCTGGTCGAAGCCATCCGTGAAGTCGGCAAGGGCGGAGTGTATCTGCCGTCCGCGATCGCGCGAAGCATCGCATTCGCCGGACCCACTTTCGCTCGCAGCCCGCTTGCAAAACTGACCTCGCGGGAGATGGAGATCCTGCGCCTGCTCAGCGCGGGCAAGAGCCTTTCCGAGATCGCGTGGCTGGTTCATTCCTCGTACAAAACCGTTGCCAACACATCCTCGATCATGCGCCAAAAGCTCGGCGTGCGAACTTCCGCCGAACTGGTGCGGCTGGCAATCGAAAGTGGCATTGGCGTAAGCGTGCCACATGGCGCCGGAGTAGCAAGACCATGAGTATGCAGACGGTTTCACTGAACAAGGCATATGGCGGAACGCAAGGCGTCTACCGGCACGCCAGCCGCGAAACCCGGACCGACATGACGTTCTCGGTGTATGTGCCTCCGCACGCCGCGGGCACCAGGCTGCCGGTCGTCTGGTATCTCTCAGGCCTGACCTGCACCCACGCCAACGTGACGGAAAAGGGCGAATTCCGCAGCGCCTGCGCCGAACTCGGCCTGATCTTCGTTGCGCCCGACACCAGCCCGCGCGGCGAAGGCGTGCCGGGCGATCCCGCCAATGCCTACGATTTCGGGCTTGGCGCCGGTTTCTACGTCGATGCGACGCAGGAGCCGTTCGCCCGCAATTACCGCATGTGGAGCTATGTCACGGAGGAACTGCCCAAACTGGTCGCCGAAAACTTTCCTGTCGACGCAAGCCGGCAATCCATTCTTGGCCATTCCATGGGCGGCCACGGCGCGCTGACGATCGCGCTGCGCCATCCCGGCCGCTACCGCGCTGCCAGTGCCTTTGCGCCGATTGTCGCTCCCTCGCAGGTGCCATGGGGCATCAAGGCGCTCGGCGGTTATCTCGGTAGCGACCGGCAAGCATGGCGCAAGCACGATGCGGTAGCCCTGATCGAGGACGGCGCCAGATTACCCGATCTGCTGGTCGACTATGGCGATGCCGATCAGTTTCTGACCGAACAGCTCCGCCCGGAGCTGCTGCAAGGCACCTGCGAGAGAGCCAAAATCCCCCTCACCTTGCGCCGGCAGCCTGGCTACGACCACAGCTACTACTTCATCTCCACATTCATGGCCGATCATCTGCGTTGGCACGCCGCACGCTTGAAGGGCTGAAACGACGCGAAATCGGCGCAACAGAATTGAGTTGCAAGCCCATACAATTCGGTCATGGTTCAAGCCAAAGGTCTTCCATACCAAGTCGAGAAGACCTGTCAGGGAGAAGCCATGATCCGATGCCTGGTCGCTGCGATCGGCTTGAGCATTGCAGCTACCTCCGTCCTCGCCGCCGCCCCCATCGAGATCGGCATCGGCTATCTTGGCCGCGCCGGCATCAAGGCGAAATTGTCCCTCGTCGAACTACCGGCGGAGAACGACGGGCTTGCCGGCGCACGCCTTGCCATCGAGGATAATAACACCACGGGCAAGTTCCTCAATCAGCGCTTCACGCTGGAAGAGGTCCGACTCAAGGACGACGAGGACGTCGCGAAGACTGCCGCGGCGCTTGCCGAGCGCACCGGCTTCATCATTGCTGACCTTCCGGCAGACGATCTGCTGAAGGCCGCCAATGCGATTCGCGAACGTGGGACGTTGCTGTTGAATGCCGGAGCAATCGACGATCGCCTGCGCGAGCAGGATTGCCGCGGCAACGTGATCCATGTCGCGCCGACGCGCTCGATGCTTGCCGATGCGCTCGCGCAATATCTGGTGTGGAAGCAATGGAAGCGCTGGTTGCTCGTGATCGGCTCGCACGATCAGGACAAGCTCTACGCCGACGCACTGCGGCGTGCGGCCACGCGCTTTGGCGCCAAGATCGTTCAGGAGCGAACCTTTGAAGATACCGGCGGCGCGCGCCGCACAGACAGTGGCGTCACCCTGATCCAGCGGCAAATTCCGGTATTCACCCAGCAAGCACCGGCCTATGACGTCCTCGTGGCAGCCGACGAAAGCGAGGTGTTCGCGTCCTATCTGCCCTACCGCACCTGGGATCCGCGCCCGGTTGCCGGCTCGGCGGGCCTCGTTCCGACCAGTTGGCACGCCGCGCAGGATCAGTGGGGCGCGATCCAGATTCAGAACCGGTTCGCCAAACTGAACTCGCGACAGATGACCGCATTGGACATGCAGGCCTGGACGGCAGCACGCATGGTCGGTGAAGCTGCGTCGCGCACGAAGTCCGGCGACCCAAAGGTGGTGTCGGATTTTCTTAGAGGGAAAGACTTTTCCGTTGCTGCGTTCAAAGGCCGGCGGTTGACGCTGCGGGACTGGAATTTGCAACTTCGCCAGCCGATCCTTTTGGTCGATGGACGCATGGTGGTCTCGGTTTCGCCGCAGGAGGGTTTCCTGCATCAGGTGTCGGAACTCGACACGCTTGGCGTTGATCGGCCGGAAACCAAATGCAAGCTGAATTGAAGGAGGATGAATTGCATATATGGCGTCATTGCCTGCTTTTCGGGATGGCTGCATGGCTCGCGGCGGCGACGCCCGCATCGGCCTTCATCGCCTATGTGTCCAACGAGAAGAGCAACACCGTATCGGTGATCGATACGAACAGTTGGACCGTCACCAAGACCATCAAGGTCGGCCAGCGTCCACGCGGCATCGAATTCACCAGGGACGGCAAGTTTGTGTTCGTCGCGGTCGGCGACGACGACAGCATTCAGGTCATCGACGTTGCGAAGCAGGAGGTCGTCGATTCCCTGCCCTCCGGCCCGGACCCCGAGCTGTTCGCCTTGGATGCAGATGGCAAGATCCTTTACGTCGCTAACGAGAATGACAATACGGTGACCATCATCGACGTCGAGAAGCGCGCCCGTCTCGGCGAGATCCAGGTCGGCGTCGAACCGGAGGGCATGGCGATCAGCCCGGACGGCAAAATCCTGATCAATACGTCCGAGACAACCAACATGGCGCATTTCATCGACACCACGACGCGCGAGATCGTCGCCAACGTTCTGGTCGATGCGCGCCCGCGCTTCGCCGAGTTCAAACGTGACAATTCCGAGGTGTGGGTATCGTCGGAGATAGGCGGTACCGTTTCGGTGATCGACCCGGCCAAGCGGGAGGTGACGAAGAAGATTTCATTCGAAATTCCCGGCCTGCGAAGCGAAGCCATCCAGCCGGTCGGCATCGGCATGACCAAGGACGGCAAGACCGCTTTCGTCGCACTCGGCCCGGCCAATCGCGTCGCCGTCGTCGACGCCGTTAGCCACAAGGTCACCAAATATCTGCTGGTGGGCCAGCGTGTCTGGCACCTCGCATTCACGCCCGACGAGAAATATCTACTAACCACCAATGGCGTATCGAACGACGTCTCGGTGATCGATGTCGCAGCCCAAAAGGTCATCAAGACGATCCAGGTCGGCGAACTGCCCTGGGGTATGACGATTGCACAACCATGACGGCCACTGACGCCTTTTCCGCCGGTCAGAGCACGCAAGGTTTCCCTCCCCGGCCCGATGCCGTGGAGATGCCTGCGCTGTCGATCGAAGGCGTCAGCCATGCCTATGGCACCCGGCGCGCGCTGATCGAGATCGGCTTTTCCGTCGCGCCGGCAAGTTTCACCGCGTTGCTTGGCCTGAACGGCGCCGGCAAGAGCACCCTGTTCTCGCTGATCACGCGGCTGTTCGGAATCCAGCACGGACGTATCGGGATTTTCGGCCATGACGTCGCGCAGACACCCGGCGAAGCCTTGCGGCTGCTCGGCGTGGTGTTTCAGCCCCGCACGCTCGATCTCGACCTCTCGGTGACGCAGAATCTGCTTTATCACGCCGCCTTGCACGGCATCGGCAGGCGCGATGCCCGCGCACGCAGCGGTGAGGTGCTGGCGCGCATCGGCCTTGCCGACCGCGCCGGCAGCAAGGTGCGCGATCTCTCCGGCGGCCAGATGCGACGATTGGAAATCGCGCGGGCGCTGCTGCATCGCCCGCGCCTGCTCCTGCTCGATGAGGCAACCGTCGGCCTCGACGTCAAGGCGCGCGCCGACATCCTCAACCACGTTCGGCAGCTCGTTGCCGAACAGGGAATAAGCGTGCTTTGGGCGACACATCTGTTCGACGAGATCGGTTCGAACGACGATCTCGTCGTGCTGCATCAGGGCCGCGTATTGGCCCAGGGCAAAGTGGCGCGGGTGATCGCGGACGCCGGCGGCAGCGATATTAACACGGCGTTCATGCGGCTGACCGGCTCCGCCGCTCAAAGCGGGAGTCCAACGTCATGACATCGGCAGCCATGACGCCAATCCAGCGCGGCTTCTCGGCGGCCGAATATCTGATCTGCCTGAACGGCATCGTGTGGCGCGAGGCGCTTCGGTTCCTGCACCAGCGCGAACGCTTCATCTCCGCGCTCGTGCGCCCCCTGGTGTGGCTGTTCATCTTCGCCGCCGGCTTCCGTCAGGTGCTCGGCCTCTCCATCATCCCCCCATATGAGACCTACATTCTTTACGAGGTCTATATCGCGCCCGGGCTGATGGCGATGATTCAGCTTTTCAACGGCATGCAGTCCTCGCTTTCCATGGTCTACGACCGCGAAATGGGCAATATGCGGACCTTGCTGGTGAGCCCGCTGCCGCGATGGTTCCTATTGTCCTGCAAGCTTCTGGCGGGAACCGCGGTCTCGCTGCTTCAGGTCTATGCCTTCCTGCTGATCGCCTGGTTCTGGGATATCGCAGCGCCCCCGACCGGCTATCTTACGGTGCTGCCGGCGCTGGTCCTCTCAGGCCTGATGCTCGGCGCGTTGGGCATGCTGATCTCGTCCGGCATCAAACAGCTCGAGAACTTTGCGGGCGTGATGAACTTTGTCATCTTTCCGATGTTCTTTGCTTCCTCGGCGCTCTATCCGCTGTGGCGCATCCTGGAGAGCAGCCCGATGCTCTATTATGTCTGCCTGTTCAATCCGTTCACGCATGCGGTGGAGCTGATTCGTTTTGCGCTGTATGGGCAAATGAACTGGATCGCACTCGCCGTGGTGGGCGGCTGCACGATCGCCTTCATGATCGGCGCCATCCTCGCCTACGATCCATCGCGCGGCCTGATCCGCCGCGGCCCGGCCGGAGGCGAGACATGAAATACCGGATCGCGATCTCCGTACTCTTTGCCGGCGCGGCCATGAGCGGGTACGGCCACGCTGCCGATCCGCGCTATCCGGACTGGCCGTGCACGCAGGCCAAGGTGCCCGAGATATCCATCGCCGCAGTGTGGGCAGGCCCGCCGCTCGACGACATCTCCGGCAAATGGAAGGACGATGCCAAGGTCAGCGCGCTGGTTGCGAAGCTCGCGGCAAGGCGGACCCCGCTCGAGGAGGCGCAAAAGGCAATCACGGAATATCTGAACGGTGCAGCCGACAAGACCGCAAGCGGGAAATTGCTGTTTGCCGGCCTGTTCGAATCCCTCAATGCCCAACGCTCCCAGGTTATGAACGGGCTGGAGCGTGTCACCCGCAAACAGCGCGAAGCAGCAGATAAAATCCGCGCCGACACGCTGGCCTTGCAGGCGCTGCAGGGCGAAACGCCGCCCAATCAGGCGAAGATCGACGAACTCGGCAATCAGCTCGTCTGGCAGACGCGCATCTTCGAAGACCGGCGGAACGTCATCAAATTCGTCTGCGAGGTGCCGACGGCGATCGACCAGCGGCTGTTCGCCCTCGGGCGGACGATTCAGCAGGAGATCGAGTAGTCGCTAACGCGGCGATGCGATCTCCTCGCCTGTCCGCGGCTCCGGCTGCGACACCACCAGCGCCAGACCGGCCCGTTCCCAGCCGTCGGTCCCGTCAGGGTACCACGCCACGTTGGAATAGCCGTAAGTGAGGATGCGCTTGGCCGCGTTCCAGGACATCCAGCAATCGGCAAGGCAGTAGACCACCACCAGCGCGGCATTGTTGCCGGCCGTCGCGCGGACAAGCCCGCGCTGCAGATAGTCTTCCGTTACGGCCGCGAGCTTTCCGTAGCCGGTGTCCGGCAGCCACACGCTGCCGGGAATGTTGAGCCGCGGCTTGTCGCGCCAGATGGTGCCTTCGGGAAGATTTTGCGGCTTCGGCGCGCGAGGCATGACGTCGATGAATGCGCCGGCCTTGGCGCGCCAGATCGCCTCGGCCTCTGCGGTAGTCAGCACGCGTACGCCGGCAAGGGTCGCGGGAACCGGCGCACGGTAGTCTTCCATGCGATACCCGGCGGGCTCGGGAGGCCTCTCCTGTGCGAAGGTCGAGACGATGAATGGGAATGTCGCAAGGATCAGGCCTGCGAGCGCTTCTCTCATGGCGTTTTGGTTGCCGTCTCCGGGCCGATCGGTCGGTCATTCTCGTCGAGCAAGGGAACGCCGAAGTCCAGTAGTATCTTGTTAACGGCCGGCTGGTTTTCCTGGATCAGGCGATTGAGCTGCCGTTTCCAGTTCTGGTCGGCGGCGCGCACTCCCATGCCGATACGGTACGCCAATCGAGGACCTGTCTTTTCCTTCACGAGGGGCGTGACATGGAGCGGCGGGTCCGCCTTCTTCGCATAGAAGCCCGCCATCGGCCCCCAGAGAATGCCGGCGTCGATCTTGCCGGACTTCAGGTCGGCTATCATCGCCTCCGCTGACGAATCCAAACGGGTATCGACCATCAACTGATACGGTCTGGCATTCGCCATCAGGCCGTTGACCGCCATATTCGTGGCAGGCGGTGTTCCGGCCACGATGCCGATATGCTTGCCCTTGAGACGCTCGTCTTCCAGCGTGGTCACTTCGTCGAGGCCGCTGCCCTTCTTGGCGACCAGCGCGTAGGCGGTGCGGTAATAGGGATTAGTGCCCTGAACGAGGTCATCTCCCTGTGGGAAGCCCATGATGACATCGCAACGATGGGCGCCAAGCGTCATCCGGACGAAGCCCGTTGCCTGCGGGAAGTACATGTAGTCCAGCTTCTTGTTCAGCTTCTCGGCAAACAGTTCGGCGAGCTTGTTCTCGAATCCCTCGCCCTTGTCGTTGGAAAACGGCAAATTGTGCGGGTCGGCGCAGACACGCAGCACCTTGGGATCGACGAGCTCAATCGACAGATCTCCGCCTTCCTTAATCTGCGCGCGCGCGGGCGCATGACCGAAGAGCGTGACGACGCTCGTCACGATGAAAATCGACAGCCAGCACTTTCGCCCGGCATTTGTCATCGAAAGCTGCTGCACTTCCGGCCCGCCTTGTTGCCAATTTCGACTGGTATCGGCAACCTCGACGAACCGAAGTTCGATTGAAGCCGCAGACACGCAAAATGCTAAGCTTGTCGCTTGGAGGCTGCAACAGGAATAATCCTTGTGGCGAATGGCCCGCTCGTGCTGCGATGCAAACGATCATAGCGATGGAACACGGGATTGCCGATCGCGCTTCGTGGTAAGACGGAGGCCGAAATATGGCTCACCCTGCATTGACGCTTGCCGCGCTCACGATGGTCGCTGCGGCGACATCCTCGTTCGCACAGCAACAAGAGTTGCCGGTCAATTCCGTTGCAGACAGCGTATTCGTACACAACGGCCAAACCGCGCAGATGACGCGCGAGAACGCAGGCGCGATCGCCAATGTCGGTTTCATCGTTGGCCGGGATGCCGTCGCGGTGATCGATACGGGCGGCAGCCTTCGCGAGGGACGGCAATTGCTGGCGGCCATTCGCGCCCTGACCGACAAGCCGATCCGCTACGTCATCAATACGCACGGCCACCCCGACCACATCTTCGGCAACGGCGCTTTCGTGCAGGACGGAACGACGTTTGTCGGCCACGCGAACCTGCCGCGCGCGCTGGCGGCGCGCGGTCAATTCTATCTCGACGCATTTCGCCGCACGATGGGTGATCAATTGATCGACGAAATACGCATCGTGCCGCCGACGCAGCTCGTCAGCGGCACGCTCCAGCTCGATCTCGGCGGGCGAATCCTCTCCATACGGGCGTGGCCCGCCGCGCACAGCGATTGCGATCTCACGGTGCTGGATGAAAAGACCGGCACCCTGTTCGCGGGCGACCTCGTGTTCTTGACCCACACGCCCGTGCTGGACGGCAGCATCCGCGGCTGGCTGGCCGTCATCGGCGAGCTCGGCGCCTTGCCTGCGGAGCGCGTGGTTCCCGGTCACGGTCCCGTGAGCGGATGGCCGGCCGCCCTCGCCGACCAGCGTCGTTATCTCGAAACGCTGGCCTCAGACGTACGCGGGCTCATTGCCCGCGGTGAACCGATAGGGGCAGCGGCGGGTACTGCAGCAAGCTCCGAGCGATCCCGGTGGGAATTGTTCGACGACTTCAACGCCCGCAACGCAACCGCAGCATTTTCGGAAATTGAATGGGAATAGCATGCGCATTGCCCTATATTGCGCGCGTTGCTTCCATCGGCGTGAAGGTCGTGACCATGTCCGGATATCTGTTCCGCCTCTTCGGCGTCGTTGGGTTGCTACTCTGCGGCGCACCGATGGCGCTCGCGGCAGAGGCAAATGACCTGTGGCCCGGCCTGGTGCAGGACATCTTCAACAATCGTCCGATGAACGACGGCAGCGACGTGATCGGCATCGAGATGCCGTCGCGTGCCGAGGATGCCGCAATCGTCCCGGTCACTTTGCGAACGAAGCTTTCGCCCGGCGATAGCCGACAGGTGCTGAGCATTACGCTGGTCATCGACCAGAATCCCGCGCCGATGGCGGCGAAGTTCCAGCTTGGACCGGACGCCAACGTCTCCGAAATCTCCACCCGCGTCCGCGTCAACAATTACACCGATGTCCATGCGGTGGCCGAACTCAGCGACGGCAAACTTTACATGACCAAAACCTATGTGAAGGCCTCCGGAGGCTGTTCGGCGCCTGCCGCCAAGAACGCCGACGAAGCCAAGGCCAGACTCGGCCAGATGCGCTATCGGCAGTTCGCGAAGGCCGGCGAAGGGCCGGCCGGTGGCGCGAGCGAAGCCCAGATCATGATCGGGCACCCTAACAATTCCGGCCTGCAGATGGACCAGGTCACGCACCTGTATGTCCCGGCCTTCTTCGTCAATGAACTGCGGCTCTGGCAGGACGACAGCCTGGTGTTGACGATGGAAGGTGGCATTTCCATTTCAGAAGACCCCAATATCAGGTTCACCTACGTCCCCAATGGCGCGAAACGTTTCCGCGCCGAGGCAAAGGACACCGAGGGGCACGTCTTCCAGCGCGAATGGAAGGTGGATAATTCGGGGACTTGATATCGACCATCAGGCGTCAGCCCTCCCGGACACGGATGCTACTCTGCC
Source organism: Bradyrhizobium murdochi (assembly GCF_000472965.1). Taxonomy (GTDB): domain Bacteria; phylum Pseudomonadota; class Alphaproteobacteria; order Rhizobiales; family Xanthobacteraceae; genus Bradyrhizobium; species Bradyrhizobium murdochi. The sequence continues at coordinate 21,292 of NZ_AXAU01000024.1, read as the reverse complement.
CCCTGACGCGTCTTCGAAGCGGCGGCCGTTTCGCCTTCAGAAGCAGCGCACTTCCGCTTCCGCCTGGGCGCGCCGGAGCTCGTTGAGGGCGCTTGCCGCCTGCTGCGACGTGCGGAACGGGCCGCCCAGATCGCTCCGGACCTGCGACATGCTAAGCACGGTTTCGGCCGTGACATAGCGCTCATAGGGCACGAGCGACGCGATAACGTCGATCGAACAGGAGCATTGCTCGATCGCTTGCCGCGTCTCGCCATTCGCTTTCAAACAGCCAAACGCATACTCAACGCGCGCCGATGTCGGATAATCATTGATGTCCTGGGCGTGCGCGATCGCCGCACTCGTCATCAGCGCTGTCAACGTGGCGACAATACGTCGTACCCATCCGACAAGCATCATCGTCTTCCTCCCGCTGTTAACCGTGGAAGCTATGCTATGACTGGCCTGCTGAAAATACGGCTCAAGGCACCATGACGCATTTTGTTCGCACACTGCTTGCTACGATTGTCTTGGTCTCGCTCGGCACGTGCTGCAGCGCCGAGGCTTTACGCGTTGCGGTGCAGAAGACCGGAACATTCGCCTGGGAACTTGCAGTGATCCGCGCGCACGGCCTCGACAAGCAGGCCAACCTTTCCGTTGAGGTTCTCGAACTGGCGAGCCCCGAGGCGGGCAAAATTGCGCTTCGCGCCGGGAATGCAGACATTGTGGTCACCGACTGGCTTTGGGTGTCGCGCGAACGCGGGCTTGGCGCCAAGCTGACATTCTACCCCTATTCGAGCGCGCTCGGCGCCGTGATGGTCCCCGCCTCATCACCGATCCAGACCTTGGCCGATCTCAAGGGTCGCAAGCTTGCCGTCGCGGGCGGGCCGATCGACAAGAACTGGCTGCTGCTTTTGGCATGGTTGAAACAGGGCGGCATCGACCTGAAGTCGGACGCGACAATCGCTTACGGCGCACCGCCGCTATTGGCAGCCAAGACGCTCAGCGGCGAAATGGATGCCACCGTGAACTACTGGAATTTCTGTGCGGCACTGGAAGCAAAAGGCTTCCGCCGCATCGCCGGCATCGAGGACCTGCTGCCGAAACTGGGCGCCAAAGGCCGCACCGCGATGCTCGGCTACGTCTTCGACGAAACATGGGCGAACGCAAACCAGGACAGAATTGCCCGCTTCATCGCCATGACCCGCGTGGCGAAGGAGATTCTGTCGACCTCGGATGCCGAGTGGGAGAAAATTGCGCCACTGACCGGCGCTCCCGACGCCGCAACGTTGCGCGCCTATCGTGATCGCTATCGCGAGGGAATTCCGCGACGCCCGATCGCCGACGAAGAAGCCGACGCACGCATTCTCTACCGCGTGCTGTCTGAAATCGGCGGTCGTGAACTTGTCGGGCCAGCGCCTGAACTGGATGCCGGAACATTCTATCACGCGATCCCGGGAGATTGAGGTGGCACGCCTGCTGTCGTTCGCCGTGTTCGTCGCGATCTGGTGGATCGCTTCGCTGTTTGCCGGCGACGCGAAGCTGCCACCTCCACCCGCCGTGCTCGCGGCCATGATTGCGGAAGCCAGGTCGGGCAACCTGTTCTTCCATCTCGGCGCGACATTAGCGCGCGTTACGCTCGCCTTCACGCTAGCGATGGCGCTGGGAGCAGCCATCGGATACCTGATGGGCCGGGTGCGGCTTGCCGATCGGCTTGGCGACCCCTGGCTGATCCTGCTGCTCAATCTGCCGGCGCTCGTGGTGATCGTGCTCGCCTACATCTGGGCCGGATTGACTGAAGTTGCTGCAATTGCGGCAATCGCCATCAATAAGCTCCCGACCGCCATCGTGACGCTGCGCGAGGGAGCACGTGCCCTCGACGCGGCGCTGGACGAAATGGCGACGGTGTTCGCGTTGCCCCATTGGAGCAGGTTTCGACACGTCATTTTGCCACAACTGGCGCCCTACATCGCAGCCGCGGCACGATCAGGACTTTCGCTGGTCTGGAAGATCGTACTTGTTGCGGAATTGCTTGGACGTCCAAACGGTGTTGGTTTCGAGATTGGCGTGGCGTTCCAGCTATTCGACATTCCTTTGTTGCTTGCCTACTCGCTGAGCTTCGCCGCGGTCGTACTCCTCATTGAAACCTTGTTGGTGCAGCCATTTGAGGCCCGGTCATCCCGGTGGCGTCCCCGTGCGGCTTGAGGTCGAAATCGCCAGCAAAACGTTCAAGAGCGCGGCGGGCGAACTGCACGACGTGATCGCTGGCGTCGCCTTTGCGCTTAATGCAGGAGAGGTTGGTGTATTGGTCGGTCCATCCGGCTGCGGCAAGAGTACGACGCTTCGGATCCTCGCCGGCCTCGACCCCGACTTTCAAGGGCGCGTCTCGCGACCTACAGGTGCGCGGATCGGCTTCGTATTCCAGGAGCCACGGCTGTTGCCGTGGCGGTCGGTCGAGGAAAATGTGCGGCTTGCCGCGCCTCTCGCCGATGAGTCGAAGCTTTCAGCACTCTTCGAAATTCTGGAGCTGAAGGCACATCGCAACCATTTCCCCGGCGAGTTATCGCTCGGCCTCGCGCGGCGCGTTGCACTTGCCCGCGCGTTCGCCGTCGAGCCGGAGTTGCTCATTCTCGACGAACCGCTAGCCTCGCTCGATACCGCTCTTGCGAGCCGCCTGCGCGATGAGATCGCCATGTTGGTGGACGGTCGCTCGGTGATAACGCTGCTGGTCACCCATGATGTAGACGACGCGGTTCGTCTCGGCGATCGCGTGATCCTGCTGTCGCCGCGCCCGGCCCGGGTTCTCGCGGACCTGCCTATCCGCACGCCGCGAAGCGCGCGCGGAGAGGTCGAGATCGCCGCAATCAAATCGGAAATCACGCGGCGGATCGATCACTGTCCCACCAAGTAGGATAGGTCATAGGCAGTGCCTTAGGCCGGTGCTAGGATGCATGATCGGTTGGGGTTGACGATGAAACGCTCGATCGGAACTGCAGCACTCGGTCTTGCTCTTGTGGCGATGACGGCAACTGCCCAGGACATGATGCGTCATGTTGACCTGTCGTCGCCCGATATGGTCTCGGCCGAATTGACCCGGGGAGAGGTTGAGGCCGCGCTCGCCGCAGCGACCATCGCCGCGCCCGCCGATTTCACCGGGAAGAGATTATCCGGCCTCGATCTGTCGGGACTCAACCTGTCCGGCGCAACTTTCCGCGCGGCCCGGCTCAACAAGACAAAGCTCGCCGGCGCCAGACTCGACCGCGCAATCCTCGACCAGGCATGGCTGATCGAAGCCGACCTGACCGGCGCAAGCCTCAGGAACGCAAATCTGTTCGCTTCGCAGATGGCTCGCGCCCGCCTCGACGGCGCCGATCTTTCGGGAGCACGCGTCGCTGCCGACCTCACCGGTGCGAGCCTCGTCGGCGCTTCGATCGCGGGCGCAAATCTCGGTGCCGACATGCGCAACCAATCGATGGGCCTGATGCGCGCGGTGCTGAAATCGGCCAATCTGGAACGCCTGAACGCGCGCGGCGCCGATCTGTCTCGCGTCGATCTCGAATTTGCGGTGCTGAAGAGCGGCGACCTCACCGGCGCTTCTCTCAAGAGTGCCCAACTGGGCGGAGCCGACCTGACCGGCATCACCGTCGTCGATACCGATTTCGACGGTGCCGATCTCGATACGGCCCGGTTGATCGCCCCGATCGGTCTCGATCGGGCAAGAAACTTCGATAAAATCAAAAATCGAGACCGTCTGATCAAGCAATGACGGCTCCAGGCGCCCCGCGACGAAAGGATGACCGATGCGATGGATACTGGCTTTGGTGGCACTGCTGTCAACGAGCGCCAACGAGGTGGCCGCGCAGGGAAAAGGCATCCGGTTGTGGAATCTTACGACGGCGACCATTTCCGAATTTCAGCTTTCCCCGCCCGGCAAGAACGATTGGGGTCCCAACCTCACCCTGAACGACAAGGACAAAGAAGTCGACCACGACGAACGCCTGCGCATCACGGGCGTGGAGCCGGGACGTTATGATGCCAAGGTCGGCTATCGCGGCTCAAAGCACTGCTTCGTTCGCGACGTCGAAATCAAGGCTGACGCCGTGTTTTCGATCGCGGACAAGGATTTAAAGGATTGTAACAAATAGCCGCCGCTGGACGACTATTCAGCCTGCCGACCGCACGGCGTCGGCGGATGCCTTTCGATTGGTGCCTGGATATTCGCAGCGCCACTTAACCGCGGTCCATTTCGGGTGTTCGCCAACCCACTGCGCGATGTAGGGCTGCGCGTTCATGGCACATTGCTGCAATGAAGCATTTGAAGAAAAGACCAGATGGGTTTCCTCGCAAGTGGTGGGCGAGAGCACCGCACAGACGGTCACGACCAAATCTATTGGGGTCATATCTGATATCCCTTGCATTGTTCCCGAACAGATTAACGCAAAGAGCTACGGCAAAGGGCGGCCTGACGTTTCACTACCCCGTGAGAAAGCCGGAACTCGGGGCCGCGCGCGCAGCCGCCAGCCCTAAAAATTTACGCCGAATACCAGCCGCGCCTGGTGACGCTCGAAATTGACGAGATCAAGGCCGGTAGCCGACCCCGCCGGACGCCCCCACGCTTGCAAGCTCCAGCTCGCGGTCAGCCGCGAGCTTTTCGACAACTGGAAGTATGCGGTCGGACCGACAAACAACGCTTGCCCTGTGAGTTTGTCCAGACTGATCCCCTCATATTTTCGCAGGTAACGCGCCTCTCCGCCTAGCAAGAAACCGGGAAGCAACTGCGCCATGACCCCAAGCGCCGTGCCGGCGGTGGACCCCGGCTCCATCGCGTCACTGCCGATCAACCGTGTCCACTCTGGTTCGTAGATCAGGTTGAACGCCGCGACGACACGGTTCGGTACGAGCTCGCGATCGAACGCCAACCTGAATTCAGTCCCAAAACTCCGGGCCGCTTCAGCGGTCGTCTCCTCGACACGATGCGCGTGCGCTTCCGTCGCGAACGTAACTCCGAATGGTGCCGTTTCCCGATCGAGGAAGCGGTAGCGCAAATCGATCGACCCACCCTGCCATGACAGCCGGCGCTGGTCGTCAAGGCCTGGCACGCCACCGATCAGATGCGACGCAAACGTGCTTCCCACCTCGATTCTAATATTCCGGGCCGGCACAAACTCCAGTTCAAACTCCTGGCCGACCGCCCGGTAAGTACCCCCGCTCCTGCCGAAGCGCCCGGTCGTCTCGCTCTGAAACTCCCGTTCGCCGACATTGCCTACATCGCTGCCGATCATAAAGCCGAACAGATGCTCGGTGTCGATGCCCTCGGCATAGCCACAAGCCGGCAGCAGCGCAGCAAAGGACACGACCGCCGCCTGAAAGGTCCTTGCACGCATAGACGTTCGCATTCAGCGGGTCATGGGGTTGAACGGGTGATTCCCGGCGGTGCCGGCGGGGCATACCCTAGCATGATGCGGCAACCATTCGCGAGTCATGGGAAGACTCGGAACGCAGGTGGAGCAGTGCAGAAACTGGGATCGGCACCGTCGGCCGCCTACAGGGGATCCCGCTGGCTTTAGCAGGATTCGCGGGCTCACGCTTGGTGCAAGCAACGCAGGACTTCGTGGCAATTGAACAGCCTGCCCGGCCCGCAGCAACATGCTGTTGCCGGAGCCGGGCAGGCCGCTTCGACGCGTCTATTTACGCGCCGCGCAGGCGTACATGTTGATTTCCATGCCCACCGACACTTCGACGATCTTCGGAGTCTTCCAACTCATCAGGGTCCTCCCAAGCAGTGCTGACACGACGTTCGTGCCGGGACGAAAACTAGGGTCACCGTGGACAGAGCGCAAGTACGGAAGGCCGAAGGTCGCACTATGCGCACCATCTCCGAAGGAAGAAGTTCGCTCTTGGGCAAGCCTACTTCCCTCTTGGACAAACCTGCGGATGAGGGCGCCGAATCGACGCATGCATCGCGGGGGTTCGTCCGATCACAGTTCGAACGACCTTCTATTATGCATCCGCGCTTGTCTGCCGAAACAGTATGACGACCAGGTCGAATCTTCAGCAGTCCTTATCTGCCTCTGTGACCTTGTCGGCCTTGGCACCTTCAGCCTGTTGTGCCGCCGTCGGTTCGCCTTGCATCTGCCGCTGCGTATCTTGTGAAGATGCAGCAGTGTCTCCCGCCGCTCGATTCATCTTATCGGTCGGCGGATGTTGATCGGTGCTGCCAGCCATACCCGTTGTCTGGCTGTCGCCCATCTTGGCCGGTCCGGAGCCAGCATCCTTCAGGTTGGCCGCGCGTCCCGTCTCGCAAGGACCCGCAAATGCTGCGCCGGTGCTCAAGACCAGGATCGAGCAACCAGCAAGAATGAGCCGTTTCATTTTCTTCATCAGTTTCTCCTTCCTTTTCTTGTGAAGCGCGCGCAACACGATGAGAGGCAACCGACCCGTTGTCCGCAGGTTCCGGGTGGCTACGTGAATATCGACACGTTTAGTCTGACGCGTGCGTTACTGGTGAGGACAATCCGATGGAACCGATTCACCGAGGGTTGATCAGTTTTATTTTCGCGCTGTGCTTTGCATCGGAGGTGTTAGCGCAGGAAAGGCAGCCTGGCCAAACCGCACCGAATGCGGAAACCGCCCTGCCCGCTGACGGGTCATCGCTGACCGGAAAGGAACGCCTGGGAAAAAAGTGGATGGACGAGCAACGGATCGACAATTGCAACGTGCCTATCGACAAGCGCGGCAGCAAGCCGCGATCCATGACCTGCACGCGTGTTCCGGCAGAATGATCAGCGACGACGATCAGCGCATCACCACATCGTCTGCCGCGCGCGCTCCGGCCATTCTCGATCGTACTTCTCGCCACCGACGGTGTTGTCGCTCATCTCGGCAAGGATCTGGCCGGGCGTCGGCAAGCTTCTCGGGTCGACGTGCTTGTCGGGATTCCAGAGATCGGAGCGCACGATGGCGCGCGCGCACTGGAAATAGACCTCTTCGACCGTCATGACGATGACGGTGCGCGGCGCCTTACCCTCCATCTTGAACGACGCGAGCAGTTCCGGATCGGCCGATACGTGCGCGCGACCGTTGATGCGCAGCGTGCTGCCGGAGCCGGGGATGAGAAACAACAGCGCCACCCGCGGATCGCGCACGATATTGCGCAGCGAATCGCAACGGTTGTTGCCGCGGCGATCCGGCATCATCAGCGTTTTCTCATCGTGGATACGAACGAAGCCCGGCAGGTCGCCGCGCGGCGAGCAGTCCAGCCCCTCGGGTCCGCAGGTCGCAAGCGCCGCGAACGGCGATTTGTCCATCAACGCGCGATAGGCCGGCGTGATCCTGTCCGCGACTTTGACAGTCGAGGCATCGTTGGGAAAGCCGTAGATGGCCTCGAGCTGCTCGATGGTCGCGATAACAGTCACTTTAGCTCTCCCGTCAATCGTTCCATTTCTCGCCCTTGATGACGCGGACGAGCTGGCGGGCATGATATTCGGCGCTGCCGGTATTGACGATGGTGACGTCGGGCGCGGCCGCCGCATCCTCCACCGTGCGACCCAAGCGGGCTTCGAGCCTGCCGTCGCTGCTGCGCTGCCGCATCGCCAGCCGCTCGGCCAGAACGTTTGGCGGGGCCGTGATGAAAACCACCACCACGTCGGCATAGGCGCGGCGCATCGCGCCAATTACGGTGCGCGATACGTTGGCAACGATGGTCCGCCCGGCGCGGATTTCGTCGTCGATCGCGCGCGACAGTGCGTAGCAATGGCCGTGGGCTTCCCAATGCATGGCGTATTCGCCGCGCGCCAGCGCCTCCCGGAACGTTCCGGCGCTGACCTGTTGGTTTTCTTCCGACGCCGATGCCTCGCGCGTGATCACGCGGCGTGGAAACACGATTTTGCTGTCATCGGCGCAGGTAACCTTGGCGAGGCCGAGCAGCGTGTCCTTGCCAGCGCCGCTCGGACCGACCACCAGGATCAAACGGCCCGGCCCGATTACGGCGGCCTGGCCTGGCGCTGTGGTTGTCAAGATTTCCGTCATACCACGCGCCGCCCTTCCCGCCAGACGCTACGCACCACCGGAATGTTACGGGCGACATGCACCCGGATCACATCGGCCCGCTTGCCGGCTGCGATCTCGCCACGGTCCGCAAGGCCTACGGCCTCGGCTGGGGTCTTGGTGACGGTGCGGACGGCGGAGGCCAGATCGATCGCCGGCACATGCTGCGGCAATTGCAGGGCTGCCATCAAAAGGCTCGAAGGGATGTAGTCGGACGACAGGATGTCCAACAGTCCCTCACGGGCGAGATCGATGGCGGCGATATTGCCGGAATGCGAGCCGCCGCGGACCACGTTCGGCGCGCCCATCAGGATGCCGATGCCGGCCTGATGCAGGCCGCGCGCGGCTTCCATCGTGGTCGGAAACTCAGCGACCGAAACGCGATCCTGGATCGCATCGGCGACATTTTCCTCGGTGGTGTCGTCGTGGCTGGCGAGCGGGATTTCATATTGATGGGCAAGCGCCACGATTTCGCGCATGTTGGCCGCGGCATAGGTTCTTTGATAGTGGAAGCGCTTCTCGAACAGCGCATCGAGCTCGGCGTCGGTCTTGCCGCCGCCCTTGCCGCGGTAATAATCGCGAAGCTTGACCTCATCGCGGAACTGACGCTGGCCCGGCGTGTGGTCCATCAGCGACATCAGCCGCACGTCCGGCCGGTCGATCAGCTCCTTGGCTTCCTCGACGACGCTGGGCATCGGAATTTCGCAGCGCAGGTGCAGGAAGTGTTCGGCACGCAGCAGGTTCGCCTCACGCGCCGCCGTGATCGCACCCGCGAGCACGCCTGCCCTGCCGTCAACGTCCTCGGCGCCGTCCTCGCGCCAGACCCGGAGCGAATCCAGAACCGTGGTGATGCCCGAGGTGGCCAACTGTCCGTCATAGGAAACCACCGCCGCGATCGGATCCCAAAACACTTTCGGGCGCGGCACATAGTGCATTTCGAGATGGTCGGTGTGGAGCTCAATCAGGCCTGGCATGATCAGGTCGCCGCCGGCGTCCTCGCTGCCTGACGGCGCAGTGCCCTCGCCATATTCGGCGATGCGGCCATCTGCGAAAGCGACCCAGCCGTGCTCGATCACGCGATCGGCCAGTACGAGGCGGGCGTTGCCGAGGATGGTTTCGTGCTTCGAAGTCATCTCACATCTTCCTTCATGCCGCGGCGGCAAACGATGTCACATCGACGATGCGGTCGGCGATCAGATGGCGAATTTCATCGTCATGGACGATCGCCACCATCGCGACGCGCTGTCGCTTCTTCTGTTCAATCAACTCAACGACTACAGCGCGATTGGCCGCGTCGAGCGAGGCGGTCGGCTCGTCCAGCAGCAGAATTGGCAGATCGGAAATGAAACCGCGCGCGATGTTGACGCGCTGCTGCTCGCCGCCGGAGAACGTCGATGGCGGCAGCGCCCACAGCCGCTCGGGAATGTTGAGGCGGCGCAGCAGCGCGCCCGCCCTCTCGCGGGCTTCCGCACGTGCAATTCCGTTCGCGATTAGCGGCTCCGCCACCACGTCGATGGTGGCGACCCGCGGCACCGCCCGCAAGAACTGGCTGACATAGCCGATGGTCGTGCGGCGCACGCTGAGCACCTGCCGCGGCTCGGCCGTGGCGAGGTCGATCACCATGCCCTGATGCCGGATGCCGATCCGGCCGCCATCGCAACGGTAATTGCCAAAGATCATTTTCAGGATCGAGGATTTGCCGGCGCCGGAAGGGCCCGACAGCACGACGCATTCGCCCGGCTCGACCTGAAACGAGACGCCGCGCACCACGGGCAGTTCGACGCCGCCCTGTAGATGCATGGTAAAGGTCTTCTTGGCGCTGGTGATGTCGATCATCGCAGTCATTGGCGTGCTCATGCCGGCAAAATCGAGGAAACGAGCAGTTGGGTATAGGGCTCACGGGGGTCGTCGAGTACCTGGTCAGTCAGGCCGGTTTCGATGACGCGGCCCCCCTTCATCACCATCACGCGGTGCGACAACAGCCGGGCCACAGCGAGGTCATGGGTGACGACGATGGCGGCAAGGCCGAGCTCGCTGACGAGATTGCGCATCAGATCGAGCAGCCGCGCCTGCACCGACACGTCGAGCCCGCCGGTCGGCTCGTCCATGAATACCAACCGCGGTTCGGTGACCAGATTGCGCGCGATCTGCAGCCGCTGCCGCATGCCGCCGGAATAGGTGCGCGGCGCGTCGTCGATACGCGCGGTATCGATTTCGACGCGCTCCAGCCAGGACGAGGCGGCATCGCGGATGCGACCATAGTGATTCCAGCCCACCGCCATCAGCCGCTCGCCGACATTGGCGCCGGCCGAGACCGCCATCCGCAGGCCCTGCGCGGCGTCCTGGTGCACATAGCCCCAATCCGTACGGAACAAGAAGCGGCGCTCGGCTTCGCCGAGGCGGGCGAGATCGCGCAACACGCCGTCCCGCATCCGGTATGACACCCGCCCGGCGCTCGGCGCGAGCTGCGCGGACAATAGTTGCAGCAGCGTGGACTTGCCCGAGCCGGACTCGCCGACGACAGCCAGCACCTCGCCGGGATAGAGCGCAAACGATACGTCGCGGCAGGCGGTCAACCGGCCATAGTTCTTGCCGAGATGCTCGGCGACCAGAAGCGGCTGGTCGTCTTGCATGGGGTCTTGCGGCTCAGCCATGCGCCCTCTCCTTGTGCGGCGGCGCGCTCTCGCTGCCGCGATGGCCGGCCAACTGGCGAGACTCGCAATAATCGGTATCCGAGCAGACGAACATCCGGCTGCCCTTGTCGTCGGTGACGATCTCGTCGAGATAGGAATCGCCGGCGCCGCACAGCGCGCAAGGCGCATCGAACCGGTACCGCGTGAACGGGTGATCCTCGAAGTCGAGCGATACCACATCCGTGTGAGGCGGGATCGCGTAGATGCGCTTTTCGCGTCCCGCGCCGAACAGTTGCAGCGCCGGGCAATTGTCCATCTTCGGATTGTCGAATTTCGGCGTCGGCGACGGGTCCATCACATAGCGCGCATTCACCTTCACCGGATAGGCATAGGAGGTCGCGATATGGCCGAAGCGTGCGATATCCTCGTATAGCTTGACGTGCATCAGGCCATATTCGCCCAGCGCATGCATGCGCCGCGTCTCGGTCTCGCGCGGCTCCAGGAACCGCAGCGGCTCGGGGATCGGCACCTGATAGACCAGCACCTGCCCGGCATGCAGCGGCGCTTCGGGAATCCGATGCCGGGTCTGGATCACGGTGGCGTCTGTCGTGGATGTGGTGGTCGCGACACCAGCGGTCTTGCCGAAGAATTTCCGGATCGAGATCGCGTTGGTGGTATCGTCTGAACCCTGGTCGATCACCTTCAGCACATCCTGGGGCCCCAGGATCGCGGCCGTCACCTGCACGCCGCCGGTGCCCCAGCCATAGGGCATCGGCATCTCGCGGCTGGCGAACGGCACCTGATAGCCGGGAATCGCGATCGCCTTCAGGATCGCGCGGCGAATCATACGCTTTGTTTGTTCGTCGAGATAGGCGAAATTGTAAGCCGGCGCGTTCATTCCGCGGCCTCCTGCATGTCCGGCGCCTCATTGGCCTCGGCGAACTCTTGGCGCAGCTTGCGCAACAGACCGAGCTCGGACTGAAAGTCGACGTAATGCGGCAGCTTGAGATGCTCGACGAAGCCGGTCGCCTGAACATTGTCCGAGTGCGACATCACGAATTCCTCGTCCTGAGCCGGAGCGATCACTTCCTCGCCCAGTTCGCGAGCGCGCAGGCTGCGATCGACCAACGCCATCGACATGGTCTTGCGCTCGCTTTGTCCGAAGGCCAGGCCATAGCCGCGCGTAAAGCACGGCGCTTCGGTCGCCGATCCCTTGAACTGGTTCACCATCTGGCACTCGGTCAGCTCGATCGAGCCGAGCGGCACGACAAAGCCCGCATCCTCGGCGAAGAACTCGACCTCCACCTCGCCGAAGCGGATTTCGCCGGCAAAGGGATGATTGCGGCCATAGCCGCGCTGTGAGGAATAGCCGAGCGCTAGAAGGAATCCCTCGTCGGCACGCGCAAGATTTTGCAGCCGCAGATCGCGGTCGGCCGGAAAACTCAGTGGCTCGCGCGTGAGATCGCCGACCGGCGCATCGGCATCCGCCGCCGGCGAAGGTTCGATCAAGCCATCGCGACCGAGAATGTCGGTGACGCGCGGCGTTGCCGCCTGCGTTACGTCCGACGTCTCAGGCTGCTCCGGCACAAAGCCGTCCGCAAGCCGCGGGTCCAGCAAGCGATGGGTGTAATCGAAAGTCGGCCCCAGGATCTGGCCACCCGGAATATCCTTAAACGTCGAGGAGATGCGCCGACGCACCTGCATCTCGCCGGTGTTGACCGGATCGGTCGCGCCAAAGCGCGGCAGCGTGGCGCGAAAGGCGCGGACCAGGAAGATCGCCTCGATCAGGTCGCCACGCGCCTGCTTGATCGCGAGTGCCGCCAGCTCACGGTCGTAGAGCGAGCCTTCGGTCATGACGCGGTCGACGCCGAGCGAGAGTTGCTCGGCAATTTGCGCCAGCGAGAGTTCGGGCACATCACGGTCGCCACGCCGCTCATGCGCGAGCAGGCGGTGGGCGTTCTCAATGGCGCGTTCGCCTCCTTTGACGGCTACATACATGGGCTACGCTCCGCTCGCGACTAGCCGCGTGGTTCGTGGGATCGCGACAATCAAGTCGTCATGGACCAGCACGACATCGATGCCGCGCGGGAACAGGGCTTCGTTGATGGTGAGACGCTGGAAGAGGTCGCGCGGCTGGAGCATCGCCTGCAGCAGCGCCGTACCGTCGATGCCCGGCCCCCTCATCTCGAAGTTGGGCCCCTGCGTCAGGCTCTCGGCGTGCAGGATCAGTGTCGTCGACCTGTCAGGATATTCGTTGCTGCCGAACGCGAAGCGATCGAGCGCCGGCAGGTTCTTGGCGTCGCCGACCAGGGCGAAGCTGGCGATCGAGGAATCCGCGACCACCGGCGCACTGGTATGGAACTTGAGCCACTTCGCCACATCAGGCGTGGCCGACATCGCGGCATCGAGCCAGATCGGCGTGTCATGATCGAACAGCGTCAGCGCGATCGCGGCGGCGCCGCGCATCATCCCGGCCGGCGCGCCGACAGAAGCCGTGACCCGTTGCACGCTCCCCGGACGCGCCATCGCATCCATTACGGAGCGGAAGGTCGACTGCGCCGACAACACCTTGTCGGCAAACCCTGCGGGCAATTCTGCAACCGTCGTCATCGCATCACCCCTCGCCGCGCACCATGGTGTAGAAATCGACCCGCGTCGCCGCCGCCTCGGCTGCCTTGCGGCTACGATCGGCGATCATGGCCTCGCGCAACGGCCCGATCACCTTGGTCTCGACCTCACCCGAAAGCTCCATCGACTGCACCATGGCGTCGCACAGTGCGATCATCTGCGCCTTCTGCCTGTCGCGGCCGAGCACGTAGCCGAAGCCGACCTCACCTGTCGCAAGACGCAACGCCGCGCGCGACACCGTGGCCTCGCCCAGATTGAACGGCGCACCGTCGCCGCCGATGCGGCCGCGCACCATCACGAGGCCATTCTCAGGTTCGCGCAGGTTCTCGTGTGCGGGTACCGCGATCGCCGCGAGATGGTCCGCAATGTCGCCAGCCTCGGAATGCGCCAGCACCGCCATCGCGGCCTTGCGTTGCGCTTCTCTGCTGTTCCGCCCGGTCAATCCCATGAGCAACCTTGCCTGAATCAAGTTGTCTATGATAATAGACAACTTGATAATGGAGCGCCATGACTGTTTCGTGACAAACGGATAATTTCTGGTATCACCACGCCATGAGCCTGCAGGAGAGTTCCGGCGTCGCCTTGTGGCGGCAGGTTGCCGACGGTATCGAGCGCGGCATTGCCGACGGCCGCTTTGCTGCGGGCGAAAAGCTGCCGGGCGAGATCGAGATCGCCGATACCTATCGGGTCAACCGCCACACTGTGCGGCGCGCCCTGGCTGCGCTTGCCGAACGCGGCCTGGTGCGCGCCGAACGCGGCAGCGGCACCTATGTCGAGGCGCAGCGCCTCGCCTATCCCTTGCGCTCGCGGACGCGGTTTTCCGAAATCGTCGGCGCCGGCGGCCGCGAGCCGCGCGGCCAATTGATCGATGCCTCCGAAGAGCCCGCGACGCGCGAACTGGCCCGTGAGCTCGGACTGAAGACCGGCGCGCCCCTGGTCCGTATCGAATCGGTGCGGCTCGCTGACCGCACGCCGATCTGCGTCAGCACCAATTGGCTTTCCGCCGATCGCTTTCCGGGCGCCGGAGCGGTCTTCGCCAACGTACGCTCAATGACCAAACTGCTGGCGCATTACGGCGTTCGCGATTACCGCCGCGCCTCAACCCGCGTCACCGCCACCATCGTGGACGCCTCCGACGCCGCAAGGCTCGATCTCGCGCTCGGGCGTCCCGTTCTCGTGGTCGATAGTACCGATGTCGATACCGACGGCAAACCGCTGGTAACCAAACGCGCGCGCTTCGCCGCGGAGCGTGTCGAGTTTCTGGTGGAGAACGGTTGATGCTTGTAGGGTGGGCAAAGCAATAGCGTGCCCACCATTCAGTGACGTGCTCTAGATGGTGGGCACGTCGCTAGCGCGCCTTTACCCACCCTACAGAAGCATCACGCGACGGCGCGCCGCCCGATGATCGCGAAGCGGAGTTTGCCGGAAATCCAGTCAATTGCGGAAACCGCGATGAGGATAAGCAGAATCAGAAACGATACCTTTTGCCATTCCAGCACCCGGATTTGTTCGGCAAGCTGAAGGCCGATTCCACCGGCCCCGACGATTCCGATAATCGTCGCCGAGCGCGTGTTGGATTCGAAGTAATAAAGCACTTGGCTCAGCAGAATTGGAAAGACCTGCGGCAACAGCCCGAACCGGACGCCGTGGAGATGGTTGCCGCCCGCCGATCGAACTCCCTCTGCGGGGTTCTTGTCTGCAGCCTCGATAGCTTCCGAGAAAAGCTTTCCAAACGTCCCGAAATCGCTGCAGATCACCGCAAGGATACCTGCAAACGGACCCAATCCCACGACGCCGACCCAGATGAGCGCCCAGATCAAGATATCGACACCACGGATAGTGTCGAGGCTACGGCGTGAGAAAAAGTGGACGATCCGGTTCGCAACCACATTGCGTGCGGCCAGCAGGGCCACTGGCAATGCCAGCAGTGCTCCGCCCAGCGTACCGAGAAATGCGATCGACACCGTCTCGCCGAGCGCATTCAAATACTTCAATGCCTCTGCCCATGAACCAGGATCGGGCGGCAACATAAGCCGAAGGAATCCGCCTAGCCTGGCCATTCCGTCAGAAAGCCGGTGAAACGGTATGTCTAGCTGGGCAATCCCGAACAGAAAAAGCGCGACAGCCGTGCCAAGGCCTATCGTGATCTTTGCCCTGCTCCACCAATCCGGGCGGAAATGGCTCGGATAGCGTTCAACGATTGCGGCCTGAGCGTCGGAGCTGAACGATTTCATGCGCCGGTGCCCTCTAGCCCAAGAAGGCGATGGCGCACGCGCTCTGTAATGAAATCGAACAGCATGACCGTGACAATGATGAGCAAGAGGATCGCGCTAACGTCGCTGTAGTAGAATTTGCGAACGGCCTCGATCAAATCCTGCCCGATCCCGCCGGCGCCGACGAAGCCCATCACCGCCGCGCCGCGCACGTTGATCTCGAACCTCAGCAGGGCATAGCTTACGAAATTCGAAAGAACCTGAGGCACCGCGCCGAACCGGACAATCTGAATCCAGCTACCTCCGCTCGCCGCCACCCCCTCGATCGGCTTGTTATCGATATTCTCGACAACCTCCGCGAACTGCTTGCCGAGCGCGCCAGTGGTATGGATCGCGATGGCAAGTACACCCGGCAGCGGCCCGAGGCCGAACGCCAGTACAAAAATCAAGGCAAAGACGATATCCGGGACGGTGCGGCAAAACTCGAGCAAGCGCCGCGTAACAAACACGATTGTTCGCGACCTGACGAGATTGGCCGATGCCAGAAAGCAGAGAACGAATCCGCATATAGCTCCCGAAAGGGTTCCCATATACGCAATCAGCAGGGTATCTCCGAGAAGCAGCGTCCAGCGAGGCAAGCCCCAAAGCCATTCCGAGAGATCATTCCAAGCAGACGAGAACGAAAACGTGGGAGCTATGCTGGCGAAGTAGGCCGGGAAACGCCAGAAATTCTCGGCGAATTTCCGAAAGTCGACATCGCCCATCCAGCCGGCGGCAAGCGCCGCTGCGATCAGGACCGCTGAGCCGAGCCAAACGCGCCGTCGCTTAGCGGCGACCGCATCCGCATAGCGGTCGGCAAGCTCTTGCAGCCTGGCTTCCGGGAATTCGGGGACTGCGGTGCGCATGGATTTTTCTAGAGCGGGAATGGGCAGATCTCGCGATCTGCCCATATCGTTCGGACCTATCGTTCTGCTCAGGATTTCTGCTTGCGCAGGCTGTCGACAAACTTGGTCAGATCGATCACCGCCTCATAGGCTTTGTGATCAACCTCGACGAAAGGCAGTTGCTTCCCTTCGTAGATCTTGTCGAAAGCGGCCTTGTCCTTCACAGCAATTTCCAGCACCGCCTTCTTGATCGCCGCCTTGAGGTCGGCAGGCAGGCTACCGAGATATGCCATCGGCGAATTCACAATCTGTTCGGACTTCATGATGATCCTGAAATCGGCGGCCTTCGCCATGCCCTTGCGTTCCATCCGAAGCAGGTTCGATTCCTTTTCGTCATTCCACCAGTTGAACGCCGCATCGCAGGTACCCTGGGCAAGCCCGATCACCGCGTTTTCATGGCTTCCCGAATAAACCACCTTGGAAAAGAACTTCTCCGGGTCGATGCCCATCTTGTCCATCGCGAAACGCGGCACGTTGTTGCCTGACGTTGAATTGGGGTCGACCAGGCAGAGATTCTTGCCTTTCAGGTCCTTGATGTCCTTGTAGCTCGAGTCGCTTTTGACATAGAGGACCGAGTAATAACCCTTGGTGCCGTCGCCATTCACTTCGATCGCGAACGGCTCGACCTTGGCGCCGATAATGTAGGCACGGGCGTAAGACGCCGGACCGTACATCGCGATGTGGATGTTGCCGGCCCGCTGGCCTTCGATCACCGCGGCGTAGTCGTTGGCGATCCGCAGCGTCACCTTCGTGCCTAGCTCGCGGGACAGATACTCCGCCAAGGGCGTCCAACGGTTGGTCGTGCCCGAAGCATTCTCATCGGGGACCTTTGCGAACACCAGTTCGGGATATTTTGCTTTCCAGTCCTGGGCTGATGCGGGGGAAACTGAGAATACCAATCCCGCCGCAGCGGCGAGAATAACAAGACGATTGAACATGACGTCTCCTATTTTGCAGCGATGTAGCTTGCGGATTTCAGTCCCGCGCAGCTCGTGATTCTTGGACGCAACACTCAGGCCGCAGCGACCGTACCGAGCGCTGGAACCGCCGAACCGCCTGGCGCAAGCGCCGGCGTCGCATCCATCACCTCATTCGCCTCAAGATCGTAGAGCTCACGCGCGATGCGATCTGTCAGCGCTACCGGCGCGCCGTCGAACACTATCCGCCCCGACGCCATGCCGATCAGACGGTCGCAGTAGCTTCGCGCCAGATCGAGCGAGTGCAGATTGCAGACTACGGTGATCCCGAAGTGCTTGTTGATGCGCAGCAAGGCATCCATGACCACGCGGGTGTTGCGAGGATCGAGCGAAGCAATTGGCTCGTCGGCAAGTATGATGTCGGGCTCCTGTACCAGCGCACGCGCAATCGCGACGCGCTGCTGCTGACCGCCGGAGAGCTGGTCGGCGCGTTGTGCTGCGATAGACGCCATATCGAATTGTTCGAGGGCCGACATCGCTATTGCCTTGTCACGTTCGGGCCAAAGCTGAGCGAGGGAACGCCACGACGGTACCGCAGCCAACCGCCCCATCAATACGTTGGTCAGAACGTCGAGCCGGCCGACCAGATTGAACTGTTGGAAGATCATCGCGGAACGCGCGCGCCACTGCCGCAAATCCTTGCCGCGCAGCGCAGTCACGTCGACACCTTCGAACAGGATGCGTCCCTCGGAAGGCTCGGCGAGGCGGTTGATCATACGAAGCAGCGTCGACTTGCCGGCGCCGGAACGGCCGATCACGCCGACGAAGCTGCCGGGCTGAATCGAGAATGACGCGTTATCTACTGCGGCCTTGGTGCCGAATCGACACGTCAAACCTTCTACCACCAGCATGCAGTGCTCCAGAGTTCTGGTCGTGGAGCATCGCTACCGGCTCGATCTTACAGTTGTGTGACAGGCCTGCTGCGGTGCGGCGTTCGTCCACAGCGGCGACCGCTTCATCTCTCTGTCATGATCTTGTCATCAAGCGCATCGAAGACGAGCCGGTATCCCTTTCTCCCGATCGTTGATGGACGTTACCGATGGCCGGCAAGATGCTTTCCACTGAACCATTGGTCGACCCCACCGCGTCAGTGCGCGACTGCCAGCTTGGCGCCTACACCGAGGTCGGCGCCCGGACCATTCTGCTCGAAGTCACGATGGCCGATTACTCCTACGTCGTGAACGACTCGCAGATCACCTATACGACGATCGGGAAATTCTGTTCGATCGCGGCGATGACGCGCATCAACCCGGGCAATCATCCGATGCACTGGGCCTCGCAGGCGCATTTCACCTACCGCGCCTCCAGCTACTTTTCGGGCGAGAGCGACGATGCCGAATTTTTTGCATGGCGCCGCAAGCACCACGTCCATATCGGCCATGACGTCTGGATCGGCCACGGCGCGGTCATTCTGCCCGGCCGCTCGATCGGCACCGGCGCAGTGGTCGCGGCCGGCGCCATCGTGACCAAGGATGTCCCCGCCTATACGATCGTTGCAGGCAATCCGGCACGGCCGATCAAGCGGCGTTTTACGGAATCCATTGCCGGGCGGCTTGCGGAACTCGCGTGGTGGGATTGGGACCATGAGACGCTGCGCCACGCCCTGCCCGATTTCCGCAAGCTCGATGTAGAGGGCTTTCTCGAAAAGTACGAAGCCGCCGCAGCTACTCGCCGTCCATTCAACCAGAGTGCCGCATCGTGACTGAGCTGTTCATAGAAGGTGGCCGGGCCCTGCTCGGCCACGAAATCGTGGAAACCTCATTGCGGATCGCCGGCCGTGAGATCGCAGCCGTAGGTGCGAACAGCAGCCACAGCATCGGCAGCGTCAATGCCGATGGCCTTCTGGTATTGCCGGGCATTGTCGATTTGCATGGCGATGCCTTCGAGCGGCAGATGATGCCGCGCCCCGGGGTCGATTTCCCGATCGATGTGGCGCTTGTTGACAGCGACCGGCAGGCGATCAGCAACGGGATCACGACCGTCTATCATGCCACGACCTGGTCGTGGGAGCCTGGCCTGCGCAGCGCCGACAATGCCAGGCGCTTGCTGGAGGCGATCGAGCAGATGCGGCCGCAGCTTGCCGCCGATACCCGCTTCCATCTGCGGCACGAGACCTACAATCTCGACGCGGAAAGCGAAGTCATCGAATGGCTGTCGGAAGGACGCGTCGACCTGTTCGCCTTCAACGACCATATGGACTCGACGGTCGCCAGCCTCGCCAAGCCGCAAAAGCGCAGCCGAATGGTCGAGCGCACAGGTCTCAGCGACGAGGCCTTCGATCGCCTGGTGGAACGTGTAGTCTGCCGCGGCCACGACGTGCCGGCTTCGATCACCCGGCTGGCGCAGGCAGCGCGCGCGGCGGATGTCCGGATGCTCTCGCATGACGACGCGAGCCCGGCGATGCGGCAGGCCTTTCGTGCGCAGGGCGTTGCAATCGCCGAATTTCCGGTCAACGAGGAAACCGCACGCGATGCTGCCGAAGCCGGTGACTTCATCGTGTTTGGCGCGCCCAACGTGGTGCGCGGCGGCAGCCATACCGGCTGGACCAGGGCCTCCGACATGATCGCCAAGGGCCTCTGTTCGGTGCTTGCGTCGGACTATTATTATCCAGCGCCGCTATTGGCGGCATTCCGGCTTGCCGCCGACGCCGTTCTGCCGCTGGCCGCGGCATGGCAATTGATCTCGGCGGCACCGGCGCGCGCCGCCGGCCTCGCCGATCGCGGCACGCTCGCCGCGGGGCAGCGCGCCGACATCCTTCTCGTTGATGACACGGTGCCATTGCGCCCGCGCATCGTCGCCGTCATTGCCGCGGGGCGTCTCGTACATCTGACGGAGGCGAACCGTCTCGTCCATTCGTCCGCAGCATCACGCAAGGCGGTTGCAGCCGCGTGAGGCGGCCCTATCCTGGCGCAATGGCAAATCACCCCCGTTACGCAATCTATTACACCGCCAGGCCTGACAGCGCGCTCGACCGGTTCGGCGCCTTTCTGCTCGGCTACGACACCCATAGCGGCGAAGACCTGCCCTTTCCGGACGGTCTCCCGTTGGACTGGCGCGAGCTGACGCGCGATCCGCGCAAATACGGCTTTCACGCCACGCTGAAGGCGCCGATAGCGCTGGCCGACGGCAAGGCCGAGGCGCAGCTTGTTGCGGCATGCGAATTGTTCGCCGATCTGGCCCGGCCATTGCCCGTGATCCAACCGGTCGTCGATTCGATCAGCGGTTTCATTGCGGTCGTTCCCGCCGAGCCGTCGGCAGATCTTGACCTGCTTGCCGCCCAGGCGACCAGAGCATTCGATCCGTTCCGCGCTCCCCTCAGCCCGGAAGATCGCGCGCGGCGAAGTCCGGAGGCGTTGACGCCACGGCAGCGCGACTATCTCGACCGCTGGGGCTACCCTTACGTCTTCGAAGAATTTCGCTTCCACATGACGCTGACGGGGCGGCTTCCCGCCGAACGGCGCGAGCGGGTTGTAGCGATGCTACGCAGCAGGTTTTCAACAACCGGCATCGGCCCGCTCGCGATCGACGCCATCGCCTTGTGTCGTCAGGACAATGCGAATTCGCGGTTTCGGGTCATCGGCCGCTGGCAATTGCGCGACTAAGATGTGAGCTTTCAGGAGGTTGTCCATTCGGCCCTGACCGAGGAAGCTGAGGTTGCTGAAGCTTCAGATTCTGAGGGGAGAACCGAATGGACACCCATAAGAATGCGCCTCTGACACCGAAAGGTCGAGAGGCGATGGCGCGGAGCGTAGTCGACGGCGGGCTGAGCAAGGCCGCGGCCGGCCGTCAGTTCAACACCACAGCGAAGACGGTCGCCAAATGGGTCGAACGCTTCCGCGCGGAAGGTGTCGATGGTTTGCGCGATCGCTCCTCAC
>NZ_AXAU01000023.1 GCF_000472965.1 Bradyrhizobium murdochi | reverse complement strand
GGCTTCATCGCCGCTCTGCAGATAGCGGTTGTAATACTTGCGGAAGGTCTGCGAACAGGTTCCGTGGTGGCGGTAGAAATCCCCAACACTCTTGAACACCGCCGAACGACCCGCCTTGACCGCCTCATATTCCGGGATCAAAAACCGCCACTTCTGCAGGTAATTGCGTTCAATCGTCCGGTCATAGCTATTATCGCGCATCGGATCGTCCTCCAGAGGAGCGATCCAATCAGCGAATTAGTGAACTTGCACAGCAATGACGGAGATAAGCCGCCCCGATCAGAGCCCCGGCCGCAGCTCCAGACTTTCCAATCCGGCGGCGATGCTGACCCCAACCTGGCCTTGCAGGCTGAGCGGCTGCAGCGCGATCGAGTTCGCCGAGCCGCCGACCAGCACGTTGCCGCCGACGCCAACGCCAAGCGTCGCGCTGCCCTGCGCGCCGACATAATCGCCGGAAAGGCCGCCGGGGCCGAGCCGCGCGACAGGCGCGAATACGCCCCAGGCCAGCGCCGATTCCTGGGTGATGCCGAGATCGAGTCCGACTTTGCGGATGGTGGCGACATAGCGATCTTCCGGCATCCCTTCTGCGCGCAGCACGCAACCAAGGTGCGTGACGGAACCGACGATGAAACCGACGCTGGCGCCGCCACGGCACTCCAGCACGCCGACCTGCACGCGCTGCTCCTGCTGCGCATTGGCGCCGCCGATGGATGAAGCCAGCGCAGCGAGAACGGTAGCGGCGAGGATGAAGGAACGACGCATGAAGTAAGCTCCGGAAAGCAATGCGAGCAACGAATGGAATGGAAATCGGCGCGCCGTGCCCGCGGCGCTCGCCGTTCTATGCCACAACATCACGGGTAGTACCAAGCCGTCTTCTTTTTCCCGGGCGGCACGAAGCAACGAACTATGGTGCGCAATTGCGCACCGTAGTTCGATGCTGCGCATCGCCCCGGAATGACATCAACAAAAAGGCCCGCTTGCGCGGGCCTTTCCTTAACGTCATCCTCAACCGCGGCGGTGATGCCGGCGATGGTGCCGGCGCGGGCCGAACTGCACCGGTTGCAGCTCGAGGCCGGCGATGCCGGCGGCGACGTTCAATCCGGTCTGGCCCTGCACGCTGATCGGCTGCAGCGCGTAGGCATTCGCCGGACCGCCCACCAGGAAGTTGCCGCCGCCGCCGACGCCGATCGATGCATTGGCGCCGACGCCACCATAGCTGCCGGCGAGTTCGCCGCGCCCGAGCCGGGTGTTCGGCGCGCTGACCGCCCAGGACAACTGAGTCTGCTCGGTGACGCCGAGGTCGAGACCGATGCGCTGCACCTTGGCGATGTAGGGCTCAGGCCGGCGGCCTTCGCTACGGAACACGCATTCGAGGCTCGTCACCGAGCCGACTACGAAGCCGACATTCTGGCCGCCCTGACATTGCAGGATGCCGGCGCGAACCGGCGGCGCCGCGTTGGCGCTTGCGATCGGCGCGATCAGTGCCGCCGCGGCGAGTGTCAATGTCAGGAGTCGCATGTATCCCAGTCTCCGCATGTTGATGAACAAATTTAGCGGAGCGGACAGGATGGAAGTGCGGTGTCGAAACCATGGCGCTTCATCAAGAAGCCGTCAAAATATTTGCGTGTTCGTTCACGCGCGATGTGATTTGACGGCCGTCCTTTTGACGCGATTGCTCGTGCGAACCGCAAGCGTCCCGCATCAACCGCGGAACGGGCGTGTGCCGCTTCTTATCGCAAATTGCCGCAGAAGCGCTGGATGCGCTTGCAGGCGTCTTCGAGGTCGGAGGTTTTGGTCGCGTAGGAGATGCGGAACGCCGGGCCGAGGCCGAACGCGGACCCCTGCACGACGGCGACGCCTTCGCTCTCCAGCAATTCCGTGACGAAATCCTCGTCATTAGCAATCACCTTGCCTGACGGCGAGGTCTTGCCGATGGTGCCGGCGCAGGACGGATAGACGTAGAACGCGCCTTCCGGCCGCGGACATTCGATGCCCTTGGCCTGGTTGAGCATCGAGACCACGAGGTCGCGCCGCTCCTTGAACATCTTGTTATGCACCGGGATGAAGTCCTGCGGACCGTTCAGCGCTTCGACGGACGCCCACTGCGCGATCGACGACGGGTTCGAGGTCGATTGCGACTGGATGGTCGCCATCGCCTTGATCAGGTCAGCAGGGCCGCCCGCATAGCCGATACGCCAGCCGGTCATGCAATAGGCCTTCGACACGCCGTTCACCGTCAGCGTGCGCTCGTAGAGTTTCGGTTCGACCTGCGCCGGCGTCGCGAACTGGAAGTCGTCATAGACCAGGTGCTCGTACATGTCGTCGGTCATCACCCAGACATGCGGATGCTTCACCAGTACGTCGGTGATCGCCTTGAGCTCGGCCCGCGTGTAGGCGGCACCGGTCGGATTCGACGGCGAGCACAGGATGATCCATTTGGTCTTCGGCGTGATCGCCTTTTCCAGGTCCTCGGGCCGCAGCTTGAAGCCGCTCGACGCCGGGCACACGACGGGGACCGACTCGCCGCCGGCCAGCGCCACCATTTCCGGATAGCTCACCCAGTACGGCGCCGGGATGATGACCTCGTCGCCGGGATTGAGGGTTGCCATCAGCGCGTTGTAGAGCACCTGCTTGCCGCCGGTGCCGACGATGACCTGGTTCGGCTTGTAGGTCAGCCCATTCTCGCGCTGGAACTTTTTGATGATGGCTTCCTTCAGCTCAGGAATGCCGCCGACATCGGTGTACTTGGTCTTGCCGGCCTCGATGGCGCGGATCGCCGCCAGCTTGATGTTGGCGGGCGTGTCGAAGTCCGGCTCGCCGGCGCCGAGGCCGATGACGTTGCGGCCCGCCGCTTTCAGCGCGCGCGCTTTATCCGTGACCGCGATCGTCGCGGACGGCTTCACACGGGCGAGCGCGGCGGACAGGAAGGGCATCATTATCTCCTGGCAAACGTCGTGACCTCTGAAATTCACGACTCTTTTTGATGGGAACGCCGCACCCTAAGGCGCAGGGCGCTGCATCGCAAGAAGCTTGGCCAAATAACGGCGAACTTTAGGGAACGTTAAAGCTGGCTCGGTACGGTCGGAGCAATGTCGGCGCAATAATCGTAAAAATTCTGCGATGAAATGACTCATATCTGGCAAGGGTTGCGATCCGGCGAGTGGCTGACGGCTTCGCGCATGCGCGCCTACAGCCTGATCCTGCTCGGCCTCTCGGTCCTGATCTTCGCCGGATGGATCGCTGCTTCCGACGGCCTCATCGACCGCACGGGCCAGCCGATCGGAACCGATTTTTCGAACGTCTATGCGGCAGGATCGCTGACCTGGCAGGGCCGCGCCGCGGACGCCTATACGCCCGCGCTCCAGCACGCGGCCGAGATAGCGGTGTTCGATGGCCGCGACGTGCCGTTCTATGGCTGGCACTATCCGCCGTTCTTCTTTGCGATCGCCGTTCTGGTCGCCGCCCTTCCCTATGCCGGGGGACTGGCGCTCTGGCTGGTCGCGAGTTTTGCCGCCTACCTCGCAACGATCCGCGCCATCCTGCCGCGTCAGGAGACGTTGCTGGTCGCCGCCGCCTTCCCCGCGGTGCTCGTCAATGTCGGCCATGGCCAGAATGGATTTCTCACCGCAGCCCTGCTCGGCGGCGCGCTGCACTGGCTCGACCGGCGGCCGTGGCTTGCCGGCGTGCTGATCGGCTTGCTCGCCTACAAGCCGCAGTTCGGCGTGTTGATTCCGATCGCGCTTCTGGCGGGCGGGCGCTGGCGCACCATCGGCGCCGCGACCGCCACCGTCGTAGCGCTGGTCGTGGTCAGCTTCGCGATGCTCGGCAGCGGCATCTGGCATGCCTTTGCCGATTCCATGAATTTCACGCAGACGGTCGTGCTCGAACAGGGCGGCACCGGCTGGCAGAAAATCCAGTCGATCTTCTCGGCCGTCCGCGCATCGGGCGCGAACGTGCCGACAGCCTATGCGGCGCAGGCCTCGTTGTTCGCCTTGCTCGCCGCCAGCCTCGCCTGGCTGTGGCACAGCGATGCCGCCTTCGAACTCAAGGCTGCCGCGCTGGCGCTGGGCAGCCTGCTCGCAACACCCTATGTGCTCGATTACGACCTCGTGGTGCTCGCAGTCGCGATCGCATTCTTTGCGCGGCACGGGCTGAACAACGGCTTTCGCGATTTCGAGATCAGCCTGCTCGCCGCGGCCTGGATCGTGCCGCTCTTGTCGCGCAGCGTCGCGGGCGTCAGCTACATACCCCTGGGCCTGTTCGTGGAGCTGGCCCTCTATGCGCTCGTAATGCGGCACGCGGCCCTCGGTCGGGTGAGCCATGCGCTTGGCGCGACCCGCGTCGCGCAAGCGTGATCTTTGTTGTTCCGGCGTGTTGATGGAATCATTCTGCGCGCGTGCAGTGCAGTAGAGGTTTTCGACTTTTTCCATTCAGCGGGTCTTGCGACGCATTCGTATCGGCATCATTGTTTAGCCGCGTTGCGGCGCGAAGACTTTCCGCAAGGCGG
Organism: Bradyrhizobium murdochi; assembly: GCF_000472965.1. Classification (GTDB taxonomy): domain Bacteria; phylum Pseudomonadota; class Alphaproteobacteria; order Rhizobiales; family Xanthobacteraceae; genus Bradyrhizobium; species Bradyrhizobium murdochi. Next base: position 95,587 of record NZ_AXAU01000023.1, on the reverse strand, counting down.
TCCCCGCGTGCGCCTCTGACCCCAGTGAACCCAACGACGATGTACAAGCTCTATTCGATGCAGCGCTCCGGCAACAGCTACAAGGTCCGCCTTGCGCTGGCGCTGCTCAACGCGCCCTATGAGGCGATCGAGATCGACATTCTCCGTGGCGAAAGCCGCACGCCGGAGTTCCTGGAGAAGAACCCCAGCGGGCAGGTGCCGCTGTTGGAGGTCGCCGAAGGACGCTACCTCGCCGAGTCCAACGCCATTCTCTGGTATGTCTGCGGCGGCACGTCCCTGGCGCCGGAGTCGCGGGTCGAGCGCGCCGAAGCGCTGCAATGGATGTTCTTCGAGCAGCACGCGCTCGAACCCAACATCGGCGCCGCATATTTCTGGCTGTCCCTGGTCAAGGGCGGCCGCGACCTGCAGACCCATGCGCTGGAGGACTGGATGGAGCGCGGCTATGCCGCACTCCAGGTGATGGAAAACCATCTCAAGACCCGCGCCTATTTCGCGGCCGGACAACTCACGGTCGCCGATATCGCACTGTACGGCTACACCCATGTCGCCGACCGCTGCGACTACGACCTCGCGACCTTCCCCGCCATCCGCGCCTGGCTGCGGCGGGTCGAACAGACCCCCGGTTTCGTAACGATGGACTGGCGGCCGGAAACCGAGGTCGACGATCAGGCCGACATCGCCGCCGGCGCATAGCGACCCTCGCCCTTCTCACTTTCGCGCGAGCACCCCGCCAAAGGTTAACAATAGCGGGCATAACGTTAACCTTTGCCGTGATTCTGCCATTTTAAGCGATTGGTCGCCGCAATGTTGCCGGTGATCGCTGCAAGATTTTCCCGACGTCGTGAGTCGCGGGTGATTCGTCCCGCGTTACAAGGATTTAGACTATGATGCGGTCACCCGGCGCGGTCGGCTTCGAGAGCAGCCGCGCGCCCGTCGCTTCTTCCCGGTTGCTTGGTGCCATCGCCACCTCGCTTGCGATCGGCACGCTATCGCTTTGCCTCGTGGTCACCCTGACGGTGCTATCGATCAAGGCCACCGTCGCGATGCCCATTCCGTGACAGGTCCAGCCGTTCTGTTTGCATCATTGGACTAGCGAAGCGCGATGATCAGCATCGCGATGTAGACCAGAATGAAGACACCCGTCGGCCTTGTGACCGTCGCCTTGACGGTAGCGATCCTGCTCGCCGTCTCCTTCCTGATCGCCACCGGCACGCGCGGCGAAGAGCCGGCGTTCGACTCGTCGGCGGGCGAACTCGAGGTGCGCACCATTGCGAGGGGCCTCGTCAATCCGTGGGCGCTGGCATTCCTGCCCAATGGAACGATGCTGGTGACCGAGCGTCCCGGCCGCATGCGCCTCGTCAGCGCGGAGGGCCAGGTCTCGCCGCCGCTCAAGGGCGTGCCTGATGTGTGGGCCTCAGGCCAGGGCGGCCTGCACGATGTCGTCACCGACAAATCCTTTGCGCAGAACCGGACCATCTATTTCTGTTACGCTGAACGGACCTCGGGTGGCGGCCGCACCACGGCAGCGCGCGCGAAACTGAGCGACGACAATGGCCGTCTCGACGAGGTCAAGATCATCTTCCGCCAGCAGGGGCCGCTATCGTCAGGCAATCACTATGGCTGCCGCATCGCGCAGGCCGACGACGGCAATCTGTTCGTGGCGCTCGGTGATCACTTCACCCATCGCGACCAGGCGCAGAATCTCGGCAATCATCTCGGCAAGATAGTCCGGATCACGCCGGACGGGTCGGTGCCTGCAGGCAATCCGTTCGCCGGCCGTGCCGATGCCAAGCCGGAAATCTGGAGTTACGGGCACCGCAACGTGCAGGCGCTCGCGATCAATCCGGCGAGCGGCGAGCCCTGGGAAATCGAGCACGGACCCCGCGGCGGCGACGAGGTCAATATCGTCGGCAAGGGCAAGAATTACGGCTGGCCGGTGATCGGCTACGGCATCGATTATTCCGGCGCGAAAATCCACGAGAGCACGGCCAGGCACGGCATGGAGCAGCCGCTCAAATATTGGGTGCCGTCGATCGCGCCGTCGGGCATGGCCTTCTACACCGGAAAGCTGTTTCCAAAATGGAACGGCAGCCTGTTTACCGGCGCGCTGCGCAGCGCGATGCTGGTGCGGCTGACGCTGAACGGCAACGCGGTGACGTCGGAGGAACGCCTGCTGCAGAACCTGCACGAGCGTATCAGGGACGTCCGTCAGGGGCCGGACGGCGCGCTGTGGCTTTTGACCGACAGTTCGGCAGGACGAGTATTGCGGGTGGCACCGGCCGTAAAATGACGACGATCTGCGCTCACCATTTGTGAAAGATCAAAAACGCGCCGATCGCGATGAAGAGAAAGCCGAGTGCGTGATTCCACCCCAGCGGCTCCTTCAGATAGAGCACCGAGAAGCAGGCGAACACCACCAGCGTGATCACCTCCTGCATGGTCTTGAGCTGCGCCGCCGAGTACACCGCGCTGCCCCACCGGTTGGCCGGCACCGCCAGCCAGTATTCGACGAAGGCGATCCCCCAACTCGTCAGCACCACCATTGGCAATGGGCTTTCTTTGAATTTCAGATGCCCGTACCAGGCAAAGGTCATGAAGATGTTGGAAGCAAACAACATCAGAATCGGCAGCAGCGTCGGCGAAACGGTGGGCATCAATGTCCTCTTGCAAAAATGTCGAGCAGCTCAATGGTCGGGTGCGGTACCACGTTCCTTAACTCGATATCATTTGATTTCAAAAATGCGAAAGTCTTAAGCATGCGCGCAACGCTCTCTTAGGACTGGCGGCAGAAAGGCGTGCACAATCGCAACAATCAGGCATGCTTGCGTCTTATTCCCGGCAAGCAGCGAGAACGGGCATGCAGTTAGACTGGCGCGCAATCTCCGGTCCGGCTCTCACGACGGCGACGGCGATGATCGCCTTCGTTGTCGACCGACACTTCGTTGCAGTCCCCAATCCCGCGCCGCTGTTCGTCTGCATTGTCGCCTTTGCCGCTTCCATCAGCGGCATCGTCTCCGGCATGGCCAGCGCCATCATAGCGGTGGCGTCATCAGCGCTGTTCTTCCTCAACCACCGCGCTACGCCTGGTTACGACATGTCCGACCTTGCGCGCATGCTGCTGCTGGCGGCGACTGCCGGCGGCACCGCGCTGATCACGGGGTTGTTGCGGAAAAGATGGGTCGATGCATTCGCATGGGAGAAGAAGCATCACGTTACCGCGGAGCGCCTGTCGGCCGCGCTCGATCAGGTCGACATCGGCATCGTGCTGCTCGATTCCGCCACTCGCGCCGAATTCATCAACCGCGCGTTCCGCGATTATTTCAAGCTGTCCGATGAGCAGGCCGACAGCAAGCCGCCCTTCATTGCGCTGATGTATCACGGCCGCGACACCGGCGCCTGGCAACTGCCGGAGGACGAGTTGAGCGGCTTCATCGCCAAGCGCACCGAGATGATACGAACAGGCGATTCCACGCCGATCAACCTCGATCTCGCGGATGGACAGGTGCTGCGCTTCACCTGCACGGCGCTTCCCGACGGCGGACGCATGCTGAGCTACACGCCGGTCACTGATCTCGTTCGCCACATCGACGATCCCGGCAGCGCGGAGTATTATCGCGCGCTGCGCGGCAGCAGCCATCGCAGCCTCACGAGGCACCTCGGCGCCGCGGAGTAGCAAAGCGATAAGTTGATCGTCTGCTGCCACATCTGCAATAATCATCCCTCGTTCCCGCGTCCCTGACGCGCACTCTCTTAACCAACACGGAATCGCGCATGCCCGGCGACCTCACCATCCGCTTCGTCACCCGCCAGGACTACGCGCAATGGCTTCCGCTATGGGACGGCTACAATGCCTTCTATGGCCGTTCGGGCCCGACCGCGCTGGCGCCCGAGATCACGGCGATGACATGGGCGCGCTTCTTTGATGCCTATGAGCCGGTGCATGCGCTGGTGGCCGAGAGCGGCGACGAGCTACTCGGGCTGACGCATTATCTGTTTCACCGATCTACGACCATGATCGAGCCGAACTGCTATCTGCAGGATCTGTTCACGAGCGCAGCAGCGCGCTGCAAGGGCGTCGGCCGTGCGCTCATCGATGGCGTATACGAGCAGGCCAGACGCGCAGGATGTTCCCGCGTCTATTGGCAAACGCACGAGACCAACCACACCGCGATGCAGCTCTACGACAAGGTGGCGGACCGCTCCGGCTTCGTCGTTTACCGCAAGCTGTTCTGATGTTCGATCGAGGATCGATGGAGATTTCTCACCTGGTGAGCGTGTTCTTATAGATCATGCCGTCCTTCATGATCACTTTGAAGTTTTTGGCGGGATCGGCAATGAGGCCGATCTCCTCCAGTGGATTGCCGTCGACAAGGAGCAGATCGGCGAGCGCGCCCTGCTCTACGACACCGAGCTTTCCCGGATAGGGATTGCGCTTTCCCGACAGCGCCAGCAGCTCGGCGTTTGTCGATGTCGCCATGACCAGCGCTTCGGCGGGGGTGTACCAACGGGCAAGCGAGGCCAGAATTGCCCCTTGTTGTTGCGCCAGTTCGCGGGAGAACAGCACATCGGTGCCCCACGCCGTCTTGATCTTGTACTTCCTCGCCAACTCGTAGGACTTGGCTATGCCGGGCCAGACCTCATCCGCCTTGGCGCGCTGGACGGAACCCTCGGGAAAACCCAGCCTCAAGGCTTCGGGGAGCGGCTGCTGGCTGAGCCAAACGCCCTTCTCGGCGATCAGCTTGGCGGTAGCTTCGTCCATCAGGGTGCCGTGTTCGATACATTTCACGCCAGCCGCTACAGCCCCCCGGATCGCATTCGGCGTAAAGGCATGCGCGGTGACGTATGTGCCCCAGTTCTCAGCGGCTTCAACCGCGGCGCGCAATTCGGCCTCGGTGAAGGTGGTTACGTCGATCGGACTGAAGGGGGACGATACCCCGCCGCCCGCCGTCAACTTGACTTGGGAGGCGCCCTGCATGAGCTGTTCGCGCGCGCGCACGCGCACCTCGTCAGGGCTGTCCGCAACTATAGCGCCACCGACCTGTTCCATGCGGGTGAGCATGCCGCCGATCGTCCGCGGCAGATCGGTTAACTGGCGGAAATCCCCGTGGCCGCTCGTGACGGTGATCATAGCGCCGGACGGATAAATGCGCGGGCCTTTGACGATCCCGTCATCTATGGCGCGCTTGAGACCGAACACCGGCCCGCCCACGTCGCGAACGGTGGTGAAGCCGCGCATCAGAGTGTCTGTCGCTTCGTCGCCGGCAACGAGATTGTTGTAGCCGACGTCACCGAACGCTTGCACCGGCGTCACCCGCGCCAGCATCGCGTGCCAATGATTGTCGATCAGCCCCGGCATTAACGTGCGCCCGCCGCCTTCGATGACACGCGTGTCGGCGCGGCGGTCGACCGCGATCTGCGCTCGGGAAATTGTTTCGATCAGATTGCCTCGAACCAACACGTTGGTTGGCTCTGACAGCGACGTGCCCTTGCCGTCGAATATTCTGACGTTGTTGAAGAGCGTGGTTGCGTCGTTACTCTGCTGAGCTTGCGCCCCACTTGCCGAAAGAACTACCGCACAGACCAAAAGGCGGAGATAGCTGGAGACCATTTGACCCTCCAAGCGCTTTTCGACCCTTGGTTATCCTAGCATAGGCGGCACAACCAGTCTTGCTTCGCCAAGCGTAATATTTGAAATCTTTCTGAGACGCCTGAGATTCAAAAATTCATGGCGCCGGAATTGTCAGAGCTGGGGGTTGGCTGGCGACATCGACTCTGTGGATAAGTCCCAGCGTCACGCGCGCGTAACAAAGCGCAGCTAGCCTGCCCCTGCGTCTGATCAGGCCCCCCGTCTCAGATCACGCGCCCCCAGCGGTCCCCGTCAGTCGCCGCGTCTGACCGGGGCCGCATCTTTTTGTGCCGCATGGCTGCCAAGCGCGGGCGCTGGTCCCCCTTTTTCTTGCGGGCCGAAGCCGCGCGCGCCACAATGCGCCCTCCTCCCGCTCTTCCCACAGGATCGATCCATGCAAATTCGCAACCTCGGCGGCTCCGGCCTGCGTGTTTCCGCCGTCGGCCTCGGCTGCAACAATTTCGGCCAGCGCACCGATCTGGAGACCTCGCGCAAGGTCATCCACAAGGCGATCGACCTCGGCATCACCCTGTTCGACACCGCCGACATCTATGCAGGTATGGGCGGCTCCGAGACCGTGCTCGGCACCGTGCTCGGCGACCGCCGCAAGGATATCGTGCTGGCGACGAAGTACGCCAAACCGATGGCGACCGACGGCACCAAGCAGGGCGCCTCGCGCCGCTACATCATGTCCGCGGTCGAGGCCAGCCTGAAACGGCTGAAGACCGATTACATCGATCTCTACCAGCAGCATGAGTACGATCCCCTGACGCCGATGGAAGAGACGCTGCGCGCGCTCGACGAGCTCGTGCGCCAAGGCAAGGTCCGCTACATCGGCAATTCGAACTTTCCGGCCTGGCGGATTGCGGAGGCCGAAATGATAGCGCGGCAGATGAACGTCAACCGCTTCGTCTCCTGCCAGGATGAATACAGCCTCGTGGTGCGCGGCATCGAGAAGGATTTGCTGCCGGCGGCGCAGGAATACAAGCTCGGCCTGCTGCCGTTCTTCCCGCTGGCGAGCGGTCTCCTCACCGGCAAGTACAAGCGCGGGACTGATGCCCCTGCCGACACACGCTTCGCCAAGGCGCCGGCGCTGAAGGACCGCTACGTCACGGCGCGCAATGAGGATATCGTCGAAAAGCTCCAGGCGTTCGCACTTGAGCGCGGCCACACCATGCTCGAACTCGCCTTCTCCTGGCTCGCCCAGCGGCCGCAAGTCACAAGCGTCATTGCCGGCGCCACCCGCGTCGAACAGGTCGAGCAGAACGTGAAGGCGATCGGCTGGACCTTGAGCGCCGAGGAGATGGCGGAGGTGGATCGGATTACGAAGTGATACGCGCACGGCTCTCTCGCTCCCTCTCCCCGTTCTTCACGGGGAGAGGGTCGGGGTGAGGGGCTCTCTCCACGAGCCGTGAGCGACGTGAGACCTGTACCCCCTCACCCGCCGCGCAAGCGCGCGGCGACCTCTCCCCGCAAGCGGGAGCGAGCGGCTCGATCCGAAAGCTCTGCCTGAAGGACGGTGAGAACGCCTTCGATATTTCCAAGCACATCGTTGTTCCAAAACCGAAGCACTCTGTAGCCTTGTTCGGTCAAGCGAGCATCGCGGACCGCGTCGGTGGCCGACTCATTGCGTTGCCCACCATCAACCTCGACAACCAGACTGAGTTCGCGGCAAACGAAGTCGCAGATGTAGCCACTGATCGGCACTTGCCGCGCGAACTTGTGCCCATCGATCTGCCGGTTGCGGATGCGATTCCAGAGGACAGTTTCGGCATCTGTTTGGTTGCTCCTCAATCGCCTCGCGATTCGGATATCCTTTTCATTGCGGCCACGCATTGCCCTGCCCCTCACCCGCCGCGCAAGCGCGCGGCGACCTCTCCCCGCAGAAGAGCGGGGAGAGGTTAAGATACCAATCCCTGCATCGGCTTCACCTTGGCGCTCTCCGGGAACACGCTGTCCGCCAACAGCTTCTCCGCCAGCCCGAACTGATCCCTCAGAACGCCTTTCATCACCGCGCGCAGGTCAGTGGTCGGCGCGAGGTCGCGGCCCTGATGGAGGCTCGCCGGCTTCAGCCCCGGCCAGTCCGCGATCACCCGCCCGCCGTTCACCGCGCCGCCGGCGAGTAGCGCGACGGTGGCGGTGCCGTGATCCGTGCCTTGCGTGCCGTTGATGCGCGCGGTGCGGCCGAACTCGGTGGCGACCACGATCACCGTGTCGCGCCAGCGCGGTCCCAGCGCAGTTTCGAATTCGGCGAGTGCGCCGTCGAGGCCGCCGAGCAGTTGCGCCAACCGGCCGACCGGACCGCCTTCATTGGCATGCGTGTCCCAGCCGTCGAAAGCGAGCGCGCCGATCCGCGGACCATTGTCGGCCGCCATCAATCGGCCCGCGCCGCGCGCTGCCAGCCGCATCGCGGCCGCGCCGCCGGTGCCGGGCTTTGGTTTCATGTCGTCGCCCTGCGCGGCCTTGTCGAGCGCGAGGCCCTGCTTCAGCGCCGAGCCCAGCGCGGCATCGCGGTGAGAATAGAGGTCGAGCAGCCGCATCGCGGTGTCCTCGCTGGCCTGCGGCAGCGCGAGCGGCGCCCAGCCGACGGTCGGTGCCGCGCCGCGCAGCACCAGCGGCGTGATCGGGCCGACTGCGATCCCGCTCGTCACCCGCTCGCCTTTCGGCAGGCCTTCCAGCGCGCGGTTGAGCCAGCCGGACTGCACCCGGCCTGGGCCGGCAAAGCCGCTTTCGAGCACGTCCTGCCCGTCGAAATGCGAACGGTCGCGATAGGGCGTCGCCACCGCGTGGATCACCGCGGCCTTCTTCTCGCGATACATCCGCGAAAATTCCGGCATCGCCGGATGCAGTGAGAAGAAATTGTCGAGCGGCAGCGCCGCGTTCGGCCCGCTCGACGACAGCGCGATCGCACCGTGCAGGCCGGCATAGTCAGGGTCGCCTGTTGGAGCGACGGTGGCGAGCCCGTCGAGTGCGCCGCGCAGTATCACGAGCACCAGCCGCGGATCGCGGCCGTCGGCCGCGCGCGCGAACTTCGGCAGGTAGGCCCACGCCGCAAAGGACGCGCCGCCGCGCAGCACGGCCCGCCGCGTCGTCGGCGATGATCGCAGGTCCTCGCAGCAACCCATTGTCGTTTCCATGGACGTCATCTCCTCTGGAATTCCGGCGACATCAACAACAGCGCCAGCGCCTGCTGCCGTGATTCCGCGCGCTCGACGGTCCGCCGTGTCTCCACCGACGCCGTGTTGGCGGCCGCGAGTTCGAGCAGGTCGCGCGGATCGACGCCCTCGGCGAGCCTCGATGCAATCTGGGTGGAGATATCGAGGCGCAGTTTCATGCCCTCCGGCGCCAGCCATGCGGCGTTGGTGTCGGGAAAGCCGTTCGGCCCGGCCGGCGACCATAATGGCTGACCGAGCGCCCTCAGGCCGGCGAGATAGAGGTTGGGATTGTTCGGAATCTGCGCCAGCAGCCGGCCGGCCGCGACGAGGAATTCATAAGGCGAACGGATCTTGGTGAGCGGCGCGCTCCAGGCTTCGTCGGAATCGACCAGCGCCAGCGCCAGCGCCTTGAGATCGCCGTCGGTTTTCGTGAAGACATCGGCGAGCCGCGCCACCAATGCCTGTGGAGGATCGTCCGATACGAAATGGCGCGCGAATTTTCCCGCGATGAATTTCGCCGTCGAGGGATGCCGCGCGATATCCGCCAGCACCGCCTCGCCCTGCGCCACGCCTTCAGCATCGTAGACCTTGCCCATCACCCGCTGCGCGCCCGGCTGGTGCGCATTGGCATTGAACACGAAGGTGCCGGGCGCGCCGAGCTGGCCCAACCGTCCCGCATAGGTCCAGCCCGTGATAACGTTCGCCAGCGACGTCACGTCATCCTGCGAATAGCCGCCGCCGACGCCGAGCGTATGCAACTCAAGTATCTCGCGCGCGAGGTTTTCGTTCAGTCCGCGGTTGCGGTTTTTGCCGGCGCGCGAATCCGGGCCCAGCGATTGCTGGTTGTCGAGGAAGAACAGCATCGCCGGATGCTGCTCGACCGCCTTCAGCATGTCGGCGAAGCGTCCGAGCACATGCGGCCGGATCGCCTCGCGCTCAAACGAGCCGGCCCACATCCGCGCCGGCCCGCCCTTGTTGGCGGAAATGCAGAAATGATTCGACCAGAACACGACAAGCCGCTCGGCAAATCCGCCATCGACGATGACGGCGCGCTGCAGCCGCGCCAGCGCCTCGGCGCGAAAGGTTTTCTGGATGATGTTGAGCGGTTGTGGCGCAGGTTTTGGCGCATTGGGCTGCATCGCTTCCGCCGGTGCCATCGCGCCGGGATTCTCCGCAGGCTTGGCCTGTGGCTCTTTTGGCGCCATCTCCATAGCGATGCCGTTGAGCGACAGGTTTCGCCGCTGGCCCTTGGCCTCCGGCCGCGGCGATGCACCTTCGCCTGCAGCCGGCGGCGCGGCCGATTTGGCGGCGTCGCGAGCCTGCTGGATTTCGAACTGATAATCGAACACCGCCTTGCCGAGCGCGGGCGTCGACTGCAGCCCCGGCACTTCGAGCAGCACGCGATTGGGACGGCCGAGTTCCGCCTTGACGAAACCGCGCGGATCGGACGCGGCGTTGAGAACATCGCCGGACGCCCCGCCGCGCGCGCCGAAGCCGAAGCGATTGAGCGCAACGAGGGCTGCTTGCGAATCGCGGGCCATCGGATTTCCCTTAGAATTTCCCAAGCGTATAGTGGCGAAGTATAACGCGCCTCAGTGTGAACCCGGGATTAATTCCGCGTCAGGATTCAGCCTCGTTGATGACAGATCGTTTGGAAAATGCGCCCACGCGCCGCCTCGCCTGCGCAGGCTGCGGCAACGAATTCGGCTGCAACCTGTCCGGTCCCTGCTGGTGCAACGACGAGACGTTCCGCCTGCCGATGCCGGTGGACGGCAGCGATTGTCTCTGCCCTGACTGCCTGCGCAAACTCGCCAGCCAGCGCGCCGGCGCGGGTGCGGCGTGAGCGGGAAATGGAACGTCAGCGCCGTCCTGCTCGACATGGACGGCACGCTGCTCGACACCGAGCGGGTCCATTTCGATAGCCTGGTCGCAGCGCTCACCGCGCATGGCTACACCGACGACGCCGTAACGCTATGCCAGGCGATGGTCGGCCTGCCCGGTCCGGAGTGCGAGGCCCTGCTGCAAGCGCGCTACGGGGATGGCTTTCCGCTTGCGGAGGTCAGCCGTGCCTTCGTCAGCAACCGCAATGAAATTCTCGGCGCAGGCTTGCCGCTGAAGAGCGGCGCGATCGAACTCCTGGACGCGCTGCGGGCAGCCGAATGTCCGATGGCGATCGTCACCTCCTCGTCGCTGCGCACGGCGAATGCGCATCTCAAGCTCGCGGGCATCCGCCACCGTTTCGAAACGCTGCTGACCCGCGACGACGTCGCCCGCGGCAAGCCCAATCCCGACCTCTATCTGCTCGCGGCATCGCGGTTCGGCCTGAAGCCGGAAGCTTGCGTGGCCGTGGAGGATTCCAACCACGGCGTGACCGCTGCGCATGCCGCGGGCGCGATCACCATCATGGTGCCCGACATGGTGACGCCGACCGAAGAGTCGCGTGCGCGATGCGCGGCGGTGGTGCCGGATCTGAATGCGGTGCTGGCAATGCTGCGCGAGCGTGGCGCGTTAGCGCGAAGCCGCTAGCAGGCGTCATCGCGAGCAACGCGGCGACTTGTCTGCCGAAGCCTTGGCGAAGCCGGAAGCCGCCAGCCATAGCGCCACAAGCGGAGGCATGGATTGCGCCGCCATTCCCCGCGGAACGATTTCGCCAAGGCCAGCGTTGTTTTTTCCGTTGATGACGGAGACCATGATGCCAAAGACCGCGCCTCCGATTCCCCCGGACAATCGGAGCCCCAAGGGCCCCGGCAGCGCGCCCCGCGTGCCGCTCGACACCACCAAGGGCCATCGCAACGACGAGAAGAACAACATCCGCGAACAGGGCGCGCACGGCAATCTGACGCAGAACACCAGCCACCGGCGATCGGGGTGAGGGCGCAGTCGCGCTTTTCGGATTCGAATGTCAAACAACTAGTTCGCTTGTCGTCACCCGCGAAAGCGGGTGATCCAGTATTCCAGAGGCCTCCGTGATTGAGCCGAGAGGCCGCGGCGTACTGGATGCCCCGCATTCGCGGGGCATGACAGTGGAGCGGACACGCGCTCGCGTTCCCGCGGCGCCATCCGCCCGAGCTTTGCATCGGCGATGCCCTCGAAATCGAAGAGGGCGCAGGAAAGGCCGGGTGCCCAAAACACCCGCAGTCGTGCGCAAAAATGCACACGGCGGACTGCAGGTGCGCCGGAACACCCGGCCTTCCCTGCGCAATGGTTTTAACGGCGTATACCGCGCTCTCCCCGGAGCCGAATTCCTCTGGCCTCCGTCGCTGGCGGATTGACGATCGATCGAGACCCGGTTGTGTCAGATCAATCTCCGCCAGCTTGACACCAGCAACGGGTGCCAGGACCACACGGCTTTGCCGTCCGCGGCTTCCCCGACCAGAATGTTTCGATCGGCCCGTATGCTGCCAAACCGAAGTCCTGGTCGAAGCGTTTAAGCGCCGGTCGTCTGCGCGCCGTTCTTTTCGCTCACAGGCCAAGGCCCGCCCTGCGATCAACCTGCGCGCCTGACGCTGCCGCGTCCATCGCATCCCGCGCCCAACGTACGTGACGATCGCGATACGCCCCTCCAGCGGGTGCGGGATGGCGGGAGTTGTAGGAGTGATTTGGGGTATTCGCGAAGCGATTTATTTTTGCAGTAAGAACTGGACCAAGCCATGCGTGATTTGCCCGGCCAGCAGCGCAATCGGTAGTAGTGTTCGCCCGAATACCGCCCAACGCCCACTCGCGAAGGATATTCAGAAGGCGTTTAGGGATTGAGGGCGGAGGTTTGAGGGGCAACTGCGTGATTAAAGTTGCGCTGAGCGACAAGCTGCAGGTGCTGCCAACCATCGCGCAGCTGGAGAACTGAATGGCCAATGCGAAACCGTTTGATGCAGCCGAATATCTAGATAGTCCCGAGATGATCGCAGCTATCTCAACGAAGCGTTCGAGTCCGGGGACGCATCTGTAATCGCAGTTGCCATTGGCACGGTCGCTAGCGCGCGGGGAATTCTGGTCCGCCCTCGAAAGCCATCGCGGCAGACGCGACCTCCAAGATGAGAGTTCCCCTGCGGAGGTCATAACCCCACATCCGGCCACTCGACTTGCGAGGGGCGATCTCAATCTTTCGTTTCAGGTGCGGCTTGTTCTCACGAGTTTGCAGTCAGGGAACCGGCGTTGCTGTCCTGCGGTTTGCGCCCAGACAATGCCATGAATCTGAACAAGCCTGTCGCAGCTTCGCGCATCACGCAAAGCGATCCAAATCGATTTGCTCGAACCCAGGGGTGGGACATGAAGTACGTGACAGGATTCCTTGTGGCAGTTCTGCTGACCCTAAATGTGTCAGAGGCAAGTTCTGCAGTACGCATCACGAATGATCGAGGCGGTCTGATCGCGACTTACATCGTTAAATATGATCGCCTGGCTTCATCGGGCCAATCCGTCATCATCGACGGTCTCTGTGCCTCGGCGTGCACCATGGTTCTCAGCGCGCTCCCTCACGACAAAATCTGCGTAACGCCGCGCGCGACGCTCGGCTTCCATGCGGCCTGGAATTACGGCGCCAATGGTCGCGCCTTCACTGATCCCGAAGCAACCTTGATGATGTACTCGACCTATCCGACGCGGGTACGCCGCTGGATCGCTCGCAGGGGCGGTTTGACTCCTCACACTATCTTTCTGAGTGGAAAGCCACTGCAGGAGATGTATCGATCGTGCTGATCAGACACGCGGTACCAACGGGCTTCAATCCAATGCCCTCGGGGTCCGGGAAATGTCTGTCCGCTATGTGTCACACTAGCCGACATGGCGCGAGCGGCAGTGAGTCGGAGGACTGAAATGGCCAAGGCAATACCGTTCGATGCAGCCGAATATCTCGACAGTCCCGAGATGATCGCAGCTTACCTCAACGAAGCATTCGAATCTGAGGATACGTCCGCAATCGCTGTTGCCATCGGCACGGTAGCCCGCGCGCGTGGAATGAACGCAGTGGCGGAGAAGGCCTCTCCCGCGAGAATTTGTACCGGGCATTCGGCGGTGAAGCGAACCCAGAATTCGGGCCATCATTAAGGTGCTTCATGCGCTTGGCATCGACCTGGTGGCGCAGCCTCAGGGATCGAAGGCGGCATAACAGAAAGCCGACAGTCAACCGTCCGCCGCCAGAAACTCCAGCGCCTTCTCTCGGGTCGGAAAGCGGCCAAGTTCGCGATAGTCCGGATCGTGTTCCGCCGTTTCCGGCGACCACAGGACGACGAACTCCTTGCCCTCTTGCTCAATAAGCGTGGTCAGTTCCTCGCTTTCGTAAGGCGTCATATCTCGCGCCCCACAATGCGGGCATGTGTCGTCGCACGTGCAGGACCATTCATCGGCCCATCGACGCCTGCAACGGTCGCATTTGTAGTGATTCAGAAACCACGCCATGGCCGGGCTCCCTAGTGTCGCAAACGATAATTCCCGCGCGAAACGAATTCAATAAACCCGCGATCACGCAAGTATTGAAGCTGTTGCCGAATCTTCGGTCTGACGTTCTGATTGCCAGGATAGAGATCGCCGAGATGCCGTTCGAAAGCGTAGACCTCGTCAAGCGTGAAGTCTCGCTTGCCAAGTGACTCCACGCACTTCATCACATCCAGCAACCAGCCCCGCGTTTCCGGAGATTCGTTTCTGAGGAAGAGTGTCTTTTGCCAATCGGCGAGGACGAGTTCTTTCGCGCGAACAACGCTGTTCTGGACGATGTGTATCTTCCCGGAGTCTGGAATTCGACTAAGCAGGATGTTGGAGCCGATCCAACCGGCCCGTCGCGCAGTGGGCGCCAGCGGCTTTCGCTCCTCGATAATCTCCCTGACGAAGAAATGCTTCGGCACAATAAACAGGTTCACGACCGCAAGCGATTTGAGGTCGTAGTTCATCAGAAGCAGATTCGGATTGTTGCTGGCGGCGAGGCGTTCGCACTTGGTCTTGAACGCACCATCGACGACTCGCGTTCCGAATCTGCCTTTCTGGCTCTTGAGTTCGAATTCCTCTTTGCAGGATTGGCAAAAGAAATCGGCGAGGGGGGAATTGTTGGGAAAGGATGAAATCTTGGCGTTGCCGCAGTGCGGGCAGTAGGCCCAAGCCTTCACCCAAGCTTCTGTCCAGGCGCGGGCGCTTTGCGAGCCGCTGGTGTAGAACGATTGGGATTCTTCGAATCCAAGTTTCATGAATTTATGGCTGTACAACCAGTGGGAGAACTAAGCTATACTACCATAGGGGGAGCGGACAATGAGCTACCGACACTTACCGTTGGAATCGCTTGTAATTAATCGCGCAAATGATCGGCATGGCGAACTCGAAAACGAGACAGCCGCTATCGCTTGGCTGTTTAATAACTTTGAATTGCACATGCTCAACCTTACCAAAGACATTGTAGCAAACGGTCAAGTCTTCGAGCCACCTCTAGTTTTCCCGGATGGAGAACAGTTCGTATTATTCGACGGAAATCGTCGGATGACCTGCCTGAAGCTGCTCGACAAACCCAGAAGGGCTCCAACGACGGAATTGCAGGAATTCTTCTCGGAACAACGGACCAAATGGAAGGGGGAATTCCCCGCCACAATTCAGTGTCAGGTTGAAACGGATCGCGACCGAATCGACGACATTCTGTACCGCAGACATACCGGCAGCCAAGGTGGAGTAGGGCAATCCACTTGGGATGACAGGATGAAGTCAAATTTCATCAGTCGTACCGGTATGGGTACTAGTTTCAATGTGGCCGACGAGATCGAGAAGCGGCTCGGTGATGCGGGCATGCTGCCTCACAAGAAAATTCCTCGGTCGAATCTCAATCGGCTCTTGTCGGCAGAGGCTTTTCGAAACCGAGTGGGCTTTTCTGGTGCGAAGGGAAAATTCGAGTTTACTCACGATGAGCCAATTGTCCTAAGAGCCTTGCGCCGGATAGCGGATGATCTCGCAAACAGGTACGTGGTCCTGGGAGATATTTGGGATATCGACGCAAAGCGGTCGTATCTCGATCGCTTGGAGGGAGAGGGGCTTTTGCCGACTGCTGCAAACTCTTTAGCCTCGAAGCAGGTTGCCGCCGAAAACAAACCCGCAGTTGTGCGGCCATCTCCGACACGTGCTACGCGGCCGCAGAAACGGACTAGCCTTATACCCAATACAATATATGCGATTGCTTGGGCGGGAAGGATACAGCGGCATCGAGCGATATGGGAGGAGTTGCAGTTTCATCTAAATCTAGACGATCATGCGAACGCAATCTCAGTGCTATTCCGCGTTCTCGTCGAGCTCGCAACCGAAAATTATATCGACCAAACCAAGCTCGCTACAATTAACCAAAACGATTCTTTAGCAAGACGCGTCTTGAAGGTTGCAGAGGACCTTAGAGCGCATCAAAAAATCGATCAAAAGTACGTCGAGCTTCTAAGAAAGTTTCCTCAAGCGGATTCCTTGCTCTCTGCCGACACGTTAAATCGATATGTTCATTCGCCAAATTTTGCTCCATCCTCCGATCACTTGCGAGCGATGTGGGACTGGATGGCTGACTATCTTGTTCACTGTCTCAACGCGTAGCTGCTTTTTTTCACCCACCCCGGCAGTTCGCCGCTCGACCGCTACTCGTGGCCGCACACTATGCAGCATATAGTAAAATTCGCTGTGAGAAATAAGTTGAGAATTTCCGAGGTGTGGCCAGTCAAGGCCCAGCACAAGTATTTCATCGAAAGACGCGAAGGCTTTGTATCGCACGTTGGCGTAATTTTCGAAGCACTTCCGATTGATGAGGCGCCAACATTCTTCAAAGCTTCAGGATCGATTGCTGAGAGCCGAATTTCGATTAAGGGAAACCGTATTCAAGAGGCTGTGCAAGGCGTTCGAGCTTGGCAATCGTTATTGGCTACCTATGTGATTGTTGACGTAGATTTCGACGATATATCGCAAGAGTTCAAGCCGGAGGGAGACGCAGAGCGCGAGCGAGTTCATATCTTATCCTTCAATTCGAATAGGAATGAGCCCAATTCGAAGATCATGCATGATTTTTCAATCTTTGGGAGAGCGTTCTTAGCCGTTGATCGAGGTGTTGACCTGATCGAACCAATGGCCTTCTTCATAGAGGGACGGAAAGCCTTGGCAGCAGATAGGTTGATTGATGCCTACAATTATTGTTTTCTGTTTCTCGAATCCCGGTTCAAGTTGAAGCATCAAAACCGATTGGCTGCTGCGCAATTGGTAGAGAAGCGCGAGTTTTGCGGAGCACTTGAATCCATTTTGGAAGATCCAATGCTTCGGGACGTCGCGAGAGGAGCAAAACTCGCGCTCGACAAGTGGCCAGATGACAAAGAAGCAATAGCTCTTGAGATTGTTGAGCTCAGAGGACGGCTTCGACATCACTCAATTGGGAATCCGAATCGATGGAATCCCACTGAACAGCAGAAGTATCGAGCGGAAGCTGTATTTCTAGCAGCAATATGCAGGGAAATTGCCAAGCCGAGCTTTGATATCACGTGGGAGGATACGTATGTTCAGGAGTTCGTGGAGCAAGCCAAAGCAATGGGAATGCAACTGGACGTCTCCGTGGTCCTGACGATCGATGATGGAACGTTGCCACGGGAAATTGGAATGAACTTCAAGATTCCTCAGTTTGAGCCGTCAGCCATGTTGGCAAAGACCGTGCTCGAAAATGCGCTGACCGAATTTGATAAACACATGCCGGGCGCGCAGCTACTCGGAATCAGAGCGCGGGTCCGACCCAACGGACCTGAATTGTTCAGATACGATCTAGGACCAGGTATTCGTCGTTAGATACCTACGTGAACCAACTGTTCGCCCAATTACCGTTTCTTCCACCCGCCCCGGTGCCCCGGCGCGCCGCCGCTTGATCGCGGGGCTGGCCCGAACTCCGGCCCGGACTGCCGCGAATCCGTTGGCTGGAAGATTTTGCTGCCGCTGCCGGGCTCGGGCTTGCGCGGTTTGGCGCCGCTGGGACGGTAGGGCAAGGATTCCGGGCCATGCATTTCGTCGAGATGGGGTTTGTGGATTTTGGAGGTGGCCCGACTCGTGGAGACAGATCCCTCTCCCCGACCCTCCCCCGCAAGGGGGGAGGGAGCGCCGCTGCGGCCCGAAGATGCGCTGCGGCTGGATTTTAGGGCGGCCTGCACGCCTTTCTTTTTCATCGCGCTTACCGGCAAATTCGCGGCGTCGCCGTATTTCCGTGTACCCGCATAAGCGCCGGCCTTGCCCTGCACGGCGCGCTGCTTTGCGGTGGGGTCGTCGACCACGGCCATTTCCGTCGCGCGCAGGCGTTTGACTTCGTCGCGCAGCCTGGCGGCTTCCTCGAAGTTCAGATCGGCGGCGGCTTCGCGCATGCGGGTTTCGAGGTCGGACAATACGGCCTCGAAATTGTGGCCGATACTGATGACGTCGTCCGCCATGCCGCCGTCGCCGATCTCGACCAGGACGTGGTCGCGCTCGTAGACGGAGTTGAGGATGTCGCCGATCGATTTCTTCACGCTCTCCGGCGTGATGCCGTTGGCGGTGTTGTATTCGACCTGCTTTTCGCGGCGGCGGTTGGTTTCGGCGATGGCGCGGTCCATCGAGCCGGTCATCTGGTCGGCGTAGAGGATCACCTTGCCGTCGACGTTGCGCGCGGCGCGGCCGATGGTCTGGATCAGCGAGGTCTCGCTGCGCAAAAAGCCTTCCTTGTCGGCGTCGAGGATCGCGACCAGTGCGCATTCGGGAATGTCGAGGCCTTCGCGCAACAGGTTGATGCCGACCAGCGCGTCGAACGCGCCGAGGCGCAAGTCCCGGATAATCTCGATACGCTCGATGGTGTCGATATCAGAGTGCATGTAGCGTACGCGAATGCCCTGCTCGTGCAGGTATTCGGTGAGGTCTTCCGCCATGCGCTTTGTGAGCACCGTGATCAGCGAGCGATAACCCGCGGCAGCGGTCGCGCGCACTTCGCCGACGAGATCGTCGACCTGCGTGCGCGCCGGACGAATGTCGACCGGCGGATCGATCAAGCCCGTGGGACGGATCACCTGCTCGACGAACACGCCGCCGCTTTCGTTCAGCTCCCAGCCGCCCGGCGTCGCCGACACCGCAACCGATTGCGGGCGCATCATGTCCCATTCCTCGAACCGCAGCGGGCGGTTGTCCATGCAGGAGGGCAGCCTGAAACCGTACTCGGCGAGCGTCGCCTTGCGGCGGAAATCGCCGCGGAACATGCCGCCGATCTGCGGCACGGTCACGTGGCTTTCGTCGGCGAACACCAGCGCGTTGTCGGGCACGTATTCGAACAGCGTCGGCGGCGGCTCGCCGGGGCGGCGCCCGGTGAGGTAGCGCGAATAGTTCTCGATGCCGGCGCAGCTTCCGGTCGCCTCCATCATTTCGAGGTCGAAGGTGGTGCGCTGCTCCAGCCGCTGCGCTTCTAATAGCCGCCCCTGGTTGTTGAGCTCGTCAAGCCGCAGCTTCAGTTCACTCTTGATCGACTTGATCGCCTGCACCAGCGTCGGCCGCGGCGTCACATAGTGCGAGTTGGCGTAGATCTTGATGAATTCGAGATCGTCCTGCTTGTGGCCGGTGAGCGGATCGAACTCCTCGATATTTTCGACGGTGTCGCCGAACAGGTTCACGCGCCAGGCGCGGTCTTCATAGTGCGCCGGGAAGATGTCGATGACGTCGCCGCGGACGCGAAACGTGCCGCGGGTGAAATCGGCTTGCGTGCGCTTGTACTGCAGCGCGACAAGGTCGGCGATCAACTGCCGCTGGTCGATGCGCTCGCCCTTCTTCAGCGCAAAGGTCATCGCGGTGTAGGTCTCGACCGAGCCGATACCGTAGATGCACGACACGGACGCCACGATGATGACGTCATCGCGCTCCAGCAGCGCGCGCGTCGCCGAATGGCGCATGCGGTCGATCTGCTCGTTGATGGACGAGTCCTTTTCGATGTAGGTGTCGGTGCGCGGGACGTAAGCCTCGGGCTGGTAGTAGTCGTAGTACGAGACGAAATACTCCACCGCGTTGTCGGGGAAGAAATTCTTGAACTCGCCATAGAGCTGCGCGGCCAGCGTCTTGTTCGGCGCGAGAATGAGCGCCGGGCGCTGCGTCGCCTCGATCACCTTGGCCATGGTGTAGGTTTTTCCGGAGCCGGTGACGCCGAGCAGCACCTGGGTGCGGTCGTTGCGGTTGATGCCTTCGACCAGTTCGGCGATCGCGGTCGGCTGGTCGCCCTTCGGCTGGTATTCGGATTTGATCTCGAAGCGCACACCGCCTTCGGATTTTTCCGGGCGCGGCGGCCGGTGCGGCGTCCAGACTTTGAGCTGGCCATTGTCCCCGCGAAATTCGGGACGGCCATCGCGGATCAGGCTTTCCAGCGCATCGGCGGTGGCTTTGACGCCGAGCGCTTCCATCTTGTTGCGCGGCGGGCGAGCGAGGGCTTCCTCGTCGTCTTCCGCGGTCGGCAGGCCGAGCTGGCGCGCGAGTTCGGGATCAAGCGTCGGGATGGTGGCCGCGGTGCCGTAGTTGGCTTGGGGGGATTCGTCTAGTTCATGCCGTGTGGAGAGACCCCCACCCTGACCCTCCCCCGCAAGCGGGAGAGGGGACGATGGTTGCGCGTTCGTCGACTCAATACTACCGACCTCGCCTGGCGCTTGACGCCTGGAGCCCTCTCCCGCTTGCGGGGGAGGGTTGGGTGGGGGTGCCTCCACGAGTCGCGACCCCGCCGTATCGCGCTTCGTTACTTGTGAACTCGTTCCCTTCGTCGACGCGCGCGCGCGATGCGCGGCGGCCTCGCCGCCGGCGCGGCGGTCCCAGGAATTATCCGGCGGCGGCTGCAGGCCGGTGCCCGAGCCCATGCCGGCATCGCCGCGGTTGATCGCGGGATTGAGCAGTTCCGCCAGCGCCGGTCCGATTGGTTGCACCTCGGGCCGGTGTGCCTTGGATTTCGGGGTTTTGCCTGATTTTCGGGGAGCGTCTGGTTTCTTCGCCATCGCCCGAATATGGGACGAGTCAGCCGGTGAGAAAAGGGCAAATGGCCGCGCGAAAGCGCGCGCTTCCGCCTGTCAGCAGATGTCAGCAAGACCGCAATTGGGAACCATCTGCGCACCTCAGACGCGGAGATCGCCATTATCCGCTCTGACCGGTGCTGCTTTGACGATATCCAGATGGATCCCGCCGCAGCGCGTGCATCGCATGGTCCAGTATTCGGCGCCGGCACGGCCGGGAATGATGCGCAGCACCGCGAGCGATGCGCTGCAATCCGGGCAGCTCGAAAGCACCGGCGTCGCTTGCAGGGTCTGTTCGGGAGGGGGCAAAGAGATGCGGCCGGCAGTTCCGCCGGTCGTGCTTACGGATTCGCGAACCGCGGCATGAAACGATCGATATGCGCTTTCGCGTCCGCGATCGCCGCTTCCGGATTCGACCAGGCGAAGCCGACTTCGAGGGTCGGAAATGCCAGGCCGTCGATCACCACCGGCTCCTGATCGGCCCGTTGAATCCTGGCGTGCCATAGCCCTCTCCCTGCTTCGAACGACTGAATTTCAAAGCCGCCATAGATCATGGCGCGTCCCCCGGAATTGCGCATGGCGCGAGCAGAGCACGGCGCGGCGGAGGCAGATGTGAACGGGTTCACATGTCGCGGAGTTTTTCGCTAGCGCCGCGCCAAAATATGATCCGCGAGCACCACGGCATCGTCGCCGACGCCTGACAGGAACGAGGAGTTCATCTTCGACAGCCATTGCAGGCCGAGGAAGTACAGGCCGGATACGGCTGAGATGCCGTTGCGGTGAACCGCTTCACCGCGGGCGTCGAGGACCGGGATATCGATCCAGCCGAAATCGACGCCGTAGCCGGTCGCCCAGACGATCGAAGAGATGCCCTCCGCGGCGAGGTCGAGGCGCGTGAGCGGCGCGGTGACGCAAGGCGGGTCGGGAAGCGTCGCGCGGGCGCCGGGTTCTTCCGGCAGCTCCAGGCGGCGCCGTTTCACATATTCATCGACGGTGTCGAGGAAGGTGGTGAAGGCGATGTCGCCGTCGCCAAGGCTTTTGTCGAGGCCAGGCGCGATGTCGAGCACGCCGCCATCGGCGGCGTCGAGACGTCCGAGCAAGATCATGCCGCGGGCGGCGAAATCGCGGAAATCGATGCTGCGGCCGCCATAAGCGCCCGAAATCACCGGGCCGAGGCGCGCTTGCCCGCGCTCCTCCGGGGTGATCTGGTCGAACTGCATTTCGGCGAGCCACCAGATCAGGTCGCGGCTGCGATAGCGGCGCGGCAGGCGGCGATGCCGTCCGACCGAGAGATAGACGCGTCGCCCGGCCTGCAACAATTCCTCCGCGATCTGCGCGCCGGACGCGCCGGCGCCGGCCACCAGCACCGCGCCCGGCGGAAGCTGTTCGGGATTCCTATAGTCGGCGGCACGCACCTGAAACACCGGATGATCGCGCAACAGGTCCGGGATGACGCTGCGCTGATAGGGTCCGGTGGCGACGACGACATTGTCCGCTTCGATCGTGCCATCCGTGGTCTCGGCGATAAAGCGCCCGCCGTCGCGCTGCGACAGCCGCGTCACCGCGACGCCGCAGCGGATCGGCGGCGCGACGAAATCCGCATAGGCCTCGATAAATTTGATGATGGTGGCCGTATCCGAGAACCCATCGGGATCGCTGTGCGGAAACGGAAAGTCCGGCAGCCGCACCGACCAGTTCGGAAACTGGAATATCAATCCGTCCCAGCGCTCGCTGCGCCAGCGTTCGGCGATCCGGTGGCGCTCGAGCACCAGATGCGACAGTCCGCGCTGCTTGAGGCGGTGGCTCATCACGAGACCGGCCTGGCCGCCGCCAATCACCAGCGTTTCGATCTTCTCATCCGGCATGTCTGTGGCCCCTGCGGCGCGTGGCGGGCTCCGCTGCCGCGCGAACGATCCAGCGCCGGAACGCGGCGAAATCGCGCTGCCCGGTGCTGAAGCCGCGATACACCAGATACCAGCGCATGCCTTTCGGCACACTTAACGCAAACGGCGCGACCAGCCGGCCGGCCGCAAGGTCATCGTCGATATAGGGGCGGATGCCCATGGCGATGCCGAGGCCGTCGACGGCGGCCTGCAGCGCCTGGCCATAAAACTCGAACTCCGGTCCGCGGGCGCTGATGCGGGCGGTGCCGGCGGCCTCGAGCCATGACGGCCAGTCGTCTGGCGAATGCGCCACCCGCAGCAGGGTCGGCCCCTTCAGATCGCCGGGACGTTTGAGCGCGTTGGCAAGGCGCGGCGCGCAGACTGGAAGCAGATCGGCGGCAAACAACGGCTCGGCGATCAGGCCAGGCCATTCGCCGTCGCCGAGCTTGATGCCGCAGCTCCAGTCCTCGCCGAACGGCACCGCGGCGCCGCCGGTGGTGATGCGGACGTCGATATCGGGTTCTTCCTTGCGGAAGTCCGCCAGCCGCGGGATCAGCCATTTCATCGCAAAGGTCGGCCCGACGCCGATGGTCAGCACGCGCACGCTTGCAGGCGCCGTCACCTGCGCGGTCAGGCTCGCCAGCGCGTCGAAGATCGGCGTCAGCCCGTTCTGATAGGCGCGGCCGGCGGTGGTGGTCACGAGGCGGTTGGCCTTGCGCTCGAACAGCGCCACGCCCAGTCGCTCTTCCAACAGATGCACCATCCGGCTGACGGCGGCGGCGGAAACGTTGAGCTCGGTCCCGGCGGCGGCGAAGCTGCCGGTGCGCGCTGCCGCTTCGAACGCTTTGATGCCGTTAAGAAAGAGCAGCCGCCGCACATGACCCTCAGGAAAACTGATGCCAGAGCAAGATAACTCGGTTTGCGTAGCTGCGACAAGCGAGGCACAAGAATGGGTGTAGTAGCCTTGGTTTGAAGTAGCGTTGGGTTGAATCGGTGCGGCCGGCTTCAACCTCGCCCCGCTCTTCGCGGGGAGAGGTCGGCGCGAAGCGCCGGGTGAGGGGCTGCTTCCGCGAGCCCGATTGTGAGCGAGTTTGCGGAGGCAGCCCCTCACCCCGACCCTCTCCCCGCGAAGGGCGGGGCGAGGGAGCAGAGGCAGCGCGCCGCGCGTTTCAAACCGAGCCTTGCTGATGCAGGAGATTCCGCGTGACCCCGCTGATGATTGCAGCCCTCGGTGCCCTGATGGTCGCGACGGCCTTCCTGTCCGGCCTGTTCGGCATGGCCGGCGGGATGATCCTGATCGGCGTGCTGTTGATGCTGATGCCGCTGCCCACCGCCATGGTGCTGCACGCGATCACGCAGATGGCCTCCAATGGCTGGCGCGCATTTCTGTGGCGGGCGCATATCCGCTGGCGGCCGGTGTTCGTCTATCTGATCGGCTGCGCGCTGGCGCTCGGCCTCTGGTCGCTCACCCGCTACGTGCCGGACAAGCCGATTGCCTTGCTGTTGCTCGGGGCCACACCGTTCATGGCGCGGCTGATGCCGAAGAACCT
Source organism: Bradyrhizobium murdochi (assembly GCF_000472965.1). GTDB lineage: Bacteria > Pseudomonadota > Alphaproteobacteria > Rhizobiales > Xanthobacteraceae > Bradyrhizobium > Bradyrhizobium murdochi. The sequence continues at coordinate 71,401 of NZ_AXAU01000023.1, read as the reverse complement.
CAAGCCGAATCCGGACAGCATCTGGCAGGGCTCGTTCTACGGCTTCATCTGCATGGGCCTGATGCTGATGACCGGCGTCTCCGGTCCCTTAATGGACACGTTCTTTCTCGGCGGCAATTTTGGCCGCCGCGAGGTGGTCGCCACCAAGGCAACCTGCCAGGTCGTCAGCCATCTCACAAAACTGATCTATTTCGGCGGCATCATCGACCAGGCGGCGACGCTCGATCCCGTGCTGGCTGCAGTTGCGATCGCGGCCTCGATGCTCGGCACCACACTGGCGCGGCGGATTCTTGAGGCGATGAGCGACGCGCAGTTTCGCACCTGGGCGAACCGGCTGATTACGACGGTGGCCGGCTATTACATTCTCTACGGAAGCTGGCTGTTGCTGGTTCACGGCTCGGTTGCTTCCTTCTGAAGGGAGATGGCTGATGTCGGATGCTGCAGATCCACTGGTGCTCGACTTCGTCGAATGGGTCGCCCGCGAGCCGCGGAATTACGCAGAAGTGGTCGCGACCTGGCGAACCTCCTGTCCGCGCCTGACGATCTGGGAAGACGCTTCCGATCGCGGCTACGTCACGCGCGAAACCATCGCCGGAACCGGACTGATGGTGACCGTCACCGCATCGGGCGAAAAGCTGCTGCGCGAGCACGGCCGCATCGGCGCGCCGCAACGCTAGTCTCGCGGCGCCAGCCGTCATCACATTTCCGCGCGACGCCCTTAGCCCGCATTGACTTGGGACATCGGTCCGATCAAATTCATGCATCCGCATCTTTCTTGCGATGCACGGATTTCAACCAGCAGGATCGCCCCATGATCGACCTTCACTACTGGACCACGCCGAACGGCCACAAGATCACGATGTTCCTCGAAGAGACCGGGCTGAAGTACAAAATATTTCCGGTCAACATCGGCAAAGGCGACCAGTTCAAGCCGGAGTTTCTGGCGATCGCGCCGAATAATCGCATCCCCGCGATGGTCGATCATGAACCCAAGGGCGGAGGAAAACCGATTTCGATCTTCGAGTCCGGCGCGATGCTGCTGTATCTCGCCGAGAAGACCGGAAAGTTTCTGCCGTCCGATCTCTACGGCCGCTATGACGCGATCCAGTGGACGTTCTGGCAGATGGGCAATCTCGGGCCGATGGCCGGGCAGAACCATCACTTCTCCAACTACGCCCAGGACAAGATCAAATACGCGATCGACCGCTACGTGAACGAGACCAACCGGCTCTACGGCGTGCTCAACAAGCGTCTGACCGATCGCGAGTTCATCGCGGGCGACTATTCGATCGCCGACATGGCGAGCTATCCCTGGATCGTGCCTTACAAGAACCAGAGCCAGAACATTGACGACTTCCCGCATCTGAAGCGCTGGCTGGAGACCATCCGCGCCCGCCCCGCGACCGAGCGCGCCTATGCCAAGGCGAAAGAGGTCAATCCGAACTTTGGCCAGCCCGTCAACCGCACCGAGGAGGAGCGCCGAATCCTGTTCGGCCAGACCGCGGCAGTGGTGCGGTAACGCAGCATCGCCGGGGCTTGGCTTGCCTGGTCCGCCTTTCCGGCGTGATAGGCTGGGGATTCACGCGTATCCCCGGATATCCATCCCCGGGACGCATAGGCAATATCGCCGAATCATGGCGAGAATCGCCGCGCGAACGCCCAACTTTTGCCGGTCCCGGGCGTTGTCAAACCGCAGGACTCATTGTTTCGGAGACGATTGTGGACACCACACTGAAGCTGAAGCCACGCCCAACCAACGTGGCGTTGATCGCCTGGCAGTTCACCGGACAGCCGCTGCACGAATGGCCGAGCTGGGTACAATCCAGTTGCTCACTGCAGCGAAGCGAGGATGGTCACCTCGAGCTTCGACATGAACGGCAAAGCGGGACGCAGATCGTGTATCTGCAGGAGTGGCTGGTGCGCGATCTCGATGGCGGCGTGTGTTTTTACACCGACGCGGAGCTGCGCAGAGAGTTCGACATCGCTTCCAGTCAGTGAAGCTGCTCACACAAATCGAAAAATAAACCGCTGGCACCCACGCTCTGATTGGCCGCAATCTGGGGATGGGTTTTGCTGACTGAACCCTCTCGAGGGGTATCGAGCTAATTTACCTGAACCTTTACTGACCTGACATCGCGACACACCGGTACCCCTCTTCTCCCAACATTTTTGATTGGAGGAAGTGATGGCAACTCAAGTGAATGTCCAGCCCGGCCATGGCAAGGCTGGCCGCCAACCGACCCGACAGTTTCTCGACTCGCTTTCCGGACATGACGATCCCGGAATGTTCGGGCGGATGTTTCCGAATCTCGAACCGCTCGCCGTCGACGACGCGCCGCTGCAGGAGCTTGCCGACGCGATGAAGGATCCCAACCCCGGTGATGCCGCCGGCAACAACACCAAGATTCCGGCGGGCTTCACCTATCTCGGCCAATTTGTCGATCACGACATCACGCTCGATCTCACCTCGTTCGGCGACAAGGAAGCAGACCCGACGGCGGTCGAAAACTTCCGTACGCCGGCACTCGATCTCGACAGCGTCTACGGTCTCGGCCCGGACGGCAGCCGGCAGCTTTACGCGCGCAATCCCGGCGATGCCGACGGCAAGTCTCCCGGTCCGAAACTGCTGCTCGGCAAGACCATCAGCGTTGACGATGTAACCATCACGCCGCGCAACGACCTGCCGCGTAACCCGGAAGGCTTCGCATTGATCGGCGACCATCGCAATGACGAGAATCTCGTGGTTGCCCAGACGCACCTGGCGATGCTGAAGTTTCACAACAAGGTCTGCGACCATCTCGCCGCGTCCGGGGTGCCGGCCGGCGAGATATTCACGCAAGCGCGCCAGACGGTGACCTGGCACTATCAATGGATGGTGCTGCATGATTTCGTGGAGCGCATCACCGAGAAGGGCATCGTCGCCAAGATCCTCGATCAGGGCCGCCGCTTCTATCGCTTCAAGAAGACGCCCTACATGCCGGTCGAGTTTTCCGCGGCGGCGTACCGCTTCGGACACAGCATGGTGCGCGAGGTCTACAGCCACAACCGCAAGTTCACGCCGGGCGGCGGCATTCCCGCTACGCTCGATCTGCTGTTCAAGTTCACCGGCCTGTCGGGCGGAATCATCGGCGATCTCGCGCCTGATCCGATACAGCCGCCGCTGCCTATACCGGTGCTCTCGAGCAACTGGATCATCGACTGGCGCCGCTATCACGAGGTGCTGGCGGCCAATCCTCCCAATGTGCGGCTCAATCCGTCGCGAAAGATCGATCCGTTCCTGATACCGCAGTTGCACGAGCTGCCGGGCGGTGGCGGTAGCCTGCCGTTCCGCAATCTCAAGCGCGGCGTCATGCTGGGGCTGCCGTCGGGACAGGATGTCGCCAAGGCGATGAAGATCAAGAATCCGCTCACCCCGGCCGAGATTGCGCGTGGCACGGACGGCGCCGCGGCAAAGAAGCACGGCCTGCACGAGCACACACCGCTCTGGTACTACATCCTCAAGGAGGCCGAGCAGCGCGGCGGCGGCGAAAAGCTCGGACCGGTCGGCGCGACGATCGTGGCCGAAGTGTTCGTCGGCCTCGTCCACGGTGACCGTCAATCGTATCTGTGGCTGAAGGGCAAGAACTGGAAGCCGACGCTGCCGTCCAAGACACAGGGCGAATTCACCATGGCGGACCTGCTGCGGTTCGTCGGCGACATCAGCCCGATCGACGGCATCTCGACGGTCTAGACGTTTTGGCGCCGGCGATTGCGCGGCGTAACGGCTGCGCAGTCGCGGCGACGTTGACCACGTTTGCATCCCATAGCCCTGGCTGGACTTGACGCAATTTGGCAGGCTGCCTCGTCGTCCTCGCGAACGACGGTGAGAGAGGACGACGGTGGGAGGGATTGCTTCCGCCTTCGCTCTCGAGCTACGGCGGACAAGTCGTCGCTTGCGCTCCTCGCACCGCCGGCTAGTCTGACGACTGAGCCCAAGCAGGATCAGACGCCATGTCCCTCAAACTCTACGAACTCGTCGGCACCGATCCATCCCGTCCGTTCAGCCCATTCTGCTGGCGAACGCGGATGGCGCTGGCGCATAAGGGGCTGTCGGCGGAGACGATTCCCTGGTGCTTCACTGAGAAAAGCGCGATCGCGCCGCATGGCTCGGAGAAGGTACCGGTGCTGCTCGACGGCGACAGCGCGGTCGTCGATTCCTGGACCATCGCCAACTATCTCGAAGACAAATATCCGGACCGGCCGTCGCTGTTCGGCGGCGAGGGCGGCCGCGCCATGGCGCGGATGCTGAACTGGTGGGGCGACGGGGTGATCGGCGGCATGTTTCCGCTCATCATTGCCGACATCCCGCTCAACCTGAAGCCGGAGGACGCGGCCTATTTCCGCAAGACGCGCGAGGCGCGTTTCGGCAAGCCGCTGGAAGAAATCATGGCTAGCCGCGACACGGCGGTCGAAGGTTTTCGCAAAAGCCTCGATCCGCTGCGGCTGACATTGCGGACGCAGCCGTACCTCGGCGGCACGGCAGCGAACTATGCGGACTATATCGTGTTCGGCGCGTTCCAGTGGGCGCGGGTGGTCAGCCCGTTCAAGCTGCTGATGGAAGAGGATCCGGTCTATGCCTGGCGCGAGCGGCTGCTCGACGCGTTCGATGGGCTGGCGCGGAATTCGCCGAGCTATCACCTCTAGCGCACAAGAGCGCTCGATCCACGTGGAGCGAGCACGCCATTGTCACGGCTGCGGGCCGGACAGGTTCATTTCGCGCTCGGCCCGAAAAACGTTGCTGTGCAGGTTTGCGATCCATTGCCGTCCACTCGACGTGACATTGAGATAGCGGATTGCCGTCTGGATCTGCGGCGCGACGTTGTTCCAATAGAACTGCGGATATTTGTAAACGACGTCTGCCGGCGTCTGGTAGCCGAGCGTTTTGTTCATGCCGACTTCTTCAAATTCGTAGAACAGGGCATTCGCTTTCTTCAAGTAGTTGGGGTCGCCGAGCTGCCCGATGAGGTCGGCCGCGCGCAGCAACAGGCCCTCTTCCTCGATCAGCTCGTCGTTTGACGATGAATCAACATAGGGAAATCGCGTATACTCGATTGCCCTGGCGATCCGGCTCGCATCGACTTCTTCGGTTGTGTCGAGCCGCTCGAACACGAACAGCTTCGAGCGGTCCACATGGTAGGCGCCCAGGGCGGCATCGGATGAACCTCGCGCCAGGCGAACGGTACGGCCGCTGAGATCCGCGACATAGGAATCCCCGTCATCTCCCTGGACGATTCCGCGCACGTATCCGATGTCGTGGGTGAGGCACGCCAGGATGAAATTGGCATAATCGTCTGGCGTCGTTGGCCGCAGCATCGCCCGGCCCATCAGGATGTCGTGCCCGGCAAGGGTCACGAGCATGGTGTGTTCGATGTTGTGATAGAGGGCGTCGCTGTTGCCGATGCATTCCAATGTGAGCCTGGCTGCATAGGGGAGAAGTTCAGCCAGCCGGGCTTGGGAGGAGCCAAACCTGCTCCTGGTATCCGAGGCCAGAAACGACCCCAAGGCTTGCGCCACCAGTTCCGGGATTGTGATCATCTGAACACCGCGTCATTTGTGCGACGTTGGCGGCATAATAGCACATCGGCGTTTCTTCCGGTGGCCAATGTCTGCTCGCGCCACCAGAAAGCGTGGCCCAACGTCTCCGTCCGCGGGTGCACTCAAAGCGTCGGCCAATCAGTCGTGAGCCGGAGCGTCCGCGCAGTCGCCGAGGCTGTAAAATTAGTTCTATCCGATAACGATGTTAGCCGTGACGTAAAATGAAGGCGTAAGCTGATCCCCTTGGTGGCCGTTAGGGGAGACGCGTCATGACCGACCTTGAAGCCAAATTGGAGCGGTTCGAGACTCTCGCTGCCGAATGCGATTTGATCGGCAAGTTGACGTCGGATGGGGCGAAGCGCGAGCTATACCTGCGCCTCGGCTTGCATTACCGCGAACTGGCCGACGATATCCGGGCGGTGATCGCAACCAAAGACGCCGCTTAACCGGCCGGACAGGAGCGGCAGCAGGATCCTGGCCTTGCGTCAACAGCCGCGATAGAGCGGCGGCCGGTGTTCGATCCACGCATTGATGCCTTCGCCGAGATCGTGGCTCGGCACCAGCGCGGCGAATTGCTCGCTCTCGACCTGCAGCCCTTCGGCGATGGCCATGTTCAGTCCGCGGGTGACAGCGGTGATGATGCCGCCGACAGCAAGCGGCGAATGCGGGATGATACGGTTTGCGAGCTCCCGTGCCGCGGACAGCAATTCGCCATGCGGCACGACCCTATTGACGAGGCCGATCTCCAGCGCCTGCTGCGGCAGGAAAGGATCGCCCGTCAGCAACAGTTCAAGCGCGCGCTTGCGTCCGGCAAGCCGCGGTAGCCGTTGCGTTCCGCCGAAGGTCGGCGGCATGCCGAGATTGATTTCCGGCTTAGCGAATCTCGCGCGTTCGCTGGCAACGGCGAGATGCACGGCTTCGGTAATCTCGCAGCCGCCGCCGAACGCCAGCCCGTTGACCGCGGCGATCACCGGTTTCCTGAACGCTTCGAGCCGCGCGGTCATGGTCTGACCGCGCCGGACAAAGTCGCGGATGGCGATGTTTGCGCCTTGGCGAACGCTGCCTGAGAACTCATGGATATCGGCGCCGGCGGAAAAGGCGCGCTCCCCTGCCCCGGTCAGGATCATGGCGCGCACGCTGGCGTCAGTCTCGATTGCATCCAGCACCGCCATCAGGCGGTCGATCAGCTCAAAGTTCAGCGCATTGAGCCTGTCGGGGCGGTTGAGCGTGATCAGCGCGATCCCCTCCTTGATTTCGATCAGAATGGGCTCGGACATCTCCAAATCTCCGCAAGCGTTAATGTGTTGCATGCATCGTAGAAGACGGTCCGCGTTGTGTATATTCACTGGTTGGTATACATGACGGTCATGGCACGACCCGGTATCCCGACGCGCGAACGCATCATCTCGGCGGCGAACGCGCTGTTCTACAATAATGGCATCCGGGCCGTCAGCGTCGACGCAGTAGCGGCCAAGGCCGGCGTTACCAAGCGCACGCTCTATTATCACTTCAAAAGCAAGGACGATCTGGTGGCAGCGTATCTCGCCGGCCGCGATCAGCCCAATCTCGCGTTGTTCCGAAAATGGTTTTCGGAAGCCCAGGGCAGCCTGCCTGCCAAGGTCGAAGCGATCTTTCGCCATCTCGCACGCTCAGCGCGGCATCCGAAGTGGAACGGATGCGGATTCCTGCGCACTGCGGCCGAGCTCGCCAATTTGCCCGGACATCCCGCGATCAAGATAGGCGCCGCGCACAAGAAAAAGTTCGAGGAATGGCTGCGCGCGACATTTGCGGAGGAGGGCATAGTCGAACCCCTCCGGCTCGCGCGGCAAATCCTGCTGCTGCTCGACGGCTCGTTCGCCGTCGTGCTGTTGCATCGCGATCCGTCCTATATGGAGACGGAGGCGGCGCATGCGCTGATCGAGGCGGCGCTTCCGGTGCGGGCGAGCCGGCGAGTGCGGGCGGGACGGTAGCGTTCCGTTGTTGCGAGAAGCCCACTGGTCGCGCGAACGCGCGAGACGCCCGCTCTGCGGGTCATCACCCTGCAACAGGCCCCAGCGTGTTCTGTGTCGTCGCAACGCGGGCGGCAGTGAACCTTTTGGAAACCACCACGTCACATACTGAAGGTTGCTTTTGCTGATTGATCCCTCCGCCCTTCCGTTGGGTTGGGCCGCAGAGCCGGATCGAACCCAGACGGGGTGGACGAATGACCGAGGAATCTCATCGTCAGCGCGTACTGGATTTCCTCAACATCCTGTATTCCGGCGACGTCGAAGGCGCGCTGGCGCGCTGCACCGACGACATCGAATCCCTTGCCAACGCCCCGATCGATATCCTGCCGCATATGGGCCATCGCCGCGGCAAGGCCGAAATGCGCGAGATGTGGAACGCCGTCCGCGCCCGCTATTCCGAACTGCGCTGCGAGGTGCCGATCCTGGTCGTCGAGGGCGACAAGGCGGCCGCGTTCATCCGCGTGTTCTTCCGCAAGAGCAGCAATCAGCGCATGGTGCAGTTCGACATCGCCGGCTTCTACACGCTGCGCCACGGCAAGATCAGCCAGATCAGGGAAATCATCGACACGTTCGATCTGGTCCAGCAACTGCTCGAACGCGACCTCGCCGCGATCCTGACCGGTAGAAAGCCGGAGCTGATTTAGCGCATCATCCACCGCGCCAGCCGGCGCGCCGCCACGACCGATAATGCGACCAAAACAGTCGCATTTGTGCATTGCAAAAACGACAATTGTGTTCTGGCGAAACTGCTTTATTTCTCGCTGCAACAGTGAAAGTCCGGCATTTCGGCCCCGGCGTCGATGAAGACGCCCGATTGGGCGTGACTGCCGTTTTTGAAATCCAGTTTTTAGGACCAAATCAAAATGACAGAGCATAGTCTCTGGCGTTTTTCGCGCGCGTTGCATCGTGCGATCAATGAACGCCAGCCTGCCGATCTCGAAACCCTGCTCGACGAGGAGGTCGACTGGGCGATCTATGGACCGATCGATATGTATCCGTTCTTCGGCCAGCGCCGCGGCAAGGCGGCCGTGATGGAGGTGATCAGGCAGATCGCGGACAATTTCCGCGTCCACCGCTTCGACCGCGAATCGATCATGCTTGGAGTGGATACCGCCGCCTCGATGATGCGCTATTCGCTGACCGCGCTGGATTCGAACAAGCCGATCAGCCTGCGCATCGCCCATTTCGCCCAGTTCAGGGCCGGCCGCCTGACCAGCTTGCGCGTGCTGGTCGACACCTTCGATCTGGTCGAGCAGACCGTGGGCTACCCCATTCATCTGCCGCGGATGGCGGTGTAACTCACAGATGCCGTCATTGCGAGGAGCGCAATGACGGCATTCGACCACCCGCCATAATTTCGCAACAGAGCGAACGCATTCTTGGCGCGACTGGAATGCGGGCGGGCAATGATTCCGAAAATGCGATTTGGCTGGGCGCGGCTGCCAATGCTGGTGGCCGGCGTAAGTTTGGCTTCGATATTGGCTGTGGCGGCACAAACGCCGCCGACCGGCGACGAGGCGGAGATGCAGGAGGCTGAAGAAGCCGAGGCCGCTCCCAGCGTCAACGATGCCGACATCATGAAGGACATCGACGTCGAAAAGCTCGACTGGAGCCAGCTCAACGTCGATGCATCGACCCTGAGCTTTCAGGCGCCGAAGGGAGGCAATTCGTCGAAAGGCGCTGCCAGCGCGGATGCCTCATGGTCCGCCAACGAAAGACCGAACGGCACCTCCGCAGTATCGGTCAAGCAATCCATCTCGCCGTTCTGGGATGCGCGGATCGGCGCCGACATGACGGTCGCGCGGCAAGGCACGGTGACGACGTCCGAACTGCTCTCGGAGAAACTTGCCAATGGCGGCAGCCTGCCGCAATCGTCCGGCACCGCGTGGGCTGCGATTACCGCACCAGGCGTTGGCTCGATTTGGGACACGACCGCGGTCGAGGCCCGGGTCGATCCCGGATCCGAGCAGAGTAAGCTCGGCACTTCCTTGAGCAAATCGCTGCCGATCAGCGAGCAATATTCGCTGACCCTGAAGAACGACTACAACCTGATCCAGCAAGGCATCGTGCCGGTGCCCGGCATCGTCGGCCATCCGGCCAGCAGCTACGAGACCGACCAGTCGGCAAAGCTCAGCATTGCCGACACCGGCACCAGCTTGATCGCCGGCCAGACGCTATCGACATCCGACGACAAGTGGCTGCGCAAGGTCGGCGCCGAGCAAAAGCTGTTCGACGGCGTCACCATCTCGGGCTCGATCGGCGAAACGCCGTCGGGCGCCGCCAACAAGAGCCTCAGCGCGGGCTTCAGGCGTAGCTGGTGAGGGCCGAAATCGTCCCAATTTGACGCGCTTTCCGATCTCGAGGGCACCACCCCAGAGAATGAACCATCATTGCCGCAGATTGGCCAAGATGCGGACAAAATCGGCGGGACAGATGGGCCCCGCTCCACTTCGTCGTGCGGGGGACGTCCGCGCTCGCCTGAAAGCGAAACAGAGGAATAGCCGATGAACGCCACCAATCGTTCCGAACAAGTTGATTCCACCACGGAAGCCGACAGCGATCTCGCCGCCGTATCCGAAGTCGAGGCCGGCATCCGCGATTTCGTTCGCAACGATATCGCCTATCTGCGTCGGCCCGCGGTGGCCCCAGACACCATGCCGATCGACGCCAATGCCGAAGCGACCGTCAACAACGTCAATTCGCTGATCCAGCGCGTCGCCGGCACGTCGCTGGCGGAAATCGAGAAGCTGATTTCCGAACTCGAAAGCCTCCGCGACTTGCTCCATGCCGAAGGGCAGCGCGTCCAGCGCGAGATTTCGGGCTATGCGCAGCTCAGCCAGGCGGCGATGAAGTCGACGCGCATGATCGCCGACAACGTCACGCAGTGGAAGCGCGCCGCTGACGGCCTGCGCAACGCCTAATCTGATCGTTGCAAAAATCTAACACTCCGCCGCGTTCCGTCCGGGAGCGCGGCGGTTTTATTTGGCTGTGTTCGATCTGAACTTTATAAGCACGGTCGCGTCCAACGACGGATGTCGTCACTTGGCGGCAGGCACCTTTTTGGGGACACACCGGCGATGCAAAACGTTCAGCCAGACAACATGGATTCAATGCCGTTGCGGCAATCGTCGCATAGCATGGGCACGCTCGTGATCCGCTTTGTCGGACTGCTGACGCTTGCGGTCGTGGCAATGACGTTGATCTGGAGCCGCTGAATCTTTTTGAGATTCGGCCCATGCTTGCTCGATCCGCAACTACTGGCGGACGAACGCGGTGTCCTCGATCGTGTAAACGCCATCGGCATAGGATTTCACCACCATCGTGGCGGTGAGCATCACCGCCATCGTGACGGTTGCGAAGACAAAGCCGACGAATTTTAGGCCGTTGCGATCTGCCATTTTCATCCCCTCGGTACTTCCCCTGAGACGCATTTGGCAGGCAGAAAGTTCAAAATGCGTTAGCAAAAAAGCGGTTTCGTGGAGTCGTGGATTACGAAGCACTAACGAAACAATTGGCTAACCATGTTTCGCCGGATGGGCGCGCGTAGTTGCCCCGAAGGGACATGTAGCCCGGATGAGCGCAGCGATATCCGGGATTCACACGGGCACCGGTCCCGGATATCGCTGCGCTCATCCGGGCTACGATTAAGCTCCGGAAATCCCACTCCGTCGCGGCACGAACGCGGTGGCGAGGAACGAGAACACGACTTCGTCGCGCTGGTTGGTGCCGGTATTGCGGGCCTGCAGGATGCCCCATTCGGGACGCTTCTCCGAGGTCCGCTTGGTTTCGACCTGGTTGGAAAAGCTGACGGTATCGCCCGCCAACACTGGCCTGACCCAGCGCAGTTCGCGAAAACCCGGCGACGGCCCCCACACCGCGACCTTCTCACCGCGTGCGGCGGCCTCGGCCGTCAATCGCTTGCCGTCGGCGACCAAGAGCTTCATGCACACCGCCGCAACGTGCCAGCCCGATGCGGCCAGCCCCCCGAACAGCGATTTGCGCCCCTCTTCCTCATCGAGGTGAAAGCGCTGCGGATCGAACTGCGCGGCAAACCGCTTGATGTCGTCGGCCGTGAAGGTGAACGAGCCAAACTCGCGCCGCGCGCCGATCTCAATGTCCTCGAAAAACCGCATCGCTACTCCGCTCCTGCTTCAAGGCGTCGGCGCACGATCATCGGGGACTCCATCTCGCACAGCACGACCCCGGCCGCGTTGCGGATCGTACTCTTGAGGGTCACGACGCCGGTCTCGGGCCGGCTTTTCGAAATCCTCGCCTCCGCGACGCTGACATCCAGCGTCAGGTCATCGCCCGGGCGCAGCGGCGACAGCCAGCGCATTTCGTTGACACCGGGCGAGCCGAGGGAGGCGGTGCGGCCGATAAACCCGTCGAACAGCATCCGCATCACCAGCGAGCTGAGATGCCAGCCCGAACCGGACAGCCCCTTCAGCATCGACGCGTTGGCGGCAGCTTCGTCCAGATGCATCGGCTGCGGGTCGTATTCGGCGGCAAACGCCAAAATCTCCTCGCGCGTGACGTGGCGCGGTCCGAACGTGCCGAAATGGCCGGGCGTGAAGTCTTCGAAGGTCAGCGTTGTCATCGATTGACGATTTGGATTGAGGATTGTGGTGGGGAAGCCCGATTGTGGCCGTTATTTGCGGCAATCTCAACCCGCCCACCCGCATGGCTCGTTCGCCGGCGGCGAGTACCGCTCTCGGCGCTCGCGCTGACTTGCCCGAAGCAATTTTCGGGGCTAGCCCTGTGCGGTCTGGGACCAGGTTTCTTGACCCGCCGGAGAGCCATCGATGTTCGATTTTCAGGATCTATTTCAGTGGGACCGCTTCATCACGCCCACGATTATCAAGACTTTCTACTGGCTGGTCATCGGCTTGATCGTGCTGTTCGGCCTATCCGGAATTTTTTCGGCGCTTGCCGCGATGGCGGTCAGCCCGTTTGGCGGATTCATCCTGCTGTTGTCCTCGATCGCCGGCGTCGTGGTCGGCGTGGTGTTTTCGCGCATCGCCGCGGAATTCATCCTGATCGTCTTCCGCATCAACGAGCATCTCGGCGCGATCCGGGATCAGGGCGGCATGCGGTAGTTGCGCGAGAATCGTAGGGTGGGCAAAGGCGCTCTTGCGCCGTGCCCACCATCTTTCCCGGATCGCGAGGGACATGGTGGGCACGCTGCGCTTTGCCCACCCTACTGGGTCCGCATCCGCGGCACGCAATATCTCACGTATTAAACCTGAAATGCATCACGTCGCCGTCGGCGACGACATATTCCTTGCCTTCCAGGCGGAGCTTGCCGGCGTCGCGGGCGCCGGCTTCGCCGTTCAGCGCGACGTAATCGGCATAGGCGATGGTCTCGGCCCGGATAAAGCCCTTTTCGAAATCGGTATGGATCACGCCGGCTGCCGCCGGCGCCTTGGTGCCGCGATGGATGGTCCAGGCGCGGGCTTCCTTCGGGCCAACGGTGAAATAGGTGATGAGGTCGAGCAACTGGTAGCCGGCGCGGATCAGGCGGTCGAGGCCGGCCTCTTCCAGCCCAAGCGTCTCGAGGAAATCGGCGCGCTCCTCACGTGACAGGGTCGCGATCTCGGATTCGATCTTGGCCGAGATCACCACCGCGACCGCGCCTTCCTTCCTGGCGTGCTCGAACACCTGTTTTGAGAAGCTGTTGCCGTCCTTGGCCGAGCCTTCCTCGACGTTGCAGACATAGAGCACCGGCTTCGACGTCAAGAGGCCGAGCATGCCGAAGGCGCGCTCTTCCTCCGGCTTGCGCTCCAGTGCCCGAGCCGGTTTGCCCTCGCGCAGCAGCACCAGGGCGCGGTTAACGAGGTCGAGCGCTTCCTTGGCGTCCTTGTCGTTGCCCTTGGCCTTTTTCGTCAGATTGTCGACCCGCTTCTCCAGGCTGTCGAGGTCGGCGAGCATCAGTTCGGTTTCGATGGTCTCGATGTCGGCCAACGGCGCGATCTTGCCTTCGACATGGGTGATGTCGGAATCCTCAAAACACCGCACCACATGGGCGACGGCGTCGACCTCGCGGATGGTAGCAAGAAACTGGTTGCCGAGGCCTTCGCCCTTCGAAGCGCCGCGCACCAGCCCTGCGATATCGACGAAGGTCAGCCGCGTTGGGATGATCTGCGCAGAGCCTGCGATCGCCGACAGCTTGTCGAGCCTGGGATCAGGCACGGCGACTTCGCCGACATTCGGCTCGATGGTGCAGAACGGATAATTCGCCGCCTGCGCCGCTGCCGTCTCGGTCAGCGCGTTGAACAGCGTCGACTTGCCGACATTGGGCAGGCCAACGATACCGCATTTGAATCCCATAACTTGTCCTGAAGTTCGTTGCTGTCGGTCGACGACGCGTCACGGCGCGCCATCATCACCCTTGTCGAAAATTCCCTTGGCCTGCAGCGCCAGATGCACCTTGTTCTGGAACGAGGAGTCGTGCCCTGCCGCCAGCAAGCCCGCATTCTCGGCCACCGCCGCGCACAGGGCTTCCACCCAGGCGCGGTCGCTCTTGGCGAAATCCGAGAGCACGTGGCCGTGCACCAGCTCCTTGATACCGGGATGGCCGATCCCGAGCCGCACCCGGCGGTATTCGTTGCCGATATGCGAGGTGATCGAACGCAGCCCGTTGTGGCCGGCGATACCGCCGCCGACCTTGACGCGGACTTTCGCGGGCGGCAGTTCGAGCTCGTCCTGAAACACGGTGATGTCGGAGGCGCCGAGCTTGAAAAAGTTCGCGGCTTCCTGAACCGCGCGCCCGGACTCGTTCATGTAGGTGGTCGGCCGAAGCAGAACGACCTTCTCGCGATCCAGCGTGCCTTCGGATGTCTCGCCCTGAAAACGGCGGCGCCACGGTGCGAAACCGTGACGCCGCGCAATTTCATCGACGGCCATGAACCCGATGTTGTGCCGGTTGTTCGCGTATTTCGAACCGGGGTTACCTAGGCCAACAAACAGGCGCATGACGCGGCATCCTGCCGCTGCTTACTTCTTCTTGTCGCCACCAGCCGGCGCTTTCGCGCCAGCCGCCGGGGCCGCAGCACCCGCCGCAGGTGCGGCAGCAGCAGCCGGAGCCGCAGCACCCGCCGCCGGAGCAGCCGTGCCGGCAGCCGCAGCAGCCGCGGCAGCCTTCTGTTCTTCGGCATAGCCGGACGGCGGCACGATGGTCACGAGCGTCGCGTCTTCGCGCGACAGCGACTTCACGCCCGTCGGGAGCTTGATGTCGGACAGATGCAGCGAATAGCTGATTTCCAGCGCGCCGGCATCGGCCTCGATATACTGCGGGATGTTGTCGACCGAGCATTCGAGCTCGATGGTGTGGGTGACGACGTTGATGGTGCCGCCGCGCTTGACGCCGGGCGAAGTTTCGCCGTTCACGACATGCAGGGGCACGCTGACGCGGATGGTTGCGCCTTCGCCGAGACGCAGGAAGTCGACATGGAGCGGGAAGTCCTTCACCGGATCGAGGTGGAAGTCGCGCGGAATCACACGGTGTTTCTTACCTTCGAGGTCGATGTCGAACAGCGTGGTCAGGAAGCGGCCGGCCAGGATGCGCTGGCGCAGTTCCTTGTCGTCGACCGAGATGGTCACGGGGGGCTGGTTGTTGCCGTAGATCACTCCGGGCACTCTCCCGGCGCGACGCTCTGCCCGGGCGGCCCCCTTGCCGCTCTGCGGACGCGCGGTCGCCTTCAATTCCTTGACGGTCGCCATCGTGTTAAGTCCTTGTTTTCTAAAAAGTTAAAGGCCGCATCGCGGCCCGTCGGCGTCCCACAGCAAGCCTCCAGGGGTGCGGGGGCTGCGGACGTGGCGGGCTTTTAGCCCCAAAGGGGCGAAATGACAAGGAAATGAAGGGATTTTTCTTGGGTTTGCACCCTCCCCTGGAGGGCCCTGGAGGGGGAGGGTAATAACCCTACCCGTCCGCCATGCTGCCGGCATCTGGCGTGGCCGGCGCAATGCCGAGTTTGGCTTCCAGAACAGCAATCCGGTTCTTCAGTGCCTCGTTCTCCTCGCGCGCCAGGCGGGCCATATCCTTGACCACGTCGAACTCCTCGCGCTTGACGACATCAAGATCGCGCAAAATGCGCTCGGCCTGGCTGCGCATGACCGTATCGACCTCGCGCTTGACGCCCTGGGCGGCGCCGGCGGCGTCATTCATCAAACGGCCGATCTCGTCGAAAAACCGATTGCTGGTCTGGGTCATCTGAAACGCTCCGGTCGCTGCAAATTGATCGTCACGACAAGACAATGGCAATCCCAAGGGAAACGTTCAAGAGCGCGGTTCAACGCCAACGTGACGGCCGCTCGCCTTGTCATGCTGCCGTTTCCTTGCAATCGTATCGAACAGCCAGCCCGACACCGGAATCACAACACAAAAAGCAACGCCCATGATCGACCAGCAGATCGATATTGCGACCAAGATCATCGACAAGCAGGCAATGGAAGGCACGAAGAACGAGGTCGAGATCTATCCCGGCACCCATCACGGCTTCGCTTTCCCGAAGCGGCCGGTCTATCACCGCGACGCTGCCGAGCGGCACTGGGAGCGTCTGCTGGCGCTCTATCGCCGCAACCTCGCGCAGTAGACCTCCCGACGATGCCCTTCCTCACCATCGCCTTTCCGGAAATCGATCCGGTCGCCATCTCGATCGGACCGTTCGCGATCCGATGGTATGCGCTGGCTTATATCTGCGGCATCGTGCTCGGATGGATCTATGCGCGCGCGCTGATCAGGAAAGAGAAATTGTGGGGCGGGCCGGCGCCGATCGCACCCGTGCAGCTCGACGACTTTATTCTCTGGGTTACGATCGGCATCATCGTCGGCGGCCGCACTGGCTATGTGCTGTTCTACAACCCGGCCTTCTTCATCCAGAATCCAGCCGCCATTCTCAAACTCTGGGAAGGCGGCATGTCCTTCCATGGCGGCTTTCTCGGCTGCGTCGCCGCGGTGATGCTGTTTGCGCTCAAGAACAAGATCTCCATCCTGTCGCTCGGCGACATCACGACCGCCGTCGCTCCGATCGGAATATTCCTCGGGCGGCTTGCCAATTTCATCAAGGGGGAGTTGTGGGGGCGTGAGGCGGATGCCAGCGTGCCCTGGAGAATGGTCTTTCCCGATGACCCGCTTCAACTTTTCCGCCATCCAAGCCAGCTCTACGAAGCGGCGCTTGAGGGTTTCCTGCTGTTCGCGGTACTGGCGGTGATGATCCGGATGGGCGCGCTGAAGCGGCCCGGCCTGATCCTCGGCAGCTTTATCGCGATTTACGGTCTTGCGCGCATTGCCAGCGAATTCTTCCGCGAGCCCGATCCCCAGCTCGGATTTTTGTGGGACCCCCAGCTCGGATCTTGGCTGACCATGGGTATGCTGCTGTCGGTACCGATGATCATTGCCGGAGCCGTCCTGATCATGACGGCATGGCGCCGCGAGACGCCGCAGCACATAGAGAAGTCGATTTAAGGCAGGCCGTGACCGAATTTTCGCCGTTACAGACGGAGATCCACAAGCTGATCAGATCGTCAGGCCCAATGCCGGTCTGGCGGTACATGGAACTGTGCCTGATGCATCCCGAGCACGGCTATTACGTGTCGCGCGATCCATTGGGCCGTGAGGGCGATTTCACCACTGCGCCCGAGGTCAGCCAGATGTTCGGCGAACTGCTCGGGCTATGGACGGCCTCGGTCTGGAAGGCGATCGGCTCGCCGCCGATGCTGCGGCTGGTCGAGCTCGGCCCCGGCCGCGGCACCATGATGGCGGACGCGCTCCGCGCGGTCCGGGTGCTGCCGCCACTCGATCAATCGATCCAGATCCATCTCGTCGAGATCAATCCGGTGCTGCGCGAGAAGCAGCAGGCAACGCTATCCGGCGCGCGCAACATCACCTGGCATGACAATATCGATGACGTGCCGGAGGGCCCCGCGGTCATCCTCGCCAACGAATATTTCGACGTGCTGCCGATCCATCAGGTGGTCAAGCGCGAAACCGGCTGGCACGAGCGCGTCGTCGAGCTCGACGCCAATGGCAAGCTGGTATTCGCCGCCGCGGATGACCCGATCCCGCGCTTCGAGGTGCTGCTGCCGCCGCTGGTGCGCGCGGCCCCGATCGGCGCCGTGTTCGAGTGGCGGCCGGATAGCGAGATGATGAAGATCGCGGCGCGGGTGCGCGACCAGGACGGCGCGGCGCTGATCATCGATTACGGCCATCTGCGCAGCGACGCCGGCGATACCTTCCAGGCGATCGCCCGGCACAGTTTTGCCGATCCCCTGAAAAATCCCGGACAGGCCGACGTCACCGCCCATGTCGATTTCCAGGCGCTGGCGCGCGCGGCGGAAGACGTCGGCGCGCGCGTTCATGGCCCGGTGACGCAGGGCGAATTCCTCAAGCGGCTCGGCATCGAGACCCGGGCCGCCACGCTGATGGCAAAAACCACGCCGGAAGTTTCCGCCGACATTTCCGCCGCGCTCAAGCGCCTGACCGACTCTGGCCGCGGCGGCATGGGATCGATGTTCAAGGTGCTTGCGGTGACCGAACCAAATCTCACCTCGGTCGCAGGCCTCAGCGACGAACCGCCGGGAGACGAAAAAGCATGATGTTCGGATCGTCGCTGCTCGCAGCCATTCCAGGGCTGCGCCACGCGTTCTTCACCCGCGAAGGCGGAGTATCAGGTGGAATTTACGAAGGCCTCAATGGCGGCCTCGGCTCCAATGACGATCCGGCCAATGTGGCGGAAAATCGCCGCCGGATGGCCGAGCAGATGGGGGTTACGCCCGAGCACTTGCTCAGCGTGCACCAAATCCATTCGCCCGACGCCGTGGTCGCGACCGGACCATGGCAGGGCGACAAGCCGCGCGCCGACGCGCTCGTCACCCGCACCGAAGGCATCGCGATCGGCGTCACCACGGCGGATTGCGGGCCGATCCTCTTCGCTGACCCCGCCGCGCGCGTGATCGGTGCCGCGCATGCCGGTTGGAAAGGCGCGCTGACGGGTGTTTTGGAATCCACCATCGACGCAATGGAAAAACTCGGCGCCGACCGCACTCGTATCGTTGCCGCCATCGGCCCGTTGATCCGCCAGCACTCCTATGAAGTCGGCAGTGAACTCGTCGAGCGCTTCATGGATGCCGATGCGGAGAATGGCGTGTTCTTCATCCCGTCAGTGCGTGCGGGTCATTCGATGTTTGATCTTCCCGGATTCATCCGCATGCGGCTGGAGAATGCCGGCATCCTGATGATCGACGACCTCGGCGTCGACACCTATTCCGACGAGCGCTTCTACAGCTATCGCCGCTCAGTGCACCGGAAGGAGCCGGACTACGGCCGCCACGTGCACGCGATCGCGCTGGCGAGCGAGTAATTCTACTTCACCCGCAGCACCACCTTGCCCCGCGCCCGGCCGGCTTCCAGGAGGTGAGCGCCGCCGGCAATTGCGCGAAGGTAAATTCGCGATCGAGGACAAGGGCTCGCATGGATGATCCTGCGGAGTTGACGAATTCTGGCAACAAGAAGGAGAGACGGGACAAGCCGGACGCAATCTTTTTGGCGAGCTTATCCACGCACTGCCCTAGACCTTAACACATTTTAACGATATCGCAGGGAGCAATGAGGAACACCTTGATTGCTTCGTGCCTGCAAACCCCGCGCGCCATGATTGCCGCGGCGCTGCTTGTCGTTTCTTGCGCGCTCGGTGGCTGTGCCGGCGGCGGCGCGGCCAGCGGCTCGTATGCGATGGCACCGAGCGCAGGCGGCGGTCCCACCTTGGCGTTCGAATCGATCGACGGTCCGCCGCCGCAGGTGTTCGACCGGATGGTCAGCGTGCTCGACAGCGAATCGAAGCTCCGAAACCTGTCGATCGTCTCACGCGAGGGCGGGGCATCCTACCGCGTGCGCAGCTATCTCTCGGCACAGGTGGTTCGCGGCAAGACCGTGATAGCCTGGGTCTGGGACGTCTACGACAACAACCAGCAGCGTGCGCTGCGGCTTTCCGGCGAAGAGCCCGCCGGCAAGGCTGGCCGCGACGCCTGGGCGGCGGCCGACGACCTCGTGTTGCGGAAAATCGCGCAGGCCGGCCTCAGCGGTCTGTCCGGCATGGTCAACGGAAGCCCGGATGCAGCGCCTGCGCCGGCCCCGGAGCCCCGCGGTCCCGCGGTCGCGAGTGCGGAAGAAACAGTACCCGCCCAGGATGCGGCCGGCGTCACGGCGCTCAGCTTCAGCGCCCAATAAACAGCCCTGTTAAAGTCCGGTATCGGCCGATTTTTGACCGGGAAAACGACATCAATGGGTTGCCAGCCGAGCCACCCGCCTGATATCTCCTCGCTCGTAAAAAGCGCCGGTTCCCGAGGACTTTCTCGATATGCTGAACGTCGTATCCAGCAAGGCGCGAGGAGAAGCGTTGATGGCGGCCAAGAACGGCTCGATCAAACTGGTCGCCGGCAATTCCAACCCCGCGCTGGCCCAGGAAATCGCGAACTGGCTGCACCTGCCGCTGACCAAGGCGACGGTCCGCCGGTTTGCGGACATGGAAATCTTCGTCGAAATTCAGGAAAACGTCCGCGGCTCCGACGCGTTCATCATCCAGTCGACCTCGTATCCGGCCAACGACCATCTGATGGAACTGTTGATCATCACCGATGCGCTGCGCCGGTCGTCCGCGCGCCGCATCACGGCGGTGATCCCGTATTTCGGCTATGCTAGGCAGGACCGCAAGGTCGGCTCGCGCGCGCCGATCTCGGCCAAGCTGGTCGCCAACATGATCACCCAGGCCGGCATCGACCGGGTCATGACACTCGACCTGCACGCCGGCCAGATCCAGGGCTTCTTCGACATCCCGACCGACAACCTCTTCGCCTCGCCGGTTATGGTGCGCGACATCAAGGAGCGCTTTGATCTTAGCAACCTCATGGTGGTGTCGCCCGACGTCGGCGGCGTGGTTCGCGCGCGCGGGCTTGCCAAGCGCATCAACACCCCGCTCGCCATCATCGACAAGCGGCGCGAGCGCGCCGGTGAATCCGAGGTCATGAACGTGATCGGCGACTGCGCCGGCTACACCTGCATCCTGATCGACGACATCGTCGATTCCGGCGGCACCCTGGTGAACGCGGCCGACGCCCTGATCGCCAACGGCGCCAAGGAAGTCTACGCCTATATCAGCCACGGCGTGCTCTCCGGCGGCGCTGCCGCCCGCATCGCCTCGTCGAAATTGAAAGAGCTCGTGATCACCGACTCGATCCTGCCGACGGAAGCGGTCAACAAGGCCGCCAATATCCGCACGCTGTCGATCGCGCCTCTGATCGCGGAGGCGATCAGCCGCACCGCCTCGGAAGAATCGGTATCGAGCCTGTTCGACTAGAAGACTTCGTAGGGTGGGCAAAGCGCAGCGTGCCCACCATGTCTCCTCGAACGTGAACCTGAATGGTGGGCACGCGGAGCCTGTCATCGGGCGCGCATTCGCGCGACCCGTTGGCTTTGCCCACCCTACGGCTTCTCATTCAAATCCCGGTCGCGGCACCAAATTCATCAACATATTGGCGTAGCCGCCATCGACCATGATCTCCTCGCCGTTGACATAGGACGCGCGGTCGCTGGCGAGAAACAAGATCGCATCGGCCATGTCCTGCGGCATGCCGACCCGCCGCAACGGCACGACTGCGGCGCGCCGCTCGGTGACGCCGGGCGTATCGTAGAACGCCTGGCTCATCGGCGTGATCACCATGCCGGGACTGACGACATTGCTGCGGATGCCGTGCGGCCCCCATTCATTGGCGAGCTGCCGCGACAGCATGATAACGCCGGCCTTGCTGACGCTGTAGGCGCCGCTCTGCCCCTGCGCGTTGCTGCCGGCGATTGACGCGACGTGAACCATACTGCCGCGGCCAAGCGCGCGCATCTGCCGGCCAAACACCTGCGCGCAGAGGAAGTAGCCGGTCAGGTTGACGGAGAGAACCGCGTTCCATTCGGCAAGCGTCAAGACGTCGAGCGCGCCGGGCCGCAGCACCGCGGCGGTGTTCACCAGCACGTTGCATGGCCCCAGCGATTTCTCGATCGTCGCGGCCGCAGTCGTGACGCTCTCGACATCCGTCGTGTCGCAGCGCGCTATCACATGATCGGCGCCGAGCTTGCCGAGCTCGGCGCGCGTTATCTCAAGGCCACGTTCATCGAGATCGATCGCGGCCACGCGGGCGCCGGCCTGGGCAAAACTGAGGGCAACGGCGCGGCCGATCCCGCCTCCCCCGCCCGTCACCACGCAGACGCGGCCTGACAAGCCGAGCCAATCGGAAGATTCCTGCGAGCTGTTGACCATCGATGACTCCAATCGAGAGTTCATTCGTCATTGCGAGCCACCGGGGTCGCGCGAATGCGCGCCTGATGACAGGCTCCGCGAAGCAATCCAACGAACCGCAAAGAAGGATGGATTGCTTCGTCACGGAGTTTATCATCGGGCCGGCCGAAGGCCGGACCCGGTGGTTCCTCGCAATGACGGGTTGAGCTACCCCCCAATCCCTGCCGCGACCTGACCGCGCAGCCGCTCCAGGCTGTGCAGCGTGTTGGCGCAGGCTTCCGCGACCTCGATGCCCTTGATGACGAAATGCTTGCGGAAGAATTCGTGGTGCACGGCGCTTTCATGGAATTGCTGCGGCGTCAGCACCGCCGAGAATACCGGCACCTCGGTCCTGAGTTGCACGTCCATCAGCGCCTTGATCACGGTGTCGGCGACGAATTCGTGGCGATAGATGCCGCCGTCGACGACGAGGCCGGCGGCCACGATCGCGGTGTAGCGCCGCGTCTTCGCGAGCAGTTGCGCATGCAGCGGTATTTCGAACGAGCCCGGCACCTCGAACAGATCGACCTGCGCACGCGTGATATGGCGCGCTTCGATCTCTTCAAGGAAGGCAATGCGGCATTCCTCGACCACGTCGCGGTGCCACGACGACTGCACGAACGCGATGCGCTGCGGCTTGACGAAACGCGGATGCACCAGCGCCGGCGGACGCTCGGGCACGTCAGGAACGTGATGGGCTTCGGCTGCTTGGGATTGGACTTCAGGCTCTTGCAACATCTGATTCATGGCTTTCCTCTTTCAGGACCAGAATCAGGGCATACGGAACGACGCCGGCCCACGCGCAAAGGTGCGAGGCCGCCGCAAACCGTTCTCTTTCATCCGGACTGTAACCGTCGGCTTCGGAATCACACCGAATCTGCTGACCCTTCTGCTCAGGCGAGAAGAAGGCGCTCGCGGGCTTGGGCTACGTCACCCTTACCGCCGGTGGGGATTTTCACCCCGCCCTGAGAACATCGGCCGCCCGGAATGGACGACCTGGCGAAGGATATGACCAAGGCCGGGGCGTCAGCAAGAGTCTTTGGCATGGGGAATCGGCATGTCCCCATGCTGCCGAAAC
This sequence comes from Bradyrhizobium murdochi, assembly GCF_000472965.1. Taxonomy (GTDB): domain Bacteria; phylum Pseudomonadota; class Alphaproteobacteria; order Rhizobiales; family Xanthobacteraceae; genus Bradyrhizobium; species Bradyrhizobium murdochi. The sequence goes on along the minus strand of NZ_AXAU01000023.1, from coordinate 48,422 downwards.
AGGGCATGTGGCCTGCCGGATCGCTGCCTTTACTCAAACCGCGGCAATTGGGATAGGCTTGCTAAGAACAGGGGGACGCTCAACATGAAAATTCTTCGTCGGAATTTCCTCAAGCTGGCCGGCGCACTCATCGCCGCGCCTGCCTTGCCGCGACTGGCTTCCGCGCTCGATTATCCGACGCGGCCGACGAAGATCGTGGCCGGCTTCGCCGCCGGAGGCGGCGTCGATATTACGGCGCGGCTGATCGGCCAGTGGCTGGCCGACCATCTCAAGCAACCCTTCGTCGTCGAGAACCGCACCGGCGCCGGCGGCAATATCGGCACCGAGGCGGTCGTGAACGCGGCGCCTGACGGCTACACGCTATTGCTGGCGACGGTGCCGAACGCGGTCAACGCCTCGCTCTACGAAAAGCTCAGTTTCAATTTCGTCCGCGACATTGCGCCGGTGGCCGGCGTCATTCGTGTGCCGATGGTGGTGCTGGTGCACCCCGCGGTGCCGGCGCAGACCTTGGCCGAATTCATCGCTTACGCCAAAGCCAAACCCTGGAAAGGTTAACATGGCCTCCGCCGGCAGCGGCAGCGCGCCGCACATGGCGGGCGAGCTGTTCAAGATGATGACCGGCGTCGACATGGTCCACGTCCCCTATCGCGGCCAGGGGCCGGCGATGACGGATCTGATCAGCGGCCAGGTGCAAATCCTGTTTGCCGCCGCGCCCGGCACCGCCGATCACATCAAGACCGGCAAGCTGCGCGCGCTCGCGGTGACGACGGCCACGCGCATGGCGGAGCTGCCGGAGGTTCCGACGGAAGGCGATGTCGTAGCAGGCTACGAAGCCAGCCAGTGGTACGGCTTCGCGGCACCGAAGAACACGCCGGCCGAGATCATCGACAAGCTCAACAAAGAAATCAACGCGGCGGTCGCCGATCCCGGCATGAAGGCCCGGCTTGCCGCGATCGGCGGCGACCCGATGCCGGGCTCGCCTGCCGATTTCGGCAGACTGATCGCAGACGAGACCGAGAAGTGGGGCAAGGTAGTCCGCGCAGGTGGGCTAAAGCCGGAGTGAGCGCGCGCGATTTGCGAACGATCCGAGAGGCATCGATGCACGGCAAAACATTCACGAATCCTTAAAGCCGGCATCCTAGAGGTGTCTGACGTGCCCAACTCCAGATCGCCCGGGCGACGCACATGGAACAAGCGTGACACACGCCGCTGACGTTGCCGGCACGGATGCAGCAAGGCCCGCGCAGCGGGCCTGGCGAACGTCAATCCTTCAGACCAATGTCCTGGTGCCAATGGCCATCGCGCTCGGCTCGTTGCTGGCCGGCGCGTTCTACACCTGGTTTGCCGGCGAGGACGTCAACTGGGATTGGCAAAATTACCACGAGTATAATGTCTGGGCGGTCATCAACGGCCGCTACGGCATCGATGCCTTGCCGGCCGGCTTTCAGACCTACTTCAATCCGGCCGTCTATTTCCCGCTTTACTATCTGCGCCATCTGCTGCCGGCACCCTACGGCCTGATGATCATCGGCGCGATACACGGCCTTAATCTGCTGCTGATTTATTTTCTCGTCCGCGTCCTGCTGCGGGAAGCGGCGACGGCAAGCGCGATCGGCGCCGCGATCCTGATTGCGGCCGTCGGACCGATGACGCTTTCGGAAGTGGGCACGAGCTTCTCCGACATCCTCACCGCGCTTCCGATTGTTGCAGGCTGTATCCTGATCCTGTCGGCAAATGGATCGCATCACGGGCGGTACGTCCTCGCCGGGCTGTTGATCGGCGCGGCCGTCGGGCTGAAGTTGACCAACGTCGTCTATGCGCTCGGAGTGGCTGCCGCCGTGCTGCTTGCGGCGCGGCCGCTGCTTGCAACGCTCTGTCTCGGAGTCGGCGGACTGATCGGCGCGCTGGCGACCGGCGGCGCCTGGGGGCTGATGCTCTGGCGCGAGATGGGCAATCCGATTTTCCCGCTCTTCAATGCCGTGTTCCAGTCCAAAGAACTGGTCCCGACGAACATCATGGACTGGCAGTTCATGCCGCGCGGCCTGCTGGACGCGCTGGCCTATCCCTTCTTCTGGCTGGTCGGCGACCACAGGAGCTCTGAATATCCATTTCGTGACGCGCGGTTTGCGGTCGCGATGGTGTTGATCGTGCTCGGCATCGGCCGCTCGCTCGTCAACCGTGCCACGATCTTCACGCGCCGCGACGTTCAATTCCTGCTGTTCTTCGCCGTCTCCTATGCGACATGGCTCGCGCTGTTCGCGATTCAGCGTTACGCAATCGTGCTGGAGCTGTTATGCGCGCCGCTGGTCGTCCTGCTGATCGCGCGCTGTATGGCAGCGACGCCAGGAGCACCGTCAGGCCGCATCTCCGCAGTGCCTGTCAATTCCGTGATGGTCGCGACGGCGTTGTGCGTCGCGTTGTGGTCGCAACCGGGTGACTGGTTCCGCCGCCCCTGGTCCAATCCATTCAACCCCGCGATTCCCGAGCAGCTTCACCAGCCTGCAAACTATCTCATTATCGACAAGCCGATCGCCTATGTCGCCCCGCTGCTGCCGCCGCAGTCGCGGTTCTATCAGATCGCCGACATCGCCTTGCCCATCATGCCCGATGGCAGGTTCGACCGCCGTATTCGGGCCGGGCTGGCATCACCAATGCCGGGCGGCATATGGGAATTGCACATGCAGGGCAAGCCGATCCGCGAACAGTTGCTGGAGCGATATGGTTTGCGCATGGATCCTTCCAGGCCCTGCGTCGAAATCGAGGGCGCGCAGCTCGGGACTGCGATCGAGGCGTGTCCATTGGCTGCGCGCGAGTAGGCCGCGCCTTCTTCGAGGACCGGCAAACGCGAAGAGGCTTTTCTTTAACCGTCCGTTAACCATTGTGGCGGCAAGATTCCTTAATTCCGGAATCTGATTCCGGTTTGTTCTCAAGTTTGCATTTTGTAGCCCCGAACACCTGTGGACGACGCCGCTTTGGCCTGTGGACGGACTCAGGGGTGAGTTGCGCGGATTCCGCAAATCACATCACTTGATCTCGGCAGGCCCCGGGATGATCCGCGAACGGGGGATTGCAGTCGGCGGCGCCACATCGGTTCAACGCGTGCCGTCCCTTGCGTGCGTATCAGAAGAATTCAAGAAACAGGGTCGAGACGGCATGTCCCTCCTCGAAGGCATTATTGATTCCCGGAACAACCCGCTCGCGGCAGTCGAGGACATCGCCGCCGAAAACAATTGGGCGTTCGAGCGCTCCGGCGAAGACGAAGTCACGATCGTCTCCAAGGGGAACTGGACCGACTACCAGCTCTCCTTCACCTGGATGGCCGAGATCGAGGCGCTGCACCTCGCCTCCGCCTTCGACATGAAGATTCCTCCCGCACGCCGTGCCGAAGTGCAGCGGCTGATCGCGGCGATCAACGAACAATTATGGGTCGGCCATTTCGACATCTGGAACCACACCGGCATGATCATGTACCGGCAAGCGCTGCTGCTGCCGGGCGGGCTGACCGCCTCGACCGCGCAATGCGAGGTCATGCTGGCCGGCGCCATCCACGCCTGCGAGCGCTACTACCCCGCGTTCCAGTTTGTGGTTTGGGCGGGAAAGAGCGCCGCGGAAGCCATGAGCGCGGCGATGTTCGATACCGAGGGCGAGGCGTAGGTCTCCTAGTCGCCTCCACACGCATAATGTCGTCCCGGCGAACGCAGGGACCCACACTCCCGTGACCTCACGGCTCAAGCAAACTGCTTGTGGCCCCTTCTGAGCTTTACTAAAACCGCCGGTGGTTATGGGTCCCTGCGTGCCGCCTTCGCTAAAGCTTCGGCGAGCCCAACGCCAAGCCCCGGCGAAGCCTTGGCGAAGACGGGTCGCAGGGGCGACGGCAGAATTCATGGTGACACCGTGAGTAACAACACACTCCAAAACCTCCGCGGCACCATTGCGCTGGCTGGCGCCGGCAAGATGGGCGGCGCGATGCTGACCGGCTGGCTGGCCGGCGGGCTCGACGCAAGCGGCGTGATCGTGATCGAGCCGCAGCCATCCGCTGAGATCGGCGCGCTGGCGGCGCAAGGCATCCGCCTCAATCCGAAGGACGCTGGCACGGTCGACACGCTGGTGATGGCTGTGAAGCCGCAGACGTTCCGCGAAGCGGGGCCGGCGCTGAAGTCCTTCGTCGGAACGAACACGCTCGTCGTCTCGATCATGGCGGGCACGACGATCGCGGCACTTGAAGAAGTCTGCGGCGGCATGGTGGTTCGCGCCATGCCGAACACGCCGGCTTCGATCGGCCGCGGCATCACGGTCGCGGTCGCGGCGAAAAACGTCAGCGCCGCGCAACGCGCCACGGCCGACGCGCTGCTGCGCGCCACCGGCTCGGTCGAATGGGTCGACGACGAAAGCCTGATGGATGCGGTGACCGCCGTGTCCGGCTCCGGCCCGGCCTACGTGTTCCTGCTCGCCGAAGAGCTCGCGCGCGCCGGCGTCGAGGCCGGCCTGCCGGCCGAGCTTGCAACGAAGCTCGCGCGCGAAACCGTCGCCGGCTCCGGCGAATTGCTGCACCGCTCGGAGCTTGCCTCGGCCACGCTGCGCCAGAACGTCACCTCGCCCGGCGGCACTACGGCGGCCGCACTCGAAGTGCTGATGAGCAAGGACGGCCTGCAGCCGCTGATGATCCGCGCGATCGCCGCGGCGACGAAGCGCTCGAAGGAATTGGCTAAGTAGTGGAATCGTAGGGTGGGCAAAGCGCAAGCGTGCCCACCATTTCGAGCACGGTGCCAGATGGTGGGCACGGCGCGAAGTGCGCCTTTGCCCACCCTACGGGTCAGCGGCCTGCAAGCCTCTTCGTGAACGTCTCCACATTGACGAGCCCGCGGGCGTGGCGGCCGTCGCCTATTCTGCGCTCGCCTTCGAAGGCTTCGACCTCAAAGCGGATCACGCGGCGCTCGACTGCCACGACCTTTGCCGCGACGCGCACCGTCGCGCCGACCAGCGACGCGCCGAGATGGCGGATATCGACCTCGGTGCCAACCGTGATCCAGCCCGGCTGAAGATGGCCTCTGATGGCGTCGCTCGAGGCCATCTCCATTTCCAGGATCATCATCGGCGTCGCATAGACCATCGGCATGCCAGGGACGAAATGCCCGACCGTGCGTTCCGCCGGCACCACCAGCGTCCGCTCGGCGTTCATGCCGATCTTGATGAAGTCGCGTGCGTCCATGGATTTGCTCTGTCATTCCGGGGCGCGGGAAGCGCGAACCCGGAATCTCGAGATTCTCAGGTGCGCAATTGCGCACCATAGTTCGCGCTTCCCGCGCCCCGGAATGACGAGACTTATTTGCCCGCTACTTCTTCGCAGCCGCAGCCGCCGCGGCGCGCTCCACAAAGGTCTTGCCGCCCTTCATCTTGTGGGCCAATGGCGCTTCGTTGATCTGGATCACGACCGCATCGGCATCGACGCCGAGGTTTTTGACCAGCGCCTGCGTGATGTCGCGCATCATGCCGGCCTTCTGCTCGTCGGTGCGGCCGGCGGCCATGCTCACGGTGATCTCAGGCATTGGTAGTGCTCCCTTTGTTTTTGCTTACTCGCCAACCGTCATTGCCGGGCTTGAGACCCGGCAATCCATCATTTTGAAGATGGATACGCGGGTCAAGCCCGCGTATGACGAAAATCAGTTGCCCCACTTCACATCATGGCGCGTGAGCACCTCGCGCACTTTTGCGACGATCTCGCCCTCAGCGCACGAAAACTGCGCCGGACGAGTCTCGCGCCATTCCTGGTTGGAGGCGATGGCGGCCGCGGCTTTCGCGCCTTCGATCAGGTCCTTGATCTGGATTTCACCGCGCGCCTTTTCATCCGAACCCTGGATGATGACGCAAGGCGAGTTGCGACGGTCGGCATATTTGAGCTGGTTACCCATGTTCTTGGGATTACCGAGATAGAGCTCAGCGCGGATGTTCTCGTTGCGCAACTGCGCGACCATTTTCTGATAGTCGGCAACACGGTCGCGATCGAACACGGTGACCACGACGGGGCCGAAGTCGGGCCGCGTGTCGAGCTTGCCCAACATCGTCAGCGCCGCCTGCAAGCGCGACACGCCGATCGAAAAGCCCGTGGCCGGCACCGGTTCACCGCGGAAGCGCGAGACGAGGCCGTCATAGCGGCCACCGCCGCCGACGGAGCCGAAGCGCACGGGGCGGCCTTTTTCGTCCTTGGTATCTAGGAGGAGTTCTGTCTCGTAGACGGGGCCAGTGTAGTATTCGAGGCCGCGCACAACCGTCGGATCGATTCGAACGCGGTCGCCATAACCTGAGGCGGCGACGAGTCGTGCGATTGCGGCCAATTCGCCGATACCTTCTCGGCCAATCTCCGTTTCCCCACCTAACTTCGCAATTATTTCTTCATTGGTGCCTGTTTCCGGGCATGTGGCATTGAGCACTCGACGAGCATCATCGTCCTTCAGACCGGCGCCCTTCGTAAAATCACCGCTTTCATCCTTGCGGCCATCACCAAGTAATGCCCGAACGCCATCTTCACCCAGTCGGTCAAATTTATCGACCGCCCGCAGCACTGTGAGTCTGCGTCCTGCATTTTCATCGCCTGCAAGCCCGATGCTCTCCATCACCCCATCTAGCACCTTGCGGTTATTCACCTTCACGACATAGCTGCCGCGCGGAATGCCGAGCACTTCCATCGTGTCCGCCGCCATCATGCACATCTCGGCATCGGCGGCCGGCGAGGCGGAGCCCACCGTATCGGCATCGAACTGCATGAACTGGCGGAAGCGGCCGGGGCCTGGCTTCTCGTTGCGATAGACGTAACCCGCGCGGTAGCTGCGATACGGCTTCGGCAGCGCGTCGAAATTCTCCGCCACATAGCGCGCCAGCGGCGCGGTCAGATCGTAGCGCAACGAGATCCACTGCTCGTCATCGTCCTGGAACGAGAACACGCCTTCGTTCGGCCGGTCCTGGTCGGGCAGGAATTTGCCCAGCGCGTCGGTGAACTCCATTGCCGGCGTTTCCACCGGCTCGAAGCCGTAGCGCTCGTAGACCTCGCGGATTTTCTCGACCATCTGGCGGGTAGCCGCAATCGCGGCCGGACCACGGTCTTCGAGCCCGCGCGGCAGCCGCGCCTTCAGTTTCTGCGGTTTTTTGGGTTTTTCAGCCATGGCGGCTAGGTACCAGCCGAGGCGCGGCAGGGCAACCCGGGCCAAGCACGCTTATCTCACGCCGCCGCGGCCTTGCCCTTGGGCTGCACTTCGGCGCTGTAGTCCGCCATCAACTGCTCGGAGATCTTGCCGGGCGTGAACTTCCAGCTCGCGATCTCGGACACCGGCGTCACTTCGGCCGCCGTGCCGGTGATGAAGCACTCGGTGAAGCCATCAAGTTCCTCCGGCATGATACGGCGCTCGATCACCTCGATGCCGCGGTGCCTGGCGAGGTCGATCGCGATGGCGCGGGTGATGCCGGCGAGGAAGCAGTCGGCGATCGGCGTATGGATCTTGCCGTCCTTGATGAAAAAGATATTGGCGCCGGTGCATTCGGCCACCCGGCCCTGCCAGTCCAGCATCATGGCATCGGCATAGCCGGCACGCTCCGCTTTGTGCTTGCTGATGGTGCAGATCATGTAGAGGCCGGACGCCTTGGCCATCGCCGGGATCGTCGCCGGATCGGGCCGCCGGTATTCGGCCATGCACATCCGGATGCCCTTCAGCTTCTCCGCCGGATCGAAATAGCTCGGCCAATCCCAGGCGGCGATGGCGAGATGGATGGTGTTGGCCGGCGCCGACACACCCATCATCTCCGAACCACGCCAGGCAATCGGGCGCAGATAGGCATCGGGCAGATTGTTCTTGTCGATCACGAGCTGCTTGGCGGCGTCGATCTCGGCCACCGAATAGGGAATCTCGAAATCCAGAATACTGGCCGAATTCTTCAGCCGCTCGGAATGCTCGGTGCTCTTGAAGACCTTGCCGCCATAGGCGCGTTCGCCCTCGAACACGCAGCTCGCATAGTGCAGGCCATGGGTCAGGATGTGGATGTTGGCGTCGGCCCACGGCACCAGCCTGCCATCGTACCAGATGACGCCATCGATCTTGTCGAACGAAACTCCCATGGTCTCCTCCCGATTGGCGCTGTTGCATTGAGCCGCGCGTCAGCCTCGCGCGACTCGACGAGGCGCGCGCTACCAAGCGCTTAAAGTGATCTATAAGCGGCGGGCGTAATTTCGCCGCCGGTCACAGGACCTTTCTGATCCAATCGTGCGGGTCCGCCGCGCGACCGTACTGGATGTCGACGAGTTTCTTGCGCAGCCCCATGGCGATAGGGCCGGCGACGCCGCCATTGATCAGAAAATCACCGCTCGCCGAACACACCTTGCCGATCGGCGAGATGACGGCCGCGGTGCCGCAGGCGAACGCCTCTTTCAGCTTTCCGCTGGCGGCGTCCTTGCGCCACTGCTCGATGGTGTAGGCCTCCTCGCGCACGACCGTGCCGGAATCCTTCGCCAGCGCGATGATCGAATCGCGGGTGATGCCCGGCAGGATGGTGCCGAGCGGCGGTGTCGAGAGCGAGCCGTCGTCGAACACGAAGAAGACGTTCATGCCGCCGAGCTCCTCGATGTAGCGGCGTTCGATCGCGTCGAGAAAAACGACCTGATCGCAGCCGCGCTCGATGGCCTCGGCCTGCGCGCGCAGGCTCGCGGCGTAGTTGCCGCCGCATTTGACGGCCCCGGTGCCGCCGATCGCGGCACGCGTGTAATTCTCCGACACCCAGATCGACACCGGCGCAGGACCGCCCTTGAAATAGGAGCCGACCGGCGAGGCGATGACGGCGAAGATGTATTCCGCCGATGGCTTCACGCCGAGGAATATCTCGCTCGCGATCATGAAGGGCCGCAAATAGAGACTGCCCTCGCCGCCCGGAATCCAGGCGCTGTCGATGCGCACGATCTGCTCGACCGCTTCGATGAAGATAGCTTCGGGCAGCGGCGCCATGGCCATGCGCTCAGCCGAACTGTTGAAGCGCCTCGCGTTGGCATCGGGACGGAACAGGTTCACGCCGTTGTCGCGCTTGTAGGCCTTGAGGCCTTCGAAAATCTCCTGCGCGTAGTGCAGGACGGCCGTGGCCGGATCGAGCGGAAAATTCGCGCGAGCCTCGACCCGCGCGTCGTGCCAGCCGTTCGCCTGATTGTAGCGGACGATGGCCATGTGATCGGTGAAAATCCGGCCGAAGCCCGGGTCCACGAGCTTGGCTGCGCGCTCACTCTCAGGAGTTGGATTCGCCGCAGGCCGGATTTCGAATTTCAAACTCATTCCCCTTTGCCCTTGCTTCCCGCTATTGGAATTCGGCGCCCAAATCGGCGCCGGCATGCGTCCTTTCGGGCCTTCACAGGTCTGGACTTCACCATCACCGGCCTTGCGGCCGGCTTCCGTCGCCGTCATGTCGGTCGAGGACATGCTTTTGCGGGATGCCGAAGTCCAGTATGTTTGCCGAAATGCCGCTCGACAATCGCACGGTAATCCATTTGCGGCCGTTGCCGCCATCGCTGGCTTTTTCCGGCTGCCTGACACGTCACCAGGTTCGAAACGACCTAAAGTTTCGTCGTGGCTGGCAGTTTTGTAACATTGAACCCAAGATATGTCAACATGGCTGACATAAATTTCTCAAAGGGCTCCGTAGCCTCCGATTCGCAGGAGGCTGCCAGCCCTGGCCCGCGGGCTGGCGAATTTCGCTGGGACATAATCGAGCTGCTGTTTTTCGCCTATCGCGACTTCGTCGGCGACGCCGACAATGAGCTCGAGGCTTTCGGGTTCGGCCGCGCCCATCACCGCGTGATGCATTTCGTCTACCGCTACCCCGGCCTCAAGGTCGCCGACCTCCTGGACGTGCTGCGGATCACCAAGCAGTCGCTTGGCCGGGTGCTCAAGCAGTTGCTCGACGAGGGCTACATCATCCAGAAGACCGGCAATAACGACCGCCGGCAGCGCCTTCTTTATGCCACCCCGAAGGGCGAAGCCTTGGTGGCAAAGCTCGCAGGGCTGCAGACCGATCGCATCACCCGCGCGCTCCGGGACATCAATCCCGAGGGCGTCGCCGCGATCAGCGAGTTCCTGCGCGCGATGATCGATCGCGACGACCCCGACAAGGTGTTGGAGGCGATCTTCGGGATCGGCAGCAAGAAACCAAGGGAGTGATCGTGCCGCAAGGAGCAACCATCGCTGCAGCCACCACGCGCGCGCCGCGGCAACTGGCTGATGACGCCCCGCATCTGCTCTTGGTCGACGACGACCGCCGTATCCGCGATCTGCTGTCGCGGTTTCTGACCGGCGAGGGCTATCGCGTCACCACCGCCTCGAGCGCGAACGATGCGCGCGCAAAACTGCTCGGCCTGCATTTCGACCTCCTGATCCTCGACGTCATGATGCCCGGCGAAACCGGGTTCGACCTGGCGCGGTTCATTCGCACCTCCTCCTCGGTGCCGATCATCATGCTGACGGCGCGCCATGAGGCGGAGGCGCGGATCGAGGGTCTGCAGATCGGCGCCGACGATTATGTTGCGAAGCCGTTCGAGCCGCGCGAACTGATCTTGAGGATCGGCAATATCCTCAAGCGCTCTGCGCCGCCGCCGGTGGAGGCGCTGGAGCAGATCGCGTTCGGCCCTTACATTTTCCATCTCGATCGTGGCGAACTGCGCCTGGGCGAGGAGATCATTCACCTAACCGACCGCGAGCGCGAAATGCTGCGCATTCTGGCGGCTGCGCCCGGCGAAACGGTGCCGCGCGCGGCGCTGACCGGCGGCGGCACGGTGAACGAACGCGCGGTCGACGTGCAGATCAATCGCCTGCGGCGCAAGATCGAGCGCGATCCCGCCAATCCGCTGTTCCTGCAGGCGGCGCGCGGCATCGGCTATCGCCTGGTTGCGTCGCCCTGAGCAGTTCATGAGCACGCTCGACACCGGCCTGACGTTCATCCGCAACGCGTCGCAACGCGTCTCCAGGGCCAATGGCTGGATGGGCAATGCGTTCAAGAGCTGGATGCCGACCGGCCTCTACGCCCGCGCGCTCCTGATCATGATCGTCCCGATGGTGATCCTGCAAACGGTCGTGGCGTTCGTATTCATGGAACGCCACTGGAATACGGTGACGCGGCGCCTGTCGGCGGCCGTGGTCCAGGACATCGCCAGCCTGATCGACATCTACAAGGCATTTCCGCAGGACAAGGACCGTGCGCAGCTCCGCCGCATTGGACAACGGCTGCAATTGGTCGTCGATTTCTTGCCTGTCGACGACATGCCGCAGCCGGGGCCAAAGCCGTTTTTCTCGCTGCTCGACCAGACCCTATCGTCGCAGATCGGCCGCCAGATTCGCCGCCCGTTCTGGATCGACACCGTCGGCAAGTCCAATCTGGTTGAAATCCGCATCCAGCTCGACGATGCCGTGATGCGCGTGTTCGCGCAGCGCAGCGCCGCCTATGCCTCCAATTCGGAGATTTTCATCTTCTGGATGCTCGGCACATCCTCGATCCTGCTGATCGTCGCGGTGCTGTTCCTGCGCAACCAGATCAGGCCGATCCTGCGGCTGGCGGACGCCGCCGAGAGTTTTGGCAAGGGGCGCGAGGTGCCGAATTTCCGTCCGCGCGGCGCGCGGGAGGTGCGGCAAGCGGCACAGGCGTTCCTGGAGATGAAGGCCCGCGTCGAACGCTCGATCGATCAGCGCACCGCGATGCTGGCCGGCGTCAGCCACGATTTGCGTACCATCCTGACCCGCTTCAAGCTCGAGCTGGCGCTGATCGGCGACAGTCCCGAAGTCGACGGCATGCGCAAGGACGTCGACGAAATGTCCGGCATGCTCGAGGCCTATCTCGCCTTCGCGCGCGGCGACAGTGGCGAGATCGCGCAGCCGACCGATATGGCGATGGCGCTGGAGGAATTGCGCAGCGACGCCGAACGCCACGGCCATACCGCAACCGTGACGTTCCACGGCCTGCCGGTGGTGACGGTGAAGCCGGCCTCGTTCAAACGCTGCATCGCCAACCTGGTTTCCAACGCGGCTCGGTACGCCAAGACGGTCGCCATCACCGGCCACCGCGATCACCGCTATCTGACAGTGACGGTCGATGACGACGGGCCGGGCATTCCGGCCAACATGCGCGAGGAAGTGTTCAAGCCGTTCCTGCGGCTCGACGACGCCCGTAACCAGGACGAGGGCGGCACGGGCCTCGGCCTCGCCATTGCCCGAGACATCGCCCGCTCGCACGGCGGCGACATCACGCTGGGCGACAGCCCGATGGGCGGTCTGCGCGCGGCGGTAAGGGTGCCGGTGTAGGTGCCGGGCTACTGGTGCTGTCGAGAGATCTCGGCCTGCATCCTTCGAGACGCGCGAAGTCGCGCTCCTCAGGATGAGGGTCTATCTCCTCATGGTGAGGAGCGCAGCAAAGCTGCGCGTCTCGAACCATGTGGCCGGACTGTGACCGCGATGAACCGCTACTTCTTCGGGATCAGCGCCTTCAGCTTTTCCATGTCCTTGATATTCATCTTCATGCCGCCGGGCATGATGATGTCGCCTGGCTTCTGGTCCGCCTTGCAGGCGCCGACCCATTTGGCCTCGATCGTCGAGCTGTTGTCGCGCGGGGCGCCGGCCATGCCGCCCTCACTCTGCGAGGTCGATTTTACGGTGTAGGCGGAATTGAAGTCGCCGTTGATTTCGGCACGGGATTTGACCGTGATCCCAGCGACGCCGCAGACGGAATCAGTGACATAGCCGGTTGCGGTCTTCTGGATATCCTGCTTCGAGCAGATCTGCTTGGCCAACGGCGACATTGCAGTGCTCATGTCCTTGTCGGTGGTCTCGTCCGTGCACTGCTGCATCGTCATCTCGGGTGAGCCTGTGCTCACCACCTTCATCTCCCACAGGCCGGCCTTGCGCAACGGCAACTCCACGGCGACGGCGCCGCTTGCCGGCAACAGAGCAAGCACACCAACGGCCGTACTAGCTACAAGAAGCAGTCGTCTCATGCGTGGCTCCCGCTGAATTCTTCCAGAGATCGTCATCGCGAAGTGAACACACGCTCCGCGTGGCGAAAACATGTCCAGCCGGAAAACAAGTAGCGGCAGCGCTCAGTAAAGCGTGCGCAGCGGCCGCTCCGCGGCGCCATAGGGCACCCAGCGGCAGGCAAAGGAAACGTAGCCGCCGTAATTGGGCTGCACGCCGAGGAATTTCACCACCTTGCCGTAGCGGGCGCAGTGATCGACGGCGAGCTGGCGGGCGTCGGCCTGCATCGCGAGCGTATAGGCGATGATGCCGCCGGTGTCGTTGCCCTTGAACGCTGGCACCGTGTCGATATCCCACCACTGCGCCTGCGCCGGCGGCGCCGCCAGCATTCCGCCCATGGCAATCAGGCACGCGGCCACAATTCTTCGCATCGCAGACTCCATTTCGCTCGAACCGCACCATAGTGTGCGCCGATGGCCGTGAAAAGAATGGTTGCAGCACGAGGCGGACTTGGCTGTCAGGTGTTGCCGCGCTGCACTTGACCTTGTCAGGGCTTCGCGGCACCGTCCCATGCGTTGGCTTACCGGCGGATTCCCCATGCGCAATTTGTTGAAATCCTTGAGAGCACTCGGTCCGATAACGGCGGCGCTCGCTTTGCTGGCCTCCAGCCATGCCGCCCAGGCCGCCTATCCCTGGGAATTGAATTTCTGGCTGTCAGGCCCGCGCTATGACGGCCGCGTCGCCGAATGCGAGCGGGCGCTGTCGACCATCGCGTACCAATTCCGGGAGAAGGAGGGCAAGTTCTGGAATTCGGCGCTGACGATCACGGGCTTTGGCCGGATCCAGGAAACCGCATTCCGGCCCTGGCAGTCCGACAACATTCCGCGCCGCTTCTGCAGCGGCGACGTGATGCTGAGCGACGGCAAGATGCGCACCGTGCACTACTCGATCATCGAGGATGGTGGATTTGCCGGCTTCGACCAGGGCGTCGAATGGTGCGTGACCGGGCTCGATCGCAATTGGGCCTATAGCCCGGGCTGCAGGGCTGCCCGGCCCTGATCGCCGGCAAACGACCCGACTGGCTCGGGCCGATTCTGGGGTTAATCCAATTTTGTTCTTGAAATGTTCCGTCGCCCTGCTAGGCTCCCGGTAGTCGAGTAGAGGGGCATTCGATGCACCGGTCCATCATCATTTCGCGGCTTCTGATTTCGCTGGCTCTTGTTGTCGTCTTGGCCGGGACGGCGTCCGCACAGGACCGCCGGCAGAACGCGCCGGGCGAATTCGATTTTTATGTCCTGGCTCTTTCCTGGTCGCCCTCCTTCTGCGAGGCGGCGGCTGAGCGCGGCAATAGCGGGCGTTCACAGACCCAGTGCAGCCGCCCCTATTCCTTCGTGGTTCACGGCCTGTGGCCGCAATATGAGCGCGGCTTTCCCGAATATTGCCAGCGGCCCTCGCCGCGGCTCGATCGCAACATCATGACCTCGATGCTGGACCTGATGCCGGCGCCCGGCCTGATCTTCAATGAGTGGGACAAGCACGGCACCTGTTCGGGCCTTGGCGCGCGAGCCTATTTCGAGACCACGCGGAAAGCGCGCGCGGCGGTAAAGATTCCCGAGGAATTCCTGCAATTGTCGGAGCAGAAGACCATCGCCCCCGGCGATCTCGAAGAGGCCTTTATCAAGATCAACCCGGGCTTAAGCAGTTCGGCGATTTCGGTGACCTGCTCGAGCCGGCGCCTGAGCGAGGTGCGGGTCTGCCTGAGCAAGGACATGCAATTCCGCGCCTGCGACGAAATCGACCGCCGCGCCTGCCGGCGTGACGAGGTGGTGATGCCGCCGGTACGGGGCGGCTGAAGACCCGCTTACCGTCATGCCAGGGCATGGCGGCCCGCTTTGCGCAGACTGCTCGAGGTTGTCTGCGTTCCCGGTCATCCACGGCTTATCGTCATCTGCAAGACACGTGGATGGCCGGGACCTGTCTGTACCAAAACGTGGTCGGCATTTCGACCCCTGCCCGTGAGGCGTTTCGCGAAGCAGGACCCGTCTTCGCCAAGGCTTCGCCGGGTTTTCAGCCCTGGTCCTCTGAAGCGTTTCGCGAAGGAGGACAAGCCCGGCCCCGACGAGTAGAAGACGATACGTCCTCTCCAATTGGTCGGCCGACTGCCATGAACTACCGACACGCCTTTCACGCCGGCGGCTTTGCCGATGTCATCAAGCACATCGTGTTGGTACGCATGCTGACCTATCTGCAGGAAAAGCAGGCCCCGTTTCGCGTCATCGACACCCATGCCGGCGCCGGGCGCTATGATCTCACGGCTGAGGAGGCGCGCCGCGGCGGCGAATGGCTGACCGGCATTGCGAGGGTAGTGCAGGCGCGATTCTCGGACAGCGCGCTGCCGCTGGTGACCCCCTATCTCGATATCATCAGGGCATTCAACGCGCCGGGCCGGCTCGAGGCCTATCCCGGATCGCCCCTGATCGTCCGCGCTCTGCTGCGGCCGCAGGACCGCCTCACGGCCTGTGAAATCGAGCCCAACGCCCGCAGGCAATTGATCGATGCACTGCGTCGCGACAGCCAGGCGCGGGTGGTCGATCTCGACGGCTGGACGGCGTTGCCGGCCTTCGTGCCTCCCAACGAGCGGCGCGGCCTGGTGCTGATCGACCCCTCGTTCGAGCAAAAAGACGAATTCGAGCGGCTGGCCGGCGGATTCGCCGAAGCCTACGCGAAGTGGCCGACCGGCAGCTATCTGATCTGGTATCCGGTGAAGAGCCGGCGCGCCACCGACACGCTGGCACGGCTCGTCGCGGGCGCTGCCGCGGCCAGCAGGCCGGCCGGGAAATGTCTGCGGCTTGAATTCAGCGTAGCGCCGCAGGAGCCGGGCGGCCCCCTCGCCTCCACCGGCCTCCTGATCGTCAATCCGCCGTGGACGCTGGCCGGTGAGTTGAAGACAATTCTACCCGAGCTCGAAAAGCCGCTCGGCCAGGGCGGGGCCGGCCGGTTCAGGCTGGAAACGCCCAAGCCGTGAGCCTCGGCGCGGCCGGTGAAAAGTGCGAATCGCCGTAGGCAATTTACGCGAAACCGTATTATGCTCAGTCCGTTGGGACTGGCTTTACGTTCCGCTTCCGCGAATGGTTGCGGCGGAGTGATCGAGGCCGAATAAAAATCCGGGTCGAGCGGCGGCGTGAATCCGATCGGCTCAGGTGGCCAAGCTTCCGGCAGCGAATGTCCGGTCGGCCGATATGCGAGGTGCGCGTAACGGCAGAGCAATACGGGGGAGGAGTTTCCCGATGGCCATGACTGGAACAGTCAAGTTCTTCAATGGAGAACGCGGCTACGGCTTCATCAAGCCCGATGACGGCGGCCGCGATGTGTTCGTGCACATCACCGCTGTCGAGCGGGCCGGATTGAAGGATTTGACTGAAGGGCAGCGCATTACGTTCGAGGTCGAACCGGACAAGAAGGGCAAAGGCCCCAAGGCGGTCAACCTGGTGATTTCATCGTGAGCTGACGCTCACGTTGAACGCGGACTGAATTCTTGCTGCGAAGATTGCGCTGGGCATGGCGTCGCCGTCCACAGCGTTGAGATTTGCAATGCCTGCGGCCTGAAGGCAAAAAAATCCCGGCGACTTGCTGCCGCCGGGAGATGGTCGCCGACAGTTTCTTTGTTCTTAGAAGCGATAGTTTACGCCGGCCCGTATCAGGCCGAACCGGTAACCATTCGACGTGCCTGTAATGACGAAGTTGCTGTTGGCCAGATCGACATAGAGATATTCGATCTTGGCGCTCCAGTTCGGCGCAAGGCCCACCTCGGCGCCGGCGCCGAGCGTCCAGCCCACATTGGTATGGGATTCCGTCAGGCCAAAAGTGGTGGCGCGCAGTTCGCCGAAGGCGAGACCGCCGGTGCCGAAGAACAAGATGTTGTTGAACGCGTAGCCGGCGCGGCCGCGAATCGTGCCGAACCAGGGATTGGAAAATTTCCATGGGGCGAAGGTTTCTTCGGCGCCGGTCGCTTGGATGTCGCCTTCGAGACCGAACACCCACGGTCCGCCGTTCTGCCAATTATAGCCGGCCTGGACACCGCCGACGAAACCAGACGGCTTGGCCGGATTGTTTGCAACCGAACCCCAGGCATAGCCGATGTTGGCGCCAAGGTAGGGACCGGCCCAGCTATCGGGACTGAGCAGCGACCGGTTGACGGTATTGGGTGCGCGCGATCCGTAGAGGTCTGCTGCCTGCGCCGACATTGTCCAGCCAGCGGCGACCAGCGCCAGCGCGCCCGACACAACCCTGCTCATCACGCACCCCACGCAACTGCCGCAACCAAGCCCGGCGGGAGATCGGCCTGGTCACGGAACCCCACCTTTTCTGCTAAGATTTATCGAGAGTTTTAAGTTAAAGGGTTGTTAAGCCGGGTTACCCGCAACCCATCATTCTTAAGGATCCGTTACCGGCGCCCCTTCGGCAACGCGCGCCGCGAGCGCTGGCGATGCTGCCTCGCAGCGCTTAGTTTAGGGCCATGGATCACGATTCTACCGACCATCCGAAGCCTCCGAGCAGGGCGCGGCGGGGTTCCCAGCCGGATTTGCCGCCGCCGGACCCGACCGTAGCCGATGTCGATCCCGCAACTTCCGCCGCCGAGGAGGACGACGAGGCGCGCTTGCCGGAAGCGCCCGAGGAACCCACCGAAGCGATTGCCGAAGGCCCGCTGGCGGTCGGCCACGCAGCCATCGAAAACGCGGTGCGGCTGGCGCCGACCTCTCCCGGCGTCTACCGCATGCTCAATACCGCCAGCGACGTGCTCTACGTCGGCAAGGCGAAAAACGTTCGCAAGCGGCTTGCGTCCTACGCTCGTGTCAACGCGCCCCTGCCCGCGCGCATCCTGCGGATGATCGCGGCGACGGTCACGGTCGAGATCGTTTCCACCACGACCGAGACCGAAGCGCTGCTGCTGGAAGCCAACCTGATCAAGCAGCTACGGCCGCGCTTCAACGTGCAGCTACGCGACGACAAATCGTTTCCCTATATCCTGATCACAGGCGACCATTGGGCGCCGCAGATCCTCAAGCATCGCGGGGCCCAAACCAGGCCCGGACGATATTTCGGGCCGTTCGCATCCGCCGGCGCCGTCAACCGCACCATCACGGCGCTGCAGCGCGCGTTCCTGATCCGCTCCTGCACCGACGGTTTCTTCGAAAGCCGCACGCGGCCCTGCCTGCTCTACCAGATCCGCCGCTGCTCCGGGCCCTGCACCCGCGAGATCGACTTCCCCGGCTATAGCGAACTGGTGCGCGAGGCGACCGATTTCCTGTCCGGCCGCAGCCATGCGGTGAAGGAACTGCTCGCAGCCGAGATGGAGAAGGCATCGAACGAGCTCGAATTCGAGACCGCGGCGCTTTATCGCGATCGTCTCGCCGCGCTGTCGGCGATCCAGTCGCAGCAGGGCATCAATCCGCGCACCGTGGAAGAGGCCGACGTGTTCGCCATCCATCAGGAAGGCGGCTATTCCTGCGTCGAAGTGTTCTTCTTCCGCACCGGCCAGAACTGGGGCAACCGCGCCTATTTTCCGCGCGCGGAGAAGTCGTTCACGCCGCAAGAAGTGCTGGCATCCTTCCTCGCACAATTCTACGACGACAAGCCGCCGCCGAAACTCATCCTGCTGTCGCATGAGATCGAGGAATGCGCGCTGCTGGCCGACGCCCTGTGCGTGAAGGCTGGTTACAAGGTCGAAATCTCGGTACCGAAGCGCGGCGAGAAAAAAGAACTGGTCACGCATGCGCTGACCAATGCGCGCGAAGCGCTCGGCCGCAAGCTCGCCGATACCGCGACGCAGAGCCGGCTGTTGGAAGCGATGGCCGCCACGCTCGGGCTGCGGCAGATGCCGAAGCGCATCGAGGTCTACGACAACAGTCACATCCAGGGCACCAACGCGGTCGGCGCAATGATCGTGGCGGGACCGGATGGCTTTATCAAAAACCAATATCGCAAGTTCAACATCAAGTCCGAGGGACTGACGCCGGGCGACGACTACGCGATGATGCGCGAAGTGCTGGAACGGCGCTTCAAGCGGCTGTTGAAGCCGCCGGAGGGCGACGCGGCCAAGGCCGACGATGATTCGTTTCCGCAATGGCCCGACCTCGTCATCATCGATGGCGGCCGTGGGCAACTCAACGCCGTCAGGGAAATTTTCCAGGGTCTGGGACTAACGCAGGTCTCCCTGATGGCCGTGGCAAAAGGCCCGGACCGCGATGCCGGGCGCGAGACCCTCTTCATGCCTGACCGCGAAGCCATCAAGCTCGAACCACGCGATCCCGTGCTATATTTCATCCAGCGGCTGCGCGACGAGGCGCATCGCTTCGTGATCGGCTCGCACCGCAAACTGCGGAAAAAGGACATCCGGGAAGCGGGCTTGCAGGAAATCCCGGGCATCGGCCCGTCACGCAAACGTGCCTTGCTGCACCACTTCGGAACACTGAAGGAGATCGAGCGGGCCTCGATCGCGGACCTCGGCAAGGTTCCAGGCGTTAGCGCCGAAAGCGCCCGCAAGATCTTTGAATTTTTCCATGCACAGGCGGGTTAAGGGGACTTCGCGTCGAGGCATGTCATTTGGGCGTCGCCTGCGACAGATGATCTAAATCCGCACGGTTGACCTTCACGCTCCAGCGGTATTGGTAAGACGGATGAACATCGCGACAACTAGGGGACAGGCCAAGACCCTGTCCCTGCCGAATATTCTAACCTACGCCCGTATTGCCGCCATTCCGGTGGTAGTCGGCTGCGTTTTCGCCCAATCCATCCAGGACGGCCCGCTCTGGCTACGCTGGGTAGCGCTGGCGGTCTTCCTCGCCGCCGCCGTGACTGATTACCTCGATGGCTACTATGCGCGAATTTGGGACCAGCAATCCGCCTTTGGCCGGATGCTCGACCCGATCGCCGACAAGCTCCTGGTAGCGTCCTGCCTCTTGATGCTGGCAGCCGACAGCAGCATCCATGGCTGGACCCTGTGGGCCGCCATCGTGATCCTGTGCCGCGAGATCCTGGTCTCGGGCTTAAGGGAATATCTCGCGGCGTTGCGGGTCAGCGTACCCGTGACCAAGCTGGCCAAATGGAAGACCACGATCCAGTTGGTCGCGATCGGTTTCCTGATCGCGGGCGAGGCGGGCGAGCAGCTCCTGCCTGCGACCACGCTGATCGGGATCGTCCTGTTGTGGATGTCGGCGCTCTTCACGATCTACACCGGCTGGGACTATTTCCGCGCCGGCATCCATCACCTCATCAAGGAGGATGAGGGATGAGGGTCAAATATTTCGCCTGGGTGCGTGAGCGGGTCGGTGTGGCGGAAGAAACCGTCGAGCCGCCGGCCGACGTGCGCACGGTGAGCGATCTGATCGGCTGGCTTTCCAGCCGCGGCGAGACGTACGCCCATGCCTTCGAAAAGCCGAAGGTGATCCGGGCTGCGATCGACCAGGCCCATGTCAAGCCCGATGCAGTGATATCAGGCGCACGCGAGATTGCGTTCTTCCCACCGATGACCGGCGGCTGACCTACTATGTCCGTCACCGCGACCATTCGCATCCAGGAAGCGAATTTCGACGCTGCGCAGGAGATCGCGGCGCTCACCAGAGGCCGCACCGATATCGGCGCCGTCGTCACGTTCAGCGGCATCTGCCGTGGCAGCGAGAACGGCGAGCCGATCGCAGCCCTGACGCTCGAGCATTATCCCGGGATGGCCGAAGCCGAGATCGGGCGCCACGCCGACGAGGCGCTGTCGCGCTGGCCGTTGCAGGGCCTCACCATCATTCACCGGTTCGGCCGCATCGCGCCGGGCGAGAACATCGTGCTCGTGGTAACCGCCTCGCCGCATCGCCAGGCGGCCTTCGAAGCGGTGGAATTCCTGATGGATTATCTGAAGACCAACGCGCCGTTCTGGAAGCGCGAGGAAAGCGAAAAAGGCACAAGCTGGATCGAAGCGCGCGATCATGACGACGCCGCCGCCGCGCGCTGGACCAAGTCCTGATGGCCAAGCGCACGAAGCCGGCGGCGAAGCGCGGCCGAACCACACCAAAACTTCCCAAGGTCGGCGCGGGAGAATTGCTGACGCTGCTTGATTTCGCCCGCTATGCCGTCAGCCGCTTCGTCGAGGCCAAACTGGTGTTTGCGCACGGCACCACCGATCCGCTTGCCGAAGCCGCATTCCTGGTCTGTGAAGCGCTGCATCTGCACGCCGACCAGTTCGAGACGTTCGCGACCGCGCGCGTCACCGCCGCCGAAGGCAAGAAGATCCTCGATCTGGTCGCGCGCCGCGTCACCACGCGAAAGCCCGCCGCCTATCTCGTCAACAAAATCTACATGCGCGGCCTGCCCTTTTACGTCGACGAGCGGACCATCGTGCCGCGTTCCTTCATCGGCGAATTGCTGGACCAGCACTTCGGCCGCGACGGCGATGACGAGGCGGGCTCGCTGATCTCGGATCCTGACACGGTGGAAAGCGTGCTCGATCTCTGCACCGGCTCGGGCTGCCTCGCCATCCTGGCCAGCCGGAACTTTCCGAATGCGGCGATCGACGCCGTGGATATCTCCAAGGATGCGCTCGAAGTCGCCGCGCGCAATGTCGGCGACTACGGGCTTCAGGACAGGCTCACGCTGTACCGCGGCGATCTGTTCAAGCCGCTGGGGGATAAGCGCTACGACCTCATCATTTCCAATCCGCCTTATGTCGACGCGGAGGGCATGGCCGGCCTGCCGCGCGAATGCCGTGCCGAACCGAAACTCGCCTTCGATGGCGGCTTCGATGGGCTGGACATTGTCAGGCGCATCCTCGACGAGGCGGCCGCGCACCTGACGCCGCAGGGCGGACTGTTATGCGAGATCGGCCGCTGCCGCCCGCAACTGGAAGCCGCCTATCCGCAACTGCCGCTGCTCTGGCTCGACACCGAGGATTCCGAGGGCGAAGTATTCTGGATCGCGGCGGCCGATCTCTGAACTGTCCGATTACGCGAAAAATATCACGTCGTGGTGGCGTTCCCGTGTCGCGACGAAACTGATACCTTGGGGCAAATCCGACGTTCAAGCTGAAGAGGCCGCCCATGCTGGACAAGAGCCCCCGCCCCACCCCCGTCAACGTTCCAAACGATCTCGCTGCGCACTGGATGCCGTTCACCGCGAACCGGGCGTTCAAGAAGAACCCGCGGCTGCTCGCCGGCGCGAAAGACATGCATTACTTCACCGTCGACGGCCGCAAGATCATCGACGGTGCCTCGGGCATGTGGTGCACCAATGCCGGACACGGCCGCACCGAGATTTCGTCGGCGATCGTCAAGCAGGCCGAGGCGCTGGATTACGCGCCGCCGTTCCAGTTCGGCATCCCGCAGGCCTTCGAACTTGCGAGCCGCATCGCCGAGCTGGCGCCCGATGGGCTCGACCACGTGTTCTTCTGCAACTCCGGCTCGGAAGCGGCCGACACCGCGCTCAAGATCGCGTTGGCCTATCACCAGATCAACGGCCAGGGCAGCCGCATCCGCCTGATCGGCCGCGAGCGCGGCTATCACGGCGTCGGCTTCGGCGGCACCGCCGTCGGCGGCATCGTCGGCAACCGAAAACTGTTCGGCTCGCTGCTGACCGGCGTCGACCATCTGCCGGCGACCTATGACCGCGAGAAGCAGGCGTTCAGCAAGGGCGAGCCGGAATATGGCGCGCATTTCGCCGATGAACTCGAGCGGCTTGTCAACCTGCATGGCGCCAACACCATCGCCGCGGTGATCGTCGAGCCGATGGCCGGATCGACCGGCGTGCTGCCGGCGCCGAAGGGCTATCTCAAGCGGCTGCGCGAGATCACCCAGAAGCACGGCATCTTGCTGATCTTCGACGAGGTCATCACCGGCTATGGTCGGCTCGGCTTTGCCTTTGCCGCCGAACGCTATGGCGTGGTGCCCGACATGCTGACCTTCGCCAAGGGTGTCACCAATGGCGCCGCGCCGATGGGCGGCGTGCTGGTGCGCGACACCATCCATGACGCCTTCATGAGCGGCCCGGAACATGTGACCGAGCTGGCCCATGGCTACACCTATTCCGCGCACCCGCTGGCCTGCGCCGCGGCTCTTGCCACGCTCGACATCTATCGCGACGAAAAGCTGTTCGAGCGCGCGCGTGAGCTCGAGCCGAAATTCGCCGACGCCGTGATGTCGCTGCGCAACGAGCCGGGCGTCGTGGATATCCGCACCGTCGGCCTGACCGCCGGCATCGATCTCGCACCGGTTGCGGATGCGCCGGGCAAGCGCGGCTTTGCAGGGCTCAACAGCGCCTTCCACGACAATGACCTGATGCTGCGGGTGGCCGGCGATACGCTGGCGCTGACGCCGCCCCTGATCATTAGCGAAGACCAGATCGGCGAGATTATGGACAAGGTCGCCAAGGTGATCCGAGCGACGGCGTAAGCGCCAGCATCGGCTCCGACCGGCAGGAACATTCGAAACGACCCCGCGTTCATTACGTTTGGCGGAGGCGATCCTGCCTCCGCCGGCGGAGGGTTGCGGAAATGCTCGCGCCTTCGAGCGGCTTGCTGCGCGCCGCGATCGGACTGAAGCTGAATCAGGTCAAGCTGGCGACGCGGTCGTATTTGCGCGATCGGACCCATCAGGCGACCGGAACGATGACTTCCTATGCGATCGCCGCAGGCCTGTTCGCGGCAGCGGGCATTTTCCTGATCGCCGCCTGCCTGGTCGGCATGACCGCGCTGTTTCGCTGGATCGAGATCCATTACGGGCCGTTTTGGGCCTTCGGCGCGATCGGCGCATTGCTCGCGATAATCGCCGCGATTTGCGCCGGGCTCGCCGCCGCCAAACTCAGACAAAGGCCGCCGCAGTTTCCGTCGCTTACAAGCCGCCTGCGCGTGGCGATCAAGGCCAGTCCGATTGAACCGGACCAGATCGAAGCGACGCGGGACACCGCCAGGTCAATTCTGCAGGCACCCTCGGCAGCTCCCACGCGCAGCCGTGCTCGGCGCCGATCCCCAGGAAGGGACACCAGGCATCTGCAGGCCGGTCTAATCCTGATGGCGACATTACTAGGCCTGGCGGCAACGCGACGGCGATGGCATGCGCGGCACTCGGACGTTTGACGGCGCAACGGCGCTGGCTATTGCACCGCTTTGATCGCAGATTCCGACCGTGTTCAAATAACACTAGCTCTGCGAATCAACATTGATGCTAAGGTTGCGCCGCCGGGGAAAGCGCAAGTCAGACGATGCCTGAAATTTCCGTGTTTTCCCGGGGGAGCACAGTTCGGACCTCAAGGCGTAGCGCGCGACATGATTCGCATTTCGACGATTTTCATCGCCATCTGCATGGTGCTGGTTGCAGCCTCGCTCGGCCTCGTCCTGCATACGGTGGCGGGCTTCAACGGCACCGAATCCGCGATCGTGGCGCTCACCGCGCTGACCTTCCTGATCCTTTACAACGCCGTGTCGATGCGGCTGCGCGACCGCTCCGACGTCGGCGGCCAGATCGCCGATCTTTCCCGTGGCACCGCCGACCTCGCCCGTCAGGTCGCCGAATTCGGCCGCCGGCTCGCCGCCGTCGAGAGCCGCCTGGTCTCGGCGAACTCCGCAAGCTCCGACCGCATCCAGGCGGTGGTCGGCGAAATCAACGAGCTCGGCGTCCTGGTCAAGCAACTCGCCGTCTCGGTGGCGGGCCATGAGGACCTATTGGCCCAAGGTGCGGCGGCCGCGGCAAGCCGGCCGGATCCGGAACCTCCGAGCGAACCGGCGGTCGCCGCGGAGCAAGCCGCGCCGATCGTCGCCAGGCCCGCACCGGCTGCTGCCGCAAGGCCGGCAGCGGCAGCAATTGCCGCGGAAGCCGCGTCGCCCTCGCGCAACCAGCCGCAACTGCTTGCCGCGGTGAAAAACGCCGTCGAGGAAAACCGGCTCGACATCTATCTGCAACCGATGGTGACGCTGCCACAGCGCAAGGTGCGCTTCTACGAGGCGGTGACGCGGCTGCGCGACGACAGGGATCAGATCCTCGCCGCCGATGATTTCATTCCCATCGCCGAGGCCGGCGGGCTGATCGGCAAAATCGATCACATGGTGATGTTGCGCTGTATCCAGGTGTTGCGCCGCCTGATGGTGCGCAACAAGGATGTCGGCGTGTTCTGCAATGTCTCGGCGGCGACGCTCGGCAATGCCGCCAATTTCGCGCAATGCCTCGACTTCCTCGAGGCCAATCGGGCGCTGGCGCCCTCCTTCGTGCTCGAATTCAAGCAGGCGACGTTCCGCAATCTCCGCCCGACCGAAATCGAGAATCTCGCCGCGCTGTCGCAGCGTGGTTACCGCTTCTCGATCGACCACGTCACCGACTTGCGGATCGAGCCGCGCGACCTCGCCGATCGCGGCGTCCGTTTCATCAAGGTGCCCGCGGCATTGCTGCTCGACCCCAAGCAGAGCTCGACCTCGGACATCCATCCTTCCGATCTTTCCGACCTGCTCGGCCGTTTCGGCATCGACCTGATCGCCGAGAAGATCGAGGGCGAGCGCGCGGTGGTTGACCTGCTCGACTACGACGTGCGGTTTGGACAGGGCTTTCTGTTTGCACCGCCGCGGCCGTTGCGGCCCGAGGGTGCATCTGCTACCGGCGGGGCGACACCGAACAAGGAATCCGGCAGCCCCAATGGCCCCAGCAACCCCGTCCCCATGGCCAGCCAGGCCGCGGAGCCCCCGATGCGCGCGACCGGCAATGCCGCGTTGGCGCGCCGTGCCGCGGGACCGGGCTAACAGGCTTCCGACATCATGACCTCACTGCGCTTCGTCGAGCGGCTGCGCGACCTCGTGGACGGCGTCGAGGTCATCCTGTCCGACATCTGGGGCGTGGTGCACAATGGGCTGGAGTCCTTCCCCGAAGCCTGCGAAGCGCTGCACACCTATCGCCAGCGTGGCGGCACCGTCATCCTGATCACCAACGCGCCGCGGCCCGCCGATTCCGTGCAGCGGCAATTACGCAAGCTCGGCGTCGCCGACGAAACCTATGACGCCATTGTCTCTTCCGGCGACCTGACCCGGCACTTCGTCGCCGATCACCCCGGCAAGAAGATATTCTGGGTCGGCCCGGAACGTGATTCTTCGATCCACCGCGGGCTCGACGCCGTGCTGGGGCCGCTGGAGCAGGCCGACTACATCATCTGCACCGGCCTGTTCGACGACGAAACCGAATCGGCGGAAGACTATCGCGCGATGCTGCTGCAGGCGCGCGAGCACAAGCTGCCGCTGATTTGCGCCAATCCCGACATCGTCGTCGAACGCGGCGACCGGTTGATCTATTGTGCGGGCGCGATCGCCGAGCTTTACCGCGAGCTCGGCGGCGAGGCGATCTTCTACGGCAAGCCGCACCGGCCGATTTATGAACGCGCCATGGCGCTCGCCGCCGAGCGCCGCGGCCATTCGGCACCGCTCGACCGCGTGCTAGCCATCGGGGATTCGGTGCGGACCGATCTCACCGGCGCGCACGGCTTCGGAATCGATTGTCTTTTCCTCACCCGCGGCATCCATTCGGAAGAATTCGAGGGCATCGACCAGCTCGATCCAGCCTCGGTGAAGGAGCTGTTCGGACATCCACCCCGCGCGCTGATGCGGGAGCTGCGGTGGTAGGTACATCGCTGCACCCGGACTCAAAATTGCGAAAACGACCCCATGCAAAGTAGGAATGGGCCTTACATCATCCGAAAACGCAAGACCTGGTAGGGTTCATGAGAACGCAGCATGCCCGGGATTGGGCCGGGCATCACGAGAATTGGAGCGAGCTGGAAACCAGGCGCCTTACGCCGTCGCCATGTCCGGGAAGACCGCTTCGATCTTGGTCTTCAGCGTCGCCGCATTGAACGGCTTGACGATGTAATTGTTCACGCCGGCCTTCTTGGCGGCGATCACGTTCTCGGTCTTGGATTCCGCCGTGATCATGATGAAGGGGGTGGTGGCGAGATTGGGGTCGGCGCGGACTTCCTTGAGCAGGTCGTAGCCGGTCATCGGCTCCATGTTCCAGTCCGAGATCACCAGTCCGTATTTCTTGCTGCGCATCTTGTTCAGCGCGGCCGAGCCGTCGCTGGCGTCGTCGATGTTGTCGAAGCCGAGCTGCTTCAAAAGATTTCGGATGATGCGGATCATGGTGCTGTAGTCATCAACCACCAGAACCGGCATGGACAAATCAACCGCCATCTTTCCCCCCACTCGACGCTTTACGCCACAAAAAATCGACAGGCCTGCGGGACCCGCAGTCCTCCCCCCACCTGTAGCATCAGCCGTTAAACAGCCCGTTAACCCGACGACACCGGATTGCATCCGTTTTGACCCGCCGCGCCCGGCTTGACTTCGACGGCGGCGCCGCGTCACCGTCCGGCCGCCTTCACCGAGACCAAGAATCCCTGAAATGACAACTGGTTTTACCGTTATCCGAGACTCCACCCCTGCCGCCGACATCCCCCGCGGGGCGGTGGTCGCGATGGGCAATTTCGACGGCGTCCATCTTGGCCACCGGGCCGTGATTGACGCGGCCTTGCGGATGGGCCGCGCCCACGGCAAGCCGGCCTTTGCCGTCACTTTCGAGCCGCATCCGCGCAGCTTTTTCAGCCCGAACAGCCCCCAGTTCCGGCTCTCCGACGAGACCAACAAGCTGCGGCTGCTGGCCGGAACGGGGCTTGACGGCGCGGTCGTGATGACCTTCGACAAGACCCGCGCCGGAACCTCGGCGCAAGATTTCATTCACCATGACCTGATCGGGCGGCTCGGCGTCAGCGGCATTGCCGTCGGCTACGACTTTCATTTCGGCAAGGGCCGGGCCGGCTCGCCGAGCCTGTTGGTCAGCGAGGGGCCGCGGCTCGGCATCGAGGTCGACGTCCAGGCCCATGTCGACATCGAGGAGCGGCCGGTGTCCTCCAGCGCGATCCGCATGGCGCTGGCGGAGGGCCAGATCGACGAAGCCACCGCCATGCTGGGCGGGCCGTGGTTCGTCAGCGGCGCGGTGATCCATGGCGACAAGCGCGGCCGTGATCTCGGATATCCCACCGCCAACATCCGCCTCGACAAGAATTGCAGCCTGAAACACGGCATCTATGCGGTGCGGGTCGGCCGCGGAGCCGAGCGCTTCGACGCCGTCGCAAGCTTCGGCCGCCGCCCGACTTTCGACAACGGCGCACCGCTGTTGGAAGTGTTCCTGTTCGATTTCAAGGGCGACCTCTATGGCGCGGTGCTCGATGTCGCCTTTATCGGCTTCATCCGCGACGAACTTAAATTCGACTCGATCGACGCGTTGATCCGGCAGATGAACGACGACAGCGTGCGCGCCCGCGCGCGGCTGGCCGCAGCCCCCGATGCGTTTCCGAAGCTCGGAGTGATCGATTGAGCAAGACCGAAAAAGAAAAGATGCTGGCCGGCGAGCTCTATCGCCCCGGTGACACCGAACTGCAGGCGGATGCCGCCGCCAACAAGGCCTGGCTCGCGCGCTACAATGCGGCGCTGGCTGCGCCTGTGTCCGAGCGGCATGCGCTGCTATCGGCCCATTTCGGCCGTGTCGGCACCGGCGCTGTGATCCGTCCGCCGTTCTTTTGCGACTATGGCTACAATATCCGGCTCGGCGACGAAGTGTTTCTCAACTTCAACTGCGTCATCCTCGACGTGGTCGAAGTCACGATCGGCGACCGCACCCAGATTGGACCCGCGACGCAAATCTACGCCGCCGATCACCCGCGCGACCCCGAGACGCGGCGAACCGGCCTCGAATTCGGCCGCCGGGTGCGGATCGGCAGCGACGTCTGGATCGGCGGTGGCGCCATCATCCTGCCCGGTGTCACGATCGGTGACGGCGCCGTAATCGGCGCCGGCAGCGTGGTCACGCGCGATGTCGCAGCGGGCCAGACCGCGGCCGGCAACCCTGCCCGGCCGCGTCCGGGGTAAACCTGTCCTGCATGCCGCCGCCCCTTTGCGATTTCCGCGGTTGGCTGCTATGGAAAGCCCATGTTTGCGCGGCGCACCATCAGCATTAGCGGCCCGGCTTCCGCCTGAGCTTTGGCTCGGCGCAAGACCGGGATTTCCCTGTTCACCCCGCGATATCCGCTTTTCAGCGCCGTCTTCGAGCCAACCAGAGCATTCATGTCCCAACAGCCGCAAAAGTCCGACGTATCAGATTATTCGAAAACCCTGTTCCTGCCGCAGACGGAATTTCCGATGCGCGCCGGCCTGCCGCAGCGCGAGCCGGAGATCCTCAAATACTGGAACGAGATCGACCTCTACGGAAAGCTGCGCGAGAGCGCGCAGGGCCGCGCCAAATTCGTGCTGCACGACGGGCCGCCCTATGCCAACGGCAACATCCATATCGGCCACGCGCTGAACAAGATCCTCAAGGACGTCGTGACCAAGAGCCAGCAGATGCTCGGCTTCGATTCCAACTACGTGCCGGGCTGGGACTGTCACGGCCTGCCGATCGAATGGAAGATAGAGGAAGAGAACTACCGCTCCAAGGGCAAGCCGAAGCCGGACTTCCGCGACTCCACCGCGATGGTGGCGTTCCGCAAGGAGTGCCGCGCCTATGCGACGCACTGGCTCAACGTGCAGCGTGAGGAGTTCAAGCGGCTTGGCATCATCGGCGATTGGGGCCACCCCTACGCCACCATGAGCTATCCGGCCGAAGCCCAGATCGCGCGCGAATTGATGAAGTTCGTCGCCAACGGCACGCTCTATCGCGGCTCCAAGCCCGTGATGTGGAGCGTGGTCGAGAAGACCGCGCTGGCCGAAGCCGAGGTCGAGTACGAGGACTATACCTCCGACATGGTCTGGGTGAAATTTCCGGTCACCTCGCCGGCGCATGGCGCGCTGGCCGAGGCTTCCGTGGTGATCTGGACCACCACGCCGTGGACGCTGCCCGGCAACCGCGCCGTCTCGTTCTCGCCGAAGATCGCCTACGGCCTCTACAAGGTCACCGATGCGCCTGCCGACAATTGGGCGAAGACCGGCGATCTCCTGATCCTCGCCGATGCGCTCGCAGCAGACGTATTCAAGCAGGCGCGCGTCACCGCCTATGAGAAGGTGCGCGACCTGCCCGGCGATACGCTGGACGCCGTGGAATGCGCCCATCCGTTGAAGGGACTTGGCGGTGGCTACGAGTTCATGGTGCCGCTGTTGCCCGGCGACCATGTCACCGACGACACCGGTACCGGCTTCGTCCATACCGCGCCGGGCCATGGCCGCGAAGACTTCGACGTCTGGACGGCAAATGCGCGTGAGCTCGATCAACGTGGCATCAACACCGCCATCCCCTACACCGTCGACGAGAACGGTGCTTTCACCGATCACGCTCCTGGCTTCACCGGCAGGCGCGTCATCAACGACAAGGGCGAGAAGGGCGACGCCAATGATGCCGTCATCAAGGCGCTGGTCGAGGCCGGCAAGCTCCTGGCGCGCGGCCGGCTCAAGCATCAATATCCGCATTCCTGGCGCTCGAAGAAGCCGGTGATCTTCCGCAACACGCCGCAATGGTTCATCGCGATGGATAAACCAATCACTCCAAACAAGCTGGTTTGGGGCGGCGGTGTGAATACCCCCATGACGCTGGCCGGCGATGACACTTTGCGGAACCGGGCTCTCAAATCGATCTCGGTGACTCAGTGGGTGCCGCCCGCCGGCCAGAACCGCATCAACGGCATGATCGCGGGCCGCCCCGACTGGGTGATCTCGCGCCAGCGCGCCTGGGGCGTGCCGATCGCGGTGTTCGTGCGCGAGAAGGGCGACGGCTCCGCCGAAATCCTGCAGGACGACATCGTCAACCAGCGCATCGTCGAAGCCTTCATGGAGGAAGGCGCCGACGCCTGGTACATGGACGGCGCACGTGAACGGTTCCTGGGCGAACGCGCCGGCGAAGACTGGAAAAAGATCGACGACATCCTCGACGTCTGGTTCGACTCCGGCTCGACGCACGCCTTCGTGCTGGAGGACCGCCAGAATTTTCCAACCCTCGGCAACATTGTCCGCAAGGTCGATGGCGGCGAGGATACCGTGATGTATCTCGAAGGCAGCGACCAGCATCGCGGCTGGTTTCATTCCTCGCTCTTGGAAAGCGCGGGCACCCGCGGCCGCGCGCCCTATGACGTGGTGCTGACTCACGGCTTCACGCTGGACGAGAACGGCCGCAAGATGTCGAAATCGCTCGGCAACACCGTCGAGCCGCAAAAGGTGATGAAGGATTCGGGCGCCGATATCCTGCGGCTGTGGGTCGCCGCCACCGACTATGCCGACGACCAGCGCATCGGGCCCGAAATCCTCAAGAACACCATCGAGACCTACCGCAAACTGCGCAACTCGATCCGCTGGATGCTCGGCACGCTGCACCATTTTGATCCGGCCGACGCGGTCGCCCACAGCGATATGCCCGAGCTGGAACGCCTGATGCTGCACGAACTGGCGAAACGCGCGACAACCGTGCGCCAGGCCTATGCCGAGTTCGACTACAAGACGGTGGTCGCGACGCTGGCGGCGTTCATGAACAGCGAATTGTCGGCGTTCTACTTCGATATCCGCAAGGACACGCTCTATTGCGATCCGCCGTCCTCGGTCGCGCGCAAGGCGGCGCTGACCGCGATCGACATCATCTGCGATGCGATCCTGCGCTGGCTGGCGCCGGTGCTCAGCTTCACGACCGAAGAGGCGTGGCGGATGTACAAGCCGGACGCGGAAGCCTCGGTGCACCTGACGCTGTTCCCGGAAGGTTTTGACCAATTCCGCGATGATGCGCTTGCCGCCAAGTGGGAGACCATTCGCGATGTCCGCCGTGTCGTCACCGGCGCGCTCGAAGTCGAACGCGCGGCCAAGAATATCGGCTCGTCGCTCGAGGCCTCGCCGCTGGTCTTTGTGTCGGACAAGAACATCTTCAACACGCTGCTCGACATCGATCTGGCCGAGGTCTGCATCACTTCGAACGCGATGGTGACGAATGACGATGCGCCGGCCAGCGCGTTCAGCCTCGCCGACGTGCCCGGCGTCGCTGTCGTGGTCGAAAGGGCCGTGGGCACCAAATGCGCGCGGTCGTGGAAGATCCTGCCCACGGTCGGCGAAGACGCCGAGTATCCCGACGTCTCCCCGCGCGACGCGCAGGCGTTGCGTGAATGGAAGGCGCTTGCCGAAGGCCATAAGCCGGCCGATGCGGCCGTAGCGGCTGCCAAGCCTGTCGCGTTGGTCGAACAGCAACCTGTAGAACACCCGCAACAAGCGGAGAAAGCGCCGGAGCAGGCCGGTTCAGGAAAGGTGACGGCGGACACGACTGCCAAGAAGGCCAGAGCCAGGAAGACTTTGGAAACCGCGGCGGCCGAGCAAGCCAAGAGCGAGGCGAAAGCCAAGAGCGCCCCCGACCTCAAGGCCGAAGTTAAGAAAGCAGAACCCAAGAAGGCTGCAGCCAAGAAAGCTCCAACGAAGAAAGCCAAGGCCAACAAAGCCAAAGCCAAGAAAGCGAAGGCCAAGAAAGCAAAGGTCGGGAAAGCCGCCAAATCCAAAAAAGCAGCTTCGGCAACGAAGGCGGCCAAGAAGGGAGCTAAGAAGAAAGCGGTAAAGAAGGCGGACAAAAGGACTGCCAAGAAGGCGGGAAGAAAGTCGTCTGCGACGGCGTCGAAAAAGAAGAAAAAGAAGGCGAGATAAGTGTCCGGCAAAGAGCGCTTCGTGACCCCTCACCTTCGCGCCGGCGCGGTTGCCGCGGTCGCGACGCTGGTGATCGACCAGGCCTCGAAGCTTTGGCTGCTCTACGTGTTTGACCTCGCCAATCGCGGCGCGGTCAGGGTCACGCCGTTCTTCGACCTTGTGCTGGCCTGGAACGTCGGGATCAGCTTTGGCTGGTTCCAGAGCGATAATCAGTTCGCCCAGCTCGCGCTGATGGCGATCAAGGCGATTGCGGTGATCGTGCTGGGGATCTGGATGGCACGCTCCAGCACGCTTCTGGCGACGCTGGCACTGGGCCTGATCATCGGCGGCGCGGTCGGCAACGGCATCGACCGATTCGTGCACGGCGCGGTGGTCGATTTCGCCCTGTTCCACATCGAGATCGGGGGAAAAACCTTCAATTGGTACGTGTTTAACCTTGCGGATGTGGCCATTGTTGCCGGGATAGCGGGCCTATTGTATGACTCGTTCCTGGGGGTACCCGCCGCAAAAGCGCCCTGATCCCGGCCGATACGACCCCTGCGGTCTGGAGCCGTTAGGCCCCTTAAGCACGGCCCCCGCGTGTTGCAGAAATTGTGAATGGGAACAGCGCGATGCGCGAGACCGAGCCCCGCTTCTTCTGGATGATGCAGACCAGCTCGCTGACCCGGGCGCTGCGGTTCGCCGCCATCGCCCTCGGCATAGGTCTCGTGATGGCCGCTGGCCCCGTCCACGCGGCTGACGACGAGGACGAAGACGACAAGACCTTCGAGGAAAAAATCATCGAAGGCATCATGCGCGGCCTCGGCGGCACCAACATGGAAAATCGCGGCATCGAATACCGCGAGCGTTCCCCGCTGGTCGTTCCACCCAAGCTCGATTTGCCGCCGCCGGCTGCGGCCGCGGCCGACGCGAAGGCGCCGAACTGGCCAAAGGATCCCGACGAGCAGCGCCGCAAGGCGGCGATTGCGGCACGCAAGAAAGAGAACAAGGACCCGCGTGAAGCGTCCCGCATCCTGACGCCGGCCGAACTGGCGGTGGGCAAGACCGGGGCACCCTCCCGCAAGGACAACGATCCGGTGCAGCCCGGCACCACGAACTACAACCCGATCCTGAGCCCGTCGCAGCTCGGCTATAATGGCGGCTTCAGCGGCCTGTTCGGCGGCAGCAAGACAGAGACGGCGCCGTTCAAGGGTGAGCCGACGCGGGAATCGCTGACCCAGCCTCCGCCCGGCTACCAGACGCCGTCATCAAATTATGCTTACGGCACGGGACCAAAGGAATCGCTGAACAAGGAATATAATCCGGCCGCCGGCAAATATGGCGAATAGTTAAGCCGATCTCTCGCCATCGTGACGATGGCCGGAACCGGCGCGGTGTACGATGCCGCGGCTTTGATCCCGAGCGGTTTTGTCGGGTTACTTCTAACATTTGCGCGGATTCGTTTCGCAGGGCCGGTAACCAGCTTTGCGAATTTTAGCGCCAGATAGGTCATGATGTTCTCACACCGTCTTGCCGTTTCTCTCGCTATAGCCCTCATCTCGACGTTTGCTTTCTTCGCCGGCAGCGCACTCGCCCAGACCACGGTCACGTCGGAACGTCCAGCCAGCTTCACCCTCGACAACGGCCTGCAAGTCGTGGTGATCCCGGATCACCGCACGCCCGTCGTCACGCAGATGATCTGGTACAAGGTCGGCTCCGCCGACGAGACGCCAGGCAAATCCGGACTGGCGCACTTCCTCGAACATCTGATGTTCAAGGGGACCGCGAAACATCCCGCCGGCGAATTTTCGCAGACCGTGCTGCGGATCGGCGGCAACGAGAACGCCTTCACCTCGCTCGATTACACCGGCTATTTCCAGCGCGTGCCGCGCGAGCAGTTGGCGAAAATGATGGAATTCGAGGCCGACCGCATGACCGGCCTCATCCTCAAGGATGAGAACGTGCTTCCCGAGCGCGATGTCGTGCTCGAGGAATTCAACATGCGGGTCGCCAACAATCCGGACGCCCGGCTCACCGAGCAGATCATGGCGGCGCTGTATCTCAACCATCCCTATGGCCGCCCGGTGATCGGCTGGCGCCAGGAGATCGAGAAGCTCGACCGCGAGGATGTGCTGGCGTTCTACAAGCGCTTCTACGCACCGAACAACGCCATTCTGGTGATCGCGGGCGACGTCGATGCCAAGGAAGTCCGAGCGATGGTCGAGAAGGCGTATGGCGGCATCCCGGCGCAGCCGGCCATTGCCGCGCAACGAATCCGCCCGCAGGAGCCGGTGCCGGCGGCACCGCGCACGGTGACGCTGTCGGACCCGCGCGTCGAACAGACCAGCCTGCGGCGCTATTATCTCGTCCCCTCTTCCACGACCGCTGCGGCCGGCGAAAGCCCGGCGCTCGACGTGCTCGCGCAACTGATGGGCGGCGGCTCCAACTCATATCTTTATCGCGCACTGGTAATCGACCGCCAGCTCGCGATCAGCGCCGGTGCCGGTTACCAGGGCACCGCGCTGGATCCCTCGCAATTCTCGATCTCGGTTTCGCCGAAGCCCGGCGTGGAATTTTCGCAGATCGAGCAGGTGATCGACGGCGTGATCGCGGAGGTCATCCAGAACCCGGCCCGCGCCGAGGATCTCGAGCGGGTCAAGACCCAGTTGATTGCGGAAGCGATCTACGCCCAGGACAACCAGGCCACGCTGGCGCGCTGGTATGGCGGCGCACTGACCACGGGACTTTCTATCGATGATATCAGGAGCTGGCCGGACCGGATTCGCGCCGTCACCGCCGAGCAGGTCCGTGACGCCGCGCAGAAATGGCTCGACAAGAAACGCTCGGTGACTGGCTATCTGATCAAGGATACCGCGCAAAAACGCGAGGAGAAGCGCTCGTGATCCGTTTTTCGATTCCCGCGCAACGCCTCGCATCCGCCCTGATCGCTGGCGCCGTACTGCTGTCGCTGGCGGCGAGCCCGTCGCACGCCGCAGCCAAGATCCAGCGGCTGGTCTCGCCTGGCGGCATCGAGGCCTGGTTCGTGCAGGATGCCACCGTGCCTCTCATTGCGATGGAATATGCCTTCGCCGGCGGCGCCGCCCAGGATCCGGCCGGCAAGTCCGGCGTCGGCAACATGGTCGCCAGCCTGCTCGATGAAGGCTCCGGCGATCTCGATTCCAAAACCTTCCACGAGCGCCTCGAGCGCCGTGCCATCGAGCTGAGCTTTTCGTCGACCCGGGATTATTTCCGCGGCTCGCTTCGAATGCTCAAGGACAATAAGGACGAGGCTTTCGGCCTGCTCCATCTGGCGCTGACCTCGCCGCATTTCGACGCCGTCGACGTCGAGCGCATTCGCGCGCAGGTGCTCTCCGGGCTGCGCCGCGACACCACCAGCCCGACCTCGCTGGCGAGCCGTAAATTCCTGGAAGTCGCCTTTGGCGATCATCCCTACGGCCGACAGGCCAACGGCACGCTCGACAGCGTGCCGAAAATCGATGTCGTCGACATGAAGGACTACGTCCGCCGCGTGATTGCAAAGGATAACTTGCGGATCGCCGTGGTTGGCGACGTCGATGCCGACACGCTCGGCAAGCTCCTGGACAAGACGTTTGGCGGACTGCCGGCCAAGGCCAGCCTCACGCCGATCGCCGAGGTCGAGGCGACCAAGCCGCCGCAGCGCGCGTTCGTGCCGCTCGACGTGCCGCAGACCGTGGTGACGTTCGGCGGCCCCGGCATTCGCCGCCACGATCCGAATTTCATGGCCGCCTATGTGGTGAACCACATCCTCGGCGGAGGCGGGTTGTCATCGCGGCTCTACAGGGAGGTGCGCGAAAAGCGCGGTCTCGCCTATTCCGTTTATCAATCCCTGCTCTGGATGGATCGCTCCGCACTGTTCATCGGCAATACCGGCACCCGTGCCGACCGCGCAGGCGAGACGGTGGACGCGATCGAAAGGGAAATCCGCCGCATCGCTGAGGAGGGCCCGACCCAAAAGGAACTGGACGAGGCCAAGTCGTACCTCAAGGGCTCGCAGATGCTCGCGCTCGACACCTCTTCGAAGCTGGCGCAGGCACTGCTGCAATACCAACTCGACAAGCTGCCGATCGACTACATCGAGAAGCGCAATGCGCTCGTCGACGCCGTCACGCTGGACGACGCCAAAAAGGCGGCGCAGAAGCTGTGGGGCCAGGGCCTGCTCACCGTGATCGTCGGCCGCGCCCCGCAGGCCGCCGTGCAGCCCGCCGCGGCGCCGCCGAAGGCGAACTAGACTTCCCACTTGAGTCGAGGAAGTGGTGCCCCATGGCACCCTGTGCTCCCTCCCCCCTTGCGGGGGAGGGCTGGGGAGAGGGGTAAGCCACAAGCACTGCCGTTGCCGCTACCCCTCTCCCTAACCCTCTCCCGCAAGGGGAGAGGGAACGGAGAAAGCACGGCAGAGCAACCTCAACGCAAAGCCGCTATGGTGCTCGGCGATTCTTCCTACGCTCCGGTGAACGCCATGCTGCGGGTTTCCCGCGACCTCACGATTGACGAAAACGACATCGAGATCGGCTTCGTCCGCGCCTCCGGCCCGGGCGGCCAGAATGTCAACAAGCTCGCGACCGCAGCGCAGCTCCGTTTCGACACACGCAAGATCACGCTGCCGGAGGATGCGGCCGCACGGCTGGTGCGGCTCGCCGGCCAGCGCATGACCAAGGAGGGCGTCATCGTGATCCACGCCCAGCGCTTCCGTACCCAGGAGCGCAACCGGGCCGACGCCATCGATCGCCTGCTCGAATTGTTGCGCGAGGCCCTGATCCGCCCGACGCCGCGCCGGCCGACCAAGCCGACCTTCGGCTCGAAGCAGCGGCGGCTGGAAGGCAAGAAGCGGCGCAGCGACGTCAAGGCGAAGCGCACCGCGCGCTTTGACGATTGAACCGCCGATCACGACGTCTCAATCGCGGATCAGATATTCCCGGATCATCAATCGCGCGCGGTGGATGCGCGCTTTGACGCTTTCGCGTGTCAGCCCAAGAACACCAGCGATCTCGTCGATCGACAATTCCTCGATATCGCGCAGCAGGATCACCTCGCGATAGTGGTCGGGCAGCGACTGGATGGCGCGGGAAAGATCGATGCGAATGTCTTCCGTCGCAAGATGCGCCAGGCGCGCCTCCGCGTCGTCGGCCGGCGCCGCCGGTGTTCCCATCGCCCGGCGCAGCAAGCGAAGGCAGGCGCGGCGCGCCACCGCAAACAGCCACGCCGAAAGCGACGTCACCGCGCGCAACGTGCCGACCCGCCGGTACAACAGCAACAGCGTTTCCTGAACCGCATCGTCGATATCGGCCGCGCGGCAATTGCGTGCGGCATAGCGGCGGATATCCGGCTGAGCTAGCGCGATCAGCGACACCAGCGCCTCGGTGTCGCCGCCGCGGGCGGCCTCGATCAGCGAGGGGCTGCAGCGCCCCGCTCGGGCCAACGTGCTCATGATGAGGGAAGCCTGCGGCCGACCATGGCGCACATCGGACAAAAGCCGAAAAATCCGGTCACGATTGCGACCGCGCCGGTAGCCGCAATCAGGTAGCCGGCCGTGGTGCCGGGCATGCTGAGCAGCCCGGGCATGCCGAAAAGCCCATAGGCGATCATCACAACGCCCCCGATCGTCCGCATCGCCCGCTCCCCACCCGGCAAATTCTTGCGATAGAACATAACAGCTCCCTTCAATTGCGCGAAAGAACGTCAGCGCGTTCTCGTCAGATAGAGCCGCCGGGCCGAGCTTTCGGTTCGCGGATCGCCGGTCGAGGCACAAAAAAACTCCGGCCGCCGCACGGCCGGAGTTCTGTTGGAGAGCAACCCGTCGGAGGAGGCGGGTTTCCTCCAGGCACTTAGCGGCTACTTGCTGGAGGGGTCGCCGCTCCGCCCGTGGCCTTGGGCGGCGCTGCACTACCGCCCGCTCCGACGGTGCCCTTCGCACCCGGCTTGGTGCCTGCCCTCTGGCCCGCGGCGCCCGCCGGCGCGTCTTCGTCCATGCTGCCCGACGCGCCGCCCTGCATCTGGGTGCCCTTTGCTCCGCCGCGGATCTGGGTGTCGGATGAGGCGCCTTGCGCCAGTACCGGACCGGCAAGCAGAGCCGAGATTGCAACCGCGATCGCCGAGGTTTTCACTAGCTTCATCCATTTCTCCAAGGTTTTGTCGACGACAAACAGTTCGGCTTCTTCAGGCACCGTTCACAACCCGAACATGTTCATCGCCGGATCAGTCGTTATCCGCGAACGGTGCGCTCGCCATGCAAGCCGCGCGATGTGGTGATCGTGTAGGGATTTCGAGGTCATTTTGCGAATCCTTGGCCACGGACCAACCGCATATGCGGCGCTTCGGCAGCTCCAGAAAAGTTCCGTAAAAATATTTTGATCCACATGCTCCCGCCCACGCCAACCAACGTAGGCGGTCAGGCGGCCCGTCCCGCCTGAAGCGCGGCCGCTTTTGTTCTGTCCTGAAACAGCCCGCTACTACCACCGCCTATTTTCGGCGACCTACAGTCTGCGCACGCTAACGGTGATGCATATGAAAAGGCTGCGCACGACACGGGTAATCGGGGTGGGATTTTGCGCCACGCTCCTCGTCGTGACCATGGCCGGCGCGCAGATGCCATTACCCGAAGCAAAGCCGCCGGACGGCGCGACGCTGTTCAAGCAGCAATGTGCGACCTGCCACACCACGAACCTGTCCGACGCGGTCCGCCAGGGACCGTCGCTGTTTGGGATCGTCGGCAAGTCCGCGGGCAAGGCGGACGGCTTTCGCTATTCCACCGGCTTCGCCAAGGCCGACTTTGTCTGGGACGAAGCCAGCCTTGACGCCTATCTCGCCAACCCGCAGGCGACGATTCCAGGCTCCATCATGGCCTATCGCCAGCCCAAGGCGGAGACCCGCGCCGCCATCATCGCCTATCTGAAGGAGCTGAACTGAATGGCAAAGCCCGTTCACTCGATGATCCGCGTATTCGACGAGGCGAAATCGCTGGACTTCTATGCACGCGCTTTCGGACTCGAGGTTGCCGACCATCTCAAATTTCCGGAATTCGCGCTGATCTATCTGCGTCATCCCTCCTCGCCCTTCGAAGTCGAACTGACCGTCAACTTCGATCGCAAGGAGCCCTACTGGCTGGGCGACGGCTACGGGCATCTCGCTGTGGTGGTCGATGATGTCGACGCCGAGCACGCGAGATTCGCGCGCGAAAATCTCGCGCCCGGGCCGCTGCGCGACTTCAAGCACGACGGCAGGACGCTGGCGCGCTTCTTCTTCGTCACCGATCCCGACGGCTACAAGATCGAGGTGATCCAGCGCGGCGGCCGTTTCGGTTAATTGCAATCAACAAAACATTCCAGGAGGAAGCCCATGAGAGAAGTCGATCGTCGCAGCAAGTACGACCGCCGCGTCTTCCTGAAGGGCGCGGCCACCACGGTGCCGGCGGTTGCGATCGCAACCAGCACCGGGCTCAGTGTCAGCGACGCCTGGGCCGACGATGCGACCACCCTGACGCCGGCGACGCTGAAGACGCTGGTGAAGATGGCACGCGATATCTATCCGCACGATTTCCTCGGAGACAGCTACTACATCACTGCGGTCAGGCCGTGGGACGGCAAGGCGGCGAAGGATCCAGCCGTAAAGTCGCTTATCAATGACGGCGTGGCCGGGCTCGATCAGGCAGCGAAGGACCGTCACAAGCTTCCCTACGCCCAGGTGCAATGGGAGAGCGAACGCGTCGCGCTGCTGCAGATGATCGAGCAGACCCCGTTCTTCCAGAAGATCTGCGGTGACCTCGTTGTCTCGCTCTATAACCAGAAAGAGGTATGGCCAAAGTTCGGCTACGAGGGCTCCTCCGCCGAGCATGGCGGCTACATCAAGCGCGGCTTCGCCGACATCGACTGGCTCCCGAAGGCTTAATGCGCCTTTAGGTAGCGAACAGTCAGGGAGGAAATCAACATGGCAAAATTCGATCTGAATGACAGCGGCGTGGTCGTGATCGTTGGCTCCGGTGCGGGGGGCGGAACGCTCGGCAATGAGCTTGCGCAAAAAGGCGTCAAGGTCGTGATCCTCGAAGCCGGCTCGCGCATCGAGATGCAAGATTTCGTCAACGACGAATGGGAGAGCTTTACCCAGCTCGCATGGTCCGACATGCGCACCACGTCGGGAAGCTGGCGCGTCGCCAAGGATTTTCCGAACCTTCCGGCATGGATCGTGAAGGCGGTCGGCGGTTCGACAACGCATTGGGCCGGTGCCTCGCTGCGTTTTGCTGAGCATGAATTCAAGGTCAAGAGCACCTATGGCGACATAGCCGGCGCCAATCTGTTGGATTGGCCGATCGCGCTCGCCGAGATGGAGCCGTGGTACGCCAAGGCTGAGGACAAGATGGGCGTGACCCGCACCAACGGCATTGCCGGCCTGCCCGGCAACAATAATTTCAAGGTGATGGAAGCCGGCGCGAAGAAGCTCGGCTACAAGTCCGTGCACACCGGCAACATGGCGATCAACAGCGACCCGCGCGACGGGCGCGGCGCCTGCCAGCAGATCGGCTTCTGCTTCCAGGGCTGCAAGTCGGGTGCGAAATGGTCGACGCTCTATACCGAAATCCCCAAGGGCGAGGCCACCGGAAATCTCGAAGTGCGCCCCAACAGCATGGCGATCAAGATCGAGCACGACGCATCAGGCAAGGTCACGGGCGTAGTCTACGCCGACGAGAGCGGCGCGATGCAGCGCCAGAAGGCGCGGGTTGTGGCGGTCGCAGGCAATTCGATCGAGAGCCCGCGGCTACTGCTCAACAGCGCCTCGAACATGTTCCCGAACGGCCTCGCCAACTCGTCCGGTCAGGTCGGCCGCAACTATATGCGGCACATGACCGGCAGCGTGTACGCGACGTTCGAGAAATCGGTGCACATGTATCGCGGCACCACCATGGCCGGCATCATCCGCGACGAAGCGAAGAACGACCCTAAGCGCGGCTTCGTCGGCGGCTATGAGATGGAGACACTGTCGATCGGCGTGCCGTTCATGGCGGCGTTTCTGAATCCCGGCGCGTGGGGGCGCTCCTTCACGTCAGCGATGGAGTCCTATCCACGCATGGCCGGCATGTGGCTGGTCGGCGAGGACATGCCGCAGGAAACCAACCGCATCACGCTGGATCCGAAGGCCAAGGACAAGTTCGGCATGCCGGTGGCGAGCGTGCATTTCGACGACCATCCCAACGACGTCGCGATGCGCAATCACGCCTACAAGCAGGGCGCCGCCGTCTACGAGGCCGTCGGCGCCACCGTGACCTATCCGACGCCACCCTACCCGAGCACGCATAATCTCGGCACCAACAGGATGAGCGAGAAGCCGAGGGATGGCGTGGTGAACAAGTTTGGTCAGACCCACGACGTCAAGAACCTGTTCATCTCCGATGGCAGCCAGTTCACCAGCGGCGCCGCCTGCAATCCGACGCTGACGATCGTCTCGCTGGCAATCCGGCAGGCGGACCACATCGCCGGCGCGATGCAGCGCAAGGAGATCTAGTTCCGGCAAAACAAAGGCGTTTCGGTCCATCCCGGACCGAGCCGCTTTTCTTTTTCTGATTGGACGGAACCTATTCGGCGGCGTCGAGAATGGCCGCGGCGGCGCTGCCACGAAATTCCGGCACGACGACCGCACTCCTGGCGCGATAGATCAGGCAGGAGCAGCGCAACAGCGAGGCAAAATTCTTGACCTCGCCATGGTGGTCGAGAACTTCGTCGTGCAACGTGGTAAGAAACTTGGCGAGGCTCATTCCCTCTTTCGCCGCGATCTCCTCCAGCGTGTCCCAGAACGACATTTCCAGCCGGATCGAGGTGCTATGGCCGCCCATCCGCAGCGATCGGGTCTGCGATTCATAGTCGCGTTGGGGCTGGTGCGCGAATAGGTGGCACATGGGGTTCCTCCAAGTAGATTATAATTTTTCTAAACGATATACCTGACCACACGACCTCACAATCCCGGGCCCAATCTCAAGTCCAATCTCAGGCCATGTCGACCAGCCGAGAACGAACCTCAGCATCTTCAAGGCGATAGTCCACCTTCATCCCCAGCCGGGTATTGTTTCGGCCTCTTCCCATGCAATTGCCGCCACGGACGCCTAGAATGGCGGTTCAACCTCGAATCGACGTTTAAGCCCGACCTCATGCCCGTCCGCCAACTCCCCGAACAGGTCGTCAATCGCATCGCCGCCGGCGAAGTGGTCGAACGTCCCGCGAGCGTGGTGAAGGAACTCGTCGAAAACGCCATCGACGCCGGCGCCAGCCGCGTCGACATTTTCACCGATGGCGGCGGCAGACGACGGATCGGCATCACCGACGACGGCAGCGGAATGACCCATGGCGATCTCGCGCTCGCCGTCGACCGCCACGCCACCTCCAAGCTCGATGATGAGGATCTGTTACGCATTCGCACGCTGGGCTTTCGCGGCGAGGCCCTGCCCTCGATCGGCGCCGTGGCGAAGCTCGGTATCACCACGCGCCACGCCAGCGAACCTCACGCCTGGTCGCTGTCGGTCGAAGGCGGCCTGAAATCGCAGATCATGCCGGCCGCGCTGTCGCAAGGCACCCGCGTCGAGGTCAGCGATCTCTTTTATGCAACACCCGCCCGGCTGAAATTTCTCAAGACCGACCGCACCGAGGCCGAGGCGATCCGCGAAGTGGTGCGGCGCCTCGCAATGGCGCGGCCCGACATCGCTTTCACCTTGGCCGGCGAGGAACGCGCGCCGGTGACCTGGGCCGCGGCGCTGCCGGGTGCTGCGGGTCGGCTGACGCGGCTCGGCGACATCTTAGGTCACGATTTCCGCTCTTGCGCCATCGAAGTGCGCTCCGAGCGCGAAGGCGTAATCGTCGAGGGTTTTGCTGCCGCCCCCTCGCTGACCCGCGCCAATGCGCTCGGGCAATATCTGTTCGTCAACGGCCGCCCGGTCCGCGACAAGCTCATCCTCGGCGCGGTGCGCGCGGCCTATTCCGACTATCTGCCGCGTGATCGTCATCCGGTCGTCGCGCTGTTCGTGACGCTGGCGCCGCAGGAAGTCGACGCCAATGTGCACCCGGCCAAGACCGAGGTGCGGTTTCGCAACGCCGGGCTTGTTCGTGCGCTGATCGTGCATGCGCTCAAGGACGGCCTCGCCCGCGAGGGCCGGCGCACCGCTGCCAATACCGACGGTGCGGCGCTGTCGGCGTTTCGTCCGTCCTTTGCGCCGCGCCCGACCAACTGGGACTGGCGGAGTTCGCCGGCCTATCCGGTCAGGCCCTCGTTCGAAGGCGCGGCGGCAACGGCGCTCGCCGAAGCCGGACAAGCCGCGTTCGATGTCGGCGCGCCAACCGCCGACGTACGCTTCGAGGCGCAGCCCTCTGCCGACCTGCTCGACCGGCCACTCGGCGCGGCGCGCACCCAAATCCACGAGACCTATATCGTCTCGCAAACCCGCGACGGCCTGATCGTCGTGGATCAGCACGCCGCCCATGAGCGCATTGTCTACGAGAAGCTGAAGGCGTCGCTGGCGAAGAACGGCGTGCAGCGGCAGATTCTTCTGATCCCCGAAATCGTCGAACTCGATGAGGCTACCGTCGAGAAGCTGCTGGCGCGCGCCGAGGAACTCGCCTCCTTCGGACTTGCGATCGAATCCTTTGGCCCCGGCGCGGTGGCGGTGCGCGAGACGCCGTCGCTGCTCGGCAAGGCGAATGCAGTAGGGTTGCTGCGCGATCTCGCCGAGCACATGGCCGAATGGGACGAGGCGCTGCCGCTGGAGCGCCGCCTGATGCATGTCGCGGCCACCATGGCCTGCCACGGTTCTGTCCGTGCCGGGAGACGCCTCAAGCCGGAAGAGATGAACGCGCTTCTGCGCGAGATGGAAGACACGCCGAATTCCGGCCAGTGCAACCATGGCCGTCCGACCTATGTGGAATTGAAGCTCGCCGATATCGAGAAGCTGTTCGGGCGGAGGTAGTCGACTCCCACACACTCACTTGTCGTCACCCGCGAAGGCGGGTGATCCAGTATTCCAGAGACATTAGCGGTTGAACCGATAGGCCGCGGCGTACTGGATCGCCCGGTCCTAGTGCGCAATTGCGCACAAGGCCGGGCGACGACAGTAGTGGTTGCGGAAGCAGCGCGTCATCTGCTCCGCAAAAACACAAACTCCGTATCGTCATACGCGCGCCGCTCCAGCTCCTCGAATCCCCTGGGCACCGCAAACCCCGCCGCCTTCGCTTCCTCCACCACCACGAGCGCCCCCGCCGTCAGCCAGCCGCCATCGCGCAGCGAGACCAGCGCCTTCTCCGC
The DNA here is from genome assembly GCF_000472965.1 of Bradyrhizobium murdochi. Classification (GTDB taxonomy): domain Bacteria; phylum Pseudomonadota; class Alphaproteobacteria; order Rhizobiales; family Xanthobacteraceae; genus Bradyrhizobium; species Bradyrhizobium murdochi. The sequence continues at coordinate 3,494 of NZ_AXAU01000023.1, read as the reverse complement.
GAGGCCTTTGCCGTAAGGCGGATCGAGGAACACCAGCGAGAACGGCTCGACCGGATGCGCCGGGCCGAGATTGGTGGCGTCGCGGCGATAGACTTTTGTCACGCCGCCGAGGCCCAGCGCCTCGACATTGTTGCGCAACAACGCGCGCGCTTCGGCGCCGTTGTCGACGAACAGCGTGAAGCTGGCGCCGCGCGACACCGCTTCGATGCCGAGCGCACCGGTACCGGCGAACAGGTCGAGCACGCGCGCGCCTTCGATCGGGTTGTCGTAAGCGTGGATCAGGATGTTGAACACGGACTCGCGCAAGCGATCCGCCGTCGGGCGAATGTCCCGCGACGAAGGCGATGCCAGGTTACGGCCCTTCAATCGTCCGCCGACGACACGCATCAACGTGCGGCCCGGCTGTGCTCCCTTCCCCCTTGCGGGGAAGGGTTGGGGAAGGGGGTGCCACACGGGCAGACTTCTCGTGGGATACCCCTCTCCCTAGCCCTCCCCCGCAAGGGGGGAGGGAACGCAGTATGCGCCGGGGCAGAGACCACAGAAGGAAGCGCGACACTCATCTGGCGTCCCTACTCGTCCCGCGGCTTCAGATCGCGCTTGCCGTGATAGCCGCGTCGCGGGCGGCGCGGCGGGCCGTAGCCACTGGCCTCGTCCTCGTTGCGCGCGCGGGCTTCCTCGCTGCCGGTGCGCTGCACCAGCACGCGGCGGCCCTTGCGGTCGGCGATCAGCGCGCTCTTGCCCGCCGGCTTGAACGGCTTCTTGCCGCGCGCTGCGTCGTCCTCACTATCGGATTTCTCGCCCGGCATCGGCCGGTTGAAATCCGCGCCCGCGAGTGCGGCGATCTTCTCGCCGAGCTGCTCGCGCAGCACACGGGTCTTGACCTCCTCGACCTGGCCCTCGGCCAGCTCGCCGAGCTGGAACGGTCCGTAGGAGACGCGGATCAGGCGGTTCACCTCGAGGCCGAGATGCGCCATGACGTTGCGGACCTCGCGGTTCTTGCCTTCGCGGATCGCGAACACCAGCCAGACGTTGGCGCCCTGGTCGCGCTCCAGCGTTGCATCGATCGAACCATATTTGATGCCGTCGACCTCGACGCCCTTTTTCAGTTCATCGAGCTGCGCCTGCGTGACCTCGCCGTGGGCGCGCACGCGATAACGCCTGAGCCAGCCGGTGTCGGGCAGTTCGAGCGCACGCGCGAGCCCGCCGTCGTTGGTCAGCAGCAATAACCCCTCGGTGTTGAAATCGAGCCGGCCGACCGAGATCAGCCGCGGGAGGCCTTCCGGCAGATTGTCGAATACGGTCGGCCGTCCCTCGGGATCGGCATGCGTGGTCATCAGCCCGCGCGGCTTGTGATACATGAACAGTCGCGTGCGCTCGCGCGGCGGCAACACCTTGCCGTCGACGGCGATCACGTCATTAGCGGTGACGTCGAGCGCCGGCGAATTGATGACGCGGCCGTTGACGGTGACGCGGCCCTGCGTGATCCATTCCTCGGCATCGCGGCGCGAGGCCAGGCCTGCGCGGGCCACCACCTTGGCGATGCGCTCGCCGGCCTTCTTAGGCTTCGGCTCCGCGCGCGGCGCGCGCTTGTCGAAATCGGTCGGGCGCTCGCGATACGCGCCACGGCCGCCGAAGGCCGGGCGCTTTGCGAAGATCTTGGCGTCGTCCTCGTTGTCGCGGCGCGGCCGGTCGCGAAAACGTCCCTCGCTGCGCGGATGCTCCTGCCACTCGGTGCGGCCTGCCGGCCGCCCCCTGTCATAGTCTCGATCTCCGCGCTCGCGCGGACGATCGAACTTCGGCCGGTCCTCGCGCGAGCGCGAAAACCGTGGACGTTCGCCGCCACCACGATCATCACGCCTTTGCCACGGCTTGTCCTCACCCCGCTCGGGACGATCGCCAAAATCTCGGCGCGGCCCGCGCGAAAATCGCTTCTCGCCGTCGCGCGGCGGACGATCACCATAGGGCCGATCGCCACGCGGACGGTCGCCGTCTTTGCGGAAACCCTCTCCGCGTGGCGTGTAAGGCCGCTTGTCGCCGAATTTCCTGTCCTGAAAACGCCCGGCCGGACGGCCCTCTTCGCGCTCACGACGCGCGGGACGCTCGTCGCGATCATAACTCGGCCGGTCGCCACGCGGCTTGAACGAACGCTTGTCGCCATCGCGATCGTCCCGCGCGCGAAAATCCTTGCGCGGACCCCGCTCGGGACGACCTCCGCCGGAACGATCCTCCCGGTCAAATCTTGCCCGAGGCCGATCGCCAAAATCCCGGCGCGGCGGCCGATCATCGTCGCGGCGGAACGAAGCACCTTCCCGCTTGCCGGCGTAAGGCTTCTTGCCGAACGATTTTGCTCCCTCGGACTTCCCGGCATAGGGACGCCGCTCACCGCCGCGCTCGTCGCCATCCCTGGCGCCAAAGCCGCGCTTGGCAAACTTCTTCTCAGGCCCCCTCGCCGCTCCCGAGCGGCCCTTGCCACCGCCGGCGCGGCCCTTGACTCCGCTGGCGCGGCCCTGGCCGCCCCCGGGACGGTCCCGCCGGCCGCGGGAATCGTTGTTTTTGTCATTGTCGCGGGGCATGAATGTTCTCTTGGGTCCGAATAAAATGGCCATCAGGCGGATCAGGATGGGCTGTCATAGCGATAACGCGCGCGCACTTCGCTCAGGGCGCATTCTCACGCAAAACCGGCATCCACGTTTGCTGAGGGCGGCCCTCATAGCAGGTTTATTCCAATGATACGAGGCATGACTGCCCCTTCTTTCATGGATTTGGCGCTGAAAACGGCCGAAAACGCCGGAAAGGCCGGCGAAGTTCCGATCGGCTGCGTAATCGTGCGGGATTACGAGGTGATCGCCACCGCCGGCAACCGGACGCTGACCGACCGCGATCCGACCGCGCACGCTGAAATATTGGCGATCCGGCAGGCGGCCGAGGCCATCGGCACCGAGCGGCTGGTCGATTGCGACCTCTACGTCACGCTGGAGCCCTGCACGATGTGCGCCGGCGCGATCTCGTTTGCGCGGATCCGGCGGCTCTATTACGGCGCCGCCGATCCCAAGGGCGGCGCAGTGGATTCCGGCGTGCGATTCTTCGCCCAGCCGACCTGCCACCACGTGCCGGAGGTTTATTCGGCGGTCGGCGAGAGCCAGGCCGCGGCACTGCTGCGGGACTTTTTCAGGGAACGGCGGTAGGCGGTGCAGCCACACACACCGCCGTCATTGCTGTCGATGTTCACTAATTCGCTGATTGGATCGCGGTGGTCTTGGTGGCTGCAAAGGCCTTCGGGGTGAGCCCTGCAAGGGCCTGATGAGGCCTGTGGTTATTGTAGTAGATCAGGTACTCGAACAGCTCTTTGGTGAAATGGTCGAGATTGTCGAAGGTTGCGCCCTCGATGACGTCCTCTTCGAGGGTTCGCCAGAAGCGCTCGACCTTGCCATTGGTTTGCGGCCGGTAGGGTCTGGTGTAGCGATGCTTGATGCCGAGTTCGAGCAGCATGGCCT
>NZ_AXAU01000022.1 GCF_000472965.1 Bradyrhizobium murdochi | reverse complement strand
CTAGAGCGGGATGGGTCTAGTTTGAATCGATTGAGGATTCCCAAATCAGCTTGGTTCTGATTCAACATGCTGGCTGGAAGGAGGCCAGCATGGATGGGGCGAGCCTATTCGGAAGATCTTCGCGAGCGGGTGGTCAGGTCCGTCATCAAGGGCGGCTTGTCGCGGCATCAGGCGGCCGCCCAATTTGGGGTGGGTGTCAGCACAGCGATCAACTGGGTACGGCGCTTCCGCGAGACTGGCAGCGTCAAGCCGGACCAGATCGGTGGCTATAGGCCAAAGAAGATTGCGGGAGCGCACCGCGAATGGCTGATGCAAAGGTGCCGGGAGGCGGATTTTACCGTGCGCGGGCTGGTGGCCGAGCTCACCGAGCGTGGTCTCAAGGTCGATTACCGCACGATGTGGGAGTTCGTCCACGCTGAGAAACTCAGTTACAAAAAAAGACGCTGATTGCCGCCGAGCAGGACCGTCCCGATGTCGCGCGTCGGCGGGCGCAGTGGACCAAGTATCGGGATCGGATCGATCCCACTCGCCTGGTGTTCATCGATGAGACCTGGACCAAAACCAATATGGCGCCCCTGCGGGGCTGGGCGCCGCGCGGTCAACGCATCACATCCAAGGTGCCGCACGGCCGCTGGCGCACCATGACCTTCATCGCCGCTTTGCGCCACGATCGCATCACCGCTCCGTGGTTCATCGAGGGACCGATCAACGGCGAAGCCTTCCTTCTTTACATCGAGAAGGTTCTGGTTCCGACGCTGCGGCACGGTGACATCGTGATCATGGACAATCTGGGCTCGCACAAGGCTAAGGCCGTTCGCCTTGCCATCCGCGCCGCCGGCGCCCGGCTCTTCTACCTGCCGAAATACTCGCCCGATCTCAATCCGATCGAGCAGTTCTTCGCCAAGTTCAAACATTGGCTGCGCAAAGCCGCACAGCGAACCACCGAGGCCGTCTTCGATGCGATCGCTCCGATCCTCGATACCGTCTCACCGGCCGAGTGCGCCAATTACTTCGCCAACGCCGGATATGAACAAACCTAATCTCATCATGCTCTAGAGCCTTAGGGACAAACGCGGCCTTTCGCTCTGACCCACAGATCTGTGCGGTGGGACCCGCGCGACTTGCGATGCGCGAGCGGATCGTGGTTGTGCTCGCAGGTCAGAACATGTCCAGATCTCGTATGTCCCGACAAAATCACCCAGCATCAGGTGATCCGTAAACGTCGTTTTGCCCCTACCCTCTCGCGGCGCATGCGATAGGCGAGGTTCGCGATTTCCTTTGAAGGGACCGCCTTGCATTTATTCTTGACTATTACGCTTAAGTCGGACGCGACGGCGCCGACTGGAAGTGGTCACGAAAAAAGGACGCCGGCGTTGGATCTCTAATGACGATAAGGCTCGGATTGTGGAGGAGACGATGGTTCCAGCCGCCGCCTCTTCCAAGATTGGCCGGCGCGAATACCTCCCGGCTACGGGACCTTGGCCACGTCAGGTTCTCGAAAGCTTGCCCGAGTAGAAGACCTGCTCAGTTGTCTTTGGACGTGAGGCTAGCGTGGACCCGCAAAATTTTGACCCATCGAATTTAACAACGTGGCCCCGGGTGCAACACGCTGCGCAAGAACATCAAGGGGACCGACCCGGGCAAGAGGTTTTTGAGCAGCAATTGCACGAGGCGCGTCAGGCCGATAATGCGCTGGCCGACAGATGGCCAAGCCGTAGTCCCCCTTCAAATGTGTCTAGCGACGGCCAGCAGTCCCCGGACGAGCTGATGGGTGCGTTTGCCAGGAGCAACCTCCTGCCAAGCAAGGAGGTCCTCATCGACAATGAACATGACACAGATGAGTTGAGAACAGCGAAGAGGCCGAGGACCCTAGAGAATCCGCAAGGGATTGCGATTGAGCGGCAGCTGAGCGAGATCGCCGGTTCAGGAGGAGGTGGTGGAGAAATGCCGGCCGCCTCGGCGCTGCAGCCGGTTCAGTCAACCGGGATTGTGATACGGAGGCATCAGTGGGACAATCGGGAGCCTGTTTATTCCGAGGATGCTTCCGCTATCTTGGGGCTTGAGGAGGCCCTCATCAAGGGCGGGATGGCCGCCAGCGGGACGAAGCAGCATGTAAACGCTCTTCTTAGCTATAGCCGTTGGCTCTTCGCAAAACGCAGACCGAGCATTGTTGCTCGGATGGACAGTAAGTCGCTGAGCGATGGCGGTGACGTACGCGAGTTCGTCGGAAAAGGCAATCCCACGAGACTCCTGGCAGCATTAGACCGTCTCCGCACCTTTCGGTCGACGGGCGAAGTCAAAGTCGTCGTACGCCCAAGGAGCGGTCGCGCCAAGCTCAATCCTGCCGCCCCGAACGTGGCCCCCATCCATTCCGAAAGCGCGGTACTGATGGAACCGAGGCGCCTCGACAACGCCGTTGCGCAACACAGCGCGGCGCCGCAGCCGGCTCAGTCGACGGGGATTGTGAGAGGGCACGACATGCGGCCTCCTTCTTCCGAGGATGCTCCCGTTGTCCCGTGGCTTGAGAAGGCCCTCATCGAGGCCGGGACTAGGCGCCTCGACATCGCCGCTGCGCAGCTTAGCGCGTCCTCGGCGCTGCGGCCGGCTCAATCAAGTGGGGTTGTGACAGGGTCGGACATGCGGCCTCTTTATTTCGAGGATGCTCGCGATATCTCGGGGCTCCAGGAGGCCTTCATCAAGGCCGGGTTGCCAAGAGAATCCGCCCGCCAATATGCAAGTCCTCTTCGTAGCTTTAGCCGTTGGCTCTTCGCAAAAAACAAACCAAGCCTTGTTGCTCAGCTCGACAGTGAGTCGTTGAGCGGTGACGTGTCCGGGTTCATCGGGAAGCGTAATCCCGACGGACTCCTTAGGGCAATAAACCATCTCCGGACCTTCCGGTTGACAGGGACGATCGTGCTCCCCTACACCAAGCGCAATCTTCACCCCTCGGACGCGGCTCCCATTCATCCCGAAAGCGCGGTATTGATGGAGCCGAGGCGCCTCGACCACGTCATTGCGCAGCACAGCGCGTTGCAGCAAGCCAGTCGGCCCGAAGAGATTCGGGAACTGCGGGATGATCAACCCGCCCCATCGGCTTTCGTCCAAGGGCGTGTCGCGTTCGATCCAGAGCAGATTTCTCGGGAGGAGCTTCGGCAAGTGCTGGATAATCAACCCATCCCGTCGCCAGTTTTCGTCTCTTCAGAGGAGCTTCAGCGACTGGAAAACGATGTGCATGACGAGCCTGACGGCCGACGGGACGAATACCCTGCCCAGTCGTTCTCCATCGATCCAGAAGAGTTTACTTTCAATCTAGAGGAGTTCTCTCCAGGGGAGCTTCGACGACTTCTTGATGATGACTCTGCGCAACTAGGCGAACTTCAGGAACGGCGGAATGATCAACCCGCGCCCTCGGCTTTCGTCGAAGGGCAGGTCGCGTTCGATCCAGAGCAGATTTCTCAGGAGGAGCTTCGGCGACTATTCGATCATCTAGATAATCAACCCATCCCGTCGCCAGGTTTCGTCCCTTCAGAGGAGCTTCAGCGACTGGAAAACGAATTGCATGACGAGCTTGACGGCCGACGGAACGATCACCGTGCCCAGTCGTTCTCCATCGATCCAGAAGAGTATACTTTCAATCTAGAGCAGTTCTCTCCAGGGGAGCTTCGACGAGATGATGGACCCCCACAGTTGGAAGTGGATCGTCTAGCCCGCCAGTCGCCAATCGACGAATGAGTAAAACGAGCCGTTCGCCGAGCCCGCCACCGTGTGATCACAGTTTTGGCATATCCAGCTCGGCTCGGCGCATCAGGTTCGAGAGTCATTCAAGCATCGGTCTGATCGGCGCCGTCGAGGAACACGCAGCAGTTACTATCCTGTGGAGCTCTGATACGGTCCTCCGCGCTGCGGCCGCAGATCTCCTTCTCAGTCGCATAGCGCGATCGTCTAGTCTAAGAGCATCGGGTCTTGAATCTCGCCCGGTGCTCGGGCGCGTCAGCGGCTCGTTCCATCCGGCTTCTACGAGATCGCACACATCCCCCGCGCGCGGCTCCTGCCTGCCACGCGACCTCACCGAACCCTCTGATCTGGTGGGTAAATTGCGGGGGATCTATCACGAAAAATTGTCGATCGCCTCGAATCGCTTTGCCGTGATGGCATCAGTCTCGGTTTCAGCTCGTGCCCTGCCCCCTCGCTCGAGCGCGAATTGAGCAACTAGGTGGGCTGCATCTCCGCGCTAACTGGAGGCTTAGGCGCAAACGCGGCCTTTTCGCTCTGCCCCCCGATCTCTGTGCTGGGACGCGCGCGACTGCGATGCGCGGGCTGGGCCGTGGTTGTACCAGTGTCGATGGACCTTTCCGTATCACTCTAGCTCGTAGTGGCGCCCATCGTCGTAACGGCCCTCGCCAGAAGCTCCTTGTGATGACTTGATGACCGCTGCACCTTGGCCGCTCGTCTTGGGAAGCCGCCTCGCCTTCATGGCAGGCTCTGGCATGCGACTTCCTAATCAGCCCGGATCCTTAAATCAGCTCGAACGGGCCTAGTGATCCAGCCGAATGCCTCCTCGATCCGCTTGCGGATGCGCTGGCTGACAGCATAGCCGCCGTGTCGGGTGGAAGACTTCGTCAACGAGCTGCGCTCGATGAACGTGACGCCGCATGTGGCACAGAACTGATGGTGATCTGTCAGGAAACGACGCGCCCCTTGCTTATCGCGGGTGAAGTGGTGCAACTCTCACCCGCGCGATGGCTTATCAATTTGCGTCGGTGCACGACGTCACCGGATATAAAGACGGCAACACGTCGGACAAGATTATGAATCGAGGTCAGGGGTTTGGCCGTTTATATTCATGCAACGAGCTTTCGGAAGACCCGAATCGTACGCAGCATCAGATTGTGCTGTTTCCGACACAGGTCGCGACAATACTTGCTGACAGATAGCAAGAAGCGCGAAATGTCTCAAACCGCCATGACAGGCAGAGTCTCGCGGCCAGAACAGGCTCTCTAGTTCCCGTAAGATGCTTTGCTATTTGATGCGTCGCGGTGCTTTTCATTGATCTTCCGCGTGGCTACCTCAGCAGGCCTGCGATTAAAATATTCCGTGCCACGAGCTCTCGAAGGGACTTGAATCGCACGTAGCGTCAGATTGTAAGGTTTCCGACATCAGTCGCGACAATGCGTCGCGCGCAACACTTCCTGACAGGCAGCAAGAATTGCGAATGTCTCCAACCCGTAGGGCCACGCCGCCCGACCCCGTCACGCTTCTCGTTCAGTCCACCGGAAGGCCTGTTGGCAACGCCGCCTACGCGCCGGAGGGGGTACCCGCGCCAGCCAAGTTGAGGCGGCAACAGCACGATGAACTGAGGAGCAGTACTCGCTGTCTTCGCGTTCCCTTTGTCGGAGCGGAAACGAAGTTGACTCCAAGTTCGGCATCTGCCGCCGTTCGTTCCGAGAGGTGGAATGCAGGCGGCGGAACCACGCGAACCACATGCCTGATAACGCCGCTGCGTGGACGGACCCGTCATTCGTCGGTGTGCCAGATGGGCCGCAGCCTAGCGGGCGCGTTGGATCTGTCTGAATGCCGGGTTTCGCCCGCTCCCGATGCACGTCATCGCCCACCTAGACAATCTTTTCATAGCCCGCGGCGCATTGGTTGTTCGTCCCACGCTAGCGGCATCTAGAGCATCGGCCCGCTGCGGGGGTGCGATCCGTCTTCACGCGTTCAAGCTTGCATTTGCTGTGATCAAACGACCTCACACGTCGATGGCATAGCAAGACTCACCGCAGAGTCAGGGCAACATGGGAACCTTCCAAATGTCTCGTATCAGTTCGCATGCCAATCCAGCCATTCTCTCTTGTGCTTTGGTTTCGAGTGCGCGTGCTAGCGATGCGCTCGCCGAGCCGATGACCAGAAGCACTGCCGCGATTGGCGCGAAAATGTACGAGGGCCGAGCCACAGCGCTCAATGCTTTTACTTATTCTGGCCTGATTGCCGACATGAAGACCACGTTGAGCCTTGTCGAGGACGTATGCGATCCTCAGCAGACAGCCGAAAGTACTAGTCGGCAGGCAATGGGCGGAGTGAGAGCTAGCCGTCGGCAACATTGCTCTTCTTGGTCGGTACCTTCTCCCGACGTTTACATTGAAGCTGGAGAACTCAATTTCGCCCGACTTCATGGTCGACGGTGACCTGCTTGGTAGTTTTGGCATGAAGAGGCAATGAAATGCGAACGCTACTGGTTGATCATGATGAGGCCCTTGCGCGCGCTGTGCAAGGAGCGCTCTCGGATTGCGGCTTCGCGGTTGATGTGGCGGGCACTCTGGATGAGGCGGCGACCGCTCTGGACTACGCCAAATACGACATTCTCCTGCTCGAGTTGGCTCTACCGGATGGAAACGGCTTGGAGTGGCTGAAGCGGTTGAGACGCGACGGACATTTTATGCCTGCCATGGTGATGAGCAGCCGCAATGATCTCGGTAAGCGGATCGCCATTTTCAATGGTGGTGCAGACGATTTTCTGCCGAAGCCCGTGTCTACCGATGAACTCATCGCTCGGATGCGAGCCATTCTGAGGCGATCAACGCAAATGACAGCCCCCGTCGTTGTGTTTGGCAATCTAAAATTCGATCCGATCGCCCGGCAAGTTTCAGTTGGTGGTCGGCCGCAAAAGATTGCACGACGCGAAGTGTGCATTCTCGAGCTTCTGCTCAGCCGCGCAGGCCGCGCCGTGCCTCGCGCCTCGCTGGAGGACAGCCTCTATGCGTTTGACGATGAGGTCTCTACCAATGCGCTTGAAGTCGCAATCTATCGCTTGCGCGGTCATTTGAATCAGTCTGGTGCTACGCTACGGATCACGACCGTACGCGGCATCGGCTATATCCTTGAATTGAATAGCGCGGCATCGGCCGCGTAGTCGATCGAACTTGAAAGCAAAGACTACCTTGAAGATCGCTCTTGATAATGAGGGTGGCAGCGATCGACGCTCGATCGTCGCTAGCGCCCTGTGGTCTGCCGTTTGTCCTTCTCTTTCCCACCTCCTGTGCGCGGTCGCTTTGCTATCACCACTAGCTGCCGCAGCTCAGACGACGCGGGACGCTAGAGGAGGCCCGCCGCGCGCGGCTCTTAGCAGCATCAACGGGACGCTCGACCTTTCCTCCTCGCTCGGCAAGACAATTCATCTGCCCGGGCCGGCGGCGAGCATCTTTGTCGCCGACCCGACGATCGCGGATTATCAAGCGCCATCGAATACAACCATCTTCGTCTTTGGCAAGAAGTCCGGACGGACCAGCCTGTTCGCTTTGAACGACAATGGGGAAGCTCTCGCCGAGTTGCGTGTTGTCGTCACGCAGCCGATCGAGGATCTGCGTGCCATGTTGAAGGCCCAGGTCGGCGACTATCCGATCCAAGTCAGCTATACCCCCCGCGGCGCGATCCTTAACGGTACGGCTCCCAATGCCGATATCGTCGCCACTGCCGTGAAGGTCACAGAGCAGTTTCTCGGTCCGGGTGCGCTGGTCGTCAATAAAATTCAGGTCGCCGGCTCGTTACAGGTCAATCTGAGCGTTCGCGTAGCGGAGGTCTCACGCAGCGCCATGAAGGAGCTCGGCATCAACCTCTCCGCTATGGGCCAGAATGGCACTTTTTTCTTTAGCAGCGGCAAAGGTGCTGGTTCCGGCACGGCTAGCGGCGGCGGCAAGGCAGGTATCGGCTTCAGCGCCGGTAGTATCAACATCGGCGCTGTTCTCGACGCGCTCGCCAGCGAGCACCTCGCTTCCGTGCTGGCTGAACCGAATCTCACCGCAATGTCTGGTGAGTCCGCGAGCTTCCTTGCGGGCGGCGAATTTCCAATTCCGGTCATGCAGGACAACCGACAGGTTTCGGTCCAATTTCGTCATTTTGGAGTGAGCCTCGACTTCGTCCCGACCGTTCTTAACAACAATCAAATCAATGTCCGCGTGAAACCTGAGGTCAGCGAGATTTCGAAGGAAGGTGAGGTCAAAGTGAACGGTATGGCCGTGCCTGCCCTCTCTACGAGGCGTGCGGAGACGGTTATCGAGCTTGGGAGCGGACAAAGCTTTGCAATAGGCGGGCTAATCAGGCGTAACTTCAGCACGGATATTAGTACTTTTCCTTGGTTAGGCGACCTTCCCATTCTCGGTGCACTGTTTCGCTCTTCTTCCTTTCAAAAGCAGGAGACGGAGCTCGTTATTATTGTCACGCCTTACATTGTCCGGCCAGCATCGAATCCGAACCGGATGAGCGCCCCCGCCGACCGCATCGGACCGCCCTCAGATCTGGGGCGCACATTGACGAACACGTTGGCAAGCCCGCCGCGAGGCCGCGACGCTCCGCGCACCAGTGTACCAGGCGCGACAGGCGGCGCCGCCTTTATTATCGAATAAGGATCGTCGAATGACTTTACGAGCCCTGCCCCATCTGTTCATTCTGATGGCGAGCCTCGGCGGCTGCACAAGCACTGCTCTGGTCAACACCGGGCCGGCTGAACAAGCAACTATAGTGCAGCAGCAGAACAGTGTCTTGGTGCTGCAGAGCCTTCGTGGCCTCGAGCGGCATCGGCTGAGGGATTTCATTGCCGGCGCCAGCCGCGGTCGGTTTGATGCGCTCCATCTCGATATCACCGGCTCGCCCCGGCTCGCCGCGCAGATAGCCAGCGAGGCCCGCGCAATGGGCGTCGCGCCTTACAACGTCCGCCTGTTCGGCCCTCGCATCGACCGGCCTGTCGGCTTCGCGGTGCGAATCGAGGCCATTGTCTATGAAGCACGTCCTCCTGTCTGTCCGTCCCTTTCGATCATTGGTCCCTCGGTCAACGATAATTCGTTCGACCAGACGCTAGGCTGCTCAATCCGCAACAATCTGGGAATCATGGTCAACGATCCGGGCGACCTGCTGGACAATAGAGCTGTCATGGCAACAAAAGGCGATCGTGCCGCCGTTCCTGTTGCCACATATGGGTCCATGGGGCGGCGCAACAAGGGTGACTTGGGAGATGGAACTACTAACTTGTCCTCGCCAGAAGCCGGGTCAACGGCGACGAGGGATATACAGTCGCCTCGATAGCGGACGCGCCGATGGCGCAATCATTGCGCCATAAGCAGTCTAGACCAGCCCGGCGGAATAGAGTGCTCTCGCAACCCCTTCAAAGCACTTCCCAGGAACGGCATTGCCCAGCATGGCATTCCGCATGAGCTGACGCGCCAGGGCCGGGTCCTGAACAATGCTGAGGCGCAGCGACTGCGCCTCAGCAAGCAATCGTGAGGCAAGTTCGCCCTCACCACGGCAAACCACGATCGGCACGCCGGTCTCGCCACGAATGTAGCGAAGCCCAATCAAGATCGCTTGTCCTGTCACTATCAATGTAGCGCGATGCACGCCAAGCGGAGGCTCGTTCGCCGTCTCCTGTCGAAGGCGACGGTGTTCTCGTTTGACCTGCGGATTGCCCTGCTGTTCTTTGGACTCGCGCTTGGCCTCGGTCTCCGTCATGCGCATGTCCTGTAAAAACAACCAGCGCTGGATAAGAAGATCGGCCAATCCGGCGATCAGAAAAGCACCGGCGGCAATTTCAGTCAGCAATTTGATCTCAGTGAACACGAAGCTGAGACACCGCCTACCGCAGGTCGGCAAGTATACCAGTGCCTTCCAACTTGCGACAACCGTGAGTAGCAGGCTTGCGCCGAGAACGCACAGCTTAAGAAGCGACTTCGCGAGTTCAATGAGCGACCGCTTAGACGCAATCCGCTTGAGCCCCTTCATGGGATCCAATTTCTCGAATTTCGGCTTTAAGGACTCGAAAGAGACGTTTAATCCACCATTGGCCAGGACCCCCGCTAGAATACCAGCGGCAACACCGACCCCGAGGAATGGACCAACGGCCGCAAGAAACAGTTCGATCAAGCCGCCCAGCGCCTGCTGGACCGCGCTGGTGAACGGCTGCCCCTGCAGTTTGTCGATTAGCCGTACTGTTTCATACCACTTGGTCTCAATGAGGCCCGCTCTTAACCAGAGGCAGCCGAAACCGGCGCAAACACTGACTGCGCTGACCAAGTCGGTGCTGCGCGGACTCTGCCCTTTCTTGCGAGCATCTTTTAACTTCTTGGGAGTGGGAGGGAGCTTCTTCTCTTCGCTCGAGCTACTCATTTAAGGAGATTCTTGAACAACTCGAGCACGGTGTTGGACTGACTGATTTCCGATCCCATATATTCGACGAGGAAGGTGGCGTAACTTACCATGATTATCCCATACGCCAGATTCTTCATGGTGGGAGAGACATCGTTCAGTTTGAGTTGCGGCGCAAACCGCCCGAGTATCATGACCGACACATCGAGTAGCAGCAGGAATGCCAACACCGGGCCAGAGACCAGTAGCGCCGTATACATGATGTGACCAACAAGCCCCAGAAATGCCATCGCGCCTTGCACGGTCAAGCTAGGCATCAGCCGATACACGGGCCAGATCAAATAGCTGCCATAAAGGCCCCTAATCATATTCTCCAATCCCCCGGCTAGAACGAAAATCGCAATCGCAGTGGTACCGAGTAAAACCGCCGTCGCCGAAGCCTGGCCACGCGTGGCTGGATCATCGGAAGCAACAGGGTTCGTAATCCCTCGTTGGGTATCGATGATCTCACCCACTGCCTGGATGCTCCATAACGGAATACTGAGCAAAAAGCCGATGAGCAGGCCGACGAACACCTCCTTCAAACCGAGCAGCGTGACACTGATCAGTCGTGAGCCCTGATCCAACGACTGCAAGCCGTGCCTGATCTGCAACAGGCATGGCAGTCCCATCGCAAAGGTCACGCAGCCGCGCATCAGGCCGCTAATGCGCGGCAGCGTAAATACGGGAAGGACCAACATAATGCCAAGGGCGCGGGCTGCCGCGAGCCCGGCTGCAAGCAAGAGTTCGATCGCCTCCTGGATCAGAGTTTGCGTTTCGGTGAGTGAGGGGACGTTCATCTAACGTCGACTAATACTTGCTGTGAGTGCGGGAAAGTCGGTAAATACCTGCTCTGCTTCCTTGATCAGCGCGGCGCTGAGCACTGGAGAGAACAAAGCGATCACCGCGACAACGACCAGAAGCTTCACAGTCAGTGGCAACGTTTGATCCTGAAGCTGCGTTGCCGCTTGGATGATACCGACGACCAAGCCGACAACGACCGCCGCGATAAGCGTAGGCAGAACCCAGATCATGAAGAGCACAAGTGACCGGCTCATATGAGTGAGAATGCTCGCCTCATCCATGCTCAGCCTCCCGGTGTTGTGTAGCTGAGCACCAGCCCGTGCATGAGCCGCGACCAGCCGTCGATTGAGACGAAGAGGAACAGCTTAAAAGGCACGGATATCACCGTTGGCGAAACCATCGACATACCCATGGCCATCAAGATGGTCGTTACAATCAGATCGATGGTGATAAAGGGCAGATAGAGAAGAAAACCAATTTCGAATCCACGCTTGAGTTCCGAAATTAGGAACGATGGCACCAGAATGACCAGGTCATCGGCGCTCACGTTGCCGCGCATATCCTCGGGCCAGACCTGTTCGGTTGAAGCCAAGAAGAAACGGCGCTGCTCGTCAGCGGTGAACTTCTTCAGATGACCGCGCAGCGGCTCCTGCGCCTCCTTTGCGGCGCTCAGCCAATCGTCGACCGTTTGGTAGCGGAGTTGTGGCGCAGAAAGGCGATTATAGGTCTGTTGAATCACTGGCGCGCTAATGAAAACTGTCAGGATCAGCGCCGCCCCGTATAGAACGAGGTTCGGTGGGATAGATTGAGTCCCGAGCGCGTTGCGAACGAGGAAGAGCACGACGGATACTTTTATGAACGCTGTGCTTGTTACGACTAGGAACGCCAGCAGGCCAAGGCCGGCTGTGAGCGCAAGAAGACCAAGAATTCCCGGTTGAATGTCAGTCATTGACGGCCAACCTGCCCCGCAACCTGACGCCGAGCTCCCCGCCGATGCTTACGATGTCCCCGCGGCCTATGCGGCGGCCGTTAGCAAGGATATCAACCGGTCCGTCGAGCGGCCGGCCAAGTTCGAACACATGTCCCTCGCTGATATCCCTCAAGGCTCCGAGTGCGACAGTCCAGCGGCCGCATTCGAAAACAAGAGTAATCTCGATGTTGTCGAGATCACCTTCAGAGGGCGGCCGGGGTTTTTCGGATTGGGTCATCATATGTGCACACTCCAGGGGATGTAGTTGGAGGCGGAATGCCCCCCGTACGATCAAGCGATCCTCTGCAACGTGTGCTGGAGCCCATAAGGTTCCCGTGTTGAGGATGGCTTGGCCACGGGCGAAGGGTATTACGTCCGGCAATAGAGCGTCTCCTGCATTTGCTTTCCGTAGCAACGCGACTGTCGCACGGAGCGAGCCGATCTCTCCTTTAACGATGACAGGCAATTCTGAGGGAAGCTGGCGATCCTCTCGCGGCAGCTGCCTGAGCAGTCCGCCTAACGCCCGAAACGCAGGTGGAACTGAACCATCGAGAGGTGAGAACAGGAACAGGCGCGCTTTGCCCTTGAATGGGCCGTAGGTGATTTCGAGCTCCAGATAAGGACCTCGAGCCGTCGCTTCGCTCAAACAAATCAGCTGCAACTTCTGTTGCGTCAGACCCTCTAGTTGATTGAGCAACGGATCGAGTGCAAATTCGACGAGAAGCGAACGAGTGGGCTCGGCAGGCAGGCCAAGCCCACTTTGCACCGTCGCGATCAGCCCTTCTACAACCGGACGGGCCAAGGATAAGATGATTGTTTCATGTCCAATGGTCCAAACGCAGTCGAGCATCGATACCGCACACGGCTCCGGCTCCCAAACAAGCCGTTCCATCCGCAGGGATAGCGGCTTATCACTTAGACG
Organism: Bradyrhizobium murdochi; assembly: GCF_000472965.1. GTDB lineage: Bacteria > Pseudomonadota > Alphaproteobacteria > Rhizobiales > Xanthobacteraceae > Bradyrhizobium > Bradyrhizobium murdochi. Next base: position 96,939 of record NZ_AXAU01000022.1, on the reverse strand, counting down.
GCTTTGCAGAGGCTTGCGGGCTGCAGCGATGTCGTTGAGCCAAGAGACGACCGCAGGGGACAGGGTTAGCGCCGGTTTAAATCCCGATTGTTCACCCGTAGCCATGGTCACAGGCGCGTCTACAAGACAAGGCGCTTTCCCTGGCATAAGAGAAGAAGCCATCAGAGTTCAGTCGCCAGCCGTGTGAGTACGCGAACCACTGCCATACCGAAGCAAAACCTCATCATCGGCCTCTATCTCGGCTTCCGCCTCTGAATGGGCATCACTCGCGCGCTGAACGTCGCCTTCAATTTGCTGCCATTTGTGACTCGCAGCTGAGCACTTGGTCAAAATAGTCCTCGCCTCGAAGACCGCCGTCTCGGCCCGCTCTTGAGCGGCGCGCGCTTCCTCAAGCGTTCGGCGTGCTCCTGCGATCTCAGCTTTGAGCCGTCCAATGACGATGTGACAGCGACGATCGAGCTCTTCGACAGATAGCGAATCAGAATATGCCAGTTCTCGGTAAAGCTCCGCTTCGAGCGCCGCTTGGCTTTTTTCGGCCGTTGCAAGATCCCGGACAGCTTGCTCCACCGCTTGAAGCGCGGTGCGGCGCTGGGCCTCCATGTTGGACACCTCACGAAGGGCGCTCCGCTGTCTCATATCCTTCACTAGCCGCAATTTCGAGGCCTGGACACGATTCACGCGGTCAGACGTGACATCCATGTGACCGTCTCCTCAAAGCTTGACGCCTCGTCTCCGCCCTGACGCAGGAATTTCCGCAACTCCTCGATCGAATTGATTGCCCGGTCTGTCAGAGGATCACTGCCTTGCTTATATTCGCCAACCTTCACCAAGAACTCGGCCTCGGCGTAGCGGGAGAGCAGGTCACGGAAGAAGGAAGCCGCCTTTCGATGCGATCCAGAGACGACCGCATTCATCACGCGGCTGCGGCTTGACAATACGTCAATAGCTGGAAAATGCTCGCGTGCAGCTAAAAGGCGTGAGAGAACAACGTGGCCATCAAGAATGCCTCGTGATTCTTCGGCTATTGGATCACCCGAGCCGTCGCCTTCGACAAGCACAGTATAGAAGGCCGTGATTGAGCCGCGCTCGCCCATGCCGGCACGCTCCAACAGGCCAGGAAGCATCGCAAAAACCGATGGCGGAAAGCCGCGCCGCGTCGGCGGCTCTCCTGCGGCAAGGCCGATTTCGCGCATGGCGCGGCTAAAGCGCGTCAATGAGTCCATCATCAGGACGACGCGAAGTCCTTCTTCACGAAAATATTCAGCGAGTGCCGTCGCCATGTGAGCGCATTGCGCTCGTTCCATTGCCGAGCGGTCGGAGGTCTCAACGACAACGACGGTTCGGCGAAGCGCTACCTCACCAAGGTGCTGCTCGATGAATTCCCGCACTTCACGACCGCGCTCACCGATCAATGCGACTATGGTGGCGTCGGCAGCCGCGCCTTTTACAATCTGCGACAGGAGCGTCGACTTACCGCACCCTGGGTCTCCGTAGATGCCGATCCGCTGCCCCTCGCCACATGTCAGAAGCCCATCCAAGACACGGACGCCGAGTGGGAATGTTCGCTCGATACCGCGCCTTGTCATTGGGTTGGGTGCTTTACCGCGCAGCGGACGAGTTTGAGCGGCGTTGATTGGACCCTTTCCGTCGATTGGCCGGCCGAAGCTGTCGATCACCCGGCCAAGCAAATCGGGGCCGACCGGTACTTCATGCATTCGTCCGGTCGCGACCACTTCTGCTCGGCTGGATAAGCCCGCCATATCACCAATAGGAGTGAGCAATACCCCATCTTGCGATAGGCCGATGACCTCGGCCTCGAGAGACCATCCGGTGCGGGGATCCTGCAACAGGCAAAGCTCCCCTATACGGGCCTCTGGCAAGACGGCATGGAGCAAGGTGCCGACCGCCCGTGTGATCCGCCCTCGTACAGCACGCGTGTCGATATGCTTTGCTGTAGATTTCAGAGACGATAGCGCGGCGTGCAGATTCCTCTCTCCCGCCGCATGGGTTGATGATGTGGTCACGGTCCGTCTTCCTTTGAAGGCAAACCCAGGCCAAGGCGTAGAGCTCGGAGCTGCGCGGCAACTCCAATGTCCACATTGCCAAATTCGCTCCACAACACGCACTGCTCTGTCGTTAGAGCCGGATCCGGATCAACCCGCACTTTCGGCCGGCCCTCCTGTCCATCGCACGTAGCGAACTCGCGCGCCAGCGCATCGGCTTTCAGAGGAGAGACATGAAGGCAAATTTCCGCGCTACCATATTTTTGCTCGATCGCGTGACGAACGGTCCTCACCAACATCTCGCCTGGATCAAACGTGCCCAGCAGATCGCTCACGATCTCCATGACGAGCTGCGGCAACTCCTGCTCCAGAATGGCTTTTCGCTGCGCAAGTGCGGAAGTAGCCTGCGCGATCAGCCGAGACATTTCCTCGGCGCCGCTCTTGAAGCCATCCGCACGGCCGCGCGCTCGCTCCCGCTTATAAGCTGTCAGTCCCCAGCCGCGAACGCGTTGCAGATGCCGCTCGGCAGCCGCGCGCGCTTCTACGGCATCGCACCAGATCCCGATCTCGGCAGCCGATATGAGAGGCCCGAGCGGCCGTATCTCGGGGGCCACCGGCAGCGCTGGGTCATCAGCTGTCATGCCGTGGCGTCTCCCTCAACAAATGGGCTATCACCAAGGAAAGCACTGAGCCCGCGGCATTGCGGTGTTCGGCCGCTGGATTCTCGGCAGCAGTGCCCATGGGCAAGCGTAACAGCACGCGCGTGCGATCAAGTGCCGAGGCTTCGTCGAGCCAAGCACCTAGGCAGGCATGGCCATCGTGTTCAATCTGTTGCGAAAGCTGCTCCGGATCAGCGGTAGCTGCGATTGCGACCGCGCTGGCCAAGTTCCGGATACCGAAAGCGTGCGCTTCTGCCCCGATACGGTCGAGCAGAATCGCAAGATGCTGCTTTGAGACGAGCTTTAGGAGCGAGCGAGCATGCCAGATACTGCCGGCAAGCAAAGCAGCCCTACTCGGATCATGGCCGAGCAGAAGATCATCTCCCCAGTTACGGCCGTTGGAGTCCATTTGATTAGCAAGCAGCATTTCAGCAAGTCTTATCTGCAGCCTTGAGCTTTTCTGTAGCCGCACTAAAGTCGAAGACGACAGCCGCCCATCAAGACGGGCAGCAAATCGGGTCAGATGGGTGGAGGCAGCAAGCTCGCGCAGGCCCTCAGAGAGCGATTCGGACCACGTATCAGAACCGGCGGATGGCAGCGGCATGGGCATTTGCTCACTCCTATGCCTTGTCGGAAGCGATCTTTTTACTGGGAGGCTGGATAGCGGGCACGTTCGAACGAATGCCAAATCTGGATCGCGCGCGCGACGGCTGGGCGCGCTGACGCATAAGAGAGCCCAGGAATATGTAGCACAGAAGGCCAACGGCAGCGCCGCCTCCCCCGATAGCGGCCGCAAGTACCGGATCTGAAATGGATTTTTTCGACCGAGCGGACGCAGCTGGCGGGACCGGCTGCTCAAGCGGAGCCCGCTCAACCGGCACAAAGACCACCGCCACCTTGTCATAGGATAGGCCCTCGATGCTGTTGGCGACCAGCATCTTGATCTGCGGTAGCAGGAGCGAGAGCTTTGCATTGGAGTTATGTCGAACGAACACCGACGCTGAGGACGGCATCGTGTCCTGGCGCAATAGATCATTTTTCGGCAAAACAACGTGGACACGCGCGGATATGACGCCGTCGATATCGCTGATCGTGCGCGACAATTCTTCGCTCAGGGCATAAACGTAGCGGGCGCGCTCCTCGATCGGCGAGGCAACCAGGCCCGATCCTTTGAACACCTCGCCGAGGTTCTTGAAAGGGTGGCGTGGCAACCCCTCGAGATTTAGTAGCTCAATCGAATAGGCTAGCTGCTTCTCCTCGACCTGGATCGTGCTGGTCCCGTCCTTGGCAGTAACACGCACCGCATCGACGCCCTTGCTAAGCAGGAGAGCAAGCATCTCATTGGCCTCGCGCTCCTGCACTTTGGTGTAGAGATCGGCCTTACAGCCAATCAAGGGGAGGAGAAGCGATAGCACGGCAAAAACACGCAACCGCCGACCGGATAGGCGGGCATGGCCGTTTTGTCCATAGATGAAACCAGACGTCAACGAACTCAGCCCGCCGATAGCAATTTGTTCAAAGATGAGCTGACCGCGCTGGTGCTCTTGGACACAAGCGAAACCTCGACGACACCCTTGTAAACGTCGCGCAGACCCGCGACCATCGCGTCGAAGTCGAGCACCCCTTCCGGTTTGCCCGCGGGGTTCGTCCCGACTAGCTGCGACCGAGACAGCGGCTGAGCGGCCGGCCCAGGTTGAACGGCCTTCGAAATGGCCACCACACCGCCGCTCGTTACAGAAGGAACGGGGTTGCCCCGATACATCGAAGAGAGAGCCTGGAGCACGCGCTCGCCAGGCGGGCTAGCCTGCACTGTTGCACGCTGGACCTCTGACACAGCAGGAACGGACGCTGCCCTATCTGTAACTGAGGAGGCAGCGTCTGATGTCGAAGCGACATGCAAAAGAGTCTGCTGAAACTGGCTCTGCTGGCCGATGACTGCCGGCTGGCAGAGCCCTGATAGACCGTCGGCAGGGTTCAGAGAGATCGGCGTAGCGCCTAGCATGATCGAAGGTGTCATTGGTTTGGCGGCGATGAGAGTCGCCGTTGTTAAGAATTGATGGTCAATACCGTAAAGAGGCGAGCTGACCGCAAGCTGACGAACACGCGAGCCATAAGGCCATTTTAAAGATCACGTTTGGCTTCCAATTTAGGTGAAGCCTTAATACTTGTTCTCAGGCCGAAGGGACTTTGGAATGCTAAGCCGACGCACGATCCTGAACATTTTGAACCGAGTTGCGGGCGCAGGAGTTTTCCTTTCCACCGGGATACTCACGGCGTTTGGGGCTCCGCTCTCGCTGCCTTCGGCAGCTAATAGCTACACGGTTCTGGATCAGGACCTGTCTGCCGCACTGCTGGAATTCGGTAACAACCTCAATATCAGAGTAAACGTCTGCACCGAGGTGAAGGGCCGGATTCGCGGGCGCATGCCGGATTTGCCACCGCGCGAGTTCCTCGACCATTGACCACTCTCTAAAATCTTCAATGATACAATGATGGGCGCGCTTTCCGTATCTGCTGCAATCGAGGCGCAAAGTCGTCTGCTTGTGTTGAAGCCGATCAGCTTCGATGCGTTCAAAGCGGCCCTCGATGCACTCAACATCTCCGACGAGCGCTATGTTGAGAGACCGGCACCGGGAATAGCGGTCCGCCACGCTTCATGGGGCTAGTGGACCAGACGCTCAACGGCCTCGTGGCCGAACGACAGGCGCGGCCACGCTCTCTCAGCGCCGAGAAGCCGGTTGGGCACCAGCGTCAGCGGAGAAAAATGCTACGGATTTCCAGCTTGTAGGCTCCCTGTTGTCTCTATCTGAGAGCAAATCAACGGCTTTGCCACTTCTGCGGCCTAACGTTCCTGAACAAAGAAAAGATCCGGTCCTCGTAGCATTTCGAGGCAATATCGATCAGCTGCTCAATGCCGTGAGACTGCCGAGAGTACCTCCTTCGAGAGCTAGGGGCGCTGGCGGAGTTCATGTCTAGTACCGTCCGGGCGTTCCTTATTCGCTGGCAGGTCAGGCCCCAATCCCGTGCGACTTGCTCGGAGCCAGAAGCATCCGCAGAAGACGCCTCCACGCCCGGCGAGATCATCCCGGAATGGTGGCGAAATCATCTCGCAGGCCGCAGCGCGTCGGTACACGCGCGGGAGATCGTCGGAATTCGCAGTTTCGCTGCCATGGGATGTTGGGCGCATCGAAACGAAGAACTCGGGGACCCCCAGCGCAAGCGCGTTCTTCAGTCACTTTGAGGGTGATAGATGAGATAAACGACGTGGCCGGATCCCAAGATCGCGTTACTTTGCCTGCTCCTCAACTCGGCCGTGTAGAGCTCACCGTTTATGGTGAACTCTATCCGCCGGTTCTGCGGGGTCGGAAGTAGGTTCCACGTGTTCAGTATGTACAACATGCCGCTGTGCGAGACCTCTCGGCCCCGCCCTTGATTGTCCCAGCGCCTGTGGTTCCAATCGTCGCCGAGAAAAGGTCCGATATCCGGTAACTCCGCTCGGCAGCGATAGGCCCCTGATGATCCGGGAGACGACGAGCCGGCGCCCCGCACCGGCTGAGCATGGTCACTCAACTCGGACCGTGTGATTGGATTGAGATCAACCAGTGATTCAACACTGCCATAAACGTCTGAGGGAGCGCTGGCTGACGACGATGACGCAGGCTCCTGGAGCGGCTGACGGGATCTTTGGACTTCACTCATCTGGCTAGCACGCGGGTGATGGATGAGTTGAACGTCGCTGCGTCCTCCCGGTCCCAACGTGGCCGAGTAAAGCTGACGCTCGATGGTGAACTGTGTTGGGCCGAACTGATTCGGCAAGAGACCGACGTTACCGAGTATGTCGATCAGGGCGTCCGAGGCAGGTTGGGAACGGTGGCTCCAGTTGTCGACCATATGTCCGATTTCCGCTAGCTCTTGAGGGGGCAATGATGGCCCGATGAACGACGGTGGTCTGGCGATACCACGCGCCGGCGCAGAGTGCGCATCGTCACGCAACTCAGACACTGTGGGCGCATTCGGATCAGGCACTGGCTCAAGGCCGCCGTAGATATTTGACGGCGCAGCCCTGGCAGACGACGATGGCTCGGGTTGTTGCACCTGTTCCCTAAGCCAGTCCCAATAGCTGGGCTGCGAGCCACGGTACGGCGTGGACGATGTCGGAGTGGGTTCTTGCATCTGCTCTCTGAACCAATCCCAAGCTCCCGTGCTCGGGGTAGCCGGCGTTGCCGGAAGCTCCTGATACGAACTGGGCTGCAGGCCACGGTGTGGTGTGGACGATGGAGTGGGTTCTTGCATCACTTCCGTAAACAAATCCCACGCTCCCGCGCTCGGGGTGGCTGGCGTTGCCGGAAGCTCCTGATACGAGCTGGGCTGCAGGCCACGGTGTGGTGTGGACGATGGAGTGGGTTCTTGCATCACTTCCGTAAACAAATCCCACGCTCCCGCGCTCGGGGTGGCTGGCGTTGCCGGAAGCTCCTGATACGAGCTGGGCTGCAAGCCACGGTGTGGTGCGGACGATGACGGAGCTGGTTCTTGCATCACTTCCCTAAACCAATCCCACGCTCCCTCGCTCGGGGTAGCGGACGTTGCCGCAAGCTCCTGAAGCGAGCTCGGCTGCGGAGCGCCTTGCCCGGCGAGCGAGCCCGCTTGTTCCGGTGGACCCAACCCCAGCGCTCGGTTCGCCTCGACAGCTTGTTGATATTGCCGGAGCCTTGGCAACGCCGTCCTGAGAAGATTGCGCAAGCGAACGTCATCGCCCGCAAACTCGTCGGCCTCGGCACGTAAAGCCTCTAGATTCTCAACTCGACCGGTGATTGAGGCCTTCTGTGTCGCCTGAAGCCAGGCGCTGAACTGGCGAAGTGCCCACAGGTTCACGCCGATTTTCGGGGCCACCTCGTTGAATTCGAGAAAAAGCGCCTCGTCATCCGCGCTGGGGGAAACTTCCTGAGGCGGGAACGGCTGCGGCGCGTTGGCGCGTTGTCGGTAGTCCTGAAGAAGATTCCACGCGCGTGGAAACTCTCTAAGATACGAGCCCTTCCCAGAGTTAATATAGCGGTCTCGCTCCTCGGGGCCAGCCTGAGTAATGCTCACCCCGCGTTTGTTGAGCCACCTACCGAAGCTGTTAAGAGCCCTACGGTACTCCTGCATGGTTACCGCCGCAAAGCCGCGCTTAACGCCATCGTCAGACGCAGCGTTGATGAGCGCCTCGTCCTCGGGGACAAGAGCCTCGACCCGCGGGCCGCCCCGCGGCAACGTCATCACCGACGCTCCGACTGCGGTGACGGGAGCCTCAACCGGCCGGCCGCCCCGCGTCAACGTTGTCACCGGCGCTCCGACTGTGAATTGCTCGAGCCTTGTCAACGCTGCCTCGATACGAGCGGCCAAGCGAACATCATTGGCCGCAAACTCGTTCCCCTCGGCACCCAATGCCTGAAGATTCTCTAGTTGGCTGCTGATTGGTGGCTTCTGCTTCGCCTGACGCCAGGCGCTGAAGTTGCGCAGTACCTCTAGATCCCTTCGGATCGTGCGATCGCTTGGTCCGCTTTTCTTGGCTTCCTCGCGGATTGTGCCATCGCTGGCTCGGCTTTTCTTTGATGCCTCGCGGAATCTAGAAAAAAGCTCCTCGTCCGGGCCATCGTTCTCGCGGCTTCGCTTGGACGGCACTTCAGTCGAACGGCCGAAGGGAGTATGGGATATGTCTACGCTTTGGCGCGTGCTGCTGAATGAGTGGCCCTGAATGGGCGCCACCTGCATCGAATCGCCGACATCAGTGCGCCGAATCGCTTCACCTCCGTCTGCGGTTTGCCCATCAGGCGAACCCGCTTCTGCGGAGCTCTCATAAAACGCACTGTGTTGCAGCTCGCTCAGCTGCTGCTCAAACCTCGCTTGCTGGCTCGTATTGCCCGGTTCTTGCTCCTGCTGCTGCAGCGTGGCGTTGTACGCCTGAAACTCACCAGGGCTGAATGGGTTGATGTTGTTGCGGTCCACTCTAATCGTCCTTGAGAATGTCGATTGTGCGCAAATCCGCCAGCTCAGCTCGGACGTGTGCACGGCTCAATGCGAGGGAGGTTTCAACAGCAAAGCTCGTTGTCCAATCGAAAACAGCAACAAGAAATTGGCGCAGCTGCAAGCTGATCCTCCGATTACATCGAGCCCATCCGACTACACGGAGAACCGCGCGCTGCCACGTTCATTCCATTTGCGCTCGCTAGGCGGCCTCGCCCTCGAGAATCCGGTTCTCATTTTAGGATGGTTAGCTTTCTAAAAGCTGACGAGTTCTCAGGATGATTCAATTGTGTGGTTCTGCGTCGTCTGCACTGAAGAGCCATGACAGCGAAAGAACGGTTTACCCGCGACGAGCCAATCCTACTCGACGATGGGCCAATGCGCGATTATCTCGCGCGGGTGACGGCAGCTCGCTTCATCGATCATGCTCCGTCACCAATGGGCGCACCAACTAAGTGTCACGTCCTTGAAGGCACCATCGGCGCATCATTAGCGCGCCGATGCCGATGGCGGTTTGGGCAAAACTGGCTGGTATCACCCGGTCCGAACCATCCCAGGCGAGCACACTGCCGACAGATGGACCTGTATTGCTCCGATATATTGCAGAGAGAGTGTCTGGAGGACGGGCGCGCCCACTCGCCTGTGCTATTGCATGGTGAACTTCCGATACCGGCAGAATCGATGCCGATCTATCGACGACTGAGGAGGCAGCGTCTTGAATCGAAGCGAGGCCACCTGAACAAAAGTCTACTCAAACTGGCTCTGCTCGCCGATAATTGCCGGCTGACAGAGCCCGGAAACAGACCTTCGGTAGGATTCAGAGAGATCGGCGTAGCGCCTAACATGATATGGTGTCGTTGGTATGGCGCCGATGAGATAAGAATTGATGGTCAGCACCGTAAAGAGACCAGCTGACCGTAAGCTGACGAACACGCGAGCCATGAGGCCATTTAAAGATCACGTTTTGGCTTCCAATTTGGGCGAAGCCTTAATACTTGTTCTCAGGCCGAAGGGACTTGGGAATGCTAAGCCGACGCACGATCCTGAAGATTTTGAACCGAGTTGCGAGCGCAGGAGTTTTCCTTTCCACCGGGGCACTCGCGGCCTTTGGGGCTCAGCTTTCGCTGCCTTCGGCACCTTATAACTACACGGTTCTGGATCAGGACCTGTCTGCCGCACTGCTGGAATTCGGTAACAACCTCAGTATCAGAGTAAGCGTCAGCGCCGAAGTGAAGGGTCGGATTCGCGGGCGCATGCCAGATCTGCCACCGCGCGAGTTCCTCGACCGTTTGACCAATCTCTACAATCTTCAATGGTACTACGACGGGCTCGTGCTGTATGTAACTGCTGCAAGCGAGGCGCAAAGTCGTCTGCTTGTGTTGAAGCCGATCAGCTTCGATGCATTCAAAGCGGCCCTCGATGCACTCAACATCTCCGACGAGCGCTATCTTGTGAGACCGGCACCAGGGGATGGCCTCGTCCTGGTTTCTGGTCCACCACGTTTCGTCGCGCTCTTGGACCAGACGCTCAACGGCCTTGTAGCGGAGGCGCAGACGCGGCCGCACGCTGCCGTCGAAAAGCAGTCGCGGGAATCGGTCCTGAAGTTATTTCGTGGCTCCTCAACCACGGTCGTTCGCGACGGACGACCGGAAGCCCCCTATTCTTCTGACGCGCCGCGTCAGGACAGCATCGTGCGTGAGCCTGCGCCGGGCCAGAGATGAAATTTAGAATGCGCGGCAGCTTTCGGCGGAGGTCAATGCCGTCTCCATTGGCTCATTGCGAATCCTTTTGACGCTCGTCAGCTTCTCGAAAGCTAACTCTCTTAGCATGAGAGAGCGGATGTCTAAACGGCGATGCCGCCTATCCATCGTAATGGAGATGCACGTCGGGCACCCGATGCTCTGCCGGCAGCTCGGAGGCTGCACTCCACACGAGCCTTCGAAATGTTCTCTGGAGGTCGCAATGCAAATGGCCTTCGTCGAACTATGGCTCGAGCCAAACTTTCAAAGAGGAACAGGATGGATTTCAACTCAATCAGCCCAACGAACACAAGCCCGCAGCCCGATTCACCATCACCGCCCGCGGGCCCAGCGGGCTTTGAGCACCAGCTGCGCGAGTTCGAAGATGTGCTCCGCCACCTGCTGCGGGGTCTCCCGTGCAGCAGGGCGAAGCCTACTCGCCATATCTGGACGCCGGGCATCCCTATTCGCAATATTTGGAGTCGGGGCATCCCTATTCATCACTGTTGGATTGGGACGATGATCTATATGCGCCGGCTGCGCCCTCCCCCGGGCCATTGGTGGCCGCCAGAGAAAGCTCTCCGCAGCCCGGCTCGCAGCAGCCGATTCCTCAAGCCATCGCGGAACTCCCAGAGTTTGATCCTGATCTGATTTGGCAGAATGTGGAAACCGGGCCATCGCAGGCTGGACCATCGCAAGCTGGACCGTCTCAGGCCGGACCTTCGCAAGCCGGGCCGTCCTCGTCCGCCGGGGCTGCGCTGTTGGAACTCACAAATTTCATTCCCGAAAACGAGCGTCTCATAGCCGACCACTGGGTCTTCTTTCCCCATACGGCCTCGGATGCCCAGATCAACATACTAAGGAGGGCCGGCCTCTTGCCTAGCAATACCTCCCGGACCATAACTTTCACCATGCTGGGTATGCCCCACACAGCCGAATTTCGACAAGAGGGGTTCGTTCGTATCAAACCGTCGATGGACGCAGGCCTTTGGCCTGGATAATCGCAGGGCGACGCGCCCACCGGGTAAGCATTCCATCGCCCAGCCCGCGGAGCGGACATACTCGCGCCGCCAGCAGACCTTCGCGACGTCGCCGACGGCGGGAGCACTTGGCGACGTCCTTTCTGGCCAGCGTCGACTATCTTGGCCATCTTGGCCTCCCGCCAAGATGAGTGTACTCAATCGATTAGTTATGCGTCCTTTCAGAGAATTGGTCAGGCATTGGCGGCTCAACGGAATACCAAGAGTCCACGACCGAGCCGCAGGATCCGTGCCCACGTCACTGTATCGTCTCGGCCGTGCGAAGCTTAGAGCGACGAGCGAGCATCTTCGGTCTAACTTGTATGGGCCTGCAGGAACGTGCCTCATCGTTCCATGCTGTGCTTTTCCCTCGAACCTCAGATGGCGGCTCGAATTTAACCGACCATGCCGGCGTGAGCACTTGCTCGATGCGCCGAGTGTGGCACCGACACGACCATAGTCGAAATGAGTGACCCCGTGTGGCGTACGGCAAGAATTCGCTGCTATTGACGACATCGCCGCGACCCAACCCAACCGTCCCTTGAAACAGGCCAGCGTGTGGCCGTGCGGGCCAACGCAGGGTCCGATGACGAAGACGTCGGGAACTGCTTTGAGTTTTGCGCTCACGACAATGCCGGAAGCGGCAAGACAGGTGTGTACCGTCCGAGGCAGCGCCCCCGGTATCCAATGCGAGCCAAAAAACGCAGTGCTCTCTCTGCCAGTTTTGGCCGATCTGACCTCCAGCCAGGAACACAGGGGTGTCGACGACTCACCGTAAATCGACCGACATAAGGATCACTAAACGATCACCGGCCGTCGCCGGCTCCGACGTGCCCGCCGATATATCCTCTCGTCCGGCTCCGACAGTGCCGTTCGGACCTTTACTGCCGGCCCGAGATCCGTTGCATTGACGGCACCGCTTGCCACGACCGCAGCTATCGCGGCCCCCAAAAAAGAAGCTCAAATCGCATGTCACCTCACGAACACAAAGTTAATTTGGTGTTGCCGGCGTTGCGGCTGATGGCGCGTCGCCTGGCTGTGCTGCCGCTGGCGGCGGCGTCGTGGGCGATGGCGTGGTGGTCGACCGGGTTGCGGCCAGTGGGGAGCGGCCGACCATGACGGTGAGCAGACCCTGGCCCCACAGCCGCTGCGCCGCCTTCCTGGCATCCTCCAGCGTCACCGCATCGACGAGCGCGCTATGCTTCTCGATATAATCGATCGGCAGCTTGTCGAGCTGATACTGCAGCAGCGCCCGCGCAAGGTTTGACGAGGTATCGAGCGCCAGCATCTGCGAGCCCTTCAGGTACGACTTGGCGTTATCGAGTTCCTGTTCGGTCGGGCCTTCCTCAGCCATGCGACGGACCTGCTTCTCGACCTCCTCGACCGTCTCGCTGGCGCGATCGGCCCGGGTGCCCGTATTGCCGACAAACACGGCGGAATGATCCATCCACAGGAGCGTCTCATGGACGGAATAGGCTAGCCCGCGCTTCTCGCGGACTTCGCGGAATAGCCGCGACGACAGCCCGCCGCCACCGAGAATTTGGTTGACGACATAGGCGGCCATGAAATCCGGCTCGCTGCGGCGGACGCCAGCACCGCCGAAGGTCACGACCGTTTGCGGCACGTCGAGCGGAATGAAGACGCACTGCGGCGCCTTTACCGCGATCACATCGGCTACCTGTGTCAACTCCGCCTTGGCCGGCAGGCTACCAAACGTCTTGTCGAGCAGTCTAGCAAGCGTCTCTGGATCGACGTCACCCACCACCGCGATCTTGAGCGTGTCCTTTGCGATCACGCGGCGGACGTAGTCCTTCAAATCGGCGACGTCGATCTTCGGCACGCTCTCGACGGTGCCTCCGGCCTGGCGGGCATAAGGATGATCGTCGAAGGCGACTTCGAGGAATTTGCGATTGGCGAGCGTTGAAGGATTGGTGGAGTCACGCCGAAGGTTCGCGAGCACCGCGGCGCGGATCCGTTCGACATCGGGCGCATCAAAATGCGGCGAGGTCAGCGCCATCCGCAGCAAATCGAAAGCCTCGTCCTTGTTGTCCTTGAGCATGCGCAAGGAGCCGCGGAACTGGTCGTGCCTCGAGGTAAAGCTCAGCTTAATGGCGCGGCGGTCGAGCCGCTCGTGAAAGGTCTCGAAGTCGAGATCGCCGGCTCCTTCATCGAGCAGGCTGGCAACCATGTGGCCGACGCCGGGCTTGTCGGTAGGGTCCTGGGTCGCTCCGCCGGCGAAGGCATATTCCATCGCGATCAGCGGGACGGTGGCGTCCTGCACGAACCAGGCTTCGATACCGCCGGGCGAGACCAGGCGCTGAATCCTGGTCGCGGCAAACAATGGTGCAGAGCCGAGCGTGGCTATCGCGAGCGAGGCCCCACCGAGGACGGCACGGCGTGTGAAGGAATAGGTCACGAACGCTTCTCCTCGCATTTGGGCGCAGACTCCTTGATGAGATAGCCCGTTACCGAACGTTTCTTGTCGAGCCATCCCTGCGCGGCCTTGCGCACCTGCTCGGCCGTGACGGCGCGGATGCTGTCAGGCCAACTTCGGATATCGTCAACGCTGAGCCCCGTCGTGAGCCCGCGGCCGTACAGGACCGCAAGCATTACCTGATCGTCCTGAGCGTAGATCGCTTGCGCAATCAGCTGGGTCTTGACGCGCTCGAGATCCTCGGCGCGTGCGGGATTTTGCGCGAGGTCGGCGATCACCTTGTCGATGGCGTCCTCGATCTCGACGAAGTGGACGCCGGGTTTCGGCGTGGCCGAAATCATGAATTGCGAGGGATCGAGCGAGGTGCCGTGGTAGCTCGCGCCAGTGCTGATGGCGAGCTGCTTGTCGATGACCAGCACACGGTAGAGATAGGAGTTGGTGCCGCCGCCCATCACTTGGGCGAGCACGTCGAGCGCAGGGCTCTCGCCTGCGGCCGCGGTCGAAGACGATGGCACGAGATAAGAACGGCGCCAGGTGGGCTGCTCGACGCGGGGATCGGAGAGCGTCACGGTGCGGGGTGCCGCGGGCGTCGGCTCCTGTGGCCGCACGCGCTTCGCGGGGATCGCGGGCTGCGCAGGAATGTCGCCAAAATTCTTTTCCACCATCGGGCGGATTTCCTTTGGATCGACGTCGCCCGCGATGATCAGGATCGCGTTGTTCGGCGCGTAGAAGCGCTTGTAAAACGCGAGCGCGTCCTCGCGGTCGAGCTTCTCGAGCTCCTGGCGCCAGCCGAGATTGGGGCGGCCGTAGGGGTGGTTGAGGTAAAGCGCCGCCCTGATCTGCTCGGTGAACCGCCTATCGGGATTATTGGCGACGCTCTTATTGAATTCCTCCAGCACGACGTCGCGCTCGGACAGCACGTTCTCGTCTTTGAGAATGAGACCGGTCATCCGGTCCGCCTCGAGTTCCATCATTCTAGCCAGCTGCTCGCGCGGCACGCGCTGGAAATAGCTGGTGTAGTCCATCGAGGTGATGGCGTTCTGCTTGCCGCCGACGCGCAGCACGGTCCGGGAGAATTCGCCGGGCGGATGCTTGGCTGTGCCCTTGAACATCAGGTGTTCGAAGAAATGCGCAAGCCCCGATTTGCCGGGCGCGTCGTCGGCGGAGCCGACCTTATACCATATCATCTGCGTCACGATCGGCGTACGATGATCGGGGATCACCACCACCTGCAGGCCGTTCGCGAGCGTGAAGCTTGCTGGTCGTTCCGATGTGACTGTGATCTGGGTAAGCACGTTTCTTTTTTCAGGAACGTCCCAGAGGCTAGGATTGCTGCTATTATCCTTTTTGTATTCGACTTTGTATTCGACCGCCAGCGCGGTGGGCGTCGTCAAGGCCATTGCCACAGTGGCCGCTCCTAGCACCTTGGTTGTCATGGAACTCCAATTCTTCATCCCATCGCCTTTGGTCACATCGAGATTCAGATTCTGCAACGGCCGATCCCGACAAAGCAGAGAGCCGCACGCCGTTGGCAAATAAGGGAGCAAAAGCCGGGCCACTCGCCCAATGCTTCCGCGCACGGACAGCTGCGCGGGCAGCTGGACGCAAAACGAAGCGCCGCGCGTTCTTTCTCTCCGAAAGCCAAAGCCCGCACTTGTTTAGTATCTGCCAAATGTTGCGAACACGACATTGCACACGAACGCGCACGCCAGCTCGCCGCCTCGCGCTTGCCTAAATCCTGCGACGCCACATACTGAAGCCTTGATCTCGCTCCAGAGCACTGCTCCGCCGTTCGTGGCCGCGCCGGCGTCCGCCAAGAAACATACAAAGCGTGTCGAGGCGCTGCCGCACCAGGAGTACCCGGCCGCGCTTCGACGCCATGAGGTTGATGATCTGGCCATTTCCTCGATCCACTGATCCGAAATGTCCTAGGCGGCTACGCGACAAGAAGATCATGTGGAAGGTTTCAGGCCCGGCGAATTGATGCACCGCTTTCCTGGTCCTCGCACCGCACCTTGAGTTTAATCAGCTCGCCTTCCAGCACCGGCCGCTGCGCCGTTCAAGTGCTACTTCAGCGACCTGCAAGATCAGGTGCTCGCATCGCATCGAGGATTTCACGTTCGGGCTCCTCGGCATCACAAACCTACTGGCTGTCCCCGGCAATGACGACGAGCGCGCCACTCATTCTTTGCTCGACCGTGCTCCACCGGTTCACGCAGCGTGTCGGCCTCCATCGTTTTCTTCCCCCACAACTTACGTAGGTGCTTGAGCGCCTCAGCCAGGTCGGACGCCCCCTCCTGGCGGCCACTGCCGAGAGCTGCCGTCCTGAAGGAGCTCTTCTAATGAAGCAGGCTTTTCGGATTGCCGCCGTGCTAGCGTCCACCGAGACCGTCTTGCCCCACCTCAAAACTCTTCTCTGGCCAGCACTAGCTCTTCTTTGGCAGACCCCGACGCCGCACCTGACGGAAGCATCGATGCGGTCTCCAAGGCTCATCATGAAACGACCTGAGCCTCGTCAGCTTCTCGAAAGCTAACGCTGCTAGGATGAGAGAGTGGGTTATCTACAGGCGGTATTACGAACATGAACGCAGGTGCACCCGATATCGGAGCAACGGGAAGCAATAACGGCGCGACTTTTGATGGAACCGAGGGGGCCGAAGAAGCCAACTCACAAGCCGCGCAACAACGCAAAGCTTTCGAAACGGCTCTTGGCATGATGGCAATGCGAATCGTCAGCGATGCGCAGGCCGATCTAGACTCTGCCATGGACGACACAGAAGAGAATGTTTGAATCGGCCCCGCCAACGAGCGGCGAACCGTTTATCCAAACAACGGTAGGAGATAGGAAGGAGAGGAGCTTCTCCGCAGCTGGAGGATGCGCACCTCAATGGTGCTGGTCGTTCAGATCGGTTGCGGTAAGGTCGGCGTGACAGTCCTTCTTGTCGTTCCGGACCACTCCGGTCATCCGTATCTGGTCGCCCAAAACATCTGGCTCACATACCGAACGGACGCGCCTCGCGTCAGCAATCGCCATTTACAAACTTGCACGTCATAAGGTGTCTTATACGGGTGAGAGACCGAACAGGATTTTCTCTCCTCGCGCGCTGCGTAGCGGCTGGGACGCGCCTAACGACTCGGCGCGTCGCCCTTGGCCGTAAACCCGATACATCGCGCATTCCTGCCGCGTGGTGCTCGCCGCCATAGCGCACCCGGCCGCCGAAGCGTGTCCCTCTTGTCAATCAATCGATCTTACAATGGAACTACTGGCAGAAGCTGTGCAACCTCGACCTGAGGTTGGACCAGCTCTCGCTGGTCGAGAACGCCCCCTCGTCCAGTCATGCCTTCGTTGCAGAATGTACCGGCAGAGATATGACAGCCAGATCATCGAAAGCGTGAAAGCGCGCATGAAACATGGGTACCCCAAGCGAGGCGCTGCCCGCTCGCGCTGAGGAGCATGGGAAAGCGGGCGACAGCGCCCGCTCCCTTTTTTGAACTGTGCTCAGATCTGCCTCACCCGGCGGCCTGCTCGTTGGCGTCAATGCTCGCCTGATTGACCTGCCATCCGGATCTATCGACCCACCCTTGACCTTGCTCATATATCGTCTGTGCACCATCCGACGTCAGCTGATCGAGGGTTTGGCCAGCATTGGACTGCGTCACCTTCAGATTGTTGGCACCATCCTTGTCGTCACCGAGGCCCTCGACAACCATAGCGTTGTCGCCATTCGTGATGGTGAGCTTGGACGAAATGGTCTTTCCTTTGCCGTAGTCGACCGTATCCACGGTGATCTTCGTGCCATCATCGAGTTGCAGGGTCATGCCTTTCTTGAAATCAAAGTCGTCCTTGCCGTCTCCGTTAGCATCGAAGTGAGGATCGCCATGAATCTTCGAGACATGCCCGGTTTCATTGTTGCGAACGGTCCAGGTGCCGTCCTTCTCGTCGGCGGTGATTGTATACTTATCGCCAAGGTGAATCGTTGCCTTGCCGTCATGGACCTCATGCGACCACACCGGATTAGTTTTCGGTGGCGGGCTCTGGTTAACCGCAACTGGGGTCATCGACACAGGCGGGGGAGGAGGAACGAAAACTGGAGTATAGTAGTACGATGGAGTAGCCAGCGGCTGAGGAGTGTACTGGGACTGAGAGCCGGCGCCCGGGGCGCGCCCCTCTTCACCAGCATCGATACTCGCCTGGTCCACCTCGCGCCCGGCGCCGTCGACCCACCCCTGACCTTGCTCATGGATCGTTTGTGAACCATCTGATGTCAGCGCATCGAGAGTGAGGCCAGCGTTTGACTGCGTCACCTTAAGATTGTTGGCACCATCCTTATCATCACCGAGCCCCTCGACAACCATGGCGTTGCTGCCATTCGTGATGGTGAGCTTCGAAGAAATGCTCTTGCCGTTGCCGTAGTCGGCCGTATCCACGGTGATCTTCGTGCCATCATCGAGTTGCAGGGTCATGCCTTTCTTGAAATCGAAGTCGTCCTTGCCGTCTCCATTAGCATCGACATGAGGATCGCCATGAATCTTCGAGACATGGCCGGTTTCGTTGTTGCGAACGGTCCAGGTGCCGTCCTTCTCGTCCGTCGTAATTGTATACTTATCGCCAAGGTGGATCGTGGCTTTGCCGTCATGGACCTCATGCGTCCACACCGGATCAATTGAGGACGACGCGCTTTGGTTCTGGGCGATCGACGCGAACTGGGGAGGCGGCGGCGGGGCGAGAAGGGTTGGAGCAACGTAGGCTGGACTGAGTACGGCGGGAGCGACAACGACCGGACTATTTACCGGCAGGTACTGGTAGGCCCCCACCGGGACGCCGGCAGCGCCGGCGTACTGCCCCAATGCGACGTTGAACATTGGAACAGCGGGCACGCCTTCAGGCACGAGCCCTACCGCCGGATTGAAACCGCCCACCACGGGAAAATACGGCATTTTCATTCACTCCTATTGCATTGAAGGAAGCGACAGACTGCGAGGACGACCCACACAATCAACTTGGCACGTTGCGCCGAGGCCGTTCAAAAACCAATCCCACGTCATGACCAGCAGCAGGCGCCCTCGCGTTTCTTGTTGCAGGTGACAACAGCCTTGATCGGCGGACCATTCTCTTACCCCTTGCCTGCGGCAATTCGGGCCTCTCACGTCGAGCGTAGCCAAGTCGCAGGAAGTTTATCCGGAGTACCTGTCGAAAAGCTGACGATAAGATAATCGCCCACATCGGCTTTCCGATCACCTGAATGTTGAGAGCATGTGATCGCGTGAATGGCTCTTCATGATGAGCGCCGGAACAACGACATCTTCGGACGCGCGGCCGTCGAGCGTCCACGCTCTCTGAAGGACGCCAGCCGAGCCTCTCGCGTGAATGCTCGAGGCGGTCTTTAGGCGCCTTGGCCGGCCAATATTCGGGAACAGACACCTCTTCAAAGTAGTTTCGCTCAAATTGTTGGGAGGCCCGGCACTTGCACACAACCGCCGCGGTTCGCTTTGTTGATCCGCTTGATTGCTCGACGGAAAATGGGCGCTACACCGTCCACCTGCCTACTTTGACCGGCAAATATCGACATACGCCGCGACCGGCGATATTTCGAGGACGTTGCCGAGGGCGTTGCGAAGCACCAGGCGATCCAGCTTGCAGTCAACTGCTCTTCCTTGGGCCCGACACCTGGCACAACTCCACTCTCGCGGCGCGCTTCAGCAATTGCTCGGAGCACTCGACATTGAGGTGCAAACCTGCGTGCGCGCGCCAACATTGGCAAAAAATAGCCGAGAGTACCGACACATTCTCCGCGAGAGAAAAATCGGGCCACCTCGACTCATTCCGCGGACTTTGTGAGACTCGTCAGCTTCTCGAAAGGTAATCCTCCTAGGATGAGAGTGCTGATCTCTAGGCGATGAGTCGTCGATTGAGCTTAGTAGAGATGAACACAGGAGAATGCGATGATTGGAGAAATGATCGGAAGCGCGGCCGGTGGATGGCTCGGTGGACCGTCGGGAGCGGCGATTGGTTCCGCTGTCGGTGGAGCACTCGACCAAGCTTTCGAGAAGGTTATCCACAAATTGGAGCCTGAGAAGGCTGATGCTGACAAGGTCGCCAAGGACAATGGCCCTGCCGCAGGAGGCGCCCCCCAGTGTAACCACGGCAACGGCGAATTGACTCTCTTGAATGGCGCACCAGGCGCGCATGTAATGATTTCATTTCCTGCCGTCGTCACGCCAGCTGGTTAGGCGTGAGGCAGGTCATCAGTAGCAGTCACTTCGAAACAGAAAGGTGAGTCGATATGGTTTCTCCAGTTGGTGGTTCCCCCGCTGCGTCTGAAGTCGCGACGAATCAGCAAACCGGTGCTACCGGGGCTGGCGATTTCGCGGCGCAGCTCGCCGAGCTCGAGCGAGTCAGCAAGCAAGCTCAGGCCAACAGCATCGTGATGCGCAGAATTACGACCGAGCTCTCGTCCGAAAAGAAGGTTGCCGACGAGCGCGTGAGTTAGCGCTGCAAGAGGGGCTCGCGGCCGCTCTTTTCGCGTGCTGGATGCTCTCTACAGCCTGACGAATTCGGAACCAGCCGTACGGCAACGCCGTACGGCTTCTCGTTGCTCAGGAGACTCTGCGTGAATGAACCCGCCTCCGTTCATTTCGAAGTGCTATCAGGGCTCTATTCCGGGGTGACCGGTGAAGCGCCCGTCGGAACGAGCCTTATCGGAAGTAGCCTTGATGCCGATATCGTCTTCGTCGAACAGGGGCTCGAGCCCAATCACTTCCGTCTCACGCCCCTGCACGATTCGATGGAGATCGAGGCCCTAGCAGCCGGAGTCAGCATAGAAGAAAACGGAGATATTGCCGTAGGCAAACGGGCTGTTATTTCTCTTCCTGCCGTCGTTCATGCGGGCATGATGTCCATTCGCTGCACACAGGATTCGGGACAAGGATCAATCGGCCTGTCGCGTGTCTCGATAATAGCAGCCGCCTTGGTCTTGTTGGGCTCCGTCGGGATCGCCACTCTTGCAATCAGCTTTCTCTTTGACGGCAGTGCCGGTGCGCTGAGCCCCGATGCGCCCCCTGTCGCCGCACTTCCACCCAAGCTGACGCTCAATGGTCCTGATGATCGCCCCCTCCATGCGGCCGCCGAACAGCTGCAAGAGGAGGTTAACAAAGCGGGACTTCTCAACATCAAAATCGGTCCTGGGCCAGGCGTGGTCAGCGCCGAGGGCACAGTGACACCTGCGACAGTCAGTAAATGGCAGGAGGTTCAGCAATGGTTCGATCAGCATACAAACGGGTCGCTGACACTCGTAAATGGAGTGACCGTGAAGGAGGATAAGCCGCCCTCCTCAATTGCTGTCCAGGCGGTGTGGCGCGGAGCCCACCCCTATCTTCTTATTGGTGGGCAAAAGTACTTCGTGGGCGCGCTGTTGAACGATGGATGGACGGTTGATCGAATCGAAGCGGGACGCGTACTGCTCAGCCGGAATGGACGGCTTGCTGCTCTCCCCTATTAGAGCTCCACCGCCGAGGAAAGGAGATCGTCATGACCAAGTTGCCCCAGCATCCTGTCGGACTTGGCACCTCTTCGCAAAGGCTCAACACCCACGACCATGAGCCAGCGAACAAGCCGGCCCTGCCGCAAGTCCATAATTTAGAGATCCACGGCACCGATGGCGGTGGCGAGAAGAGGCACGGGTCGGTTTGGCCGGATACCGAGGCGCCGGATCTGCCAATCGAGGCCGCGCTTGACGTCAACGATATCGATGCCGTGTCGCGTGTCAGTCTCAACGAGAGGCGCGTACGGATAGCTGAGATCGATCCCCGTGCAGCACTCGCTTCACTTTATGGCCGCAACCTCGCAACTGGCCTGCTCTCCTTCGTGACACCACGCCTGCGTGACCCGGACGTGCTGCGAGCAGAGAAGCATAGTGTTCTTCTGGAGCGCTTGGCCGATAGGCTACGGGCCGGACCGGAGGATTCGGCGCGTGAAGGGACCGACGCCCTGCAGCAGGAGCTCCGCCGGCTCATCCTGCTCCGGCAGAACCAGAACAGCTTGATTGGGAGCTAGCATGATCGACTCGGGCGGAGCGCAGTTCGCCAGTCCACCGCCGTCGGCCGATGATTCCAAAACCGGCGATGTCTTGCCAATCTCCGGGCAGGAGCGCGATTTGGTCTGCGCAATATCCTTCGTCCACCTTGCGTGTGGACAGAGCGCACGAGCTCTCGCTCTGTTGCAGCTCATTGCCCATGACGATTCGCAAGACGTCGACCTGCTTCGCATTCTTACCTATGCTCTCATTTCGGAGGGCTTTGGCGATGAAGCACTTGCGGTGCTTGATAGACTAGACACGCTTGACGACGAGCCCTCCTCGCGTCTGCCTTTGACGCTTCTCCGCAGTCACGCGCTACGACGGGCCGGCCGTATGGACGAGGCGCGGGCAGTCTTCCAAGACTATGTGTCCTTGCGTGGCAGGACAGCCCCAACGCAACAACAATAAGAAGCGTCTCCATGGCAAACCTTCTTCGTAAGCTTATCGTGCGCGCGCCATTCCACCCGGATTTCATGGTCGCGTTCATGCTGCTTCTGGCAATCGGAATGATGATCATGCCGATGCCGATCGTCGTGGTCGACATGCTGATCGGCTTCAATCTGGGCTTTGCCGTATTGCTGCTGATGGTTGCTCTGTATCTCAGTACGCCACTGGATTTCTCGTCCCTGCCCGGCGTTATCCTGATCTCTACCGTCTTTCGTCTGGCGCTGACCATCGCGACAACGCGGCTGATTCTCGCTGAAGGAGACGCCGGCAGCATCATTCATACCTTCGGTGAGTTCGTAATATCAGGGAACATCGCGGTCGGAATTGTTATATTTCTGATCGTGACCATGGTGCAGTTCATGGTTCTCGCGAAGGGAGCCGAGCGCGTTGCTGAAGTCTCAGCACGATTCACGCTCGACGCTCTGCCAGGCAAGCAGATGGCTATCGACGCGGAGCTACGCAACGGTCATATCGATCAGCACGAGGCACGCAGCCGGCGAGCTTCACTGGAGCGAGAAAGCCAACTTCACGGTGCAATGGATGGCGCCATGAAGTTCGTGAAAGGGGATGCCATTGCCGGCCTCATAGTCATCTGCATCAACATGCTGGGAGGAATCAGCATCGGACTGCTCTCCAAGGGCATGTCCGTCGATGAAGCGTTGCATCAATATACGCTGCTCACCATCGGCGATGCGTTGATTTCTCAGATTCCGGCGCTCCTCCTGTCGGTTACGGCCGCAACCATCGTCACACGTGTAAATGGTCCTTCCAAGCTCAAGCTTGGTGCCGATATCATCAACCAACTCACGGCCAGTACCCAGGCATTGCGGCTAGCGGCCGGCGTCTTACTTCTCATGGGGCTGATACCTGGTTTCCCCTTGCCCCCGTTTCTCATGCTGGCCGCACTTTTTGCCGGGGCAAGCTATATCAAAGGCGGTGTGCAAGGCGCGAACACGGGCTCCAAGACGGGCGCCAACGTTAGTGTTCCGACCTCAACACCAGCGCAGGCTCAAAGGCAAACCATACCTGCGGAGGCGCTTCCGGTCGCGGTTTTCTTTGCACCTAACCTGGCAAACGCGATTGATAGAGAGGAAGTTGAGCAGCACATCGCTCGCATTTCGGCACTGGTTTCAGCCGATCTTGGCATCACGATTCCCCGCATTCCAGTCCAGGTCGATCAACGTTTGGCCCAATCCGAGTTCAGGCTAGATGTGGAAGGGGTACCGGTTGAACGGGATCGAGTCGATCCGACGCAGCTCGCGCTCACCGACGACCGAGCGAACATTGAATTGAGTGGCATCCCGTATCGGCAAGATCCAGACACCGACCGGATCTGGATCGAACAGAGCCATGCACCAGCTCTCAAAGCGGCCGGGATCGGGCATCACCGTCCGAGCGAAATCATCGCCCTGCGCGTCAGTTCCGTACTGACGCGATATGCGCAGCGATTGGTAGGCATTCAAGAGACGCGACAATTGCTTGCCCGGATGGAGCAGGAATATGCCGACCTGGTGAAGGAAGTGCTACGCACGACTCCAGTTCCCCGGATCGCCGATGTCCTGCGGCGCCTGCTCGACGAGGGTATCCCGATTCGTAACACCCGGCTGGTCTTGGAGGCGTTCGCCGAATGGAGCGAACGCGAGCAAAACGCCGTCCTGCTCACCGAATATGTCCGCTCCGGCCTAAGACGGCAAATCTGCTTTCGCCATGCCAACGCTCACCGTGTTCTGCCCGCCTTTATCGTAGAACGTGAAACTGAGGATGTAATTCGCAGTGCGGTTCGAGAGACTACCGTCGGGCCGTACCTCGCGCTGGAGGACCGGCATAGCGAGATGTTGCTGTCGCAACTGCGCCAGATTCATTCAGGCATGCCACCAGGTCAGAGCCAGCCCGTCATCCTGAGCTCGCTGGATATCCGGCGCTTCGTCCGCGGCTTTCTCACCCGCAACGGGATCGATCTTCCTGTTCTGTCTTATCAGGATCTCGCCTCCGATTTCACGGTCCAGCCGGTGGGTTCGCTCAAGCTTACAGGCCCCAAGGAAAAAGCTCCGACAGTGGAGCAGCGCAACCGGCTTGCTACAAACGGCTAACAGAGTGCAGCATCCGGTCATGAGATGGATAGCATGAATTCACTAACAACAACATTCGCTGCACGATTGTATGCGTTCCATCCGCCCTCGGGCTTAACTCTGCTTGCTTTATTCGCCACTCTTGCGCTTGGTGGTTGCGCCAGCTTGGATCACCAAGCTATCTCCGTCCAAGAGACGCCGCGGCCAGAGTTGCTGGGCGCCAAGGACATCGATCCTGCTATGCGCGAGCGCATTGCACACGCCCTCCTCCGAGTTTCCGGCGAAGAGAGTTTGCGCGAGGCTCTGAAGCAAAAGCCGGACAATGTCGATGCGGCAATCTCGCTTACGCAGGCACTTCTGGCACAGAGACGCGCAGGCGAAGCACTTGAGGTAGCCGACAAGATCTTGCTTACAGTTCCTGGTGATTTGCGTGCCATGAACGCAAAAGGGGTGGTCCTCGACGCCGAGGGGCGCCATGATGAGGCGCAAGCGCTATATCGCGAGGCTCTCGCAGCGGCGCCAGGCAATCAGATGTTGCGCAACAATCTCGGCCTATCGCTCGCACTTGCTCGAAATGCCAATACCGGACATGCGAGCCTACAACCGCTTTCGCACGAGCCGCATGCGCTGGCGGGTTCGCCATAACGTAGCTTTCTCGTAAAAAGCCGGATCCTAAGCGATCAGCGCCTGCGCGTCAGCTCGTCGTCAGCTAGGCTGACTATCAACTTCGCCATGCCCGATGAGCCTGAACTCAGTGCAGGAACACTTCACCGATAGGAAACCCAATCACCATGTATGGCCGAATCAACAGCTACCCCGGTGCTTATGATGCTGATGAAATGAGATATTCCGGCACCAACCAGGCCCAATCTGATGTAGACAGCGAACGCTTTTCGGACATGTTTGCTGGGATGCACATGGCGGCGCCGAGCGCTAGTTCGTCTTCGGCACCCTCGTATTCCCTCGCTCGCCGACCTCCTGTGGAGGAGATCACAAAGTCTTCATTCGAGGAACACGTGAGGGACTTTTATGGCGATGAAATCGAGGATATCGCCGCGAAGCCACATATATACTCGCGTCCCATATCCTCGAAGGCCGAACGCACAGCACAAGTTGCTTATGACCACGGCACGAAATCTGGCTCGGAAAATGCACGCTATTTCAGCTATCAGTTGGGCAACAAGAGTGTTGGACTTCTGCGAACGGAAGGCGGAGCTAGCATGAGTGATGTGTTCAAAGAGGAAAAGGCACGCGCGCGCTGGCGGCAACAGTTTCCGGGACGGACCGAACTCACATCCACTGTAGATTTTCGGGTTACTCATCCCCTCGTCGAGAACGCAGGCGATATTCTGTTGGAACATCAGCTTCGGCTCGACGGCGAACGGCCTTTGCTCCTCTCTCATTCTGTCAATGACGAAGCGAAGGCCCGCGCACGGGCGTTGGGTTTTGTTGAGGTGAGTGACTCGATGATGGTGCTTGACCCCACCAAGCATCCTAACAAGTGGACGAAGAATGATGATGGTGAATGGCAGCGGAAAAACAAGCCTCCATTGTATCTTAAAGCTACCGACAGTAGCGGCAGTGATACCAGAGCGGCCCAGCGTGCTCCAAATACCACGCCGGATTGGGACGACGATGACTTCATGTAGACTGGTCCGAAGAAGATAGATCACGCGACACGAGACCGGACTGCCAGTGGGTCACAATACCCGTTTATGGTAATGTCTCGTCATGCATGCACTTCAGGTTGCTCAAGAAAGACTCATCGCCTATACGGCCTCACCCGCGCTAGGCGATTGGTTTTGCTGGTTGCACAAAAGAGCGCGCCGGCTATTCTCATCGAGAGCCGGCAAATCGAGCGGCTATGGTCCAGCGGCGAAATCGTCTCGCGGCAGCTCACCACAGGTTCGGTGGCTTCCTCGTTCTGACCGCCCTCCGCGCAGGTCAGCACGATCCGGGCTCTCAGAGCCAGCGCTAGCGCGTTCTTTCGCAACATTGTCAGCGACTTCAGTTCGGCACGCTCGTCATCGCTTTGTATCAAGAGCGCAAGTGGCTGGACCGCGATCAGACCTCCGCGCTGTTGCCAGCGCTCATCTTTGGCACAGCAACGCGAAGCTACGATGCGAACTTGTGACTCGGGATACTAGCGACACGGCATCCTCCATGGAATTGGAAGCCAGGGTGATTCGGATTTTCTTTGTGCATCCGGGAGAATGCCCTTCGTCAGCTAATTGTCAGCCAGGCCGTCTACCTAGATAGCCTGCGCATCTCGCCTGTATCGGAGGTTGGAATATGACGGGCATTGGCCGAGCTGGCAAATCGTACGTTGGGGCTGATGGCGCCGACAGCACGTTGAGGAGTTCGCGCTCGGAGTCAATTCTTGCCCCTGGGGAAGGCAGCCAACGGTTCGATTCCGTCGTGGAGCGGATGCGCTCTGGGCCGCAAGATAGAAGCGCGCCGGTAGCCAGCCAGCCGCGCAGTATGGCAGTTCCCATTTCCTCGACAGGCGCCGAGATCGAGGCCACAAAGCGACAAATGCACCGCCTGCTTGAGGAACTTGACGCTTCCCGCAAGGCGGCTATGCAAGCGCAGAACTCGTCGGAGGCGCAAGAGCTGATCGATCAGCTCGTCGAGGCAAGCTCAAAAGTTCTGGAATACCGCGCGAGCCTGCCCCCGCATGTAGCGCGTAGCATTCTGTCCGACGATCAGGCTCGCCGACTCCGGGACGAGGCGCTCGATGCGGCGGACCAATGCAACATACTGGCCAAAGGGACTATCTCCTCCTTGGAGGAGAGCCGGAAGAGTGCGGCCGACGTGCTCGACTGGATCCTCAAATCCAATGCTTCCCCCGACCAGCTGCGCCGAGCGGTTTTAAGTGTCGCGAACCGCTATGAGGCGTGCATGGAGTGGTGGGGAAAGAAGTCATTGCGCTCGGAACGGATGCAGTCGGTCTGCGCCGCCACCGCCGCTTTACCAAGTACAACGGCCGAGATGCAGCAGGCCCAAGAGGACGCACTGCGGCTGCACACCGGCTGGGCACTGTATACGAAGTGCATGCATCTGCAATCGCGTGTCGCTCTCGCGCAGGTCATGATTGAGCCGCTGGCGAGCACGTTCGAACCAGCCGTGAGGAACATCCTCATGGGTGAGAACGGGGGGGCGCGTCTGCTGGGAACCTTCATCGAGGATTTTTTTCCGGCATTCCTCTCGACGTACGGCGCTGTTCTAAAAAGCGGAGGACGCGCGCTCGACGCAGAGCCCTGCGCCGTTCTGGAAGGCGTCATGGAGCGCCTTTCGGAATTTGCGTTGGCGTTGCACGACGTCATTGGAAAGCTAAGCGCTCTCGGAACAGGTGCCGACCTCCCATTGGAACTGTTGGGCCAGATCGTGGAAGGCGCGTGGGTCACGGCGCATGATGTGATGCGCCTCTTGTCACTGCAGCCGAAGACCCCAGCCTTTGTTACACCGCCGGCCGACGCTGGGGCTGCGATACCGGCCAACAGTACCGGCAGGGCTGTAGTGGCTGAGGGTACAACATCGCGCAGGAAGCGCAAAGGCAAGCGCACGCCGGTCGAGGGCGCCGGGAGTTCGGCGGCCGGGAGGATGCAGCCACAGGTCGCTACGGCCGACAACGTCACAGCGCCAACAGCCAAAGTTCTCGTGCTCTCGGATTTAGGTACGAAGAAGCTGGTGAGCGCGGAGGAGGCGCAAAGGGCGTCATCGTCGGCGGCGGCACACTTAGCTATCTGGCAGGCCCCGCCGTCGATTGAGGCACTGACGCCACTACTCAAGCGCTTGGACGAACTTTTGCAATTCGATCTGGCTGGACAGCAAAGGGCCATCTCGCAAGCACGCCAGATGAAACCCGAGGACGCCGACCACGTCGTAGACACCGTGGTTGAGCGCCTGCAGATGCAGGCCGCCGAGATGCAGGCCTGTGTGGCCGCGTTGGAGGAGCCTCGTCGAAGCGGCCTACTCACGCCTGCGCAAGTGCCCGAAGTGCACGACAAAATAGTCCGGCTCAACACGATGTTGTCCCAGGCGCAGGGGCTGGCCAAGGCTGCGAACGAGCGAAAGGCCACGACTATCATTGATTGCATGAAGACCTACGCCTTTCCGTCGCAGAAGTACCTTGAATACTTGCGGGCGGCCGAGGAGTTGGCGCCCGCGGATCCACCGCGCCCATTAAAGGGCGAGCCAGGGACGCTGTTTGAGTTCAAGCTGCAACCCAAGGCGCTGAGCAATGGTGCAATGCCGAGTCCGATGTGGGTGCACATCCATACGAACCGGCCGGTACTTGCGCGGCAATTGGCGACGCTAGATGACGCCGAGTTCGCCGCTTGCCACGTCAAGTCCAATGAACAGCGCGGCTACAATCGGCAGTGGCAGAACGCCCGGGCTGCGACGGGTCACGAGAACGTCGTGGTCCACCGCGGCAAGCTTACGCCTGCGTTCTGTAAGTCCTTGTTGAGCACAGTGCTTAGCGGCCACCCACGCTATCCGCTTGCCGAGGCGGAGCACCGGTCGACGCAGGCCGCTAGACAGGCGATATAGTTAGGCGCCTCTCGCGCTAGAGTGCCTACTGACGTCCGAAATCCGAAGCCAGGCCGTGATCAGGTCATGGGCCTTTAGCACCCGGTACTGAAAGCTTCCGCTTCGGTTTATAGCGCTCGTACCATGCGGCATCAGCGCACTCGTATCGATGCAGTAAATCTTCTTGGCCATTCCGGTTTATCCCGCCATGCCAAAGGCCGCTTTTTCCATTACAACAACGGTCGTAACATTCATATTTAAGAGACCTGCGCCATCGCGTAGTGTGAAGTATCAATCGTGATAGCCCTGGAATAAGCTGGGTAAACGTGGGACCGAGCTGACTCAGCGCCAGGTGGTGATGCTTGGGGCCGCCTTCGAACGGTTCTTTCTGTGCTCAAGCTGGGTGTAGATCTTCTGGAAATCAGCGCGCTTGCTGTCATAGAAGGCCAGGGTCGTGCGACCGAGCGTCAGCAGCGGCCGCAGCACGGCTTCCCGGCTGACCCCACAGCGCTGGGCCAACGCTTCGACCTAGCTAAGCCGTTCGCAACATTGGCGTGAGCGGCGGCGAAGAGCCATGTTGTATCTCACCAATGACCTTGAAGCCGTGGCGTTGATAAAAGGGAATGTGCTCGGGATTCGAACTTTCGAGGTACGCGGTAATGCCCTCCTCATCACATCGTTGAAGAGCGTATTTCATTAGCAATGTGCCAAGCCCTTGTCCGGCCCAGTTGGGATCGGTGGCAATGAGAGGCAGATACCAATGTGGTTCGGGCGGATGATGTTCGGCCATTCCCCGCCGCAGGTGTGCCATATCCTCGGTAATCCCCGGGCTCAGGGATTGCGCCATGATTTCGTCCAGCGCCGCCTCATCTTGTTGCACGCCGGGAGGGAGCCATAGGGCCGCGGCGCGAATCCCTCCCGTGACGTACGCTGTGCCATGCGCGAATGCTCGTCCGCCACAGGCGTTGATGAACTGAGGCATGCTCTGAATATATCGCCTTGCGTCAGGCCAACTCCACCGCATCAACGGATCGGCGGCAAAGCCGAGCACAATTGTCCAGACGGCGCTTGTGCGATTGTTTGCGTTCGCACATTTGATGTCCGACTCCGCTGGCATATGTGATTTCCAGGTCTCAATCTAGGCGTCAGAGTTACAAGTGTGCAGGACAAATGGCTCTGAACGAAAGCAAAGGATACACGACACAGGCTTTCGTCGGATGCATTGGGCGTCCAGGTAGCAAATGTCGCACGTTGAGATCGCAGATGACCAACGATCTTTCACACGATCTTATAACGTATCAAGTCGTCTCCCATTGAGCTGTTCTGGTAGAGTCCGACATACAAAACACGTGCCAACAGCGAAAGCCGCATATCTATTGCCCTCAGTCGGATGGTGCCGTTGTTCGAAGCGGACGGCGCGCCTCATCTTCTCGCGCCAAGCAACCTCGGCAAGCTCTCCAGGGCCGCCGCGATGCCGACCCCATGATCTCCGTCGTAATTCGGTTCATTCATCCAATGGATGAAGTCGACGTATTAACTTGCCGGATTTCCTTTTCGTCTCTGAACTTTCGGACTGCGTCGAGAAAGAAACACAACCTAAGGAATCGATAAAGTTGTGTCATTCTGGGTGCGGCCAATGCTTGCTTGGCCCAGATATTGTCTCCGGTCGGCCGCTGGCGTGGGTGTGATAGATCTACTGAAGTTGAGATGTGCGTCGACGGTGCCGAAAGGAAACTCGTCTCGATAGTTGTCGTTAAATGGACGGTGTCCTTGAAGCATCAACACTGATACACTTTCCTCCATCATGCTCCTGACTGGCCTTGACGCACATTTCGTGAGCCCGGGTATCAACGCTCGATCGCCTCCAAGTGCGGGTCAAGCGCAGCTATGAAGCCCAGGATGCATCGCGAGTCTTCTACGAGATCCCCCTGCCCGAATTCTAACGGGTCATGGAATGCGAGTTCCGCGATGAGAGCCCAGACGCTTACCCCGCGAATGCGCGTGTCAAACCAGTTGGTGCAAAGAAGAGTGAGAGCTCGTAATTCAACGACTTGCGAGAGCGTTATTCGTCGCTTCACATTTGCAACAAATGCGCGCAAGAACTACGAGATGCACACTTAGCCCAGCTATAGAGCGTCACTCACCAAGGTGGAGGCCCCCGTTAGAATTGCGTCGGATGCGCCACACTTTGATTGGTCCCGAAACAACGGGCACTCGCCTACCAAACCGATGCGATTTGAAAAATCTGACGCCGTGCAGATGAGGCGTAATTTTCGATCAGCGTGGTCCTGCTGCACCTCGGGCATTCAACGGATTCGTCACGTCTTCAATCGGGAAGCCGGGCAGATGCCCGGCTTCGAGGAAGAGTATCAACTCGGCCTCATACGGCGTAGGATCGATGTCCCGCGTCTTTAGCCACTCCGGCTTGTAATAGGTCTGCCGATAGCGCTCGCCGGAATCGCAGATCAGCGTCACCAGCGATCCCGCTTGGCCGGCGCTGCACATCTCCGAAGCCAGCTGGCACAGTGCCAAGAAGTTGGTGCCGGTAGAGCCGCCGACCGGCCGGCGCAGGCGACGCGACAGCACGTTCATAGCCGCGATCGTCGCAACATCCGGGATCTTCATCATGCGGTCGACCACGGTGGGAACGAAGGATGGCTCACAGCGCGGCCGGCCGACGCCTTCGATCAGCGAGGGACGCTCGCAAGTTCGCGAGCGGTCCTGATAGCGGAAGCAGTCGAAGAAGGCGGAATGCTCGACATCGGCAATGCAGAGCTGCGTTGGAAACTGACGATACCGCAAATAACGCCCGATGGTCGCCGAGGTGCCGCCAGTGCCGGCGCCCATCACGATCCAGTCCGGCACAGGGTGCGGCTCGCCCTTCAACTGGGTGAAGATCGACTCGACGATGTTGTTGTTGCCACGCCAATCCGTCGCCCGCTCCGCGAAAGTGAACTGGTCCATGTAATGCCCGTTGAGACGGGTGGCGAGCGCCGCTGCCTCGGAATAGAGCGCGCGGCCATCGTCGATCAGATGGCACTTGCCGCCATAATGCTCGATCGCAGCGATCTTCTCGGCCGACGTCGTCCGCGGCATAACCGCATAGAAGGGTACGCCGATCATCTGCGCGAAGTAGGCCTCTGACACCGCCGTGGACCCCGACGAGGCCTCGACGACTGGCGTGCCCTCGTGAATCTGTCCGTTGCAGAGCGCGTAGAGGAACAGCGAGCGAGCCAATCGGTGCTTCAGGCTGCCGGTCGGATGGGTCGACTCGTCCTTCAAATAGATGTCAATGCCAGCGAGCGCCGGCACGATCAGCCGAATTAGATGCGTATCGGCAGTGCGGCACTGCTCGGCCTCGATCGCAGCCACGGCCTCGTCCACCCAGCCACGCCGATAGCTCGGCAAGCTGGAGTTATTGTGACGGAAAGACGTGCGCCCGATCGACATAGTGTCTAGCATGAAATAATTCGCTTTGCACATCAAGTCGTATTGCCGCGGTCGCTCTGATGCCCGACGCCGAGCTTCCGAGCGGCATGGAGGGCTCCAGACTGCCACGAAGCGTTGCATCGACAGTTCGCATAGCTTTCCGGGTTCATCGAGGCACGACACGTGACGACGCATCGCATTTTTCTCGTCTTTCTGATCACCTGCAGTTGTCATGGGGCACCCGGCTCATGTCGCCAGTCGAACGTCAGAATTCTGACGAATTGACTTAATCACCTCGCCTTCTTCCAATAACTTATGCCAGGCCTAGTTTTGGCCGGCACCAGCCGAAACGCTGCACGACTCGGATTCCTCGCGAGCATTCTGAACCTAGCTCTAGTCATGTTAAATGGGAGTCTCCGTTTCAGGCTACCCAATATAGGATTGTGTCGAGCGGTTAACTGACGCGATCATCGGAGGAGCCGCCGCTGGCCTTCATCAAGCAGTGGCATCGGCTCGATCCCGTTCGCCGTGAGCAGTGTTCGATGCGCGTCCAGCTCTGCGTCTGACGTGAGCTTTCGAGGCAGTCGATATCCGGCGAGGAACTTCGCAGGGCCAAGGTCGTGGGGGCTTTTCAGCGTGTGCTGCTACGTCAAGGCGGCCGGCTCATCATGCGCTTTAACGCGAACGCGTTCTTCGCGGACCATTATCGGAATGGATACGTTCCATCAAAACAATAGATTTTGCCAATTTTGCCGCAATCCCCATAGTCAGACGCCTCACTCAAGCATCAATCAGGAAAATGCGTGTGAAACGACTTGTTGGTTTCAACACAGTTGCTGGATGATGGGCAAGCACGAACGGATGATTTGCCCAGCTGCGTCCTGGTGTGCGCCGTACTGGATTGGGACTGAAGAGGTGTGCTCATGAGATCGGCGAAAAGCTGGACTGGAGGCTCTTCAGTGGTCGGCAGATCCAAGGAGGCGCAGCTCTCGCGTAGTTCTTCGAGGCTGGTCTCGTTTGACAGCATCGGCACGGGCACCCGATCGTGCATTCTCAGTTGGTAGGCTAATCATGAGTTCGGACAGCAAGCATCAATCGCTAGAGCAGGAACTAGCCGGCGACGATCCGTGGAGGCTCGACGGCAATCCATTCGAACGCGAGCGTCACTCGCAAATTCTTCGGCTATCGCTCTCGCAAGGCGCGATTTCACACGCCCTCGAGGTCGGGTGCGCGGCCGGCGCATTTACGGAAATACTAGCACCTCATTGCAAACGGCTCACAGTCATCGACGTTATGCCGCAAGCAATTGCTCGAGCTCGCCTGCGGACGAAACGGTGGTCGCACATAACCTGGATGGCTTCCGACGTTCAGCAGTTTTCGACCGCCGAGCGGTTTGATTTGATCGTACTGGCCGAAGTCCTCTACTACCTTGATGGCGTGGCTGACATGCGTGCGACTGTCCGCAAGTTGGTGCAGATGCTGGCGCCAGATGGACAGCTGGTTTTTGGGTCAGCCCGAGATACCAATTGCCGGCGTTGGGGCCATGCCGCTGGGGCTGAGACCTGCATTCTCATGTTGAAGGAATCGTTGGTCGAAGTCGAGCGAGTGAGTTGCCAAGGTCAGTCGGCTAACGAAGACTGCTTGATCTCCTGCTTTCGGCCGAATTAATGCCGGCTCAAGAGGATATCAGAAGAACGTGTAAGCAGGTTTCTGTGAGTTTACCTTACCGAGAAGACTCACATGACGACCGACACGACGTTTACACCCTGAACTACTGGACTACTGCTTGCTAACTATGAAAAGCCTAAAGACCTCACAGGTACGGACGGGCTTTTAAGGCAGCTGAAGAAAGACGCTGATTGAGGCGCTTGGTGCGGAGCTGAGCGATCACCTTGACTATGAGAAGGGGGACCCGGACCGGCAGCGGCAACGGGAAATCGGCCAAGAGCAAGAAGACGATGTCGTCATGCTTAGCGCTCCACGTTCCACACTTCTTCCGGCTTATAAGTCGCCCGGGCATCAGTGATGCAGGTCCTTCCGGACCGACTGAGAAGTGAGGCGCCGTGCAAGCAGCAGTACTTCAACTACCTCTTCTTATAGGCTTACTCCGGTTGGTCTTAAGGCCCTTGAGCCGATTCATTCGCGAGGAACGACGCCAAAATTCCAGTTTTCCACCCAATGGTGGCGGCGACGTCCAGGTTGAAGGCGTCTTCTCATAATTCATCGCCAAGAACTTCAGCGCGGGCATTGCCCAGATCAACTCACTGGGCGTGGCGGTCGCCGCTGCCGCGCAGCTGTGCCGAGGGACCTCGCCATCGCCTGCTTGCCCACGCGCAATACCGCGATACATGCCCGTGCCACGCTGCTCGATCTCCGCATACGGGATTTCTCTGCCGGTTAGCTGCGCACGCGCCTCGGGTTTGTGAAAGTAGATATATCGCATCTGTTGGCCGTCGAGCGGCACGCCCCCGCCTGACCATGAGCCCGCCAGTGTTGGTGAGATGAGCCGCGCGCTTCTTGCCTTTCACTTGCGTCACCTTGTGTGTGATCGAGCCGTTGGGCAATCGCAGCAAGCTCCTGTTCAACTTGATCCCGGTCAGCACGAAGGCAGCCGCACGACAGATCGTCCGGTCGCCGCACTGGCACCCATCGGCGAACGAGATCACCCACTCGATGTGTGCGGATAATGCCTTTTGATCATCCGCAGTGCGGAGCGCGCGGCTTCCTGCTATTGTGCGGCAATGCTTCCAAGAACACCAGCCGGTTCAACTCGAAAAATCCATTCCATGGCGTATCGCGCACCAGCCCTTGGATGTGGCTTTTATCCATCGACGGGCAAGATGTATAGCGACTTCGAGCCGGCCGCCGATAAACAGGAATGAATTTGTTGACCGTCTTGGGGCTGTAATGCAACGGCGTGATCCGCGCTTCGGCATCCTTCTTCGCGATCGTCGCGACGCGGATTTCTTTGGCGTGTCCCATGGTCAGTCACTGAGTTCGTCGCGCATCGTTCGAGACTCCGGTTCGGGAGTCACGGCAGTGCGATCAACCCACAACGGCCCGTCGTGGTGGCGCCAATGCTCCGAATTCACTTCCGCTTTGTGGCATAACGGATATTGCCGGCCTTTGTGCTGCCTCGACCCGGTCGAGTGTGACCCAAGGCGGACGCCTCAACTGCTCGATACGACTTCCATTGCGCCATGGAGGCAATTGAATGGCGCCTCGAAGCAATCTGCTGGCGGCGCGTTTCTTGCGCAAACACGGGGGCCGATGCCATTGAGCGTTCATCTGTCCAGTGCGGGCATCAAGCCCACCTAACCGCGCGCCACGCGGGACGTTTTCTCGTAATCCATACACCTTACAAGCACATTTCAAGCGCTCTTGACGCAGACGTTGTAAACCGCACAGGCTAGGAAACATGTGTGAAAATTGCTCCCCGAATCTACCTCACCTGCTCGCGCCGTCTCGGCGTTCCCTAATGTTGTTCGCTGCTTCGGCGGTTGGCGTGCTGCTTGGCGACAGGATTGCTGACGCGAAGGAGGCGAAAGCACCACCCAAGCCCGACAACGTGCTCTCGCCGGACGCTTCACTGAAGCGGCTCATGGAAGGCAATGCACGCTATGTCCAGGGCGCTTCGCGGTGCCACGGTTTCAAGCACGAACGCGAGGTCTTAATCGGTGGGCAAAATCCACATGCCGCGATCCTGAGCTGTGCCGATTCGCGTATTGCACCCGAATTTGCATTCGACAGCGGACTTGGCGATCTGTTCGTCTGCCGCGTTGCAGGCAATTTCGCCAACGATGACACGGTCGCGAGCATGGAATATGCCGCTGCGGTACTAAATACGCCGCTGATCCTGGTGCTCGGCCACGACCGCTGCGGCGCCGTCGATGCTACCATCCAGTCGCTGAAAGACGACAAGCCGCCGCCGGGGCACATCCCGTCCCTCATCGCCGCACTTGCGCCCGCGGTCAAGGCGTCATCGCAGCAAAGCGGGGATGCACTCGCCAACGCAACTCGGCAAAATGTGGTGGACAACGTCAACAAGCTGAAATCGGCAACCCCGATTCTGAACGCGGCAGTTGAGCAGAACAAGCTGAAGGTCGTCGGCGGTCTTTATCGGCTCGACACCGGCAGCGTCGAGCTGCTGAGCTGACACTCCCAGCAACGGGCCGTTTCGCGCGGCCGCGGGCGACCACAACCCTGCGGCGCCGCGCGCGAGATGGCCACGAGCAGAAGGTCGTTGGCTCTCCGCAGTCCTGAACACGTTTCGGGGCCGCAAAGCCTCAGTTGCGGCTTTTCGTACTCAGCCAACCTGCTGTATCGCCTGTTGGGCCCATCGCGTCATTTCGCTGCGCTGCGGTATTTGGTCGTATCGGGAAAAGCGGACATCGAGTAAGCCGCACCAAGCAGGATTAATGCACGAGGCGCCCTAGGGGTCTGCACCTAATTGGCGAACTCTGATTCCCTCGCGCCGAGCTGATTCGGTGCGGAGGACTTCGATGCGCAAAGGCTGTTCCGGCTCGACGACCAGCAGTTGGGCTCAGCTACAGCCGCATCTGCCGACGAACCAGACCGGCCCGGCGCGCGATGACGATCGACGCATCATCAGCGGCGCCATTCACATTCTTCAGTGAGGCTCGCGCTGACACGACTGCCCGTCCGACTATGGTCCTTACGCGACGATCTATAATCGTTTCAGTCGGCAGAAAAGGGAGAGCATGAACAGGCGATCGGCCGCTCGCGCGGTGGCCGGACCACAAAAATCCACGCGCTGAGCGACCCTGATTGCAAACCTTGCGCATTTCCATCTCACTCCACGCCAAGACGCCGATATTGCCGCAGGGCCGTCCTTTTGGACGATGGCGACGGCTTTCGCGCCGAAATCGTCAGCCGCGGCGCGAAGCCTGTCATTCCAAACAAATCCAACAGGGTGCCCCTCCACAGCTTCAGTAGACGCACTACAAAGGCCGCAATGTTATCGAGCGCTGTTTCTGCCGGCCTCAAGGACTTCAGGCGTGTCGCAACTCGCTATGGCAAACTTGCCAGAAACTTCTTGGCTGCCGTTGACCTTGCCCCCAGGTTTTACCCAGTCCTGAGTTCGCTCCGGCTGGTGGATTTGCCCGGATGGGCGGTGGTAGCGGCCGAGTACGTGGAAACCGAGAGCGGCAGGCGCTCCGACCGCCCCAAGCTCGCGGCGGCCCTCTCACATGCCAAGGCAATCGGTGCCAAGCTGGTCTTTGCGAAGCTTGACCGGCTCACCCGCAAGGTGGACCTGCTTCGGTCGCTGGTGGCAACAGTGGAGCGAACTGCGTGTTCTGCAGCGACACTCGTCAGCTAATCGACAGGTAGGCCTGCTAAGGGCAGAACGCTTCCATGTTGACGGCTTATCTGGTCAGCGAAATGGCAGAAGCTCGCAGCAGTATCGATCCATTTGCCGCGGTTGGGCTCGTGTGAGCCTGTACCGACTCGAGTCGGGCGGGAGCCGCAGCGCACGTGCACCGGCTGTCGAATGATCATTGCGCTGCGCAACCACCTGCTTCGCGAGCTTGAGAAGCGGGGGGTATTCTTGTTCTGACAATGGAGAAATTGATGAACACGGGACAGGCACAGTGGAGTGCAGGTTCTTCCTCGGCCCCTTCCGAAGAGGGGGAGCAGGAAAGTTATTTCAGCGGCTTCAGCCGAGCCATGGCGGATTGGGTCGAAACCCTGACAGGGTATCGGACCCCAGCCTCCGCGCGCGCGCAGATCCTGGACAACTGGGTTGCCGAAGAGGGGCAGGGCGAAGCCGAGAATCGGCGACAGGGGCGCACACGAATCAGGGATTCGGACAACGCAGGCTCGCACTCGCTGGATTTGTCGTCCCTCTCGCTGACCGCTTTGCCCGCCGCCCTGCCGCCAAGATTGCTGGAACTGCGCGCTAGGCACAACGAGCTAAGCAGCCTGCCAGCTACGTTCCCACCCGGTCTCCAGCATCTTCTCATTAGCCATAACCGGTTGACCAGTTTGCCAGACGCTCTTCCGGCGACCCTCTCTCGGCTGGAGGTGGCCGATAACAGCTTGATCAGTCTGCCGGCCAACCTTCCGGCTCGGCTCGAGATCCTGAACGCAAACGACAACCGACTAATTAGCCTGCCCGACGCTCTCCCGAGCAGGCTCACCTCGCTCGCGGTTAGTGGCAATCAGCTGACCGACCTCACCGAGTCCCTCCCATCGGGGCTCATTGAACTCGATGTCAGCAGCAATCAATTGGCTAACCTCCCCGCCCTCCTTCCGAGCACGCTCCAATCGCTCAATCTCAGCGGTAACCGGCTGACCAGCCTGCCTGAGGGTCTTCTTGAGGGTCTTCTACCGAGTCTTAGCTACCCGCATCTGGAGAACCTCGAGTTCGGGGATAACCCGCTGCCGGACGACATCCTCGCTAATCTGGCGGGGGCTGAAGCGCCACCGCAGCTTGCGCAGCAATCTCTATATGAGGCTGCCGCGCACTGGCTCGCAGACGACCCGGCGGCGCTGGCCGAATGGCAGCACTTTGGGGATGAGCCAGGCGCCCAGGACTACGCACGGTTCCTAGAGAGGCTACGAGGGACCGTGAACTACGGCAATGACGAGTTTCGGCACGCAGTGGCTGATAATCTGCGGCAGGCGGCGGCCGACCCGAGCTTGCGCGAGCAGTTTTTTGCACAAGCTTCCGAGGCCAACGCGAGCTGCGAGGATCGTGTTACCTTGCACTGGAACGGTATGCAGACCGCGCGCCTCAACGCAGACGTCGAGGACGGGGTATATGACGATCGCCTTGGCGAACTGATCCAGCGCGGCCGTATTGCGTTTCGCTTGGAGGCGCTGGACGAGATCGCGCGCGACAGGGTCAACTCGCTCGTCAGCGACGACCCGAACGCAGACGACATCGAAGTCTACCTCGCCTATCAACATCTGCTGCGGGAGCCGCTGGAGCTCAGTCACTTCGCCCCTGACATGCGCTTCCTGGCGGTCTCTCACGTAAGCGAGGATGATGCGGCGCAGGCGCTGGACCTGGTCCGGGAGCGGGAAGCGAACCAGTTCAGCGACTACATGGCAACCCGCTGGCAACCCTGGGAGACGGTGCTGAGGCGCATCGCTCCGGACGAATATGCAGCGATGCAAGACCGGCTCGTCGAAGCTATGGGCGAGGAGTTTCAAAGCCGCCTCGATCAGCGGCTGGCCGAGCATGGTCTGCTAGGCGATGCGGATGCCGAGCGGGTACTCGGAGCCCAAGTCCGAAACCAAATCGCTGGCGAGATCAAACGCGAGGTCATGCACCGGCTGCTCGCAGACCGTGGCCTCGAACAATGAGACTTCCCAAGACTCCCGCAGGGATATTTCATTGCTCTGTGGCGCTACCTAAAGATCGAACGTGCAATTGATATCATCTTCGAACTGCCGCTGACGATTGCCGCTTGGCGCTCGACTTTCGTCAGCGGAGTCAAACAACGCTGGCCGGGCCATAGAGAGCCTTCGGCCCGCTCAAGAGCGATGGGCAGGAGTCGAGTGGGCAGAAATGGTGATCGAAGGGCACGCGGCGGGAGCAATAAACGCGGCTCAAGAGACTTGCAGCATTAGCTCGCAGGCTTGGGACGGTCCAGTTGTGGACTGCCGAGTTTTGCTCGTGACGCGATGTGGCCAGGTCTGAGCAAGGGAGTTGCTGTTCGACGTGGGCTCGCAGCAAGCGAGCCCGCTTCCCGCCGAACGACCGGCTAGTCGCGCTTACTCGAGGCCCAGGCCTCGATCACCGTGCCATCGCCCGAGAAGTGATCGCTCGACAGAAGCTTCTTAACCTTGGGCTGCGCCAGCACCACCGGCAGAACTTTGCCGCGATGTCGCCCTCCAGCAGCCGGTCGGTCATTGAACGGCCCCACTCTCGAAGATTGTCATCCCCTTATTCGGTTGGGCGCAGAAAAACATCACTCTCATAGCTTGCCGGCCCAATGGTGGCGGTGTAATTACGCCCTGAAGGATGAGATTTGTCCCCGGTTGAGACGCGCCTGTCAGCACGTTTTGCAAGCGCAGTCCCTCCTTAAGGTCTTCCGGCACCGACTGTGCGCCGTGCTGCCACTCCAGGGGAAGGTATAAAGACATACTCGGCAGCGGACCCAGCTCGTAAGACGACTGATCTGCCCGGCCGGAGGTATGTGCCTCGAAGTTTTTATCCCAGAATGGCGGGTCGACTGACTGACACTTTGGGCTGGCAAATAGGCCGGCTGCGGCGCCCACGGGGAACGGCTCGTTGTACTCCATCGTCGATTGGCGACTGCGTCAGCGCCCGCGAGGCAGCCACACGCTAGATCATTGCCGTATGCCGGATTGATCTTGATGGTACTCAGTGTTGAGGCACACTGCGATGAGTATACTCTCTGCTTTGAGGGGCGCTGTCCTCCTCAGGCGCGCCTTATTGATGCAGTGCAACGACATCGGCCGGTCCAGAGGACCGAACCCGTTTCCCCGTTCTTGCAAGTTGAAACTAAAACAGGAGCGCATCTCATGTGGCGCGGTCGCTGTTTTCAAACGGTCGACTACTGCGGGTCCTACTCGATCGTATCTCCTGAGGCCGCGGGTCGCGTTTGTGTGCGCCACCCAACCACTTCTTGGTGCGGTCCGACATGCTTCTCATTTTTCGCTCGAAAGCGATCTGGTCCAGCTTCCACAATAGACGTTGCGATTTGCACCGACCGAGCCCGCCGCCTCAGATGAAGCAAAAGCAGTACGCCACCAAAAAGGCTCGTCATTATAACGGTCGTCATCAAAAGGCACGCCACACAGCACAATGCGGCTACATCCAAGACCGATCGCAACCAGAACGGCACCCAATCCACACGTGCCGTGTCCTCCGTAGAGCCAGACATGCTCGCTATAACTCGCTGCTCTTCTCGATGCGTGATAAGGTTATCATTCAGCGCCGATTGACGGATCGGCACCCTAAGGATGCGAGCTGACCTCAAGCTGACGAGTTTCCCGACGGCAACGATATCGTTTCGCGTGAGTTCCGGGCATTGTTGATCAGCCGAAGAGA
This sequence comes from Bradyrhizobium murdochi, assembly GCF_000472965.1. GTDB lineage: Bacteria > Pseudomonadota > Alphaproteobacteria > Rhizobiales > Xanthobacteraceae > Bradyrhizobium > Bradyrhizobium murdochi. The sequence goes on along the minus strand of NZ_AXAU01000022.1, from coordinate 55,483 downwards.
TCTGGAAAATTTCCCCAACGAACCCCAACAAACCTCTTAGATGTCTTGAAGAGAGTTTTCCCTGCATTGCAGTCGTCGTTCGTACCGGATACGTGCGGCGGCGCCCCATGTTGGAGGCGCCGATTCGTTGTAGTAAAACCGCTTTCACGATAGCCCGCCAATCTGTGCAAGAAATATCGCCGTTTCAGAGGGTCCAAGCCCGACGACGCCTACGAAGCTAGCCGGTGGCACGGGAATGTCCTGACGAGTCGGCTTCCAGAGATGCAGACAGTACCGGCTGTTATTTACGTATTGCGAATGAGGCGGATGCAGTTGCATCACGCACTCCTCTTCATCCCAAAACAGGTCTTTGACGAAGCACATCTCCTCCCAGTTCGGACAACGTCGCGGCGTGGAGACGGAGACATGCTCCCACCCTGGGCGAACAAGTCCGACTATCCTGAGTCTGCACCCACAAGGGCCCTGAACAAAGAAAAGGCCGCAAGGACCTGATCCCGGCGCGCTGGCGAATTGGCCGTGTCGTACGCGGCCGGCCTCGAGTTTTTCTAGAACTTGTGCTCTCACGTCCCCTGCTTTGCCTCGCTGATGAATTTGGTTTCGAACAAACTGCTGAACAAACCGCAGATGCAGATCATCTCTCTTCTTCCCGCTTCCAATGACACATGCAAGCGGACGCTCGGCTTTCGTCGAGCCGGTAACGCATCTCCCCGTGAGGCCAGGATAAACTTTCAGCCATCTCCGTCACCTTTATTGAGAAAAACGCGTACGTTTCCGTACGGATGAGGTCACAAGGGTATTTTCCAGCTTGCGAGTTTGATTTCAGCACCAGCTCTTTCCTTTTTTAGCTCACTACATCCCCGGTTCCTTTCGAAGCTTGCCGCAAACCCACGGCTGCGGCTCGCCTCGCGAGGCTAGGAACCCTTGACGACGGCAAACGCGCCGTCGGAAGCAGTTGCTCTTCCAGTACAGTCCCGGCCGGCAGATGGAATGAGCCCCGTTGAACGCCTGGATCACAAGGCGACCGTTTCGGAGCTTGATCCCGCCGTCGAATTCAGGAACTCTTTCGATGCTGGCCTTCTCGTTTGGAATGGGCAGGCATCCCCGCGCAGCAGAATGCGACCATCGGATGATCAGAAGGCCGACTTTTTCTAGACGGCCCTCTCTCTTTGCACAGCGCAGCCCCGCGAACCTGGTGAACGGTTCAGCAAGTGGCCGGACGAGCCACAGGCTCCCCAAAGCCTCGGTCGGAAATCGCTCGTGATCCAAGCGCTAAACAGCTGGTGAAGGGGTTAACGAGCAGCCGCGCCAATGCACAGGCGGTAGGCTGTGACATGTCGGCAATCGCCCCCCGCTTGCGTCGGATGGTCATCCTGGCAAGCACTAAGATCAGCAACGACGGCAAGACATTTCGCTATCCATGAAGATGAGGTCCGGATGAGGCGCGGTAAGCGGAGCTCCGAGCAGCGCCCCCTCTTCGGCTCGACGACGAAAGTCTCCAGACAATTGGCGGTATCGATCAATGAACAGCGCGATCTGGTTTGCATCACGCGCGGGTGTTTTTCATCGATATAGACCAGGCTGATTCATCCCTTGCTCCTTCCGTAGCGCGCCGGCTTAATGTCGTTGAAACCGCAGATCGTACAGGCGGCAGCGACATTCGGCTTGGCCCATTGCTCGGTCATGAGGAGGCACACCTCAATTGATCGTCCAGCGAAGCGCCCTTCCAGAATCGCGCAATACGTCCATGCTTGTGGAGCGTTCAAATCCCAGAGAGTTGCCAGATGACGCAAGAAGCAGCTCAGAGCAGCTGACTAGGGATTCTATCCGCTCGCGCGCCGCATCGGGAGCACACCCGCGCGTGGCGGGCGCTCCGTTGGAGCGCCCCTTCCCGGTGCATGCCGCTACGAGAAGTCGGCCACTTTGAGGCCAAGCCGCACCCGTCGGGACGTCTGCTAGCCAGTCCCCGGGCCTAAATTGAGCTGTTCGAAGTACCAAGACGGATCGTCCCCCGACGAATCCGTTTCGATGTATTCTTCGCCCGAATATTCCTCGACACTTCCTTCGTTTTCGTCATCACTACTCTCAGCTTTGGAGAGATATAGCTGAGGTTTGTCCACCCGCTGCCATTTTCCCTGCTCGTTCAGCGTCCACTTGTCGGGATGCTGCCTAGGGTCAAGCACATATTCATTGTCATCTTCCTTGTCTCCCACGTAAACAAAGCCCATTTGTTCTAGACGGGGCTGCACCTCATCGGTGGCAGGACGCGACATGACCAACGCCCGCTTGCCGTCAAGCCGAAGTTGATGTTCCAGCAGAACATCGCCTGCGTTCTCAACGAGCGGATGGGTAACCCGGAGAGCGACAACGGACGAGACGTGTTTTCGCCCAGGAAAGTTCCGCTCCCACGCCTCCCCTCCCATGCGACTTCGACCTTCGGTTTTTAGAAGCCCGACACTCTTGTCACCCAATTGGTAGCTGAAATATCGCGCATCATCCGAATCCTGTACGGTGGATCCGGCTCTGGCGAGCATCGCTGTTTGCCTAGCCTTGTTGGAAACGAAATCCGAGTATTCTAGCGGATTATCGGCTATGTGCTTGATGTCGTCACCGTAAAACTTTCTCAGCTCTTTCTTGAATGACTTCCTGTCGATCTCATCGATGGGAGGTACGGAAACGAGGGAGTACGGCCGTGTCGCCTCCGAGGACGAACCAGGCGCCGTGTCTGCAAGCGCTTCCGTAAACCTCCGGCCATCTGCTAATGGCTCCGATTCATCGGCCTGGCTCGCGCTTGGAAATTGACTGGAAGAACCAGTGATTCTGCTATCCATGCGGTTCGCTCTCCCTATCGCAAAAATTGCACCGTACTGGCCCACTCGAAGACCTGTAGACATGATAGGCGCGCGAGCTGACAATAAGCTGACGCACAGGCGGGGTGCATCATCCTAGCCCGGTGCTGCACGGCGAGGGGCGGCTGGCTTTCCAGCAACGCTTATTGCGATTCGCGGGAGATTCTAGCCGCCTACGTGGCGATTTCTGCATGGCCCAGGAGTTGTAGGCGCGGCGTCCAGATGCCTTCGTGATCGGCAACTATTCGATTGCTCTTGCGGCGAAGTTGCTGGGCGCTTGGACCAATGCGGCGCTCGGTCTTGCTGATCGCGTCGAGACCCGGCTGATCCAAGCCTCGCCCGGCGCGCAATATCACCGGTATTGGATATTGCGACGAACGCGACCAAACAGCGGTGCGGCAAATGACAATGTCCGTTTTGAGCTGAAGGCAGGAGCTCTATGTCGCCGCCATCGCCGGATAATCGGCAGTAACTTGAGGCAACCGACGTCGGGTCACTTGAGGGGACACGGCCGTCTATCCTGCGAACAGAGATCAGGACTGATCAATTCTTCATCGTATGCACTGTGTCAATAATCGGCTTTCTCTTGTACGCCATCATGCGCGCGAGCGCTTCTTCTGCCGGGCAGATCCTTCCGTAAGAGCGCACGCAGACGAGTGACGCCTGCGTCAGCCTGTCGTCAGCTTGGCTGACTATCAAGCCGCAGGTTCTGGCCAGCCTGAACTCAGTGCGAAACACTAATCCGATAAGAGCGCGGAACGCCATGTATAGCCGAATCAGCGGCTCGTCCAATATTCAGTACGCTCTCCTTGGCGAGGGTGACGAAACGAGACCGTCAGCAAGTAGCGCCGAGAAAACTGATGCGGACAGGCAAAGGCTCGCGGACATGTTCGCAGAGATGCACTTAGCCGCGCCGGATTCTAACGATGGCTCATCTTCGGCAGAAACGCCGTTCTATTCCCTCGTTCCCAGACCTCCAGTGGTGAAGATCGACAAGGCTTTATTTAGGAGAGAAGCGAAGCGCTTTTATGACGATGAAATCAAGCACATAGCCGATAATCCACAAGAGTACTCGGATTTCGTATCCGAAAAAGCCAAGCGCATCGCTCAGGTCGCCGAGAAATACGGCACAACTAAAGATAGCGAGCGCGCGCGATATTTCAGCTATCAATTAGGAAAGCAGAGTGTCGGACTTCTAAGAACGGAAGGCGGATTTAGCATGACTGATTTCGAAGGCGACAAGTGGCGCGAACAGTTTCCTGGGCGAACTGAAATCACATCCGTTGTAGATCTTCAGGTTACTCACCCGCTTGTCGAGAACGCAGGTGATAATCTGTTGGAGTATCAACTTCGGCTCGACGGCGAACGACCGCTGCTCAATTGGCGTGCTGCCAATCAAGAGTCAAAAGCCCGTGCAGCGAAGATGGGATTCGTTGCGGTTGACGAGAACAATATGATTCTTGACCCTGCCCAGTCCCCCGACATTTGGATAAAGAACACTGCCGGTGAATGGCAGCGTAAAAACAAACTTCCATTATATCTCTCCAAAGCTGCGGGCGGTGACAGCAGTAATATCGAGAGTGCAGCAAGTCCCGCCACGTACTCCTACGAGGATGACTTTATGTAGATTGGACGGGATCTTGTGGAGTCGCGACGGAGAAGACCGGATCTGACCGTGTCTTGGTTCCTATGCAGCGATCCTCCTTAGGCTGGATCGCATATGTGACGGCTCCCGTGGCACAAGGGCCTTCAGTGGCGACTATCAACCGTCTCGGCTGGTTCTTGGACGCTTAGCGCAATTCGGCGCCCCCAAGCTCGTCTCGACCCCTTAAGCTTGGCGCGATGCTCAGGCCGCCCAACCAATGCGGTGACAATCGCCATGGCGGCATCAAATCGATTTTGCCGCCGGATTGCTTGGGAGGCCGAGTTACGCCCAAAGCCTTGCTAGCGCAGAAAGCTTTCGGTCTGCTTCTGGCGAGCACATCGTACTCACGCCGATGTCGTTGGTCCCGAACTTTGCTGACCAGGAGGAAACGGCTTTGTTACGGCACCGACTTTGCGGATGTACCACAGTGATCATCGGTGAGATGCGGCGAGATTTTCTGTGAGCATTAGCATTAGCCTATTGCGCGGGGCGGTGGGCCTCACTTTTCGCATTCGTGCTGATTTGGGTGTGAAGACTCGGCGGCCACTTCGATTAGGCATGGAGAAGAAGATGTTTCAACGATTGCTAAAGGCGCGCAGCGTTGTCTATTTCAAGGCCCGATCGACTAGTCGTGATGCCGAAACTGATCGTGCCCGTGCTACGTCCATCTATCGTTCGATAGAGGACGCGCTGCAAGGCGCAATGGCCGAGCAAGCTAACCTAAAATCGAGTGTCGATGAGGCGTTGGCGCGGTCGGCAGTAACGTTGGGCAATGATTCCGACGAATATCTTACGCGCGATCCGCAAGATAACCACTATCAGAATTTGCTCGGTAGTGAAATTGCGGAGGGGGAAAGGCGGTTGAACGAGCTAGAAGTCACTATCAGGCATATCCAGTTTTTGAAAACCGCGCTCGTCACGCGCTTTCCGGACTTCGGCTTCGGAGACAACATTCCTCATGCGAAAGATATCGGATGAGAGTGGCTCAACAGGAACGTGGCCAATTTCTAGGTTGGCGCGCTCCCTCTGATCACTTGAGGTTGCATTGGGACCGGCGCAGGCTCGCTGATAAAGGGTCGGCCCGCCGCAGGGGAACCGGTGCGCCGAGGCTAGTTGGCGCCGCAGTGCGCAAGAGGGCCCGATAAGCGACAACTAGCGGCCGTCGGTCTTCTCTACCGATCACGGGTTCGATAGCGGATCGGGGGCGAAGCTCGCGTTCGATGACTCCCAGGACCCTGTGCTCCTGGCCGAGATGAAGACGCGGCGTGGGTTGGCGGTTGTGTGGCCGCGATAGCCCTTAACCACATACGCGCGCTCGACTGTGCCGCCGGTGAGTTTCTTGTTGCATCAACGGCATCGCCGAGCGTGTGGAATACGGGTCGTAGACCAAGCGATCGCACACCCCCCTTCGGACAGGCCGTAGATGGTTTGAGCAGCAGCAGTCCTATTCTGGAGCGGCTTGGGATGCCCTCCCGGTTAGCGGCACGTAATTAACTATTATTGAGAGCATGCTCTACCAACGTTGACTGGCTGCCATGCCAATGTAACCCCATATCTCGAGTTTGCACTTGCCCCTTGAGGCGATCAGCCGTGCTGCAGATGCACCCCAACTGCTCACCTTGTTGAGGGAAATACGTTCGCGTCCGTGACGGATTGACGTTAGCCGGCTAGGGGCCTGATTGAACCCAAATGCGAAAGCATTGTTGCTGCCTTCGCGGCGTCATTTGCTCTCCATCTTGTCGTGTTCGGTTGGGGACGTTGATGTGGAGAATCCGACTACTGCAGCTAAATCATTCCCCAGATTCTGCTTCGCGCGCGTGGTTTTTCCTTCTTCAAGGGACGTGGAGAGCACTTCGGCGTGTGGCACGCCGATTGCTGTGATGAGGATTGCCGCAGTTAAAGAGCGCTGCGCCGGTCACCGACCTAGGAATTCACAATGAGACTTGTTCGATTGATCTTGATCAATGTGGCGTTGACGCTAGTCGTAACTGTACGACCGGCAGACATTGATATTGCCGTCGCCCGCCAACTTAGCCGCGCCGACCAAGGAAATAGCCTCGAGCATCAATCGGACGGCTGCTCGCGAAGCAGCTGTGAGCTCGGGCGCGAATGGACGATGCTACAACCAGATCACGCAACGTTGCGCAGCCGTTGAAGAGCAGCGCCGACCGCGAACCAAGGTTGGGTTCATCGATCTCCAAAGGGCCTGAGGCTCACGTGATCATTGAGCGCTATGATTAGGTGCTCGAAGGGCCAGACCTCGACCGCAGGTCGGGGCTGGCATCTGGCAGTCGACAAGGCTGTCGATCAGCCTCGCCAGCCTCACGACCGTGACCCTGTCAGCATCGGGATCGCGACATTCGCTTGACTTGGTGATCTTCGATTTGCTGGGACCCTAGTCGACTAAGCCAGCGCAAGCATGGGATACGGATGACCCACCGGATCAAACCAAAACCGCGCGTGATTGAAGGCGGCAAGGCCGATCGCGCATTGCATGCTGATACTTCGCAGCCGCGGATGGTGTGGAACCCCTGGCCGCTTGCGGCGTTCCTCCTCAGCGCGCTCCTGTGGGTCGGTATCTGCTGGCTCATCTACGCGTTCTTGTGAGCGAGACGGCGTGCCAACGCAGCCAAATTAGCGCCACAAGGATGGACGCGTTGGCAAGCGCAATCTTGCATACACACCTGTGGTCATCGACTGACCTTTCTCAGCGGGTCGCGGCCGCAAGAATATTGGAGGCACGTACGTAGCACGCCGGGTGGATTAGCCAACTTATGGGTCACCAACGCCAGACGCCGCAATACGCATCGCCATTGCGCCCGACGGACCCGAGGCGCGCAACTCGATCCGCGTCAGGTCCAACTCGGACAATGCGCAGTGTTCGAACCGGATGTACTGCCAGCCGGCGGCGACCGTGGCCGGCGCCGCTCGCCGATCCAGCATGAGGTCAAGATGGTTGTCCTTGCGCCGGCTCAGGGCGGTGTCGCTCCCGCTCGCTCCATCCGTCGCATCGGGCGACGGCGTTGCGTCGGATCGGACCGACGGCAGCGCGCGCACGCCGCCGCCTCCCGCGCGTTCAGGCCTGCGTACGCTGGCCTCCCCCCGCAGCGTCGCTGCGGTAGCGGCTGGTCGAGGTCTGGTAGTACTGCGCGCGGAGGGCCGCCATGGCCTCGATCAACGGTCCCCACGGCGCGGGAAAGCGTTCTTCCGCCATCACCCGGTGCAGCATGCGCGTATGGCCGGCCAGCTCGTCGTTGAGGAACTCCACCACAGGCATAGCCGGATAGCGCTGCAGCAGCAGGATCGCCGCGTTGTCGGCCTCGCCGGCCGATCTGTCCTTGTCGCGTCCATGCAGATCGTTCTGCAGGCGCCCTATCGCGGAGATGAGGCGCAGGACCTGGCGAAACGTCGGACGCGCGCGCAAGGTCGCCATGTCCAGCCCCCACAGCAACGACAGGCAACAGAACACGTTCGCGTAGGCGATCGAATCGATGCCGTTGTGCAGGTACTCGGCGTAGGACCAGCGTTCCGCCCCTGCCGCCTGCTCTTGTCCGGCGCGCAGCGCCGCGCAGTAGCAGCGGGTATCGTCGAGAAGCTGAGCATAGTCGCGACGATCGTAGGCGAGCGCGGCCAGCGAAGCGCGCAGCACAGCGCAGCCCTCGAATCCGGGGAGCGCGCACGGCACGCCCTGCCCCAGCGCCTGCTCCACCGCGGCGAGCTGCTCCGGCGCAATCAGGCCAAGGTCGTTGCAATCGTCGAGCCAGAACAGCAGCGCCAGTTCCCGATAGAACGCCACGATCAGCGTTTCGTCCTGCGGATCGCGGCCGGTGCGGGCGCTGGTGTCGCGCAGGCTCGGCTGGATGCGCTGCAGGATGTACTGGCCGCCCCTGACCGCTTCCACAGCATGCTCGTCGGCGAACCCGGTCAGGGAACGCCCCCACTCCAGCACCTGCTGCAGCGCGCTTTCGGTCTGGATCATGGCGCCGCTCCTGCTCCCTCGGCCAGGACGCGCCGCTCCCAACGAAGCGCCAGCCACAACCCGGCGAGTTCAGCCACGCGCACGACCCGGGTGGGGCAATACAGTTCCTTGCCGATCCACAGCGGCGTCTGCGGCAATGCATGCGCCGCATGGCGGGCGAGCATCCACTCCAGCGCACGCGCCACCGCCTGCGCGATGCGCCGGCGCCCAGTCGGCTCTTCCCTGCCGTCCATCACGTGCAACGCGAACAGCGCATAGGCGGTTTCCTCGAATGTGGACGCGCGACCGGCGCCCCAGCCTCCGTCGTCGCGCTGCGCCTGCAGCAGCGCCGCCAGCGCGCGCTCGTCGCGCCACTGGGGCTCGCCTTGCGCCAGCGCAGCGACCGCATGCGCGGTGGGATACAGCCATGAAACGTGCCATTTTTCGTTGTCCCATAGACCGTGCGCGTTGCGATTGGCCTCGACGTAGGCGCTGGTGCCCGCGGCGGGCTTTCCCAACAGTCGCAACGCATGCAGGGCATGAATGTTGGTCGACACCGAGGCATTGCGCTCGCCGGGGAAGGTGACGAACTTCTCGCCGATTTCGAAATGGCGCAACGCATCGACCGCCCCGTCGCGGCCTGCAAGGCGCAGGACGCACAACGCAACGGCGGTGTCGTCCGCATCGGCTGCGAAGTGCATGGCCGGGCCCAGACCGCGCACGCCCAGGCGGGCGTCGAGCTGCGCGACGATCACGCGCACCGTCTCGGCGAGCGCGGGATGCGCGAACAGCCCGGCCAGATGCAGGGTGTACAGCGACCAGCATGGCTCGAACACATTGATCGGCCAGACGTTAGGTACGACACCTTCGATACCGCTACGCGTCGCCCGCGATGCCGCCTGCAGATACGCGTCGGCGCGCCCGACCTGCGGCGTGCTCCCCTTTGTCACGGCGTGCGCACGCCACGCGGCGGTGGCCGCCGGACTAATGCCGATGCTGCCGTCATCATCCGGGCATGCGGTGGTCGGCGACGTCCCCCAGGCTTCCCAGGAGTGCAGCAACGGATGGCCGCTCGGCAACGTCGCCACCGTTCCCAGCTTGACCAAGCGCGCTTGCCGCAACGGCAACAGCGCCGGGTGGCGCGGAAACGCCACGTCGCCCAGCAAGGATGCGGCCTCGCCGCAAAACTGCGGCAGGATCAGCTCCACGCCGATCGGCGCGTCTTCCGGCACCGCATGCGCGTAGGGATCGGGCTGGCGCTGGAGGAATCGGGTTGCAGCCTGGACTGCGTCGGCAGCGCCGGGAAGAGGATCGGCACACTGCAATGCCAGCAACGCCGCCCACGTGGGCGCATGGCGAAACAGCGGGAAATCCGCGCTTCCCCATCCGCCATCGGCCTGTTGCTGCACGATGAGCCACGCGTATGCGTCCTGCCGACCGGTGACGTTGCCGTGGAACTGCAGAGCTCGCGCCGTGTCGTAGACGGACGGACCGACGCTGCCGCCATCGCTCATCTCGCTCAGCAGGTGGCGCAACTCGGAAAGGATCTGTTCGGACAGCGCGTTCACGCGGGATGTTCCTTCTGCAGACGGTCGACGAGAACCAGGATCGGGCAGACGCCGCGCACGTCGCCGCAGTCCCGTTGCGGCCCGGCGCATGGGGAGCGCCGGACGGCCGCCCTGCTCCGGCGCGGCGACGCGCCCCGATGCTGCGCCGGTCCGGCGCCGCGGATTCGGACACAGTGCAGCATGCACCGCTGCCGCCGGCCGATCGCAGCGGCACAGGGGCGACTCCACGCGGAGGGCGCGCTCATGCGCATGGCGCGTGCTTGAACAGATACGCGTTGGCCCGCTGCAGCATCTGCGCCAACCTTTCCACACGTGGCCCCAGCGGGGCGATTGCCTCCCAGGCGTCGCGCAACAGATCCAGCGCGAACTGGCGTGCTGCCTGCAGTCCCATGATCGACGCGCAGGTCGGCTTCTGCGCCGCCGCGTCCTTGCCGGAGGTCTTTCCCAGCGTCGCGGTATCCGCTGTCACGTCGAGAATGTCGTCGATCACCTGCAACGCCAGGCCGAAACAGGCGCTGTAGCGATCGAGCGCACAGTACAGCGCAGCGTGCGCGGCATCCTCCGCGATGGCGCATAGCGCGCCCATGCGAACGGACGCGCGCACGAGCGCTCCGCTCTTCATCCGGTGCATCGCCAGGATCCTGTCCAGCTCGACGTGCTTTCCAACCAGCGACAGATCCATGGCCTGCCCGCCTGCGGCACCCTCGGCGGACACCGCCTGCGCCAGTTCGCGCACGAGCGCGATCCGGTTGTCGCCCGGCGCATCCAGGGTCGCCAGGGCCAGGAAGGCGTGCGCCTGCAGCGCATCTCCGACCAGGATCGCAGTAGCTTCGCCGAACTTGACGTGCACGGTCGGAAGGCCGCGGCGAAGCACGTCGTCGTCCATCGCGGGCAGATCGTCGTGGACCAGGGTACAAGCGTGCATCATCTCGATGGCGGCGCCGACATCGTCGAGCATGTGCGCTGGCGTGTCGGCCAGTGCCCCGGCAGCCAGACAGAGCAAGGCGCGGGTGCGCTTCCCGCCATGCAAGGTGGCGTAGCGCATGGCCGCCATCAGCTCGGTCTCACCATCATGTTCGGCGCAGAGAAGACGCGCCAGCACCTGTTCGACCCGCTTTGCGCCGTCCTGCATCCAGATCTCCGGCAGCAGCCTGCCGGATGCGCCGCGCGCCTGCGCGCCCAATCCGCCGAGCGCGGAAACGCCAGTTCGGTCGTCGTGTAGCGTGGAACCGGTCTGCATGTTGCTCATGTCCTTCCTGACAGGAGACGGCCACGTCGAGCGGCGAGCCCCGCGGTGTTGCCGGCGTCGCACCGAGCGCGCGCGCCGAGTGCAGAAGTGCCGCGCGTCACCGGCGCTGCTTCCTCGCCACAGGGACACGCAATGCCAGCTCATGAGAATCCGATGCGGATAGTCATGGACGGATGTGCGGTCGGGTAATAGCGCCGGCCTTTTTCGACGCTGCTCAGCAACCGAGGCCGCACCCCGGCCTCGTGCATGGTCAGCGCCAAGGCGATGCAGAACTGCACCAGTTCCAGCCATGCCAGGTGGTAGCCCATGCAGACGTGTGGGCCGGTACCGAACTGCAGCATGTCCACCGGCCGGATCGGCTCGGTGCGTTGCAGCCACCGCGCCAGCCGAAACTGATCAGGCGCCTCGTGCAGCAGCGCCGAGGTCGAGAAATGCAGCAGCGGGATGCACAGATCGGTGCCCGCGGGAATGCGCCGTTGGCCGAGTCGCAATTCACGCAGTGCGCGACGCACCAGGAGCGGCGTCGGCGGATGCACGCGCAGCGTCTCGCGGAACAGCGCCTCGGCGACCGGACACTGCGCCAGGTCCGCGTGCCGGGTCGGCACCGCGCCCACGCGTTGCGCCTCCTCGACCAGGGCGTCCCACAGCCCAGGCTGCCGCGCCAGCTCGATCACCATCCAGGCCATCGTCGAGGCGGTGGTGTCGTGACCACCAAGCAGCAGCAAGCGGATATTGGCGACCAGGACGTCATCGGAAAGCGCATCGTCGCTGCTATCGAAGGCGCTCACCATGTCGTTGATCAACCCGGTGCGCGAGGCATGTTCGCGCGCGGCGCGGACGAACCCGCGCAACCGCGCATCGATCCAGTCGCGGGCGGCGCGGCCGCGCCGCAACGGCAGTCCGGGCAAGTCGACCGGGGGCGCGACGATCAACTGCAGCAGTTGCCGGTACTTGCGATGCCATCCCGGCAGGTCCTGCGCGGGGATTCCCACGAGGCTGAAGATGAGCTTGAGCATCAGGTCGCCGGTTTCGCGCAGGATGGTTACGTCGCCGCGGTCGCGCCACCTCTGCACGCGCGCCCGGATGACAGGCGCGAACAGCTCGCCGATGCCGGCCTGGGTCAGCCCCTTGGGCAGGAGCGCCGCCTGGATCGCATCGCGCGCCTGCCGGTGCGCGATGCCGTCCTGGGCGACCAACGTTCCGCCAAACAATTCGGGCGCGATGTCTTCGATCAGCGCCGAGGAAACGTCCTTGTGCCGGAGCAGTGCGAGAGCATCCGGATCCAGACTGGTCATCAAGTGTCCGGCAGGGCCGAAATCCAGCCAGAAGTGGCTGCCCAGCGTCCGTTCCGCGCGCCGCAGCAGGCGCGGCAGGTCGCAGACGACGGCGGGAAGATGCCCGACCAAGGGGAAAGCGCCGGGCACGACCGGGATGTCGTGCCGCAGCCGATGCCGACGGTTCAGCGGGTTGAGCAGCATGTCCATCAGCAGCGCGGCGACGCGTCCGCTTCGGCGGTCTCGCCGGAAGGCCGCGCGGCGCGGCTGTTGCCACCGTCGGCGTACGTCGGCACATGCGCCAGCATGCCGCCGTCGATGCACACGACCTGGCCGGTGATGAACGCAGCATCGTCGGAGAGCAGGAACGCCACCAGCGCGGCCACGTCGTCGGGACGGCCGATGCGCGGCAGGAGCTGGTGCCGGCGCAGATGGGTTTGCATGCACGCGTCCAGCTTGGCGAGGAGACGCTCGGTCATGATGAGACCCGGCGCAACCGCATTGCAGCGGATCTGCGCATGACCGTACTGGGTGGCGAGCGAGGCCGACAGCATGTTCATCGCCGCCTTCGATGCGGCGTAGGATGTCAGCGCGGTGTCACCGCTGAGCCCCTGGCACGACGACATGTTGACGATCGCGCCACCACCGCGGGCGATCATCCGTGGGATGGCGTGCCGGCAGCAGAGCAGCGTGCCACGCAGATTGGTCGCCATGGTCTGATCCCAGACCGCCAGGTCCAGCTCGAGGATCGCGCGGTCGCGCGGGGTCAGATGCATCGCGCTCGCGTTGTTCACCAGCAGGTCGACCCTACCGAAGTGCCGCTCCGCCGTCTCGAACAGCGCTGCCACCGCCTGCGCATCGGCGATGTCGATCGCCAGGGCGAGCGCGTGGCCCGCTTCGGCCCCGATCTGCGCGGTGCAGGCGATAGCCGCCGAGCCATCAATGTCGGCCACCACCACTCTGCCGCCCTCGCGCGCGATGGCGAGGGCGCATGCCTTGCCGATGCCGGCGCCGGCGCCGGTCACCACGGCCACCTTGCCTTCAAACCGTCCCATCGTGTCCTCCTGGATTGCGTTGGTCTCTCGCGGCATGCCGCTCGGCCTCCTCTGGAGAAGGCGCAGGGTCGGCGCTGGCGCGCTCGTCATCGCCAGCGTCGCTTTCGATGACCCGAATGGCGGCGACCGGGCACTGGCTCGCCGCGAGCCTCACGGCGGCGTGCAGCGCCTGCGGGACCGTCGCCACGCACACTTCGGCCACGCCGTCCGGTTCGCGCTGGCAAAAGGTGCCCGGCAGCGTGAGCACGCACTGCCCGCTGGTTCCGCACAGATCCTGGTCGACCACGACGCGCATCTCAGCTCTCCTGCGCATGCAGCCGCACCGGGAGCGCGCGGAACGTCCGAAGGAACGCGGAGGGCTCCCGGATCGGCTGCTCGGCCAATGCCAGCGTGGGGAAGCGGGCCTGGATCCGCGGCAGGCTCTCGGCCAACTGCACCCGGGCCAGTTGCGCACCGAGGCAGAAGTGAATGCCGTGGCCGAAGCTCAGCATGATCTTCCCGTCGGTCGACATGCCTGGACTGGTGCCGTAGAACCGCGCGGGATCGAAGCGATCGGGATCGGCGAAGGCGTCCGGGTCGCGATTGCCGGACGCGATCAGCACGCGCACGTCCGCGTTCTTCGGGATCACCACGCCGCCCAGTTCGATGTCGCGCTGGGCGATACGCGGAATGGAGCTGAACATCGCGGGCGCGTCGCAGCGCAGGACTTCTTCGACGAATGCCTTCACCCCCACGGCGTCTCCCTGCAGCCAGTGCCGCTGTTCGGGATACGCCAGCATCGCCAGGACCGCATGGTCGATGGTCGCAGCAGTGGTGGCGAAGCCGCCCAGCAGCATGCCCCACAACATGCTGATCAACTCCGCATCCGACAGCGTGTCGGCATCATCGTCATGTGCGCCGACCAGCATCGACACGATGTCGTGCCGGGGATCGGTGCGCTTGCGCTGTATGAGGCCGCCGAAGTAGGCCTTCACTCTGGCACTGGCCGCGTCCGCCGCGGCGAGCTGGGGATCGCTGGCGTGCGGGCTCAGGCCTTCCAGAATGGCGCCGATGCCGGCGGCGAGCCCGAACATGTCGTCCTGGGGCATGCCAAACAGTTCGGCGAAGACCAGCATGGGCAAGGCCAGCGCGAATTCCCGATGCAGGTCCACGGCCTCCCCGCGCTCCAGCGCGGGCGCCATGCCGTCCAGGCGCGCGGCGACGATGCGCGCGATGCCCGGCCGCAGGTCGTCGATCTGGCGCATGGTGAAATCGCGCGAGATCAGCCGGCGCAGACGCGTATGCGTCGGTGGGTCCTTCATCGCTAGCGTGGAGGCCAGCAGATTGAGCGACAGGCTGGTCGCCGCGCGCGGGAAATAGCGCGCCAGTTCGCCCGGCGCCGGTCCCCGAAACGCATCGCCGGTGGCCGTGAGCGCCCAGTAGATGTCGGAGTGGCGGCTCAACAGAAGGAGGCCCGACGGCGCGCGATGGACCGGATCGTGCTCGCGCAACCACCGCATGAACGGATACGGGTCGTGGATGCACGCTGGCGAGGCCAGTTCGGCGAAGGCGTCGGGGCATGCTGCCGTGGTTTCTTGCACGTCCATCTTGGTTACCTGTTGGCTGGCTGATCTGACCGGCGCGCGCCATGCGCCGGCAATTGCGGAGAAGATCGCGATCCCCGGCGGCGTCCGCGCATCACCAGAGCACCGGGAACTCCTCGAACCCGCCGGTAATGATCTCCTTGCGCAACTTCAGTTCTTCGGGCGCCACGGCCAGGCGCAGCGCGGGAAAGCGCTGGAAGATCGAACCGAACACCACCTTGAGTTCCAGCCTGGCCAGCGCCGCGCCGATGCAGTGATGCGGTCCGTAGGAGAACGCCAGGTGCTCCTTTTCTTCGCGTCCGATGTCGAAGATTTCCGGGTCGTCGAAATGGCGCGGATCGAACGACGTCGCCGGCAGGCCGACCAGCACCTTACTCTCCGCGGGAATATGCACGCCCGCGATGGTCACGTCGGTTCTCGGATAGCGCATGATGCCGTCCCAGCCCGCGCCAGGCGGGTACATGCGCAGGATTTCCTCCACCGCCTTGTCCACCAGGGATGGATCGCCGACCAGGCGTTCGCGCTGTTGCGGATGGCGGAACATAGCCAGCAGGCCGAATTCAATCTGCGCGACGGTGCTCTCGTGCCCCGCGACCAGCATGCCCGCCGCCAGGCCGATCGCCTCTTCCTCGGTCGCCTTGCCCTGGTCGACCGCCGCGAGCAGATCCGTCAGCAGGTTGTCGCCCGGATCCTGGCGCTTGTCCCGCATCTTGCCGCGATTGTAGGCGCGCAGTTCTTTCCAGGCCAGGCGCGACGCGCTGCGCGGGCCGCTTTCATGCTGGTGCGTCATCACCTCGTCGGACAGCCCGGCGAAAAAGGCGTGATCCTCGTAGAGCACGCCCATCAGCGCGCTGATGACCATGGCCGGAAGCGGAAAGGAGAGATGGCGCCGCAGGTCGGCGGGCTGTGGCTGGGCCGCAAGCGTCTCGAACAAGTGCGCGGCGATCGCCTCGACCTGCTGCGCGAGCAGCTTCACCTTGCGATTGCTGAAGGCCGGCGCCACGATCGTGCGTAACCGGGCATGCTCGCCCCCCTCGTGCGAGACCAGCCACCCCGGCGAACCGAGAATCACCGAATCCGGGGTGAATGCGGCCGGCGGCATTCCCGCGGGCCGGAACGCCGCGTCGGACAGCACCGCCTTGGCCTCGTCGTAGCCTGTCACCCACCAGCCTTCGTGCCCGGATGGGAAGCGCACGCGGTGGATCGGACCGTCGGCGCGTAGCGCCAACATCTCGGGCGAGGGCTCGATGTGATCGACGCGCCACATCGGCAGCGTCGGCAAAGGTTGTTCGGACATGGTGGCACTTCACTCTCTAAGCGACGGAAGGGCGGAAGGTGACCGGCAGGTGCTGCGGGCAGCGGCTTCACTTGCGCTTGCGTTCACTTCTGTTCGTCGACGATGATCGGCGGGGAAGGCGGCCAGACCCTAGGGCCTCAATTTGGCTTTAGCCAACTACCGAATGTTGTAGTAGCCCCCTAAGCTCAAAGCGAAAAAATGCATGCTTGGCCTTGAAATAGCATCGCGATGACGACCAAGAGCGACGCAAAACTCACGCGCCTGTACGTTGGAGGGGCCAGCTGCGGCATTTCTCTATCGCCGTACACTGGGCGCGTTAACCGCTCCTTCTTCACACAGTCGAAATCCCCCTCGAACGCGTTGGTGTCGGCGCCGAGGCGCACGTTGCGCGGCAGTTTGTCAGCGAGCAGGCGCTAGATCATGTCATGCCCGCGCGTTGCCATTCCATCCTGCCGGCGCGCTTGAGGGCAGCGTTCTTGGCCGTTGTATCGGGCATCGCACAAGCGGCTGCATCCGACTTAACGCCGCTGAATGCGGTCGAGCGTCGATCTCCTATGCTGCAACAGCACCGGCCCAACGCACACTGCCGGGTATAAGGTGCGTGGGGCCGGTTGGGGATGGCGCGGCACTTGGCCGTCCAACCCAGACAAACCCGTGCAAATGATATGCCACGCGAAATAGTGCCGATGATCGGCGTCGATTCGCCGGCGTCGGGCGCACGGATTTCAATTGCGGCAGGACGCGTCTACTTATGGGCCATTTCCTCCTTAGTGGCCGGACGATCGCCGGATTTCGATGTCGGCGAGACTTCGTTGCGCAGTGTGGCCAGAGGGGCGCGGGTATCCGAACGGATTAGAATTATTGCGTCACAAATCATGACGACGCATGAGCTTCCATTTGATTGCGCAGCAGGGACATCTACGTAACGTCTAAGCAGATGAGCTCGCGACGCACCGCCGCATGCTAGCGAACGAGTTTGCATCTCACGCTCCGTTTTGAGCGGGAGCGACGCGGGTCAGCTCGTCATTGCATGAGCCGCGCGAAGCGCGTGGTCAAGAAGTCAACGCTGCCGTCGCGCCATTGACATTCCGCCAGGTTTGTTTCGGTAGACCGAGCTCAACTCACACACACACCTTGAACTATCAAGTATTTTGCTCGTCCTCCTATTGTATCAGTTTCGCCGCCCGTCCATTCCGGACCCTTCCTTCGGGCGGCAGCGGTCCCCTGACGAGGCGACCACACAAATTGCGCGGCAAGAACGCCCGTTGCTCATTCGAAGCTGTTCCGCTCACGCTTATATGAGAGTCCTAACCTGCACGTTCTCGCTCATATCGGCCTCCTTCATTTTACGTTATTGCCGTTCCTCCTTTGGACGCTGCCACCCTTGGACCAAACAGTGCACAGGATGTCGCAAATCGTGACGCCACTTCGCAAACCTTACCTACGAGCTTGTGAGGTTGGATTAGCCTTCGCAACGACTTGCAAGCGGTTGCGACACATGTAGTTGTTGCGAAGCGCACATGCACGCTGTCCGGAATCCGCCAAGCTGTTTGCGGACGCGACATCGTAATTGCCGCATGCGTCGCATGCGGTGTTGTTGTGAAGGAGAAGAGCGTATGAAGTTTAGTCGCAGATGCCTGTCGATCCTGTTTTCTTTGCTTTCGGCTGTGAGCGTGAGCACGATCGCCAAGGCCGATGAGCCCTCGCCGAAATACGCCGAGGTGCTCAGTGCTCTGCAGGCTGGCAAGAATGTGAAGCTCATATTGGACCTAAGCCGCTGTACTACGCTCGATGGCGGCAAGCCCGGGCCAGCGACGCAGGCGGGGCTGCTTATTAGCGCCTTCAGGGTGACCGCCCAGAACGGCATCAGCTTTGCCAATGCCCATCAAACCGTGGATAGCTCGGGACAGCCAGTGACGGAATACATTCGTCACAGCCTCAGCCGCGAAGGCAAGCTTACGGTGCGGGCCTCCAAGCTGATCGTCGGGGCGACCCAAGTAGTGAATCAGGGCGAATTCGTGTGCGAACTGCCGGACGGCGCAAAGTTCGTTTCTTCGCTCCCCTGACCTTTCGAGTGCAGTTTTTATAACACCGTAACCGAAATCGTGACGACGGCCAGGTCAATTCTGGCCGTCTTTTCGTAGCCGGTGGCCAAGCGCCAAAGTTACTTACCGTTTAATGAAGCAGCATCCGATGAGGTGGTGCCGACCTCAGACTGTTGAAGAACTCGGCCGCGTTCGCAAGGGACACTGAATGGTCAATATTGTGTATGAAGAACCGGCCGACCGCCTGTCCGTAATGACGGCCATAGCTGATCCGCGACCGCGAGCGTGGTCATTCTCGTCGTCTCCTTACCATGAGAATTCCGAGCAGACCGAACCCTCTCGAGCCGTAGCGGAAGTCGAGAAGGCGCTCCCAAGCGCACCGAAGGCTGCGGCGATTTCAGCATCGCTACCCTCGAAGTGACATGCGCCTCTTAGAACAAGATGGACGAAGTCGCTGCTCTCGTTCGCCATCGATTGCGGAACTGCGGCCGCTAGTGTTCTCTCCAACATGCGGCGACATTTCATCAACCGCAGTTCGCTAATGAAATCTCCTGCATCTGGCTTTGACCGTGCCGAGCCTGATCGTTCGGCGGCTAGGATCGGCATCATCCCGCCTATTGCCGGATAGATGCGGCGGTCTCGGCGATTTGCTCGGCCGAATGCCGGCGCGAATTCCGTTTCGTGCGGCCGTACTCGCTTAAAAGGGCCATGTTTCTACAGCCGGCTTACTCGCCGGTGCGTGCATGTAGCCCCTGTAAGTTCGTTTATGGGCGGGGAAATTTTCTAGGAGCAAAGCATAACCCGCCGTCAAATCTCGGCAAATCGGGTGTCCTGCGTACTCTCCCGGCGCCTCCCCGTCGTCTCCTGCAAAGGCGCACATTGAGTACGTCATGGGAAACTTCTTCGAAAAAGCGGCTTCCCGCTGCGCAACGTCCTGTCGGACAACCAGCAGCGACGATTGTCAGCCTTCGAACCATGTCAGCAACTTGACGCTACACACACTTACGAAGTGCCGTCAAAAACCTGCAATTCAATTCGGCACGCCGCTTGCTTCATTCGCCGCATCCTCACAACAGCAGTGCGGTGATCTTCAAGAGCGGACTCGCCGCAGTTTTCAATTGAGGACCTTGAACACCATGAACAAACCTACCATGCCTCAGTCGGTTACGGCCGCACCGCAAACCGAGGCGCTTGGTGTTTTCTTCGAACAGGCGTTCGAACGGCAAATCCGACGGAGCCCGATGAGAGAGGCCGCCTTGCTGCGGCGCAAAGATCGCCAGCATCTATGGGACGAGATCGACGAACCAGCACGGGACCAAGCGGTTCGCGAGACTCGGCAGGATCTTGATCGACTGCGCGCGAACTTCGATCCGCAGACGTTGCCGGACGCGGCCAAGCTGAGCTATCGGCTGTTCGAGAGCAACTGCGTGACATCCCTAGAAGCGGACGAGTTCCGGCATTACAACTACCCGCTAAACCAAATGGGTGGCTGGCAATCGTCCATTCCGGCCTTTCTGCTCAACCATCATCCCATCGACGCTGTCGAAGATGCCGAGGCCTACATCTCTCGCCTCGAGGGAATCCGCAGGTTGGTCGCACAAATCATTGATGGTGTCGAATTGCGTTCTCGCAACGGTATTTTCGCTCCCAGGTTTGTTTACGACAAGATCATCCGGGAATGTCGCAATCTTCTGAGCGGCGTGCCCTTTCATGCTTCAGGAAAGGACTCGACGTGGCTTGCGGATTTCCGCGCCAAGCTCGACGCGCTGCCCATATCTTACGCGAAGAAGCCCAAGCTTACTGAAGCAGCCATTCAAGCGATGATCAGGTTCGTCCAACCGGCTTACGTCGATTTGATTGCAGCGGCGGCCCGGCTCGAGGCCACGTCCAGCACGGACGATGGCGCCTGGAAGCACCCCAACGGACTTGAGTTCTACGCGCAGGCGCTCAGGCACATAACCACGACGGAGCTGTCGGCCGCCCAAATCCACGAGTACGGACGAGAGGAGGTCGGCCGGATCCACGGAGAGATGGAAAAGATAAAGCACTCGCTTGGCTTTGGCGGCGACCTCGCGGCCTTTTTTAAGCACATCAAGACAAACCCAAAGTTTGTCTATCCCGATACCGAGGAGGGACGGAGCACCTACCTCAGCGAAACGTCACGCATTTTGGATGCGATGTACCGCAAGCTCGGCAATTCTTTTGGCAGGCTTCCCAAGGCTCCTTTGGTTGTCAGGCGTGTCGAGCCCTTCCGTGAGAACTCTGGAGCCCTCGCCTTCTATCAGCGAACGACGGCTGACGGCAGCCAGCCCGGCGTCTACTATGTTAACCTGTCCAGAATGGAGATCCTGAAGACGTTCCAGCTCGAAGCTCTCGCCTACCACGAGGGCGTGCCGGGTCATCACATGCAGATTGCGATTGCGAGAGAACTGACCGGAGTTCCCGCGTTCCAGAAGTTCGGCTCGTACACCGCCTATGCGGAAGGGTGGGCGTTATATGCTGAGTCGCTTGCCAAGGACATGGGTGCGTACCGCGATCCGATGTCCGATTTCGGACGGCTCGCGGCGGAGCTGTGGCGCGCCGCGCGGCTTGTGGTGGATACCGGCATCCACACCAGTCGCTGGACGCGCCAACAAGCGATCAACTACCTACGCAAGGTAACGCCCAATCCGTTGTCCGAAATCATAAGTGAGGTGGAACGCTATGTCGTCATCCCGGGCCAAGCTACTGCGTACAAGGTGGGCATGCAGCAATTGCTCGCGTTGAGGAGCAAGGCAAGCTCTCAGCTGGGCCGGGCGTTCGACACGCGCGAGTTCCACGATGTCGTTCTCGGCAGCGGTGCACTTCCCTTCGGACTCCTCAGCGAGCTCGTCGATCGCTGGATTGCGAGCAAAGGCCCTGGCGCAACTCCTCGCAGCTAGCGTGTGAGGGGCGAAGATACAAGGCGGGACGATCAGATCCAGCTTCTGTCGCGTCATCTGGGCCGGGATGAGAAGCGAGGAGCCATCTTCCGATGGGATTAAGTGCCGACGATCCAAAAGGATCTGGTCGCCGACGATCGTGCGGGCCGCCCGCGAAAGAGAGTTAAATCGATAGAAATTCGGATCTCGTGCTCCAAACATCTGTAGGAGCTGTCCGCCCGCAACTTGGCCGCGACCGAGGAAGCCGCGGCATTTTTGATTCCAGGGGCCGCGGGCGAGACGACGTGGCCTGCGCCAAGTTGATTCAGGTCAATCGTGCGGCTTGGAACGAAGGGCCAAGGGCATTCCAAGCGCCGATACGAGAACCGTAGCCGCCCCTAGCCATTGTGTTGCGGTCAGGGCTTCCTGAAGAAAAAGAGATGCGAAAATGGATGTAAACATCGGAACTAGCGGCAGCAACAGCGCGGCTGCGGTCGCGCTCATACGCTCCAGCGCAACGCCGTAGAGAAGAAATGGAATTGACATGAGCAGCAATCCGGATGCGACCACCAAAATAACATCAGTGATAGTTGGCGCGAGCGCCGGCAATGGACGAATACCAATCCATACACATCCTACTGCTGCGAACGCGACGCTTTGGCTTAATGTCGTAAGCCGCAGCGCATCGATCCGAACCGACATAAAACGGACTGTGATACTGTAGAGCGAGGCAAATAGAACACCGCCGAGCACGAGGCCGACTCCCAGTCCGCGCGTTGCGTAGGGATCGGGTTCAGAGGTCCAGCTCAGCAAACCAACTCCGGCAAAGGCCAACAAGCAGAGCAAGCCGACACCCCGGTTGGGGATCTCGCCTAGAATCAACCACGCGAGGAGTATAATCATTGGCGTCTCAACTGCGAACAGGATCGCTTCCACAGACGCCGACAGCATCGTCAGGCCGAAGGTCGAAAAACCAGACGCAAGCGCTGGCTGCAGGAGCCCGGGAAGGCCGGCAGGCCAATCCCTCAAGCGAGGCGGCGCGCCTGAGCAGATGGATAGTACGAAAAGGCTTGCGGCACTCACAGCCAACTGCCCTGTTAACAACGAGAGCGGCTCGATGCAGCAGAGCGCGGCCTTGGACAGGACGTTGCCGATACTCCAGCTGACCATCGCAAGGGTTCCGCAAAGAAGCGGTACGAAACGGCTAGGCTGGCTCATCGGATGGCTTTCCGCTTGCATCAGGCCGTGTGAGGCCCAAATTCGTGCAATAAATCAGCAGCCGCGGATGAACTCCATGGTTGGAGGACACGTCGGAATCAGCCTCCCCCAGAGATAGCGGCCAAGGTTCTGGATGATACCGGGTCCGCGAGATAAGGAGCCAAGGTGCTAACGTTGGGCATCGCTCGTTTAATCGTGAGGTTTATCGCGCGCCCGATTAGCGAGTTGCTAACGGCCAAGCAATCCAAATCGACCGGCATGTGTTACGATTCGCGACGCAGCAAATTAGTCGCATCGAGCAAAACACCACACTAGCCGCTCCGAAAGCTATCTGAGATTTTATCGAGAAGCCGGCAAAGCATCACCAACTGCGATTAGACTCTCAGCGGCTATCCTCTTTGAGCGTCGGCCACTCCTCTGCGCGTCGAGCTAGCTTCTCGTATTCCTCGGCGATCTTAAGGAGCCTATCTCTGGACTTGCCTTCAGGGAACGACACCGCTTTCGTCCGCGTCGCTTCCGCACGGCCTCGCCAGAATTTGGGATCGTAGAACGGATCTTTGCGTTTCATGTAGATGAGATGCACTTCGTACATGAAGAAAGTGCGACACCTGCCCTCCGTATCATTACGTAGTCGCCCTCCCCGCAAATTCGCAAATTCGATCCAATTTATATCCAGGAGGGAGTGAAGCCGGGTGGCGCGATTGGCTTGGGCTAATTGCGGAAGTCACCAGGCCCAGCCGTCAACTCAATTTGCATCGATGGCGGCAGTCCTGATAACCGGTGCGCCTCCGGCCTCATCTGAGCGCGGGTCGAGCCAAGCTGATACAGTGAGGATTTCTGAGTGCGCGCCCTAGCCGCCGGCGACAGACCGGCGGGTTGAGCTAGAACAAAGTCCTTCCGCCCGGGGTCCGCTACATGATCCGGAGGGGTGAAGGAGAAAATGCAGATGCGATCGGATCTGGCGCAATCCTACGGGCAGGACAGGCTGCCGCGCTACACCAGTTACCCCACGGCTCCGCATTTCTCGCCGGCGATCGGCGAGGAGGACTACCGCCGCTGGCTGAAGTCGGTATCGCTCCAGCAGCCGGCGTCGATCTACCTGCACGTGCCCTTCTGCCGGTCGATGTGCTGGTATTGCGGCTGCCACACCTCGGTCACCAAGCGCGACGAGCCGATCGCAACCTATGCAGCGGGCCTGCGCACCGAAGCGGGGCTCGTAGCCGAAACGATCGGCCAGAGACTGCCGATCTCCCATATTCACTTCGGCGGCGGTACGCCGACAATCATGTCGCCCGGGATGTTCGCGGACCTCGTCGGCGCGCTGCGGTATGCATATTTCGTCCTGCCCGATGCGGAGATCGCGGTCGAAATCGATCCGCGCACGCTGACCGAACAGATGACGCAGGCGCTCGGCTATTGCGGCGTCAATCGCGCGAGCCTGGGAGTCCAAAGCTTCGATCCCGCCGTGCGGCGCGCCATCAATCGCATGCAGAGCTTCGAGCAAACCGCAGCGTCGGTCGCGCGCCTGCGCCGTGTTGGCATCAAGCGACTCCATTTCGACCTGCTCTATGGCCTTCCGCTTCAGACGGTGGATTCCTGTCTCGACACCGTCGCCAAATGCGTCGCACTTCGCCCGGATCGCTTCTCGGTGTTCGGCTACGCGCATGTTCCGACATTCAAGAAGCATCAGCGCCAGATCGCTGAAGATGCCCTTCCCGACAGCATCGAGCGCCACCTGCAGTCCGAAAAGATTGCGGAAGCTCTGCTGGACGCCGGCTACATCCGCATCGGCCTCGACCATTTCGCTCTTCCCGACGACAATCTGGCCATCGCTCGGCAGGACGGCCGGCTGAAGCGCAATTTCCAGGGCTACACCGACGATTCCGCCGACACGCTGATTGGCCTTGGTACCAGTGCGATCGGCCGCATGCCGCAAGGATTCATTCAGAACATCGTCGCGACGCGCGACTATCTCGCGCGCATTGCCAAAGGACGGCTCGCGATCGCCAAGGGCTATCGTTTCACCGCGGAAGATCGTTTCCGTGCTGACATCATCGAGCGGCTCATGTGCGATCTTGCCGTCGATCTATCGCGGATATCCAGGGTGCACGGCCGTGACCTCAAATCCGCCATCGTCGATCGATCGCGGATCGAAAGCCTCATCGCCGACGGGGCGGTGACCATGACCAACGATCGCCTTTCAATCAGCGACGGCGCGGAATTCCTGGTTCGCAGCGTCGCATCGGCATTCGATGCGCATCTTGCCAATTCCGCGGCAACGCACAGTCGGGCGGTCTGATCAGCTCACTTTGCCGCGAGCGAGCCGCGTTTGAACAGCCTCCCGATATTCATCACGGGTCTGCGGGATCTTTGTGTCGAGAATCCTCGAGGCGACCATGCGTTCGAGCGGATAATCGCGCGAATAGCCCCTGGCGCCAAACAGTTGCAGCGCCTGGTTGGTCACGTTGTTGGCGCTCTCCGAAGCGATGATCTTCGCCTGCGCCACCAGAAGCGGGTCGGGAAAGGGATCGGCGCTGAGCGCCGCCTGATGCAGCGACAGGCTTACCGCGTTGAGCGCAATCGCCATGTCGGCCAGCATCCACTGCAATCCCTGGAATTCGGCGATCGGGCGCCTGAATTGCCTGCGCTCCTTCACGAATGCCAGCGCTTTTTCGAACGCGCTCTGTGCGAGCCCGAGCGCGAACGAAGCGGGTGCACACGTATTGAGCTGTTGATACTTGCTTTGCTTATGCCCTGACACACTCGGCTGGCAGCCGGAGCCAGCAAGCTACGACCGTAGGCGCCACCATCTCCTTCGAAGGCGCGCTTGGTCAAGTTTCTTCCAGGACGAAACGTGTAAAGGCGGCACATCTAAAGCGCCAGCCATCTCGGGAATAGACGCTCTTCGCTTTCCTGCTATCGCGGCGCGCAGTGTACGCTGACAAGCATCGCAAACCTATTCAATGTTTCGATCTCTCCACTTGCCGGCTTAAAGGGATCAGCCGTGCTGGAGCTCTCGATTACGTCCACGGCTCCGCTCAGACTAGATGGGAATGGAACTGAGATTTGCCAGTGAAAGGCCCCTCAATCAATTCGCGCCAGATGGCTCTTGGGTTTGCGAGTTTTAGATATATCCACACGAGCAGTCCTAGCGAGGGCTTGAATCGCACGTAGCGTTAGATTGTACAGTCTTAAACAACAGGTGGCGCCCTCTCTGACCATCTCAAAGCTTCCCGCCAAGTGATGAGAATTCCTAATGTCCCACACTCGTGAGCTCACGTCGCAAAATCACGATGCTCGAGCACTCACCCGAAGCGAAGTGATCTATCGGCCTCATCGCAAACTGGCAACGTTGCACCCGGAACCGGATGAGAATTTGGCCCGATCTTCGCAGCATGTGGGCGATAGCCCCGGCTGTTACAGACCGCTCCTGGTTCTCTCTCCGCAACCAGGTGCAGCTTCGGGGGCATGTTGGAGGTAGCTCAATCCACAATTGCCCGAGGTATATCTTACCGCGATCGCAACTTCTCTTCGTCTAGCCGGCTCGCAACCGTTGTTTGGCTCGGCGTTGGCGGCTCTGGCTCATCGGCCGTTTAGCCGCCTCCATGCGCTTGGAAGTGACGGTATCTACGAATAGGCGACCGAAGCACCTCTGCGGTGGGTTTGCAGATGCGCGAGTGCGCTTCCGCGGCCTTCAATGCTTTGAATGGTTCCGACCTGCTTCGCGGTAGACAGGTCATGCTGCGCTTCGCGCAGAAAGAACAGACCGCAGGATGTATGGACTTGAAGAGGATATCGTGAATCAAAAGCAGCGAACGTATCGGTCTTGGTTTTTCAAAGTACACCACTGTGCAGCATCACTTGCTGTTGCTGCTGTGACCACAACGGTTCTATGCGCCGAACAGGCGGGTGCGCGAGATCGGCTGGCGACACCGGAGGAACGAGAGGCTTGCACACCGGACGTGCTTCGCCTTTGTAGCAGCCACATACCTGATGCAGGAGCCATCACTGCCTGTCTCAGAGCCAAGTTCGTAAACCTGAGTGACCAATGTCGCTACGTGATATCGTTTCGAGACTCTGCCAAGGGAAAGGAAAGCTCGAAATGAGCCAGCGCCGATAGCCCGGCGGCTTCGATTGCCCACGTTCGAGACTAGCCCCTGGGGCTGAATTCCAGGACGGCAACGCCGAATGGGGACAGATGAAAGGGCGCGGGCAATTGAGGCTGCACCAACCGCTTGCGAATGACGGAATTCTCGGCGCTGGGCCCTTGCTTGGACGAACAGGCGAATGCGTGAATTAGCTTTCCAGACCATTCTGATCGCCAACAGAGGCGAGATTGCCGTACGAATCATCAAGACCTTGCGAGGGCTGGGGCTTCGCTCTGCAATTGTCTACCACGATGCGGATGCGGGGACGCCGGCTGTCGCCATGGCTGACACGGCGATTGCGATCAGCGGTCGCACGCCGATTGCCGCCTATCTCGATATCCCGCAAATCATCGCTGCTGCCCAAAAGGCGAGCGCCGACGCCCTTCATCCGGGCTATGGATTTCTCTCCGAGAATGCTGAATTCGCCAGGGCGGTGACAAAGGCGGGCATTGCTTTTATCGGGCCAGCTGCGGAAAGCATCGAACTGATGGGCGACAAAATCAGGGCCCGCAACTTCGTTCAGCGGAACGGTTTTCCGGTTGCACCGTCGGCGATCGAAGAAGATGATCCAGCGACATTCACATTCAGGGCGCGAACTGTCGGCGTTCCTTTGCTGGTGAAACCATCGGCTGGAGGTGGCGGCAAGGGCATGCGGATCGTGCGCGACCTCGCTAACTTGGAGGACGCGATTGCGCAGGCGCGCAGTGAGGCGCAGAGATACTTCGGTGATGGCCGACTTTACATCGAACGATACGTCGAAAACCCGCGGCACATCGAAGTCCAGGTGCTCGGCGACTCCTTCGGAAACGTGGTCCATCTTTTCGAGCGAGAGTGCTCGGTGCAGCGCCGGTTCCAGAAAGTCATCGAGGAGGCGCCGTCCCCTGCACTATCGGGGACGTTGCAGAGGCGCATCTGCGAAGCCGCCGCGGGCATCGCGCGTGCCGCCAAGTACCAGAACGCAGGCACTGTCGAATTCATCTACGGCGGCGGAGAGTTCTATTTTCTTGAGATGAATACGCGTCTGCAAGTTGAGCATAGTGTGACCGAGATGATCACCGGCATCGATCTTGTTGCGCAACAGATCTATGTCGCCGCGGGCCGCGAACTTGGATTTTCGCAGTCCGATGTTGTCTCGAAAGGACACGCGATCGAGGCTAGACTGTATGCGGAAGCCCCGGAACGCGGATATGTTCCGACGACTGGCAAGGTACTTGTTCTTGAGTATCCGGACGGCGACGGCATACGGATCGACAGTGGCATCGTGCAAGGCCAGCAGATCACGACCGCGTTCGATCCCATGCTCGCAAAGATCATCGTGCATTCGCCCACGCGCATGGAGGCTGCGCTGAAGGCCCATCGGGCGATGCGGGAGCTGGTGCTTCTCGGCTGCGAGACAAACGCACACTTTCTCACACGTATCCTCCGCGACGAGGCTTTTCTGAGCGGACACGTCCATACCGGATATCTTGAGGAAAATCCGCATATTGCATCGGGCGAACCCGCGTCCGACTTATCTGACTTCCTCGCCACAGCCGCCCTCCTGACGAGACCTGTCCGCGAATCTGCAGACGCCGTGCCCGAGCTTCATGCAGCGCTGGGCAGCTGGAGAAACTGACGTGAACCACTCTTTTGAAGTTGATGGCGTAGCTTATCAGCTATCGCTTTCACGTTGCCAACAGGACTATCGGCTTTGCTTGAGCAATGAAGTGATTGCTCCAATCGCGCTCTCCCAGCAATCCGAGGGTTGCGGCGTCCTTACCATCGCTGGCGAAAGCGAACCGGTTAGGTTTGCCATCGACGGCGATGTTATTCACGTGCATATTCGCGGCAGGACGCGCATTTTGCACTACCGCGACGCGTTGAGAACGCTCGCTTGCGCGAACAATAAGCAACGTCATCGGATGGCTCGCGCGCCGATGCCTGGCCTCGTCGTTACGACCAGCGTTTCGCCTGGCCAAGCCGTTTCCGTAGGCACGCCGCTGATGATAATCGAGAGCATGAAGTTGGAAACCATCATACGCTCTCCAGGAGACGGGGTGATCGACCGGATTCACTTCAACGAAGGCGAAAGCTTCGAGCAAGACGCAGTGCTGGTTACGCTCTGCGAGCAAGGGCGTTGAGATGCAGCGAATCGCTTCTGCAGTGGATGTCAAATCCCACGAATTTCGCCTCAACCAACTCCATAACAAACGACTCGCGGCCGAATTGAAGGAACGACAACGTACCGTCCGCTTCAACCGCACTGAACGGGAACTTGAGCGCCTGCGCCGGCAGAACAAACTGTTTGTACGGGATCGTATCGAGGCTTTGCTCGATCCAGAAACGCCGTTCCTCGAGCTTTCGACTCTAGCAGCTAACAAGGCTTACGACGGCGAGGTGCCTGGCGCAGCGCAGGTCGTCGGCATCGGCATCGTAGCGGGTCACGAAGTCATTGTTCACGCCGATGACGCTAGCGTGAAGAGCGGCGCATGGTATCCCCTGTCTGTCAAGAAGATCGTGCGGGCCTTGGACATCGCGATCGAGAACCGTTTACCTGTTGTTCATCTGTGCGACTGTGCTGGTGGATTTCTGCCTTTGCAGGCGGAGTTCTTCGCCGATCGATACTACGCCGGGCGAATCTTCCGCAATCAGTCCATTCTCTCGAAGATGGGAGTGCCGCAAGTCGCCATCGCAATGGGTCATTGCACCGCAGGAGGGGCGTACGTCCCCGCGCTTAGCGACTACAACATCATCGTGGAGGGAACGGGCGCGATTTTTCTAGGGGGGCCCCCAGTCGTGAAAGCGGC
The DNA here is from genome assembly GCF_000472965.1 of Bradyrhizobium murdochi. Taxonomy (GTDB): domain Bacteria; phylum Pseudomonadota; class Alphaproteobacteria; order Rhizobiales; family Xanthobacteraceae; genus Bradyrhizobium; species Bradyrhizobium murdochi. The sequence continues at coordinate 25,911 of NZ_AXAU01000022.1, read as the reverse complement.
CACGGGCGAAACGGTATCCGTCGAAGAGCTTGGCGGCGCTCATATGCATACCAGCGTGTCTGGAACGAGTGACTATTTCGCAAACTCCGAAATGCACGCGATTGCCATCGCGCGGGACATTGTCGCTGGCTTCAATCCTGCTACGAAAGCCTCGATCAATAGAGTCGCTCCGGAGCCGCCCGCTTACGATGCGTCTGAGTTGTACGGCATTCTTCCCAGGGATCCTCGAGTGCAGTTTGACATGCGGGAGATTATCGCCCGTCTGGTCGACGGCAGCCGATTCCACGAATACCAGCCTCGCTATGGCCAGTCTTTGGTGTGCGGCTTCGCGCGCCTTTATGGATATCAGATGGGGCTTATTGCAAACAACGGCGCACTGTTCAGCGATAGCGCGCTGAAGGGCGCTCACTTCATCCAATTGTGCGACAAGAATCGGACGCCCCTGCTGTTTCTGCAGAATATCACGGGTTTCATGGTCGGCCGCGAATACGAACGGCGGGGCATCACCAAGGATGGCGCCAAGCTGATCATGGCCGTCTCTGGAGCGTCGGTGCCTAAATTCACGGTTATTTGCAACCGCTCCCACGGAGCGGGGACATTCGCCATGGCGGGACGAGCTTTCGATTCACGCTTTATGTTCTCCTGGCCGCAGTCTCAGATTTCAGCGATGGGTGCAGAGCAAGCGGCAGGCGTGCTTACCCATATCAAGGCAAGACAATTGGCCCGGGCGGGTGGACGCTTATCGGAACAAGATTTGACGGCCATTCGAGAGCCTATTGTCGAAGAGTATCGGGAACGATCGAGCGCCTACTATGCAACTTCCGAAATCTGGGACGACGGCATTCTTGATCCCGTCGACACCAGAAACGCGCTCGCAATCGTCCTGAGCGCTTCGCTCAATACTCCCATCGAGGCGCCACGTTACGGCGTCTTCAGAATGTAGCGATCGGATCAGGCGCAAAGCGAGAAGGCGCTGATCATGCCGATCCTTCGATTTGACTGGCTTCCAAATCGGCGGCTGGGTCTACCTCCACACTCACGGAAAGGAAGATTAAGTGAGACGCATCACCTTCGCCGCTGTCTTCAGCCGATGAGAGCCGGATCTGAACTCAATATGCTCCAGTATCGACACTTTCGATGCAGCTAGAGGAGACCGAATTCGAACTCCGGTGGCGACCACTGAGGCGCTGATGCATCAGCGAAGTTTGACGCAAGCACGGCCGACCGGTTTCAGAAACGGTTCTGTGCTAGCACGCCGTCATCACACGAATGGGATTCATGAGCTTCCGACGAGGCAGATCTGTCCTTGAGCGAACGCGATTTTCTGTCTCAAGCACGCAGCTTGCGCCTATCGCCTTTGGGGCCCGACTAGCTTTCGCCTCTCAAAGGATCGAATCCCGCGACCCAAGCGCGCGAAGCGACGTTCTCGTCGCCCCGAACGGACCGAGGAGCACATCTAGTGGACAAGTCCAACAAACAATCAACATTTGAAGAACACTTCGATCAAGGGCAGGCGGTAAAAGACGGGAAATGGCATCACGGCCTGAACCGCGAAGATACTCAGCGCGCCCCTCGCAAGGTCCAAGTTCGCAGATTTGTCAGAGAGGCTGCCCTCGATTCAGTCCCGGTTGCGCTTCGCGCTCTGATATTGATCAACTGTGGAGCTGGGCTTGCAGTCTTGTCATCTCTCGAAGGCGTAGCAACCAGGGCCACAATCGATCTGAGCCTTATCGGCGGCCTCTCTTCAGCAGCGATGTACTTCGCGTTGGGGGCTGCGCTCGCTTTCCTTGCAATGTTCGCCGGCGCCGCTGCTGAAATGGCGGTTTCGAGGCTCAGGACTTGTGAGCCACAACGGATCCAAGAGGCGCGCCGCTTGCGCGCTGCGAACGCCGCGCGCATTTGCCACGTCTGTTCGTTTATTTCCGCGCTGGCCTCGCTAGCTTTATTCGCTTCTGGAATGGCCGAGGCGAGCTCCACACTCCCAATGCTTCTGCAGAGATGAGCTGCCCAACCGCCTTTGGACTTGACTAGAACCGAGCTCGCTGAGAACTGCCAGGAGCCCTCGCCCATGCAGTGCCCGAAATGCAACTCCGATGACTGGTGCGAAATCGCGTCACATGATCCCTGGAGCGGTCGACCGATGATCGCCTGCAATGTCTGCGGCGAATATACTGTGCACAAGCCGGCCGAGCGCGAGGAGGCGTACGCGGTTATTGCCGGCGCCCTGACTGGCGAGCACCAACACGACGCGCCGGCTGATGCGGGCAAGATCCTGGATGCCTTGGAGAATGCTGGTCTAACGATCACGCGCAGCTGAAAACGAAGACTGACCCGCCCATGAACCACACCGTTCTAAGCCCGCAGACCAGACATCCCGCGCGCCGAAAAACGGGGACTATCGAGGCGGTGCGTGATCGTAATGCGAGGCTTCACGCCGCTATCACCGATCTGAAGCGGCAGGTCGAGCGAGTGGCATCGAGATCCAGAAGCTAAAGGACTTCCAGACACTGCCTAGCGACTGCTACGAGTTCTCGACTTCGCGCCTGCCTGTGCCGAATCTTTGTCGTGAGCAGCCGGTAAGCGATCGCGATCGTCTGTGGACGCTCCTGATGACGATTGCACCCTCGTCTCGAGCCCATCTGGCACGACAACGCTAGGTGCCGTGACGATCTCGATGAGAAGCATCTTAGGATAACTATTAACGTACGGGCCGTACGGCTGTTGTCGGCGATAGTCGTCCAGCCATGTTCGTCAGCCCAAGGGAGGATGAGTTCTTGAGTCTGTCCTGAAGGCTTAATTTGGCGTCGATCTCGATCGGTTCGATAGCCAGCATGAATGTCGGAAAGCGTCACGATTTGCGCGGGGACGGCTGCACTCGTGGCCGCCGCGCACGGGCCCGCTCCTTGGCCGCCAAGATTTCTCGGTCGTCCTGGTCGGCCTGGAAACACCCGCCGACCGTGTTTCAATGTCAGATAACTACCTTGGGAAGTGGTTTCTCAGACGGCGGCGGGCTGCACTTGATCGCTTGCGTCCCCGTCACTCTGGAAGGCGCGAGATTGCATATTGGGACGGCGTAATTGTTTCAGCCAAGCCACTAAAAGGGATTGAACCTGACGCTGCGTCAGGTTGTAGGAATCAATTATGACCAAACCTACGCCACGCAAGCCATGGGTACCGGCTGACCCGCCAGCCGGGTCGCCGTGCGCATGAATGCCAATTGAATCGACCTTCCGCTGATGAAGCCGGACGGCTGGCAGATCATGTCGCCTGTCGATTTCGCATCCGACGAGGGCAAAGAGCTGAAAGAAGAGCCTCACCCCATGTTGTGCGACAAACAGCGCGGCCTTTGTCACTAAGCTGGAACATGGGAGCTACCTTCGCCCTGGCGAAACGCTCGCAATAGCTACAACTAACCACGTTCGAAAGCACGATGGACGCCTTCAAATCGATTATTGGCAAGGTCGCCAGTGGCGCCACGTTGACCTGCGAGGAGACGGCATCAGCTTTTGACAGCATGATGTCGGGCGAAGCCACACCCTCGCAGATGGGCGGACTTCTGATGGCTCTGCGGGTGCGCGGCGAGACGGTGGACGAAATTGCCGGCGCCGCTTCCGCGATGCGGAGTAAGATGCTGCGAGTCAATGCGCCGCACGATTGCGTCGACATTGTCGGTACTGGCGGCGACGCTTCGGGCTCGGTCAACGTGTCGACCTGCGCCGCTTTGATCGTCGCTGGTGCTGGTGTGCGGGTGGCCAAACATGGCAACCGCGCACTGTCCTCGCGCTCGGGCGCTGCTGACGTGTTGGCATCGCTCGGTGTGAGGATCGACATCGCCCCTGAAGACATCGCTCGCTGCGTGCGTGAAGCCGGCATCGGCTTCATGTTTGCGCCGGTCCATCATCCCGCTATGAAGCACGTTTGGCCGACCCGGCTTGAGCTTGCGACCCGCACCATCTTCAATCTGCTCGGACCGCTGTGCAATCCCGCGGGCGTCAAGCGACAGATAGTTGGGGTGTTTTCGCGGCAGTGGGTGCTGCCTTTGGCGCAAGTGTTGAAGACTCTTGGCGCTGAGTCGGTGTGGGTGGTGCACGGCTTGGACGGACTTGATGAGCTCACCTTGACCGGCCCGACCTTTGTTGCCTCGCTTGAGACCGGCGAGATCCGCACCTTCGAAGTGACCCCGGAACAGGCCGGTCTCCCCCGCTGCGCCAGCGGGGCACTGAAGGGCGGCGATGCCGATGCCAATGCAGTGGCGCTGCAAAACGTGCTCGACGGCACCCCAAGCCCGTATCGCGATATCGCGCTTCTCAATGCGGCCGCGGCATTGATCGTGGCCGGCCGTGCCAAAACCTTGAAGGAAGGCGTCGCTCTTGGCCAGAAATCGCTTGGTAGCGGTGCCGCGGCGGCGCGATTGAAACACCTAATCGCAGTATCCAACGCTTAACAGCCGAGCCTAACCGATGTCCGATATCTTGACAAAGATCAAAACCTACAAGCGCGAAGAGATCGCAGCCGCCAAGCGCGCCTTGCCACTTTCAGAGGTCGAAGCGCTTGCGCGGCAGGCCTCGCCCCCGCGGGGTTTTCTCGCCGCCATCTGCAACAAGCACGCAGCAGATGAATATGCGCTGATCGCCGAGATCAAAAAGGCCTCTCCCTCCAAAGGCATTATCCGGAGCGACTTCGATCCGCCCTCGCTAGCCAGGGCCTATGAAGGGGGCGGCGCGGCCTGTCTGTCGGTCCTGACGGACACGCACCTCTTCCAGGGGCACCCTGATTTCATGGTCGCGGCGCGCGCGGCAACATATCTTCCGGTGCTGCGCAAGGATTTCTTGTTCGACACCTATCAGGTGGCAGAAGCGCGCGCTCAGGGGGCCGACTGCATCCTGATCATCATGGCGGCGCTCGAAGACGAAGCCGCTCGTGAGATAGAGGCTGCGGCCATGGCCCATGGTATGGATGTGCTGATCGAGATCAACGACGTCGACGAGATCGATCGGGCGCTAAGACTTCGCTCGCCGATGATCGGCATCAACAACCGCAACCTGCGCACCTTCGAGACCTCTCTTACGATCAGCGAGGCGCTGGCGCCGCTCGTACCGAAGAATCGCGTGATCGTCGGCGAAAGCGGTATCCGCTCACAGGGCGATGTTCTGCGTCTTGCGCGGCTTGGCATTTCGACCTTCCTGGTCGGAGAAAGTCTGATGCGGCAGGCTGATGTGAGGGCGGCGACCCGCGCGCTGCTCTCGCGCGAGGCGGCGGTTTCAACCGGAGCGCAGTGATGCGCGCAAAACCGCCCAGCCAAGCTCCCTCCGCTCCGAATACTGCTCGGCGTCGCCGCTGTTCGACGACGGCTATTCAGCATTCAGAAGGTCCGCGGAACTCAATCACGTCAGCCCGGAGCCGTGGTCTCCCCTGCTTTGAGAGGGCCGATAAGTGCAGCTGGTGATGGAGAGGCGAAATGCACCGTTTGAACGAAATAGCGGTGCCCTAGCCCAGGGATTTTAAACGGTAGAATCATGGAAACTTTTCAAAAATCGAGACGGAGATTCGTCAGATGAGTGCGGTCTATGCTCGGAGCAGCGCGCTTTTCGGGCTGCAGCATGCGAACCGCATCAGTCCTGCCGAGCTGATCGAGGCCATGGCGGCGCCGGACAGATCGACCGCCGCTCAGATCGCCAGAGCCGGTGCGAAGCGCCCCACCGAGATCATCGAAAAGATAGGCGGCTCGGTGATTCGCGCTTCGCGCTAGAGCGCCAAAGAGGCAAACAATGATGTCTTGGCAGACAGATACGGTACTCGCATCGATCGCGGTGATCGAACTCATGTTTCGTAAGCTTCGTGAAGTGATCGATACAGACGACTCGATCCCGCCTGAGCTGCGGCTTTCGTTGCACACGACGCTGGATGAGCGTCTTATCTCCGGGAAAAAGCGCCTTCTCGACAGTATCGGCAGACAAAATGGCGCGGGGGCGACGCCCATGTCACCACCGAGGAACAATTTGCAGTGAATGATGCCCCGCGCGGACAGATCACGAAGGGCCAGCCCTTCGGGCGTACTGGCACCCTGCCCGTCGCTGTTCCCGCCCTACGACACGAGGAAGTAGAACGTACTCGATCTGACGCGGAGGCGCGACGAACGTTAATATCCAAGCGGAGCCAGCTGTTGTGTTCAGCTGCATCGCCAGATCAGTCAGATTACAGGTGCGACCAAACGCGAACAGCGCGGAGGCCACTTCGCGAAGCAACGCAATCTCCGCATGCCTCAAAGGTTCGAAGTCAAACGCCACTCTGGAGCTAGCCTATGAGCTGCCAATCGCCTCCCCGTAGAAGCGATATTCGGTCCATCGAGGCGATCGAGTTTCGCCAAGCCATGCGAAATCTGGCGAGCGGCGTGTCCATTGTAGCGACCGGAACGGCCGACGGACGGCGCGGCTTAACTGTCAGCTCTATTACCTCGATCTGCATGGAGCCTCCCTGCCTGCTGGTCGGCATCAATGCCAGTTCCGAAACTCACGACGCGATACTCGCCAACGGCACTTTTGGCGCGAGTCTTCTTGGCGGCAATCAGCAGGACCTCGCACTGCGTTTTGCCGGCCGGCACGGCGCAAACGGTGCCGACCGTTTCGATACAGCGCCATGGGATCAGGGCGTCCTTGACGTACCGGTTCTGCAAAGCGCAGTTTGTGTGCTCGAATGCGTCTTGCATCATTACCAAGTCGTCGGCACCCATGGCATCTTTGTCGGCCGGATTGTCGCAACGCGATCAGCTCAAGGCAATCCACTCATCAACTTCCGTGGGGAGCTTCGAACGTTACTGTACGGCTGAGTGCGTGTTTTCACCGCAACATCGCTATTCGTAACGAAAACTCTACGGCTAGGCTTATGTTGAAAGCCGCAATGAAGGATCCGATTTATGATCATAGAATGCTCGCCGGAGGGGGAAGTGCAACTGGCGGAGCGCTTCGATTTTTGCGGGTTCAAGCTCGTCTTGAAGGGCACGCATGCCGCTAAGCCGTCAGACTTGAATGGGATCACGCTCGTTGACCAGGACAATGCGCTGGTGCCTGTTGATTTAGTGCCGATCCTGCCTGGCTTCCCCAAGGACAACGAAACTTGGGAAGCCGCCTACGCCAAGATGGTCGCAAGCGCGCGTGAGCGCGGCTAGATTTACGCTAAAGCAAATGCGATTCGCGCACATATCGAAAGAAGGTTCTGATCAGAACAATCCGAGGCAGCTCGCATCCTGAGTTCGTGCCCTGCATGCACCCTCGCCCCTATCTGTCTCGATAGCGGCTCTTTTTGGCAGCTCGGCTTCTTACCCAGAGGCGAACCGCATGATGGCGGCGAGAAGATCAGCCCTGAATGGCAACTCTATACCGATCAGCTGCGCCGCTCGCCAAGACGGCGCCTTTAAGGCCTTGGCGATGAGTAAAGCGCGCCCGGCCCGAACCAGATCCTATGAGGAACTGGCGGCGCATTTTTCAATTTTCGTATCATCGCTGCTCCCGGCCGCTTGGGAGTTTGAACATATTCACACGACGGCCGCCCAAAAGCACTTGAATCGCACGTGGCGTCAAATTGTAAGATCTCAAAATAGGTTGCGCCGGCTTCCGGCCGCGCCGCGCTCAATCCGAGAAGCGTGGTTTTTTGTCCGCACAGATCCCTGGGAGCTGGTATGGCGACAAGATCGCGCAAACGCATGAAAGTCGATTGGGTTGCAGAAGCAAGGAGCAAATTTCGCTCACTACGATCGGCGCGACATCGCAAGAGATTGCCGGCGTAGCTCGGAGCGGCAATGTGAAAAGACCTGACGGCTCCAGGACGGTCTTGCTAGTCAATCACGCTGAAGGCCAATGCCGGGCCATTGTCGGCCTCAAAGATGGAGATGCCGGAGCCGCCTATATGTGTGGCGAGCCTGTACTGAGAAGATCGCGCAGCGAACTCTCGTCATGGTTCGCTTATCACCATTGTCGGATGCACGCAGCCCCTGTCGAGCAAAACTGAAGTACGTGAGCAAGAGCCTACACTTTGAGTCTCCGGATTACATCCACCCTATCTGCCCCATGGCTTCGTCACAAGCTGCACTCTTGCAGATACCGGATGCGCCTCATCTAAGACAATAAAGCCGTAATCGACCCCTTTCGAGCGACGTTGAGGAGCTCTCATTGGCCGCTTCGGGAGGGAAAGTACTGTGCAAGCCAGGGAAAACGGAAGACTAATGGTTGATCTCTGCACTCTGATTGAGCGTAACGCGGCGTTCTCTCCCGACAAGCCCGCAATCCATTTCGAGGGCGAGACCTTAAGCTACGCGCTCTTCAATCAACGGATCGAGCAGGTCGCGCGCGCCTTAAAAAGCCAGCTTGGTGTCGAGAGAGGCGATCGGGTCGCGATCCTCAGCCTTAACCGGCCTGACCATCTGGTGCTGCTCTATGCGTGCGCGCGGCTCGGCGCAATGCTCGTGCCACTGAACTGGAGGCTTGCGGTCGCCGAGCAGCTCTTCATCCTTTCCGACGCCGCCCCCAGGGTGCTGGTGGTCGAACAAGCCTTCGAGGCACTCCTGCCGGTGCTGGCGGAGCAACTGCCGGATATCTTTGTCGTCGGCTTGGATTTTGTGCCCCTCGGCGGAAGTAAATGGGATGGCCTGCTAGAGCGAGGGCGCGGCGATGGTCGCAATCCGCACACGGACCTGTCCTGCCCGCTTCTGATCGTCTATACCTCGGGCACCACAGGGCGGCCGAAAGGGGCTGTGCTGCGCCAAGAGGCGTTGCTGTGGAATGGGGTTATGAGTCAGCACATGCATGGCCTCACCTCGGCTGACCATGTCTTGACAGTGTTGCCGCTGTTCCACGTGGGGGGCCTCAATATCCAGACGACGCCAGCATTGCATCACGGCGCGACGGTTACGATCCACACGCGGTTTACGCCAGAGGCGACGCTTGCTGCGTTCGAGCGCGAACGGCCAACTCTAGCCGTGCTGGTGCCTGCCACGATTCAAGCCCTGACCGAGCATCCCCAGTGGTCGACCACCGACCTGACCTCACTCAGAGCAATTTCCACCGGCTCAACCATGGTGCCGCAGCACCTGATCGAACGCTTTGTCACACGCAGAGTACCGGTGCTGCAGGTGTATGGATCGACGGAGACCTGCCCAATTGCTGTCTATACGAGGCTCGGCGGTGATCTCTCACGTGAGGGTACGACTGGCCTGCCCGGCCTTTTCTGCGAAGCGGCAATCATCGATGATGGGGGCAACAAGCTGCCGCCAGGCACCCTGGGCGAGATCGCCGTTCGCGGGCCTAATGTCTTCTGCGAATATTGGGGCAATCAAGAAGCAACGCGCGAGGCGCTGCATAACGGCTGGTATCACACTGGCGACATCGGCCGCCGCAATGCCGATGGGTATTTTTGGGTCCATGATCGAAAGAAGAATCTGATCATTTCCGGTGGGGAAAACATTTATCCGGCGGAAGTCGAGCGTGTGCTTATGGAGCATCCCGATGTTGCAGAATGCGCTGTCGTCGGTCGGCCCGATTCGCGCTGGGATGAAGTACCAGTCGCCTATGTGATCAGGCGGTCGGGCGCGCGGATTGAAGCGGAAGCACTGACCGCGCATATGCAGTCGCAGCTCGCCCGTTTCAAAGTGCCGCGCGAAATCATTTTCACGGAAGAATTGCCGCGAACGGGGTTGGGCAAGATCCAGCACTTTATGCTGAAAGAGCTCGATGCGCGAAGCCAGCAGGGAGGCACCAAATGAATATCGCGGATTGGGTCTGGCAATATTTCCCTTGCTACCCGCAGGCGATCTTCCGTCTCAAGCCCACTGAGCCGTTTCGATCAACTGTTCTACATGAATACGCTGCCGTACGTTCATCGTAGTGCGGGCTGCGCTTCCGTCGCAATATGCCAAGTACCACGGAGCTCGTTGATGCCGCGGATCCTAATTATGAACGCCGGTACCGCCCAAATGTCGGGTGCCGATCTGACGGCAATCCAACTTTCGCTTGCAGCCAAGTCGGCCTGGCGCTCCGTATGGTTTGCACAAGCGGGCGACCTAATTGTCTCTCCGGTAGCGATCCCAAATGACCTGCTTCACTACGTTGGCGCGACGCTAAAGTTCGACCCATCGACTGTCCTGGTGCTCGCGCCAGAAAACGCGCACGAGACCCAAGTCCTTTGTGACTTCACTCTGCAGTCCAATACAATTGTTGAACAAATCTGCCGCCACATTCGTGAGAAAACGCATTGGGAACTATGTGCTTGCTATTCTACCGAAGGCGTTGCACGCTTAGCGGCAATGCTCGGCATAAAGCAGAACGGGAACGACTTCGCGCTGCAGCGAGGCCCTGATCTATTGAATCGCAAAAGCCACTTCCGTCAATTGGCAACAAGCGTCGCGCTTCCGTTGCCCAGTGGATGCATAGCAACAAGCTCAGAAGAATTGTTCAGAGCGGTCAACTCCCTAAAGTTTGAAACCGGCAGCGTTATTGTAAAGTTAGATAATGGAGCTGGCGGGGTTGGAAATGTCATATTAACTGGCAAGGAGAGCGCTCCACTACCTGGGGCAAGGGAGACCCGGCGGGTCCTTTGGCCGTCGTTTGATCCTGATCAACTTTGGTCTGAGATGACAACCGCCTCATGTAAAATAGTGGTCGTAGAATCATACCACGTGGCTCGTTCTCTGTTCTACCTCGAGTTTGAAATCGAGGAAAATGGTTCAATCGCATACGTCAACAGTGGAAACATACGTCTGCATCGAAGCGAAGATCGGGCCGAAAGAGCTCTCGTCTGGACTGGTCTAGAGCTTCCGAGCGACCTGAGCAATGAGCAGCACTCCACCGCTTACGCGCACGCCTATCGATTTGTGGAGCTTGCGCGGACATTGGGTTACCGCGGAATGATCAACATAGACGCCATTTTCTCGATCGACGGGCGGCTGCTGTTTAATGAAGCGAACGGTCGGTGGGGCGGAGGCTCGGTACTGCACAGCATTGCTGACCGGTTGCTAGGAGCGGACTATTCCCATTCCTACGTGATTTCATCTGTGCGGAATGTCCGACTAAACTCCCTCCGAACGGCGCTTGATTGCTTTGTGGATGAAGGATTGCTATTTGATAGCATACACAAGGAAGGCGTTATTCCGCTTGCCGCCGACCAAGAGGCAGGCACGGTGGAATGTCTTGTGATCGCGCGCGACAGGCTGGTGGGCCGGAATTTCGAGCGTCGATTATTGACGATGCTCTGATTTGGATCACCGCCCTATGTAGGCTCTTGAGGATGCTTTCTGCGGTCCATTTGTTCCAGCTTGAAGAACATCCCTATTTCCAACCATATGCTGAAGCCAAGGTGCCCTAAGGAGATGGCAAAGCACTCTCTTCCAGGTTTGGCGCGGCACTGTCGATTGTTCCATGCCAAACCCAAGTTGTTCGGCGCACCAAACTTGTCACGGTTCCTATACCACAACCGTGCAAACGTGCCTCGACGCGCGGAGCACCAGAATGCCGGAGCGATGCAGAGCGCCATCCAACTCTGCGGGCATTGGCGCCGTTCTTCAGTTGATCAAAGTAGTTAGGCAGATCGGCTGGCCGCAGAACACCTTCTCCCGGATATGAGCGCCCAGTTTTACCATCATTGCGCCAGTGGTTCGCGTTCCCCTCTCCTCTTCAAGCAGCAGAACTAGCTTTAGTCTGATAACTTAACGTCCAGCATCACTGAACAGAGGACAGCGACGGGCGACGAAGACCACAAGTATCTTCGTGTCGATACTGCTTCGTCTAGCTAGAGAATGCCGGCCTGCATCCATAGACCTCATTCGCACGCCATTATAGTCCGCGCCATCTAGCTAGCCGACCTCATGCGCGAGCGGCATGGTTTTCGATTATCCGGCGGTTTGCACCGCCGTATTTTGAGCAAAAGTAGACGAGTGACCGACGCTCCCCGGCGTTCACCTGCCTAACCTCATGCCAGAACCTACATGTGGTGATAAGGACGTTTCCCAAGGTTGGGCGAAACACTTGGCGTTTGCGGTCGGTTGGATATACGACGAACTCACCACCCTCGAAATCTGTCGCGAGCTGAACAATCACAGAATACTCGAAGTCGGGGTCGCTCTCAGCATCCAAATGGATGCCAACGAAGGAACCAGGCGGCATGCGATGCATTTGGCATCGGCGAATGACGTACTCTGATGATGCTCCGAAAATCTTCCTGAGCGCAGAGACCCGCTCTGTCCTTTCAAGTAGCTCGATGAGCTGCGCTGAAGCAGTACCATTCACGTTCCTCGGATTACGGCCAGCGTGATCTAGGCGCACTCTTTTCACAACAATGTTGTGAGAATCACCGGCATCTCCCTTCCGAACCTTTTCTTCGGGAATGTCGGACTGCAGCTGATCGATCCTCGTCAATTCGTCTTTGGTGAACAGCGTCTCGGGGGCAATCAGGACCGTACCTTTATCCGCCAGCTCTGAGCGGTACTTTGCGAGGGCTTCCTCTGAAAGCAGACCAAGTGTATCACTCATTGTGCGCGCCTTTCCGATTCACTCAAATTCGACTCTTCTAATCCGCCTGCAACGAGCGGATCGCCAGATCCCAATTCTCGCCGTCGAAATCATCTATTCTTATGCTTTCGATCGTCGCTCCATCTAGGCATCGAACATTTACGCTGAATCCTGAAGGATTCGATCGCGGCCGATAAAATGGCTTGATGCCGCAAACCCGACAGAACGTATGCCGAGCGATGTTCTTATTGAACTGGTATGTAGTGAGGAGTTCTTCGCCGCATTCAATCCTGAGCTTGTCGTCGGCAACGAGCATGTGCAAAAATCCAGACATCTCGCAGATTGAGCAATTGCACTTCACTGCAGAAATCTCTGCTGGCGCTCGTACGTAGAACTTCACAGACCCACAGTGACAGCGGCCACTGTGTTCAACCTCCGGCTGATCATCTCCGTCAAGCGAGTCAATTCCGACTAGATTGCGGCACCACTCTAGGCTGAGACCATACGCGCGGTCGAATTCATCCAAGAAACGGCTATTGCAGTCGGCAGGGACCAGTTCGCTAATGAGCCTGCTTGTCATTTCTCCGTGATATTTCTCCGCAGGATCCTCGCCGCCGACATGGAGCTGGAAATACTCAAGATCGTTAGATCGAGCATCAAAGGTTCTGACTAAAGTGGTCCAAAGTGCCTGGATCATTGCCGCAGCATGTAGCTCAAAGGCAACCATGTAGGCGCAGCGCATTATGGGGTCTCTCGATGACAAGCCATGATATAGCGCGCGCAAGTACCGGCTCGTTGTGGCGCTGTAGTTAGGCTGTACTGCTCGGCCAAGTAGGCGCCACGCATCTCTTTTAAAGAGCTTTGAGTGGAAGTTTTCTGTGTTCAGAATACTGGGTAGCGCAGCGTTGCCGCCTTGTAGAACCCGACTATGACCTCCCGTTTCATCCCAGCAGATAAAATTTGCGACCACACTGGTCAGCTCAACGTCCCTCGGGAGATCTCGATTGCGATGTATTGCGTCGAATATGAGATCCTTTTGCGATCCCGCCTGCAGGTACGGGAACGCTTGTGACATCGCTAAGTATTCAGGTAGCAGACTGGCAACCCGATCTTTGGACATCTCCGCAGCGAACGGATGGGGACCAAGCAGAGCCCGGGCTCGGCTAGCCAAGTGCTCGCCAACTGGTATCTCTGAAGGTTGTTGCAGCTTAGAAGGAGAAGCTTGGGACAACGTCATTCGAACCCGGGCATGCAGAGAGAGAGAGACTCACCGGTTCTTCGTCCGGCATACTATTTGTTGACCACAGTCAGGCAATTTGCATGCCATCACGCAGCGAATCGATAATGTTCTGCTTTTCGAGACGCGGCCGTTGACCTTACGCGTGTCGGGCCCCCGATACGCCAGGATCGCGGCGATTGATCGGCTGCCTTGTTGCGGATCGCGCTGATCAAGCATGACGCCCGCCGCAATTGCATCGCGCTTCGCGCCCGCCGATCAGCCCGGAGCTTGGCTTAGATCGAGCGCGATTTTAAAGACTGCAATCGAGAACACCGCGCTCGGCCCGCTGGACAAGAGGAACGCCTCTCACCGTGACCAAGAGCGGAACGAGGGAGTCCGGCCGGCTCAGGCTTCGCGACGTCATCACGCTGCAGTTCAGACGCAGACCGCAGACGAAGAACGCGCGCAAGACTATTCGTCCAGTACGTGTTGATCATTGCCCGGAAGGCGAAATCGCGATTGCGCCTTTCGCCGGACATCTCCATTTTTCGCCTATCTCGCCGGCCTCGGTAAGATCAATTACCTGCTCGACGTTGAGGTGTCGGCTCCTCGTGTGACAAGATCTCGTGGAAGGACTCAAGCTGGTCAGGAACAGCCGCTAGAAATGGCAATGAGCGGGGGGCCGCTCTCCTCGGGTTCTCCGATAAGTCGCTGCTTGTACTGCATCAAGTCGGCCCCCATCGTGCCTGCGCGTTGTCGTTTTCAGCCGTCGGGCTGGAGACGTCTATGTGCGGAACCCGACAGGAAGGCGCAATTATTCCACCGGCGCGTCGCCAAGCACATGGTTTCGCCCCTCTGCACCAAGCTCGCACAACGCCTTTTTTGGCACCCCTATTGCTGGGACACGGTGGGGATACACTACGACCACGGCCGGTTTCGCAGAAACGGCCTCGGAGTTCAGATGAAACTCGCTCGATCGATCCAAATCGATGCCATAGACGCTGCCGTGTTGAGTGCGGTCCCGCCGATTGAAGCTTGGCAGCATCCTTCGCGGGTGCCGCTGTCGTTCGCCCAGCACGGGCTTTGGCACGATGTCGCGGATGAAGTACCTCGCGAGCCGCATTGCAGTGACGTATCTCGGCAGCGTCGTGGAGATGTCTAACACACGCGATTGTTCGCGACGCCTTGCATCCTTACGCGAGCCTGACCGATCGCCGTCGCGTGCCCGATAGCGAGGCAAAGCGAGGCGACTTCACCGTAGCCGGGCGGAATCCCAAACTCTATGGATTCCGCGCCCGGATGCAGGCTGCGGGGGCGTTCTCATTTGAGAAGCCCATCTGAGCAGAAAGACCGCCCGTGAAGGAGGTCGCGTCCGGGCGATTCGTCGCCTGTCATCTTGGGTCAGAGCCGGTCGCTTGACTTCTGGTCCGTCACAACAAGGAGAAGGATGAATTATGGCTGTTGTCCGATTTGTATTTGCCGCATTAAAGCCGGGTGTCAGCGCGGCAGACTATGAACGCTTCGAACGCGAGGTGGACTATGTCACCGCCGCCAAGATGAAAACTATTGTCAACTATTGTACGCACCGCATCACCGAAACCGGAACTGGCCTATCGGGCGGCCCGTGGGATTATGTCGAGCGCATTGAGGTGACGGATCGTGTGGCCTATCAAGCTGAATTGGCTGTGGTCGGCAAGGAAATGATCGACGAACTCTACGAGAAGTATCTCGGCAGATCCAAGACAGTGTCGGTCTGGACGGAACGCATCAAACCATGAGTTTGGCGGGGGCGGGCTTCATCGGAAACGTGGCGCTCGTCATCGGTTCTTCCTCGGACGCCGGGAGGAGCTCGCGCGTGAATTCGCACCGCTCGGAGCGCATGTGTCCGTCGACTGTCGGACCATTTCGAAGCCGCGCAGTAAGTCGTCAGGGCCACTCGGCGGGAGGGACATGCGGCGAGCGCCTTCTGCTGCCGCTGAAGTCCAACAGGTTGCCACCGATGTGGCCGAGCAGCTCGGGATGGTTGCGATCCTCATCAATAATGCGCGACCATTTACCGACAATCCATTTCCTTCAATGGAGGAGCGCAGTGGGATGCGGTATTGGCTATAACCTCAAAGCACGATCCTGCTCGTGTAGCGCTTGCGCAGGCAATGATACCGCTCGGCTTGGGCGGGGTGCTCGACATCGGCGCCAGGGATCGGTCCGATCGCATTCGAATCTACGATCCAGCACCATATCCTTTCTGGTTGGAACGTAGTGAACCATGAATTTCGCCCGGCCTGCACGCGCGTCGATGTCGTCAGCTCGTCGCCGGAGGCGAGCGCGGGGATCGCGGTGATATGCGAGCGCTCCAGGCCGCCGATCGGGATCACGAGCTTGTCTTTGGACTTACAAGAATCTCGGCGCGACCTATCTGCACGACGTCCTTTCGCAGGCTCGCGTCGCATCCTGCGGTATGGATGCGGATGTTGCAATTCGACTCGCGGTCGTTCTCGTTCCTACCCGTGCAGCCCTGAAGATGGCGCTGCCGGCGGATGGATGTTGTCGCCGAAAGATCGGTCAAGGTCACGATTGCTCCGCGATTGGCTCCTCGCTGAACATGCAAAACAGACCCTGAAAACCTGTGCAACAGTCCGCCAGTCGCCGAAAATATGCCGAAAAGATAAGGCGCTTTCCGGCTGGTCGGTAGTGTCCATGATGGCAGATTCCCGGCCTGAATTGCAGTTGGGCTGGCGTGAGGTTTTCCGCAACCGGCCATTTCAGACGGGGAGGAAACTCACAGTGTCACAAACATTCATCCCGCACGCACCAACGGTCAAATCGCGCATCGGCGCGATTTTGCGTGCGACGAGCGGCAATTTCCTCGAGCAGTTCGATTTTTTTCTGTTCGGCTTTTACGCCAGCGCCATTGGGAAGGCGTTCTTCCCGTCTGAGAGCGAAACCGCTTCGCTGCTCAACACGTTCGGCGTGTTCTGGCTGGGCGCCTTGATGCGTCCGGTCGGCGCGATCGTGCTCGGAGCCTATATTGACAAAATAGGCCGTCGGCAAGGCCTGATCGTCACGCTCTCAATCATGGCAATCGGCACCGTAATCATCGCCTTCTGTCCCAGTTACGAGACAATTGGCATTGCCGCACCCGTTATCGTGCTGCTCGGACGGCTGCTACAGGGCTTTTCCGCCGGCGTCGAAGTCGGCGGCGTTTCGGTCTACCTGGCGGAGATCGCAACCCCGGGCAAGCGCGGTTTTTACACCTCGTTTCAGTCCTCCAGCCAGCAGGTCGCGATCTTTGTCGCGGCGATCGTGGGCTATGTGCTGAACGAATCGATGCCGGTCGAAACAGTAGCCGCCTGGGGCTGGCGCATCCCGTTCTTTCTCGGCTGCCTAATCATTCCGCTTATCTTTTTCCTCCGCCGCACGCTGGAGGAAACGCCGGAATTTCTAGCGATGAAGAAGCATCCCACGGCCCGCGAGGTCTTTGCCTCGGCACTCGCCAACTGGCGGATCGTCATCCTCGGCATGATGATGGCGATCCTGACCACAACGACCTTTTATTTCGTCACCGTTTACACGCCCACATTCGGCAAGAACATGTTGAAGCTGTCCTCCCAGGATGCGCTTTTGGTGACGCTTTTGGTGGCAGTTACGAACTTTATATGGAATCCAATTGGCGGCGCCGTCTCTGACCGAATCGGCCGCAAGCCGGTTCTGCTAGCAATTGCCGGCCTTGCGTTAGTGACCGCCTATCCGGCATTGCACTGGCTGGTAAGCTCCCCTACTTTCGGCAAGATGCTCGTGGTGGGTATGATGTTCTCGTTCTACTTCGGCATCTATAGCGGCACTATGCTGGGCGCTCTTGTCGAGATCGTGCCGAAGCATGTGCGCACAACCTGCTTCTCCCTGGCCTTCGCACTCGCGGCCGCCTTGTTCGGCACCTTTACGCCACTGGCCTCGACTTGGCTGATCGACCGGACCGATGATAAGGCTTCACCCGGCTTTTGGCTGATGTTCGCAGCCGTGCTCGGCATCATCGCGGCACTCACCGTCTATCCCGGGACCGCCAAGCCGTCGAGAGTTGCGAAGCCGTCGCGGCCTGAGCGGCCCAACAGCGTTTTAGGCGTGCAAGCCACACCGCACTAGCCGGCGGTCCGAACCGCTGACCGGGCGAAGCGTCGAGCTTCTGTGACATCGCGTTCTCCTTGTCTTCGGTGCCCCTGCCAGCATTCGTTGCTGGCAGGGCGGGAGTACGGCCGGACTACTTCATTGACGAAAGGTGCGGCTCGACGACGAGATTAAAATGGCTGTATTCGATCTAGTTCTTACACATGATCAGTTGTGATTTCCGGCACCACCAGAATGATCACAGTGTAGTCATCGCCGTTGTGATGGGCGCTCCCGCTATGGTCGCTTGATCCAGAGCCGAAATGAGAAAAACTTCATGCTCTATGACATTGAAGTGTAAGGTGCGCTAACTGGTGTTCAGGTGAGAGGGTTTAAGATCATGGAGCTTCTTTTTCAGCTCGGCCAACTCTCTCAACCTCGCCTGCTTATTGAAGAGCCACGTGGCCATGCCAACAATGCCGAGCGCAGTGTTGTGATGGCAGCTGAACTGGCAAACATATTCGTAGCGGTTCGCTCCGCTTCGCTTCCCGTTCAGGCGACGATGACAAAATGCCCGATCATACCACTCCAGCAGTTCAGCAGAGCGGCCAAACAGCTCCCGAATAAGGACATTGACCAATTTCTGCGAAAAGTTGGGCTAAACATCTTTTTAGCTTCACTTGCCGCAACGGCGCGACGGGGGGAGCGGGATTGGAGTGCGCGGCCAGATGGATCGAACCAACGAAGATCCTTGTTAGCGGCGCCATGGCAACTGCCCAATCGTCACCGAAACTTGAATAGCTCGCTATAGCGGCCAATGTCGCTAGCTCCATTCGGTGTCGCGGGCGCGGTTCGCCGGTGACCCGGGAGGGCCGCATTCGATGCGACCGTCAGCGGCAGTCTCGGCCTTGGTGTTCGACACGTAGCGGAGTGGCAACAGCATTCAGCAGGAGCGACTGCAGTGACGGACTTTCGTGAGGCCGCACCTTGATGTAGGCAGGTCGGGCGTCCGCAAATAACGGCTGTAGGACAGCTTGTCCTTAGCGTACCGAAAGTCACCTCACGAACACAAAGCTAATTGGGTGTTGCCGGCGTTGCGGCGGATGGCGTGGCGCCTGGCTGCCCTGCCGCTGGCGGCGGCGTCGCGCCCGATGGCGCGGTGGTCGACTGGGCTGCGGCCAGTGGGGAGCGGCCGACGATGACAGTGAGCAAACCCTGGCCCCACAGCCGCTGCGCCGCCTTCTTGGCATCCTCCAGCGTCACCGCATCGACGAGCGCGTTGTGCTTTTCAATATAGTCGATCGGCAGCTTGTCGAGCTGATACTGCAGCAGCGCCCGCGCAAGCTTTGACGAGGTATCGAGCGCCAGCATCTGCGAGCCCTTCAGGTACGACTTGGCATCATCGAGTTCCTGTTCGGTCGGGCCTTCCTCAGCCATGCGACGGACCTGCTTTTCGACCTCCTCCACGGTCTCGCCCGCGCGATCGGCGCGGGTGCCGGTATTGCCGACGAACAGGGCGGAATGATCCATCCACAAGAGCGTCTCATGGACGGAATAGGCGAGCCCGCGCTTCTCGCGGACTTCGCGGAACAGCCGCGATGACAGACCGCCGCCGCCGAGGATGTGGTTGACGACATAGGCCGCCATGAAATCCGGCTCGCTGCGGCGGACGCCGCGGCCGCCGAATGTCACGACCGTCTGCGGCACGTCGAGCGGAACGACAACGAGCTGCGGCGGCTTTGCCGCGACCACATCGGCTACCTGTGTCAACTCCGCCTTGGCCGGCAGGCTGCCAAAGGTCTTGTCGAGCAATTTGCCGAGGGCCTCCGGATCGACATCGCCGACGACGGCGATCTTGAGCGTGTCCTTCGCGATCACTCGGCGGACATAGTCCTTGAGATCGGCTATGTCGATTTTCGGGACGCTGTCCAGCGTACCATGAGAACGCCGCCCGTAAGGATGGCCGTCGAACGCCACCTCGAGGAACTTGCGATTGGCGAGCGAGCTCGGGTCGGTGGACTCGCGCTGCAAGCTCGAGAGCACGTGCGCGCGGATCCGCTCGACGTCCGGCCCGTCGAAATGCGGCGAGGTCAGCGCCATCCGCAGCAGGTCGAAGGCATCGTCCTTGTTGTCCTTGAGCATGCGCAAGGAGCCGCCGAACTGGTCGCGGGTCGAATGAAAGCTCAGCTCAATGGCGCGACTGTCAAGCCGCTCGTGAAAGGACTTGGAATCGAGGTCGCCAGAGCCCTCGTCGAGCAGGCCGGCGACCAGGTGACCGACGCCGGGCTTGTCGGCGGGGTCCTGGGTGGCGCCGCCGCCGAAGGCATATTCCATCGCGATCAGCGGGACGGTGGCGTCCTGCACGAACCAGGCTTCGATGCCGCCGGGCGAGACTAGGCGCTGGATCTTGATTGCGGCCTGCGACGGCCGGGAAGCGAGCATCGTCGTCAGCGCGAGCGCACTGCCGCCGATCAGAACCGAACGCCGTGTCAGAAAATTGGTCACGAGCGCTTCTCCTCGCTTTTGGGCGCAACATCCTTGATCAAGTAACCGGTCACCGAACGTTTCTTGTCGAGCCATTTCTGCGCCGCCTCGCGCACCTGCTCGGCGGTGACGGCGCGGATGCGATCCGGCCAGCTCCGGATGTCGTCGACGCTGAGCCCCGTGGTGAGCGCGCCGCCATACCGGACCGCAAGCATTACCTGATTGTCCTGCGAGTAGATCGCCCTTGCGATCAGCTGGGTCTTGACGCGTTCAAGGTCCTCGGCGCGCGCGGGGTTCTGCGCGAGATCGGCGATCACCTTGCCGATGGCGTCCTCGAGCTGAGAGAACTCGACGCCGGGCTTCGGCGTGGCCCAAATCATGAATTGCGAGGAATCGAGCGAGGTGCCCTCGTACCTCGCGCCGGTGCTGATGGCTAGCTGCTTGTCGATCGCCAGCGAACGATAGAGATAGGAGTTGGCACCGCCGCCCATCAATTGCGCGAGCACGTCCAGCGCAGGACTCTTGCCGGCGGTCGCAGTTGAAGCCGACGGCACGAGATAATAGCGGTGCAGGGTCGGCTGCTCGACGCGCGGATCGGACAATGTCACCGTGCGCGGGGCCGCCGCCGTCGGCTCCTGTGGCCGCAGGCGTTTTGCAGAGATTGAAGGCTGTGCGGGAATGTCGCCAAAATTATTCTCCACCATCGGGCGGATTTCATTGGGATTGACGTCGCCGGCGATGATCAGGATCGCGTTATTCGGAGCGTAGAAGCGCTTATAGAAGGCGAGCGCGTCCACGCGGTCGAGCTTCTCGAGCTCCTGGCGCCAGCCGATAATGGGGCGGCCGTAGGGGTGGTTGAGGTAAAGCGCCGCCATCATCTGCTCGGTGAGCCGCGCATCGGGATTGTTGGCGACGCGCATGTTGAATTCTTCGAGCACAACATCGCGCTCGGACAGCACGTTCTCATCTTGGAGAACGAGACCGGTCATGCGGTCGGCCTCGAATTCCATGATCTTCGTCAGCTGCTCGCGCGGCACGCGTTGGTAATAGCTAGTGTAGTCGGTCGAGGTGAAGGCGTTCTCGTCGCCGCCAACGCGCAGCAAGGTCTGGGAGAAGGCACCCGCCGGATGGTTGGCCGTGCCCTTGAACATTAGGTGTTCGAGGAAATGCGCAAGCCCCGACTTGCCCGGCGTTTCGTCGGCGGAACCGACCTTATACCAGATCATCTGCGTTACGACGGGCGTGCGGTGATCGGGGATCACTACCACTTGCAGGCCGTTCGCAAGCGTGAAGCTTGCAG
The DNA here is from genome assembly GCF_000472965.1 of Bradyrhizobium murdochi. Lineage (GTDB taxonomy): Bacteria > Pseudomonadota > Alphaproteobacteria > Rhizobiales > Xanthobacteraceae > Bradyrhizobium > Bradyrhizobium murdochi. Next base: position 4,313 of record NZ_AXAU01000022.1, on the reverse strand, counting down.
GTCGCTCCGAAGCGACTGCGATCTGGGCTAGGACGCTCCTGTTTTCAGGAACGTCTCGAAGCCTGGGATTGCTGCTATTATCCTTTTTGTATTCGACTTTGTGTTCGACCGCCAGCGCGGTGGGCGTCATCAAGGCCATTGCAATAGTTGCCGTGCCTAGCACCCTGGTTGTCACCGAACTCCAATTCTTCATGGCATCGCCTTTGGTCGCATAGAGATCCACATTCTGCAGCGCACGATTCTGACAAAGCAGAGAGACGCACGCCGTTGGCAAACAAGGAGCAAAAGCCGGGCCAATCGCCTGATGCTTCCGCGCACGGGCAGCTGGATGCAAAACGAAGCGCCGCGCGTTCTTTCTCCCCGAAAGCCAAAGCCGCATTTGCTCAGTATCCGCCAACATGTTGCGAACACGACGTTGCACACGAAAACCCACGACAACTCGCCGCCTCGCGCTGGCTAAATCCTGCGACGCGACATACCGCGTAGAGCCTTGATCTCGCGCCAGAGGCTCTGCTCCGCTGTTTCGCGGCCGCGCCGGCGCCCGCCAGGAAACATCCATAGCTTGTCGCGGCGCCGGCGTACCAGGAGTACCCGGCCGCGCTTCGACGCCTGCCACCAGCATGTCCAAGCGATCATCGTTTCGGTCGATCAATATGCGGAGAAAGCGTTTGCGAGACTATTTCCTAAACAGGCCTCCCGGTTTCAGGGGCCGGAGTGACCAAATCCCGAGGACGGCGTCGTCTGGGTCTATGGCGCCGGCGAACACAGCGCCCTGGACTTCACCGACTTCGGAATCGAAAACCTGATCGAGCTCGTCCGGATGCACAAAGAAGATCCGACTTGGCTGGCGCTGGTCGCCCGATTAATCCAATCAGCCTGCGGCCTACGCCGGATAGCGTACCACCGAATGCTCGAAGTTCATGTTTCTGGCGTCCATGTTTTCGCTTGAGCCAGTGCTGATTCAGCGCCAGGCGCGCGGCAAGCGGAACCCATCGCCGAAGAGTCCGGTCCATGACCACACATCGCCAAAGGGTTTTGAGTCCGACTTCTGCTCCCCCGCCTTTGGCCTGCCACCAGTGCGCGCGAAGTTCAGGATCGCCTTCGAGACGAGCTGGGGATGGGTGAGGAGAAAGTTGTCCGGCTGCGTGTGCATCAGCGCCGGCATATACTTGTACTTCTTCAGATCCTCATACAACTCATGCAACATCTTCTTGTACAGTGAAAAACTATTCGAGGTGCTGCGACCGCCGCGCGACTTCACACGAAAGATCGCTTCCGCGGCAATTCGTCCAGAGATCATCGCAACGTTCAGATGCCCGCGATGGCTAGTATTATTGAGTTCGGCGGCATCCCCAACCACCACCCAGCCCTTGCCGTAGAGCTGGGGTATGGTGCTGTAGCCGCGTTTCGGGATGAGGTGCGCGGAATATTCCTTAAGCTCTGAGCCGTTGATTAGCGACACCACTGACGGATGACGCTTGAAGCGATTGAGTAGCCCGTAAGGCGTTTCGCCCGTTCGCTGGAGATCGGAGACGAGGCAGCCGATGCCGACTGAGATGCACTCCCTATTCGCATAGATGAAACCAATGCCTGTCATGTCGCGAGAGATGGAGCCGGCGGCCTCGATCACGACCCCTTCGTCGCGATTTAGGTTGAAACGGGCTTCGATGGTCTCGCGCGGCAAAAGGTGCATTTCCTTGACCTGCAGCGCAACTTGATCGGGCCTCGGCCGCTCGCGCCAGCCCGCACGCGTCCCGAGGAAGCCATTGAAGCCCTCGGCGAGCACCACTACATCGGCGTGGATTATGCCATCCTGGCGGTCGGTACGCACCCCAATGACGCGGCCGTGGCGGTTCTGCGCCAGCTCCGTAACGGTAGTTTGGTACAAGACGGTGGCGCCGGCCTCCCTCACCTTCCCCGAGAACCATTTATCGAATAGCGCGCGGATAACGATATACCGGTTCGGTCGCTCATCGTTGCAGTGGTTGAAGCGGTATCGCAGCCCGATATGGGAGCGGCTATCCATTAACCAAAAGCGCTGCTCGACAAGGCGGCGCTCGAGCGGCGCGTCCTCGCGGAAATCGGGGGTCAGCTGTTCCAGGATGTCGGCATCGAGCATGGCAGCCTGCACGTTCTTTGATCCGGAATATTCGCCGCGCTCGAGCTGCAGTACCTTCATGCCACGCTTGGCCATGGTCAGCGCCGCCGCGTTGCCGGCCATTCCTGCGCCAACCACGATGGCATCGAACCTCTCTTCGATCATGAGCCTCTCCTTTGTTTAGTGCGCATGTCCTCAAAACGTGCGCTCGCCTGCGACGTGCTCGCGTGAATGCAGTGACCGCTCGAGGCGGCGACTTCACGGCCCAAGATCGTGGCTCGCAACAGCAGGAGTTCCGGCTTGTGGGTGTTGACAAGATCGGTCAACGCCATGCTGTAGGACTGGTTACGGTAATCTGCGAGCATGTTGTCGGCGACGAGATGGACAAGGTCTCGGCGTAGGAGAAGAATTCGACCGCGGCGCTGCGTCGCCCTCCGGACCGATCACGACCGCCGCGAGATCAAGCTTGCGCTTCTCGGCGAGCTTGCGGCCCGCGCCCGTCAGCTTCCAGGAAATTGGATGCACCTGCCCGGGCTCCTGTACGATGAAGACCCAGACATGCTTGTCAGCGCTGAAATGTCCCGGCAGCGCCTTCTTGACGGCGCGCCGTTCCGCGGGCAACACGGGAGCTCTCATCACATCGCTCATCGCCAAGACCCTTGAGATCAGGCATCGCGGGCTAGCGCCGCAAGGTCGGTTTCAAGCTTGGGCTGGTGCTTGAAGATGGCATCGATCAATGCTTGCGCCGGCTGCTCGCCGGCCTCTACCAGCACCGCCTTCTCAGCGCGCGCGGACGGCGCGAAGACACGCTTGACGACGGTCGGCGAGCCCTTGAGACCGCATTTGGAGATGTCCTCGACACCGGCCTCCTGCGCGCTCCACTTCACGATCGGCGCCCGGGCGGCACGCAATGCGTCGGCCATGGCGCCGCGGCGTATCTGGTTGGTTGCCTCCAGCATGGTAATGAGACACGGCAGCCTGGTGCGGAGCACCTGGACGCCACCTTCGGAGCGCCGTTCCGTTTCAATTGTGCGTGCGGTGAGATCCAGGGCTCTGATCTTTGCGACGTAGGTAAGCTGCAGCACACCGAGCCGCTTCGCGACGCCGGGCCCAACCTGCGCGGTATCGCCGTCGATGGTCTGCTTACCGGTGAAGATGAGATCCGGCGGGCCATACTCCTTGCCGATTTTGCGGATGGCGGTTGCCAGCGCGTAAGTCGTTGCCAGCGTATCAGCGCCCGCAAAGCAGCGGTCGGTGAGCAGTACGGCGCGATCGGCGCCAAAGGTCAGCGCTTTGCGTAATGAGTCCTCGGCTGATGGCGGCCCCATTGTAAGGACGGTGATCTCGCCGCCGAACTTATCGCGCAGCTCCAACGCGGCCTCGAGCGCGAAGAGGTCGTATGGATTAATGATGGTGGGCACGCCCTGACGCATGATTGTGTTGGTCACGGGGTGCACGCGGATCTGCGCGGAGTCGGGAACCTGCTTGATGCAGACGACGTTGTGCATGTGCTTCTCCAGACGTTGCAACGGCTGGCGAAGAGAACAGCAAGTGTCGTACCATTGCGCGACTTTCAAAATCAGGCAGCAATTTAATGGCTTTTGGGATGCTTGATGTCACTGTAGCCTGACGTTCGCCGACGGAATTGCGACATTCGTCGTGACTACGACAGCCAGGTTGGCGCGGCGTGATCTGCCGTTAATTGTATCAAGGAGAGCGGCCCAAAGACGAGATGCGCTTTGCTTGAGTTGATCCATACGCGATCCCGAGTCTTCGCAGCGGCCGCTGCGCTCACGGGAGCCCTGAGCCGACTTGCACGGGACTATGCTTCGCATCAGCGCCGCAATAAGCTTGCGGCGCCTGCGATCGCGAGGCACATGGCGGTCGCTTTCGAGCGCAGGCGCCGCATCGCGCAGCGTATCCATCCGAGCTAAGCCGCGGAGAGCGGATCACCTATTGGGGCTCGGGGTTTTCCTTGTGTATCCTGATGAGCTCGATCAGGTTCTCGATGCCGAAGTCGGTGAACGCCATGACGCCGTCGTCACCTATGCCATAAACCCAGATAACGCCGTCCTCTGTGTCCATTCCGTTGGCCACGTCCCAGAGCCAGTCCTCGTCTTCGCCGAGGTCGTTTGCGACGCGACCGATTGTGAAGACGGCATGAACTTTGTTGACGTGCATGGCTATGCCGCCTGAGTGCAGGGCACCGACGCGG
>NZ_AXAU01000003.1 GCF_000472965.1 Bradyrhizobium murdochi | reverse complement strand
AATGTATGGTCCGGCCGCGCGTTGCAAGAGGTTTCGTCAACCTGGCAGATGCGGTCTTGCATCAATGTATCCGGCCTCTGCTTGGAGCGTGTGGTGCTCCGGGCCATCATGGATATCAGCGCGCATGCGAGCTGATTAGCGGACAGGCCTCGACCGGGCCATTTGGGTCACCAGTGTTCGCATGCGCCGGGAAGACCGATCCTCCATCGTCGTCTCATCCTCTCGCAGACCTCGGCGGGTAAGGGATGTTGGTTACCTCATCGATAGCTCCTCACTTCGCGCTGTTCCTTTGTTCGTGCCTGGCGGTCGTTCCTTCGTCCCGGCCTGCGCGCGCAGACGCGCCACGCGCAAGGGCTGTCAAGGCCGGCCGTCGTGCTGTCCTGGCGTCTTGCGCTGGCGCTGCCAGGCCGCGCCTTGACGGCCCCGAGCACGGCGCGAGGATCAGGCAGGTCGGGACGCCGTCTCCTCCGTCTTGACGCATTCGAAGGCGCGTCCCTTGTTGAGAACCGCCCACGCGATCCGGGCGAGCTTGTTGGCGAGCGCAATCGCCAGCACGTTGTGGTGCAATCGTTTCTTGGCGGCTTCGATCCAAGATTTGAGGCCATAGCGCTCCCAACACTTGACCTTGACCAACACAACCCACGCGGCTTGCACGAACAGCGCGCGCAGGTAGCGATTGCCGCGCCTTGATATCTTGCCGAGGATCGTGCGATCGCCGGTCGATATCTGCTTCGGCACCAGTCCAAGCCAGACGCCGAAGTCGCGGCCTTTCGAGAACACGTCTCCAGTGCCGATCGCGGCCACCATTGCGCTCGAGATAAGCGGGCCAATGCCGGGCACCGTCATCAGTGGCTCGCAGGCCTCATCTTGACGGGCCAGCGTTTCGATTTCGCTAGATAGCCCCTCGATACGCGCATCCAGTCGGCACCAGTCTCCCGCCAGATCCTCGATGATGCGCAACATGCGAGACAAGAGCACATCGGTGCGTGTTGCCAGGATACCCGGCAACTCGGACCGCAGCGAATGCAGGCCTTGCCGCACGGCGATACCCCGCTCCAGCAGGAACGCACGGATCTGATTGATGACGCCGGTACGCTGACCGACCAATCGATCGCGGACGCGGTGCAGCGCCTGAAGGTCGAGCTGATCGGCGGTCTTGGTCGCGACGAACTTCATGGTCGGGCGTTGGACAGCCTCGGCGATGGCTTCCGCATCCCGGAAGTCATTCTTCTGTCCCTTCGAATACGGGCGCACGTATTTCGCCGGCATCAGGCGGGCATCGTGGCCAAGCATTTGGAGTTTGCGACTGAGATGATGCGCGCCGACGCAGGCCTCCATACCGATCAAGCACGCCGGCAGGTTGGCGAGCCGCGTTTCCACCTGGCCGCGTGACCACTTCTGCCGCAGCACGATGGCACCGCGGTGATCATGACCCACGATGTGGAACGAGTTTTTGCCGATATCGATGCCGATCACGGCGATCGTCGCGTTGAGTTTCTGAGACATGGCGTGCTCCTTGTCTTGAGCGCCCCTTGCCAGCTTCTCGTGCTGGCAGGGCCGGAGCACGGCCGGACCATCCCATTAGCAGATTACAATTGGCGAGCAACCTGATTTGCATTCCGAAGCATATGTGATCCCAGTGCTACGATCGCGCACGAAGCAACCCTCAGCGTTGAGCGACAGCACCCTTGTTGCTGGGCGAATTGACTGTCGTACAGCCGACCAGATCGCCGCATTAGTTCAACAAGTGGGAACCATTACCCGAAGTACGCCTCGTGTACTTGCTTCGTTTGACTGAGCTCGCCTGGCTCGCCAGCGGCTACGACGCGGCCCTTGGAGAGGACGTAGCCATAGTCGGAGATCGCGAGCGTCTGATGGACGTTTTGTTCGACCAGGAATACCGTGATGCCCTGCTGGTTGATGCGGCGGATGATATTGAAGTTCTCCCGCACCAGGATGGGCGCGAGGCCGAGCGACGGCTCGTCGATGAGGAGAAGCTTCGGTGCGCGCATGAGTCCCCGGCCGATCGACACCATCGCCTGCTCGCCTCCTGACATGGTGCCGGCAAGCTGATCGCGGCGCTCGCTGAGGCGCGGGAAGGTCGCATAGACATGCGCCAAGCGTTGCGCAACAGCCGCGTCCGATGGCTCCTGGTAGGCGCCCATGCGCAGATTTTCCTCGGCCGTGAGTTTTGCAAAGACCCGCCGCCCCTCGGGAATGCAGGCAATGCCGGCCGCGATCACCCGGTGGGTCGGAAGTCCCGCAAGGTCCAAACCGCCGAATCGGATGCTGCCCCTGTTCGGTGGTGTCAGTCCGAGGATCGAGCGGATCAACGTGGTCTTGCCGGAGCCGTTGGCACCGAGGAGACAGGTGATCTTGCCCGACGCCGCCGTCAGCGAGACGTTTTCCAGCACGTTGGCCTGATCATAGGCGGTCGACACGCCTTCGATCACGAGCGAGTTGGCCCCATGGTTCGTCATTTTAGACCCAGATACGCTTCTTGCACCATTCGATCGGCGGCGATCTCCGCGAATGTACCAGCGGCGATCTTGCGGCCGAAATTGAGCACCACGCAACGGTTGGTGATGCGTTCGATGACACCCATCTCATGTTCGACGATCACGATCGAAAGCCCCTCGAGTCGCTTCCGCACCTCCAATATGTCGTCCATGAGCTGGCTCGTTTCCTCATGCGTCATGCCGGCGGAGGGCTCGTCCAGCAGCAGCAGCTGGGGGCGGCTGATCAGCGCTCGGCAAATCTCGATCCGGCGGCGGTCGATCATGGGCAGGCCCGCGACCGGCTCCAGCATGCGCCGGGCGAGCGGCGGATCGAACACCTCGACCAACGCTTGCGCTTCGGCAAAGCTGTGCTCGAATTCGGCCCTGAACGCCTGGCGCCTCACAAGGTTAAACCACAGGCCCTGGTTCAGGCGCTTATGGTTGCCGATCATGATGTTGTCGAAGATCGACAGCGGCAGCGACAGCCGCGAACGCTGAAAAGTGCGCGCCACTCCTGCATGATAAATGGCTTGCGGGGTGGCCCGCGTAATCTCGGCGCCGTCGAAGGACACGTGACCTGCATCTGCCCAGTAGATCCCGGTGATGACGTTGAAGAACGTAGTCTTGCCGGAGCCGTTCGGGCCGATCAGGCCAACAATCTCGCCGCGTGCGACATCGAGGTCGAGACGATCGAGAGCCAGGACACCGCCGAAACGCCGGGTCAAACCCCGTGCCTCGAGCACCAGCGGCAATTCTTCACGCGGCGCGGGATTTTGCGTCATGGCTGCCATCCGGAGAAGTATCTGCGCACCGGCCGCGGCAACAGGCCTTCGGGCCGGAACAGCAGGACCACCACGACCAACGCGGCATAGAGCAGAAAGCGATATTCCTGGATGACCTGCAGCTTCTCCGGAACGATGACGACGATCACGGTTGCCACGGCCACGCCCCAGGGATTGCCTATGCCCCCGAGCAGCAGGATCGATACCAGGACGAGCGAGTCGGCGAACGTATAGTTGTTGGGTTGGACGAAGCCGACGACCATCCCATGCAACGTGCCGGCAACGCCGATCAGGAAATTGCCGAGCAGGAAGGCCGTTACCTTCCAGCGTACGATATTAAGTCCGAAGCATCCGGCGGCGGTCTCGTCCAGCCGCAGCGCATCGAGATTGAGGCCGATCCAGGACCGCTCGAGCCGTCGTACGACGACGAAAGCCAAGACCAGGATCATCATGCTCATGGCGAAATAATTGAGATAGAACGACAGCTCTATTCCGCCGATCTCGATATTTTCATTGAACGACCAGCCGAGGATCGTCATGCCTCGCACCTGAAGCCCCTGGGGACCTCCAAGGACGTCGTTCACCTCCAGAAAAGTCTTGAACAGGAGCGCAAACGCGATGGTGACCACCGCCGCGTAGTGACCGCGCGTGCGCAAGACGGGCAGCAGGAGCAGCGATCCGGCCAGCGCCGCCATGAGGCCGCCAATCAGGAGCACGAGCAGGTGCGGAATGGCGGTGTGCTGATTGAGCACCGCGGCCGCGTAGGCGCCGATGCCAAAAAACGAGGCGCCCGCAAAGTTCAGCACTCCGGCATAGCCGAACTGGACACTCAGCCCAAGTGTCGCGACAGTGTAAAGCACCACGGTGCAGACAAGCAGCAGGACGAAATGGTCTTCGTGGAAGACCGCGCCAATCGCGAGCGTTGCGCCAATCGCGAGCAGCCCCAGCGCGTCTTCCCGCTCGCTGAAACTGCGCGCAACGGGCTTCAGCAATCCGAGCCGGTTGGCCGCGATCACGGCGCCGATGCCAAGGGCCAGCAGCGCGATGATCGCTTTCTGATTTTCGACCCGCAGGAGGACGATCAGGAATACCGTGACCAGGACCACGGCAGCGGCTCCCGGCAGAAGCGACCGCCTTCCATCGTTCCCCGAAAGCGCCATGTCACACCCGCTCGCTCAATTTCTCGGGAATGAGACCGGTCGGTCGCCACGCCATGAGCGCGATCACCACGGCGAACGCAAACACGTCCTTGTAGGCGCTCGCGAAGGGCAACGCGACGGCGCCGATGGTCTGCAGCCCGGCGAACAGGAATCCGCCGAGTATGGCACCGTAGATACTGCCGAGCCCGCCGATGATGGCAGCGCTGAACCCCACCACGCCGAGATAGAGCCCGATACCGAAATTGATTTCGTTGTAATAGAGACCGTTAATCAAGCCCGCGAAGGCAGCCAAGGCGGAGCCGATAGCAAACGTAATGAGCACAATGGCATTGAAGTTCACGCCCATGGTCTTGGCTGTCTCCTCATCCTGCGCGACGGCGCGGATCGCGAGCCCGAGCTTTGTCCGGTTGAGCAGGAGCTGCAGACCGACGATCACAAGCGCGCCGGCCGTCAGGAGGATCGCGTTGTCCAGCCTGAGGTTGAAATTGCCGATGTTGATGGAATCAGCCGGCAGCAGCCGCGGAAACGGCTTGGGATTGGCGCCGTCAGGATAAAAAAGCCGCACGGCTTCACGCAGAACCGTGCCCAGCATCAACGTGATCAGAAGTGTGTTGAGGGCCGGGGCGGAGCGCAAAGGCAGGATGAATGCCCGCGCAATAAGGGCTCCTAACAGCGCCATGGCGCCGATAGCCGCCACCAGCATGGCCAGGAGTTCCACCGCATCGGAGGTGAGGCCGATGCTCTGCAGTCCAATGAATGAGGCCAGGGCCGTGAAGGCGCCGACTGTGAGCACGTCGCCATGCGAGAACTTGATAACGTCCAGCACGCCGAAAAACAGTGTAAAGCCCACGGCAACCAGCGCGTACATCATGCCGAGCATCAGCCCATTCATAGTGTACTGGGCAACCAGCCCCAGATCCATGCCGCGACTCCAACCTGTCGGGAGCAAGACGGGAAGGTGCTAAGCCTTTGATTCCCTGCCTAGGCTACTTCTGGCCCGGAAGCTTGCGTTTTCCGGACGCATATTCGCTGTCCTCCCAGACCACCCATTTCCCATCCTGGACCACGAAAGCGGTAATGATGGCGACCGTGTTCTGTCCGTGATCGTCAAATGTGATCTTGCCGACGATCGAGTCGCGATCCTTCACCTTGTTGAGGGTTGCTTGCACCTTCTTCCGGTCGGGCCCCACCTCCTCGATCGTGTCGAGGATCAGGTTCATGGCTGCAAAGGAGAAGCCGCCATAAGCCTCGGGCGGGTTCGGGTAATTCTGGGCGTTGTATTTCTCCAGGAAGAACTTTCCACCGGGCAGCCGCTCCGTCGGGGCGCCTTCGATGAAGGAGAGCGAGCCTTCCGCCAGCGTGCCGAGACCGTCGATATAGGAATCGGATTTGATCCCCGATGTTCCATCGAACAGCACACTGTTCAGCCCGAGCTTGTCCATCTGACCGCGGATGCGCACGCCGATCGGCGTCAGGCCGCCAAAATAGATGGCTTCCGGATTGAGCGACTTGATCTGGGTGAGTTCGGCGCTGAAATCCTGCTGGTCGGAGGTGACGCCGAAGGTGCCGACGATCTTGCCGCCATGCTTGGCGAGCGCTTCGCTAAAATATTTGTTGTGTCCCTTGCCGTAGTCGGTTGTGTCGTGAATCACCGCAAAGGTCTTGTAGCCGAGGCTCGACAGCAGTTCCGCGTTGCGCTCGTTCTGATTGATCATCGTGCCGTTGACGCGGTGCACCTCGGCATACTTGTTCCGATAGGTGATGTCGGGCAGCACCGCGCCCCACACGATCACCGGCAGGCCGAACTTGTGATAAACGTCGACCGTGGCGATGGCCACTGCCGAGCAGTAATGCGTTGCAGCCGAGATGATCTCCTTGTCGGTCGCAAGCTTGGTCGCCTGTTGAACGCCGACATTCGGCTTGCATTCGTCGTCGAGCGCGACCATTTCGTACTCGTACCTGGCCTTCGCATCCACATTGCGGAGCCGCACAGCGAGATCTGCGGAATTGCGCCCGCCGAGACCATTGGCGGATGTGCCGCCGGTCAACGGACCGATAAAGCCGACCTTGATCTTTTCCTTGGCATGGGACGATGACACGACCCCAGCAACGCCCAAGGCTCCAGCGCAAATGAAAGCGGCTGCAAGCGACAGAACCCTGTTCATGCGGACCTCCTTCAAGTCCATCGTGCCCCAGCCGGCGAACGTTGCGGATGGAGGGTTGCGACGGATGACGCTGCAGTCTAGCGCTCGCGTTTTCCCATGGCTAGTCGAGCCATAGCCGACCTCTTCAAGTCGCTGGCGACCGCAACTCAGAATTGCCGATCACGTGTGGCACCAACGGCTGCTTCTAGCCTTCTGCGAAGCGCCCCAGCGGCAACCCGTGGACCCGACTGATGCCATGGATCGTCATTGCGCCAGGCATCACGGCGGTCTTCGCTCAGGCGAAGAAGTTCTCGCGTCACCTGAGCGTTTCGGTAAACGGCGACCATGAGCTGCGGTCCAGCGAAAACCGATCGATGGGAGACCCGGCTCCTAGTTTTTGCGCCACGCGGGCGGCGCCGTCGTCGGTGATCTTGAAGAAATGCCGCTCTATATGTATTCGGAGACGTTCGGACCGGTATTCAGCACGGCGTAGAGCCCGCGCACCATCCGGTCCCATCCGCGTAACTACATCGATTCCCGGAGGTCGACTCCCTGATTTCGTCTAGGGAAGCAAGGCTGACCTAACGCTGCCACACCGTACCGTCGCGAATGGATCGCTGTCTTCCCGGGGATCGCCATCAGTCTTGCGGTGTTCGGGTTCAGCCTGTTCGGTGATGCGCTGCGCGACGAGCTCGATCCCAGGCTGCGATCGCAATAAAAATAGGTGTTACGTCCCTGAGCCGCGCAGTGCGCGGCCCAGACAAGGCTGATCCGGCCTTGGCAGCGCCTGTCTACGAGGCGTCGTGATAGCGGTCCCGCAACGAGTCCCACTCGTCGGCGCTGAAGCGAGCAAAAGCTTCGTGCGGCGAGAGGTCCTTGGGCGGCGTCGGAGACGCGCCGGCCTTGAGCTCGGTCAGGAGCTCCTCACAACAGCCGATCACGCCCTGGAACAACAGGATCGGCAGGATGGCGAGCTTGTAGTCCATCGCCTCAGCGGCATTCAGGTCGATCGGCGGGGTCTTTCCACGGCGTACGACGTTGAGGAGGCATGGGCCGCCGACCAGCTTGGGAATTGCCTTGACTTCGTCAATCGTCTGCGGCGCCTCCACGAAGGCCATGTCCGCGCCGGCTGCGAGCGAGGCATTGGCACGCCTGACTGCTTCTTCGAAGCCGGCGACCGCCCGCGCATCGGTGCGCGCGATGATTAGGAAATCGGAACTACGCCTTGCGTCAGCGGCCGCCCGGATCTTGGCTATGTAGTCGTCAAACGGTATGACCTCCTTGTCATCCAAGTGCCCGCACTTCTTTGGGAACACCTGATCCTCGATGTGGATGGCGGCAACACCGCTCCGTTCGAACTCGCGCACGGTGCGGACCACGTTGAGCTCATTGCCGTATCCCGTGTCGGCATCCGCGATAACGGGGACGTCCACGGCGCTGGCGATCCGCTCCGCATTATCGACCATCTCACTCATGGTCAGGAGCCCATAGTCAGGATAGCCATGGCTCGCCGCGGTGCCCGCGCCGGTCATATAGACCGCGGGGAACCCCGCGCGCGCAATCAGTGTTGCCGTGATGCAGTCGTACGCACCCGGCGCGATAGTCATGCCGTCCTGCTGCAGCACGGTTCGCAACTGCTTGGCTTTGCTCATGTCGGTCTCCACTAGGCCGCATTCACGCAGCTTAACGCGACAGCTCCTCAACGACGATTGCTTCTGTCAACGTCAGGCGTACCAATCGACGCTCGACGAGCTTGCCCGATGCGTCGACCATATCACCCGGTTCATTGCGGGCTACCGGCTTCCCGCCTGGATCGGAGGCAGTTCACCTCGCTTGGCGGCGGCGTGCATGCAAACCCCTCGACATTTCCGTGCACGATCACATCATCGTCGGCCAGACGGGCACGCGAATCTGAAGGGGCTGCGATTGATGGGTGTGGGGGATGTCCACTCGTAGAGGTGAGCGGGCGCGACGCGGTGATTGAACTGGAAACTGATCCCTGCGCAATTTGAGCAGCCGGTCGGCCCGCACTCTGTTTTCCACTGGAAAGGACACCCAGAATCGCACGCTGGCCCGCACCTCTCCCGAGCCAATCCTGGAACGCACGATCTTGGCTTATGGATGCGCCAAGCGCAGCAAAGATAGCACTGCTGATTGCCTGTTGTTGGCTTCGCAGATGATCTTCGAGAAGCTTGTGCCGTGTAATATAGCCTGCGTTCACTCCGGGAATGGCATGGTTCATCAGAAGCTTGGCATCGACTTCCGAGACACCTGCTGCTGTTGCAATCGTACGGAAGGTTTGACGGAGGTCGTTACCCCACTTTGATAGTATCTCACGGTCCTCCTTTGTTTCCGCCAAATGCCCTGACGTGCTATCGGCCGGAAACACCCACTCTCGCGCTTGCAGAGGGTACATCTGTCTACCGAACCGGATTGCGCGGATGAGGCAAAGAATCATCTGACACGACAACGGAATGTCGAAGGCTTTCTTCTTTCCGCCCTTTGGTTTGGGAATATGTAGCGCACGGCGCCGAAAATCGATGTGTTCCGGCTTGGCTTCCTGGAGCGCAGCAGGCCGAGAACCGGAAAGGAGGGTGAAGAGGTGGAACTCTCTACGTACGGGGTTGTCGAGGCCGGCGAGCTGGGCAAACCAGCCCTTCAGGTCGGCCGGTCCCATCCCGGTGTTGCGGCGCTCCTCCACATTCCAATCTACCGCATCGGCCGGATTATCTGACGGCAACGACCTGTTCGTCTTCCGAGCATGATTGTAGATGGCCCTTAGAGTGCGCATGCTGCCATTGGCCATGTACGGCCCGTTCTCCCTTGTGACTTCATCGTGCTTCTTGGCCACCCGAGCCGGGTCGGTTGCGAGCTCATGAAGGGTGGTGTCGAGCCATTCCGCAAAAATTCGATCGACATGATCGCGGTAGCCCTCGATGGTCTTTTCGCTGCGATTCTTGCGGATCAGATGTGCTTCTAGATAACGCTGCCAGGCCTGCCTGAGCGTGATGCTTGCGATTGTTCCGCCACTTTCCATAGCCTGGGCGGGATTCGTCCCGTCGGATTGCTTGTCGTCCTTCGGATGCCGTCCCCGGCTAATCTGGGCCAGGTACTCCTTGGCGGTGGCGCGCGCAGCTCGGGTCGACATCTCACTAGCATCGCCGATGGAAACCCTAATGGATGAAGCCCGTTTGCCTCCTTGCCTGAGATCGCCTTGGACGGTGAAAGTCCGTCTTCGCTTCCCTACGACGACGAAGAAGCCCTTCAATTCCGTGTCGCGCGCAAGGTACCAGCCGTCCTTTGGGGCTGGTAGCTGGGCGATCGCCTTGTCGGTCAGGGGAATTCGAATATCAGCCATAGGCGAGAATCCATGCCCGCTAAAACGGTTCTCAAACGGTGTTAGCGGATCGAGCAGTTGGAAGGTTTGTGTTCGAGCGAGCGCGAAGCTATGCGATAAAATATACAAACATCAACGAGTTACTGAAGTACGTCGTACTCTGGCGCGGTCTTGGAAGCTGTGGCAAAGTGCTAGCTCTGAACTCTTAATCAGCGGGTCCCAGGTTGGAGCCCTGGTGCGCCCACCAAGCCAATGTGCGACGGAGTTGACGCTAATTTCCGTGCGGGCACCATCGCCCCTCTTGATCTGTCGCCTTCACCCGTGAGATCTGCATCGGCGGGAGGCGATCCTTGCTATTTCCTTGTGCCAGCGGTCTGGAAGCGACTGTCCGCAAGAAGGGCCCGCACCAGAGAGCGGCCTTTTGCTTTCTGCTACCAGCCGCGGATGATGAACCTTGGTCCGCCGTAGCCGTAGCCGCGATCGTAGTAGCCAGGGCCAGCGTAGTAGTTGTAGCCCCGGCCGGGGAAGTAGCTGGGATCATAGTAATAGCGCAGGACATAGCGCGGTCCTCGGGTCCGCCAGCAGCGTCCATAATACTCGTTGCAGACCAGACCGACCCGATCGACGTTGGAGATTTCGGCGGAGCCGATTGTCGTCGCGCTGAGGGGCGCGGCGGAAGCGGCAGACGCAAGCAGCGCGGCACCGAATGCGCCCAGTGCAATGGCCTTCATGGAGTCCTCCCTTCGGTTGGGCGAAGGCGCGGCGTACAGGGAGTCAATCCTGGCCTCGAACATCGAACTGTTCCACGGATACGTCCGGAAGTGATTGGACGCTGCTGGCACGTCCGCCTTGCAGCAGGGTGTGTCCGGGGAAAGCATCAATTGGCTTTGGAACGCCACAGCTGACGACCGGATTCTGGTGCGCCGAAACGCTCTGATATCCGGGCGATGGGATCGGTGTTGCCCACGCGCAGGCCCGCTAAACGCAACCAGCCGCCTCGCTCCTAAAGCGGGTTGCTCGTCCCCGAGAGATATTCTCGATCGCTTCCAGGATTTCGGCACGCATGTCCTTTGCTGGGTGAAGACGGATCAGAAATTAAGCTGGATCAATCCGAACCAGCCATGCGCGACTTTACCAGTCCCCCCCGCGCTCACCGGGTAGTCCCAATTGGCCGAGTATTCCACGGCCACTTTCAGCCCGTCCATCACCCACTCGCCTCCGGTGAGGAAAAGCCGGTGTTGCGGGACGAATCCGACCCGGGTTGGCACGCCGCTTTGCAGGATCGACACACCCGCCATGTCTTTGCTGCCGGAATATCCCAGCGAGATGTAATCGCCCTGCGCGCCGATCTCCTGTATCCACGGATTCCAGTCGAACTGGTAGGCAATCGAGGCCTGCCAGGTCATCGGCATCATGCTCCTCGCAATGCCGAGCCCATCGATAAACCTGGCGTCCTGAATTGCGGCATTCACCTCGCCCACGAACGCGAACGGGCCGAAGCTGGTTTTAAGGCTCGCGGCTATTCCGGGAATCTGCCCGATCTGGCTCAGGAATGGGAGGTAGGACGAATGCAGAAATCTGCTTTCGAAAACGGAGCTGCTATAGTCGACATGAAAGTCAAGGGTCCATGGACAAATCAGCGAGTCCTTCAACTGGTCATAGGGCACGCCGCAATGGCCCCTTGTCCGGAAACCGAGACTGGCATTGTAATCGTCGATTTTCGTCCGGCCGGGGATGATGCTGTCGCTGCCTTTGTAGGTCACGACTGAACCGTAGAAGGGCGCCGGGTCGAACGGGAATGTCACTGGCGTAGGCCGGAAAGGCCGCTCAGGTAGTGGGGTGTAGCCGAGCCAGCGCATCAGTTGGCTCACGGCCGGTGCGACGACCAACGGGCTAACGCGTGGAACAACAACAGGCGCCGGCGGCGGCTGCCGCGGTGGGGTTGGCCATGCGAATTCCAGGCCTCCAGCGGTCTGACGGTTTTCAAACACCTCGGTGGTCAGCGGGGTGCCGATCGAAAGCGTATCCAGGCGTGCCACGCCAGTGGACGTACCGAAATGCAAAACCTCCACGCCGAAACGGGCGGCGATCGGGAATTGCATCAGATCGCCGACTGTAACGTGAGTCCGATCAAGCGTGAAGCGATCCACACCTACGCCGGGGACGTTGGTTGGCACCACTGGTTGATTCCCGGTCGGGAATATCGCGCCGGTGCCGCTGTCGAAGTGGAGAACCAGAGCGCCGGTCAACCAGTCGCTCAGCTTGATATCGAAATCGAGTTCCGCCGTACCCAGCGACAGGTTTTCCTGGGTAGGGCCGGTGAATGAGCCGGCCCGCGAGGCCACGCCTTCAACCACGCCGCTCAGCGTGAGGAAGTTATTGATCTTCGGTCCGGTCTTGTTGAGCGTGTCGCGGAGGATCTGGCGCGTCGCGTTCTCATTCGCCGCCCAGCCGATTTCCAGATCTCTTACACGCTCGTTAAGCGGCCGCTTCGCTGCGGCGTCCGACAAATCTGGCGCGGGCAATGCGGGCGGATCGACAGGCGGTGATTGAACCGTGGGTGCAGGCTTCGCCGCCGTTACGGCAGGTGCCGGACGTTGATGCTCCGCAGCGGGCTTGGTCCGCCGCGCCGGCGATGTCCCCTCCAGGGCGCTGAGACGTTCGGAAAGTTTGCGGTTCTCCGCCTTTAGCTCTCCGAGCATACGCCGGAGAGCTGCGATGTCCTCGTTCTCCGCGGCGGCGGCATGGGAAGGGACGAGCAGGGCGAGGCTGAACAATGCGGGCGCGGCGCGAAACACAAATGGGTACACGGAGCAGACGCGGTAACAGCCGCGCTTGGTTGACTTTACGGTTCTTGTTTCTGCAGCCTGCCAACGTCGCCCCAATCCGGCGACGCGCTCATCTCGCCTACCCCAGATCATGCGCGGCCCCATCACTACCGCAGTTCGACGTCACTCACGTGGTCGAACAAACTCGTTCATAACAATTCCGCTCTGGCAATCAGACTGTCTCAGCCAGCGCTTCATCCCTCAGGCCGACTGCAGACAAGAGCCCGCTCAACAACGCGGAGCAAATAAATGCCGGAGGCCCCCAGCAATGTTGGGATAAGAGTGACGCGGATGACGAATTACGCAAGTGCCACGAAGTGACATATCTAAAGTGATGTATCCTAGAGTGCAGAAGAAGCCGCGAACAGCTTCGTCGGCTGTCAGCCAACCTCAAGTGGCGGTAGGGTTTTTGCCACCTAAGCTCGCAAAGTGCGTAAACACGCGTGACCCAATTGGAGCCAGTATGTCATCCAAATGGGTGGATTGTGCAGATAAGAACATCAACTTAGGATTTCCACTCGCCTTGATCGGTTTCTCGGCCTGCTTTCAGGAAGGGCAGTATTGCGGAGCTTTGATTACGGCGCCTCACTAGCGCGTTAGCACGACCGAAATAAAAGCCGGCGCAAGGCCGACAAGAAATTTCGGACTCGTGGGAATAGTGGGGGAACAATTGTGTTGCCTCCATGAGCGACACAGCGGTCAGAAAATCCCGCGTTCAACGGGCCCTCTCAAACGGAGTTCGATTTCAACCAGAGGTCAAATACAACTAGAGGTCAAAGGAAGGGGGCGTCGATATGTTGGCGTGGCTCATTTCCTCTAGCGTGCGGTTACGCACCCTCATTGTAGTTGCCGCCTCGGGCCTGCTTATCCTCGGCGCCGTCGACGTCAGGAACAAGCCGCTCGATGTCATCCCCGAGCTGGCGCTACCCTCGCTCACCGTGAAGACGGAATCGCTTGGCCTCTCCAGCGCAGAGGTCGAAGCGTTGATTACCGTGCCGCTGGAGGCGGACCTGCTCAACGGCGTGCCCTGGCTTCAGGCCATCCAGTCGGAATCGATGGCGGGACTTTCGACGATCGAGATGATCTTCGCGCCCGGCACCGATCTGATGAAAGCGCGCCAGATGGTGCAGGAACGGCTGACGCAGTCGCACGCGCTGCCGAACGTCTCAAGCCCTCCGACCATGCTTCAGCCCGTCTCCTCGGCCAGTCGAGTGATGAACATCGGCCTGAGTTCGAAATCCGTTTCGCTGATCGACATGTCCGTTCAGGCGCGCTGGAACATCGCGCCGCGCCTCGCCGGAGTTCCGGGTGTGGCGAATGTGTCGATATGGGGTCAGCGCGAGCGGCAGGTGCAGGTGCTCATCGATGCCAGGAACCTGAATAAGAAGGGCGTCAAGCTTGAGCAGGTGATCAAAACGACTGGCGAGGCGGTGTGGTCTTCGCCGCTCACCTATCTGAACTCGTCCACGCCAGGCACCGGCGGCTTCATCGAAACGCCAAATCAGCGGCTGAATATCCGTCATCAGTTGCCAATCGCTACCGTAGGCACCTTCGCCAAGGTGCCGCTAGCCGGCACGACCGTTAGTGTCGGCGATGTCGCATATCTGGTGGATGGCCATCAGGCACTGATCGGAGACGCCATCATCGGCGAAGGGTCCGGCTTGATGGTCGCGATCGAGAAGTTCCCCGGCTTCAACACAGTGGACGTGACGCGCGGCGTTGAGCGTGTGCTCAACGAACTGAAACCCGGGCTGCCCGGCATCGAGATCAATACGACCATCTACCGTCCCGCGAGTTTCATTGAACGCGCGACCAGCAATCTAGGCAAGGCCATGCTCATTTCGATCATCCTGGCCGCCGTCGTGCTTGGCGTTCTCATGAGTAGCTGGAGGACCGCGGTTATCGCCCTGGCCGCGATCTCATTGTCGTTCGTCTGCGCTGAACTGCTGTTAACGGCCGCCGGAATCCCGCTCAGCATGATAGTCGTCGGCGGCCTGCTGATGGCGTCCGGCGTTATCGTGCATGACAGTGTTATCGACGTCGAAAATGTGCTGCACCGCTTGCGTGCGCCGCAACGCGACGGTCGGTCAGGCTTCATGGTCGTCGTCCGTGCGATGCTGGAAACGCGTCAGCCGATGCTGTACGCGTCGCTGATCGTCGTACTCGCGGTACTGCCAGTTCTGTTCATGCAGAGCCGGTCCGCCGCGTTCTTCGCGCCGATGGCCTGGGCCTATATCGCCGCCGTGTCCATCTCGATGCTGGTGGCGTTGATCGTGACCCCCGCGCTGGCCGCGGTGCTGCTCGCCAACGCGCCACTGACCCCGACGGGCGGATGGGTCATCAATAGGTTGGTCAGGCCGTTCGATCGGGTCGTCGGCCGTGTTATCCACGCGCCGCTCGCCTGCATCGCCACCGGCGTCGTGGCGGCAATCGCGTGCTTCGCGCTCTGGAGCCCGCTCGAACGCGATTTGGTGCCCAGCTTCAGGGAGACCGATCTGGTCATCGAATGGCAGGGGCCGCCGGGCACCTCGCTGCAGGCAATGACCCGATCGACTGAGAACTTGATCCGAGACCTGCGGGAAATTCCCGGAGTGCAGAACGCCTTCGCCAATCTCGGACGGGCGGTGCTTTGTAACTGCGAACGCGCAACGGACGTGAACGCGGGGCACGTTTGGGTCAACATCGATCCGAAGGCCGACTACGAAACAACGGTCGATGCCGTGGAAGCTGCCATTACTGCCTATCCAGGAATGCAGGGCAAGGTTGGGACATACCTGTCCACGAAGTTGCGCGAGGCGCTCACCGGTGATCCGGATTCCCTCACCGTGCGTGTCTATGGCAACAGCCTCGACGTCATTCGCGCCAAGGCAGAGGAGATCCGCGCTTCGATGGCGAAGATCTCTGGCATCGAAAATCCTCAGATTGAGTTACAGGTCGAAGAGCCTGCGATCGAGGTCAAGGTGGATGTCGATCGCGCGGCTGACTACGGCCTGAAGCCGGGCGACGTCCGCAGGGCTACCTCTGCGATCGTCGGCGGCATCACCGTCGGTGCACTTTTCGAGGACCAGAAGGTTTTCGACGTGGTGGTCTGGGGGCGGCCGGAGTTGCGCGACAACATCGACGACGTGCGCAATCTGATGATCAATAGCGAGAGCGGGACTCAGGCTCGCCTCGATCAGGTTGCAGACGTCCGCATCGCGCCGGCCACCAGTATCATCCGGCGCCAGGGATCATCGCGCCGTATCGATGTTTCGGCGAAAGTGGACGAGCGGGCGCTTGGCCACGTGGCGGATGATGTTGCCAGGAGCGTCGGGCGGATAGCATTTCCGTTCGAGCACCATGCTGAGGTACTCGGCGAATACAAGGAGCAGCGTGCTGCCCTGCGGTCAATCTACAGCTACATGGCGGCGGCGGCAGTGCTGATGTTCCTGCTGACACAGGCGGTGCTCCGAAGTTGGAAACTCACCGCTCTGTCGCTGCTCGGTGTCCTGATTGCTATGCTGGGCGGTCTGGCAGCGATCGCGATCACCGACGGTACTTTTTCGCTCGGTTCTCTGTTGGGTCTGGCAGCGGTGCTCGCACTGATGGTGCGGCAGGGTATCGGTCTGGTCGCCCATTTCCAGCATCTGCAATTGAACGAGGGTGAGCTGTTCGGCGAAGAACTGGTGCGTCGCGGCGTGCTGGAACAGTTCCCGAGCATCATCGCGTCATCTGTCACGACGCTCGCTCTGGCACTTCCGTTCGCGGTGATGGGCGACGTCGCCGGGCTTGAAATTGCACACCCCTTTGCGGTCGCGGTCCTGGGCGGCGTCGTTACCATGACGCTCGGAACGTTATTCGTGCTTCCGGCGCTTTACGCGAGGTTCGGCGCTGGCTGGACGGCTGACCGGCTCGATCTAGAAATGGAGGCCGCGTCATGACCGCCGCTTGTGCTGCTTCGAAGGCCGTCAAAAGGGAGGAACGTCTCATGGCCTGCTTCAACGCATTGATGGCCGCGGCGTCTGCCGCGTGCCTCGCAGCGTCCTGTTCCTCAGCACTGGCCGCGGAGTCGACGGTCAAAAAGAGTGCGCCCGCGCGGGTCGAAGCCACGAATGACGCAAAGATCAAAAAGATCACGCTTACGCCAAAAGCGGCTGAACGGCTCGGCATCGTGATCGACGAGGTGCGCGCCGATCCGTCGGGCCGACGGATCGTGCCATACGCATCTGTTCTCTACGACCTGTCCGGAAAAACCTGGGTTTATATCAGCGCCGATCCGTTGACGTTCTTCCGCGGAGCGGTGGAGATCGACACCATCAAGGGCGACAATGTTTACCTGAGTGACGGGCCGCCTGCCGGCACGAAGGTGCTTGCGGTCGGAGTGCCGCAGGTCTTCGGGACAGAGGTGAAGGTAGGTCACTAACTGCGCGTCGAAGTTGTTTTTCCACAGCGGCGTCGGCCTGAGTGGGGGATGCTTCCGATGATGAGGCTGATTATAGGTTCTAGTCTGCGCTTTCGTTATCTCGTCCTCGCCCTTGGGGTGGTGCTGACGTGGTTTGGCCTCGCACGTCTGCGCGACGTCCCGGTGGACGTATTCCCGGAATTCGCGCCGCCACGGGTCGAGATCCAGACAATCTGTCTTGGGCTCTCATCCGCCGAAGTTGAACAACTCGTGACCGTGCCGTTGGAAAACGCGCTCAACGGCGTACCTGGCGTCGACGTGATGCGGTCGAAGTCGGTGCCGCAACTGTCGTCGATCCTGCTGATCTTCAAGCCGGGTGCCGACGAAATCCGCGCGCGGCAGCTGGTCAGCGAGCGGATGGCGCTCGCGACCAAGACCCTACCGACATGGGCCGCGCCGCCGTTCATGATGCCGCCGTTGTCCTCGACCAGCCGGATCATGAAGGTCGGCATTACCTCAAAGGACAAGTCCGTGATGGACCTGTCAATGCTGGCGTATTGGACCATCCGGCAGCGGCTGCTTGGCGTTCCCGGCGTCGCGAACATCGCGATCTGGGGCGAGCAGCTCAAAATGGTTCAGGTCATGGTTGATCCGAAGCGGTTGGCCGCCGAGAACATTACGCTCGATCAGGTGCAGGAGGCGGTTTCCGATGCCCTCGATGTTGGCCTCCTGCGCTATGCCCGCGGCGCGCATATCGGTACCGGCGGCTTCGTCGAAACACCCAATCAGCGCTTTCAACTCCGCTTCGTCGGCGCCGGTGTTACACCCGAAACGCTTGCCAGGGTGCCAGTGACCAAACCGGCCGGCAAGCCGCCGCTATTGCTGAGCGATGTGGCCAATCTTGTCTATGCGCCGCAGGGCATGATCGGCGATGCCGTTATCAACGACGGCCCAGGCCTCATGCTCATCGTCGAAAAATTCCCCTGGGGCAACACGCTCGCCGTCACCCGCGGGGTGGAGGAGGCGCTGGAGAGGATGAAGCCCGGCCTTCCAGGGGTGGAGATCGATACGACAATCTTCCGGCCAGCGACTTTCGTCGAGGACTCGATCGACAATCTATCGTGGGCGTTACTGCTGGGCTGCCTGCTGGTCGTGGGAATCATATTCATCTTCCTTTACGAATTGCGCACCGCGATCGTTTGCATCGTCGCTATTCCGCTTTCGCTGCTCGCGGCGGGCCTCGTCCTGTTCCAGGCCGGCGCCACCGTCAACACAATGATCCTGGCGGGCTTCGTGATCGCGTTGGGGATCGTCGTCGACGACGCGATCATCGACGTCGAGAACATCATGCGACGCCTGCGCCTTGCACGGCGTGCGGGGGATACGCGCAGCACGGCGCGCATCATTCTGGACGCGTCGCTCGAGGTGCGGGCGCCGATTGTCTACGCTACCCTTATCGTGGTCGTCGCTGTGGTCCCCGTGCTGTTCATGGAAGGCCTGACCGGATCCTTCTTCAAGCCGCTGATTGCGGCCTACGTGCTCGCGATCGCGGCTTCGCTCGTCGTGGCGATGACGGTGACGCCGGCGCTCTGTCTGATCCTGCTGCGTGGCGCGCGACTCGAAGGGCGTGAATCACCTGTCATCGTCTGGCTGCAGCGCCATTACGCGCCCTTGCTGGAACGGGTCACCCGGACACCACGCATGGCCTATATCGCTGTCGCAGTCGTGATGGTCTCGGGGATCGGTGTCTGGCCGCTGCTTGGCCACTCGCTGCTGCCGTCGTTCAAGGAGCGCGATTTCCTGATGCACTGGGTCACTACTCCAGACGCGTCCCTGCCCGAGATGCTGCGCATCACGACCCGCGCGAGCAAGGAGCTGCGCGCAATTCCGGGCGTACGCAATTTCGGTGCGCATATTGGCCAGGCCTTCGCCGCGGATGAGGTCGTCGGCGTCAATTTCGGAGAGAACTGGATCAGTATCAGCCGTGACGCCGACTACGACAAGACGCATGCCAAGATCGAGGAAATGGTGGAGGGCTATCCCGGCCTCTACCGCGATGTGCAGACCTATCTGAAGGAGCGCATTCGCGAAGTCCTGACTGGCGCCGGCGAGGCGATCGTCGTCCGCATCTTCGGCCCCGATCTCGACGTTCTCAGGGACAAGGCGGAGGAGGTCCGCGCGGCACTCGCGGACGTTCCGAATCTCGTCAACCTGCACAAGGAGCTGATGGTCGAAGTACCGCATATTCAGGTGACGGTGAAGCTTGAGGAAGCACAACGCTACGGTCTGAAGCCGGGCGATGTCCGGCGTGCCTCCGCGACCTTGATGGCCGGAGAAGAGGTCGGCGATATTTTCATCGACGGCCGCACGTACGATGTGCAGGTGTGGACCGATCCGGCGTCCCGCCACAGCGTGGACTCGGTTCGCGAGATGCTGATCAACACGTCGACCGGGCAGCGCGTTCGGCTCGCTGAAGTAGCCGATGTCAGCATTGGGCCGACGCCAAATGTCGTCAAGCGTGAGGCGAGTTCCCGTCGGATCGACGTGCAGGCGAATGTCAAGGGTCGTGATCTCGGCGCGGTCGCCAGCGACGTGCAGGCGCGTCTGGACAAGTTGGCATTTCCTCTTGGCTACTACGCGGTGCTGCAGGGCGAATATCAGGAACTGAGCGCCGCCCGCAGGCGGCTCGAACTCTACTCCCTCCTGGCGCTCGCCGGCGTGTTCGTACTTCTGCAACAGTCCTTCAACAGCTGGCGTCTGGCAGTGCTCAGTTTCGTGACCCTTCCTTCGGCACTGGTGGGCGGCGTGCTGGCGGCGTGGCTCGCGGGCGGCGTGATTTCCCTTGGCTCGCTGGTTGGTTTCCTGACGGTGCTCGGCATCGCCGCCCGCAACGGGATCATCATGATCAACCACTTCCAGTATCTGGAACGGCATGAGGGAGAGGTGTTCGGCATGAAGCTCGTGCTTCGCGGCGCGAGCGAGCGGTTGCGTCCGATCCTGATGACGACCGGCGCCGCCGGGCTCGCGATCCTGCCGTTGATCATCTTCGGCGACCTGCCGGGCCACGAGATCGAGTATCCGATGGCGGTCGTCATTCTGGGCGGACTCGTGACGTCGACGCTGCTCAACCTGTTTATTTTGCCTGCATTTTATCTCCGCTTCGGCCACGGTGCTGGCCAGTCGACGGATCGCCTGACCGTTCCAGCACCGGTAGCTGGGAGCGCGTGATATGAAAACGGCGCGTCGTCACACCGGTTGGATTGGCGCCGCCGCTGCAACACTCTCCGCTTTTGCATATCCGGTGACGGGAGCGGCGGAGGATGGCCGCTTTCAAAAGCTCTCCGTCTATCTCGAACGCAATATGCAGGATCACGATGCCGAGATCCGGTTCGAGGCAACCGGCGCGGAGGATGGGCTGGCAGCGTTGAAGGTGTTGGCGCCGGGCGCGCGCACGGTGGTCGACCTTAGATCGCCGGACTCGAAGTTGGGAGTTCGCAGTCTCACGCTCGAATCGCCCGAGCCCGACGACGACAAGATCGTCCGCGCCGATTTCCCGGCGGGCGCCTATCGTTTTGAAGGAACGACGACCAAGGGGGAGCACCTGCGCGGCGAGGCGCAGTTGAGCCACGTATTCCCCGAACCGGCCGCGTTCGAATATCCGCGGCCGGACCAGAAGGACGTACCCGCCACCGCGCTGACGCTACGATGGTCCGTGCCGAAGGGGATAGAGGCCTGCGCCCTCGTAGTCGAGCAAAATGGCTCGGCCTTCGAAATCCGGGCACTGCTGCCAGGCTCGGCAAAATCCTTCACGGTGCCCAAGGGATTCTTGCGGGCCGGCCAGGCTTACACGCTTGCGATCGGCACGGTCGCGAAGGACGGCAACCGGTCCTTCATAGAAACCAGCTTCACGACTGTGAGGGAGCGATGAGCGAATTGAATCCGCCGTCGTCAGATCGGCCCCAGACGGACCGGCGCTGTCTTAAGGGTAGTTTCCGCAATCCCGGGCGGCAGCCGGACCTGTCACACGGGATGGAGGACGTCGCGATGTTGAACAGGCAGACGAAGTCGGCGAGCTGGCAGCTTGGCCCGCTCGTCTGCTTGCGTGTCGCCCGCGCTGCAGCGATCGTGCTGTTGGCGACCGGGTTCGCGCTCTGCGGCGGCACGGCGTTCGCAGCCGAGATCAAAGATCCGCCGCGCTGGACGAAGGGCAGCGACTTTTCCTCGATGAGGGACTGGGATCTGAAAGGCGAGCAGATCATCCCGCACGGGGTCAATTCACTCTATTACCCGATCACGCCAGGCCACAAGCACGCGCTGGAGCGGCGCGATCACCCGGACGGCAGGTATCGCAAGGAGACCGTGGTCCTCGATACCACGGAGGATTTCGACATTCGTGGCATCGGCAAATTCAAAACGTCGGTGGTGCAGGAAGAGGAGTATCTCGACGGCGTCTTGACGCAGCGCACACTCAACTGGCTCGCCCTCGATAGGGCCACCAACAATGTATATTCGTTCGGCGAGGTGAGTTGGAATATCGAGAACGGCAAGCCGAGCTTCACGGGCACGTGGCGGGCTGGCGATCCCGACGGCGACGGCGTCGCTGAACCGGGCTTGTTGATGCCGGGCACCTTCAAGGTCGGCGAGCGCTACATCTACGCCGGCGGCCGGAGCACGGCTTATGGTGGCGCCGAGAACATGGAAGACGACGTTCAGGCAACGGTCCCTGCAGGGACGTTTAAGGGCTGCGTCCGGGTTCGCGAGCAGGATTTGATCGACCTGAAGGACATCAGCGACAAGATCTGGTGTCCGGAGGTTGGCCTCGTGAGCGACACGTCCGACGGAAAACTCGTCGTTTCCAACGCGCTCCCAACCAGCAATCCGGCCTCCAACGTTTCAAGCATCGGGAAACTGCGCGACAAACCCGCGAAGCAAAAGTCAGCGGCGGCGAAGGTTTCAATTGCGGACGCCAAGAGGATTGCGCTTCAGCGAATGCCCGGAAAAGTCACTGACGTAACAATCGAGAAGAAGCGGGGCAAGAATGTCTACGTGGTCGAGATCCAGACGGGTAGCGGCGAGGTCGACGTCTTCGTCGACACCCAGACGGGAGAGGTCGTTGGGACGGACTAACAACGTCCAGCCACGTGAAGCTGAAGAGTTCCGCAACCTTGGGCGACGTTCCGGCCGGGGCGTCTCCAGCATCCGGAGGGCATGGAGATGATTGAGATGTTCGATAAGCAGAATTCGGAGCAACAGATGAAGCCGACGAACTGGCGATCTGGCCCGCTCGCCCGCTGGCGTGCCGCCTTCATGACGGCCACGGTTCTGACCGCGGCCGGGTTCACACTCGCCGGCGGCACTTGGCTCGGTTTGCATGGCGACAGCGTTATGGCGCGGGAATACAAGGATCAGCCAGGGCGCACCCAGAGCGGCGCCCGAGTCAATTTTTCTTCACTCAAAGACTGGAACCTGAAGGCGGAAAACCTGGTCCCAAGTGGACACAACCCGCTCTATTTTCCACTCAAGCCAGGCTTTCGATACATCATGGAGCATCCAAACCATCCACATGGACTCTTGCGAGTAGAAGCCCAGGTTCTCGACAAGACCGAGCCATTTGATGTTCCGGGTATTGGCAAGTTCGAATGTGGCGTCGTCCAGGAAGAGGAATTCTACGACGGCGTATTGGACCAGCGGGCGGAAAACTGGTTCTGCATGGATAAGGCGACAAACGCTATGTACACGTTCGGCGAAGTGAGCTGGGAGATAGACCAAGTAGGACGCAAGGTCTTTGCCGGGACCTGGCGTGTCGGTGACCCCGATGGCAACGGTATCGCCGAGCCCGGCTTGTTGATGCCTGGGACTTTTACTGTCGGCGACAAATACATCTTCGACGGGCACGAGGCCGAGGCGTATGGCTATACAGAAAATATGGAAAGCGGGATCACAATAACCGTTCCAGCCGGGACCTTTAAGGATTGTGTGAGAACACGCGAGTATAGCCTCACCAATCCATCCGATATTACGGACAAGTGGTGGTGTCCGGAAGTGGGACTCGTCAAGGACACCTCGGATGGCGAACTGGTTGCGTCCGACGCTTTGCCCGGCACAGACATTGCGAGCTTTGGAAAACATCATCGTGAGCCTCGGAAGCAGACTGTGCCACCGGTTGCAAAAGTAAGCTCGTCGGAGGCGACGGAAACCGCACTCAAGGAAGTCCCAGGCAAGGTCACGTCGATGAAGATCGAGAGATACGGCAAATACAATGTCTACGCCGTGGAGATCATTGCCGCAAAGGACGGAGTGGAAACCGATGTCTTCGTTGACATCGAATCGGGGAAGGTGGTGGGCACGGATAAGTAACCGTTGTTCGCGATTGAGCGGAAATGCCGTCCCTGGAGGAGGCTGTAGTTGGAAAGGATAGTGATGAAAGGATAGCGTCATGAAGAAGGCGGTTTGCGCGGGCCTGTTCGCCGTCCTGCTCGCGCCAGCGACAGCGGCGGCGCAGGCACAGGCACCGAAGGGACTTGGCACCGAGGAATTTGGCATGTCGCCACGCGAGCTGGTTCAGGCGATTGAGAAGACCGAGGAACTGATCGCGCGCTGCATGCGCGAACAAGGCTTCCAGTACATCGCGGCCGACCACAATACGGTGCGGGCGGGCATGTCGGCGGACAAACAGCTTCCAGGCCTCAGCGAGGAGGAGTTCGTCAGTCGTCATGGCTTTGGCGTATCTACCTTCTACACCGGTTTGCCGCCTCAACTCGCCACTGGCTACAGCCCCGCGCGCGTCGGTCTCGGGGAACGCAATGTGCAAATATTCCGCAAACTATCTCCCGCAGATCAAGTCGCTTACAATCGCGCCTTGCTCGGAGATGACATGAGCAGCACCCTCGCGGTCGCTCTGGAGATCGAGGATCTATCGCGGACCGGCGGTTGCACGCGCAAGGCCCTCGCTGAGACGTTCAAACCCGATCAGATGAAAGCCACCCACTACAATCCTCAGGATGCGCTGATCAACAAGGACCCACGCATGAAGGCCGCGCTTGGGTATTGGCAGCGGGAGATGAAGAAGGCCGGCTTCGAATACGGACACCCGGACGAAATCGAGCCCGACCTGCGGAACCGGCTCAGCACGCTGACGGAGGGCGGCAAGCTGTTGGTTTCCAAGATGTCGCAGGACCAGAAGGCCGCGCTGCGGAAACTGCAGGATTACGAGCGCCTGGTCGCGGCCAAGGGCCATAAACTGCAGGAGGAGGTGTTGGCCCCGGTCGAGGAGCGCATTCAGGAGGAACTATTTTCCCGGAAAGTGAAATGAGACCGATCATGACGTTCACTCCGTACTTCCCGGAATCGGTGACGATGGATAATCTCTCACCTCGGTCGGGCATCGCATGGCGCAGACCGACGCAACGCTTCTCACAAACACGGCACTCGCGCCGTCGATGATTGGGAAGGATTACGCTTTGGCGAAGCGCGTAAATGTTCTTTGGGTCATTCTGGGCGTGGTCGGCGGCATGGCGGCTGGCGCCTGGTACATGGGCTCCAGGATCCAGTCGCCGGCAGAGGTGGCGGCGCGCACCGCGGCGCCCGAGCCATCCGCGATCCTCGTACCTGTGGAGTCACGTGTGTTGAGCTCCGATATCGTCACCCGCGGCACGGTCCGCTTCGGGCTGCCGCAGCAGGTTTCGATCGCCCCTTCCACGGTCAAGGGCGGTGCCGGGCTGATCTCTTCGCTGCCGCGGCCAAATGCGAATTTTGTGGAGGGCGAAGTGATTCTGTCCGCGTCCGGCCGGCCGGTCTTTGTCCTCCAGGGCGCGGCACCTGCCTTTCGCGACATGGCGCCGGGAACGAGCGGCGGCGACGTCCGCCAGCTTGAAGAAGCTCTGGCTCGTCTTGGCTTCGATCCGGGAACGGTCGATGACAACTACGATCAAAAGACATCCGCTGCGATCGAGCGTATGTATAAAAAGGCCGGGTGGGATCCGTTCGCACCGACGCGCGAACAACGTGCTGCCGTTGCCGCGCTCGAGCGAGAGTGGTCGGATGCCGCGCGGGCCCAACTTGCGGCCGAGGCCATGCGCGAAACCGCGGTGAAAGCGGTCGCCGCCGCGCGGGCCATTGCGGAGCAGAACACGCGACAGGCCGCCCTCGACAGTTCCGCGCGTGTTGGCGATAGCCGCCAGCTGGCAGACGCGCGTGCCGGCAAATCGCTCGCGCTTGAAGCCGAACGCGCACGGGCCGAGCATTCCGCGACCGCGGCCAGCGCCGATGTCGCCACGCAAGTCGCCGATCGGGCCCTGATCGTGCTCGATCCGCGCCAGACCGAAACGGCGCGCGCCGCGGCCGAGGCCAAGCTCAAAGTGGCGCGTGCCGCGCAGCGCAAGGCGAAGCTGGAAGCCGATCTGGCGATTCAGACCGCGGCGCGCGAAGCCGCGCTGGCCGAGGAACGGATCAAGGTCGCCGAGGGAGCGGTGAAGGCGGCTCGCCTGGAAGGTGACCGCAGCATACGCGCGGCGCAGGAACAGCAGTCGCTCGCCGAATTTGACGTCAAGGTCGCAACCGAGCGTGCAGAGCGGCTCGCCAGCGAACTTGCGGCGGCACGCGCCAAGCTCGGCGTGCAGGTGCCGGCGGACGAGGTCGTGTTCATCCCGTCGCTACCAATCCGCGTCCACGAGGTCACGGCTGCGGTCGCCGCCAATGCTTCCGGGCCAGTCATGAGCGTGACCGATAACCAGCTCAGCATCGACTCGCAACTGCCACTTGAAGCCGCGCCGTTGGTGAAGCCCGGGATGAAAGTTGCGATCGACGAGCAGGCGCTTGGGATCAAGGCAACCGGGATCGTTGAGACGGTGGCGAACACGCCGGGTACGCGCGGCGTGGACGGCTATCATTTCTATCTCGGGGCCAAGGTGGAGACCACGCCGGTGCCGTTGGCAGGGTTTTCCGTCCGTCTGACTATTCCGATCGAGACGTCGAAGGGGGCGGTCACCGCGGTGCCGACCAGCGCCGTCTCGCTTGCCGCCGACGGAACATCGCGCGTACTGGTCGATCGCGGCGGCAAGCAGGAATACGTCACCGTGCAGCCGGGGCTTTCGACGGGTGGATATGTCGAGGTTAACACGTCCGATGGGCGGCTCGCCCCCGGGCAACTAGTGGTGGTGGGCTACAAAACAGCCGAGCCATCGGCTGTGAAATGAGGCTCGCCGAACATATACGGCCGGCATTGCCGCTCAAGACGGCTGCTACCGCTGCCGACCATGTGCTCGATCTGCGCAAGGTGTGCAAGCAATTCGGGACCGATCCTGCAGTCGACGCATTGGTCGATGTCGACCTCGGGTTGCGGCGCGGCGAATGGCTGTCGATAACTGGTCCATCCGGCTCGGGGAAATCGACGCTGCTAAACATCCTGGGTTGCCTCGACCGGCCAACCAGCGGAAAGTATTTCTTTGATGGGATTGAAACGACGACGCTAGGCGAGAATGAGCGGGCGGGATTGCGCAGCCGGCGCATTGGATTCATCTTTCAGTCTTTTCACCTCCTGCCGTATCGCACCGTCCTTGAGAACGTCATGCTGGCGGAAGTTTACCGTCGGCACACCGGACGCGGGCGGCGCGAACGGGCGATGGAGGAAATTCGCCGCGTCGGCCTCGAGCATCGCG
The DNA here is from genome assembly GCF_000472965.1 of Bradyrhizobium murdochi. GTDB lineage: Bacteria > Pseudomonadota > Alphaproteobacteria > Rhizobiales > Xanthobacteraceae > Bradyrhizobium > Bradyrhizobium murdochi. The sequence continues at coordinate 387,450 of NZ_AXAU01000003.1, read as the reverse complement.
CGAATTTCCTGCCTTCCAAATTGTCCGGCGGCGAACGTCAGCGGGTGGCGATCGCCCGCGCCCTGATGGGATCACCGAGTCTGCTCCTGTGTGACGAGCCGACCGGCAATCTTGATTCCAAGAACACCGAGTCGATCCTGGACTTCTTTGCCGAGCTCAACAAGGAGGGCATGACGATCGTCGTCGTCACACACGACGAAAACGTGGCGCGCCGGGCCTCGCGCCGGGTCAACATGAAGGATGGCCGGCTCTTTGGTGGGAGCGAAACCGTATTGCCGCCTCAAGCGAGGGTGCGCATTGCGCCTTCGGGGATCACGGCGCGCGACCTTCTCGCTGAGGCGATCGCCGGGGCGATCGCGCGGCCGGCCCGCATGGCGCTAACGGTGCTTGGCATCGTGATTGGCATGTCGGCGCTGGTGGCTACCATTGGTCTGACGCGAACTGCCGGCAACCGCATCATCAGTCAGTTCGATCAACTAGCCGCCACGGAATTGTTCATCACGGCGCGGCCGGGAATGACGACCGGCACGGTTGATCCGCGCGCTATTCCATGGGACGCGCCGGAACGTCTCGTTCGCTTGAACGGCGTAGTCGCCGCAGGCCTGCTCAGCGATGTCAATGTCAACGACACGCTCGTCAGCGCCTCACCCGTGGTGGATCCCGCCAATCAAACGGCATTCAAGTTGGCGGTGCGCGCCGCCTCCCCGGAATTGTTCCGCGCGGTGCGCGCTGACCTTGCCTCGGGACGGTTTATCGACGGCGGGCATTCTGCCCGCGCCGAGCGAGTTGCGATCCTCGGCCCAGATGCCGCGCGGCGCCTGGGCATCACTGGAGTCGAGCGGCTGCCCGCGATCTATGTCGGCGACGAGCTTTATCTCGTGATCGGTATCCTCCGCGATGTGGTGCGAAAGCCGGAACTGCTTGGTTCGGTCATTATTCCCGAAGGCACGGCGCGACGACATTTCAGGCTGTTCGGGCCTGGCATGGTGGTCGTGGAGACGAAGATCGGCGCCGCTTCCCTGATCGCGCTTCAGGCGCGGGCGGCGCTGCGGCCGGATGATCCCCGCGCGCTTCGCGTGCAACTGCCGCAAGAGCCGCGGCGCGTACGCGATGATGTGCAAACCGACCTCAACATGATGTTCCTGCTGCTTGGCGGCCTGTCGCTTGTGGTCGGCGCGCTTGGGATCGCAAATATCACCTTGGTGGGCGTTATGGAGCGGACGGCTGAGATCGGACTGCGCCGTGCCATTGGCGGGACGCGCCGCCACATTGCAGCGCAGTTTCTTATTGAGAGTGCGTCCATGGGCGTCGTGGGGGGACTGCTTGGATCCAGCATCGGTGTGCTGATCGTGGTGGGTGTCTCGGCGTATCAGGTCTGGACTCCGGTGCTCGACCCGCTCGCTCCCTTGCTTGCGCCAGCTGTTGGCGGCGTCATTGGCCTGCTGTCCGGACTCTACCCCGCCTCGCGCGCCGCCGCGCTCGAACCGGCCGAAGCGTTCCGACACGAATGACCTGATCGTATTCTGCATCGTGTTTGATCGCATGCGGAGCATTCAGAGCCGCAGTCTTTCAGCCGCCCACGGCCGTCGTGACTGCTTTTTCCCGCGGGTCGGACACTCAAGAAACAGGTGGAGAGTTAATTGGCCGTTCGACGGCAGAAGCCCAAAGCGCGGTTTGGCCTGTTCGCGCGAAAACGCCGCCGAATCTACGATTGTGAAGAAGAGATCATAGCGGGATTGGATGTGGAACAGTAGTTTGAGAACCGTTGAAGTGGAGCAATGAGCTACAATACGCGGCGTTTCTGGTGCGGTGCCTCGACGGCACGCGAAACGAACACCTGATAAGTGTTTGATTTACTGGTGGGCCCGGCAGGACTCGAACCTACAACCAGACCGTTATGAGCGGCGGAACATCGATCGGCTCTGTTGATTTTTGCTGTGGTTTCGTCTGCGTTCGATCGCGTTCGTTGCCCTTTGATGGGATCCTTTCTGGTGCGAAACTGGTTGCTGCCATGTTCGCGTTCCGAAGATGAGCCCATCGCTTCGGGCCCTTCAACACGAATCTGAGGGTCGGACTTCGAATCGTTCCGAGAGCGCCATCCATCTTCTTCACAATTCATCGATTTTCAGAATGGCCTAAGATGTCCCAGACTGAAATTTTGCGTTTAGTCTGCGTTTTAATCAGGGGAAGTTCTTCGCCGCACGCTCCGCTGCCACTGTTCCGGATTGGAAGCGCGACCGCTCCCAATCTACCTTTGCCCCAAACGGGGAGCCCAAACCGGGGCGGCGTGAGGCCGTCAAGGTCGAAGCCGCGAAGCGGGGGCGCGACAGCGCCAGCCTTTACGGCCTGACGCCGGTCCGGTTCACTGCCGTCAGCAGCAAGCGACCACCTGCCTTATCGAACCGCATCGAACTCGCGCTTCGGGCGCCATGCGACGGGATCGGCAATCCAGCGGTTGATGTCGGACTCATGCCAGCCGCTGCCGTTGATGCTGATCCTGATCTGCGGCGGGAACGTGCCCTCGGCGATTTTGCGGTAGATGGTGGACCGGGACAGCCCGGTCCGGGAAAGGACGGTTTTGAGACGGATGATACGGTCTGGTTCGCGCATGGCCGCGCTGCCTCCTGCTGGCTGTTTCTGACGGCTTCTGCGCCCAGACAGGACAAGCAGGTGCAGGCGGGCAAGAGGGTTGTTCGACCCGTCGTAGCGTGGCGTAGAGACGGCAGCAGATGGATGGATCAAATTCCGAGGCCCCGGCCTCTGCCGATGTCGAGGCCGTGGGTGAAGGCCAATTCCTGGCCGAGCCGGCGGCCTGATTCGAACGCGATACCGAGATCTTTCTTGCGGTTGGCGAGGATGGATTCCAGTTGCGGATCGCGTTCCAGGCTTTTCGCCATGTCGCCCATCGCCGAGCGCGTCGCCTTGTAGCCGGGCATGTCGCCAGCCTGATACTGGCGTTGGCTGGTGTGGTCGAGCGTCTGCCAGCGTTCCACGAAGCGGCCGGCGCGGCGGCTCGGATCGGTACGCAGTTCGGTTTCGAGCTGGAGAGCACGGACGGCGCGGGCGGAGTTGCCCGAAGCGGCTTCAAGGGCGAGTTCCGGGTTCTTCTTGTAGGCAGCTTCGGCGTCGTGCGAGCCATGGGGCCGCACCTCCACGAAGACCTTGCGGGCCTGCTGCAATTCCTTCACCTGATCCGGGCTGGTCTTGCCACCCCGCTCCTGCGTATCGAAGATCGCATTTACGGCTCGGGCATGACGGATCAGAGCCTTCGTGCGGGCCTTACGCAGCGCCGCTTCCGGGTCTTCCGACGCCTTCCTTTCCGGCGCTTCCCGTTGCGGCCTCCGCGCGCTTTCCGTGCCAGGCACAGCTTCGGCAGACGGGCGCAGGCCATCGAACATGTTGCGTACCTCCTCGGGTACGACCTTGCGCACGATCTCGGCGACGCGCTCGCGGAAGGTGATGCCACGCCGCTCGGCGTAGCTCTGTACCGGATCGGCGCGTTCGTAATCCGAGGCCATGTCCTTGGCACGGTCGCGCGACAGGGCGCGGACCAGCCGGTCCTGACTGGCAAAATCGTCTCGGCCATAATGCAGGTCCACGCCGTCGCGGTGCCGCGACAGGGCGACATAGCTGCCATGGGCGTCCATGCCCGGTGTCGCCAGCACATGGGTGCGGTCTACCGTCATGCCCTGCGCCTTGTGGATGGTCGCGGCGTAGCCATGGTCGATCCGGTTATAATCCTTGAGGTCGAAGCGAACGGAGCGACCATCGTCGGTCTGCACGGTCATGGATTGCGCGCTGACCTGTTCGATGGCTCCCAGGGTGCCGTTCTTCACGCCAAGGCCGCGTTCGTTTTGCAGGAACATGACGCGGTCCCCTCTGGCGAAGTGGCGCGCGCCGCGTTCGACCGTCAGGCGCACGTCATCCCCCAGATCACCCGCAGCCCGCATCCGCTCCCGCGCAGCCTCGTTGAGTGCGCGGACTTCGTCGTTGGTGTGGGTGAGGATGATCCGGCTCTTGTCGGGTGACGCCTGCCGGTCGCGGTCCCAGCGCTCGATCAGATCGCCGCGCGCCTGCTCGCGGGTCTGGGCCTCATGCACCATGCCGTGGGAACGGTAAGCTCCAAGCGCACTGCCAGCTTTGCTATTGGCGAGATCGCGCGTGGCGTCGCGCTGCCAGTCCTCCCGCTGACGGCGCACTTCGCCGATTTCCGCCCGGCCGTGACGCTCGAGAATCGAGCGGAAGGCCGCGCCCGCCTCGATGGATTGCAGCTGCTTGATATCGCCGACCAGCACCACCTTGGCGCTGGCCTCTGCCGCATGGGACAGCACCCGCTCCAACTGGCGCGTGCCGACCATGCCCGCCTCGTCGATGACAAGAACATCGCGGGTCGTGAGCAGGTCGCGGCCCTGTTGCCAGCCATGCTCCATGCTGGCAATGGTGCGCGACGCAATGCCCGATCCGCTTTCGAGGTTTTCCGCCGCGATGCCGGAAAGCGCCACGCCTCGAACCTCATAGCCTGCCGCTTCCCAGGCCTCCCGCGCTACGCCCAGCATCACGCTCTTGCCGGTTCCGGCATGGCCGACCACGACGCCCAAATCGCGCCCGTCCGTGACATGCGCGAGCGCGTCGGCCTGCTCGCCCGACAGGACAAGGCCGCGCGCTTCCGCACGCGCCAAAGCGGCTTCGCGGTCGGCGTCACGCAGCTCATGGCGTTCCCGTTCCGCCATCAGTTCGGCGGCGCGATGCAGGCGCTGTTCCGCCTCGATCATGGCGCGGGTCGTGAAGCGATCTTCGCCGCGAGGGTCCGCGCCGAGTGCGACCAGATCAGGCGCTCCGCGCATCGCGCCCATCACCTCGTTGAACTGGTCGAGCCCATCACTGTGACGATGCGCGAACTTCGCCATGTCGCGGCGCGTGAAGGTCGACCGCTGATGCGTGATCGCATCCAATGCCAGATCGGGATCCGCGATGATCCGCGCGCCATTACCGCGGGCGATCTCGCGGTGTATCTCGGCGCGGTCGGCGGCCTCGATCCCTTCGCCTTCGATACGCAGCGCCCGCGCGCCGATCTGGCTTTGCGGCTCCAGCGCAATGCCTTGTGCTTCAAGGCTGCGGTGGTCGATGCGAGCATCGATGTCGAGTTCGGCCAGACGCTCATTGGCAACCTCGGCCCAACGTTCGCGCCAGCGCTCGACCATCTCCGTGCGGTTCCAGTCTCGCACCTTCCGGCCAAAACCGTTCTCGTCCACGGCGCGCATGGTCAGCATGACATGGGCGTGGGGTTTGAGCATGCCGTCCTCGGCCATGTGCCAATGCACATTGAGATCAGCGATCATGCCCCGATCCACAAATTCGCCCCGAACGAAGTCGCGGGCCAGTTCGATCCCCTGCGCCTCAGTCATCTCGCGCGGGATGGCGAATTCGACCTCGCGGGCAAGCTGTGCGTCCTTCCTGGCTTCGAAGGCTTCGACATCGTTCCAGAGCCGTTCCCGGTCGCTCCATGCCTCCGGCGCGTTCTCCGGCAGCAGTACCTCGGAATGAACGACGCCGCGCTTGGACGAAAAATCGTAGCTGCGTTCGAGCCGCTCGTCGCGCAGCCGCGAGGCCGAGCGGTAGGCGGCCGACGCTACCGCGCTGCTCCCGGCCTTGCGGCCAATGACCTTGACGTGAAGATGATAGATCGCCATCGCGATCAGATCAGTGGCACAGCGACGCGAACGTCGGAACGACGTATAAGCGCGCCCTCCCTCGAAAAATTCTCGGGCGGGACTACCGCGTCCCAAGCCGTCCCGGCAGCCTTACAGCATTCTGCGGGCTCCTCAACTATCATCGCGCATAGACAGCTTTGGAGGATAGGATGCGCAAGCCACGGGACTTTGACGCGGAACTGAAGGCGCTCGAAGACAAGGCGCGCGGGCTGAAAACCCGCAAGGTGCGGCAGCTCGGCGAGCTGGTCGTTGCCACGGGGGCTGACACCCTCACCGCCAATGAACTGGCGGGTGCGCTGATCGTGCTGGCCGAGACAAAAGAGGCCGGAAAGAGGGAGGCATGGGCCAGGCGCGGGGTCGCGTTCTTTCAGGGACGGTCGCGGCGATCTGCACCGGCAACTGACCGCGACACGGACGGCGCTCCGGCGCAATCGGGCAGCGCGCAACCGGCATCAGGCCGCAAGGGCGCGACATGACATGCGCACATGGCAGGTCGAGCGCCGCAAGCGCACGCGGCACCTTATCGAACTCGGCGGCCTTGTCGTGAAAGCAGGTGTCGTGGACCTGACGGGCAACGACCGTGCCATGATCTACGGCGCGCTGCTCTGGATGGCCGACAAGCTCCAAAGCGGTCAGGGCGAACAGGCGCGAGCGCTGTGGTCAGCAAAGGGGAAGCAAGCGTTCGAGGCGGACCCGGCGACACACAAGGAGACAGATCGAACTGTTCCAGAAGCTCGTCGTCGATAGACGACAATGGCATGTCAGCCGAGCGACTTCGTGCGCGGAGCGTCGTTTGAGCAAGCGATGAAAGCTGGAATCGGAGCGACAGAGCGCGCAATCCGCCAAATGTGAATCGGCGCCCAGGCGATGCGCTCTGGAACGGTGTCACGACCAAGCGTCACACCCTAGACGAACGCAGACGATCTGGTTCAGCGCCGGCCAGGACATCCCCGTTGCAGCCAGATGAACCTGGAAGGCACGGATATCCTCCAGGTCGAGGCGGTCAGGAGAACGACCGAAATATCGGCTCAACTTCGCTAAGGCGTTGAGGTAGGATTGTTGCGTCGCCGGTGACAGATTGCGGACCGTCATCCTCGATCATGCGGCGGCGAAGTGGGCTGATCTCAGCCATCGGAAAACCTCCTGTCTAAAGGGTTGGGCTTCGAAAACCCGCAATCCTCTCAGACAGGAGGCAATCCTTGCTATGCCTCCCTACATGCCGCGCCAGCGGCTTCGTTCAATCCCGGAAACAAAATTGCAGCCGTGCCCAAAGCACCAAAACCCTGCGATCTCAAAACAGCCTGCAAAGAAGAATTACGACTCCAACTCAGTCGCTTAGCCGTTCTTCACGGACGACTAGCTGATAGGTCGTCATCCGGGAGAGCGTCACATGCCCATTTAACCGGGACAATTGTCCCCCGCTCAGTCGCGCCTTCCGGAACCGCGCGCAAGGGACGCTATAGGGATACCAATTTCTGTTTCATGCGCCTTTTCGTGCGCAAACACGCTGCTCGCACGCGATGTCCTCCAACGCTTGCGATAGGCTCTTTGAGACGTGCCGCGTTGGCGAGTTTTAACAATGCGACTGACGTTCCTTACCGTTTGCATGCTCGTGCTCTACAACGGGTTTCCGGCAGCTGCGCACGCACAGGATTATCCGTGCGTCGGCGCCGCACGCCTTCTCGACGGAAAGTCTGATTGTTTTCGGCCATGGCAAACCTCGAGCGGAAGGCGTGCTCGGCGCTTAGGCAACCTCGGCGCTGACAACGAGCAGAATTGACATACCGGCCTGAAAGTAGCTCAGGCGACCGCAAAACTGATTTTTCAATGCGCCAAATCTAGCGCCGGCTTCTGTTGATCTAGATCAACAGAAACGTGTGGCAACGAATTGACTTTCACTCAGTGCCCGCGAGTGGTCGCTAGACGAGGTGATTGGGGCGGCAGGCGCCCGGTATCAAGGGAGGGATGCAGATGAGTGATCTTGTGGTGATCGCATTTCCCACTGAATCGAAAGCGGAAGAAGTCCGTCAGAAACTGCTAGCCATGCAGAAGGAGTATCTGATCGAGCTGGGCGATGCGGTGATTGCGGTAAAGGACACCGAAGGACGCATCAAGCTGAATCAACTGATCAACACCGCTGCCGCCGGGGCCGTTTCGGGCACTTTTTGGGGAACTCTCATTGGCCTTATTTTTCTAGCGCCATTGCTTGGCGCGGCCCTTGGCGCAGCGTCCGGCACGCTGGGCGGATATCTGACCGATGTAGGTATCGACGACAAGTGGATGAAGGAAACCGCCGCTGCCATACAGCCCGGAACTGCTGCACTGTTCGTGCTAGTACGTAAAGTCACCGCGGACAAAGTGCTCGAGGGGCTCAAGGGTGAGGGTGGTACGGTGCTGAAGACGTCACTCGATCACACTACCGGCGCTCGCCATTAGGTCTACGGTAGGCCTGCAGCCGCAAGCCGGACCTGCAGTTGATAATCTTCTGGGGGTTCCCCGCGCGCGCGAGGCGCTCCGCGCAGTCTTGCCGCCAGCGATATTGGGTCGGCGATGCAGTTCAGTTAGCGGGGTAAAGGCGGACGTGACGCCATCATTTCATCGCTCCGGTCATGGCCAGAACTTGCCGCTAGGACAGCGGAGACGTCATCTGCATGCTCAGTTTTCGCGGGCGAGCATCGTGGCCTCCATGCAAAGAACGCATAACAGAATAGCGACGCAGATGACGGCACAACCAACTATACAAGCTTGACTTAGATCAAGGTCCAGAACCGCGCTCACGTGTGCGTTTCGTCGGCAGACCCCTAAGCGTCAGGCCACATGAACCCGCTGTTCAAGGAAATTTGCCACAGCCCGCTCCTTTGGATGCTGGCCTTCGTTCCGACTGTGCTTGTTGTCGAGACAATTGCGCCTTCAGCCCATACCTCATTGTTTGTCCTCGCCGTGCTGGCGATTGTGCCTCTTGCTGCCTTGCTCAGCCACGCAACCGAGAGTGTGGCCGAGAAAACGGGAGATGCGATAGGCGGGTTGCTCAATGCGACCTTGGGAAATTTGACGGAGCTGATCATCGCCTTGGCTGCTCTCCGCGCCGGAGAGTATATGCTTGTGAAGGCCTCGATTGCCGGCGCAATCGTCACTAACTCCCTCTTTATGTTGGGGGCGTCCTTCCTGTTGGGTGGGTTGCGTCATCGGGTGCAGGATTACAATCGCGCCGGCGGGAGGCTTCATGCGGCCTTGCTATTGATGGCGACAATCGCGCTTCTTGCCCCCGCGGCGGTCGCTGATCTCAATTTGGCGCAAGGAGAGGCTGTATCGCAGAAGCTCAGTATCGGTTTGGCAATCTTGCTCATAGCCGCATACGCGTTGAGTCTGTTGTTTTCGCTACGAACGCACAAGGACTTGTTTGGCAGCGCGGATCACAACGGCAAGGATACGCATGAGGCCTGGCCTATCGGCTTGGCCGTCGGAACCTTGATCATCGTCACCATTCTCGTAGCGCTCGTTAGTGAGATTTTCGTCGGGTCTGTCCAGAAAGCGGGAGAGACGTTGGGCATGAGCCCGGCTTTCGTCGGGTTTATCGTGGTGGCGCTTGTGGGTGGTGCGGCTGAAATGGCCGTTGCATTCTCTGCGGCGCGCAAGAACCGCCTTGATATGAGCGTCAGCATTGCGCTGGGCAGCGCGTCCCAGATCGCTCTTTTTGTCGCGCCGGTTCTCGTCATCCTAAGTTACTTTATTGGTCCCAAGCCAATGGATCTGCTGTTTTGGCCGGGCGCAGTGACGATGGTGATGATCGCAACCGTGACGTCTTGCTTCATAACCAACAGCGGACGCTCTGCATGGTTTATCGGTGCGCTGCTGATATTCATCTATGCGATCTTTGCCATGACCCTTTACATCGTTCCTCCGGGCGTACACGCCCCTTCATGAGCGCGCGGGAAGGGAGGGCCTCCACAACTTTGCCACCGCATACGTCGTGGCCAATTCAATGCCCGGACACATTGCTCACGATGAGGGTGGCTTCTGGCGCCGCTCCAGCCGTAGTCTCTGCGCCCTCATGCGTCTGGTCTCTTCATCAAGCGCTTCCATCTCCTCATCGCGACGCGTTGACTTTGATTTGGGCGCGGCATCAGCCTTACGCACTTGGTTAAGTGCTTTTTCAACAGAGATCTTCGTGGTTTCAGCCATAGTTCTCCTCCTTGGGAACGACAGCGCTATTCTTCCATCGGGCAAGCCTGAAGCGGCCTTGATCCAAGTCAATGGCCCGCAACTCGCATCATCCTGTTTCGTCAGAGTTTCAGTACAAGGTGCAGTACCTGCGGATCACTTCCGCGTTGAGCTCGGAAGCCGAATTTCTCGAAGACTTTCCGCATGGCAATGTTCTCGGGGAGGACCTCGGCAATCAGTTCCTTCAGTCCAGCCCTTTGCGCAATGATCGACAGATGGCGCGTTAAGAGCGTACCCAGGCCTTGACCCTGATAGTTATCGATCACGACAAGGGCGATCTCGGCCTGGCCGGGTTGAGTAACGACGTAGCGTCCGCCGCCAATGATGACGCTGCGTCCATCTTCCTCGGCGAGGGCGACGAGGGCGACGTGATTGACGTAATCGATATTCATGAAGAAGGCGATCTCCGTTTCCGAGAAGCCTCGCTTCACCACGAAGAATCGACGTTGTAGCGAGTGTGTCCCGGTGCGGCCGATAGCCGCCAGCATGTCGTCCTTGTCGTCGGGCCGTAGCGCGCGGATCTTGATCTCGCGGCCGTCGCGCAGGCGTTCGGTAGCAGAGTAGTTTGCCAGGTCCTGCATCCATTTCCTCCCGCTTCAAGCAGGGCCGACGAGTGCTCGAGCGGTATTGACTTAGATCAACGTCTGCCAGGTCTGAGCCGCTTTGTATCCGTTTTCCAGTAGAAGGATCGAACGAATGGCTCTCGAGAAACTGGAACTGCCCGGCGGCGCAATGTCGGGGCTCGTTGCCTCCGCGGTGGAATATATGGTCGATGCCGGACAGCGCACGGCGCTGTTCCTCGACATCATGCGCCAGCGCGGCGACCAATATCGCGAGCATGTGGCGCAGACGGCGCCGCACGTCTTGAGCTATGCCGCGGAACTCATCATCGATGGCCGCAAGCTCGAGCATCCAGTCAACTACGCGCTGGTCAGGATCATCCCGCCCAAAGGCGTGGAGATCGATCTGAAACGCCGGCCATTCGTCGTGGTCGATCCCCGTGCCGGGCATGGGCCGGGCATCGGCGGTTTCAAGGCCGACAGCGAGATCGGGGTCGCAATGAAGGCGGGCCATCCCTGCTACTTCATCGGCTTTTTGCCCGAGCCTATGCCGGGCCAGACCATCGAGCGTATCGCACGCGCCGAGGCGATTTTCATCGAGAAAGTGATCGAGCGGCATCCGCAGGCCGACGGCAAGCCGTGCGTGATCGGCAACTGCCAGGCGGGTTGGGCCGTCATGATCCTCGCTTCACTACGGCCCCAACTGTTTGGTCCGTTGATCATCGCGGGTGCGCCACTCGCGTACTGGGCCGGCGTGCACGGCAAATATCCGATGCGCTATTCGGGCGGCCTGCTCGGCGGGAGCTGGCTGACCGCATTGTCCAGCGATCTAGGAGGCGGCAAGTTCGATGGCGCCTGGCTGGTACAAAATTTCGAGAGCCAAAATCCGTCCAACACGCTGTGGACCAAGCAGTACAACGTGTACTCCAAGGTCGATACTGAGGCGGACCGCTATCTCGATTTCGAGCGCTGGTGGGGCGGGCACGTCAATCTGAACGCCGAGGAGATTCAATTCATCGTCGATGAACTCTTCATCGGCAACAATCTCGCTGCCGGTCGGGTTAAGATGTCTGATGGTACGGCCGTCGACCTGCGCAACGTCCGTTCGCCGATCGTTGTATTCTGCTCAAAGGGTGACAACATCACCCCGCCGCAGCAGGCGCTGCACTGGATCCTCGATCTCTATGCCAACGTCGACGAGATCAGGGCGTACGGGCAAACTATCGTCTATACGGTGCATGAGACGATCGGCCACCTCGGCATTTTCGTCTCCGGCGGCGTGGCCAAGAAAGAGCACGCGGAGTTCTCCAGCAACATCGACCTGATCGATGTGCTGCCGCCTGGCCTCTATGAGGCGACCTTTGAGGCGAGGGGCCCTGAAACTCTCAATGATGAGTTCACGGTAGGGCAGTGGGTCATGCGCTGCGAGGCTCGGACGTTGGACGATATCCGCGCCATGGGTGGCAATTCGCCGGATGATGAGCGCCGCTTCGAGACCGCCAAGCGCATCTCGGAAATGAATCTTGCGGCGTACCGGAAGTACCTCCAGCCCTGGATCAAGTCGATGGTGACGCCGCAGATGGCAGAGCTGATGCGCAATTGGCATCCGCTGCGGGTGCAATATGAGATGTTCAGCAGCTGGAATCCCTGGATGAAGGTGGTGGAGGACGCAGCAGAAAAGGCGCGCGAGGACCGCAAACCGGTCGCCAAGGAAAATCCATTCCTGGCCTTCCAGGAGAAAGTATCGAACCAGATCGTCCGCTCGCTCGACCAATGGCGCGACGCGCAGGAAGCGCTCAGCGAGGCGATGTTCCTTACCATCTATGGCTCGCCGGTCTTGCAGGCCGCGATGGGAGTCGATCCGCAGTCAACGCCTTCGTCCCGACGCGAGATGGACCCGAAGCACCGTTCGTTTCTGGAGGCACGCATCAAGGAATTGAAGTCGAAGATTGGAGCCGGTGGCTTGAGGGAGGCCGCTATCCGGGCGCTGCTCTATGCCGGGTCGGCCCGCGGCATGGTGGACGAACGCAGCCTTGAGGCATTGCGGCGTCTGCGCCAGCAGGACGAGTCGGCGCGGATGACGCTGGCCGAGTTCAAGATGCTGGTTCGGGAGCAGTTCTTCATGCTGCTGCTCGACCGGGAGGCCGCGCTCGCCGCCATCCCGAAACTTCTGCCGGAGAACAAGGGTGAACGCCGCAAGGCCTTCGCGGCTATTCAGGAAGTGCTCTCGGCGAGCGCGGAAATATCCGGCGAGGTAGCAAAGCGGCTGAAGCAGGTGGCCGAGCTGTTCGGGCTCGAAGAGAATGTGGCGCTTTTCGATACGAAGGCCAAAGCCTCATAGAGATTCGGAGCGATGCCATGAGCGTAAAGCGATCCGAAGCCAGCGAGATCCAATCCGGATCAAAGTACGACCGCCTGATTGCGGCGGCCAAGGGCGTTCCCTCGGTTACAACCATTGTCGTGCATCCCTGCGACGAAAGCTCGTTGCGTGGTGCGATCGAGTCGGTGGAAGCAGGGATCATCAAGGCGATCCTCGTTGGCCCTGCCGCCAGGATCCGGGATACCGCCGCCAGGCACAAGCTGAACATTGCTGGCTACGAGATCATCGACACCCCGCCCACGGAAGCCGCGGCGGCGGCGAAGGGCGTGGAGCTGATTCACGAGGGCAAGGGTGAAGTCCTGATGAAAGGCAGCCTGCACACCGACGAGATCATGCGGGCCGTTACGGCAAAGGAGGGTGGACTGCGCACAAATCGGCGGATCAGCCATGTCTTCATCATGGATGTGCCGGCCTATACCGAGACGGTGTTTGTGACCGATGCCGCCATCAACATCGCGCCCGACCTCGATGTCAAGCGCGACATCATCCAGAACGCCGTCGATCTCTACAACGAGGTCGGCTTCGGCACGACGCCGCGGGTCGCAATCCTGTCGGCGGTCGAGACTGTCACCTCAAAAATTCCTTCGACCATCGAAGCTGCGGCGCTCTGCAAGATGGCAGACCGCAAGCAGATTACGGGGGCGTTGCTCGACGGGCCGCTCGCCTTTGACAACGCCATCGACATGGAGGCGGCGCGGATCAAGGGCATCAAGTCGGAAGTGGCCGGACGGGCGCAGATACTGGTCGTGCCCGACCTCGAATCCGGCAACATGCTGGCGAAGAATCTTTCCTATTTCGCCAAGGCTGACGGCGCCGGCATCGTGCTGGGTGCGCGCGTGCCGGTTGTGCTGACATCACGGGCGGATTCCGCGCGGTCGCGGATGGCTTCCGCTGCCGTGGCGGCCCTACAAGCCGATGCCCGACGGCGCAAAGCGCCAATTGCTGCAGCGTGACCGCCATGGATACGATCCTCGTCGTCAATGCCGGCTCCTCGAGCGTGAAGTTCCAGATATTCGCGGTAGAAGGCGAGGGCGCCTTGCGGCGGCAGGTCAAGGGGCAGATGGATGGGATCGGCAGCCGGCCGCGACTGCGCGCCAGCGGCGGCGCCGGCGATCCGCTGGCCGACCGCGCCTATCCGATCGAAGCGGTTGCCGACGTCTCAGCCGCAATGGCGGTCGCAGGTGCCTGGCTGCGCGATGAACTCAACATCAACCCCATCGCGGTTGGCCATCGCGTCGTCCATGGCGGGCCAGATCATGCCCACCCGGTGCTCATCGATCATGCCGTGGTGTCGCGGCTCGAGCGTTACGTATCGCTCGCGCCGCTGCACCAACCGCATAACCTTGCGCCGATCAGGACACTGCTGAACAACTTTCCGGCGCTGCCGCAGGTCGCTTGTTTCGATACCGCGTTCCACCGCGACCATGATGCGCTCGCGGATCATTACGCGATCCCGCATCAGCTTCATGCCGAAGGCATCAGGCGCTATGGCTTCCACGGCCTGTCTTACGAGTACATTGCAAAACGTCTGCCGCAGGTCGCGCCTGAGATCGCCGGCGGACGCGTGATCGTGGCCCATCTCGGCAGTGGCGCCTCGATGTGCGCAATGAAGAGCGGAAAAAGCGTCGAGAGCACGATGGGCTTCACGGCGCTCGATGGGCTTGCGATGGGAACACGGCCGGGCCAGCTCGACCCAGGCGTCGTACTTTATCTGATCGCAGAAAAAGGCATGTCGGCGTCGAATGTGCAAAATTTTCTGTACCGCGACTGCGGCCTGAAGGGCCTGTCCGGCGTCAGCAACGACATGCGGGAGCTCGAGACCAGCGGGGATCCGCGCGCAGCGTTCGCGATCGACTATTTCGTTTACCGGATCGGTCTCAACGCGGGCATGTTGGCGGCCGCGCTGCAGGGGATTGACGGCTTCGTATTTACAGCCGGGATTGGCGAGAACTCGGTTTCCATCCGTGCGCGCATTGCAGAGAAACTGGGCTGGCTCGGCGTCGCGCTCGATGCGGCCGAGAATGCCCGCCACGCCACCAGGATATCGCGGTCTGACAGCCGCGTTCCCGTTTATGTCGTACCCACCGACGAAGAGCTGATGATTGCGCAGCACACGCTGGCGCTGCTCATGAACCGGCAATCGCCAAACCAGAAACGCGAGAGAGTGTCATGAACATCCCGGTTTTTCCCGAGACCAACGTCGCGCTGAAAGGCAAAAAGGGGCTGGTGGTCGGCATCGCCAATGACCAGTCCATCGCCTGGGGCTGCGCCAAGGCGTTTCGTGCGCTGGGCGCCGACTTGGCGGTCACCTACCTGAATGAAAAAGCCAAGAAGCACGTCGAGCCACTCGCCAAGGCGTTGGAATCGCCGATCTTCATGCCGCTCGACGTCATGGTCGAAGGCGAGACCGAGAAAGTATTCGAGAAAATCGAGAAGGAGTGGGGGCAGCTCGACTTTCTGCTTCATTCCATTGCCTTCTCGCCCAAGGGCGCACTGCATGGCAGGGTGGTGGATGTCGACCGCGAAGGATTCCAGAAGACCATGGACGTCTCGTGCTGGTCCTTCATGCGCATGGCGCATTTGGCGGAACCGCTGATGAAGAACGGCGGCACGATGTTCACCATGACCTATTACGGCAGTCAGATGGTGGTGAAGAACTACAACGTGATGGGGGTCGCCAAGGCCGCGCTTGAAGCTGCGGTGCGCTACATCGCGGCCGAGCTCGGCCCCAGGGGCATTCGCGTCCACGCCATTTCACCGGGACCGCTCGCGACCCGCGCGGCATCGGGTATCCCGGAGTTTGACGAACTGATGGACAAGGCGCAGTCGCAGGCGCCAACGCGCCGCCTGGTCAGTATCGACGACGTCGGCAAGGCGACCGCCTTTCTCGCACTCGATGGCGCCAAGCTGATTACGGGCAGCGTGCTCTACATCGACGGCGGCTACCACATCATCGATTGAAGGCGTTGCCTAGCGGTAGTGCAAGCCGATCACCTCGGCAACGCAGGCGGGGCGCTGGCCGCCCTCGATCTCGATCACCACGCGATAATGCACCCGCAAGCCATTCGGCGGTACTTCCTCAGCCTCGGCTACGCTGACGCGGCCGCGCAGTTTCGATCCCGCCGGGACCGGCGAGAGATAGCGAATGCGGTCGGCACCATAGTTCAAGGTGTTCTTCAGTCCCTTGAGGCCCATCACGGAGCGGATGAACATCGGGGTCAGGCTGAGCGAGAGCAGGCCATGGGCGATGGTCTTGCCGCCCGGCATCTCCGCCTGGGCGCGCTCCTGGTCAACATGGATCCACTGCTCGTCGCAAGTCGCTTCGGCAAACTTGTTGATACGGTCTTGCGTCACCTCGATCCATTCGCTGGTGCCGACTTCCGTGCCGACGGCGGCTTTCAGTTCTTCAAATCCGTTGAATATCCGCATGGCTTTGATCCGCTTTGGCGCGTCACAGCTTCATTTCAGGCACCACGTCCGGAATGGCGAGTTCGGCTTCCGTCACCGCCAGTACCTCGGCGATCTTGAGGCCAGGCGCTGTTTCCATCAGGGTTGCCTTGCCGTCGGGAAAGGCGATGACAGCCATATCGGTGACGACCATGTCGACGGGACGCGCCGAGGTCAGGGGCAGACTGCATCTGGCAACGATCTTCGACTTGCCCTTAGCGGCATGTTGCATGGCGACGATTACGCGCTTGGCGCCGCTCACGAGATCCATGGCGCCGCCCATCCCCGGCACCATCTTGCCTGGGATCATCCAGTTGGCGAGGTGGCCGGCCGCATCGACCTGCAAGCCGCCCAGCACCGTAATGTCGACGTGACCGCCACGGATCAGGCCGAACGACATCGCGCTGTCGAACGTCGCGGCGCCGGGCAGGGCGCTTATTGGCTTGCCACCGGCGTCCGTCAGGAGCGGATGTGCCATGCCTTGCTCGGGTATCGGCCCGGTGCCGATCAGCCCATTCTCGGACTGAAAGAAGACCTTCAGCCCTTCGGGCACGTAGTTGGCAACGAGTGTCGGAATGCCGATGCCGAGGTTGACGAGGTTACCGGGGCGAAGCTCCTTCGCTACGCGCCGAGCAATGATGGTTTGTGCATCCATGGGTCACCCGTTCACAACGAGATAGTCGACCAAGGGGCCCGGCGTGACGACGTGGTCAGGCGCGATGACGCCGACCGGTACGATGTGCTCGGCGGTGACGATGACGGTATCGGCTGCCATCGCCATGACGGGATTGAAGTTGCGCGCGGTCAGCGCATAGGAGAGATTGCCGACATAGTCGGACAGAAAGGCGTGTACCAGCGCGAAATCGGCACGCAGCGCGGTCTCGAGCAGGAATGTCTTGCCGTTGACCTCGACCCTCTGCTTGCCTTGCTCGACGAGGGTACCCACGCCCGTCGGAGTCAATACGCCGCCGAGGCCGCAACCGCCGGCGCGGATGCGCTCGACGAAGGTACCCTGTGGAATCAGGTCCACCGTGATCTCGTTTGCCAGCATTTGCTGCTGCGCTTTCGGATTCAGCCCGATGTGGGTGCCGATCATCCTAGACACCTGTCCGCCCTCGAACAGCTTGCCGACACCCTTGCCGGGAACGGCCGCGTCATTGCTGATCAGGGCAATGTCGGCTTTCTTCTGCCGCACCAGCTCATCGAGCAGGCGTTCGGGCGTGCCGACGCCCATGAAGCCGCCAACCATGATGCTCGCGCCATTGGGGATCATCGCTACGGCTTCTTCGGCGGAAACAGACTTCATGTTTGGTCTCCGGCAAGCGATCGGAGGTGCAGTGATTGCCGGTAAATGTCACCGCGCCTCCAGCCGGGACCTTGATCTGCGTCAACGCTTCAGTTCCTCGGAACCTGCGCCGTGGTGCCCTCGAGTACTCTTCCCACAATTTGCGGACCTGCCGATACCATGCCTCGACAGCCGCAGCCCGGCATCGCGCATCGCCTTGAGCTCTTCGCTCTTGAGAAAGCGAATCTGTGCCTGGATGAGCCGGCTGCTCAGGTGGCGTTGGCGTCTACGCTGGCTGGTGCCTCGCAGTCGCAGGGCTTGATTTGAATCAAGCTGATCCGGAGTAAGCCGCATAATTCTTGTATTCGGCAGACATGGGGGTGCCGCTTGCGACCCATTCGACAGCTCCTCGCGGGAGAGGACGAAATCCAGCTTGCGGTCCGGCTCGCGCTTCTGGCGCTCCTGATCTACTGGTCGTTTGTCGTGATCCGGCCGTTCATTCCGATCCTCGCCTGGAGCGTCGTTCTGGCCGTGGCGCTTTATCCGGTCTTCAACTGGCTTTCGGGTCTGCTCGGCAATCGTCCGAAGCTCGCGGCGACCGTCCTGACGCTTATCAATCTCGGAATCGTCATCGGCCCCGCGACGTGGCTTGGCCTCGGTGCCGTGGAGGGGCTCCGCAGCTTCGCGGCGCAGCTCGGCGCCGGCACGCTGGCCATTCCGTCACCGCCCGCTGGCGTCAAGGATTGGCCAATCATCGG
This sequence comes from Bradyrhizobium murdochi, assembly GCF_000472965.1. GTDB lineage: Bacteria > Pseudomonadota > Alphaproteobacteria > Rhizobiales > Xanthobacteraceae > Bradyrhizobium > Bradyrhizobium murdochi. The sequence goes on along the minus strand of NZ_AXAU01000003.1, from coordinate 369,088 downwards.
CATGCAGCTCTTTGCCCTCTGGGATCAGGCCTCGACCAACCTGCGCGCGGCGCTGCGTGAATTTGCCCCGCATCTGAAGCCGATGGCCGGCACGATGCTGGGCTTGGCCGGTGGCGCTGGCGTCGGAACGTTGAAGTTTCTCGTCGCGGTCGCACTGACCGGCTTCCTGCTACCGGCAGGGCCGCGGCTCGTGGCAGCCAGCCAGCGTTTCCTGTCCCGTGTTGTGGCCGAACGGAGCGAGAATTTTCTGGTGCTGGCGGGCGCGACCATCCGTTCCGTGGCACAGGGTGTAATCGGTATTGCGGTGGCGCAGGGACTGGTGATCGGGATGATCCTGAAGTTTGCGGACGTCCCGCGCGCGGGACTGCTGGCTTTTGCGGTGATGATGCTCGGCATCCTTCAGATCGGATCGGCCATCATTGTGATTCCCGTCCTTATCTGGATCTGGGTGACCAAGTCCTTTGCCGTGGCGCTACTGATCACCGCGTGCCTGCTACCGGCCTCGCTAGCCGATAATGTATTGAAGCCTATCGTGATGGGGCGCGGTCTGACCACGCCCTCACTTGTCATTTTCCTCGGCGTGATCGGCGGTACGCTGGCGCATGGCATTGTCGGCCTCTTCATCGGGCCGATCATCCTGGCGGTGGCCTGGGAATTGCTGACGGCATGGGTGCGCGACGATGAAGTGAGGGTAGCATCTGAAACCGAGCCTGTCGCAAAGACACGCACGACACACAACATTGGGACCGCGTGATGGGAGGTCAGCTTCTAGTCGGCTTCCTCGTCAGCATGATCAACATCATGATTCACGCATTGGCGACGATTGCCGCCATCAGTGTTGCGCGCGCCGTCGGCCTTAAACATACCTCAACGCCACGATTGCATCTGATGGCCGTCATGATTGCCACCGTGGTGGTGCTGAAGCTCGCGCACGGGATCGAAGTAGCCGTCTGGGCGCTATCCTATGCGCTGGTCGGTGCGGCCCCAGAGGGCAGTGACCTGCTCTATTTCGCCTTCGTCAACTACACGACGCTCGGCTATGGCGACGTCACGCCGGTCAAGGCATGGCAACTGCTCGGCCCAATGGCTGCGATGACCGGAATCCTGATGTTTGGCTGGTCCACGGCGGTTGTGTTCGAGGTGCTGATGAAAACGCTGGCGTATCTTGGTTCTACCGTGACCTTCGGCACGCCGTTCAGTTCTGGAGATCGAACCTAGCGAGCTTTTCGCGATCGAGCAGCACGATCTGGCGCTGCGTGTTGCCGATGAAGCCGAGGATATCAAGATCGTGCAGGCGTGACAGCGCGCGCGACACCGTTTCCAGCGTCAGGCCGAGATAGTCGGCGATATCGCGCCGGCACATCGGCAGGGCGAGGACGCCGGCGGCCGTTGACCGCCGGTCCATCTCAATCAAGAACGCGGCGACGCGCTCGAGCGACGTCTTGCGTCCGAGCAGCAGCATGTGGTCCTCGGCGTGCCGCAAACTGCTCGTGGTCATGCTGAGCAGATTGCGAGCAACCGTGACGTCGCTCTCGGCTACCAGCTCTAGACTGCGCCGCTTCATCAAGCGGACCGTCGTGTCAATGACTGCTTCGGCGGTGAAGCGGTGATCGGATCCGATCTCGAGACCGAAAATGTCGTTGGCGAGGTGGAAGGCGCCGATCTGACGTCGGCCGTCGGAGAGCAGCTTGTAGCTTCGTACCGCCCCGCTCACGACCTGGTAAACGTAATCAGCCGGCTCCTTCTCTCCAAAAATCTCGGTACCCTTCTTGTAGCTAAATTCATTCAAACTGATCCGTCGCGACAAACTATTTTGGGTGAGGCTTTCGCCAAAAATGCCGGGAAATTCACTGGAACTGTCGCTGATGCGGGCAAACATTGGACCATCTCCTTCGAAGGGTGAGGCTTCGGTGGTGGTCTTGATTGGGGCGCTCGAGGAATGCGACGCCGCTGTTGCATTCCCCGGAATCCACTTGCAGTGCAGGCATTTTCCCGATCGGCGCTGGCCAGTCCATTGTCCCAAAGGACAGGTTAGCGGAGGGATGCGTCAACATGGCTGCCCGGGTCATGGCTTGACGGCAACTGCGGGTTTTCGCCGAGATAGAGAGGTGTTAGATTCATTGCCGAGTTTGCCCGAAACTGCCTGCGGGGCCAGGCGCATGAGCGGAATCATTTCTTTCAAGGGCCTTATCGTCGTTTTGTTCGCATTGCTCGCGCCGACGTGCCTTTCGGCACAGCAGCAACGGCCGCACTCGATTCTCGTGCTCGATCAGTCGGATTTGCGCGGGCCATTCTATTATCAGGTGTTCGCAGGGCTACGCGATGTCGTGAGCAAACATTCCGATAGGCGTGTCACGCTCTACAGCGAAAGTCTCGATTTGAGCCGCTTTAACGGTCCGGCCTATGAGGAGGCCTTGAAGCGGTATTTGAAGGAGAAGTATCAGGGCAAGCCGCTCGGGACTGTGGTTGGGATTGGCGCGGCCACAACTGAACTTGTTCTCAAATGGCGCGACGAATTGTGGCCGGGCATGCCGATCGTCTTCGCCATGATCGACGAAGCGGATTTCGCGCGGCTCAAGCAGAAATCGAACGCCACCGGCGTTATCGTGAAGATACCGCTGGCGGACTCGATCCAAGCGGCGCGAGCTGTGGTGCCTGACCTCGATACAGTCGCGCTCGTTGGAGACGACTGGAACAATCTGGTCATTTACCGAAACTGGAACAGTGAAATCGCCGCATCCACTGCCGGTCTGAAGGTGATTGAGATCATCGGACAGAAGATGTCCGAGATTCGCAAGCAGGTCGCTGAATTGCCCGACCGAAGCGCGATCATCTATTCGGCCGTCTACTCGGACGGGGAGGACACGTTCTATCCGCCGGCTACCGCCGTCAAGCTCATTGCCGAGAAGGCGAACCGGCCAATTGTGGTGGCCGCAGAAACTTTTCTTGGCCCCGGAATCGGCGGATACGTGCTTGTTCCCTCAATGATCGGAGCGGAGGCCGCAAAGCTGGCGCTTCGCATCCTGGACGGTACAAGTGTATCGGACATTCAGCCGGTGTATGGAGGCGTGAAGCCGATCTTCGACTGGCCGCAGATGCAGCGCTGGAATGTGGGCGAGGCGAGTCTGCCCGAAGGTAGCGAGATCCGCTTTCGCGACCCCACGTTTATAGAAAAGTACCGCTGGCAGAGCATGGCCATCGCATCCGCTATATTGGCCCAGGCCGGATTGATCATGTTCCTGCTGCATGAGCGTCATCTGCGACGCAATGCCGAATTGGAGTCTCACCAGCGGATGACGGAGCTCGCGCATGTCAACCGGCAGGCAACGACCGGAGAATTGTCGTCGTCGATTGCGCATGAGCTCAATCAGCCGCTGGGATCAATCCTCACCAATGCCGAGACTGCCGAGCTAATCCTCAAATCGGACAAGCCCGACCTCGGAGAGATCAGGGAAATTCTCGCTGATATCAAGCGCGACGACCAGCGCGCCGGCGAGGTGATCCGCCGCTTGCGCGGTTTCCTGAAGCGGACGCCGTTCGAGACGCGGGATATAGATCTCAACGAGGTCATGGGTGAGGCGTTCAAGTTTCTGTCCGTCCAGGCATCGGCACGCAATGTCGCGTTATATCTGCAGACGGTGCCGGGTACGCTGCGTATCAAAGGCGACCCGATCCAGCTGCAGCAGGTCATCCTCAATCTGGTGGTCAATGCCATGGATGCGATGGCGACAATTCCCTATGGCCGCACGGTGATCGGCCGCACCGAACTAAACGATGGATCGTCGGTTGTAATCTCGATTTCTGATTCCGGACCCGGCATTCCGGCCGACAAGCTCGCCCAGGTGTTCGATCCCTTCTTCACCACCAAGGACCAGGGCATGGGAATTGGGCTTTCTATTGCACGCACCATCATTCTCGCCCACAAGGGGCAGATCTGGGCCGAGAACCAGAGCGGCGGCGGGGCGGCGTTTCATTTCACCTTGCCGCTGGCCGCATAGGAGGGAGCGATGTCCGGTCGCGTTCATGTCGTCGACGATGATGCGTCCTTCCGCACCGCGATCGAGCGGCGGCTGACACTTGCGGGTTACCAGGTGGCGACCTATCCGTCGGCGCAACAATTGCTCGACTGTCCGCCCGACGAGAATGAGCCTTGTTGCATCCTGCTCGACGTGCGGATACCCGGCTTGAGCGGGCCGGAGCTACAGGGGCGTCTGAACGCGCTCGGCTCAACCCTGCCGATCGTATTCCTAACGGGGCATGCCGACACGCCGACGACAGTGCGGACCATCAAAGCTGGCGCGGAGGATTTCCTCACCAAGCCGGTCGAGTCGGAAGAGTTGCTCGGCGCAATCGAGCGCGCGATGGCCCGTCATGCCATCACGCGCGGAGAGCAACACAGGCTGGAAGAGATGCGAACGCTGTTGGCCGCGCTGACGGCGCGTGAGCGCCAGGTATTTGAACTTGTGGTGCGCGGCAAGCTCAACAAGCAGATCGCACATGAGCTGGGAACGACGGAGCGCACCATCAAGGCGCACCGGCATCAGGTCATGGAGAAGATGAAGGTGCAATCTCTGGCGGAACTGGTCAGGATGGCGGAGCGGCTCGGGGTACTAAGCTAGTGCTGTCAATACAATCAATGGTTGCAGGCCCCGAAATGATTCAGCAATAGTGCTGATGTCCGAAAGGACAATATGAAAGCCCTTGGTGAAGCGTAGCTTCCAAGCAGGGCTGACATGCGCTGGCTTTCTTGGAACCTCAGCCGATTTTGAAGGTTAGCGAGCCGGCTCCGATGACTAATACCGGCTGCCTTTGTAGGTAGAATGAACTGTAAGGCCAAGTACCTTGGACCAGCGCAAAGTCGTTTTTGTCGTCGACGACGACCCTTCCATGCTCAAGGGCGTGCGCCGCCTGCTTAAGCAGCACGGCTTTGAAACCGTGCCGTTCGAAACGGCCAAAGCCTTGCAGGATCACGACGATTTCGAGCAGGCCATTTGCCTCGTGGTCGATGTCAATCTAGGCGATGGATCGGGCATCGAACTGCGCCACCGCCTGGCGGAAGCAGGCGTGTCCCTGCCTGTGATCTACATCACAGGGAACGACAGTGACGCGACGCGGATGGCTGCGATGGCTTCTGGCTGTGTCGCCTACCTGACAAAGCCGTTCCCAGCTCAGTCGCTGATCGAGCCGATCAAAAGGGCGGCTGCCGCTTCTGAATAGGACGGCCCAGGCTTACTTACTCACTCGTCGATGTTCTGCGCAAAGATCTTTGTCGGCGCGCCCTTGCGGGTGGCGGCGAACTGGTTGAGTGGCACTGATGTGGTGACGGCAAGCATGTTGGTGTCGACGACCTCAATGATGAGATTAGCTCCGCTCTCCATTTCTCCGAGCAGATCCGGATTAGCGGTGTCGCCGGCAATGCAGGTGTTGGTCAGGCACCAGGTGTAGGGAATGTTGTGCGCCATCCCCTTGTCGACCGTGAGTTTGGCACCGGCCGGCATGTAGAGTCCCACGGGCAGAAAAAGTTGCAATCTTACTATGTTGTCGCCTTCGCGCTCGACAACATAGGCGCGCACTGCAATCTGGCCCGTTTCGAAATGGCCAGCGATCGTCGTCCGGCAGACCATCTTGGCGCCGCCCGGCTTGAAGCAGACTTTTTCCCAATCGCCATATTTGATGGCGCGGGCCTCGCGCTGGCCGCGTACGGCGAATTCGTCCGCGGCAGATTTGGGGGCGGCCTGTTGCGCCATTACCCAGCTCGTCGCCGGCGAGGCGAGAGCAATACCAAGGAGCATGCCAGGCAACGGTGAATGGTGCATTGGCTCCTTCACTTGTGCTTGTCCAGGAAGGCACTGACGAGCGGCGACCAGATCGGAACGGCCTCCGCTGCGCCGATGAAGAAATGACCGTCGCTGCCATGTGACGGGAAGAGGTGATACTCGGCATTGCCTCCCGCGTCGGTAAACGCCGCGTGCATCCGCTTCGACAGTTCGGGTCCGAAGAAGGTGTCGTTCTCGATATAGATCCAAAGCATCGGTACGCGGGAGGTGCGGCCGAACGCGGCGGTTGCCTCGACCAGTTTTTCGGGGCCGCAATTGTTATTCGGCTTGCCGTCGACGCGGCCGCCGCGCCCGGCCGCAAAAACGACGATCGCCTTGACAGGCGGCGGATTGACGCTCGAGAGCGCGATCGAACCCCAGCCGCCGGCGGATTGGCCGATCACGATGACATTATCGGGCACGATCCGCTTCAGCGTGCTCATGTATTCGATGATCCAGAGGTTGAGCTGGGCAGCTGCAAGTCCGGCATCGCGAAAATTCGGATTGCTGCATTTTCCGATCTTCGAAAAGAACGCGGCGAAGAGGCCTGCTTCCGGCACGTCGATAGCGGCCGCGCCATAACCGGGACCTGAGGGCGCTACCACCATATAGCCGCGGCGCGTGAACCACATCGCGGCGTCGCGGAATTCGACCAGCGGAAAGAAACCGCGCTGCACTGGATCAAGCGAGACACCGTGATTCATGATGGCGAGCGGGAAGGGGCCGTCGCCGACCGGGCGTACCACATAGGCGATGGTCGGCGCGGGAAGGGGGAGTGCCCACACCTCCTCCTGTAACCGCGGCGGATCAGCGGCCGCCGCCGCGAGCGAGGCTCTCGCCATAGCCGCCGCGATGATGAGGAACCTCCACACACGGCGGTGCATGCGTAGCGCTCCGGCCAGAGATCTGCACATGAGTCTTTGCTGCAAGCGGGACGAAGCCTTGATCTGGATCAACGGGGGATCAGGCAGCAAGGGTGCAGGTACTGTTACTGGTCCTATTGCTCTGCGGAAGATTGCGCACCGTGGAAGTCATGCAAGGTTGAACCAGGGGCTGGCCATGAAATCGATACGGCCAAGAGTCTTTCCGCCCGCGGAGTGGCTCGCTGGCTATCGCGCCTCCTGGCTGCGTCCCGACATCATTGCAGGCGTCACCCTCGCAGCCTATGCAATCCCGGTCTCGCTGGCTTATGCCGCGCTCGCCGGCCTGCCGCCACAGGTCGGGGTCTACGGCTATATGCTCGGCGGCATCGGCTATGCTCTGCTTGGGTCCTCCAGACAATTGGCGGTCGGTCCGACTTCAGCAATCTCGCTGATGATCGCGGCAACGGTCGGGCCACTGGCCGCCGGTGATGGTGTCCGCTACGCGCAGATCGCGAGTCTTGCCGCCATTGCAGTCGCGTCGCTCTGCCTGATTGCATGGCTGTTCAGGCTCAGCATGCTGGTGCGCCTCGTCAGCGACAGCATTCTCGTCGGCTTCAAGGCCGGGGCAGGCCTCACCATCATCATGACCCAGTTGCCGAGCCTGTTCGGGGTTGCCGGCGGCGGGCGCAATTTCTTCGACCGCGCCGCCAAGCTAGTCGGTCAGCTCGGCGATGTGCACCTGATCGTGCTGGCAATCGGTGTTGCAGCGATCGTGCTGCTGCTGGTTGGCGCTCGGTTGTTGCCGGGAAGACCGGTCGGGCTCGCTGTCGTGATCCTGTCCATCCTCATGGCGACAATCCTTGGGCTGCCTGCGCTGGGCGTCGCGGTTACCGGAGAAATACCGAAGGGACTGCCAAGTCTAGCCATGCCGACTTTCGGGCTGCTGGAACCTGACGAGTTGTTTCCGCTTGCTGCCGGCATTTTGCTGCTGGCGTATGTGGAGGGCGTCTCAGCCGCGCGAAGCTTTGCGGCCAAGCATGGTTACGCCCTCGATGTGCGGCAGGAGTTTCTGGGATTGGGCGCCGCAAACCTCGCGGTGTCGCTGGGGCATGGTTATCCCGTCGCGGGCGGATTATCGCAGTCCGCGGTCAACGATCAGGCCGGAGCTCGCACGCCGCTTGCGCTGGTCGTCTGTTCGGCCACGCTGGCGATCTGCCTGCTCTTTCTTACCGGACTGCTGACGAACCTTCCCAAGGCGGTGCTGGCAGCGATCGTTTTCACCGCGGTCTACAAGCTCGTCGATGTTGCAGCACTCGTCCGCATGTGGCGGATCAGCCGCATCGATTTCTATGCTGCGGCGATCGCGCTGATTTCGGTGCTGGTGCTCGGCATCCTGCAAGGCATATTGCTGGCTGCGATCGCTTCCATCTTCCTGCTCCTGGCACGCGCCTCGCAGCCTAACGTGGCATTCCTCGGCCGCCTGCCTGGGACTGGGCGTTACGCCGACAGCGCGCGAAACCCGGATGTTGAGCCGCTCGTCGGCATCATCGCGTTTCGTCCCGAAGCGTCACTGCTTTACATCAACGCCGAAACTGTCCTGGAAACGGTACTGGCGAGAGTCCAGGCCGCGCCAGATACGAAGTTGGTCGTCTGCGGCCTCTCGTCTTCACCCTTCATTGATCTCGCGGGCGCCAAAATGCTGCACGACGTTCATGGCGAGCTTTCCGCTCGCGGCATCGCATTCCAGATCGTCGGCGCCCGCGGGCAGGTCCGCGATGTCTTGCAAGCAGACGGGCTGGCGGAAAAAACCGACAGCGCCAATTGGACCCGACGGATGGACAGTGTGCTCGGCGATCTGAAGGTCGGCTGACTCTTGCTGCATTGCGACGCGCGCGACCGTGCGGAACGTGCGGCTTCGCTCTCAAGGGTCAGCATTCGTTGACTTGGATCAAAGTCCGCCATCAGGGCCAGCACGAGCATCGACGAAGCGCCCCCGCGTAGATCTGGAGAGCAAAATGATCCTCGCGCGATAGGCCGGCCTGCATTTCCGAGCCCGGGTCATGGGGACTTGGGCTCAAACCTAAAAAAGGAAGCCTGATGACGAAATCTCGAAGAATGATGCTGGGAGCGGCGCTGGGATTTCTGGGTTCAGCCGCTTTGGCGACACCGAGCCTGGCCGAGGTCGGCCAGGTAGCCGTCGTCTTCACCAAGGGCGGATTTATCGTCGGCGTTGGCGGCGGGCAGGGTGTGCTGACCTTCCGCGGCAAGAAATATCCCTTCACGGTGTCAGGCATGAGCGTGGGCTTCACCATCGGAGCATCGACCACCAAGTTCGTTGGCCGGGCGTTGAATCTGCGAAGTCCTGGCGATCTGGCCGGTAGCTATGCCGTGGGCGGGGCCGGCGGCGCGCTCGCCGCAGGGGCCGGCGGTGTGCAGTTGCAGAATGCCAAGGGTGTGATCCTGCAGCTCAGTGGACCAAGGGTCGGCGTGGAAGCTTCTGCCGCCGTGGGTGGCGTTACCATCGCGATGCAATGAGTAGCGTGGCGGGAGCCGTCTTGCGCGGCTCCCTGCCTGCCGCCTAGTAGCGTTCCTCGACGAACTTCATCCCGCGTAGGCTCGACTGGTCGTCGTAGCGTCCTTTATTGGACCGTTTCGGCAACTCGACCTTATCGCGCCTTATGTTTTTGTACGGAATTGTCTTGAGGATGTGCGAGATGACGTTGAGGCGCGCGCGCCGCTTATCGTTGGAGCGGATCAGCCGCCAGGGCGCATGCTTGGTGTCGGTTGCCTTGAACATCATGTCGCGCGCCCGCGAGTAGTCGTACCATCGCCCGAACGACTCGGTGTCCATGGGGCTGAGCTTCCACTGCCGCAACGGGTCCTCGATGCGGGCCTGGAAGCGTAGTTCCTGCTCCTCCATGCCGACCTCGAGCCACAGCTTGATCAGGATGATACCGCCATCGACAGCAAACTTCTCGACCTGCGGACACAGGTCCAGAAAACGCTTGTGCTCCTCCGGACTGCAAAATCCCATCACATATTCGACGCCGGCGCGGTTGTACCAGCTGCGGTCGAAGATCACGATCTCGCCACCGGCGGGGAACTGCTCGACATAGCGCTGCAGGAAAAGTTGGCTCTTCTGCCGGTCGGACGGCGTGGGCAGGGCGCAGACACGGAACACCCGCGGGCTCACCTTTTCCGTGATCGCCTTGATCGTGCCGCCCTTGCCGGCGGCGTCGCGACCCTCGAACAGGATGATCACCTTCAGTTTTTGCGTTTTCACCCATTCCTGCAAATGGCAGAGCTCCACCTGCAGTTTGCGCAGCTCCTTTTCATATGCCTTCCGCTTCATCTTCGACGGAGCGCCGTCCCTGGCCATGCTATGATCCTCCGTTCGACTGCGATCGGACGCGGAACGGCTAGCCGTCCCAGCTTATCGTGATAGCGATGTCGCCCGGCATGCCGCCCGGAAAATCGATGATCTGGTAGCTGATGCGGTAGCCGCGGGGCTGAAGATAATCGCTCCAGAGCTGGTAGATTTCCTTTGGGATTCCGGTGAGCGTCTTTTCCCACCCTGCTTCCATCTGATTGATGGCGCGGCCACGGTCGGTGCACAGCGAGTTCGGGAAGCGGTAGACCTGCACTTCGGTCAGGCCGTGGCGCACCGCGCGCTGGATCACGGTAGAGGCGAGCTGGACCTTCTCATCTTCGGAGAGGCCTGACGGCTTGCTGAGCCTGTCGATCAGCGCCTTCTTCTCGGCCTCGGCCGCCGCCAAGCGCTTGGCGTGCTCCTCTGCTTTCTGGGCCTCCTTCAGGGCCGCTTGTTTCTGGATGTCCTTTGCGCTGGGGATCAGGTCGTCGATTTTGGGCATGGCAAGCCTCTCCTGAATGACTGTGTGCCGCCTCTTGCCCTCCAACGTTAGGGCCGCGGTGGCGGGGCACCCCTTGATCCAGATCAAGCATCGTCAGGGCAGGGGGCCGCACTGTGGCGGGNGNGACTGCGGCNCACCCGCCTGTACGAGTGGGAGGACAGCCTTGAGCGACCAGATGCATCCGGCAGCTCCCCATCATCTGCCGTTCTTCATTCCCGGCGCCGACGGGTCGGACACCCTGATGGTGGTGATGGGAGTTTTTCTTGTGGCGACCGTATTGTGGGTAGGCAATCTGTATTTGAGACTGCACAGCCTGCCGGAGCGCATGGCGCACCGGACGCACAAGCTGCAGTTCGAGATCGTCGCCGTCCTCGGCCTGATCTCCCTTTTCACGCACATGCACATCTTCTGGATCGCGGGCCTACTGCTCGCGATGATCGACCTGCCGGACTTCGGCACGCCGATCCGCAGCATCGCCGGGTCAGTCGAACGGATTGCGGGCGCGGGCCCAGACGCGCCGGATGCAGTAGCCGCAGCCGAACCCAAATCAAAAATATCCGATCAGTTCGGCGTCAAGACTGCCGAAAGGGAAAAGGTGCGCGGCCATGCTTGAGCTGATGATCTGCTCGCTCGTGACGATCCTGCCCGATTACCTCTATCGCCGCTACGTGCAGGGCAAGCGGTTTGGCAAGGAGATTACTTTCTTCTCCGTCTGGTATGAGCTGCGCTGGGGAATAACGGGTTGCCTGATGCTCACGATCGGGCTGATCACGATGATCTTCTACTACCATCCCTCGACCACATCAGCGGCGATCTATTTCCGCACGGTGCCGATCCTGCCTGAAGGTTCAGGCCGCGTCGCCGAGGTTAATGCGGGCTTCAGCCAGGCCGTGAAGAAAGGCGATGTGCTTTTCCGGCTCGACAGCTCGAAGCAGCAGGCCGCGCTGGAGACCGCCACGCGCAAGGCCGCCGAGGTCGATGCAGCGCTGATCTCGGCGCGCTCCGACGTCGTCAAGGCTGAGGCCCAGATCGCAGAGGCGAAGGCTTCCCTTCAACAGGCCAGGGACGAGTTGGACGTGAAGAGCGAGCTACAGCGTCGTAATCCCGGCATCGTGCCACAACGCGACATCGAGAAGCTGCAGGTGGTGGTCGATCAGCGGCAAGCCGGCGTCGACGCGGCGAATGCCGTCAAGGAATCCGCCGCGCTACGGGTCTCCACGTTGCTGCCGGCGGAGAAGGCAAGCGCTGAGGCTGCCATGGCCCAGGCGCAGGTCGATCTGGATAAGACCTATGTTCGAGCTGGCGTCGATGGCCGCGTGGAGCAATTTCTCGTGCGTACCGGCGACGTCGTCAATCAACTGATGCGGCCTGCGGGCCTATTGATACCGGAGGGTGCCGGTCGGATCAGCCTCCAAGCCGGCTTCGGCCAGATCGAGGCCCAGGTCATGAAGCCGGGCATGATCGCGGAGGCGACCTGCATCTCAAAGCCGTGGGTCATCATTCCGCTCGTGGTCACCAGCGTGCAGGACTATATCGCCGCCGGTCAATTTCGATCCGGTGAACAACTGATCGACCCGCAGAGTCTGCGGCAGCCCGGCACGATTTTGGCCTTCCTCGAGCCGCTCTACAAGGGCGGCCTCGAGGGCGTGACCCCGGGCTCAAGCTGCATCGTCAATGCCTATACCAGCAATCATGACGTGATCGCTGACCCCAAGACCGGCCGGCTGAAGGGCCTTGCCCTGCATGCCGTCGATGCGACCGGACTCGTGCATGCGTTGCTGTTGCGCATCCAGGCGCTGTTGCTGCCGGTCAAGACGCTGGTGCTGAGCGGGCATTGAGGAGAAAGCGATGAAATCGACGTACAAAAATTCAGCGCTTTCTGCATTGCTCGCGGGCGCGTGCTTCTTCATGCCTGGCCCTGCCATAGCTTTCGACCTCAACGGAGCCTGGGTGAGCGATGCCGAGAACTGCGCCAAGGTCTTCGTTCGAAAGGGCACGCAGGTGACCTTTACCGACATGTCCGACGTTTATGGCGGCGGTTTCATCATCGAAGGCGACCAGATCACCGGCAAGTACGCACGCTGCCGAATCAAGGCGAAGACGAATGAAGGCTCGAACATTAATTTGCTCGCGGCCTGTGCTTCCGACATCATGCTGCAGAATGTGCAATTCAGTCTCAGGGAAGGTGATGCCAACACCGTGATCCGGATGTTCCCGGGCATATCAGGCATGGAAATCAAGTATGCGCGCTGTCCCGCATCTTAGCCGATAAGAGCAGCTTGATTCATGTCAAGGTTGGCTCCCATGGATGCGCGCTCAATGGCGCGCATCCAGGGAGGAGCACAAATGACCCAGGGCTCACATCTTCGGACCATGATCCGAGTTTCGGCGGCAACCGCCGCAATCGCCATTCTATCGGCCGCAGCAAACGAGAAAGCACGCGCCGACGATCCTGCCAAGGTGTTGAAAGCGATGTCGGACTATCTGGCGGGCCAGAAGTCGCTCTCGGCGAAGTTCGAGAGCGATGTCGAGGTCGTCACGCCAGAACTGCAGAAGATCCAGTTCACCAGCTCCGGCGAGATGAAGATGAACCGGCCCGACAAGCTGCGTGTCCGCCGTACCGGCGGCTATGCGGATGTCGAACTGGTCTACGATGGCAAGACAGTTTCACTCTACGGCAACAACGCGAAGGCCTATGTGCAGGCCGATATTGCCGGCGGCACCGACAAGATGATTGACACGCTGCATGGCCATTCGAGCGCTGGCTTGCCCGGCGCGGACCTTCTGCTGTCCAATTCATACGACGAACTGATGGCCAATGTGATCCAGGGCAGCCATATCGGCCAGGGCGTGGTGGATGGTGTCGAGTGCGAGCACCTGGCCTTTCGCGGACCTGATACGGATTGGCAGATCTGGATCGAGACCGGCGCAAAGCCCGTGCCGCGCAAATACGTGATTACCAGCAAGACCGTCACCGGCGCTCCGCAATACACGTTGAGGATCAGGGACTGGAAGACGGACGCCATTGCCGAGGCGGACTTCACGTTCAAGCCGCCGGCCGACGCGATCAAGGTCGCGCTCGATTCCACAGCCATGATCGAATTCGACGAGATTCCCCCCGGCACACCAGGAGCAAAGAAATGACCGTCTTGCCACGCAAGCTGATCGTACCCGCTGCCGCCGCTGTCGCGCTTGCCGGCGGCTTGTTCTGGAACGGAGAGATGACCATCGATACTGGTTTGATCTCCTCTGCCGAGGCGCGCATCGGGCGTCCGTTGACCCCGATGAGCTACGCCGGCGTGGCACGCCGCACGACACGCCGTGCGGTCGCTGTTGGCGCGGGCGCAGCGGCCGCCGGAGCCTATTACGGGTCAGGCTGCGTCCAGGCCGTAGACGCCTACGGCCGCGTCGTCACACGCTGCTAGAAGCGGTAATTGGCTGCCGTCGAGCCCGCGGTTCGCTGCAGTTTCCTCGCGCGCTGAATCATGCTGCTATGGCCGCTTGTGGTCTAGCAGGATGCGGGCAAATGAAGCGCCGCAGCACGATCGAAGCGAGGAAGAGGTATCGGATCGCGCTGGTTTGGTGCCTCTTCGCGTTGCTCGCCTTGATCTGCTCTTTGCAGACAGTCGCCCGTGCAGCAACGCCCGAGCCGAAGCGGGTCATGATTCTGCACTCGTTTGGGCAGGATTTCAGACCATGGGCCGAATACGCCAGAACCATTCGCGCCGAATTGATCCGGCAATCGCCGTGGCCACTGGATATCCACGACCATTCCCTGGTCACGGCGAGGTCGAGCGACGAGGACCCGGAAGTCCCATTCGTGAATTACCTGATGGCGCTTGGTGCCAAGCGTCCTCCCGACCTGATCGTTTGCGTGGGCGCCCCAGCCGCCAATTTCGTGCAACGGCAGAGAGATCGGCTGTTTCCAGCGACTCCTTTGGTAATCACAGCCATCGAACAGCGCCGCGTCAACTTCGCGCGTCTCGGTGAAAATGACACCGTCGTCTCGGTGTCACACGATTTCTCTGCGTCCTTTGCCAACATACTCAGGGTTTTGCCCGGGACGAAGAAGATCATCATCGTCATCGGTACTTCCCCCAATGAACGTTTCTGGCTCGAGGAAGTACGCAAGGAAATGCCGCCGTTCGAGAACCGCGTCGAATTTTCCTGGACTGACAAGATCCCCTTCGAGGAATTTCTCCGCTCCGCATCTGCGCTGCCGCAACACACCGTGCTTTTTTGGGGCCTTATGAACGTGGATGCTGCAGGTGTCGTCCATGAGGGCGATAGTGCGCTGAAGAGGCTCCATGCGGTCGCCAACGCACCGATTTTCTCCTATGACGATGGCTTCTTCGGAGATGAACTCGTCGGCGGGCCCATGCACTCGGTAGCCGGAGGCAGCCGACGTACGGCGGATGTCGCCGTCCGCATCCTTGGCGGCGAGAAGGCCGGCGACATCAGATTGCCCCCAACGCGGTATGCTGCGGCGAAGTTTGACTGGCGGCAAATGCAGCGATGGGGCATCAGCGAGAGCTCGCTGCCTCCCGACAGCCAGGTCTACTTTCGCGAGCCTTCCGTCTGGGAAACCTACCGTTGGCAGGTTGCCATGGTCTGCCTGGTCGTCTTGCTGCAGGCCGTGCTGATCTCGGTTCTGCTCTACGAGCGCCGCCGCCGCCGCTTCGCCGAAGTCGAGGCACGCCGGCGCATGTCGGAGCTGGCTCATGTCAACCGCTATAGCATGGCAGGAGAACTCACAGCCTCGATCGCGCACGAGCTCAACCAGCCGCTCGGCTCGATCCTCGTCAATACCGAGACGGCGGCGCTGATGCTCGAGAGGACATCGCTCGACAAGGAAGAATTGAAGGAAATCCTTTCCGATATCCGACGCGACGACCAGCGGGCCGGCGAAGTAATCAAACGGCTGCGCAGCCTCCTGATGCGGGGGCCTTTCGAGGCAAAGGAAATCGATGTCAACGAAGTCGTCGCGGAAGCGCTCGATCTCGTTTCGGGGCTGACGCATGCGAGGGACGTGACGGTGGAAAGCATTCTGCCCGCGGAACCGCTCCGCGTCCTAGGCGATCGCATTCAGCTCCAGCAGGTGCTGCTCAACCTGATCATCAATGCGGCAGACGCGATGGAGCATCTCGACAAATTGCGCCGCCGAATGGTGGTGCGTACAGCGCAGGATCGCAGCTTTGCCGAGATCGAGATAGTAGACAACGGCCCCGGTATTCTCGCTGCCAACCTTTCGGAGGTGTTCGAGCCGCTGTTTACGACCAAGCCGAACGGCATGGGGATGGGGCTTTCTATCGCGCGGACCATCGTCGAGGCGCATGACGGGCAGATTTCCGCGGAGAACCGGGCCGGGCAGGGCGCGGCGTTTCGTATCAGGTTGCCGCTCGCGCCTAGCGCGGGTGCGGCAGCTTGATAGCGAGGGCGCGTAAAACCTGATCCACGACCGCCGGAGTACTCTTGCAGCGCAAAGTGAATGCCGCGCGAAGGCGACGACCTAAGCAGGCGGATTCCTTTGATCTTTGTCAAACCTCGGGCCTGCCTGCGGCCTGAAGCTTCCATCCAAGAACAGGAATGGAGGCGACGATGTTTCGTTGCGACAAGATGCTGCTGGTGCTGTCACTGCTGTTGACGGTTCCCGCCACCGCGCCGGCACAGGCACCCGCCACCCCGCCTGCACCGAGCCAGGCGTCTGTACAGCCGCAAGCTGAACAAACCTTGTTGAAGCCCGAGCAGCTCGAGGCTCTGGTCGCCCCGATCGCGCTTTATCCGGACGCGCTCGTGGCCAACGTGCTGGCGGCATCGACCTACCCGCTGGAGGTCGTGCAGGCGGATCGCTGGGTTAAGGCGAACAAGGCGCTGAAGGGTGATGCGCTGAAGAAGGAGGTCGACAAGCAGGCCTGGGACGACAGCGTCAAGGCGCTTGCGAGCACCGCAGACGTGCTTGCGATGATGAGCGACAAAATCGATTGGACCAAGAGCTTGGGCGATGCGGTGCTTGCGCAACAGCCTGATGTGATGGACGCGATCCAGCGGCTGCGCACGAAGGCCTACGACAATAAAAAGCTTGTCACCACCAAGCAGCAGAAAGTCAGCGTCCAGACGCAGGAAAACAAGCAGGTCGTCGTCATCGAGTCGGCCGATCCGGAAACACTCTATGTGCCGTACTACGATCCGGCGACCGTCTATGGAGCCTGGCCCTATGCGGAGTATCCGCCGTATTACTTCGGATATCCACCTTACATCGGGGCGGGCGTGATCGCGACAGGCCTCGCCTTTGGCGCCGGCTGGGCGATCGGACGCTGGGGAAATTACTGGGGCGGCAGCTTCAACTGGGGCAACCGCAACCTCTACGTCAATCATTTCAACAGGACCACCAACATCGGGAACAGTTGGCAGCATAACCCGGCGCATCGGCAGGGCGTGAGGTACAACAACGCCAACGTTGCGCAGCGCTTCGGCAACAACAATCTGAAGGCCGGTGCCTCGAACCGGATGGACTTCCGCGGTCGTGACGGGCAGCAGGTGCTTCGTCCCGGACAGGATCGACCCGGTGGAGATCGTGCAGGTGCTGCCGATCGTGCAGGTGATCGCGTGGGCGATCGAGCCGGTGATCGCGTCGGAGATCGTGGCGGCAACCGGCCGGGCACGGCGGATCGTGCCAAGGGTGGTGGCGATCGCGCCAAAGCCGGAGGCGGAGATCGCGCAAAGGCCGCCAATCGCGGCGGCGGCAGCGCCGCGCGCGCAGATCGCGGAGGTGGCCGCGGCGGGGCAATGAATGTGTCGTCGGGCAGGGCTGCCGCTGCGCAATCCGCTCGTGGTAGGGCAAGCATGGCGAGCTTGGGCCCACGTGGCGGCGGTGGTCCGAGCTTTGCGGGACGAGGCGGCGGTGGCTTTGGCGGCGGAGCCGCCATGAGAGGTGGCGGCGGTTTTGGCGGCGGCGGAGGTTTTCGCGGCGGCGGGCGACGCTCCGACATCGCCCTGAAGCACAGCATCGTTCAACTCGGTTATCTCGCCAATGGCCTCGGCTACTACCGTTTCAGCTACCTCGGCAGCACTAGGGC
This sequence comes from Bradyrhizobium murdochi, assembly GCF_000472965.1. Classification (GTDB taxonomy): domain Bacteria; phylum Pseudomonadota; class Alphaproteobacteria; order Rhizobiales; family Xanthobacteraceae; genus Bradyrhizobium; species Bradyrhizobium murdochi. Next base: position 351,461 of record NZ_AXAU01000003.1, on the reverse strand, counting down.
CTATGTCGGCGTGATGGCCCAGGAAGTCGAGCGCGTGATGCCGGAGGCAGTGATGCGCGGCAGCGACGGCTATCTGCGCGTCTACTACGACAAGCTCGGATTGAAGCTGCGCACTTACAGTGGCTGGCTCGCTTCAGGCGCAAACATTCCTGCACAATCTGAGGTATTGCGATGATCACGATTGGGCCGTTCCGGTTGGACCGCGCTGCTGCAGCTTGTGTCGCCGCCGCAATCGCGCTGGCGCTGCTGATACCGCCGGCGCATGCACAGCAGGCCTTTCCGACTCCAGAAGAAGCCGCCGGAGCGCTGGTCGCTGCAGTCAAGACAGGTTCCAAGCGGGCCATGCTCAGGGTTCTTGGCAAGGACGCAGAGGAGATCATCGCATCCGGAGACGATGTCGCAGATGCGGAGACACGTGCGAGCTTTTTGAAGGCGTATGAAGCCAAACATTCCATCAAATCGGAAGAAAACAAGAGAGCGACCCTGATCCTGGGTGCGGACGACTTTCCCTTTCCGATTCCGCTGGTCAACAGCAGGGATGGCTGGGAGTTCGATGCAGCCGCGGGCCGCCTCGAGATCCTCTATCGCCGCATCGGGCGCAATGAAGCCGATGCGATTCAAACCTGTCTCGCTTTCGTCGACGCGCAGAACGAGTACGCGGACAAGGACCGCGGCGAAGGCGCAGGCGTCTACGCCCAGCGTATCGCCAGCAGTCCGGGCAAGAAGGACGGTCTGTTCTGGCGTGACGATCGCGATCCAAGCCCGCTCGGCGAACTTGCGGCGCAAGCGTCGGCGGAGGGCTACAAGGCCGGGACCGAGGGCGGAGCGCCCTATCACGGTTATTACTATCGGATATTGAAGGGACAGGGTCCCAACGCGCCCGGCGGCGCGCTGAATTACGTAGTCAAGAACAAGATGATCGGCGGATTTGCGCTCATCGCATATCCTGCGGAATACGGCAATTCGGGCGTCATGACCTTCCTGGTCAACCACGCGGGCACCGTTTATCAGAAGGATCTCGGCCAACGCACCCCGATCATCGCAAAGCGCACGTTCCTGTTCGACCCCGACCAGACCTGGAAGAAGGTCGACGTGGGCAATCCCTGAAAGTGGAGCGAGTGGATGTGGACGCCCACGCTTCGTTGTGTCGCGATCGCGCTGTTTGCGTTTGTTCTGCTTCTGCCACCGCCGGCGGTTGCGCAGGCACCAGGCTACGTGCGCGTCAATTTCGTGAAGGCTGGATTGGTCGCTGGCGTGGGCGGTGGACGCGGCGTGCTCTCCTATCGCGGCCGCAACTATCACTTCACGGCAACCGGCCAGAGTCTCGGCATCACCGTGGGCGCAACGGCCAGCCGTCTGGAAGGGTGGGCCTCCGGCATACGCGACGTCAGGGACTTCGCCGGCACCTACAGTGCGGTCGGAGCGGGCGGAGCGTTAGTGGGCGGCGCAGGCGGCGTCAGTCTGAGAAATGAAAAAGGAGTTGCGCTCGATTTGAAAGGCCCGAAAGCAGGCCTGGAGTTTGCTGCGAACCTAAGCCGGATCACGGTTTCACTCAGGTAGATGCCATGCGCGTCATTCTGACAAACGCCTCTCCATCAGCAGATCTTAGATCCACGCCAGCGCGCTTTGGCACGAGTGGGGCCGCGGCGAGAAGCGCCGCTGCTGGCAGCTAGATCTGTGGAAGGTGTTTGGCCGATCAGCCGCCGCGACGCTCAGGAAATTTGTCTCCGAGCCGTGAAATCCGCGGCTCCCCCTGGTCTTGCAAGCGGGAGTAACGAAATATTTGAGCGATCAAAACGCAAAAGAGCCTGTAAACCAGCAACTTACACTTTTGGACCGCACCAACGGTCACGCAGAATTTCGGGTTTTGTAACGACAAATTCGAGGTTTGTAACGCGTGCACCCCGAAAGAGTGACGCTTTATCCGAATTGTGTGGCGACTTAACGCGGAAATGTAACGAAGAATTTTCGACCCCATCGCAGTGTACCCGAGGTGCACGGGAGGCGTACGGGAGGGCCAACACAGTGCGTCTTCTCGCATCCTCGAGGGTAGCTGCACATCGTGAGCGATGCTCGCCGGCCATCGAGCCCGACGTGTTTCCAGCAATTGGTTGGCGTTTTTTGCCAAAAAGCCAACCTCGAATTCTGCGTTACTTTTCCAGGTTTTTGCGTCACAAAAGGGGGGAAGTAACGGGGGCGTTCGCCAGAACACCGCCTACTGACCTCGCGCCGATGTGCGTCGTTTGAGCCGGCCTGGTGCACGCTTTCGGTGGAGATGCGCAGGCGCGGGCTACGTAGGCATGTGAAAGACAGGAGCTATGCCTAGGGGGTAAGGAGCTATCGAGAGCCACCTGGCTGAAGCCTTCCATGGTCTCGCCCAGCCGACCCGCCTCTGCATTGTGATGATGGTCAATGGCCGTTCATTGGTTCGGCAAAGCGCCCCAGTTGGCCTGGACCTGATCCGTTCCGTGCGGCGCGGAGTTCGCCGCTGGATGGCCTCGACGATGCGGTGGACGCTGCGCACCGAGCCAGAGCACCAGTGTCGGGCGAGTGCGACCTTCAGGGCGAGCGGCGCACCCAGGGTCGCATCGCGGCTGCGCTCTTTGGCTGCCGTGGTCGTGGCCGCCAAGAGCGCATCGAGATCGCCGCGGCCGGTTTGGTAGTCTCGGGTCGAGGAAGAGCAGGCAGTCCCAGCGCTGCGTGTGACGAGCTGCCTTTGATGTCCGGGCCTTTGGAAGGCCATAGACGTCGATGAAAGGCCGCCCCTGTTCGCATGTCTCGGAAGTATTTCGCCCGTGACGCGCGAAGCGCAAAATGGGGCTTGCAAACAGCAGCACCGAACCGCTACACACGATCTCGATCGCACCGTTTTGTCCCGTGTTTTCAAGCGGTTGAAACAGGCACGGTTCTGGCTGAGTACCCTCCCGCCCCAGCCAGTTGATATTCCTCGTCTAAATCGTCTTTTCGTTGCTTCATTCTGAATGGCACATTCCGCTGCCCGTTGATGGATAGAACGAAGGTACAGCTCAACGACTAATGTGAGCTGTCCTTCAGAAATGGGATGGGCCGCTGAAGTCGAGTGGTGTGCACCACAAATGACCGAGGGCAGGAGAGACACACTTGCGGCCGAAGAGCAGACCTCATTTTGCTGAGGTAGCAAACCTCTCGCCGCGCGCCGCTGGCTGAGCTTGAGAACAAAGAATCCTTCAGCGAGGGTTGGTAGCGCTCTCCTGACTCCAACCCCAATGTTTGTACTCCCTGAAAAGTACCCGACGTATTCGAGGCGACTTCACCGGGGCCACTACTCCCAGCCCTAGCAAATTGAGCAATCTGAACGCGTTGTTCTCAGACCCAGAGCAAGGCATCGCGCAAGGTGCGGCTTGGTGATTCTGGGAAAGCTTGGCATGTACTGCTATCGAGAACGATGGCGTGCATTTGCCAGAGTGCGGAAAAGCAAAGCGAGTTCATGAGCTTCCGACCTCTCGCTTTGGATGCTAATCCTCCGCGGCGCGCGCATCTTCTCGACCCGACCTCCGATGGGGGCTTGCCGCACCATCCCGTTCCATTGCGGGCGCGCCTACCGTGGACGCCGCGCCAATGCTGAAAACTCTGCAACGCTCATTCGTCACGAGCGATAAAGTTCACGGCTCCTTGCAAATCGGCGGGGGCCGCGACGGCGGCGCCGGATGATCCTTCTTGTACTGAGCAAGGATTGGCTCGAGACCTCCTTTTGACCAAAATTTCGGAGAGCTGATCTCTTTCAAGCAGGATGCATTCCAATATAATCCCCGGCGCGATGGCAATTTCCCAGCCACAACGGCTTTGCCGATGGCGTCGATGTCGTGTGATTCAGGATAAATATAGATCGTGGTCGGATTGTCTTTCAACATCGGGATGATTTGCCGGGCGTCCGACGGTGACCAACTTGTGCAGCCATTGCTACGGCCTGCAGAGTAATCAACCAACATTCCAAACGGAACGTAACCGTCGTGGTTTGCGTATGGGCTGTGTGGATCCTTTCGAAGACATACGCCCTTTAGCGATACGGCTGCATGTCCGCCGATCGCGCGCTCTCTGGCGTTCGCGGTCTCACCTTCACCGTCAAACTGAACGAATGAGCGTATGAGGATCGCGTCTTGCTTTGCTGAAACGCGGTAATAGCCTTTGACGGAAGTCTTCGTCTCGGCCGTCACATAGGCGCCACCGGCTGTCAGGTTGGAATCGATCGCATTGCCGAAGTTCTTCGCACACCGCCTCCCATTTGCAATATCCGCGATACCTTTCAGATCGCGACCGCTGCCATGACCCGCTGAAACTGCGCGAAACGACCGGTCGGCCTCGCAGATAATGTAGAACCGGCGCCCCAGGTTGCCTTCACCTGCATAGTTGGGCCGCGTAGCGTCCATGGCGAAGTAGCAGGGATTTCTGACTGCGCCTGCACGCACCTTTTTCAGGTAGAGCGCGCGAGCTCTCTCCAAGACCACTGGTGCGATTTGACCTTCGCTGTCGCCGACATGGGGCTGCAACCAGGCCGGCACGGCCGATGACTGGCCTACCGCAAAAGCTGGGTCCGAACTGGACAAGACAGTCATGCTGACGAGGCCGACAACATTCAGAAGGTGCACTCTTGACTGCAACGCAACAGCTCTCTTGTCCACGTATCTTGCACTCGGCTCGGATGTCGCCACGCTCTGCAAAGGCCGCGTTGGTTCAGATCAGCTGCTAGTCGTCGTGAGTCTGACCTGATCCGCCGACCGCAACAATATTGAAGGGCCTGCCGCCGACGGTAATTTCGCCGGCTTTCGTGAGGCTCATTGTGTCGACGAGCGCAACGACGCCTCTTGCTGGATCAGTGACTACGACCATGTCACCAGCGACTGCCAGCCGCGGGCGCGGATCGTTCCAATGACCGTCCATGGAATAGGGCTCGGTCACTCGCAGCGATCCGTCAAGCTTTCCGGTGATAACGTCCAATCGGTGCAATCGTCCATCTTCCGTGAAGACGTACGCGAATTTTGCGCGGACTGGATCGACGGTAAAATCCACCCGCCGCATTGGCAATGTCACGAGGCGGAAAGGTTCCACATCAGTCGGCTCCATCAGAACGACCTTGTTCGACCCGTAATTGCCAAGGAAGTATTGCAAGCCTCGTCCGCCAAGCATGGTGGTCGTCTTGCCGCTTGGCAGCGCGGCGGCGTAGGGAAGGTGCTTAACCTGCGGCGCGGACCCATCCATGCTGGCAACGAGAAGTCCGGTAGCGCAGCTGAAAACAAGGATGTTTCCTGATGTTGCTTCGCCGTGCAGGTCCGGGCACGAATGAACGCCGCCGATTTGCGTACCGGACTTGTCGACGATCTTGATGCCAATGGGCAATTCATCTGAGTTCCTGACGTTAGGCTCGGAAATGAGCGTGTAGCGATCATTCGCAACCGCGACCCCATGGTGAGGCACCCCCGCTGCGGTTTCGCGCAGAACAGACTTCGATTCCAGGATCATCCTTTCGGATGCGATTCGCGCGCGGCCCTCGCCGTCGAAGAAGATCGCGATCTCTACACCATACTCGACCACGTGCGATGGCTGCTTGCCCGCGATCTCAACGCCAAGCAATCGCGGCGGCTTGACTTTGATGTCGCCGTGATCGCCATGATCTTCAAATGATATGCCACTATCAATCGCTGTGACCAAGTCCGCACCTCTCTGCACGGCAAGGACCGTCCGTCCGGTCTTGCTGCGGTAGAGACGAGCTGGCGCTTTGGTCGCAAAGGTTTCGATCTTCTCTTGCTTGAGGAGATCGATGACATTCACAATTGGCTCGGAATGGTCGGAGACGAACAGGCGCCACGCCGTCTTCTCGCCAGCCAAAGCAGCACAGTTGAGAGCGAGTGTCGTCAGAAGGACACCGATAGTGCCGGTTTGAACTCTGGTCATCGGATACTTCCTCTCAAAACAGCATTCGCGCTCCGAAACAAGACGCGTTCGATCAGGGGACATCAGGCACGATGGCTTTCCGAATTGTCGAGGCGTTGTGCTTCATCATGTCAACGTAGGTGGCCGCCGGCCCGTCGGGTCGGGACAGAGCATCGGAGTAGAGCTCTCCGCCGACCTTCGACCCTGTTTCCGCGGCAATTCGCTGCACGAGACGGGGATCGGTGATGTTCTCCACGAAGACCGCGGCGACCTTGTCCCGCTTGATTTGCCGGATGAGACTGGCGATGTCGGATGCTGCGGCCTCGGCGTCTGTCGAGAGGCCTTCTGGCGCGAGGAATGTCAAACCGTATTCGTGAGCGAAGTAGCCGAATGCCTCATGCGCGGTGATGACAACGCGCTTGTGGGGCGGGATGGGTGCGATCGTCGCTCTGATCTCGTCATCGAGTGCACTGAGAGTTGAATCATAGGCTTTGGCATTTGCCTCATACGTCTTGCAGCCGGGTGGATCGATCGAGCAGAACGCATCTGCGATATTTTTGACGTAGGTCCGGGCATTCGGAACCGCTTGCCACGCATGGGGATCATAGTCGCCGTGGTGGTGATGAGGGCCAGACTGTCCGTGATGGTGCGCTTGCTCAGTGCTCTTGAGCGGCTGGACTCCTTTCGTAAGCTCGGCAACCGGCGCCTTTGTTCCACTCGCTTCGATAAGGCGTCTCAAAAAGCCTTCGAACTGAAGGCCGTTGACGAGTACGATATCGGCGGCGGCAATCGTTCTGACGTCCGCGGGCTTGGGCTCGTAAACGTGGGGATCGCCGTTTGCTCCGACGAGTGAGCGAAGATCGATACGGTCTCCGCCGACATGACGCGCAAAGTCAGCAATAATCGAGAAGCTGGCGACCACATTGAGCTTCTTGGCCGACGCGGCGCCAGCATCAAGTGGTGACAGCGAGACGAGTCCCGCAAGCACGACCGTTTTTAACGTCTTGAGCATGAGCCGTCGTATTCTCGTTGTTTCAGGTGCTTGATGCCGGTGGCGCTGGACAGTTCTTGGCGAGGAATCGATCGCTGCGGTTGCCGACCGCACCCGGAGGCTTTCCGATGATCGCTGGATTGGAGCCGCACTCGTACGACCCCCGGGACAGAGGTGAACGCATTGACCGCGCAGTCCAGATTGCAAAGGGCGAAACGAGGTATCCTCGCCAAAAGGCGCGCGGATTGACCGAACGCGGTGCCTAGACTCCCTAATGATCGCGTCCATGCGATGCTCGCCTCAGCCTGAACTGTTACACCGACTATGTCATGTTATAACATAACAATGGCGCGCGAAGCAGAGCGGGGATCAGTTCCGCGCGCAATCGCCCTAGATCTCTGTGTAGTCCAGGATCGTATGTTCTCCGGACCAGACCTTGTCTGCGTCGTAAATTCGCTCTCGGCGCTTGGACCTGAAGTCAATCCCAAGAATGATCTGGCTCATGGCCCTCTTTCCGCCGCCGAAGAATCGGGACCGAATAGAGACGGGGAGCAGGGCGTCCTCCCCCGTTTGGGACTTGGTCATGAACGATCCTGGGTGTAATGTTGTAACAACACAATACCTGTTATACTGTTACACCGTCAAGGTGAACGGAATGCATCGCAATCCAGATCCGCGCGGAACTCGCGCGCACGAAGAGACGCATGGTCACCCCGTCGATGGCGATGCAGTTGAATCTCGCGCCCGCTCGTACGCGGTATCGAAAGGGGTGCCGTTCACGCCGATGCGCCAAAGCGTGCTTGCCTTGCTTGCGGCGTCCGGAAAGCCGATGAGCGCCTACGAGATCGCAGAGAAAGTGAGTGATGCGCGAAAGCTCAAAGCCGTGCAGGTCTACCGTGCGCTCGAGTTCCTGCAGGAGGCGGGGTGCGTCCATCGGCTGGCGTCCCGCTCGGCCTATTTCGCCTGCGATCATCTGCACGGAGAAGGCGAAACGGTTGTCTTCATGGTTTGCGCGCAATGTGGCGCGGTTCAGGAGGCGGCCTCCGAACTGGTGGCGCGCGGCTTGCGGGGCGCAGCGAAAACAACCGGCTTCAGGCCTCGCCATCCGATGATCGAGGTGGAGGGCGAGTGTGCGGAATGCGCGGGTACGCCTGAACGCTAGCCCTCATGGCTTGTGGCAGGATCGGTCAATCTCGCTTGCCGGCGAGCAGCGGCAAGGTCATACCCCGTCTCGGCTTCATTGCAGTTGTCGATAGCTTTGGCGACTCTCCGTACCAGAGGTGTCTTGATCGGAAACGCTTTGGACAGTTACTCGATCGATCGGCGGGACGAGCGCGCAAGCGCGAGGCCGCCAAGCACGGACGCGAGCGCCAGCATCAATATGGCCCGCCACCAGATGCTCCATCTGATTTCGCTTCCCGGCATCTCAATCCAATGCCACCGGGGCAATGATGACAGGTCACGCATGGTCATGGCGCGGCTCTCCAGGATTCTAGGAGAGAAATACTGCCGCCATTCTTTGTGAAAAGCCTCTGTCTGATCCTTGAAGGCGAGGAAACGGCGTGAATCGGTGCCGGCAATAGAGGTCAGCGCTTCATTGACGAGCATCGCAGGCGATAGCAAGCTCAGCCTGTCGACAAGTTTTTGTTGTTGCAGCAATTGCTGATCAAAATGTTTCAAAAGCGGCTCGATTCGTTCGTCGACTTTTTGCTTGGCCAGAAAAAATGCACGCATGCGCGAAGGCACTTCAATGCGTTCATTTTTTACCAGCAGCGCTTCCGGATCGGAGGCATAGCGATAATCCGCGCTATAGAGGTCCTCGTATTCGCGCAAAGATTCGGCGGTTGCGACACGCGTGCGGTTGGCCAATTCGGTGCGGGAGGGGGCCGGGCTAACCAATCCCACGGCAAGGTTCATTGTCACCGGCAAGATGAGCACAAGAATCGTCCAGAGTGCCACCATGATCAACGCATTGGTCGAAGATGAGAGGCCAACGGTGTTGACCAAGGCCGCGACCGCGAACCAGGACAAGGTATACGCCGCCACCAGCGCCGACCATGACAGCATCAAGACCAGTTGCTCCGCGCCCCGGGCTTCGGGACGGATCAAAAGCAGGACCACGAGCGGCACGGGAATAGCGATCGCCAGCAGCGCAAGCATGCGCACGATGACTTTCCCGGTCATCAACGTTGCGATGGAAAGCGGTTGCGAACACAGCATGCGCAAGGTGCCATGTTCGCGCTCGGCCGACAGCAGGTTATACCCGAGCGTCGTAACCAGCAGAGGCAGTACGAATACGATAACGAAAGCGAGATCGAAGTGCCCGCTGAGCAGATTCCAGGGATTTTCGATTTCCGTGTCGTACATGAACTGAACTTTGCTCAAATAGGTGATGCGGTAATAATTGGGCATCATGTCCGACTGACCGATCGCCAGCGCCGCGAGTGGTGCGTTGGGCATTGTGGCGTAACGCCCGGACAAGGTGCCGGCCATGGCAGCAGGGTTCGCGGGATTGGAGAAGGGTATCAGCGCGGTTTGGCCAGCGAGAACGGATTGGAGCATCCCGCTATTTGCCGTTTGGGTCTCTTGTTGGTGTTTGAGGACTTGAGCGACCATGCGGTCGCGGAGCGTTGCTTGCGCCAGTCCCACAAATAGTCCGTAACCCACCATGAGAGCCAGAACACAACACACCAACAGTAACGTGCGATCGCGGACAAGGATGCGGGCCTCGTGCAGTACGATCAGCGACAAGGTGGAGAGCGGGCGAGGCTGCATTGTCTTCATTCGACTGCCTAGCGCATAAGCGGACGGGAGAGCGCAAACTGCGCGAGCGCGACGGAGAGGCAGAACATGACGGCGAGCAGCGCAAGGCTCGCCCAATGGTGCGCCAAGGCAAACGACACAGACGGAAGTTCATACTTGAATTGCGGCACGGTTGCCCACAGCTCGGGGCCAGCCTTGTAGGTGAAATGCGCATTACCCAAGCGATCGGCGTGTTCGATCAAGTCCTCACTGACAATGTTCTGAATCTTCCGCCGTTGGGCTTCGGCCGCGGTTGAGAAGTCGCGATGCTGGGAAAAGTCCGTTCCCGCCAGGCCCATGGAGAAGCCGCGGAGTGCAACGACCGGGGCAACAAGGCCGACCCACTCTTGCGCGCGCTGTTGACGCTCGAATGTGTCCCAAAGCCTGCCGAAGTTTTCATCAAGTGCGCCGTAACCCGCCTCGTCGTCGACTTTCAGCGCCGCGCCCCACTTGCTGAGCGGAACCGATGGATCCCACGGTGTTCGCGCACCGAAATGGGTCGACCAGGCCTTGCGGCCAGCGTCTGCCACGTCGTGCGCGAGTTGATTGTCAAAGTCGAGCCGGGACGGCGTGGGATGGAGCAAATTCGTCGCTTCGGAGGCGGTGCGCGGAGCTATCAGCGTTGCGGCGACCCAGAAGCCCAGGAGCAAGACCAGGGAGGTCCGCGATGACCGCGCGAGGGCTGATACCGCCAGGGTCAGAAACACGAAAAAGCCGAGATAGAGGCCGTATCCCGCCGCGAGCCACGCAATCCGATAGACCACGTCCACGCGCTCTCCAGCGGGTAGGCGAGCAACGATGAGTACTGCAAACGCCAGGCCGACTGGAGCAATCAGAATGCCAACGCAGCTCGCAAGCGCCGCCGCTTTGCCGTAAAGAAGGCTCCGCGCGGGCGCGCCCAGGCTGAGCAGCTGGCGCAACGTTCCGCGTTCGCGCTCGTCGCTCACAGAGTTGAAACCAATGACGATAATGAGCAGGGGAAGCAAAACCTGAAGAAGCCATGCTGGCGATAACTCGCCGAACCGTTGCAAACCGGTTGCATCCTGGGCCGGCCGGAACTTGACTTCGCTCTGGCGATGCGCCTGCAGCCAGACGGTCGAGCCAACAAATGGCCCAATGCCGGGATCGAAGACGGCAAGCGATGGTTCAGGCTTGAACACGTGCATGCCCTGTTCCGCCGCATCGTGCGGATGCCGATAGCCTTGGTGAAGCCAGGCGTCATAGTCGAGGGCTTGGCCTGCCGACCGTTCGCTATTCAGCTGAACCTGCCGATTCCATCCGGCCGCCAGAGCCACCAGCATGAGGATGACGACCAGCCCTCCGGCCCAGAGCAGACGCCCGTCGCGGGTCAGCACGCGAAGATCTTTGGCGGCGATGATTGCGAACACGTCAACTCTTCATGTGCTTGAGGTACAGCGCTTCAAGATCGGCATGGCTGACCTCCTCGCTCCTGAGTTCTTCCACCAGCCGCCCTTGCTTCATGATGCCGATGCGGGTCCCGGTCTGCTTCGCGTGGAAGAGATCGTGTGTTGTCGTCAAGACGGTCACGCCGTCGTTGCTGGTCCTGACGAGAAGCTCCGAGAACTCGTTGGCCGCGGACGGGTCAAGTCCTGAGGTAGGCTCGTCGAGCAAGAGGGCTTTGGCATTCTTGGCCAGTGCGATGGCAATTCCCACCTTCTGACGCATGCCTTTCGAGTAGGTCGCGACCCTGTCATCGGCTGCTTGGCGAGGGAGACCTGCCGCCTCGAGCAGTTCAAGCAGCCGCTGCCGCGGCAAATGCTCTCCGATTGCGAGTGAGGAGAAGAATGCCAGGTTTTCCAGACCTGAGAGCACGCCATAGAGCGTGACTTGTTCGGGGATATATGCAAGGAGCCGCTTCGTCTCCAATGGGTGACGCACGACGTCGAGCTTGCCGATTTGCAGGCTGCCAGATGTCGGCTGTAGAAAATTCAGGAACAGATTGACCAGCGTCGTCTTGCCCGCGCCGTTTGCTCCCAAGAGGCAATAGATCTCGCCAGGCAGGACGCTGAGCGAGATATTATCCAGGGCACTCTTGGCGCCAAACTGCTTCGTCACTTCAATCGCATCGAGCATGGATTCCTCGTACACCTCCACTGGCCACGTCGGCCGCTCATCGAAGGTGCCGCGTTCGGCACGCCAGCAACAGAGAGTAGTGAACTCGGTTTTTTACGCTCTGCGGTCGCATGACGAGGCCTCTTGGCTGCCTTGACGTATGTAACGTTATAACATTACATAGCCCTTGTGAAGCCTCGACGTAGTCGAGGCGGTTCGCGGGGGTGGGGGCAAGCGTGCGTTACCTGCTGTGTTCGGTTTCTCTATCAACTCTTTTGATAGCGGCAGGCGTTCTGCCTTTTGGCTTGGCTGAAGCGCAAGCTCCGACACCTTCGTCATCACCCGACCAGCCGGCGAGTTCGTTGCCGCCTATAACCGTTGACGCGCCGCAGCGGCAACCAACGGCGAGAGTGGCGACGCGGTCGAATTCGCAAAGAGGCCGTATCTCCCGGGTAAACAGAAATCCGCGACCCTCAACCATCGCCGAGGAGTCACCGCAGTCGCAAGGGCAACAGCAGGTGCCGGCGACGCCGCTGAACACAAATGTAGTTACGCCCAGCGCGAGCCGGCTGGGGCTGACCCCGCGGGAGATTCCCGCAACCGTCGAGGTCGTCGGGGCGGAAACGATCCGGGAGCAGGGCTACCACACGACGATCGACACGGTGAAAGGCGCAACTGGCGTGACCGCCAGCGACGCGCCGAACGACGTGTCGTTCTCCATGCGCGGTTTCCAGGGCGAACAGGTCAACGTGACCTACAATGGCGTCAATATCGGCCCGACGGGCTTCACGGCGCTGACCATGGAGACGTTCAACCTCGATCGGGTCGAATTTCTCAAGGGCCCATCGTCCTTGATGTCGGGGCAGGGCGCGGTCGGCGGTGCCATCAACTATGTCACCAAGGCGCCTCATACCGGTCCGATCACCAACGAAGCCTTCATCGGTTTCGACTCGTTCAGCAGTGTTCGCACCGGCGTTGGCTCGGGAGGCAGCACCAACATCCAGGGCCTCGACTACCGGTTCGACATCAGCCGATCGGTGCAGAACGGCTTCATTGATGACACCGACACAAAGAATCTGCACGTATCTGGGCAACTGGATTATCGCCTCACGAGCGCGTTCAAGGTTTTCGTCGCGACCGAATACAAGGACTACAAGGCGCGGGTCTATGAAGGCACGCCGCTGGTCCCGGTCGCTTTTAGCGGTCCTTTCGCGACCACGGGCATCGTGTCCGGGACGAAAGTGTCCGACTATAACGGCACCAATCTCGGGCCTGTCACCATCGACAGCCGTACGCTGAAAACGAACTACAACGTGCTCGACAACCACAAGACCATCAAGGAGTCATGGGTGCGCGGAGGATTCGAGTGGGATCTCACGAGCAACGTTACTCTGAGAGGTCAGGTCTATAACTACAATGCCAGCCGCGACTGGTACAACAACGAGGTAAGCGCCTTCAACGCCGCCACCAACCTGGTTGATCGTGAACGGTTCTATGTCCATCACAACCAGAACCTGGTCGGCAACAATACGGACCTCACGTGGAATTCGCATCTATTCGGCATGGAAAACCGCCTGGTCACGGCGCTCGAATTCTATCACCTGGATTTTTCAAGGCCCGGCGCGGCAAACTTTCCTTCTGATCAAGTGACACTGGTCGATCCCTTTCGTGGCTATTATGGTTTGCTAACGACGCAGCGACAGACCGCGACGATCGACAGCTTTGCGATCAATCTCGAAGATCGGCTGAAAATTACGCACAATTTCGCGCTGATCGGCGGTCTCCGCTACAATCCCTTCAAGCTCGATCGAACGTCCACCGACGTCAACGGCGTGAGCAGTGCTGGTTTCCCATACACCACAAGCTGGCAGCCCGTGACCGGCCGTATCGGATACACGTGGGAAGCGATTCCGGGGATGACGTTCTACAGCCAGTATGCGACGGCGAGCGACTTGTCGGCAGGCAGCATTTTCCTGCTGAGCCCGACACAGCAACTGACCTTGACGTCTGCCCGCAGCTACGAGACCGGTGTCAAGAATCTGCTGTGGAACGGCCGCGCCGAATGGACCTTCTCGGCTTTCGACATCGAGCGCAGCAATGTGTATTCCGCACAAGCCGGTCAACGCCTCAACATCGCCGGAAAAGTCAAATCGCAGGGTGTGGAGTTCGCCGCGGCAGTGCGTCCGACCCCTGAGCTCAAGTTCTGGGGCAACGTCGCGTATGTCCACGCACGCTATGCCGACTACGAGTTCACGGGCGGATCGTTCTCGGGAAATACCCCGCCGAATATTCCTGCCGTTGTCGTGAACGGCGGGGCCTCGTATCGTTTCCTTAATCCGGGTTGGCTGCCGGTCGAGCTCGGGGTTTCGGTTCGTCATGTCGGCGACCGGTATAGCACCGATGCCAATACGGTTAAGCTTCTCGCCTATACGACGGCGGATGCCTTCGCCTTTATCGATATTCCGAAGTCACCGACATTCCCGACCTTCGACAGCACGCGCGTCACCTTCCGGGTACGTAACTTCACTGATGCGAAGTACGCGGCATGGAGCTCTCCATTCTATCCAGATCAGATCCTCCTGGGGGCACCGCGGACCTACGAAGTCGAGGCGTCCTTCAAATTCTGATGGTGTGGTTCGCCCGTTGCGGCAACTGAGACTTGAATTTCGCTGACCGCATTTCGAATTGGGCCCTCCTGCCCATGCGCTGCAAAGGCAGCGACCACAATCAATCGTGATGGGCTCCCGAGGGCTGTTGCGTGACTGAATGTAATGTTATAACATTACGTATCGGGAAGATTTGATTGCGTGGCGATGAAGATAGACCAACCGATTCTGGTGACGATCCTCACGGGCTTCCTGGGCTCGGGGAAATCCACGCTGCTCAATGAGCTCTTGGCGCGCGAGGCCTTTGCGGACACTGCCGTCATCATCAACGAGTTTGGCGACATATCCATCGATCATGACCTTGTTCGCGTGAACAAGCGCGAGCTGATGGTGACAACGACAGGCTGCCTCTGCTGCACAGCTGCCAGCGACATCAGGTCTTCCCTATTCGAACTTTACGACGCTGTGGAGAGCAAGGCTGTCCCGCCGTTCAAGCGCGTGATCGTCGAGACGACCGGGCTTGCCGATCCCGCTCCGATCATCAATCAGATCACACCGGGCGGTCTTCCGGCGGTCGGGTATCGGGACCATGTCGTGGCAAGATGCTTTCGACTGTCCGGCGTCGTCTGCGCAATCGACGTGACCATGATCGAAACGACGATGGAGCGGCACTTCGAATGCATGAAGCAGGTGGCGTTTGCGGATAGTGTCGTGCTGACCAAGACCGATCTTGGCGCAGAAGCCGCGGCTCCCGGTCTCTCCGGCCTGCTGCCGAAGATCCGGCAGATCAACGCTTCCGCGGCCATCGTGGACCGTCACGGGAACGACTTCGATCTCGCAGCGGTCTTTGCTCCGCGTCGCTACGTTCCCTCCGAACAGGGGGCCGACGTCGAGGGGTGGTTGGCCTTGGAGGTGGCGTTGGCCCAGCAAGGGCAAACTCACAACGATGCCACAGGCGCGAGCCGCCATGCGGCCGCTGGCATCCAGAGTCTGGCATTGCTCGAAAGCCAGCCCGTATCGCCGCGAAACCTCGCCACATTCATTGAACTGCTCAAGGCCGTAGGCGGTCCGCAATTGCTTCGTCTGAAGGGGCTTGTTGGGATGGAGGACGATCCGGAGCGGCCTCTTGTCGTGCACGGCGTTCAGCATGCGATTCAACAGTACCGGCTTCCGGCCTGGCCCTCGGACGATCGTCGCACGCGAATGGTCGTCATCGCTCATGGCCTTGATGAAGCGGTCGTCAAGAATCTGTTCACGGCGATAACAGGCATTTCAGCGCGCGCAAAGGCGCAATTGGTGCTGACGGTCGCGGGTCTGAGCGTTCTCGGCTTTGCGCTTGTCGCAGGGCTATTGCTGCTGCTTCACGAGCGCGCCACTGCCCAGTTTGAACCCCCGCCTGTGATTCAGAACGCAACGAGACCTCAACGCTGAAAGGGCCAAGCATGAACAATGTGATTTCACAAACACCGGTCACCGTCCTCACCGGGTACCTCGGCGCAGGGAAGACGACTTTGCTGAACCGTATCCTGACCGAGACCCACGGTAAGCGTTATGCGGTGATTGTGAACGAGTTTGGCGAGGTCGGAATTGACAATGATCTGATCGTCAATGCGGACGAAGAAATATTCGAAATGAACAACGGGTGCATCTGCTGCACGGTGAGAGGTGATCTAATCCGGATTCTCGATGGACTCATGAAGCGGCGCGGCAAGTTTGACGGGATCATCGTGGAGACCACCGGGCTTGCCGATCCGGCGCCCGTGGCGCAAACCTTTCTTGTAGATGACGACGTTCGTCGCAACACGAAACTTGATGCCATCGTCACGGTCATCGACGCAAAGCACCTCCTCGGAGAAATCGACCAGGCGCACGAAGCGCAAGAGCAGATCGCATTCGCCGACGTTGTCTTGCTCAACAAGACCGATCTGGTCTCGGAGGCGGACCTTAAGCTCGTCGAGGCAAGGATTCGTTCAATTAATCCCTATGCGATGATCCATCGCACCGAACGTTGCGCGCTTGACCTCGCAAAAGTCTTGGATCGGAATGCGTTCGATCTCAACAGGGTTCTTGAATTCGAGCCTGGCTTTCTCAGTGAAGTTCACGATCATGAGCACGACAGTCACGTAAAGAGCCTGTCATTGACGACGCAGACACCTCTCATTCCTGAGAAATTTTTCCCCTGGATGCAGGAGACCGTTCGTCAGTTTGGGACCGATATTCTGCGGCTGAAGGGCATCATCCAGTTCCAGGATGATCCCGATCGCTTTGTTATTCAGGGAGTGCACATGTTGCTCGAAGGAGACCATCAACGCCCCTGGAAACCCGATGAGCCGAGAACAAGCCGCCTGGTCTTCATCGGGCGCGATTTGCCGGAGGACGTCTTGAAGGCAGGCTTTGAGCAGTGTCGGGGCTCAAATCACTGATTGAAGGCACGGGTGATGCACCAAGCTTGCAGCATGGCAGCGGAGTTTGTCCGTTGCCATGCTGAGGCTGACAGCCCTCGCAAATCCATTCGGACGCCAAAAGCATGCCAAAGATTGCCTTACCTATGGGGCGGCGGGTCCAAAGAATCGGCTATCCTCAGGCAGTTCAGGAATTAAAGCTTCAGACGCAGAAGCTGTTGGGCTTGTCGAATGACGTGACTATTTCGGTTAGCGAGTTGACCTGTCGAGAGCCAGGATGTCCCGATGTGGAAACCGTCGTCGCGATCTTGAGAGACGGGGAAAAGCCAATAATTGCAAGAATCCACAAATCGATTCCCGAAGTCACTGTCGATGAACTGAAAGAAGCGCTTGATCTGAGACTTCGTACCTAAAGCGCGCTTTCACAGACGTTTCACCGGGATCTTGTTGGCGAAAATTTCCCCGAGCTGCTCAATGCATCGAGCGGAGCGTTGTCGAGTTGGCCGAGCCGCAACCGGGTCTAAAAACTCCAGTTTCTTGCCGTCTACATAGGCAAAAATCGTACTCCTTCAGGGCTCTACATTCAGTTGGGCGAGCCACCAATGCCAAACGCTCACGCCACCACAAACAGCGGTTCGTCGTGTCGGTGATTGCGTGTGACTCCCTCCCTCGTCGCACCTGCGCTTCCACGCATCGAAGGCGTGGTCCGGAGCTTTTTGTCAGCGGCGAGCCGGCGGCGTGATCGCCGCAAGTTCTCTTCGTTCAGCTGTGCGAAGCGCTGCAATCGCGGCCATCCTAACGAATCCGGTCAGTTGCTGGAAATGCCGGCTTCCTTGATGAGGTTTCGCCACTTGATCACTTCCGACGAGATCAAGGCCTTGAACTCAGCTTGGCTCGTGTGGACCGGATCGGCTCCGATATCGATCATCCGCTTCTGCACCGCCGGATCGGACATGATCTTGACCACTTCGCTGTGGAGCCGATCTACAATAGGTTTTGGCGTTCCTTTCGGAGCGAGCAGACCGAACCATGCAAAGGATTCCATATCCGAAATTCCCGCTTCCGTCATGGTAGGGACGTTCGGAAGTACCTTGCTGCGCTGCTTGCTGGTTACGGCAAGCGGCTTGATCTGACCGGCCTGCAGCTGGCTCGCGACGTTGGGTATAAGCTGAAAGCTGGCCGGCACGTCGCCCGAAACGAGGTCGACGGTTAGTTGGCCGGCGCCGCGGTAGGGGACATGGAGCAAACGCGTTCCGGTCCGGCGCTCGAACAGCACACCGGCAAGATGTTGCGAGCTTCCATTGCCGATCGACGAATATGAGATCTGCTCTCGGCTGGCTTTCGCAATGTCGATGAACTCTTGCACATTGGATGCCGGAATCTTGTTCGGATTGACAACCAGAACATTAGGCATCGTCGAAACCAAGGAGATGGGCTCGAAAGCGATCTCAGGGTCATAGGGAAGATCTGCCGTGAGTGTCTTATTGACCGCGAGTGGACCTGAAGAGCTCAGCAGCAGCGTGTAACCGTCCGGAGCGGCCCTCGCCACGCTGTGCGTGCCGACGTTGCCACCGGCGCCTCCCTTGTTTTCAACCACAATCGTGCCGCGGAGAGCCTCTCCCAGTTTCTCCGCGAGGATACGGGTGACGGCGTCACTTGCGCCGCCAGCCGGAAAAGGCACCACCAACGTGATCGGGCGGGAGGGATAATCGTTTGCAACTGCCGAGAGGCCCTGCATGACGAGAGCAGACAATGTGCAGAGAGCAAAGGCGGTGGAGCGGAATAGCATTGGCGTCCTCAAAGGGGTGGGGTCATCTGGCAGGCCGCAACCACTCGGACATCCGTCAATGCGGCTCGCTCGATCTGTACCCGAACGTTTCCTCTTGGCGCACTTGGGCGCCCTTAGGCCCAATTCTGGGCAAGGAACTGACGCTTCTCGATTCCGTCGAGTCTCGCGACTTACCAAAGCGTCTCAAAAAGAGCGCGCGGGCCGCTCAACGACCGTCGCCGGCGGCGTCTCGCACCGTCAGGCAAAAATCGAAAGCGCGCTGATGGCGACATGTCAGCTGGGTCAGCGCGTCGAGAGAATGCGCGCCAAGTTGCCCCATGGCGGTTTCCAGCTCTTCCTTCAGAAGTTCGGCCACATAGGCTGCGCCTCGCTCGCCGAGCGCACCGAGGCCGAGAAGGAGGGCGCGGCCGGCAAATGTGCCGCGGGCGCCGAGTGCAACGGCGCGCGCTATATCGAGGCCCGAGCGGATGCCGCTATCGAACAGGATCGTGGCCCGGCTGCCGACGCGTGCAACGATGGCGGGCAGGACATCGATCGCGGCGGGCGCCGCATCGAACTGCCGACCGCCATGGTTGGAAACGAGGATGCCGTCCACTCCCAGTGAGATGGCCTGCTCGGCGTCGTCAGGATGCATGACGCCTTTCACGACCAGCGCGCCCGGCCAGGCGTCCCGCATCCGCCTTACGGTCTCCCACGAAAACGTGCCCTTGATCTGGCTCTGTACAAAGCCGGCTGTATTCGCCAGCGTCGCCGGCTTTTCGACATAGCGTTCCACGTTGCGAAAGGCCGGAGTCCCCGCTGTGGCGAGCGCCAGCAGCCACGCCGGCGACAGGGCTACATCCAGGATGGTCTTTGGCGTGGGACGGAACGGGACCACCAGGCCGTTGCGCAGGTCGCGGGGCCGCTTGGAGCGTACCGGCGCATCCAGTGTCGCGGCCAGCACGCGCACGCCCGACCCGCCGGCCCGCTTGATCAGATCGAAGGTGACGGCGTGATCGTCGGCCGGCAATCCGTAGAGCTGAAACCAGGCATAGGGACCGGCAAGCTCGGCGACCTCTTCGATCTCGGCGGTGGCCAGCGTGCCGGCAATATAGGGAATTCGTGCCTTGCCGGCGGCGCTTGCGAGCATGCGTGTGGCGCCGGGCCAGACGATGCCATCGACCCCGACAGGAGAAATGCCGATCGGCGCGGCGCAACGGACGCCGAACAGCTCAATCTCCGTTTGCACGGGAGCCGGACTGCTGTAGCGCGGCACCAGCTCTACAGCGTCCAGCGCTTCTCGATTGCGCCGCGTGTTCAGATCGCCTCCCGTGCCGCCTTCGAGAAAGTCGAAGGCGAAGCGCGGAATGCGGCGGCGCGCCTGGTGCTCGACGTCGTCAAGCGTTGGCAGGCGTTGGCGCAGACGAGCTTCCGGACTCGATCCGCTGCCGGGGCCCCAGCCGTGCGCGCGCTGTGAGGAGAAGCGAAGATCGCCTGTCATGAGAACTGCCCCTATCTGCGCAGGGCTCTCTCATATGGCGCGATGTGTCATCTCCGCAAATAACTACTGATGATGAATGCGATAGCTTTCAATGATGCATCAGGAATGCGCCGATCGCGATCCTGTGCGCCGCGATTTTCGGCGCGGCGCGACCGTTCCCAAAACCGGCTGCACGTAGTTGCTCGCCGATGTCGCGGCCTCGACCAGATCGTGGCGAATGATATCGAGTACGGCCCGCGCAGCGGCGGATACCGTCCGGCGCGGATGGTGGACCCACGCGATCGATCGGACAATCCGCGGCTCGGCAAAGCGATGCGCCTTCACCCTGCCATCTGCCAGCGACTGCTGCAGCGCGATCGTCGGCAATACCGTCACAAGGTCAGTAGTCGCAATCACATCGCAGAGAGCGGGAAGGGTGTCGAGCTCGAGTCGGGGCTTCAGTTCGATGCCTACTGCGGCGGCGTGCTCCTCCAGAATCATGCGCAAGCCGTGCCGCTTGGACGGCATGACCAGGTCGAACTCGGCCAAGTGCCCGAACCGCAGGTTCGCCGGCGGTTTGATCGGCGCATCCTTTCGGCAAGCGAATACCATTTCCTCGTCCATGACATGATGCGCCGACAGTGAAACGCGCCGGCGCGGCACGTTGATCAGCGCAAAGTCGAGCTGTCCGGAATTCACCCAGTCGGTCAGTGTTTCGGTGTACCCTTCGCAGACCGAGAGCGTGATCTCCGGATAGAGATGCGCCACGGTTGCGGACGAACTCGCCATGGTGCTTTGTGCCACCGAGGTGATCAGTCCGGCCGACACCCGGCCCGAGATGCGGCCGTTCAGCCGCGCCATTTCCTGCTTGGCATATTCGACATCGCGCGCGATTGGAGAGACGAGGCGGGAGAATGCCTCGCCGGCGACCGTCAGCGTCATGCCGTGAACGCTGCGCTCGAACAGCCTTTGACCCAGCTCGGCCTCGAGCTTGGCGATCTGCATGCTGAGCGCCGGCTGCACGATATTGAGCTGCCGGGCGGCGCGCGTGACGCTCTTTTCTTCCGCTAGGCAAAGGAAATACTGGATCTGCCTGAATTCCATCGGCGTTCCTCTCCTGTAGTGGCGACGCGCCGGACCTGTGCGAGAAGTTGCTGGGCGGCATCACTTCAGATGATCGAACGTATCATCAATCATTATTTGTTCTGATACAAGCCTGCCTTTACTCTTCCTTCAAACAACTGGCACGCGGGCGGCTCGGGACCGGGCGCCGTGCAGACCAAGCAACAATCTTTTCGCGTCGCTGACGCCCGGCGTCACCGGTATCGCGAAACAGGGAGCGAAGGCGAGACGTCATGCAGGATCGAGCGCCGACGCGGCTGATCATCGGTATCTCCGGCGCCTCGGGGGTCGCCTACGGTGTGCGGCTGCTGCAGTTGCTTCGCAATGCCGGCATCGAGACCCACCTCGTGATGTCCAAGACGGCCGAGCAGACCTTTGCCTATGAGACGGACCTCAAGATCTCGGAAGTGAGAGCGCTCGCCAATTTCAACCATGCCATCGACGACATGGCCGCCTCGATCTCCAGCGGCTCCTTTCGCACGGCGGGCATGATCGTCGCGCCCTGTTCAATGCGGTCAATGTCGGAAATTGCATCCGGCGTCACGACCACCCTGCTGACACGGGCTGCCGATGTCGTCCTCAAGGAGAGACGCCGGCTGGTGCTGATGGTGCGCGAGACACCGCTGCACACCGGGCACCTGCGCACCATGACTGCGCTCTCGGAGATCGGCGCGATCATCGCGCCTCCCGTGCCGGCGTTCTACGCCAAGCCCGATAGCCTGGAGGACATGGTCGAGCACACCGTCGGACGCGTGCTCGATCTGTTCGATATCGACATCGGCGTCGTGCGTCGCTGGGGCGAGGACGAGGCGCTAAAGCGCCGTTCGCTGCGAAAAATCGCTCCCTGAATGCCTGCAGAAGACCACGGAAAGGATCGCACCATGCGGACCGAAAACCTGGCCAGAGCCGCCGCAGCGGACGCGCCAAAGGATTTGCGCTCCTGGCTCGCGCACCTTGCCGAGCGTGGCAAGCTCGCCGTCGCCCGCGAGGGCGTGGAGCTCGCCGATGAGCTTGCCGCCGTTTCGAAGCGCCTTGAGTGCGACCGCGCAGTGCTGTTTCCAAAGCCCGGCGGGCACGACATCCCGGTGGTCGCCAATCTGTTCACGGCGCGGGACTGGGTCGCCGAATCCATCGGTGTCGGCGCAGAGCAATTGCTGGCGCGGTTCTTCGCTGCGGCGCGCGAGGCGCTGCCAAGCCGCGAGGTGAGCAGCGGTCCGGTTCAGGAAATCGTTCACAACGAGGTCGATCTTCTCAGGCAGTTGCCGATCCCGAAGCACAACGAGCGCGACAGCGGGCCCTATATCACGGCAGGCCTGCTGATCGCCCGCAATCCGCGCAACGGCATTCAGAACGTATCGATCCATCGCTGCCAGATCAGCGGTCCGAACCGGATCGGCGTCTTGTTGTTGCCCAGGCACACGCTGTCTTACTTCCGCATGGCCGAGGAGGATGGCGAGGCGCTCGAGATCGCAATCGTCATTGGGGTCCATCCGGCCCTGCTTCTGGCGTCGCAGGCGATTGCCGCGCTCGATGAGGACGAGATGGGAATTGCCGGCGCGCTGCTCGGTCACCCCATCGACGTGGTGAAGTGCAAGACCAATTCCGTCCGTGTCCCCGCCCAGGCGGAGATCGTGATCGAAGGGCGAATTCTCCCCCGCGTGCGCGAGCCGGAAGGGCCGTTCGGTGAATTTCCCCAGTACTACGGGCCGCGGGCAAACCGCGAGGTGATCGAGGTCGACGCGATCACCCACCGCGCGCGGCCGATCTACCACACTATTGTCGGCGGCGGCTATGAGCACCTCATCCTCGGCGCCGTGCCGCGCGAGGCGACGCTGCTGCAGCATTTGCGACGCAGCTTTCCGAACGTGCTCGATGTGCGTCTGCCGCGCGGCGGCACCTGCCGTTACCATCTCGCCGTCAAGATCGACAAGACATCCGATGGCGAGCCGAAGAACATCATCATGTGCGCGTTCGGCGCCCATTACGACATCAAGCAGGTTGTCGTCGTCGACAAGGACGTCGACATCGGCAATTCCGAGGAAATCGAATGGGCAATAGCGACGCGTTTCCAGGCTGATCGCGATCTATTGGTCGTTTCCGGCGCGCTCGGCTCCAAGCTCGATCCGACCACCAGGGACGGCATCAGCGCCAAGATGGGGCTCGATGCGACCGTGCCGGTCGACGCGCCGGAGCTCGATTTCAAGCGCATCCATGTCAAAGGGGAGGAGCAGGTCGATCTCGCATCGGCGCTGCAGGAGAATCCCCAAGCCGCGCTCTCACGTGCGCTTCAAGGAGCGCTCTAGCCACCGGGATCGAATCCGTTCGACCAGCCATGCATCTTGAGCCGAAGAGCTGCCGATGTTGATGACTTCAAGCCAGCGCAGTGGCGGCGAGATCCTCGTGGATACGCTGAAGGTTCACGGCGTGGACACGGTGTTCTGCCTTCCCGGGGAAAGCTTTTTGGCCGTGATCGATGCGCTCGCCGGCGCGGCGGGCGCGATCCGGACCATCGTCACCCGGCACGAAGCGGGCGCGGCGCACATGGCGGAAGCCTATGGAAAGCTGACCGGGCATCCCGGAATCTGCCTTGTCACGCGAGGGCCGGGCGCAAGCCATGCCGCAATCGGCGTTCACACCGCATCGCAGGATTCCACGCCAATGATCCTGTTCATCGGCCAGGTCGCTCGCGGCATGCTGGGGCGCGAAGCGTGGCAGGAGATCGACTTCCAACGAATGTTCGGCGGCATGGCCAAATGGGTTGTCGAGATCGATCGCGCCGAGCGCATCCCTGAATTGGTCAGCCGCGCCTTCCATGTTGCGGCCTCGGGGCGCCCCGGGCCGGTCGTGGTCTCGCTGCCGGAGGACATGCTGACCGAGCGAGCCACGGTCGCGAATGCCGGCCCCTACGTGCGGGTAGCAGCGCATCCTGGCCCCGCTCAGCTGTCCAGTCTGGTCGAGATGATCGACGGCGCCGAGCGACCGATGGTGATCGTCGGTGGCGGCGGCTGGAATGCGTGTGCCTGTGCAGACCTCAAGCGCTTCGTGGAAACTTTCAGCCTGCCGGTCGCCGCGGGCTTCCGCCGGCAGGACATTCTCGACAACCGGCATTCGCATTATGTCGGCCACGCCGGCCTTGGCCCAAGCGCAAAGCTGATCGAATGCGTTCGCGGTGCCGACCTGATCATCGCCCTGGGCGGACGCCTCGGTGAGACCACGACGTCGGGCTACACCTTGTTTGAAATTCCTCGGCCGGCTCAGCGCTTTGTGCATGTGCATGCCGATCCGAACGAGCTTGGCCGCATCTATCAGGCCGATCTTTCGATCAACGCGGGCATGCCCGAGATGGCTGCGGCGCTGGCCGGGTTACGGCCTTCGGAACGATACAAAGTCGAGACGGAAGCACGGCGTAGGGCGTGGCTCGCAACGGCGCGCGAGGAATTCGTCGCCGACCAGATCCCAGGGTCCATGCCGGGCCCGGTCGATCTCGGCGCGGTGATGCTTCACTTGCGCGAAACCCTTCCGGAAGATGCCATCATCTCGAACGGGGCAGGCAATTACGCGATCTGGGTCCACAAGTTCCACCGCTTTGGCGGTTTCCGAACGCAGCTTGCGCCGACGTCAGGAGCGATGGGCTATGGCCTGCCCGCGGCGATCGCGGCCAAACTGGTTCACCCTGACCGCACCGCGGTCTGCTTTGCCGGCGATGGCTGTTTCCTGATGAGCTGCAACGAGCTTGCGACTGCAGCCCAATATGGACTCGGCGTGATCGTCATTGTCGTCAACAACGGCATGTACGGGTCGATCCGCATGCACCAGGAGAAGGAATATCCGGGGCACGTTCATGCGACGGCGCTCGAGAATCCGGATTTTGTCGCGTTGGCCCGTTCCTTCGGCGGCTATGGCGAGCAGGTCCTGGAAACCGAGAGATTTGCTGCGGCCTTTGCCCGGGCAAGGGCTTTTGCGAAGGAGCGGCGCAAGCCGGCCCTCCTCGAACTGAAGATCGACGCGGAGGCCATCACACCTTCCGCCACACTGACGCAATTGCGTGAGCGTGCGCTGGCATCGCGGCACGCGATACCATCCTCGGAGTGAGGCGCGCGTCTTGCACTGAAACGAAGCAGCTTGTGAAGGGGAGGACCAATATGTCGACAGCTCTGCGCATCGCCCACGGCGCCTTCGGCAGGGTTGCGCTCCTGGACATGGATCGCTCGCTGGTGCGGCATGCCCACCCGCAGTGCCACGTCCTCTTAAAGGTCGAAGGCGCCGACACGCAATTCATGGTCGGGGACAGAACATATCCGCTCACGGATACCAACGCTGTGCTGGTCGATGCCTGGACGCCGCACGCCTATGTTCACGATCCGGCACGGCCGCGGACGCTCATTCTCGCGCTTTACGTCGAGCCGCATTGGCTGAAGGAGTTTCGTCCCGGCTGGGCCGCCAGCGGTGCACCCGGCTTTTTCGAGCAGCCTTCGGGTGAAGTCTCGCCGCGGATCCGTCAGCTCACCCTCCGGCTGGCCGCCGAGCTGGTGGAATATCCGGATTGTACCCGTGTCCATGAACAAGCGCTCTCGGAGCTGATGATCGCGGTGATCGAGCGTTTCACGCCATGGCGCTGCTTTCCGAATTCGATCCGCGGCATGAATGCGAAGAGCTGCGACTGGCGGATCAGGCGCATTACCGAAGCGATGCGAACCCGGGAGGGACCATGCGCTACTGTCGACCAGTTCGCAAAGGACGCTGGTCTATCACGAGCACAGTTCTTCCGTCTGTTCGAGTCGTCGCTCGGTGTGTCGCCCAAGATCTACCTGAACGTGATGCGCATGGAGCGGGCGCTGGATGCGGTGATGCACCAGGATGTGCCCTTTGGCGAACTCAGTGAACGCTTCGGCTTTCCGGAGCCGGCGCATTTCACCCGCTTCTTTCGCGATCACGCTGGCGTGAGCCCTCGCGAGTTCCGCAACGTCTCGCGCCTTGCCAGCTGATCAGTCGGACGCAGCTCCAAATGAGACGATCTGGTAAGTCGTGAGAGCGGACGGTATGGCCCGGCTTGCCAGCATTACTACATCTGCTCCACGTGGCGTCGCAGAGCGCGATCGGGAGGAATGTCGTAAATGGCGCAGCCTGCGGCTCGATCCGCATCTGTCGACGTGGAACGCCGGCCCTGGGTCGGCCGCTCGATCGAGCGCGTCGAGGATGCGGCACTCCTGACTGGCCGCGGGCGCTTCATCGACGATCTCGGTACGCCGCCGGGCACGCTGCACGCTGCGATCCTCCGATCTCCCCATGCTCACGCCGATATCGTTTCGATCGACGCGGAGGCGGCACGTCGAGCACCGGACGTCGCAGCCGTTCTCACGGGGGAGCAGGTCAAGGCGATGACCTCAAGCCTCGTGGTCGGCGTAAAGGCGCCGGTGGAGTGCTGGCCGATCGCGACTGAGCGCGTTCGCTATGTCGGCGAGCCCGTCGCCGTCGTCGTCGCGACCGATCGTGCCCGGGCGGAAGATGCCGCCGACCTGATCGACGTCAATTATCAGCCGCGCGCCGCCGTGATTGATCCGCTTGCTGCGCTCGCGGCCGATGCACCGGTTCTGCACGACGGCTTTCCCGGCAATCTCGCGAGCGACCGCAGCTTTTCCTACGGCAATCCGGAGCAGGCGTTTGCCGAAGCCGCGCATCGCTTCTCGATCGATATCCGCTATCCCCGCAATTCCTGCACGCCAATCGAAACCTACGGCGTGATCGCCTCCTACGAGGCCGCGGAGGATGCCTTCGACGTTCTCGCCAATTTCCAGGGTCCGTTCAGCATCCACACGGTCATCTCGCGTGCACTGAAGGTGCCGGGCAACCGGCTGCGGCTGCGCACCCCGCCGGATTCCGGCGGCAGCTTCGGCGTGAAGCAGGGCGTGTTTCCCTACATCGTGTTGATCGGCGCGGCTTCGCGCGCGGCCGGACGTCCGGTGAAATGGATCGAGGACCGACTCGAGCATCTGACCGCCTCGGTCTCGGCCACCAACCGCGCCACGAAATTGTCGGCCGCCGTCGCTGCCGACGGCAGGGTCCTCGCGCTCGATTGGGACCAGGTCGAGGATTGCGGCGCTCATTTGCGCGCGCCTGAACCGGCAACGCTTTATCGTATGCACGGCAATTTGACCGGCGCTTACGACATCCGTCACGTCAGGGTGCGCAACCGCGTCGTCGTCACCAACAAGACACCGACCGGACTCAATCGCGGCTTCGGCGGACCGCAAGTCTATTTCGCGCTCGAGCGCCTGATGCAGCGCATCGCGATTGGCCTGGACCTTGATCCGCTCGAGGTTATCAGGCGCAATCTCGTTCCGGCGGGCGCCTTTCCCTATCGCACGGCGACCGGTGCGCTGCTGGATTCCGGCAACTACCAGGAAGCGATCGCCAAGGCCGTCGAGCAGGGGAAGCTCGCGGAGCTCATGGCGCGGCGCGAAGAGGCGCGCGCGCAAGGCAGTCTCTACGGCATCGGCTTCACCGCGGTGGTCGAGCCCAGCGTCTCCAACATGGGCTACATCACGACGGTGCTTACCGCAGCGGAGCGCCGCAAGGCGGGGCCGAAGAACGGCGCGCAGGCGACAGCCACCGTCGCGCTCGATCCGGTTGGCGGCGTCACCGTTCATGTCGCATCGGTGCCGCAAGGGCAGGGCCATCGCACTGTCCTGTCGCAGGTGGTTGCAGACGTGTTCGGCCTCAAGCCGCAGGATGTCCGGGTCAACACCGAGATCGATACCGCCAAGGATGCCTGGTCGATCGCTTCCGGAAATTACGCGAGCCGATTTGCGGCCGCCGTGGCCGGCAGCGCTAAGCTGGCGGCTGAACGCATCGCGCATCGCCTTGCGCGCGTCGCGGCGAGCCAGCTGAATGTCGAGCCGGTGGATATCGTGTTCGCCGGCGGCTTCGTCGTCTCAAAGCGCAATCCGGAGAACCGCGTCGCCTTCTCGCGCGTTGCGGCGTTGGGCCACTGGTCGCCGGGCTCATTGCCCGACGATGCCGGCCAGACCATCCGCGAGACTGTGTTCTGGACGCCGCCGGAGCTGACCGCCCCCGATGATGAAGACCGCATCAACTCATCGCTTTGTCACGGCTTCATCTTCGATTTCTGCGGCGTCGAGGTCGACCGGACTACGTTCGAAACCCGCATCGATCGCTACGTCACTATGCATGATTGCGGCACCATCCTGCATCCGGCCATGGTGAACGGGCAAATCCGCGGCGGCTTCGCCCAGGCGCTCGGGGCGGCGCTTTATGAGGAATACGCCTATGCCGCCGACGGCAGCTTCCTGACCGGCACGTTTGCCGACTACCTGTTGCCGACGACGACCGAAGTCCCCGAGCCGCAGATCATTCACATGGAGACGCCGTCGCCTTTCACCCCGCTGGGAGCAAAAGGCGTCGGCGAAGGCAATTGTATGTCGACGCCGGTGTGCATTGCCAATGCCGTGGCCGATGCGCTGGGCCTTGAGGATGTCACGCTGCCGCTGGTGCCGGCCAAGCTCGCCGGTCTGACACGCGGACCGGAGCCAGAGCCGCCCGCGGGCCGATCGAGCGCCAAGCCCGCGCGCGAAGGAGACCGCCGCCTGCACGGCGAGGGCAGCGCATCGGTCAATGCTGCGCCGGATCAGGTATGGGCGATGCTGCTCGATGTCACGACATTGCAGGCGGTGATCCCCGGATGCCAGCGCGTCGACAAGGTCTCCGACACGCATTTCCGCGCCGACGTGACGCTCGGCATCGGTCCGGTGACCGGACGCTATCGCGCCGATGCCCAGCTGTTCGACCTCGACCCGCCTAATGCCGTCACGCTGCGCGGCAAAGCGGAGGGTGCCCTCGGTTTCGGTGACGCCGAGGGACGGATCACGCTCGCGCCCGATGGCAAAGGCGGCACAAAGCTGCACTACAGCTATGACGCGGCTATCGGAGGCAAGGTTGCCAGCATCGGCGGCCGTCTGCTCGACGGCGCCACGCGCGTGATCATCGGACAGTTCTTTGCGGCCCTTGCGCACCAGGCCGGCGGCGCGCCTGCTGGCGGCTTCTCTCTGTTTGCGCTGCTCCGCAGGCTCGCGAACTTGTTCGGAGGGCGACAATGAAGCCCGCCGCCTTCGACTATATCCGGGCCGAGGCCGTCGATGAAGTGCTTGAGGGACTCTCGAAAGAGGGCGGCAACGCCCGTGTGCTGGCCGGCGGCCAGTCGCTGATGGCGATGCTCAACATGCGCCTTGCCCGGCCAAAGGTCCTGATCGACATCATGCGGCTGACGGAGCTCAGCCGTATCGAGGACCGGGCGGGCGCTGTGACGATCGGCGCCGGCGTACGGCAGGCCACGTTGCTCGCCTGGCCCGAACTGACACGGACGCTGCCGCTGCTTGCGCTGGCTCTGCCCTGGGTCGGCCACGTCCAGACGCGCAGCCGCGGCACCATCTGCGGCTCGCTGGCGCACGCCGACCCCAGCGCCGAGCTGCCGCTTCTGCTGGTCGCGCTCGGCGGCGAGGTGCATCTGCGCAGCACGAGACGGCGTCGCCGCGTTTCCGCAAGCGAGTTCTTTGTCGGGATGATGGCCACCGCGCGCGCCGAGGATGAACTGATCGAAGCCGTATCGTTTCCGGCTCATAACGGTGGCCGGTGTGCATTCCGCGAGGTCGCCCGCCGTCACGGCGATTTCGCCATCGTGGCCTGCGCGGCTGTGGCAACGCCGACCGGCGTCCGTCTTACCGTCGGCGGCGTCGCCGATGTGCCAATGGCGCGGGACTGGCCATGCCTGGACGGCAGCGCGCTCGACGATGCGCTGAACGGTTTTGCCCACGAGCTTGACGCGCGCGACGACGTGCACGCGACCGCGCGCTATCGGCGCGATCTGGTGCGGATCATCGGACGCGATCTGATCGGCGAGGTGCTGCAATGACGCGTCTTGCCGCCCACAGCCGTTATCCGGTTCGCCTCAGCCTCAACGACACGCCCGTTGAAGCCGAAGCCGAGCCGCGCATGCTGCTGTCCGATTTCCTGCGCCACCGGATCGGTGCGACCGGAACCCATGTCGGCTGTGAGCACGGCGTTTGCGGCGCTTGCACGGTCATCGTCGACGGCATGCTCACGCGTTCCTGCCTGACGCTGGCCGCGCAGGTCGATGGCTGCGAAGTGCAAACCGTCGAGGGTCTCGCTCCGTCACCCGACCGGCTTGGCATCCTGCAGCAGGCATTCCGCCGCAACCACGCCCTGCAATGCGGGTTCTGCACGGCCGGCATTCTGATGTCGCTCGATCACTATCTGCGCAGGAATCCCTCGCCACGCGAAGCCGATATCCGCGATCTCCTCAGTGGCCATCTTTGCCGCTGCACAGGATACACCCCGATCATCAAGGCTGCCCTGGAAGCGGCCGCCGAGCTTGCCGCTACTACCGAAGAGAAGTCCGATGCTTGATCTTGGCAGCAGTTTTGTCGCAAGCGTTGCGCGCGATCCGGATGCGCTTGCACTGGTCGATGGCGATGTCCGCCTCACGTACCGCCAGTGGTACGGCAAGATTTCGTCGCTTGTGGCGTCGTTCGATCGAATCGGGCTGAGGCCCGGCGACCATGTCGTCACCGTGCTGCAAAACCGCTGGGAAGCCGCGACGCTGCATTGGGCTTGCCAGCTCGCAGGGCTCGTCATCACCCCCATCAACTGGCGCGCCAAGGCCGACGAGCTCGATTTCTGCATCGACAATGCCGGAGCCCATGCCGTGTTCTATCAGGATGTCTCCACCAATGCCGTGAGAAATTCCGCGCGCGCCGCCAGCCTGCTGCGCATTGCGGTTGGCATGAACGTCGACGGCGATCTGGCCTTCGCGGAGATGGTGGAAGGCAGCACGCCCGACGCCTTGCCCCAGGCCGGCGCCGATGCGTGGTCGATCATGCTCTACACCTCGGGCACGACATCGCGGCCAAAGGGTGTACCGCGCCGCCATCGCGCCGAGCGGGCAGCGGCCGTCGCGCATGTTACGCAAAACCTCTACGGTCGTGGCGAGCGAACGCTCGGCGCGATGCCTCTCTATCACACCATGGGCGTCCGCTCTCTGCTCGCCATGTCCCTGATCGGCGGCGCCTTCATCTGCCTGCCGCGCTACGACACCCGCGAAGCGCTGGCCCTGATCGAGCGTGAGAAGATCAGCAATCTGTATCTGGTGCCGACGCTCTACCACGATCTCGTTCATCACGAGGCGTTTGCTGCCACCGACATATCGAGTGTCCGAAAGCTGGGCTTTGCCGGCGCCTCGATGACGGATGGATTGCTCAAGAAGCTGGTCGACGTGTTCAACCCGGAGCTGTTCGTCAATCATTACGGCAGCTCCGAGATCTATACCTTCACGATCGACCAGAATGCGTCGGCCAAACCCGGCTCGGCCGGCAAGGCCGGCATCAACCAGCACATCAAGGTGGTTCGCATCAACGCCCGCTCGGCGGATGAACTGGCTGCGCCGGGAGAGGAGGGCGAGATCATCGCCTCGCTCGCCGGCGACGAGGCGTTCGAAGGCTATTGGCGACGACCCGAAGCGGATGCCAAGGCGTTGCGCGAGGGCTGGTACTTTACGGGCGACACCGGGTTCATCGATTCCGACGGCGATCTCTTCGTCACCGGCCGCGTCGACGACATGATCATCACCGGCGGCGAGAACGTCTCGCCGGTGGAGATCGAAAGCTGCCTCTCCCTGCATCCCGCGGTTTCGGAAGTCGCGGTGGTCGGTCTCGCCGACGAGAAATGGGGCAAGATCGTCGCTGCCTTTGTCAAGCGCAACCGGACGGTATCGGAGGCGGAGCTTGAACAGTTCTGCCGCGCCTCCGGCCTTGCCAACTTCAAGCGTCCGCGCCGCTACGTGTTCGTAGACGCCATTCCCAAATCGCCGGTCGGGAAGCTGCTGCGGCGTCTGCTCGTCGCCGGCGAATATGAAGCCGAGCGCCTGCCGCCCTCGGACGCGGCCTGATCACACGACGTAACAGAAGGAAGCAAGATATGTCGTCACCCTACACCTTTGCCGATCCTCGTCTCGCCAAGCTCGACGGATTCAAGGTCGAGATCGACGAGGCGCGTGAACGCGCCGACATCGTTCTTGGCCGGCCGCCCTATAACGTCGTCTCGATGCCGCAACGCGACCAGCTCCGACTGACATTTGAGGCGCTCGACGAGGATCCGCGCGTCCGCATCATTGTGCTGCGGGCGGAAGGCGAGCATTTCTCCAGTGGCGGCAATATCGGCGGTTTTATGGAAGCGAGCCCCGAGCATGTGTCAAAACTCGCCTGGAACATCGCAGCGCCCGCGCGTTGCGCCAAGCCGGTGATCGTGGCCAATCGCGGCTATTGCTTCGGCGTCGGCTTCGAGCTGTCGCTCGCCTGCGACTTCCGCGTCGCCTCGGAGACCACGCAGTATGCCTTGCCGGAACAGAAGCTCGGACAGATCCCGGGTTCTGGCGGCTCGGCCCGCTTGCAGAAGATGGTCGGCATCACTCGCACCAAGGACATTGTGATGCGCTCCCGGCGCATTTCGGCGAAGCAGGCGCTGGAGTGGGGGATTGCGACCGAATGTGTGCCGGACGGCGAGCTGGAGAGGGCGACAGACAAGCTCGTTGACGAGCTCCGCACCTTCTCGCCGCTGGCGCAGCGCACGGCGAAGAAGCTCCTGAACGATACGGAAGATTCGACGCTCGCGATTGCCATCGAGCTCGAGGGCCATTGCTACAGCCGGCTGCGTCAATCGGAGGACTTCAAGGAAGGCGTCGAAGCCTTCAACGCCAAGCGTCCGCCGAAATTTGCAGGGCGATGATGACGGGGGAACGACAACTGACGACACCCGCGGATGGCACCGCATGCAGCCTCGGGGCGACCGTAACCCGCGAACTCAAACCCGGCGTCAACAGGAGCAGGGCAGCGCGCGTGAGTAGATCGCGTATGAACGGCGGCTTTTGGCGGACTACCAAGAGGTGAAGTCCGGAGTTACGCTGCCCTCCGGTACGAAAACAGGGCTCCCAAAATAGTGGGTTTCGCGCAGAACCTACACGGGCAGGTTTGTTACGCCCTTATCGTAGAATAGAGCATAACGGCGAACAAATCGGACAATCAGTCGAAATGATGCGCGTGCGCGCAATTCGCGCCGTGCTGCAATTCGCCCAGCGGCTTGCCTCGGGAGTTCGAGTAGCTCCCCGCTGCCAGGTCTGCGTGGGTCGTGCCCCTCAAAATGAGTTGCGTACCTCAAATAACCTCTGTTAGCCTTCAGCCCATGAAGGAGCCGGACGCCACCAGCCCTCTCACGCTCAGGGACATCGCCCGCCAGGCTGGCGTCAGCCTCGCGACGGTCGATCGCGTCCTGCACAATCGCCCCGGCGTGCGGCCGGACACGATCCGCCGCGTCAAGGAGACAATCGCGCGCAACTCCTTCCAGCCGCATGTGGCCGGCGCCGAGCTCGCCCGTGGCCGTGCCCGGCGCTTCGCCTTCGTGATGCCGTCGGGGCCGAACCTGTTCATGCAGCAGATCCAGTCCTATCTCGGCGAGATGTCGGGCTGGCTGTCGGCCCGCCGCCTCGCGGTCGAGATGGTCGCGACTGACGTGTTCGACGCCTCCGTTCTCGCTAGCTCGCTGGAGGCTCTTGCCGGCGAGTATGACGGCGTCGCGGTCGTCGCGCTGGATCATCCGAGCGTGCGGGCCGCCATCAACGATCTCGTCGATGGTGGCGCCAAGGTGGTGACGCTGGTTTCCGATGTGCCGTCGTCGCGCCGTCATTACTATGTTGGCATCGACAATATCGCCGCCGGGCGCACCGCGGGCGCGCTGGTCGGCCGCCTCGTTGGTCCGCGATCCGGCAAGGTCGCGATCGTCGCCGGCTCGCAAGGCCTGCGCGACCATGCCGAGCGCATCTTCGGCTTCAATCAGGTGATGGCGTCGGAGTTTCCTGGGCTCAACGTGCTGCCTGTGCTCGAAGGGCGCGACGAGGACGAGCGCTCGGAACAGCTCATGTCGCGGCTGCTCGGCAGACATCCTGACATCGTCGGTCTCTACAATGTCGGCGCCGGCACGCAGGGCGTTGCCAAGGCTTTGATCGATTCCGGCCGCGAGAAGCAGGTAGTGTTCGTCGGACACGACGTCACCGTGCTGACGCGCAAGCTCTTGTTGCAAGGCGCGATGGATGCAGCGATCTCGCAAAACCCGGGACATGAGGCCCGCGCCGCCGTGCGCGTGCTGCTCGCGCTCGCCCGCGGCGAGCCGATCCTGAGTGAACAGGAGAAGATCCGGATCGACATCGTGATGCGGGACAATCTGCCGTAGCCTGCAGAACTGATTTACAAGACGGCCCGATGTTGGGAAGGCGACAAAGATCGCCGAGCGGGCCGGAAGGGAGGACAACGACGTGTATCTCGGGATCGACATCGGCACGTCCGGTGTGAAGGCGGTGCTCTTGAACGAGGCTGGCGCAATCGTCGCGACAGCCGCGCGCGAGCTTGCGCTCTCACATCCCGCACCGCTGTGGTCCGAGCAGGATCCGGACGCCTGGGTTGATGCGGCGATCGGCGCCGTCGACGATCTCGCGTCCGCTCATCCGCGCGACGTCGCGCAGGTGCGTGGCATCGGTCTCTCCGGCCAGATGCACGGCGCTACCTTGCTCGGCGAGGACGGGCGTCCGCTGCGTCCGGCCATCCTGTGGAATGACGGCCGGTCCCTTGCCGAATGCGAGACGCTCGAGGGGCGCTGTCCTTCGCTCCACACCATCGCCGGCAATCTCGCGATGCCAGGCTTCACCGCGCCAAAGCTGCTCTGGGTGACCCGCCACGAGCCTGAGATTTTCGAGCGGGTGGCAAAAGTGCTGCTGCCAAAGGCCTACGTGCGCTACCGCTTGACCGGCGAGATGGTCGAGGACATGTCGGACGCCGCCGGAACGCTCTGGCTCGATGTCGGTCAGCGCCGCTGGTCCGCGTTGCTGCTGCATGCCACCGGGCTCGATCTTCACCACATGCCGCGCCTGGTCGAAGGCAGCGAGATCAGCGCGGTACTCGCTCCCGAATTTTCGAAGCGCTGGGGCATGGCGAAAGATGTCGTGGTTGCCGGCGGTGCGGGAGACTGTGCCGCAAGCGCGATCGGGCTCGGCGCCATCACGCCCGGCGATGCGTTCCTGTCGCTGGGAACTTCAGGCGTCGCGTTTCGTGTCACCGACAGTTTTGCGCCAGCGCCCGCGTCGGCTCTGCACGCCTTCTGTCATGCGCTTCCGGGTCTCTGGCACCAGATGGGCGTGATGCTGGCGGCGGCCGCTTCGCTCGCCTGGCTTTCGGGCGTCATGGCGACGCCTGCCGCCGCGTTGCTGGCGCCGCTCGGCGAGACCGTCCGCGGACCGAGCCCGGTCAAGTTCCTTCCCTATCTCGATGGCGAGCGCACGCCACACAACGACGCTGCTGCCAGCGGCGCGTTCGTCGGCTTGCGTGGTGCGACAGGGCGCGATCAAATCGTTCAGGCCGTGCTCGAAGGCGTGGCCTTCGCCGCGCGCGACAATCTTGCGGCGCTCGGCGATGCCAGTCCGGCGATCACTGAAGTCGATCTCGTCGGTGGCGGATCGCGCTCGGCGCTGTGGGCCCAGATCTGCGCCGATGTGCTCGGCATTTCCGTCCACCGCGTCGAGGAGGGTGAGGTCGGTGCAGCGCTTGGCGCGGCACGACTCGGCCGGCTTGCCGCAACAGGCGAAAACCCTGCCCAGGTCTGCACGCGTCCGCGGCGGCTTGCGAGCTTCACGCCGCGTGCGTCTGCCGAAGCGGCTTACGATGAAGCCTATCACCAGTGGCGAAAACTATATCCTGCGTTGAAGGAGTCCTCCCTGTGAACGTGTCACCCAAATTCTTCGGGGCGAGTGCGCCGATCGCCTATGGCGGCAAGGACGCCAAAAGCCCGCTCGCCTTCCGCTGGTACAATAAGAATCGCATCGTTCACGGGCAGCGGCTCGAGGACCACCTGCGTTTCGCCGTCTGCTACTGGCACTCGTTCTGCTGGCCCGGCGGCGATCCTTTCGGGGGCGAGACGTTCATGAGGCCCTGGCATCATGGCGCGGATGCGATGGCAATGGCGCGCGCCAAGGCCGACGTCGCCTTCGAGCTGTTCCGCCTGCTCGATGTGCCTTTCTTCACCTTCCACGATGTCGACGCCGCGCCGGAAGGCGCCTCGCTGGCAGAGTCCGTTGCCAACCTCAACGCCATCGCCGATCTCTTCGAACAAAAGATGGCATCGAGCAAAGTGCGGCTGCTCTGGGGCACGGCGAATCTGTTCACACATCGTCGCTACATGGCGGGCGCGGCGACCAATCCGGATCCGGACATCTTCACCTATGCCGCCGGCCAGGTCCGCGCCGCGCTTGAGGTGACGCATCGGCTCGGCGGTCAGAACTATGTGCTCTGGGGTGGACGGGAAGGCTATGAGACGCTGCTCAACACCGACATTCAGCGCGAACTCGATCAGCTCGGCCGCTTCGTCTCGCTCGTCGTCGAGCACAAGCACAGAATAGGGTTCAAGGGACCGATCCTGATCGAGCCCAAGCCGAAGGAGCCGACCAAGCATCAATATGATTTCGACGTCGCCACCTGCTACGGCTTCCTTCAGCGCTACGACTTGCTGAAGGACGTCAAGCTCAACATCGAGCAGAACCACGCCATCCTTGCCGGCCACTCGTTCCAGCACGAGGTCGCACTTGCCGGGGCACTCGGCGTGTTCGGCTCGCTCGACATCAACCGAGGCGACGACCTGCTCGGCTGGGACACCGACCAGTTCGCGATGAACGTGCCGGAGCTGGCGCTGGTGTTTCATGAAATCCTGCGCCGTGGCGGTTTCACGACCGGCGGTCTCAATTTCGACGCCAAGATCAGGCGTCAATCCATAGACCCGGACGACCTGATGCATGCCCATGTCGGCTCCATGGATGCCTGCGCGCGGGCGTTCCTCGCAGCGGCCGACATGCTCGATGCTGAGGCGCTGACGAAGCCGGTCGCGGAGCGTTACGCCGGATGGGCTGAGGCGGAGGGTCGCGCAATTCTCGCCGGTCAGCGTTCGCTCGCCGATCTCGCCGATCGGGCGCTGGTAGCCGGCTTCGATCCACAGCCGCGCTCGGGTCGTCAGGAATATCTGGAATCATTGGTCAACCGGTATGTCTGAAGCGAGGCTGAGCATGACAATCCCATGCGCAAACGGGCAACCGGTCCTGGAGCTGACAGGGATCGGCAAGGAATTCGGCGCGATCCGCGCGCTGCACGATGTCGACATGCAGGTCTTCCCCGGCGAGGTCGTCGGCCTGATGGGAGACAATGGCGCCGGCAAGTCGACACTCGTGAAGATCATCGCCGGCAATTTCCGCCCCACTCATGGCGAGATCCGCTTCGACGGCAGTGCAGTCCATTTCTACCGCCCCATCGATGCCCGCGCGGTTGGGATCGAGGTCGTCTATCAGGACCTGGCGCTCGCCGACAATCTGACGGCGGCGGCCAACGTCTTCCTCGGCCGCGAGCTCAAGCGCCAATTCGGTCCGTTCGCCTTCCTCGATCACAGGGCGATGGCGGCGCGCGCGCTGCAGTTGTTCGGCGAGCTGCGCTCCGAAACGAGGCCGGATGACCTCGTCAAGCAGATGTCGGGTGGTCAGCGCCAGGCGGTTGCGATTGCGCGGACGCGGCTTTCCAACGCCAAGCTCGTAATGATGGACGAGCCGACGGCCGCGATCTCGGTGCGCCAGGTCGAACAGGTCCTGAGCCTCATTCATCGCCTGAAAGAGCAAGGTGTCGCCGTCATGTTGATCTCCCACCGCATGCCCGACGTCTTCGCAGTCTGTGACCGCGTCGTGGTCATGCGCCGCGGCGAGAAACGGGCGGACAAGCCGATCGGCGACACCAGTCCTGAGGAAGTCACCGCCCTGATCACGGGCGCAAAGGAGGCAGCGTGATGGCTATGCCCCTGGAATCCCCGATCTCGTTTACCAATGTCGGTCGTATCAGATGGTGGCAGCGTGGCATCTTCGCTTCGCAAACCGGCTACGTTCTGCTCGCGCTGCTGGTGCTGCTCGTCGTGATGCATTTTGCCAGTCCATATTTCTTCACCGAAGGCAACATGCAGAACGTGGCGAAGAACTTCTCTTTCATCGCCATCGCCACGCTTGGCGTCACCTTCGTGATCATCACAGGCGGCATCGATCTCTCGGTGGGATCGATGATGTGCTTCTCCGCGATGATCACGTCCATGGTCATGTCGAGCCTGTCGACGCCGGGTATGCCCGGCGCGACGCTGTTCGTGCATCTTGCCGCGGACGGCAAGACCGTGGTCGCCAATGTGCCGGGGCTGATCCTGCTGGTCTCCGTTCTTGCCGGACTGGGCACCGCGCTGATCGCAGGTCTCATCAACGGTTTCTGCATCGCGGTGCTCGGGCTGTCGCCCTTCGTCACCACGCTCGGCATGCTGTCGATCGTGCGCGGCCTCGGCTATGTCGTCTCCAACGGCCGCGGTAGTTTTCCAGGCGGCCCGGACGCCGATTATTTCTACGCGCTCACCTCGGGCGATCTGTTCGGCGTACCCGCGCCCTTCATCTATCTCGTGATCCTCGCCGTGGTAATGGCGGTCGTGCTGCACCATACGACCTTCGGCCGCCACGTCTTCGCCCTGGGTGGTAACGAGAAGGCAGCCGAGCTGACCGGCATTCCGGTCGTGCGGGTGAAGATCCAAGTCTATGTGATCTGCGCGCTCGCCGCAGGCCTGCAAGGCATTGTGGTCTCCGGCTGGCTCGGGTCAGCGCCTGCGAACATGGCAACGTCCTACGAGCTCACAATCATCGCTGCGGCCGTCATCGGCGGCGCCAACCTTGCAGGCGGCATCGGCGGCCCGCTCGGAGCCATCGTCGGTTGCGTGCTGCTGGAAGTGATCCGCAACGGCCTCGTGCTCGCGCAGGTCAGCTCTTATTGGCAGCAGACGCTGGTGGGGGTGATCATCATCCTGGCCGTGCTGGTCGACCGCATCCGCTCACGCATGACTTAGGAGTTACTCCGGGAGGACAACGAACGCATCGTCTATCCACTTTCCGGGGCATCAATTCAAATGGATAGGCACAAAAGTGTGGAGGGAAGCAATGAGGAAGTTTCTTTTTGCCGGCATGGCCATCGCGATGATGGCCACCCCGGCGTTGGCGCAGACCTACAAGTTCGTGATCGTGCCCAAGGCGATGAACAATCCGTTCTTCGACGTCGCGCGCGACGGCTGCCTGAAGCGCGCCAAGGAGCTCGGCAACGTCCAATGCATCTACAAGGGGCCGGTCGAGCATGAGCCGGCGACGCAGGCGCAGATCATCCAGGATTTCATCACGCAGAAGGTGGACGGCCTTGCGATCTCGGTCGCGGACGTCGCGGCGATGACGAAATCGATCGAGGCGGCGACCGCGGCCGGCATTCCCGTCATCACCTTCGATGCGGATGCGCCCGGCTCGAAGCGGATCGCCTATATCGGCACCAACAACAAGGACTTTGGACTCGCGCTTGGCAAGCAATTGCTCCAGCTCAAGCCCGAAGGCGGCAAGTATGCCGTCGTCTCCGGCGGCCCCGGCGCCAAGAACCTTGCGGAGCGCGTCGACGGCGTACGCGAGGCGTTGAAGGGTTCGAAATGGGTCGAGGTCGCGGGTTCGCCGACCTTCTGCAACGACGATCCTGCGCTCGCGGTCCAGCAGATGGCGGATCTGCGCACCGCCACACCGGATCTCGGCGCGATCGTGCCGGTCGGTGGCTGGCCGATGTTCGCGCCGGAAGGCTACAAGGCCTTCGTCAACAAGAACAGGAAGGACATCGACGCCGGCAAGCTGACGCTCGTCGTCGCCGATACGCTGAAGATGCAGCTTGAACTCTTGCGTGACGGCTATTCCAACGCACTCACCGGGCAGCGCCCCTTCGAAATGGGCGAGAAGGCAATGGATACGCTGCTGGCGATCAAGAAGGGCCAGAAGGTTCCCGAGATCATCCATACCGGCCTTGACCTCGTGACCAAGGACAACGTCGCTCAACTCTTGAAGTAGGAACGTTCGCAGCCCGACGTTCCTGCGCTACGCTCCCTCTCCCGTTGCGGGAGAGGGAGTGCATGTTTCGACCATGGATCCTGGAATGAAGCGTACGCGGCTTGCGGATGGACTCGACGTCACAGCGATTGGTCTCGGAACCGCTCCTCTCGGCGGACTGTTTGCGCCGGTCAGCGACGCGGACGCGGAAGCCACGATCGAACGCGCCTGGTCGCTCGGCGTCCGCTTCTTCGATACCGCGCCGCTCTACGGCTTTGGATTGGCCGAACGTCGCCTGGGCAGTTTTCTGCGCCGGCAGCATCGGGAATCCTTTGCGATCTCCACCAAGGTCGGCCGTTTGCTGCGCCCGGCCAGTGCGGCTGCCGAAGACGATCACTACAAGGGCACGCCGGCCGAGCGGCCAGAATTCGATTTCAGCTACGACGGCGTGATGCGTTCAGTGGAGCACAGCCTCGCCCGCCTCGGGCTTGACCGCGTCGATGTACTGCTCGTCCATGATCCGGATGACCACTATGAGGATGCAGTCGCCGGTGCCTTCCGCGCGCTCCGGCGCTTGCGCGACGATGGCACGGTCAAGGCGATCGGCGCCGGTATGAATCAATCCGAGATGCTCGTCCGCTTCGCCGAAAGGGCGCCGGTCGATTGCTTCCTGCTGGCGGGCCGCTACACGCTGCTCGACCAAGGCGCGCTGACGACGTTGTTTCCGATCTGCCGTGCGAAGAGCATCGGCATCATTCTCGGCGGCATCTACAACAGCGGTATCCTAGCGAACCCGCGCGACGGCGCGAAGTTCAATTACGAAGACGCCGACGCGGCGCTCGTCGCCCGCGCGCTGGCGCTGGAGGCGCTGTGCCGCAAGCATGGCACGGAGCTCAAGGCCGCCGCAGTCCAGTTCTGTATGGCCCATCCGGCGGTAACGGTCGCGCTGCTGGGCGCGCGCAGCGCTGCGGAGGTTTCGAATAACATCGCGATGGCCGAGCGGTTGGTGCCGTCCTCCTTCTGGCAGGAGCTGCGCGAGCGCAAATTGGTCGATGCGTCCGCACCACTGCCGGGTGGAGTCTGACCTATGATGATCGACGGTCATCAGCATTTCTGGGATCCCGCGCGTGCCGATTATCCTTGGATGGAGGCGCCTGAACTCGCGCGGATCCGTCGCGCCTTCGGCCCATCCGATCTCGCGCCGCTGCTTCGCGCCAACGGGGTCGATGCGAGCATTTTGGTGCAGTGCCGCTCCTCGATCTACGAGACCGAGGAATTCTTGCGCGTCGCCGCTGCGACGCCCTTCGTCATCGGCGTGGTCGGCTGGGTCGACCTGACTGGCGGCAAGGTCGATGAGACGCTCGAACGGCTGCGCGGCTCGCCCGGAGGCGAAAGGCTGGTCGGCATTCGTCACCAGGTGCACGATGAGCCCGATCCTGATTGGCTGCTGCGCGAGGACGTGCAGCGCGGCTTGAGCGCAGTGGTTGCGCACGATCTCACCTACGATCTCCTGGTACGCACGCGAGAAATGCCGGCCGCGATCGCAACCGCGCAGGCGTTTCCGCAAGGGCGCTTTGTCCTCGATCACGCCGCCAAGCCGCCGATCGCCGACGGTTTCAGCCGTGAATGGGCCGATCGTCTCGCAGCGCTCGCCGAGTGCGGCAACGTCTGGTGCAAAATTTCAGGCCTTGCCACCGAGGCGAAGTGGGACGATTGGGACTCGGCTCGTCTGTTCCCCTTGGTCGAGCATGCCGCCAGGTGTTTTGGCGAGGATCGCTTGATCTTCGGCTCCGACTGGCCGGTGTGTCTGCTCGCCGGCAGCTATGGCGAGATCAAGAGCGCGCTTGAGGCGTGCCTGATGAAGCTTGGCCCGCACGTGCGCCACAAGGCGTTTGGGGCGAACGCTCAGGGGGCTTATCTTATTCCTCCTCCCCTTGTGGGAGAAGGTGGCGCGTAGGCTCTGTCCGCGGACTCGCCCGGGCGAGGGTCATTCGCGGGAGAGAGACCTCTCACCCATGGCGCTGCGTGGTTGGCAAACAGGATCGCAGGGGAGCCTGGGCTGGAAGGCAACTTTCATTGCAGCTTCCAGGGAAAGGTCTATCCCGGCTTGACATGCGTCCGTGCATGTTCTCATTATGTTCTCATGAAGATTTCCGTCGGATCTCGCGGGTGAACGGTCGGGATGGCTATGACGGCCACGATCCTTCATGCAGACCTGGACGCCTTTTATGCCTCGGTTGAGCAGCTGCTCGACGCTTCGCTACGCGGTAGACCCATCGCGGTCGGTGGCGGGGTTGTGCTTGCCGCTTCTTACGAAGCCAAGGCCTTCGGGGTTCGTAGCGGCATGCCGGGACGGCAGGCGCGTGAGCTATGTCCACAACTCATCTTTGTCAGCGGCCATTTCAAGGACTACCAACGGCTGGGCGACGCCGCCATCAAGGTGATCGGCGATTTCACACCGCTCGTCGAGCGGATTTCCATCGACGAGGCCTTTGCCGACGTTGCGGGCTGCACTCATCTTTTCGGTGCACCTGCTGAAATCGCGGCGGCAATCCGCCAGCGCGTACGCACTGAGCTTGGCCTGCCAATCTCAGTGGGTGTCGCGCGCACCAAACATCTGGCGAAAATCGCTTCGCAGGTCGCCAAGCCGGACGGGCTTGTGGTTGTCGATCCCGACACCGAACTGGAATTCCTTCACGAACTTGCCGTCGAGCTGATGTGGGGAGTGGGTCCGGTCACGAAGGCGCGGCTGGCCGAGATCGGCGTGTTGACCATCGGGCAGTTGGCCAGGACACCAGGATGGTCGCTCGAACGCTTGCTTGGTCCCGCGGCAGGCGAGAAACTCGCGGCGCTGGCGTGGAATCGTGATCCGCGGCAACTCAAGCCTCATCGCCGGGCCCGATCGGCCGGGGCGCAGTCAGCGATTGGCAGGAAGCCGGCCGAACAGCAGGTTATTCGACCCACCCTGCTGCATCTTGCCGACCGCATCGCCGCGCGGCTCCGGGCGAAGTCCAGACCCGGCCGAACCGTGACGGTCCGCGTTCGCTTCGCCGACCTGAACTCGGTCACGCGCTCGGTGACGCTCGGTGCGCCGATCTCCGCGACCGTGATGCTCGCTGAACTTGCCGAGGAATTGGTGCGTGCAGTCCTCGCAGATCACCCGGACGAGAAGATCATCTCGCTGTTGGCGATCTCCGTGTCGCATCTCGAGGAGAACTGGGATTTGGAGCTGGAGCTCCCGCTCGGACTTGAAGATGAAGCGCGCCGTCCCGGCAGCAGGCTAGGCATGGCCCGTTGGACGGCAGACTGTGCTGTCGACAAGATCCGCGACCGCTTCGGATGGGATGCGATCGGATACGGTTCGGCAACGCTGGGTATTTCTCGCTCGGTGCCTGACGAGTTTCGTAAACTCGCCGAGAAGAATTTGTAGCCTCCGCCGGCACCTGGATCACGCGCTGGATCGGCGAAGAGTTTCCTGCGCGGCAACGCGCCGATAGGCGAGGCCTCCTGTTTCGGTCTTGCGTTCGGACTCGCGGCTGTTTCGCTGGTGCCGCAGCTTTACCGCTCCGCGCTTCGCCGTATCGCTCGCGTCAGTCATCAGCGCGCGGCACCGTCGGCCCTTGCACAGACGTGGACTTGAAGCGCAAAAATACGTCCGCGTCACTGACAGTTCTATAGTAGAATTTATAGCGCATTACACTCGAAAGAAGTATTCCCGTCGCATTTCTGATGGGCCGCGTGCGCTTCACCTACGCCGGTAGTTGCGCAAGCTGTACTCGTGCGATTGACACGCCAGTTACAGATGAATCAGATTATGTCTGAGCCGGAGACGCCTCGCCACCCAAATTGGATCGAAGCCAAGTTCCGACAAGCATAGAACTGGTTTCGGTGGACTTGACTAGTTCTAAAAAAGAACTGTAGGTTAAACTAAGACGGTCGGACAACGGCCGCGGTTTGCAGGATCGCGGTCCCGCTTGGGACCCGCGCACTCATCGCGTTTGGGAGGACGAGCAATGTTGACGAAATTGAAAATCGTGGCGGCCCTGGTTTCACTTTTGAGCGGCCCGGCATTCGCAGCCGAAGAACCAGGAATCTCAGCGACCGAGATCAAGATTGGCGGCGTTTTCCCCTTCAGCGGACCGGCGTCATCGATCGGTCTCGTGGGCAGGGGCGTTATGGCCTATGTTCAGTCGGTCAACGACCGCGGGGGCATCAACGGCCGCAAGATCAACTACATCGCATATGATGACGCATACAGCCCTCCGAAAGCGGTGGAGCACGTCCGCAAACTCGTTGAGAGCGACGAA
The DNA here is from genome assembly GCF_000472965.1 of Bradyrhizobium murdochi. Lineage (GTDB taxonomy): Bacteria > Pseudomonadota > Alphaproteobacteria > Rhizobiales > Xanthobacteraceae > Bradyrhizobium > Bradyrhizobium murdochi. The sequence goes on along the minus strand of NZ_AXAU01000003.1, from coordinate 306,970 downwards.
GTGTCGTTCATGTTCGGCCAGCTCGGCACCCCCGGCATCTCGGCTACGGCCAAATACCTGAGGTCGAAAGGGGTGCCCAGCATCGCGATCATCAGCGGATCATCCAAGTTCACCGACGTTGTCAACTATCCGCTGACTACGACAGGCCTCGTCAGCTACGACACCGAAGGAAAGATCTACGCCAAATATCTGATGAGGGCACTGCCGAACGCAAAGTATGCCATCCTCTATCAGAACGACGACCTCGGCAAAGATTATGTAAACGCCTTCAAGGCGTTTCTCGGCAAGGATTTCGACCGAAAGGTCGTAAGCGCTTCCTATGAGGTCACCGAGCCGACGGTTGATTCACAGGTCGTCAACTTGAAGAGCTCCGGCGCGGACGCGCTGGTCATCGCCGGCACGCCGAAGTTCGCGGCGCAGGCCATCCGGCAAGCCGCGGTGATCGGCTGGAAGGCGACCGTGATCATTAATTTTCCTTCGGGCTCGGTCGGAGGCACGCTCGCGCCTGCCGGTCTCGACAAATCGGTCGGCGTGATCGTCGGTACGACCAACAAGGATGTTCTGGATTCGGCATGGAAAGACGACCCGGGCATGCAGGCCTTTCGGGTGTTCTTCGACAAGTATTTGCCGGGCGCCGACATCACCAACGGCAGCTATCTGACCGGCTATCAGCAAGGCATCCTGCTCGAGCAGATTCTAAAGCAATGCGGCAATGATCTGTCCCGCAAGAATATTCTTGCGCAGGCCAAGAACCTGAAGGACTTCGTCGTTCCGACTGCGCTGCCCGGCATCAAGGTCAACACCACCGACACCGAGAATATGATCTGGACACAGATGCGATTGCAGCGGTGGAGCGGCACGAGTTGGCAAGCCTTCGGCGATGTGCTGGACGCCAGGTCCGAGTGACCCGGCGCGCGCGAACGGCGGTTCCGGCAAGTTCGCGACTTGGATGCGAACTGCCGACCGGCCGCGCCCGTCAGACCGATTGATAACGCGCGTTATCCAGGCCGGCGGACCAACGAGCACCAGGCATCGGTAGTGAACCGGGTTGCTGCCTTCGAGCGCTCCTTTCCCGGTAATTCAGGAGATCATTTTCCATGTCGACGAAGGCACTGACGTTTGCGCCAAGAGAGCTTTGCATAGAGCGTCGAACCGACGGCACGCTCATCTTGAGCTCGCCTGTTGAGTTGGGGGAATGCATTTGGCGCATCACGGATTTCCTACCCAACTGGGCAAACTCTGCTCCGGATAGAATTTTTCTTGCGCAACGAAATGCAAAGGGGGGATGGGACGAGATCACCTACAGCGAAGCATGGTTGCAGGTTCAGGCGGTCGGCCAAAGCCTGATCGATATGGGCGCAAAGCCGGCTGACAAGCTGGCGGTACTTTCAGGAAACTCGATCGAGAACGCGGTGATCTCGTTTGCCGCGATGTCGATAGGGGTGATTCTGGCGCCGGTATCGCCAAACTACACGCTGATGCCCGGCGGCCTGGCTCGTCTCAAGGATATTGCGGAAACGTTGCGCCCGAATTTCGTTTTCGTTCAGAGCGGACGTGACTTTTCCGCTGGCCGCTCCATTCCGGAACTGGCAGCCGCAACCTGGATCAGCGTCGATGGCGCGCCGGATACGGTGCCCTTCCAGACTCTGATCGCCCGAAGCAGGAGCGACGGATTCGAGCGCGCATCAAGTGCGGTGTCTTGCGATGCCGTCGCAAAGATTCTCTTCACGTCCGGCTCGACCGGTTTCCCGAAAGGCGTGCTCAATACCCACCGCATGATGGCGAGCTCCCTGCAAATGGGGAGTCTGCTTGTGTCTGCTCCGGATGCGCCGGTGCAGGTTGAGTGGCTGCCATGGCACCATACGATGGGCAGCAACGTAATCCTTCACGGCATTCTCAAGAATGGCGGCACCCTTTACATCGACGATGGCCGGCCGCTGCCTCAGCTCTTCCACAAGACGGTCGCGAATCTCAGGGAGATTTCACCCACTGCCATGTTCAACGTGCCTGCCGGCTATAATCTCTTATGCGACGCGATCGAGAACGACCTCGATCTTGGCGCCAGCGTGTTCAAGCGAATGGATCGATTGAGCTATGCCGGAGCTGCAATTTCGCAAGCGACGCTTGAAAAGCTCTATCGGCTGACATCGTCGATCACCGGTCGGCGAATTCCGGTCATGTCGGGCTACGGCACCACCGAAACGGCCCCGACCATCAGTACGACCCATTGGGCCACCGACCAGCCGGGAGAGATTGGTCTTCCCGCGCCGGGCCTGCGGCTAAAACTGATTCCGGTTTCCGATACTTACGAGGCGAGGGTGAAGGGGCCCAACGTTACCCCGGGTTATCTCGGAAGGCCGGATTTGACGGAGAAGGCTTTCGATGAGGAGGGATTCTATCGCATCGGCGATACCGTCTCATTTCTGGATCCTCAGAAGCCGGAGCTTGGGCTGCGCTTTACGGGCAGAATTTCCGAGAACTTCAAACTCGCGAACGGCACGTGGGTCTCGATCGGCAACATGCGCGCGGTAATCCTGGCTATTACGCGCGGCGTATTGCTGGACATTGTCGTTGCCGGAGAAAATCGTCAATCGTGCGCGCTACTCTGCTGGTTGAATCCGACCGAGGCAGCGCGGATTTCCAAGACTCCGGCCGCAGATTTAACCTGCGACGCTCTCGTGGTTCAATTTCTCAGAGATCGCTTTCAGGAATATAATGAGTCCGTCGGAAGCAGCGAACGAATCTGTTCGTTCTCCCTGCTGACGGATCCGTCGTCATTGGCCGCAGGAGAAATCACCGACAAGGCCTACGTCAATCAACGTGCTGTGCTGAAACATCGCTCTGAACAGGTAGAGCGCCTCTACGGCAACGAAGCAAGTCGAGATGTGATCCGGGTCTGAGGTCCGGGCGAGCGGCCACTTCAAGCGGCGCTGCGGCGCGCCTTTGCCTTCGGTTTCTCTGGCGCCTTCGGCTTCTCTGGCGCGTTTATTGCCGGGGTGCTTCGGGCACCAGGGCCGGGGTGGGTATGAACCTCCTTGGCCGAAAGCGGCTCGCCGCATTCGGAGCATATCATGACCGGATCGAAGTTCTTGCCGCATTTGCGGTGCTGGTGCAGCAACGGCCGCCCGCGTTCGTCGACCATGTGCGTGTCGCCCCAATGCACAATCGCCATCATGATCGGATAAAGATCGAGGCCCTTTTGGGTAAGAATGTATTCATGCCGTTTGGGCGACTCCTGATAGGGAATGCGACGCAGTACGCCCTGGCGGACCAGTTTCTTCAGTCGTTCGGCGAGCAGATGGCGTGTGATTCCGAGCGCGGACTGAAATCCCTCGAAGCGGCGCGTGCGCAGGAAGCACTCGCGCAGGATCAGAAGGGTCCAGCGGTCGCCGATCACGCCGATGGTCCGGGCCATCGAACATGGCTCTTCCTCCAGCTCATCCCATCTCATTCCTGCTCTCCGGTCTTCCCACGCTAATTCCGCTCGAATCGTCCAGCGAATTTTTGGTTCCACTACCATTCTAGTTAGGTACTAAACTCCAAACAATCCCCTAGGGTTCGCGTCAAACTAGGAAAATTCCTCATAATTTGACAGTTCGTTTTTAGAACTGTAGGGTAAACGGCAAGCTTGGGTTCAGCCTGCTGATTATCGAACCTGACCAACAACGCGCTCTCCGGGAGGAGTCGACATGCCCCTGAAGGTAGAATTCCTGTTCGATTTCGGCAGCCCTAACGCCTATCTGGCGGAAATAGCCATTCCGGGGATCGAGCAGCGTACCGGCGTGAAATTCGCGTATGTCCCTATTCTGCTCGGCGGCATCTTCAAGGCGACGGGCAACATGTCCCCGTTCGACTCGCTTCGCGGCATCAAGAACAAGCCGGAATACCAGGCGCTGGAGACCCAGCGCTTCATTCGTCGCCATAATGCGACTAAGTTCAAACAGAATCCCTTCTTTCCGGTCAATACGCTGATGCTGATGCGTGGCGCCGTCGCCGCCCAATTCGAAGGCGTGTTCGAGCCCTATTTCCGCGCCGCCTACCATCATATGTGGGAGGAGCCGAAGAAGATGGACGACCTCGAAATCTTTCGGAGCGCATTCATCTCCTCAGGCGTCGATATCGACCGGCTGATCGCGCGCGCGCAGCAGGATGACGTCAAGAAGAGGCTGATCGATCTGACCAACGACGCCGTCAGCCGAGGAGCATTCGGCTCGCCGACCTTCTTCGTTGGAAAAGAAATGTTCTTCGGCAAGGACCAGCTCCGCGACGTCGAGGAATCGATCGTCGAGCAGACCAGACAGCCTGTTTCCAAGACGGCCTAACGGCTACGAGGGCCCGGGTTGAGTGGCGAAGGCCAAACTCCCGGACCCAAAGCAAAAGTGAACTTAGGGAGAATGTCCATGCCTGGCCCGCTTAGCGGTGTTCGTGTCCTCGACCTGACCGGCGTAGTGTCGGGCCCGTTCGCGACCATGTTTCTGGCGGACCAGGGCGCCGACGTGCTGAAGATCGAGCCGATCGGCGGCGATATTACGCGCCGCAGCCGGGCCACCATCGACAAGGACGGCGAGTTCTCCGCGCTGTTCATCTCTTCTAACCGCGGCAAGCGTTCGCTGTCGATCGACGTCAAGAGCACGGGTGGCCGTGAGGTGCTCACCAGGCTGGTCGCACAGGCCGACGTGCTGGTGCAGAACTTCCGGCCCGGCACCATGGAGCGCCTCGGTCTAGGCGTGGAAGAATTGCGGCAGCGCCATCCGCGCCTGATTTACGTTTCGATCAGCGGCGTCGGCGATACCGGCCCGTATGTAAAGAAGCGCGTCTATGACCCGATCATTCAGGGCCTGTCGGGCTTCGCCGATATCCAGTCGCAGCCGGTAACGAACCGTCCGCAAATGATCCGCACGATCGTATGCGACAAGACCACTGCAGTGTTCACTGCACAGGCGGTGGCGGCAGCTCTCTATGCCCGCGAGAAAACCGGGCAGGGCGATCATATCCAGGTCGCGATGCTGGATGCGATGATTTCCTATCTCTGGCCCGAAGGCATGATGCAGTATACGGTCGTGGGGGCCGAGGCCGCCGCAGCCGATCCCAACGATCGGCCGGATCTCGTGTTCAAGACCAGTGACGGCTACATCACCGCCGGCACCATTTCGGATTCCGAATGGCAGGGTTTCTGCCAGGCATCCGGCGATCCCGAGCTTGCCAACGATCCCCGGTTCGCGACGCCATCGGCGCGTTCGGTCAACGCCACCGCGCGCATCAACAAGATGGCTGAGTATATCAGCCAGCATACCACCGCAGAATGGCTGGAGCGGCTGGACGCCGCCGACGTGCCTTGCGCGCCGATCCTGCGGCGGAGCGAAATCATCCACAATGAGCAGGTGGTGGCGCGCGGTATCATCGCGGAATTCGATCAGCCGAAGGTCGGCCGGGTGCGGCAGCCGAAGCCCGCGGCTCGCTTCGAAATCAATGAGGCTGCAATTGGCGGACCGGCGCCGAGGGTCGGTGAGCATTCACGCGATGTATTGCGCGAATTGGGCTATGACGACAGCGCCATCGACAAGATGGTCGCCGAACGTGCCGTGCGCGTGGCCGTGTAGGCCAAGGCCTTCCCGCGCGGCAGTCGCTTTTCAGACTTTCGTCGGTGCTGGCGTGATCGGTGTCACCGGGACATTCGCCGCGACAGCTCGCTGATAGGCCTCTCGGCCTTGGATGCGCTTAAGGTAGGGTTGCGCGTTGTCGCAGATGCCGACGCCGTAGGCGATGGCCCAATCGAGGCACGTCGTAAGCAGGATGTCGGCGCTGGTAAATTGGTCACCCATCAGGAATGTCCGCCCGTCTGCCAGCGCGACCTCCACGTGTCGTAACTGTTGACGGAAATACTCACCCGCCTGCGCGACGACTTCGGGCGCAATTCCATAGATATGTCCCAGTGCGTCCGCGCGATGGCGGCGCATGACGTAAAGGCTGGTGGAATCGAGTTCGGCGACGATAAAGAAGCACCATTCGAGCCACGCGGCGAACTCGCGCTGGGCTTCGGGGATCAGCGAGCGTTCCGGCGTCGAATAGGTTCGCGACAGATAGGCGACGATCGCGGCGCTTTCTCCAATGCAGAAGTCGCCGTCCTGCAGCAAGGGGATCTTCTGGCGGGGATTGAGCCTGGTGTATTCGGCCGTCTTGGTCTCGCCGGTCCGCGGCCCGATCGGTTTGACCTTGTAGGACAAGCCAAGCTCGTGCATGGCCCAGTGCGGACGAATGGTGCGGCTTGTCCCAACGCCCCATAGGGTGAGATCGGGTGTTGCGCTCATCACCATTTCTCCACGGATGGACGAAGATCGAGTTCATGGGTCCAGCCGTCTCGGCTTTGCTGATGGGCGAACCAATAGGCCTCGGCGATGGAAGACGTCTTCGTCAGACTGTCTTGGGGAATCTCGCTTGCCTCGATTCCCTTCGCCGCTTTCATGCGCTGATGAATGGCTTCGCTATCCACGCCGGCGTCAATGATGAGATGGACCACGTGGATGTTCTTCGGCCCCAGCTCGCGCGCCATGGCTTGGGCGACCGCGCGAAGGCCAAACTTCGCCGATGAAAACGCCGCAAATCCCTGGCCGCCACGGACACTGGCGGTCGCGCCAGTAAAGAAGATGGTGCCGCGTCCACGCGGCAGCATGACGCGAGCGGCCTCGCGCCCGACCAGGAATCCGGCATAGCAGGCCAGTTCCCAGGCCTTGAAGAACAGCTTTTCCGTGGTCTCCACAAGGGGCTTGTTGACATTCGATCCGGCATTGAAAAGGCAGACCTCGATCGGCCCGATATTGCTCTCGACGTCGGAAAAAAGCTTCTGAACTTCGGCTTCCTGACGAGCATCGACGCTGAAAGCGTGGATACGATGGCCCGCAGCGGTGAGTTCATCCACGAGTCCCTGGGATTTGGCTGCGTCACGCCGGCAGATACAAACGGTGTAGCCGCCTTTGGCAAAACGCCGCGCGACAGCCGCACCGATGGCGTCGCCCGCGCCCACGAGTATTGCAACGCCGCGACCTTCCGCCATTCCCGTCTCCCTATAAGTTCCTATTTGATACTTATTGGTAGCTCTTATCGATCTCGTTGTAAATGAGCTTTGCGAGAACTCCAAAAGCGACAGGTTTACTGCCTCTTTAGAGCCATGGACGCCAGAAGATGAATTAGCAATTGACGAGTTCTAAAAAAGAACGTTAACTCGATATCGCACGTGCCGCAGCATGGGCGACGTTGGCTGTTCGGGAGGTTGACGGTGGCGGGTCTTTCAGGAGCGATCGATATCGATGAGATTGCTGCGGGGCTGCCACACCGCATCCATGAAGTAACGACTGGCCACCTCGTCAATGTCCCGGACCGGATCGCCCTGATCGAAGATGACGCCGCCTGGAGCTATCGTGACCTGGATCAGCGGGTCGCCGAGATCGCGGCTGTTCTCACCTCGCTGGGGGTGAGAGCGGGTGATCGGATGGTCATTATTAGCGAAAACTGCATCGCGCTGGCGGCCTTGCTGCTTGCGGCGAGCCGGCTCGACGCCTGGACAATCGTCGCCAACCCGCGATTGTCGGCGCGCGAGCTGGACCAGATTCGCGATCATAGCGGCGCCCGCCGGATGTTCTTCACGTCAGGTGTTTCGAAAGAGGCTGCGGCGCACGCATCACGCTATGGTGCGGAGAACCGGCAACTTGGCGCGCTGCGGGAGATTGGCATCGGACCGCTGAACGAAAGCGCCACTGTCGAGCCTGTGGAGGTCGATCCGGCGAAACAAGTCGCGGTGCTGATCTACACCTCGGGAACGACGGGCACGCCGAAGGGGGTGATGCTCTCCCATGAAAACCTGCTGATCAGCGCCAAGACCACGGCGCATTTCCGCAAGATGGATCACGACGACAAGATCTATCTGGTATTGCCGATCTCGCATATCGTCGGCATCTCGCTCCTGATCATGACGCTGATGGTCGGCGGCACGGTGCGTATGGCCGGCAAATACGATCCGGCGGCTACTGCCAAGGCGATCGCGGAGGAGGGTGTAACCATCCTCAATGGCGTGCCCGCCACCTATCAACGCCTGCTGGAGTACAAGAGCGTATCGGGTCTGAAGCGGCACGATCGGGGCTCATTGCGCTTGATTGCCGTTGCCGGCGCGCCGCTCGACCTGAATTTGAAGTTGCGTGTGGAGAAGGAGTGCGGCCTTCCACTCCTCAACGATTATGCAATCACTGAATGTTCGTCCGGAATATCAGGCGTGCGCTTCGATGTGCCGCGTTCCGATCACGCTGTCGGCACGTTGCTGCCGGGAGTAGAGGGGCGCCTCAGAACAATCGACGGCATACCACTATCAAAGGAAGAGGTCGGAGAACTCCACGTGCGCGGGCGCAACGTGATGCGCGGCTATTACCGCGCTCCCGAACTGACAGCCAAAGTGATCGATAGCGAAGGCTGGTTCAATACCGGCGACCTTGCCCGCTTTGACGGCGATTGGCTGTACATTGTCGGCCGTACCCAGGACATGGTTAGCGCCGTCCCGGCCAATATCGAGGCAATTCTCAATTCACACAAGGATGTGCAATCCGCCGTCATTGGCCGAGCCCTCAACGGTGATGGGGAGCTTGTCGCATTCGTGCAGCCGTTCCCGGGATCGCGCGTCAAGCCGACCGATCTGATGGATTCCATCAAACCTCGGCTCGCCTCCTATATTCGGCCGCCGAAAATCGTTGTCGTCGATGTCTTACCGGGAAGCTCGACTGGCAAGACACGCGAGCATGAGCTCGCGTCCTGTTTGCATCGCGACCGAGCTGCTGCCAAGCAGGCGGCGAGATTCCAGCGACGAACTCACTTAACCTGACCGGGAGAACGCCTTTGCAAAAGAGAAACGCAACCGTGGCCGTGATCGGCGCCGGTGACTATATCGGCGGCGAGATCGCCAAAAAGTTTGCCTCAGAGGGCTTCACGGTGTTTGCCGGGCGCCGTAACGGGGCAAAACTCGAACCGCTCGTCAAGGAGATTGAGAAGGCCGGCGGCGAAATTCACGCGCGCTCGCTCGACGCACGCAAAGAGGAGGAAATCATCTCGTTCCTCGGCGACGCCGATAAGCACGCGCCGCTCGAGGTCTGCATCTTCAACATCGGTGCCAACGTCAATTTTCCAATTCTGGAGACCACCGAGCGCGTGTTCCGGAAGGTCTGGGAAATGGCCTGCTATTCCGGCTTCCTCGCCGGGCGCGAAGCGGCGCGGCTCATGCTGCCGCGGGGCAAGGGCAACATCTTCTTCACTGGAGCGACGGCGAGCCTTCGTGGCGGATCCGGCTATGCCGCCTTCGCCAGCGCCAAGTTCGGCCTGCGAGCTGTAGCGCAGGCGGCGGCGCGTGAGTTGGGGCCCAAGAACATTCACGTGGCGCATCTTATCATTGATTCCGGCGTCGACACCGAGTGGGTGCGCCAGCGGCGGATCGAGGCGCTCGGTCCGAACGCGCTGGATAACCCCGATGCTTTGATGCCGCCATCATCGGTCGCGGAATCCTATTGGCTGCTCTATCAGCAGCCGCGCAGCGCCTGGACTTTCGAGCTGGAGATCCGTCCCTTCGGCGAGAAGTGGTAAGGGAGCCGTGCACGATGGAGCTCGAGCTTTCCAGCGAGGACGCTGCGTTTCGTGACGAGGTGCGTGCTTTTATTGCAGAGAACTATCCGCAGGAAATGCGCGTTCCAAATCCCGAGACGGATTTGACCAAGGAGCAGTCGCTGCTCTGGCACCGCATCCTCCACAAGAAGGGTTGGATCGCGCCGCTCTGGCCCAAGGAGTATGGCGGCCCAGGCTGGTCGGTCACGCAGCGCTTCATCTTTGAACAAGAGACGTCACGGGCCGGGACGCTGCCGCCGCTCGCATTCAGCGTCACCATGGTCGGCCCGGTCATCTACACCTTCGGCAACGACGCGCAGAAAAAGAAGTTTCTGCCCCGGATTCTCTCCGGCGAGGACTGGTGGTGCCAGGGTTATTCGGAGCCGGGCTCCGGCTCCGACCTCGCCTCGGTCCGCACCAAGGCGGTACGCGAGGGCGACCACTACATCGTCAACGGCCACAAGACCTGGACGACGCTGGCTCAGCATGCCGACTGGATTTTTTGCCTGGTACGAACCGACCCTGCGGCAAAGCCTCAGGCCGGCATCTCCTTTCTGTTGATCGATATGAGATCGCCGGGCGTCACCGTGCGGCCCATCATCACCATCGACGGATCGCATGAAGTCAACGACGTGTTCCTCGAGGACGTGCGCGTCCCCGTGGAGAACTTGATCGGTGAGGAGAACAAGGGATGGACCTACGCCAAATTCCTGTTGGGCAACGAGCGTACCAGCATGGCCGGGATCGGCCGCTCGACGCGTTATCTGGAGCGTCTCAAGCATATCGTGAAGACCGAAATCGGCGAAGACGATCCGACTTTCGGGGAGTTCATCAAGGAGATCGCTCGCGTTGAGCTTGATGTGCTCGCCTTGGCGGCGACCGAACTGCGGATCGTCGCGCAGATGTCGCGCGGCATCAACCCGGGGCCGGCCGCGTCGCTGTTCAAGATCAGGGGCACCGAGATATTCCAGCGCATTATCGATCTGACGCACCAGGCGATCGGCAATTACGGTCTGGCCATCCGTGAGCACCCGGTAAGCGCCAATCGCTTCATGCCGGGGCCGGACTCCGGGCACACCGCGACCGAGAAGTACCTGAACTCCCGCAAGCTCAGCATTTATGGGGGATCGAACGAGATCCAGCGCAACATCATCGCGAAAGCGGTGCTGGGTCTCTAACCACAGCGCACGAGGCATCTGATGGACATTCAGTTGACGGAAGAACAGGAATTGCTCCGGTCCAGCATTCAACGCTTCCTGCGCGAGCAGTACGATTTCGACGAACGCCGCAAGATCGTTGCGACCGATGAAGGCTGGAGCCGCAGGCACTGGAAATCCTTCGCCGAGCTTGGGCTCTGCGCCGCGCCGTTCCAGGAAAGCTCCGGCGGCCTTGGTGGCGGCTCGCTTGCCACGATGATCGTGATGCAGGAGTTCGGCCGCAACCTCGTCGTCGAGCCGTTTTTTGAGACGGTTGTCCTCGCCGGTGGCCTGATCGAGGACGTCGGCTCGCCCGAGCAGCGCCAGGCGTTCCTGCCGAAGGTCATGGAGGGCGATGCGATATGGGCGCTGGCGTGGGCGGAGGGACGGTCACGTTATGATTTCAACAACGTCACCACTACTGCACGCCGCCAAGGGGACAAATTTGTTCTGAGCGGAACCAAAGCAGCGGTGGTGGGTGCGCCATGGGCCGACAAGCTGATCGTTTCGGCGCGCACCTCGGGCCAGCAACGCGATCGCGACGGCGTAAGTCTGTTTGTCGTAGATCGCCATGCGACCAATCTTCACCTGCAGAGCTTCAAGACGATCGACGGTCGGCGCGCCGCTGAACTCACGCTGATGAAAGTCGAGGTGCCGGCCAGCCAGATGCTGGGGAGCGAAGGCGAGGGCGTCGCGGCCCTGGAGGCGGCTCGCGATCGCGCCATCGCGGCCCTTTGCGCGGAAGCCGTCGGTGCCATGACGGAGCTGAACTCGGCAACGCTCGAATACAGCAAGACGCGCAAGCAGTTCGGGGTTGCGCTGGGAACGTTTCAGGTGCTGCAGCACCGCATGGTCGACATGTTCATCGCGCTTGAGGAATCGATTTCGCTCACTCAGCATTTGAATCTAACCCTGGCGTCGAAGGAACCGAACGCATCGAAACTGGCGTCCGGCGCCAAGACCAAGGTCGGCTACGCCGCACGCTTTGTTGCAGAGCAGGCCGTGCAACTGCACGGCGGCATGGGCATGAGCGACGAGCTGAACGTCGGCCACTACTTCAAGCGCATAAGCTCCATCAACATCCAGTTCGGCGATCCTGCCTATCATCTGATGCGGTACGCGCAGCAGAGCTGAATCTCCTTCCCAACGCAGCAAATCGACTGCCGCACCCCGACTAGAGGTAAACAATGACCGAAGCCGTAATCGTCTCGACCGCTCGCACGCCGATTGGCAAGGCTTACAAGGGCGCTCTCAATCACACCGAAGGCGCGACCCTGCTCGGGCATGCCATCTCTTCGGCGCTGTCGCGGGCGAAGCTCGAGGGCGGCGAGGTCGAAGATGTCGTGATGGGTTGCGCCATGCAACAGGGCGCCACGGGTATGAACATTGCGCGCAAGGCGCTGCTGCGGGCCGGACTTCCGGTCAGCGTGGCCGGAACCACCATCGATCGGCAATGCGCGTCTGGCCTGCAGGCGATTGCCTTGGCTGCGCGTTCGGTCATCTTCGATGGCGTGGAGGTTGCCATCGGCGGCGGTGGTGAATCCATCAGCCTGGTCCAGAACGCCCAGTTCAACAGCTTTCATGCCGTCGATCCGGAACTGCTGGCGATGAAGGGAGACGCCTACATCGCGATGCTGGATACCGCCGAGATCGTGGCGAAGCGCTACGACATCTCGCGCGAACGCCAGGACGAATACAGCCTGGAGAGCCAGCGCCGGACAGCGGCTGCCCAACAGGGCGGCCGCTTCGGCGACGAACTCGCGCCGATCAAAACGACGATGGCGGTGACTGACAAGGCGAGCGGCGCCGTATCCTATCAGCAGGTGACACTATCGGCGGACGAGGGGCCGCGTCCCGATACGACGGCCGAGGGTCTCGCAGGCGTCAAGCCGGCAAAGGGGCCGGGCTTCACTATTACCGGCGGCAACGCGAGCCAGCTCTCGGACGGCGCCAGTGCCGCCGTCATCATGAGCGATAAGCTGGCCGCGCAGAAGGGATTAAAGCCTCTCGGCATCTTCCGCGGCTTTGTCGCCGCAGGATGCGAACCGGACGAGATGGGTGTCGGTCCGGTCTACGCCGTGCCCCGGCTTCTCAAGCGCCACGGACTCAGGATTGATGATATCGATTTGTGGGAATTGAACGAGGCATTCGCAGTGCAGGTGATCTATTGCCGCGACAAGCTCGGGATCGACCCGGAGAAACTCAATGTCAACGGTGGCTCGATCGCAGTCGGCCATCCCTATGGCATGACTGGCGCGCGGCTGACCGGCCACGCCTTGATCGAGGGCCGGCGGCGCAAGGCGAAATTCGCCGTTGTCACCATGTGCGTCGGCGGCGGCATGGGCGCAGCAGGGCTGCTCGAAATCGTTCACTAAACAATCAAGTCGGCAGGACCAGACGTTCATCAACAAACCGGAGGCACGCGTGAAGACAGCAATTACCGAGATGTTCGACATTGAACATCCGATCATCCAGGGCGGAATGCACTATGTGGGGTTCGCCGAACTCGCGGCCGCGGTGTCGAACGCTGGCGGGCTCGGAATCATCACCGGCCTGACGCAGAGGACGCCGGAACTATTGGCGAAGGAGATCGCGCGTTGCCGCGATATGACGGATAAGCCCTTTGGCGTGAACCTTACTTTCCTGCCGAGCTTCACCGCGCCGCCATATCCGGAATATATCGCGGCTATCAAGGAAGGCGGCGTCAAGGCGGTGGAGACCGCCGGCCGCAGCCCCGAGCAGTATATGCCGGCGCTGAAAGCCGCTGGCATCAAGGTGATCCACAAATGCACCTCGGTGCGGCACTCGCTCAAGGCCGAGAAGATCGGCTGCGACGCAGTCAGTGTTGATGGCTTTGAATGCGGCGGCCATCCCGGCGAGGACGACATCCCGAACATGATCCTGCTGCCCCGCGCGGCGGACGAGTTGAAGATTCCGTTCGTGGCGTCGGGCGGCATGGCCGACGCGCGGAGCCTCGTCGCGGCGCTGTCGATGGGGGCCGCCGGCATGAACATGGGCACGCGCTTTATCGCCACGAAGGAAGCGCCAGTCCACGACAATGTAAAGCAGGCCTTGGTCAAGGCGACCGAACTCGACACCGTGCTGGTCATGCGCGCGCTGCGCAATACTGAGCGCGTCTTGAAGAACAAGGGCGTCGACCAGTTGCTGGAGGTTGAGCGCGAGAAGGGCGCAAGTCTGAAGATTGGTGACATCCATGAGCAGGTCGCTGGAGTCTATCCGAAGGTGATGATCGAGGGCGATATGGACGCGGGCGCGTGGAGCTGCGGCATGGTCGCAGGCCTCATTCACGACATTCCGACCGTGAGGGAACTGATCGACCGCATCATGGCGGATGCCGAGCGACTGATCAGGGACCGGCTGACGGGATTCCTGGACGCCGACAGCGAGGCAGCCCTGAAGGTCGCGTGAAGACACGACGGGAGCAGCGCGAATGACAGAAGCTCGGATCGAGGTCGATACCGGCACAGGTGAGCTGCTGTGTGAAATCCGGGATCGCGTGGCGCTGATCACGCTGAACCGGGCCGAGGCCCGCAACGCCTTGTCCGATCAACTGACCCCCGCGCTGCGGCGCATGATCAGGCAGTGCGGCGACGATTCCCGCGTCGGCGCATTGCTCATCACGGGTGCCGGGGCCGCCTTTTGTGCCGGCGGTGACGTCAAGGGCATGGGGAGCAATGCTGCCAAGGCCGAAGCGCCGCTCGATGAGCGGGTCGCCGATTTGCGCATCAAGCAGCGCACTCTTACGGGTGCGTTGGTTGGATTGCGAAAGCCGACGATGGCAGCGCTTCCCGGACCTGCGGCAGGCGCAGGGCTTGCGCTCGCGCTCGCCTGCGACATTCGAATCGCTGCTGAATCGGCTGTGATGACCACGGGATATGCCCGCATCGCCCTGACCGGAGACTACGGCATCGCCTGGCTGTTGACGCGGCTGGTGGGGACGTCCCGGGCACGCGAGTTGATGTTTCTGTCGGAGCGGATCGACGCACGCCGCTGCGAAACCTTGGGGCTCGTCAATCGGGTGGTAGCCGACGCCGAGCTTCGCGACGTTGCATTTGCGCTTGCAAGGTCGCTGGCCGATGGTCCCTCGCAAGCTTACGCTGGCATGAAGGACAACCTCGACCATGCCCTGACCACAGGCCTTCTGGATTCGATGGACCAGGAAGCGGAATACATGGTCCGCTCCGCGCGAACGACGGATCACAAGGAGGCAGTGCGCGCCTTCATCGACAAGCGCAAGCCCGTTTTCGTCGGGCATTAGCGTGCGTTCAACCTCTGGACGTCCTGGACGCGGGAAATTCACCAACGCTATCAATGGGTGAACGGAAGAGGAAAATTCAGAAGGCGCATTGCGGCGGGCTCCGTTGACGACGTCGCGCGGGGATACGACATATCCTGTACCGTCGATCCAGGTCACCGCTCAGGAGCAAGATATGAACGCGCCGCCAAAAATCGATCCCGTTGCCGCGCGTTCTGACCGGGACGTCCTGCACTGGCTGACAAACGACACGCGCGATGAGCGCTTCATTGACAATATTTTCGCAGAGCTGTGTATCCGGCTCCAGCGAGCAGGCGTTCCCGTCAAGCGGGCGTCGCTTCATATCCTGATCCACCATCCGCAATGGCTCGGCGCACGGATCATGTGGGCCGACGGGATGCGCGAGGCGGAGATTGCGAGGGTCGACTACGACGTCAGGGAGCGATCCGAATACATCGGCAGTCCCGCCAATGAACTCCATGACGGTGCCTCCGAGGTGCGCGAAAATCTCGAACGGGACCCGTCACTGGGCCGCAAGCATGCCGTCTTTGACGAGATGCGGGCGAAAGGCCTGACCGACTATGTGGCGTGGCCGCTATACCATACGCTCGGCAAGCGGCATATCGTGACCTTTGCAACCGACCGGCCAGGAGGTTTCGACGACGCGCATATCGCCAGCCTGTTGGAACTGTTGCCGGTTCTGGCGCTGGTCAGCGAAATCCGTGTCAAGAACCGGTTGGCGCGAACGCTGCTCGAAACCTATGTCGGGTCGCATGCCAGCGAGCTCATTTTAGCCGGCGCCACCAGGCGCGGCAGCGGCACGACGGTACGCGCCGCCATCATGATCTGCGATCTGCGTGATTTCACCAGGATCTCCGACAACTGGCCGCGCGATGACGTCATTGATCTCCTGAACGGCTATTTCGATGCGATGTCGGAGCCGATTGCCCGACACGGCGGGGAAATACTGAAATTCATCGGCGACGGTCTGCTTGCCATTTTTCCGCTGAGCCAGCCGTCGGCCTGCGCAAATCTGCTGCATGCCGTGGCTGAAGCCCGTCAGGCGATGCTTGCCCTCAACGAAAAAAACGGCGAAACCGGTCGTGAGCCGTTGAATTACGGCATCGGCGTCCACGTCGGAGACGTCATGTACGGCAATATCGGGTCGCGCAGCCGGCTCGACTTCACGGTCATCGGTCCTGCGGTCAACATGGCTTCGCGTCTCGAAGCCCTCACCAAACAGTTGGGAAAAACGGTGCTGCTGTCCCGCGCGTTCGCTGATTTCGTCGAAAACGATTTCGATCTCGAACGCGTCGGCGAATATCCGGTGCGCGGCTTCAACGACCCAATCGAGCTGTTTGCGTATCACGGCTGAACGACGATCTATCGCCGGGTGCCGGGCCGCCCAACGGGCCGCCAACATTGATTCGTGCGCAGGCCATTCAGCGCAGTCGCTCCCAGATGCTGCCGGAACCGATCCTCTGTCGAGGCTGCTTCTATTTGGAAGCGGCTGCCAAGCTATCGATGGGCTATGGGCCGTCTTGAGCTTTTCCAAAGGTGCCTTGAAATCATTGGATAATTTGGCTGATTTCGATTCCGCCATTCGGAAGTTCGATCCCTCCCGCCCCGGGCAGGCGCTCCGCCGAGTTCGGCCCCCTCAATGCCTTTCGGCGCGGGAACAATGCACGGCCGCAAGAACGGTGCTATTGAGATGCTTCCCTCTGCGTCATCGAACGGAATGCATCACCATCCAGGCACCCATGACCCCGTTCTTGTCGCGCTGTCAGTCCTGATCGCCGCGCTTTCTTCCTACACGGCACTGGATCTCGCGACCCGCATGCGAGCTGCTTCCGGTTCCGCCAGCCTGGGCTGGCTTGGGGCTGCGGCCGTCGCCATGGGTGGCGGCATCTGGTCCATGCATTTCGTCGCCATGCTGGCGTTCAGCCTGCCCGGCGTCGAAATTTCCTACGATCCACTCCTGACGCTGCTCTCGCTTGCGCTTCCCATTTTGGTCGCTGCAGCCGCGTTCGTCGTCGTTAGTCAGCGGTCGAACGCGCTCATCATTTCCGGCATCGGAATGGGGCTCGCGATCTCCGGCATGCATTACACCGGCATGGGCGCCATGCGGATGGCGGCTTCGATCCACTACGATCCCCTCTGGGTTGTGCTTTCCATCGCTATTGCGATCGGCGCGTCCATCATTGCGCTGTGGCTCGCCTTTCGCACGACGAGCGTGCTCGAGCGCATATCGGCCGGCGCCGTCATGGGCCTGGCGATCTCCGGGATGCACTACGCGGCCATGCGGGGCTCCTCCTTCGTTGCCACGGATGCCATTCTTGGCCGCGCAGTCCACGGCGCGGTTGGGCAAGCGCCGCTCGCGTTCCTGGTCGCCGGCACCACGATCATCGTCCTCGTCATCGGGCTCGCCGCGGCCGTGTACGACCGCGCCTCGGCAGAACGTGCCGATCGCGAAGCCGAGGCACTCAGGCGAAGCGAGGAGAAATTCCGCCTGCTGGTGGAGGGGGTGGCCGACCACGCCATCTTCATGCTCGATCCCGAAGGGCGGGTGGCGAACTGGAATCTCGGCGCACGCCGGCTGATCGGCTACGGCGACGAGATCATAGGTACCGACTACGCCATCCTTCACACCGAGGAAGACCGCGCGTCCGGAGTTCCTGATGCCGTGCTTCACGACGCAAAGCGGGAAGGCAAGTCGGCAGGCGAGGGCTGGCGCGTTCGCAAGGACGGTAGCCGCTTCTGGGCCGAGGCGACGATACGCGTGGTGCAAAACGAGCATGGCGAGGCAATCGGTTTCGCCAAGATCGTGCGCGACGTGACGGAACGGCGCCGAGCCCAGGAAGCGCTGGAGCGCACACGCGATGCGCTCGTGATATCGCAGAAGATGGAGACTGTCGGACAGCTTACCGGCGGCGTTGCCCACGACTTCAACAACATACTTGCCGTGATCCTGGGCAGCCTCGAACTGGCGAAGAAGCGCCTCCAGCCGGAAGATCCCAGGATTCACCGCCTGCTCGACAACGCGATTCAAGGTGCGCTGCGCGGCGCCTCGCTGACCCAGCGCATGCTGGCGTTCGCGCGCAAGCAGGACCTCAAGCCCGTCGTCGTGGATGTCCCGGAGCTGGTGCGCGGAATGGCGGCTCTCCTGAAGTTTGATCCAGCCATCCGGGTCGAGACCCGTTTTCCGATCGAGCTTTCGAAGGTGAAGGTCGATGCCAACCAGCTCGAGCTCGCGATCCTCAACCTCGCCGTCAACGCGCGCGATGCGATCGCGGCCAGTGGCGGGGTTATCAGCATCGCTGCACGCGAAGAGCATGCCATCGATGGCCTTGCCGAGGGACGATACGTTGCGCTCTCGGTGAGCGACACCGGATGCGGCATGGACGAGGAGACGCTCAGGCATGCGCAGGAGCCGTTCTTTACGACCAAGGGCGTCGGCAAGGGGACCGGTCTCGGCCTCTCGATGGTGAAAGGATTGGCCGAACAGTCCGGAGGCGTGTTGCTGCTGAAGAGCCGCATCGGCGAAGGGACCACGGCCGAGATCTGGCTGCCCGCCTCTCAGGAGGAAAAGCTGCCGGCGCCCCATGCGGCGGAGCCGTCGCGTTCCGCGTCCCGCGGCAGCCGCCCCCTTTCCGTGCTGGTCGTAGACGATGATCTTCTCGTCCTCGACAGTGTCGCTGCGATGCTCGACGATCTCGGCCACGCCGTGATCGAGGCGCGCTCCGGCGAGGAGGCAGTCCAGCTTCTGCACCGAATGCCGAAGATTGACATCGTGGTGACCGACTACGCCATGCCGGGGATGAACGGGTTGCTGCTTGCCGAGGCAGTGGCCGCCGAGCGTCCCGGCACGCCCGTGGTGCTCTGCACAGGGTATGCCGAACTGCTCGGCTCGACGCAGCCTCACTTGCCTCGCATCTCCAAGCCGTTCGACCAGGCGGCGCTGCTGGCCGCCATTGAGGAGGTGATGAGCGCGCAGGCAGCTTCGCGCTCGGTTGTGACCTTACACCCGAAGAGAGCCTGACAGTCGAATGGATCTCATCGCGTCTCAGTGAGCCGCCGGAACTCTCGTCACTCCGCCGGCATCACGTTGGAGCCCTCGTCAATCGCCGGCTCCTTCTTGCCGAACAGCCAGGTCTGCAGCCGGTCGAGATAGATGTAGACCACCGGCGTCGTGTACAGCGTGAGAAGCTGCGACACGGCCAGTCCTCCGACGATGGCGTAGCCCAGCGGTTGGCGTATCTCGGAGCCCGCGCCGGTGCCGAGCATCATGGGAACGCCGGCAAGCATGGCTGCCATCGTGGTCATGAGGATCGGCCGGAATCGCATGACGCAGGCGCGATAGATGGCGTCTTCCGCCGACAATCGCTCCTGTTGGCCGACATGCAGGGCGAAATCGACCAGCATGATGCCGTTCTTCTTGACGATGCCGATCAGCAGGATGATGCCGACGATCGCGATCACGCTGAGATCGAGGTGAACCGCCATCAGCAACAACAGTGCTCCGAGCCCCGCCGACGGCAGCGTCGAGATGATGGTGATGGGGTGGATCAGGCTCTCATACAAGATGCCGAGGATGAGATAGATCACGAACAGCGCCGCCACGATCAGGATCGGCGTTGTCGATAGGGAATCGCCGAACGCCTGTGCGTTGCCCTGGAAGCTGGTCTGCAGCGAAAGCGGTTTGCCGAGCTGCTTCTCGATATTCTGGATGGCGCTGGTCGCCTGGCCGATCGCCGTGCCGGGGAGCAGGTTGAAGGAGATCGTCACCGACGGAAACTGTCCCTGGTGATTGACCACGAGCGGGGCGACCTTGACCACGCTGTCGACCAGCGTCGATAGCGGCACCTCCTGGCCGGTTGAGGATTTGACATAGATTCCGGTCAACGCCTCGGGCGAGTACTGGAATTTCGGATTGACCTCCATGATGACGTGGTACTGATTCAGGGTCGTGTACATCGTCGAGACGATGCGCTGGCCAAAGGCGTCATCGAGCGTGTTGTCGATGGTGAAGGGCAGGATGCCGTAGCTCGAAGCCACCTCGCGCTTGATGGAGATGTCGAGCAGGGGACCGGAATTGAGCTGGTCGGTCGCGACGTCGGTGATGCCGGGGATCTTCTTGATCCTGTCGAGGAACAGCGCAGCCCAGTGATTCAGCTCACCGGGATCGGCATCGCCCAGCGTGTACTGGTACTGGGTTTTCGAGACGCGTCCGCCGATGGTGATGTCCTGCGCGGCCTGCATATAGAGCGTTATGCCCTGGATCTTGGCCAGGTTGGTGCGCAGGCGGGCGAGCACCGTTTCCATGCTATCGCGCTGCTTGTAGGGCTTGAGCGCAATATAGATGCGGCCATTGTTGACCGTGGTGTTGCCGCCGCCGGCGCCGATCGCCGAGCCGACGGATGCGACGGCCGGATCCCGCGTGATGGCATTGAGCAGCGCCTGCTGGCGCTCGGTCATCGCAGAATAGGAAATATCCTGGGCGGCTTCGGACAGGCCGATGATCAATCCGGTGTCCTGCTGCGGAAAGAAGCCTTTGGGGATGACGACGTAGAGATAGCCGGTCAGCCCGATGGTCGCAAACATCGTCAACAGGGTGATGAAACGGTGACGAAGCACGATCTTGAGACCGGCCTCGTAGACTCCGAGTAGTGAATTGAAGCCAGCTTCGAGGATGCGGAACAACCGTCCGTGCGTCCTATTTTCCGGCTTGAGCAGCCGCGCGCACATCATCGGCGTCAAGGTCAGCGAGATCAGGAGCGACAGCACCAGGGCTACACTGACGGTGACGGCAAATTCGCGGAACAGCAGCCCGACATATCCGCCCATCAGGAACAGCGGAATGAAGACCGCGATCAGCGACAGCGTGATCGACATGATGGTGAAGCCGATCTCGCCGGCGCCCTTCAGCGCCGCCTCGAATGGTGTGGCGCCGCCTTCCATGTGCCGCACGATGTTCTCGATCACGACCACGGCGTCGTCGACCACGAAGCCGACGGCGATCGACAACGCCATCAGCGACAGGTTGTCGAGGCTGTAGCCGAGCTCGTAGAGGACAGCGAACGTGCCGATTAGCGACAGTGGAACGGTGACCGCCGGGATGACCGTTGCCCAGAAGTTTCTCAGGAAGATGAAGATCACCATCACCACCAGCGCAACCGTCAGCATCAGCGTGAACTGAACGTCGTGGATGGATGCGCGGACCGTATCGGTGCGGTCGGAGATGACGTTGACCTTGATCGCGGGCGGGATCGAGGCCTGCAGCACCGGCATCTCGGCCTTGATCCGCTCGACAGTGTCGATGACGTTGGCGCCGGGCTGGCGCTGGATCGCCAGGATGACGGCGCGCCGGTTGTTGTACCAGCCGGCGATCAGGTCGTTTTCCGGCGCGCTGACGGCGCGGCCGACATCGCGGATGCGAACCGGCGAGCCGTTCCGGTAGGCGATCACGAGATTGGCGTAGTCCTCCGCCTTCAAGAGCTGATCGTTGGTGTTCAGCGTATAGGTCTGGCGCGGGCTGTTGAGCGTGCCTTTCGGCAAATCGACATTGGCCTGGCCGAGCGCCGTGCGGACGTCCTCGAGATTGATGCCGCGTGCGGCAAGCGCCTGCGGATCGAGCTGCACGCGCACGGCGGGCTTCTGCTGGCCGCCGATGCCGACGAGGCCGACGCCCGGAATTTGCGATATCTTCTGCAGCAGAATGTTTTCCGCGTACGCATCCACCGTGGTCAGCGGCAGGCTGTCCGATGTGAGACCGAGCACCAGGATCGGCGTGTCCGCCGGATTGACCTTGCGGATGGTGGGCGGATAGGGAATGCCGGGCGGCAAGAAGGGACTCGCGGCGTTGATCGCCGACAGCGTATCGCTGACCGTTCCGTCGATCTGGCGGTTCAGATCGAACTGCAGCGTGATCTGGGTGAAGCCGAGTGCGCTCGCCGACGTCATCTGGAGGAGACCCGGAATCTGCCCGAACTGGAGTTCGAGCGGTGTCGCTACCGACGCCGCCATGGTCTGCGGGTCCGCGCCCGGCAACTGCGCCGTCACCTGCAGCGTCGGGTAGTTGACATTCGGCAACGCCGCGACCGGCAGCAACGGGTAGGCAATGAGGCCGCCGACCAGAAGGCCGACCATGAGGAGCGCCGTTGCGATCGGCCGGTGGATGAAGGGCGCGGATATGTTCATGGGATCGTCGCCTGTTGCGCTTGCTGTGCCGCTGCTTCCTCGGCCGCTTCGCCGTGCAGCAGCGTGACATGTGTGCCCGGCTGCAGCCGGTATTGTCCGTCGACGACGACCTGTTCGCCGGCCTTCAAGCCGGAATCGATCAGCGCCTCGCCATCGGTGATCTGTGCGACCTTGACGGGGCGCATCGCGACCGTGCTGTCGGGCTTGATGACATAGGCATAGGCGCCGTTCGGACCCTGCTGTACGACCGAAGCAGGGACGGTCAGCCCGTTATGTCGGGTCGTGACAAGCAGCCGCGCATTCACCAGTTCACCCGGCCACAGCTCGCGAGACTTGTTGGGGAAGGTTGCCTTGAGCTGGATCGAGCCGGTCGTCTGCAGGATCTCGTTGTTGACCAGCGCGAGCTCGCCCCGGCCTAGCTGCAGGGTGTCATCCTGATTGTAGGCGAGGACTGGAAGCGGTGTCCTGGTCGCTTGCTGTTCTTTGAGGATCTGCGGCAGCACGCCTTCCGGCAGCGTGAAGATCAGCGAGATGGGATCGAGCTGCGTCACGACGACGAGCCCGTTGGCCGTGGTCGGGCTGATGATGTTGCCGACGTCGATCTGGCGAATGCCGACCACGCCGTCGATCGGCGAAGTCAGACGCGTGTAGCTGAGTTGCACCTTGGCCGCCTCGATCAGCGCCTGGTCGGTCTTGATCGCGGCCTCGAGCTGGCCGACCTGCGCCTTCTGGGTTTCGATCAGTTGCGGCGTGGCCCAGCCCTTGTCACCGAGTTGGTTGTAACGGGTGAGATTGGCGCGGGCATTGGTGAGCTGGGCCTGATCGCGCTCCAGGTTGCCCTCGAACTGGTCGATCTGAGCCTGATAGGGGCGCGGATCGATTTGCGCGAGCAAGTCGCCGGCATGGACGGTCTGCCCTTCGGTGAAATTGATGCTGATGAGCTGACCCTGGATCTGGGCTCGCACGACATCGGTGTTGTACGCGATCACGGTACCGACGCCGTTCTGGTAGATCGGCACGTCATGCTGCGCGACCACGCCGGCCACGACCGGAACCGGAGGTGGCGGCGCGGCCGCGACAGCGGCTTTGAACACGTCGGCGTGCGTGAAGTAGAGAAGGCCGCCGGCAGCGACGGCGCAGAACAGGACTGCGGGTATTGCGACTTTCTTTTTCATGGCTGCTTCTCGCGCGTGGGTTTCCGCTCAACGGAACATCGTGGCGGCGGTTGATAGGCCTGGTATTGTGCTCGGCGCCCCTGTGATGTTCGGTATCCCCGTGATGGCGTCGGTGGACGCGGCGACGGCCGTCGTGTTCGGTGCAGGCAGCGTGACGGCGGGCACCGTCGGGATTGTCGGCGCGATGGTGCTGATGGTGGGCGCGACGCCGATGGTCGGCACTGCCGCAGCGGAGCTGACGCCGAGATTGGCGATCTCCGTCGAACCCATTGGAATTCCGGTTCGCGCCACGCCGCCCGGCGCCACCGGAGACATCGGCGTCGATGACGCTGCAAGATTGCCCGAGCCTGCGCCGCACATGCTCGATGTCCCCGAGGTATCGATCAGCGCCGATGTCGGCGGAATGCCCGATGACGACATTCCCGATGAATTTGCCGCTCCCGCCATCGGCATCGCGGACATCGTGCTCTGCGGTGTGACCGTCCCGACCGCCACGCCGCCGCCGTCGAAGGTCGCAGCCGATCCAAACATCGTCGACGGTGCCGTGCCGATCGTCGAGCATACGGAGCTGCCGATTGTGCCGGTCTGGTCGGCCGGTGCCGGACTCACGCCGGGTGAGGCGATTTCCGTTGCGCCGAGCGGGATGCCAGTGCCGCCGACCGGCGCGCTTGGCACCATGCCCAGCGGCGAAGTCGCCGCCAGCAAAGGCGTCGGCATCACCTGAGCCTGCTGCGCAAAGGCCGGGCCGCACAGCAAGGCAGAGGCTGCCGTGATCATCAGGAAGCGTTTCATGTTGCTCTCCAGTACCGTTCGACCGGCACGACAACGCGTGGCGCGAGGTCCACGCGATATCCTCAGGGCTATTGGGGGATCGGTCCGGAGGACGTTTGAAGAAAGCAGGAAAACGTCCTCCGAACTCACAGCCTGCGCGCAGGTCCTGCGCGGCGGGTTCAGCTACAGCTCAAGGGCAAGGGGCTGTAGGGGTGCAGGTAGTACCAGTCATAGCAATCGGGATAACCGTAGTACCCGTAGCCGTATCCCGGCCCGTACCTGTCGAAACGATGCACGGCGTGCTGGTGGAGTCCGAAACCATGCGCGCCGATGTGGCCAACGCCGATGTGGCCACCGCCGAGACCTCCCAGATGTTCGCCGACGCCTATGCCGCCGATATGGGCGCCGCCACCAAAGCCTCCGATGTGGCCTCCGCCGCCAAAGCCTCCGATGTGGCCTCCGCCGCCAAAGCCGCCCATGTGGCCACCGCCACCGAAGCCACCGCCCATATGGCCGCCGCCACCGAAGCCGCCGCCAAAACCTCCGCCGTGGCCACCACCACCACCGCGGGCCTCGGCCGCGCCCGCCACCAGACTCGAAGCGAGAAGAGCCGTTGCCAGTATCGTGAACATTCGTTTCATCGTGACACTCCTTTCAGTCAGATTGCTCGGCGCCGTGGCGCCCGAGCTTCAACGGGTCGCGCGAACAAAACGTCGGATGAGTGACAGGTAGGTGCGATGCACAAGGCATCCATTAAATTCGGCGTTAGTCTTCGCCGCCTTGGCATTCACGAACAGGAGCAGCCGCAGCAGATATGCGTCAAAGGAGAACACGTTGGCGCGGGCAAAAGAAGACGGGCCGGCGGGATATCCGCCAGCCCGACATGTTCATTGTTGGGTCGTAACGAGAGCGGATCAGTAACCGGTGTTGGGTTCGCAAGGCGGGTTGGTCCACGGCGCCGTGGCATAGGCGCCGACGCGCGGAGCGCGGACGCAGCTACCGCTTTCGTCGCGATGCATCGTCGACATCACGCGGCCATTGGCATCGGTTACGACATGCCGCGTGTTGGCGGCCAGTACCGGAGTGGCGAAGGTGGCTGCGGTGAGCAACACAGCCGATAGAAGTTTGACTTTGCGCATGGGTGTTCTCCATAGGTGAGGGAAGCCAGGCCGGCTTCTTCCTGTGACGTGCGGCTGGCCCGCCGTCGTCCAAAGCGAATATCGCTTCACGCGCTCTCAACTCGGCGTGAAGGTCATGCGGGTCCCGATCTGTCCGACATCGCGCCGGCTGATCGGACAATGCAGGCCCGCCGATTCATTAAATTGCTATTTATTGGCGCAACGGGCCGCCGACGGCTAACTGTTTCGAGCGGGCCCTGCCGTGCTCGTCCCGAGGCGGCGGAATGGCCGCCTGGCGGATGGCGCCTGCGGGATCTGGTAGGGATCGCGGCGCTGTCTGGCTCCCCTGAACCGTGAGACTTGTGCGCGTCGCCATGGCATTATCGGTTGCCCAGCGTATCATTGCCGCCTGGCGTCGAGAGGGTATCTTGATAGCAATCGGATCGATCGGATGACGAAGGTTCTCCTCATAGAAGATGACGGCGAGACGGCAGGGGAAATCACGGCCGAACTGGCCGATCGTGGCTTCGAGGTAGCATGGTCGGCCGACGGCCTGGATGGTCTTGCCAAGGCGCGCGACCTGCGGCCGGACGCCATGATCGTCGACCGCCTGCTGCCGGGAATGGATGGCCTCACCGTCATCGAGTCCTTGCGGAAAGATCAGGTGCGCACGCCGGTGCTGGTGCTGAGCGCGCTTGGCGCGGTCGATGACCGCGTGCGCGGATTGCGGATGGGGGGCGACGACTACCTCACCAAGCCGTTTGCGATCGTCGAACTCGTTGCGCGCATCGAGGCGCTGCTGCGCCGCCCGCCGGAAACGCGGGAAACCAACCTGCGGGTAGGGCAACTCGAGCTCGACCTGATCGAGCGGACGGCAAAACGCGGCGAGCGCAGGATCGATCTCTTGCCGCGCGAGTTTCGCCTGCTCGAATACATGATGCGGCGGAGCGACCAGCTCTTGACGCGCGCGATGCTGCTCGAAGAGGTCTGGAATTACAAGTTCGTGCCCGCCACCAACCTGGTCGACGTTCATATGGGCCGCGTGCGGCACAAGGTCGACGGTCCGGGCGACGCCCCGATGATTCAAAATGTCCGCGGCGCAGGGTTCATTCTTCGTGCCGTGCCCTGACTGATTTTTAGCGATCGTACCGGGCGCTCGCGCCGTCGGGCAAGGCAACCGGACGGCAGGATTGGGAAGCTTCAGTTGCAGTTCATACGCTCGAAGACGTTCCACTGGACCACGGTGCTGGCGGGCCTGTTCGCGATCTTCGTCACGATTTTGTTCGGTTTCATCTACTTCAGAATCGACGATTACCTGATCGCGCGATCCGATAGCATGATCACGACGCAGATCGGCTTCTTTGCCGGATTGCCGCGCGAGCGTCTGATCGGTGCGCTCAATGATCATCTCGGGCAGGATTCCCGCGGCGTTCAGTTCTCCGGCGTGTTCGACGCGCAGGGGAATCGGCTGGCCGGCAACGTCGCAGCCCTGCCGGACGGGCTCGACATCGGGGCACCGGCGCGGAGCATGCCGCTGGTGCGCCTTGATGACAAGGAAGCCGGTGTGACAGACGTCAGAACCGTCGCGCGGCGCCTCGAGAACGGCGACATATTGGTGGTCGGACGGAACGTCGACGAAACGGCGGAAGTCTTCAGGGTCGTCGGCGCGGCGCTGGCGCTTGGCCTGTTGCCTGCGTTCTGTCTCTGGTTGCTGGCCGGCGCCTGGTTGAGCGCGCGCGCCCACAGGCGGGTCGAGGAGGTCAACCTGCGCGTCCAGCGCATCATCGCCGGAGATCTACGCGAGCGGCTGCCGCACAAGAACGTCGATGAACCGTTCTCGCGGCTCGCCGCCATCGTCAACCGCATGCTCGATGAGCTGGAGACCATGATCAACGCGCTGGCCGGCGTCGGCAACGACATCGCCCACGATCTGCGAACGCCGCTGACGCGCGCTCGTCTGACGCTCGAGCGCGGCCGTACCAACGCGACGACCCTGGAGCAACTCCAGGAAGTTGTCGACAAGGCTATCGCCGGCATCGACCAGTCGCTGTCGATCGTCACGGCGCTGTTGCGGCTTGCCGAGATCGAGAACAGCCGCCGCTCGTCCGCGTTTGGCGACGTTGCGCTCGGCGACATGCTGCGCGAGGTCTGCGACATGTACGAGCCGATAGCCGAAGACAAGCAGATCGCGCTGAGCGTGAACATAGCCGACAAGTTTTCCGTGCGCGGCGATCGCGACCTGCTGCTGGAGGCGGTGGCCAACCTCGTCGACAATGCCATCAAGTTCACGCCCTGGAGCGGCAGGGTCGAGCTCGCGCTGCTGCGCGGTGAGAGCGAGACCATCTTGCGCGTGACCGATACGGGTCCAGGGATCAGCGCGCACGAACATGACGCCGTCTTGCGCCGGTTCTATCGCTCGGACAAGATTCGCAACACGCCGGGCATCGGCCTCGGGCTCAACCTGGTCTCTGCAATCGTGAAGCTGCACGGCTTTCGCCTGATCATCCACGCCGGCCCGGGAGGCCGGGTGGAGATCGTTTGCCCCGATGAGCAAGGTGGCCGGACATAGGTCGCTATCCGCCAACGTCACCCGTGCCGGCGGTCATCATGCTCGGCGCGGGATGCGTGGTGGACACGCCGACGCTGCCAGACGCTGGGGCCGGCCATGCCGCTTTCCCTTTCGTTGTAGGCCTGCATCACCGAGGGCGGCAGCCCTTCCATCCTGTAAGCCGGCGTCGGCGCACCGCCATTCAGCACGTCCAGATTCGGATAGAAAAATGCAAAACTGCCTGGCTCCTGGATGGCTTCTTGCGCGAAGGCAGGCGCTGCCGCCATCATGGACAGCAATCCTGCGACAGCGATGGTCTTGATCGAGCTCATTGTCTTTCTCCATATCATCTACGCGGCAGTTCGCTGGACGCGCACGCGCAGTCACATGCCGCAACGGGCGCGTGTTCTTTTCGAATGCGAACTGCTCGCTTGAGGCTGCATCCAGGCAGCGGATGCATGACGGAGATGTAGGGCGGGCGCGACCGCGTCCCACTAAATTGCCTTTTACAAATCTCGACTGATCTTGAGCCGTCTTGCAAAGCGTTTGCAGAGGGAGCGGTCGTTTCGAATTCGCTTGAGCTGCAGAAGCTCGCGCTCGACGCTTCGCGATCTCGTTCTGGAAGGAAAGCGTGCGATTTTGAATCGAGATAAGAGCTGCACGAACGCTAACAGCGAATTTAGATTCCTCAATTCCAATTTAATGGCTGCATCGCGGCGTCTTTCCTAGGGTCGCTCTGCCGGACCCGATGGATTGGAGCCACCCATGAACGCCCACAGCACGACCATACTGTCAGACAGGCGCGAGCCGCTGACTGGAGACAGATCGCGAGATATCGTCGATGAATATGCCACGCTCATCAAGCGATACGCTCTGCTTGAACAGACGCGCGAGCAGCAGCTTGCCCGGCGCTGGCAGCAGCACCGAGACCGAAGCGCTACCGATGCGCTCGTCACCAGCCATCTCCGGCTCGCGGCCAAGGTGGCGCGCCGCTATCAGCGATACGACCTGCCGCTTGCCGATCTGATCGGGGAAGCCAATCTCGGCCTTGTCATCGCGGCCTCGCATTTCGAGCCGGGCCGTGGCGCCAGATTCTCCACCTACGCATTGTGGTGGATCAAGGCCGCGATCCACGATTACATTCTGCGGTCGCGCTCGCTGGTCAAGATCGGGACGACGGCCGCTCAGCGGAAGCTGTTCTTCGGGCTCAGGCGCGCCGTGCGCAAGTTCGGCGGCGACAGGACGGGCCTTACGCCGGAGGTGGCCGAGGCTGTCGCGCGGGAGCTCGCGGTCCCCGTTCGCGATGTGATCGAGATGAGCAGCCGTCTGACAGGCGACCTTTCCCTGAATGCATCCGTCGATGATGACGGGCCTACGGAATGGGAAGCGAGGCTGGTCGACCCTTCGCCGAACGCGGAGGCTATGATCGCCGAACAGGATGAAGGCGGGCAACGGGCGAGGGCGCTCCATTCGGCCCTTGATGTGCTGACGGCGCGGGAGCGCCGCGTGTTCGAGGCCCGGCGGCTTCGCGAGGATCCGCCGAGTCTGGAAGAGCTCGGGCGTGAACTGTCGATTTCCGGCGAGCGCGTGCGGCAGATCGAAGCTTTGGCCTTCGAAAAGGTGAGGCGTGCGGCGACAAGGCGCTTGAGACATGCCGCCCTGGCAGCTTGAGGCGTGGCCCGAAAACGGCGAGCGACACCTTTGGCGCCGCTCGCGATCTTTCCGATCGTCCGATCAGCGAACGGCGCGCTCGACGGCGATCGCGGTCGCTTCTCCGCCGCCGATGCAGAGCGCAGCGATACCGCGCTTTAAGTTCCGCGCTTCCAGCGCATGCAGTAGCGTCACGATCAGTCGCGCGCCAGTGGCGCCGATCGGGTGGCCGAGCGCGCAGGCGCCGCCATTGACGTTCAGTTTTTCTCCGGGAATGCCGAGATCCTTCTGCGCCGCCATCGCCACCACCGCGAACGCTTCGTTGATCTCGAACAGGTCGACGTCGGAAACAGCCCAGCCGACCTTGTCGAGCAGCTTGCGGATCGCCGGGATCGGCGCGGTGGTGAACCATTGCGGCTCCTGGCTGTGGGTGGCGTGGCCCTTGATCTCGGCGAGCACCGGCAGCCCGTCGCGATCGGCGAGCGAGCGCTTGGCCAGGATCAGTGCGGCGGCGCCGTCGGCATTCGCGGAAGAGGCGGCCGGCGTGATGGTGCCGCCCGCGCGGAACGCGGGCTTCAATCCGGGAATCTTGGCGGGGTCGACCTTGAGCGGATGCTCGTCATTGGCGATGACGCGCGAACCCGCTTTCTCGGCCAATGTAATCGCCGCGATCTCGGCCCTGAAAGTGCCGCCCTCGACCGCCTTGCGGGCGCGGGTCAAGGTCTCCATCGCGTAGGCGTCCTGGTCCTTGCGGGTGAACTGATAGGCCTCCGCGGTGGCCTCGCCGAAGTCGCCCATCGAGCGGCCGGTCTCGTAGGCGTCTTCCAGCCCGTCCATCATCATGTGATCGATGATCCGGCCATGCCCGGCGCGATAGCCGCCGCGCGCCTTGGCCAGGAGATAGGGCGCGTTCGACATGCTTTCCATGCCGCCGGATAGCACAATCGAGGCTGAACCGGCATTGATGATATCGTGCGCCAGCATCGTCGCCTTCATGCCGGAACCGCACACCTTGTTGACCGTGGTGGCGCCGGTGGCGTCAGGCAGTCCGGCGCCGCGCGCAGCCTGGCGTGCCGGCGCCTGGCCCTGTCCGGCCGGCAGCACGTTGCCCATGAACACCTCCTCAATCCGCTCCGGCGCGAGTTTCGCCCGTTCCAGCGCCGCTCCGATCACGTGAGCGCCGAGCCTGTGCGCGCTGAAGGGGGACAACTCACCCATGAACCGGCCAAGCGGCGTGCGGGCGGCGGAAAGGATGACGACGGGATCGGGGCTTGCGGCCATTGCGGGTTCTCCTGTTCGATCGCTGTTATATGACGATAGTCATATATTGCGGCATTGCAATAGAATACCGCCGCTTTCCGCAACCAGGCGCTAGATGCGTTTTCCAGCGAAAGCCTGCCCGGACTTGATCCGAGGTGGACCGGTTCGCGTCAAGAAAACGCGTCAAAACAAGATCTAGAGCCCGGTTTTGGTTCAATCAGGAAAAGGCTCTAGCTGACAGATCGCCGGAGGAATTGCCGCGAGTTCCGGCAGGAGCGATGACAGGGAAATGAGGGGTGACCTCCCCAGCGCCCTATCTTTCGTTTCCCTATATCGTAAGGATTATCACCAATGATCCGTTATCTACTCCAACGCGCTCGTTGTGACAGCGACCGGTTCCCTGTTTCATTTCCGCGGGGGACGATGCAATCCACTTCGAAAACGGAACTTGGATGACGCCCATGATGCGCCCATGGCTCCACATCCGAAGTCAGCCAGGCGCAGATTCTCTTCTACTGATGATTTCTTGTGTGCGGATCGCAGAAGCGCCGATCCAGGATGGCTCGATGGCAACCGGCGCAATGCCGAAAATCAACTGCTAGTGAGATAAGGATGACCTGATCGTCATGGGTGAATCCGGAGTAATGAGTTCGACGGGACTGTCGAAGGAGACGCGCGCCGCGGCGATCGCGACCTGGGTCCGGTTGCTCACGCCCAGCTTGCGCATGATTTCGCGGACATGGACTTTCACCGTCGTTTCGGTCATGCCGAGCTTGCGACCGATCACCTTGTTGGGATCGCCTTGGCAGAGGCAAGCCAGCACCGCGCACTGCCGCTCGGTAAACTCGGGCGCGTGCCGCGTGCCGTTTGGGCCATGGTCGCGCTGCACGCTTACCGCCTTGCCGTAGAAGAGGGACCCTGGCTGGTCGTAAGGACCGTCCTCCGGCCCGAGAGGGGGCGCCCGCGTCTGTTGTTCAGGCTCCGGAAGCGCTTGCTCCTGGGACAGGTCCGGTTGTCTGTATTCGAGAGGCGCCGGCGGGCTGAAGGTCTGGCTGGCCAGGATGGCGGTGGCCGGAAAGTAGGTGCCGCCATGGAGGACGAATGAAAGGGCGTGCAACGCAAGCTCGGGCGCCATGGAATTGCTGAAGTAGCCCCGGGCTCCGCAACGGATCGCGGCGAGAACGGTGGCGGGGTGTTCATCGTCGGAGATGATGGCAAGTGCCGCCTCCCGGCGAAGGGTATGCAGCACCTGTATCTCGGTGAAGACCTCGTGGGGAGAGGGGGCGCCGACGCTGTAAATCAGCATCTCGCAGGCGCTCCGCTCGATAAGCCTCGTGTGCGCCTCATCGGGATCGAGCGAAATCAGCTCGACCTGTTCGTTGCTGGCCCAGGGACTTAAGAAACTCTCCGCTCGAGCTCGTCGAAAGGCCATTGCGTCTACAATAAATACAGTCTTCTTGCGTGGGACTGACATAACGCGCCCCCGGATTTAATACCGATGATATCGATAGATTCCTTCAGAACCGCACAGAGTCGCTGTGAATTAGTTCACTCTGTATCTTAATTGTTCAAAAAAGACTTTACCCTCGTTAACGGGGGATGCCAAGAAGACCGAATGTCACCGGATGTCGTCAAAAACTGGTCATTAAAGCGTGTTTTCTCATTCCTCGACTGCAAGCGGGTACGATAGTATTGTTGTCGACCTCGCACGGCGCGGATGTTTGTCAGCAAGCTGCCCCCAAAACGGATTTCGATGCTGGCCGCCGCTGCTCCGGCTTCCGCAGATCGCCGCACATTCGTTCTCGCCCTGATGGGCAACCTGATCTGTAGCTGGTCGAATAACGAAGGTCTCTTCATCTACGTTCTGATGATCCTGTTGCGGACCGACGAAGCGTCAGCCGCCGTCGTGTTCGCCACGCTGAATACCACCCGCGCGAGACTCGATCTGATCCAGCAGTTGGTCAAGATCAGAGTGACCGACAAGGCTCTCGCTAGGAGTCTGACCGCACTTGTCGAGCGCTTTTCGGAATCCACCAAGGTTCGAAATGAATTGAAATCACTGCATGCTCATCTTCGACTCTTCGGGCGCCATCACCCATACCCAATCGATGCGATTGGCGGAAACAAAGTCCGGCCTCAGATTCGGAGAGATAAGGCGCTGGATGAAAGCCGGCTGCAGGAGATGCTGCGGACCACCAACGAGATGACGAAGATCAACCGCGATATCTGGGATTTCCTGCCGCGCCTCGAAGCGCATGTCTGCGGCGGTGCGCAGCCGCAAGGCCTTCCTACCAACGTCGCCTAGCTCGACCCGGTGACGGAGGTTCATGCCGTCGTCCCGGCCTCATCTGCATTTTCGAACCTCCAAAGCACAGCCTGCGTCGATGGTTGAATATCGCAAGATACCGCGACTGATCGCATGCGTGCATGTTGTTGGCGAACGTGTGGCGTCATTCTGACCAAGCCGCTTGGCCAAGGATGCGATTGCCCAAACAGCCACCCGATCACCGGACTTCGTTGCCTGAACGGACACGCGTCAGGATGAGCGCACTCGGAGTGGCGCGATGCCCAAAGTTCGCCGGCCGGGAAGGGGTGATCATCGGCTCCGGCCGCTATCGCAGCACCGTCCGCATCATGTTCGACGGTTACAAGTCGCCGATCTCGCTGCACAGCACCTACGTCGAACCGGTGGTTGAGGAAGAAAGTGCCTCCCGCCCGGGCCGGAACGCTACGCCCCCCGGATCTCGCCGATAGGAGCAACCGGCGCTAGCGTGCGTGTCCGGTGATTCAACCGCGCCGAAGGCGGATGGAAGGCCGCAGGTTCCGGCTGGCTGGAACTGTCGCGGCTGCAGATCGTTGGATTGGCATCGGGCGAACATTCGTTCGTGATCCCGAACGGGTTTTCTCATCTATTGCCGAGGTGCCGTCTGCTGCAAAGCTCATCCATCCTCATTCCTGGCGAAACCGTCTGGAGAAGGTGCAAGGCAGGGCGGTTGACAATCCTCAATGATGCCGCCGCATATTTCGCCGCTTTGCGGGAAGCGCTACTGCTCGCAACCCGGCAGGTGTACATCATCGGCTGGGACATCCATAGCCAGACCCGGTTTGTCGGGCCCTCCGGGTACGCCGACGACGGCTATCCGCAAGAGCTCGGTGCGTTTCTGAAAGCGCTGCTAAAGGCGAAGCCCGATCTGCGGATCAACATCCTGATCTGGAATTTCCCGCCCCTCTACGCCGCGGAGCGGGAATGGAATTCGGCCGCCAAGTTCACCGCGCACGCGTCGGACCGGCTGCGCTTTTGTTTCGACTCCAGCCTTCCCTGGGGCTCAGCGCAGCATCAGAAGATCGTTGTCATTGACGGTGCGCTTGGCTTCGTCGGCGGCCTCGACCTGACGATCCGGCGCTGGGACACCAGCGCGCACGAAGCCCATCATCCGCTTCGTACCGATCCCGACGGTAAACCCTATCCGCCGTTTCACGACGTGCAGTGCATGGTGGATGGCGAAGCTGCGGCCAGTCTGACGGAAGTGGCGGAGAACAGGTGGCGCGCCGCCGGCTGCACGGTCGAAAAAACCGCCGCGATCAAGGGCGAGCGCTGGCCGGCCTCGGTCCCGGTGCAGTGCCGGGGAATGACGGTGGGCATCGCCCGGACCGAGATAGCCACCGCAGGCAGTGGCGGCGTGAACGAAGTCGCGCGGCTGTTCGAAGCGTCCATCAATGCGGCCGACCGCTTCATCTATATCGAAAACCAGTTCACCAGCGCCACCGACATCGCGCGCCTCCTGGCGCAGCGGTTGCTGGACGTGCCGCAGCTCCGCGTCCTGATCGTCATGCCGAAGATGCATTCGTCCTGGTTCGAATCGCAGGCCATGCAGAGCGGGCGCGGCGGATTTATCGCCCGGTTCGTATCGGCAGGCGTCATGGACCGGGTCCGCTTTGTCTATCCATCGACGCGCGATGCCGAACAGACGGCCGCGGTCATGGTGCACAGCAAGGTGATGATCGTCGACGATCGCATCCTGCGCGTGGGATCGGCCAACCTCAACAATCGCTCGATGGGGGCGGACACCGAATGCGATCTGGCCTTCGAGGCGACCTCCGAGGCGCATTGTGAATATCTCGCCTGGCTTCGCCGTAGTCTGATCGGACATTTCTGCGGCGTCGATGAACGCGAAATCGAACGCCACGAAGCCGACCTGTTCGGATTTGTCGACCGCCTGGCGGAGGATGATGGCCCGAAATCGTTGCAGCCGATCGATCCGGCCGCGTCGGTCGGCGGCGTGGCGGTCATGGTGCAGCCCGTGGCCGATCCCAGGGAACCGCTTCACCTCGACCGCGCCGCCAATCGCATGTGGACGGCAAAAACCATTTTGGCGGTATCCGGCCTCGCTGCGGCGCTCGCCGGCCTGGCGCTGGCCTGGCAGTACACATCGCTGCGCGATTTCGCCGATGTCGGCTTCGTCTCCTCGATCATCTCGCAACCCGCGCGGTCGCAATTCGCGCCGCTGTTTGCGATTGCCGCCTTCGTCGTCGGCGGGCTGGTGGTTTTTCCGGTGCTGGTACTGATCGCCGCGACCTCTGCGGCGCTCGGGCCGTGGATGGGTTTCATGAGCGCGAGCGTCGGCGTGCTACTCAGTGCGCTCACGCTGTTCTCGATCGGCCGCGTGCTGGGCCAGGCGCGCTTGCAGCGGCTGCTCGGGCGACGGGCCGCCCGGGTTCAGAGCAGCATTGTCGGCAGGGGGATTGTGGCAGTCGCCATGATCCGGATGGTGCCGATCGCTCCGTTCTCGATCGTAAACGTGGTGGCGGGCGCCAGCAAATTGAGCCTGCGCGATTTTATGCTCGGCACCGTGCTCGGCATGGCGCCGGGAATCGCAGTCATGGCCGCGCTCGGCGCGCAGATCGCGGATCTGGCGCGAAACGCCTCTTGGATCAATGTGCTGCTGCTGGCGCTGGCGATCCTCGCCTGGATCGCACTGTGCCTTGGCGTGCAGTTCCTGGTGACCTGGCTGGCGGAGCGTAGAACGTGATGACTACGATTCGCATCATGACATGGAACGTTCACGGCATCTTCCACCTCAATCCCGGGTTTGATTTGGATGGCGTCTGTTCCGTCATTCGCCACTGGTCGCCTGACATCGTGGCGCTGCAGGAGGTCGACTCGCGCGGGAGAACCAACGATCCCTTTGCGCTTCTGGCGAAAGCCGTCGGCGACCACAGCGTCGATGCGCGATCGATCGTCACCGAGGACGGCGACTACGGGCAGGTGCTGCTGAGCCGCTGGCCGTTCGCCGAGCCCCCGAAAATCTCCGACGTCTCGTATCAGGAGCGGGAGCCCCGCAGAGCCATTGCCGCGCGCATTTTGTCTGATCATGGCGAGGTGAGGGTTATTGCCACGCATCTCGGCCTCAGCATCCATGAAAGGCACGCCCAGGCGCATGCCCTGGCCGAGCTGGTGCAGCCGACGCGGACGCTCGTGCTCGGCGATTTCAATGACTGGTTCTGGGTGAAATCGGTGCGGGGCGTGCTGGCGCGGATTTGCCCGGTCCGAACGCGGTTACGGACATTTCCGGCGCGCTTGCCGATGATGCGGCTCGACCGAATCTACGCGTCGCCCGATCTCGTGATCCGTTCGGCCTGGACCGATCGCAAGGCGCGCTCCTATTCGGACCATCTTCCCGTCATCGCGGATGTTGCGTTTCCGGAATAGAGGTTAGGCGTCAGGTGGGTTTGCTCAGTCGGGTTTGGCCGGGTGCTGCGTTCTCGGGTGGCGCTCATGCAGCAGCACGGCCAGATCGTGACGCAACTCGGAGCGGTTGCGCATCGCGGTTTCGAACAGCGCCTCCTGAATGTCCCGGGGCATGTCGCCCCAAACCGCAATCGCGGCCTTGCCGAGCAATGATGCAAAGGTCTGTTCGTCGGTCATGTCGATCCTCCCGATTTTCGACGTTTGACCGAAACGAAGGTTCCCCAAGGACTGGAATCAATCCGATTTCGTCGGTCGTCGATACCGAGATCACGAGCCAAGCGGCAGCCCGAGCCGGCCGACACCCGGCAGTTTCAGTGCGGGGCGGCGGATGTCGAAGCCGAGAACGCCTCCGAAAAAATTGAGTTCGATGCCTTCGATCCATCCGATCGTCAGCCCAAGATAACCTCCGAGCGAAGCAAACACGCCGGTCCGCGACGGCGTGAAGCCAGCCCAATTGCCATGGTAAGGATAATCCTTGCCGATCGCCGTCGGCGGCAACACCGCTTCAAGTTCCGGAACTGCATCCAGTATCGCCTGGATGAACGTGTTGGAGTTCGGACCCGGCCAGGCGCTGTAATCTCCATTGGCGCGAAACCTGTAAGTCTCGATGACCGAGCGGATTTTGGGAATCAGCGCTTCCGCTTTCGGACCATCGACGCGGACGACAGTTTCGGGAATCTCGCCAAACCAGCGCCCGTCGGCCTGGAATCCGTCGATCCGGATCGGTTCACCCCAGGCCGTGTAATCGTAGCGGCTGTAACGGCTGGCCCCGCGCTCCTTCACGACGATCCAGGTGTGGACTGCGAATATCCCGCGCCAGCGTACCGTCCTTGCCGCGAACACCCTGATCACGGCATCGGTGTGTTCGGAAGCTTTGGCAAGAAGTCCGGCGCTTGAACGGTCCGCCGTTTGCCAGTTCATGCGCCTGTCGCCGAGCAGGTATTTCACGGCGGAAACAGCCATGGGAACGAGCATGAGCAGAAGGAAAATGACGAGGTATTTCTTCACGGCGGGAAGTCAATGTGCGCGGGCCACTTGATGTAATGGCTTCAACTCTGATTTCCAGTTCAGCGCTGCGCAATTCCGCGATCAAAAACGGAGAACGCCGAGCGCAAAAAGCAGGCCGATGGTCACGGCCGCCGAAATCAACAGCGAGCCAAGACATCCCAGCCTGTTCGAGAAAAACAGGAACACTACGCTTCTGCGTCTATGATTTCGCTTCTCCGACCGTGTCGGCCATCTTCGCCCCACGCTGGCCCAACGGCTTGTTTCCGCCCTCCATGCTGTCGGCTGCAGTTTGATGCTCGATCTCCGCATTGAGTTCGGCACCGAGCAACACGACGATCGTGGATATCCACATCCACATCATCAAGCCGATCGCGGCACCGAGCGAGCCGTACGTCGCGTCGTAGTTTGCATAATTGGAAAGGTAGAACGACAGCAAGGCCGATCCCGCAAGCCACGTCAGCGTTGCAACCACGCTGCCGACGCTCAGCCAGCGCCATTGCGGCGAGCGGCGGCTTGGTCCGAACCGATAGAGCACCGCGAGGCCAAACAGCATCGTCAGGACCAGGATAGGCCAGCGTCCGAATCGAAACAGCGCATCGGTGACGGCCCCGAGCCCGAGTGTGGACAGAACGATCGGAAGTGCCACGACCGAGCCGATGGCGAGAAGCACGGCGACCAGCCCGCCAAAGGTGAGTGCGAGGGAAACCGCATTGAGCTTGAAGAAGCCGCGCTTTTCGTCCTCGTCATAAACCACATTGAGCGCATCGATGATGGCCTTGATGCCACCATTGGCGCTCCACAGGGCAAACAGGAAGGAGAACAGAAAAGCCAACCCCAGCTTGACGTCGCCCTTGGCGAGCACCCGGTCGACCTGGTCTCTGACGATGCCGAGCGCGCCCTCCGGCAGGATGCCCGCAAGCATTGTCATGTGATCGTTGATCGTACTTGCCTTGGCGAACAGCGCGTAGGACGAGACGAGGGCGGTGATCGCCGGGAAAAGGGCAAGCAGGCCATAGAAGACGACGCCTGCAGCGACAGCGAGCAGCCGGTCTTCGCCGACCTGCTGGTAGGTCCTGATCAGGATATCCTTCCATCCCCTCCAGGGAATTTGCCATGGAGATACCGCGCGGCGGCCGCGGCCCTGATCGCCTGGAGCTCCTGAAGTATCCGGCTCGCCCTCGGCTGGCTCTGGCTTCGTTTCGTGCAGGTAACTCACATGGCTCATGACGAACCGTCCCGCGTCTCTACGCTTTTAATGCGCAGAGAGCGGCGACGTTCCTGATTCAAGTCGCGAGGAGCAGGTGCCGAAGGCGGTGCTGGTCGATGGCGGCTATCGATTACCGCCCCCAGCGCAACACCACGGGATCGAGCTGGCGGGCGATTTCGATGAGACCGGCGCGCGCCGCCGGGTGAACCCTTTGCAGGGGATGACGAACCGCGTCCGAACCGATCACGCCGCCTTCCTTCATCAGTATCTTGGCGGCCTGCAAGCCGCACTGGCGGTTCTCGTAATTGATCAGCGGCAGCCAGCGCGCATAGGCTGCCATCGCTTCCTCGCGTCGGCCTGCGAGATAGGGATCGATGATCTGCCGGATGCCGTCAGGGTAGCCGCCCCCCGTCATGGCGCCGGTTGCGCCGGCGTCGAGATCGGCCATCAGCGTGATCGCTTCCTCGCCGTCCCAGGGACCTTCGATGTGGTCGCCGCCGGCCGCGATCAGATCGCGAAGCTTCGCCGCCGCCATCGGCACCTCGATCTTGAAATAGCGGATATTCGGAGTTTCCCGCGCCATGCGCGCCAGCAGGTCGACCGAAAGCGGCGTCCCGGCAACGGGCGCATCCTGGATCATGATGGGAATGTCGATGGCGTCGGAGACGGTGCGATAGAACTCGAAAATGGCCTTTTCTGGCACGCGGAACGTGGCGCCGTGGTACGGCGGCATGATCATTACCATCGCCGCGCCCGCGTCCTGGGCCTGGCGGCTGCGCTCGGCGCAGATGCGCGAACCGAAATGCGTCGTCGTCACGATCACCGGCACGCGGCCGGCGACGTGCTCCAGCACCGCGACCATCACCTTTTCGCGCTCGGCATCGGTGAGGACGAACTGCTCGGAGAAATTGGCCAGAATGCACAGGCCGTTCGAGCCGGCGTCGATCATGAAATCGATGCAGCGCCGCTGGCCTTCGAGATCGAGCTCTCCCTGATCGTCGAAGATGGTCGGAGCGACGGGGAAGACGCCGCGATAGGGCCGTTGTGCAGTCGGGGTCATTTAGGGATGTTCCGTTCGAAAGGGATCAGTGATTGTATGGCCGTCCCATTCATTCATCAACATGATAGAAGGCTCGACACAATCGGGCAGCCGGACAAGGAAAAAGACCGATGGGGGGAGTTCTGGAGGGCATTCGTGTCCTCGATTTCGGGCGTTATATCGCAGGACCGTATTGCGCGACATTGCTGGCGGAGTTCGGTGCGGAAGTCATCCGGGTGGAAAAGCGCGACGGCAGCGAGGACCGTTTCGTGGCGCCGGTCGGCGAAGGCGGCGAGGGCGCGCTGTTCCTGCAGGTCAACCGCAACAAGAAATGCATCACGCTCGATCCAATGAAGCCACAGGGTCAGGAGGTGATGCGCCGGCTGGTTGCCACCGCCGACGTCGTGGTCGCCAACTTGCCGCCGCAGACGCTGCGCGCGATGAAGCTCGACTATGACTCGCTGAAGGCGATCAAGCCGGACATCATCCTGACGACTGCGACCGCTTTCGGTGGGCCGGGGCCATGGTCGGACCGCGTCGGCTTCGACGGCGTTGGCCAGGTGATGTCGGGCGCGGTCTACATGACGGGCAAGGGCGATCCGCCGTACCGTGCCGCAGTGAACTGGGTCGATTTCGGCACCGCGCTGCATTGCGCCTTCGGCACGCTCGCCGCGCTGATCGAGCGGGCTAAGTCCGGGCGCGGGCAGATCGTCGAGGGCGCGCTGCTCGCGACCGCGCTGTCCTTCACCAACGCAACGCTGATCGAGCAGGCGGTGATATCAGCCAACCGCGTGCCCACGGGCAATCTCGGCCAGACCGCGGCGCCCGCCGACATCTACCGCACCAGGGACGGCTGGGTGCTGTGCCAGGTCACCGGCCATCCGCTGTTCATCCGCTGGGCCAGATTGATGCGAGAGGATCACTGGCTCAGCGATCCGCGTTTTGCCGACGACATCAAGCGCGGTGACCACGGCCCCATCATCAGTGAGCGAATGGCGCGCTGGTGTGCCGAGCGAACCACGCAGGAAGCCGTCGATACGCTTGGCCAAGCGATGATCCCGGCCGGTCCGGTCTTGAGCCCGCAACAGGCGCTGGAGCATCCGCACATCCGCGCCGCCGGTTTCATG
Organism: Bradyrhizobium murdochi; assembly: GCF_000472965.1. Classification (GTDB taxonomy): domain Bacteria; phylum Pseudomonadota; class Alphaproteobacteria; order Rhizobiales; family Xanthobacteraceae; genus Bradyrhizobium; species Bradyrhizobium murdochi. The sequence goes on along the minus strand of NZ_AXAU01000003.1, from coordinate 266,016 downwards.
CAGGATGTCGATTATCCCGGCTTGCCGAACCCCGCGCCAGTGGCGCGCGCCGCAGTGCGGCTGTCGGAGACATCAGGCGAAATCGTCACGCGCCCGCCGACGCTCGGCGAGCACACCGATCGCGTGCTGGCCGATATCGGTTACGACGCGGACGCGATCGCAGCGCTGCGAAGAGACGGGATCATTTAACATGTAGGGTGGGCAAAGGAGCGTAGCGACGTGCCCACCATCTATCGTAGAGCGGCGCCTGTCGATGGTGGGCACGCTTTCCGGCCCTATGTCCGGCCGGTCCGGGGCACACCACTTGACCAACTCTCGGCTCGTATCTACATTGTATCATCAATGTCGGAGCCCGAACATGAAGGTAGCATTTCAGAAGTGGGGCAACAGCCTGGCACTGCGGGTGCCAAAAGCATTCGCTGACGAAATCGGTGCCAGCGATGGCAAGGCCGCCGAAATGACCGTGAGCGAGGGTAAACTGGTGATCGAGATCGCCCGGTCGCCACGGCGCAAGCGTCGCTACACACTCGACAAGCTGGTTGCCGGTATAACGCCGGACAATCGTCATGAAGAGATTGATTGGGGGCCGCCCGTTGGCAACGAAGTCTGGTAATTACTGTCCGGAGGCCGGCGATTTCATCTGGATCGATCTTGATCCTACTGTCGGCCACGAACAAAGCGGCCGACGACCGGCCATCGTATTATCACCGCACAACTACAATGCGGCGGCCGGCCTTTGCGTGATCTGCCCAATCACCAGCCGTGTACGAGACTATCCTTTCGAGGCCAAGCTGCCTGAAGGCGCCAGCTTCCGTGGCGTTGTGCTGGCCGACCAACCCCGCAGCATCTCTTGGGAAAAACGACCGATCCAACATGCCGGACGAGCACCAGACATCGTGCTAACCGAAGTGCGCGAACGCTTGGCAGCGTTGCTCGGCATCGACTGAACTCCCCGTTCATCTGCGACGCGCCCTCTGAATGAGAGGGCGGGAAGTTGAGAGCAAACCTCGGGCGCCGAGAACGCTCACGCATACTCACTTGTCGTCACCCGCGAAGGCGAAGGCGGGTGAATTCCAGAGACAGCAGTGATCGAACGGATAAGCCGCGGCGTACTGGATCCCCGCCGGAGCCTGTCATCGGGCGCGCATTCGCGCGACCCGTTGGCGGGGATGACAGTCGTTGTGGCGTTCCGGTATTTCCCCGTTATTGCGAGGAGCGGAGCGACGAAGCAATCCATTCCCCTTCCTTGCAAAAGCTTGAAGTTTAAAATATATGCTGAACCCTGATCCTGGAGGCTTGACCGATGTCCCAATTGTCGCGTTCCTCCCATGCGCTCGTTACCGGCGGCGGGCGGGGTATCGGCCTTGCGATATCGGCGGCGTTGTCGAAAGCTGGTGCAACGGTAACTGTGCTCGGGCGCAATCGCGCGACATTGGATGAAGCGGTTGCGTCCGGCGCAGCGCAGTTTGCAGCCGTCGCCGATGTCGCCGACCAGGCTTCAGTCAAGTCGGCAGTTGCGGAAGCCGCCGCGCGGCAGCCGATCGACATCCTCGTCGCCAATGCCGGCGCGGCGGAGTCCGCGCCGTTTGGCCGCTCCGACGCGGCGCTGTTCCAGCGGATGATGGACGTCAATTTCATGGGCGTGGTTCATGCCACGCAAGCCGTGCTGCCCGGAATGCTGGAGCGCCGCCGCGGCCGGATCGTCGCCGTCGCGTCGACCGCCGGCCTCAAGGGCTACGCTTATGTCTCGGCCTACAGCGCGGCGAAACACGCGGTGATCGGCCTTGTCCGTTCGCTGGCGCTGGAAACGGCCAAGAGCGGCGTTACCGTGAATGCCGTGTGTCCCGGCTTCACCGAGACCGATCTGCTGGAAGGCTCGATCGACAACATCATCAAGAAGACCGGCCGCAGCCGCGAGCAGGCGATTGCGGAGCTGTCAAAGCACAATCCGCAGGGACGTCTCGTGGCGCCGTCGGAAGTAGCTGATACCGTGCTCTGGCTCTGCGGCGAGGGCGCAGGCGCCATCACCGGACAGGCCATCGCGGTTGCCGGTGGCGAGGTCTGAGCGGTCAACGACAATGCAATTCAGGGAGATCCCATGAGCAAGCCTGCCAACCCCGTCACGCTGCCGCTGGCCGACTATTCGCCCAAGCATTTTGTGCTGGCGGTCGTGGATCGCGTCGCCACGGTGACGCTCAATCGTCCTGAGCGAAAGAATCCGCTGACGTTCGAAAGCTATCGCGAACTCACGGATTTTTTCCGCGCCTGCGCGATGGACGATGAGGTCAAGACCATCGTCGTGACCGGTGCCGGCGGCAATTTCTCGTCCGGCGGCGACGTGTTCGAGATCATCGGCCCCTTGATCCAGATGGACACCAAGGGCCTCACCGGCTTTACCCGCATGACCGGCGACCTGGTGAAAGCGATGCGCGCGTGTCCGCAGCCGATCGTGGCCGCCGTCGAAGGCATCTGCGCCGGCGCGGGGGCTATCATCGCCATGGCGTCAGATCTGCGCCTGGCCGCCACCGGCGCCAAGGTCGCGTTCCTGTTCAACAAGGTCGGTCTCGCCGGCTGCGACATGGGCGCCTGCGCAATCCTGCCTCGCATCATCGGGCAGTCGCGGGCGTCGGAACTGCTCTACACCGGCCGCTTCATGACCGCAGAGGAGGGCGAGAAATGGGGCTTCTTCTCCAGGATCGTCACCCCGGAACAGGTGCTGCCGCAGGCGCAACTATTGGCCAAGCAGATTTCGGAAGGACCCACCTTCGCCAACACCATGACCAAGCGTATGCTGGCGATGGAATGGGCAATGTCGGTGGAAGAAGCGATCGAGGCCGAGGCGGTGGCGCAAGCGCTCTGCATGACCACGGAAGATTTCGCAAGGGCGTTCGAGGCGTTCTCGAACAAGCGAACCCCGGTGTTCCAGGGGAATTGAGGCCATTTATCCCCTCATGGTGAGGAGGCGCGTTAGCGCCGTCTCGAACCATGCAGGCCCGTGGCCCATCCTTCGAGACGCGGCCCAAAGGCCGCTCCTCAGGATGAGGGCGGAGAGGTGGCAACAGGGCTTGCCCCCAAATTATTTTAGGCTTAAAGTAATTTGGAACTAGCCCGACAGCCTGTTTCGGAGGCGGTAGATGAAGATCGCGATTATCGGCGGCGGACCGGCCGGTCTCTATGCCGCGATCCTCTTGAAGAAACAGCGGCCGCAGGCCGAGATCACCGTCTATGAGCGCAACCGCGCCGACGACACCTTCGGCTTCGGCGTCGTGTTCTCCGATGCCACGCTGGACAATTTCGAAAAATACGATCCGCCGAGCTACCGGCGCATCACCCAGGAATTCGCCTATTGGGACGACATCGCCGTGCATTTCCGCGGCACCGTCCACCGCGTCGGCGGCAACGGCTTTTGCGGATGCTCTCGTCGCACGTTGCTGTTGATCCTGCAGGAGCGCGCCCGCGAACTCGGGGTCACGTTGCTGTTCGAAATCGATATCGACGACGAAGCCCGTTTCGCCGACACCGATCTCATTGTGCTCGCCGACGGCATCAACAGCCGCTTCCGCGACAAGCACATCGAGCATTTCCAGCCGCAGATCGACCTGCGCTCCAACAAATTCGCCTGGATGGGCTCGACCCGGCCGCTCGACGCCTTCACCTTCATCTTCCAGGAGACCGAGTGGGGGCCGTTCATCGCGCATGCCTATCAATATGAGGCGGGGCGCTCGACGTGGATCTTCGAGACCGACGCCGAGACCTTCCACCGCGCCGGCCTCGAAGGCCTTAGCGAACGTGAGTCCGCCGATCGCATGGCCGAAATCTTCGGCTGGTTCCTCGATGGCCATCCGTTGCTGATCAACCGCTCGATGTGGCGCAATTTTCCGATGATCCGCAGCCAGCGCTGGATCAAGGACAACATGGTGCTGCTCGGCGACGCCAAGGCGACTGCGCATTTCTCAATCGGCTCGGGCACCAAGCTCGCGATGGAAGACGCGATTGCGCTCGCCGACGCCATGGCGCAGGCGCCGACCGTCGACGCCGCGTTGCAGACCTATGAGCAGGGGCGGCGCGAGGAGGTCGAGAAGATCCAGCACGCCGCCGACGTGTCGCTGGTCTGGTTCGAGCACGTCGACCGCTTCTGGGATTTCGATCCCGTGCAGTTTGCGTTCGGCGTTATGACCCGCGCCAAGGCGATCACTTACGATAATTTGACGCTGCGCGCGCCGGAGTTCGTCCGCGAGGTCGACAAGGCGTTTGCGAAGCAGGTTCGCGCCAAAGGATTCGATGTCGACCTCGACAAACCGGCGGCGCCGATGTTCCAGCCGCTCAGGTTGCGCGAGATGGAGGTGAAGAACCGCGCGGTGGTGTCGCCGATGTGCATGTATTCGGCGAAAGACGGTGTGCCCGGCGACTTCCACCTGGTGCATTACGGCTCGCGCGCGATCGGCGGTGCGGGGCTGATCTTCACCGAGATGACCTGCGTCGGCCGCGACGCCCGCATCACGCCCGGCTGCACCGGTCTATGGAACGACGAGCAGCAGGCCGCCTGGACGCGAATCGTCGATTTCGTCCACGCCAATTCGGCCGCCAAGATCTGCCTGCAGCTCGGTCATGCCGGCCGCAAGGGCGCAACCAAATTGATGTGGGAGGGCATGGACCGGCCGCTGGAAGAGGGCGGTTGGGACACGATCTCGGCGTCACCATTGCCTTACTTCCCGGACAGCCAGGTGCCGCGTGAAATGGATCGCGCCGCCATGGACCTCGTCAAGGAAGAGTTCGTGGCGGCCACGTTGCGCGGGGTGGCTTGCGGCTTCGACATGCTGGAACTGCACTGCGCCCATGGCTATCTGCTGGCGAGTTTTATCTCGCCGCTGACCAACCAACGTACCGACGAATATGGTGGCCTGCTCGCCAACCGGCTGCGCTATCCGCTGGAGGTGTTCGAGGCGATGCGCGCGGCGTGGCCGGCGCATAAGCCGATGTCGGTTCGCATCTCCGCCACCGACTGGGCGGCGGGCGGCATCACCGGCGACGATGCGGTCGCAATCGCGCGCGCGTTCGCCGAAGCCGGCGTCGATCTCGTCGATGTCTCCACGGGCCAGACTGTGCGCGACGCGCAGCCTATCTATGGCCGGATGTTCCAGACGCCGTTTTCCGATCAGGTCCGGAACGAGGCCCGCGTCGCGACCATGTGCGTCGGGAACATCACGACCGCGGACCAGGTCAACACGATTCTGGCCGCCGGTCGCGCCGATCTCGTCGCGCTCGCCCGGCCGCATCTGGTTGATCCGTCCTTCACGATGCGGGCGGCGGCCTGGTATGGCGCCGACATTGCCTGTCCGCCGCAATATCTGCCCGGCAAGGAACAAATTTTCCGCAACAGCGTACGCGACCGGCAGGATTTCGAGGACCTCAAGGTTAAGGCTAAACCGAAAACCCGCGCCGAGCTGAAGGCCGAGGCGACAAAGCCGCTTGCAGCCGAATAGGCCGGATGGCAGGCTCTATCGTTCCCTCGCCCCGCGCCAGCGGAGAGAGGTCGAAAGAGTGGAGTAGCGCATGAAGGCGATCATCGTCGGAGGCGGCATCGGAGGCCTTACCACCGCGCTGATGCTGCGCGCCCGCGGCATCGATTGCGAAGTGTTCGAGCAGTCCGACACCATCCGCGAACTCGGCGTCGGCATCAACACGCTGCCGCATGCGATCAGAGAATTGACGCGCCTTGGCCTGTTGGACCGGCTCGATGCTGCCGCTGTTCGTACCGATCAACTGTACTATCTCAGCCGCCACGGCCAGGAAGTCTGGCGCGAACCGCGCGGCCTCGATGCCGGGCACGACGTGCCGCAATTCTCGGTCCACCGCGGCCGCCTGCAAAGCGTGATTCATCGCGCTGTCGAGGAACGGCTCGGCCACGAGGCGATCCACACCGGTTGCCGTCTCGGCGCGTTTACGCAGCATGAGGGCGGCGTGGTCGCTCACTTCTTTGACCGCACCGGCGCCCATGTCAAAACCGCGCGCGGCGATGTCTTGATCGGCGCCGACGGCATTCATTCGCGCGTGCGCGAGATGCTGTTTCCGGACGAGGGACCGCCGTGCTGGAACGGACATATGCTGTGGCGCGGCGCGCGCGACTGGCCTGCCTTCCTGACCGGCCGCTCGATGATCGTGGCCGGCGGGCTGAATGCCAAGGTCGTGGTGTATCCGATTGCGGAAGGCTCGAGTCCATCGAGCCGGCTGACCAATTGGGCTGTCATGGTGAAGATCGGCGATGGCAATTCGCCGCCGCCGCGCCGCGAGGATTGGTCGCGGCCCGGCAAGCGCGAGGAGTTGATGCCCCATGTCGAGCGCTTCAAGGTGCCTTATGTCGACGTGCGCAGCCTGATCTCGGCGACACCGGAATTTTACGAATATCCGTGCTGCGACCGCGATCCTCTGCCGTACTGGACCTGGGGACGCGTCACGCTGCTCGGCGACGCCGCGCACCCGATGTATCCGGTCGGATCGAATGGCGCCTCGCAGGCGATCCTTGATGCGCGGGCGCTGGCCGATGAACTGGCGCGTGCCGAACATCCGCGCCAGGCGCTGGTCGCCTATGAGAAGAAGCGCCTGCCGATGACGGCGGAGATCGTGCGCGCGAACCGCCGCGGCGGCCCCGAAGGCGTGATCGACGCTGTCGAGCAACTGGCGCCGGACGGCTTTACCGATATCGAAAAGGTGCTGAGCCACGCCCAGCGCGAGGCGATCGTGCGCGGCTACGCGTCGAAGGCCGGCTTCGCCCCGCCGCAGGTCGGGCTCGCGGCGGTGCGGGCGTAATTAGTCTTGTAGCCCGGGTGAGCGCAGCGATACCCGGGAACAGTCGCGCAAAACCAGGCAGAGGTCCCCGGGTGTCGCTGACGCTCACCCGGGCTACGGGATAACCCTCACGCCCCCGGAGGCGGCGGCAGGAAGTGGATGTTGTGCTCGGCCGCCAGCGCCACCACCGCGTCCGGCGTCTGCTCCTTCATGTTGTGGATCGCCCAGAACAGGTCGTAGAGACGCTGCGTCGGCGAGACCCAGAACAGCGTCTTCGCGGTCCGTCCCGACTTGTTGAAGATGCCGTGCGGCTTGCCCATCGGCAGCCGCACCAGATCGCCGGGAGTCGCCTGCGTATCGGCGCCGTCGAGGAAGAAGTCGAGCTGCCCTTCCAGGATGTAGAGATACTCGTCCTGATCGGGATGGATGTGCGGCGGCACAAAAGTCTCGGGCGGCAACGTCGCATGCCAGGAGAAGGAATGCTCGGTGACGCTCTTCGGCACATAGGTCTGACCGAGAATGCTCCAGGAAATTCCCTGGATTCCCTCGTTGGCGCGGGTAATGCCGGCGATTTCAGTCTTCATGGTATCGCTCCCTCTCGATTGTTATTTCGCGGGCGTGCAGTCCTTGGCATAGCGATCGCCGTAGTTGGAAAAAACCTTCTCGACGATCTCGGTCTGGAATTTGCCGTCCGGGCGCTTGGCGACCTTGGTCAGATAGAAATTCTGGATCGGATAGCCGTTGACGTTGAACTTGAAGTCGCCGCGCAGCGAAGTGAACTCGGCCTTCCTAAGCGCGGTCGAGACCGCGTCCTTGTTCTTCAGATCGCCCTTCACCGCCTTCACCGCACTGTCGATCAGCATGGCCGTGTCGTAGCCCTGCATGGCGTAGGTGCCGGGCACGCTGTTATAGGCGGCCTCGTACGCAGCAACGAATTTTTTGCTGTGGGGATTGTCCATGTTCGGCGCCCAGTTGGCGCCGCCGAACATGCCGACGGCGGCATCCTGCTGCGCGGGCAGGGTCGATTCGTCGACCGTGAACGCCGACAGCACCGGGATCTTGTCGGCGAGGCCGGCCTGCCGGTACTGCTTCACAAGCCCGACGCCCATGCCGCCCGGCATGAAGGTGAACAGCGCATCGACCTTGGAGGAGGCGATCTTGGTCAGCTCGACCTGGAAATCCAGCGTGCCGAGTGGCGTATAGCTTTCCTCGACGATCTCGCCCTTGTAGTCGAGCTTGAATCCGGCCGCCGAATCCTTGCCAGCCTGATAGTTCGGCACCAGCACGTAGAGGCGCTTGTAGCCACGGTCCTGCGCGACCTTGCCGAGAACTTCGAAAACCTGGTCGTTCTGGTACGAGGTCACGTAAAAGAACGGGCTGCACTCCTTGCCGGCATAGCTCGAAGGCCCTGCGTTCGGGCTGATCAGGAAGGTCTTGTTCCCGGTGACCGGCCGGTGAATGGCTTGCAGGATGTTGGAAAAGATCGGTCCGACCACGAAATCGACCTTCTCGCGCTCGAGCAGGCCCTTGGCCTTGGTCACGGCGCCATCGGGCTTGAGTTCGTCGTCGACGACGATCACCTCGACGTCCTTGCCGGCTATCTTGCCGCCGAGATCCTTGACTGCGAGCTGGAAGCCGTCGCGGGATTGCTGGCCGAGTACGGCTGCCGGGCCGGACAGGGTGGTGATCACGCCGATCTTGATCTTCTCCTGCGCTGCGGCTGGAGCGGCGGCAAACCCCAGCAAAACGGCAAGCCCTGTCAGTTTCAACGACTGCTTCATGATTGTTCCTCCGTTCGGCGGCCCGGCAGCCAAAACCTACGCTACGTCAAATGCTCGGGGTGCAGCTTATTCTGACGGCGACGGCACCTGCAAGCACAACGCCTCCATGCAAGCCATGCGCCATTGCTTGAAACTTAAAGAAATCTGGATAATGATCCCGAGCTGCGCTCTGTTCGGGCTCGCCGAACGTTAAAACGCAGACAAGATAGGATCATGACTCTCGATTCAGAGACCAAGGCCGTCGAGCTCCCGGAGCATCATGGCGACGAACTCAGGCTGTGGCTTCGCCTCCTGACCTGCACGACCCTGATCGAGGGCGAGGTACGCAGCCGCTTGCGCGAGCGCTTCGACGTCACGCTGCCGCGGTTCGATCTGATGGCCCAGCTCGACAAGGTCCCGGAGGGCATGACGCTGTCCGATGTCTCGAAGCGGATGATGGTCTCGAACGGCAACGTCACTGGGCTGGTCGAGCGCCTGGTCGAATCCGGGCATCTCGACCGCCGCACCTCGGAGGTCGACCGCCGCGTGCAGGTGATCCGCCTGACCAAGGCCGGTCGTGCCGAATTCCGCAAAATGGCGGCGGAACACGAACTGTGGATCGCCGATATTTTTGGAGACCTGACGCCGAAGGATGTCCGGGAGCTGATGCGCCTCTTGGCCAAGACCAAAACTTCGGCGCAGAAGTCCGCGAGGGCGCGGGGCGACTGAGGCTGACACGGGAAGGGTGATCCGTTGAGCGCCGATGTGGACTACGAGGCCGAATACAACAATCGCGCAGGAGTCGCCGGGCGCTAGTTGATCCCGCGCATGGTCGCCGACGGCGTTTCGCCGAACTTGGCGCGATAGGCGCTTGCCATCCGGCTGAGGTGTGTAAAGCCGAGCTCGAATGCGATATCGGTGATGCTGTCGTTAGGGGAGGCGACGGCCAACCTGACGTTGAGGTGCGCGAGGCGGATGTCACGCAGCATCTCCGAGATCGACGTTCCGAAATGCCGCCGGAAGCCGAGCTGTAGCGCGCGGATGCCCGTGCCAGCGGCTGCAGCAAGCTGCGCGAGATCGAGCGGCTCGTCCGCGTGCGCGTATAAGAACTCGCGCGCCCGTCGCAACGATTGCGGCAGCGTTTCGGCCCGGCCGCCAAACCGGTCGATCGCGTCGCTGGCGCTGTGATGCTGGCCGTGGAGCAAAGCACCCAACAACGTCTCGCGTATATTGGCTGCTGTTATCGGCGAAAGTGGCCTTCGCGGTCCGAGGTGCTCGGCAAGATCGACGAACTCCAAAATCTGCGACTGAAGCGCGCGGCTGGCTGCGGAGGAGAGGTCGACCGCGGGCTCGAACTCGACCGCGCCCGCCGGTCGCCCCGATAACGCTGCGGCCCGTTGCTCTATCAGGCGGCGGTCGACCAGCAGAATGATCTGAGCGCAATTGCTCTGCCAAGTCATTCGCGTCGGGATCGTCGGCGACAACAGCGAGGCGCTGGCGCCGGGAGCGGTTGCGATGTCGCGCGAGGCGGTTCGGATCCGCGCTGAACCGTGCGCGGGGATTTGCAACAGAAAGAAGCGCTCGAGGCAGCCGGGGTCGATCGACACCGATCCGCCATAGGCGACGTAGTTGATGGAAAATCCGCGGGAGATCGCACAGTTATGCAGCGCGAAAAATTCGGATGAGGCGCGGGCGGGCTTTAGCTCATGCGGGCAGAATATGCGTCCAATCGCGTCGGCGGCAGCATCGACGCTGTCGGTCGAAACGCGGTTGAACGCCGCCAGCCGGACGGTCGGGTCATGCCTGACAATGCTGGTGCCCGTCTCCACGGCCCGGCCCTCCGCATTACTTTAAGCCTATAATATCTGTGGGGGCCGTGCTTGGAAAGGCGATTTCCTTGGCCGTGATGCCGATCTGCAGGCAGCCGCGGCAGTCACGCTCGCTCCGTTATTCCGGGGCGAGGCGAAGCATCGAGCCCGGAATCCATTTCACGGCGCGTGGGAGGGATCGCGGTGCGACACCCGGACAGCCGACCGTATCGCGTCGCAGCAATGCGAAAATCTCGCGCGAAGCTGGCCGGATTCGTTTTCCGGCTAGACGGCCGTTTCGACTCGATCCAGCCTGCACGGACTATTTTCGGACATCGCAACCACACCAACCGCGACAGAGGAGGGCGACATGGCCGCACTCGAAAAAGGTATCACCAAGAATGGCACCGGTTACGGCGGCAAGACCTGGAATATTCTCGGTCAGGTCTACTTCCCCAAGGCCGTGACCGATTCAACCTTTGCCTTCGAGACTAACAGCGAGCCCGGGCAATTCGTGCCGGTGCACGTTCATCCCACACAGGATGAATTCATCCTGGTGCAGGAGGGCGTTCTCGATCTCAAGCTCGACGGCGTCTGGGTGCAGGCCAAGGCCGGCGACCTGGTTCGGATGCCACGCGGCATCCCGCATGGCTACTTCAACAAATCGGACAAGCCGGCCCGCGCACTGTTCTGGGTGTCGCCGATGCAGAAGCTCGAAGCGCTGTTCGACCAGCTCCACAATCTGACCGACCCCGAAGAGGTGGTCCGGATCTCGGCGCAGCATGAGGTGAACTTTTTGCCGCCCGAGGCCAACGAATAGCTCCCTGAACTCATCCTTGTTGGAGACGTCGTCATGGTCAGCCGAAAGAAAGTCTGCGTCATTGGCGCAGGCGTATCCGGACTTGCAGCCGCAAAGGCCTTCGCCGCGCGCGGTCATCAGATCACGATCGTCGAGCGCAGTGGCGATCTTGGCGGCGTCTGGGAACCGGCGCGGTCCTATCCCGAGGTGCAAACGCAGAGCCCGAAGGATTTGTACCGCTACACCGACAAGGCGATGCCGGATTCCTATCCGGAATGGCCGAAAGGTCCGCAGGTCCACGCCTATCTGACTGAGTACGCAAAGGACAACGATCTCCTCGGCGCGATCCGCTTCAACACGACCGTGGTGCAAATGGATCGTCGGCCCGACTCTGCGCCGGGCTGGCGGCTCGATCTGCGTGGGCCGGATGGCGGCGTCAGTCATGAGGACTTCGATTTCGTCGCGGTATGCACCGGGCAGTTCAACGAGCCGCAGACGCTCAGCCTGCCCGGCGAAGACGCCTTCAAGGCGCAGGGCGGGCACATCCTGCACTCCTCGCAATACAACGACCCGGCGATTGCCAAAGGCCGCAGGATCGTCGTGCTCGGCGGCTCGAAGTCGGCGACCGATATCGCCGTCAACGCGGTCAATTCCGGGGCGGCGGAAGTGACGCTGGTGTACCGCGAGCCGGTGTGGCGGATTCCCTATTTCATCGGCGGCCTGGTCAATTTCAAACGCATTCTCTACATCCGCGCGCAGGAGGAGATGTTCCGGAGCTGGAGCATCGGCGCGATGTCGCGGTTCGCGCATGTGGTGGCAAAGCCGCTCATCTGGGCCAACTGGCGCGGGCTGGAGAGCCTTCTGAAAATTCAACTCAAGCTCGGCAAATGCGACATGGTGCCGAAGGAAAGGATCGAGGATGGCGTCAACTGCTCGGTGCCGATCGCGACGCCGGGATTCTTTCCGATGGTCGCGGACAAGCGCATCAAGGCCATCAGAGGCAGTTTTGAGCGCTATGATGGCAATACGATCGTGATGACCGGCGGGCAGCGCGTCCAGGCCAACGTGGCTGTGCTCGCGATCGGCTACAAACTGGGCGTGCCGTTCCTGCCGCAGGCTTACCGAGACAGACTGGTCGATCCCGACGGGCAGTATCGGCTCTATCGGCTGATCGCCAACCCGGACCTGCCCGAAATGGGATTCGTCGGCTTCAACTCCAGCTTCTGCACGGTGCTATGCGCAGATCTCGCCGCGAACTGGCTGGTGCGCTATGCCGATGGCCAGCTCGTCCGTCAGCCGACGCCCAAGGAGATGCGGGACAACATCGAGATGATGCTGCATTTCAAGCGCGTCGAGCGCCCGGCGGCCGGCATCTATGGCGGGCTGTGCGTCGCGCCCTATCACTTCAAGCATTTTGACGAATTGCTGGCCGACATCGGCGTGCCCGGACGCCGGCGCAATCCGCTGGTGGAGAAATTCACCCCGCCCGATGCCGCCGCTTACGGCCGCTTCCTCGCCGCGGCGCGGGAATACCGGGCCGCCTGAGGGGGCGAGTTCCCGGCCGGGGCGCGGCCGTTAATCTCTGAAGGAGGGAATACGCGATTCCACCCTTGCGAAAAATTGTTTTAAGCCTAAAATGATTTGCAAGACGGCGTTGCCGGGCGTCCTCGATATTGATCTCGAGCCTTTGATGGATGGAAGCGAGGGGAGATTGAAAATGTCAGGTAGCACTCCCAGCCGGACCCTTGGCCGGTCTCTCGGCCCGTCGGCCCACGTCGACGATTTTGCGCGGCGAAATCTGCCGCCGTCAGAGCAATGGCCGGATCTGCTGCTCGATCGGCCGGAATTTCAGTATCCCGAATATCTCAACGCCGCAGTCGAACTGACCGATCGGATCGTCGAAGAGGGCTGGGGCGATCGGATCGCACTGATCGGCAACGGCCGCCAGCGCACCTACAAGGAGCTGGCTGACTGGTCCAACCGCCTCGCGCATGCGCTGGTGGAGAACTACGGCGTCAAGCCCGGCAACCGCATCCTGATCCGCTCCGGCAACAACCCGGCGCTGGTCGCGGCGTGGCTCGCGGCCACAAAAGCAGGTGCTGTCGTCGTCAACACCATGCCGATGCTGCGCGCCGGTGAGCTGAGCAAGATCGTCGACAAGGCGGAGATTGCGCTGGCGCTGACCGATAGCCGCATCGCCGATGAACTGGTCGCGTGCGCGAAGACCAGCCGCTTCCTGAAGCAGGTGGTGAATTTCGACGGCACGTCCAACCATGATGCCGAGCTCGACAGGGTGGCGCTGAACAAGCCGGTCCGGTTCGACGCGGTGAAGACAGGGCGCGACGACGTCGCCCTGCTGGGATTTACCTCGGGCACGACGGGCGAGCCGAAGGCGACGATGCATTTCCATCGCGATCTCATGATCATTGCGGACGGCTATGCCAGGGAAGTGCTCAACGTTACAGAGAACGATGTTTTCGTCGGCTCGCCGCCGCTGGCCTTCACCTTCGGGCTCGGAGGGCTCGCAATCTTCCCCCTGCGCTTCGGCGCAACGGCGACGCTATTGGAAAACGCGTCGCCGCCCGAAATGGTCAAGATCATCGAGGCCTACAAGGCGACGATCTGCTTTACCTCGCCGACCGCGTATCGCGCGATGATGGCGGCGATGGATAATGGCGCCGACCTGTCGTCGCTGCGGCTGGCGGTTTCCGCCGGCGAGACATTGCCGGCGCCGGTGTTCGAAGGCTGGACCCGCAAGACCGGCAAGACCATTCTCGACGGCATCGGCTCCACGGAACTGTTGCACATTTTCATTACCAACCGGATCGGCGATGCGGTGGCAGGGACGACGGGACATCCCGTGACGGGCTACGAGGCAAGAATCGTCGACGACGACATGAACGAATTGCCGCCTGGCACCATCGGCAAGCTCGCGGTGCGCGGGCCGACCGGCTGCCGCTATCTCGCCGATGCGAGGCAGTCGAACTATGTGCGCGACGGCTGGAATCTGACGGGCGATACCTTTGTCCGCGACGCGAATGGCCGACTGTCCTTTGTCGCCCGCTCGGACGACATGATCGTCTCCTCCGGCTACAACATCGCAGGCCCCGAGGTCGAAGCGGCGCTGCTGTCGCATCCGGCCGTCGCCGAATGCGGCGTGGTCGGCGCGCCGGACGAGGCGCGGGGCATGATCGTCAAGGCTTACGTGGTTCTGGCCGGCGGCGCCGCTGCCGACGCTGCGCTGACGCAGGCGTTGCAGGATCACGTCAAGCAGACGATTGCACCCTACAAATATCCGCGTGCGATCGAATATGTCGCGCAACTGCCGAAGACCGAAACCGGCAAGCTGAGGCGCTTTGCGCTGAGGCAGATGGCTGCGGCCGGCCCGTCATCGCCAAGCGTTGCCGCGGAATAATTTCTAACCTGATGGAGAAAAGCCGGTGACCGCCCCCAAAGGCCCCACACTGAGCGTGGTGCCTCATCCTAAGACCGACACCTCGCCGCCAGGCCCGCAAGTGCTGCAGCCGAGCGGCTGGCCGATGCCGAAAGGCTACGCCAACGGCATGGCAGCCGACGGCCGGCTTGTGGTGACCGGCGGCGTGATCGGCTGGGACACGCAGGGCCGCCTGGAGCCCGATTTCGTCGCGCAAGTGCGCCAGACGCTATCCAACATCGCCGAGATTCTTGCCGAGGGCGGCGCCAGAGCTGAGCATCTGGTGCGCCTGACCTGGTATGTCGTCGACATCGAGGAATATCTCGCGAGCCTGAAGGAGCTCGGCCGCGTCTACCGCGAGATTTTCGGGGCGCATTATCCGGCAATGGCGCTGGTGCAGGTGGTGCGCCTGGTCGAGAAGGAAGCCCGCGTCGAGATCGAAGCGACGGCGGTGGTGCCGCGCTGAAACCCGCTTATCGGGTGTCGTAACTCTTTGATTTGAGCATGATCTCCGCGCAAACGCGTTCGCGTTTGTCGCGAGGGAAAACCGGTATCCACTTTTCCGGATCATGCTCTAAAGCTCTGTTCTCAGCTTCCAGAGTTCCGGAAAAAGTTCGACCTCGAGCATCTTGCGCAGGTAGGAGACGCCCGACGTGCCGCCGGTTCCGCGCTTCAGGCCGATGATGCGCTCGACCGTCGTGACGTGGTTGAAGCGCCAGCGGCGGAAATAGTCTTCGAAATCGACCAGCTTTTCCGCAAGCTCGTAGAGCATCCAGTGTTTCGCTGGCGACGCATAGATGGTCTTCCAGGCCTTCAAAACCTCGTCGTTTGGCGTGCGCGTGACGCGCCAGTCGGTTCGGCGCGCGTCTTCGCCGATGTCGAAACCATTGCGCGCCAGCAGCAACAGCGCCTCGTCATAGAGGCCCGGCTCAGCGAGAATTTCCTCGAGCTTTGCCATGATGTCGGCGCGGTGGGCATGCGGGCCAAGCAGCGCCAAATTGCGATTGCCGGCGAGAAACTCGATCGCGCGGTACTGGTACGATTGGAAACCCGAGGATTGCCCGAGCTGATCGCGAAACTCTGAGTATTCGCTGGGTGTCATCGTCCGCAACACGTCCCAGGCGGTATTGAGCTGCTCGAAGATCCGGGCGATGCGCGACAGCATCTTGAAGGCGGGATGCAACTGGTCGTGGCGGATCGCCTTGATGGCGGAACGGATTTCGTGGATAGCCAGCTTCATCCAGAGTTCGGAAGTCTGATGCTGGATGATGAACAGCAGTTCGTCATGTGCGTCCGAGAGCGGCTCTTGCGCGTTCAGAACGCGTTCCAGATGCAGATAATCGCTGTAGGACATGCGCCCGTCGAACGACATCTGGGCTGCCTCACGCGCGGAGTCGTCGGGCTTGCCAGTCATGTTACGAGCCCCTTTTTGCGGTAATCCGCAGTATCCCAGCGGCGATTGGTCAAGACGTCGGCGAGGACGTCGACTGCCGCGCGAACCTCGGCTTCTCCGATGTAGAGCGGCGTAAAGCCGAAGCGCATCATATCAGGCGCGCGGAAGTCGCCTATCACGTCGCGCGCGATCAGCGCCTGCATGATCGCGTAGCCATCCGGGTGACGAAATGAAGCCTGGCTGCCGCGCCGCTTTGCGTCCCGCGGCGAAGCCAGCGTCAGCTCGGGACAACGTCGTTCGACTTCGCGGATGAACAGGTCGGCGAGCGCGATCGATGCATGACGCACATCGGTCATGCTGACGCCGTCCCAGACGTCGAGGGCGGCGTCGAGCGCGGCCATCGCAATGATCGGAGGCGTACCCACCCGCATTCGCTCAATGCCCGGCCCGGCCCGATAGTCGAGGTCAAAGGCAAAGGGCGCATGATGACCCATCCAACCGGAAAGCGCCGGCCGCGCCGTATCGGCGTGCTTCGGCGCTACATAGATGAAGGCTGGCGCGCCAGGACCGGCATTGAGATATTTGTAGGTGCAGCCGACGGCGAAATCGGCTTCGGCTCCTTTCAAGTCGACCGGGATCGCGCCCGCGGAATGCGCCAGATCCCAGACCGTCAAGGCGCCGGCGGCGTGCGCCCTGCGGGTCAGCGTACTCATGTCGTGCAGCCGGCCGGTGCGATAGTCGACCTCGGTGAGCATCAGCACCGCGATTGTCTCGTCGATAGCGTCTTCGACGTCTTCGGGGTCCACGACCTTCAATTCGTAACCACGGCCGAGCGTTTCAAGCAGACCGCTGGCGATGTAGAGATCGGAAGGAAAATTGCCGCTATCCGACAAGATGACGCGCCGCGACGGATTGAGCTCGAGCGCCGAGGCCAGTGCCTGGTAGACTTTGATGGACAGCGTATCGCCCACCACCACCGTTCCGTCGGCAGCGCCGATCAACCGGCCGATTCGGTCGCCGACACGCCGCGGCTGCGTCATCCACCCGGCGACGTTCCAGCCCTTGATGAGGTGCTTGCCCCATTCCTCCGATATCATGCGGCCGACGCGATCGGCGGCTGCAGCGGGCAGGGGACCGAGCGAATTGCCGTCCAGATAGATCACGCCATCCGGGATGGCGAACAGGGATTTTGTTCGCGTGAAATCGGTCATGTCATTCCCTGGTCCACGCCCCCTGGCGGAATTATTCGCGCTGATATCAATTATTTCAAGCTTGAAATGTATGGGCGGAAGCTGCGCTTCCCGGTATAGACTGGTTGCCTGCGGCATCGATCGGACATCCGCCCAGCCCACAAGATCAAATGGAAACCGAACCCAAGTGATTTTTCATCAGATTTCCGACTGGAACGACGCCTATGCGAATGCTCCGAACATTCCGGGCGGCGAACGCTGGCCGGCGGCGTGGGTGCAGCCCGCTCAGGCCTATCGCGACGCACTTCAAGGCAGCGGCCGTGCGACGCTCGACATCGGCTATGGCGAGCGCCCACGAAACCGCTTTGATCTCTTTAAACGAGAGGGCCGGCCAAAGGGCCTGGTCGTCTTCGTCCATGGCGGATTCTGGAAGGCGCTCGACAAGAGCTTCTGGTCGCATCTGGCCCGTGGATCGGTTGAAAGCGGCTATGCTGTGGCGATGCCCTCTTACACGCTATGCCCGACTGTGCGCATCTCCGAGATCACGCGCGAAATTGCCGCGGCCGTCGAGCGCGCCGCGGCGATGGTCGAAGGTCCGCTTTTTCTGGCGGGCCATTCCGCCGGCGGGCATCTGGTGACGCGTATGATTTCGGCGACGTCGCCGCTCCCGCACGATGTCCGGGCGCGCATCAGCCACACCGTCTCCATTTCCGGCCTTCATGACCTTCGTCCGCTGATGAAGGCCGCCATGAACACGGACCTTCGGATCGATGAGGCCGAAGCGCTCGTGGAAAGCCCCGCATTGCTGGAGCCGATGCCGAATGCATGCGTGACCTGCTGGGTGGGCAGCGCCGAGCGCCCGGAATTCGTCCGCCAGAACGCGCTTCTCGCCAACATCTGGACCGGGCTCGGTGCGAAAACCTGCGTGATCGAAGAACCCGGGCGGCATCATTTCGATGTCATCGATGGGCTCGCCGATCCCGATCACCAACTCACCAGGACCTTGTTGTCGCCGTAGCCTGCTGAATTTCCGAGATGAACGGCGGTTGCGGTGTGGCCTTGCCACCCGGTGGTTCTGACCTGCCAATCATGCCGCTTGAAATGTCTGTACGGCCTGACGTGCACCGAGTGCGTAAAGTTTGGTGAGCGCCTCGATGACGGCGCCGCGCATGCGAGGATCATTACCGAGCGAGCCGAAGATGGAGCTGACCTCCAGCAGCGCGGGAGCAAGCCGCTCTGCGACCGGACCGGAACGCTCGGCGATATCAGCCAACTCTCGCGCAAGGGGATCGCGCACGTCGATGGCGCGGCCTCGCTCATCGGTGCCGGTGACGTAACGCATCCAGCCGGCCACCGCGAGCGCGTGCGTATCGATCGGAAGCCCCAGCCGCAGCCGGTCCTGCATGGTCGCGAGCAGCCGTTGCGGCAGCTTCTGCGATCCGTCCATCGCAATCTGCCAGGTGCGATGGTGCAGGGCCGAATTGGAGAAGCGCTGCAGCAGTGATGCGCTATAGGCCGCCAGATCAGTGCCTTCAGGCATCGCCAGCGTCGGCGCGGCGTCTTGCATCACCTGTCGGGCAAACGCCACAAAGCGATGGTCGGTCATGGTTGCGGCGATGGTCTCAAAGCCTGCGAGATATCCGAGATAGGCGAGCGCCGAGTGGCTGGCGTTGAGCAGCCGCAGCTTCATATGTTCGAACGGCGTTACATCCGAAACCAGTTGCACGCCCGCAGCCGCAAAGTCCGGCCGTCCGGCCGGAAAGCGGTCTTCAACGATCCATTGCGTGAACGGTTCTGTGATAATGGGCCATGCGTCGATCATGCCGAGCGCTGAAGAAATCTCCGCCCGGTCGAGGTCCGTGGTCTCCGGCACGATCCGGTCCACCATGGTCGAAGGGAAGGCCACCTCGGCTTCAATCCATTTGGCGAGATTGCGCGATCGCAAGGCGGCGAACTGCGTCACGATCCGTTCGACTGTTTGGCCATTGGCGGAGAGATTGTCACAGGAAAGAACAGTGAAGGGGGCATCGCCCGCGATGCGCCTGCGTGCGAGCGCGGCCACCAGGTATCCGATGGCCGAACGCGGCGTGCCCGGATTCTGCAGGTCGTGAACGATATCGGGATGACGCTCGTCCAGATCGCCGGTCTGCGGCGTATGGCAATAGCCCTTCTCGGTGATCGTCAGCGAGACGATACGCGTGGCCGGGTTGGCCAGGCGCGTGATCAACTGGTCGGGTTTCTCGGCGGCGACGTCGACAGCGAGAACCGAGCCGATAATGCGGTGATCGGTACCCGCGCCGGAACGAACGGCCAGCGTGTAAAGGCTGTCCTGCGAGGCGAGGGCATCGCGTGTCGCCGGGCTGCGCAAGCTGGCCCCGATGATTCCCCAATCCGTAGCGCCGCCTGTCAGGAGGTCGTCGATCACCACCGCCTGGTGGGCCCGGTGGAACGCGCCAATTCCGAGATGAACGATGCCTGGCGAGATCAGCGAGCGGTCATATGCCGGTTGCCGGATCTGGCCGGGAAGCCGAGGAAGGTTGGCGTTCGAAAGGCGGAAATTGCCGTCTTTCGGGCTGAAACCCGGGATTTTCGCCGTGTCGCTTGACATGGAAGGCTCGATCTATCAACCTTTGGTCAATTGGTAAGGCCAATGGCCAATGTCCGATTTATTGGCCTTGTCCTGACCAAGCAAGAAAAATTCGATTCACTTCGGGGGATCGTCAGGGAGAGCCGAGCGTGCCGCTCGAAGCCGTGGAAGCACGACGTCTTTATCGCCAGGTTGCCGATCAGCTTCGCGCCTTGATCGACAGCGGCGAGTACCGTGTGGGCAGCCGGCTTCCGACCGAACGCGATCTTGCCGAACAGTTGAAAGTGTCGCGGCCGACGGTGCGCGAAGCGCTGATTGCTCTGGAAGTCGAGGGCAGGGTTCGGATTCGCGTCGGCTCCGGAATATATGTCAGTGAGCCGGCGGCGCTCGCACCGCCTTTGCCCTTGGCGGCCGAGATCGAAGGTCCATTCGAACTCTTGCGCGCCCGCGAATTCCTCGAAGGCGCCATCGCCGAACAGGCGGCGCGGGTGGCGACAGCCGAAGATATCGCGCGCATCGACGCTTCGCTGGAGGCGATGGCCACCGTGCAGCATCCCGGCGAAGCCTCGATGATCCATGACCGCGCGTTTCATGTCGCGGTCGCCGGATGCCTCGACAACGCCGTCCTTGTCCGCGTGGTCGGCGAGCTGTTCGACCAGCGGCTCAATCCGTATTTCGCCAAGCTCGCGCATTATTTCGAAAATCCGGAATCCTGGAATGCTGCGCTGGCCGAGCACCGCGCGATCCGCGATGCCATCGCCGCGCACGATTCCGATGCCGCCCGCGTGGCGATGCGCGAGCACTTAGCGCGTTCGCAGGCCCGCTTTGCGCAAAATTTCGGAGCGGAAGCTTCGTCCGCCTCACGCATCCGCGCAAGCAGCGGCTGAACGACGAGAATTCGAACGGTTCGGCGAGGATGTCGGTCCGGTTGGGTACCAAAAGCAAATTGTAACGACGGAGGAAATTCACGTGTTGAAGAAATTGACGATTGCATTCGCGGCGTCTGCTGCGGCGCTGCTGGCCGCGACCACATCGGGCCTGGCACAGACCAAACTGAAATGGGCCCATGTTTACGAAACGTCTGAGCCGTTCCACACCGCGTCCGTCTGGGCCGCGGGCGAGATCAACAAGCGGACCAACGGGCGCTACCAGATCGACGTCTATCCGGCTTCGCAGCTCGGCAAGGAGACCGACATCAACCAGGGGCTTGCGCTAGGCTCCGTCGACATGATCATTTCCGGCTCGAGCTTCGCCGCGAGGAGCTTCGCGCCAATCGGCGTGACCTATTATCCCTACACCTTCCGCGATGCCGATCATCTCCTGGCCTATACCAAGAGCGACGTCTTCAAGGAGCTCGCGAAGGGCTACGAGGACAAGACCGGTCATCGCATCGTGGCCGTGACCTATTACGGCGTGCGCCAAACTTCCTCGAACAAGCCGATCAAGACCTGCGCAGACATGAAGGGCCTCAAGATTCGCGTGCCTGACGTTCCGGCCTATCTCGCGATGCCGCGCGCCTGCGGCGCCAACACCGCGCCGATTGCCTTTGCGGAAGTCTATCTCGCGCTGCAGAACGGCACCGTGGAGGCCCAGGAAAATCCGCTTACCACCATCGAAGCCAAGAAGTTCTACGAGGTGCAGAAGCACATCGTGCTGACCGGTCACATCGTCGACCATCTCAACACCGTCGTCGCTGGCGCGCTCTGGAAGAAGCTGTCGGAAGAAGACCGCAAGATCTTCACCGAGGTCGCCCAGGAAGCTGCGGCGAAGGCTACCGGCGAGATCAAGGCCAACGAAGCCAAGCTTGTCGACTTCTTCAAGCAGAAGGGGCTGACGGTCACTGAGGTCAACAAGGATGAGTTCCGCGACACCGTGATGAAGAATGTGAGCTTCGAAAGCTTCAACTATCGCAAGGCCGATTGGGAACGCATCCAGGCGGTGAAGTGACGACGCAGTCGTCATTCCGGGCGATGCGCGCCAGCATCGACCCGGAATCTCGAGATTCTCAGGTGCGCAATTGCGCACCATAGTTCGGCTCTCCGAGCCGCCCCGGAATGACGTGAGCCAATCACGCGACGCCAGTTGAGGAATAAGCGAATGTCGGCGGCTGAAGTTCACAAGCAGATCACGGCGGACGAGATCGCCCATACCTTCGAGGACGAAGTCCCCAAGGGGGCCGATCTCAGCGGATACGCGCCGGAGGACTGGCTCGCGCTGGTGATCTTCTGGATCATGGCGCTGTCGGTCTTCCTGCAGTTCTTCACCCGCTATGTCCTCAACGACAGCTACGCCTGGACCGAGGAGATCGCGACTTATTGCCTGATCGGCGTGGTCTTTATCGGCTCGGCGATGTGCGTGCGGCTGTCGCGGCACATCCAGGTCGATCTGCTGTTTCGCTATCTGCCGCATCTGCCGGCGCGCGTTCTCTCGACGGTCATCGACCTGATCCGGATCGCGTTCTTCGGCTATGCGATCAAGCTGGTCTGGCAGTTCATCCAGATCATCGACGATGAGCGGATGACCACGATCGAGTTTCAGAAGGGTTTTGTCTATTACGCCGTGCTGCTCGGCTTCGTGCTGATGTTCGCGCGCTCGATCCAGATCGCGGTCGAGAACTGGCGGCGCGGTTACTCCATCCTGGAGCGCCCCGGCGCATTCGACGGAACGGAAGGCTGACGACATGCTGCTGCTGCTCGGGGGATTTCTGCTGCTGATGCTGGTCGGCCTGCCGGTCGCGCTTTCGATGGCGGTGTCGTCGCTGGTCTATATTCTCGTCACCGGCATCACGCCGGATGTCACGCTGGCGCAGCGCATGATTGCCGGTGTCGAAAGCTTTCCGCTGCTCGCCGTGCCGTTCTTCATTCTGGCCGGCAATCTCATGAACATCGCGGGCGTGACGGGGCGCATCTACAAATTCGCGGTCGCGCTGGTGGGTTGGATGCGTGGCGGCCTCGGCCACGTCAATATCGTCGGCTCCGTGATCTTTTCCGGCATGTCCGGCACCGCGATTGCGGACGCCGCGGGGCTCGGCACCATCGAGATCAAGGCAATGAAGGACCACGGCTACTCGACCGAGTTCGCCGTCGGCGTCACCGCGGCGTCCGCCACGCTCGGCCCGATCATTCCGCCGTCGCTGCCGTTCGTGATCTACGGCATGATGGCGAACGTTTCGATCGGCGCGCTGTTTCTGGGCGGTGTGATTCCGGGCGTGTTCATGACGCTGGCCATGATGGCAACCGTGGCCTATTTCGCCCACAAGAACGGCTGGGGCAGCGATACGCCGTTCTCCTGGCCGCAACTCGGCTCGGCCGCGATCGAAATCCTGATCGTGCTGGCGTTCCCGGTGGTCGTTTGGTTGCTGGTCGTCGCCGGGCTCTCGGTGAACATGGCGGTCGGAATCGGTCTCGTGGCGCTGCTGGCGCTCGACTGGTATTTCGATTTCTCCGCCGTGATGGCGCTGATGGCGCCGGTGATCCTGATCGGCGGCATGACGCTCGGCTGGTTCACGCCGACCGAAGCCGCGGTTGCCGCCGTGATCTGGTCGCTGTTCCTCGGACTCGTGCGTTACCGCTCGATGACGCTGCAGACCGTTGCCAAGGCGACGTTCGACACCATCGAGACCACGGCATCAGTGCTGTTCATCGTCACCGCGGCCTCGATCTTTGCCTGGCTGCTCACGGTGTCGCAGGCGGCGCAGACGCTGACGGATGCGATGCTCGGCATCACCCAGAACAAATGGGTGTTCCTGCTGTTGGCGAACATCCTGATCCTGTTCGTCGGCTGCTTCATCGACACCATCGCCGCCATCACCATTCTGGTGCCGATCCTTTTGCCGATCGTGCTCAAGCTTGGCATCGACCCCATTCATTTCGGCCTGATCATGACGCTGAACCTGATGATCGGTCTGTTGCACCCGCCGCTCGGCATGGTGCTGTTCGTGCTGGCCCGCGTGGCGAAACTATCCGTCGAGCGCACCACCATGGCGATCCTGCCTTGGCTGGTGCCGCTCCTGTTGGCGCTCGTCGCCATCACCTACATCCCGGAGCTGACGCTCTGGCTGCCTAAATACATGGGACTCTCAAAATGACATCGATGGCTTTGGCTGCAACGCTGTTCGGCCCGGAAGATCTCCGCATGATCGAGCGGCCGCTCGATCCGCTTCCCTCTGGCATGGTGCGCATTCGTTTCGGCGCCGGCGGCATTTGCGGCTCGGACATGCATTATTACCGTCATGCCCGCACCGGCGATTTTGTCGTGACCTCGCCGCTAGTGCTCGGCCATGAGATTGCGGGTGAGGTGGTCGAGATCGCAGGTTCTGCGCCGGACGTAAAAGTCGGCGATCGCGTTGCCGTCAACCCGTCGCGCTGGTGCGGCCATTGCAAGCCGTGCCGCGAAGGCCGGCCCAATCTCTGCGAAAACATCTTCTTCATGGGATCGGCCTCGAAGACCCCGCATATGCAGGGCGGCTTTGCGTCCTACTTCGACGCCATCCCAGCGCAATGCGTGAAGATTCCGGACCACGTGACCTATCAGGCGGCGGCGCTCGCCGAGCCGCTCGCGGTCTGCCTGCATGCGGTCGCCCGCGCCGGAGACGTGACCGGCAAGCGCGCCGTGCTGTTCGGCGCCGGCCCGATCGGTCTGTTAACCATGCTGGCGGCGCAGCGCGCAGGGATTGCGGAGACAACGGTTGTTGACATTGCGGCGGCGCCGCTGGCGTTCGCGACGAGATTAGGCGCCAACCATGTCGTCGATATCTCCGGCGGCGAAGAGGCGCTGAAGGCGCAGGCTGCAGCGCAGCCGTTCGATGTAGCGTTCGAAGTCTCGGGCACCGCGGCGGGCTTGGCCAGCGCGATCGGTGCGGTCAGGCGCGGCGGCGTCGTGGTTCAGGTCGGCAACCTGCCGGGCGGGCAGATTTCGGTGCCGGCGAACGCGGTGATGGCCAAGGAGATCGACCTTCGCGGCTCGTTCCGCTTCGGGACGGAATTCTTCACAGCGGTCGAACTGATCGCCGACGGCAGCGTCGACGTGCTTTCGCTGGTGACGGCGCAACGCCCGCTCGTGGTCGCGCCCGATGCGGTGCGGCTCGCGCTCGACCGTTCGCAAAGCGTCAAGGTCGTGCTGACCGCTTGATGGCCGTTCTCATTTCAGGAGCTTCCGCATGATGCTGCAGGGATGGCGGTGGTACGGACCCAACGATCCCGTATCGCTCGACGATATCCGCCAGGCCGGCGCGACCGACGTGGTAACGGCGCTGCATCAGGTTCCGATCGGCGAGGCCTGGACGCGCTCGGCCGTCGAGGAGCGGAAGAACCTGATCGAGAACTCGCAACCGGGCCGCTCGCCGCTGGCCTGGTCGGTAGTGGAATCGATCCCGGTGCCGGACGATGTCAAGCGATTGGGGGGCGGCGCGACGCGCTCGATCGAGACGTGGATCGCGAGCATGGAGGCGGTCGCCGCCGCCGGTATCAAGATCATCTGCTACAATTTCATGCCCGTCGTGGACTGGTGCCGCACCGATCTCGAATGGGAACTGCCGAACGGTGCCAAGGCGATGCGCTTCGACCAGGACCGGTTCGCAGCGTTCGACCTGCACATCCTGCAGCGGCCGGAAGCGCCTGCGGAATATTCCGAGGCTGCGCAGCGCCGCGCCAGGCAGGTCTATGAAGCGATGACGCAGGCCGATATCGACGTCCTCATCACCAACATTGCCAGCGCACTGCCGGGATCCACCACCGATCCCCTGACCATTCCGCAATTCCGCGACCGCCTGCAGCAATACCGCGGCATTGATTCCAAAGTGCTGCGTCAGCACTTAAGCGAATTTCTCGCGCGCGTCGCGCCGGTGGCGGAGCAGCTCGGCGTCACGCTGACGCTGCATCCGGACGATCCGCCGCGCCCGCTGTTTGGCCTGCCGCGCATCGCCTCATCGGCGGAGGATTATCAGGCGCTGTTCGACGCGGTGCCATCAAAAGCCAACGGCATCTGCTTCTGCACCGGCTCGCTCGGCGTGCGTGCGGAGAACGATCTGCCAGCGATGGCCAAGCGCTTCGCCCCGCGGATCGGCTTTGCCCATCTACGGGCGACCAAGCGGGAAGCGGACGGCCTGTCGTTCTTCGAATCCGATCATCTCGATGGCGACGTCGATATGATCGCGGTGTTGAAGGCTTTGTTGGCGGAGAACCGAACGCGCTCGTCGAACAATCAAATCGTGTTCCGGCCCGATCACGGCCACCGCATGCTCGACGATCTCGCCGCGACCAAGCGCACCAATCCTGGCTACACCGCCATCGGCCGGCTGCGCGGCCTAGCCGAGTTGCGCGGTGCTATCCGCGCCGTTGAACACGCCGGCTAGGGTGGGATGATCTTTGGTTTAGCCGCAGACGTGCCTTCCCTCTCCCGCAAGCGGGAGAGGGAGCGCACCTTCTTCGTGGTCGCAATCAAATCTATTTTCATCATACTTTAGGGCGGGAAGTGCTGCGAGTAGGGCCCCATTCTACTTTGCATAGGGTTGTTTTCGCAATTTTGTGTCTGGGCCCTTACACCGCTCTGGCTCAGGCCGATGTCCGTGCCGTCTTCGCCGCCTCGAAGGCCGCCAACCGCGCGGCGAATTTGCCGTTCGCAAGGCCGGCGCGCGCGAGGATGGTCGGGGCGGGCAGCGTCTCGAAAAAATGACAGGCCACGCGATGGCCGGGTGCCGCCTCGCGCAGCTCCGGCTCCTCGGCCGAACAGCGCGCCTGCGCATGCGGGCAGCGGGTGTGGAAGCGGCAGCCGGTCGGCGGCTTGAACGGGCTTGGCACGTCGCCCTGCAGCATTACGCGCTTGGTGCGCAAGGCAGGATCAGGTTTCGGGATCGCCGCGAGCAGCGCCTGGGTATACGGGTGCAACGGCCGGTCGTAGAGCGACTTCTTGTCTGATATCTCGACCAGCTTGCCCAAATACATCACGGCGACGCGGTCGCTGATGTGCTTCACCACGGCAAGATCATGGGCGATGAACAGATAGGAGAGGCCAAAACGCTGCTGCAGATTCTGCAGGAGGTTGACGATCTGCGCCTGGATCGAGACGTCCAACGCCGATACCGGCTCATCGCAGACGATCAAATCGGGATTGGCGGCGAGTGCGCGGGCGATACCGATGCGCTGGCGTTGCCCGCCCGAGAACTGGTGCGGATAGCGGCTGGCATGTTCGGGCAGCAGGCCGACGATGTCCAGCAGCTCACGGCCGCGTGCCTCGCGCGATGCGTCATCGCCGATTTCGTGAACGCGCAGCGGCTCGGCCAGGATTTCGCCGACGGTCATGCGCGGATTGAGCGAGGCATAGGGATCCTGGAAAATGATCTGCATATGCCGCCGCATCCGGCGCAGCGCATTCTTGTCGAGATCGGCGATTTCCTTGCCCTTGAAGCGTACCGAGCCGGCGGTCGGGTCCATCAAACGCAGGATCAGCCGTCCGGTGGTCGACTTGCCGCAGCCGGATTCGCCGACCAGCGCGAGCGTCTCGCCGCGGGCGATCTCGAAGCTGACATCTTCGACGGCGCGCACGAGCCCAATGGTCTTGCGGCGGATCAGCCCGCGGGTGACCGCAAAATGCTTGACCAGACCGTCGACCTGCAAAACGGGGGCGTCGCTCATGATGTCACCTCGACCGGGGCTTTCCAGCACGCGACCTGGTGACCGGGCGCGATGTCGCGCAGCGGTGGCGGATCAAGCCGGCAGCGCCGGTCCGCAAACGGACAGCGCGGCGCAAAGCGACAGCCCGCCGGCTGGTTGTTGGGGCTGGGCACCGTGCCCTCGATGGTGGCGAGCCGCTTGCGGTCGATATCGATGCGCGGGATGGAGCCGAGCAGGCCGATGGTGTAAGGATGCTGCGGGTCGGCGAACAGGTCATTCACATCGGCGCTCTCGACGATTCGCCCGGCATACATCACCAGCACCTGGTCGGCGACCTCAGCGATGACGCCGAGATCGTGGGTGATGATCAGGATCGCCATGCCAAGCCGCCGCTGCAGGTCGCTCAACAGGTCAAGAATCTGCGCCTGGATGGTGACGTCGAGCGCCGTGGTCGGCTCGTCGGCGATCAATAGCGCCGGCTCGCAGGAGAGCGCCATCGCGATCATGACGCGCTGCCGCATGCCGCCCGACATGTTGTGCGGAAAGTCGTCGATGCGTTGCGCCGCTGACGGAATCCGCACCAGCTCGAGCATCTCGATCGCGCGTGCGCGCGCCGCGCGCGGCGACATCGCGGTGTGGGCGAGGATCGCCTCGACGATCTGCTGGCCCACGGTGTGGACCGGATTGAGCGAGGTCATCGGCTCCTGAAAGATCATCGACATCTTGCCGCCGCGCAGCCTGCGCCGCTCGTCGGCCGTGAGCTTCAGCACGTCGCGATTGCCGAACAGCACCGCCTCGGCCTCGACCTTGCCCGGCGGACTCGGCACCAGGCCCATCACCGAAAGCGAGGTCACGCTCTTGCCGCAGCCGGACTCGCCGACAAGGCCGATGGTGCGTCCGCGCGGAACGCTGAAGCTGATGCCGTCGACGGCGCGGAACAGCCCGCGGTCCGTCGCGAAGTGGGTTTTCAGGCCGCGAACCTCGAGGAGCGTATCCATCAGAAGGAGTAATCCAGTCCCTTATAAAAAGTGTTCTGGTAGAGCATGTGCGGCCTGACGCCCTTCATCTTCTTCGAGCTGGTGGTGTACATCGCAATGTTCATCACCGGCATCCATAGATGCTCGCCCATCACCTTCTCCTGCACACGGGCGTAGTTGAGCGCACGCTCGGTTTCGGTCAACGCGGCGCGGCCGGCGCGCAGCCACTCGTCGGTCTCGGCGTCCTTCCAGTTCATGCGATTGGGAGTGGGGACGTTCTTCGAGTTGAAATAGATGTTCATCAACTCGCCGGCCGACAGGTAAGGCACCGTCACGGTCCACAGTTCATAATCCTGCTTGCCCATCTCGGCGGGCGCGATCGTGGAGTCGAAGCCGACGATCTTCCAATCGACGCCGATCTTGCGCATGTAGCCTTGAATGGCTTCGGAGACGCGCGGGAAATAGGCGACCTGCGTGAACAGCACCCGGGGCGCCAGCTTCATGCCGTCCTTCTCGCGGATGCCGTCGGCGCCGACCTTCCAGCCGGCCTCGTCGAGCAGCTTCTTTGCCCGCTCCACATCTTCCTTGATAACGCCCTTGGTTTTCTCGGCGAAGTCCAGCGCCTTGGGGTCGACGAAGGTGAATGCCGGTTCGGCATTGCCCAGCATGACGCCCTTGACGATGTCGGCGCGGTTGATGGCGATGTTCATCGCCTCGCGCACGCGCTTGTCTGATACCATCGGCCGCGTGATCTTGTAGCCGTAATACATGAGCTGGAAGTTGGGCTGGACTTCCTGGACGGTCAGGTTGGGTGCGGCCTTGACTTGGTGAATGAACGCCACCGGAAGCTGGTGCGTGACGTCGAACTGCCCGCCCAGCATGGCGGCAACACGGCTGGAATCCTCTGGCACGATCTTGATGCTGAGTTTCTCGAACTTCACCGGGCCCTTGTTCTGGTACATCGACGGGCCCCATTTGTAGGCGTCGTGGCGCTTCAGCACGATTTCCGTGCGCGGCTGCCAGCTCTCGAAGCACCAGGGACCGGTGCCGTCGATTCCCTTGATGCCGTAATCCTTGCCGAGCGTCTCTACGCTCTCCTGATTGTGGATTGCATTGGTGTACATGGTGAGCTGCAGCAACAGCTCGGAGTAGGGCTCGTTGAGCTCATATTCGACAGTATAGGGATCGGGCGCGCGCACTTCCTTGATGTCGCCGGCGCGCCAGGCGTAGGGCGCTTTGGTTTCCGGATCCTTCAATCGCTTGAACGTGTAGACAACGTCTGCGGCGGTGAACTTCTTGCCGCTGCAGAACGTCACGTCGTCGCGCAGCTTGAAGACGTAGGTTCTGCCGTCCTCGCTGATCGTCCACGATTTCGCGAGGTAGGGGATCGTCGTCTTGCCGTCCCAGTCGAGCGCAACCAGCGTATCCTGGATCATGTTGACGATGTCAGATGTGGGAGACCACGTCGTGCGCTGGCCGTCATAATGCGGCGCGTCCAGCGATTTCATCATTCGCAAGGTCTGCGCCTCGGCACTCCCGCATATTCCGGCTGCCCCGAGCAGCGCGGCAACGCCCGTCAAAATGCTGCGCATCGTGTTCTCTCCCTCGTTACTTCTGGCGCGACACGTCCAAGCCTTTGTAGAAAGTGTTCTGGTAGATCATGTGCGGCCTCGCGTCTGATATCTTCTTGCTGGCCACCTGGTTCATGTTTATGTTGAGCACGGGCATCCAGAGGTGCTCCCGCATCACCTTCTGCTGGACCTTCGCGTAATATTTGGCGCGGTCGGCTTCCGTCAGCGCCGAGCGTCCCTGCTTCAGCCATTCATCGGTTTCGGCGTCCTTCCAGTTCATCCGGTTGGGCGTCGGAATGTTCCTGGAATCGAAGTAGATGTTCATGAGGTCGCCGGCCGACAGATACGGCACCGTCACCGACCAGATTTCGTAGTCCTGCTCGGCCATCTTGGCGGAGGCGATCGTGGAGTCCCAGGGCTGAAGTTGCCACTGCACGCCGATGCGGCGCAGATAGCCCTGGATCGCCTCGGCTACCCGCGGCGTGTTGCCGGCCTGGGTGTAGTAGACCTTGGGCTGCAGCTTGATGCCGTCCTTTTCGCGAACGCCGTCGCTGCCGATCTTCCAGCCGGCTTCATCGAGCAGGGCTTTTGCACGCTCGATATCCTCCTTCACGATCCCCTTGGTGGCGGGGTCGTGATCGAGCGCGTCGGAATCGACGATGGTGAAGGCTGGATCGGCGTTGCCAAGCAAGACGCCTTTGGCGATCTCGCCGCGGTTGATGGCGATGCTCATGGCTTCGCGCACGCGCTTGTCTGATACCATCGGCCGCGTCGTCTTGAAGCCGAAATAGAGCAACTGGAAGTTCGGCTTGGCCTCGGCGACGGTCAGCATCGGCGCCGCCTTGGCCTGCGCGATGAACTGCGGCGGGAACTGATGAGTCATGTCGAACTGCCCGGCCATCATCGCCGCCACGCGGCTGGATTCCTCGGGCATGATCTTGACGCTGAGCTTCTCGAACTTCACCGGCCCCTTGTTCTTGTACATCGACGGGCCCCATCGGTAGGCATCGTGGCGCTTTAGCACGATCTCGGTGCGCGGCTGCCAGCTCTCGAAACACCATGGACCGGTGCCGTCGGCACCCTTGATGCCATAATCCTTGCCCAGCGCCTCCACGCTCTCCTTGTTGTGGATGACGTTGGTGAACATGGTGAGCTGCAGCAGCAGTTCGGAGTAGGGCTCCTCGAGCTCGTATTCGACCGTGTAAGGATCTGGCGCACGCAACTCCTTGATGTTGCCGGCGCGCCAGGCATAGGGCGCCTTGATCGCAGGATCCTTTAGCCGCTTGAAGCTGTAGACGACGTCGTCGGCGATGAATTTCTTGCCACTGCAGAACGATACGTCGTCGCGCAGCTTGAACGTATAGGTCCTGCCGTCCTCGCTGATCGTCCATGACTTGGCGAGATAGGGAATCGGCGTGCGGCCATCCCAGTCGAGCGCGACCAGCGTGTCCTGGAACATGTTGACGATATCAGACGTCGGCCCCCAGGTTGTGCGCTGCGCATCGTAATGCGGCGCGTCGATCCCTTTCATGAGTTGGAGAGTCTGGGCCGCCGCCGGGCCCGTGACGCATAGTGCCAAGGACATTCCCAGTGCGAACCTGATCATGTCTGCAGCCTCGGATCGAGGACGTCGCGGAATGCGTCGCCCAGAAGGTTGGCGGCCAGCACGATCACGAAGATGGCACAGCTCGGGATCGTCGCGATATGCGGCGCCATGAACAGGAAGTCGCGGCCCTGCGCTGCCATCATGCCGAGCTCGGCGGTCGGCGGCTGCGCGCCCATGCCGAGGAAGCCGAGCGCGGCGCCGATCAGGATGATCTGGCCGAAGCGCAGCGTCAGGAACACGAAGATCGTCGAAATGCAGTTCAGCGTCAGATAGCGCCAGATCAATTCACCGTCGGAGACGCCGACGGCGCGGCCGGCCTCCATGAATTCCTGGCCCATCACGCCGATCGCCGCGCCGCGTGCAACGCGGGCGACATCGGGTACCGTGGCAACCACGAGCGCGATCACCACGGCGGTCAGCCCGGCGCCGAAGATCGCCGCCACCGCAAGCCCGATCAGGATCGCAGGAAAGGCAAGCATCACGTCGACCAGCCGCATGATCCAGCCGTCCAGCCGCCGGTAGTAGGCGGCGAGGATGCCGAGAACGCCGCCGATGAAGCCGCCGACGATCACGCCGACCAGCCCGAGCATCAGCGTGTTGCGCGTGCCGTAAAGGACTCGGCTGAAAATGTCGCGCCCGGTATTGTCGGTGCCGAACCAGTGCGCGGCGTCGGGAGGCAGCATCACCTTAGTGAGATCGGTGAAGTAGGGATCGTAGGGCGCGATCCAGGGCGCAAACAGCGCCGCCAGCACGATAGCCGCGAGCGCCAGCCCGGCGAGTGCAGCGACCCGGTCGCGCGCCAGCCGGCGCAACACCCCGGCGCGGGCGAATGCGCCGGCTTCGCGCTCCTGGACAAAGCCTTGTTCGAGAGCCTCGACGCTCATCTGCGTTGCACCCTGGGATCGAGATAGACGTAGAGCACATCGACCAAGAGGTTGATCGTCAGGAAGGCGATGGCGAGGATCATGATCGCGCCCTGCGCCGTCGGAAAATCGCTGGAGACGATGGCGCCGACGGCAAGCCGGCCGACGCCGGGCCATGAGAACATGGTTTCCGTGACGACGGCGCCGCCGAGCAGGAACGCCGCTTGCAGCCCGATCAGGGTGACGACGGGGATCATGGCGTTGCGCAGCGCGTGATGAATGATCACCACCCGCTCACGCAATCCCTTGGCGCGCGCCGTGCGGACGAAATCGGCGCCGAGCACTTCGAGCACGGCGGTGCGCGTCAGCCGCGCGATCGGGCCGATCAGCACCGCGCCGAGCGTCAGAGCGGGCAGGATCAGGCTCGGCAATCCGCCGTCCCATACCGGGCCGGTGCGGCCGGTGAAGGGCAACAGCCCCCATTTGAACCCAACGAACTGGATCAGGATCAGGCCGATGAAGAACACCGGCATCGACACGCCGGCGACCGAGCAGGCCATGATGATGCGATCGGTGAGGCGGCCGCGATGGACTGCCGCCAGCGTCCCGAGCCCGAGGCCGGCCGGCACTGCGATCAGCATCGCACCGAGCATCAGCTCGATCGTCGGCCCGATCGTCATCGCCAGTTCTTCGCTCACCATTCGGTTGGAAATGATGGAGCGGCCGAGATCGCCGCGCAGCACACGCAGGATGTATTCGAAGAACTGAATGGGGATCGATCTGTCGAGACCGAGTTCCTGACGGATCGCGGCGATGGTCTCAGCCTTCGCATCGGGCCCGGCAATGATCATCGCGGGATCTGCCGGAACGACCTGCAGCAGGCAAAAGCAGAGGAAGAGAACCCCGAGCAGAGCGGGGAACGAAATCAGCAGGCGATGGACAATCTGTTGTCCCATGCGACGCCAACGGACGGTTGGGCCAAAAGGAACTCACGCGCCCACGCCGACGCTATTGTCTCTCCCTTGGCAGCCGCACTTCGTCCGACGTGCGCGGCATTTGATTATCGGGGAATAGTGACATGCGTCCGACGTAGCGTCACGCTCAATCTGACAATTCGTTTCGGGCTGCGTCCTTTTGCGTCGGCGCGACGACTTCTTGCGATGCGAAAAATCCGTGTCACGGGATTTTCGCTGACTCGCCGGCCGTGCTTGGCACCGCGCCCATCTCGATGATGAGCGAAATCAGTGTGAATGCGTCCAGTGGTGAATAAACGGCGGTCACACGCGCAGGGATTCACAACGCGATCTACTGCACGACGTTCCCGGCGTGCTTGCTGGACGCACGGGTCGATGAACTTTCGAACTCATGAGAGCCGTCCATCAGGTGCATGACCTCGATGCAATCGGCGTTCAGGCGGTCGTTGTCGACCAGCCGCCCCGCAAGCACTTTCGCCTGAGAGGGATCGTCGGACTGTACGTCGACCCAGCGCTGGAGGCACTTGAAGCTGTGACCGTCGGAATTCAAGAGATCTTTGTAGAAGGAGACGCGGTAATTGCTCATCTTGGCACTCCCCGTCGATCCGGCATCTGGCGCTAGCTTATACTCTCAGGCGCGCATGTCGGCCAGCCGCTTGCTCGGCCGCGAAGTCGATTTAATCTAGCGCGCTCTTCGGCATGTTGGTCCTGCAGCCTGTAGGTGTGCGAAGCGCCAAGAAGCTACCGGAAGGATCGAGGGCGACGGCGCTTGCGCCGAGTACCATTGAATCCGTATCCCACGGCCGGCAGCCAGCCGGGGCTACGCACTGGACCGGCGTCATGCTCGGTCTCATCCAGCGAAAATGGCTTGGGGCCCCGTATCGAGCCGGTGGCCGCCCGGTGTGTGTTCCATTATACATAATTTCGAATCTACACTGGCTCCGCCCATAAATGCCCGACGGTACCGCCACCGCCCATCATTACCGACCCAAGCTCATCACCGTTCTGTCGGAGGGCTACGGTGTTGCCAGCTTTCGGAAGGACATGCTGGCGGCGCTCACGGTCGCGATTGTCGCTCTCCCGCTCTCGATGGCGATTGCCGTCGCCTCGGGCGTATCGCCCGAGCGGGGGTTATACGCCGCCGTCATCGGCGGCTTTTTAGTATCGGCGCTCGGCGGCAGCCGCTATCAGATCGGCGGTCCCGCCGGCGCGTTCATCGTCCTGGTATCGGCCACGGTGACGCGGTTCGGTCTGGAAGGGCTGCTGCTGACGGTTTTCATCTCCGGCTTCATGCTGACGCTGATCGGCCTTTTGCGGCTAGGCGCGCTGATCCGTTATATCCCCCATGCGGTGACCGTCGGCTTCACCGGCGGCATCGCGGTCACGATCTTTGCTAGCCAGCTACGGGATCTCGGCGGCCTGAAGCTTCCGGCTGCCGAACCCGGGCCGCTGCTGCCCAAACTTGCAATGCTCGGCCAGTCCTTGCCGACCATCTCGCCGGCCGCGGTCATGATCGGCATCGGCTCGGCGGCCCTGATCTTCATAGTGCGGCGGCTTTCGCCGAATGCGCCAGGAATGCTGATCGCGGTCGTGCTGGCCGCGGTCGCTGCGTGGTTGTTCCATCTGCCGGTCGAGACGATCGGCAGCCGTTTCGGCCAGCTTCCGGACGGATTACCGGGACCGCGTCTGCCGGCGATTTCTTATGCGACCGTGCTCGAGGTATTGCCGGCGGCGCTGTCCTTCACGCTGCTCGGGGCGGTCGAAAGCCTGCTGTCCGCAAAGGTCGCCGACGGCATGACCGGGCGCAAGCACCGCTACAACATGGAGGTCGTGGCGCAAGGCATCGCCAACGTCGCGTCTGCTCTGTTCGGCGGCATCAGCGTCACCGGCACGATCGCCCGCACCGCGACCAATATCCGTGCCGGGGCGTGCAGCCCGGTCTCCGGCATGACCCATGCGCTCTTCGTACTGGTGTTCATGGTGGCCGCAGCACCGCTCGCAAGCTTTGTCCCATTGTCGGCGCTGGCGGGCGTGCTGGTCGTCGTCTGCTGGAATATGGCCGAGAAGGAGGAGTTCCTGCGCCTGCTTCGCAACTGGCGCAGCGCGGCGGTGCTGATCGCAACCTTCGGCCTGACGCTGATCGAAGACCTGACGGTTGGCATCATCGCCGGCTGCGCCTTGGCCGCGGCGTTTGCGATCTACGATCGCGTCCGCGCCTAATCCTGCGCCGCCGGCTTGGTCGCGAACTGCGGAAACATCGCCGCGACGACGGGGCCGTCGGTGCGCCAGGAATGGCAGCCGCCGATGAAGAAGGGACGCTGGCCGGAGTTCTGCTGGTTCTCCAGCGTATCGCGGCCTCCCGGATTTCTGCCATAGGACATGGTCTGGTACAGCGTGGTCACGGCGGGGCCGAGCAATTCGGCGAGATGCGTGCAGGTCTCGATCCGGCCGATCTTGCGTCGCACCGTCTCGCGCCAGCCGGGGCCTATGCGCTCGCCGACCAAGCGCTGCAAGATCGGCTCGACCTCGATGCAGGTCGGGTAGGGCGTGGCGCGCATCATCGCCTCCGCCTCGCGGATGGTCATGCCGTCGTCGATCGCCAGCCGCAGGCCGATATCGTGGACGGGATCGCCCGGCTTCAGTTCGCTGCGGAAACGATCGGCACGCTGGGTGAAAGGCTTTGTATCCCGCAGCCACGCTTCGACTTCCCAGAGCCCGTCATCCCGCAGAAAGCCTTCGCATTCGACCGACCGCGTGTGCATCAGGCGACGCGATGGCTTGCCGTTTTCCAGAGACATCGGTTCGTATCCTGCTTCGATGCGTCGCTTCAGCCGAACTTCACAATCATCTTGCCGAGCGCCGATCGCGACTGCATGGTCTTGAACGCCTCGCGGAAATTCTCGAACGGCACGATCTTGCCGACCACGGGCTGCAATTTTCCCGATGCCAGCCAGTCGAACAATTGCGCCATCAGGCGGGTGTGCGTCTCCGGCTCGCGCTTCTGGATCTGGGCGAGGTCGACGCCGAGCAGCGCGCCGCCCTTGAGCAGCGGCAGGTTGAACGCCAGCGCTGGAATGGTGCCGGAGGCGAATCCGACGACGAGGTGCCGCCCGCGCCAGGCGATCGAGCGGAACGCCTGCAGCGATACTTCGCCACCGACGGGATCGAAAATGACATCCGGGCCATGCCCGCCGGTCAGTTCCTTCAGCGTCTCCCGCCAATCCGCCTGGGTGTAGTCGATGGTCTGATCGGCGCCGTGACGGACCGCGAAGTCGCGCTTTTCCGGCGTTGAGGCCGCGGCGATCACCCGCGCGCCCATCAGTCTGCCGATCTGGACGGCGGCGATGCCGACGCCGCCGGCCGCGCCCAGCACCAGCAATATCTCGCCTTCGCGCAGCGACGCGCGGGCATCCAGCGCGTAAAGCCCGGTCAGATAGTTGGCTTGAAACGACGCGCCCGCCTCGAACGGAACTTGTGGCGGCAGGTGCTGGAGCGCCGCAGACGGCACCGAGATATATTCGGCCAGCGCGCCGGAACGGGCCATGCCGATCACCGGCATGCCCGGCTTGAACGCGCCGATATTATCGGCAACGGCATCGACCGTTCCGGCAAACTCCGTTCCCGGCACGAACGGCAGCGGGTCCTTCGTCTGATAAAGGCCCTGCACCTTCAAGCCATCGACGAAGCCGACTGCCGCGGCGCCGATCCTGACGCGGACTTCGCCCGCGGCGAGGCCGGGCGTATCGATCTCCTTGATCGAGATACCGTCGATCGAATTGTAGTTCTCGACAACGACCGCCTTCATGCAAATTCTTTCATGCGTTTTCTCTTCATGTCCCAAGACCTTGCGCCGGTGTCTTGAGGTGCCTGCGGATACTTGAGGTGAACTCTATTCGGCGGCTTCGACCTGCCGGTCGATCGCCAGCGCGCCTTGCTTGATGAGTGGAATCAAGTCGCGGCCGATCGCCATCGTGTCGTGCGGATTCTCGAAGCCGCGCAGCAGGAAGGAATGAATGCCGAGCCGGTAATATTCCAGCACTGCTGCCGCGATCTGCTCGGGCGTTCCAACCAGGCATGACGTATTGCCGGGCGCGCCGGTGGCACGCGCAATCCCCATCCATAGCCGCTCGTCATGGACGTCGCCGCGCGCGGCGTAGCCGAGCAGGCGTTCGGCGGAATGATTGGTCGGCTGCGGCGCGGCACCGGTCTTGCGCTCGACATCCGCCAGCAGCGCGTTCGCCTTGTTCCACGCCGCGCCTTCGCTGTCCGCCATGATCGGCCGCAGCGACA
This sequence comes from Bradyrhizobium murdochi, assembly GCF_000472965.1. Classification (GTDB taxonomy): domain Bacteria; phylum Pseudomonadota; class Alphaproteobacteria; order Rhizobiales; family Xanthobacteraceae; genus Bradyrhizobium; species Bradyrhizobium murdochi. The sequence goes on along the minus strand of NZ_AXAU01000003.1, from coordinate 228,369 downwards.
TGTTGAAGCCGACACTGCGCCCAAAGGCGGCTGCTCGGCGGCGGAAATCCTGCACCCGTTCTCGCGTTTCCTTCAGCGGCTCGCCGAAAATTGCGAACACGTCGCAATGTTTGGCGCCCATCTCTAGCGCGCCCTCCGACGAGCCGCCGAAGAACAGCGGAGGGAAGGGCTGCTGGTAGGGCTTGATATCGGAGAAACCGCCCTCGACGCGGTAGAACTCACCCCTGTGATCGATCGGGCTGTCGCTGGTCCAGAGTTTTTGCATCACCTCCAGATATTCGCCGGCACGGCGATAGCGCTCATTCTTGGGCAGGAAGTCGCCTTCGCTCGCCTGGTCCGCATCGCTGGTGCCGGCGATGATATGCAGTGCCATCCGGCCCTGCGTGAGCTGGTCGAAGGTCGCGACTTGCCGCGCGGCTAGGGCCGGGGCCACCGAGCCCGGCCGGTGTGCGATCAGGAACTTGATCCGCTCGGTGTGGTCGGCCGCATAGAGCGCAATCGCAAATCCTTCGGCGGCGGAGGCGTAATAGCCGACAAGAACGGCATCGTAGTTCCACTGCTCATGCAGGCGAGTGAAGTCGATCACCCATTGGCGGGAAATCTGTCCCTTGATCAGGTGAACCGCGACGCCCTCCTGCTGGGTGCCGATCATCCCGATGATTCTTGCGGGCATTTGTGTTTCCCCGGACGTTGTTGCTTGATCCGAATGAAACGCGCATCGTTCAGGGAATGCAAGCGCTTAGGGACTTGCGTTTACACGCCGTCTTGACGTCCGGTTTCCGCTGCGACCGTCTCGCCAGTTTTGCGGCGTGACAGGGCAGAAGTGATATTGCGTTCGGTCAGGTCCATCAGGCGGTGCATCGCGCGGCGCGCGCCGTCGGGATTGCGTGCCCAGATCTCGTCGAGGATCGCGCGGTGATAGGGCAGGCTTTTGCGCGGCGCGCCGGGATTCAAGGTGGACAGTTCGAACGACATGCGCAGCGCAGCCTCGACGGTGGCGCCGAACGCGACCAGGAAATCATTGCCCGTCGCGGTCAGGATGCCGCGGTGAAAGCGAAGGTCGGGCTCGGAATAGGCGCGGCTATCCATGCCGGCGGCGTCCATCTCGCGATAGGCCCGTTCGATACGGGCGAGGTCGACATCCGAGCCACGCTCGGCGCAGATCGCGCAGGCCTCCGGCTCCACGATCCGGCGCACCTGCATAAGCTGCCGGGCGAACTCTTCGCTCGGCCGTTCTGCCCAGGTCCATTCCAGGAGCTCGGCGTCCAGCATGTTCCAATTGATCCGCTCGCGCACATGTGTGCCGGCCTTCTGGCGGGCCGCGATCAATCCCTTGGCCTTGAGAATGGAGAGAGACTCCCGGATCGAGGTGCGGCTGACGTCGAATTGCGAGGCGAGCTCGATCTCACGCGGCAGCGTGCTTCCCTCCTGCCACGTGCCGGAGACGATGAGCTTGGCGATTTCCCGCGCGACGTGGGTGGTGGACTGACGGAGTTCGACGTCCCTGGGCAAATCGTGGACCCTCAAGCCTTGAAATAATATTGTCTGCTTTATTGCGATGCGATGTCAATTCACGTCATAAAAATAGTGTATGCGGGAGAAGCCTCCTTTTGACAGAAATTTTTATGTCGGTCATATTGTCCAAAAGACTGTCAGGGAGGGTGCCATGACCAAGAAGAATTCGAGCCATAAATCCGCGGGCTTCAGCCGCCGGGCGCTGCTTCAGACCGGCGCCGCCGCCCTCGGCGCCGCCGCATTTCCGCTGCCAGCCATTGCACAAACAAAACCATTTGCCGGCGTCACGCTGCGCGGCGCGTCCTTTCAGCACCGCTTTTTCACGCTGCTGCAGAACTACATCCCGGAGTTCGAGGCGCAGACCGGCATGAAGGTTGATCTGCAGCTCTCGGCGTTTCCGGTCTACAACCAGCAGGCCAATCTCGAATTGTCGTCGGGCGGCTCGGCGTTCGATTTCGTCAACGTCACCTTCATCCTGGCCGCGCGCTGGGTGGCGGCCGGCTTGCTCGCCAATCTCGACGAATTCACCACTGATCCAAATCTGACGCCAGCGGGATGGAATCCGAAGGATTTCGTCGAGGGCGCGCAGGTCCCGTACCGCGACGCCAAGGGCGCCACCTACGGCTATTCCTGGGAAGGCGGGGCCATGGTGATGGGCCTGTCGCGCATGGACCTGATGGAGAAAAAGGGACTCAAGATTCCCAGGACCTTTGCCGAATTGCAGCAGGTCTGCGCCGAGATCAACGGCACCGACAACGTCAACGGCATCGTCAGCTTCCAGCTCCATCACTGGTGCCTGCCGCCCTATATCCAGGGCTTTGGCGGCAACATCTTCCGCAAGCCGCCTGCCGACATCATGCCGACGCTGAACTCGCCGGAAGCGATTCAAGCTGTTGAATATTACGCGAACCTTCTGAAGAACTACGCGCCGAAGGGCGTACTCACTTACACCGAGGATCAGGCGCGGCAATCCCACATGACCGGCCGCTCCAACATCTTCATTCATTCCAGCGCCTGGATTACTCCGATCCTGCTCTCGAACGACAGCAAGGTGAAAGACACATCACGCGTCGTCAGGATGCCCGCCGGGCCGGTGCACGACTACCCGGCCGCCAACAGCCAGGGCCTCGGCATTCCCAAGAATGCCAAGAACAAGAAAGCGGCGTGGGAATTCATCAAATGGGCGCTCAGCCCCGAAATCTCGATGCGGCTGGTCAAGGAGCACGGCCATTCTTCTGTCTGCCGCAGATCCGTGATCGAGAGTGAGGAATACCGCAAGCTGAACACGGTCAACGGGCAGGACCTTGGTGCGCTCTATCTCGAAGTGCTGGGGCTGCCGGCCAAGGGCGAGAACTACATGGCCTATCGCACGGTGAAGGAGTTCCCGATCGTTGGCGATGTTCTCAACAAGGCGTTCGAGCAGGTGGCGACCGGGCAGCTTGCAGCCCAGGCTGCGATGAACGCAGCGCAGGAGCAGGCAGTCGCCAATCTCCGCCGCGCCGGGACCGCGCTTTGAGCGGAGAAGGACTGGTCGACGCCGAGCGCCGCCGCTTCAATCGCATCGCGCTGGCGCCGAGCCTGATCGTGTTGTTCGTGATCGCAGGCTTGCCTGCGATCTATCTTGTCGTGACCAGCCTGACGCCGTTCCAACTGGTCAATCCGGGATCGTCGACCGATTTCTCTTCGCCCTTGCGGAACTATCGCCTGCTCCCGGGCGACCCGCGCTTCGTCAATTCGCTATGGGTGCAGGCCAAGCTGTCGTTCTGGGGCGTGCTGTTGCAGGTCCTGTTAGGCATGCTGTTGGCGCTATTGCTGCACACGCAGTCGCGCATCGTGGAATTCGCCCGCACCCTGTTCCTGATTCCGATGGTGCTGCCGCCGATCGTCGTGGCGATCATCTGGAAGCTGATTTACACGCCCGACATCAGCCCGCTCTACTACGCCGCAAGCCTGCTCAACGTGACCATGCCGTCGCTGACTTCGAGCGTCGATTTCGCGCTGACCGCGATCATCATCGCCGACACCTGGGAATGGATGCCCTTCACCTTCCTGATGATATTGGCCGCGCTGCAGACCATTCCGGAGGAATTTTCCGAAGCTGCCCTGGTCGACGGTGCCAACCGGCTGCAGATCTTCTTCTACATCACGCTGCCCTTCATCACGCCGATCCTGGTCATCTCGGGCATGTTTCGCCTGATCGACAGCGTCAAGGCGTTTCCGCTGGTGTTCCTCTTGACCGGCGGCGGGCCGGGCAGCGTCACCGAGGTGACCAACTATTATGCCTATCTGCTCGCATTCGACTTCAACGAAATCGGCTACTCCAGTTCGGTCACGATCGTGATGCTGCTGCTCGTCGTCGCGGTCAGCCTCGGTGTGGTGTGGATGGGCCGCCGCCGCGAGGCCATGGCATGAGTGGAGGCAAGAGTGGGAGCATGATTGGCCCGGTCCGCCGTTCGGCCAGCCCGCGCCGGCTCGTTGCGATCGGCGTGACGCTGATCATGCTGCTGTCGCCGTTCCTCTGGCTCTTGCAGATGAGCTTTAAGTCCAACGACCTGATCCTGCAGTTTCCGCCGCCCTTGATCTTCACGCCAACGCTGCAAAATTATGCCTCGCTCTGGCAAGGCGCGTTCGCGGCTTCCTTTGTCAACAGCCTGATGAGTGCGTCATTCTCCACGGCGCTGGCGCTCATTCTCGGAGTGCCCGCAGCCTATGCGTTGTCGCGCTGGGCAGGGCGGGGAAAGCACGCGCTGAGCTTTGCCATCCTGGTGACGCGGATGGCGCCGCCGATCGCATTCACGATACCGTTCTTCCTGTTCTATCGCTGGATCGGGCTGCTCGACACCGTCACCGGGCTGGTGCTGGTCTACACCAGCTTCAACCTGCCGCTGGTGATCTGGATGATGCAGCCGTTTTTTGAAACCGTGCCGTCGTCGCTGGAAGAGGCGGCGCTGGTCGACGGCGCGTCGACACGGGTCGTCTTCCTCCAGATCGTGCTGCCGATGGTCGCGCCCGGCATCGCCGCCACCGCGATCCTGTGCTTCCTCTACGCCTGGAACGACTTCTTCTTTGCGCTGATCCTGACGCGGACCAACGCGCGCACCGCGCCGGTCGCCGTGGTCAACTTCATGAACTACGAGGGATGGGAGTGGGGCAAGATCGCCGCGGGTGGCTCGCTGGTGATGGCGCCGGTCCTGATTTTCTCGCTCGCCGTGCGCCGCTATCTGGTGAGCGGGCTGACGGCGGGCGCCGTGAAAGGGTGAGAGCGATGCGGCTTCCGACCGGTGCTTCACGATTTGTATTCATCTTTGCCCATCCGGCCGGCCATGTCGGCGCGCCCCGCCATTACACGCCTTACTTCCAGGGCAATGGGCTGGACTGGCACATGGTGCCGCTCGACATCGCGCCGCAACATCTTTCTGAGACGATCCGCACGCTCGCGAAATCGCCGAGCGTCGCCGGCTTCAATCTCACGATGCCGCACAAGCCGGCGGCGTTCGAGCTGTGCGATGCGGTCGGGCCGGCCGCCGAGTTCGAAGGCGTCGTCAACACGATCCGGATCGAGGCCGGTGGACGGCTGGTCGGCGAATCCTTCGATGGCGGCGGTTTCCTGAATGCGGCGCGCGAGGAGCGGATATTCGACCCCGACCGCCGCTGCGTCGTGATCGGGGCGGGGGGAGCCGGCCGCGCGATCTGTCACGCACTGGCTGCCGCAGGCGCGAGGCGGCTGCAAATCCTGAACGAAACGCCAGGGCCGGTCAAAATCCTCGCCCAAAAACTCCGCGGCCGTTTTGCCGATCTCGAGATCAACCTGGACGAAGAATTCGACGACGCCGGCCTGCTCGTCAACGCCACCTCGCTCGGACTTCGCGAGACGGACGCCCTGCCGATGAATCCCGCGAGGCTGCCGGATGATTGCGCCGTATTCGATATCATTGCCGCCCGCCGGACCGAGTTCATGCAAGCTTGCGCCGCGCGCGGCCTGAAGGTGGTTGATGGCGTCGCGATGATCAAACACCAGTTGCCCCTGCAGACCGCATTCTGGCGCGGCGAATCCTGAGCCATCGCGCAGCGCAACCGCGTGCCATCACGCCAAAGTTCCCGATTTCGCCGATCGCCCTCCGCGATGCTCACCTTCATTCGCGAGGAGATGCCGGAAGCCTTCCCGCGCGAACGTGCCATGATATCGCCCCGGCTCGCCGACTTCGACTTCAGCGATGCTTTCGATAACGGCGATGCGCGGTCCCGTCCGGTCCCGGCGGGGGCCCACAGCTAGCTCCTGCACAGGGACGCGCGCCGATGTCCTCGCCGAAACTGCCGAATGGGGCCTTGCGTCGGCTTGTTCGGGCTGTAATGGATACGGCTGAACCACGTCCTCACCTATATCCAGAAGAAGAGATCGATGAGCCAACTGATTGTCCGCGCCGGTGAATTTACTTTCCAGGCCCGCTTCGAGGAGCAACTGGCGCCGAAGACGGTCGCCGTCTTTCGCAAGGCGATGCCGTTCGAGAGCCAGGCGATCCACGTCCGCTGGAGCGGCGAGGGTGTCTGGATGCCGCTCGGCGATCTCGATTTCGGCGTCTCCTACGAGAACCACACCAGCTATCCCGCGCCCGGTCAGATCATTCTTTATCCCGGCGGCATCAGCGAGACCGAAATCCTGCTGGCCTACGGTGGCGTGCACTTTGCGAGCAAGATGGGCCAGCTCGCCGGCAACCACTTCATCACCCTGACTTCGGGGCTCGAGAACCTGACCGCGTTCGGCAAGGCCGTGCTGTGGAAGGGCGCGCAGAAGATCCGCTTCGAGGAAGTCTGATCATGGCGGCGCCGGCTTACCCGCGCGACTTCCGCGGCTACGGGCGCAACCCGCCCGATCCGAAGTGGCCCGGCAACGCGCGGGTTGCGGTGCAGTTCGTGGTCAATTTCGAGGAAGGCGGCGAGAACAATGTTCTCGACGGCGATCGCGCCTCCGAGGCTTTTTTGTCAGACGTGCTGGGTGCGCAGCCCTGGCCCGGACAGCGCCATGCCAACATCGAGTCGATGTTCGAGTATGGCTCGCGCGCCGGCTTCTGGCGGCTGTGGCGGATCTTCGCCGAGCGCAATTTGCCGGTCACCGTGTTCGGCGTCGCGAAGGCGTTGCAGCGAAATCCCGACGTGGTTGCTGCCATGAAGGAGGCCGGCTGGGACATCGCCAGCCACAGCCTGCGATGGATCGAGCACAAGGACATGTCGGAGAACGAGGAGCGCACCGAGATCGCAGCCGCAATCCGCGTCCACACCGAGGCGACCGGCGCCCGCCCGCTCGGCTGGTACACCGGGCGCACCTCGATCAACACCTTAAGGCTTCTGATGGAAGCCGGCGGTCTGCTTTACCTCTGCGACTCCTATGCCGACGACCTGCCGTACTGGATCAAGTCGCGGGGCTCAAAGCCGCATCTGGTCATCCCCTATACGCTCGACGCCAACGACATGCGCTTTGTCAACGCGCAGGGCTTTGGCGGCGGCGACGAATTCTTCACCTACCTCAAGGACAGCTTTGACGTTCTTTATGCGGAAGGTGAGAGCGCGCCGAAGATGATGTCGGTCGGCCTGCATTGCCGGGTCGTCGGCCGCCCCGGCCGCGCGGCGGCGCTGATACGGTTTCTCGACTACATCGGAAACCACGAGCGCGTCTGGGTGCCGACGCGGCTGCAGATCGCGCAGCACTGGCACGCCAACCTGTCGCATCTTGCCGATAGCGCTTTCGATATCGGATGAAGCAATGCTCGGCGATGAAATCGTAAGCCGTATCAATCAGCTCGGAATGATTTCCGAGACCCCCGATCATCTGGCGCGGATATTCCTGTCGCCTGAGCATCGCACCGCCGCCGATCTCATTCTGTCCTGGATGCGGGATGCCGGCATGGAAGCGCATCTCGACGCCATCGGCAATGTCTGCGGCCGTTACGAGGGCGACCGCCCGGGGTTATCGTGCCTGATGCTGGGCTCGCACTACGATACCGTGCGCGATGCCGGCAAATGGGATGGGCCGCTTGGGGTCATCACCGCGATCGCCTGCGTCACTGACCTGAACCGGCGCGGCGTGCGGCTGCCGTTCGCGATCGAGATCGTCGGTTTCGCCGACGAGGAGGGCGTGCGGTTTGCCTCCACGCTGCTCGGCAGCCGGGCGGTCGCGGGAACCTTCGACGCAAGCGTGCTCGACGCGCGCGACCGTGACGGCGTCTCGATGCGCGAGGCCATGGTGCAATTCGGCCTCGACCCCGACCAGATCGGTGCGGCAGCGCGCACCTGCCGCGAGCTGCATGCCTATGTCGAGCTGCACATCGAGCAGGGGCCGGTGCTGGAACAGCAAGACATTCCGGTCGGCGTGGTGACGGCGATCGCGGGCGCCACGCGGCTCGCCGCAAATCTCTCCGGCATGGCCGGTCATGCCGGGACTGTGCCGATGGCGCTGCGGCGCGACGCGCTGGCGGGCGCTGCCGAATGCATCGTCGCGGTCGAGCAATATAGCAAGGCCGACGGCGCCGGCCTGGTCGGCACCGTCGGCGTCATCACGGCGCTGCCGGGCGCCACCAATGTCATTCCGGGGCGGGTCTCCTTCACGCTCGACATCCGCGCACCGGCCGATCCGCACCGCAAGCAGGCCGTCGCCGAGATCGTGCAGCAGATCGAGGCGATCGCAAAGCGCCGTGAACTGTCGCTGCAGATCGACGTCACCCATGAGAACCGCACCGTGCCCTGTGCGCCCTGGCTGAAAGCGCAAGTCGCGGAAGCGGTTGCGGCCGAAGGCTATGGTGTGTTCGAGCTGCCGAGCGGGGCGGGGCATGACGGCATGGCAATGATCGATATATCAGATGTCGCCATGCTGTTCGTGCGCTGCCGCGGCGGCATCAGCCATAACCCGGCCGAGCATGTCGAGACCGCCGATGTCGATGCCGGCGCGCGCGTGCTGCTGCGGCTGATCGAGAATTTCCGGCCGAGGTAAAGGCGGCAGGCTTAGGTTTCAGTGTTTGTCTGGATTAAATCTGCTCACCTGCAAGAGCTGACCTGAGCGCTGCTGCGATGCCGCTTTATGACAATGCTGTGACATCACAATTCATCTGACAGAAAGACGAATCGACGATGTCATGAGTAGCAACACGTGATAGTCCAAACCACAAGGCCTCGTTGATCCAAGCCCATGCATCGTCATATTTCATTTTCATCACATCGCGAGTACCGGTTTTATCAGGGTCCGTTTGCCTCCTGTGTCGCCAACGGTATTCAGGCCGTCAATTTTCTCGGTGATCGCTTCCTGAGAACGTACCGCCCATCGGCCGGGATCGAGGAGCTGTACGCGCACTCAGTCAACAGTGCCTTTTCTCCGACGGAGGACTTTCTAGTCACGGGGGCGCCGCACGCATCCGCCTATTATCCCCGGGACTTTGCCTGGTTTTATCCCGACGTGCTCGATCCCGAGACCATCGTGGATTCCGAGGATGCCGTACGCAGGGTTCGCTTGCTCGAGAAAAGCGTTCGGCTGATGCTGGAGGCCGTTCGCTCCGATGTCGTCACGACGACCATCGTTCCCGCAGGCCGCGATCGCTACATCGGCGTCAATTACTTCTCGCTGCCGTCGGATACGCTGCTGGGCATCCTCGCGGGTCTGGAACAGATCATGCGCGCGGACCAAAGGACATCTTCGTATTTGGCGATGGCGCAAGGCGCCTATGCCGGCCGCTTGTTGCTTGCCGAATATCGGAAGGACCTGGAGAAAGCGATATTTCAACTTGCCGGCTCGTTGCAGCCGTTCGACGACAACGGCCTCACAGCTTTGCTGTGCGACGTAACGGCACCCCGTTCCGCGGCGACAGATACCCGCGCCGAGCGCCGGCGCTTCGTCACCAACGCATGCGTCTACGCGACCTTTGTGCGCGGAATACGGTTGGGGGTGATCGACCAGATCGAGCTGGAAGGGCTGCTCGGACGCACGCTTTCACAATATAAAAAGCAATTGCTCGGGCTGTTCGGCAGGCATGGCTATGTCAGGCATTCCCTGGATTCCCGGAGCGAACCGGGAGCGTCTTCCGTTGCCCTGGACTTCGTCAATGTGCACCAGGGATTTTGGGATCTGAGCGAGGCGAGCGAACGCGCGCTGTTTGCCGCCACGACGGATCTGATCCTCGGCGAGCCGCGATTTCGAATCCCGGACACATCACACTTCCTGGTGTCCACGGATAATCCGCAGAACAAGATGATCCACAAGATTGCGGCTCCGGCCTACCAGGGGCGTTCCTGCTGGCCGACGTTTAACGTGGAGTTCGCCGATCGCATGCTGGAGTACGATGAATTTTCCGGCACCGACAAGTACCGGTCCTGCGCCCGCGATATTTTGAGAGACATCCGTACCGCGACCGAGACGCACGGCGGATATCAGGAACTGCTGTCGGAAAACGGCCTCAAGTATCGCACGTGGGCCTATCAGGGCGCCGTCGCGCACTCCTGGTTTCCCCGTTTCCTGACGGTCTGGAGGAGGGCATACGGAGCCTCGCTGCTGAGCTGGAATTCGCAATCTCTTGAGGCGGCCTCCGCATAGCGAGGCGGTGCCCGGCGCCAGGACCGACAAGTTGTCGTTCAGCCCGTGGCAGGCACGCGCAATTGCGGTTTGCTTAGATAATGAGCAGGTGCCCGTCCAGAATGCGTTGGGACGGAAAGCGCACCGCCTCAGCATCGACAATCAACGAATTGAAACAACGATCAATTTTGCTGCCGTCGGCCGCAGGCCGCCATTGTACACAATGGCACGCGCCTTGCTTGATTTCTCCCGAGGGGTTCTCTCGTTCGGGGCGCGTACGTCATGGCGAACTCAGCAAAGCTCGCAGCGGAGCCGGAGCCGATCGAGCTCGCCTGGGCGGCGACCGCGCTTCTCGTCATCGACATGCAGCGCGATTTTCTCGAGCCCGGTGGCTTCGGCGAGACGCTGGGCAACGACGTCAGCCAGCTTGCGCGCGCGGTGAAGCCGATCGCCGCCGTGCTGGAAGCGGCGCGCGCGACCGGCATGCTGGTCATTCACACCCGCGAGGGCCATCTGCCCGACCTTTCCGACGCGCCGCCGGCCAAGGTCGAGCGCGGCGCGCCGTCCTTGCGCATCGGCGATCCCGGCCCGATGGGACGCATTCTCATTCGCGGCGAACCCGGCCACGACATCATTCCCGAACTCTATCCGCTCGACAGCGAAATCGTGATCGACAAGCCGGGCAAGGGCGCCTTCTACGCCACCGAACTCGGCGACGTCTTGCAGCGCTACGGCATCGAGAACCTTTTGGTGTGCGGCGTCACCACTGAGGTCTGCGTCAACACCACCGTGCGCGAAGCCAACGACCGCGGCTATCGCTGCGTCGTGCTGGAAGATGGCTGCGCGTCCTACTTCCCCGAATTCCACGAGATGGGCCTGAAGATGATCAAGGCGCAGGGCGGCATCTTCGGCTGGGTTTCGGATTCAGCCGCGGTGCTGGACGCACTTTCACCGGAGATTCCAATAACGGCAGTAGCGGGGGCATCACGATGAGTGCAATGGGGACATCAGGTACATCCACTTTCAAGCCGGCACTGTGGACGCCGGGCGACTGGAACGCCTTGTTCGGCTTCGGCACCAACATCCTCGTTAACATGCTGGTGCTGACGGGGCTGTTGCGCTTCGTGCTGAAGATGCCGGACAGTATCGTGTTCGGCCGCATCCTGCCGGCGCTCGGCCTGATGATGTGCCTCTCGACGTTCTATTACGCGTATCTCGCCTACAAACTGGCGCAGAAGACCGGCCGCAACGACGTCTGCGCGCTGCCGTCTGGCGTCAGCGTGCCGCACATGTTCATCGTCACCTTCGTGATCATGCTGCCGATCACGCTCAAGACCGGCGACCCCGTGAAGGGCTGGTCGGCCGGTCTGGTCTGGGTGTTCTTCCAGAGTTTTATCCTGATGATCGGCGGTTTCATCGCGCCCTACATCCGGAAGATCACCCCGCGCGCGGCGCTGCTCGGCACGCTCGCCGGCGTCTCCGTCACCTTCATCTCGATGCGGCCGGCGCTGGAGATGTACATGACGCCGCAGATCGGCCTGATCTGCTTCGCCATCATCCTGGTGAGCTGGTTCGGTGGCGTGAAATATCCGAAGGGGATTCCGGCAGGCCTCGTCGCCATTGCCGCCGGCATTCTGATCGCTTGGGGTTCGAACCTGTTCGGCCTCGGGCTCGGCGGCTTGAGCCTGAAAGGCCTCAGTGATGCCTTTGCCAATTTTGGCTTCTCGGTGCCGTTGCCGGCCTTCGGCCACGTGTTCTCCGGCTTCGAATTCCTCGGCATCATCCTGGTGACTGCGATCCCGTTCGGCATCTACGACCTCGTCGAAGCCATGGACAATGTCGAAAGCGCGGAAGCCGCGGGTGACGAATATCCGACCACGCGCGTGCTGACCGCCGACGGCGCCGTCAGCCTGATCGGCTGCCTGATGGGCAATCCCTTTATCAACGCGGTTTATATCGGCCATCCCGGCTGGAAAGCGATGGGCGGGCGGATCGGCTATTCGGCAGCGACCGGCGTCATGGTGGTGCTGCTGTCGTGGTTCGGCATCATCTCGGTGTTATTGGCGCTGGTGCCCGTGGTCGCGATCTCGCCGATCCTGCTCTATATCGGCATGCTGATCGGCGCGCAGGCGTTCCAGACCACGCCGCTCAAGCACGCACCCGCGATCGTGCTGGCGCTGACACCGCATCTCGCGGCGTGGGCGAAGTTGCAGGTCGACACCATGCTCGGTGCGAGCATGGCTGCGGCGCAAGCCGTCGGCGGTCTTGCGGCCGACAAAGTCGGCGCGGTCAAATCAGCGGCCATTGCATCGCTACCGCAGCAAGGCGTGCTCTATTACGGGCTGGAAGTGATGGGCGGCGGCTCGATCCTCACCGGCCTCGTGCTGGGCGCAATTGGCGTGTTCGTGATCGAACGCGACTTCATGAAGGCGTCAGCCTTTGCGCTGGCTGGCGCGATCATGACCTATTTCGGCTTCATGCACGGCGAAGCCGTCGGCATCGGCGGCGGTCTCGGTGTCACACCGGGTGTGGCGCTGGCCTATGCCGTGATGGCGGCGGGGTTGTTTGCGTTGGCGAAGACCGGAGCGAGCGTTGCCTATGGCGCGCGTCCGGAAGTGCCCGCCGCAGCGCCGGCGGAGTGACCTCTCTCCCCTCATGGTGAGGAGCGCCAACGGGTCGCGCGAATGCGCGCCCGATGACAGGCTCCGCGCGTCTCGAACCATGAGGCGACAGGCGGGGCCTTCATCCTTCGAGACGCCACTTCGCGGCTCCTCAGGATGAGGGGAGAGAGCGACGCTGTCGATATCTATCCCTTCACGAACACCAGCATCGTGCCATTGCCCTCGGCCGGCGGCACCACCACGCCGTCGGCACACTTCACGCCGACAGCGCCAAGCGCCTTTTCCGCCGCCGCGAGATCGGCCGCGATCACAAGCCCCGCGCCGCCGCGCTCGGGCAGCCCCGTCAGAGGAACGTCAGGGTAGCGTGTGCCGAGCTGGGTCTTTGTCAGGAATATGAAATCGGCGCGGTCGCCGCCTGAGGGGACCGCAATGACGCCGTCCGGTTCGACCCTCGCCTCACGATCGATCATGCTCGCGAGCTGCGCGGCGTCATCCGCCGGCTCCGGGGTGACGATCAGCACCTCCTTCAGGCGCTTGGCGCCATTGGCGTGCTTCATCAATTCGGGAATCCAAACCGTCTCGCGCGTCTTGTGCTGGCAGGCAAACATGCGCACGCCGCCCGGCGCTTCCGCCGTCGGCCATTGGAAGGTGCGAAACTTGGCCGCCGATATCGTGCCATCGGGCATCGTCACGGGACGTTCGAAATCGGTCGGTCCAATCGGCGGATAGCCGCGCGCGCGAATTTCTTCCGCGCCTTCGGCGGAATCCACCGCCGTGAACGCGATGCGCTCGATGCCTTCGCCATTCTTCTCCAGATACGTCCGCGCCGGAGCATTATGTTCCGTCGGCGCCAGCACGCCGAGCAATTCCATATAGTCGGGGTCGAACATGATGGTGTAGTTGCCCGATCCCATATGTGCGCTGTGGGTGCCGCGCGGCGACACGGTGAAGCCGAGCCGCTTGTAGTTTTCGGCGGCTTTGTCGAGATCTTTCACCATGACCACGGCGTGATCGATTCCGATGATGTTTTTGAGTGCCACTCTTTTGTTCCCTGAGGCTCGTTAGCGGTCTAAGCTAATCAGAACGATCAGTTGCCTGCAAGAAAGGATCATGATGAACACGAGCAACGTCCGCTGGCCCGATTCACTGTGGGCGGCCGTGACGCCATCGGGGCCTGATTTGCCGGAATTGATCGGCTCGCAGCAGGCCGATGTGATCGTGATCGGCGGCGGTTTCACCGGACTTTCCACCGCGCTGCATCTGCGCGAAGCGGGCGTCGATGTCGCGATTGTCGAGGCCGCGGAGCCGGGCTGGGGTGCATCTGGCCGCAACAATGGCCAGGTGATCCCGACGCTGTCGCGGCCCGATCCGGAAGATATCATCGCCAAGCACGGCGCGGCCGGCGAACGTTTCGTCGGCATGCTGCGCGACAGCGCTTCTTATCTCTTCGACGTGACAAGGCGCTACAAGATCGACGCCGAGGCGGAGCAGGCCGGCTGGATTCAGCCCGTGCATTCGCCCGGCCGCATCAAGATCGCGGAACGGCGGGTGCGGCAGTGGTCGAAGTTCGGCGCGCCCGTTGAGTTGCTGTCGCGCGAGCAAACGCGCGAAATGCTCGGCTCCGATGCATGGTTCGGCGGCTTCTGGAACAGAAGCGGCGGCCACATCAATCCGCTGGCGCTGGCCCGTGGCCTCGCGCGCACTGTGCTCGGCCTCGGCGCGCGCATTTACGCGCGCTCGCCGGCGGAAAGTTTTGAACGCCGGGGCGACCGCTGGGTGGTCGAAACCGAGAAGGGCGAAATCTCCGGCCGCGCACTTGTCGTGGCGAGCAATGCCTATAGCGGCGAATTCTCCAAATCGCTGGTGCCTGAGATTGCGCGCGAGGTGATGCCGGTGCTGTCGTGGCAAATGGCGACGCAGCCGTTGTCGGACAACGTCCGAAAGACCATCATTCCTGGCCGGCAGGCGATGTCGGATACCCATGGCGAACTCTATTTCGCGCGCTACGACGCGCGAAACCGTCTGGTCACCGGCGGCGCGGTGATCGGCCCTGGCAACAAGGTGGAGCGGATCAAGGCGCGCGTCACCGAGCGCCTGCAGCGGCTGTGGCCGCAGATCGGCGAGGTCTCGTTCGATTATGTCTGGAACGGTTATGTCGGCATGACCACCGACTTTTTGCCGCGCATCCACAAGCTCGGGCCGAACGCCTATGGCTGGACCGGCTGTAACGGCCGCGCGGTGGCGCTGACGATTCCGCTCGGCAACGAGTTGGCAAAGGCCGTCCGCGGCGTGCCGGAGAACGAGCTGGCACTTCCGTTCACTGAGCCGGTGCCGATCGTCGCGCACGGCATTTTGCGCAAGCTGGCGCCGCTGATGCTGCTGGTCTACCGCCGGCGAGATGCCAGGGAGATGGCGTGACCCAACTAGCGAGCGAGGCTGCCGCTTCTCCCTCTCCCCGTTCTTCACGGGGAGAGGGTCGGGGTGAGGGGCTCTCTCGGCGAATCCGAATGAGAGTTGGAGTGCGTGGAAGCAGCCCCTCACCCCAACCCTCTCCCCGCGAAGAGCGGGGAGAGGGAGAGGCTACACCGCCCGCGAGCGCTACACTGCTGTCGTGTCGTGCTCCCTCGCGAATTCCCCGCCCGGGATGGAATCGAGCAGCGCGCGCGTATACGGATGCTGCGGGTTGCCAAACACCTCGGCCGCGCGTCCGTGCTCCACCACCTCGCCATCCTTCATCACCGCGACGAGGTCGCAGATTTGCGCCGCCACGCGCAGATCATGCGTGATGAAGACGATCGAAAGCCCGAGCCGCGTCCGCAATTCGGCGAGCAGCTTTAACACCTGCGCCTGCACGGAAACATCGAGCGCCGATACCGGCTCGTCCGCCACCAGCACGTCCGGATTCAGCGCCAAGGCACGGGCGAGACCGATGCGCTGGCGCTGACCGCCGGAGAATTCGTGCGGATAGCGGTCGCCGGCGGAAGGATCCAGCCCGACCAGCGCGAACAGCTCTCTCGCATCCGCAATCGCCTTGGCGCGCGGCGTGCCGTGCACGATTGGCCCCTGCGCCACCAGTTCAGCCGCCTTGCGGCGCGGATTGAGCGAGGCGAACGGGTCCTGAAACACCATCTGGATATGCCGCGTCTCGCGGCGGACCTCTTCACGCGGCATTTTCGCCCAGTCGCTGCCGTCGAGCACGATCGATCCGGTATCGGGATCGATCAGCCGCACGATGCAGCGCGCCAGCGTCGATTTGCCCGAACCGGACTCGCCGACAATGCCAAGCGTTGCGCCCCGCGGGAGGTTGAGCGAGACATTCTTCACGGCCGCCGTCACCCGCGCGCCGCGCCCGAGAAAACCGCCGGTGCGATAGGTCTTCGAGACATCGGTGATCGTCAGGATGTTGTCAGAGGCGAGCGCGCGCGGAGGAGGCGCGTTCAGTGGTGGCACCGCGGCAATGAGCTGCTTGGTATAGGCGTGCTGTGGATGGTGCAGCACGTCGGAAGCCGTGCCGTGTTCGACGATGACGCCGTGCTGCATCACTACGACGCGGTCGGCAATCTCGGCGACCACGCCGAAATCATGGGTGATGAACATGACCGCCGTCCTGCGGCGCTGCTGCAGGTCGCGGATCAGTTTCAATATCTGCGCTTGCGTCGTGACGTCGAGCGCCGTCGTCGGCTCGTCGGCAATCAGGAGTTTCGGATCGAGCGCCAGCGCCATCGCGATCATGGCCCGTTGGCGCTGCCCGCCGGATAGCTCATGCGGATAGGCCTTTGCCGCCAGCTTCGGATCGGGAATGCGGACGTCGGCGAGCAGCGCCAGCACTTTCGCGCCGATCTCCGCCTTCGACAGTTCGGTATGGATCGAGAACATCTCGGCGATCTGGTCGCCAATGGTGCGCAGCGGATTGAGCGCCGTCATCGGCTCCTGGAAAATCATCGCAATGCCGGCGCCGCGGACCTCGCGCATCTCCGCGATCGACGCTTTGCAGAGATCACGACCCTCGAACATCACCCGGCCGCCGTCGATCGTCACCTCATTGGGCAACAGCCGCATGATCGCATTGGCCATCATCGACTTGCCGGAGCCGGATTCGCCGACCACGCAGAGGATCTCGTCGGAAGCGATGTCGAGTGACACGCCCGATAGCGCATGCGCGCGGTCGGCGCCGCGGGGCAGGCGGACGCTCAGATCGTCGAGCGAGAGGATGGTCTCGTGCTCGCTCATCGGCCCTTCAGCCTCGGATTGAGCGCATCGTTGAGGCCCTGGCCGACCAGCGACACGGCGAGGACGGTAACGAGGATGGCGATGCCGGGGATTGCCGAGACGTACCACTGCACGCGGAGCACATCGCGGCCGAGGCCGATCAAATTGCCCCAGGACGCCACGTTCGGGTCCGACAGCCGCAGGAAAGCGAGCGCGCTTTCGAGCAGGATCGCGACCGCCATCACCACGCTGGCATAGACGATGACCGGCGGCAGCGCATTGGGCAGAATCTCGCCGAAAATGAGCTGGATATTCCTCATGCCGAGTGTCCGCCCGGCCTGCACGAATTCGCGGTTGCGCAGCGACAAAAATTCCGCGCGGGTCAGCCGCGCCGGCGCCGGCCACGACACCACGCCGACGGCGATGGTGACCGTCGTCAAGGTCGAGCCGAATACGGCGACCAGCACCAGGAGCAGCACGAAATTCGGCAGCGTCTGGAACGCTTCGGTGATCCGCATCAGGACATTGTCGACCCAGCCGCCGTAGTAACCGGCGAAGGCGCCAACCAGGATGCCGATCAGGATCGCGATTGCGGTTGCGACACCGCCGATCAAAAGCGATATCCGCGCGCCGTAGAAGATCTGCGCGGCGATATCGCGTCCTGAATTGTCGGTGCCGAGCAGGAAACGCGGATTGGAGAACGGCCAGACCAGCGGCCGGCCGGCGAGCGCCAGCGGATCGCGCGGATAGAACCAGCCGGCCGAGATCGCCATCGCGATCACGATCAAAAGCAGGATCAGGCCCGCGACCGCGGCGGGACTTCGGAAGTAGCGCTTGACCGCGTCCATGGCGTCAGCCCTCTGCCGTGATGCGCGGGTCGAGCCGCGCATAGATGAGGTCGACGACAAAGTTCACGGTGATGACGAGCAGCGCGGAGACGAAGACGATGCCAAGCAAGGTATTGAGGTCGCGCTGCACCACCGATTCATAGGCAAGCCGCCCGAGCCCCGGCAGCGAGAATACGCTTTCGACCACCACCGATCCGCCCAGCATGGTGCCGGCCTGCAAGCCAATCAGCGTCACCATCGGCAACAGCGCATTGCGCAGCACGTGCCGCGTCACCACCCGCGTCTCGTCGAGGCCCTTTGCGCGCGCGGTGCGGACATAGTCGAGGTTCAGCACTTCCAGCATCGAGGCGCGCATGATGCGCAAATAGATCGCCAGGAAGATCAGCCCGAGCGTCAGCGTCGGCAGCACCAGGTGGCTTGCGATATCCAGGGCTCGCCAGATGCCGGTCCGGACCGTTCCGATGTCCTCAAAACCGCCGGGCGGCAGCCATTGCAGATAGACCGAAAACACAACAATGGCCATCAGGCCGAACCAGAACGAGGGCGTGGCGTAGAAGATCAGGCCAAGCGTGGAGATCAGCGTATCCGGCCAGCGGTTGACGCCGCGCGCGGCGATCACGCCGAACACGAGCCCGAAAAAGAACGCAAAGGACAGCGACGCGGTCATTAAAAGGATCGTCGGCGGCAGCCGTTCCAGGATGACCGAGGCCACCGGCTTGCCATAGATCGAGGAAAAGCCGAGGTCGAGCCGCACCAGCCGCCAGAGATAATTGCCGAGCTGGGCCGGGATCGAGAGGTCGAGCCCATAGAATTTGCGCAATTCCTTGGCGGTCGCGGCATCGCCGCCGCCCATCTGCGCCATCATGGCGTCCACGGTGTCGCCCGGTGCGAACTGCAGCAGCAGGAACACGCCGATCAGGATCAGAACGAGGGTGGGGATCGAGGCGGCAAGCCGCCGCCCCGCCAGGCTGAGGATGCGCATAGACCTATCTTGGCGGATATCGGCTCAAGCCGAAAGCCAAAGATCGTGCCAGCTCGTCGATCCCCAGCGCGGGGTATTGGAATGGTTGCGTGCCTTCGCCGTAATCGTGGTGACGAAAATCTGCTCGATCGGCATCCAGACCGGCAGCTCCGTGTTCACTTCCTTGACGAACTGGGCATAGAGCGCCTTGCGCTTGGCCGGATCGACTTCGGTTGCGGCATCGTCGATCGTCTTGTCGACATTCTTGTCTTCCCAGCCCCACTGGTTGGTCCAGGGCGCGCCCTTCGGCTGGCCGGAACGGTACCAGACCGTGGTCGAGACCGCGGGATCGTTGCGGTATTGGTGCCAGCCGGTGGCGAGATCGAAGGCGTGCTCGTCATAGACCTGCTTGAGGAAGCCGCCGCCGTCGTTACGCACGATCTCGACGGGGATGCCGATCTCGCCGAGCGATTGCTGGATGAAGGTCGACCACAGCGAGATGTCCTCGCCCCACGGCGCGGGCAACAGTCTTAGCGTGAAGCGCGTGCCGCCGGTGCCCGGCTTGAAGCCGGCTTCATTCAGCAGCGCGGCGGCCTTGGCCTTGTCGTACGGGTATTGCGGCGTGTTCGGGCCCGGATAGAAATCGGTCGAGGTCGAGGGGATCGGCCCGGTGCCGAGCTTGGCGAAATCGCCGAGAAAATTCTCGATGAAGAACGGCACGTTGATCGCATGCGCGATCGCACGGCGAACGCGGATGTCGGACAGTTCCTTGCGGCGGAAGTTGAATTCCAGCGTATTGGTCCGCGCGTTGCCTTCATTGCCCTTGGTGGAGACGATGAAGCGCTTGTCCTTGGAAAGCCGCGCCAGGTCGGAGAGCGTTAGCCCCGAGAACGGCGAGTAGTGCAACTCGCCGGCCTCCATCTGCGCGGCGGCCGCGGAGCGGTCGGTGATCACGCGCCAGACGATGCGATCGAGATAGGGCGCGTTCGGACGCCAGTAGTTTTCGTTGCGGTCGGCGATGACATATTGTCCGCGCTCATATTTGACGAACTTGAACGGCCCGGTGCCGACCGGCGCGAGGTTGGTCGGATTCTGCCGGATGTCGCCGCTCTCATAGAGGTGTTTGGCGGAGACGTAGCCGAGGTCGGGCAGGGCGCGGAGCAGCAGGTTCAGCGGCATCGGTCGCTCGTATTTGAAGATCGCGGTCTGCGCATCAGGCGTTTCGACAGCGGTGAGGAAGAGCTGCAGCGTCGATCCGTAATTGAGGATCTTCTTCCACATGTTCATGGCGGTGAATTCGACGTCGGCCGAGGTGAACGGCTTGCGGTCGTGCCAGGTGATGCCCTTGCGCAGCTTGAACGTCACCGTCTTGCCGTCGGGCGAGGCTTCCCAGCTTTCGGCGAGCACGCCGACCGGCTGGCCGGTGGCGTCGAGATCGACGAGGTTTTCCTGGATCTTGCCGCTGATGATATAGACGCCGGTGGAAGCCTGAATGCTCGGATTGAGCTGGCGCTGCTCGGCGCCGTAATGGACGTTGAATACGCCGCCCTTGCGCGGCGTCTCCTGCGCAAAGGCCCGCATCGGATTGATCACGTTGGCCGCGATGGCCGCCGACGTCAGCAGCGCGGTGCGACGATTGATCTCAAGGCGCGTCAAATCCATGCGAAGTCTCCGAACACGATATTGATGGCAGACCGTTCACACGCGTCCGCCTTAACGGCGATGTTACGATGGAAGGCCAACGCGAGTCATTTTCAAATCAACGCGCAGAGCGGAAAATCCTTCCAGAAAACAACGTGCTTGCTGGCCGATCGAGCTGCGCATTTTGCCCTGTCAGAAGGCAAATCGCGGCTCGCCCCGATAGAGACAGGGACTGGAGAGCAGCCCGGGATTGTCCGGAAATGGGGCGTTTGGGTTCGTTGAATCCCCCTAAAAATAGGCTCCGGACGGCTTCCAATGCCAAAAAACCCCGGAAAAATTGGACGAATCACTACAACTCGACTAGCGAGATAGTTGTGCAGAATGTCGGAAACCCTGTTTTTTAGGCGGTTTCCGACATATCGTCGCCTGTGCCAGAATCAATGGAGCAACCATGGCCACCCAAATGTCTAAGTCGCAGCTCATCGAGAAGATCGCGACCACCACCGAACTTTCGAAGAAAGAGGTCAAGAACGTGATGGACACGCTCGTTGACGTCGGTCACAAGGAGCTCAAGAAGAACGGGTTATTCCTCGTTCCTGGCTTCGCGAAGTTCGTCGTGGTCAAGAAGCCGGCGACCAAGGCTCGGAAGGGCACCAACCCCTTCACGGGCGAGGAAATGATGTTCAAGGCCAAGCCGGCCCGCAAGATCGTCCGGGCCCGCCCGGTCAAGGCCGCCAAGGACGCCGTTTAATCTTGAATCTCCCTCGCCCCGCTCTCGCGGGGAGAGGGTTGGGGTGAGGGGCTGCCTCCGCGACCGCTCTAGTAGAGGTGCTCGCGGAGAGTCTCCCTCACCCGAAATTCAAACTGCGCTTGAATTTCGACCTCTCCCCGCAGACGGGGCGAGGTGACCTGAGTGTGCTGCACCATATGCCCCTCACACCACCGGCGAGCGCCCATCGTCGACATTGATCGCCGTGCCCGGTGATGACGATCCCTGATCGGAAGCAAGGAAGCAGGCGAGGTTGGCAAATTCCTCCGCCGTGCCGATGCGCCGCAGCGGCGTGCCCTTCGAGGTCCGCTGCGCGTTGGGGCACGCGCCGCTCGCGGCCGATGACGCGCCCGTGAACGCCGGAAATACCATCCGTTGCCGGAACCGCTTTGGACAAGGATTTTCTCCCTCCTGGGCCGCTGGGAACGGCATCGTTGCTATTTTCAAAATCGTCTTGTGAGGCCCGGCGGTCACTCCGACATCAAATGGAACAAACAATGGAGTCCAGGAGACCACCATGGGCCTGCAGCAAGCAAAAATCGAATCGCTTCCCTTCGTCACCGCCGAGCTGAACTATCTCGCGCCGACGCCGGGAAAGCCCCGCACCTACGCTTTCGATCCGCCGCCGGGCGAAGCCAAATCCACCGCGCTGCCCGAACCGCACAACGTCCCGATCTTCGACGCGCGCCTGATCGCGGCAAACCTTTCGCTCGACCGCGAAGGTTTTGCGCTGGTCCGCCATCCCACCATCGTCAGGAATTTCTACGACGATAAGGAAGTGAAGAACGTCTACTATCCCGCCGTGGAAGCCTTCCTGAAGGCGACGCTCAAGGCCGACCGCGTCTTCATCTTCGACCACACCGTACGCAAGCGCGTGGAGGGCGCCGCCGATATCAGGGGCGCTGGCCCACGCCAGCCGGCCACCCGCGTCCATGTCGACCAGACCGATAAATCAGGCGCCAACCGCGTGCGCGAACATCTGCCGGATGAGGCTGACGAGCTTCTGAAGGGTCGCGTGCAGGTCATCAACGTCTGGCGGCCGATCCGGGGGCCCGTGCTGGATGCGCCGCTGGCGATGTGCGATGGCCAGACGGTGGAGCCGGGCGATCTCGTCGCATCCGACCTGATCTATCCGAACCGCAGCGGTGAAACCTATTCGGTAAAATACAATCCGAACCATCGCTGGTACTACATTCCGGAAATGCGGACCGACGAGGCGTTGCTGTTGAAGTGCTACGACTCCGCAACCGACGGCCGCACAAGGTTCGGGCCGCATACCGCCTTCATCGATCCGACCACGCCGGCCGATGCGCCGCCGCGCGAGAGCATCGAACTGCGAACGCTGGTGTTCCACAGGAGCTGATAGCGGGCGGATTCGCGTTCTCAACATATTGATGCTACCTCGCCCCGAAACGGTTTTGGGGCGAGACGGCTCATGGACGACGGGAAGGCCGATGGCGCGGATGTCAATTTCCGCGCCCTGATTTTTGCGCTGCTGGCGCTGGCCTGCGGTCACATGCTGTCGACGCTGCTGCGAACCATTCCGGCCATCAGCCTCGACGTGATGGCGGCCGATTTCAAAACGCCCTCGCAGACGCTGGCGAGCCTGACCTCGATCTATCATTTCGCCTTTGCTGCTTCGCAGATTCCGGTCGGTGCCGCGATGGATCGGTTTGGCGTGCGGCCGGTGTCGCTCGGTCTGCTGGCGGGAACCATCGTCGGCGCGCTGGCGTCGGGTCTGGCCACGGGGCCGGAGGGCTTTCTGTTCGGCCAATTCCTGCTCGGGGTCGCCACCTCGGGCATGCTGATGTGCCCGATGACGCTGGCGGCGAAGCAGATGTCGGCGGCCCGCTTCGGCCTGTGGTCCGGCATCATTCTATCGATCGGCAATATTGGCATGCTGCTGTCGTCGAGCCCGCTGGCCTTCGTCGTCGAACAGTGGGGATGGCGGGCCGGATTCTGGATCTCCGCCGGCTTCGGAGCGGTGGTGGCGGTGGCTGTGTTCGCGCTGGTGCCGAAGCAACCGGCCGCGCATGCCGACGACTCCTCGCCATTATCGCAAATGGCCGAGGTGCTGCGCATCGGCCTGTCGCGACCGCTGCGCGGCCTGATCGCGCTGGCGCTGGTGTCACTCGCGGCCTCGCTGGTGTTGCGCGGACTATGGGGCGGACCGTGGCTGATGGAAGTCAAGGCGCTCGGCCGCATTGAGGCCGGCAACGCGCTCGGCCTGTTCACGCTGGCGCTGATCGCAGGACCGCTGCTGATGGGGATTGTCGATCGCACCATTGGCCATCGCCGCGAAGTTCTGGCCGCCACGCATTCCTTTGCCGCACTGCTGCTCGCCCTCATGGCGGCCGGAGCGCCGCATTATCCGCTTTCCGAGCTGCTGGGCGTAAAGGCCGTGCCGGCGCAGGTCGACGCCGGGCTGTTTGTCCTGACCGGCATCGCCATATCGACGCAACCGCTGCTGTTCGGCATGACGCAGCAAATGGCGGGCGCGCAGAATGCCGGCAAGGCGCTATCAGCCGTCAACCTCGCATTCTTCCTGGGTGCTGCGCTGATGCAATCGGCAACCGGCGTGGTTGCGGCAGTCTATGGCTTGCCCGCGGTGCTGCTGTTCATGGCGGCCGCCTTGATCGTGGGGACCACCATATTTTTGCGGTATACGTAGGATGGGTGGAACGTAAGCGATACCCATCAATGCTGGTCGAAGGGTGATGGGTTTCGCAAGGGCTCAACCCATCCTACACTCCGGCGCAGATGCCAGATAATAACGGGTAACCATGTCCGCCAGGATCGATCTCATCACGCGCTCCGTCGTCCAGCACCGCCTCAGCTCGATCGTGAAGGAGATGGGCGAGGCGATGCTTCGCACCTCCTATTCGCAGATCCTCAACTCCAGCCGCGATTTTTCGCTCGCGATCTGCGACCCCGCGGGGCGGCTGATTGCGCAGGCCGATCACCTGCCGGTTCATGTCGGCGCATTGCCGTGGGCGACGCTCGCGGTCGAGGAACGGTTCAAGGACGTTAAGCCCGGCGACGTGATCCTGCTCAACGATCCCTATTACGGCGGCAGCCATCTGCCTGATTTGACCGCCTTCGTGCCGGTGTTCGACGGTGAGCGGCGGCTGCTCTGGACCATCGTGCGCGCGCACCAGAGCGACATCGGCGGCGCCACCCATGGCGCCTATAACCCTGCCGCCACCGAGATCTATCAGGAAGGGCTGCGTGTCCCACCGATCAAGCTCTACGAGGCAGGCAAGCTCCGCGACGATCTGCTTGACCTGCTGGCGCTGAACATTCGCAACCCCAGAGAATTCCGCGGCGATCTCGCGGCCATGCTCGGCGCGGCGCATCTCGGCGAGCGGCGGTTGTCGCGACTGTTCGCCGAGTTCGGCGCGCCGGTGGTGGAAGCCGCCGTCGAGGCGATCCTCGACGCCACCGAGCAGCAGACCCGCGCGGTGGTCTCGACCTGGAAGGACGGCGTGTTTTACGGCGAGGCGTTTCTCGACGACGACGGCCACGGCCGAACCGATATCCGCATCGCCGCCAAGGTCACCAAGAACGGCAGTGACGTCGAAGTCGATCTCTCCGATTCCGATCCGCAATCGACCAGCTTTGTGAATTCCTCGCACGCCAACATGCAGGCCGCGGTCGCGATGGCCTTTGCCTATCTGATCGATGCCAAGATCCCCAAGAACACCGGCGCGCTGCGGCCGCTGAAGGTGATCGCCAAACAGGGCACGGTGGTGTGGGCCGATCCAGGCCGGCCGGTGACGCTGTGCACCAGCCATCCGTCCAATGAAATCGTCGAGGCCATCGTGAAAGCCCTGTCGGCATCCTGCCCGGAGCGTGCAATGGCGGGCTGGAGCCGGCGCTTTCGCATCGCGATTCAGGGCGAGGACCCGCGCACCGGCAAGAATTTCATCTGGCACCTGTTCCAGGCGCGGCCCGGCGGCGGCGCGTCGTCGGGCGGCGACGGTTGGTCGTCGATCGGCGAGTGGCATTCGGTCGGCGGGCTGAAGTTCGGCAGCCTGGAGGTGGCCGAAGTGCGCTTTCCCTTGCACTTCCGCACGCATGAATTCCGCCCCGGCTCCGGCGGCGACGGCCAGCATCGCGGCGGCCTCGGCGTGTCGCTCGATCTGGTGCTGGAGACGGAGAAGCCTGCGAAAGGCAATACCGCCGGCGACGGCGCGCGACACGGTCCGTGTGGCATGCTCGGCGGCGAGGACGGCAAGCCGCATCACTATCGTCTACTCTCCGAGGGCCGCGAGCCCCGCGTGTTGCGTACCAAGGAGGTCGGTATCGAGCTTCGTCCCGGCGATTGCCTGGAAATCCGCTCTTCGGGCGGCGGCGGGTGGGGGCCTCCTGCGAAGCGAACGGCGGAGGCGCGCCGGCGCGACCGCGAGCAGGACCTCACCGAAGTCGCGGCGGAGCGGGCGTCCTCATGATGTTCAGGATAGGCGTTGACGTCGGCGGGACCTACACCGATCTCGTGGCGACTGACGAGACCGGCCGCACCGTGTTTGCAAAATCACCATCTACCCCGGCGGATCAATCGATCGGCGTGATGGCAGGGCTGGAAGAATTGGCGCGGCGGCTGAACGTTACGCGCGCGGACATGCTCGCGGCGACCGATCGCCTCGTGCACGGCACGACGGTCGCGACCAATGCGCTGCTGGAGCGCAAGGGCGCCAAAGTCGCGCTGATCACCACCGAAGGTCATCGCGACGTCATCGAGATGCGCGAGGGGCTGAAACCGGATCGCTACGATCTGCGCTCACCGCCACCGGCGCCGCTGGTGCCGCGTGATTTGCGTTTCGGTGTCAAGGAGCGGCTCAAGGCCGACGGCAGCGTCCTCGTTCCGCTCGACCCAAAGTCGCTCGACGACGCGATTGCCGGTATCAGGCAGTCGGGCGCAAGCTCGGTCGCGGTGTGCTTTCTGCACTCCTATCTCAACCCGGTTCACGAACTCGCCGCCGTCGAGCGGCTGAAGCAGGCGCTGCCTGATATCAGCATTTCGCGCTCCAGCGACGTGCTGCCGCAGATCAAGGAATATGAACGCGTCTCGACCACGATCGTGAACGCCTATGTCGAGCCGATCGTGCGGCGCTATCTGACCAATCTCGAAACGCGTCTCGTCGAGGCCGGCTTCAAGGGCAGTCTCTTTGTCGTGCTGTCGCATGGCGGCATGGCGCCGGTCGAGGAAGCTTCGCGCCTTGCCGCGGGCACGGTGCTGTCAGGTCCCGCGGGCGGCATGTCGGGCGGGCGGCGCTGTTCTGACTTGCTCGGCATTCCCGATCTGGTGCCGTTCGACATGGGCGGCACCTCCACCGATATCTCGCTGATTTCTGGGGGGCAGGTCTCGCTCTCCGCCGACGGCATGCTGGCCGGCCAGCGCATCGCGCTGCGCAGCCTCGATATCGCCAGCATCGCCGCCGGCGGCGGCTCGATCGCGAGCGTCGATGCCAGCCGCACCCTGCGGGTCGGGCCCGAAAGCGCGGGCTCGGTACCTGGCCCGGCCTGTTACGGCAATGGCGGCGAGGCCGCCACCGTCACCGACGCCAATGTCGTGCTCGGCTATCTCGATGCCACAGCCTTCATGGGCGGCAAGCGCCCGCTCGACCGCGCGGCGTCGGAGGCGGCCGTCGACCGCATCGCGGCTGCGATGGAGCTGTCGCGCGTCGAGGCCGCCGCCGGCATCTACCGCATGATCAATCTGAACATGGCCGATGGCATCCGCCTGATGACGCTGCGCCGCGGCGTCGATCCCCGGAAATTCGCGCTGTTGAGTTTTGGTGGCGCGGCGGGCCTGCACGCGGCGGAGGTCGCTCGCGAGCTCGAGATCAAGCGCATCATCGTGCCGACGGTGGCGTCCGTGCTGTCGGCCTGGGGCATGCTGACCAGCGACCTCCGCTACGAAGTCAGCCGCACGCATTATGGCGCCGGCGCGCGCATCTCCGCCGATGAAGTGCGCGAGCTGTTTGCCGGGCTCGAGCAGCAGGCCGCCGGCCGGCTGCGTTCGTGGTTCAACGGCAAGATAGCGATCGAGCGTTCCGCCGAAATGCGCTACGGCGAGCAGATCTTTGAGATCGACGTCTCGCTCGACGGACTCGACTGGAACGCGCCTGACCTGGTGGACCGGATCGAAGACCGCTTCCACGTCAGGCACGAGGAACTGTACACTTATGCCTCGCGCGGCCAGGAGGTCGTCTTCGTCAACGCCCGCGTCGCGGCGATCGGCGAAGTCCAACGACAAGACGAAAGCGCACGCGAGGCCGCATCCTCCAGCACCTGTTCGCCGCATAGCCGGCGGCAAGCCTTCTTCGGCGGCTGGCGCGAAGTCCCGGTCTACGCGCTCGACGAACTGCGCCCTGGCCACGCGTTGACGGGACCCGCGATCATCGAAGCCGAAACCACGACGGTGCTGGTCGACACCGGCGACCGCGTAACGGTCAATCCGTTGGGTTGGCTGGATATTAAGCTGCGGTGAGGCCGTAGCCCGGATGAGCGTAGCGATATCCGGGTCATAGCTCCCGCATATCGCTTCGCTCATGCGGGCTACGTTGCTGCTCAAATCGGTGCATTACCGATTGCGGCCCCTACACGGCCAATCTCGACCATGTATACGGCCAAGACCCAACTCGTTCGCCAGCCACAACGGAACCGTTGCCTCTTGAGGCCCCTCGCGTATCACCGGCACTACGGGCCCGCCGCATGGATCGACCCGGTCATCCTCAGGGCGATAACGATATCGTGGAACGATATTGTAATCCCAGTAGGGAGTTGGCCTTACGACGGGCACCCTGATGATGGGCCTTTCCCGTGGTTCACGAACGACTTGGGCCGTCTGCGCATGCGCCGCGGTACCAAACGTGCCCAGGTTACCCAGGACCAGGGCCGTTCCCAAAGCTACGATCGTTATCCTCATGCCTCGACCTCCTTGCCACACACTGCTTAGACGCAACTCGGATATCCAGCGATGTTCGAATTCGTGCCGCTGCTGAGGATATATCGGACATCAAACACGCCTGAACCGCAACGTCTCATTTTATGAAGACTGGCGACCCATTTGGCGTGGCAATGCCGCGCCGCCAACATTTCATTTTAACAACCTGAACTCCCGCGCTATCATCGTCATCGCTGGGTGGCGTCACGAGCTCTGAACAGCTCGGGTTCGAGGGCAGCGTTGATGAAAACAAGAATAAAATGGCTGTCACCAGCCTTCTTCGCATTGTTCTTGGCATCGATACTGGCCGCCCTGCAGCCGGCCCGGGCTGCCGGCGTCACCGACACCGAAATCCGCATCGGCAACATCATGCCCTACACCGGCCCGCTGGCCGCGTTCGCTTCGATCGGCAGGGCGGAGGCCGCCTATTTCGACATGATCAACGAGCGCGGCGGCATCAACGGGCGCAAGATCAGGTTCATCTCCCGCGATGACAGCTCAAATCCGAGAACGGCGGTCGAGCAGACCCGCGAGCTGGTCGAACAGGAGCGCGTGCACCTGATGTTCGGGTCGTTCGGCACGCCGAGCAATCTGGCGACGCGAAGCTATCTCAACGAGAGAAACATACCGCAGCTCTTCGTTGCCTCCGGCGACGAAGAGTGGGCGCATCCGAAGCGGTTTCCCTGGACGATGGGTTGGCAGCCGACGTTCCGGGCTGAGGGGCGTATCTACGCCAACTACATTCAAGCCGCCTATCCGAGCCGGAAGATCGCCGTGCTCTGGCAGAACGATCAGTTCGGCCGCGATCTGTTCCGGGGATTGCAGGAGGGGCTCGGCATCACTGCCGACATGATCGTTGCGGATATCGCCATTGATGCTGATATGTCGATCGACACCCAGGTCGACATCCTCAAGAACTCCGGCGCTGAAGTGCTCGTGCTCAACTGCGCACCGCCGATCTCGGCGCGTGCGATCCGCAGAGCGGCTGAACTCGGTTGGCATCCACAGTTGTTGCTGGTCAATGCGGCAGCATCGATCGCAAACGCGCTAAGGCCGGCAGGACTTCAGAATTCCGTCGGTGTGATCTCCACCTCGTTCCTCAAAGATGCCAGCGACACCACCTGGAAGGATGATCCCGCCATCAAGGAATGGCTCGCGTTCATGGACAAATATTATCCTGACGGTGACAAGGAGGACGGCAATGCCATCTTCGGCTACGCGGCGGCCGAGACGCTGGTCCAGGTGTTGACCCAGTGCGGCGACGACCTGTCGCGCGAGAACATCATGCGGCAGGCGGCGTCCTTGCGGAACTACCAGAGCACGGTCGCATTTCCGGGAATAGCGATCAATACCGGGCCGTCCGACTTTCATCCGATCGAGCAGATGCGGTTGGTGCAGTTCGACGGCAATTCCTGGCAGCCGATCGGCGATGTGGTCGAGAGCGCGTTTCTGGGCGCACCGGGCGATAAGTGAGCGGAAAGTAGGGTGGGCAAAGGCGCATTTGCGCCGTGCCCACCATCTATCTACGCGCGTCGTAAGGAATGGTGGGCACGCTTCGCTTTGCCCACCCTACGGCACCGCGAGTGCGGAGCGCGCGTCTACCTCTTCTGCCCGTAGTTCAACAGCCCACCCTTGCTCTTCGGCGGATGGGCGCGCAGGCCTTCCTCGTTGGGCTCGGTGCCCCAGCCGGGACGGTCCGGCATCACCAGATGGCCATCGACGATCTCGGGCACGTGCGTAAACAATTCATGGTCCCACGCCAGGCGATCGATGTCGGTTTCCATGATGCGTAAATTCGGCACCGCGGCGGAAAAGTGCGCGTTCTGCATGGTGCAGAGGTGGCCATAGAAATTATGCGGGGCGACGTTGACCTCGAAATGCTCGGCCGCCGCGGCGATCTTCATCGATTGCCAGACGCCATTCCATGGCGTGTCGACGATGGCGACATCCATCGCCTGTTCGTTGAAATAGGGCAGGAACTCGCGCAGGCCCAACAGCGTCTCGCAGGACGACACCGGATGCGGGCTCTGGCGGCGGATGTAGCCCAGCGCCTGCGGGTTGAAGGTGTCGATCTCCACCCAGAACAGATCCATGTCCTTGATGGCGCGCAGTATCTTGAGGTAGCCCTCGGTCTTGGCATTGAAGTTGAGGTCGAGCAGCAGATCGACATCGGGGCCGGCGCCGTCGCGGATTGCCTCCAGATGCATGCAAAGATTGCGCAGCACCTTGCGATCGACGTTGATCTCGGGTTCGAACGGCGAACCAAAGCCCGGCCGCCAGCCTTGCGGCTTGCCGTCGGTGTAGACGAAGATGTTGGTCTTCATCGCCGTAAAGCCTTTTTCGCGCACCTCGCGGCCAATCGATTTGACGCCGTCGAGATCGGTAATCGCCGGCTTGAACCAGTCGGGATGGTTGATGCGCCAGGTCGCGCAGTGCGACCAGTAGACCCGGATGCGGTCGCGGATCTTGCCGCCGAGCAGTTCGTAGCAGGGCACGCCGAGCGCCTTGGCCTTGACGTCGAGCAGCGCATTCTCGAGCGCCCCAAGCGCCAGCGCCACCACGCCGCCGGCGGCCGGGCGCGTCGCGGCGAACAGTTCGGCGTAGATCCGCTCGTGCTGGAACGCGTTCTTGCCGACGACGCGCGCGCCAAGCCGTTCGATCGCCGCCGTCACGCCGGGCGCCCCAAAACCCTCGTCGTACTCGCTCCAGCCGACGATGCCGTCCTCGGTCATGATCTTGACGAAGTGATAGTTCCGCCATCCGGCGTCGCAGGCCAGCGTTTCGACGCTTCTTATCTGGATGGCCTTTTTCATGATTCCTGCCCCGCGGGTTGTCGTTGTCGTTGGTCAATAACAACAAGGGATGATAGGGAGGTCAATCGCAGGGTACGCAGACCGTTAATGCAGATTGTGCTTATCCGGCGCGCCGTGGCCTCGTGGTTCGAGACGCGCAGCTTCGCCGCGCTCCTCACCATGAGGGTCTAAGATTCTTTTCACCCGCGAGATTTTAGACCTCATCCTGAGGAGCGGCGCTCGCGCCGCGTCTCGAAGGATGAAGCCACCGACGGTGCGGAAAGCTAAGCTCGTGGCGGAAACAGCGTCGGCCTCTGCCGCCCGAACACCTGGCGGCCATTCTTGAACCCCATCAGCACATCAGGCAGTTCGGCGATTGCATTGGTGCCGCTATCGGTATCGAGAATAACCAGATCGGCCGGCTTGCCAGGCGCGATCCCGTAATCCCGCAAGTTCATCAGCCGCGCCGGCAGCTCGGTAACGAGATCGAGGCAGGCGTCGAACTCGCTGATCCCTGCTTGCGCGACATTGGCGTAGAAATTCGCCATCCGCAGCAGCGAGGCGTCACCGAACGGCGTGAAGGGATTAAGCACATTGTTGGTCGCGACCGAACAGAGAACGCCGTCTTCAACCAGCTTGTGCGCCACGGTCAGCCCGCGCGGCGCATTGTGCGTGGCGTCGCGGCCCATCAGATAGAGATCGGTCGCGGGCAGCACGGTGACGGCGACGCCGGATTTCGCAAGTCGCGCCGTTGCCGCCTTCAGCCGGTCCGGCGGCAGCGCCGATAATTTGGTGGCGTGACCGATCGCGACGCGGCCCTGATAGTTACGCCGCTCGGTCTGCCGGCAGACCTCTTCGAGGTGCCACCAGGACGGATCGAGATCGAAGTCGAGGTGCAGGTCGATATCGACATCGAATTGCTGCGCGAGGTCGAAAATCTTTTCGAGATGTGCGTTTGGGTCGGTGTCCATATAGGGGCAGCCGCCGATCACCTCACCGCCGTCGCGCAAGGCGGCAATGAGCAGCTCCTCGGCGCCGGCATCGTTGGTGAGGCCCTCCTGCGGAAACACGCAGATCGAAAGATCGAGCGCCCAGGCATAATCGCGCTTCAGCGCTTTCACCGCCTCAAAGCCGCGCAAGCCAATCCGCGGATCGATTTCGACATGGGTACGCATCCGCGTGGTACCATGCACGATGGCGCGCTCGATCACCCGCGCGCCGCGCGCATAGACGTCTTCGACCGTGAAATCGCACTTCATCGCGGCGACCGCGGCGATGGCTTCGCTGACGCTGCTATGATTGTGCGCGCAGCGGCCGAGCAGGCAGGCCTTGTCGAGATGGATGTGGGTGTCGACGAAGCCGGGCAGGGCCAATCTGCGGCCGACCTCGATCTCGACTGCGTCGCAGGCAAGCCGGGGTTCGATGGCCACGATACGCCCTCCGGCGATGCCGATATCGACAGGCGTCGGCGAGGTTCGCGTCCTGGCGTTGCGGAAGATCAGGTCAAAGGCGGTTTTCGTGTTCATCAGGCGTCGGGCTGGAGAAGATCTCAACCTATCGGAAGCGGGGGCATCGGGCACCTCCAGATTGTGTGCAATTGGAAGGCTGAACTGTTCAAAATATGTGCATGCAGTTTGCCACTCGGACTGTAGTATCCCCGGCATCAGGAGAAGCCGCCATGTCTGTCGCTGCGAAAGCCGAAGTGAAGGGAATGTCCGATGCCGAGGTGGTCAAAGCCTATCTCACGGCATCGATGATCCCGGATCCCGATGCGGCCGCGGCTTACATGAAGCCGGGCACGATCATCACCTTCACCGGTGGCCGCGAGTTCGACCATCCCCGCGGGCCGACCGGCTTCAACGCGAGACGCTATCGCTGGGTCAAGAAGAAGATGGACCGTTTCGACGTCTGCCCGGGCGCCGAGGAGACCGTCGTCTACAGCATCGGCACGCTCTACGGCGAATGGCTCGACGGCACGCCGTTCGAAGGTAATCGCTATGTCGACCGCTTCGTGGTCAGGGGTGGGCTGATCGTGAAGATGGACGTCTGGAACGACAGCGCCGAGCGGATTCTGGTGCAGATGGGGATTGAGGCGTGAGGTTCGGGGCTTTCATCCTTCGAGACGCGCGCTAAGCGCGCTCCTCAGGATGAGGTCCTAGACTTTCAAGATGAGGTCTTGGACCCTCACGGTGAGGAGCGCGGCAACGCCGCGCGTCTCGAACCACGAGGCCACCGGCGATTGCTGCGGGCGGCAGACCTACCTCGCCCTTACCACCTTCGGCAGCTTCACCAACCGCTCGCTTTCGCCTTCCTCGGCATAGGGCGCCAGAATATCCAGCAAATCGCGGCCGCGCGGCGGGGCGGGGGCTACCAGCGCGCGGCTGGCCACCGAATCCAGATGGCTGTGCATCAGGCTCATCACCTTGGCCTCGTCGCCCTTGACCAGCGCGGCGATGATCGCGCGGTGCTCGTTGATCGCGCATTCCGACGAATGCGGACGGCTGTAGAGCGATAGCGTCAGGCAGCAGCGATAGGCGACCTCGCTGACGTAACGCACCAGGATCGGGCTGTTCGTCATATTGGCGAGCAGGATGTGGAATTCCGTCGCGAGGCGGATCGACACCGCATCCGAGCCGTCGCGCGCGCGGTCCTCGGCATCGACATGGGCGTTGAGCTCGGCAATCTGGCTCTTGGTCAGCTTGCCGGCGAGCTGGCGCACCACCAAGCGCTCGAGTTCGATCCGGATATCGAA
Source organism: Bradyrhizobium murdochi (assembly GCF_000472965.1). Taxonomy (GTDB): domain Bacteria; phylum Pseudomonadota; class Alphaproteobacteria; order Rhizobiales; family Xanthobacteraceae; genus Bradyrhizobium; species Bradyrhizobium murdochi. The sequence continues at coordinate 194,761 of NZ_AXAU01000003.1, read as the reverse complement.
GGCATCGCGCGCTTCCTGCCAGCTCGGCGTCGCCACCACCGCAATCCGGTTGCGACGCAGTTCGACAAGACCTTCCGCGGCCAATTGGCCCAGCGCATGCCGCGCAATGGTGCGGCTGACGCCGAACCGCTCGCCGAGCGAATCCTCGGGCAATTTCGCGCCGGGCGCCAGCGCCTGCTCGATGATGGCGCGGCGCAGCGCGCGGCAGATCACACCGACCTTGTCGGATGGGATAGCAGTCTTGCTGGCGGGGCGGGGCGCCATCGGCGAATCCTGGAGGGTGCTTCGAATGGGTCCTCTTATCACAATTGCCGCCTGATTGTGCGCCTCAATTGCATGCACTTTGAGGGTCGAGCTGCACAAAAGGAATCCGCCGGATCGGGCGGCAAATCGCAGCGACCTTGATTCCAAAGGCAAGTTTGGCTGGCATCCGGCTTGCATGCACTTCCAGCCATGATGCGCATGCAACCACAATCCGAACTTCAGGACACGCCAGTTCCGGGCTCTGCCGCTCCGATCGCAATCGAACTGTCGGAAGCCTCCGTCACCTTCGGCCGCGGACCCCGCGCGGTGCCGGCCCTCTCCACGACAAGCTTGCGGATCGCCGATGGCGAGTTCGTCGCGTTGGTCGGCCCCTCTGGCTGCGGCAAGTCGACGATCCTGCGGCTGGTGAGCGGCCTGGTTCAGCCGACATCGGGCGTCGTCATCGTCGGCGGCCGGGAAGTCGCCGCCCGCGCGTTACGCGTCGGCATGGCGTTCCAGAATCCGACCATGCTGCCGTGGATGTCGATTGAGCGGAACATCATGCTGCCGCTCAAGATCGTCGAGCCGTTTCGCTCGCAGTTCCGAAGGCTGCGCAAGACCGAATTCCGCGACAAGGCCAATGCGCTCTTGGAGCAGGTCGGCCTCAAGGGGTTCGGTAACCGCTACCCCTGGCAACTCTCCGGCGGCATGCTTCAGCGCGCCAATCTCTGCCGCGCGCTGATCCACGAGCCGCGCATGCTGCTGCTCGACGAGCCCTTCGGCGCGCTCGACCAGTTCACGCGGGAAGAGCTGTGGTCGATCCTGCAGGATCTCTGGATCGCGCACAAGCCGACCGTGCTCTTGGTGACGCATGATCTGCGCGAGGCCGCCTTTCTCGGCAGCCGCATCTGCGTGATGAGCGCGCGGCCCGGCCGCATCCTCGACGACAGCCGGGTCGACTTCGCCCGCCCGCGCACGGTCGCGATGACCTTCGAGCCGGATTTCGTCGCGCTGAACCAGAAACTGCGCGCGTTCATCGTCGATGCCAGAACGGCTTCAGCGCAGGGAGCAGCCTGACATGCCCGATCTCGATTATCGCCAAAAAGCCTGGTCGGCGGCACTGATCGTGCTGTTCTTCGTCGCCTGGGAATTGTTCTGCCTGATGACGGGCATGTCCGACCTGGTGCTGCCGCGTCCCTCGCAGGTATTCGTCACGCTGGTCGATAAATTCCCCATCCTCTGGCCGCACATCCTGCAGACGCTGGCGACGACGATGATCGGGTTTGTTCTTGGCGTCGGTCTCGGCGTCGTATTGGGCGCGGTGATCGGCGTCTCGAAAACCGCTTACGATACGGCCTATCCGCTGCTCGTTGGATTTTCCTCGATCCCGAAGGTCGCCGTGGTACCGATCTTCGTGCTGTGGTTCGGCTCCGGCTCGGTGCCGGCGGTGCTGACCGCGCTCTCGATCTGCTTCTTCCCGATCGTGGTCAACATCGCGACGGGGCTGGCGACGACCGAACCGGAACTCGAAGACGTGCTGAAAGCGCTCGGCGCCAGCAAGTTCGACATCCTCTGGAATGTCGGCTTACCCCGCACCATGCCGTTCTTCTTTGCCTCGCTGAAGGTCGCGATCTCCTACGCCTTCGTTGGCGCGGTACTGTCGGAAACCGTCGCCTCGAACCGCGGCATCGGCAACGTGATGATGACCGCGTCCTCGAATTTCAACGTGCCGCTGGTGTTCGCCGGCCTGTTCGTGCTCGCCGGCCTCGGCGTCGCGCTCTACGTGATCTTCTCGGTCATCGAGGGGCGCGTCACCGGCTGGGCCACCCGCAAGAACGACATGATCGCGACATGAACGTTTTCGCCAACCGCCATCCAACCCTTATCGAGGAGAATATGATGTTAGCCAGAGTAAGCGCCGCGCTGTTGGGAGTTGCCTTGTTCGCCGGTGCCGCCAGCGCCCAGGAAACCACGATCAAATTTACGCTGGGTTGGAAGACGCAAGGGTCCGACGCCGCGTTCTTCTACGCCAAGGACAACGGCTTCTTCAAGGAAGAGGGCCTCAATGTCGTGATCGATCAGGGCGAGGGTTCCGGTGCGACCGTGACGCGCATCATGTCGGGCGCCTATGACGCCGGCTTCGGCGACGTCAACGCCATCATCCAGAACGCCTCGACCAAGCCGCAGGACGCGCCTGTGATGGTCTACATGATCTGGAATCAGCCGCCGTTTGCGATCGTCACCAAGAAGACCAGCGGCATCAACACCATCAAGGACTTTGAGGGCCGCACGCTCGGCGGCGCGCAGGGTACGCCGACGACGCGGTTGTTGCCGGTGTTTGCCAACAAGAACAAGCTGGAGGGCGAGAAGATCAAGATCTCCAACATGGCGCCGAACCTGCAGGAGCCGATGCTTATCAAGGGCGATATCGACGCGGCGCTGGTGTTCAACATCACGAGCTACTTCAACCTGGTGCTAAACCGCCAGGATCCCGACAAGGACTACAAGTGGTTCTCGTTTGGCGATTACGGCCTCGATCTTTATTCCAACGGCATGATGGTGTCGCGCAAGCTGCTGGCGGCCAATCCGAAGGCCGTCGCCGGCCTCGTCCGCGCCGTCAATAAGGCCGTGATCGCGATCGCCAAGGACCAGAATGCCGGGATGAAGGCAGCGCTGAACTACGACAATCTGATCAATGCCGACGTGGAGAAGCGCCGCCTGCAGTTTTCCTTCGACAAGCTGATCGTCTCTCCCGAGATGAAGGAGATCGGCGTCGGCGATGTCAAGGACGACCGCATGGCTCGCGCCATCGGCATCATCGTCGAAGGCTACCAGCTCGCCCGCGCGCCAGCGCCATCGGAGATTTTTTCCCGCGAATTCCTGCCGCCGCGCGCCGAGCGGGAGCTGGTGTATACCGCGAATTGACATCGTTCGTCATTGCGAGGAGCGCAGCGACGACTTGTCCGCCGTAGCTCGAAGAGCGAAGGCCGAAGCAATCCATTCCTTCTTTTCGCGGCGCGATGGATTGCTTCGCTTCGCTCGCAATGACGGAGAGGGCACGCCATGGCTACTGACGTTCCGGCACATAGCCTCTTCTCCGGTCCCGACCGCGGGCTGCTCGACAACGTCGTGCTTCAACACGACAACGGCCTCGTCACGTCCATCTCGCCAGCGACGCCGTCCACGACCGGCCCGCGCACCCTCATCCTTCCCGCCTTTGTCAATGCCCATGATCACGCGCGGCCGACCGCGTCCTCGTTCGGCGCGCTCGGCATGCCCCTGGAAAGCTGGATCCTGCGCTCCGCGCTCGGCACGCCGGTCGATCCCTATCTGACCGCCGCATCGGCATTGGCCCGTTCGGCGCGGGCGGGCTGCGCGGCGATGATGGTGCACTACACCCGGCCAAGCGGCACCATGCCGCTGGTCGAGGAGGCAAAGGCGATTGCGCGCGCGGCGTCCGACGTCGGCATCCGCATCGCGTTTGCGCTTGCCGTGCGCGACCAGAACCCGGTGGTCTATGGCGACGGCGAACCGGTGCTGTCGCAGCTCTCAAGCGACGATCGCAAGGCCATTGAGGAATTGTTCGTCCGCGCGCCGATGTCGCCAAAGACCTATATCGAACTTACGGATGCCATCGCCTCGGCCATCGCAGGTCCCAAAGTCGATGTGCAGCTTGGCCCCGCGGGCGTGCAATGGTGCTCAAAACCGTTGCTCGAGGCGGTAGCCGAGAATTCGGTGCACACCGGGCGACGCATCCACATGCATCTGCTGGAGACAATCTATCAGCGCGCCTGGGCTGACCAGCATTTTCCGGATGGCGTCGTCCGCTATCTCCGCGACATCGGCTTCCTGTCGGAGCGGCTGACGCTGGCGCATTGCATCCACGCCCGCCCCGACGAGATCGAGATGATCGCGGCGTCTGGCGCGCGTATCGTCACCAACATCTCCTCCAATTTGCACCTGCGCTCGGGCCTCGCGCCGATCGCCGCGGCGCACCGGTGTGGCTGCGCCATCGCGGTCGGCGTCGATGGTCTCGCGCTCGACGAAGACGACGACGTGCTGCGCGAGATGCGGCTGGTGCAGATGATGCACGGCGGCCTTGGCTTCGAGCGCACCTGGACCGCTGCCGAATTCCTCGCGCTCGCGATAGCCAATGGCCGCAGGGCGACCGGCGCGCCCGGAACGGGTACGCTCATATCAGGCGCGCCAGCCGATTTCGTCACCATCGATCTCGATCGGCTCGACCGCGACCGGATCATGCCGGTCGACCCCGTCGATCTCCTGTTCGCGCGCGGCAACGCGTCTGTCTTGCGCGACGTCGTGGTGGACGGACGGCTGATCGTCAGCGAAGGCCGTTGCACCGGTGTCGATCTCCCCGCGATCGAGCGGGAGCTACGCGGAATCTATCGCGCCAATGCAAGACAACTCTCGCCATTTCAGCGGGCCTGGCCGCCGCTCGCAGCGTCGTTGCAGGGCTGGTTCGAAGCCCAGCTCGATTGCCGATAGAGCGCTAAGCGCCTCAGTAGCTGTGTGAATTCCGTCATGTGGAACGAAATTCCACTTGCGCAGAATCTCGGCAACGGTTCATGTCGAGTAAACAAGAAACTGCCGGTAGCCGCCTCGCGCTGCTGATTGGGGTATGGGAAGCAAGCGGGGCGAGGTGAGCCGATCGCCGCATCATTTCGCTCTGCTGTCCAGACGGAACCGTTCATGTCCTTCCATAAATTGCTGATTGCCAACCGCGGCGAGATTGCCATCCGCATCGCGCGCGCCGCGGGCGACGCTGGCCTTGCGACGGTCGCAATCTACTCCGCCGACGACGCGGAATCGCTGCATGTCCGCGCCGCCGACGCCGCCCTTGAAATCCCCGGGCGCGGCGCGCGGGCCTATCTCGATATCGAGGCGGTGATCGCAGCCGCCAAGGCGACCGAGTGCGACGCCGTGCATCCCGGCTATGGCTTCCTCAGCGAGAATGCCGGGTTCGCCCGCCGCTGCATCGAGGAAAGCATCGTCTTCGTCGGGCCGTCGCCGGAGGCGCTCGATCTGTTCGGCGACAAGGCGCAGGCCAAGGCGCTGGCAAAAAAGTGCGGCGTGCCTGTTATCGAGGGCACCAGCGGGCCGACCAGCCTCGATGAGGCCAAGGCCTTCCTGGAATCGCTCGGCGCAGGCGGCGCCATCATGATCAAGGCCATCGCCGGCGGCGGTGGCCGCGGCATGCGCATCGTCGATGACGCGGGCAGGCTGGAGGAGGCCTATGCGCGCTGCCAATCCGAGGCGATGGCGGCCTTCGGCAGCGATGGCGTCTATGTCGAGCGCCTGATTCGCAATGCCCGCCACATCGAGGTGCAGGTCATCTGCGACCACCACGGCGCGATCAGCCATCTGTGGGAGCGTGAATGCACGATCCAGCGCCGCAACCAGAAGCTCATCGAGGTCGCGCCAAGCCCGTCGCTGAACGACGCCTTGCGTACGCGCATCATCGACGCCGCCAAGGAACTAGCCGCCGCCGCGAACTACGACAATCTCGGCACTTTCGAATTCCTAGTCGATAACGACGCCAGGACCAGCGACAAGGCATTCGCCTTCATCGAGGCCAATCCACGGCTGCAGGTCGAGCATACCGTTACCGAGGAGGTGCTCGGCCTCGATCTCGTGCAGTCGCAGCTTGCGGTCGCGGCCGGTGCGACCCTGGGCTCGCTCGGGCTTGCGCAGGGCTATATCCCGAGGCCGCGCGGCTTTGCGATCCAGCTCCGCGTCAACATGGAGGTGATGGACGAGACCGGCGCCACCAGACCGACCGGCGGCACACTGGCCGTGTTCGACCTGCCGTCCGGCCCCGGCGTGCGCGTCGATACGTTCGGCTATTCGGGCTACCGGACCAGCGCCGCCTTCGACTCGCTGCTCGCAAAGGTCATCGTGCATTCGCCAGGCGGCAACTGGACCGACGTGGTGCACAAAGCTTCGCGGACGCTGCGTGAATTTCGCATTGGCGGTGTCGCCACCAACGTTCCCTTTCTTGCGGCGATTTTGGCGCATCCGGATTTCGTCGAGAACCGTCTCAGCACCGGTTTTATCGACAAGCATGTCGCCGATCTGATTGGCGAAACCAACACGACGGCGGAGACGGAACTGGTCGAATCCGGCAGCGCCTCCGATGACGAGACGCTCGCGATCGCGGTCGCGGCATCGGCAGCCGGCCCGGCAGGTTCGGTCGCGGTGCCAGCACCGCTGCAAGGCACGATCGTCGCGATCGGCGTCGAGGAGGGAGATCTCGTTCGCCCCGGCCAGCAGATCGCGGTGCTCGAATCCATGAAGATGGAGCATCTGGTCACGGCGCCGCAGGGCGGCCGGGTGACGCAGATCGCAGCAGGCTCCGGCGTGACGCTGATGCAGGACGAGCCGATCCTCTATCTGGAGCCGGCCGAGCTCGACGCCCATGATGTCGCTGAGGAAGAGGATGTCGATCTCGACCACATCCGTCCCGATCTGGCCGAGCTGATCGAGCGTCACGCCATCACGCTGGATGAAAACCGGCCGGCCTCGGTCGAGCGCCGCCGCAAGACCAACCAGCGCACGGCGCGCGAGAACATCGCGCACCTCGTCGATGAAGGCTCCTTCGTCGAATATGGTTCGCTCGCAATTGCTGCCCAGCGAAGGCGACGCACGGTCGATGACCTGATCCGCAACACGCCGGCCGATGGCCTGATCTCCGGCGTCGCCACCGTGAACGCGGAAAAATTCGGCGCGGACGCCGCGCGCTGCATGGTGATCGCCTACGATTACACTGTGCTCGCGGGCACCCAAGGCCACATGAACCACAAGAAGATCGACCGCATGCTGGGCTTGGCCGAGCAATGGCAGCTGCCGCTGGTGTTTTATGCCGAAGGCGGCGGCGGTCGCCCCGGCGATACGGACAGACTCGGCATGACCGGCCTCGACGGGCCGTCCTTCGTGCAGTTCGCAAAGCTCTCGGGGCTGGTGCCGGTGATTGGCGTCGTCTCCGGCTATTGCTTTGCCGGTAACGCCGCGATGCTCGGCTGTTGCGACGTCATCATCGCGACGGAGAATGCCTCGATCGGCATGGGCGGACCGGCGATGATCGAGGGCGGCGGGCTCGGCGTCTATCACCCTGCTGAAGTAGGTCCGGTGTCGTTCCAGTCGCCGAACGGCGTTATCGACATTCTGGTCGAGGATGAAGCCGAGGCGACATCCGCGGCGCAGAAATATCTGTCCTACTTCCAGGGCGCGGTCGCCGACTGGAAAGCGCCGGACCAACGCCTGCTGCGGCGGTCCATTCCGGAGAACCGGCTGCGGGTCTACGACATCCGCAGCGTCATCGATCTCTTGGCCGACGAAGGCTCGGTGCTGGAGATCCGACGGGATTTCGGCGTCGGCATGATCACCGCTTTTATCCGTATCGAGGGAAGACCGTTCGGCCTGATCGCCAATAACCCAATGCATCTCGGCGGCGCGATCGACGCGCCGGCCGGCGACAAGGCCGCGCGCTTCATGCAGCTCTGCGACGCCTTCGACATTCCCATTTTGTCGCTCTGCGATACGCCGGGCTTCATGGTCGGCCCGGAAGCGGAGAAAACCGCGATCGTGCGCCATGTCGCGCGCATGTTCGTGACCGGCGCCAGCCTCACCGTGCCGCTATTCAGCATCGTGCTGCGCAAGGGCTATGGCCTGGGCGCGCAATCGATGATCGGCGGCGGCTTCCACGCCTCGTTCTTCACCGTGGCCTGGCCGACCGGCGAGTTCGGCGGCATGGGGCTGGAAGGCTATGTGCGGCTCGGTTTCCGCAAGGAGATGGAAGCAATCGAAGACCCGGTCGAGCGCGAGGACTATTACAAGACCAAAGTCGCCGAACTCTACGCCAACGGCAAGGCGGTCTCGATCGCCTCAGTGCTCGAGATCGACGAAGTGATCGATCCCGCCGACACGCGGCACTGGATCATGTCCGGCCTGCGTTCGGTGCCGAAGCCGGAGGCACGCGCGACCAAGAAGCGGCCGTGTATCGATGCGTGGTAGCGGGAGATCCGTAGGGTGGGCAAAGGCGCGATAGCGCCGTGCCCACCATTCCATCACGGATCGCGCTGCTTGATGGTGGGCACGCTTGCGCTTTGCCCACCCTACGGCATCTGTGACGCCCGATGGGCAAATCACTTCTGATTTTCAGAAATCGTGTCAAGCCCCGTAATCAAAAATATTCTGCTTTCGTTCCCACCCAAATCACGCGCATAACTCCGTCCGTCTCACGGCAGATGAGGGGGCGTTGGCCATCGTCACTAACGTGCGGTGAGATGCGATGGACGCTGATGGCGCGCTAGACGTACGCGCCGGATGCGTACGGTGAAGTCGTGTGGTTCTGATGTCGCGGTGCTGGCATTAAGTCCTTTGGAAGCGAAGCTTCTCCGGGACGACGGTGGCAAAAAAGCCGTTCGCCGGGAAGAGCACGAAGTAAGCCGTAAAGCCATTGCGCAGGGAAGGCCGGGATGCTCCCGCTGTACCTGTATGCTCGTGTGCGTTTTTGCTATGCGCAATTGCACACGAGACCGCGGGTGCGGCGCGCACCCGGTCTTCCCTGCGCCCTCTGAATGAGAGGGCGGGAAGCTGAGAGCAAAGCTCGGACGCAATGCGCCGCGAGATCGCGAAATCATATGTGGGTGCTAGAAAATTTGGAACAGACGTGCACGCGCCTTCACCCTCCCCTGGAGGGGGAGGGTAATCGCATATGGGCGAAGGCGAAGAGAAGGAAGTCGTTGTCCCATCTGGCCTGGAGCATTTTGTGGCTGATGCGGGCCGGTCCTGGTGTTGCCTGCAGGGCGTTGATGGCGATCCTGCGGATAGCGGCGAGGTTTTCCGGCGCGTGATCCTTGCGACTGCGGCAGGCATCTTCGTCGAAGACCGTATCGAGGACCCAGTGCAGATTGTTCTCGATGCCCCAGTGGGCGCGCACGACCTCGAGCAGCTTCTTGGCCGACAGCAGGCGCGAGGCCAGAAAGTATCGAACCTTGTGCTTGGCGGGCTTGCCGGCGTGGGCGCGCCAACTGTCGATGCGGCCGACGGCAGCGATCGCGGGGAAGCCGTATTGCTTCGCCAACTGTGGTGCCGGCGCGACGATGGCCTGCCGGCGCTCGACACGGTCGTGAGCGGAAGTCCTTCGCTGGCTCGCCCGCGCTGGCTTCCGGGCCGCATCGAGCAGCGCCTTGACGGCCTTGAAGAGCCGGCCGCGATTGCTCTTGATGGCCAACACGTAATGGCCCTTCCGGTCGCGGATGGCTTGGGCCGTGTCGGGCCGGCAATGCAAGGCGTCGGCGGTGACAAGGGCCCCGTCCAGATCGAGCAGGGCCAGAACTTCGAGAGCACCGGCAATCTCGTTGCGATTGGGGGCCTTCCTCTGAGCCAAGGCCATGCGCGTGCCTGTCGCCCAGACATTGACCATATGCAGCGGCGTGGCCCGCCGGCCACGCGTGAAAGCCCCGCGCAGCGCCTTGCCGTCGATGCTGACCACGCCTTTGACGCCGAAGCCCTTGCTGAACTTGCGCAAGACCGCTTCCAGACCCTTCGGGTCCAGCGCACGGAAGACGTTGCTGAACGTGTCGTGGCTGGGAATGCCGCATCTGAGTTCCAGAAACCGCCGCAACAGTTTCTCTCGGCCTTTGCCGAAGAACTCGAACTCGGTGCAGGTTTTGGCGCCAGCCAGTGTCGCCGCCAAGGCGATGACGAGGATGTCCAACAGATTGTGTTGAACGTTGCTGGCACGCGGATCTTTGAGCGGGCGAAATATCCGCCTGAGATTGCGCATCTTGGTCTCCTTCGGGAAGCGGGAGACCCCCGAAGAATCCAATTCGCACCGCTATGCAACACCCCTCTAAGGCCATATGCGATTCCCCTACCTGGAGGGGGAGGGTCGACGCTCATGAAATGAGCGGCGGGGTGGGGTGACGTTCTCTCCACATCCAACGGTGCCCGAGTGGAGAGATCACCCCACCCCGGCACGCATCTTGCGATGCGCGCCGACCAGGGGAGGGTGCTATCCCAGCCTCAATTCATCGTACCGCTTCGCCGCCACCTCGTCGCACCTGGCACGATACGCCGGCGCGCTGCCGCTGTAGCGGGCGACGATGCGCCTCTGTTTGCCTTCGACGTTGGAATTGATGCCGGTCATCCAGGAATTGACCTCGTTGGACAGCAATCCCTCGCCGAGCGCCTTGACGTGATCGGTCCAGGATTTCACGCCCTCCGGCGTCGCTTCCAGCCGCGTCAACCCCTCTCTCATCGCGAACAGGAGCAGCCCGGTGACCCACTCGACGCTGTATTCGATGCTGCGCGGGATGTTGCCGAGCGCGGTGTGCGGCCCCATCAGCATCAGCATGTTCGGAAATTCATGCACCATGATGCCGAGATAGGTCTCCGGGCCTTGTCGCCACTTGTCTTTCAACCGCGCGCCGCCAACGCCACGAAAATCGATCTTGTCGAAACTGCCGGTGATGGCATCGAAACCGGTCGCGTAGATGATGATGTCGAACTCGTAATCCCGTTCGCCTGTCCTGATGCCCTCAGGCGTGATCCGCTCGATCGGCGTCTCGTTGATGTCGACCAGCTCGACATTGTCCTGGTTGTAGACTTCGTAATAGAAAGTTTCGAGCGGCAGCCGGCGGGTGCCAAAGCCATGATTTTTCGGAATCAGCTTCTCCGCGACCGCCGAATTCTTCACGCGCTGCCGGATCTTGCGCGCGACGAAATCGGAGATCGTGGCGTTCGCCTTGCGGTCGATCAGTATATCACGAAAGTTGCCCTGCCAGATGCCGAAGCCGCGCTCGCCATAGAGCTTTTCATAAAACGCCTCGCGCTCTTCGTCCGACACCTCGAATGCGCCGCGCGGGTCCGGCGTGTGCAGGAAGCAGGCGAAGGTTTCCTGGCAACGGGCGAAGATTTCGGGATAGCCGGACTTGATCTTCTTCTGGGTCTCGGCGTCGATCTTGCCGTTATGCAGCGGCGCGCACCAGTTCGGGGTGCGCTGGAATACGGTGAGGTGGCCGACTTGCCCAGCAATGGTCTGGATGGTCTGCACGCCGGTGGCGCCGGTGCCGATCACGGCGACACGTTTGCCGGTAAAATCCACCGGCTCCTTCGGCCATCGCGCGGTATGAAAAGAGGCACCCTTGAAATCCTCGCGGCCCTCGATCCGCGGCAGGGTCGGCGTCGACAACGGCCCGATCGCGGTGATCAGGAAGCGCGCGTCGAACCGGCTGCCGTCCTCCAGCGTGATGGTCCAGCTCCGCGTATCTTCCTCGTAAGTAGCCGCCGTCACCCGGCTCCTAAACTGGATATCCCGGCGCAGGTCGAACTTGTCAGCGACGTAATTGAGATAGCGCAACGTCTCCGGCTGGCCGGCAAAATGCTCCGACCATTCCCATTCCTCCAGCAACTCCTTCGAGAACGAGTAGCCATAGGAATAGCTCTCGGAATCAAAGCGCGCGCCGGGATAGCGGTTCCAGTACCAGGTGCCGCCGACATCGGTCGCGGCCTCGAACACCCGCACGCGAAAACCCTGCTCGCGCAGCCGGTAGAGCTGGTACAGCCCCGACATGCCCGCGCCGATAATGATGGCGTCAAAGTCCGGAATCGGCGTCGCTCCCGTGATTATGGTTTGCTCAAAAGCTATCCGGTCTCGCGCCCGCGGACAAACCTGTATCAAGGCGTGGCAGGGTTGCGTGTTTGTCCCGCCAAGTCGGCCTCGCTCGGCTTTACTGCCGGTCGCATCTGCCCCTATCGTGGAGCGCAGATCGCCCTCAAGGCGACGACAATTCAGGGAGCGAAGCGACCGCAATGAACGACCCCGTTGACGTCCTCATCATCGGCGCTGGCGCGTCCGGCGCGGCGGTGGCGTGGAGCCTGGCTGAAACCAAGATGCATATCCTCTGCCTCGACCAAGGCGGCTGGATGAAGCCCTCGGAATATCCGAGCACGGGGCGGGACTGGGAGGCGAAGTTCTACGGCGACTGGTCGACCAGCCCGAACATCCGCGGCCGGCCCGAGGACTATCCGATCAACGACGACAACTCGCCGATCAAGGTCGTGAACTTCAACGGCGTCGGCGGCTCGACGGTGATGTACACCGCGCATTGGCCGCGGCTGCATCCGTCCGACTTCCGGGTGAAGACGCTGGACGGCGTCGCGGATGACTGGCCGATCGATTACGACACCCTAGTGCCGTTCTTCGAAGAGAACGACCGCATGATGGGCGTCTCGGGCCTGTCAGGCGATCCGCTGTCGCCGCTGACGCACCCGCCGATGCCGCCGCAGCCGCTCGGGCTCTCCGGGCCGCTGATCGGCAAAGCCATGAACAAGCTCGGCTGGCACTGGTGGCCGTCGGACACCACAGTTGCGACGATGGACTACGAGGGCAGGGCGCGCTGCATCAATCTCGGGCATTGCACGCCGGCCTGCGCGCAAGGCGCCAAAGCCTCGACCGATATCACCTATTGGCCGCAGGCGATCCGCGCCGGCGTCGAGCTCAAGACCCATTGCCGCGTGCGCGAGATCCTGACCAACGAGCATGGCATGGCCTCGGGCGTCGTCTATTACGACAGGGATGGCGTCGAGCAGTTCCAGCCGGCCGAGGTCGTCATCATCGCCTGCAACGGCGTCGGCACGCCGCGTCTGCTCTTGAATTCGGTCTCCGGCCGCTTCCCGAATGGCCTGGCCAATTCATCCCGCCTGGTCGGCAAGAACCTGATGTTCCATCCCTATGCGCAAATCTACGGTTTTGTGCAGGAGCCAACCGACTCTAACCGCGCGCCGCCGACCTGCCTCTGGAGCAAGGAGTTTTACGACACCGATCTCTCGCGCGGCTTCGTGCGCGGCTACGGCATCCAGTTCGGCCGCGGCGCGGGGCCGGTGTTCGAAGCCGTCGCGAGCGAACAGAAGGGCATTTTGCCATGGGGCGCGGACCATCACCGCGTGTTCCGCAAGCTCAACGGCCATCGGCTCGCGGTGTCTGCGATCTGCGAGGATCTGCCCGAGGAGCACAACCGCGTCACGCTCGATCCCGTGCTGAAGGACAGCCACGGAATCCCTGCGCCGAAGATCGATTACACGATCAGCGAGAACAGCTGGAAGATGATGGAGCATGGATTGGCGCGCGGCCGGGAAATCCTCGAGACCGCCGGCGCCACCGACATCTGCATCAACAACCCGATTCCCTGGGGCGGTTGGCATCTGCTCGGTACCGCGCGGATGGGCACCGATCCGGCGCGCTCGGTGGTCAACGAATGGGGCCGGTCGCACGACGTGAAAAACCTCTTCATCGTCGACGGCAGCGTGTTCGTCACGTCAGGCGGCGTGAACCCGACCTCGACCATCCAGGCGATCGCGCTCTACGTCGCCGACCAGATGAAGCAACGCCTTGCCAACCTCTTCGATTGAGACCGCGATGTCCGCAGCCCATGAACTGACCCCATCTCAACGTGACGATCTGCGCACCATCGCCGCGATGATCATTCCCGCCAGCGACGAGTACAAGGTGCCCGGTGCCGACGATCCCGCTGTTCAGACCGACATGCTGGCGACGCTTAGTCGCGATACCGCGCTGGTGGCGCAGGCGCTCGATCATCTCGCGCGTCTCGCCGGCCAGCCGTTGGCTGAGCTCGATACGGCCAGGCGTGATGCCGTCGCGCAGGAGTTCCGCGCCACCGGCGGCGTTGCGGCGGCGACGCTCGTCCGCGTCGTCCTGCAGTGCTACTACCGCGACGATCGCGTGCTGCGCTCGCTCGGCCTCGAGTTGCGTGCCCCGTTCCCGAAGGGCCATGTACTGCCTGAGGGCGACTGGTCGCTGCTCGATCCGGTCAAGGCGCGGGGCGGCAAGCTGCGGGTTTCCTGAAGCGGAGGCGGAGCAGGCCTGCGCACGCGCCGCGGCACTTGCGCATCCGGTTCCCGGCCACCATGTGATGAGACCGAAGGAATCTCGCCATGTTGGATTTTACCTCAGATATCGCCGACGACGGACTGTCGCCGCGAACGGCTGAGCCTGCCCGGGACAATGACCGGGTTTTGCTCGATGCCTATTCCAATGCCGTGATCGATGTGACCGAGCGGGTCGGTCCCGCAGTCGTGCGCGTCGAAACCGGGCCGAAGGTGCGCAGCGCGCGTGAGCGCGGCGGGCTTGGCTCCGGTATTGTCATCTCGCCCGACGGTCTCGTGCTCACCAACAGCCATGTGGTCGGATCATCGAAGGAGATCCGCCTGCGCGACACCGAAGGATTCGTCACCGATGCTCACGTGCTCGGCGTCGATCCAGACACTGACCTGGCCTTGCTGCGGGCCGACGGCGCGCGCGATCTGCGTTATGCCTCGCTCGGCAATTCCAAGAGCCTGCGTCGCGGCCAACTTGTGGTCGCGATCGGCAATCCGCTCGGCTTCGAATCGACGGTGACCGCCGGCGTGGTGTCGGCGCTTGGCCGCTCGATCCGCTCGCTGAGCGGGCGGACCATCGAGGACGTGATCCAGACCGATGCTGCACTGAATCCCGGCAATTCCGGCGGGCCGCTGGTATCGCCGGCGTCGGAGGTGATCGGCATCAACACCGCGATCATCAACGGCGCGCAAGGCATCTGCTTTGCGGTCGCCAGCAACACCGCGCAGTTCGTGCTGTCCGAGATCATCCGCCACGGCTATGTCCGCCGCGCCTATATCGGCGTCGCAGGCCAGACCGCGCCGATCCCGCGGCGGCATGCGGTGGTCGCTGGCGTCGACAACAAGATGGGCGCGCTGCTGGCGCAAATCGAGCCGGACAGCCCGGCGGCGAAGGCGGGACTGTTGCCGGGCGATGTCGTGATCAAGCTCGACGGCGTCGAGATCAACGGTGTCGACGATCTGATCCGCGCCCTCGATCGCGACCGCATCGGGCGGACGCTCGCGATGGATGTGCTGCGGTTGGGAAGGTTGCAGGCGATCGATATCCATCCGGTGGAGCGCAGGCAGCCCGGAAGGCAGTAGTGTCCTCAGTCATCATGCGCGGGCTTGACCCGCGCATCCATCGATCTTCGCAAGAGTCACTTCTTGGGATGGATTGCCGGGTCAAGCCCGGCAATGACAGGCGGGCCTACTGCCGCAACGCCGCCAGCAATTCATCCGGCGCTTCGGCCATGATCATGTGGCCGGCGCCGGGAACGACGACGATCCGCGCATTCGGCGTCGCCGCCGCCAGCGCCTTGCCGCCCTTGGCTGGCGTCATCATATCGCGCTCGCCGAGAATGAAGGTGACGGGCACCTTCACCTGCGCGGCTGCTGCGAGTGCGTTCTGATAGGAGTTGCAGGCACTGAGATCGCTGTAGAGCACCCCCGGTCGCGTCTGCTGCAGCACGCGCTGCGCGCCCTGATGCATCCACAGTCCCGGCGCAAGACTGCCGCCGAGCTCGGCCTTGAAGCCGAGGCCCCAGATCGAGACCATGTCGATCGCATCAGGGTTGTTGACTTCGGCGGCCTTGAGCAGATCGGGGCCGACCGTCATCGCAGCAGCGGTGCCGATCAGGCTGAGGCCGGACACCTTGTCGGGATGACGCGCGGACGTCTCCAGCGCGATTAGCGAGCCCATCGAATGGCCGATGAGCTTCGCCTTCGGCGCACCCGCCGCGTCGAGCAGCGCGGCGGTCCAGTCGGCCATGTCGGCGATGGTCGGCAGCGGGTTGCCTGCCGAACGGCCATGGCCGGGCAAATCGGGCGCCAGCACGGCGTAGCCGTGATGGGCGAACCAGCGGCTGTGCAGCGCCCAGATCGAATGATCGAACCCCGCACCGTGCAGCATCACCACCGCGGGCAGCGACGGATCGAACGGACGGCCGCCGGTCGCCACGAGAACATCAGCACCGTTGACGGAAAGCTGCATGGGTCAAACCTTCTGCGATGCGCGAAGCGCCTGGCCGAGATCGTCGATGATGTCGGAAACGGCCTCAATTCCGATCGACAGCCGCACCAGCTCCTCGCCGACCCCGGCGGCCTTCAACTGCGCGGCATCCATCTGCTGATGCGTGGTGCTGGCGGGGTGAATGACCAGCGTCTTGGCGTCGCCGACATTGGCGAGATGGCTGATCATCCGAAGCTGCTCGATGAATTTTTTGCCCGCCGCGCGGCCACCCTTGATGCCGAAAGAGACGATCGATCCGGCGCCGCGCGGCAACAGCCGCTTCGCGAGCTGATGGTCGGGATGATTTTCCAGCGCCGGATGCAGCACCCACTCGACCGCCTTGTTGGCGCGCAGCGCTTCGAGCACCGCAAGCGTGTTGCTCATATGGCGCTCCATCCGCACGCCGAGCGTCTCGACGCCCTGCAGCAGCTGAAACGCGTTGGTCGGCGACAGGCAGGCGCCGAAGTCGCGCAGGCCTTCGGTGCGGGCGCGCATGATGAAGGCGGCCCGGCCGAATTGCTCGTCGAAGACGATGCCGTGATAGCCGGCATAGGGCTCGGTGAGCTGCGGGAACTTGCCCGACGCGTGCCAGTCGAACCGGCCGCCATCGACGATGACGCCGCCAATGGCGATGCCGTGGCCGCCGATCCATTTTGTCGCGGAATTCATCACGATGTCGGCGCCCAGCTCGATCGGGCGGCTGAGGAACGGCGTCGCAAAGGTATTGTCGATCAGGAGCGGAATCTTGGCGTCATGCGCGATCTGCGCGACCGCCGGGATATCCAGCACTTCCATTCCGGGATTGCCGATGGTCTCGCCGATCACGAGCCGCGTGTTTGGCTTGATCGCGGCGCGGAATTCATCGAGCGCGCGCGGTTTGACAAACGTCGTCGTGATGCCGAAGCGCGGCAGCGTGTGCGCCAGCAAATTGATGGTGCCGCCATAGAGCGAGGCGGACGCGACGATGTGGTCGCCGGCATTGACGATCGTTGCGATCGCCAGATGCATCGCGGCCATGCCGCTCGCCGTGCAGATCGCGCCGACGCCGGCTTCCAGCGCCGCCAACCGCTCCTCGAGCACGGCGGTCGTGGGATTGGAGATCCGGGTGTAGATGTGTCCGGCGCGCTCCAGGTTGAACAGCGCTGCCGCGTGGTCGGAGTCCTGGAACACGTAGGAGGTGGTCTGGTAAATCGGAACGGCGCGGGCGCCGGTTGCGGGATCCGGGCGCTGGCCGGCATGCAGGCTCAGAGTTTCGAAAGCAGGCGGCTTGGGTGCGGGCATGCGGGGCTCGTCAGATCAAGTGGTGGCGGGAAAGTATGTGATGGCTCAGACGTGCACGGCGGTGCGGACGCGTCCGGCATTGCCGAACACGCGCAAATAACGTTCGATCTCGGACGGCGTGCCGGTGGCCTTCTCGGGATTATCCGACAGCTTGACCGCCGGCCGCCCATCGACCGACGTCACCTTGCAGACCAGCGAGATCGGATCGAGATCGGCCGATCCATCCGGTGCGCAGCCGACGAAATCATTGGTGAGATTGGTGCCCCAGCCGAACGAGATGCGGACGCGTCCGGCGAAATGACGATAGGTCTCCTCGATCGAATCGACATCCATGCCGTCGGAGAACACCAGCAGCTTCTCCTTGGGCTCGCGGCCCTTCTGCTTCCACCACTTGATGATGTCTTCGCCGGCCGTGATCGGCGGCGCGCTGTCCGGGCGGAAGCCGGTCCAGTCGGCGACCCAGTCCGGTGCATCGCGCAGGAATGTTTTGCTGCCGAATGCATCGGGCAGCGCGATCAAGAGATTGCCGCCATAGGTGTGTCGCCACTGATCGAGGATGCGATAAGGCGCCCAGCGCAGCTCTTCGTCGGAACTGGCGAGCGCGGCTGCGACCATCGGCAATTCATGCGCGTTGGTGCCGATCGCTTCGAGATCGTTGTCCATCGCCAGCAGCACGTTGGAGGTGCCGGTGAAGGAAGGGCCGAGCCCCTCCTTGACGGCCTCGACGCACCAGCGCTGCCACAGATGGCCGTGGCGTCGGCGGGTGCCGAAGTCGGAAAGCCGGAGGCCTTCGAGCTTGCGCAGCCGCTCGACCTTGGACCACAGCTTGGCCTTGGCGCGGGCATAGAGCACGTCGAGCACGAAGCGTCCCTGACCCTTGGTCGCCTGCCGAGAGCGCAGCTCGTTCATGATCGCAAGCGCCGGGATTTCCCACATCGTGGTGTGGGTCCACGGCCCGTGGAAGTGCAACTCGTACTGGCCGTCGACCTTGTTGAGCTCGTATTCGGGCAGGCGGAAGTTGGCGAGCCAGTGGATGAAGTCCGGCGAGAACATCTGAGTCTTGCCGTAGAACGTGTTACCGGCGAGCCAGATCAGCTCCTTCTTGGTGAAGCGGATGGTGCGCGCGTGGTCGAGCTGTGCGCGCAACTCGCCCTCATCGATGATCTCTGCCAGGCGGACATTCTTGGTGCGATTGATGACCGAAAAGGTGACGCGCTGCTCCGGGTACAATTCCCGGATCATCTGTAGCATCAAAAGCTTGTAAAAATCGGTATCGAGCAGGCTGCGCACGATCGGGTCGAGCCGCCAGCCATGGTTATAGGTCCGGGATGCAATATCGGTAACTGCCATGGTGGAACTCTACCGTGCCGCGGGCCACCCAACCAGTGGGTTTTGCCGGCGGCATGGCAGCTCAGCGCGCTATTCCTGCCGGATACGGCCGACCGCAGCAGGAATATCCTTCCAGACCGGCTTATCGGGGGCAAATTGTTGCCTCAGATAAACGACCAGTTCGGCGATCTGGCCGTCGCTCAGGCTGTCCTTGAACGCCGGCATATAGCCGAGGTCGGTCGCGGCCGGCTTTGCGATGCCGTGCAGGATGACCTGGATCAGATTGTCGGGCACGGTGCTGTGCAGGTTGCTGTTGAGCGCCAGCGATGGCCGGCTGCCGAACAGCGGAGCGCCGCCGACCTCATGGCAGACGGCGCAGGCGCCCTGATAGAGGCGCGCGCCGACGCTGGCGGCCGCAAGCGTTCGCGTGCCCGTCGAGGCTTCGAGCCTGACGGCAAGCGCTTGCTGCGCCGGCCGATCGATCGCGGCCTCATTGAACGAGGCGAGATAGACCGCCATGGCACGGATGTCGTCATCTGGCAACGCCGCGAGTTCCCTCACCACCGGCGCCATTGGCCCCGCGGCGACACCGTGGAAGCGCGACTCGCCGGTTCGCAAGTAGGCGTACAGCTCACCCTCGTTCCACGGGATCGGCGCTTGCGACAGCGAGGTCAGCGCCGGCGCTTCCCAACCTTCCGCAAATCCGCCGGCGAGATAGGCATTCGCCTTCTCCGCGCCGAGCGCATTGCGCGGCGAATGGCAGGCGCCGCAATGGCCGAGACCTTCGACGAGATAAGCGCCGCGATTCCAGATCTCGGATTTTGCGGGATCGGGCTGGAACACGGCGGGTGTGTGGAACAGCGCATTCCATCCGGCCATCAGCGGGCGCAGGTTGAACGGGAATGCCAGCGCATTGGCCGGCGTCTCCGCGCGCACCGGCGACTGCGCCATCAGATAGGCATAGAGCGCCTGCATGTCGGCGTCAGTGGTCCTGGCGAAATGCGGATAGGGAAACGCGGGATAGAGATGCCGCCCGTCGCGGTGAATGCCCTCGCGCATTGCGCGCTCGAAGGCGGGATAGGACCAGGCGCCGATGCCGGTTTCGACATCGGGTGTGATGTTGGTCGAATAGATCGTGCCGAACGGCGTCGGCAGCGGCCGGCCGCCGGCGTTGAGCACGCCGTTCGCAGCGGTGTGGCACACCGCGCAATCGCCGAGCGCGGCAAGCTGCTCGCCGCGGGCGATGGTCGCGGCCGAGTAGACCGAGGCATCGGGCCGCGCGATCGGGGCAATCGCTCGCCATGGCAGCACGGCGGCGCCGATGCCGACCACAGCCGCGCACAGCGCTGCAGCGGTTGCGAGCACGCCGCGTCGTCCGGCGAACGGACTGGGCCATCGGTTGAGATCAGGCTGTGGTGCGGATGCCGGCGCAGACAACGCCACTGGTGCCGCCGGCTCCTCGCCGCGCAGCCCCCGCAAGATGCGTTCCGGCGTGAACGGCAATTCGCGAAAGCGCACGCCGGTCGCATCATAGATCGCATTGGCGATGGCGGCTGCGCTGGGGACGGAGGCGGACTCGCCGACGCCGAGCGGCGGCTGATCCTGTCGCGGCAGCATCAGCACGTCGATCTCAGGCACCTCGGGAAACTTGATGATAGGGTAGGCGCCCCATTCCCGCGCCGTCACGGAGGCACGATCGAACGACACTTCCTCCATCAACGCGCGGCTGGTCGATTGGATGACGTTGCCGTGGATCTGGTGGCGCACGCCGTCCGGATTGATCATCAGGCCGGAGTCCTGGCCTGCCACCACCCGCGTCACGCTGACATCGCCGGTCGCCTTGTTCACCGCGACGTCGGCGATCCACGCCGACCACGCTGCGCCATAGCCGGGAAACTTGCTGTGCACATAGAGCGCATAGGCAAAGCCGCGCCCACGCACGATATCATCCTCGGCCTGCTTCTCCTCGCGTACCGGCCGCGGCGTCCAGCCGGCGCGTTCGGCCACCGCATTGACGAGATCGATCGCGCGCGGATCCTTCAAATAGAGCAGACGGTACTCGATCGGATCGACACCAGCCTCGCTGGCGCATTCGTCGATCCAGGATTCATGCGCAAAGGTGTTCGGCAGCGCCGAGACGCCGCGGAGCCAGGAGGCGCGCACGATCGGCGGCATGTCATTCGCTACCACGCGCAGATTCTCGTAATCATAGGGCGGGATCGCGGTGCGATCGCCCATCTCGAAGACAGCGGGTGTGTGCGGGACGGCGCCGGTCAGCAGCAGGGCCAGCGTCGGTGCGCCGTTCGACGGATAGCGCGTGGCAAAATCATAGCCGGCAACGCTGCCATCGACGTTCAATCCGCCGTTGACATCCATCAATTGCGCGGTGCCCTTCGGCTCCCAAGCGTGCTCCTGCTCGCGCGTCAATTGCACGCGGACGGGCCGGCCGACGGCGCGCGACAGCAGCACCGCGTCGGCGGAAACATCATCGGCACAGTTGCGGCCATAGCAGCCGGCAGCCTCCAGCCGGATCACCTCGATCTCGGCTTCGCGCCGGTGGATCAGCCGCGCCAGATCGGTGCGCAGATGATGCGGGTTCTGCGTGCCGGACCAGACCCGCGTCACATCCTCCTGATAATCCGCAACCGCGCAGGACGGGCCGATCGAAGCGTGCATCTGGTAGGGCCAGATGTATGTCCGCGGCATCGGCTTGGCGGCGCCGGCGATTGCCGCATCGACATCACCCTTGTCGATCAGCTTGCGTGGCGTCGATGGATTGGCACGCAGCGCGGTCGCGACGTCCTTGAGGTCGGGCAGCGTCGGCACCGGCTTCCAGTTCACCTTGAGCTGCGCCGCCGCCTTGATTGCATTCTCCTCGCGCTCGGCGACGACCCCTACAAAGTCGCCGATGCGAACGACGGCGACAAGTCCAGGGATGTCGCGCACGGAATTCTCGTCGACCGCGATCAGGCTGTTGCCGATGAAGTCGCCGACATCGACGCCGGCATAGGGCGGGCGAACGACGCGGCCATGCAGCATGCCGGGCACGCGCATGTCGTGCACGTAGACCAATTCACCGGTCGCCTTCGCCGGAAGATCGACGCGCGGCACGGATCGGCCAACGATGTTATAGGCGTCGACGGACTTAACTGGAACGTCGTCGGCGAGTTCAAGGCGAATGGTCTCGCCCGCAATGAGTTCGCCGTAACTGACGCTGCGATTGTCCTTGCCGCGGACGAGGCCGTCTTCAATGACGAGGTCCTCGGCCGAAAGCTCCAGCCGCTCGGCGGCGCGCGCGACCAGAAACTGCCGCGCCTGCGCGGCAGCCTTGCGCAACGGAACGGCCGTAATCTGAATTGTTTCGCTCGCAATCGTCGCGCCCTGATTGGGAACGAGGGCCGTGTCGCCGAGCACGACCACAACACGGGCAAAGGATACGTCGAGCTCTTCGGCAACGATCTGCCCAAGCGCGGTGCGGATGCCGGTGCCGAGATCGACGTGGCCGTTATAGGCGGTGACCGATCCATCCGCCGTGACCTTGATGAACGTCTCGAATTTGACGGCCTCGACCGGCGATGCCGGACGCACGACGGACAGCGTGCCTTGCAACCGCTCGCGATTCTCGGCCGTGTCAGGGACAGTCATCGCGTCTGCGCCTCAACGAGACGGCCTGTGGCGCGCATTGCCGCGCGCATGATTTCGACATGCGCGCCGCAGCGGCACAGATGATGGCGCAGTGCTTCCAGTACCTCGTCTTCCGACGGGCGAGGGGAGCGCAGCAACAGCGCCTTGGTGGTGATGATCATGCCGTTGAGGCAATAGCCGCATTGCGCCGCTTGTTCGCTGATAAACGCTTGCTGCACGGGATCGGGATGCTCGCGCGTGCCGAGGCCTTCGAGCGTCACGATGTCGCGCCCGATGCAGCCCTCGACCGGGATCACGCAGGAACGCGCGGCGACGCCGTCGATCAGCACGGCGCAGGCGCCGCATTCGCCGAGCCCGCAGCCGTATTTCGGTCCGTTCAGTTCGAGGTCGTTGCGGAGCACGTAAAGCAATGCAGTGTCGGGCGCGGCGTCAACGTCGTGAACCTTGCCGTTGACGGTCAGGCGCATCATGCTCTCCCGAAGTCCTCGTTGCGCTGCAAAACTCGCACTGGATGCTTCGCGAAAGATACCGTTTGTGTACAAACGTGCAAGCCGCGCGATCCCGCGCTGCAGCGCGCTGCTCGCTTTATGAACAGAGCGACGAGGCAAATGAGGTATTATGCGGCAAGCGGGCGTTTCGCAGCGGGAGCGGCTTGACAGTGTTCCAGTCCGCGCGCAACATCATTCGTATACGAACAAATGGTCGGAACCGCGAATAAGCGGCTATGATCGGCGCCTTCCCGACTGCAGGCTTGTTCATGACTGACGAGACCGTTGCCACTGGCGACAAGATCCGCTGCGATGCCTGTCCGGTGATGTGCTACATCAAGCCGGGCGCGGCGGGCGCGTGCGATCGCTACGCTAACCATGATGGCGAGCTGGTGCGCGTCGATCCGCATATCGTGCTGGAACGAACGGTGTCGCACGGCGGACGGCTGGTGCCGTTTCAGGCCGGTGGCGACTGGGACGGCAAACTCGTCCACGAGCCCAGCGTGTTCGTCACCGCGATCGGCGCCGGAACAACTTATCCCGATTACAAGCCGGCGCCCTTCATCGTGTCATCGGAAATCGACGGCGTCGACATGGTGACCGTCGTGACCGAAGGCATTTTCAGCTATTGCGGCGTCAAGGTGAAGATCGACACCGACCGCTATCTTGGGCCGGAGACGGCAACCGTCCGCGCGGAAGGCGAGGCGATCGGCCATGTGACGACCAGCGAATATGGCTCGCAGATGCTTTCGCTCGGCGGCGTGCATCATCTGACAGGCGGTTCCAAGAAGGAGGGCCGTGTCACCTGCGACGCGCTGATGGACCTTTCCAACTGCAAGCCGGTGGAACTGACGATCGATGGCGGCGCCACGGTGGTGGTACAGGCCGGCCATCCGCCGATCGTCAACGGTGTCGCCGAAGAGCGCATGCGGGTAGGCTGCGGCTCGGCGACCATCGGCATGTTCGCCAAGCAATGGCACGGCAAGGTCGATGAGGTCGTGGTCGTGGACGACCACATCACCGGCGTCCTCAGTGAGCACCAGGCCGGCAAGTTGCTCGATATTCCCGATACCGGGATCAAGATGAAGGGGCGACGCTCGACGCCCGGCCGTTACTTTCAGGTCGCCGACCCCGGCACCGGTTGGGGCGGCACCAATATTTCCGATCCGCTGTCGGTGCTGGGACCGTTCAATCCGAAGGAGGCGCGGCCTGGGCTCACCATGCTGATGGTCTCGACCACCGGCGAGCACGCCGCCTATTACCAACTCGACGAGGCGTTGCGGCCGATCGAAAAGCAGATGCCGCCCGATCTCCAGTTCTCGGTCGAGCGCATCCAGGAAAATTGCGAACCGGCCTTGTGCACGGTCCTGTTCATGGGCGGCGCCGGCGGTTCGTTGCGCGCCGGCGTCACCGACAATCCGGTGCGACTGACGCGGTCGGTCAAGGACGCGCTGACGCGGGTTACCAGCGGCGGCGCGCCGGTCTATGTCTGGCCGGGCGGCGGCATCACCTTCATGGTCGACGTCACGCAAATGCCGGCCGGCGCGTTCGGCTATGTGCCGACGCCGGCGCTGGTGGCGCCGATCGAGTTCACGTTAAAACTGTCCGATTACGCAGCGCTGGGCGGTCACATGGATCATGTGCGCCCGCTGGCGTCGCTGCGGGAGAGTAGCGGGTTCCGCCCGATGCCCAATATGCCGGGACGGCGCGCATGAAACGGCTCCCGCAGATCGCGCTTCTTCCTGACGGCAAGCGGCTGCATTTGCAGGACGGTCCGATCGACCTGATCATCGAGGCGAAGGGAAGTGAGCGCAACGTGCGCGCCGCTTATGAGGCCGCCGCGCGGCGCTTCACCGGCCTGCTCGATGAACTCTGCGAGGAGTTGATCGAACTTCGAAAAGCCGTCGATCCGGCGCGAAGCACGCTGAACGGTGACGTTGCGCGTCGCATGCATGCGGCAGTCGCGCCGTTTGCGGGCGAGCACTTCATCACGCCGATGGCGGCGGTGGCGGGCAGCGTCGCGGAAGAGATTCTTGGTGCGATGCTGGGCACGGCGCGGCTCGATCGTGCCTATGTCAACAATGGCGGCGACATCGCATTGCATTTGACCCGTGGCGAGCAATTCACAGTCGGGCTGATGGACCGACCGCACCATCATGGCGTGATGCAAACCATCAGGATTGAAGCCGATGATCCGGCACGCGGCATCGCGACCAGCGGACGGCATGGCCGTAGTTTCTCGCTCGGGATTGCCGATGCCGTTACCGTGCTGGCTCGAACGGCATCGCAAGCCGATGCGGCGGCGACCATCATCGCCAATGCCGTTGACCTGCCCGGTCATCCCGCCATCATCCGCTGTCCGGCCAATGAATTGCAGCCCGACAGCGACCTCGGCGCGCGCCTCGTCACCCGCGACGTCGGCGTGCTCCGGGAAAGCGAGATCGACGATGCGTTAAGAGCAGGGGTGAGCCGGGCACAACAATTGCTTGCGGCGGGATTGATCGAAGGTGCGGCCTTGCGTCTACTAGGCGAGACGGCCGTGGTGGGTGCAACGGGGATCAGGGCTGGCGCGTTGCCAACGTTGCATGGAAACGCACTAGAGAGAACAGCGCATGTTTGATCGGGAGCGAGGCGAGTAAGATGAGCGCGATCATTCGCAAGATCGTCACGGTAGTCGAGGAAACCCAGCTTGAGATGGGACAGAAGATTGCACCGCCGACGCGGCGGGCCGCGGCGATTGCTGTGATCGAGAATCCGTTTGCAGGCCGGTATGTCGAGGATCTCTCGTCCTTGATCGAAATCGGCGAGGAGCTTGGCGAATTGCTCTCGAAGCGAGCGGTTGCCGCGCTCGGCATCGAGGGCGCCAAGGCCCACAGCTACGGCAAGGCGGCCGCCGTCGGCGAAAACGGCGAGCTCGAGCATGCGGCAGCGATCTTGCATCCCAAAATGGGCGCACCGGTGCGGAAAGTCTTGGGCAAGGGCGCGGCCCTGATTCCGTCGTCGAAGAAGCGAAGCGGCCCGGGCACAACGCTGGACATTCCGCTCGGACACAAGGACGCGGCTTTCGTGCGCAGCCATTTCGACGGCATGGAAGTGCAGATCAACGATGCACCCCGCGCCAACGAGATCATGGTGGCGGTCGCCGTCACCGATAGCGGCAGGCCATTGCCGCGCGTCGGCGGGCTGACGATTGCGGAAGTCAAAGGCGAAGACGGCTTGAGATAATGACATCAACATTGGAGGTAGGGATGCGACGGAGACATTTGCTGGGAGCGGGATTGGCTATCGCGGTTGCCGGGATGGCGGGCAGCGCTATGGCGCAGAGCGAAATCAAGGAAATCAAGATCGGCGAGATCAACAGCTATTCGTTGTTGCCGGCCTTCACCGAGCCCTACCGCAAGGGCTGGCAGCTCGCGGCCGAAGAGATCAATGCCGCGGGCGGCATCAACGGCAAGAAGCTGGTCGTCATTTCCAAGGACGACGGCGGCAAGCCGGCGGATGCGCAGACCGCCGCCAACGAGCTAGTCTCGAGCGAGAACGTCGCGATGCTGGCTGGCACCTTCCTGTCTAATATCGGTCTCGCCGTCTCCGACTTCGCCAACCAGAAGAAGGTGTTCTTCCTGGCGGCAGAACCCTTGACCGACGCTATCACCTGGTCGAAGGGCAACCGCTACACCTTCCGTCTGCGTCCCTCCAACTACATGCAGGCAGCGATGCTAGTGGAAGAAGCCGCCAAGCTGCCGGCCAAGCGCTGGGCGACGATTGCGCCGAACTATGAATACGGCCAGTCGGCGGTTGCGGTGTTCAAGAAGCTGATGTCGGAGAAGCGTCCGGACATTCAGTGGGTCGACGAGCAGTGGCCGCCGCAGGGCAAGATCGACGCTGGCCCGGTGGTGCAGGCGGTGGCCGCAGCCAATCCCGAGGCCATCCTCAATGTCACCTTCGGCGCCGACTTGGTGAAGCTGGTGCGTGAGGGCAATACTCGCGGCCTGTTCAAGGGACGTTCGGTGGTCTCGTTCCTGACGGGCGAGCCGGAGTATCTCGATCCGCTGAAGGATGAGACGCCGGAGGGCTGGATCGTTACCGGCTATCCCTGGTACGACATCAAGACGCCGGACCATGACAAGTTCCTGAAAGCCTATCAGGCCAAGTACAAGGACTATCCGCGGCTCGGCTCGATCGTCGGATACCAGACCATCAAGGCGGCCGCCGCGATCCTTGCGAAAGCCAACTCGACTGATCCGGAGAAGCTGATCGCGGCGACCGAAGGCCTGTCGATGCCGTCGCCGTTCGGCGAGATCACCTTCCGCAAGATCGATCACCAGTCGACGTTAGGGGCCTATGTCGGCAAGACTGCGCTGAAGGACGGCAAGGGCGTGATGGTGAACTCGGTCTATCGCAAGGGCGCGGACTATCTGCCGAGCGACGCGGAAGTGGAAAAGCTGCGTCCGAAGGATTGAGCTTTGGCTGAGGTCGGGGCCTTCATGGTTCGAGACGCGCGGCGATGCCGCGCTCCTCACCATGAGGGTCTAAGAGGACCTCTCGATCTATGACCTCATCCTGAGGAGGCGCGAAGCGCCGTCTCGAAGGATGAAGGCCCGCTCTGACGATTGCCCCAACCCGGACCGCCAATGGCCTTCTACTTCGTTCAGTTCCTGACCGGTCTCGCCAGCGCGGCGTCGCTGTTTCTGGTCGCATCGGGGCTGTCCATCATCTTCGGCGTGACGCGGATCGTGAACTTTGCCCATGGCGCGTTCTATATGCTCGGCGCCTATGTCGCGTTCACGCTGACCGAGCGGTTCTCCGGCGCGCTCGGCTTCTGGGGCGGCATCGTCGTTGCAGCGCTGATCGTTGCCATCATCGGCGTGCTGGTCGAGATGGTGCTGCTGCGGCGGATCTATCATGCGCCGGAGCTATTCCAGTTGCTGGCGACATTCGGCCTCACCTTGATGGTTCAGGACATCGTCGTGATGATCTGGGGCCCGGACGATCTGCTCGGCCGTCGCGCACCCGGCTTCAAGGGCGCGGTGGATTTTTTCGGCCAGAACATTCCGAGCTACGACCTGTTCCTGATCGCGCTCAGCCCGATCGTGCTCGGCATTCTCTGGCTGTTATTCCAGCGCACGCGCTGGGGCGTCTTGGTGCGCGCGGCGACGCAGGACCGCGACATGGTGGCGGCGCTGGGCGTCAATCAGAAATGGCTGTTCACCAGCGTGTTCGCGCTCGGCGTCTTTTTGGCCGCGCTCGGCGGCGCGCTGCAGATCCCGCGCGATGCGGTACATCACGCGCTTGATCTGCGCATCATCGTCGAAGTGTTCGTGGTCGTGGTGATCGGCGGGCTCGGCAGCATCATCGGTGCTTTTGTGGCGGCCGTGCTGGTGTCCGAACTCAACGCCTTCGGTATTCTCATCTTCCCGAAGATATCCATCATCCTGGTGTTTCTGGTGATGGCAGTGGTGCTGATCGTGCGCCCATGGGGTCTGTTCGGCAAGCCGGAAGCTGCCGCACGCCGCACGCCGGGCCTGACCGTCACGCCGTGGCGGCCGCTCACCTCGGGTGAACGGTTGATGTCACTGGGCGCGCTGGTCCTTGCGGCCATGATGCCGTTGTTTGCCGGCAACTACGCGCTCACCGTCGGATCGGAAATCGCGATCTTTGTCATCTTTGCCGCCAGCCTGCATTTCCTGATGTCGGTCGGCGGGCTCGCCTCGTTCGGCCATGCCGCCTATTTCGGGCTTGGCGCTTATGGCGTTGCATTCCTCGCCAAGGCGGCGGGGTTGCCGATGATCGCTTCGTTGCTGCTTGGCCCGGTGCTGGGGCTGCTGGGTGCCGCGGTATTCGGCTTCTTCGCCGTGCAACTCTCCGGCGTCTATTTCGCGATGCTGACACTGGCCTTTGCGCAGATCGTCTGGTCGATCGCGTTCCAGTGGGTCGAGGTGACCGGCGGCGACAACGGCATTTTGGGCGTGTGGCCGGAGAGGTGGGCGGCGAGCCCGGCTAATTTCTATTGGTTGTCGCTCGGCATCACGGCGCTCGTGGTCACTGTGCTCCGGGTGATGGTGTTCTCGCCGTTCGGTTTTGCGCTGCGCGCAACGCGGGACTCGCCGCTGCGTAGCGAGGCGATCGGCATCAATGGCAAGCGCGTGCAGTGGACGGCTTTCGTCATATCAGGAACGGTGGCGGGCATCGGCGGCGCGTTGTTCGCCTATCTGAAGGGAAGCGTGTTCCCGGACAGCGTCGGCATCTCGCTCTCTGTGGATGCGCTGGTCATGGTGCTGCTTGGCGGCGTCGAGACGGTTTCCGGCGCGGTGATCGGGGCTATCGTCTTTAAGGCAGCCAATATCTGGTTGGTCAGTCAGACCGACCTCTCAAAACTGGTGCTGGGCGGCTTCATTGTGCTGATGGTGGTGGCGTTCCCCAAGGGGATCGTCGGGACGCTGGAGACGATCCGGAACCGCCGGCGCTCCGCCGAAGCCAAAAAATCTGCGCTGGTCACCTCCCGGATCGAGGCCGCCGAGTGAGTATGGTCCCTACATTGCTGTCGGTTGAGGCCTTAAGCAAATCCTATGGCGGCGTGCACGCGGTGCGCAGCGTATCGTTCGAGCTGCGTGCGGGCGAAATTCTCGCGTTGATCGGACCCAACGGTGCGGGAAAAAGCACCTGCTTCGACATGCTCAACGGCCAGAACATGCCGGACAGCGGACGGATCCATCTGCTCGGCGAGGATACGGTCGGCCGAAAGCCGCGCGCGATCTGGCGGCTCGGCGTCGGGCGCACGTTCCAGATCACGGCGACATTTCCGACCATGACCGTGCGCGAGAACGTGCAGGTCGCACTGGTGTCGTATGGCAGGCAATTGTTCAACCTCTGGGGGTCGACCGCGGCTTATGCCCGCGACGAGGCGGGCCGGCTGCTCGACCTCGTCGGCATGGGCGCCTATGCCGAGCGTCCGTGCGGTGAGCTTGCCTATGGCGACCTCAAGCGACTGGAGCTTGCGATCGCGCTCGCCAACCAGCCCAGGCTGCTGCTGATGGATGAGCCCACCGCAGGCATGGCGCCGCGCGAGCGGATCGACCTGATGCGGCTGACCGCAAGCATCGCCCGCGAACAGGCAATCGGCGTGCTCTTCACCGAGCACGACATGGATGTGGTGTTCGAGCATGCCGACCGCATCCTCGTCTTGAATCGCGGCAGCCTGATCGCCGAAGGCTCGCCCGAGGAAGTCCGTGGCAATCCGCAGGTGCGCGCGATCTATCTCGGCGAAGGACTGGTCTACGATGCGCGTCATCGCGAGGGAGCCGGCGCATGAAGCTGCAAGTCGCCGATCTCAACAGCTTCTACGGCCCGGCGCATATCCTGTTCGATATCGCGCTGGAAGTCGGCGAAGGCGAAGTGGTGGCTCTGCTCGGCCGCAATGGCGCCGGCAAGTCGACTACCTTCCGCTCCATCGTCGGCCTGGTCGAGAGCCGTTCGGGGCGGATCGTCTTCGAGGGCAAGGATGTCTCCCGCGAGCCGACGCATGCGATCGTGCGCGGCGGACTCGGCTATGTGCCGGAAGAGCGGCGCATCTTCACCGATCTGACGGTTGAGGAAAATCTCGAGGTCGGCCGCCAGCCAAAACGACCGAACGCGCCGCACTGGACGCGCGAAAAGCTGTTCACGCTGTTTCCCAATCTCGGCGAGATGCGCAACCGTCCCGGCGGACGGATGAGCGGCGGCGAGCAGCAGATGCTGACGATCGCGCGAACCCTGATGGGAAATCCGTCGCTCGTTCTGCTCGACGAACCCTCGGAAGGGCTGTCGCCAAAAATCGTCGAACAGATGGTCGATGCCATCCTGGCGATGAAGAAGGAAGGCGTCAGCATCGTGGTCTCGGAGCAGAACCTGCATTTCGCGCGGCTGATTTCGGACCGCGCCTACATCATCGAGCGTGGCAAGATTTGCTTCGGCGGCACGATGGCCGAACTCGACGCGCGGCCGGATATCCGGGACGCGCATCTGTCGCTGTGATCGGCGAAGGGAAGGGCGGGGAACGCAGATGGGAAGGAGTGTTTCGCCGAAACGGAGCGTCAAGCCGGCGCGTCCGTCCTACATTCTCGACGAACAGATCGGCTTCATCCTGCGTCAGGTCTGGCAGCGCCATGCCACCATCTTCGCCCGCGAGATCGGCATCAACCTGACGCCGACACAATGGGCGGCGCTCGCCAAGCTGGCCGAGACCGGACCGTGCTCGCAGAATCTGCTCGGGCGGCTGACGGCGATGGATGTCGCCACCATCAAGGGCGTGATCGACCGTCTCACCGCGCGCGGCCTGACCGAGACCAGCCCGGATCCCGAGGACGGCCGCCGCCTGCTCGTGAGTCTGACGCGCGCCGGCCAGCAACTGGCCGAGAAGGCCGCGCCGAATGCGCTGGCGATCAGCCGCGAGACGCTGGCGCCGCTCGACGCAAAAGAGCGCGAGACGCTGATCGCGCTGCTCGACAAGCTGCGTTAAGGCGTAGCTCGCGTCAGCTCAGGTTCAGCACCAGCGCGATCGCGCCCACCAGAATGAGGCTGAAGGCCCAGGTCGTATCCAGGTTGAACCAGCTCTGCGATATGAACTGGAGGCCGAGATAGCGGTAGGCGAGCCACGCGCAAGCTCCACCAGCGGCGACCATCGCGATGGCGTGGATCGTGGCAACCAGCACGGCCATTCCGAGATTGGCATTGATGAGAGTGCCGGCGGCCGCGTGGCCGCCGTCGAGCTCGGCTTGCCGGCAGAGCCCGAGATAGATCGGCACCAGCATCAGCGCGGCGCCATGCGCCAGCGCCACGGCAAACGACCATAACCCCAGTTGCGCCGGTGATATCCGCGCTAAAACTCTCGGATGGCGGCGGTTGGCCAACCGGAACAGGCCAAAGGCGATAACGAGGACGCTGGCCCCGATCTGGATGGTGCGCTGCCACTCGACGATGGCAACGAGCAGCGCGAAAGGAAGGAGGACGAGCAGCATCGCGAGAAGATGGCCGGCCGTGAGCGGCCCAAGCGCGGCCACCAGCGCACGCGGGCTCCGCTCCATCAGTCCAACTGAAACGGCAAGCGGCCAGCCCATGCCCGGGTTGACGCCGTGGTAAAGGCCGCTCGCGATGACAGCCAGCCAGAGCCAGGCCGGTGTCCAGTCGGCTCCGCTCAAATTTCAAGCCGACGGATAGCAGAACGAATCCGTCGAACAGTCGCCGCCGTCGAGCCGGATCTGGTGCGCGCGGTAGCCGTCGGGGAAATTGACCCAGTAGTCTCTTGCCAGCTCGAGGCCGCCGTCCGGCTTCGTATTGGCCATCACCATGGCGCCCGGGACACCCTCGGGATAGAACTGATCGTCCCACGTCGAGTAGAGCGAGTTGGTCCAGTACACCCGCTTGCCATCGCGGCTGATCTCGACCATCTGCGGGCCGCCTGCAAACGCCTTGCCGTTCGGGTGCGGCGTGCGGCGCGCGATGCCGCCGATGCGGACCGAGCCGGCAAGCTTCGGCCTTCGCGGCTCGTTGACGTTGTATTGACGCATCTCGCCGGTGCCCCAGCAGGCGACGTAGAGGAATTTATCGTCCATCGACAGGTCAATGTCCGAGACCAGCGGCGGCACGGCGCCAAAGCCCTGCAGCAGCGGCGGCAGTTGCTCCTTTGCCGCAGGTTCGGGCGGGATCGTCGCGGTCTTCTCGATGTGAAACTTGCCGCCCTCGCGCCACCAGGTCCAGATCGAGCCTTCGAGGTTGGTGGTATCGACCACGACACCGAGGAAGCCGTATTCGCGCACCGGATCATGCGCGGGACGTACCTCCAGCGCCATCTGATGGTTGGCGCCGAGATCGATGGTCTGGACATTGCGCCGGGCGCGCAGATCCCAGAAGTGGATCCGATGGCCGTATTTGTTGGAAAGCAGATCTTCCGGCACGATCCCATTCTCGAACTGCGGCGGCAGTGCCCACTCGCTGGTCACCATGTAGTCGCGCGGCAGGTTCCACCAGAAGTCATAATGCAGTTGTTGTGGACCGCGATCGAGCTCCCACCGTCCGAGCACCTCGAACGTCTCGCAATCCATGATGAAGACGCCGGGCGGTCCGTCAGTGCCGTCCTTGCCGCTGCCGCCGAGCGTAGAGACGTAAATGCCTTCCGGTCCGCAATGAACGGTGTGGGGCCGCGAGTATCCGGTCTTCCTGAAGATTTCCTCCGGCTCGATGATCTTGTGTATCGCCGCTTTGGTGGGATCGGGCTTGGTATCGACGATGTAGATGCGGGATGACCGCATGCCCGGGATGATGAGATAGCGGCGCTCGAGGAAGGCGTGTCCGGTGAGCGGCGACAGCGCCGACGAGCAGGCGTTCCAGCCGAAATGGTGAAACTCGTCGCCCTTGTTCGGCATCGTCACCGTGTGAACGATCTGACTGTAGGTTTGGGAATTCGGATTGACGTCGATCACCGCCAGCGCATCCGGTTTTGAAGCGTCCGGACTGAGCAGCACGGTGTAGGCGAAGCTCTCTGGCGGAGCTTCCATGGCAAGCTTTGGCGAAGCGTGAAACGTGGGGTCGGGCCGAATGTTCATCGTACTGCCTCCCTGTTTGCCTCGATGTACAGCGACACGGCTCAGCGGCATGCAGCAGCAAGACATCACCCGGCGCGTTGAGTTCCTCTCGCGAGTGCCGCCGGCCGGGGTTTGCGCCATCGACCATACACCGCAATGCGTCAGGCGAAAATAACGATGGTGCTACCGATCCGGTGACCGTGCCCGCCGCCGTCCCGAACGGGCGACGTCACGGGCATATCAGGCGCGCGCATTGCGTTCCGCCTGCGCGGCGAGAAAATTGCGCATTTTCAGTTGCGGCTCATCGGTGTTGTAGGCGTTCGCGAAACTCCGCTCTATTTGACCGTGATGGTAATTTTCTTGGAGACTACGGGAGGATTGTGCGGATAGTGGCCGGCGTCGCCCAGCACGAGCTGAAGCGTGTGCTTGCCGGGCGGAAGCTCGATCCGGGCTTCGGTCTGGCCCGCGCCAAAATGAAGGTGCGATTTGTCCTGCGGAATCTCTTCATTGGGATTGAGCGGCTCGTTCACATTGATCAGAAGGTGATGGTGGCCGCTGTTTGGGTAGTTGTCGCCCGCGTGGGTTACGCCCATGTTGCGCAGACCAAAGCGGCACCAAAATGCGCCCTTGATGACGGCGCCGTTCTGCGGCCACACGAAATAGAGAAGGGCATCCTTGTGTGAGGGCTTCCCTTGAGCATACGCGGCGAACGGCAGGCAGGTGAGCGCTGCTGAGAGAGCGATCCACTGCGTGAACTTCATGACCGCCCTCTTAAGACTACTTGGGAGATAGCGCGATGCGGAACCCGTGGGTGGGATATCGCACGTTGGTGTCATAGCTGCCGCGGTTTGATACGCGGGCATAGTCTGAGTCCTTCCTCCAGGAGCCGGAGCGGATGACATGCGAGGAACAGGCATTCTCGACCCATGCTGACCCGTCTCCTGGCGCGCCCTGATAATTTTTGTGCCAGCAATCTTCCACCCATTGATCGACGCCGCCGCCCATATCAAACAGCCCAAAAGGATTTTGCTTGAGGCTGCCGACCTTCACCGGCTGGTCGATCGCTGGAATGTCGCTGCAGTTCTTGCAATTGACCATGCCAGGCTGAAACTGGTCGCCCCACCAGTATCGGGTCTGCGTGCCGCCGCGCGCCGCATATTCCCATTCGGCTTCGCTCGGCAGTCGATATGGTTTTCCGGTGGTTTCCGCGAGCCACGCGACATATTGCTTGGCATCGCTCCAGCTTACGTTTGTAACAGGCGCATCGTCCTTTCCGGCTGCCGTGAATCCGCATGCCTTTGCGGCGGCGCATGCGTTCCATTCCTGCACGGTGACGGGAAATTTCCCCATCGCAAATGGCTTGACCGTTACCTGACGGACCGGCCTTTCCGAAGCGTCTTCGTTGCTGCCCATGGCGAAGCTGCCACCCCGAAGCGAAATCATCTCGGGTTCTCGAACCGGCGCAGCGGCTTGCGACGTCGGCGGAGTCTCGGGTGCGGCGGGAGACGCGGGCGGCGGTAGCGGCGCCGCCTGTTGTTGGGTTGGTGAAGGAGAAGGTTGGGGCGCCGGCGCTGGTTGTTTCGCGACAGGCGCAGGCGCCTTCGGCGCTTCCGCCGGAGATGAAACGGGAGCCGACGCCTGATTTATCGCCTTGCGAGGCTGTGCGAACATGTACCAGAGACTACCGATCGCAATGGTCAGCATCGCAATGCAGAGCAAGAGGATCAGGACGCGTTCGCGCCGGTTCCGATATGCGTTAAGGGCGGAGGGGTCGGGAAGCACGCGGTAGACCCGAACGGGATCGGTGATGTTCTTGACTTTTCGATCACCGAGCGACTCGTATCCGCAAACCAGCTTATGCTTTATCTGCTCATAAATACCGCCGGAGATATAGACTTCGCCGGGATGGGCTATGCCCTCAAGCCGCGTGGCAATATTGACGCCGTCGCCATAGACGTCGTCGGTTTCGATAATCACGTCGCCAAGATTGACGCCAATTCGATATTCGATCCAATGATGCTTGGGTAGTGACGCATTGCGGCCAACCAGATTTTGCTGGATCACGATGCTCGATCGGACGGCTTCGACCGGGCTGTCGAAAATGGCGATGAAGCCATCGCCCGTGGTTTTGACCAGCCTGCCGTGATGTTCTCTGATGCTGGGTTCGATGAGATCGCGCTCGATCCGCTTGACGCGATTGTGCGTCCCTTCCTCGTCGATCTGCATTAGACGGCTGTAACCGGAGATGTCGCCTGCCACGATGGCCGCAAGGCGGCGTGGCATTGGCTCGGGTGATCGCTCACCCGGTCGGCCTGACTTGATGTCGCGAATTTGGGCCATGGCTTGGATTGGCTCCCAACTGTCAAATACAAATACAGTATGAGGCAAGCAATCTTTCCAGCACCTACAGCGTACCATGGTGGCTGTTCGCCGCAAGCAGCCGTGCGCGGGTTCCACGCGGCTCGTAAGGGCTAAGTGTGAGTGAGCTCACAAAAAATGAGGCCTGACCGGCAATTCGCTCATCACGTCCGAGGGTATAGTCGCCCGGCGCACTCGCAGGGCCACCGCATCAACGCCCGCTGACGATCTCCGGTACCTTGCCGGCGGGCGGCGTGTTGCGGCTGCGCTGGGTGCGGACGATGCCATCGATGATGGTCATGCCGATGCCGGGGAGGTCGCCGAGCTGCACGCTTTCCAGAATGTTCTTGCCGGGGGAGTGCTGGGCTTTGTCCATCAGCACGAAGTCCGCGGAGCGGCCGATTTCGATGATTCCGCAATCGAGTTCGCGCATGCGCGCGGTATTGCCGGTCGCAAGGCAGAAGGCGAGTTCGGCCGGCAGTTCGCCGAGTGACGACAGCATCGAGACCATTCGCAAAATGCCGAGCGGCTGCACGCCGGAGCCGGCCGGCGCGTCGGTGCCGAGGATGACGCGGTGCAGGTCGCCCATCTCG
Organism: Bradyrhizobium murdochi; assembly: GCF_000472965.1. Classification (GTDB taxonomy): domain Bacteria; phylum Pseudomonadota; class Alphaproteobacteria; order Rhizobiales; family Xanthobacteraceae; genus Bradyrhizobium; species Bradyrhizobium murdochi. Next base: position 158,358 of record NZ_AXAU01000003.1, on the reverse strand, counting down.
CGCGCGGTGCGCAGCGTGAACAGCGCCGAGCGCTCATTGCCGTTGTGAACCAGCTCCAGCCCGCGCTTGCAGCCTTCGCAGATGCAACGGATCTGGTCGTCGGGTAGCGCGGTATGGCCGCCATTGATGTGACCCACCACGTCGGTGTCGGCTTCCAGCACCACATCCTTGTCGATCAGGCCGGAGCCGGGAATTGAAGGTCCGCCGGTGTGGATCGTGCTTTGGATGCCGTATTTGCGCGCCCAGCCGACCATTTTGCGCGCGGTCGGGCCGTCCTTGACGCCGCCGAGGCCGACTTCGCCGAGCAGCTTGACGCCGGCCGCGGCCATCTCCTTGAAATCTTCCTCCACCATTTCGCATTCGATCACCGGCGCGCCGGCATGCACCTTCACCCCGCCTGGCCGCAGCATCCAAAACGCGCGCTGCGCAAAGATCGCCATCGCCTTCAGGCCTACGACGTCGCGCGGGCGGCCGGGCATGTGGACCTCGCCGGCCGAGATCATGGTGGTGACGCCGCCATGGAGATAGCTGTCGATCCAGTTGATCTGGTTCTGCCGTGGCGTCCAGTCGCCGGCGACGGGATGGACGTGGCTGTCGATCAATCCGGGCGCGACGGTGGTGCCGTTGGCATCGACTGTCGTGGTGGCGCCCTCGGTATTGCAGTCCTTGAAGCGGCCGATGGCTGTGATCTTGCCGTTCTCGGCCACGATCGTGTCGGCATCCAGGATCGGCTTTTCCAACGCCCCCGACAACACGAGCCCGATATTGCGGATCACCAGCTTGCTCGGACCGGTCGCCTGGGGTGCGTCGTGGGCCATGGTTTTTCCTTTTGCTTCAATGCCTTCGCCGGACATTCTGCCCGGCTTGACGAGCGGATCAAGCTGGATTATTCGTTTGTATACGAATGATCGTATACGAATGATTTAGCCGGTCAATCCGGCTTGCAAGTCAGGGAACGGTGCGATGAGCAATTTCAACCAGGAAAGCGTGTTGAGCGTTCATCACTGGACCGATACGCTGTTCAGCTTCACCACCACACGCGATCCCTCGTTCCGTTTCCGCAATGGCGAGTTCACGATGATCGGCCTGAAGGTCGGCGAGAAGCCGCTGCTTCGCGCCTACTCGGTCGCCAGCGCCAATTACGAGGACCAGCTCGAATTCTTCTCGATCAAGGTGCCGGATGGCCCGCTCACCTCGCGGCTCCAGCATTTAAAGCAGGGTGACGAAATCATCGTCAGCCGCAAGGCGACCGGTACGCTGGTCATCGATAACCTCGAGGACGGCCGCAACCTCTATCTGATCGGGACCGGCACCGGGCTGGCGCCGTTCCTTTCCGTGATCAAAGACCCCGAGACCTATGAGCGGTTCGCGAAGGTGGTACTGCTGCACGGCTGCCGCCGCGTCGCCGAGCTCGCCTATGGCGAGATGATCACCGAAAAGCTGCCGAACGACGAGCTGATCGGCGAGTATGTTCGCAACCAGTTGATCTATTATCCGACCGTGACCCGCGACCCCTTCCGCAACCGCGGCCGCATCACCGATTTGATCACTTCCGGCAAGCTGTTCGCCGACATCGGGCTGGCCACGCTCGATCCGGCCCATGACCGCGTCATGATCTGCGGCAGCCCGGCGCTGGTGACGGACACGCGCGCGCTGCTCATCGGCAGAGGTTTTGCCGAGGGCAATCACGGCGAGCCGGCACAGTTCGTGGTCGAAAAGGCGTTCGCGGAGCGGTAATCTCCTGCGGCACCATAGGTTTATCTCCTCACCCTGAGGAGCTTGCGGAGCAAGCGTCTCGAAGGGCGAGGCCACAGTGGGGCCTCATGGTTCGAGACGCGCTACGCGCTCCTCACCATGAGGGGTTAGAGCTAGGGCCTAACCCCCGGCGCTTCCATCGCCATCCCGCGCGCCCGCGACATCAGGTATAACTCTAGTTCAACCAGTTCCGGGGCGCCGTAATCATAGGCCTGCGCGCGGATGCCGGTGATGCAGGCGCGCAGGCGTCGCTGCAGCGAGCCCAGCGATTGCCATTCCAGCCGGTAGAGCGGGTAGCCGGTCGGGTGTCCTTGTGTGATCGCGGCGCCGGCGAGCCGCTTGTCCCAATTGTCGTCATGGCAATTGGTGCAGCCGAGATTGAGCTGGCCCTGCCGTTGCATGTAGAGGTCGCGTCCTTTGGCGACGAACGGCGCGAGCTGCGGGTCGGCTCCGGTTTCGATCGGAGCGCCCTGTGATTGCCGCGCGACAAAGGCTGTCAGCGCCAGCAACTCGCGGCTCTCGAACGGCAGCGGCGTCGCCTGTTGGTGGTTGGTCCGGCACGAATTGATGCGTTGTTCCAGATCGATGGGGCGGCCGGTTGCCTTGTCGAACGCGGGGTAGCGGGCGGCCACGCCCTTCATGCTTGCGCGTGCATTGCCATGGCAATCGGCGCACGCTTTGTCGGCGGCGCCCGCCTTGCGGTTCCACAGTGTCTCGCCATTGAGCACCCAGAGCATGCCGGGATTGGCGGTGTCGTCGTCCTGCATCGTTTTTGTATCCGGCTTCATGAAGCTGTAGCCGGAACGGCGGTCGGCTTGCGGGATCTCGGCAGCTCCGACGGCGCCCACCACCAGCAATGCGGCGGCTATGGCGCCCAAAAATCTCATTCGACCGAGATCGAAGCGGAAGCGGTTTCAGAAAAACCCTTGTCGCCGATCCATTCGAACTCGAACTTGCCGCTTTCGGTCACGGTCGTGAAGAAGGAGAAGAACGGGTTGGCGGCGATCGCCGGGAATAAATCGGCGCGGAAGATTTCAGCGCCGTTAAAGCGGCAGGTAAAGCTCGTGATGATGTCGCGCGGCACAGCTTCACCTGACGCCTTATGGCGAAAGCCCGACTCCATGATGTGCGACATCAGCGTCTTGATCTCGATGATGTCGCCGCGTTTGGCGTTGGCTGGAACGTTGATCAGCGCGGAAGCCATCAGATCACCTCCTCGGTGCAGGCCGCCAGTGTCACCACGACGTCGACGCTGGCCGACCAGAACGACCCGTCCGATAGCTTGGCGATCGCGACGACCTTCTGGCTGTCGGTGAGACGAATGCGGGTCGAAACCTGCGCGCGGCCGGCATGAGAGCCGAGGTGGAAGTTGGCGACGTTCGGCTGCGGATTTTTCTCGTTGAAAATGTGGATGCTGCTGACGTGGTCCTCCGGCGCCATCGGGTGGGCGACACTCACAGTCAGCGGCACGGTATTGCCGTTCTCGACCAAGGGCGGCACGTCGAGTTTGACCTTGCCAGTTTTCACCGCAGCGCCGCCGGTGACGTTGCGGATGGCGGAGGCGAGCATCTCGGGCGTCGCCTCGGCAGGCCGAAGCGTGACGACGGGGACCGTGCCAAGCACGGCTGCCGCTCCGGCGAGGCCGAGAAACTGGCGGCGTGTCGAATTCGGTGGTGGATGCATCGGACCTTCCTATTCGCGTAAGCTTGCGAGATACGCCACGATATCCTCGATCTGTTCGGCCGACAGGATCGGCTTGCCGCGCCACAGTGTCCCGACGCGAGTGAGGCCGTCAACGCGGTAGTAGGACGGCATGATCGTCTCGGCATTGAGACGAGAGGCATCCACCAGCCGAAGCCGAAGCTGACCTTCGGACCAGCGGCTGCCGGAACCGGAAAGATCGGGCGCCAGGTCGCCCTGGAATTTCTGTTCGGGAAATGGGCCGTTGTGGCACAGGATGCAAGTGCTGGAACGTTCGACGACGAGGGCGCGGCCGCGCGTCGCATCGCCGGCCATGCCCGTCAGTGACTGCGGAATGGCATCGTCGATGACGGCATAGCTGCGGAGTTCCGTTGCGGCGGCGCAGCCGGGCAGCACGAGGAGAACTCCAGCAAGAATCGGATCCAACATGCGATAGGTGCGTCTAGCCAAAGACTTCCGCCGTAATGGTCGCGAACCAGGATTGCGCATAGTCGGCCTCGCGGGCGCGGAAATCGCGCGACGCCTCCAGCGGACTAACGCCGCCGGCGCCTTCAACGTCGGCAAGCAATCCGTTCTTCGGATGGTATACGCCGGCAATCGAGATGCCATAGTCGGGGGCTGCCAGACTGTAGCACGTATTGATCAGCTTCGGCGCGGCTGGCGATCCGCCGGCGACCAGGGTGGCAATCGCGTTTGCGCAAGTCTTGGCCTGCGCATTTGCCGAGAATGCGGATTTTGGCATCGCGCCGGCGAGACAGGCGTCGCCGATGACATGGATGTTTGGCGCCGATCTGGATTCGAAAGTGACAGGATCGATCGCGCACCAGCCGGTGTTATCGGTCGCGCCCGCAATAGCCGCGATGCGGCCGGCCCGTTGCGGCGGAATAACGTTGGCGACCTGGGCGGTGTGATTGCCGAAATCGGTGATCAGAGTGTTGGTCGCCGGATCGACGGCATTCACCTTACCGCCCTGCGATAGCGATATCCATTCGACCATCCCCGGGTAAAGCTCCTTCCAAGCGTTCTGAAACAGACGCTGCTTGGAGAAGGTATCTTTTGCGTCAAGGATGATCAGCTTCGAACGCGGCTTCTTGGTCTTCAGATAGTGCGCAATCAGGCAGGCCCGTTCGTAAGGTCCCGGCGGGCAACGGAAAGGATTGGCGGGAGCTGCGATCACCACCAGACCGCCATCGTCCATGGCCTCGAGTTGCTTGCGCAGCAACAGCGTTTGCTCGCCTGCTTTCCAGGCATGCGGCATCTTCGCCGCGGCGGCTTCGTCGTAGCCCGGCAAGGCGTCGAAACGCAGTTCGATGCCGGGAGACAGCACCAGCCGGTCGTAGGAGAGCGAGGTGCCGTCGGCGAGGCCCACGGTCCGCGCCGCTGCATTGATGGTCGTTGCTTCCAGCGCCACCACGGTGATGCCGCTGGCGGCGATCTTGTCGTAACCGAATTTTTGCTCCTCGATCGAACGCAATCCGGCGATGACATTGTTGCTGAACGGGCAGGCGGTGAAGGTCCGGTTCGGCTCGACCAGTGTGACCTGCAATTTCGGATCGATCTGTTTCAGCGCGCGCGCGCAACTCGCACCGCCGAAACCGCCGCCGATCACGACGATGCGCGCCGCGGATTGCGCCAACACGGGCAGTGGAGACGCCAAGGCCGTCACGGCGGCGGCCGCGCTGGCGCTACAGAACTTCCGGCGGCTGATGCGACGGCTTACGCCCATGCTGGCGGCCCCTTACTTTTGTGCAGCGAGCCACGCCGCCATCGCGCGCAACTCATCGTCGGAAAAGCCCTTGGCGATGCGGTTCATTACCGTAGCGGGAAGCGAGCCGTCGCGAAATCCAGCCATCGCGGTCGCGATCTCACCGGCGTCGCGGCCATTCAGCCGCGAAACGGACGAACCAGTCACCCCACCGGAGTGGCAGCCGGAGCAGGACGCCGCGCCGGGCGGGGGATCGGAAGCCGCAAGCACCGGCAGGCTCGACGCCATGACCGTTGCCAGCCCGATGACGGCACGCAAGGCTTTCATCAGAAATCTCTCGATGAGCGAGCGGCGGCCGGAGAGGCCGCCGCTCGTTAATGTCAGGCAAACGTGATGTTCTGGTCCTTCAGCGGGACCGAACGGATCCGCTTGCCGGTTGCCGCGAAGTAGGCGTTGAGCACCGCGGGTGCGGCGACGCCAATGGTCGGCTCGCCGACGCCGCCCCAGAAGCCGCCACTCGGCACCATGACGCATTCCACCTTCGGCATCTCGGCGATGCGCATGGAATTGTAGGTGTCGAAGTTGGTCTGCTCCATCTTGCCGTCCTTCACCGTGCAGCCGCCGTAGAACAGGGCGGACAGGCCATAGACGAAGGACCCTGCGATCTGCCGCTCGACCTGCGCTGGGTTGACGATATAGCCGGGATCGGTCGAGGCGACGATACGGTGCACCTTGATCTTGCTGCCCTCGGTGACCGAGATTTCCGCGGCACCCGCGACATAGCTGCCGTAGCCCATCACCTGCGCGATCCCGCGATAGACGCCTTGCGGCGCGGGTTTGCCCCAGCCGATCTTGTCGGCTACAGCATTGAGCACGGCGAGGTGCTTGGGATGCTTGCTCATCAGCTTGCGGCGGAATTCGACCGGATCCTGGCCCACCGAATGCGCCAGTTCATCCATGAAGCATTCCATGTAGATCGCATTCTGGTTGACGTTGACGCCACGCCAGAAGCCAGGCGGAACGTGCGGATTGCGCATGGAATGCTCGACCAGGAGATTCGGCACGGAGTAGCCGATCGCCGCGTCGCCAGAAGGACTGAGGCCCTGGAACGCAGCCGTATCCATGCCGTTCACCAGCGCGGCCGGACGCACCGTGTAGAGGATCGACTGGCCGGACAATCGCACATGTAGCGCCGTGAGATTGTTGTCGGCATCGAAGGCTCCTGTCAGCTTGCATTGCGTGACCGGATGAAACTTGCCTTGCGCCATGTCCTCTTCGCGCGACCACAACAGCTTGACCGGGGTGCCCGGCATCTCCTTGGCGATCAGAACCGCTTGCCGGACGTAATCGGTCATGCCGCGGCGGCCGAAACCGCCGCCGAGGATAAGCTTGTGCACCTCGCATTTTTCGGCCGGCAATCCCGACGCTTCGAGCGTGGCGGCAAATGCCGCTTCGCCGTTCTGCGTGCCGCACCAGACCTCGCATTTATCGGGCGTATAGAGCGCGGTGGCGTTCATCGGCTCCATGGTCGCGTGATTCTGGTATGGATAGTTGTAGACCGCCTCGACCTTCTTGGCGGCGCTTGCAATCGCTGCCTTGGCGTCGCCGTTCTGGTTGCCGATATAGGCTGGCTGCGAATTGTCGAGGCCTTCGGCCAACCATTTGGCGATCGACTCGCTGGAGACTTTGGCGTTCTCGCCTTCGTCCCAGACGATCGGCAGCGCATCGAGCGCGGTCTTGGCGTGCCACCAGGTGTCGGCGACGACGGCAACGGCGCTATCGCCGACCTTTACCACCTTCTTGACGCCTTTCATGCCGGTGATCTTGGCCTCGTCATAGCTCTTCAGCTTGCTGCCGAAGACCGGCGCATCCTTGATCGCGGCGTTGAGCATGCCGGGCAGCTTGACGTCCATGCCGTAGATCATCGCACCCGTGGTCTTGTCGACGGTGTCGAGCCGCTTGACGCCCTTGCCGGCGATCTTCCAGTCCTTGGGATCCTTCAGCTTGACGTCCGCCGGCGGCTCAAGCTTCGCCGCGGCTTCAACTACCTTGCCGTAGGTCGTTGTCCTGCCCGACGGCGTGTGGGTGATGATGCTATTGGCCGCGGTGCATTCGGAGGCCGGCACCTTCCACTGGTTTGCTGCTGCCTGCACCAGCATCACGCGCGCGATGGCGCCGCCCTTGCGGACATAGTCCTGGCTGGAGCGGATGCCGCGGCTGCCGCCGGTTGAGAAATCGCCCCACGGGCGCTTGCGTGCGACACTTTGACCGGGCGTCGGATATTCGGTGACGACTTTGGACCAGTCGCATTCGAGTTCTTCGGCGACGAGCTGGGCGAGGCCGGTGAGGGTGCCCTGGCCCATCTCCGAGCGGGCGACGCGAATCACAGTCGTATTGTCGGGGCGGATCACCACCCAGACGTTGACTTCGGGTGAGCCGTCGGCAGCACGGACCACGGTCGGTCCGCCGAAGGGAATATCGAGACCGATCGCGAGGCCGGCGCCGGCGGCAGCCGTGCCGATCACAAAGCTGCGGCGATTGAGTTTGGGCATGACGTGCTTGTTCATGGCGTTCCCCTCAAGCGTTCGCGGCGGCGTGGATCGCCTCGCGGACCTGCTGGAAGGTCCCGCATCGGCAGATATTGGTGATGGCCTCGTTAATATCTTGGTCGGTCGGCTTCGGATTTTCCTTGAGAAGGGCTGCGACCGCCATGATCATGCCGCTCTGGCAAAAGCCGCATTGCGGGACGTCGTTAGCTACCCATGCCTGCTGCACCTTGTGCAACGCGCCTTCTGAGGCGAGACCTTCGATCGTGGTGATCTGCTTGCCGACGGCCTCGCTGACCGTCATGCCGCAGGAGCGCATCGCGACCCCGTCGACGTGAACTGTGCAGGCGCCGCATAGTGCAATGCCGCACCCATATTTGGTGCCGGTCAGCCCGACATTCTCCCTGATAGCCCAGAGCAGTGGCGTGTCATCTTCGACGTCCACATTGATTGTTTTGCCGTTTATTGTGAGGTTTGCCATCGCATGTCCCTTTTTGAGTCCAATTCGCCAATTGAACCGGGCGCGATGTGATCCGAGAAAATAGAACAGTTCAAATCAAGAAAACGCGCACTTGACGAACGGGAAGAAAGTCGATTCGCCGGTGTTGCGCCAGGTTTCCGCAACCTGGCCGATCGGGTGTCCCTTCGTTCGGGGATAGAGGCTAGACGGACTTATCAAGGCGCTCGCTCAGCAGCTTCGTGACACGGGTCATCGCGGCGAGCTCTTCGGGACTAAACCCCTTCGCAAGGGCATTTGCCCACGGAACCTGGAGCGCGCTGGCGGTTTCGAAGGTATCCTGCCCACGCCTGGTTAGCGCGACGAGGTGCGCCCGGCGGTGATTCGGATTGGGCCGCAGCTCCACGAGGCCCTCCTCTGCCATCTCGTTCACAATGCGCTGAACTCCCTGTCGATTGAGTCCCATGCTGCGCGCAAGCCAGGCCACCGGTTGCGGACTTGGCGCAAGCGCGATTGCGCCCAGCACCTGCCAGCGCGCGCTGGTGAGGCCGAGGTCCGAAACAAGCCGATCACCGGCCGCGAGCAGGCGTCCATTGAGGCGAAACACGGCGAGAACCAGCTCGGTCAAAGCCTGACCGCCGGGCGTATGTCTTTTCGTTGTCATTTGACAAATAGTATCCAAAATGACAACATATTGTCAATCAGAAACGAGTGTGGAGTGAATAATGTTTGCAGGACAGCTTGCAATGGTCGTCGCGGCGGCGTTCGCCGGTGCCGCCTTCTTCATCAACTTCGCCGAACAGCCGGCGCGTCTCGGCCTCGATGACCGGAGCCTCTTAAGGCAATGGAAGCCCAGCTACGCGCGCGGCTTTATGATGCAGGCGAGCTGCGCAGTCATTTCCGGCGTGCTCGGCTTGACCGCTGCCTGGCTGACGCGGGATTGGCGCTGGATCGTCGGCGCGTTGCTCATTCTCGCCAACTGGCCCTATACGCTGATCGGCATCATGCCGACCAACCGCCTGCTGAACGCTATCGACGAGAAGGACGCCGGCCCGCAGTCACGTGCGCTGATCGTGAAGTGGGGAGGGTTGCACGCGGTCAGAACGGGTCTTGGGATCGCGGCAACGCTGGCTTATCTTTGGGCGCTCAACTAGGCGCAGTAAACCGCGGGCGTGCCCCCGCGCAGCGATCATGTCCGTTCTGCGTCCACGGTCAGACGCAGGAAACTCATCAGGCTTCCGAGCGCGGCAAATCCGGCGCCGAGCATCAGCGCGACCGTCGCGCCGTCGTGACCGGCCAGCCCAAAGCAAAGAGCCGCGAGCGCGGCGCCGAGTGTCTGCCCGGTCAAACGAGCGGTCGCGACGATGCCGCTCGCGCTGCCACTGCGGTGCGGCGGCGCGCTCGACATCAGCGCCCGCAAATTCGGCGTTTGAAAGAAGCCGAATCCGATTCCGCAAATCACCGTGCGCCAGACGATGTTGGCAACGCTAGGATCGGAAGGCAGCGTTGCCAGCAGCGCCATGCCGATGCCGAGCAATACCAGCCCGAGGCCGCCGAGAATGCCGACGGGATAGCGATCGGAGAGCCGCCCCCCGATCGGCGCCATGATCGCCACCACCAGCGGCCAGGGCGTCATGAAGAAGCCGGTCTCGACCTGGGAGCGGTGCAGCACGTCCTCGAAGTAGAAGGGCAGCGAAACGAAGGCCAATCCCTGCACCGCGAATGTGCAGACCGATGTGGCGGCCGATAGCGCAAACATCGGCCGCCGGAACAGGTCGATCGGCAACATCGGCGCCGGATGATCCGCATCCCGTCGGGTCATGATCCAGCCGAGCAGCAATGCCGCGCCAAGCGCCACTCCGACAAGGACGGGCGGCGCCTGATGTGCCGCGCTGCCGATGCCGATGATGAACAGCCCGAGACAGCTTGCGGTCAGCGCTGCGCTCGCAAAATCGAACGCGTGTTTCGCGCGCGGCGTTTTGGGCAAGGTCTTCAGGCCGATCCAGATTGCGATCAGGCCGAAGGGAAGGTTGATCGCGAACAGCCACGGCCACGTTCCGATCGCAAGGATCGCGGAGGCAATGGTCGGACCGAAGGTGAATGCCGTTCCGACCACGAGCGCGTTGTGGCCGAAGCCGCGCCCCAGCATGCGCGTCGGATAGACGAAACGGACCAGCGCCGCATTCACGCTCATGATGCCGCTGGCGCCCAGCCCCTGCAGCGCCCGCGCCGCCGTCAAGCTCGGCAGCGACCATGCCAAGGCGCAGCCGAGCGAGGCCAGCGTAAACAGCACGAGGCCGCCGATATAGATCCGCTCATGACCGACGATTTCGCCGAGTGCGCCGAGCGGCAGCAGCGTCGCGACCAAGGCAATCTGGTAGATATTGACGACCCAGACCACGTCGGCCGGGCTGACATGGAGGTCGGCCGCGATGGCGGGCAGCGCGATATTGGCGATCGCGGTATCCAACGAGGCCAGCGCCAGCGCGGTGAAGATCGCCGCCACCGCCCAGCGCCTGAGTTCGGGAGGCAGGCCGTCGATGGGTGCGGCGGATGGTTTGGGGGCTAAGTCTGCGGACATTCTGTCGGGCTCTCCACGCCGGCGCGGACGCGCCCTAGCGTGGCGTGTACTACGGACGCCGCGCTGGCCACAGGCGCTCAGTTTGCATGATGCGTATGCGAGGCGGGCCGGCGAAGTCCTGGCGCCTGCAGGCTACGTCCCCGGGCTCAATCCCAGCCGCGCGTAGATTCGCCGCGCATAGGCGCCGAACTCATCCGTGGTCTTGATCGGCAATGCGCGGGGAAATGGCAACTCGATCGGGAAATATTCCGCCATTCGCGCTGGACCTGCGGTGAGCACGGCGCAATGCGAGGCGAGGAACACCGCTTCCTGGATCGAGTGCGTTACGAACAGGATGGTCTTGCCGCTTTCGCGCCAGATCCGCAGCATTTCGAGGTTCATCTGCTCGCGGGTCAGCGCATCTAGCGCGCCGAACGGCTCGTCCATCAGGATCAGTTTGGGATCGTGGATGAAGGCGCGGGCGATGGCCGTGCGTTGCTGCATGCCGCCGGACAATTGCTGCGGATACTTGTCTTCATAACCGGCGAGGCCGACCAGGTTGAGCAGATCGCGGGCGCGGCTCCGCGCGGCTTTCATCGGCAGGCCGACGATTTCAGCCGGCAGCAGCACGTTGTCCAGAATGGTTCGCCATTTCAGCAGCAGGGCCTGCTGGAACACCATCCCGATGTCGCGCGCCGGATCAAATGGCGTTCTCGCATTACCGATTTTAATCGTGCCGCCATCGGCGTCATGCAATCCGGCCAGGATCTTCAGCACGGTGGTCTTGCCGCAGCCGGACGGGCCGACCAGCGAAACCAGTTCGCCTTCCTTGACGTCCATGGTGACGTCGGAGACGGCGAGGAATTCCGTAGCCCTCGACCGATAGACCTTGCGGACGTTGCGCAGGCTGATGAAGGGCTCGTCTGCCGTCATGCCAGCCATTTCTGCAGGTTCGCCTTAACGAAGGCGTCGTCGGAGAGATCGGCATGCTCGCGGCAGACGCGGTCGATCTCCTGCATCTGGCCCGGGCTCAGCCCTTCGGCGGGATCGAGACACCAGAGACCTTGCATCAATCCCTGCCGCCGCAGGATTTCGTGGCAACCGGCAATGCAGCCGTGAAAATTGTTGGCAACGTCGAAGAACGCGCTGTTGCAATCGGTGACACGCGCGTCGAGCGCCAAGAGATCGGCCGGCACGGTGTCCTTGCCGCGTGCCGCCTTGCACATCTCGAACTGCCTGATCGCGCTCGCGGTCCATACCGACCAGTGCCCGAGCAGGCCGCCCTTGAAGTACGCTCGCGTGGTGACGCCCTTGTCGCGCAGGTCGAACGGCAAAGTGAGGTCAAGCAGGATGTGATCGTCGTTGCCGGTATAGAGCGCGACGCGGTCAAGCGCGTTCGCCGCAGCCACCCCACGCAGCACGTCCAGCGTCCGATAGCGGTTGAACGGCGCGATCTTGATTGCGATGACGTTATCGATGGCCGCAAAGCGCTTCCAGAAATCGGTCCTGAGGATCACGCCGCCGACGGCCGGCTGCAAATAGAAGCCGACCAGGGGGATCTCGCGTGCCACTGCCTCGCAATGCGCGATGATCTCCTCCTCGGATGCCGATTTCATCGCAGCCAGGCTGAGCAGGCCGGCGTGGTAGCCGATGCCGCGTGCCGTTTGCGCCTCTGCAACAGCCTGCTGGGTCGGACCGGCCAGGCCTGCGACCATCGCGACCGGCCGTTTGGTCCATGAAGCGGCGGTCTCGGCCGCCAGCTCCAGCACCGGACGGTACATGCCGACGTCGCGGATCGCGAATTGCGTGGTGTGCACGCCCACGGCCAATCCTCCGGCGCCAGCATCGAGGTAATAGCGCGTCAGCGCCCGCTGATGCCGTACATCGAGTGCGCGGTTGGCATCGAGCGCGAGCGGATGCGCCGGAAGCACGGTGCCGTCGGCGATCAGCTTTCGAATCTCGGCCTTGATTTCGCTATGATGCATGGCGGCTGTTCCTATCCGAATTCCGGGCCGGCGACGGCGAACGGCGGTTGCGCGGGCGAGGCGGTCGCGGAACCAAAGCGCATGCGCTGAAACGGGCGCTCGATATTCCAACCCGAGCGAACGAGACCGTTCAAAAACGCATCCTGAGAATGAACGGCGTCGATCAGCCAGGGGCCGGTTTCGGAGGTAGTGATGACGTCGACCAATGCCAACGCCTGATCGGCATGATCGGCCAGGACTGGACCGATGTGCCGTGCGGTGCGTCCATCGCGGATCAGGGCCATGGCTCGAGCATCCGACACGATGCGAGAACCCGGGCGCGCAGCAAATTCCGACAGCAATGTGCTGCGGTCGAATCCCATGGCGCCGCCATCGCGCGCGGCCAGGGCTTCGAGGCTGCCGGCCGCCAGCGGCCTTGTCGCTGTGGTGCCTTGCGGCTTTTCCAGCCGCAGTCGCCGCAATTGCAGCGTCGGCGCAAAGCCGAGCGGACCATAGACGGTCGCGCCAGCCGGCGTAGCGTCGAGCCAGGTTGTGAGCCCGCGCCGCGCGGCCGCTTCCAGACAGGTATCGACGAGCCTGGTCGCAAGGCCGCGGCGGCGAAAGTTGGCTGTCACCAGCACCATGCTGATCCAGGCATTTCCCGCCGAGTAGGGCAGCAGCGCCGCCGTCGCCACCAACCGGTTGCCGTCGCGCGCGCCAAATACGACCCCTTGGCTCAGGAAAAAACGCCAGTCGGCTTCGTTCTGGTTCCAGCCGGCTTCGGTCGACAGCACGAGCCCGGCCTTCGCATCGCTGACATCGAGTTCGACGATGTCGATGGGCTCAATAGCGGCCATCGCGCACCTCGTATTTGGTGGGTTTGCCGAGGCTCGGCATCGATCGCGACACCCAATCGGCGGTCCAACTGATGAGCTGCTCGGTATCGACGATCGGCAAGCCGAATAGTTTCACCGCCTGCGACGTGTCGGTGAGCCACGCCGTTGGCTCCTCTTTGCCGACAATCACGGGCGCGCGGCCGAAACGCTGGCCGAATTTCGCGGCGAGATCGCGCACCGCCAGGATCTCGTGGCCACTGACATTGATCGGCGAGGTCGGCGTATCGCAATGCGCCAGACAGCGCAGCGCCTGCGAGGAAGCGTCGCCTTGCCAGATGAAATTGACATGGCCGAGGCTGACGTCGATCGGCTGGCCCTGCAGCACCTTGCTCGCGATATCGTGCAGCACGCCGTAACGCATGTCGATCGCGTAGTTCAGCCGGAACAGCCGTCCGGGCGTTCCATGCTTGCGTGAGAAATACTCGAACATACGCTCGCGCCCGACGCAGGATTGCGCATATTCGCCCGGCGGATCGGGCGCCATATCCTCGGCCGAGCCCTTGCCGTTGACCGGCACGAACGGATAAACGCAGCCGGTCGAGAACGCGACGATACGCGAGGTCGCAAAGGCCTGCGCGACCAGGGCGGGGACGTGCGAGTTCATCGCCCAGGTCAGCGAGAGGTCGCCCTCGGCGCCGAACTTGCGTCCGGCCATGAAGACGATATTCGGAATTTTCGGGAGCGCCTTGATGGCACTTTCGTCGAGCAGGTCGCAATTGATGGTCTCGACGCCGCGCGCCTGCAGCCATTCCTTGACGGCGGGATCGCTGAACCGGGCCACGCCGATCACGCGGCGCTCCGGCACGGCCGCCTTGGCAAGGCCGGCCAGCGTCGGCCCCATCTTGCCGCCAACACCAAGGATCATGATGTCGCCGTCGACCTTGCGCAGATCGTCGATCAATGCCTGGGTCGGGCGGCACAGTAATTCGTCGAGAGCTGCGGTGTCAGCAATCGTTGCGGGCAGGGTATCGCGGGTCAGCAGCATGTTTCTTCTCTGATCTTATTGCAGCCGGATGTCACGGACGACGAACATCCGCTCTAAGCCGAGCACGAGCCCATACAGCGCCACACCGAGCAATGTCAGGAGCACCACCGCCATCACCATCGCCGGCGTATCGAGCGAAGACTGCACCTGGATCATGAGGTAGCCGAGCCCCCGCTCGGAGGCGATGAACTCACCGACAATCGCGCCGGCAACCGCCAGGATGGCGCCGACTTTCATTCCGGAAAACACGTAAGGCAACGCACCCGGCAACTGGATCTTTCGAAACAGCGTCCACCGCGAACCGCGCAGCGACTTCACGAGATCCAGCAGGTCCGGTTCCACCTCACTCAATCCACGCGCAGTGGTGAGCAGGATCGGAAAGAAGCAAATCGAAAACGCAATCAGGATGTTAGGCAAGATGCCGTAGGAAAACCAGACGATGAACAGCGGTCCCAGCGCCACTTTCGGGATCATGTTCAGCGTCACGAACAGCGGCAGCAGCAGAAGGCTGATCAGCGGCGACCAGGTGAACAGCACGGCCAGCATGATGCCGACCAGCGCGCCGAGGCAAAACCCGCCGAGAATTTCGATGGCGGTCACCGCGAGATTGGAGGGCCAGGCATAGCTGGGAGAACCCAGCGTCGCGACGGTCGCGAGCGGCGAGGGCAGAATGAATTTCGGCACCTGGAAGGCGTCGACCAGAACCTGCCAGAGCACGATCACGGCCAGATGCACGATCAGGATGATCGCGAAAGAACGTGCCGATCCGCCGTCACCGCTGAACACCCGTGCGCTCCCTTTGGATGCGCGGCCGGTTCCCCGCCGCGCGGCGGCAATCTACCGCGGCCCCTGCCAGTAATCAACCATCTGGTTGATTAGGGACGCAGAGAGTGCATCACCAGGTCGACCACGTGCCTGCGGCGCGCCTGCCGCGCGGCCCGGCTCGACAAGTCCTTGCCGAAGATCGCCGACAGGGTCGGCGTGTTCGAGAAGTAAAAATAGCTGAGCCCGGCGATTGAAATATAGAGGTGCACGGGGTTGATACCTTTACGGAATATGCCGGCCTTCACGCCTTCGCCGAGAATGGTCGAAACCAGGCTGACCAGCGGCGAATGCATCGCTTCCAGTTTTCGCGATCCGCGCACATGCCGGGCGCCGCCGCGGTTTTCGTCGTTCAGCAGCACGATGAAGTCCGGATGCGCGGCAAGGTGGTCGAAGGAACTTTCAATCAGCTTCTTGATCGCTTGTTCCGGCGGCAGCCCCTCGAGATTGAGCTTGCGCTCCTGGGCGCGGATTTCCTCATAGACCCATTCCAGCACCGCCAGATACAGCGCGTCCTTGTCACCGAAATAGTGATAGACGAGCTGCTTGTTGACGCCCGCCCGCGCGGCGATCTCGTCGACCCGGGCGCCGGCGAGGCCGCTGCTGGCGAATTCGCGCCGCGCCGCCGTCAGCAGTTTTTTGCGGGTCGCGGCCGGATCGCGCCGCTGCGGCCTGGTATCGTCAGAACGTTTTTTCGGCATTTCCAACCAAATAGTTGACAAGTCGTCTGGTCCCTTGTTGCATTGGTAGCGTCACGGATGCGCGGCGACAAGATCGGGTTGCAGAACGAGGAGGGTGCAATGAAGGCTTTGCGAATTGCAGGATTGGCGCTTGCGCTTGCCGTGCCGGCTGCGCCCTGTGTGGCCGCCGAGTCCGTTAACCTGATCCTGAACTGGACGCCGACGGCTGATCATTCGCCGTTCTATTACGCCAAGTCGCAAGGCTGGTACGAGAAGGCCGGCATCGATCTCACGATCGAAGTCGGCAAAGGCTCCGGCGTCTCCTCGCTGAAGGTCGGCTCCGGCGGCTCGCCGTTCGGCATCGCGGATCTCGCGACCGCGCTGGTGGCCAAGAGCAAGGGCGCCGACGTGGTGGCGCTGATGAGCATCTACGCCAACACCGGACAGACCTTCTACTGGCTGAAGAGCTATGGCGTGAACGGGCCGAAGGACTTTCCGAACCACAAGATCGGCAATCCGCCGGGCGACGCCTCGCGGGTGATGTGGCCGGCCTTTGCCAAGGCCGCCGGCATCGCGCCAGATTCAGTGAGCTTCGTCAATGTCGGCCCGACCGCCAAGATCGCGGCGCTGAAGAGCCATACCGTCGATATCATCAGCGATTTCTACAATGAGCACGACCTGAAGGTGATCGAGTTCGGCGCCGATCTCGGTTACGTCAACTGGAAGGATATCGGGCTGAACCCTTACGGCAACTCGTTGATCGTCAACGGCGCCTATCTGCAAAAGAATCCAAAATTGGTGGAGGACTTCGTCAAGATCAGCCAGAAGGCCTACGCCGCCTGCGTCGCCGACGTGGCGCCCTGCCTCAAGGCGCTGCTCGACCAGGCCTCAGGTCTCGACAAGGAAAACCAGCAGCGGCAGTGGGAGCGCATCAAGTTCCTGATGACAGACGAATTCACGACGACCAAGGCGCTCGGCTGGATCGATGCCGAGCGGATGAAGAAGGACTACGAGCTGGTGCAGACCTATCTCGGCATGGAAAAGCCGTTCGACGTGAATACTGCGTTTTCGACCAAGATGCTGGATACGGGCATCAAGATGGATGCCAGCAAGGTGAAGAAGTAGGGCGGTAACGACCGCATCGTCATTGCGAGGAGCGAAGCGACGAGGCCATCCATCTATCCCCACGCGGATAGGTGGATTGCTTCGCTTCGCTCGCAATGACGGCGTGAAAGGAGCAGGCGCCGCCTCACTGCAGCGCCATGCCTGATGTCGCGATCACGTTCGCCAGCTCGTCGTAGTCGGCCTTCATCGGTGCGGCGAGATCCGCGAGCGATATCTCGTGCCTGGGATGTTGGCAACCGCGAGTCGGCGCGGCATGATGCCGTCTGTGCGGTGCTATGACAGGCACCTTGGCAATTTTCTGAAGGGCGCTCCGGATGACAATCGCCGACCGACCCTCGGCCTCGCCGGGCGCAGCGATCGACAAGGAGCGGCTGCGCCAAAAATATCTGGAGGAGCGCAACAAACGGCTGCGTCCCGACGGCAACGACCAGTATCTGCGTGTCGCGGGGCAGCTCGCGCATTATCTCGACGATCCTTATACGCCACTTGCCGCGCGTGAGCCGAAGACCGATCACGTCACCTTCGCCTTCGTCGGCGGCGGTTTTGCCGGGCTCGTCACCGCCGCGCGGCTGTCGGAAGCCGGCGTGCAGGACGTCCGCGTCATCGAGAAGGGCGGCGACTTCGGCGGCACCTGGTACTGGAACCGCTATCCCGGCGCGCAATGCGATACCGCCTCGATGGTCTACATGCCGCTGCTCGAGGAAACCGGACACATGCCGTCGGAAAAATATGCGCATGCGCCGGAAATCCTTGCGCATTGCCAGCGCATCGGCAAGCAATACGGCCTCTACGACAACGCGCTGTTTCATACCGAGGTGGTGAGCCTCGATTGGGACGAGGCAACATCGCGCTGGCGCATCCGCACCAGCCGCGGCGATGACTTCACCGCGCAATTCGTCGGTATGGGCACCGGGCCGCTGCACGTGCCTAAGCTGCCCGGCATTCCCGGCATCGAATCCTTCAAGGGGCACTCGTTCCACACCAGCCGATGGGACTACGATTACACCGGCGGCAATCCATCGGGCGCGCTGATGGAGAAGCTCGCCGACAAGCGCGTCGGCATCATTGGCACCGGCGCCACGTCGGTGCAATGCGCCCCGCATCTCGCGCGCGCCTGCAAGGAGCTGTA
Source organism: Bradyrhizobium murdochi (assembly GCF_000472965.1). Classification (GTDB taxonomy): domain Bacteria; phylum Pseudomonadota; class Alphaproteobacteria; order Rhizobiales; family Xanthobacteraceae; genus Bradyrhizobium; species Bradyrhizobium murdochi. The sequence goes on along the minus strand of NZ_AXAU01000003.1, from coordinate 140,033 downwards.
CGTCTTCCAGCGCACGCCATCCTCTGTCGACGTGCGCGCCAATGCGCCGATTGATCCGGAATGGTTCGCCGGGATCGCCACGCCGGGCTGGCAGCAGCGCTGGCTGGAGAATTTTACGGCAAACCAGGCCGGCGGCTCCGCGGAAGAGGATCTGGTGCAGGACGGCTGGACCGATCTGTCGCGGCGCATCCGCGCCAAGGTCATGGACCTGCCGCGCGAGCAGCGCACGCCGCCAAACATGCTGGCGGCGTTCGAGGATTCCGATTTCGAGAAGATGGAAGAAATTCGATCGCGGGTCGACAGCATCGTGCAGGACCGCGAGACCGCGGCAAAGCTCAAGGCCTGGTATCGCCAGCTCTGCAAGCGGCCATGCTTCCATGATTCCTATCTGCAGGCGTTCAACACGCCGGGCACGCATCTCATCGATACCGACGGCAAGGGCGTCGAGCGCATCACCGAGAACGGCGTCGTCGTCGCGGCCAAGGAATATGCGCTCGACTGCACCATCTATGCCTCGGGCTTTGAGGTCGGAACCGAGTACAAGCGGCGCGCCGGCTTCGACCTAACCGGTCGCGGCGGGATCAAGCTGTCGGAGCATTGGGCGTCGGGCATGCGCACCAAGCACGGCGTCCATGTCCATGGTTTCCCGAACGCGTTCTTCGTGCAGCCCGCGCAGGGCGCCAACCTGATCTCCAATGTCCCGCACAACCTGACCGATGCCGCGAGAAGCATTGCACTCATGGTGAAGTACGCGCAGGTAAACGGTTTCAAGGAAATCGAAGTCACCAGGGAAGCAGAGGATCAATGGGTCGAACTGCTGCTGACCGGCGCGGGCCGCATCATCGGCTCGCCCGACTGCACGCCCGGCTATTACAACAATGAAGGGCGCGAGCCGGGTCCGGCGGCCAAGCTCAACGTCGGCCATCCCGCAGGCCCGATGGCCTATTTCAAATATATCGAGGGCTGGCGCAGCAGCGGAAAATTCGAGGGGATCGCGTTTCGCTGACGCCGTTCGAATTTCTCAAACGTTCCATCGCGAGTAGGGGAGTTACACAACAATGAGCCAACCAGCCACGATCGAAGCTCGCAAGGAGTCTCCAAAGGAAGCGTCCGCCTCCGTCATCGCGCAGCATGCGGCGACGCTGAAGGCGCTGCCGTTCTCCGACACGCGTGATTTCGACGACGCCGCGCGCGGCTTTCTCGGCACGATCGAGCATGCGAGGATTACGTCGCCTCAGGGCAGGGTGGTCTGGAGCCTGGAACCTTACGGTTTCCTGTCCGCGGAAGAAGCGCCGCCGACGGTCGATCCCAGCCTGTGGCGGCAGTCGCGCCTCAACATGCATCACGGCCTGTTCGAGGTGGTGCCCGGCGTCTACCAGGTGCGAGGGCTCGACATCGCCAACATGACGCTGATCGAGGGCGATAGCGGCGTGATCGTGGTGGATACACTGACCTCGATCGAAGGCGCGCGGGCGGCGATGGAGCTCTACTTCCAGCACCGTGGCAAGCGGCCCGTTGCGGCCGTGATCTTCACCCATACCCACACCGACCATTGGGGCGGCGCGCGCGGCGTACTCGACGATGCAACACCCACCGGCGGCAGCGTGCCGATCATCGCGCCCAATCTGTTCATGGAGCATGCGGTTTCGGAAAACATCATTGCCGGCCCCGCCATGCTGCGACGCGCGCAATATCAGTTCGGACCGTTTCTTGCGAAAGGCGTGCGCGGGCAGGTCGATTGCGGGCTAGGCAAGACCATGGCGGCCGGGGCGGTTGCGCTCGTGCGCCCGACCGATCTGATCATGGCGACCGGCGACCGGCGGACCATCGATGGGGTGGAATTCGAATTCCAGATGGCGCCGAATAGCGAAGCGCCGGCGGAGATGCATTTCTTCATACCGCGTTACAAGCTTCTCAACCTTGCGGAAAACTGCACGCATAATTTTCATAACCTGCTGCCGTTCCGCGGCGCCGACGTACGCGACGCGCTGGCCTGGTCGAAATATCTCGGTGAGGCCCTACAGATGTGGGGCGGTAAGGCGGATGCGATGTGCGGCCAGCACCACTGGCCGGTCTGGGGGCAGGAGCGGATCGACGCCATGATCCGCCAGCAGCGCGATCTCTATAAATTCGCGCATGACCAAACCATCCGCCTGATGAACCATGGGCTAATCGCCGCCGAAATCGCCGAAACCATCCGCTTGCCGGCGAGCCTTGAGGGCGCCTGGCATGGCCGTGGCTATTACGGCCACATCAGGCATAACGTGAAAGCGATCTACCAAAAGTATCTCGGCTGGTACGACGCCAATCCCGTCAACCTCGATCCGCTGCCGCCGGTCGAAGCGGGCAAGAAATATGTCGAGTATATGGGCGGCGCGGACGCCGTCCTGACGCGCGCGCGCGAGGATTTTGCCAAGGGCGAATTCCGCTTCGTCGCGCAGGCCGTGAGCCATCTGGTGTTCGCCAATCCCGATAACCAGACGGCGCGCGCGTTGCTCGCCGATACTTTCGAACAGCTCGGCTATGCCTCCGAAAGTTCGACCTGGCGCAATGCCTATCTGTTCGGCGCGCAGGAACTGCGGCAGGGCATGCCCAAGACGCCGCCACGCGCCGCGATGCCGCGTGAAACGCTGGCCGCGCTCCGCACCGAACAGCTCTGGGACGTGCTCGGCGTGCGCCTCAACGGTCCCAATGCCGAAGGCAAGCGCATCGTCCTGAACTGGAATTTCACCGATACCGGCGAGACCTTCATCCTCAATCTGGAAAACTGCGCGTTGACCTATGTCGCGAACGCGCAAGCCCCCGATGCCGACGCCAGCTTCACGCTGCCGCGCAGCGTTCTCGACGAAGTGATCGCCAAACTGGCGACATTTCCGGAAGCAGTCGGCTCCGGCAAGATCAAGGTCAGCGGTAATCCGGTGCGGCTCGGCGAGTTGATGATGCTGATGGACGAATTCCCGCGGATGTTCGAGATCGTCGAACCGAAACGGACGATGGTCTCTTAGCGTCATTGCGAGCCAACGGGTCGCGCGAATGCGCGCCCGATGACAGGCTCCGCGAAGCAATCCATCTCTCCACTCGCGGTGACATGGATTGCTTCGTCGCTTCGCTCCTCGCAATGACGATGACGCGTGGACGCCGTTACTCCGCGCTGCTCACGAGCTTGATGCGCGGCTCTTCCTCCATCAGGCCGCGATACGCAGCGAGATAGTCGAGCGCCATGCGGCGCGCCGTGAAACGGGCTTCGAACCGCCGGCGGATGGCGCCACGATCCAGCATGGATAGTCGATCGACCACAGCCACCGCGCTCGTTTCATCTTCCACCACGAAACCTGTGAGACCAGGGTCGATGATCTCCGCCACCGAGCCACGGTTGTAGGCGACCACCGGTGTGCCGCAGGCCATGGCCTCGATCATGACGAGGCCGAAGGGCTCCGGCCAGTCGATCGGCACCAGCAGCCCGATGGCGCCGCTGAGGAAGTCGGGCTTTTCGCGGTCGGTGATCTCACCGATGTATTCGACCAGCGGATTGGCCTTGATCAGTGGGGAAATCAGCTCGTCGTAGTAGTCCTGGTCGGCGCGATCGACCTTGGCCGCGATTTTCAGCGGGATGCCGCATCGGGTCGCGATGCTGATGGCGCGATCAACGCCCTTTTCCGGCGCGATCCGCCCGAGCACCGCCAAATAGGACGGCTGCACCGGCTGCGGCGTCAGCAGATTCTCCGGCAACCCGTGGTGAACGGTGCGCAGCCAATTGGCCTGCGGCACCGGCCGACGCTGCGCGTTGGAGATCGAGATCACCGGGACTTTGGAGAAGGTATTGAATACCGGCTGATGCTCCGGCAGGTCGAGCCTGCCGTGCAGGGTGGTCAGGAACGGCGTCGGCTGTCGGTAGAACAGCGAGAACGGATAGTAGTCGAGATGAAAGTGCAGAAAATCGAACTCTTCATCGTCGCATTTCTGCCGAACGCGTTCCAGCATCACCATGTGCAGCGCGTTGGGGTCGCGCACCGAGCCGTCGAGGCGCAACGCCTTCGGCCATGTCGCATCGAGTTTCGCCGAGGTGCGGGAATCCCCGCTAGCGAACAAGGTGACTTCGTGCCCTAACGTTACCAGTTCTTCAGTCAGCCAGTGCACCACCCGCTCGGTGCCGCCGTACAGTTTGGGGGGAACAGCCTCCGTCAGCGGGGCGACCTGCGCGATGCGCATCTTTCGTCTCCTGTTTCGAATGTTGGTTGGATAAATCCCTCAGCCCGCAGATCGGCACCGGCGTGCCGGAAGCTGGAACGTTCTTGCATCTGCGAAGTTCCAACTGTCGGCGCATCTTGGTTCTTCCACACGACTGTCTTGCTGATGCCATCTGACATCAACAGATTTGAGGCGACTTGGATGCTGCAGAATTGTTGCGCGGTGATGGCTGCGCGCCAGCAAACCCGAAGCGGCATCGTTCACGACCTCGTGGGCGATGTACGTTAGGATTCCCTTTCACTCTCAACAGGTTTGCAGACGACATGGACAATCTTTCAGGATATGCGCGACGGCCGTTTCCATTTGTCTTGCGCTATCTGCGCCGGCGCCGCGGAGCCCATGTGGTCATCGTGTCTGCCGTCATTGCAGCGGTTGCCTGCTCGGTGGGCACGCAATACGGCGTCAAGTATCTGGTCGACAGTCTGACGGCCGGTTCGTCGCACGCGAGCAGCGTATGGCTGGCATTCGCTTTTCTCATGTCGCTTATTGCGGCGGATAATCTGCTGTGGCGGGTCGCGAGTTGGACGGCGAGCTTCACTTTCGTGGGCGTCACCGGCGATCTCCGCCGTGACATGTTCCGCCACCTGACCGGTCACGCTCCCAGCTATTTCTCTGACCGGCTGCCGGGCATGCTGACCAGCCGTATCACCGCGACATCCAATGCCGTCTTCACCGTCGAAAACATGTTCGTCTGGAACGTATTACCGCCGTGCATCGCCACCGTTTCGGCGATACTCCTCATAGGAACCGTCAGTCTTGCGATGTCCGCGGGCTTGATCGTCATCGCGGGTATCATGTTGATGGCGATGTTTCACCTCGCCGCGGCGGGCAAGCCGCTGCATGATGACTTTGCCGACAAGGCGGCTGCGGTGGACGGCGAGATGGTCGACGTCATCAGCAATCTGCCGCTGGTCCGTGCGTTCTGCGGCCTCAGCTACGAACACGACCGCTTCGACGCCACCGTCGAACGGGAACTCGACGCCCGTGGGCGCAGCCTCCGCTATCTCGAGAAGCTGCGGCTGCTTCACGCCGTTGTGACCATTCTGCTGACGATCGCGCTGCTGGCATGGGTCATCACGCTCTGGCAGCGGGGCGCGGCAACCACCGGCGATGTCGTGCTGGTATGTACGCTCGGGCTCTCGATCCTGAGCGCGACGCGCGACCTTGCGGTGGCGCTGGTCGACGTGACCCAGCACGTCGCCCGCCTGACGGAGGCGATCGCCACCTTGCTACTGCCGCACGAATTGAAGGATCATCCCGAGGCCGAGCCACTGGTCCGCAGCGGCGCCGCCGTCGCCTTCAACAACGTCTCGTTCCACTATCCCGGCGGCGTTCAGGTGTTCGAGAAGTTCTCCTTGCGCATTCAGCCGGGACAACGGGTCGGGCTGGTCGGCCATTCCGGCGGCGGTAAATCCAGCCTGTTTGTGCTGCTGCAGCGCTTCTACGACGTCCAGCACGGCAGCATCATGATCGACGGCCAGGATATCTCGCGGGTCACGCAGCAGAGCCTGCGCGAGGCGATCTCGGTCGTGCCGCAGGACATCTCGCTGTTCCACCGCTCGATCATGGAAAATATCCGCTATGGACGTCCGAACGCGACCGACGACGAGGTGCTGCGCGCGGCGATTGCAGCGCGCTGCGATTTCATCGAAAATCTTCCCGAAGGCATGGCTACAATGGTTGGTGATCGCGGCATCAAGGTTTCCGGCGGGCAGCGGCAGCGGATCGCCATCGCGCGCGCCTTCCTGAAGGACGCGCCGATCCTGTTGCTGGACGAGGCAACCGCTGCGCTCGACAGCGAATCCGAAGAAGCGATCCGTGAGGCGTTGTCGCGGCTAATGCGAGGACGCACCGTGATCGCGATCGCCCACCGCCTAGCCACCCTGCGCAATTTTGACCGCGTTGTGGTATTGCAGGGCGGGCGGATCATCGAAGACGGACCGCCGGATATTCTGGTACAGGGAAGGGGCCCTTACCGCGAATTGGTCGCGCGCGAAATGGGCCGTCTCGCGACCCACGCGGCCTGACCTGCGGCAGTAGCGTTTGCGTCCCGATGCGTGCATCACAACGCAAGAAAATCGCTTGAGGGGTCAAGATGACAGCGGAAGTTACTCAATTGATCACCATTGAGGCTGCCGAACACGTCGCGGAATCGCCTTTCTATATCCCGATGACGGGTCCGGCGACGCGGCAGCGCCGCTCGCTCAAGCACGACGATACATTCATCGTGCTGGACAGCCATGGCGACATCGGCGCCTCTGCCGGCGGGCCCGACGGTCTGTTCAACGCTGATACCCGTTATCTCGCCCGGCTGGAGATGGTGCTCGACGAAGTCCAGCCGCTGTTGCTTGGCTCCAATCTGCGCGATGACAATTCGGCGCTGACAATCGATCTCACCAACTCGGACGTGTACCGCAACGGAAGGCTGGCGTTGCAGAAGGACACGCTGCACATCGTGCGCTCGATTTTCCTGTGGCGCGGCACGGCCTACCAGCGCATCGCCCTGCAAAATCACGGCGACCGGCCGGCGAGCTTCGACCTGACGCTGTTGTTCGACAATGACTTCGCCGACTTGTTCGAGGTGCGCGGCGAGTGCCGGCCGCGCCGGGGCATAGGCTCCAGCCGGTTGCTCGGTCCCGCCGATGTCATGCTGGAATACAGCGGGCTAGACGGCAAGGCCCGCATTACAGCGTTGCATTTCGAGCCGCGGCCGACGCGGCTCGCGGTCAATTCTGCAACCTATCATTTCGAGCTGGCACCCAGGCAAGTGATCGCATTGTTCGTCGCGATATCCTGCAACAAGCCGGCCATGCAGAAGCCGGTACCGTTCTATCGCGGCCTGCTGGCGCATCGCCGCGAGATGCGGCGCTCGACGGTCGGCGCGGCCAGCATCGAGACGTCGAACGACATCTTCAACGAGGTGCTGTGCCAGGCGATGGGCGACCTCAACATGCTGATGACCGAAACGCCGCAGGGGCGATATCCCTATGCAGGCATTCCCTGGTATTCGACCACGTTCGGTCGCGATGGACTGATCACCGCACTGCAGATGCTGTGGGTCGATCCGCGTATTGCCCAGGGCGTGCTGCGGCGGCTGGCTCATTTTCAGGCCAAGGAGGTTGATCCGCTCGCCGATGCCGAACCTGGCAAGATCTTGCACGAAATGCGCGGCGGCGAGATGGCGGCGCTGCGCGAAGTGCCGTTCGCGCAATATTACGGCAGCGTGGACTCGACGTCGCTGTTCGTGCTGCTGGCCGGCCTCTATGTCGAGCGCACCGGCGACGAGGAAACGCTGGCCGAACTGTGGCCCGCGATCGAGGCGGCGTTGCAATGGATCGACGGCCCCGGCGACCCTGATCGTGACGGCTTCGTCGAGTACCAGCGCGCCACCGAGCAGGGGCTTGCCAACCAAGGCTGGAAGGATTCCTTCGACGCGATCTTCCACGCCGAAGGGCAGCTCGCCGAGGGCTACATCGCGCTGGCAGAAGTTCAGGGATATGTATTTGCCGCCAAGCGGCTGGCGGCGCGCTGCGCCCGGCGGTTGGGATTGATCGACCGGGCAGCAGAACTCGAATCCGAAGCCCTGCTTCTGGCCGAGCGCTTCGAGGAGGCGTTCTGGTGCGAGGAGCTCGGCACCTACGCGCTGGCGCTCGATGGTGCCAAGCGGCCGTGCAAGGTCCGAACGTCTAATGCCGGCCAGCTTCTCTTCACCGGCATCGTCCGGACCGACCGCGCCCGCCTCGTTGCGGCCGATCTGATGAGTCAGAAATTCTTTTCGGGATGGGGCATCCGCACCGTGGCCTACGGTGAGGTTCGCTATAACCCGATGTCCTATCACAACGGATCGATCTGGCCGCACGACAATGCGCTGATCGCGCTCGGTTTTGCACGCTACGGCCTGAAGCATTCGGTAGCGCATCTGTTCAAGGGCCTGTTCGATGCTGCGAGCTACATGGACTTGCGGCGGCTGCCGGAATTGTTCTGCGGCTTCCGGCGGGAAAAGCGGCGCGGACCGGTGCTTTATCCGGTTGCCTGCGCGCCGCAGGCCTGGGCCAGCGCGACGCCCTTTACGCTACTGGAAGCAGCGCTCGGCCTCGAATTCGATGCCGCGCGCGGCGAGATCCGGCTTCGTGACCCGCGCCTGCCGGAATTTCTTAACGAGGTTGTATTGCGCGATCTGCGGCTCGGGCCTTCCAGCGTCGACTTGAGGGTACGCCGCCACGGCGATGAAGTGTCGCTCGAGGTACTGGGCACGCGCGGACAGATTCAGGTGTCGATCGTGTTGACGCATTAGCGGTCGTGCATCCCTATCCATGCGTCCTCGGAGTTCAGGAGGCCATATGCGCGCCGGTATTGTCATCATATCGCTGATCGCCGGGCTAGCGATGAGCCTCCCGGTTTCGGCAGCGGAAGATAATGGACCGCCGGGAGGCCGAGTTGCTCCGGCCGATGCCGCAAAAGATGCCACGAAAAAGGAACCGGCGCCTCCGCCGTCGGTCACCGTGATCGGCGCCCGCGACGCGCTCGGCATTCTGGGCCGCGAGGTCCGCAGTGCGGCTAACGAAAATATGGGACGCATCGTCGACGTGATCGTGGACCGCGAGGGCACTGTGCGCGCCGCCGTCATCGATTTCGGCGGTTTTCTCGGTGTCGGCAGCCGAAAGATCGTCGTCGACTGGAGCGCGCTGCGTTTTGGCCGTGTTGCCAACAAGAGTGACAGCATCACGCTCGAGCTGACCAAGGAACAGGTGATCGCGGCGCCGGAATACAAGCAGGACGCGCCGGTCATCGTGCTCGGTGCGGCCGGCCGCTTGCAGCCGTGGGATTTCGACAAATAAAGGAGAAACGGTCTGATCGTGCGCCCGTCCCAGTCGCTCGATCCGATGAACGACGATCGCCATCGGCGATCCGCCGGCGAGGGTAATGTTGTGCCGGTGCCGCCCGCGCCCACCAAGCGGCCCAAACCGTCGCGCGAGAGCCAGCGCGGCCTCGACTGGTTCATCTTCTTTCTCGCCGACGTGCAGACCGGATTCGGTCCGTTTATCGCGGTTTACCTCACGACGCAGAAATGGACGCAGGTTGAGATCGGCTTCGTGCTGTCGATCGGCGGGATCATCGGCCTGCTTGGGCAGATGCCGGGCGGAGCCGTCGTCGATGCCGCCCGTTCCGAGCGGCTGGTGGCGGGGCTCGCTGTCGCCACCATCGGCTGCGCCGCGCTGGCCTACGCCTTATGGCCGATCTTCCCGGTCGTGACTGCGGCCGCCATCTTACATGCGCTTGCGAGCTGCGTGCTGGGTCCGGCAATCGCCGCGATTAGCCTCGGCCTGGTCGGGCCGTTTGCGATCGGGGAACGGCTCGGGCGCAATGCCCGTTTCGCGTCCCTGGGTAATGGTTCAGCGGCGGCGCTGATGGGCGCATCCGGCTATCTGTTGTCAAGCCAGTCGGTCTTCTTCGTTACCTTCTTTCTTACAATCCCTACCCTGTTGGCGCTTGCCCGGATTCGTGGCCAGGAAATCAACGTGGCGCAGGCGCATGGTGCCCTGAGCGAGGATGGCGATGATACCAAGGCCGCCGACAAAAAGGCGACCAGTGTGCTTCATCTCCTTCGGCAGCGCCCGCTGCTGATCTTCGCCGGCGGCGTGTTGCTGTTTCAACTCGCCAACGCCGCCATGCTGCCGCTGATGGCCGGCGTGGTCACGACGCGATCGGCTCAATGGGCGCCGGTGCTGATTGCGGCCTGCATCATCGTACCTCAAGCGATCGTCGCATTGACCTCACCCTCGGTCGGGCGCAAGGCTCAGGCGTGGGGGAGGCGACCGCTGCTGCTCTTGGCGTTCGCTGCGCTGGCGATGCGTGGTTTGCTGTTTGCGGTGGTTCGCGATCCCTATGTTCTAGTGCTGGTGCAAGTGTTCGACGGCATCACCGCGGCCGTGCTCAGCGTGATGGTGCCGCTGATCGTGGCCGATGTCGCCTACGGCAGCGGCCACTTCAATCTGGCGCAGGGGATCGTCGGAACCGCGACCGGCATTGGTGCTTCGCTGAGCACGGTATTGGCAGGCTATATCAGCGATATCTTTGGCAGTAGCGTCGCGTTCGTCGGGCTGGCGGGGATCGCAGCCCTTGGCTTGACGGTGATCTGGGCGTTCATGCCGGAGACCCGGCGGACCGAGGTTTAAGCGTGAGGCCCACGGTCAATAGCGCCGCGATGGCGAGCGACGCGCCTACGCCGGCGATGCAGGCGCTCCATCCGAAGCGGTCGAACAACTGGCCCAGCACGGCGCTGCCGACGAGACCACCGAGGAAATAGCAGGCAAGATAGGTTCCGCTGGCAATGCCGCGGTGGTCGCTGGCGGCCTGGCCGACGAAGCCGGTGGCGCAGGCCTGCGCAAAGAACGTCCCGATGCCGACCAGTACCATGCCGGCCAATACTTGCGGCAGGTGAGAAGACAGCATCAAAGGCAATCCAACTGCTGCCACCGCCAGCGCCCCCCAGATCGCTGGCCGCGTGCCAAACCGGGCGACAGCCCCGCCGGCAAACAGCGTCGTGACCACGGATGGCGCGAAGACGAAATAGACAAGGCCGAGGTCCATCCGTCCGAGCGAGAGCGGTGCTCGGACCAGCACAAAATTGACAAAGGTGAAGGTGCCGATAAAGGCAAACAGGATGCAGAAGCCGATAGCGAAAGCTGAACGCAGCGCCGGGTTACGCCAATGCTCGATTGTTGCCGCGAGCGGCGATCGTGCTGCGTGCACCGCGTGCATCGGCTTGACCCGATGGATGGTGAAATAGACCAGCACGGCACCGGCGAGATTGAGCAGCGCGAAGAAATAGAAATTCGAGGCCAGCCCGAGCGTGTCAACCACCGCCGCCGACACCAGCCGCCCGATCAGATTGCTTGCGACGTTGCCGGTGATATAGGCCGCGAACGCGCCGCCTGCATCCATCGAACTGCATTGCTCGCCGAGATGGGCCAGTGTTAACGCGAACGCCGAGGCCATGCAGAGTCCCTGGGCGATGCGAAGCACCGTAAACGTCGTGAGATCAGGCGCGATCGCCAGCAACGTGGTGGGAACCGCGAGCACGACCAGGCTGACGAGAATGCCGAGCCGGCGATCGATATGCGGGCTGAGGAAGCCGACAACGAGGCCGGCAACGGCCATGCCGATGGTGCTGGCATTGACCGCGATACCCATGGCGGCCGGTGTTACATTGTAGTGCCGGGTCAGCGAGGGAAGAATCGCCTGCGTCGCGAACAGATCCACCACGGTCAGGAATGCCGTCAGGCCAATGACCAGGGATCGCAGGGCTACGCCCGGTGAGTGACCACGTATTTCCATCGCTTGGGATTTCATCGGCGCGGACATGCCGGTCATGGCGCTTCTCAATATCTTATCGAGAAAGAAGGATGTGACGCCTGGGCGTGTGGGGCGACACGGGGACCCCAGGCAGTCACATCCGGCAACGAGACGTCGGGTGGCGCTCGTTACGGCTCCTTACATATTGTGGTCGTGCGGATCCTTGCGGACGTCGCCGACATAGAGAATGACGGTTTCCTTGCCGAGATTCTTCCACCAGTGCGAGGTGCCGGCGACTTCCGGCCTGATCTCGCCGGCCTTGTGCACGATCGGCTCCGAGCAGTTGCTGGCGTATTCGACGATCTCGCCCTGCTGGACATAGATCAGCGCAGGCCGGTCGTCATGGCTGTGCCATGGCACGATGCCGCCGGGCTCGATGGTCAGCTTGCGGAAGCGCAGCTCGCGATCCCTGATCTTGGCCGGCTGCTTTTCGAGGTTGATCGAGCCGAGCGTGACGTCGGTGACGCCGACCGGCTTGTGGTCGACCATCGGGCGGACATTTGCCTGCATCTTCCCGGCCGGGCATTCGCCGGCCACGGCGCTCGAGGCGGTTGCGACCGAACCCGCGATCAATCCGGCGAGCGCGAGGCCTTGCCAGACCGTGCGTGACGTGACGTTGGATTTGGACATGTCGTGGTCTCCTCTGGTTTTGCCTTGGCCCCGGATGGTCTGGCCGGCTACGTCACCACCATCGTGGAAATGGCGCACGAGAGGAAATGCCGGTTGGCTTTTGACTCGATAGCTCCCTGCTATGCGGTTAGTTCTACTGCGTCATAGGCCCCTCATGGTGAGGAGCGCGAAGCGCGTCTCGAACCATGAGGCCCCGCCCGTGGCTTACATCCTTCGAGACGCCCGCTCTGCGGGCTCCTCAGGATGAGGGCTAGAGCAGCGATGACGCAGTAGGACTAGAGCGTTTTCATCTAGCCGTGGCCGAGCATATGTCTGATGTCGGAGGAGAAGGTCGGATAGGCGTAGACGTTTTCCCGGATCTGGCTCGCGGTAATGCCGAAGCGCATCGCCAATCCGAAGATGTTCACCAGTTCCTGCCCCGAATGCCCGACGAAATGAGCACCAAGGATGCGGTCAGTTGCCTGATCGACGATTACTTTCGACCACGCCACTGTTTCGGCATAGGTTTTCGCGGAGAACCAGTCGAGCATGTCATTGACGTGGAGGTCGATCGCAAGACTCTTCTGCCTGGCGGCGGCTTCCGTCAGGCCAACCGAGGCGAGCGGCGGCACCGTGTAGACCGATGTCGCCATGCTCGCGTAGTCCGGGCTGTACTTAGCGCCTTCGACGATGTTTCGGCCGACGATGTCGCCCTCATAGGTCGCGATCGGCGACAGTTGCGGCGAGGTCGGAACCGCGTCGCCGCAGACAAATACGGTGGGATTGGAGGTCGACCGCAAATGGCGGTCGATCGCGACGCGGCCATTGGCTTGCTCGACCTGGCCCGCGACAAGATCCAGCGTATCGACATTGGCGACGCGTCCGGCGCCGTTGACGACACGGTCGGCCTCGGCTGCGTGCACGGTGCCGTTATGGCTGAAGACGACGCGCAGGCGATCCTTCGCCTTTTCAATTTGCTTGACGCTTACTGCAGTTCTGATGCGAATGCCGATGCGCTCGCTCTCGGCCTGCAAGCGCGCGACGGCGTCGGCGTCCATGGCAGGCAATAGCTGCGGCAGCGCTTCGAGAATCGTGACCGCAGCACCGGCACGCGCATAGACATGGCCAAACTCGAGCGAGATGACGCCGCCACCGATGAAGATCACGGAAGCCGGCAGTTCGCGCTCGCTCAGCATTTCATCCGAGGTGATCATGAGCTCGGCTCCCGGAATCGGCAGCGGCCGCGGCCTCGATCCCGTCGCAATCACGATATGCCTGGCCTCGAGTGTCCGGCTTCCGACGCGGATGGTATTGGGGCCTGTGAACGCGCCGTGGCCCTTGATGACCTCGACATTGCGCTTGGCCATCGCGCGGGCGAGATTGGCAGGGATGTCCTTGATCATGTCCTTCTCGCGGTCGATCAGCGCGGCCCAGTCGAGTTTCGGCTTGCCGACAGCTATGTGATGGATGGATGCGCGTTCGATTTCGTGCAGCGCGTGACCGGCGGCGACCAGCACCTTCTTCGGCGTGCAGCCGCGGTTCGGGCAGGTGCCGCCGAGAAGATCGGCCTCTATCATCGCGACCGAGATTCCCGCGCGCCGGACCGGTCCGGTGACACCGATGCCGGCATTGCCGCCGCCGAGAATGACAACGTCAAATTTCTCCGGGGTCATACAACGAACTCCTCTGTTGGCAACGCCGGATGCGATCAGGCCGCGCCGGCGGCGCAGCCTGATGAGCCTACTGCAAGCGGGCGACACGGTTACTTGGTTGTGATGGTCGAAGTGATCGAGCCCACCACCTTGGTCGCCATCTCGAACTGCGCCACACGGTCTCTGATGTTGTGACGCCTGGCGATCCATCCGAAATCGGTCCAGACTGCCCAGACATCGCCACTGTCATCCTGCGTCAGCAATAGCCGGACCGGCCAGTCAAGCCCGGCGTTCGGATTCGAGGTGATGAACTGCGTCCCGAGCGGCGGATTGCCGAACACCAATAGCGTCGAGGGACGCAGCTTGGTGCCGGCGTCGGCCGCGAGTTTCGACTGGTCGATCTCGCTGAAGAATTTGATGCCCTTGGCTGCGATATCGGCCTTGATGCGGCTGATCGCCTCCGGCATCGGCACCGCGCTCTTGACACGAACGATGCCATCGTCGCTGTCCGCCCGTGCTGCCGAGACGACGGAAAGCACGAGCACCGCCAGCAGCAGTGTGGCAAAGAAATTTGCAAAGCGGTTCGTCAGATGGCTTGTCATGGAAAACCTCCTGTCGGTGGCGCATGCCCTCCGCATGCCCTCCGCATGCCTTCGAGGACAGGATGAACGTTCGGCGGGCCGATATGAAATGCGCATCCGCTCTCAAGTCGATAGCGGCGGACTATCGGTGCCCCTCAATACGCCATGGCTATCGAACCGATTGTGCAACGGCATTTCAAATCAAGGGAAGTCCATCCTCTGATGGGCCAGCGTCCGATTGGCGGGCGCGATGTCAATCTTGAGGAATTTCCCATGACCACCCTTTCCAAGACCCTGATTGCCGCCGCGGCCTTTGCCGCCGTCGCAACGACCGCCTTCTCGCAAGTCCCCTGGGAATTCAATCCGGGCATGGCCTACATGTATGCCGGCCCCGGCAAGATGTCGGCGATGGCAATGGCGGCGACGCCCAAGAATCACGACGCAATGATGAAGAACGCCAAAAAGGTGCCTGCTAACACCGTGTTCTTCATGGACAAGGGCCAGCTCTATTCGACCTCGGGCATGCTTGACCCGACCGGCAATTTCTATCTGCCCTGACGCGGGAGCACTCCAGGTTCGGGCTGCCCTTGCGGGGCGGCCCGAGCCGGAAAATAATACGGATATGCCGGAGCAAGCCATGACGACAACGCTATCGCCAGCCAACGCCGAACGCCTCAAGGATGCGTTCCAGCAATGCCGCGACATGGAGGGTACCTTGCGCGAGCAGCTCGAGGCCTACGCTGCGGCGGGGCGGGAGATCTTTCCGGCCTATGGCGAAGCGGTCGACCGGCTGGTGGCGCGGCTCAATGAGAACGGCGGCGGCGAAAACGCGCCGAGGCCAGGCGAGGTGATGCCGCCGTTCCTGTTGCCGGACGAGACCGGCCGGCTGGTCAGCCTGAAATCGCTCCTCGATCAGGGGCCGGTCGCCGTGATGTTCTATCGCGGCCATTGGTGCCCTTACTGCCGGCTAAACGTGAGGGCGGTGATCCAGGCCCAGGACCGGATCAGGGCATTGGGCGCGCAGACAGTTGCGATCATGCCGGAGACGCAGGCCTATGCCGAGAAATTCAAATCCGAGGCCGCAGCGCCGTTCCCGGTGCTGACCGATCTCGACAACGGCTACGCGCTGTCGCTCAACCTCGCGATCTGGCTCGGCACCGAAATCCAGCGGCTGCTTTCGTATCAGGATATGGCGAGTTTTCAGGGCAATGACGGCTGGATGCTGCCGATCCCGGCTACCTTCGTGGTCGGCCGCGATGGATTGGTAAAGGCCCGCTTCGTCGATCCCGATTTCCGCAAGCGCATGGAGATCGACGACCTGATCGCCGCGTTGAAGAGTGCAAGCGAAGAGCGATAGCCGAGCCCATCCTGGCCGCCCTTGCATTGCGCCTAGCGGGAGGAGCTTTTGCGCTTCGTTGCCTGGGCTTTGCGTATATTGCGGGTCCGCGCGCGCCGCATGGCCGGCGTCGGCTTGGTGCGTTCGGGTACGTTGGGCCGATCCGTCGCCTTGAAGCGGTCACCGGAAAGATGGCGCGGCGGTGCGCCGAGCGTTTTTAGGATCTTTCGCGCATCCGCGGTATCCGGCACCAGACGGGCGCCGACGCGATGGGCATGCTCCTTGCTGATCAGCCATTTCTGAGTATCCCAGGAACCGCTGACGCGCTTGCCGGCGACCCGTTCGATCCCGCCTGTCTTTCCCACATCCTGGGTCCGGAACGTCTTAAATTCGCGCCGCGGCCGCACTTCGATATGGAAGAAACCGCCGCTGCTGCGGGCTCCGGGCTTGGCGCGGCGGCGCCCCTCGGGCTGAGCCCTTGCATGGGCTTGCGCCGACATGCCGCGCCATGCCGTGCGCGCCTTGCGAATGCTCTTTTTCGCTGCGGCCTTTTGCTTTGCCGTTGCCATCGTGAACTCCTCACCGTTGGTTCCGACATATTGTCAGCACGAGGATTCTGGCAAGGTTCCCGTTTTCCGGGCGATCGACGTCAGCGTTCGATGGTGCCTGAACGCCGAATCTTCTTCTGCAACAGCATCACGCCGTACAGCAGCGCTTCGGCGGTCGGCGGGCAGCCCGGAACATAGATATCGACAGGCACGATGCGGTCGCAGCCACGCACGACCGAGTACGAATAGTGGTAATAGCCGCCGCCGTTGGCGCACGAACCCATCGAAATCACATACCGGGGTTCGGGCATCTGATCATAGACTTTGCGGAGCGCGGGAGCCATCTTGTTGCATAGAGTACCGGCGACGATCATTACATCCGACTGCCGTGGACTGGCGCGGGGGGCAAATCCAAACCGTTCGGCGTCGTAGCGGGGCATCGCCATCTGCATCATTTCGATCGCGCAGCAAGCGAGGCCAAATGTCATCCACATCAACGAACCGCTGCGAGCCCACGTGATCAGATCGTCGGCGGCGGCAACGAAGAAGCCCTTGTCGCTAAGCTCGCTGTTCAACCCCGCAAAAAAGTAGTCATCACCCACGGGGGTGCCGGTCCCCGGGTCCAACATTCCGCTTCCGGAGGGCGCGATCAATGGTCGGGAATGCTGCATTTGATTGTTCCCGCTTGGTCTGGTCAGGCTGCAACCGCGTCCGTGTTTACCGTCCACTGTCCATGACTTCGGAAACCTCATACAGATAGGGATCGATCTCGCTCGTTATTTCGTCGAAGTGACCCCACTCCTTGCGAAATTCCGGCGATTGATGGGCCGATCGCAGCAGGTCGCGATTCTGCCATTGCACGTAGTTGACGATGCGGCGTCCATCCAGACTGCGATGCAGGCTGATGGAGATGAAGCCCGGCTGACGCGCCATGAAGCGGGCGCGCTCGGTCATGACCGACAGCGCCTCGGCCTGCTTCTCGGGCTCTGACTCGACGATCGTGATCTGGGTAACGGGCTGTCTGTCGGTGCTGATCTGCGGCATGGCTGATCTCCCTGATTGTTACCTCGAAAGTTTTCGGTGCATTGGTAGCTCATCGATCGATCTCTCCGAACACGATATCCAGCGAGCCGATAATCGCCGAGACATCGGCAAGCAGGTGCCCGCGGGTCAGGAAATCCATCGCTTGCAGGTGCGCGAAAGAGGGCGCGCGAATCTTGCACCTGTAGGGCTGGTTGGTGCCATCGGAGACGAGATAGACGCCGAACTCGCCTTTGGGCGCTTCGACCGCGGCATAAACCTCGCCGGCGGGAACGTGGTGGCCTTCGGTGTATAGCTTGAAGTGCTCGATCATTGCCTCCATCGACCGTTTCATTTCACCACGCCGTGGCGGCGCGATCTTGTTGTCCACGATCATGACCGGTCCCTGTCCGTCGGCGCTGCGGAGCTTCTCGATGCATTGTTTCATGATGCGCACGGATTGGCGCATCTCCTCCATGCGTACCAGGTAGCGATCGTAACAGTCGCCATGCTTGCCAATGGGGATATCGAAATCGAATTCGGGGTAGCATTCGTAGGGCTGCGCTTTGCGTAGGTCCCAGGCGGCGCCGGAGCCCCGCACCATGACCCCTGAAAATCCCCAGGCCCAGGCGTCCGCGAGCTTGACGACGCCGATATCGATGTTGCGTTGCTTGAAAATGCGATTGTGGGTCAGCAGGCCTTCCAGATCGTCGCACACCTTCAGGAACGGATCGCAGAATGCCCAGATGTCGTCGAGCAGCTTGGGCGGCAGATCCTGATGCACCCCACCAACCCGGAAGTAATTTGCGTGCATGCGCGCGCCGGATGCGCGTTCGTAAAATACCATCAACTTCTCGCGCTCCTCGAATCCCCATAGCGGCGGGGTGAGCGCGCCAACATCCATTGCCTGCGTGGTGATGTTGAGCAGATGCGAGAGCAGGCGGCCGATCTCGCAGTAGAGCACCCGGATCAGTTGACCGCGCCTGGGAACGGTGATGCCAAGCAGCTTTTCGGTGGCCAGGCAAAACGCGTGTTCCTGGTTCATCGGCGCCACATAGTCGAGCCGATCGAAATACGGTAGCGCTTGTAGATAGGTCTTGTGCTCGATCAGCTTCTCCGTTCCGCGGTGAAGCAATCCGATATGCGGATCGACGCGTTCGACGACTTCACCGTCGAGTTCAAGCACAAGCCGCAGGACACCGTGCGCTGCCGGGTGCTGCGGCCCGAAGTTGATGGTGAAATTGCGAAGAGCAGCTTCAGCCATGGCGACCTCGCGTCAAACTATGGAAATTCCCCTAGCAGGATGCAGTTCCAGGCGATCAGCCGAGGGCGTCTGGATCAAGCTCCGCGCGCAGAGGGCTCGTTTATCTGCATAGTCAAAGGAGCAGACCGCTGCTGCTGGAACCGGTGGCAGGCCGAGCCGAGCAAGCCCTTCGTCCGGAGCGGAACCAGCGCAAAAAATCTCGAAGAGACCCGGAACGTGATCGCGCGTCGAAGGTTACGTAGCTAAGGAGCAAGTAATCTTCTTCATAGAAGATGAAATGCTCCGACGGCCCCGTCATTTTGCGATTTCAAATGGCGGGGTCGCTCTTTTTTATCGAGCAGATATTCACCCTACCGGGCAGGCATGCGCTACCGAGCAGGTATACGCCACCCTTCCCCCGGGCGGAGCACCGCATCAGCGGGGTGGTTGCATGCCTGGGGAAGTCAGCCAATTTCTGATTTCGACTGCCTTCCTCATTTGCAATGCCTTGCGTTTGGCGGCTTCCTTGTCATCGCCGGGCGGCAGCTTGTCCGCTGTCTCCTGTAAATCCTCGGCGATCTGCTCCCAATCTTTGCGGTTCGGGCGCGGATGAGATTTCATCGGTCCCTCCAACTCCCAGCCTCATCCCTATATGGTGCGGCCGTCCTGGATTTTAAGGGGATCCGTACTCAGCGCAAATGTGGCGGAAAGCGCGGGAACCGATCCAGCCGGGGCTTCTCAGGGAGTTCCACCCTTGTCAATGAGTTGCTGCCAATTGGTGCTGCGCAGCATCCGCATCACGGCGGATGCCACCGCAGTCCGTTCACGTCCGGCCACGCCGTAAAGATTTACCGTTCGCCGCGCATCCAGCCCCTCGACGCTGGCGCGCTTTAGCGTCGGCGGGATCGACGCTGTATCGGGCACCACGGCGACGCCGATATCGGCCTCCAACAGCTCGATCAGATCGCGCTCGGATGCGATCTCGTGGCTGCGATCGACGTTGAGGCCGTGCTCGCGAAGCGAAGAATTCACCCGCGCCGCATGTTCGCAGTAGTTCCGCGACAGCAATTGTTCGGCGCGAAGATCGCCGAAGTCGAGCTTATCGCGGTCTGCCAACGGATGCTTCCGGTTGATGACGAGCTGAAAGTTTTCGGTAAACAGCGGCCAGGTATCGAGCCGGTCCCATTCTTCGCTGATTTCGGCGGCAATGCCGAGTTCGGCTTCGCCCTTCTTCAGATATTCCGCGACTTCGCGGGCGTTGCCGCGCAAGAAGCGAAACTCTAGACGGTTGAACATCCGCTTGATCTGGTCGAGATGCGGAATCAACAGCGACAGATCGACCGAATGGGTCAGCGCGATCCGGAGCGCGCCGACTTCGCCGCTCTTGAAGGATGAGGCAAGTTCGCGCGCACCGGTCGCCGCCTCATAACATTGCTTGAGCAGCGGATGCATGCGCTGGCCGAGCTCGGTCAATTGCGCGGCCGGGCGTTCGCGGCGAAACAGATCGCCGCCGAGTTCGGCTTCGAGTTGCTTGATTGCCCGCGTCAGCGACGGCTGCGTGACGTTGCACTCGTCGGCGGCGCGCGTGAAGTTGAGCACGCGCGCGACCGCAAGGAAGTAGCGAACCTGATGCATCTCCATGGTCGTGCCCCGCTCTGTCTTGCAGGAAAGCTACCCGATGGCGCCCCCCGATGACTACCCAAACCGCCATAGCGCGGGCGTATGGTTTTGGAAGCCAAAGGGCATTTCCCTGAAGCCGCGACCGCGCGCAGATTGCGGCGGAAATGGTCTCGTTACGACGTTGACCAGCCACACGAAAGGGCAGTTCATGAATATTCAGCTCAAGACACAGGGCGCTTCGGCCTTGCGGCCACTGACAGGCAAGGTCTCGCTGGTCACGGGCTCGACCAGCGGCATCGGGCTCGGGATCGCCCGTGCGTTGGCCGGAGCCGGCTCGGCCGTGGTGCTGAACGGTTTCGGCCTCGCGGCCGAGATCGCCAAGACCCGCGATCAGCTTACCGCCGATTTCGGCGTCGAGGCCAGCTATTCCGCGGCCGATATGACGAGCCGGGAAGCAATCGCCGAGATGATCGCGACCACGGTCGCCAGTCACGGCCGGCTCGATATTCTGGTCAACAACGCCGGCATTCAACACGTCGCGCCGCTCGATCAGTTTCCGGTCGAGAAGTGGGACGCGATCCTGTCGATCAATTTGTCATCGGCATTTCACACCATACGGCTCGCATTGCCCGCGATGCGCCAGAACAAGTTCGGCCGCATCATCAACATCGCTTCCGCTCACGGCCTGGTCGCGTCCCCGTTCAAGGCGGCCTATGTCGCGGCAAAGCACGGTATCGTCGGCCTGACCAAGGTGGCGGCGCTGGAGACCGCGGAAGAGGGCATCACCTGCAACGCGATTTGCCCGGGTTACGTCTACACGCCACTGGTCGAGGCGCAGATCGACGGCCAGGCCAGGGCCCACGGCATTTCTCGCGAGCAGGTCATCCACGACGTGTTGCTGGCGCAGCAACCGAACAAGCGGTTTGCCTCTGTCGAAGAGCTCGGCGCGCTGACGGTGTTTCTTGCCAGCGACGCGGCGGCCTCGATCACCGGCATCGCGCTGCCGGTCGACGGCGGCTGGACCGCACACTAGAGCGACAATCCGAGGGAACTGACATGAAGGACGTTCAGGATATCGGTTCTTCGCCAAACTTGCGATCTCTGGCCAGGTCCGAGTCAGGTCAGATCGTCCTGGTGCTGCAGGGCGGCGGCGCACTTGGCTCTTATCAGGCCGGTGTCTATCAAGCGCTGCATGAGGCCGGAATCGAACCGGACTGGATCATCGGCACCTCGATCGGCGCGATCAATGCCGGCCTGATCGCCGGCAACGCGCCGCAGAACCGATTGTCGCGCCTTCGCGAGTTCTGGAAGAAGATGGAACAGAGTCCGGTCTGGACCTTTCGCGACATCTTTCCAGGTTTCAACGAAAAGCTCTCCTACTGGTCGACCGTGACCAACGGCATTCCCGGTTTCTTTCGGCCCAACCCGTTGGCCCATGCCGGCGACTCCTATCCGCTCGGCGCCGACAATGCCGGCTACTACTCGACCGCGCCGCTGGAGGGAACCTTGAGCGAGCTGGTCGATTTCAAGCTGGTCAATCAGTGCTCGCCACGCCTGACGGTCGGCGCCGCCCATGTCCGCACCAGCCAGATGCGCTATTTCGACAGCCGGGACTGCGAGCTTGGCATCAGGCACATCATGGCGTCGGGCGCGCTGCCGCCGGCATTCCCGGCGATCCGCATCGACGGCGAGCTTTACTGGGACGGTGGCATATTATCGAATACGCCGACGGAGGCTGTATTCGACGATAACCCGCGCAAGAACTCGTTGATCTTCGCCGTGCATCTTTGGAATCCGTCCGGCGCCGAGCCGACCACGATGGCGGAGGTGCTGAACCGGCACAAGGACGTGCAGTATTCAAGCCGGATCGCCAGCCACATCGCGCGACAGCAGCAGGCCCATCGCCTGCGCCACGTCATCAACCAGCTCGCCGCGCGCCTGCCGGAGGCCGAGCGCAACAGCGAGGCGGTGAGGGAACTGACGGGTTATGGCTGTCCGACCCGGATGCATGTCGTGCGGCTGCTGGCTCCGCAGCTCAGCCGGGAGGACCACACCAAGGACATCGATTTCAGTCCGTCCGGAATCATGCAGCGCTGGGATGCCGGTTACCGCCACACCAAAAACGTGCTCGGGCGCAAGCCGTGGGTCGGCGAGTTCGATCCGCTGTCCGGCGTCATCCTCCACGAGCAGATGGAAGTTATGCCGGAAGCGGCGGAGTAGCTGGGCGTAACGTGACGATCGAAGGCGCGACTGTCTTCTTGTAGAGCGCGTTGTAGCAGGCGGCCGAAAGATCCCAGCTAAACGATCGCGCCATTGCGTTGCGTCGCATCGTGTCGAGCCGATCCTTGGCGCGGAAGGCTTCGAACGCCCGCCGCACGCCGCCGAGAAACGACTCCGGCGACGGCTTCGAAAACAGGAATCCGGTTTCGCCGTCCTTGATGGTCTCCGCCAGCCCGCCGGTCTGGTGACCGATCGGCAGCGATCCGAACCGCTGCGCATACATCTGGCTTAGTCCGCACGGCTCGAACCGTGACGGCATCAGCGTGAAATCGCTGCCGGCAAACATCCGCCGCGCCTGTCCATCGTTGAAGCCGATGACGACACCGATCGCGTCCGGCCGGCGCAGATGTGCCTCGACCAGCGCCTTCTCGATGTGGGGCTCGCCGCTGCCGGTCACGACGATCTGGCCGCCGGCATCGATGATTTTGTCGGCGGCTGACAACACGAGGTCGACGCCCTTCTGGTGGACGAGGCGGGCGACAAGCGCAAAAATCGGCCCGCGTGACACCGCCAGGCCAAACTGCTTGCGAACGTAATCCGCGTTCGCCTGCTTGCCTGCCCAATCGCCGGCGCCAAAGGTCTGCGCCAATTGTGCGCAGGCGCGCGGATCCCAGCTTTCATCGATGCCGTTCAGGATGCCGGTCAGTTGGTCGGCGTCCGAGCGGCGCTTCAGCAGGCCTTCGAGCCCGCAGCCGAGCTCGCGCGTCGTGATCTCCTTTGCGTAGGTCGCGCTGACGGTGGTCAGATGCGAGGCATAGACGAGGCCGCCTTTCAGGAACGACACGTGATCGTAGAATTCGAGCCCGTCGATGTGGAAGGAGCTCTCGGGCGCCCCGATGCGGCGCAGCGAGTCCGCGGGAAACAGTCCCTGATAGGCGAGGTTGTGAATGGTCAGGATCGAAGGAACTTTTGCGCCCTTCCAGGCCAGGTAGGCCGGCGTCAATGCAGCCTGCCAGTCATTGGCGTGAACCAGGTCCGCTGCCCAATTCTTGTCCACCTTGCCCAAGGCAATTTCGGCGGCGGCTGACGCAAACCGCCCGAAGCGGATGTCGTTGTCGGGCCAGTCGCGGCCGGATTCATCGCCATAGGGGTTGCCGGGCCGGTCATATAATTGCGGGCAGAGCAGGACGTAGACCGGCAGGCCGTCCTTGGTCGCTGCCCGCCCGACCGAGCAGGCCGGCATCTCCGCCAGCGCGTCACATTGTCCAACAATATCAACGTGGGTGAGTTGCTCGACGACGTCCCGATAGCCGGGCAGCATGACCCTGACGTCGCTTCGTCGGCGAAGCGCCCGGGGCAGGGCGGCGGACACGGCGGCAAGCCCGCCCACCCGGACGAAATCATCCATTTCCGTAGTGATGAATAAGACTCTCAAAGGAATGCCCTCTACCAGCCTCTGATGAGAGGAAATGCAAGAAAGGGTCCAGTTACTCTAAGGGTCCAGTCTACTGGCGATAATGCCGGGCCCTAGCTATCGGTTCCTAATGCGAAAGGCTTTCCCTGCCGCGGCGGCGCCCTTTAGGGTCACGCCGCGCCAACAACAAGTGCCGTTAGGCCCAAGGAGCTACACGAGAATGACGATAGCCGGTAACGAGCAGAGGAATATGACAGGCAGCTTCGCAGGCCTACGCGTCCTCGATTTCTCAACCACGATTGCCGGGCCTCACTGCACGCGCATGCTAGCCGATATGGGCGCCGAGGTCATCAAGATTGAAACCGAGGAAGGCGAGACGATGCGGACCCGTCCGCCGGTGCGGAATAATTGTTCGACCGCCTTCGGTCAGCTCAATGTCGGCAAGAACAGTCTGGTGCTCGACCTGAAATCACCCAGGGGCGTCGAGGCCGTTCGCCGATTGACCGCGACTGCAGACGTGCTGGTGGAGAATTTTCGCCCCGGCGTGATGCGGCGATTGAAGCTCGATTATGCCTCCCTGCACGGCCTCAATCCGAAACTGGTCTATTGCTCGATTTCCGGATATGGCCAGACCGGGCCATCGGCGGAGCTGCCGGCCTATGCGCCGGTGATTCACGCGGCATCAGGCTATGAGATGGCGCATCTGGCCTACCAGCCGGGACGAAGCCGGCCAGACTATTGCGGCATCTATCACGCTGACGTACTCACCGGAGTCTACGCATTCGGCGCGATCTCGGCGGCGCTGTATCAGCGCACGGCAACCGGGCAGGGCCAGCATATCGACGTCTCGATGCTGGAATCCATGCTGAGCCTGACGTTGAACGAACTGCAATGGTCGCAATTCGAGGTGAAGCCGACGCAACGGCCAATGTTCGGCCCGATCGAGACCACGGACGGCTATGTGATGATGGCGATCGCCAGCGAGAAAACCTTCCAGAGCCTGATGCAGGTGATCGGTCATCCGGAATGGGTGAGCGATCCGCGTTTTGCGAAATATTCCGACCGCCGGGAAAACTGGACGAGCCTGATGGAAGGCGTGGAGGCATGGTCGCGCACCGTGACGACCGAGCAGTGCCTTGCCGCGCTCAATGAGTACGGCGTGCCTTCGTCGGCCTATCGCACGGTCGCCGAGGCGCTGCGCGATCCGCAGATCGCCCATCGCGGTGCGTTGGCCGAGGTCGAGGACGGCGGCGGCACTTTCAAGGTCCTCAATCTGCCGTTCCGCATGTCGGGCGCCAACGTGTCGGCGGCGAAGCGCATGTCGACGCTCGGCGAGCACACGCGTGCCTACCTGAAGGAGACCGGTCTGTCAGAGGACGAGATCGCATCCTTCGCCGGCAAAGCGCAGGTGTCTGCGAGCGTCTGACGGCGCGCGTCGCGACGCAAGGGTGTCGATGCTGCGGCTTTTCATCTGCGGCTTGCAAACGCCCTTGCCCGCGACGGCGTTTCCAGACAATCTCCGATAGACATCGACGATCCGGAATACCGGACGAACGACATATCGGAGGGAACATCCATGAAAGCGGCGATCCGTTCGAGCGCGCTCGCGCGAATATTTCTTGTGGCGGGATTTGCTGTGGCGTTGTCGGCAGTGCCCGCCAGCGCGCAGAAGCCGGGCGGAAGCATTACCGTCGGTCTCGAGCTTGATATCCCCGGTTTCGATGTGCTGAAGGTCGGCGTTTACGACACGGCAGCACTCACCGCGTCATCCGCGCTCTTCGATACGCTCACCACTCTCGATGCGAACGGCAAGCCGCAGCCGAAGCTGGCACTGTCCTGGGAGCCCTCCGAGGACTTCAAGATGTGGACCTTCAAGCTGCGTCCTGGCGTCAAGTTCCACGATGGCACGCCGTTCAACGCCGAAGCGTTCAAAGCGAATTTCGACCGGCAGAAAGATCCCGCCAACAAGTGCCGCTGCGCCTTCTATATCTCCAACGTCAACAACGTTCAGGCGCCGGACGAGCTGACGTTGGTCTTTAACCTCAACGACCCCTCGGTGAATTTCCCCTCACTATTGATTTCTTACGCGAACCAGAACGGCGCGATTCACTCGCCGACTGCCTGGAAGACCAAGGGCGAGGACTATAACCGCAATCCGGTCGGCACCGGCCCCTATATTCTGAAATCCTGGACGGCCGGTGATCGCATGATCCTGGAGAAGAACCCGGATTATTGGGACAAGGACAAGGTCTATTTCGACCGCATCACGCTGAAGCCGTTGCCCGACGCGCAGTCGCGCTTTGCGAGCCTGCAATCGGGCGAGGTCGACCTGATCTGGGACGACGAATATTCCGCCGATAACATCCAGAGGGCGCAAAAGGACTCCAAACTAACCGTGCACACCTATGCCGGTTCGGGTGCAGCGGTTTACGCCATGAACACCAAGACGCCGCCGTTCGACGACGTGCGCGTGCGCCAGGCGCTGGTAATGGCGCTTGACCGCAAGAAGATGTCGCAGGCCATTACCAATGGTCTCGCTCGACCTGCCAGCAACCCCTACGGCGACGGCTCCTGGGTCAAGTGCAAGGACGACGGTGCGCTTCCCGAAGACCTTGAGAAAGCCAAGGCGCTGATCAAGGACTACGGCAAGCCCGTCGAGTTCAAGATGCTCGTCACGGCGACGCCCCGCGGACGCACCGTAGGCCAGGTGCTGCAACAGTTGTGGAAGCGGGCCGGCGCCAATATGGAAATCGAGCAGGTCGATCAGGCGACCATTCCGCCGCGCGCCTTCATGCGCCAGTTCCAGATGACGCCGTGGCGGATCGTCGATTTCGCCGATCCTGACATCCAGATGTATGCCAATTTCCACACCGGCAGCCCGGTCGCGCTGGCCAACTATTCGAATCCGGAACTCGATAAATTGCTCGAGGAAGCGCGGGTCACCGCCGACCAGAACAAGCGCGTCGATCTCTATTGCGGGATCACCCGGCTGATCAACAAGGAGGCGATCTGGTTCTGGACCTTCCAGAACACCTACTACGCAATCTCGAGCACGAAAGTTAAGGGCTTGCCCAAGATGTACAGCGGGGTGATCGACGTATCGCGTGCCTGGAAGGAATAACCGTCGATGACGTTTTTCGTCGCGCGCCGGCTGTTGTATTTGTTGCCGGTGCTGATTGCGGTTTCGCTGCTCACCTTCTCCATCGCGTCGCTGCTGCCGGGCGATCTCGCGTACACCATCCTCGGTGACCAGGCGACGCCGGAGAACGTGGCGGCGTTGCGGCACGACATGGGACTGGATCAGCCGATCTGGTGGCGTTACCTGAGCTGGCTCGGCAATGTGCTGCAGGGCGATTTCGGCCGTTCGTTCCGCACCGGACAGACAGTGTTGCAGGCGGTCGCCGAGCGGCTGCCGGTCTCGATCGAACTGATGTTGTTGGCACAGCTCGGCGCGCTCGGAATCGGCGTTCCCCTGGCGATCATCTGCGCGGCGCGGAGCGGTGGACCGTTCGACCGCTTCATGACCGGCACTGCTTTCGGCATGTTGTCGGTACCGACCTTCCTGTCGGCGATCCTGTTGATCTATTTCTTCGCGGTCGAACTGCGCTGGTTGCCGGCGACCGGCTACGTGCCTTTTGCCGAAGATCCCGCCGCAAACCTGCGCTTCATGGTGCTGCCGGCGCTGACGCTGGCGCTCGCCGAATGGCCAAGCATCATGCGTGTGCTGCGATCCGACATGATTGCGACCCTGCAGGAAGACTATATCTCACTGGCCAAGGCCAAGGGTCTGAAGACCTCGCGCATTCTGTTTGTGCACGCGCTGAAGCCGTCGTCCCTCACGCTGGTCACGATCACGGGCATCAATATCGGGCGATTGATCGGCGGTGCTGTCATCGTCGAGACGATCTTTGCGCTTCCGGGTATCGGCCGCCTGCTTATCGGCGCAATCCTCACGCGCGACCTCATCATCCTGCAGGGAGTCGTGCTGCTGGTCGGCGCCGGCTTCGTGATCATGAACTTCATCGTCGACATGCTCTACGCCGTTCTCGATCCCAGGATCCGCCATGGCCACGCTTGAGCTCGAAGTTGCCGAGGAGGCCGTAACCCAGCCCGTGCATAAGGGCCGGCGGCTTGGAATGCTGTTCTGGACGGCAATCGGCTGGTTGATCTTCGTGTTCGCGGTGGCGATTTTCGCGACCGTTCTGCCGCTGCCGAGCCCGACCGACATGGACATGCTGGAGCGGCGCGCACCGTTTTCGGCGGAGCATTGGCTCGGCACCGACGGGCTCGGCCGCGACGAACTCTCGCGGCTCATCTATGGTGCGCGGATATCGCTGGTTGTCGGAGTGTGCGCGCCGGTGATCGGGCTCGTCATCGGCGGCGCGCTCGGCATGCTCGCCGGATATTTCCGCGGCCGGTTCGAATCGATGGTGGTCGGCAGCATGGATGTGCTGCTGGCGTTTCCGCCTTTGATCCTGGCGCTGGCCGTGACGGCCTATCTTGGGCAGTCGATTTTTAATCTGACCCTCATTCTCGGTTTGCTCAGCGTTCCCGCCTTCATGCGGGTGGCACGGGCCGCGACGCTGACGCTGGCGCGGCGTGAGTTCGTGATTGCGGCCCAGGCGTTGGGGGCGACGCATGCGCGGATCCTGCTGCGCGAATTGTTGCCCAATGTCATGTTGCCGCTCTTGGCTTTCTTCCTGCTCGGTGTTGCCGTCATCATCGTGGTCGAGGGCTCGCTGTCATTCCTCGGGCTAGGCGTGCCGCCGCCGATCTCGAGCTGGGGCAGCATGATCGGGGAGGGGCGCGAGAGCCTCGATGTGGCCCCGCGGCTCGCGTTCCTGCCGGCGGCGGCGATGTTCCTCACTGTGCTTTCCTTCAATCTGGTCGGCGATACGCTGCGTGCGCTGACCGATCCACGACAGGGCGCGTTGTGAACGGGAATTACTTGCTTTCTGTCGAAGATGTCGTCGTCGATCTTCCGACCCCGCGCGGCAATCTGCGCGCGGTGGATCATGTCGACCTCACCGTCGGCGCCGGGCGCACGCTCGGTATCGTCGGCGAATCCGGCTGCGGCAAGACCATGCTGTCGCGGGCGGTCCTGCAATTGCTGCCGAAAAAGGCAAAGCTCTCCGGCCGCGTGATGTTCGACGGGCAGGACCTGCTGCAGCTTCCGCCGGAGAAACTGCGTAAGCTGCGCGGCCGGTCGCTGGCGGTGGTATTTCAGGATCCGATGACCTCGCTCAACCCGGTGCTCACGATCGGGACCCAGTTGATCGAGACATTGCAGGAGCACCTCGAACTGGACGACGCCGCCGCCACCAGACGCAGCGTCGAGCTGCTCGCGGCGGTCGGAATCCCGGCGCCGGAGCAGCGGCTGGCGCAGTATCCGCATCAGCTCTCCGGCGGGATGCGGCAGCGCGTTGCGATAGCGATCGCGCTGTCGTGCGAACCAAAGCTCCTGATCGCCGACGAGCCGACCACCGCGCTCGACGTCACGATCCAGGCGCAGATCCTCGATCTCTTGGCGAGGGAGCAGCGCCGCCGCCACATGGCGATGATCATCATTACCCACGATCTCGGCGTCGTCGCCGGCCGTACCGACGAAGTTGCGGTGATGTATGCCGGCCGCGTGGTGGAGCGCGCGCCGACGCCTGCCTTGTTCAAGAAGATGCGGATGCCCTATACCGAGGCCCTTCTGGCGGCGCTCCCCAAACTCGACGCCGCGCCTCACACGCCGCTGCCGGCGATATCGGGGCGTCCGCCAGATCCGACGCGGCCGCTAAAGGGCTGTTCGTTCTCGCCGCGCTGCCGCTATGCGGTGGCCCGCTGCCAGGACGAGAAACCGGCGCTCGAGGCGGCAGAGACGAAGGCCCATCAGTTCGCCTGCTTCCACCCGATAGAAGCCCACGCGGATGCCAACGCATGATGCCGCAATCCCCTCCATCGATTTCGTCTCACGCGTTGCTCGAAGTCGACAATCTCGTGGTCGAATATCCTGTCGGTTCCAGGGTCGTTCACGCCGTGTCCGGCGTCTCCTTGCAGATCGCCCGCGGCGAAACGCTGGGTCTGGTCGGCGAATCCGGGTGCGGGAAATCGACGCTCGGCCGCGCCGTCCTGCAACTGCGCCGCCCAACCGGCGGGCGTGTGCTGTTCGATGGCCACGATCTCACGACGATGCAAGGCGATGCCTTGCGGCTGATGCGCCGGCGCGTGCAGTTGATTTTCCAGGATCCGATCGCCTCGCTCAATCCGCGCCGCAAGATCGGCGATATCGTCGCCGAGCCGCTGGTGATCGCGGGTGTGAAGGATCCGGACAAGCGCAAGCAGCTTGTCCACGAGGTGCTGAGCGCGGTCGGGCTTGACCCGACGCTCGTCGTCGGACGGCTGCCGCATGAATTTTCTGGCGGCCAGTGCCAGCGCATCTGCATCGCGCGCGCGCTCATTCTCAATCCCGAGTTCATCGTATGCGACGAGCCGGTCTCCGCGCTCGATGTATCGATACGCGCCCAGATACTCAATCTGCTCGAGGAGATGAAGGCCCGGTTCGGGCTGACGTTGCTGTTCATTGCGCACGATCTCGCGGTGGTGAAAGCCGTGAGCGACCGCGTCGCGGTGATGTATCTGGGGCGTCTGTGCGAGGTTGGTCCCTCCGAGCAGCTCTTCGCCCGGCCGGCGCATCCCTATACCGCGCTCCTGATCGAGGCCATCCCGATGCCAGACCCGGATGTGCGCCCCGCCGAGACCGTACCCGTGGGGGAGCCGCCGTCGCCGATCGCGCCGCCGTCCGGCTGCCGGTTTCGCACCCGCTGTCCCCGCGCGGATCAACGATGCAGCGACGAGGTGCCGGAACTGCGCGCTGTGGCGCCGGGCCAGTTCGTGGCTTGCCATCACCCGCTGATCTGAATACCCGGGGAGCGCCGCCCGCGTTTGTCTCGATGGGACGGACGTGGCAATGTTCGTTCTCAAGAAGTATCTAGCGCCCAAGAAATGGTTCAAGAACAAGAATGACGGGAGAGAAGCGATGAAGAGTTTTCAGGTCGCTGAGTTCAACGCACCGCTGAAAGAGGTGGATCAGGAGACGCCGCAGCCCACGGGTACGCAGGTGCTGATCAAGGTGAAGGCCGCCGGCGTCTGCCATAGCGATCTCCACATTTGGGAAGGCGGTTACGATCTCGGCCATGGCCGCAAGCCGCTGTCGCTGAAGGACCGCGGCGTGTCGCTGCCGCGCACGATGGGCCACGAGACGGTCGGCGAGGTCGTGGCGTTCGGTCCCGACGTTACCGCTGCCGACAAAGGCGATCTCAAGGTCGGCGACGTCGCGCTGGTCTATCCCTGGCTCGGCTGCGGCAAATGCCCTACCTGCGTCGGCGGCGACGAGAACATGTGCATCGTCAAGCCAAACTCGCTCGGTGTATATTGCGACGGCGGCTATGCCGACCACATGACGGTGCCGAATCCGAAATATCTGTTGAACCTGAAGGGGCTCGACCCCGTCACCGCGGCGCCCTATGCCTGCTCCGGCGTCACCACCTATAGCGCGCTGAAGAAGGTCGAATTCGCCTTCAACTCGCCGATCGTGATCTTCGGCGCCGGCGGCCTCGGCCTGATGGCGCTGTCGCTGCTAAAGGCGATGGGCGGCAAGGGCGCCATCGTTGTCGACATCGATGCGCGCAAGCGCGAAGCGGCCGAGGCCGCCGGTGCGCTTGCAACCGTCGACGGCAAGGCGCCGGACGCGCTGGAGCAGCTCGCGAAGAAGGCCGGCGAACCCATTCGCGCCGTGATCGACCTCGTCGGCAACGCGCAGACCACGCAGCTTGGATTCGACTGCCTCACCAAGGGCGGCAAGCTCGTCATCGTCGGCCTGTTCGGCGGCGGCGCGACCTTTGCTTTGCCGCTGATCCCGATCAAGGCGATCACGATCCAGGGCAGCTATGTCGGCAATTTGCGCGAGACCAAGGAATTGCTCGAACTTGTTCGAAACAAGATGATCGCGCCGATTCCGGTGACGACGCTGCCGCTCGCGAAAGCCAACGAAGCGCTCGCCGATTTGCAGAAGGGCAAACTGGTCGGCCGCGCGGTGCTGACGCCTTAAGGCACGCTATTGCCGCCGTCATTCCGGGATGGTCCGAAGGACCAGACCCGGAATCTCGAGGTTCCGGGTTCGATGCTTCGCATCGCCCCGGAATGACAACTCAGTTGAGGAACCCCATGTCCGCGAATAACGCTCTCCACATCGCCGTGCTCGGCGGCGATGGCATCGGCCCTGAAGTGATGGCGCCGGCGCTGGAAGTCCTGCGCAAGATCGAGGCGACGAGCGAGCTGAATTTTCGCTTCACTGAGGCACCGGCAGGCGCCAACAATTATCTCGCGACCGGAAAATCCATGCCCGACAGCACCGTGCGGCTGTGCGAAGAGGCGGACGCTATCCTGCTCGGCGCCTGCGGCCTGCCGTCGGTGCGCTACCCCGACAACACCGAGATCGCGCCGCAGATCGAACTGCGCTTCCATTTCGATCTCTATGCCGGTGTGCGCCCGGCGCGGCTGATCCCGGGCGTACCGAGCCCGATCGTCGGCGCCGATCAGCGCGGCATCGACCTCGTGCTCATCCGGGAATCGACCGAAGGCCTGTTCGCTTCGATGGGCAAGGGCGTCGTCACGGACGCGGAGGCGCGCGAGACGCTCGTCATCACCCGCAAGACCTCGGAGCGGCTGTTCGAATTTTCGTTCCGCCTCGCCGAACGCCGCAAGGCGCGCGGGAAGGCAAATGGCGGCCTGACGTGCGTCGACAAGGCAAACGTATTCAGGGCGTTCGCGTTCTTTCGCGAGATGTTTGATGAGGCGGCCAGGCGCCATCCCGGCGTGAAGTCCGACCGGCTCTATGTCGATGCCTGCTCGCTGATGATGGTGAAGCGTCCCTGGGATTTCGATGTCATGGTGACCGAGAACATGTTCGGCGACATTCTCTCCGACCTCGCCGCCGGCCTGATCGGTGGGCTAGGAATGGCGCCCTCGGCCGATATCGGCGACCGCTACGCCGTCTTCCAGCCGTGCCACGGCACCGCGCCTGACATCATGGGGCAGGGCAAGGCCAATCCTACCGCGATGATCTTGTCGGCCGCGATGATGCTGGACTGGCTCGCCGACAAGCACGGGCTGGAAAGCGCCGCGGAGGCCGGTGAACGCATCGAGCGCGCGGTCGACAAGGCCTATGCGGGAGGAATCAAGCCGATGGAGTTCGGCGGCAATAACGGCACGGCGGATATCACGAAGGCGGTGCTGGCTGCGTTGTAAAAGGCGGCCCCACGGTCATTGCGAGGAGCCAACGGGTCGCGCATGCGCGCCCGATGACAGGCTCAGCGACGAAGCAATCCATTTATCCCCGAGCGGAGAAGTGGATTGCTTCGCTTCGCTCGCAATGACGGATTTCGCTCATTTGCCCTTTGTGAGCGTCACTTCCCCTTGAACTGCGGCTTGCGCTTTTCCATGAAAGCCGTTCGGCCCTCGCGGAAATCCTCGCTATCCATGCAGGCCCGGCCGATTGCCCTGATCGCCTCCATGTCGCGCTGGCTTTCGTCCTTCAGCACCTCGGCGATGGTGATCTTGGCGGCCTTGATGGCGAGCGGCGCGTTGCCGGAGATGGTGCGCGCGATCTCCATGGTGGCGTCCCACAATTCCGCATCCGGCAGCACGCGGTCGATCAGTCCGATCCGCAACGCTTCCGCAGCCTCGATCCGCATGCCCGTGTACATGATGAGCCGAGCCCAGGATGGGCCGACCAGCGAGACCAGGTGGCGCAGGCCGTCATAGCCATAGGCGATGCCGAGCTTGGCGGCTGGAATGCCGAACTGGCTGTTGTCGGAGGCGATACGGATGTCCGTGAGCATCGCGACCTGCATGCCGCCGCCGAGGCAGAAGCCGCGGATGCAGGCAATCGTCGGCTTGGGGTAACTTGCGAGCAGCGCGCGTTGCGCCTCGCTCCGCTTGGAATATTCTTCCGACGCCGCCGCATTATGGCGGGTCTTTTCGAACTGGCTGATGTCGGCTCCCGAGACGAAGGCCTTGTGGCCGGCGCCGACCAGGATCACGACGCGCACGTCGGCGTCGTCGCGCAGCTCGGTCAGCGCGTGGCCCAGGCCTTCCCACATTTCGAGCGACATCGCATTGCGCTTGTCGGGATTGTTGAAGGTGATGACGCCGACGCCATCGCTGACGCTTTGCAGGATCTTGCCGTCGGCACGGGATATTTCGGCAGTTTTGGCGATGTCGAGCATCGGTTGCGGCTTTCACGCGTGAGGCTTGGTCTATTCTCGGACAAGCGTCGCGCCGAGGTCAATTACCGCCTTTGCACGTGCGACCAGCAGAGGGCGCGGGGCAATGGTGAGGTCGTCAGGTGAGGTCGTGAGGGCAGGAGCGGGCTCACGCGCATTGCGTGTGAGGGAATATCGGCGTGACGGTGATGCAGTCGCTGTTAATGGTCGAACCGGCGGTAGTCGTCGGAGACCTGCCGCGTCGGCTTTTCGCTGCCGTGCGTCCGGACTTCGCCATCCCCATCCTGATGGCGTCGCAGGGGTATATAGTCCCGGCCAGCTCAAGATTTGGCCCAGCGCAGCAACAGGCTACCCGGCGATTTCTCGCGCGAATGATCGGGTCCGCGGTGCTGCGATCCAGGCGCGATAATGCCTAGCCCTCGTTGGCGGCGATCGATTCCATCAAAGACACCAACTGACGCTGTACAGTCTGGTCCTTGATCTTGCTGTAGGCACGAAGCAGCCTCAGGCTGAACGCGCTGTCCAGGAAGAGCAGGCTCTCGACTTCCCGCGCCTTGCCGTCGCCGTCGTAGAAGAACGTCACCGGCACGTCGAGCGCGGTAGCGATCTGCTGAAGACGAGCAGCGCCGACACGATTGACGCCCTTCTCGTACTTCTGAACCTGCTGGAAGCTGACGCCGAGCTTGTCGCCAAGCTCCGCTTGCGAGATTTTTTGTTCCACACGCCGCAGGCGAATCCGCTTGCCCAATTCGATATCGGGTTTGCCGGCGCTGCGTTGTTTCATCTTTTTCGCTGCTGATCTGTTCATTCTGGTTTTACCGTCCTTCAATCGGGAAACCCTGGCAAAAGTAGGTCAGGGGTTCATCCATATGTACCGCGTTAAAGTCAGTCCGGTCCGTGAGTTGGTATAGGGAACCACGGAATTCCTGAGATTGCGGGATGGCAGCCAAGCGCCTTAGCGTATTGGGAGCATCCTGATACCGGCGCCGCCAACTACCTAAAGCTGTCGGCGCCCGGGGCGTATTGGCAAAACCCCGCCCATTACATTTGGCAAAATATTCGACAAACCACAACCACCGCGAGTTCAATGGCCACAGATTTTGGCCCGCATGCTTACTGTGTCCCGATCAGGACCGGATTTCTACGGGGTTGCGGGCCGATCGTGCAGCCGCCCGCAGCGCATCGGTGGTTGTTGCTAAGAGTTTCCGCGGACACTGATGCCTGACAAAATACAGCAGAGTTCAGCTCCGCTTTCGGATCAGTCGTTCTGGGAAATAGGGCAACCCGCGTGCTCACCGCGCTATCGGAATCCTGCAAATGGATCTGGCGCAGCGTCGTTCGAACGGGAACGCGCTTGCACGCGGGACAGGCCGGATCCGACATCGCGCAATATTTGCGGCGTGTCGGTTGCACCGTGCCGGCGGCATCCCACGGATCGATCGATGTCGCGCAGCGACGCACATGCCGAAGCCGTCTCGGGGCGCGCTTACGGCTGTTGGCGCCGGGGGACGCAAGGCTCGGCTCGAGCCGGGATTTGCCCAAAGTGATTGCAATCACCGGCTTGGCCGTCTGCGGCTTATTGGCCTGGGGTACTACTTAAATTGGCTTCCACAGCCGCACCGTTTTGCATACGTTTTGCGGTAGTGGCCGCGTCGTCGGCCAGGCCAAAGTCCCGCTTACAAGGGACGGGCGTTACTGGGGAGGAAGCTATGAAACGAAGAACCCTACTTGCGGGCCTTGGTGCGACGGCTGCTGCCGGCGTCCTGGGCATGCCATCGATCGTCAGGGCACAGGCGCCCGTTACCCTCAACGGGGCGGTGCAGTTCAACGACGATCACGCCTTCACCAAGGCGCTGACCAGGTTCGAAGAGCTGGTGAAGAAGTACTACGGCAAGCCAGTCAACTTCACGCTGCACAAGAACTCGTCGCTCGGTCTCGAGAAGCAGTATTTCGAGTACATGTCGCAGGGCAAGGCGGTCGATTACGGCATCGTCTCGCCGGCCCACATGTCGACCTTCGCCAAGGCGGCTCCCTTCATCGATGCACCCTTTGTGTTCAAGGGCATCGAGCACATGAATAAGGTGGTCGAAAAGAATATTCTGGCACCTGTGGCCGACGAAATCGCTGTTAAGGCGGAGGTCGTCCTGATCGGCTATGCGGGCGGCGGCATTCGCAACATCTTCGCCAACAAGCCGCTCAAGAACCTTGCCGATCTCAAAGGCCTCAAGGTGCGCGTGCAGGGCGCTCCGATCTGGTCGAAGACGTTTGCAGCCGTTGGCATGAGCCCGACGGTGATCGCCTACAACGAGGTCTACAACGCCATCCAGAACGGCGTGATCTCGGCGGGCGAAAACGAGGCGGCCGGCGTTGAGGCGATGAAGTTCTACGAAGTCGCCCCGCACCTCAGTCTGACTCAGCACGCGGTATCGATCCGGCCGATCTGCTTCTCGGTGAAGACGTTGAAGACTCTGCCGAAGGACTTGCAGGACGCGATCATGAAGGCCGGCAAGGAAGCCGGCGATTATGGCCGTCAGCTCGAGTCGAGCGAGGAGGTCGTCAAGCTCGATACGCTGGAAAAGGCCGGCAAGCTCAAGCGCGTTCCGTTCGAAGAGCGCGACGCCATGAAGAAGCTCGCCGATCCCGTGATGGCCACCTATGCCAAGGAAATCGGCGCCGAGGCCATCTTTGAGAAGATCAACGTCGCCTGATAATTGTCGCGCCAAGCGACAGGAAATGGGGCAAGCCATGCGGCTTGCCCCATTCCGTGATCGGTACCCCCCGGAGCCATGATGACTGAAATATCGATGCCGCCGAACCCGTCGCTATGGCGACGAGCGACGGCGGCCTACGCGAAATTACTCGAAATCCTGCTCGCGGCATGTGTCGGCATTCTGGTCGTTCCGGTCACCCTGCAGGTCATCTCGCGCTACACGCCGTTCATTCCGTCCTACATCTGGACCGAGGAGATGGCGCGTTTCCTGTTCATCTGGACCATCATGATCGGCGCCATGGTCGGGATCAGGGAGGCGCAGCATTTCGAGGTCGACATCTGGCCCACCCTGTCGCGGCGGGCGGAAGCCGCGGTGCGGATCGTCGCGCGCCTCGGCGTGCTGGCGATGGCGCTGGTATTCGTGTGGGCTGGCCTGGAATTTACGCGGTTCGCCTGGAACCGAACGTCGGAACTGGCCGATCTACCGCTCTGGATGATTCATGTCGCATGGCCCGCGGCGGGTGTGACGTGGATCGTCTTTGCCGGCGAACAGATCATCGACGAATTGAAAATTCTGGTCGGGGCGAGCGATGAACGGTAATGTACTTTCCGCCGGAGAGGCTGCACTGGTGCTGTTTGGCGTTTTCGTTGGCCTGCTCATCGTGCGCGTGCCGGTGGCGTTTGCGCTGGGTCTTGCCTGCGTACCGATCCTGGTGATCGAGCCCCGCCTGTCGATGATGTCGCTCGCGCAGGAAACCTTCAACGCCTACAACTCGTTCATCCTGCTCGCCGTGCCTTTCTTCCTCTTGACCGCCAACCTGATGGGCATCGGCGGCATCACCGACCGCCTGGTGGCGTTGTCGCGCTCGATGGTCGGGCATTGGCCGGGCTCGCTGGCGCAGATCAACGTCGTGCTGTCGGTGTTCTTTGCCGGCATTTCCGGCTCTTCCACTGCGGATGCCGCAAGCCAGTCAAAGATCTTCATCGATGCCCAGACCAAGGAAGGTTACGACCTCTCGTTCTCGATCGCCATCACGGCGGTAACAGCGGTGCTTGCCGTCATCATCCCGCCCTCGATCCTGATGATCGTCTGGGGCGGACTGATCTCGACCTCGATCGCAGCTATGTATCTGGCCGGCATCGTCCCCGGCCTGTTGATCGCGGGCGCCCAGATGGCGACCGTGCATGTCTACGCGGTACGCCGCGGCTATCCGACCTACCCGAAATCGACTTGGACCGACATCGGCTACGCCATCTGGCGATCGATACCGGCGCTGATGACGCCGTTCATCATCGTCGGCGGCATCCTGCTCGGATGGTTCACCGCCACCGAATCCGCCTGCGTCGCCGTGCTCTATTCCGTGGTGCTGTCGGCGTTCTTTTACCGCGAAACCGGCCCGCGCGAACTCTATAAGGCGCTGCTCGATACCGGGCGCCTGGCAGGCGTCGCGCTGTTCTGCATCGGCACCGCGAGCGCGTTCGGCTGGCTGCTGGCCTACTACAAGATACCGCAGGAGCTCTTGGCCAACGTTTCGACCTGGGGTATGGGCGCGGTCGCGGCCGGCTTCTTCATCGCGTTCTGCTTCCTGGTCGTAGGCTGTTTTCTCGACGCCATTCCGGCGATCGTGATTGTCGGCACCGTGCTGGAACCCTTAGCGAAGTCGGTCGACCTGCACCCCGTTCAGTTTGCGATCATCTCGATCGTGTCGCTGGCGTTCGGACTGGTGACGCCGCCCTATGGTCTGTGCCTGATGATCGCCTGCTCGATCGCGGGCGTACGGCTGCGCTACGCGCTGAAAGACACGTTGATCATGCTGATACCGATGCTGCTGGTATTGGTCGCCGTCATTGTCTGGCCGAGCGTCTCGTTGTTCCTGCCGCGCCTGATCGTGCCAGAGATGCTTAAATAGCTATTCTTCGCTGTCGAGCGCGCAGCTTACGGTGTAGACAACACCGCGCGGTAGAAAGTCGACGGTTGCTTCGCCGCCGAGCTGGTCGCGTGCGCTGCGCTCGATCAGGCGCGAGCCGAAGCCGCGCTGCACCGGTGCCGTGACGGGCGGGCCGCCTGCCTCGGTCCAGATCAACCGCAACTTGCGCCCGTCGCTTTCTTCGAGGATTTCCCAATCCACCGCGACGGTCCCGGTGTCGTTCGATAGCGCACCGTATTTAGCGGCATTGGTTGCGATCTCGTGCACGATCATCGACAGCACAACGGCAAGCCGCGGCGACAGTGGGACCTGCGGTCCGAACATCCGCACCCGCTCCGCATTGTTGAGCAGGTAGGGCTGCAGCACCCGCGCAATCACTTCCCGCAGCTCCGCGCCTTGCCACTTCTCCTGGCTGAGCAAGTTATGCGCCTCCGCCAGCGCGCCGAGCCTTCCCTCGAACTTCTCGCGCTCCGCCCGGCTCGCGCTGCGGAAGGTCTGGGTGGCGATCGACTGCAGGACCGCGAGCGTATTCTTGACGCGATGGTTGAGCTCCTCGATCAGGAGATTGTGGAGCATCTCGCCGCGGGCGATCTGGGTTGCCATCCGCACCGCGAAGGCGAGCCCGACCATTAGCAGCACGGCGCCCATTACGCTCGTGATCGCGAGGTTGCGCCAGAGCGGCGCGACCAGCGAGCTTTCGGCAACGCCGGCGGCAACGGTCCAGCCGGTAAGCGAGGATCGGGTAAAGCTCGTAATCAGCCGCACGCCCTCGAGCGATACCGTCGGCAGGGTGGCTTCCGGGTTGTTGAACATCTCCGTATAGAGCGAGGGCGATGCACGCTTACCGACAGTATCCTGTGGGTTAGGCACGCGCGCGAAATTGGTGCCTTCGCCGTCGAAGATCGAGATCGTCCAGTCCTTGCTCGGCCGCTGCTGCTCGACCATCGCCTGGAAAATCTCGATCGGTGGACTGAAGGAAATGTCGTAGAGTACTTCGCCATCGACGATGACGGGCACTTCGACCGTTACGATCAGCCGCTTCTTCACCGACCCATAGAACAGGTTGGAATAGACCGGCTTCTTTTCCGCGAACACCCTTTCGACCAACGGAAGATTGTTGCGGGACGGCAGGTTGGCCGTATCAGGCGTGAGAGAAGAGAACACCTGGCGGCCTTCGCGGTCCGCCACCAGCACGACGCCGCCTTCGCCATATTGGTCAAGAAAACCTTGGCAGATGCGGCGGAAACCCTCGAAATCCCCGTCGCGCACTGCGTTTGTCAGTGACAACACCTGGAGTGCGCCGGTGATCCGCTGCATCTCCGAGTCGAGCACGAGGCGAATGCTGCGAACCGTTTCAAGGACCCGTTGCGTCGCGTTCTGGCGGTCTTGTTTATAATGGTTGAAAACGATGCCGGCCGCGAAAACAATCAACGGCAGCGTGGTTCCCGCGACCAGAAGGACAAGACGCACTGGCAGTGAAAGTTTCAACGCAAGCCCCGGATCGGCGCCCAATCGGGGCAAGCATAGGAGAAGCCGCCGAACTTCGCCAAGAATAATAAGAGGATAAGGTAAGATATTCAGCCGACTGGAGAAGCGGCCGGGTTCCGCCGTGTGGCCCGGCCGCCGACCTCAGAGAATGCCGACCTCAAAGATTGCTGTCGGTGATCGCGGCATACACCATCGTGCGCAGCTCCCGCCGCAAGGGATAGGCGCTCGACGGCAGCACCTGAGTCATGAAGATCGTGATCAGTTCTTCCGCCGGATCGATGAAGAACGATGTCGTCGCCGCACCGCCCCAGTTGAACTCGCCGGGACTGCCGGCAATCAAGGTCTGCGTCGGGTTCATGGTGACGGCGAAGCCGAGGCCGAAGCCGATGCCGTTATAGGCCGCTTCCGAGAATAGCGAGCGCGACATCGCCGGCAGGTCGACCCCGCCGGGCAGATGGTTGGACGTCATCAGCTTCAGCGTCTTCGGACCTAACAATCTGACACCGCCGAGCTCGCCGCCATTGAGCAGCGCCCGGCAGAAGGTGAGATAGTCGGCCGTGGTCGAGCACAGGCCGCCGCCGCCGGAGATGAAGGAGGGCGGCGACAGGAATGAACTCGTCGCCGGGTCGTCCTGCAGCGTCAGCGTGCCCTTGCGCTCGGCGGCGAGCGGGTTGAAGCCGCCTTGCGGATCGGCCGAATAACACGCCGCGAACCGATGCGCCTTGTCCTTGGGCACGAAGAAATCGGTATCCTTCATCCCGAGCGGATCGAGGATGCGCTCCTTCAGAAACTGCTCGAACGGCTTGCCGCTGATCAAACCGATGAGGTAGCCGATCACGTCGGTGGCGACGGAGTAATTCCAGGCCTCGCCCGGCGAAAATTCCAGCGGAATTTTTGCAAGATCGTCGATCATGCCTTGCAGCGTGCCGGCCTTGATGACTTCGCCGATCTTATTCTCGCGATAGGCCGCATCGACGTTGCTGCGTTGTTGGAAGCCGTATGTCAGGCCGGAGGTGTGCCGCAACAGATCCACGATCAGCATCGGCCGTGACGGCGGCCTGGTCAGGAAGGTTGGGTGCGTACCGGCCACGAACACGCCGAGGTTCTTCCATGCCGGAATATAGTTGTGCACGGGCTCGTCGAGCGCGACGCGGCCTTCCTCGACCAGCATCATGAAGGCGACGGAGGTGAGCGGCTTGGTCATCGAATAGATGCGGAAGATCGTGTCGTCCTTGACCGGCACCTTGCGCTCAAGGTCGGCAAAGCCCTGCGCGGACGAGTGGACGACCTTGCCGCGGCGATAGATCAGGAGCTGCGTCCCCGGGAAGCGGCCGGCATCGATGTAGCGCTGCTTCAGATGATTTTCGAGGCGATCGAGGGCCGCCTTGGACATTCCGGCGGATTCGGGCGAGGCGGGGGCTAACATC
Organism: Bradyrhizobium murdochi; assembly: GCF_000472965.1. Classification (GTDB taxonomy): domain Bacteria; phylum Pseudomonadota; class Alphaproteobacteria; order Rhizobiales; family Xanthobacteraceae; genus Bradyrhizobium; species Bradyrhizobium murdochi. The sequence continues at coordinate 98,362 of NZ_AXAU01000003.1, read as the reverse complement.
GGCATCTCCGGCTGGCGACTGCGGCCTTGATAGCCGAAAAGTGTCCCCTGTTCCAACGGGCCGTGCTTATGTGGGCTGGAAGGGTAATATAGGCTGACCCCAGCCATCGCATATCTCCGCAGGACAGCAAAAATGCGCCAATTCAGCGAGACCGAACTGACCGCCGCCGTCATCCGCAGCTTCGACAATACGCCGGATACGCGCGCCAAATTCCTGCTGCAGGAACTGGTGAAATCACTCCACGACTATGTCCGCAAAACCGACCTCACCTTCGAGGAATGGGAATATGCGATCGATTTTCTGACGCGGACCGGCCAGAAGTGCACCCCGATCCGGCAGGAGTTCATTCTGCTGTCCGACGTGCTCGGCGTGTCGATGCTGGTCGATGCCGTGAACCACCGGGAGCGCGAGGGCGCCACCGAGACCACGGTGCTCGGCCCGTTCTATGTCGGCGAGCACAAGGTGACGCCGCACGGCACCGATATCTCGGCAACGCTACCCGGCGAGCGGATGTTCGTGCAGAGCCGCGTCACCGACCTCGAGGGCAAGCCGCTGGCCGACGTGCCGGTGGACATCTGGCATGCCGACGATGACGGCTTCTATGATTCCCAGAAGCCGGCCTATGCGACTGAAGGGCCGTCGTCGCGGGCGCGTTTCATTACTGATGCCGATGGAAGGTTCTTCTTCCGCACCATCCTGCCGTGCAGCTACCCGATTCCGACCGACGGCCCGGTGGGCGAGATGATCGTGCAGACCCGCCGTCACCCGATGCGGCCGGCGCACGTGCATTTCCTGGTCGATGCGCCCGGCTATCAGCCGTTGATAACCCACGTCTTCATCGACGGCGACAAATACCTCGATTCCGACGTGGTGTTCGGGGTCAAGGACGAGCTGGTCGCCAGAATCGAAAAGCGTACCGATCCGACGATGCCGGACGGCAAGCCCGCGGGCGAGCCGTGGCACCTTATGAGCTACGAATTCCGCATGAAGCCAGGCAAGGGAAGCGCGCCGAAACCGATGATGGCGAAAGCCACCGAAGAGGTCTGAGGTGACGCGCTGCGCTGTCTGCTCAATTATTGTGCGCCGCACAAGGATTGAGCGAATCGCAAGTTTGGAATGCGATGACTGGTTCCTGACCGCTGCCGCTTTTTGCGGCAAATATCAGACAATATACTGATATCAATAATCTTTTTGAGATGCTGAAGGCTTGGCACGAAGCTTGAATAGCTAGTGCCGACGCCATTGTCGCCGTCCCTTGAGACCACTTATCCGAATTGTGACGCCGCACGTCCGGGGCATCCCCGGAGCGCGCCCTTATGCGTCTCGCGCGGCGACACGAAACGGAGGGCCCCATTCACACGCAAAGGAGCGCACTACTAATGACGAAGCCTACCCATCCGACCTCACGCCGCGGTTTCAGCCGCCGCCAGCTCCTCAAGGCCACCGGCGGCACGGCGGCATTACTCGCCGCCGCCAAGCTGAACTTCCCGGCCGGCGCGTTTGCGCAAGGCGCCGGTCCGGAAGTGACCAAGGCGACGCTGGGGTTCATTGCGCTCAGCGACGCCGGGCCGCTGTTCGTCGCCAAGGACAAGGGATTCTTCGCCAAGCACGGCATGCCCGACGTCGAGGTCGCCAAGCAGGCATCGTGGGGCACCACCCGCGACAACCTCGTGCTCGGCTCGGAAGGCAACGGCATCGATGGCGCGCATATCCTGACGCCGATGCCCTATCTGATTTCGGCCGGCAAGGTGACGCAGAACAACGTGCCGACGCCGATGTACATCCTGGCTCGGCTCAATCTCGATGCGCAGTGCATCTCGATTGCCAAGGAATATGCCAACCTCAAGATCGGGACTGACTCTTCACCGCTCAAAGCCGTATTCGAGCAGAAGAAGGCCGCCGGCAAGTCGGCGAAGATTGCGATGACCTTCCCGGGCGGCACGCACGATCTGTGGATCCGTTACTGGCTCGCCGCCGGTGGCATCGATCCCGACAAGGACGTCGAGACCATCGTGGTGCCGCCGCCGCAGATGGTTGCCAACATGAAAGTGGGCACGATGGATGCCTTCTGCGTTGGCGAACCCTGGAATCTGCAGCTCATCAACCAGGGCATCGGCTACACCGCGGTCAACACCGGCGAGCTCTGGAACAAGCATCCGGAGAAGTCGCTCGGCATGCGCGCAGCCTGGGTCGACAAATATCCAAAGGCCGCCAAGGCGATCTTGATGGCTGTCATGGAGGCGCAGCAATGGGCCGACAAGGCCGAGAACAAGAAGGAGCTCGCCACCATTATGGGCAAGCGACAGTGGATGAATTGCCCTGTCGACGACGTTTATGACCGTTCGGCGGGCAAGTTCGACTACGGCATCCCCGGCAAGGTCGTCGAGAACTCGCCGCACATCATGAAGTACTGGCGCGACTTCGCTTCCTATCCGTTCCAGAGCCACGATCTCTGGTTCATGACGGAAGATATCCGTTGGGGCAAATACGAAGCGGGCTTCGACAGCAAGGCGCTGGTCGCCAAGGTCAATCGTGAGGATCTCTGGAAGGAAGCCGCCAAGACGCTCGGCGTCCCCGCCGCAGAGATTCCGGCCTCGACCTCGCGTGGCAAGGAGACCTTCTTCGACGGCAAGGTGTTCGATCCGGAAAACCCGGCTGCGTACCTGAAGTCCCTTTCGATTAAGCGCGTTGAAGTCTGATCAAGCCCGGGCCGCGCGCGGTGCGGGCGGCCCGCTCATTGAACACGGAGATGCATTTTCAATGACGATGCCTGCGATCAAAGCTGAAGCCACTGCCGTGGCCATTCCAACCGCTTCGCCGACCTCTGCGGCGCCGGTGGTGACGATGACGCCGAGGCCGGCCCCGCGTGCCGAAAAATACGTCAAGATGGGCAAGGAGATCGCGGTGCGCGTCGTACCGCCGCTGATCGTGCTTGCGCTCCTGATGCTGTTCTGGGAATTGGTCTGCCGCCGCACCGGCTCGACGCTGCCGCCGCCGTCGCGCGTCTTCAAGGACACCAAGGAACTGATCTTCGATCCGTTCTTCGACAATGGCGGCATCGACAAGGGCCTGTTCTGGCATCTGTCCGCCTCGCTGCAGCGCGTCGCGTATGGCTATTCGATCGCCGCCATCGTCGGCATCGCGCTGGGTACGCTGGTCGGACAATCGGTGTGGGCGATGCGCGGGCTCGATCCGCTGTTCCAGGTGCTGCGCACCATTCCACCACTGGCCTGGCTGCCGCTGTCGCTGGCCGCGTTCCGTGATGGACAGCCGTCGGCGATCTTCGTCATCTTCATCACCTCGGTCTGGCCGATTATCATCAACACCGCGGTCGGCATCCGCAACATCCCGCAGGATTATCGGAACGTCGCAGCCGTCGTGCAGCTCAATCCGCTGGAGTTCTTCTCCAAGATCATGATTCCGGCGGCGGCGCCCTACATCTTCACGGGCCTGCGCATCGGCATCGGACTATCGTGGCTGGCGATCGTGGCTGCGGAAATGCTGATCGGCGGCGTCGGCATCGGCTTCTTCATCTGGGACGCCTGGAATTCCTCGCACATCAGCGAAATCATCCTGGCGCTGTTCTATGTCGGCATCATCGGCTTCGTGCTCGACCGTCTGATCGCGGGACTGGCGAAGGTCGTGACCCGCGGTACCGCGCTGAACTGAAGGATCAAGTCATGCACGCCTATCTGAAGCTCGACCATATCGACAAGACGTTCACCCGCGGCAATGCCACGACGGAAGTGCTGAAGGACATCAGCCTGACCATCGCGAAGGGCGAATATGTCTCGATCATCGGCCATTCCGGCTGTGGCAAGTCCACGCTGCTCAATATCGTCGCCGGCCTCACCGGCGCCACAAATGGTGGCGTGCTGCTGGAGAACCGCGAGGTCAATTCACCGGGACCGGATCGCGCGGTGGTTTTCCAGAACCACAGCCTGCTGCCGTGGCTGACGGTGTACGAAAACGTCAAGCTCGGCGTCGACAAGGTGTTTTCGTCGACCAAGAGCCGCGCCGAGCGCGACGCCTGGGTGATGCACAATCTCAATTTGGTGCAGATGGCGCACGCCAAGGACAAGCGCCCGTCGGAGATTTCAGGTGGCATGAAGCAGCGCGTCGGCATTGCCCGTGCGCTGGCGATGGAGCCGAAAGTGCTTTTGCTCGACGAGCCGTTCGGCGCGCTTGACGCGCTGACACGTGCGCACCTGCAGGACTCGGTGATGGCGCTGCACCAGAAGCTCGGCAACACCATCCTGATGATCACGCACGACGTCGACGAGGCCGTGCTGCTGTCGGACCGCATCGTGATGATGACCAACGGCCCGAGCGCGCGGATCGGAGAGGTGCTGGAAGTGCCTTTGGCGCGTCCGCGCAAGCGGCTCGAGCTCGCGACCAACCCTGGCTACCTCAAGTGCCGGCAGCGCGTGCTCGAATTCCTCTACGAGCGGCATCGCTTCGTCGAGGCGGCGTAGGTCCATACGAAAGCGGCTAGGTGAGGACGTGCCATGAGCGAACCGCTTGTCATCGTCGGCAACGGCATGGCCGCCGCCCGTCTGGTCGATGAACTCGCCAAGGTGGCGTTGGGCCGCTACGCCATCGCCGTGATCGGCGACGAACCGCGGCTTGCCTATAATCGCGTGCTGTTGTCATCGGTGCTGGCCGGCGAAACCACTTCGCAGGACATAGAGCTGCGGCCGGCGTCCTGGTGGCGCGACCGCGGCGTCACCCTGAAGTATGGTTGCGTGGCGATCGAGATTGATGTCGGTCGCCGCGAACTCAAGATCGAGAACGACGAGAGCATTCCGTTCTCGAAACTGGTGCTGACCACCGGCTCGTCGCCGCTGCGGCTGAATGTACCCGGCGCCGATCTCGCCGGCGTGCACACGTTTCGCGACAGCCGCGACGTCGACTTGCTGTTGACGCTGGCAGCGCAGAAGAAGCGTGTCGTCGTGATCGGCGGTGGATTGCTGGGTCTCGAGGCGGCTTATGGCCTCGCCAAGGCCGGCGCGCCGGTGACGCTGGTACATCTGATGGACCGCCTGATGGAGCGACAGTTAGATGCGCCTGCGGCTGCGCTATTAAGATCCCTCGTCGAGAGCAAGGGCATCGAGATCCTGCTTAGCGCCAATACCGCGAGCATTCATGGCGAGACGCGGGTTGAAGGCGTCGAACTGGCGGACGGACGCCGGCTTGAATCCGACGCCGTGATCTTTGCCGCGGGCATTCGTCCGAACATCGCGCTCGCCAGGGAAGCCGGTATCCCCGTCAACCGCGGCATCGTGGTCGACGATCACCTGCGGACCGGCGCACCCGACGTATTCGCCATCGGCGAGTGCGCCGAGCATCGCGGCGTCTGCTACGGCCTGGTCGAGCCGGCCTATGAGCAGGCGAGGGTGCTGGCGCGGCATCTCGCCGGGCATGAAGCGTCGTACAGCGGAAGCATCGTTGCGACCAATCTGAAAGTTTCCGGCGTCAGCGTGTTCTCCGCCGGCGATTTTATGGGCGGCGACGGCAGCGAGGCGATCGTGCTCTCCGACATCAACCACGGCACTTACAAGAAGCTCGTAATCGCGGATGGGCGATTGACCGGCGCAGTTCTGATCGGCGATGTCGCCGACGCGCTCTGGTATCTCGAATTGATCCGCACGCGTCAGCCGACGGCCCGAATTCGCGCCGATATGATGTTCGGCCGCTCGCTCGCGACACGGTCGGAAGCCGCATGATCCGGTTGCTTGCATGACGGTCGTTGATCCCGATCTCCGTGCTGTCAAAACCACCTGCGCCTATTGCGGCGTCGGCTGCGGCATTCTGGCGACGCCGGACGGGCGGGGCGGGGCGGCGATCTCGGGCGACCCTGATCATCCCGCCAATTTCGGCCGGCTGTGCTCGAAGGGCTCGGCGCTTGGCGAGACGCTCGGGCTGACGAACCGGCTGCTCTATCCGATGATCCGTTGCGGCAAAGGAACCATGGAGCGGGTCGCCTGGAGCGACGCGCTCGACCATGTCGCGCACAGGTTTCAGCACATCATCGCGCGCGACGGTCCGGGCGCGGTCGCGTTCTATCTTTCCGGCCAGTTGCTAACGGAGGACTACTACGTCGCCAACAAGCTGATGAAGGGCTTTGTCGGCAGCGCCAATGTCGACACCAATTCGCGGCTGTGCATGGCCTCGTCCGTGGCCGGCCACCGCCGCGCTTTTGGCGCCGACACCGTGCCGGGGTGTTACGAGGACCTCGACGAGGCCGACCTCTTGGTGCTGGTCGGCTCCAACGCGGCCTGGTGCCATCCGGTGCTGTACCAGCGCATGATCGCCAACAAGCAGAAGCGCGGCGCGCGCATCGTCGTGATCGACCCGCGCCGGACCGACACTGTCGGCGACGACGATCTGTTCCTGGGATTGAGGCCGGGCACGGATACGGCGCTATTCAGCGGGTTGCTGGTTTACCTCGCGGACAACGGCGTACTCGACCGCGACTACATCGAACTCCACACCACCGGATTCGACGATGCCATCGCCCGCGCACGCAGCATCACCGGCAGCGTCGGCGCGACGGCGCTGGCGACAGGCCTGTCCGAGCAGGACGTCGCAACATTCTTCCGGATGTTTGCCAGTACGCCGCGCGTGGTCACCCTCTATTCGCAGGGCGTCAATCAATCGGCGCAGGGCACCGACAAGGTCAACGCCATCCTCAATTGCCACCTCGCGACCGGGCGGATCGGCCTGCCGGGTGCGTCGCCGTTCTCGCTGACCGGGCAGCCCAACGCGATGGGCGGCCGCGAGGTCGGCGGGCTCGCCAACCAGCTCGCCGCCCATATGGGATTCACGCCGCCAGATATCGATCGCGTGCGGCGGTTCTGGAAGGCGCCGCGCATTGCTATCCATGAGGGCCTGAAGGCGGTGCAGATGTTCGAGGCCATTGCGCGCGGCGAGATCAAGGCATTGTGGGTGATGGGCACCAATCCGGCCGTGTCGCTGCCGAACGCGGACGGTGTTCGCGAAGCCCTGAAAAAGCTCGAGCTGTTCGTGATTTCCGAGAACGTGATCTCGAACGACACGGTGGACGCGGGCGCGCATGTGCTGCTGCCGGCGCAGGCCTGGGGCGAGAAATCCGGCACGGTGACCAACTCGGAACGGCGCATCTCGCGGCAGCGCGCGTTTCTTCCCGCGCCGGGAGAGGCCAAGCCCGATTGGTGGATCATGGGCGAAGTCGCCAGGCGCCTTGGCTTCGGCGCGGCCTTCAGCTTCACCTCGGCGGCGGATATTTTTCGCGAGCACGCCGCGCTCTCGGCCTTCGAGAACGTGGGCGCGCGCGACTTCGATATCGGCGCGCTGCAGTCGCTGTCGGACAGCGATTTCGATGCAATGGCGCCGGTGCAATGGCCGGTCCGGCAGGGGACCGAGCCGCAAGCGCGCTTCTTCGCCGAAGGCGGGTTCTTTGCCAACGATTTCAGAGCCCGTTTCATCGCGCCGGAGATGCCGGCGCTGCGGACCGAGACCAGCGCGGCACGGCCCTTGCGGCTCAACACCGGGCGCATCCGCGACCAGTGGCACACCATGACGCGCACGGGGATGAGCCCGCGGCTCGGCCAGCATCTGTCGGAGCCGTTCGTCGAAGTCCATCCTGACGATGCCGCAAAATACGGCGTCGCCGACGGCGATTTCGCGCGGGTCACCACTGATTACGGGCAATGCACGCTCCGCGTCATCGTCAGCGAACGCCAGCAGCGCGGTATGCTGTTCGCGCCGATCCACTGGAGCGGGGCCAATGCGACCGGCGCGCGCGTCGGCTCGCTGGTAGCGCCCGTCACCGATCCGTTCTCGGGCCAGCCCGAGAACAAGGCGACGCCGGCCTCGATTGTGCCGTACGAATACGTCTTCCGCGGCTTCGCACTATCGCGCAAGCCACTCGAACTGCCCGCGCATGCCTGGGTGGTGCGCGTTGCCGTCAACGGCGGCCATGGCTACCTGTTCGCCGACAATGCCGATGTCGCAAGCTGGCAATCCTGGCTGAAATCCATCGCGCGCGACGATCTCGCCGAGTACAAGGACTTTGGCGGCGGCGTCTATCGCGCCGCATCTTTTGACGGCGACCGTATCGACACCTGCCTGTTCATCGGCCCGGCGCGCGACGCCGGAGACTGGAACGTGGTCAAGGACCTGTTTGCCGCGGACACGCTGAACCACGACCAGCGCCGCATGCTGCTGTCGGGCAAATCGGCCGACGGCCTCGCCAACGCCGGCCCGATCGTCTGCGCCTGCTTCGGTGTCGGCCGCAACACGATTTGCGAGGCCATCGCAGCGGGTGCGCGTTCGGCAGCCGATATCGGGACGAAGCTGAAAGCCGGCACCAATTGCGGCTCCTGCATTCCTGAAATGAAGCGGCTGATCGCGCAGATGGCGCCGAGCGATGCCGAACAGCGGAAGCTAGCGGCGAAGCATTGATTTCTCCGCGTCATTGCGAGGAGCGAAGCGACGAAGCAATCCATGCCTCCGCTTGTGGAGCGATGGATTGCTTCGCGGAGCCTGTCATCGGGCGCGCATTCGCGCGACCCGTTGGCTCGCAATGACGGACATTGGACGCGCCGGCTCTTCTCCCTCGCCCCGCTCTTGCGGGGAGAGGGTCGGGGTGGGGGGCTCTCTCCACGAGTCGAATGCGCGGAGACAGCCCCTCATCCCGACCTTCTCCCCGTGAAGAACGGGGAGAAGGAGCAGAGCAACCCCTTCACCCCCTCCTGTTCTTCGCATTCACCGCGATTGCCGCCGCGGCGGTGCGGTTCTCGACGCCGAGCTTGGAATAGATCTGCTCGAGGTGCTTGTCGACGGTGCGCGGGGAGAGTCCTAGAATCTGCGCGATATCGCGATTGGTCTTGCCCTTCGACAGCCATGACAGCACTTCGCCCTCGCGCGTCGTCAGCCCCAACTCGCTGGAGAATTCCACTGGCGCTTCCGCGCCGGAATCTTTCGCCAGCCGCAGCAGGAATTCGTTCGCGCCGAGCTTCCCCATATATTGCAGGCGAAGCTGCTCGTTGCCGTGACGCGTCGGCATAGCCGCGGCCTTCGCCGCGGCTTTACCCCTGCGTGCCTCATCGAGCCATTGCGGAATCGGCTCGGGCAGCACAACGTTATCGTCACCGTCGGCGGCGAGCGATTCGGAGAGCAGCTTCTGCGCCTGCGGTGTCGCCCACATGATCTTGCCCGCGGCATTCACGGCGAGCAGATAGCGGCCGGAGACGTCGAGCGCGGCGCGCGCGCTCTGGGTCAGGCGGGCATTGGCGAGATGGACGCGGATGCGCGCCAGCATCTCCTCGACCGCGATCGGTTTTGTCACATAGTCGACGCCGCCGGCCTCCAGCCCGCGCACGATGTGTTCGGTTTCGGCCAGCCCCGTCATGAAGATGATCGGAACATGGTCGAGCCCGGCGTCGCGCTTCAGCCGCCTGCAGGTCTCGAACCCATCCATCCCCGGCATCACAGCGTCGAGCAGCACGATATCGGGCGTGATCTGGTCGACGATCCGCATGGCGGAAGCACCATCGAGCGCGACCATGACGGTCATGCCCGCGCCGTCGAGCGCATCGGTCAATAGCCGCAGCGTCTCAGGCGAGTCGTCGACGACGAGGGCGACGTCGCGCTTTTTTGGTTCAATAATCATAGCTGTGCAGGGCTTTCAGGGTCGCCATGTACTGATCGAGATCGAAGCGGTCGATCAAGGCACGCATTTGCGACACGAAGTCGGCATGTTCGGGGTAGCCATTTCCGATCTCGTCGAGCTTGACCTGGATCGCGCGGACGTAGCCCAGTTGCCCGAGCCCGATCAGTTCCTCGACATGTTTCACTGGCGGCCGTGAGCCGGTCTCCGGCCTCCAATGCGGGGCAGGGACATCGCCTGCCTCATACTGCCATTCGAGCTTGAGCAATTGCCGGATGGTTTCGAGCAGCTTGGGAATATCGATCGGCTTCATCAGGTAGCCGTCGTGGAACGGTTGCGCCAGCGGCGCGCCATGCGCTTCAAGCGCGCTCGCCGACACCATCAGGATACGCGCCTGGTGATGGCCATTTGCGCGCAGCGTTTCCGCCACCGTCCAGCCATCCATGCCGGCCATCGAGATGTCGAGCAGGAACAGATCCGGCCGGCAATGCTGCGCCAGCGCGAGACAGCCGGGGCCATCGGGCGCGCTGAGCAGAATGAAGCCGAGCGGCGTCAGCACCTCGCGCAGGAGATCGCGGTGGGTCGGATCGTCGTCGGTGATCAGGATCGTCTTGCGGGGGCCGTGATAGCCGAAGATCGGCGCCTCCACCGGCGCGATCCGCGTCGGATTCGTGACTTCCGACAGCAGGATTTTCACCCGAAACGTGCTGCCGTTGCCGACTTGGCTGGTCACTTTGATGTCGCCACCCATCACGCCCGCCAGGAGGCGGCTGATGGTCAGCCCAAGCCCGGTGCCGGTCTGCGGCTGCGAGACGCCGAGCGCGCCGCGCTCAAAGGGTGCGAAGATACGTTCGAGGTCGTTCGGCTGAATGCCGGGCCCGGTATCGATCACCTCGAACTCCGCAACGGGGCTGCGGTAGTGCACGACGAACTGCACGTTTCCGGTCTGCGTGAACTTCAGTGCATTCGACAGCAGGTTGATCAGAACCTGCCGCAGCCGCTTCTCATCGGCATAGACGACGAGCGGCAGCACCGAAGGCCGCTTGAAGATGAAGTCGATACCCTTGGCGGCGGCCTGAACGCGAAACATGCCGACGAGCTGATCGAGAAATTCGCTCAGGCGGACCTCGTCGCGCGACAGGTAAAGCCGGCCTGCTTCGATTTTGGAGATATCGAGGATGCCGTCGATCAGTCCCGACAAATGGTCGGCGCTGCGCCGGACCACGCGCACTTGGTCGCGGGGCTTGGCGGGGAGGTTGGAATCCTGCTCCAGCAATTGCGCATAGCCGCTGATGGCGTTCAGCGGTGAGCGCAGTTCATGGCTCAATCCCACCACGTAACGGCTCTTGGCAAGGTTTGCCGATTCCGCGACTTCCTTGGCGCGCTGCAGTTCGGCGTCGGTGCGCTTATGCGCGTCGATCTCCTGGATCAGGAGCGCGGTCTGCCGCCGCGTCTCCGCTTCCGCCGCGCGGCGACTCTGTTGCGCCAGCACGAACAACCATGCCACCACGCCGATGATGATGGTGAGCGCGAAGAACACCTTCCACAGTACCTCCGACAGCGCAAAATTTTCGACGGGTATTGCCGCCGAGGTCTGCAGATAGATCAGTCCCAGCGTCAGCCCGACCAGCCCCGCGGAGACCGCAAACACGCCGAGATAGTGCCCGAACTGCGAATTAATCCGAGCATAAATCGTCTCCGGCAACAGCTTTCCGAGCATGTCCGAGACCTGAGCGCCGGCGCGCGCATGCGGCTTGCAGAGATCATGGCAGCGGGCATCGAGCGAGCAGCACAGCGAACAGATCGGGCCGGCATAGGCCGGGCAGGAGGCCATGTCCTCCGGCTCGAACGAGTGCTCGCAGATGCAGCACTGGATCGATTCGAGGTTCTGCCAGCTCCGCTTCGGCTTGCGCGCGATGTAATACTTGCCGTCGGTCACCCAGGCGATCAGGGGCGCGGTGACGAAGGCAACTGCGAGCGCCACGAAGGCGGAGAGCGCCTTCGCTGTCGGGCCGAACAGGCCGTAAAAGGCAGAGATCGAGACAATGGTCGCGATCGTCATCGCGCCGACGCCGACCGGGTTGATATCGCAGAGATGCGCGCGTTTGAACTCGATGTGCTGCGGGCGCAAGCCAAGCGGCTTGTTGACGACGAGATCGGCAACCAGCGCGCCGACCCAGGCAATCGCCACGTTGGAATAAAGCGCCAACGTCTGCTCGAGCGCCTTGTAGACGCCGATTTCCATCAACAGCAGCGCTACCAGAACGTTGAAGACGAGCCACACCACACGGCCGGGATGGCTGTGGGTCAGCCGCGAGAAGAAGTTCGACCAGGCGATCGAGCCGGCATAGGCGTTGGTCACGTTGATCTTGATCTGCGAGAGAATGACGAAGGTGCCGGTCAGCGCCAGCGCCAGATCGGGCTGGGACAGCACGTAGCGGAAGGCTTCGAGATACATGTGCGCAGGCTCGGCGGCTTGCTCGCTGGCGACGCCATGGCTCAGCGCGAAGTAGGCGAGAAACGAGCCCAGGAGCAGCTTGAGCGCGCCGAAAATGATCCAGCCGGGGCCGGCGCTGAGCAGCGCGATCCACCACGACATTCGCGAGGTCCGGCGATCGCGCGGCAGAAACCGCAGGAAGTCGACCTGCTCGCCGATCTGCGCAACAAGCGAAAACACCACCGAGGCAGCGGTGCCGAACAGCAGCAGATCGAGATGACCGCCGGCGTTGCCGTGTTCGCCGGCGAACTTCCGCCATTCAGCGAACGAGTGGGGATTGGCGTAGGCAATCGCAACGAAAGGGAGGATGTGCAGGACAATCCAGAGCGGCTGCGTCCACAATTGAAAGCGGCTGATCAGGGTGATGCCGTAGGTCACCAAGGGAATGATGACGACGGCGCTGATGAGATAGCCGATCGGGCGCGGGATGCCGAAGCACATCTCGAGCGCCGCGGCCATGATAACTGCCTCGATAGCGAAAAAGATGAAGGTGAAGGAGGCGTAGATCAGCGAGGTGATGGTGGAGCCGATATAGCCGAAGCCGGCGCCGCGGGTCAGCAGATCAATGTCGATGCCACATTTTGCGGCATGATAGGCAATCGGCAGGCCGCAGAGGAAGATGATGACGCTGACGACAAGAATGGCTGATGTGGCGTTGGCCGCGCCGTAATTGAGCGTAATGGTGCCGCCGATCGCCTCCAGCGCAAGAAAGGAAATCGCGCCGAGCGCGGTATTGGCGACGCGGGCGGCAGACCACCGCCGGGCGCTCTTGGCGGTGAAGCGCAGCGCGTAGTCTTCCAGCGTCTGATTGGCGACCCATTGGTTATATTGGCGCCTGACGCGGTCTATCCGCTGCCGCCCTGCCACTTGCTGCTCCTGCCCAGTTCGACTGACCCGCTTGGCCCAGCAAACTCCGTACCAAATCTACGTCGCTATTTTGCGGTGCAATATACGCAATCCCACGTATCTGTGCGGTGCACAATTCTGGGCAATCCTCGCCTGACCAATAAGCGTTCTCGAACAAAATGGGGTGCTCATGTCAGACGAACCAAACAAGGGACTGCGGTCTCCGCTTCGCCGCAAACTGCTGATGGGCGCGGCGGCGCTGCCGCTCGTTTCGATCCTTCCTCGGCCCTCATTCGGGGCAGGTCCCGCAACCGCCACCGTCAACACAACGGGGCTCGCGGTCACCGATACGGAGGTCACCGTCGGCATCCTGCACTCGGCCACCGGCACGATGGCGATCTCGGAGACGGGCTCGATACAGGCCGAAAAGCTCGCGATCGAACAGATCAACGCCGCCGGCGGCGTGCTCGGGCGCAAGATCAAGTTCATCCAGGAAGACGGCGCCAGCGACTGGCCGACCTTTGCGGAAAAGGCCAAGAAGCTTCTCGTCAACGACAAGGTCGCAGCGATCATGGGCTGCTGGACCTCGGCATCGCGCAAGGCGGTGCTGCCGGTGGTCGAGCAGTACAATGGCATGCTGTACTATCCGACCTTCTATGAAGGTCTCGAGCAGTCCAAGAACGTCATTTATACCGGCCAGGAAGCAACCCAGCAGATCCTCGCCGGCCTGAACTGGATCGCCAAGGAGAAGGGCGCCAAATCGTTCTTTTTCATCGGCTCGGACTACATCTGGCCGCGCACCTCAAACAAGATCGCGCGCAAGCACGTCGAGAACGTACTGAAGGGCAAGGTCGTCGGCGAGGAATATTACGCGCTCGGCAGCACCCAGTTCAATTCGGTGATCAACAAGATCAAGCTGACCAAGCCCGACGTCATCTTCACCGACGTGGTCGGCGGCTCGAACGTCGCCTTCTACAAGCAGCTCAAGGCGGCCGGCGTCGACCTGTCGAAGCAGGCGCTGCTGACGATTTCGGTGACCGAAGATGAAATCGACGGCATCGGCGGCGAGAATATCGCGGGCGCCTATGCCTGCATGAAGTACTTCCAGTCGCTCGACAATGCCAACAACAAGACGTTCGTTCCCGCCTTCAAGAAGATGTGGGGCGAGAAGACCGTGATCGGCGACGTGACGCAAGCCGGCTATCTCGGCCCGTGGCTGTGGAAGCTGACCTGCGAGAAGGCCGGTAGCTTCGACGTCGACAAGATCGCGGCCGCTTCGCCCGGCGTGGAATTCAAGGAGGCGCCCGAAGGCTACGTGCGCATCCATGAAAACCATCACCTCTGGTCGAAGACCCGCGTCGGGCGCGCCAAGCTCGATGGCCAGTTCGAGCTGATCTTCGAGACCGCGGATCTGATCGAGCCCGATCCGTTCCCGAAGGGCTACCAATAAGCGCGGGAAGCCTTCCCGCAACTCTCCAACCGCTCCCTGGCGTGGACCGTCAATCCGCGCTTCACGACCCCGCGTCGCGAATTCTCTCGCGACGCGGGACCTTCCTCCGGCGGAGAAGTTAGATGTTTGGCGACTATTCGATTGGCGATCTTGGCTCCATCTTCGTCATGCAGGGTTTTGCGGGCCTGATCCTGTTCTCCGTCTACGTGCTGATGGCGCTCGGCCTTGCCATCATCTTCGGCCAGATGGGCGTCATCAACATGGCGCATGGCGAGTTCATGATCTTAGGGGCCTACGTCACCTGGATGACGTCGAATCTGTTCCAGAGCTATCTGCCGGGTCTTTTCAGCGGCTATTTCTTTCTCGCGATGATGCTGGCGTTCCTCGCCTCCGGCGCGCTCGGAATGCTGGTGGAGTGGGTGCTGATCCGGCACCTCTACAAGCGCCCGCTCGACACCCTGCTCGCCACATGGGGCCTCAGCCTCATACTGCAGCAGGCCTACCGCTCCGTCTTCGGGGCGCGCGAGGTCGGCGTCGAGCTACCGCAGTGGATGCTGGGTTCGCTCAAGGTGACCGACAGCATCGAGGTGCCGATCAACGGCATCTTCGTGATGGGTCTTACCGTTTCGATCACGTGCGCGGTCGCTTACGTCATTTACAAGTCGCGCTGGGGACGGCAGGTCCGCGCGGTCGTGCAGAACCGGATCATGGCCGGCGCCGTCGGCATCAATACCGAAAAAGTCGATCGCTACACCTACGGCCTCGGTTGCGGGATCGCCGGGATAGCGGGAAGCGCTTTTACCATGATCGGCTCGACCGGTCCGACCTCGGGGCAACTCTACATTGTCGACACGTTCCTGGTTGTCGTGTTTGGCGGCGCCGCGAGCCTGCTCGGCACCATCGCGTCGGCCTTCTCGATCTCGCAGACGCAATCGACGCTCGAATTCTTCATGTCGGGCTCGATGGCCAAGGTTCTCACGTTGCTCGCCGTCGTCGGAATCCTGATGTTGCGGCCCCAGGGTCTCTTCAGCCTCAAGGTTCGCAAGTAAGAACGAGAAAGCACGGTCATGATCATCAACTCGCGCTTCTTCAATCGATCCGAGCTCATTGGCTTCGTTGCACTGGGCCTGATCCTGTTCGTGATCCTGCCGCTGTCGCTGGATGTGTTCCGTCTCAATCTGGTCGCGAAATATTTGACTTACGCCTTTGTCGCGATCGGCCTCGTGCTGTGCTGGGGATATGGCGGCATCCTGAGTCTGGGGCAGGGCGTGTTCTTCGGCCTCGGCGGCTACTGCATGGCGATGTTCCTCAAGCTGGAGGCCTCCAGCGTCGAGAACACCAAGATCCAGTCCACGCCCGGCATTCCGGATTTCATGGATTGGAATCAGATCACCGCGCTGCCGCTGTTCTGGCAGCCGTTCCACAGCCTCACTTTCACCGTTCTCGCCATCATCCTGGTCCCAGGCCTCTTCGCCCTGATCATCGGCACGGCAATGTTCAAGCGCCGCGTCGGCGGTACCTATTTCGCGATCATCACCCAGGCCGTCGCCGCCATCCTCACCATTCTGATTGTCGGGCAGCAGGGTTATACCGGCGGCATCAACGGCATGACCGACCTGCGTACACTGAAGGGATGGGACATCAGGCCGGACCACGCCAAGGTCGTTTTATACTTCTTTGAAGTGTTCCTGCTGTTTGGCTGCATCCTTATCGCGCAGTTCATCCGGCTGACAAAGCTTGGCCGCATCCTGGTGGCGATGCGCGAGCAGGAAGATCGCGTCCGCTTCTCCGGCTACAGCGTCGCCAATTTCAAGATTTTCGCCTTCTGCATGGCTGCGATCTTCGCCGCGATAGGGGGCGCCATGTTTGCACTCAATGTCGGTTTCATGTCGCCGTCCTTTGTAGGCATCGTGCCGTCGATCGAAATGGTGATCTACACCGCCGTCGGCGGACGGACGTCGATCTTCGGCGCGGTGTGGGGTGCGCTGCTGGTCAATTTTGCCAAGACCGGCCTTTCGGAATCCTTCCCGCAGCTCTGGTTGTTCGGCCTCGGCGCGCTGTTCATCGCGGTCGTGCTGGCCTTCCCGAACGGCTTGTCGGGCATCTGGGCGGATCACGTCCAGTCGCGCATCGATCGCCTGGTCAGCTCGATCAAGAAGAAGTCCGGCGACTGGACCAGCAATTCGGTCGCCGACGGCGCGCCGGCAGAGTGAGGAGGACGTCATGCTCATCGGTCACCACGGTTGCCGATGCCACATTGGCGAAATGAGGAGATAGATCATGCTCATCGGTCACCAGCCTAAACCCTTCCTGCTCGCGGTCGAAGCGCTCACGGTGTCGTTCGACGGCTTCAAGGCGGTGAACAATCTTTCCTTCTATGTCGAGGAGAACGAGATCCGCGTCATCATCGGCCCCAACGGCGCCGGCAAGACCACGGTGCTCGACCTGATCTGCGGAAAGACCAAGGCGACCTCAGGCTCGATCCAGTTTCGCGGTAAGGAGCTGACGAAGCTCAAAGAGAACCAGATCGTCCAGACCGGCGTCGGGCGCAAGTTCCAGACCCCGTCGGTGTTTGAGGATCTGACCGTGTTCGAGAATCTGGAGATTTCCTATCCGCGCGGCCGCACTGTGTTCGGCTCGCTCGTCTTCCAGCGCGATGATGCCGTCAAGCAGCGCATCGAGGAAGTCGCCGAGATGATCTTCCTGAAGGATCGTCTCGACACTTATGCCGATCAGCTCAGCCATGGTCAGAAGCAATGGCTCGAGATCGGCATGCTGCTGATCCAGGATCCGGAACTCCTGATGCTCGACGAGCCCGTCGCCGGCATGAGCGTCAGCGAGCGCGCGAAAACCGCCGAACTCTTGAACCGCATCATCAAGGACCGCTCAGTGCTGGTGATAGAGCACGACATGAAGTTCGTCGAGGACATCGCCCACAAGGTCACGGTGCTGCACCAGGGCCAGATCCTGTCGGAGGGCACGATGGAGAAGGTCAAGAATGATCCGAGGGTGATCGAAGTTTACCTCGGACATTAGCGCGTGATCCCGGAAAGTGGCGTCCGGTTTACGGACATGATCATGCGCAACAAATAAGGAGCGCTCATGCTAGCTATTTCGGATCTTCACGTCGCCTACGGCCAAAGCGAAGTTCTGCACGGCCTCAACGTCTCGGTCGCGCCCAACGAGATCGTCGCGATCATGGGCCGCAACGGCATGGGCAAGACCACGCTGATGAAGTCGCTGATGGGCATCGTGCCGACCAAGAGCGGCTCGGTGAGCATGGCAGGCGCCGAGCTCAGCGCGCTGCCGAGCTACGAGCGTGTCGCCAAGGGCCTCGCCTACGTGCCACAGGGCCGCATGATCTTTTCCACCATGACGGTGAGGGAGAATATCGAGACCGGCCTCGTGGTGTCGGGCGGCTCGGAGGTGCCCGAGGACATCTACGAATTGTTCCCGGTGCTGCTGGAGATGAAAGGCCGGCGCGGCGGCAATCTCTCCGGCGGACAGCAGCAGCAGCTCGCAATTGCCCGCGCGCTCGCCACCAAGCCAAAAGTGCTGCTGCTGGACGAGCCGACCGAGGGCATCCAGCCGTCGATCATCAAGGACATGGCGCGCACCCTGAAGCGCATCCGCGACGAGCGCGGCCTCTCGATCGTGGTCTCCGAACAGGTGTTGAGCTTTGCGCTCGACATCGCCGACCGCGTGCTGGTCATCGAGAATGGCGAGATCGTCCGCGACGAGCCACGCGACAGCGTCGATGCCGCGCAAGTCTCTAAATTCCTGTCCGTGTAAACCCGCAAACCGTGCTGTCTAAAAAGGGGGAGCTATCGATGCCAGAGACACTGATCAAGGTCGATCTTTCGAAATCGGCCTACGACAACGACATGATCCACAACCGCTGGCATCCCGATATTCCGATCGTGGCGTGGGTCAATCCGGGCGACGATTTCATCATCGAGACCTATGACTGGACCGGCGGTTTCATCAAGAACAACGATTCCGCCGATGACGTGCGCGACATCGACCTGTCAATCGTGCACTTCCTGTCCGGTCCGATCGGCGTCAAGGGCGCCGAGCCCGGCGATTTGCTCGTAGTCGACCTGCTCGATGTCGGCCCCCTGAAGGAAAGCCTGTGGGGTTTTAACGGCTTCTTCTCCAAGCAGAACGGCGGCGGCTTCCTGACCGACCATTTCCCGCTGGCCCAGAAATCGATCTGGGACATCAAGGGTCTCTACACCTCGTCGCGCCACGTGCCCGGCGTGAATTTTGCTGGCTTAATCCATCCCGGCCTGATCGGTTGTCTGCCCGATCCGAAATTGCTGGCGACCTGGAACGAGCGCGAGACCGCGCTGATAGCGACCAATCCGACGCGCGTGCCAGGCCTTGCCAATCCACCGTTCGCCGCGACCGCGCATGCCGGCCGCGCCAAGGGCGATGCCAAGGCCAAGGTTGGTGCCGAAGGCGCCCGCACCGTGCCGCCGCGCGAGCATGGCGGCAATTGCGACATCAAGGATCTGTCGCGCGGTTCGAAGATCTTTTTCCCGGTCTATGTGCCGGGCGGCGGGCTGTCGATGGGCGATTTGCACTTCAGCCAGGGCGACGGCGAGATCACTTTCTGCGGCGCAATCGAAATGGCCGGCTGGCTGCATCTGAAGGTCGATGTCATCAAGGACGGCGTTGCCAAATACGGCATCAAGAATCCCGTGTTCAAGCCATCGCCGATCACGCCGAACTACAAGGATTATCTGATCTTCGAGGGCATCTCGGTGGACGAGGCCGGCAAGCAGCATTACCTCGACGTTCACATCGCTTATCGCCAGGCATGTTTGAACGCGATCGAGTATCTTAAGAAGTTCGGCTATTCCGGCGCGCAGGCCTATTCGATCCTCGGCACCGCGCCGTGCCAGGGCCACATCTCAGGCGTCGTCGACGTGCCCAACGCCTGCGCCACGCTGTGGCTGCCGACCGAGATATTCGACTTCGACATCATGCCGTCGTCGGCCGGACCGATCAAACACATCAAGGGCGACATCCAGATGCCGATCTCGCCGGACAAGTGATTCCCGCGCGGGAAGGGTGCGGGACGGCGCCGCGTGTCACGCCGCCCCGCATCCGTCGCGAAGCTACAAGGAAACATCGCGAGGAAACCAGATGCCCGTCTACGAATATCTCTGCAACGACTGCGGCCCGTTCACGGACATGCGGCCTATGGCCGAATGCGACGACCCGCAGGACTGTCCGAATTGCGAAAATGAATCGCCGCGCGTGATCCTGACCGCACCGGCGTTCTTCTGCATGCCATCAGAAAAGCGCAAGGCGATCGCCACTAACGAGCGCAGCGCCCATGCGCCGAAGACATCAGCGGAATACAAGGCTTTGCACGGTCCCGGCTGTGGCTGCTGTTCAACCGGAAAGAAGAAGCCGGCTCGGCTCATGACCAAGACCAAGAGCGGCGCCAAGGGCTTTCCAACCGCGCGCCCGTGGATGATCAGCCACTGAGGCTCGATCCTTCCAACTCAAACCAGAACAAGAGGCGATCCCAATGCTTCACGGTGACATATCTTCCAGCAACGACACGGTCGGCGTCGCCGTCGTCAATTACAAAATGCCGCGTCTGCACACCAAGGCCGAGGTGCTCGACAACGCCCGCAAGATCGCCGACATGATCGTCGGCATGAAGCTCGGTCTGCCGGGCATGGATCTCGTGATCTTCCCGGAATATTCCACCCACGGCATCATGTACGACTCCAAGGAGATGTACGAGACCGCGTCGTCGATTCCGGGTGACGAGACGGAAATCTTTGCCGAAGCGTGCCGCAAGGCAAAAGTCTGGGGCGTGTTCTCGCTGACCGGCGAGCGGCACGAGGAGCACCCGCACAAGGCGCCGTACAACACCTTGATCCTGATGAACGACAAGGGCGAGATCGTCCAGAAATACCGCAAGATCATGCCGTGGGTGCCAATCGAAGGCTGGTACCCAGGCAATTGCACCTATGTTTCCGAAGGCCCCAAGGGCCTGAAGGTCAGCCTGATCATCTGCGACGACGGCAACTTTCCGGAGATCTGGCGCGACTGCGCCATGAAGGGCGCCGAGCTGATCGTGCGCTGCCAAGGCTACATGTATCCAGCCAAGGAACAGCAGATCCTGATTTCCAAGGCGATGGCCTGGGCCAACAATGTCTATGTCGCGGTCGCCAACGCTGCAGGCTTTGACGGCGTCTATTCCTATTTCGGCCATTCCGCGATCATCGGCTTCGACGGCCGCACACTCGGCGAGACAGGCGAGGAGGAATACGGCATTCAGTACGCGGGATTGTCGAAGAGCCTGATCCGCGACGCGCGCCGCAACGGCCAGTCGCAGAACCATCTCTTCAAGCTGCTGCACCGCGGCTATACCGGCATGATCAATTCCGGCGAAGGCGCGCGCGGCCTCGCGGCCTGTCCCTACGATTTCTATGCGAAGTGGATCGCCGACCCCGAAGGGACGCGTGAGATGGTCGAAGCGATGACGCGCTCGACCGTCGGCACCGACGAATGCCCGATCGATGGTATCCCGAACGAGGCGACGGCAAGTAATTACTAGCCGGTCAGCGTGCCACACATTCGAAGGTCGTCCCGGCCCTCATGCGCAATTGCGCATCAGGCCGGGACCCATAACCATAAATGTGGGTTGTGGCGCGGCGCTGCGGCCGCAGTTTCCTTCGTATCTGACCTTCGTGGTTATGGATCGCTGCTTTCGCAGGGACGACATTGTGGAGACATCATCGCCCGTTTCGTCTATGGTCCGCGCGGCTCCATGGACGAACGAGGCGACCTTGCAAACAAGAAAATTCGGTACCAACGGCCCCGACGTCTCCGTGATCGGGCAGGGCACCTGGTATCTCGACCACGGCGACCGCAAGGCCGCGATTGCGGCGCTGCGTCGTGGCATCGAAGCCGGCATGACCCATATCGACACCGCTGAAATGTATGGCGATGCCGAGCCCGTGATTGCCGACGCGATCGCGGGGCTGCCGCGGGAAAAGCTCTTCCTGGTCTCAAAGGTGTTGCCGAGCAACGCCTCGCGGCGCGGCACCATCACCGCCTGCGAGCGCTCGCTGAAGCGGCTGAAGGCCGATTATCTCGACTGCTACCTGCTGCACTGGCGCGGCTCCTATCCGTTCGAGGAGACGGTAGCGGCGTTCGAGGAACTGGTGACGAGCGGAAAGATCCGTTCCTGGGGCGTCAGCAATTTTGATTCAGATGATCTCGACGAACTCGTCGATATCGCAGGCAAGGGCAAGATCGCCTGCAACCAGGTGCTCTATCACCTGCGGGAGCGCGCGATCGAGCATGCCGTGATCCCGTGGTGCGAGAGGCATGGCGTCGCCGTCGTCGCCTATTCGCCGTTCGGCCACAATGACTTTCCGTCGCCGCGCAGCAAGGGCGGCGAGGTGCTGCAAGCGATTGCCGATGCACACAAGGCGACCCGGCGCCAGGTAGCGTTGGCGTTTCTCACGCGTACGGCGTCAGTGCTCGCGATTCCGAAAGCCTCCAGCGCGGAACACGCGGCCGAGAATGCGCGGGCGGGAGACTTGAAGTTGAGCGAGGCCGATATTGCCGCGCTCGACAAGGCTTTTCCGCGCGGCCCCAAGCCGCGGGGGTTGCCGATGCTGTAGCCTCTCTCCCTGCGCTTCGCGCGTCTGACGGACTTCAGGCGGCCGGAAACTGCAGCTCGAACGCGACGCCCTTGTCGGATGACAAAAGCCGGATCGATCCGCCGTGGCTGGCCATGATAGCCTGGACGATCGAGAGTCCCATTCCCGTGCCGCCGGTGTCGCGGCGCGTGGTGAAGAAAGCGTCGAAGATCTTCTCCCGATTCGCTTCGGATATTGGATCGCCGTCATTTCTGACTACCATCCTGACGGATCCGTTTTCCTCGGCCGCTTCGAGGCGCACGGCCTTGGCGTTATGACGGATGGCGTTGTCGGTCAGATGCGACAACACGATCAGCGCCTTTTCGCTGGACATGCCGATCGAGCGATCCAGGCACCCCGTTGCGTCGATCGCGCGTGTCGGAAACCGGCTCTTCAATCCGCCGATGACCTGCGACAGATCGGTCTGCTCGTTCTGAGGTGCAGCCTCGGCGCGCGCCAGTTCGCGTAAGCGCTGGGTCATGGCTTCCAGGCGCCCGGTATCGCCCAAAATGTTCGATATGAAATTCTTCTGCTCCATCCGGGTGAGGGTGTCTGCCTTGCTCTGCAGGGAATCCAGCAGTAGTTCGGCGGCACCCTTGATCGATGTCAGCGGCGACTTCAATTCGTGGGTAAGGTGCGCCGAGAAGGTCGCGATGTAATCCGACCGCCGTGACAATTGTTCGGCCATGTCGAGAAAACTGTGCGACAACTGGGCAAACTCGCGCGTGCCGTAATGGGCGAGGGGCCGAAATGCATCGCGATCGCCACGGCCGATGCGCGCGGCTCGATCGACCAGCTCGCGCATCGGGCGGGTGATGGTTCGGGAGAACACCAGTCCGATAAAGATGGTCGCGAAAACAACCGCAAGTGCCGCCAGAATGAACTTGCCGCGTTCCTGATAGAGATGGTCGAAGATGTTGCTCGGGGTCCTCGACGTATAGATCACGCCCGCGACGCGGTTGTTGACGACAACAGGCATTGCCGAGAACACGTGGACGCCGACGCCGCGGCTGATCGAATAGATCGGAGGAGGAGGCTTGTCGGGTTTGCGAATCCGCAGGGCCGCCCGATATTGTCCTTTGAGCGCCGTGGCTATCTCCTCGATATGGGCGAGCGATTGGCCTACCTCGTCGCGGCCGGCAATCACAACGCCATGGGGGTCGAGGATGCGGAAGCCGGCCAGCGTGACTTTCTGAGTTTCCCGGATAATCGGCGTCAGCCGCGAGCCGATCTCGACATAGGGTTGCGATGCGGGCGCGCTTGCTGGAAGTGCGTCAGGCCGTCGCCGAAGTAGGTCGGCGCCGGCAGCGAGATCGAGCGCGGGTCGGATCGGCGTAAGCTGGTCTTCCCGGCCCAGGCGCGCCTCGGGCGGAATTTCGGCGCCGAGCGCAATGCCGGCGTTAAGGCGGGTTTCCACTTCCCGGGCATAGACCGCGGCAAGTACCCGGCTTTGCGCGATCAGCTCGGCCTGGGTTTGGTGAATGAGCTGATTGTCATAGAGGCGGAAGAAGAATAGCCCGACCAGCGGCAGTGTCGCCGCAGCGGCGAGCGCGGCAAAAATGACCTGTCCTACCGACGGCCGCCATTTTTCAGCCTTGCGAGGAATCATGCCTGGAGCTCGCATCGCCCGAGCTTGAAGCCGACGCCGTGTATGGTTTCGATGACGTTGTCGCAGTTCACGGCGGACAGCTTGGCGCGGATATTGCGGATGTGGCTGTCGATGGTGCGATCCGACACCTGGATGTTGAGCTGATAGGCGGCGCTCATGATCTGCTCGCGGCTGAAAACGAGCGTTGGCCGTGTCAGGAATGCCCTGAGGATTCCAAACTCGATGGCCGTCAGGCGCAGCGGCTTGCCCGCAAACTCGGCAATATGCTGGCCGGGATCGACGAACAATTTGCCTTGCGACAGCGTGGCAGTGGACGCCTTTGCGTCCTGCCCGCGCGAGATGATGCGGCGCAGGATGACGTTTACCCTCGCTACGAGTTCGCGCGGGCTGAAGGGCTTGGTGACATAGTCGTCACCACCGATCTCCAGGCCCAGTACGCGATCGATCTCGTCGTCGCGCGCAGAGAGAAACAGGATCGGAACGTCTGAGGTTTTTCGTATTTCGCGGCAGACGTCCAGGCCGTCGAATTCCGGCATGCCGATATCCAGAATGATCAGATCCGGCTTGTCGGCGGCAAAGCGGGTCAACGCTTCCTTGCCGTCGCGCGCTTCAAAGACGGTCATTCCGGCTTTCCTTAGTGCAACCCGGATGACCTCGCGTATATGAAGGTCATCGTCAACGATGAGAATGCGGTGCGTCAAACGTCTCTCCCGGCGCAATCGGCTTGCAGTCGAACTAACCTGTGGTCGAACTCTTCGGTTGGGCTTCCAGGGCACGCTGGAGGCGCCAACTCCGAAAGCCCCAGGAGCGCCAGGAAGCGGTCTCTTTCGCTAGTTGTTCTACAAGGCAACTACGGCGGGAAACAAGGGCCGGATCGAACCCGCGAAGGGCCGTGGCGCGGTCGATGGCAGGCAATGCCTGCGGCCCGAGGGATAGCAAATAGTTCATATCGATCCACACTCCTTTGCCGCCCGCTTCGCGGCTATGGCTGACATTATAGTCGGCGACGATGGCGGTGAAATTCACCAGTGAACAGATGTAGAGAGTTGCCGTCAGGGTGATCAGGTTGGCGCGGATCAGCCAATCATTCGAACGGTTCAGCACGATGCGGGCGACGATGAGCACGAGGCCCAACGCGACCAGTACCATCCAGATGAAGGCCGCGACGCGCCACCAGGTCAGCAGATAGATTTGGACATAAAGATCGAGGCGCAGGATCGACGACATCACCAGCAGAACATTCTGCGCCACCCATAGATAGACCAGCGGCCGAATCACTTTCGATTGCTCGGCCGGCCCACCTGGTCTCATCGCGGCCAGAACGAAGCTTGCCGCCAGAAGCGCCGTGACAATGAGGGGATAGGCGCCTCGATGGGCGTAGGAGGCGTAGCTGATATCGGCGGGCAAGGCCACGTTGCCCCAGAGATAGATCGCATCGAGGATGGTTTGAACAGCAAACAGCAAGTTGAACAGAATCAGCGAACGCAGGATCGTCGCGACGCCGAAAAACTCCATCCGGTCCGATCGTGGCGCCCGGTCCAGAACCGCTGCTTCGACCAGGGCGGACGAAACCGCCATCTTGCTGCGCCACCAGACATGGATGAAGGGCCATATGATCGACAGCGCCACAGCCCAGAACAATATCCGACGCAGGCTCAGATAAGAGGCGGCGTCGCCCGGGTTCATCACGCGGATCCACTTCTCCAGCAATGGGTTTGCCGACACCAGAAGAAGAACGAAGATGCCGCCGAGGGCCACGGGAATGAACCATATCGTAAGACCAGTCTTCAGTGTCGGCAGATTGAACAAGCCTATGGCATCCCGAAAAAGCCTGAAGGGACCGACCAGAAACAGATCGCATAACGCCGCCGCCTGTTCACTGAGCTTGTACCTTTGCAGGTTGGTGGTCAGCAACAGACCAACGCCGAGCGCCAGAATCATGAAGGCCAGAGAAGCCGCGTTGAATTCCTCGATAGCCGGTACAAGTCCGGCCAACACGAGCACGCCGGCCAGCAGCATCCGACTTCTGTTCAACGTTGCGAAGTTGGCGGTGAGTGAGCCCAGAGCCAGCGCGAGCGCAAAGACGACCGCAGAAATTCCGATTTGTTGGCCGTAGAACAACCAGTCGGTCAGGGCCGCCAGCGCCACGGCAATCGCGGGTTTGACCGGGAGCGGACTCGCCTGAGCGGAGCCTGCATCGGATGCCGGCGTGGTTAGGTCGGTCATTGTTGCGCTACCTGTCTGGAGAGGAAAATTGCAAATCAGCGCCGTCGCGGGTCGCTCGCAAAGCCACCACCCGTCGTTAGCTAATCTTGTGGGAACAGGCATTCGAAGACCGCCGCTGAGTTGCAAGACGGACTATCTGGCGCGGTTGTGCAATTGGTTGGAGCGCCGTCTGCAAGAGTTCAGGATTTTTCTGCAGTTTCCGTGCAGGTGCGGTTATGCGCTCGCGCCGGCGAGACAAGTTTGATACGGGCGATGGTCTCGTCTGATCCCCTTGCCCAAACTCCCATCATTTTCATGCAAAGTCTCAAACGTATCGGCCTGATCCTGGTCTGGCTCGCTGGAATAGCCTTCGTTTTCGCTGCTGCGAACAAGAACGATCCCTATCTGATTTCGCTGCGGGGAACGGGAAACATCGCTCTGGCTACTGCGAGCGTGGTTGTCGCCGTCTTGCTCATCCGTCGCGGCTATTGGAGAAGAGGCGTCGCGGGAAGGGCGCTCACACTGCTGTGGTGCCTGCCATTGCTGTCGATGCTCGGTGCGCATGCTGCGTTTGAATGGCGCAAGCAACGGGTTCTGCGGGCAGATGCTGCACAGGTCCGCAGCCTTGGAAAACATTTTATCGTTGGCTACTCGTCATTCCCGGAGGTTTCAGTTCTCGCCGAGAAGGGCCTGATATCCGGCGTCTACATCACCAAGCACAATGTCGCGGGATCGTCGGCGACGCGTCTGAAAGAGGAGATTTCGGCGCTACAGGCAAAGCGGCACGCTGCCGGCCTGCCGCCCCTGATCGTCGCGGCCGACCAGGAAGGCGGTATCGTATCGCATCTGGCGCCGCCTTTGACCAAGCTGCCGGCGCTATCGACGCTTGCGAGCCTGGCGCCGGACGTGCGCGCCGAGAAAGCACAAACGTTCGGGCGCACTCATGGGCAGGAACTGGCGGCGCTCGGCGTCAGCCTGAATCTTGCGCCGGTGCTGGATTTGCGACCTGAACTGAAGCGTAGCCGGTTCGACTTCAATACGCTGATCGGCCGCCGCGCGATTTCCGATGATCCGGCGGTCGTCGCCGAGATCGCACGAGCTTATGTGAACGGCCTCGAAGCGTCCGGCGTTGGAGCGGCTGTCAAGCATTTTCCGGGGCTCGGCCGCGTGCGAGCCGATACTCATCATTTCAGCGCTGACTTGGATACGCCGCTCGATGAACTCGAAGCGTCGGACTGGATTCCATTCAGGAAAGTGCTGGCCGGCACGAAAGGCAACTGATGATCGGGCATGTGACGCTGACGTCCGTCGACCCGGACCGCGCCGCGTCGCATTCCAAACGCGTCGTCGACGGCATCATTCGCAAAAAATGGAGCTATCAGGGTGTCATCATGACCGACGACCTCGTGATGGGGGCAATCTATCAACGCAATGTCTGCACGGCAGTAGTCGAGGCGCTCAATGCCGGCGTCGATCTGCTGCTGGTCGCCTTCGACGGAGCGCAGTTCTATCGCATCTTCACTTGCGCCATGGCGGCGTCGGCCGAAGGCAGGTTCGACGCCGCCATGTTGGGCGACAGTGAGACGCGGCTGAAAGGGGCGTTCCCTGTGGATTGAGGGACCGCGGTGCGGGGGCGGAAGGCAAGATGCCGGCGCAAACTACTTCGCGAACCGGCCTTCCTTCGGCAGCTCCGTCATTCCCCGGGTCCGGAATGCGGGCTTGTGATCCTGCTGTTTGGACCACGACACATAGTAGGCGATGGCTATCATGATCGAAATCCCGGCGAAGCTGACCAGGACATGCAGGGCAAGCGAATCCGGGCCTGTGATCAGGACGAGATGCGCGGCAAACGAGAGAAACACCCCGGCGCAAAACACGGCCAGCCATTCCTCGCCGCACTTCATGATCGGCTGTAACGCCTGCCATCGGAAGCCGCGCCAGCTCCGCGGCACCATGTAGGTAAAGAGAAAGGCCAGCGCCAGGAAATGAAGCACCCTGTAGGGGGCAAGGTTCTCCCCATCGTTCGAAGGAAAGATATCGCGCAGGAAATCCGGCACAATGCCAGCTTGCGGAAACTTCCCTGCAACGGTGACGACCAGCGCAAAGAGCAGGTACAGCCACGCCGCGGTGCGCAGGATTGCGAGGCCCTGTAGGGTGCGTATGGCGTGCACCTGGCTGGCACCGCCCAGCGCAAACCAGGCGCCGAGCACAAACAGGAGCTGCCAGGAGAACGGGTTGAGATGCCAGCGTCCGTCCGGAAACGAAGACAGATTCCAGTCGAGCAGGCGGGATGCGAAGTAGAGACCAAACGATCCGGCGATCGTGAGGTTCGGCCGCCGCATCATGCCGAACAGCACGATCGGAAAGAACGCCATCAGCACGATGAACAGTTGCAGCACGTCGAGATTGAGCGGCTTGGCCTGAAGCAGCAGGCCGTGAATCAGCGTCCGGATCGCATGGTCGACGATCCCCGTAACATTGAACTCGCCGATCAGTTCGGGGGCGCGGGATCTGCGCGCGACATATCCGATCAGTTCGATATAGATCACGAACAAAACGACGTAAGTGGCGTAAAGTTGCCACAGGCGCTTGAAAACGCGGGTCGCCGACACGACCAAACCGCGTTCCAGCATCATCTTTCCATAGAGGATCGCGGCCATGTAGCCGCCGATAAATACAAACAGGTCGGTAGCGCCGCTGAAGCCGAAATTGCGCATGGTCAGCAGGCTGACCGCATTGTGCGGGACGTGATCCAGAAAGAGAAACCAGGCCGCGATGCCAAGCAGGAGACAGAGTCGGAGATCGCGGTCGCGCGCGGCGAGCTCGGCCTTCATTGACGGATGCATTGTTGGCTAAGACTTTACATGTCGGAGAAATCGAATCGCGAATCTAGTGCGATCGTCCGCGCTGTCCGAATAGACTTTGCGTGAACAATAGTTAAGCAAGTTGTCGGCGATTAAAGCCCGCCCAGTAATCACAATGTTTTGAGGGAATAGCGTGACCGAACGTGATCACGCGCTCTCGTGCTTGCGCAGATCTCGGATGTGATCGAAATGGCTGGCCTGCAGATCGGCGCCCGTCGCGCCGATGTCGGGAATGGCCGCCTCGCTCAGAATATCGGCCGTGATGTCCTCGACCGAGCAATCCGCGATTTCGTGGATGAAGCTGATATTGCGGTATTCACCCGACGCGACCCGGGAGACGACCTCGCGCCTTGTGATTTCCGGATCGACAATGGCCTCGCGACCGCGGCGGCCGTAGTCGATCATCACGACGAAATATTGCATGCTGGCGATCTGACCCTTATCTCCCGCGCGCCGGAAACGATGGGGAGAGTATTTCTGAAAATCGGAAATAAGTCAAGCGAAAATTCCGAAAAACAGAAATTGCAGGCAAAGCGTCAGGGAGACGGTCGCGCCTCAGCAGGATTTGTTGATTCGGAAGACGAAAGCTGCCTTGATTACTTTTCCGGCGTGCGTCCGCCGGTCGCCCTTGCTGCCTTGCGCGAGCGGGCCGCGGCCTTGTTGCGCAATCGTTCGATCTGGCCCCTCGGCAGGGTGACGCAGATCTCGCCGATCCATTCCAGCTTTACGCCGGTGATCGGCTTGGCATTGAAGCTCGTCAGGTTGACCGACGCTGGGGATTTTCCGCGCGCGATCGTCTTCAGATAACGCTCGCCGGTCTTCAGGCGGACCGCGGCCTCCTCGCCGTAGAAGCTCGACAGCGGGTGGCGCTGCTCTCGGTAGACGACGATAACATCGCCGTTTTCGTACTTTGGCAGCATGGAATCGCCGGCCACCTCGAAGGCGATGGTTTCTTCCGCGATCGGGAAGGGCAGTTCGACTTCGCCGAGGCCTTCCGGCGGCACCTGCTCGTGTTCCGGCTCGATCGAGGCGCCGGCGCCCACCCGACCCATGATCGGCACCGAATTCAGTTCGAGATATTCGATGATCGGGGCGATTTCAGATGCCTTGATCAGCCGTATCCCGGACAGGATTTCCGAAACCGCGCCAGGACGAACGCCCATCGCGGCGGCCAATCCGCCCTTGGTCTTGCCCGGCTTCTCCAGGCCCCGCTCGATCAACCTGATGTCCAGCATGGTCACTCCTTTCCGAATTTCAGAAACAATAGCAGTTCCGATTATCAGAAATCAAGCTTGACTTTCATTTCGGAATATCAGAAATTGATTGCCGGCATCGGGCGGCGTTGACAAGAGCAAGGACAACAAGATGGAACTGTCGAACTGGGCGCCCGAGCACTCGGACGCGCTGCGGGAATTGCTTGCCAAAGGCATGAGCTATTCGGAGGCCGCGCGAGCGATCAATTCACGATTCAATACGTTTTACACTCGCAGTGCAGCGCTCGGGCGCGCACGGCGTCTCGGACTAGGAGCTGACGGTCGTCTGCAACCGTCTATGCCCACCAAGCCGGCCGACCTGCACGACATCGGAGAACCTCGTGCCAGTGATTCCAGGACGTCTGCGCTTGTCTGGCCGGTGCCGTTGTTTAAGGAGATCAAGCCGCTCAAGCTGCGCTGCGCGGCGATCGAGCCACGGCATATCTCCCTGACCGAGCTGGAGAGTGGTGACTGCCGCTATCCCTATGGCGGCGATGAGGAGAGTGAGGTTATTACTTTCTGCGGTCATCCGCGCCGCCCGGGTTCGGCTTACTGCACGCCCCATTTTCATTTGAGTCGCAACCCGGTCGTGCCGTCCGAACACGCGGTGAGCACCGCTCTGCTGCGGATGTTGGAGACGGCATGACGAACGTTGCTGTCACATGCGTCGCCGACCGGCTGAAACGGCTGCCGCGTCGCCACCGGATCGCTCACCTGCGTGCGCTGATCGGACTTCAGCCGGAAGGCTGCGGCCGGCGGGATGAATTGTCCCAATTGCTGCGCGACGAGATATCGAGCGCATCAACCGAATAGAACTCCGGGTCGATACCGAAATTCACTGTTTTCAAGGAGCATATCAGATGCCGAGAGCTAAACGCCGAAAGCCGTACAATCCCGCCAAGGCGCACGACCGGAGGTCGCGCGATTTGTTACGCAATGCCGAAGTCGCAACCGTCGAGGTCGACAACCCGCTGGCGTTGGAGCCGGGTGAGAAGATCGTTGCCTTGCGTTCGATTCGCAACGATCCCCTCGCTCGGTTACATTCCCACCGCCAGATCGACGAGGCGCAGTATCAGGCGGGGAGGGCGTTCCAGAGCGACTGGGAGAAGGCGGAGCGCGGCCCGCGCGCGGTCGATCCGAGCCGGGAATATGTCGATGGCGGGCAGCGACGCGAACCGATCACCGAGGGTCAACGCAAGGCCGTGCTGCGGTTGAACCGTGCCGAGCGCGAGCTTGGGGCGGACGGCTCGGCGCTGGTGCATGATGTCCTGGTCCAGGGAATGACGATGGAACAGGTCGGCGAGCGGAGGGGACTGCGCACCAAGCGATGGCATGAGTATTTTTCAAGGCGATTGCGCGAATGCCTCGACCGGCTGGCGCTGTTGTACGGGTTCGCGACGGAGCATCCCGTTTCGGTCAAAACCCTCCCGCGCTGAAGCGCAGAGGCTGCACCACGTCATACGCCGCCTTCGTCAACGGCACGGCATAGTCGACGGTCAAGGCGCCGAACGGCGAGGCCCAGGTCAGGCCGGCGCCGACCGACGAGCGCACGACATTCTTGTTGGCGACCTGAAGCGATGCCGTCGATCCGCTGTAGCGGAATACGCTGCCGGCGTCGACGAAGGCCGTGGCCCTGAGGCCGTATTCGTTGGGCACGCCGGGAATCGCGCTCTGCAGTTCGGCGGTCGTTGCCCAATAGGCGCTGCCGCCGACATTATCCATCGTGGTGCCCGGCGTCAGGTCGCGTGGGCCGAAGCCGTTCGGGGCAAAGCCTCGCACCATGGTCGGGCCGCCGAAGAAGTTGTTCATCAGCGGTACCTGCTGGCCGCCCCAACCGGTAACGTAGCCGCCCTGGGCGCGCACCATGCCAACCAGATCACTGCTGAGTGACTTGTAGTACCGCACGTCTTCCGTAGTTTTCAGGAATTTCACGTCGCCACCCAGTCCGGCCAGATCCTGGCTGAGCTGCGATCTGATTCCGCTGGTCGGGCTCTTTGTGTTGTCGAGCGTACTGTAGGTCGTCGTACTGCCGGGGGCGGAGACCCACGTCGGGCCGGCGGCGGCCGCCTGCCGGACGGCCAACGAGGGCGTCAGGCCGGAGCTGTTCGGCCATAGCGTGATGTTCTGATTGTAGATCGAGTAGCGCCACTGCACGCCGAGCTCCTCGTTGATCGGCGTGCCCAGTTGCAGCCTCGCGCCGTAGGTGTTGCTGCCGTAGGATTGGTAGCTATTGGCGTCGTTCTGGCGACCGAAAAGTTCGATTCCCGCGGCGACCTTGGTGCCGAGAAAATACGGTTCAGATGCGGCCAGGTTGATGCCGCGCGCATATTGGCCGTACGTGAAGGTGGCCTGCACGTTCTTGCCCGTGCCGTAGAAATTGCGCTCGCCTACTTTGACCTCGACGAGCGCACCATCGACAGTCGAGTAGCCGCCAGCGATGTTGAAATCACCGGTTGCCTGGTCAACCGCCTCGACATCGAGGATGACATGATCCGGCGCCGAGCCCGGCCGATTCGATATTTTCACCGTCTTGAAGTAGTTCAAGTTTTTGAGGCGCCGTTCGGCCCGATCTATCAGTGTCTTGTTGTAGGGATCGCCTTCGGCGATATCGAATTCGCGCCGGATCACGTAATCGCGGGTCCGCGTGTTGCCGTGAATTTCGATCCGCTCGACATAGGCTCGAGGCCCCTGTTCGATCACGAAGGCAACGTCGATGCGTTGCGCCGTGGCATCACGGGTAAGTCGCGGCGTCGCCTGGGCAAAGGGATAGCCGAGCTTTGCCATTTCGATCGCCAGCAGCTCCGTGGTCTTGTCCAGGGTGTTGCCGTCGAACACCGCGCCTGGATGGGCGGTGGGAAGAGCACGAAGCTTGTCGCAGTCCATGCCCGGAATGTTGCAGGCGACGCTGACTTCCCGGAAGTGATAAAGCGGGCCTTCGTCGATTGCGAAGTTCAGCGTGAACCCCTTCGCCGCCGGATCATACTCCGCCTTTGCCGATGACACGCTGACATCGGCGTAACCTTTGCTGCGGTAGTAGAGCCGTAGCTGTTCCCGGTCTTGCGCGACGCGGTCGGGATCGTAGACGTTGCCGCCGGTCAGAAAACTTAGCATATGGGTGGCGGAGGTCTTGATTACGGCGCTGAGCTGTCGCTTGCCGAAGGCCTTGTTGCCCGTGAAATCGATCCGCTGTACCGGAGTCTTTGCGCCCTCCGTTACGGCATAGATGAGGTCGACCCGGCCGTTGCCGCGGTCGATGATTTGCGGATCGACGCTGACCTCGGCGCGGCCGACACGCCGGTAGGCCTCGATGATGCGGCCGACGTCGGACTGCACCGTGGCGCGTTGCAGCGAGCCGCGTGGCTTCGATTCGATGGCGGCGGCGAGGTCGGCGTCCTTGACTTTCCTGTTGCCTTCGAATGCGACGCGGTCGAGTACAGGCGCTTCGGACAGATGCACGACAAGCCGATCACCGGCGCGTTCGATGGAAACTTTCTCGAACAGGCCGGTTGCGATCAGTGCTTTCAGCGCCGCATCACGCGCGGCATCATCGAAATGTCCGTCGGCGTTTGGATGAAAGTGTGAGCGTACAGCCTCGGCGTCGACGCGGCGGTTGCCTTCGACGATGATCGTATCTTGCGATGGCGGCGCGGCTTCGGTGACGACCGGCGTCGCGAAAATCAAGCCGAGGGCGCCGGCAAGCCGGCAAACGGCCACCCCCGATCGGAACGGTCGGTTGCGCTGCGTGATGCGTCTGATCTCCACGTCCCGGCGGACTCCCAGTTGATCGGCTGAGATCGAATTGCCCGCGCGGGGCGAAAAAATGTCTGGGATAAGGTGAGGTGCGGGCAACTTTTTCGCGACGCGCCACAATTTAGACGTCTTCTGTTAATGCCGATTTTCTCAGAATTGTCGCAATGCACGCATCATGCTTCGCCATCGATAGAGCCTCGGACGCTCGCGCAGGAACCGCGCAGGCGTCGGCGCTCGCAGGAGCATCACATGCGATATGCCGCCTTCATTGCCGCTGCGCTCATGCTAATTCAGCCCGCGCATGCAGAGAAGGCGCCGGAGGTCGATCCGCGCGCCTCGCTCGGGGTAGTCCAGCAATGGATCTATAACTATCGGGCCAAGCCGGACTATGCCCATGTCCCGGCAGCCGTGCGCGTACTGTTTCATTCGCAGACGTTCAAGGAGCCTGAGAACGCTGGCATTTACCTGGGCTTTATCGCCGGTGCGATTGGTTCCAACCCTGCCAAGGCCGAACAGCTCATTGCCAGTTTCTTCCCCGTTCGGCCGGAAGACGAATGGGTGATCGTCCGCGCCATCGCCTATTCGGGGCTGCCTGACTGGAGAAACGTTTTGCGCCGGGTCGCGCCGCGAATGCCGGGCAGGCGGGTCATGATCGATAGCTATCTGGCGGGCAAGCTGCCGACCTTGGCCGAAATCCCGCTGGAAGAGGCAAAGCCCGGCATGATGGACAAGTTGCGCAGCGCCTTCACCAAGAATCCGTTTGCCAAGGACGAGCGGAAGCTGAACACGACACTCACGCTGGCGAGCAACCAGGATTTGCTGGATACGCTGTGGGGCTACTATTTTGCGACCGGTTCGCATGCGCCGATCCAGCGCATTATCCAGATGCTGCCATGGAGCAAGAGCCGCGACACGATCGACAAGCTGACGGTCGGAAGCATGGCGCGCTATACGTTGGCAAGCTACGCGATCCGTGATGCAAATTTGCGCGAATACCTCCGTAGCGAACTTGCCAGACAGCCGGCGGCGGTCAAGGCGCCTCTCACCGAAGTGGTCGAGGCGGCGGACACGGTGCAGATCGCTGCTCTCCGCAAGGATGCGCTGGCCGCCGTGGATGAACTCAAGACCAAGGGCTCCGATAGCCGCCGGAATCTCAGCTTCTGGGGTCAGGTTGGCGTCGGCGCGGTTGCGCTCGGCTGCGTCTCTGCGGCTGCGCTAGGGCAGGTCGCAGTCGGCATTCCCTGCGTGATCGGAGGCTCGGCCTCGCAGGGATTGCTGTCGTTCTGGGAAAAGCAGCAGTAATCGAGGCCGGTCGCGGAAGCTCACTCCAATCCGGCGCGGCGAAAGCCTTCGAGATAGTGCTCGCGATCGGCATCGAGCTTCCAGGGTAACTGCGTCGCGATCCAGGTGAGCGAGATATTCGGCTGGGTCCGGCGCAATTCCTGAAGCGCAGCGCGCGCGAGTTCGATCTGGCCGGTCATGCCGGCGGCGACCGTCAGCACCCGATAGGCGCCGGTGAGGTCGCCGCGCTGACGCGTCGCCTCGCGCGCCAGTGCGATGGCTTCCTGATAGTTCCGGCCCACGAACTGGGCATAGGCGGCAACGCCGTAGTAGATCGCCGAAGAGGGATCGCGGGGACTCTGGCGGATGGCGCGTTGCGCTGCCGCATAGGCGTCCATCCATCGCCCGGTATAAGACAGCGCCAGGGCATAGTACCCCTGCGCCAGGGAGAAACTGGGGTTGAGCTGGAGCGCCAGTTCGAACTCGGCCAGCGAACGGTCGAGCCGGCGCGTGGAGAAATACACGCTGCCGAGGGCCGTATGGGCCCAGGCATCCTCGGCGTCGGCGGCAATCGCCGCCAATGCCGCTTGCTCGGCGACGGGTGCTGCGGTTGCAAGATCGGTCCAGCCAAGATGCACGCCGAACATATGGTTGGTCGCGAACAGCGCCAGCGCCTGGCCGTAGTCCGGATCGAGCGCAATGGCGCGTTCCAGCAGCGCTTGCGCGGCGAGGCTGTCGGGTTGCGTTACACGCCAGTGATGCGACAGCGCGCGCATCACCAAGTCCCATGCATCGATGCTGTTGGGTGGCTTGCGCCGACTGCGAAAATTCTCCGCGGCGTAAATCTGCGGCTCGATCGCGGCGACAATGGCGTCCGTGATCTCGTCCTGTATCGCGAATACGTCAGTCAGGTCGCGGTCGTAGTGCTCCGCCCAGATGTGGCTGCCGGTTGCCGTGTCGTTGAGCTGAGCGGTGATGCGTACGCGGTCGCGGCTTCTTCGCACACTGCCTTCGACTACGTAGCGCACACCAAGCTCGGCAGCGACCTGCCTCATATGCACCGGCTTGCCTTTATAGGCGAATGACGAATTGCGCGCGATCACGAAGAACCAGCGCAATTTCGACAACGCAGCGATGATGTCCTCGCTAATTCCGTCGGAGAAATACTCCTGCGCCTGGTCGCCGCTCATATTGTCGAACGGCAGCACGGCTATCGCCGGCCGGTCGGGCAGCGCGAGTCCCGCACGTGGCTGTTCTGCCTCCATTGGCAATGCGACCTGTGCATCGCACGGCCCATTCACGTCGCCGACGAAGCGAATCCCTTTGCGGGAAATGGTGCGGATGAGTCTCTGTTCCTTTCCGTTGTCGCCAATCGCATTGCGGGCAGCGTTGATCCGGCTGTCCAGCGTGGAGTCCGAAACGGTCCGCCCACCCCACACCAGCGCAATGAGATCATCCCGGCTGACCACGCGATCGCGGTGCTTCATCAGGTGAACCAGCAAGTCGAATACTTGCGGCTGCATCGCAACCAGATCGCCGCCACGGCGCAGCTCGCGACGATCAGTGTCCAGGATGTGATTATCGAAGTTGAATATCACTTGCCCGTCGCATCTGTTCTCAAGAAACAATCAAGTCCGTCTCATGAAGAGATCAAGCGTCAGGCAAAGACCTGTCGCCGTTCGCCGCGCATCCTGCCAAAACCGGGAGTTCCAATCCCATTGCCCGGAGTGGAGCCAATTTCATGACGGAAACTCAAACCACCCTCAGCCCGGCGATGCCGGGCAATCGAGTGCTAAGATTCACTGCATTTCTATTCGGATGTGTGGCCTATCTCACATTTCTGTTCACGATTCTGTACGCCATTGGGTTCGTCTCGGGTCTCGCGGTGCCGAAGACGATCGATAGCGGCGCGAAAACGGGGATGTTCGAGGCAATTGTCGTCAATCTCGGGCTGATGTCGCTATTTGCCATTCAACATAGCGTCATGGCACGTCAGGCGTTCAAACACTGGTGGACGCAGTTTATTCCGAGATCAATCGAGCGCAGCACCTATGTGTTGTGTGCAAGCCTGACGCTTCTGTTGCTGTTCTGGCAATGGCGTCCGATGCCGGCCGTCATCTGGAATGTCCAAGAGCCTGAAATGGCCATGGTGATCGCGACGCTGTCATTCGTGGGTTGGGTGATCGTGTTCACGAGCACCTTCCTGATCAATCATTTCGAACTGTTCGGATTGCATCAGGTCGCCAACAATCTTGTCGGCCGCGACATGCCGGCGCCAGTCTTCCGGACGCCGCTGTTCTACCGGTTTGTCCGACACCCGATCTATCTCGGCTTCATCATCGCCTTCTGGGCGGCCCCGACCATGAGCGCCGGCCATCTGCTATTCGCAGTGGTGACCACAGCCTACATCTTTATTGGTATAATGCTTGAGGAACGCGACCTCGTCGGCATGTTCGGCGACGAATATCGCCGTTATCGAGAGCGCGTTTCGATGCTGTTTCCATGGCACAAACTGACCTAGCCACTTTTCAAGTGGCTAGATAGGAGACGGAGGATGATGAAGCATACTGGAAGCTGTTTTTGCGGTGTGGTTGAAATCCAGGTCACGGGAGCGCCGGAAGGAATGGGCTATTGTCATTGCCGTTCTTGTCGTTCGTGGTCCGGGGGACCCGTGAATGCGTTCACGCTGTGGAAGCCGGATGCAGTACGGATCACGGCCGGTGCGCAACATGTTTCGACGTTCGAGAAGACGCCGATGAGCCAGCGCAAGTACTGTGCGGAATGCGGTGGTCACCTGATGACAAACCACCCGACGCTTGGGCTGGTCGATGTCTTTGCCGCAACCCTTCCGACGCTACCTTTCACTCCCGGCGTACACATCAACTACGCCGAGACGGTGCTGCCAATGCGGGATGGGTTGCCCAAACTGAAAGATTTCCCGGCCGAGTTTGGCGGGTCCGGTGAAATGATTGCAGAGTAGGCGAAGCGGAGTTTCGTAACGACTCAGTGGACGCCGTTCGCTGCGCCTCTCATCGATAAGACGCCGC
This sequence comes from Bradyrhizobium murdochi, assembly GCF_000472965.1. Lineage (GTDB taxonomy): Bacteria > Pseudomonadota > Alphaproteobacteria > Rhizobiales > Xanthobacteraceae > Bradyrhizobium > Bradyrhizobium murdochi. Next base: position 60,232 of record NZ_AXAU01000003.1, on the reverse strand, counting down.
CCTTCTCCCGGACCCGACCCTGGGGGCGGGCGGCCTTTTTGGGTGCCCGTCACGGTCGGGCAACGCTGCACGTCTGCCTTTCGCTCTGAGAGCTATGTCAGCGGCAGGTCCCGCCCTGCAAAATCGGGGTTTGGCGTTGTCCGTCTGGTTCCGGTAAGAAAGTCTTGAAATTGCTGTCGCGGCGAAGTTTTCGTTTCGCCAGGCAGAATAACAAGAGGAAATGCCGGAAATGACTGCCAGGCCGCAATTGCCGGAGCGAACGCCGCGCGCAAAGGGCGAACCGACCGCACTGGATGGTCTGCTGGTCGTCGACTTCACCAGGGTCGTTGCCGGTCCGGCCTGCACGCAAACGCTGGCCGATTTCGGCGCCGAGGTGATCAAGATCGAAAATCCAGACGGCGGCGACGATACCCGACACTATGAACACGCGGAAATCGGCGGCGAGAGCGCGGCCTTCCTCAGCCTCAATCGCAACAAGCGCGGCATCACGCTCGATTTCAACAATCCTGCGGCGCTCGAAGTCGCTCGCGAACTGATCGCGAAAGCCGATGTCGTGGTGGAGAATTTCTCCGGCGGCGTGATGAAAAAGTTCGGTCTCGATTATGCTTCGGTCGCGCCGACCAATCCGCGACTGATCTATTGCTCGATCTCGGCCTATGGCCGCAAGGGTGAGTTCGCGTTGCGCCCGGGCTTCGATCCGATCACGCAGGCCGAGAGCGGCTTCATGTCGCTAAACGGCTTTCCGGATGGCGAGCCGGTGCGGACCGGTCCGCCGATCGTCGATATGGCGACGGGCATGTCGGCATGCAACGCAATCCTGCTGGCGTTGATCGCCCGCGACCGGCTCGGCCGCGGCCAGCAGGTCGAGATCGCGCTGATTGACACCGCCGTGTCGATGACCGGTTTCTATGGCATGGCCTATCTCATCAGTGGCGCGAACCCGGGCCGCTTCGGAAATTCGCCGAACGGCTCGCCCACCGTCGGCGTCTATCAGGCATCCGATGGACCGCTTTACATGGCCTGCGCCAACGACCGGCTCTACCGCCGGCTTGTGGTGGACGTGCTTGAACGGCCGGATCTCGTCACGGATCCCGAGTTCGCGCACAGGAGAGACCGAACTGCCAACAGAGAAAAGTTGCGTGCCATCATCGCCGGTGTCTTTGCGACCGACAGTCTTGAGAACTGGATGGCGAAGATGAAGAAGGCCAACATACCGGTTGGCTATCTGCGCACGGTAGAGCAAGGATTCAACGCGCCGGAAGTGCGCGACCGCCATCGCCTTAGCCGGATCCCGCATCCGACCGCGGGCGCCGTCCCCAATATTGAAACTCCGCTGCAGATGAGCTTGACGCCAGCCGTCGATCCCGTGGCGGCGCCGCTGCTGGGTGAGCATACCAGGGAGGTGCTCCAAAAGACGCTCGGATACGATGAGCGGCGTATTGCGACTCTGACCGAGGCGGGGGCTTTCGGGAAACCGGGTAACGCGGCTTGAGCGAAGCTGATCTTCATATCCCGATGTATCTCGTAAACGAATGACATCCCTGCGTTTGCACCACGCCTAACCCATTCAAAGCGGTAGCTTTTTCCGTTCTTCTGCGGCTAATGTGCCGCCAAAGCGGGAGAGAAACATCATGAACGACGGGACCCCCATACGGTCGGCGAGAAATGTCGAGCTCGGCGCCAGCGGCGAAGAATTTCAGAATCTCCACGAATTCATTCGGAAGGCGCGCGCCCGGCTCAACCAGAATGCATGGGACTATATCGTCGGGGCCTCCGAAACGGAGACCACGATGCGTCGCAACCGCATAGCGCTCGACGAGATTGCATTCCGGCCTCGGGTATTGCGCAATGTCGTGGAAGTCGACCCCTCGACCGAAGTTTTCGGCCGCCGGCTGCGTTTGCCTGTCATGATCGCGCCGGTCGGTGCGTTGGAGATTTTCGATCCCAATTCAGGCGCCGCGGTCGCGCGTGGAGCAGGGCAGTTCGGCGCTGCTCACATGTTGAGTTCGGTGTCCGAGCCGGGGCTGGAGGCGACGGCCAAAGCCGCACCCGGCGCATTGCGCATCTATCAGCTCTATGTCCGCGGCGACGACGCCTTTGTTGAAGACGTTGTCAGCCGCTCTATCGAGAATGGTTATGCCGCCTTTTGCCTGACGGTCGACACCGCGCATTACAGCCGGCGCGAACGCGATATCGCCAAGCGGTATGTCCGCGAAAGCCGTATCCGGGCCACCGGCGGCGACTTCCAGAAAGGGCTGGAATGGCGCACCGTGAAGCTGATCAAGGACAAGTATAAAATTCCGCTGGTGATCAAGGGCATCGCCACCGCAGAAGATGCGGCCATCGCGCTCGATCACGGCGTGGACTGGATCTATGTGTCGAACCATGGTGGCCGCCAGCTAGACCACGGACGCGGCGCGATGCACGTCTTGCCGGAAATCGTCGACGCGGTTGCCGGGCGCGCCAGGATCATGGTTGACGGGTCGTTCTGCCGCGGTACCGACATCGTAAAGGCGATTGCCTCTGGCGCAGATCTGGTCGGCATCGGCCGTCTGCAATGCTGGGCACTTGCGGCCGCGGGCGAGGCTGGCATCGTGCGGATGCTTGAATTGCTGGAAGACGAAGTGATCCGCTGCCTCGGGCTGCTCGGCGTCACCCGCTTGGGCGAACTCGACAAGTCCTATCTGCATGCGGCTAAGGCGACCAATGCACCCAGTGTATTCAGCGCCTTTCCCTTGCTGGATATCGAGCCCTACCGCTATTGAGGGGCCGGAAGCTGCGGCCGGTCCGGAGCGAGGATACCTGTTCCCGACGCTGTCTTCGCAGCGTCGGGAACCTGACGTCGATTGCCGCATTATCAGGCGCGTCAGAGGGCGCCGCAGCCCCGACAGATCTGATTCAAATGACCCAATAAGTGGAAGCGAATGGCAGAAAATCCTTTCGCTGAATTCAGCCTCGAGAAGGCTATCGATCTCCGCTGGACGTTGCGGGACATTCAGGCTCGCCGGCTGAAACTGTCGCCGGTCAGCGACGAAGACTTGAGAATATTAACGGGTCTCGGCCTGGTCGAAGTCCGTGACGAGGGGATCGTGCTGACGCAGGCGGGAATCGCCGTTCTGAACGGCTCGTAATCAGCGCGCCTTCAGGAAGCTCTCGCCGGAGTCGCAAGGCGTGCAGCGGTAGGTCAGCACGTCGTAATTCTGGTCGCGTGGCTCGACCGTGGCGAGCCGCATCTGTGCGCCGCATTTCATGCACGGCATTGCTATGTTGGTTTGAAAGCGCGTGCAGGTCGGCGTCGGTCGAAATGTTTGCAGCATCTTATCTCCATGTCCCAAAGAGACTTAAAACCAGAGACGCAACGCCACCGACAGCCGATCCCTAAAGCCCGAATCACTATGCCACACTGTTGCCACCATTGGAATCGGGCGCCGCACCCGTACGGCTACGGGCCGCGAGGAAAGGAAATCATTCCTTGGGGGTTCTCTTTGAAAGTGGACCGGCCGCATCGCGGCGGCCGAGGTCTATCTCTGAGCTCGGTCCAATACGGCGCAGACGCAGCCGGGAATTGTGCTAACCTGCCAATGTCGACATTGGAGAAGCGACCATGACTGAACCGAAACTCGAAGTCCCGGCCGAGCTGCGCGAGTTGGCCGAGAGAACCATCGATCAGGCAGAAAAGGCGTTCGGCATGTTCTTCGATGCCGCCGGAAAGTCCATGACGTCGATGCCGGGTGCGGGTACGGAAATTTCCAAGCAGGCGCTGTCGTTTACCGAACAGAATATGAAGGCTGCGTTCGAGCATGCCCGCAAGCTGGTCCATGCGACCGATCTCCAGGAAGCGATGCAGATCCAGTCTGAATTCTTGCGCAGCCAGTTCACCAACGCCGGTGAACATATGCGACAAATAACCGGCGGCGTCGTATCCGCCGCAAAGGATTCGACGAAGGGCAAGTTCTGAGGGCCTGCTAGCGGCGACGTCCGATCGCGACACCGAACAAAAAGGCGACGAACAGACTGGCCAGCGGCGCTTCGCGAGTGATCGCGCTGATGGTCGAGAGCGGCATTCCTGGTTTGCGCGCCGCCGTGATTGCGTCGCTGAGACGGGCGACCGCCGCCTGCAGCGCAGCGGACACTTCTGTCAGCGTGCGTGACACATCGGTCGCGGTATCAATGGCGCGTTCCGCCATGCCGGGCTGGGATGGTCCTGAGGTTTCATTCACGATTTGCAACTCACTCGATCGCTTCGGCATTCGCCCAGCGACGGCTCACGTTCCCACAATGCGTGGCCAATACATTCGTTCCAATAGATCGACCTTCCTGACCAGATCGATGGGAACTTTCGTCATCGCCCGGATTTGATCTGGTCAGAGAAAAGCAACGCGGATTTTCCGATGGCGAATGAATGGACCGAAGATCAATTGATCAGAAGCGGTGGCGCGCCATTGAAGGTTGCGATTGGGGTCGCCATTCTCGGCGTGCTCGGCATACTGATCGTTGACCATGGGCCGTGGAACAAGCCGAAAGTACAGCACCCAACGACCGCCAATTACAGTACCACCGGCGAAGCTGCACGGGCAGCCGGGGCGCTGGTCATGCCAACCGAACCGAAGCTTGAGGTGGAGCCAGAACCGCCCGTACCAAAGCCGGTTCACCCGGCTAATCGGGCGGCGCAATAAAGCGTGAGTCGCGGGTGCACCATTCACGGCCAACGATTTCGTTTCGATATTGCTGCGTTCGATTTGACGCTGCTCCGGTACTTGACGTGTCGGGCAAATCAGGTGCACGATGACATCATCGCCGATATCGTAGAGCCCGCGCCGGAAACGGTGGCGGGCTTTTCGCTTCATCGAGTTTCAGCCAAGGGCGGTTTCAAACTATCGAGGCCGTTTTGTCGAATTTTCCGCAATTCGTTGACCGCCCGAAAACGGTTTGACATGTCGGGCAAATCACCGGCATAACGCCATCATCGCGAAAATCGTCAAGCCCGCACGGAGAAATCCGTCGCGGGCTTTTTGTTTGGAATTTTTCGAATCGGACGGCGGCCGCACATCGACGCCGCAACTCCCAACGCCCCCGCCCGGGCGTCACGAGCGCGCCGCCGTCCGGACCTTCTCATCACCACACAATTGGTCGGCATGCGCGAACATGCCGGCCCGCGGCGCGGGTTCGTCACGCGCCGCACGCGGCCCCCAACGGGATAAGGTTCGCGCCCCAAATGATCTGCGCCTGCACACCGCGATCATGCCGCACATTTCGTCTTTTGGAGAGAAGCCGATGACCGCCTGCCTGATATCGCTCGTGCGGTCGGCCTCATGATCATCGCCGTATCGGAGGAGTTCTCGTGAGCACCGACGTCTTACGGGCATCGCCTCTGGCGCATCTGCACAAAAAATCCTGAAACTGTTCGACGCCGCCAGGGGGAGGATGCACGAAAAATCCTCACAGGATCGATACGGTCATCCTAGCAATGGATTAGTTGAACCCCTGCAGCAGGAGTGGCTTTCAAGATGGCTTATCAGAACGTGACGACCTCTCTAGCGCGTTTAATGATGTTCTCGCTCGTTACTTTCTCGTTGCTGCTTGTCCAAGCATCGGCCGTTCGCGCCGATCCCGTCCTCTGCCTGGAAAAAGCAAAGACCTATTTCGCTGAAATCGACCAGTTGCTGTCAAAAGAAAAAAACTGGATCATGCCATTCATCGAACTCAATGAGAGATATTCGCCTCTTGAGGATTGTGACACTGACCTGCTGCTGCAGGAAGCCATCCAATCACGGTTTGCCCGACCAATAACCTACAATCCACATGCGAAGGAGTATTTGGTTCGTTTCTGGAGCAATGACGTCGAGGTTGAGTTCGCGTATAGCGCTCTAAAGAAAAAATCCGACACTCACAGTGCTGGCTGGGTGAACAAATAGCAACGTGATCGTCTCTGCATTCTGGTACCGAATGATGCTTGCTGCATCCTGGACCGATTGGCTCATTGCAGCGGCTCCGTTGATTCCAATGATGATCGCATCGATTGATGCCGTCGAGCGGTTGAAAACTGGCGGCAATGCATGATCGTGGCAGGCGCCGCCAGGACGACTCCCGATTTAGGATCCGTAGCCGGTCGATAACCGTGACTTAACACCCACGTCACCTCCACTCGATCGATGGGACGACGAGCAACTGATCGTTGCTTCGACTGTAGAAGAATTGGCGCCATTCGGTACTCACCAAACGGGTAGCGAGATACTCAATGCGTGAAAGAATTTTTCTCACCTACACCAATGCGACCGCTTTGCCTTATCACGGGGCGGTCTTAGGGCACCATGTCGTGTTGAACTACATCGACGCCAATGGAAAGCACTATACCCTTGAGGGAGTGCCAGAACGGAGTTTCAATCGTAATGCCGAGAAATTCGTTGCATTCCTTCGCGAGGAGGTTCGGTCAGATGGCGTAAGGAAACACAGATTCACGGTTTCGACGGTTGAGGGCGCGAGAGAGGACCGGTGAGGGCTACGTCGCCCTAAACAAGCCGCATACGATGATTGCCGGTGGTGATGATCTCCGTTCGCAATGGGATCGCATGAGAGGATTTAGTGACGACGTCAACGCGACTGGCTACGAGTATCGTCCACTTTCTCAAAACAGCAATTCTTTTGCAGCCGGAGCCTTGAAGCAGGCTGGCTTTCTCGGGCCAGGTACTGTGCTTCCTGAAATCTTCGATCGGCTCATCGTAATCGATCCGGCAAGTAGCAGAGCACATGCCGTCCGTGTTCCAGGATTTGACCGAATCTTGACGAATCCACTTAACAGGGCGGTGCCGCCTCTTGATGCAGTACCGTTTGTGCCAACGAACTCGTCTCCGGCAGACGATCGTGCCTCGTTCGATAAGCGGTTCGAGAGCCCTGATTCTTCACCGCAAAACAGCGGCCAACCCGCTTGGCTGCCGCCTATTCAGGCTCACGGCGTCGCTGGCGCCAGGCCGGAGAGATATCTAGCTCGCCGCGTCGCCGGCCCGTCCCAAGTATCCGCACTCGATATAGGCGCGCCAGCGGTGCCTTTTACTCCGTCCGATGAGAGTTCATCGTCTGGACGTCCCGCTTCATTTGTTGGCCGCTTCGGAAACTGGACTTCCTCACCTCCGGTCAGTACGCCGAGAGCGACATATCAGCCCGCGCCGGCACCAGCCGAAACACCGCCCGGTATCGCCACCGGCAGGCCGAAACCCGATCTGCCCTTCCCCCTGCCAATCGGAAACTTTTCGAACAGCCCGTCGGCGCGCAAGGAAAGCATGGACGATCTTCTTTTCGGTTTGCTTCGCTTCAGAAAGTGAGGGCGTTTCCGATAGTCGGCACTCCGAAATCGAGACGAGGTGATGTGAGCTTGAAATCATCCAACAGGATAAGTCGTTGTCATTGTCCATCCTGAAATTCCGATAGCAAATCCTTTGAGCCGCTTCCGAAGCCTGCGAGATACATGGGATTACGGCGGCCATGGTTTTGGTAGGTTGCATTTCTTCGGCGATCCGCTGAATTTGACATGTCGGGCAAATCACCGGCATAACGCCATCATCGCGAAAATCGTCAAGCCCGCACGGAGAAATCCGTCGCGGGCTTTTTGTTTGGAATTTTTCGAATCGGACGGCGGCTGCAAATCGACGCCGCAACTCCCCAACGCCCCCGCCTGGGCGATCGCGAGCGCGCCGCCGTCCGAACCTTCCCATCACCACACAATTAGCCGGCATGCGCGAACATGTCGGCCCGCGGCGCGGATCGTCACGCGCCCGCACGCGGCACCGACGGGATAGGGTTCGAGCCCCAAATGATCTGCGCCTGCACACCGCGATCATGCCCCACATTTCTTCTTTTGGAGAGACGCCGATGGCCGCTTGCTTGATATCGCTCACGCTTGTCGGCCTGATTGTCATCGCCGCATCGGAGGAGTTCTCGTGAGTACCGACATCGTCCAGTTCATCCCGCGTCCCAACCGCAACGACGCGCAGACGGATTTTCCGACAATTGCTTTCGGCACCGCGCTTCGCGAGTCCTCCATCGGTCGTTTCGATGCAACCCCAGACAAGCATGGCGGACCGGCCAGCCGAGAAGCCTAAATGGGCAAAGCAAAGGCCCTCCTTGAGATTCGCGCCGATTTTCAGCACCTGCGGCGCTGGCGCAGAAGCGTCGAGCAGGCACAGAGTTATACCTTCAAGGCAGTCGTCACGATGATCGTAACGGGATTCGTCGGTGCCGTGTGGCTCGGCATCAAGGCGACGCTCGGGAAATGATCGGTTGACTTGCCGCACACATAGACGAACTCGGATGCAGGTGCGACATGTATCAAATTCGCGAGGTTGACGGGAGCGAGGACGATATTGCGGACACACTTACAGAACTTCATCAGTTGACGTTTCTTGAGACCGCACCCGTTCCGCAATTCGATCAGGGGCACTGGTGGCTTGCGCTTTGCGGAACCAGGCCTGTCGCTTTCGCCGGCGTCATTCCGTCGACGCACGTTTTCAAAGCTGGCTATTTTTGCCGCGTGGGCGTGCTAGGCAAGCATTGCGGACGTCGGCTTCAGTTGCGCCTGATGCGAGCCATGGAGGCGCGTGCACGTCTGAATGGGTGGTGTTCGATCGTATCTGACACCACGGATAATATTTCGTCAGCCAACAACTTCATTCGCGCGGGTTACCGCCTGTTCAGCCCAACGCATCCCTGGGCCTGGCCGAACACGCTTTATTGGCGCAAAGACATGAAATAGCTGCTTGGCATTTCCCTGCCTCAAAATGCCTCTACTCGCCCGGTGGCCATCGGCCGCCGGGCTTTTTTGCGTTTTTGAGCAGCCTCTTGCGGCGGATTGCCATGTTCCGCCCGCCTTGATCATTAGCCATCAGCCGATAGACTGGCAAAGCGCGGGCGGCGTATCGCAACGGAGCAGGCGAGGAAACACATGGCGGAGCACGGCCGCAAGCCGGATGCAGGTTCACCCGCGGGGCCGGGCTCGGACAGCTATGCCGCCATGGTTGCGCGTGCCAAGGCCCTGATTCCGGAATTGCGCGATCGCGCTTCAAAGACGGAGCAGCTCCGCCGCCTGCCGCCAGAGACCGAACGCGATTTGCATGATGCCGGCTTGTTCCGGGTCGTGCAGCCCAAGCGCGTCGGAGGTGCTGAACTTGACTATGTTGCTCTGGTCGATTGCGCGGACGCGCTGGGGCAGGCGGATGCTTCCGTAGCATGGAATTTCGCCAATCTTGCCAGCCACCACTGGATGCTGGGCATGTTCGACAAGCACGCGCAGGACGCGGTCTGGGGCAGGAATGCCGATGCGTTGATCGCATCGTCCTTCATCTTTCCAGCCGGGCGCGCGAGAAAGGCGGAGGGGGGATACGTCCTGAGCGGCCATTGGCCGTTCTCCTCAGGTGTGGAATCCTGCGACTGGAACATGCTTGCAGGCGTGGTGTCTTCAGACGATGAGGCTGAGGGTATCCAATATCGGATATTCCTGCTCAACAGGAGCGAATACAGGATCAACGACACCTGGAATGCGACGGGCCTGTGCGGTACCGGGTCGAACGATGTATGGGTCGAAGATTGCTTCGTTGCGGAGAACATGACGGTCGCAGTCAGCGATCTAACCGGCGGACCGACGCCCGGAAGCGCCGTCAATCCAAACGCGCTCTATGCGCTACCGGTATTCTCACTGTTTCCTTACGTATTGTCGGGCGTGGGTTTGGGCAATGCGCAAGCCTGTCTAGATGATTACGTCGAGCTCGCGCGCCATCGGGCCTCGACCTACAATCGGGCCAAACTCAGCGATCTGCAGACTACCCAAATCAAGATCGCGGAGGCGTCCGCCAAGATCGATGCGGCTCGCCTCGTGATGCGTACGAACTGCATCGATGCGATGGCCGAGGCGAGGCGGGGCCATATTCCAGACCTTGCGGTCAAGACGAGGTTGCGGCGGGATGGCGCCTTCGCAGTGAACCTCTGCACCGAAGCGGTCTCGCTGTTGTTCGCGGCAAGTGGCGCGCGCAGCCTATTCACGTCAGGCGCGTTGCAGCGGCAGTTCCGCGACGCTCACGCCGTGAATTCGCACCTCGCATTCAATTTTGATACGGCAGGAACCAACTATGGACGCGTGGCGCTTGGCCTGCCGTCCGAAAATCTGACGCTCTGAGGCCCGGCGGATGTCTGATGCACCCAAACATCCGGCCGATCCGGCCAATGAACTTGCCAGTGACAACTCGGCGATTGACCCACGGGATTTTCGCAATGCGCTCGGCACATTCGCCACCGGCGTCACCATTGTCACGGCAATGACCGCGGACGGGAGGCCGTATGGCGTTACCTGCAACTCCTTTGCTTCGGTATCGCTCAATCCGCCGCTGGTGTTGTGGAGTCTCGGGATGTTTTCGCAGGGGCTTACGATCTTCCAGAATGCCAGCCATTTTGCGGTCAATGTTCTCGGAGCTTCCCAGCAGGCGCTGGCGTCGCAGTTCGCAAAGTCTTCGGATGACAAGTTTGCCGGCGTGAATTGGACGCCGGGGCTTGGCAACGCGCCGGTGTTGACCGATTGCGTCGCCAATTTCCAATGCCGCGCGGCCAATCGGTATTACGGCGGCGACCACATCATCTTCCTCGGCGCCGTCGAGGCCTATGCCTATAATCGGCAGGAACCCTTGCTGTTTGCGCGCGGTAGTTTCGGCCGGTTCATTGCGGGAGATGACAGCAAGTCCTCATGAGCAACCGCCGAATCCCGCGGGGCCTTCGACAAGCGCCTGCGGCAGACATCAAATCTGGATCTTTGCCATCTCTGCGCGATACCAGTCGCCAATTTCGCTGGCTGTCATCAGGGCCACGCCGTCGTGACCCAGGACATAGTCGAGCAACGCCTCCAGATATTTGATGCGATGCGGCACGCCCGTGATGTACGGGTGAATTGAGATCGCCATGATCCGCGCGTTCGATGCGCCTTCGAGATATAGCCGATCGAACTGATCGGTGCAGCGTTTCAGGAATTGCTCGGAAGAAAGATGCTGCAGTGCGTGGATCACGATGTCGTTGGTTTCGACCGAATAGGGGATCGTCGTGATGGTGCCGTGGGGCGTGGCGATGTCCTGCGGCAAATCATCGATCACCCAATCCGCGACGTATTTGATGCCGTTGAGGCGCAGCAGATCGAGGGTTTCCTCGGTCTCGGTGAGGCCGGGGCTTTCCCATGATCGCGGCGGCTTGCCTACAAATTTCGAAATTGTCTCGACCGATCGTTTGATGGCATCCGCCTGATTCTCGACCTTGTGCATCGGCCCCTGCACGAAACCGTGGCCCATGAATTCAAAGCCGGCGTCGAGCGCAGCGGAGGCGACACGCGGATAGGCGTTGCAGACATTGGCATTGAGCGCCAACGTCACCGGTATTCTGCGATCCGTCAGTGCCTTGAGCTGTCGCCAGAAGCCGGCGCGCATCCCGTATTCATGCCAGGACCAGTTCGGCACGTCGGGCAATAGCGGCTGGCCCATCGGCGGGCTCAGCACGGTGCGAGGCATCGCGTTCTCGATCCGCCACTCCTCGACATTGAGGATGACCCATACCGCGAGTTTCTTGCCGCCGGGAAGCGCGAGCTTCGGCCTGTCCACCTGTGCTTGATAGGGAATGCGATCGCTCAGGGCCACGGCAAGCTCCTCCGCGGCTTATTCGGCGGCTTTGGAATCGCCGGATGCGCCGGCATTGAACCTCGGCATGACCTGTTCGGCCATCAGGACCATTGACTGTCGCCCCAGTTCGCGGTCTTTCCAATCCTTGCCGGCATACAGCAACGTGCCGAAGGGTCCGGTCTCTTCCTGAAAAGCCAGCAGTTGATCCGCCACGCTGTCCGGGGTGCCATGAATGATCAGCTTGTCGCAGATCGACTCCAGCGTCACCTCGTCGTCCGGCTGATCGCGGCGGGTCTTGAACAGTTCGATGCGACCGCTCCGCCTCAGCTTGGTAAGCAACGAGCGATAATAGTAGACATAAGGTCCGTTTGGATCGGTGGCATAAGCCTTTGCGGTAGCTGCGTCCTTGGCTACGAACACACTCTTGGCGACGCGCCAATTCGCTGGATCCGCAGCACGGCCGGCGCGCTCGCATCCCTCGACATATTTCGGCCAATGGCTTTTCACCCAGGCCGGCATCAGGAAATTTGCCGAAATTGGTTCCCAACCGCGCGCGGCGGCTTCCGTCACACCCTTTGAAAACGGCGCTACCGCAGTGACCACGATCGGCGGATGCGGCCGCTGCAGTGGGCGCGGAATGAAGCCCTGGCCGATGTCCTCGATCAGAGTCTTCTGCACCGATACATTCCAGAATTGACCTTGCAGATTGTAGGGCGGCTCGCTCGCCCAGATCTGAAGCACCTGATTGATCGCCTCCAGGAACATGGCATTCCTATCCGCCTCGAGATTGCCGAACACTTCCGCGTCCGACAGCAGGCCGCCGGGGCTGATGCCGAAGATCAGTCGCCCGTCGAGCATGTGATCGAGCATCGCTATCGAGGCTGCAATCGCTGCTGGATGGGCGTTCGGCATGTTGACGGTGCCGGTGCCAAGTTTGATCTTGCTGGTCGCCGCGGCGAGCCATGCAATGAATGCGATGCAGGACGTGATGTTCTCGGCTCTGTCCGTGGTGTGCTCGCCGACATAGCCCTCGGTGAACCCAAGCTCATCGGCTAGCAGGAAAGCCTCTCGATCTTCCTTGAGCGAAAGCCGCCAATCCTTGTCGACAGGATGGATCGGCATCGTAAAGAACCCAAGCTTCATGGTCCGCTCTTCCCTAACGGTAGGCTTTTTATTTGCACAGAACGTGCGTCGTTCGTCGCTCGAAAACAAGCTCAAAGTCGAAATAATCATCCAACAAACTTGACCTTTGGCGATCACAGCCGTCTAATTCCGCAAAAATGATGACTGTTGGCCGGGGAGGTCACGCCAAAAATGAAAGCCTCGGCTTTCGGTTATGCCCGCGCAACCAGCGTTGCCGATGCGCTGGAATTGCTGACCGCGTATGGCGAACGGGCCAAGGTGTTGTCGGGCGGCCAGAGCCTGGTGCCGGCGATGAATCTGCGCCTGGTCGCACCGGAGCTCATTGTCGACATTGGCGAGCTGACCGAGTTGCGCGGGGTCTCGCTCAAGGGAGGCGTCCTCACCATAGGTGCGCTGACACGTCACGCCGATCTCTTGAAATCCCCCGAAATAGCAGCCCATGCTCCCTTGCTGAAGGATGCGGTCGCCCATGTCGCTCATCCCGCGATCCGCAATCGCGGCACGATTGGGGGAAGCCTTGCGCACGCTGATCCGGCTTCGGAACTGCCGGCCTGCATGCTCACGCTTGGCGCTATAATCATTGCCCGCGGACCGGGCGGCGAGCGGCGGATTGCAGCAAACGAGTTCTTCGTCGGGATCTACGAAACCGCGCTTACGCCGCAGGAGCTTCTGGTTGCCGTCGAGCTGCCGGTGATTCCAAAAAGCTCGACGCATTTCTTTCAAGAGTTCGCCCGTCGGCATGGCGATTATGCCATTGTTGGTCTCGCAGCGCAGGCTTCCATCAAGGATGGACGCTTCGCCGATCTTCGACTTGGCTTCTTTGCCGTCGGCGATCGTTCGTTGCTGGCCAAGTCTGCAAGCAAGCTGGTCGATGTCGCTGTCACGTCCGCGGTGTTGTCTGAGGCCGCTTCCGCATTGGACGATGAACTCGATCCGCTGGAGGATCAACAGGCGACACCCGCCATGCGTCGGCATCTGGCGAAGGTTCTGTTGACGCGCTGTGTGTCGTTACTGCTTGCCCGGCCTGATCTTCGTGCGGGAGCGTCAGCGTGACGGCGACGGTTGCGATTGCGCTGAGGGTCAATGGCGAGCTCGTCGAAGCGAATGTACTGCCGCGCCTGAACCTGGCAGATTTTCTTCGCGAGCATCTCAAGCTGACCGGAACGCATGTCGGATGCGAACATGGCGTGTGTGGGGCATGCACGATCCGCATCAACGGCGACATCATCCGCTCCTGCCTGATGCTCGCCGTTCAGGCGCACAATGCAGCGATCGAGACGATCGAAGGGGTGTCCGACAGCGGCGAGATTGCCGATTTGCAGTCTGCATTCCGGGAGCGTAATGCACTGCAATGCGGTTTCTGCACGCCTGGAATGCTGATGGCGGCGCAGGATCTGCTGAAGCAATCGCCGTGTCCGGATCGAGAGCAGATACGCGAACATCTTTCCGGCAATTATTGTCGCTGTACGGGCTACCAGGCCATCGTCGACGCCATCGAAAGCACAGCGCGGACGCGTACGGGACGCTGGCCATGACATCGGAGCGGGCAAATCCTCAAACACTTTCGGCGCTGGACCGCCCGAACTCCTATATCGGCAAGACAGTGCCGCGGCCGAACCTTGATCGGCTGATGCAGGGACGCGGGCTCTATGTCAGCGACATCGAGCTGCCGCGCATGGCGCATGTCGTGTTCCTACGCTCGCCGCACGCGCACGCGAGGATCGTTGGTATCGAGACTTCAGCGGCGAAGCAGATGACCGGAGTCATCGCCGTCGTTTCAGGCCGGGAGCTATCGACCGTCATCACGCCGTGGGTCGGCGTGCTTTCGCATCTGAAGGGACTCAAATCCGCCCCGCAAAGTGCGATCGCTGTCGACCGAGTGTGCTGGCAGGGTGAAGCGGTCGCTGCCGTGGTGGCGGCCAGCCGCGCACAGGCCGAGGACGCCGCAGAGCATGTCTTAGTTGAATATGAAGAACTGCACGCCGTAACGGATATGCGTACCGCGCTCGATCCGGCAACGCCTGTGATCCACGCCTCCCTTGGGGACAATCTGGCGTTCGAGCGCATTCACGACGCAGGCGCCGTCGATCAGGCCTTTGCCGAGTCCGACGAGGTGGTCGAAGCGGAGTTCGTTTTCGGACGGCACACCGGCGTGACGCTGGAGCCGCGCGCGGTGGTGGCAGACTGGAACGCTGCGGAAGCCAGGCTGACCATCTATCAAGGCACGCAGGCGCCGCATATGGTGCAGAATATCGCGGCGCTCCATCTTGGCTTGAAGGAATCACAGGTCCGCGTCGTCTGCAAGGACGTCGGCGGCTCCTTCGGTATCAAGGTCCATATCTATGCCGACGAGATGGCGACCTACGCGCTATCCAAACTCCTGCGGCGTCCGGTCAAGTTCGTCGCTGACCGGGTCGAGAGCTTCAACACCGATATTCATGCCCGCGACCATCGCTGCAAGGGAAAGATCGGCGTCAAGCGCGATGGCACCATCATGGCATTCGAGATCGACGATCTTACGGGCATCGGGCCTTATTCCATGTACCCGCGCACCAGCGCGATCGAGGCCAATCAGGTCGTCAATCTCGTCGGCGGGCCCTATGTGACCGGAAATTACCGTGCCCGTGCCCGCGTCGTATTCCAGAACAAGAACGTGATGTGCCAGTACCGTGCCGTCGGCCATCCGATCGCCTGCTCGGTGACGGAGGGCCTGGTCGATCTGGCGGCGATGAAGATTGCCATGGATCCGGTTGAAATCCGTCGCCGCAATCTGATTGCCGACGACGCCTACCCCTGCGCCTCGCCATCAGGTCTGCGCTTCGAGCAGTTGTCGCACCATGCGACGCTCGCCAAGCTCGTCCAAATGATGGACTACGATGCCTTGCGCGCTGAGCAGGCCGCCTTGCGAGCGAGGAACATCCATCGTGGCATCGGCATCGCGAGCTTCATCGAAGTTACCAATCCGAGTGCGGCGTTTTATGGCGTAGGCGGTGCGAAGATATCCTCGCAGGACGGCGTCGCGGTGCGGGTTGATGCGCAGGGATCAGTGATCTGCCAAACAAGTATCACAGAACAGGGGCAGGGATCGGAATCGCTTACCGCACAGATCGTTGGAAGCGTGCTTGGCGTCTCAATGGATCGCGTCCGCGTCATCCTGGGCGATACCGACAATACGCCGTATGGTGGGGGCACCTGGGCTTCGCGCGGCGCTGGTATCGGTGGAGAGGCCGCGCTTCAAGCCGCCAAGGTACTGCGCAAGAACATCCTCGACGTAGCGGCTGCCGTTCTGCAATCGACGCCAAGCGAACTCGATATTGTCAACAACGCGGTAGTGAATGTCGTCGACGGCGCGCCGCGGATCGATCTGAGCGAGCTCGCACGAATTGTCTATTTCCGTCCCGACACGCTGCCGCCGGGTATTCAGCCCGAATTGATGGCGACCAGGCACTTTGTCCCGCGCGAATATCCTTTCGCCTTCACCAATGGCGTTCAGGCTTCATGGCTGGAGCTTGATCCCGATACGGGCTTTGTGAAGCTGCTGAAGCACTGGGTGGTCGAGGATTGCGGCACGATCATCAACCCGCAACTGGTTGATGAGCAGATCAGAGGCGGCGTGGTGCAGGGGCTTGGCGCAGCGCTATTCGAGAAATGTGTGTATGACGAACGTGGCCAACTCACCAACGCAAATATGGCCGACTATCTGGTTCCGATGTCCGGTGAAATGCCGGACATCGACGTCGGACATGTGGTCACGCCGACCCTCGAATCGGAACTGGGCGCGAAGGGCGCAGGGGAAGCCGGCACGGCAGGTGCGGCGGCCGCTGTGACCAATGCGGTCAATGACGCGCTCAGGCCGTTTGAGACAATCATCACAGAAATCCCGCTGACGCCTCAGGTTATTCTGACCGCCTTGGGACGCATCTAATGCGACCGCGATCAGTTTGATCAGGAGGGGCAGGCGGACGTTGATGGCGCGCCGGGCGGCGCTGCGGCCTTCCCCGCAAAACGCTGTGTCGCAAAACCTTCATACGCGGCCTATACGTCACACCGATTGGTGATGAGATCGTCAATTGCCGCCCTAACCCGGAGTGCCCCATGAAGACCGCCCGTTTTGTTCTTGCCTTGCTGGCGCTGTTGCTAATCGCGCCCTGGCAATCCGCCAAAGCGGCCGACGTCATTTGCTACAATTGCCCGCCGGAATGGGCGGACTGGGCTTCCATGCTCAAGGCCATCAAAGCCGACCTCAACTACGATATCCCGCACGACAACAAGAATTCCGGCCAAGCGCTTGCTCAGATACTCGCCGAGAAGAATAACCCGGTGGGCGATATCGGCTATTTCGGTGTCACCTTTGGCATGAAGGCCAAGGCGCAGGATGCGCTTGAGCCTTACAAGCCGGCGAAATGGGACCAGGTCCCCGCCGGCCTGAAGGATGCCGACGGTTACTGGACCACGATTCATTCCGGCACGCTTGGCCTGTTCGTGAACAAGGACGCGCTCGGCGGCAAGCCGGTGCCGGCCTGCTGGAAGGATCTCCTGAAGCCCGACTATAAGGGGATGGTCGGTTATCTCGATCCGTCGTCGGCCGCCGTCGGGTATGTCGGCGCCGTCGCGATCAATCTGGCGCTCGGTGGCTCCGAAGCGAACTTCGATCCCGCGATCAACTTCTTCAAGGATCTGCGGAAGAACGACCCGATCGTCCCCAAGCAGACGTCCTATGCCCGCGTCGTTTCTGGCGAGATGCCGATTCTGTTCGACTATGATTTTAACGCGTACCGCGCGAAATACTCCGAGAAGGGCAATTTTGAATTCGTGATCCCCTGCGAGGGATCAGTGGTGTTTCCCTATGTCGCCGGCCTCGTCAAGAACGCGCCCAATAAGGACAAGGCCAAGAAGGTGCTGGACTATCTTTTGTCGGACAAGGGACAGGCGATCTGGACCAACGCCTACCTTCGGCCGGCGCGGCCGATCGATCTGCCCGAGGCGGTGAAGAAGAAATTCCTGCCTGACAGCGAATATGCGCGTGCGAAGAACGTCGACTGGGGCCAGATGGAAAACATGCAAAAAGGCTTTGTAGATCGCTATCTCGCCGAGGTTCGCTGAGGCAATATGGCGCCTTTCGCCGAGGCGCTGCCATCTGATGTCACATAGGTCTTTTGTTTGGTTGTGCCTGCTGCCGCTCGCGGCGGTGACGGTGGCGTTCTTTCTGCTGCCGATGGCACGGCTGGTCGTGACCGGCGCGGAAGGCCCGCAGGGGCTCGCGGGATATCTCGCGATCCTGACCGAGCCGCGTTACCGTGCGACCCTCCTCAACACGGTCTTGCTAGCCACCGCGACCACCATTGTGACCCTGATCGTGGCGACGGTCGCCGGGATGTTCCTGCAGCGGCATCGTTTTCCCGGCCGCGCCATTCTGATTGCGATGCTGACCTTTCCTTTAGCGTTTCCTGGCGTGGTGGTCGGCTTCATGATCATTCTTCTCGCCGGTCGACAGGGCCTGATCGGCGATTTCTCAAACCGCGTGCTTGGCGAGAAGCTTGTCTTTGCCTATTCGATCTACGGATTGTTTCTTGGATATCTGTATTTCTCCATCCCGCGAGTCATCCTCACCATCATGGCCGCGGTGCAGAAGCTTGATACAGGCCTGGAAGAGGCCGCGCGCTCGCTCGGCGCGAGCCCTTGGGCAGTGCAGCGTGATGTCGTCCTGCCGGCCCTGGCGCCGGCCTTCGTCGCCTCCGGCGCAATCGCGTTTGCGACCGCGATGGGGGCGTTCGGAACGGCATTTACGCTGGCGACGAACATCGATGTACTGCCGATGCTGATCTATACCGAATTCACGCTGGCTGCGAATTTCTCGGTCTCGGCCGCGCTGTCGGTCGGGCTTGGCATCATTACCTGGCTTATTCTTGCGCTTGCCCGCTCCTTCAGCGGAAGTGCCGTTGCGGCGGCTGGATGAGACCATGCGTGATCGCCTGATCTTCATCGGCCAGTTCATCTTCACCCTGCTGGTAGCCGGATTCCTGGTGGTGCCCGCAATTCTGTCGATCTCCGCCGGCGTCACCGTGAACTACTTCCGCGGCATCCAATCCGGCGTGACCTTGCAATGGGTTGCGCAGGTCTGGGAGCTTTATGCTGGCACCATCCTGCTTTCATTCGTGGTTGCATTTGCAACTCTTGCAGCGACGCTCGTCACAGGCGTTCCAGCCGCGTATGCCTTGCATGTGCGGGGAGGGCGCCTGTCGCGGATCGTCGAGGAGATCATCACCCTGCCGTTGGCGATCCCTGGCCTGGCCATCGCACTGGCATTACTCTTGACCTATGGAGGTTTCGGCGACTTTCGCCGCTCCTGGCTGTTCATTCTCGTAGGCCATGTCATCTTCACGATGCCCTTCATGGTGCGATCGGTGATGGCTGTGTTCGCGACCGTCGACATCAAAACGCTGGATGAGGGCGCTGCATCGCTCGGCGCATCGCCATGGCGGCGCTTCCGGGACGTGATCGTCCCCAATGCTCTGCCCGGTATATTGGCGGGCAGCCTGATGGTGGTGACGCTGTCGCTCGGTGAGTTCAACCTGACCTGGATGCTGCACACGCCATTGACCAAGACACTGCCGATCGGGCTCGCCGACAGCTATGCCTCGATGCGGTTGGAAGTAGCCTCGGCCTATACGCTGATCTTCTTCGTGATGATCATTCCGCTGCTGGTCGCCATGCAATTGTTTGCCGAGAAGGAACAGAAGAGATGAGTGCGCAGGCCGGACACGGCGCCTCGGTACGCATCGAAGCCTGCGGCAAGACCTTCGCCGACGGAACGCGCGCGCTTGAACCCGCAACGCTCGAGATCGCCCGTGGTGAAACGCTGGTGCTGCTCGGCCCCTCCGGTTGCGGCAAGACCACCATGCTGCGCATTATCGCCGGCCTCGAATTGCCCGATGCTGGCGGCAGGGTACTGTTCGACGGCAAGGACATGACGGCGGTGCCGATCGAGCGGCGCAACGTCGGCATGGTGTTTCAGTCCTATGCGCTTTTCCCCAATATGAGCGTATCCGATAATATCGGTTATGGATTGAAGATCCGCGGGGTACCGGAAAAAGAGCGGGCGGCACGCGTTGCCGAACTGGTGGCGCTGACCAATATCTCTGGGCTGGAGAACCGCCGGATCGACCAGCTTTCGGGCGGCCAGCGGCAGCGGGTGGCGCTGGCGCGCGCGGTAGCAATCCGGCCGGGCATCCTATTGCTCGACGAACCGCTGACGGCGCTCGATGCCGCCCTGCGTGACCGGCTGCGCGGCGAGCTGAACCGCCTGCTGCGCGCGCTCGGCATCACCACGATTTACGTGACGCACGATCAGTCCGAGGCCATGGAGCTTGGCGACCGTGTCGTGGTCATGCAAAAGGGGAAGATTGCCCAGATCGGCACGCCGCGCGAGATCTACTTCACGCCGAACAGTCGCTTTGTGGCCGAATTTATCGGTGCGGCGAATATCGTCGAGGCCGCCATCGAGAATGGTCATCTGGTATTACCGGGCGGGCGGCAGCCGATTGATGGCGATGCAAATATATCGGCCGCAGTGGCGATGATTCGCCCCGAGACCATACGCGTGTTGGCAGCCGAAAGTGCGCCGCTTTCAGGCGTAATCGACAGCGTTAGCTTCATTGGTGACAGGCAACGACTGGTGGTCAGCGGCGTATCTAACAGGTCGCTCACCGTCGATGCGCCGAATACGGTCCGGGCCAAGTCCGGCGAACGGATCGGACTATCGATTTCGCCGGACGCCGTTCGTCTGTTGCCGCCCGAAAGGTGAGAAGGTCGATGTCGCCAATGCCGGTTCATATTGCCCAGATTTCTGATCTGCACATCAAGCCGCCGGGAGCACTTGCCTATGGCAAGGTGGATACTGCAAAGGCGCTCGAACGTTGCATTGCCGCCCTGAACGAATTCAGGCCTGCGCCCGATTTTGTAGTGATCTCCGGCGATCTGGCGGACACGCCGACGGCCGAGGAGTATCAATATCTCAATCGGCTGCTGGCGCCGCTCAAGCTTCCGTTCGCCGGCATTCCCGGCAATCACGACTCGCGCGAGCTGATGCGTGCCGCGTTTCCTTCCGCGTCCTATGCCTTCGTATCAGGGCCGCTCAATCAGAAGATCGAGGTTGCCGGGCTCGATCTGCTGTTGCTGGATTCAAGCGTACACCGAAAGCCGCATGGCGAACTCGATGGGCCCACGTTGCAATGGCTTGACGGGATGCTGGCTTCGTCGCCCGACCGGCCGGCGCTGCTGTTTCTGCACCATCCGCCGTTCAAGGCCGGAATTTGGCACATGGACCGTCAGAATCTCCTCAATGCAAGCGAATTCGCGCCCATCGTCTGTCGTCATCCCCGCGTGCAATTGATCGCAACTGGACATGTGCACCGCGCGGCACTGACCATGTTTGCGGGCGTGCCGGCCACGATCTGTCCCGCCCCCAACCATGCCGTCGATCTCGATCTGGCCGAACTGCGCGAACCTTCCTTCAAGGTGGAGCCGCCGGCCTTTCATCTCCATAGCTGGTTTCCCGGTGAGGGATTCGGCACTGTCGTTACCCATCAAGTCCCGATAGGCACGTTCGACGGCCCACATCCGTTTTTTGGGCCAGATGGGAAGCTGCTGTAGCCCTGCGGCATTCCCGGCCGGACCGATTGCATAAGCCGAACATCGGGCGCAATCTTTCCCAAAATGGCGGCCGCATTCCTAAAGATTTGTGCCGCTCATATTGGGGGAAATGATGCGGCCGCTTCATCTGGTGATTCCAGCGCTTGCCTTGCTCCTAGGCCATCATGCGATGGCGCAGGGGAGCTATCCGGATCGGCCCATCAAGATGATCGTGCCGCTGGCCGCGGCAAGTGCGGTCGACGTCGCTGCGCGGATCGTCACCCAGAAGATGGCCGACAATATGGGCCAGCAAATCGTGATCCTGAACCAGCCGGGCGCTTCAGGCCTGATCGGGGCAGAGGCCGTCGCCCGCGCCGAACCGGATGGCTACACGATCGGCGGGTTCAACGACAGCATCATGACGATGGTGCCGAACCTGCAGTCCAAGATGCGCTGGGACATCCTGAAGGACTTCGAGCCGGTGTCGCTGGTCGCGACGGTGGAGTGGGGGCTGGTCGCCAACAATCAGGCCAGCTTCAAGAACGCAGCAGATCTGATTGCGGCCGCGAAGGCGACGCCTGGCAAGATCGACTATGGTTCGGGCGGACCGGGCAGTCCGCAGCATCTGGCGATGGCGATGTTCGCGTCGGCCGCCGGCATATCGCTCACGCATGTGCCTTACAAGGGCGCCACCCAGGCCGCAACCGACATCGCCGCCGGCCAGATTCCCGTAGGTTTCCAGGGCCTCGGCACGGTCGCAACGCTCGTGCGCGGCGGCCGACTGAAGCTGATCGGGGTAACCACCGAGAGGAGATTGTCGCAATTTCCCGATGTGCCGACCGTCTCGGAATCCGGTCTGCCCGGCTTCTTCTTCAATTCATGGTTCGCAATTCTTGCTCCCGCTCGTACCCCGAAGCATATTGTTGCCCGCCTGAACGCCGAGGTGCTGAAGGCGGTTAGCGATCCTGACGTACGCCGCAAGCTTGAAGAGCTGGGTTTCGCCGTGCGCGGCAGTTCAGCGGAAGAGCTGCGCGCCATGACGCGCGATCAGCTCGCGAAATATGAGCGCGTGATCAAGGAAACGGGAATCGCCAAGGAATAGTTGCCGCGCGGATGGCGGACGCCGGCGGCGTTGGTACGACGACAATGGTCGGGATCTTCGTTGGCACTGGCCTGGAGACACGCGCACGTCGTGTGACGCTTGTTTCCTGTTTGCTGGCGGCGGTTATTTTCGGCGATCGGACTCGGCGTTGCGTTTTCGGGAAGATCGATCGCTGGTCTCTTCACAAATGTCGAAGAAGTTGTCTTTGCGGCATCCGGCTATTTTTACGCGACCAGCCTGGTTTACGGGTTCATGGCCGCCTTGTTTTCCGCCTATCAGGGATGGGGACGGGCGACAGCTCCGCTGCTTGTCAGCCTGTTCAGGGTTACCCATCGTATTGGCCGGGGGCTGGATGCTGCTGCAGCACGCGCCTCGGCTTGACTGGCTGTACTATATTGTCGCAGGTTCCACGGTTATCGGGGCGTTGACGCTGGGTATCGTTTTCGGCTTCCGGCCGCCAAATCGACGCGTTTTGATGCTTTCCGGTTGAAAAACTGACCGGCGTTGATTACGGAAGGGCTGCACCCCCTGCAGTTTTCCCTGGAGTTTGACTGTCGTGCCTCAACGAAGGACGGGTGAAGCTCACGGATTTTCGAACGGCAAACTGTCGGTGCTGCGCAAGCACCCGATTTTTGCCGATCTCGAGCCCGAGGCGTTCGAGCAACTCTGCCGCTACGCCAAGCACTCCACGCTGAAGCGGGGCGCCACGCTATTTTCCAAAGGGGATCCTGGCCACAGCCTGTACGCGGTCATTTCGGGTACGGTGAAGATGAGCATTTCCTCGCCGGATGGCCGCAACGCGATCCTGAATATTGTCGGACCTGGGGAAATTTTCGGCGAGATCGCGCTGCTCGACGGAAAAGCCCGCTCCGCCGATGCCATCGCAAACAGCAATTGCGAGCTGTTCGTCATCGACCGGCGCGAATTCATCCCCTTTGTAAAAGATCAGCCGACGCTGGCGATGAAGTTCATCGAACTTCTTTGCGATCGGCTGCGGTCGACCAGCGATCAGGTCGAGCAGATCATCTTGCAAAATCTCCCTGGTCGGCTGGCCAGCGCGTTGCTGCGACTTTCCGAAAAGCACAAATCTGAGGGGCAAGGCCGAACCATCACAATCACCCAGCAGGAGATCAGTGAAATGGTCGGGATGACCCGTGAGAGCATCAACAAGCAGTTGCGGGCCTGGGCAAACCGCGACTGGGTGCGCCTCGAACACGGCGCAATCGTCGTGCTGAACGCCGAAATGCTTCGTGAGACGGCAGAAGCAGGGTCCGGCCACGACAGCGAATGACCGCGAGCGCGTCGCGAAGGCAGCCAGCGAAGTCCGGACTGCCAAGTTTAGGCAATGTTTCGCGGCGCATCTATACGCGGCACGGCCCTTTGGCGACGTTCACATGTCGAACACGGCGACCGCGCGGATCGGCGACGCTGTCCCGCCGCGCCACTTCATCGGCAGGCCGATAAACGTGAACTGGCCGCGCCCCAACAGCGCTTCGAGATTGCACAGGCTCTCGATGTGGGTGATGTCGAGGTCGAGACAGGCCTTGTGGACGAGGGCATTCACCTTGCCCTCCGGCCCCGGCCGCATCGAATCGATGCCGAAATGCACGACGCCCTGCTGTGCCAACCATTCGGTGGCGGCGACGTTCACGCCGGAATTGTCAGTCGAATATTCCTTGCGGGGGAATGTCCGTTCGTGGTGACCGGTGCAGAGCAGGACGGTGCCGCCCCTCGGCACCGGCACGCCGGCCTTCGCCACCGCCGCCTCGAGATCGGCAGGCGTAATTTCGGCGCGCGGTGCAATGTGGCGCAGGTCGACGCAGATGCCGGGCACGATACATTTTTCCAGCGGATATTCGTCGATTGATATGCCGCTCTTGCCGAAATGCCGGGGCGCGTCGATGTGGGTGCCGGCGTGGTCCACCATGGAGATGAACATCGACGCCAGCCCGTGCACATTGCCCGATTCGGCGAAGGATTCTTCGTGGGTTTTCCAGACGCCATGCATGACGGGAGGATGGCCGGGATAGCTTGGCGTGCGGTGATAGAGTTCTCGGCTTAGGTCGACGATCTTCACGCGGAGTCTCCGTGACGCGAACTGCGTCTGTTCTAGAACCCGAACGCCCTCGGCAGCGCCAGCGACAGCCAAGGCACATAGGTCACGATCATCAGCACCGCAAACATCACGTAGTAGAACGGCCAGATGCCGCGCATCACCTCGTCGACCGAAACCTTGCCGATGGCGCAACCGACAAACAGCGTCGTCCCTACTGGCGGCGTCAGCAGGCCGATGCCGAGGTTGAGCAGCATGACGATTCCGAAATGTACGGGATCGATGCCGAAGCTTTTCACCACCGGCAGCAGAATCGGGGTGCAGATCAGCAGCAAGGGCGCGAGATCGAGCGCCGTCCCCAGGACCAGCAGCATGATGTTCAACCACATCAGCAACACGTATTTGTTGCTCGATATGGCGACGAAGAACTCGGTCATTTTGGCCGGCATCTGCATCAGCGCGGCGACATAGCCGAAGCATGAGGCTGTTGCCACCAGTGTCAGCACCATAGCGACGGTTTGCAGCGTCTTGTAGACCAATAGCGGCAGCTCCGACCATTTGTAGTCGCGATAGATGAACATGGTGACGAAGAACGCCCAGACGCAGGCAACCGCGCCTGCCTCGATCGGTGTGAAGACGCCGGTAAGAATGCCGCCCAGCACGATGGCCAACGTTACGATCCCCCACATGGCGTCGCCGAGCATCTTGGCGGCTTGGCGGATCGGTACGGGCTCACCCTTCGGGTGCTTGTCGCGATAAGCGTAGAACAGACAGAGCACCATCAGCGAGAAGCCGAGCAGTAGGCCAGGGAGCACGCCGGCCAGGAACAGGCTGGTGATCGACACCACGCCGCCGGTCGCCAGCGAATAAATCACCGAATTATGGCTCGGCGGGACGATAATGGCTTGCAGCGAGGCGCTGATGGTCACGTTGGTCGCGAAGACCCGCGGATAGCCTTTGTCGGCCATCTGGGGAATCATCACCGAGCCGATCGCGGAGGTATCGGCGACCGACGATCCCGAGATACCGCTCATGATCGTGGTCGCAAGGATATTGACCTGCGAGAGGCCGCCCCGAATTCGCGTGAATCCGACGAGCACAGCTGCAAAGTCGACCAGCCGCTTGGCCATGCCGCCTTCGGCCATGATGGCGCCCGCCAGCACGAAGAAGGGGATGGTGAGCATCGAGACCTTTCCGACGCCGCTGGCAAATTGCTGCATGACCGCGCCGACCGGTAGATCGATCCAGAGTGCACCGACGAGCGAAGACAGTGCCAGCGCGTAGGCGATCGGCATGCCGATCGCGAAGAACAAGCACATGCTGAGAAGCAGAACCGCGATGTCCATGGCAATTACTCGACCGATACGTGGGCGTCAGCGCCGTCGCGCGGCGGCGGGCCAATTGTCAGGCGTTCGATGACGAACAGGAGCATCATGGCGCCGCTGACCACGATCGGAAGATAGGTGATCCCGACCGAAAGCCATGGAAACTCGTCTACCGAATTGTCCCAGGTGGTTCGGACCAGCCGCAGTCCCCAAACGACCATGAAGATTGCAATCACGCCCATCAATATTTCGCTGAGGAACAGTGAGGCGCGGCGCAGCAGTGGCGGCAGCAGGTCGGTACCAACCGTCATGTTCATGTGGATGCGCTGGCGATAGCAGTTCGCCGATCCGATGAAGGTGATGCCGACGGTGAGCAGCACGGCCATCGGCTCGGGCCATGACGAGGCGCTGTTGAGGATATATCGGGTATAGACGGCCCATGGGATGACAGCCGAGACCAGCACGAGCGCCACGCATGCGATCACGGCGCCGGTCCAGTAAACCGCATCGTTCACACGTCGGAAAATTCCGGCCGCAGAATTGGACATTTTGACCTCGGAGAGTAGCGGCGCTTCAAATCGCCTCTGTAGCTCGGAGGAGTGGCCGGAACGGACGTCGTCCGGCCACCCGCCGCTCGCGAGCCGTACCTATTGGACTGCTTCGATACGCTTGACCATCGCGGCGTACTTCGCGCCGTACTTGTCCCAGACCGGCTTGACCGCATCCTGGAACGGTTTCTTGTCGATATCGGTGATGATCTCGGTGCCGGCCGCTTTCATTTTTTCGATGGCGGCATTCTCCGCTTCATACCAGAGCACACGCTGCTCTTGCTGCGCTTCCTTCGCAAATTTCTTGATCAGCGCCTGATCTTCGGGCGAAAGCTTCTGCCAGGAGATCCGCGAGAACACTAGAAGCTCCGGAATGATCAGGTGCTCGGTCATCGTAAAATACTTGGCCACCTGATAATGGTTCTGCGCTATGAACGATGGCGGATTGTTCTCCGCGCCGTCTACCACGCCTGTCTGCATCGAGCTGAAAACCTGATCGAAGCCCAGCGCGACACCATTGCCGCCCAGCGCGTTCATGGTGTCAACGAAGAGCGGATTGCCCATCATGCGGACCTTGAGGCCCTTGAGGTCGGCCATGTTCCGGATCGGTCGCTTGTTGTTATAGACGTTGCGCGAGCCGGCGTTCATCCAGCACAGCGCGATCAGGCCAGTCTTTTCGTTCGCGGAAATCTTCGCCAGCAATTCGTCGCCGATCTCGCCGTCGATCACTTTCTCCATGTGCTTGGAGTTACGGAAGACGAACGGCATGTTGAAGACGTTGACGTCGTCCACGACAGGACCGACGGCACCGACCGAAATACGGGCGAACTGCAGCGCGCCGAGTTGGGCCTGCTCGATCATTTCCTTTTCGCCACCGAGCTGCATCGACGGGAACATCTGGATTGTCAGCCGGCCATTGGTGGCGGCTTCCAGCTTCTTGCCCATCCGGACCACGGCTTCGACGGTCGGATAGCCCAGCGGATGAACGTCCGATGCTTTCAGCACCATTTTCGTTTGCGCAAATGCCGATGAAAGCGGCGTCGCGGCAGCCATGATAGCCCCGAGCCCTGCGCTCAACTTGATGAAGTCGCGTCGTTTCATGTTGTTCCTCCTGATCTTTGTTTATCGTTTTATGGACTTTTCGAACTCTAAGGTCGCTCGTCGAAGTACTCCGGATTGATATGTTGAGTAGCCGAGATGTTCTCGAGAAGGCTTTCGAGGTGGATTTCCATTGCCCGCCTTGCGCCCTCCGCGTCATTCGCCTCGATCGCGGTCAGGATGGCTTCGTGTTCGACGATAACCTTTGCGATCCTCCCGCGCTGGGGCAGGGTTAGCCGACGATAGCGATCGACGTGAACCTTGACCTGCTGGATGTATTTCCAGATTCCGGGATAGCCGGCGACATCCGCGACTGTAGCATGAAACGTTTCATCGGCCTGATGAAACGTCTCGCTGTCTCCGGCCGCGCTGGCCTCGCGCTGCCGCTCCAGGATCGACCGTAGCGCCAGTTTCTGGCTCGACGTCGCACGTTCCGCCGCGAGCCGGGCGGTGGTCTCCTCCAGCGCCTTGCGGATGATGATGGCCTCGGGGAGTGCTGCGACCGGAATGCGCGAAACGAAGATGCCGGACTGGGGATAGATCTCCAGCAGGCCTTCATCCGATAATTTGAGGATCGCTTCGCGAACGGGCGTGCGGCTCACCCCGTAGGAGAGTGCGATCTGCGCCTCTGAGACCGCTTCGCCGGGCCGGCGCTGCAACGACACCAGTTCGCCTCGAAGATCGGAATAGATCCTGGATGCTGCCGTCGCCGCGCGCGGCCTGCCGCTTCTGCGCATGCCCGCAGCAATTCGGCGAACCTTTGGATCGGTCTTTTTCGATGCGCGGGCGGGCATGGCTGCTTTCTCGATTGATATATTAGTATATGAATTAGCTTTGACAAACCAAAAATCGTGCCGCGCACCTATTTCGCGTTGGGTGTGATCCGCAGAGGCTGATCTGGAGGTCAGAGCAGTGGCGGCCTAATTGGGCCCGCCGATGAAGCCCGCACGTTTCCGCTGTTCATATTGTCCGGCACCGGTCAACAAGTCGATCAGGTGCTGGGCCTGTTGCGGGTGGGCGGCGGCAGTAGTGATGCTTGCCGTGTACATCGTTGCAAGTTCGCAACCTACTGGCAGCGAGCCGGATAAGGTTACGCCTTTGGTGCTGATGATCTCGGTCGATTGCGTGCATCCGATCGGGCGCCGTGCCTTGCACGCCGCCAGTTCGCGCATCGCCGTCGCGCCATTCGGGAAAACCCTGAGTCGGGCGGCGAGCTGATCAGCGATGCCGAGTTGCCGAAGGACATTTGCAACGTGAATTCCGGCCGTCGAGGCTTTGGTGTCTGGCACGAAGATCTCGTCGGAGGCGAGCAAAAGCTCGCGCAAGCTGGTAGCATCCTTAGCGACAGCCTGGGTATCGCCGGCGCGAACGGCGAGGGCGGTTTCGACCAGGCCGATATCGGCTATCGAAGCGGCAACAACCAGCCTCTCCTGCGCCAGTTTGGCGAGGAGTGCCGCGGTCAAGATAACGATGTCAGCCGGTGTGCCCTTGCGCAATTTGTTGGCCATGACGCCGACCGCGCCGAACTCGCCCGCGATATCGAATCCGGTGTTAGCCTTGAAGGTTGGCGCCAGGCTTCCGACCAGGCCCTGCGCCGCGCCGCCGCTCAGGAGGTTCAGGCTGCTCATCAGCTTAAGTCAATCGCGGCGATGATCCTGTCGCGCGTGATGGGCAAATCGCGCACCCGCACGCCGAGTGCGTCGAACACGGCGTTGGCAATGGCCGCTGTAACCGGGCCGAGCGCGGCCTCGCCGGCGCCGACCGGATCAATGTCCGGCCGCTGAATGACCTCCACCTCGACATCGGGTACTTCGCTGAAGCGCAGGATCGGATATTCCGTCCAGCTCGTGCTGGTGATGCGTTCTCGGTCAAAGCGCACGCGCTCTTTCAACACCCAGCTCGTGGCTTGAATGGCGCCGCCTTCGATCTGGTTGATGACGCCATCCGGATTGATCGCTTCGCCGACATCGACCGCCAACGTCAGCTTCCTGACATTGATCTCCTCGGCGCCCTCGATCTCGGCGATCGCAGCGCAATAGGCGCCGGTGTTCTTGTAGCGGCCAAAGCCTATGCCGTGCCCAATGCCGGGCTGCTTCTCGGGCTTCCATCCGGCGCGCGCCGCCACAGCGCGGATGACGTCCTTGGCCCTCTCATCCCGCAAGTGGCGCAGCCGGAATGCGACCGGGTCCTCGCCGTGCTCGGCTGCGATTTCATCGAGGATGGATTCAATCGCAAACACATTGCCCTGCCCACCAAGTGTCCGGAGCGCGGAGGTGCGGATCGGCATGGTTGTCAGGCGGTGGCTTTCGATGTGCCAGGATGGAAAATCATAGAGCGGGACCGAGTTGCGATCGCCACCCCCGCCGTTGGCCTGCGGCGGATTGGTCGAGACCATGCGTGGAAACGGGTTCTGCAGTTCGAATGCTGCGAGCAACGCAGGCTGTGCCGCGCGCCCCGGCCGCGCCACATGCCCGTTGCTCCAGATGGAATGTCGCCAGTCGATAATTTCGCCCTGCGCATCCAGATCGGCCTCGATCTCGATCGCCATCGCTGCGCCAAACGGCGCATCCGACATCTCGCCGTGGCGCGACCATTGGACCCGGACCGGCCGGCCGCCGGCGGATTTGGCGAGCAGTACGGCATCGAGCGCGACGTCGTCGGCGGCGTTGTGGCCGTAGCAGCCCGCGCCTTCCAGATGCTCAACGGTGATGTTCTCGACCGGGAGATTGAGAACCAGCGCCAGATCGGCGCGCAGGAGATAGACGCCCTGGCTGTGCGTCCAGACATGGACGCGATCGCCGTCCCACTGCGCCATGGCACAGGAGGGTGCGATCGACGCATGAGCAATGTAAGGGCGGGTATATTGCCGCCGGATGGTCCGCGCCACCGTGCCGGGTGCTGCGACAGTTTTTTGGCCGATAACAGTGGATTCGGACGGTTGCGCCTTGAGGAAGCTCGCGAGATCGTTCTCGTCTGGCAGCAGCTCGCCATCGGACCAGGTCGCGCCCTTGCGTAACGCATTGAGGGCTGCCTCCGCGCCATGCTCGGTTTCGCTGACGACGCCTGCAAAGCTGCCGTCGCGCACGATGGCAACGAGACCGGCCACCGCACGGGCACCATCTTCGCTCAAATCCCGGAGTTTCGCTCGCGCATGCTCCGGACGCAGCACGCGTCCGTGCAGCATTCCGGCCAGCGCGTGGTCGTGGATGAAGCGCGGCCGGCCAAGAACCTTATCCGGAATGTCGATCCGTTGGACCGAATGGCCTGCGAGCGCCCGGCTCGTTGCGATCTTGGGCGTGACGCCGGGGGTGGCGTCGCGATCGAGCGAGACCTCGTCGGCAAGTTCCCAATAGCTGGTCCTGACATTGCCGGGGCCCGAAATGATGCCGTCCTCGATATGGAGAGCCTCGCTACCGACGCCCAACCGTTCGGCTGCCTGCTGAAGGAGGATATGGCGAACCTCGGCGCAGGCATGACGCAGCGCACGGCCCGATTGCTGGATGGAAAGGCTCCCCGATGTGACGCCCTCGTTGGGGCTGACGACGGTCGACGCACGGATCATCTGCACGCGAGATAGATCGATGTCGAGTTCGTCGGCGGCGATCTGCGCCAGCGCCGTCACGATGCCTTGTCCGATCTCCACCTTGCCCGGCGAAACCGTCACCTGTCCGCTGCTCGAGAATTTCAGCCACGACGATAGTTTCGGGTTCGCTGCCAAGCTTACCGGCAAGGTGGGTGGGGAGGGAGCGCGTTGGTTCATCCTGCCGCCATTTCTTCGGCCGCGCGCAGCACCGCCCGCACCATGCGATTATGCGAGCCGCAGCGGCAGAGATTGCGGTCGAGCGCTTCCTTTACCTCCCGACTCGTCGGCGACGGATTTCGCTTTAGCAGCGCCGCCGCGCTCATCAGGATGCCGGAAACGCAATAGCCGCATTGCAGCGCCTGCTCAGCGATGAAGGCGCGCTGTAGCGGATGCGGCCGCTCGCTCGTGCCCAGCCCTTCGATCGTCGTGACATCCCTGTCCGCCACCGACCAGAGCGGCGTATCGCAGGCCGATATCGCGCGATCGCCGACGATGACATTGCAGGCGCCGCATTCGCCGGCGCCGCAGCCGAAATGCGGTCCGGTCATACCGAGATGCCCGCGCAGAATGTCCAGCAATGACCGGTCAGGATCGGCGTCAACTTCCAGCTCGACGCCATTGAGGCGAAATCGAACGCTTGGCATCGAGGGCAAGCCTTCTCTGGTGGCATCTTATTGCGGCGGCTTGTCGAACTTCTTGACTACCTCCGCCCATTTCACGATATCGCCGCGGAGGAATTTGTCGAATTCGGCTGCAGTCATTGACATAGGGACGACGCCCTGCCGTATCCATAGTTTTGTGATGTCAGGTCGCTTCACAATGTCGTTCACGGCTGCATTGAGTTTGTCGATGATCGGCTTTGGCGTGCCTGCGGGCGCCATCAAGCCGAGCCAGATCGTGGCCTCGTAGTCAGGAATGCCGGCCTCGATCACCGTCGGCGCGTTGGGCAGAACAGTCGAGCGTGCCTTGCCGGTCGTAGCCAGCGCGCGGACCTGGTTTTCCGCAACGTTAGGGGCCATCGCCGGGACCGCGTCGATCATCATCTGAACCTGGCCGCCGATCACGCCGCTGCGCGCCTCGCCGCTGTTACGGTAAGGCACGTGCACGAGGTCAATGCCGGCCATGGCTTTGAACAGTTCGCCTGCCATATGGTACGGCGTGCCCTGGCCGGAGGAAGCGTAGTTCAGTTTGCCGGGCTGCGATTTGGCGAGCGCGATGAATTCCTGCAGCGTCTTTGCCTGCACGGAAGGGTGAACCACGATGACGAGGTCGGAATAGTTGACCGGCGCGATCGGTGCGAGGTCGCGCATCAGTTCGTATTTGCGTTGCGGCACCAGCGATTCATTCGCCGTTTGGGTGTTCGACATCATCAGCAGAGTGTAGCCGTCCGGCGGCGACTTGACTGCTTCCTGCGTTCCGATCACGCCGCCGGCGCCGGTGCGGTTCTCGACCACGAAGGGCTGGCCAAAGCTTTCCTGCAGGATGCTGCCGATCTGCCTGGCGGTGACGTCGGCAGGCCCTCCGGCGCCAAAGGGAACGATGACCTTCACCGGCCGCGAGGGATAGTCCTGCGCCTGTGCACCAGTTAGCCATGTTGTGAGCAGAGTTGCCGCCAGAGCCAATGCAATCCTTGGACCCGTCATTTGCCATCCCCTGACGCTTATTTTGTTTCTTGCCCCCAAGCTTAGCTGCAATCAGAACGGGCTGTCGACGAAAGACTGGCTGCGCGCCCTTGGAATAAAAGATAATCTCGGGTGTATCGGACTGAGCAGGAGCGAGCCCGATGAGAAGGCTCGAAAAGACAATTGGGAGCGCCCAATGAAGAACTCGATCTCGCGACGCAATGTACTCCAGGGGGCTGGCGCCGTTCTCGCAGGCGCAGCATTTTCCACGCGTGTCATGGCGGCTGCGCCGCCGCCGGAAGCGGTCACGCCCGCGCTGATCGAAGCGGCGAAGAAGGAAGGCAAGGTCATCTATTACACCTCGACCGACTTGCCGGTCGCGGAGAAGCTGGCCAAGGCGTTCGAGGCGAAATATCCGGGCATTGCGGTGCGCGTCGAGCGCACCGGGGCGGAGCGCTTGTTCCAGCGTATCGGCCAGGAATATTCCAGCAACATCCATGCCGTCGACATCGTGAATTCATCCGACGCCGCGCATTTCATCGTCTGGAAGCGTGACGGCGTTCTGGCGCCTTACGTGCCGGAAGACGTCGCAAAGTTCTATCCGGCCGAGCACAAGGATCCGGACGGCCAGTTTGCGAGCTTCCGCGTCTGGCTCAGCATCATTGCCTACAACACAAATCTGGTGAAAGCGGAGGACGCGCCGAAGAGTTTTGCCGATCTGCTCGATCCCAAATGGAAGGGCAAGATCGTCAAGGCGCACCCGGGCTATAGCGGCACCATCATGACAGCGACTTACCAGATGCAGCGCGATCTCGGCTGGAGCTTTTTCGAAAAGCTTGCCAGGCAGAACATCATGCAGGTGCAGTCGTCGGCCGATCCGCCGAAGAAGCTCGATCTCGGCGAGCGCGCCGTGATGGCCGACGGCAACGAATACAACATCTTCCAGATGAGGGAGGCAGGTCGTCCGGTCGAGCCGATTTATGCCACGGAGGGCTCGCCGCTGATCATCGGACCGAACGGCGTCTTCAAGGATGCACCCAATCCCAACGCGGCAAGACTGTTCCAGTCGTTCAGTCTCAGCCGGGAGGCCCAGCAATTAATCATCGATGTCGGCGGCCTGCGCTCGGTGCATTCTCAAACCGTCGAGAAGGCAGGGCGCAAGCCGCTCAAGGACATCAAGACCATGAAGGACGACGCCGCGGCAGTAGAGAAGGAAAGCGAGGCCATCAAGGCGCGCTATACCAAAATCTTTCGCATTTGACCGATATGGCCTCCGGACTGCCAAGGATTTCGGTCGCCGAAACGCTTGCCGAAAGGATCGCCGCGCTCAGACCCGGCGCGTTACCGGCTGAAACCGTCCGCCAATGCGAGGAGCTGCTGATCGACGTGGTCGGCCTGTGCGTCACCGCGCGCAACGAGGATTACGTCGGGAGTGCGCTGGCCGGTTGCGACGATGATGGTCCCTGCACGGCGATCGGGCACAAGCGCACGCTGAGCGCGGCCGGTGCCGCCTTCGTCAACGGCACTGCCGCGCATGGCGAGGACTTCGACGACACTTTTGAGGGTGGTCCAGTGCATGCCGGCGCGGTGATTGTCCCGGCAGTGCTTGCTGCTTGCGAGCGGCACAACCCGGATGGCCGCATGGCGCTGATCGGGATTGCGGTGGGCAGCGAAGTGCTGTGCCGGTTGAGTCTCGTGGTGCCCAAAGCGGTTCACGAGGCTGGCTTCCATCCGACTGCGGTCTTCGGCGCAATGGGCGCTGCCGCCGGTGTCGGTGCAGCGCTTGGCCTTAACGCGAGGCAGATCGTCGATGCGCTCGGCATTGCCGGCAGCATGGCCGGCGGCATCATCGAATATCTTGCCGAAGGCGCCTGGTCCAAACGGCTGCATGCCGGGTGGGCAGCGCAATCAGGCATCCGTGCCGCGTTGTTGGCGCGCGGAGGGTTCGTCGGCCCGCGCACGGTATTCGAGGGTGTGCACGGCTTGTTTCATGGCTTCGCACACACCACCGATGGCGACTATGGCGCGCTGACCGGCGATTTCGGTACGCGCTGGGTAACGGACACGCTGGCGTTCAAGCCTTATCCATGCGGGACAATGGCGCAGCCCTATATCGATTGCGCGCGCCGATTGGCCGCTCGTGGCGTAAGACCGGAGGATGTCGCCGAGATCGTCTGCGAGGTGGCAGAGGGAACGGTGCATCGGCTGTGGGAGCCATTGGTGGACAAGCAGCGTCCGCGCAACGGCTATGCCGCAAAATTCGCCGTGCCTTATCTGCTGGCCACCGGCTTCGTGCATGGCCACGTCGGGCTTGCCGCGTTCACCGAAAGCGCGATCCGCGATCAGCAAGTGCTGGCGCTCGCCGCCAAGGTGAAATTCGTGATCGACCCGGACAATCCCTATCCGAACAATTACACCGGCCACATCCGCGCTATGCTCCGCGACGGCAGCGTGGTGGAAGAGCGGCAGCCGTACCTGCGCGGCGGTGCGCGGGAGCCGTTGACGCGGCAGGACGTGACCGACAAATTCCTGCTCAACGCAGAGCATGGCGGCTGGAGCGCCGCGCAAAGCGGCGCGGCGTTGAAGCTGATGGCGGGGCTGTATAATGGCCGCATCGATCTTTCCTCATTGCAGGGGTAGCGGCTCATGACCAAAGAACTCGCCGGCAAGGTCGCGATTGTCACCGGCGCAGGCCGCAATACCGGCCGCGCGATCGCGCTGACGCTGGCGGAAGGCGGCGCGTTCGTAGTGGTGAACACGCGCAGCAACCGCGCCGAGGCGGAGGCGGTCGCCCAGGAGATCGAAGCCGGCGGCAGCAAGGCATTGGTCCATATCGGCGACGTCGCTGATGCTAACGCAGTGCGGGCGATGGCCAATGCTGCGGTGAAGCAATTCGGACGTATCGATATCCTCGTCAACAACGCCGCGCTGCGGCGCGAAAAGCCGTTCGCTGAGATGGACTATGCCGCTTGGCGCGAAATCCTCGACGTGACCCTCGATGGCGCGTTCCACTGCGTGAAGGCCTGCCTACCGGCGCTGCGAAAGTCCGGCGCGGGGACTATCATCAATATCGGCGGCCTTAGCGCGCACACCGGCGCCAAGAACCGCGCGCATGTGGTGACGGCGAAGGCCGGCATCATCGGTTTCACCCGCGCGCTGGCGCACGACCTCGCTGACGACGGCATCACCGCGAACTGCGTGGTTCCAGGCCTGATCGGCACGCCCCGGCCGAAGGATAAGCCCGAGCCGGCGCATCATTTGACGCATCGGACCATCACCGGCAATCGGGGACTGCCGGAAGACGTCGCCGCAACCGTGCGTTTCCTGTGCGGGCCTGGTGCGCGCTACATCAACGGGCAGGCGATCCACACCAATGGCGGCGCCTATTTGGGCGCCTGATGCATGGCTAAAGGCCGTTTTTGCAGACGTTGTGCCGGGCAAAGCCTCTCGGCGACCGCCGCGTTTGATGTTACTTAGAATCGCATGAACCAGCATGCCAAGGTCGACATCCGCCATTCCACCTGTCCGCACGATTGTCCGTCGGCCTGCGCGCTCGACATCGAGGTGATCGACGGGCGTTCGATCGGGCGGGTCCGCGGTTCCAAGCAGCAGACCTATACGGCCGGCGTCGTCTGCGCCAAGGTCGCGCGCTACGCCGAGCGCATTCATCATCCCGACCGGCTGCTGTACCCGATGCGCCGCACCGGACCGAAGGGCTCCGGCCAGTTCTCGCGGATTTCCTGGGATGAGGCGCTGGACGAAATCGCGGCGCGGTTCGATCAGGCCGAGCGTGAATTCGGCGCCGAGTCGGTCTGGCCCTACTACTATGCCGGCACGATGGGGCTCGTCATGCGCGACGGCATCAATCGCCTGGCGCATGTAAAGAAATATTCGCGCTTTTACTCGACGATCTGCGCCAACATCGCGCGCGTCGGCTTCGCCATCGGCACCGGCAAGATCGCCGGCGTCGATCCGCGCGAGATGGGCGTCTCCGATCTCGTCGTGATCTGGGGCACCAATCCGGTGAACACCCAGGTCAACGTGATGACGCATGCCTCGCGCGCCCGCAAGGAGCGCGGTGCGAAAATCGCGGCGATCGACGTCTACAACAACGACACCATGAAGCAGGCCGACATCAAGATATTGCTCCGGCCGGGGACCGACGGCGCGTTCGCCTGCGGCGTCATGCACGTGCTGTTCCGCGAGGGTTACGCGGACCGTGCCTATATGGATCGGTATACCGACTGCCCCGACGAGCTCGAGACGCATCTGGCGACCCGCACGCCGGAATGGGCTTC
Source organism: Bradyrhizobium murdochi (assembly GCF_000472965.1). Taxonomy (GTDB): domain Bacteria; phylum Pseudomonadota; class Alphaproteobacteria; order Rhizobiales; family Xanthobacteraceae; genus Bradyrhizobium; species Bradyrhizobium murdochi. The sequence goes on along the minus strand of NZ_AXAU01000003.1, from coordinate 23,190 downwards.
GAAGATCTCTGGCGTATCGGTCGAGGAGATCGAGGCGTTCGCGCGCCTGGTTGGCCAGACCAAGCGTACGTTCTTCCGCCTCGGCTACGGCTTTACGCGCAGCCGCAACGGTGCAACGCAGATGCATGCGGCGCTGTGCATCCCGGCGGTGACCGGTGCCTGGCAGTATGAAGGCGGTGGCGCATTCTTCAACAATGCAGGGATCTGGAATTTCGACGAGTCGATCATCGAGGGCCACGACGCGATCGATCAGACGACACGCTGGCTCGATCAATCCAAGATTGGGCGCATCCTGACCGGCGATGCCGACGCCTTGAAGGGCGGCGGTCCCGTCAAGGCAATGCTGATTCAGAACACCAATCCAGTGACAGTCGCCCCCGAGCAGGCGCTGGTGCGCCGGGGCTTTGCGCGCGAGGACCTGTTCGTCGCAGTGCATGAGCAGTTCATGACCGAGACGGCGCTCATGGCCGACATCGTGCTTCCCGCCACCATGTTCATGGAGCATGACGATCTCTATTACGGCGGCGGCCACCAGCATATTTCGGTGGGCGCGAAGCTGATCGATCCGCCCGGCGAGTGCCGTTCCAACCATGAGGTGCTGCAAGGCCTCGGCCGCCGCCTCAATGCCGTGCATCCCGGATTTGAGATGACGCCGCGCGAACTGATCGATGCGACGCTGAAGAAGAGCGGTCACGGCGACATCGAGACGCTGGAAGCGGATCTGTGGCGCGATATCCAGCCGGATTTTCGAACCTCGCATTATCTCGACGGTTTTGCGCACCAGGACAAGAAGTTCCACTTCAAGGCCGATTGGGCGAATCCTCCGTCCGGTAAGCCTGGCCTCGGTCCGTGGGAGCAGATGCCGTCGCTACCGGACCACTGGACGGTCATCGAGGAGGCGGATGAGGCGCATCCGTTCCGGCTCGCCACCAGTCCGTCGCGCAGCTTCCTCAATACTAGCTTCAACGAAACCCCGTCGTCGATCGCGCGCGAGGGCAGTCCGACCGTCATGATCCATCCCGAGGACGCGGCGTCACTCGGCATTGCCGACGGCGATGCCGTCATGCTCGGCAACGCCCGCGGCGAAACGACGTTGACCGCGCGGCTATTCGACGGCCTGCGCCGTGGCGTGCTGGTCGCGGAATCCATTCATCCCAACAAGGCCCATATCGGTGGCCGCGGCATCAACATGCTGACCGGCGCCGAAGCCGTCGCGCCCGTCGGCGGCGCGGCGTTTCATGACAACAAGGTCTGGGTGAAAAAGGCGACGTCAGCCAGTGGGCACAAGAGTTAGATCGCTCTTGCAGTCCACCGTCATCCTGCCGCAAATGCGTTGCCAGCATTTGACGAAAAGGCGAGCGGGACAATGACCGACCATAAAAGCGTAATCTGCGAAAAGCGCGGGCAGGCGTTCTGGATCACCATCAACCGCCCGGACAAGCGCAATGCCATCAATGCCGATGTGGTCGCTGGCATCGCCCGCGGCTATCGCGACGCGCATGACGACAAGGACGTCCGCGTCATCGTGCTGACGGGGGCAGGCGACAAGGCATTTTGCGCCGGCGCCGATCTGCAGAACAGCGGTGCTGCCTTCGCGATGGACTATTCGCGACCGAATGTCGACTATGCCGATCTGCTGCGGTTATCGCAAAACGCCACCAAGCCCGCAATCGCCCGTGTCGGGGGCGTCTGCATGGCCGGCGGCATGGGCCTGTTGTGCATGACCGACATGGCGGTCGCTGCCGATCACGTCATCTTCGGTTTGCCCGAGGTGAAGGTGGGCGTGTTCCCGATGCAGGTACTGAGCCTGCTGCAGTCGATCGCGCCGAAGCGGCTGGTCAGCGAGTGGTCGCTGACTGGTGAGCCATTTGACGCGCACGCAGCACAGGCTGCCGGGCTCCTGAACTACGTGGTGCCAGCGGCCGAGCTCGACGCCAAGGTCGACTGGCTGGTCAGCCGCATCGTTGACAAGTCGCCGACGGCGATCCGCCGTGGCAAATATGCGATGCGCGCCATCGCCTCGATGTCGTTCGACGAAAGCATCGCCTATACCGAAAGCCAGATCGCGCTACTGGCGATGACGGAAGACGCCAAGGAAGGGCTGAGGGCTTTCAGCGAGAAGCGAAAGCCTGCTTGGCCCGGCAAATAGCCCGGTTGTAAGTCCGCGAAGGCAAGCTGACGCCTTCGACCGCTCCAGGAATGGAGGCTGAGACCGTCAAGGGACATGGGATATAATACCTCGCTATTCCAACGACATCGTGCTTTGAAATCTCATTCACGAGCGGGGCTTCCTCGGGTAATTGCCAGCCAAAGTCCTCGGACACCAACAAATGCACCAGCGATCTTCACCAAATCCTTTCCCGCTTTCTTAGGCGATGAAATGAAAAGACCAGCGATTTTCTTTGATCGAGATGGAGTGCTCAATGAGGACCACGGCTATGTTTTCGAGATTAGTCAACTGAAATGGATTGAGGGAGCGCGCGAAGCGGTCAAGGTTGCTAATGGTGCTGGATATTTTGTGTTCGTGATTACTAACCAGTCAGGAGTAGCTAGAGGTCTTTACGAGGAAACTCACGTAGAAGCGTTGCACAAGTGGATGGAAAATGACCTGGCCAAGATCGGTGCGCACATAGATGCATTCGAATACTGCCCTTACCATCCCGAGGCAGCGATAGAGCGATATCGTCGAGTAAGTCCGCGACGCAAGCCTGCACCAGGGATGATCCAGGATCTCATGGAGCGCTTTCCGGTGGACGTCAGTCGCAGCATTCTGATCGGCGACAAGCCCACCGATCTAGAAGCAGCGCAGGCTGCTGGCATAAAAGGGTATTTGTTTCCGGGGCACAACTTAGCGCAGTTTTTGAAATCGATATTGGCGCTAAACAGGGATCTGCATTCCTCGTAACATCAGATGTGTCGGTCGACTTTCGCCGGCGCGGAGGACACTCCGCGCTCGCTCGCTAGACCGGTGCGGATCGTCTTTCGCGATCGAAATCCGCAACGGTGCGGCGGAAGAAGATGCCGGTTCGATTGCGGTGATCTAGCGTTCTCGCAACGCGCGAGGCGTCAGCTAAATGAGATCAATTGACGACGCCGACCGTTATCCCGCATTTGCCTTCAATCCGGCAGCCTCGATGCCGGCGACGGCGCAGATCTCGTCATTGTCGGAGGTGTCGCCGCTGACGCCAACGGCGCCGAGCAACGTCGTGCCGTCCATGATCAGCACGCCGCCCGGCACCGGCACCAGGCGACCTTGTGCCAGCGCATTCACGGCTCCGACGAAGTAAGCCTGCTCCTGGGCGCGCTGGAATAACGCTCGCGATCCCATGCCCATCGCGAGTGCGCCATAGGCCTTGCCGTGCGCGATCTCGGCGCGCATCAGGCTGGTGCCGTCCTGCGCCGCCGTGACCTTCACGCAGCCTCGGGCGTCCAGAATGGTGATGACCAGCGGCTTCAGTTTCTTCTCGACGCCTTTGGCAAGCGCGGCATCGAGAATCTTGCGGGCGACGTCGAGAGTGAGTTCAGCCATAAATGAATTCCTTTGCGATCAGGCAGGATTAACGGTTGGATTGCGCGCTGTCGAGGCTCATCGCAAGCACGCGGGCGACGTGAAGCGGTGCACGGTTCGTGCCATCCTTGATCTGATGGCGGCATGAGGTGCCATCGGCAACGATCAGCGTGGCGGTATCGGCGCGGCGCACCGCCGGTAGCAGCGACAGCTCAGCCATCTCCATCGAGGCCTGATAGGTATCGGCGCCGTAGCCGAAGGCGCCAGCCATGCCGCAGCAACTGGACTCGATAGTTTCGACGCCGAGGTCGGGAATGAGACGCAGCACCTTCTCGACCGGCTTGAACGCGCCGAATGATTTTTGGTGGCAGTGCCCATGTACCAACGCTTTCCTCGGCATGGCGCCAAGAGGCAGCTTGAGGCGGCCGGCCTCCGCCTCGCGAACCAGGAATTCCTCGAACAGCAATGCGTGCGCGCTGATGTTCTTGGCGGCATCGTCCGAGCGTAGCGACAGCAGCTCGTCGCGCAGCGTCAGCAGGCAGCTCGGCTCCAGTCCGACGATTGGCACGCCGCGTGCAGCGAATGGCGCATAGGTGGTGACCAGCCGGTTCAATTCGCTGCGCGCCTGATCGACCAAACCCGCCGAAAGGAAGGTTCGCCCGCAGCACAGCGGCCGGCCGCTATCCGTCGGGTTCGGCAGGTGAACGCGGTATCCGGCTTCGACTAGAACGCGTAGCGCGGCGTCGAGATTCTCCCGCTCGTAAGCACGATTAAATGTGTCGGCGAACAGCACGACCTCGCGGCCATCTGCCGGACCGAAGACCTCGGCTTCCGGCTTGAATACGTCGCGGCGGAATGCGGGCAGGGCGCGCTTCGCGCTGATGCCGGCAAACTTCTCGAACAGGGCACGCAACAGCGGACTGCTGTTGCGCCAGTTGGCCAGCGGGGCAAAGCGGGAGGCGAGATCCGCATAGCGCGGCAGATAGCCGACTAGCCGGTCGCGCAGGGAAATGCCGTGTTTGGCCGCACGTGCGGCCAGCACCTCGATCTTCATCTTGGCCATGTCGACGCCGGTCGGGCATTCATGACGGCAGGCCTTGCAAGACACGCAAAGTTTCAGCGTCTCCATCATTTCATCTGAAGCCAGCGCGTCAGGACCCAACTGTCCCGAGATCGCCAGCCGCAGCGTATTGGCGCGGCCGCGCGTGACGTCCCTCTCGTTGCGCGTCGCGCGATAGGACGGGCACATCACGCCGCCTTCGAGCTTCCGGCAGGCGCCGTTGTTATTGCACATCTCGACTGCGCCCTGAAAGCCGCCGCCGGCGCCGGGATAAACCGACCAGTCGAGCGCGGTCTTCAGTTCGGCAACGCGATAGTCTGGCCGATAACGGAACAGCGAACGGTCGTCCATCTTCGGCGGATCGACGATCTTGCCGGGATTGAGCAAATTGTCCGGGTCGAAGCGCTGCTTGACCTCCCTGAAATCGGCAACAATGCGCGAGCCGAACATCGCTTCGTGAAATTCGGAGCGAACCAGTCCGTCGCCATGCTCGCCGGAGTGCGAGCCCTTGTACTCGCGCACCATCTCGAACGTCTCTTCGGCAATGGCGCGCATCGCCTTGACGTCCTTCTCAAGCTTCAGATTGAGGACGGGCCGTACATGCAGGCAGCCTTCAGAGGCGTGCGCATACATGGTGCCGCGCGTGCCGTGCTTGGCGAAGATCGCGTTGAGCCGCTCGGTGTAGTCGGCGAGGTGCGGCAGTGGCACGGCGCAATCCTCGACGAAGGAGACCGGCTTGCCCTCCTGCTTCATCGACATCATCACGTTGAGGCCGGCGGCGCGAAAATCGGCGATGCCGGTCTGCAAGCCTGGCTCGGTGATCTCGACCACGCCGCCCCATTTGCGCTGCGGCCTGTCCCAGCCAAAGCCGAGATCGGCCATCAGTTCGCCGAGTTGCTTCAGCCGATGCAAATTCTCGGCCTGATCTTCCTCGGCGAATTCGACGACCAGCACCGCATCGGGATCGCCGCGCACGGCCGTGGCGATGATCGGCTGGAACATCGCGATCTCGCGGCCGAGCGCAATCATGGTGCGATCAACCAGCTCCACCGCGATCGGCCGCAGCTTCACCAGATGCTGGGCGGCATCCATCGCCTCGTAGAAGCTGCCGAAATGGCAGACGCCCAGCACCTTGTTGCGAATCACAGGCCACAGCTTGAGCTCGACCTGCGTTGTGAAGGCAAGCGTGCCCTCGGAGCCGACCAACAGGTGCGCCATGTTGTTGGGCGCGTTGCGTGGCACCAGCGCATCGAGATTGTAGCCGCCGACGCGGCGCTGCACCTTTGGAAACCGCTCGGATATTTCGGTGGCCTCGCGCTCGCCGAGGTCGAGCATGTCGCGGAACAGCGCAAGCCCGCTCTGGGGCGAATTCACCCGCGCGAGATCCCGCGGCACCTCGCCGAAATGCAAAAGCGTGCCGTCGGCCAGCGCCGCATCCATCGACAGCGTGTTGTCGCGCATGGTGCCGTAACGCAGCGAACGGCCGCCGCAGGAATTGTTGCCGGCCATGCCGCCGATGGTGGCGCGCGAGGCGGTCGAGACGTCGACCGGAAACCACAGCCCGTGCTTTTTGAGCTGGCGGTTGAGATCGTCGAGCACGATGCCGGGCTCGACCACACAAATGCGGTTTTCGACATCAAGGGAGAGCAGGCGGTTCAGGTGCTTCGAAAAGTCGACGACGATCCCGTCGTTGACCGTCTGGCCGCACTGCGACGTCCCGCCGCCGCGCGGGGTGACGATCCGGCCCTCATCCCTCGCGATGGCGACCGCCCGCAACGCCTCGTCCATGGTCCGGGGCACCACAACACCGAGTGGCAGGATTTGATAGAACGAGGCGTCAGTCGCGTAGCGGCCGCGGTTGAACGCGTCGAACAGGACATCGCCCGTCATGTTCGACCGCAGGCGTCGCTCGAGCGTTGAGGCGTTCTTCATCCCAAATCCAAAGTGATCCAAGGGGACTACCCCCTCGACACGGTTATGCACTTTTTCATCGAATGAACTAGCTTATGAATTCATAATCGGCAAGGCTAGCCCCCGGCGGCCGTGGCTGCGGTGGCCTCCCGTGCTTCAGCCAAGTGCTCGATAGCGGCGGTCCGCTTGTTGCGCAAATGCTCGAACAGGATGTCGCTCAGCTCGCTCCCGGCCCGGCGACGCAACGCATCCAGGATCGCTTCGTGCTCCCGCATGGCCTCCGCCCAGCGCTGCCGCTTGCGGGCGAAGTTGGCGGAGTAGCGGACACGGCGAATCCGGCCGGCGAAGTTGGCGTAGGCCGCGCGCAGGGTCTCGTTGCGCGCAGCGGCGACGATGCTCTCGTGGATGCGCTGGTTGATCTGAAAATAGCCGTGCATGTCGCGGTGCAGGTAATGGCCGTACATTTTGTAGTGCAGCCGCTCTATTTCCGCGATTTCCTCGTCGGTGATGGCCTCGCAGGCAAGGCGCCCGGCCAGGCTTTCCAGGCCGGCCATCACGTCGAAAAGCTCCTCCAGGTCGCGCTGGCTGAGTTGGCGTATCCGCGCGCCGCGGTTGGGCAGGAGCTCGATGAGGCCCTCTGCGGCCAGAACTTTCAGCGCCTCGCGCAGCGGCGTTCTTGAAATGCCGAGCATTTCACAAAGCTGCCGCTCCGGAACCCGCGCCCCTTCCGGAATGTTGCCCTCAACGACATAGTCGCGAAGGCGCAGCAAAATTTCCCCGTGCAGTGATGCTTCCTGCCGGTCGGTGCCGTTGCCGGACGCGGATTGGGCGATCGGCGCCCCACCTTCGGGAATCATGGATTTCATTTGCATAACGGTAGTTTGCCAAAACTGCGGCGTCGACGCTCAAAATCGAATGCCAAATTAGCATTGAAAAGATAAAAAATGAATGCAAAATGAGGCCGGCATCATCAAGAGATGGGGCCTAGCGGGAGGTTTTCATGCAGCAAGGACGGCATTTTCTTCAGATTCCAGGGCCGAGTCCGGTTCCGGATCGCGTTCTTCGCGCGATGGACATGCCTGTGATCGATCACCGCAGCGCCCAGTTCGCCGAACTCGGGCGGGCCGTGCTCGGCGGCAGCCAGAAGATTTTCCAGACGTCGGGACCGGTGGTGATCTTCCCGTCGTCGGGGACTGGGGCCTGGGAAGCCGCCATCGTCAACACCTTGTCCCCCGGCGACAAGGTTCTGATGGTGGAGACCGGCCATTTCGCGACCCTGTGGCGCCAGATGGCGGGACGCTGGGGAATTGACGTCGACTTCTTGCCCGGCGATTGGCGCCGTGGCGCAGACCCGGCGGTCATCGAAGAAAGGCTGGCGCGCGACACATCGCATGCGCTCAAGGCCGTGATGGTCGTCCACAACGAAACGTCGACCGGTGCGACCAGCCGGATCGGCGAAATCCGTGCCGCGATGGACCGGGTCGGTCATCCGGCCCTGCTGATGGTCGACACCATCTCCTCGCTGGGATCGGTCGAATACCGGCACGACGAATGGAAGGTCGACGTCAGCGTTAGCTGCTCGCAGAAAGGGTTCATGTTGCCGCCCGGTTTGGGCTTCAACGCAATCTCGGACAAGGCCCGCGCTGCATCCAAGACCAACAAAATGCCGCGGTCGTATTGGGATTGGGAGGAAATGTTGAAGCCGAATGCGAATGGCTTCTTTCCCTATACTCCCGCGACCAACCTGCTCTACGGCCTGCGCGAGGCCCTTGCGATGTTGCTTGAGGAGGGGCTCGACAAGGTCTTCGCGCGCCATCAGCGGCTCGCCGCTGCTACGCGTGCCGCCGTCAATCACTGGGGACTGGAGGTGCTTTGCCAGGAGCCAAAGGACTTTTCCCCGGTGCTTACCGCCGTGCTGATGCCGCCGGGGCATGACGCGGACCAGTTCCGCAAGGTGGTGCTCGACAACTTCAACATGTCGCTCGGCTCCGGACTGTCGAAGGTGGCCGGCAAGGTATTCCGCATCGGTCATCTCGGCGAATGCAACGAACTGACCTTGCTTGCCGCGCTGACGGGCGTGGAGATGGGATTGTCGGTCGCCGGCATTCCGTACCGGGCCGGCGGTGTCGATGCCGCGATGAAGTATCTGGAGCAGCGCCCGCAAGGCAATTCCCCGGCGCATCTCAAGGTCGTCGGCAGCTAACCGGCAGCTCGCGCCTGCCGGCGACACCGCTCCAGCCCTGCTCCTTGCGCATTGACGTGCTGCGTCCGGCGGGCGACAAGCCCGCCGAATGGTGATATTCGAGCGGGTCGAAACGCCTAGGCTAGACCGGGAAGGACGCCAATGACCGTGCATACTGGAAGGCATTTTCTGCAGATTCCGGGACCGACCAACGTGCCGGACCGGGTGCTGCGCGCCATGGATATGCCGACCATGGACCACCGGGGTCCCGAGTTCGCCGAGGTTGGTCATGCCGTGCTGGCCGCTATGCAGCGGGTGTTCCGCACCAAGCAGCCGGTAATCATCTATCCGTCGTCCGGCACGGGCGCATGGGAGGCGGCACTCGTCAATACGTTGCAGCCGGGCGATAAGGTATTGATGGCCGAGACCGGGCAGTTTGCCATGCTGTGGCACGGTATTGCCGACAAATTCAAACTCGAAGTAGATTTCATTCCCGGTGACTGGCGCCATGGCGCAGATCTTGAGCAGATCGAGGCGCGGCTGTCGGCCGACAAGGCGCACAAGATCAAGGCCGTGTGCGTGGTCCACAACGAGACCTCGACCGGCTGCGTTACCCATCCGCAGGACGTCCGCAAGATTCTCGACCGCGTCAAACATCCCGCGCTCTTGATGGTCGACACCATCTCGGGTCTGGGATCGCTGGAATATGAGCACGACGCCTGGGGCATCGACGTCTCGGTCGCCGGATCGCAGAAGGGCCTGATGCTGCCGCCGGGTCTCGGCTTCAACGCCATCTCCGAAAAGGCGCTCGCGGTGGCGAAGGCCAACCCCGCGATGCGCTCTTATTGGGACTGGCAGGAAGTCATCGCGATCAACAAGGCGGGCACCTGGCCCTACACGCCGGCAACGAACCTGCTGTTCGGGCTGCGCGAAGCGGTCAAGATGCTCGAGGAGGAGGGCCTCGAGAACGTCTTCGCCCGCCACAAGCGCCACAGTGCCGCGACGCGCGCGGCCATCAAGGTGTGGGGCCTGGAAACGCAATGTCAGGAGCAAGGCGCACATTCGCCCGCGCTGACCGGCGTCGTCATGCCGGAAGGCCATGACGCTGACAACTTCCGCAAGGTCGTGCTGGAAAACTTCGACATGTCGCTCGGCACCGGCCTGAACAAGATCAAAGGCAAGGTGTTCCGGATCGGCCATATCGGACACTTCAACGACCTGATGCTGATGGGCACGCTGTCGGGTGTCGAGATGGGTCTCGATCTCGCCAAGGTGCCGCATCGCAGCGGTGGCGTGCTGGCGGCGATGGAAGTGCTCAAGGGACACGATGTCGTGGAGATGCCGAAGGCCGCCGTCGCCTGAGCCAGTTTGACCGAAACAAAAATAGAGAGAGCTGCGATGAACGCTCCGGTAGCTTCGACCGAAGACCTGATCTATTCCGTCGAGGACGGCATCGCCCGGCTGACGTTCAACCGTCCGCAGGCGCGCAACGCGCTGACCTTTGCCATGTACGAGCAGATGGCGGCGATCTGCGAGACCATCAACAATGATCGCTCGATCAAGGCGATGATCTTGACCGGCGCCGGCGACAAGGCGTTCGCATCGGGCACCGACATTTCGCAGTTCCGCGCCTTCAAGGCCGCGCAGGACGCGCTCGACTATGAGGCGCGGATCGACCGCGTGCTCGGTGCGCTGGAAGCCTGCCGGGTGCCGACGATCGCGGCTATTGCCGGCGCCTGCACTGGCGGCGGGGCCGGGATTGCGGCGTGCTGCGACATCCGCATCGGTACCGAGACGACGCGGATGGGTTTTCCGATCGCGCGTACACTCGGCAACTGCCTGTCGATGTCCAATATCTCCAGGCTCGTTTCGCTGGTCGGCCCCGCGCGGACCAAGGACCTGATCTTCAAGGCGCGGCTGGTCGAGGCGCCGGAAGCGCTGGCGCTCGGGCTGCTCAATGAGATCGTGCCCGATGTCGCAACGTTGCAGCGCCGCGCCGACGAGACTGCGAAACTCGTTGCGAGCCATGCGCCGATCACGCTCGAAGTCACCAAGGAAGCGGTGCGTCGCATCCGGCGGACATTGACGCGTGACGAGGGCGAGGACCTGATCCTGCGCGCCTATATGAGCGAAGACTTCCGCGAGGGAATGGACGCATTCCTCAACAAGCGCTCGCCGAACTGGAAGGGCAAATAGGTTAGCCACGCGTAGAATCGCCCACTATGGTTTGGCGGCCCTTTTTGCCAATTCCATGCCCAAATCGAGCGCCGCGATACCTATCCTGTCCGAAGGCGTGGTGAGGCAACGTTGGTCCATCCATGCGATGATCGCGTCGAAGTCGCCGCCACCCACCATGTCCCGCTCCCCGCTGATGTTCAGGCCGCTGATAAATCCAACCAGCCAGGATTCAAAGCTTCCTTTGACGACCGCATTTTTCTTGCGGTTGGTCCAAGCCGTGCAGGTTTGAGAGCCCGCACCGATTATTGAGGAGCCGGCGTCCGCGGTGGTGGCAAGACAAGCCAGGAGAAAACCAATCGCGAACGCTTTCATGCTTTTTCGCCGACCATTGTTCGTCGGATCGTAGCGCAACCGGGCGGCTACTTCTTGAGGCAAAGACCAACAGTCGGACCGGTGCCGCATTTGGCGCCATCGGGGGTGCCGCCGGACGGACAGAACACCGACACCAGGTTTTCATTTGTATCGCAGCCGACCTCGCCACTGGCCTGAACCGACCTGATGGAAGCGCCAGTCGGTCCGGGATCGCCTTTCGGACCGGGCACACCCTGCGGTCCCTGTGGCCCTTGGGGACCCTGTTGCCCTTGAGGGCCGGGCACGCCTTGCAAGCCCTGAACGCCCTGTGGCCCGGCCGGTCCTTGTGGGCCGGTATCCCCTTTCGGTCCTGGATCCCGTCCGCACCCCGCGAGGGTCAGCGCCGTACCCATGAGGGCGGTCATCAAAATCCTTCTCATTCAGCCTCTCCTCCCTGATGTTTCTTGTAGCGTGCATTAAACGGGCTCACTCGCCGCCGCACAACGGAAAAGCGGCGAGATTGGATTCGGCTGTTGGTCGCTGAGGCCCTCGTGCAGGAAGGATTTGCACCTGATGCCAAGGTCATGGACGGCACATTGCGGTGCAACTTGAACTCTGATCGGTTCGCCCGCAAGATGTGGCAACCGGACAGATCTGATTTTCCAGGTCTTGCAAATACATGGGGAAGAAACTCGTGGGACAGATCCTCAAAGCCGCGGCCGCCTTGACGGCCCTGATCGCAACCACCCCTGCGTTTGCCGCTTGGGAGCCGACCAAGCCAGTGGAAATCGTGGTCGCGGCCGGCGCCGGCGGCGCCTCCGACCAGATGGCGCGTATGATGCAGGCGGCGATCCAAAAGAACAATTTGATGAAGCAGCCGATGGTTGTGTCGCTCAAGGGCGGAGCGTCCGGCGCCGAGGCGCTGATGTACATGAAATCCAGCGATGGCGATCCCAACAAGGTGCTGGTCGCCTATTCCCTGATCTACATGCTGCCGCTGTCGGCCAAGATCCCGTTCAACTGGCGTGACCTGACGCCGGTGTCGGTGGTCGCGCTCGACCAGTTCGTGCTGTGGGACAATGCCGACGGCCCCAAGACGGTGAAGGATTTTATCGCAGCCGCCAAGGCAGCGAACTCGCCATTCAAGATGGGCGGCACCGGCTCCAAGCGCGAGGACCATGTGTTGACGGTCTTCATGGAGCAGAAGACCGGCGCGAAATTCTCCTATCTGCCCTACAAGTCCGGCGGCGAGGCGGCGACGCAGCTTGTCGGCAAGCACACCGAAGCCAATGTCAATAACCCGTCTGAAAACCTCGAAGTCTGGCGCGCCGGTCAGGTCCGCGCGCTGTGCGTGTTCGACAAGGAGCGCATTTCCTACAAGACCAAGGTGACGGAGACGCAATCCTGGAATGACGTCCCAACCTGCAAGGAGGAAGGGCTCGACGTGCAGTACCTGATGCTGCGCGCGATGTTCCTGCCCGGCAAGGTGACGCCGGAGCAGCAGGCGTTCTATGTCGACCTGTTCCAGAAGGTGACGCAGACGCCGGAATACAAGGACTACATGGAGAAGCAGGCGCTCAAGCCGATCTTCCTCACCGGCAAGGACATGCTGAAATTCCTCGAAGAGGACGACAAGCTGAATGCCTCGCTGATGAAGGAAGCGGGCTTCGTCGCCAAATAGCGCTTCCGTTACTCCTCCGCGTGGCCGTATCCGGCCATGCGGAGGCGGACTTTTTCGATTTCCTCCTTTGACAGCAATGGCGGCGTGCCGATTTGCAGGCAGCCGTGATATTGCCGCGCCAGCGTTTCGACCTCGACCGCAAGCCACATCGCCTTTGCCAGCGACGGCCCGATCGCGATCATGCCGTGATGTTCGAGCAGGCAAGCCAGCCGTCCCTCCAGCGCGCGGACAGCGTGTTCGGAGAGCTCCTGGGTGCCGAAGGTCGCATACGGCGCGCAGCGGATGGTGTCGCCACCGGCGACGGCCACCATGTAGTGGACCGGCGGAATCTCCATGCCCATGATCGCCAGCATGGTCGAGTAGGGCGGATGGGCATGGACGATCGCCTGCACCTCCGGGCGAGCCTTGAGGATGTCGCGGTGAAACCGCCACTCGCTCGATGGCCGCAGGGCAGGATCGTGGTTGCCGTCGAGGTGCATGTAGACGATCTGCTCGGGCTTCATCGCCTCGTAGGGCGTGCTGGTCGGGGTGATCAGCATGCCATCGCCATGGCGCAGGCTGATATTGCCCGACGTCCCCTGGTTGATACCGAGCGCATTCATGCGCAGGCAGGCATCGATGATGGATTGACGTTTTTCCCGGTCGTTCCTGGTCGGCATTTTGAAGCCCCTTGCAACCGTGCGACAATGCTTGATTATTGCGGCGCAGTATAGTCGAACATCTTCCGTGTAATCGTAAGTGGGAGAAGTCATGACGCGCGCCGTGCTTGGCATCATCGGCGGATCCGGCATCTACGACCTGCCGGGGCTGGAGGATGTCCGCGAGGAAACCATCAACAGCCCGTGGGGCGAGCCGTCCGCGCCGCTGATGCGCGGCATCATCGCCGGGCTGCCGGTCGCGTTCCTGCCGCGCCATGGCAAGGGGCATGTGCTCTCGCCCTCCGACATCAACTACCGCGCCAATATCGACGTGCTGAAACGGGCAGGGGTTACCGACCTGGTTTCGCTGTCGGCCTGCGGCTCCTTCAAGGAGGAACTGCCGCCCGGCACGTTTGTGCTGGTCGATCAGTTCGTCGACCGCACCTATCGCCGTGAGAGCTCGTTCTTCGGCAAGGGTTGCGTCGCCCATGTCTCGATGGCCCATCCGGTGTCGCCGCGGCTGCACGTGCATCTGGCGGCAGCGGCCGAGGCTGAGGGGATCGCGGCGGTGCGGGGCGGCACCTATGTCTGTATGGAAGGGCCGCAGTTCTCCAGCCTCGCGGAGAGCCAGACTTACAAGGCGCAGGGTCATTCGGTGATCGGCATGACCAACATGCCCGAGGCAAAACTCGCCCGCGAGGCCGAGATCTGCTACGCCAGCGTGGCGATGGTCACCGATTACGATTGCTGGCATCCTCATCATGAGGCGGTCACCGTGCAGGACATCATTCGCGTGCTGAATTCGAATGCCGGCAAGGCCAAGGCGCTGGTCGCGCGTCTCGCCCGGGATTTCCCGCGCGAGCATGAGCCGTGCCCGATCGGATCGGACAAGGCGCTCGACACCGCCCTGATCACGGCGCCGGAAGCGCGCGATGCAGAATTGCTTGCCAAGCTCGATGCCGTCGCGGGGAGGGTGCTACGATCGTGAGGATGTATTCCAGCGGGCGCACGACGCGAAGGGCGTAGGACATGAAGGTCGATGGCCGGCATTTTCGCAGCATCTGGCTTGAGGACGACGGTTGGACGGTCGGTGCGATCGACCAGCGGCGATTGCCGCATGAATTCGTGGTGGCGCGTATCGCGAGCGCCGCGGATGCGACCGAGGCTATCCGCTCCATGCTGGTGCGCGGCGCGCCACTGATCGGCGCGACTGCGGCTTACGGCATGGCGCTCGCCATGCGCGCTGACGCTTCCAATGCGGCGCTCGATCGCGCCCATGCCATGCTGCTGGCGGCACGGCCGACGGCGATCAACCTGAAATGGGCGCTCGACGAGATGGCGCGCTTGCTTCGGCCGCTGCCGGCGTCGGAACGCGTCGCGGCGGCCTACCAGCGCGCCGTCGAAATCGCCGATGAGGACGTCGCGATCAACCAGGGGATCGGCCGGCATGGTCTGGCGCTGATCGAACAGATCGCGGCAACGAAGCAGCCGGGCGAGCCGATCAATATCCTGACCCATTGCAATGCCGGCTGGCTCGCCACGGTGGACTGGGGCACGGCCACGGCGCCGATCTACCTTGCCCATGATAGCGGCCTGAAGGTCCATGTCTGGGTCGACGAGACCCGGCCGCGCAATCAGGGCGCTTCGCTGACTGCCTGGGAACTTGGGCACCACGGCGTGCCGCACACGGTGATCGCCGACAACACCGGCGGCCATCTGATGCAGCACCACATGGTCGATCTCGCGATCGTCGGCACCGACCGGGTGACGGCAAGTGGCGATGTCTGCAACAAGATCGGCACCTATCTGAAGGCGCTCGCGGCCCACGACAACGGCGTGCCGTTCTATGTTGCACTGCCGTCGCCCACCATCGATTTCAGCATCGACGACGGCATCCGGCAGATTCCGATCGAGCAGCGCAGCTTGGAGGAGGTGGCGACCATGACCGGCCGCACCACCGACGGGCGCGTCGAGACCGTGCGCGTGGTTCCCGACGGCTCGCCGGTTGCCAATTACGCCTTCGACGTCACGCCGGCGCGGTTGGTGACGGGCTTGATCACCGAACGCGGCCTGCTGCGGCCCGATCGTGCTGCACTTGCGAGCGCATTCCCGGAGCGCAGCGCCGGACATTGACGCCGGCGACGTCGGCACGTATCCCCGTTTAGGACTGTCGTACCGGGGGGCACCGTCTCCATGTCCAATACCGACATCGAAATCGTCGTCGAGGATCCGACCGCGCCGGAGGCGGACTCGCCTCAGATGGCGAGCGTTCGGGTGGTCGACGTGGTCGTCTGCCTTCTGCTTCTCGCGCTTGCGCTGACGCTCGGGTACGACAACTGGCGGACGGGCGCGGGCTGGGAATCCACCGGTCCGCAGCCCGGTTACTTTCCGTTCTATCTTTCGATCATCCTCGGTGGCGCCAGCCTCTACGGCCTGGTTGCGGCGTTCCTGTCGCGCCGCGAGGCCTCCGAATCCTTCGTGACGCAAGCGCAGCTTCGCCGCGTGATGGCCGTGTTCGTGCCGACGGTTCTGTTCTGCCTCGCTACGCAATTCCTCGGGCTCTATGTCGCAAGCTTCCTCTTGATTTCCTGCTTCATGCGTCTGGTCGGCAAGATCGCATGGTGGAAATCGCTGCTCACCGCCTTCGTGTTCACCGCTGCAATGTTCGTGACCTTCGACATCGCCTTCGACGTCATCATGCCAAAGGGCCCGCTCGAAGCGGCGCTCGGCCGCTAACCGGTCGGTGGGACACACGCCATGGAAGCCCCGTAAATGGAAGCTTTGGGTCTCTTGATGCACGGCTTCGCCGTGCTGTTGACCTGGAAGACGCTGCTTTTGATGATGACCGGGCTGGTGCTCGGCATTTTCGTCGGCGTGCTGCCCGGCCTCGGCGGTCCGAACGGGGTCGCGATCCTGCTGCCGCTGACGTTTACGATGGACCCGACCTCGGCGATCGTGATGCTGTCCTGCATCTACTGGGGTGCACTGTTCGGCGGCGCCATCACCTCGATCCTGTTCAATATCCCGGGCGAAGCCTGGTCGGTCGCGACCACCTTCGACGGTTACCCGATGGCGCAGCAGGGCAGGGCGGCGGAAGCGCTGACCGCGGCCTTCACTTCGTCGTTCATCGGCTCGCTGGTCGCGGTGATGCTGATCACGTTCCTGGCGCCGATGATCTCGTCGTTCGCGCTGAGATTCGGGCCGCCCGAATTCTTCGCGGTGTATCTGCTCACCTTCTGCTCCTTTGTCGGGCTCGGCCGGGAGGCCAAGCACAAGACCGTCATTTCGATGTCGCTCGGTCTCTTGCTCGCGGGCATCGGCATGGACACCGTGTCCGGTCAGTTGCGCATGACCTTCGATTCGGCGGAGCTGTTGCGCGGCGTCAACTTCCTGGTCGCGGTCATCGGCCTGTTTGGTATCAGCGAGATCCTGCTCACGATGGAGGAGCGCCTGGCGCTGCGCGGTCACGCCGCCGGCATCTCCATGCGCGTGGTGCTGTCGGTGTGGAAGGACCTGCCGAAATACTGGGTGACGCTGTTCCGCTCGTCCTTCATCGGCTGCTGGCTCGGTATTACGCCGGGCGGCGCTATTGCCGCGTCCTTCATGGGCTACAACCTCGCCAAGCGCTTCTCCAAGGACCGGGACAGCTTTGGCAAGGGCCGCATCGAGGGCGTGTTCGCGCCGGAGACCGCGGCCCACGCCTCCGGCACGGCGGCGCTGCTGCCGATGCTCGCGCTCGGCATCCCCGGTTCGGGCACCGCGGCGATCCTGCTCGGCGGCTTGATGGTGTGGGGGCTCAATCCCGGACCGCTGCTGTTCGTCGAACACAAGGACTTCGTCTGGGGACTGATTGCGTCGATGTATCTCGGCAACGTCGTCGGCCTCGTGCTGGTGCTGACGACGGTACCGATCTTCGCATCCGTCCTGCGCGTGCCGTTCGCCGCCGTCGCACCGATGATCGTGGTGTCCTGCGCGATCGGCGCCTATGCGATCCAGAACGCGATCTTCGATATCTGGCTGATGCTGGGCTTTGGCGTCGTCGGCTACGTCTTCAAGAAGATTGGCATCCCGCTCGCGCCGTTCACGCTGGCGCTGGTGCTCGGCAACCGTGCCGAGGATGCGTTCCGCCTGTCGATGATCGGCGCCGGCGGAGATTTGAAGGTGTTCTGGTCGAACGGCCTGGTCGGCTCGATCACGACACTGGCGATCGTGTTGCTGTTCTGGCCCGTCATCGACAAGGCGTTCAGCAGCGTCACGCGCATGGTGCGGCCGGCGAAGGCGTAGCAAGACGGTCGACATAAATAGATCGTCATTCCCCACGGTCGTCATCCCCCGCGAAGGCAGGGGATCCAGTACGCTGCGGCTTATCGGTTCAATCACCGCTGTCTCTGGAATACTGGGTCACCCGCCTTCGCGGGGGACGACAACGGAGTATGCGTTCGCGATCTCGCGACATTAACTGCCCGAGCTTTGCCCAAGAATCTCCGCCCTCTCGTTTAGAGGGCGCAGGGAAGACCGGGTGCGCGCCGCACCCGCGGTCTCGTGTGCAAGTGCGCAAAGCAAAAGCGCACACGAGCATACAGGTACAGCGGGAGCATCCCGGCCTTCCCTGCGCAATGGCTTTACGGCTTACTTCGTGCTCTTCCCGGAGAACGGCTCTTTTGCCTCCGTCGCCCCTGAGAAGCTTCGCTTCTTAAGGACTTAGCGCCAGCACCGCGACGCCCGAACCACACGACTTCGCCGTACGCTTCAGCGCGCCTACGTCTTGCGCGCCTCTCGCGTCCATCGCATCTCACCGCACGTTCGTGACGATCGCGAGCGCCCCTCAATGGGTGAGACAGGCAGAGTTATGCCGCTGATTTGCCCCTCGCGTTAAGCGGAATATTTTTGATTCTCGGGCTTGACATGATTTCGGAAAATCAGAAGTGATTTGCCTGTCGGGTTATCTTGTCGCAAGCCGCTGCATGAAATTGCGCTTGCCCCGTCGCGGCAAATCAGCCCGCAGTTCGTCAGCTCGTTTCGTCACTTTTCTTCAACCCGGCAGGAGCCACTTCGGCAGGCTGAACGCCAGCCGGTAGAGCGGCAAACTATCGATTGCACCGTGATCCTTTGCCGGAAGCGTCTTGCGGAGATGATGAAGGGCGTCGCGGACGGCGGCCTCGTCCAGTCCCTCGATCAGCAACAGGGCGGCAAAGGAGCCGTCGTTGCTTCGCATGCCTTTCTCACGGGTCTTGATCGAGGTTTGCGCGATGTCGGTGAGCAGGAGCCGCGCGGCGATGATGCGGTCAAGATGGGCGAGCTCGGCGACAAGCGCGGCGGCATCCCAGGATGGCGCGGTGTCGAGGCGGAGCGGCGCGACGATGCCGCCCTGGCCAGTGCCGGCAGACGCCGCGACACGGCCGCCGCCGCGCGCGAAATTGCCGAGCCGGGGCATGATGCGTTGCGACCATGGCGTCGGCGCGTTCAGCCGCGCCAGATAGTCCGGCCCGCCGACGACGCGCTCGTCCTCGAGTTCGTAGAGGATGAAATAGCGGTTCACCGACGCGCCCAGCGCGCGGAAGATGCGGCAGGCCACGAAGCCGTTGATGCCGACGCGCTCGGCGGCGTGTTCGCGCGTGATCCAGTGTGCCCAGTCGGTTTCGTCCTGCGGCGTCAGATCGCTCCAGATCGCGAGATAGCCGGATCCCTGCATGTCGGGCTTTCCTTACTTTGGTCCGATGCGCATGGCGGCCGGAAGGGCCGCGGGTAGTTGGCCGGCCCCCTGCAGGGCGGCCTGCATCGCGACGATGTAGCCATAGGGGCCGAGGCCCGCGATCACGCCTTTCACGGCTGCTGAAAGCTTGGAGTGGCGATGCAGCTCGTCGCGGGCATGAATGTTGGAGATGTGAACCTCGTAGATCGGCCCCTCGAAGATCTTCATGGCGTCGAACATCGCAATCGAAGTGAAGGAGTAGGCGGCGGGATTGATGATGAGGGCGTCGGCCGCGGTTCGCGCGGACTGGATCAGGTCGACCAGCTCGCCCTCGTGGTTCGACTGGTGAAACGCCAGTTGCGTGCCGGTGAAGGCGGCGAACTCCTCGCACGAGGCCTTGATGGCGTCGAGCGTGGTCGAGCCGTAGATGTGCGGCTCGCGGATGCCGAGCATGTTCAGGTTCGGGCCATTCAGGATCATGATGCGCATGGAATGCCTTTCACGGGATTGGTGACAAGGCAGTGTAGCGAGTCGCGGCGGCATGTCAGCCGCTGGACCGTAATCCCGCTACGGATTTCTGAAGCAGGGCACAAGCCTCACCACGTCATTGCGATGAGCCAAAGGTCGCAATGACAGTGGAGGCCTACACCACTTTGCGCTGTCTGAGATCCGCTATCTCATCTTTCGCAAAGCCGAACTCCGCCAGCACTTGTTCCGTCTGCTCGCCGAATTCCGGCGGGCGCGCAGCCATCCTGCTCGGCGTGCGCGACAGCGTCACCGGCTGGCCGACGAGCTGGATGTGGCGGTTCTCGTCGTTCGGCACGTGCTGCGCGATGCCGAGGTGCTTGACCTGGGCGTCCTCGAACATCTGGTCAATGGAATAGATCGGGCCGCAGGGCACGCCGGCTTCGTTCAATTCCTTGACCCAGGTTTCCGTCGACTTCTTTTCGGTGAGCCTGCCGATCGCTTCGTTCAGCGCATCGCGGTTCTTGGAGCGCGCAGGCGCCGTGGCGTAATCGGGGTTGGTGATCAGTTCGGGGGCGCCAATCGCCTGCGCGCAGCGTTCCCAGATCCGCCCGCCTGTCGTGGCGATGTTGATGTAGCCGTCGGAGGTCTTGAAGACGCCGGTCGGGATCGAGGTCGGATGGTTGTTGCCGGCCTGCTTGGCGACTTCCTTCTCCATCAGCCAGCGCGAGGCCTGGAAATCCAGCATGAAGATCTGCGCCTGCAACAGCGAGGTTTGCACCCACTGACCCTCGCCGGAAACGTCGCGCTCCAGCAGCGCGGTGAGGATCCCGAGGGCACAGAACAGCCCGGCAGTGAGGTCGGCGACGGGGATGCCGACCCGCATCGGGCCCTGACCCGGCGCGCCGGTGACCGACATCAGCCCGCCCATGCCTTGCGCGATCTGATCGAAGCCCGGCCGCTTGTGGTAGGGGCCATCCTGGCCGAAGCCGGAGATGCTGCCATAGACGAGGCGTGGGTTGACCTGGCGCAGGCTCTCATAGTCGATGCCGAGTTTTGCCTTCACGTCGGGCCGGAAATTTTCGACCACCACGTCGGCCTTGGCGGCGAGGCGCTTGAACACTTCGAGGCCCTTCGGGTCCTTCAGGTTCAGCGTCATGGCCCGCTTGTTGCGGTGCAGATTCTGAAAATCCGAGCCATGGCGCGGGCCGCCCGGCTGCTCGCCGCCGCCATCCTCCAAGAGCGCGTCGATCTTGATGACGTTGGCGCCCCAGTCCGCCAACTGCCGCACGCAGGTCGGCCCGGACCGGACGCGGGTCAGATCGAGCACGGTGAAGCGGGAAAGGGCCTGCGAAGCGCGTGGGAAAGGCATTGAGAAACCTTGTTTTTTGGATTTTCGCGGCGGGAGGGAGCAGCCCGATCCGACTTAAACAAATCTGGCGCTGATTTCCAACTGCTTGTTCGGGCGCCCGGCGAGGCCAATCGCTGGGAGCAGCAAGGTTCCTTATTGGACGCCGGGACGGCTAGCGAACAGCCGGAAAACCGACCCCGCAAGACTACGGATGGGGGCCTGAAATTCTGCTTTTCGCCGTAATGCACCGTAAAGCAGGCGGACGACAAAGCCCCGCCAGTAAACAAGCGTTAATGAAGGCGATTCTAGCCTTCCGTGTGCTTTTGCGCTTCTCGCGCATCCGAACGAGCTGCTGACAGGCCTGATCGATGAAGAAGAATGATCTGCTTTCCGATGAGATCTGGGCCTTCCGGCCGTTTGCGTCCGGGGCGGGCGACGGTGCGCTTCAGCCTGACGGGACGCAGGAGATCGAGTTTGGCGACGAAGGCGAGCCTTATCCGCTGGCGCTAGAGGCTGCCAGCGTGTCCAGCGGCGAGGTGTACGCGGCGAAGCCGGTTGCGTCGATCGCGACGCTCGCCAACTACCTCGTCAATGGCTTTTGGCAGTACAACAACAACATCGCCCATCGCTTTGCTTCCAACACCATCACCTTCAATATCAACGGCCTGAATTCGGCGGAGCAGTTTCTGGCGCTGTCGGCGCTGCAGGCATGGTCCGATGTTGCCAACATCAGCTTCGTCCAGACCTCCGGCTCCGCGAACATCACGTTCACCCACAACGGCACGATGCAGGCCTATAGCAGCGGTAGCTGGCCTGGGGGCTGGATCACATCTGCGATCATCAACATCAGCACCGATTGGGTCACCACCGACGGCGGCGCCAACGACGGCAAGACTGGCATCGATAGCTACGCCTACCAGACCTACATCCACGAAATCGGCCATGCGCTCGGGCTTGGCCACCAGGGGCCGTACAATGGCAGCGCGTCGTATTCGACCAATGCGATCTACGCCAACGACACCTGGCAATATTCGATCATGTCGTATTTCGGCGAGCACAATTATTCCGGGAGCTCGTACCGCTACGTGGTCACGCCGCAGATGGCTGACATCTACGCCATGGCTTCGATCTACGGCGCGGCGGCCTCGACCAGGACCGGCGACACCGTCTACGGCTTCAGCAGCAATGCGGGCGCGGTTTTCAATTTCGGCAACTACACTTCGGCGCCGGCGCTGACGATCTACGACAGCGGCGGCAACGACACGCTCGATTGCTCCGGCTATTCGTCGGCCCAGACCATCGACCTGCACGCCGGCGCCTTCTCCTCGATAGGCGGCCTCGTCAACAACATCGGGATCGCGCTCAGCGCAGTTATCGAGAAGGCGATCGGCGGCAGCGGAAACGACAGGCTGACGGCAAGCGACATTGGCAGCACGCTATCGGGCGGCGGCGGCAGCGATACGCTGATTGGTGGTGGGGGCAATGACAGGCTGATCGGCGGTGTCGGCGTCGACAATCTGACCGGCGGGAGCGGTGCCGATACGTTCGTGTTTGCGTTTGGCGACAGCTCGGCTGCCAGCGGGCAGCATGACCGGATCGCCGATTTCATGACCGGCGTGGACCGCATCGACCTCGGCATCGATGCGATTAGTTCGACGGCGGCTTATGACATGTTCCATTTCATCGGCACTTTGGCCTTTACCAATACGGCAGGAGAGCTCGACTATTTCCACAACAGCACTCTCAACGTGACTGTTCTCCAAGGTGATACGAACGGTGATAGTGTTGCTGATTTTGCGATTGATCTCATCGGCAATGTCGCGCCGAGTATCGTTGACCTGATTGGCACATATGCGCTTCCGGTAGTTGTCGAGGCGATCGGCTCAACCAGCCTGGTGCAGGTAGNAGACAACTACTTCCTCAATCCGGTCTCGGGCGGTACTGGCCCACAGCTAAAGTTCTCGGGTGCGCCGGTCACGGCCGGCATGTGGACTGGGTGGGCTCCAATCGGGGCCGAGCAGACGGGTAGCGGCTACGACGTCGCGTGGAAGAATGCGAGCACCGGCCAATACAACATTTGGAGCACTGACCCGAGCGGCAACTACATTACCAACCTTGTTAGCTTTGCATCTGGCACCAGCACCGCTTTGAGATCGTACGAGACCACGTTCCA